>NZ_CM201342.1:0-1687500 GCF_054165525.2 Aeromonas sp. AE23HZ002T15
GTGGCGTACCCCGAAGAGATCCGCAATGCAGCGAAGGGACTCTACCTTAAACGATGGACACCCCAGGAGATCAAGGACGAACTGGGGCTCAACTCCTGTCGCATCATCTACTACTGGGCCGAAAAGCTCGGCTGGCGCGACCTGCTGACCGAGGACGCGGTCGAGGACGCCATCAATCGCCGGGTGCAGGTGTTGCTGCACCGGGAGAAGAAAACCCCGGGCGAGCTGGACGAACTGGACCGGCTCATCGGCCATCATGTCAGCCTCAAAGAGAAGGCCATCAAGTGGGCCGAGCGCGAGCAGGCGCTCAAGGCCCGAAGCGATGGCGACGAGCCGGCGGCAGAGCGCCCCCGTCGTGGTCGTGGCGCTCAGGAGGGCATCAGCAGGGGTAAGGGTGGCAAGAAGACGAAGAACGAGGTCGGGCACCTGACCGAGGCGGATTTCAGCGAGTGGCTGGGCACCCTGTTTGGCTACCAGCTGCGCTGCCGTGAGGCCAAGAACGACCTGGCCCTACCGCGCACCCGCAACATCCTCAAATCTCGCCAGATCGGCATGACCTACTACTTCGCCGGCGAGGCGTTGGAAGATGCGGTGCTGACCGGCGGCAACCATATATTCCTGTCCGCTACCCGGGCCCAGGCGGAGGTGTTTCGTTCCTACATCTGCAAGATTGCCCAGACCTTCCTCGGCGTCACCCTGACCGGTAACCCCATCGTCCTGTCGAACGGTGCAGAGCTGCATTTCTGTTCCACCAACTCCAACAGCGCCCAGTCCCGCTCCGGGAACGTCTACATCGACGAATATTTCTGGATCCCCAACTTCGAGAAGCTCTCGGATGTGGCCAGCGCCATGGCGACCCAGGCTCGCTGGCGCAAGACCTACTTCTCGACGCCATCCAGCAAGGTGCATGAGGCGTACCGGTTCTGGACCGGGGATCGCTGGAAGGGGCAGCGTCCGAGCCGGGTGGCCATCGACTTCCCGGGCGAAGAGGAGCTGCGCGACGGTGGCTGCGTCTGCCCGGACAGGCAGTGGCGCTACGTCATCACCATCGAGGACGCCATTCGCCTTGGCTGCCACCTCATCGACATCGAGGAGCTCAAGGACGAGTACCCGGAGGAGGTGTTCGACCGCCTCTACATGTGCCGCTTTATCGACGATGCGCTGTCGGTGTTCAAGTTCCAGGACATGGAGCGGGCAGGGGTGGACCCGACCCGATGGGAGGACTACAAGCCCGGTTGCCCCGATCCGTTTGGCCGGCGCGAGGTGTGGCTGGGTTATGACCCTAGCCGCACCCGCGACAACGCCACCCTGGTGGTGATCGCCCCGCCCACCGTCGCCGGCGAGCGCTTCCGGGTGCTGGAAAAGCACTACTGGCGCGGGCTCAACTTCCAGTTCCAAGCGCAGGAGATCACCCGTATCGCCAAGAAATTCCGGGTTACGTACCTCGGGGTCGACGTCTCCGGCATCGGCGCCGGGGTGTTTGACCTCTTGAAGCCGGTGTTCAAAGGGGTGTGTCACCCCATCAACTACAGCATCGAGAGCAAATCGCGGCTGGTGCTCAAGATGATCGACGTGGTGGAGGCGAACCGCATCGAGTGGGACAGCTCGGATCGGGACATTCCTCTCGCCTTCCTCGCCATCAAGCGCAGCACCACCGGCGGCGGCCAGATGACGTTCCGGGCCGCCCGGGACAATGTGACCGGACACGCCGACGTGTTTTTTGCCATCGCCCACGCCGTGGTCAATGAGCCGCTCGATACCCACCGCAAACGCAAATCCACCTGGGCAACCAGCCAGGAGAAGAAGGCAGCATGACCAAGCGACACAAATCCCAACCGGCCCAGGCGGTCGCCTCACCCAACCGCGGCGCTGTGGCTTTCAGCATGCCAGAGGCCATCGACCCCACGGCCTGGATGACCGATTACACCGGGGTGTTCTACAACCCCTATGGGGAATATTACCAGCCGCCCATCGAGCGCAAAGGGCTGGCCAAGGTAGCCCGGGCCAACGCCCACCACGGGGCCATCCTGATGGCGCGCCGCAACATGGTGGCGGGGCGCTTCACCAACCAGCGCGCCACCATCACAGCGTTCGTGCACAACTACCTGCAGTTCGGGGATGCGGGACTGCTCAAACTGCGCAACGGTTTTGGCCAGGTGGTGGGGTTGCACCCTCTCTCCAGCGTCTACCTGCGCCGGCGCGAGGATGGCTGCTTTATCTACCTGCAGCAGGGCAAGCCGAACCTGATTTACCGGCCGGAGGATGTGATCTGGCTGGCCCAGTACGATCCCGAGCAACAGGTCTATGGCATGCCCGATTACCTGGGTGGCCTGCAGTCGGCCCTGCTCAACCAGGACGCCACTCTGTTTCGGCGCAAATACTTCCTCAATGGCGCCCACATGGGGTTCATCTTCTACGCCACCGACCCGAATATGGATGACGACACCGAGGAGGAGATGAAGGAGATGATCGCGAGCAGCAAAGGGGTGGGGAATTTTCGCTCCATGTTCGTGAACATCCCGGACGGCAAGCCTGATGGCATCAAGTTGATTCCTGTGGGGGACATCGCGACCAAGGATGAGTTTGCTGCCATCAAGGGGATCACCGCCCAAGATGTATTGACCAGCCACCGCTTTCCGGCGGCGCTGGCCGGCATCATCCTGACCAATGGCGGGGGAGGGCTTGGGGATCCCGAGAAGTACGACGCCACCTATGCCAGGAACGAGGTGCTGCCGCTGTGTGAGTTGGTGCAGGACGCCATCAACAGTGCAGGACTCCCTCGATCCCTCTGGGTCGATTTTCGGGAGAATGTAGGCCCCACTGTGTAAACAAACAGTGATCGCTATGGCAAAATAGGCTGTTGATTTTTATGGGGAAGGGGGGACCTGATGAGGGGTTATTGCAAAGTGTGTGGCCAGCTGGGCCGCATAACCAAGACCAACCGACTGAGCGATGATGTCTCCGATCTCTATTGCCAGTGTACCGATGCCGAGTGTGGCCACAGCTGGGTGGCCACCTTGTCGTTCGCCCACACCCTAAGCCCCTCGGCCAAGACCACGAACCAGCTAGTGCTGAGCTTGATGGGCTCGTTGACGCCAGAGGGCGGCAGCTTATCTTAAAAGGACTAGGGGCGTAATAGCGCCTCTACTTGTTCGGTAGTGTGATATATTGCTATTCGTCTTTTCATTACCTGACTTGGATCTCACTGGACGATGCGCAACTTTTCTCGCGGTGTACAGTGGACCGCAGGGTTAGACATTCTGCTGTCCCGCGAGTGGGATGCGAAGAACAGTCTCATGCTGTTCAAATCGATATTCGGTGATTTCTGAAAGGATCATATCCTGTAAAATTGCAATCAGTGCAGCTATTGCTCGGACTAGAGGAATAAAGTACTGCTCGTGATATAGGGCTACCTCTGGATTTTGCTCATGGGAGGTGTGTTCTCGCAAAATCGGATATGATCCGTGCGCGATAGTACTTCTGAGATTGTAGAACTCCTTCACCCAGTTCTGTTGCTTCGGTGGTGCACCAATGATGTTTGCAATTCGTCGTCCCAGGGTTTGTTGTTTTTGCTCCTCTTTCTTAACCAATAGGCCGTCCAGGGCTTGAGAGATGAGTAGCACCTCAGCAATATTGAAGTCCTCGTAGCGGGTCATCTCAAGCAAGGAAAATAGAGCTCGCTGCACAGGGGTAGCTGCGATATCCAAATCATGAACGCCACAACCCATTAGCCACAGCCATGCATTTTTGAATGGGATTTGACTATATTTTGGCCATTTTTCGTCTCGTCCAAAGCGTGCACAGTCCTCGAAGTAGAAACAGTACAATGAAGGCGGTGGCGAATCTTCGCGGTCTAAATCAGTGACCTTGTAGAACTTGCATGAGGCGGGTAGGCATAAATTTGCGGCAATGAAAATCTCTTGAAGCAACAGGTCGACTAGTCGCCGTGGCGTGTAAGGGCAGTCGATTGCCGGTTTGTTTATCGGCCTAAGCCGAAACACCAGCGTTATGCCACGTTTGAGGTTGGAGTAAAACTTTTCGAACTGCTCTGCACGGTCGCCACTTGTCGTCTCGAACTCATGAAGAAGACGAAGATCCTTAATGACTTGTGACGCATCCATATCAACAAGGTACTCGGCCACCTTAGATATATCATGAGTGCGGACAGCTATCTTGTAGCTTGAGAAGAACTCGTTAATCTGCTCCCAAAGAGCAATGATCGGCTCAATTGGAGTCCGAGCGTCTTCTGGTGAGATATTTACGGGTCCAACGCGTATCAAGAGTTCGGGTGCCATGCGTGAATACCAAAATTTCTAACGCTGCCAACGCACGCAGCTTTGTAGTGGAGGCGATGGTACAACGGAACAGTTGTCGCTGTACTTGGCCTTGTTAACTGGGTACATCATTTGTTGACGGTTGGAGTTATGTGTAAACCTAGGTCGCTTAGAACCGACTCCTGATCTGAATTGCTTAGCAACTCGCAATTGCATGGGTTATTAGCCTCTTCAAGATCATCGTTCGAATACCCTAGGTATAGACGAAGTGATTTTACTGCATATTCAAACGCAGTCTTAGCGTCAGTAAATCGATACATGGGAGAAGAAAATTCCGAGTACATCCCAGCGTAAGTCCCGTCGGTAATAAGCTCTTGCAAGTGAACAAAGAAACCGTTTTGTTCCTGCCGAAGCATTATGCGCATCTTCTTGTTGTTTGATTTAAAATCGATGTCTTGTAAAGGACTCATAGATTCTCCTAGAAAGTTAACGCTTTGCTCACCGGAAAATTAGGCGCGTAGCGAGTGATTTTTCCGCGTGCAGCAACTTGTTATGTATTTTCTTCTGGAGCTGCAAGCTCCCAAGAAATTGCTCGCATAGTTCCATTGTCGTTCACAATCTCTAATTCTGGCGAGCTCACCAAGTTAATATCTCTTAATTTAAGATCAGATAAACTCATAAAGGAGGCATCTCGAGTGCGTCGTTCAATAAATCTCAACATATTTGATATGTACTCATTTTTATTAGAAGCCCACCTCTCTTTCGTTACATGAATACAAACGATATCCGTTTCAGTGTTAATTACCATGTCACGAAATCTGTCCCTTTTTATACCTGATTCTGTAAAGTGATCTGGGTGACCGTCATATTCCATTGCCCATATACCAATAACTACCGACTCAGTATTTTTATCAAAGATTTCTATAGCCAGATCAACATACCAGTAGTCTTGCCTCTTTAAATTTTCTCCATTAAGCCTCAAAGGTTTAGGCACCCGATATTGAGGGTGGATCAATACTGGGTGACCATCTTGAGTTTTAGCTCTCAATATAACTTTGTTTGGCACAGTTTTGAAAGCATATAGCTCTATACCATTGAATTGTTTGAGCAATGCAGAAACAACATGAATTTCGACATCTGAAGTTCTGCTACTACCGTAAAGTGCAGTTGAAACTAATAGCCCATTACTTTTAGATAAGCTCTTTACCTTTTTTCTTTTTTTATTACTGAGATTCTTACTGAACTGCTCTAAAAACCTTTGTTCTGCTGTCATTAAAGACTCCTACAGCAAAAAAATACATAACAGTGATTAGATGGAAGGCGGTTTTAATCCGTTAATATAAATATCTATACCGCACCGTATCACTTCGGTTACCACCATAAATAAATCATTTCAAAATCATAATATTACTATCACATGCCAAGTGTCCATGTATATTCGTATGACCCCCTTACTTTGAGGCTGACATTCTGCTTTCCGTTCATACCCACTCCTCGCTGTAGTCTTCCTGTTCCTGCATCCACTCCGGCGCATCCAGCCCTTCCAGCACGCGCCACATCTCGGACTGATAGGGCTCCGGCAGCATCTCTATCCAACTGCGGGTGCCAGCGTGGCCCTGTGCCTGGTAGACCTCACCGCAGAGCTCAACAAGCGCAGGCCAGTCCTGGTCACCATCTGGGATCGCGTATTCATCCCTATCGGCCTGTGGCTGGCCATTGGGCATCAAATCCGGCTCGCTCGGGATCGCTCGGCTCGACTGCACCTGCCCGTTCTCCAGCCAGAGGGTGAAACCGTCCGCTCTGACACTGGCGCCAGCCCGCAAGCGGTCGATGGAGAAGGGCGATAAACCCCATTGCTCTGCCATTATCTGGTCCGCGAAAGCCTCTGGATCCGGCTGCGTACAGCTATTGTCAGAGCTCCAAGGTGCCGGGCTGTCGCCCGTCTTAACCCCAACCCCGCAAGCCGAACCCTCGGCGGCCTTGGTGGCCTCGAAGGTACCGGCAGGAACCACTTCCCACCCGGTCAAACGGGTGCGTACTCCTAGGCGAGCGGTGTGCAGGCCCATCAGGCGCTTGATGTCTTCGCCGTAAGAGTTGGCCTGCTCCTCGATGAGGTGGGCCAACTTGATGGGGTGTTCGGCCCGGGTCGCCAGGGCGCCGCCCATGGCCTGCAGGTAGCAGCGGAAAATGCCGTTATCCGCGGCAAAGCGGGCAGCCTCAAAGCGGGGGTCTTGCAACACCGGCTTGGGTGGCCCCACCAGATCGCCATGCTTCTTGGCGTTGCTGATGCGGCGCAGCTCTCGCCAGACTCCGACAGGGGCACCGCCGCTCTGCTGGAAGGTGCGGATCCCCCACCAACTGGCCCAGGCGCATGCATGCTGGGCCCCTTGATCAGCCGGGGTGTCAGACTCCTGATCACCATTCACATGCTCGCCATCGATGTTCTTGGCGATATAGGCGGCGATGTAGCCGGTGGCGTCGCCCTTGGCCGGGTCTATCTCTTTCCAGTCAAAGCGGGGAGTGATGTCGGTGAAGGGCGGGCGCCCCTGGATATCGCGCACCAGCTCCTGATGATCATCGGTGAGGGCATAGCGTTGCAGGGTGCTGATCACCCGCCATTTGTTGGCAGGGCGCATAAAGAGCAGCATGTGCCAGTGCGGGGTGCCATCGTGATGTGGCTCGCACACCCGAAAGCCGTTGACGGGGGGATCTGCCCGCTTGAGCGCGGCCCGGGTCAGGCTCCACAACTGTCAAACATCCCGTTATCCATGGGAGGGGGAGGGCTCGAATCACCGGAGGATGCACAAGCGGCTAGCATCAGTTGTACCGCTATCAGGCAAATTTTCCAGAATTTCATGACTATGTCCTCTACTGCTTCGCCTTGCCCAGTCGCCTGGCTGAATGAGCCGACCAAGCTGGACAAGTCGATCTTGAGTTTAGCCCACCCTCATTTCTCCACTTCCGGCGGCCTCTATGTATGAGGAAACCTCTGTTAAACACTGCCATTGGTGAATAATTGCTGTATAAATAAACAGTGGTTTGGTGGAGGGACTATGAACGACAGGGAGCAGTGGTTGGGAGCTGTGCCGGTGTATTGGCAGCGGGGGTGGATGAGTGCCTTCCTTTATGGGGGGGGAGCGATGAGCATCAAGTCCACCCCCGAGGGGTACCTGGTTGATATCCGCCCCCAAGGGCGGGAGGGCAAGCGGATCCGCAAGCGCTTCAAGACCAGGGCGGAGGCCCAGCAGTTTGAGCGTTGGGTCATCGCCACCGAGCACAACAAAGAATGGGTGGATCGTCCGGCAGACAACCGGCCGCTTTCCGAGCTTATCGAACTCTGGTGGCGCTACCACGGCCAGACGCTGAAATCGGGGGAAAATGCCATTACCCAACTGCGCAAATTGGATGGGGCGTTGGGCTATCCCCAGGCCCGGCAAATAAACCGCCTGTTGTTTGCAGAGTATCGGGCGCAGCGCCTGCAAGCCGGTTGCCAACCCAGTACTCTCAACTGGGAGCAGGATAGGCTCAGCGGTGTCTTTTCCGTGTTGATTGCATTGGGGCACTACCACAACGAGCACCCGCTCAAGGGTTTGAAAAAGGTCAAACAGGTTGACCGCGCCATGGGGTATCTCACCCATGAGGAAATTCGTGGCCTGCTGGCGTTGCTGACCGGTGACAACCTGAAGGTGGTCAAGCTGTGTTTGGCCACTGGAGCCTGCTGGAGCGAGGCGACACGGCTGCGGCGGGATGATGTGATTGCGAGCCGGGTGACTTACATCAACACCAAGAACGGCAAGAACCGGACAGTGCCCATCTCGGCTGCCCTGGCGAAGAAGATAACCCAGGGTATTCGACGTGGCCCGTTATTTCAGGATGTTGACTATCTGCAGGTACGTGACCTGATCAAGCAAGTTGCCCCAGATCTGCCAGCAGGGCAGGCAGTTCATGTGCTGCGCCATACGTTCGCTTCTCACTTCATGATGGCGGGGGGAAATATCCTGGCGCTGCAAAAAATTCTCGGTCATCACAACATTCATCAGACGATGACCTATGCCCACTTCGCACCGGATTATCTTAACGATTCGGTCCGCTTCAACCCGCTGGAAAACCACCTTCAGCCGGCTTGATCTTCCCGAAAACGGGCGGGGGAAAGTGTCCACATTTTGCCAATTTTGGTGTCTTTCCTCGTCCCATAGCGTCCCTTTGAGTGGCACCTAACTTATTGTTTTTTCTGTAAGCAATTGATTTAAAAAATAAAAATGGCAGTCTGGGCTGCCATTTTTGATCATCTCTTAATGAAGTACGGGATCAGGAGGGGGTGCGATCCGCCTCGAAGGGGTGACCGGCCTGCTCCTGCTCCAGATTCTGCTCGGAGCGACGGCCCGTCCAGTAGTCGGCGTTCTTGATGCCGAGCTTCTCCGGGTGGAACACGGGATCCAGCCCTTGGGCCTTCTGCGCCTCATAGTCGCGCAGGCAGGCAAAGGCGGGCTTTTGCAGCAACAGGATGGCGCCTATGTTGAGCCAGGCCATCAGGCCGACGCCGATGTCACCGAGGCCCCAGGCCAGATCGGCGGTCTTTACGGTGCCGTAGACGGTGGAGGCCATCAGCGCGAGCTTCAGCACGAACATCAGCCAGGGCTGCTTCATCTTGCGGGTGATGAAGGCGATGTTGGTCTCGGCGATGTAGTAGTAGGCGACTATGGTGGTGAACGCGAAGAAGAAGAGCGCTATGGCCACGAACATGCTGCCAAAGCCCGGCATCATGCTCTCCATGGCGGTCTGTACATAGCCGGGGCCCGCGGCCACGCCGGCGATGCCGGTGTAGAGAGCGGCGCCATCCGGACCTTGTACGTTGTAGAGGCCGGTGATGAGCAGCATGAAGCCGGTGGCGGAGCAGACGAACAGGGTATCGATATAGACGGAGAACGCCTGTACCAGACCCTGCTTGGCCGGATGGCTCACGGCGGCGGCGGAGGAGGCGTGAGGACCGGTCCCCTGACCCGCTTCGTTGGAATAGACCCCGCGCTTGACCCCCCACATGATGGCCAGGCCCAGAATGGCACCGAAACCTGCTTCCATCCCGAAGGCGCTCTTCCAGATGAGCATCAGTACGCCCGGCAGTTGACCGATGTTGAGGGCGATGATGACGCAGGCGACGATGATGTAGCCCAGCGCCATGAAGGGCACGACCGTGCTGGCGAAGTTGGCGATGCGCTTCACGCCGCCGAAGATGATGAAGCCGAGCAGGATCGCCAGCCCCGCAGCGGTGACGTTGGGATCGATATCAAAGGCGGTCTGCAGGCTGGCACCGATGGAGTTGGCCTGTACCCCTGGCAGCAGCACGCCACAGGCGAAGATGGTGGCGATGGCGAAGGTCCAGGCGTACCACTTGATGCCGAGCCCTTTCTCGATATAGAAGGCCGGACCGCCGCGGTATTCGCCGTTGATCTTCTCCTTGTAGACCTGACCCAGGGTGGACTCCACGAAGGCGGAGCTGGCGCCGAGGAAGGCAACCATCCACATCCAGAACAGGGCGCCCGGGCCGCCGAAGGTGATGGCGGTGGCGACCCCGGCAATGTTGCCGGTACCGACCCGACCCGCCAGGGTCATGGCCAGGGCCTGGAAGGAAGAGACACCGGCATCGGTGCTCTTGCCATCAAACATCAACCGGATCATCTCCTTGATATGACGCAGTTGCAAAAAACGGCTGCGCAGGGAGAAGTAGAGGCCGACTCCCAGGCACAGATAGATGAGCGCAGGGCTCCAGATCACACCATTGATGGCATTGACGATCTCATTCATGTACAACAACTCCTTTGTTGCGCTGTCTTGACGAGGTCTGTGCCTCGTTCCCTAAAATTGAATAGTGGGTAACAAGTAGGGTCACACCGATGTAGACGGGACTTTCGACTGCCAAGTCCGCGGGTTTTAACATATCGATTTGTACCAGCGCTTCCTAGCGAAATATGTTGCCGCACTGTTAATTTGTGAATTGACAGTAACAATTGGCAGCCAGGGCTGGACAAGATCCGGCGCTTGCCCATAGGGCTGAATTTCACGTGTCGTCCGGCCATGGGTCTGCACCCGTTATGCCCCCGAGGACACCCAGACAAGGAGAGCAAATTTGAGGCCAGAAATGACAGTGGATGGGTTGTCGTGCGGCGTCCGTCTCGCCGGCCCCCTCGACGGTGCGGCGCTGGCGAGCCTGTTCGTACAACTTGGCTACCCTACCGAGGAGGCCGGGGTGAGCCTGAGGCTGGAGCAGTCCGATCCGGCGCGGGAGGTGTTGGTGGCTTGCCTCGGGGAAGCCGTGGCCGGGGTGCTGGTGTGGCATCGTCTGCAGCCGCTGCACCTTGCACCGGCCTGGGGCCTCATCTCGGCGCTGGTCGTCGATGAGGGGGCAAGGGGGAGTGGCGTCGGTGCCCGGCTGCTGGCGGTGGCCGAAGAGCGGGCCAGGGCGGTGGGTTGCAGTCAGCTGGAGCTCTCCAGCAGCCTCAAACGGGAGGGGGCACACCGCTTCTATCTGGCTCAGGGTTATCTCGAGCGCCCCAAGCGGTTCGTCAAAGTCATCTGAAGTGAAACAGGAGAGTCTGTGTTCTGGTCGAGGTTGAGAAGTGCATTCGGTCGCCCTGCCCGGCGGGAGGAAAATGGCCCCGGGGCCCTGGAGTGGCAGCAGGCCCTGGCCGCCGTGCCCATCTTGCAGGGTTTTTCCCCTGCGGACGAGCTGCGGCTGATCGCCCTGGCAAAGCAGTTTCTGGCTCGCAAGACCCTGACCCAGATCGGGGTCGAGCTGACGGCGCGTCAGCAGGCGGTGCTGGCCCTGCAGGCTGTGTTGCCCATCTTGCACCTGGGGATGGACTGGTATCGCGGTTTTCACGAGGTGATCATCATCCCCGAGCCCGTCACCCGTCGCCAGGAGGTGCAAGACGAGTTCGGGCTGGTGAGCGAGTGGGAGGAGGAGAACGCTGGCGAGTCCTGGCCCCAGGGCCCCCTGGTGCTGGCCTGGAGCGAGTTGCAACAGGACGGGGACTGGGATGGCTTCAACCTGGTGATCCACGAGCTGGCCCACAAGCTCGACATGCTGGGGGGAAATGCGGACGGGGCGCCGCCGCTGCCGTCAGGCATGAGCCAGCCGCAATGGACCCGGGCCCTGCAGAGCGCCTTCGATGCCATGCAGGGGCAGCTGGCTCGCCATGAGGTGACCGATATCGATCCCTATGCCGCCGAACATCCCGCCGAGTTCTTCGCGGTATGCAGCGAGAGCTTCTTCACCGATCCCCTGCGCCTGCGCGCCGTCTATCCCGCC
The DNA here is from genome assembly GCF_054165525.2 of Aeromonas sp. AE23HZ002T15. NCBI lineage: Bacteria > Pseudomonadati > Pseudomonadota > Gammaproteobacteria > Aeromonadales > Aeromonadaceae > Aeromonas > Aeromonas sp. AE23HZ002T15. The sequence continues at coordinate 11,581 of NZ_CM201342.1, forward strand.
GTCTACGAGCAGTTCGAGCACTTCTATGGTCAGCAGCCGGCGGCGCGCTTCCCCGCCACCCGCTTGTTGGCAGGGGAGGATGAGGGGGATATGCAGGTGTGAGAACACCTTTCGGCAAACGCCAGAGAAGCAAAAAGGCACCCCAATGGGTGCCTTTTTTCATCATGGCTTGCGCCTGCTCACCGCAAATTATGCGGCAGCCTTGAGCTGCACGGCGGCGGCTTTCTTGTGGTCACCGATGGGCAGTACGGTGCGGCCGAACTGTTCGTTGATCACGGTGGCCATGGCCAGGTAGATGGCGCTGGCGCCGCAGATGATGCCTTCGAAACCGGCGATGGTGCCGATCAGAGTGCTGCCGGTGAAGTCACGGGCGGCCAGCAGGAAGAAGAGCACGGTCAGGGAGGCGAACACGAACTGCTTCACACGGGGGAAGTTGACGGTGCCCACCAGCATGAAGAGGGTGAACATGCCCCACATCAGCAGATACCAGCCCATGTAGGCGTGGGGAGTGGCTTCGGCCAGACCCATGCCAGGCATCATCAGCAGGAACACCAGGCTCCACCAGAAGGTGCCGTAGGAGATGAAGGCGGTCACACCGAAGGTGTTGCCACGCTTGTACTCCATGATGCCGGCGATGATCTGGGCGAGACCGCCATAGCACAGGCCCATGGCCAGGATCATGGCGCTGATGGGGAAGAAGCCTGCGTTATGGATGTTCAGCAGAATGGTGGTCATACCGAAACCCATCAGACCCAGAGGGGCAGGGTTGGCCAATTTTTCGCTCACGTGTGTTCTCCAACGATAGAGGTGGGGGTTGATAAAAGACGCGCGATTTTAGGCAGGTGCCGACCCTCCGGCAAGGGGGGCGAGAGAATAAATAGTAAAAAAACGACACCCAATATTACCCGGCTCGATATTCGTGGCAACGAGGTAGAAAACTGGTAAATGACTCCAGTTAACAAGGTTGTTTTTTTGTGTAAATGACGGCGTGGTGAAAATAAATAACGAGCTGGGAGGGGTAGAGCAGAGACCCCTGGATCTCTCTCCAGCGGGCGACTGACCTTGGGGCGGCGCCGGCGGTCAGGATGATGTGGCGGCTAAAAATCACTCTCATATGCCATCAGACTAAGTTATCGCATCCCTGTTTCGGGTCCACCCATCAATTTCTCTCTGTATCGGTTTGGCTTGGGTGGAATAGGCCAATGAGGGTCTCCAGACTGGCAGTGAAAAATAGCGATGCAGCGGGTGTCTGGCCGCGTCGGGGCGAATGCCGGGACTGTCTGGTTCGAGGGGGCGGCGAGATCTCTGGCCAACGAGAGGCGCTGTACGAGTGCGAAGACGTATCCAAGGGCCGGCGCTGCGAGGAGTGAGTGGATGATGTTCAGGCCGGGCATACGGATTGAGAGGATCAGGGCAGCGTTTCAGGAGGGGATAAGGGCGTTAGGGAAGAGGGGCTGAGGGGGTTTGCGTGAAGGAGAGAAATAGAGAAGAAGCCCTATAAGGGCATAGGAAGGCAGAAGCGTGGCGGGATGGCGCCAGCCCATGAAAAACCGGGGCGGCCTGAGCCGCCCCACGGTGTCAGTTGTCCAGGGTCAGGACCACCTTGGCCTCCTTGTCCGTCTCCTTCACCTGGCTGTCCAGCACGAACAGACGCTCCGGCGTGATGCCCTGGCTGTCCACCAGAAACTCCTTGGTGTTCTGGGCCCGGCGCATGGCCAGACTGCGCAGGGACTTGGCGGTGATGAGTTGCTGGTCTCGCAGCAGGATCACCGCCTGGGCACGCAGGGCCGGGCTCTGCTCCGCTAGCTTCAGCCTGTCGGCCAGATCGCCGAGATCTTCGTTGAACTTGGCCTCATAGGCGTCGGCCAGGGCGGCTTGCAGGGCGGGGTCTTGCTCCAGCAGATTGAGATCCACCGGCGAACCGGTGATCTTGGCCAGCACCCGCTCCAGTTTCTGGCGCTGCAGGATGGGGCGCTCCTCGTTGAAGTTGACCTTGCCGCGGATGTTCATGCTGAGCTTGGGTCGCTCCTTGAGGGCCTGGGCCAGTTTGCCGAGTTTGGTCTGCTGGCTCGGGCTGAGATCCGGGCTCCCCGCCAGGAAGGGCAGCTCGTCGAGATCCTGGGTGCCGCCGGCGAGGGAGGCCAGCAGGGAGAAGGGGGAGCTGATGGCCTTGGTCAGGGTGTTGCCGAGCACGTCCCAGAAGATGTTGCCCAGGCTGAAGTTCGGCTGATCCAGGTTTCCCTTCACCTTGAGGTTCATCTTGATGACGCCGCTCGAGTCGCTCAGCAGGGCGATGGCGAGACCGAGGGGCAGATCCCTGGCCTGCTCGCTCTTGACCTTCTCACCGAGTTGCAGCTTCTTGATGGTGATGTCGTTGTCCCCCTCCAGCCGGTTGCCCTGCAGCTTGTAGTTGAGCTTCATGGAGAGCTGGCCCTTGTCGATGGCATAGCCCGCATAGGTACTGGAGTAGGGGGTGAAGGTGGTGAGCTCCAGGTTGTTGAAGGCCACGGCGACGTCGAGCACGGGATCCTCGATGAGCAGGTTGGTGCCGCCGCGTATGGTCACGGGGGCGTACCTGTCCACCTTGCCGTTGAAGGCGAGTTCGGAGCGCTGGCCCGGGACATTGCTGATATGGCGGCTCTGGCCCGCGAGGGAGGCGATGTCCACCACGAACTCCGGGCTCAGGCTGCGGTCGGCGAAGCGCAGGTTGCCCTGCTCGGTGCGCACCTGATCGATGAAGATGTGGGGGGCAGGCCCGCTGCCGGTGCCCTTGTCATCCGGCTGGGGCAGCAGCAGCTGTTGCACGTTGGTGATCCCCGTTTCGCTGATCTCGATGCGGGCGAAAGGTTGGCGCAGCAGGATGTCGGCGATCTTCAGCTGCTGGCTCATGCCGTCGTAGTGCAGCCCGGTCAGCTCGAGGCGGCCGATCTGCAGCAACCGCTGGTTGTCGGCGCGATCCAGCACATACAGCTTGTCGACATCGAGCCCCCCCTCCAGCTTCAACTGGCTCAGGGCTCCGTTGGCGTCGGTGGCCAGGATCAGCTTGGTACGGCTGCTGAGCAGGCCATCTTGCACCTTGATCCTGAGCAGATCCTGCAGATAGGGCTGGGCCAAGCCAAGGGGCAGCGCCTGCTGCTTGATGGTGCCGTTCAGGGCAAAAGGCGCAGGCGTGAGGCTGCCATCGAAACTGACGGGACTCTCCTTGTTGAGGGTGGCGCTAAGGGTCAGGGGGCTGGGTTTGTCGGCCGCACTGTCGAGGGGGCCCAGGCTGAGGCTGAGCCCCGACAGTTCCCGCTGCAGGGGTTTGCCACTGCTCGATTCGGTCAGATTGAGAGCGCCCTCGCTGATGCGGGTCTGCTTGAGCTGCCAACGCCAAGGCTGGGCGGTCTGGGTCGACTTGGCCTTCTTGGTGGGCTTGTTCGTGGCCTTGGGGGCGGACTGGGGGATCAGCAGATCGGCGAGATCCAGTTGCTGCTTGTCGTCGAGCACGGCGCTGAGGGCGGGGGACTTGAGGGCGGCGCTGCCTATGGTGAGGGACTGCTTGGCCCCATCGACGCTGATCCCGGTCAGGGCGAGCTGGTTGAAACGGGCAAACTCGTTCCCCTTGGCGCGTTTGAGCTGCCAGTTGTTCAGGAGCAGTTTGCCCTTGGAGAGTTGCCACCCCAGCCCCTGCTTGCCCTGCACCATGCGGTAATCCAGCGCGGCGCTGGCATCCCCTCTGGCGAGATCGATCCTGAGATAGGGCGTCCAGAGGGGGGCGAAGGGGGCGAGGGCCAGCTTGTCGAGGCTTATTTTCCCCTTGCCGCTGCCGGTCAGGATGTCGAGTTCCCCTTCGGCCTTGAGGGGACTCTTCCGGTTGAGGGTGGCGCTGAGCCGATAGGGACTCAGGTACCCCTCGGCGGTGGAAAGATTGGGCAGTTGCAGATCGAGCTTGTCGAGGGTGAGGCTAGGGATCCACTCGGGACTGCATGGCTTGCGGCTATCCAGATAGCGGATTTGGCCCTGCTCCAGCGCCAGCTGGTCGATCTGCAGGGGCAGCGGCTGTGCCGGATCCGCCGGGGTGGCCGGTTCCGTCGTCGTCAGGCTGTCGAGCAGGGGGGCCAGCGCCTCGGTCAGGTTGAACCTCGCCTCGGGCTGCTTGTCCGGGCCCTTGCCATCGGGGAGGCGCACCAGGTTGGCGACGGGCTTGCGGAGGCTGGCTTCGGCCAGCACCAGCCCCTCTTGCTGCCAGCTCTCTTTGATCTTTGGGATTATCTGGAGCTGCTCGAAGGCCAGCAGGGTCTGTTGCTGCGGGTCGAGCAGAACCGTGGGGCCCAGGGTGAGGGAGGGGGTCTGCAGGCTGACTCTGATCTCCCCCAGATTGAGCTGCAATCCATAGTGTTTGGCCAGCCAGCCGGGAAGATAGCGCTGGGTGAGACCGGGGGCCTGCCAGAGCAGGATGACGAAGGCGATGAGCAGGATGGCGCAGAGATAGAGGGCATAGCGCAACAGGCGAGCGGGCAGAGGCTTGGGCATGGCGGTCTCCATTTGATGCGCACATGGTAGCAATTAATCAGCGCACTATCATGATCTCTCCCCTGAGCTGCGCCGGACTCTGACCGGCATTGGTGGCCATCTGTGCAATGGGCTGCCATGGGTGCCGCCATGAACCAGGTTCGGCGAGGAAGGGGCAGGCAGGGGGGCCCTCCTTTCCCCAGCCATCCTCTCCGCATTTCTCTCTCTCCCAACATCACGCAGGTTGCGCAACTGAGGGGCCCTGATGGATAAGGTGGGGCGCCTGTCCCGCGCCCATTAGTCCGCCCCGGCTTTCAACTCGTTGAGGGAATGGATGCAGCGTTGCTCGGCCACCTCCAGTTCGGCCATCACCATCTGGATGTCTTCGAGCTGTTGGCGCAGGGAGTGGCGCCTCGCCTCGATGATCTGGATCATCGAGTGCAGCTGGGTCCGGCTGGTCTTGTCGGTGTCGTAGAGATCGAACAGCTCGCGGATCTCCGCCAGGCTGAAGCCGAGCCGCTTGCCCCTCAGGGTGAGCTTGAGGCGGATCTTGTCCTTGTGGCTGTAGATCCGGGTCTGCCCCTCCCGGGTCGGGGTGATCAGCCCCTCGTCCTCGTAGTAGCGGATGGTGCGGGGGGTGACGTCGAACTCCTGGGCCAGCTCGGAGATGCTGTAGGTCACCTCCTTGCTGGCGAAGCGGTTAGGGACCATGACAGGCTCCTTGTGTGATCTCGTCCCGTGTAGTCTGTGCTCGCCGGGCCAGGGCCCTGGCGTGCAGGGCCTGACCGACCCGGGAGCCGTTGGCCCGCCCCAGCTGCTCGCTCACCCACTGGCCGGTGGCGGCGAGCTTGTCCAAGTCCACCCCTGTGCTCATGCCGAGGCCGTGGAGCAGGTAGACCACCTCCTCGGAGGCGACGTTGCCGGAGGCGCCGGGGGCATAGGGGCAGCCGCCGAGCCCGGCCACCGAGCAGTCGATGGTACGGATGCCGCGCTCCAGCGCCGGCAGCAGGTTGGCCAGCCCCTGGCCATAGGTGTCGTGAAAGTGCACCGCGAGCCGCCCGGCCGGCACCTCGTGCAGCACGGCATCCAGCATGGGCGCGACGGTACCCGGGGTACCGACGCCTATGGTGTCGCCGAGCGAAATTTCGTGACAGCCGAGATCCAGCAGCCGCTCGGCCAGGGCCGCGACCCGCTTCGGCCGGGTGGGGCCTTCATAGGGGCAGGCGATGACGGTGGAGAGGTAGCCCCGCACCTTGATGCCGAGGCTGCGGGCCTCGGCCACCAGGGGGGCGAAGCGCACCAGTGACTCCTCCACGCCGATGCCGATATTGGCGCGAGTGAAACCGTCGGAGCAGGCGGTGAAGAGGCCTATCTCGTCGACCCGGGCACTGATGGCGGCCTGCAACCCCTGCAGGTTCGGCACCAGGGCGCCGTAACGCACCCTGTGATGCCCCACCTCGGCACGGCGGGGCAGGGCATCCAGCAGGGCGGCGGAGTCCGCCATCTGGGGTACCCGTTTGGGGGAGACGAAGGCCCCCACCTCGATGCGCTGCAGGCCGCTCTCGGCGAGCCGTGCTATCAACTCGAGCCGCTGGGCCAGGGGCAGTATGCGCGCCTCGTTTTGCAGACCGTCCCGCGGCCCCATCTCCACCAGGCTCACCCGATCGACGGGCCTTCCCTGTTCCTTGCTCATGATTTACCCGCCAGTATCTGTTGATCCACGTTTGGGGCGAGCTGCACCAGGACGCTGCCCTGGCTCACCTGCTCACCCTGCCGGCAGTGCAGGGTCTCGATCACCCCGTCCTGCTCGGCCCTGAGGTTGTGTTCCATCTTCATGGCCTCCAGCACCAGCAGGGGTTGCCCCTTGCTGATCCGCTGGCCTGCCTCCACCAGCAAGGCCACGACGATGCCGTGCATGGGGGCGCGTATGTCCCCCATGCCGCTCCCATGCTCGTGATCAGGCCGAGCTTGATGTAGGGGATCATCCTCGCAAAATGGCAGGCTTCGTCCCTGGATGCTCAGCACGAAATGCTGCCCCTCAGCCTTGACAGGATAGCGTTGCCAGATGTCGCCTTGCTTCAGGCGCAGATGATCCTGTCCCGCCTCATAGGTGAGGGGCATGCCCTGCCACTGGATCCTGCCGGCGGTCTCGATGAGCGTCAGTTTGCGACTCTCCCCTCCCATCCGCACCGCCGCGCGCCAGTGTCTGTGGCCGCCGAGGCGAAAGCCGTCAGACTGCTGCCAGGGACCGGCGCCTTGCATCTGCTGTCGACTGGCGAGCCAGAGGGTGGCCAGGGGCCAGGCGAGCTCAGGCACGGGCAGGGGAGCGGTGGGGATGGGCCACTGGGTGTGATGGCGCACCTCGAGCACATCCGGCTCCTGACACAGGCGCAGCAGCAGGGGGCCGTTGTGCACCAGGGGGCCGAGTGAGAGTGCCGCCAGCGCCTCGGCCAGCCTCGCAAAGGCCTCGGCGCGGCTCTGACCGTGGACGATGAGCTTGGCAATCATGGGGTCGTAATAGGGGCTCACGGCGTCACCGGCGCCGACGCCGGTATCGATGCGGATCCCGCCCGGCCAGTGCAGCCAGTCGATGGGACCGCTGGCGGGCAGGAAGCCCGCCTCCACATCCTCAGCGTAGAGCCGCGCCTCCACCGCGTGGCCGTGCAACACCACCTCTTCCTGTTTGAGGGGCAGGGGTTTGCCTTCGGCGACAGCGAGCTGCCAGGCCACCAGATCCTGGCCGGTGACGCACTCGGTGACCGGGTGCTCCACCTGCAGCCGGGTGTTCATCTCCATGAAGAAGAATTCCCCCCCGCACAGCAGGAATTCGATGGTGCCGGCGCCGCGATAATCGATGGCGCGGGCGGCGGCCACGGCGGCCTCCCCCATGGCCCGGCGCAAGGGGGCGGGGATGTCGGGGGCCGGGGCCTCTTCAATCACCTTCTGATGGCGGCGCTGCAAGGAGCAATCTCTGTCCCCGAGATAGATGGCGTTGCCGAGACTGTCGGCAAACACCTGCACCTCCACGTGGCGGGCGAGAGGCAGGTAACGCTCCAGCAGCACATGATCGTCCCCAAAGGCGGCCAGGGCCTCGCGCTTCACCGCCGCCAGGGCCGAGTCGAACTCGGCCAGGGTATCGACCCGGCGCATCCCCTTGCCGCCGCCGCCGCTGGCGGCCTTGATCAGCAGGGGGAAGCCCACCAAGCTCGCCTGATCGCGCAAAAAGTCGGGGCGCTGATCCGCGCCGTGATAGCCGGGTAGTACGGGTACCCCCGCGGCCTGCATCAGCGCCTTGGCGCCGGATTTGTCTCCCATGGCGAGGATGGCGGCGCCGCTCGGGCCGATAAAGCGGATGCCCTCTGCCTCACAGGCGCCGGCAAAGTCGCTGTTTTCCGACAGGAAGCCGTAGCCCGGGTGAATGGCATCGGCTTTGGCCTCACGGGCGATGGCGAGTACCTTGGCGCCGTCGAGGTAGCTCTCCCGCGCGGGCGCCGCTCCCAGATGCCAGGCCTCATCGGCACCGCGCACGTGCATGGCGCCAACGTCGGCATCGGAGTAGAGGGCTATGGTGTGGATGCCGAGGCGGCGGGCCGTCTTGATGATCCGCACCGCAATTTCACCGCGATTCGCTATCAACAGGCGCTGGATGGGGGGGCTGACAGTCATGGGTGTTCCTCGCCGGCGCTCTGGTGGGAGATGAGATGGAGAGCAGCACTCCGCCGAGCCTCGTCGAGGCTCGCTATGGATAAGCTGGTTATGGGTTTGATCATGTCTCGTCCTTGAAACGGGGGCGCCAGCTGGGGGGGCGCTTGTCGAAGAAGGCCTGCATCCCTTCCTGGGCTTCGAGACCGACCCTGACCCGGGCTATGGTCTCGACCGTGTGTTCTTCATGGTGGCGGCCGCCGTGCGCGTCTAGCTCGGCCAGCAGCCGTTTGGTCTCTTTCATCGCCTGAGGGCCGTTGCGACACAGGCGCAGGGCCTGACGACGCCCCTCGTTGAGCAGCTCGGCCGGGGTGGTCATCAGATGAACCAGGTTGAGGCGGCAGGCGGTGATGGCGTCGAAGGGTTCGGCGCTCAGCATATAGCGACGGGCCTGACGCATGCCCAGGGTGCGCACCACGTAGGGGCTGATCACCGCAGGCACCAGCCCCAGGCTCACCTCGGAGAGGCAGAAGCGGGCGTTGTCGGCGGCGAGCACGATATCGCAGGCGCAGATGAGGCCGAGTGCACCGCCATAGGCCGCCCCCTGCACCAGGGCCAGGGTGGGGAAGGGGAGCTCGTCCAGGGTCTGCATCAGCCGCGCCAGCAGCCGGGCGTCCTCACGGTTCTGCTCGAAATCCGCGTGGGCCAGGCTGCGCATCCAGTCGAGATCGGCGCCGGCGCAAAAATGCTTGCCCTCGGCCCGCAGGATCAGCACGTGGGGCCGGTCCGGGAGATGCACCAGTTCGTGGAGGCTGTCGAGCAGCCCCTGCATCAACTCGGCATCGAATGCGTTGTGACGGGCCGGGCGGGCCAGAATGAGCTCAGCCAGGGGGCCGTGACGCTCCAGCCGGTAACTGGCGGGAGGATCGCTAAAGAGAGGATCTGTCATGGTGCGCTCCTTACATCCGGAAGATGCCGTATTGCTCCGGCCCGGACTCTGCGCCCTGACAGGCGGCCAGGGCCAGGGCCAGCACGGTACGGCTCTGGGCGGGATCGATGACGCCGTCGTCCCAGAGACGGGCGCTGGCGTAGTAGGGGTGTCCCTGCCGCTCATATTGTTCTATCACGGGAGCACGGATGGCCGCAGCCTCCTGATCGCTCAAGATGTTGCCCTCGCTCGTCAGCTTGTCACGGCGCACCTGCACCAGGACGCCGGCGGCCTGCTCGCCCCCCATCACGGAGATGCGGCTGTTGGGCCAGCTGAACAGGAAGTCGGGCTCGTAGGCGCGGCCACACATGCCGTAGTTGCCGGCGCCGAAGCTGCCGCCGACGATCAGGGTGATCTTCGGCACCCGGCTGCAGGCCACGGCGGTGACCAGCTTGGCACCGTGCTTGGCGATCCCCTCCCGCTCGGCTTGGCTTCCCACCATAAACCCCGTGATGTTCTGCAGGAACAACAAAGGAATAGAGCGCTTGTTGCAGAGCTGGATGAAGTGAGCCCCCTTCTGGGCGCTGTCGCTGTGCAGCACGCCGTTGTTGGCGAGGAGCCCCACCTGCATGCCCTGGATGCGGGCAAAGCCGGTGACCAGGGTGGTACCGAACAGCGCCTTGAACTCGTCGAACGCCGAGCCGTCCACCAGGCGGGCGATGAGCTCCCGGGCATCGTAGGGGCGCTTGAGATTGGTGCCCACCAGGCCGTAGAGATCCTCGATGGGGTAGCAGGGCTCCTCGAAGGCCGGATGGGGTTGGGCTTCCTGATTGCCAGCCCCCGGGTTGCTGACTCCTAAGTTGCTGACCAAGGTGCGGGCGATGGCCAGCGCATGGGCATCGTCCTCGGCCAGGTGATCCGCCACCCCTGAGTGGGCGCAGTGCACCAGGGCGCCGCCCAGAGCCTCGGCGCTGATGCTCTCGCCGGTGGCGGCTTTGACCAGTGGGGGGCCCGCCAGGAAGATGGTGGCCTGATTCTTGACCATGATGGACTCGTCCGCCATGGCGGGCACATAGGCGCCGCCGGCGGTACACAGGCCCATCACCACGGCGAGCTGGGGGATGCCCTGGGCCGACAGGCGGGCCTGGTTGTAGAAGATGCGGCCGAAGTGCTCCCGGTCCGGGAAGACCTCGTCCTGCATGGGCAGGAAGGCGCCGCCGGAATCCACCAGATAGAGGCAGGGCAGGCGCAGCCGTTCGGCGATGGCCTGGGCCCTCAGGTGTTTCTTCACCGTGAGGGGGTAATAGGTCCCCCCCTTGACGGTGGCATCGTTCACCACCAGCAGGCAGAGCCGACCCGAGATACGGCCTAGCCCGGTGATGATGCCGGCGGCGGGCACAGCCTCGTCATAGACCTGCCAGGCGGCCAGGGCGGAGAGCTCGAGGAAGGGAGAGCCGGGGTCGAGCAGCTGATCGATGCGTTCGCGGGGCAGCAGCTTGCCCCTGTCCCGGTGGCGGGCCTGATTGGTGGCGCCGCCGCCAAGGGCAATCTCGTCCAGGCGGGCATGGAGATCCTTGACCAGGGCCGCCATGGCCGCGCGGTTCTCGGCAAATTCCGGGCTGGCCGTGTCGAGGCGGGAGAAAATTCGGCTCATGCCTGCTCTCCCATCAGCTCACGGCCGATGAGCCAGCGGCGGATCTCCGAGGTGCCGGCGCCTATCTCGTAGAGCTTGGCATCCCGCAGCAGGCGACCCGTGGGGTATTCGTTGATGTAGCCGTTGCCCCCGAGCAGCTGGATGGCATCGAGCGCCATCTGGGTGGCGTTCTCGGCGGCCAGCAGGATGGCGGCGGCGCAATCCTTGCGGCTGGTGTGGCCCGAATCGCAGGCCGCGGCCACCGAATAGACCAGGGCGCGGCTGCTGGCGAGGCGGGTATACATGTCGGCCAGCTTGCCCTGCACCAGCTGGAATTCACCGATGGCCTGGCCGAACTGCTTGCGCTCGCGCACATAGGGCAGCACCACGTCCATGCAGGCCTGCATGATACCGAGGGGCCCGGCCGCCAGCACGATGCGCTCGTAATCTAGCCCGCTCATCAGCACCTTGACCCCGCCGTGGAGGGGGCCGAGCAGATTCTCTTTGGGCACCTTGCAATCCTCGAACACCAGCTCGCAGGTGCTGGAGCCACGCATGCCGAGTTTGTCGAGCTTCTGGGCCGTGCTAAAGCCCGGTGTGCCCTTCTCCACGATGAAGGCGGAAATGCCCTTGGGGCCCGCCTTGGGATCCGTCTTGGCGTAGATGACGAAGGTGTCCGCGTCCGGTCCATTGGTGATCCACATCTTGTTGCCGCTCAGCAGGAAGTGATCGCCCCGATCTTCCGCGCTCAGGCGCATGGCGACCACGTCGGAGCCGGCCCCCGGCTCGCTCATGGCGAGTGCCCCCACGTGTTTGCCGCTGACGAGATCAGGGAGGTAGCGCGCCTTCTGATCAGGGGTGCCGTGGCGGTGGATCTGGTTGACGCAGAGGTTGGAGTGGGCGCCGTAGGAGAGGCCGACCGAGGCGCTGGCGCGGCTCACCTGCTCCATCACCAGCACGTGGGCGAGGTAGCCCAGGCTCACGCCGTCATAGGCCTCCGCCACCGTGATGCCGTGCAAGCCCAGCGCACCCATCTGGGGCCAGAGATCCCGGGGGAAGGCGTTGCTTCTGTCTATCTCCTCGGCGCGGGGGGCGATCACTTTCTGGCAGAAGGCCTCGACCTGTTCGGTCAGGGCCTGGAGGGTCTCATCCATCAGGGCATGCATCCTTGCTCTCCTTATCAAGCGGGTGATGGGGCGGACTGTCGCTCCCCGGGTTCATCTCAGAAAAGGGGGGGAAATACTGGTCAGTCCATCAATGAATCAAGTTTACGTTAGCGTAAACGTAAATGAATTGTTAGTCTAAGGTAAATTCGTTGGCCGCCAACCGCAAGGGGATATCCAGGGAGGCGGTCGAATCCAGGGAGTGAGCAAGATGATCCACAACTGCACCCAGCACGTCGCCCATGGAACCGGGCTCCATATCCAGATCGCCGTCAACGGGAGGAGGGCGTCATGACCAACCACAGCGGTCACCCGCAAACCCGGTTCGGGGATCTGCCCCTCCATATCGGGGGGGAGGCTTATCCATCCGCCAGCGAGCAGTGGATAGAGGTCACCAATCCGGCGGATCAGAGCCTGCTGGCGCGGGTACCCAAGGCCACCCCGGCCGAGATAGAGCACGCGGTGCGCACGGCCCACGACGCCTATCTACAGTGGCGAGAGGTACCCGCCTCCGAGCGGGCGCGCGTCATGTTCAACTACCAGCACCTGCTGAAAGTGCATCACGACGAGCTGGCGGCCCTGCTGGCCCAGGAGACCGGCAAGAACCTCGCGGATGCCAAGGGGGATGTGTGGCGCGGCATCGAGGTGGTGGAGCAGGCCTGCTCCATCGCGAGCCAGACTCTGGGGGAGACCATGGGCAACGTGGCGCGCCGGGTCGATGGCCACTCCTGGGTACAACCCCTGGGGGTGTGCGTGGGGATCACCCCGTTCAACTTCCCGGCCATGATCCCGCTCTGGATGTTTCCGCTGGCGGTGGCCTGCGGCAACGGCTTCGTGCTCAAGCCTTCGGAACAGGATCCCCTCACCCCCATGCGCCTGGCGGAGCTGTTCGCCGAGGCGGGGGCGCCCAAGGGCATCCTCTCCGTGGTGCACGGGGGCGCCGAGCAGGTGGATGCATTGCTCAACCATCCGGACGTGAAGGCGGTGAGCTTCGTGGGCTCGGCCAGGGTCGGCGCTCACGTCTATCGCACCGCTACCTCTCAACTCAAGCGGGCACAGTGCTTCGTCGGCGCCAAGAACCACATGGTGATCATGCCGGATGCCAACAAGGGCCAGGTGCTCGGCAACCTGGTAGGGGCCGGGGTGGGGGCCGCCGGCCAGCGCTGCATGGCCATCAGCGTGGCGGTATTCGTCGGAAGCGCGCGGGAGTGGATCCCGGCGCTCGCCGCCGAGTTCGCCAAGGTGAAACCGGGGATCTGGCACGATCCAGAGGCCGCCTATGGTCCCCTTATCAGCCCGGAGGCAAAAGTCAGGGTGGAAGGCCTCATCGAAGCGGGCATAAAAGAGGGGGCCGAGTGCCTGCTGGATGGCCGTTTCTGCGACGTGCCGGGCTACCCGGTGGGCAACTGGGTGGGACCCACCCTGTTTCGCGGCGTGACCCCGGAGATGCGCATCTATAAAGAGGAGATCTTCGGCCCCGTGCTGGTCTGCCTCGAGGTGGAGAGCCTGGACGAGGCGCTGACCCTCATCAACAACAACCCCTACGGCAACGGGACCTCCATCTTCACCGGTTGCGGCGCCGCGGCCCGCAAGTTCCGCCACGAGGTGGCGGTGGGCCAGGTGGGGATCAACGTGCCCATCCCGGTGCCGCTGCCGTTCTTCTCCTTCACCGGCTGGCGCGGCTCTTTCTACGGGGATCTGCACGCCTACGGCAAGCAGGCGGTGCGTTTCTACACCGAGACCAAGACGGTGACCGAGCGCTGGTTCGACGAAGACATTCCCGGCGGCCCCAACATGACCATCCACCTGCGTTAAGCGGTGTTCACGGCCAAGACAAGAAGGAAGCAAACAAGATGGATTTTACGTTGACCGCGGATCAACAGGCCTACATGGAGGCCGCCAGTGCCTTCGCCGAGGAGGCGCTCAAGCCCCATGCCGCCCGCTGGGACAGGGAGCACGAGTTTCCCGTCGCCACCATCAGGGAGGCGGCGGCGCTCGGCTTTTGCGGCCTCTATACCCCTGAGCAGTACGGCGGACTGGCCCTGCCGAGGCTGGATGCCTGCCTCATCTTCGAGCGCCTATCTATGGGCTGCACCTCCACCACGGCTTACTTGACCATCCACAACATGGTGAGCTGGATGCTGGGAACCTGGCTGCCGGAAGAGGTTGCCAGAGAATGGGTGCCGCGCCTCGCCAGCGGCGAGCTGCTGGGCTCCTACTGCCTCACCGAGCCGGGGGCCGGCTCGGACGCGGCGGCCCTCAAGACCCGCGCCCTGCGAGAGGGAGAGGATTACCTCATCGACGGCAGCAAGGTGTTCATCTCCGGGGCGGGCAGCACTCAGGTGCTGGTGGTGATGGCCCGCACCGGCGGCGAGGGAGCAAAAGGGATATCCGCCTTTATGGTGCCCGCAGACACGCCCGGGGTGAGCTATGGCAAGGCGGAGGAGAAGATGGGCTGGAACAGCCAGCCCACCCGGGAGGTGAACTTCAGCGGGGTGCGCATTCCCGCCTGTTACCGGCTGGGGGAGGAGGGGGAAGGCTTCAAGTTCGCCATGCAGGCCCTGGATGGGGGGCGCATCAACATCGCCACCTGCTCGGTGGGCACGGCCCAGCAGGCGCTGAACGATGCCCTGGCTCATGTGCAGCAGCGCCAGCAGTTTGGTCGCCCCATCGGCGAATTCCAGAGCGTGCAGTTTCGCCTCGCCGACATGGCCACCGAGCTCGCCGCCGCGCGGCTGCTGGTGCGTCAGGCCGCCGACAAGCTGGACAGGGGGAGCCCGGACAAGAGCGCCTGGTGCGCCATGGCCAAGCGTCTGGCGACGGACGTGGGCCACAGAGTGTGCGACGAAGCACTGCAACTCTTTGGCGGCTATGGTTATATCCGCGAATACCCGCTGGAGCGCTACCTTCGCGATACCCGGGTGCATCGCATCCTGGAAGGAACCAACGAGGTCATGCGACTCATCATCGCCCGCCGCCTGCTGGCCGATCCCGGCCTGACGCTGGAGTGACGGGCACAGTGACTGACAAGGACAAGACAATGACAAGGATCAGGCTCGAGTATCACGGTCACGTGGCCTATATCACCTTCGATCATCCCCCCGCCAACACCTGGACCCTGGCCAGCCTGCAGGCCCTGCTGCAGATGATGGTGGAGCTGGACAGCCGCCCCGACGTGGTGGCCCTGGTGATCCGCGGGGCGGGGCAGAAGTTCTTCTGCGCCGGCGCCGATCTCAAGATGTTTGCCGACGGCAACCCGGATCACGCCCGCGAGGTGGCTGAGGCCTTCGGCCGCGCCTTCGAGGCCCTTGCCCGCTTCCACGGCGTCAGCATCGCCGCCATCAATGGCTATGCCATGGGAGGCGGCCTGGAGGTGGCGCTGGCCTGTGACATCCGCATCGCCGAAGAGCAGGCCAAGATGGGTCTGCCGGAGGCCTCGGTGGGTCTGCTGCCCTGCGCCGGCGGCACCCAGCGCCTCACCGAACTGGTGGGACCGGGCTGGGCCAAACGGCTCATCCTCTGTGGCGAGAAGGTCACGGCCAGCCGGGCAAGGGAGATAGGCCTGGTGGAGGAGGTGGTCCCCGAGGGGCAGGCCTGGGCGGCGGCGGCGCAGATGGCCCAGCAGGTGGAGCGCCAGAGCCCGAGCGCCCTGCGCGCTTGCAAGAATCTCATCAATCAGGGTCGCACCGGCCCGCGGGATGCGGCCCTGCCGCTGGAGCGCAGCCTCTTCCTCGAGCTGTTTGCGGATGCGAACCAGCGCGAGGGGGTTACCGCCTTCCTGGAGAAGCGCCCGGCCCGCTGGCATTATGGCGCCACCCCCAAGACCAACGGGGCTCATCATGAGTGAGCCCGTCCCCGTTTTCTGCCATCCCGACCCGGGTGGCACTTCGTTTGAACTCGGTGTTGAACATGCATGAACCGGTAAGCACGACCCTGTATCCCACCCTCGACGGCCGCCAGATTGGGGTGCTGACCCTCGACAGTCCCGCCTCCCTCAACGCCCTGAGCCTGCCGATGATCCAGCGGCTGCAGGCCGCCCTCACCGAGTGGGAGCAGGATCCCGCCGTAGTCTGCGTTCTGCTGCAGGGGGCGGGGGAGAAGGCATTCTGCGCAGGGGGCGACATCCGCTCCTTCTATTACCAGAAGCAGGAGGTCGGTGAGCATGAGCTGTTCGCCTATGCCCGCGACTTCTTCGAGCAGGAATATCGGCTCGATCACCAGATCCATTGCTACAAGAAGCCCCTCGTCTGCGTGGCGGATGGCATCTGCATGGGGGGCGGCATCGGCCTCTTCGCCGGCGCCCAATTTCGGGTGGTGACCGAGAAGAGCCTGTTCGCCATGCCGGAGGTGACCATAGGCCTCTACCCGGATGTGGGGGCCAGCTGGTTCCTGAGCCGCATGCCGGGCCGGCTCGGGCTCTGGCTTGGCCTCACCGGTGCCCGTTTCAACGGGGCCGATGCCATCGGGCTCGGGCTCGCGGATCACCGGATGGAGAGCCATGAGCGGGCCGAGCTGCTGCCCCGGCTCGCCGGGATCAACTGGTCACAGGAGCCTGTCCAGCAGATAGATTGGCTGCTAAGGCATTTGCAGGCTGAGGTGGATGCTGATTTCCCGTCCCCTGTGTTCCTGCCTCATCAGGCGAGGATCGATGTCCTGCTGGCGGGGCGCTCTCTGGAAGGGGTGCTGGCCCAGCTGAGCGGCGCCCACTTTGAGGCCGAGCGGGAGGCGAGCCTGGCCCGGGCCAGGGAGACCTGCCTCACAGGCAGCCCCATCAGCCGCGCCATTCTCTGGCGCCAATACTGGCAGGCCCGTCGCCAGTCGCTGGCCGAGGTGTTTGCCGATGAGCTGGCCCTGTCGGTGAACTGCGTGCTCAAGGGGGACTTCGTGGAAGGGGTGAGGGCACTGCTCATCGACAAGGACCAGTCACCGCGCTGGCTGGCGCCCCAGCCTGGCGAGGAGTGGCTTGACGCATTCTACCGCTGGCCGGAAGGGGTGAACCCTCTGGTGAGCGACCCCCTCCAAGGGTGATCTATCGAGGCGGCTCGCGGATAGGCCAAGCCGCTATACAAGGAACAGGGCAAGGAGCAAAGCATGACAAGGATAGGGTTTATCGGACTCGGCAACATGGGGGGCCCCATGGCCGCCAACCTGGCCAAGGCGGGGCACACGGTGCAGGTGTTCGACCTGATGCCGGAGAGTGTGGAGAAGGCGATCGCGGCCGGCTGCATCGCCGCGGGCTACGCCCGCGAGGCGGTGAGCGGCTGTGATGTGGCCATCAGCATGCTGCCGGCGGGGGAGCATGTGCGCGGGCTCTGGCTCGGGGAGAGTGCCGGGGAGAGGGGCGGGCAGGATCTGCTGGCCGCCCTGCCGGCGGGCGCCCTGGTGATCGACTGCTCCACCATAGACGTGGCCTCGGCCCGTCAGGTGGGGGCGGCGGCGAAGGGGCGCGGCATTCGCTTCATCGATGCTCCGGTATCGGGGGGGGTGGCGGGGGCCACGGCGGGGACCCTCACCTTCATCGTCGGCGGCGAGGCGGCCGACTTCGAGGCGGCCAAGCCTATCTTGGCTCACATGGGGCAGAACCTGTTCCACGCCGGCGCCCTGGGGGCGGGCCAGATCGCCAAGATGTGCAACAACATGCTGCTGGCCATCCACATGGCGGGTACCGCCGAGGCGCTGGCCCTCGGGGTGAAGGAGGGGCTGGATCCGAGCGTCCTCTCCACCATCATGGGCAAGAGCTCGGGCAACAACTGGAGCCTGGAGCGCTACAACCCCTGGCCCGGGGTGATGGAGAATGCCCCCGCCTCGCGCGGCTATCAGGGGGGCTTCATGACCCGGCTGATGGTGAAAGACCTGGGGTTGGCCATGACGCTCGCCGAGCATGCCCACAGCGCCGTGCCCATGGGTTCCCTTGCCCGCAACCTGTTCAACCTGCATGCGGGCCAGGGTCAGGGGAGCAAGGACTTCTCCAGCATTCTCGAACTCTATCTGGAGAAGGCCCAGGACAAGCCCCAGCAGGGTTGAGCGGGCGTCTCCATCCCTTATTCGCGGCACTGACTGCATTCAATGGCCGCGCTGTTTTGTCGAACCCATTGCCATTCAATCTGCTCAAGCACGAGGATCACTTATGGATATCAACAACAGGGTCATCGCCATCACCGGGGCCGGGCGGGGGCTCGGCCGCGCCATCGCCCTCTGCCTCGCGGCGCAGGGAGCCGTACTGGCTCTCATCGACGTCAATCGCACGGATCTGGAGGTGACGGAAGCCGAGCTGCGCAGCCGGGACGGGCGCTGTGCGCTCTTTGTCTGCAACGTGGCTGATGAGGCCGAGGTGGAGGCGACCTTCACCGCCATCAGGGAGCAGTTTGGCACTCTGCATGGCCTCATCAACTGCGCCGGGATCCTGCGGGATGGCATGTTGATCAAGGTCAAAGAGGGCGAACTGGTGGAGAAGCTGAGCCTGGCCCAGTGGCAATCCGTCATCGACGTCAACCTTACCGGCACCTTCCTGTGCGGCCGGGAGGGGGCGGCCCTGATGGCCCAGGGGGGGCAGGGGGGCGTCATCATCAACATCTCCTCCATCGCCCGTGCCGGCAATATCGGTCAGAGCAACTATGCCGCCAGCAAGGCGGGGGTCGCCTCTCTGGTGGTGACCTGGGCGCGGGAGCTGGCCCGCCACCAGATCCGGGTGATGGGTATAGCCCCCGGGGTGTTCGCCACCGACATGACGGCGGCGATGAAACCCGAGGCCATGGCGCGCATGCAGCAGGCCATCCCGGTCGGCACCCTGGGGCAGGGGGCCCAGCTGGCCCAGACGGTGCAGTTCATCCTCGCCAACGACTACCTCTCCGGGCGGGTGATCGACTTGGACGGCGGCCTGCGGCTCTGAGCGCCCTGACTCATCCCCTTCACTGCGCCCCGCTTGCCGGGGCGTTTTTATGGAATATTCCCAATCGGGCTTCATATGTACCCATTCAGACGGCGTGAATAGCCATGCAGGTCCTTTTCCGGAAAATGGGGGCAACGTCATGGAAAAACGTGAAATATCAACGGGTCTCTCTTAATTTGAACCAGCTCACAGGCGTCGTGAGTGAGTGCTGTAGAATTGCGCGCGGTCAAGACGGTGCATGATTGGCGCTACGAAGGATTGCGGTCGGAATAGTCATGCAATATAGTTGCCGCCTTTTTCACGGGGTACGGACTCTTTGCCCCTCCCATGTCGCGCGTCGCATGAATACGGATGCTCTGCCAGCGCCTAATCAAACAGGATTGAGATGGACAAGAAACTGGGGCTAGGTGCCCTCATCTCGCTGGTGATCGGCTCCATGGTCGGCGCCGGGGTTTTCAGTCTGCCACAAAATATCGCGGCACATGCCAGCGCCGGGGCCGTCGCCCTGGGGTGGGCCATCACAGGGGTCGGCATGATCTGCCTCGCCCTGGTCTACCAGAACCTCTCCATGCGCCGCCCGGATCTCGACGGCGGTATCTTCAGCTACGCCAAGGCGGGCTTTGGCGATTTCATCGGCTTCAACGCCGCCTGGGGCTACTGGCTCTGCCAGCTGCTGGCCAACGTCTCCTACGCCATCGTCGTGTTCAGCGCCCTGAGCTACTTCTTCGACACCCCGGACAACGTCATCTTCGGTGACGGCAACACCCCGGTGGCCATCGCGCTCGCCTCCCTGCTCATCTGGTCGGTACACGCCCTGGTGCTGCGCGGGATCCAGGTCGCGGCCCTGGTGAACATAGTCACCACCATCGCCAAGATGGTGCCGCTCATCGTGTTCTGCGTCGCCATCCTGCTCGCCTTCAACATGCAGACCTTCACCCTGGACTTCTGGGGTCAGGGCAGTGGTGAACTGGGATCCGTGATGGATCAGGTCAAGTCCACCATGAAGGTGACGCTCTGGGTCTTCATCGGCATAGAGGGGGCCGTGGTGGTCTCCGCCCGCGCCCGTCATCGCAAGGATGTGGGGCGTGCCACCGTGCTGGCTCTGCTCGGCGCCCTGACGCTCTACGTGATGGTGACCCTGTTCTCCCTAGGTGTCATGAACCAGCCGCAACTGGCCGCCCTCAAGAATCCGTCCACCGCCATGATCCTGGAGGCCGTGGTCGGCCCATGGGGTGCCTGGCTCATCAACATCGGCCTGGTGATCTCCGTGATGGGGGCCCTGCTGAGCTGGACAGTGCTGGCGGCGGAAGTACCCTACATCGCCGGCAAGACCGGGGTCTTCCCGGCCTGGTTCGCCAAGGAGAACAAGAACGGCTCCCCCCAGGTGTCGCTCTGGTGCTCCACCTGTCTGGTGCAGATCTTCCTCATCATCATCTACTTCCAGAACAGCACCTACCTGGCCCTGGTGAACATCGCCACCTCGGCGGCCCTGGTGCCCTACGTCTTCTCCGGCGCCTATGGCCTCAAGCTGGCCCTGAGAGGGGAGACCTATGAGAACCAGCCCCATCAGCGCAAGCGCGACCTGCTGCTGGCGCTGGTGGCCACCGTCTACGGCTGCTGGTTGGTCTATGCCGCCGGGGTGGAATACCTGCTGCTGGTGGCGCTGCTCTACAGCCCGGGTATCTTCATCTACTGGAAGGCGCGCCAGCATCACGGCCTGCGCAGTCTCAACCGGCTGGAGCAGGGGATGACGGCGGCCCTGCTCGGTTGCGCCGTGCTGGCGTTCTACAAGGTGATGGACGGTACCATTCCCTTGCATTAATCGGCACAATGAAGAGATGGCCCGGGGCCATCTCTTTTTTTATGCGCGCAATAAGATAAAAACGCTGTCGCACCGATTGGGAAGGAATTTTTATGCTGTTTTTGGGGTATCTGGTGTTGGGGGCCTTCGCGGGCATATTGGCCGGTCTGTTCGGTATCGGCGGCGGGCTCATCATAGTGCCCGTACTGGTGCTGAGCTTCCATGCGCAAGGGGTGGCGCCTGAGATCGTCACCCATCTGGCGCTCGGCACCTCCTTGCCCACCATGATCTTCACCGGGATAAGCTCATTGCGGGCGCACCGGGAGGCGGGGGCGGTGGACTGGACCCTGATCCGCCGGCTCGGGGCCGGCATGCTGATCGGTGCCTGGCTCGGCGGCATGAC
Source organism: Aeromonas sp. AE23HZ002T15 (assembly GCF_054165525.2). Taxonomy (NCBI): domain Bacteria; kingdom Pseudomonadati; phylum Pseudomonadota; class Gammaproteobacteria; order Aeromonadales; family Aeromonadaceae; genus Aeromonas; species Aeromonas sp. AE23HZ002T15. Next base: position 32,534 of record NZ_CM201342.1, read on the forward strand.
CGCCAACCTGCTGAGCGCCAGCACCCTCAACATCATCATCGGCTGCTTCGCCTGGACCATGGCGCTGCAGATGGGGCTAAACCTCAGGCCCAAGGCGGAGCGCACCCTGCCAGGCCCCGCCGGCACCGGCATCGCGGGCACCATCATCGGCTGGCTGTCGGCGCTCTTTGGCATCGGTGGCGGCTCCATGACGGTGCCCTACCTGACCTGGAACAGCGTGCCGATGCGCAGCGCCGTGGCAGCCTCCGCCGCCTGCAGCATCCCCATCGCCCTGGCGGGCAGCCTCAGCTATCTCTACGCCGGCTGGGGTCATGCCGACTTGCCCGAGTGGAGCCTGGGGTTTGTTTACCTGCCGGCCCTGCTCGGCATCATACTCACCAGCACCCAGTTCGCCCGCCTCGGTGCCAGGCTGGCTCACCGCCTCTCCCCCCAGCGGCTCAAGCAGGCCTTCGCCCTGCTGATGCTGGTGGTGGGGGCGAAATTCATGCTATTTAGCTGATTTATTGGCAAATTGCCGAAAAAGCAGGCGAACGGTTCGGCCCTAGGCAGAAAGCCGTTGCATTGACCGGCCAGTTTGCCTATTCTCCTCGCCGGTGGTCCTATTGGTCCTCTCGCATTGATAACCCGTCGACCTGGTCAGGACCGGAAGGTAGCAGCCAAGGCGGGGGACTCGAGTGCCGGGATGTGGCTGGTAGGGCCACCACTTGTTTCTGTAGATCAATCATTTACCTCCTCTCATTCCTCCGTTTTATTCTCCAGACCTCTTGGTCATCCACTCCTTGTGGATAGCTCGGCGTCTTCATCGTGATCTCAGGTCCTCTCTCCAAGGGATCGGGTATTGCCGAATCGTCTCCCTGATACCCAGTACTCACAGTGAAGGGGTAGAGTCACCCTCGTATACGAAGTACAGTCCCTGCCATCAAGCACCTTGTATCTGCATGCGTTGCTAGGCCTCCGCCTGAAAGCCCGAATAATATCCTTATCCCGGCGGATGCAGCTCCCATAACGCGGATGGTTCACGCTGCCTTGCAACCCCGGCCTTGCATAAGGGCGATGGGGCACGGATGCCGCACCTGAGCGGATTGCGGGGGAGGAAAGTGCGGGGAGGCTCGCCATCAGGAGCGGTGAGGGGAGGGAGGCGATGCAGTTGATGATGTGGTCACATCGGGTGACGTCATGTCGATCGGCATCTATCCAGGGGTTGCCCCTCCGTGCTGGCGACCATCCTGCCATAGCCATAGCCATAGCCATAGCCATAGCCATAGCCATAGCCATAGCCATAGCCATAGCGGCAGGCATCCAAAGAGAGCGCGTTCACGGAGTGACGCTGGCCAGGGTCACCGTGACTGAAGCGCCTTAGCGATAAAGTCGATGAAGAGCCGCACCTTCTGGGACTGCTCCTTATGAAACGGGTATACAGCGAACAGTGCGTGGGTATCCGGTCGCCACTCGGGGATCAGCTCGACCAGGGCGCCGTCCGTGAGCTCCGCCGAGACGAATTCGGCCGGTACTAGGATCACCCCAAGCCCCTGAACGGCCGCCTGTTTCAGGGCCAGGCCATTGTTTGCGGAAAACGTGGCCGGGCGCAATTCCACCATCGTGCTCTCCTCACCCCGGCTAAAGAACCACTTGCGGGGTGAGGATGACAGGCTGTAGACCAGACAGTTGTGTGCCTTGAGATCCTCCGGCTGTCTTGGCTGGCCCGCCTTCGCCAGGTAGTCGGGGGCCGCGCACAGCACCCGCCGCACCTCGCACAGTGGTCTGGAGCGCATGGTGGAGTCGTCCAGTGCGCCAGCCCCCCGGATCACCACATCGATCCCCTGATCAATCAGATCCACATAGGTGTCGCTCAGGATCACCTCGATGCTGATCTCCGGGTAGCGGCCTTTGAACGCGCAGATAAGCGGGTTGATGGTGATAAGCCCATAGGACATGGGGACGCTGATCCTCAGCCTGCCTTTGGGGGTGAAGGAGGAGGCCATGATGGATTGATCGGCGGCGTCCAGGTTGTCCAGTACGCTGCAGATCTGGCCGTAATAGACCATGCCGGCTTCGGTCACACTCATCCGCCGCGTGGTGCGGTTGATCAGCGCGATGCCGAGGAACTCTTCCAGCTCGTTGATGTTCTTGCTGACCGCGGCCTGAGAGAGGCTGAGATCATCCGCGGCTGCCTTGAAGGTGCCCATCTCCACCACCCTGCGAAAGACGTTCAGCGCCGTGATCTTGTTCATCATCCACCCTCATTCATTCACTGTTGGTAAATTATCATAACCATTGCGCCGGCTTTGTTCACCATAATATGAGCTTCAAGAGGGACCATTTCCGTTCGCCATGAGTGGATGGCCGCTATAAGGCGATATGTTGCGAGGAGAGCCGGCAGCAGAGCTTGGGCACGCCAGCCGATCCCGGCGGGATCTGATTTGTCGCCGGGATACTCAAGCTTCTCTTTCGATGAGCGCAACCTGACTTCGCCGGGTGGCCAAGGCGGGGGCGGGTGTTCTCAGTCCTGGCGCAGAAGGAGGGACTGGCGCTCGGAAGGCGGACATAAAAAAGGCGGCAAGGCCTGAGCCTGACCGCCAACGCGCAGTGAGGGGGACTATTGCACCTTGTCCAGCTCATGGGCCCAGGGGTTGGTGCCGAGCAGTTCGGCGTGAGGTACGTCGGCCTCATAACGCATGGTGAACGCCTTCGGACCATGGGCGAAGGCAACCATCAGCCCTTGCCTGGCGTCCATGAGTCCGGCATGCATGCCGAGTCCGTGATAACTGACTCGGACGGCCTTGTCCGCCAGCCCCACTCGTTCAATCTGGAAGCGCGCAATGCTGCCGTCTTTGAGGGTGAAGCCCCAGCGGAAGGGCCCGCCGTTGACGACCGTCATCACCTCGTCGATATCGGTGCCATCCTCTGCGGAGTTGACATGCATGCGGCCATATTTTTCCAGCACGGCGCTGCGGGTTGTGTCGTCCAGCGCCTTCATGTCATAGACCTTGGGATAGGGGCCAACACCGGTCTCCTCGGTCATGACGCCGCCGCCTTTCACCGCGGGTTCACGGCCTGCCAGTCTGGCTTGCTCGAGGAGCTGTGACTGGCTCAGGTTGAACGTCTTGATCAGGAAGTCGTGTTCCGCCCTGGTCAATGCCCGGGTCTCCGAGCTCTTCAGCAGCGGCTGCGCCACATCAGGTATGTCGATGGTGACGACGTTGACGCCGATGGGGTTCAGCACCGCATTGACGGCTTCCACCCCTCTTATTTCGGCGCGGCCATCGCTGAATTGCAGTGAGACGACATCCTTTGCAAACCCGTTGGCAGAGACAACGGAGGCGATGGCCGAGGCCAGGAGAGCGATTTTGGTGAATTTCATATGAGACTCCTCGTTAAGGTTCGATGAGCAGTCTAGGGGCAAGGTTACTTCACTGAAATATCGGTAATCTGATATCAAAGTTCACCCATGGTGAACAATTCCATGGAAAAGGGCTGATATACGCCGGGGAGCGGCCGTCGTGGTCCCTGTTTATTGGGGGTCGATTGCCGTGACCCGTTATTGACCGGGTTGAGGGATCATCACACAGGCAAGTCGGGCCGACGGTCGGTGCAGGGAAAGGGTCGGGCGAACCGGAACCGGGCACCAGGCTCTGTGGCCGATGCGGGTCGAGCGGTTGACATGCAGCATGGGAGGGCAGTGAGAAGGCCCTGGGGAAGCAGCCAGGGCAGTGCACTTAATCTGTTAAAGCGTCCATGTTCTGTGGGTGATGCAGCGGCAGGGTAGCGGCAAAGTTATTGCGGCCCCCTCCTTTGCCATAAGGATGGTCCCCAGCCGATGGGGGCTCACCGCCTGCGGCGGGCGGTTCTCCGGGGATGACATCCGAGGAGGAACAGGACGCGAGCAATAGCGGTGCGGCTATCAGCAGCGCAAGTTTCAACGTCTTCATGACTACTTCCTCTGTCCAGCTAACGGGCTGGACTTGCGGATAGTCAGTTTAGTTCAGCGGGTCGGGGCGCAAAGGGGTGAGGCCGATGGGAGCCGTAGCCATAGGAGGCCGGTTGGCGGAAATCTGCCACCAATTCAACCATGTTGCCTTTTGATTAATTTTAAAAAAAGATTGTCAATCCAGTGCCAGGGGGATCCTGCCGCCTCGGCGGCTTGTTCACAACATCGGGTTGTGACTCATACATCCTGCCTTCATCTAGATAGGGATATCTTTCCCCTCTATAGTCCAACCGCCGAGACCCCTGCCATCGAGAGTTCAGCCATCGAGCCTGCCGGGCCTTGTGCTAGCAGGGGCAGTGGTCTGGCCCTGCGGCATGTGCTGGCAAGGGTGCCAGCGGATTGGTAGCAAGCCCGCAGATGGAGAGAGGGGGCTGGCGAGGAAGGGGATGGATGCACTCATCATCGGTTTATTCAAACAAGCCCTGGCTGCGCCTGGGATGTCTGTTACTGCTAATAGGGGTCATGATGGCCGGTATCGTTTCGTATGTACTCAAACCCGCGCTGCCCGCCTACGGCGATTCGGCGCAATACAGGGATGGGCGCTTTGGCAATGCCAGGACCTGGCCCGCGCGTGGCTTCTGGGAAGGGGTGGGGCTTTGGCGGGATTTTCTGTTCAACAAGCCGGCGGATACCGTGCCCGATAGAGCCATCCCGGTACAGGCGATGAGCCTGGCGAGCCTGCTGGCGGTTCCCGACAACAGCGTGTGGCGTCTGGGTCACTCCAGCCTGCTGCTCAAGCTCGCCGGGAAGTTCTGGCTGACCGATCCCGTGTTTGGTGAGCGCGCCTCCCTGGTCTCCTGGTTTGGCCCCAAGCGCTGGCATGCGCCTCCCATCGCGCTCGATGAGCTACCCCCCATAGAGGCGGTGATCCTCTCCCATGATCACTACGATCACCTCGACCACGGCACAATGCTGGCCCTGCAAGAGAAGGCTGGGCAGTTTATCGCGCCGCTCGGGGTGGGGGCCCGGCTCATCGCCTGGGGCGTGCCGGCGCAGAAAGTCACTGAGCTGGACTGGTGGCAGCAATACCGGGTCGGCGCCGTCGAGTTCATCGCCACCCCGGCCCAGCACTTCTCCGGCCGGGGCCTCGGGGATGGCAACCAGACCCTGTGGGCCTCCTGGGTGATCCGAAGCGAGGAGGTCAATATTTTCTTCAGCGGTGACAGCGGCTACTTTGATGGCTTCAAGACCATAGGGGAGCGGTTCGGCCCCTTTGATGTGGCCTTCGTCGAAACCGGTGCCTACAACAAACGCTGGGAACATGTGCACATGATGCCGGAGCAGACGGCTAGGGCGTTTCACGACCTGCGCGGTAAATGGCTCTATCCCATCCACAACGGCACCTTCGATCTGGCGATGCACCGCTGGGACGATCCCTTGGAGCAGATAAGCCGCCTGGCCGCCGAGCAGCAGATCTCGCTGACCACCCCCCTCATGGGAGAGCCGCTGGCGATGCTGGCCCCCCACCAGGGCAGCTCCTGGTGGCGAGAATCCTTGTAGCGGGGGCTGGTCGCTGGAGTTGGCTCGCGTCAGGTGAGAGGCCAGGCCGGTCGGCGAGGGCCTTGCTGGATTGCCGCTCAGATCAGGGGGAGGGCGAGAAAGGCGCGTATGGCGGGGGTGACGCTGTGTTTGCGGGTGATGAAGGCGGTGGTGCCGGCCGCCGCGTCTGCCAGGGGGCGCCAGGGTAGCTGAAACAGTCGCAGGGCGGTGGCGGCTATGCTGGCGCTGACCACGGCGTAGCCGAGCCCGTGACTCACCCCGTTGGCCAGGTGGAACAGGGAGTCGGTCTCCAGCACTACCCTGAAACTCAGCTGCTGGCGGGCGGCGGCCTCGTCGAAGTAGCGGCGAAACTGCATGGTGCTGCTCGGCAGGATCAGGGGGATCCCCTGCAAGTCCGCCAGTTGCAGGGGCTCGTCCTGAGGACGCTCATCATGGCCGGGCAAGGGGCCCAGCAGCGCCATGGGGTTGGGGTGAGGCTGTTGCACCGCGAGGTTGCGGCGCTGGTGGTCGGTGAGCAATTCGTCGAAACCGAGTCCCAGATCGATCTGGTGCAGGTCCAGTTGCTCGAGCAGGGTCTCGTGGGTCATCACAGACAGCCTCAGTCCGACCCTGGGGTAGGCCTCGTTGAAGCCCTTGAGCAGGGGCATGATGTCGATGCTCGACTGAGGCACCATGCCGATGCGCAGGGTACCGGAGAGTTCGCCGCCAAACAGGCTGAGCTCCTGGTGCATCGCATCCTGCTCTTGCAGCATGCGTTCGGCGTGGCGCAGCACTATCTCGCCCGCCTGGGTCAGGGCCACAAACTGGCTGTTGCGTACCACCAGCTCGGTGCCGAGGGATTTTTCCAGCGACGTGATGCTGGCGGACAGGGTGGGCTGGGTGATGAAGCAGGCCTTGGCCGCCTTGGCGAAGTGCCGATGCTGGGCCAACTCGTAAAAATAGTGCAACTGTTTGATATTCATCGGGAGCCTCAGTGGTATGGCCGAAATGAGTGACAAATTTAATCAATCAATATACTTGTGGCAATAGAACTCTTCTATTGATGTATAGATTTGTTTCATTGGTTTTGACGCGCGGGGTTATCTAAACTTGAGGCCCGAATACATTTTATAAGCGCTTCGCATGGACCCGCACAACTCGTGGTTGCCGAGGATGGACGAACTGGTGGAAGAGGCCGCCATCTCCATCAATATCAACGGCATCAGCCACGCCGTCATGATGGCTACCCCGGATGATCTCGACGACTTCGCCATCGGTTTTCTGTATGGAGAGGGGATCATCGGGGGCAATCATGATGTACACGACATCCAGCTTGTCCCCTCCGAGCAGGGCATGGTGCTCGACGTCACCATCGCCAACCGCTGCCTCGCCGAGCTCAGCCGTCGCAAGCGCCGTCTCACCGGGGCGAGCGGCTGTGGCATCTGCGGGGTCGAGGCCATCGAACATGCGCTGCCGGCCCTGACCCCCTTGACACCAAGCGCACCTCCCGCTGCCGGCAGCCTGCTCAATCTGCGCGAGCGCATCGCCCCCTGGCAGAGCAAGGCCCGCCAGAGCGGGGGGCTTCATGCCGCCCTGGCACTCGGGGAAGAGGGCGAGATCCTGGCCTGCCGGGAAGACATAGGCCGCCACAATGCGCTGGACAAGCTCATCGGCATGCAGCTGCGCCAGCCAGATCGCTGCCACACCCTGGTCATCACCAGTCGCTGCGGCAGCGAACTCATTCACAAGGCGGTGCAATTTGGTGCCGCGCACCTCATCAGCCTCGCTTCCCCCAGCCAGCTCGCCGTGCGACTGGCCTTGAAGTACCACCTGAACCTTATCCACGTGCCCAGATCCGACGCGCCTGTCTACTACAGCGCCTGGGATCAGATCGGAGAACGCAATGTCCAGCCATATTGAGAAACCGGCGAAGGCCGGCGGTTTTTCCTCCCTGCAGTCCACCTTCAAGCAGGTGCTGCGCAGCCAGAAGACCCGGCAGAACATCAAGAACCTGCTGCGGGTCAACCAGACCGATGGCTTCGACTGCCCGGGCTGCGCCTGGGGGGACAACAAGCAGGGGGCCTTCCAGTTCTGCGAGAACGGCGCCAAGGCGGTGGCCTGGGAGTCTACCGGCAAGACGGTGGGGGCGGACTTCTTCGCCGAACACTCGGTGCGCCGTCTCGCCACCCAGAGCGACTACTGGCTGGAATACCAGGGGCGGCTGACCGAGCCCCTGCGCTACAACCCGGCGAGCGATCACTACGAGCCGGTGAGTTGGGACGAGGCCTTCGGGATCATCGCCGCCAAGCTCAAGAGCCTCTCTAGCCCGGATGAGGTGGAGTTCTACACCTCGGGCCGCGCCAGCAACGAGGCCTCCTACCTCTATCAGCTGTTTGGCCGCCTCTATGGCACCAACAACTTCCCCGACTGCTCCAACATGTGCCATGAGGCGAGCGGAGTGGGGCTCATCCAGTCCGTCGGGATCGGCAAAGGCACAGTGGTGCTGGAGGACTTCGACGCCGCCAAGGCCATCTTCGTGTTCGGCCAGAACCCGGGCACCAACCACCCGCGCATGATGAACGCCCTGCGCAAGGCGGCGCGTCTTGGCTGCCAGATCGTCTCCTTCAACAACTTGAAGGAGGTGGCCCTGGAGCGCTTCGCCAGCCCCCAGAGCCCGGCGGAGCTCTTGACACCGGCCGCCACCCGCATCAGCCACCAGTACCTCACCCCCAAGCTCGGCGGCGACATGGCGGCCATCCGCGGCATGGCGAAATACATAGTGGAAGAGGAGGGGAGCCGCCTCGATCTCGCCTTTATCGAGCAGCACACGGTGCACTTTGATCACTATCTGGCCGAGGTGAAGGCGACGGAGTGGTCACGGATCGAGGCCCAGTCAGGCCTCAGCCGTGAGGAGATCACCCAGGCTGCCAAGATCTTTGCCCGGAGCGAGAGCGTGATCAGCTGCTGGGCCATGGGGATCACCCAGCACAAGCATTCGGTCGATACCATACGGGAAATCGTCAACCTGCATCTGATGTGCGGCCAGCTTGGCAAACCGGGGGCGGGCCTGTGTCCGGTGCGCGGCCACAGCAACGTGCAGGGCAACCGCACCATGGGGATCAACGAGAAACCCAATGCCGCCTTCATCGATCGACTGGAGCGCCGCTTCCCGGTGGGGCTCAAGCGTACGCCGGGCCACAACGTCTATGAGGCCCTCAAGGCCCTGCACGCGGGCAAGAGCAAGATGCTGGTGTGCCTGGGGGGCAACCTGGCCGCCGCCGCGCCGGACACGGACTTCACCTATGAGGCGCTGCGCAGGAGCGAGCTCAACGTGCAGATCAGCACCAAGCTCAACCGCAGCCATCTGATGGTCACGCAAGACGCGCTGATCCTGCCCTGCCTCGGCCGCACCGAGCTGGATGTGCAGCGCGCCGGCATCCAGAAGATCACGGTGGAGGACACCTTCAGCATGGTGCACGCCTCCACCGGCATGAACGAGCCTGTCTCCCCCCTCTGCCTGTCCGAAATCGACATAGTGGCGCGCATGGCGGAGGCCACCCTTGGCAACGAACACCTCGACTGGCTGGCCCTGCGGGACGACTACGGCGTGCTGCGGGATCTGATCGCCCAGACCATTGCGGGGTTCGATGACTTCAATCGCCGCATCGAGGAGCCGTGTGGCTTCCACCTCGACAACAGCGCGGCCCTGCTGCGCTGGAACACCCCGAGCGGGCGCGCCGAGTTCAGGGCGAGCCGTTTGCCGGACTCCATCTTGCCGGAGTGCACCCGTCACGCCGAAGAGATGGTGGGGGAGCCGGTCCTGTTGCTGCAGAGCCTGCGCTCCCACGATCAGTACAACACCACGATTTACGGCATGGACGATCGCTACCGCGGCATCAAGGGGCGGCGCAACGTGGTGTTTATGAATGAGGAGGATGCCCGCATGCTGGGGCTCGCCGAGGAGCAGCAAGTGGACATGAGCGCCATCTGCAACGATGGCCGCGAGCGCAAGGTGAGCGGTTTCAGCGTGATCTTCTACGAGATCCCGCGGGGCAATATCGCCGCCTACTACCCGGAGACCAATCCCCTGGTGGCCATCGACAGCATAGGGGAGGGCTCTTTCACCCCCACCTCCAAGTCCATCCCCGTGCTGGTGGCCCCGAGCCAGGCCGTGATGACGAGCCTCGCCGTCAATCTGTAAGCCGGTCGTCGTCTCTGCCCGGACCCCTGCCTCTGGCAGGGGTCTTTTTTTGTAATCACCTCACTCGGAACTCATGGCTGGCCAAGCTGTATGTCCCTTGTATGGCTAACCATCTTTAGGTAGCTGACTCCCATGCTTGCCCCTATGCTGGCACCCTTTCGGCCAAGGGCGCCCCTGTGCGGCCAGCCGGCGACCCACAACGCGCGTGCGGCAGGGCCAGGCCCGGGTACGCACTCACAACGGATCCTACTGATGTTCAAAGCCTGTTTCCCCCATCTGGCCAGCGTTGGCCTGCTGCTGGCCACTCCCCTGGTCTATGGTGCCCCCGTGGAGACGGCAGAAGTGAGGGAGACCGGCCGGGATGACAAGGAGGGCGCCGAGCCAGGCAAGGCGCAAGGCGAGCGCTCCCCCTGGCTGTTTGTGCCGCTGCTGAGTTCCAGCCCCAAGCTGGATACGGCGGCTGGCCTGATGGTGGGCTATCTGCACCAGTTCGACGAGGAGTCCCGTCCCTCGCTCTTCACCGTCTCGGCCAAGTACACCACCTCGGAATCCCTCATCACCAGCGCCTTCGCCAAGACGTCGTTCGGGGCGGATCACCACCGCATCGTCGGCGGCCTCATCGCCGGCGACATCAACAACGACTACGCGGACTACCTCGGCAGCGGCCGCCCCCTCGAGACCAACGACAACTTCCGCTCCGCCTTCCTGCGCTACCTCTATCGGGTGGAGGGGGATTGGTTCGTCGGTGGCCTCGCGGCCTATTCCAACTACGAGATGACGGGGCGGGACTTCCAGTCCCAGCAGATCCTGGACGATCTGGGGCTGGAGGGCTTCACCTCGGGAGGCCTGGGGCTGGCGTTGCAGCACGACTCCCGGGACAGCGACTTCAGCGCGACCAGGGGCTGGTATCTCAACGTCAACAACCTGGCCTATCGAGAGGCGCTGGGGGGTGAGGAGAACTTCGACATCTACCGGGTGGATTATCGCGGCTACTGGGGCCACGGGGACGGTCACGTGCTCGCCTGGCGCAGCCGCAACCAGTTCTCCCACAACGCGCCGAGCGGCTCCTATTCGCCCATCTACCTGCGGGGCTACACCCCGGGGGAGTACCTGGGGCAGCACATGTCTGCCGTCGAGGTAGAGGAGCGCTACAAACTGGCCGAGCGCTGGACCGCCACGGCCTTTGCCGGCGTCGCCTGCCTCTATGGGGATGGGGTGAACGGGGAATCCCTCGGCTGCGGCGACAGGGACAACGTCTATCCGGCCTGGGGGATGGGCGTCCAGTACCTGCTCAAGCCCGAGGCGGGCATAGTCGCCAACCTCGAATACGCCATGGGGAAGGACGACAACTCGGGCATCTACCTGAAGATGGGTTACAGCTTCTGATGTAACACGGCCCCTCATGGGGCCGTATTTCAATCCACTTCTGCGACCACCACGCGATTGCGACCCTGGTGCTTGGCCTGGTACAGGGCCTGATCGGCCCGCTTGAGCACGGCGTCCAGATCCTGGCTGCCGTGGCCGGGCCAATGGGCGACCCCCAGCGAGATGGTGATGCACCCCGCCGTCGCCATCTCATGGCTCTCGACCTTGAGTCGCAGCCGCTCGGCGACCCCCTGGGCCTGGGCCAGGCTGACGTCCGGCAGCAACAGCAGGAACTCTTCGCCACCGCTGCGGCAGAGGGAGGCTCCGGTTCGGATCTCCTGTTGCATCAGGGCGGCCAGGGCGATGATCACCTCGTCCCCGACGTCGTGGCCGAAGCTGTCGTTGATCTTCTTGAAGTGATCGATGTCGAGGGCGATGACAGAGAGGGGTTTTGGCTCCAGCAGATACTCGTCCAGCAGCCGCTGGATCGCCCGCCGGTTGAACAGCCCCGTCATGGGATCCGTGTGGCTGTCGTTGTGCAGCTGGTCGATCTTGGTGTTGAGCAGGCCCAGCCCCTTGAGGATGGCCTGCTTCAACTGGGCCGCCTCGAAGTACCAGGCGCGGATGCCGGCGATGTTGGAAAAGGCCCCTTGCTGATCCATCAGGCTGGCCCGATTGGCCAACTGGCGCAGGGGGCGGGAGATGAAGGTGGCGGAGAGCCAGATGATGAAGAGGATGAGGGCCGTGGTGGGGACCATCTGCATCAGCACCCCGGACATGTGCTCATCGAGCCCTTCCAGGGTGGCGCTGCGGGGGCGCTGGGCCACCACGCCCCAGCCCGCACTGCTGACCGGGGCGAAGCCGCTCAGCATATCGACGCCACGGGCATTGACCATGTCGAGGGCGCCGCTGTCCCCGTCCAGCACCTCATCCACGGCCGGGTTGCCGCTGATCCTCTGGCCTATCCGGGCCGGATCCGGGTGGTAGATCAGGGTCTTCTCCCGATCCACCACGTAGAGGTAGGAGCCATCCTGGTAGTAGTGCTGGCCCAACAGGTTCGAGAGCACGCTGGTGGACTGCAGATAGATGGTGCCCGCGACATAGCCCAGATAGCGCTTGTCGGCGGAGAAGACGGGGTAGGAGAGGCTGATGAGGTAGTTGCCGGTCAGGGAGACGAAGGGATCCGTGATCTGTGGCTGCTGGCTCTTGATGGCCTCCATCGACGTCGGAGAGCCGAGCTTGGCCCCCTTCACCTGCAGGGTCTCGGGGGAGACGGCGACTATGGTGCCCTCGCGATTGACGATCACCACAGAGTTGAAGGTACTGGTCTGCAGACGCAGGCGATCCACCTCGGCGTCGAGGGCCTTGGCATCACCGTTGTGCAACAGGGAGCCCAGCAGGCTGGCGCTGTAGGCCAGTTGACCCTGGGCCGACTTGAGCATGCTGTCGGCCGAGTTCGCCAGCTTGGTGGCATAGACGCGGTTGGATTCCAGGGTATTGGCGATCAGCAGCTGTCGCTGGGCCTGATAGATGGCGTAGAAGCTATTGCCAAAGGTTGCGAGAACGCCCAGTACGGCCAGGGCCAGGATGAGACGATGCAGATCAAACTTCAGCAGCCAGTGAGGTTGCATGGGGTGAGGGGGTCCTTGTCAAACAGCGAGTCGCTGGGGTCCATCGGGGGATTTTAATGGGGTTGACGGCGCAAAAGCTACCTCATATTGGGCCGATGACGCCGCGACCCGGCGAGGGAGCCCTGGCGCTCGCATTCGGGGGCCCGGGGTGCTCGTCCAAGTGGCCTGAGGGTTGACACGCAACGACAGAGAATAAGGGGGAAGCCCGCTTCCCCCCGAGCGAGCCTCAGCCCTTGAGGGAGGCCATGTCGATGACGAAGCGGTACTTGACGTCGCTTTTCAGCATGCGCTCGTAGGCGTCGTTGATCTCCTGGATGGCGATGGTCTCCACATCCGAGGTGATGCCGTGCCGGCCGCAGAAATCCAGCATCTCCTGGGTCTCCTTGACGCCGCCGATGAGGGAGCCCGCCACCGACTTACGCCCCATGACGAGGGGAACCGTGTTCAGCAGGAGATCGAGCTCGCCGAGATAACCCACCAGCACCAGAGTGCCGTCGATGGCCAGGGTCGGCAGATAGGGGTTGAGGTCGTGGACATAGGGCACGGTGTCGATGATGAGATCGAATCTGCCCTTCACCTCCTTCATCTGTGCCTCCTGGCCGGAGAGGACCACATGATGGGCCCCGAGCCGATAGGCGTCATCCTCCTTGCCGGGGGATCGGGTAAAGAGGGTGACCTCGGCCCCCAGTGCATTGGCCAGTTTCAAGGCCATGTGGCCGAGCCCGCCGAGGCCGACGACGGCCACCTGCTTGCCCGGCCCCGCCTGCCAGTGGCGCAGGGGGGACCAGGTGGTGATGCCGGCGCACAGCAGAGGGGCTGCTCCCGCGAGGCTGAGGCCATCCGGGATGTGCAGCACGAACCGGTCGCGGGTGACGATCTGCTCCGAGTAGCCGCCGAAGGTGGGGCTGCTATCCTGCCGGTCGACGCCATTGTAGGTGAGGGTGGGGAACTCGTCGCAAAATTGCTCCAGCCCTCGCTCGCAGGGGCGGCAGTGCTGGCAGGAGTCGACCATGCAGCCGACACCCACCCTGTCTCCCGGTTTGAAGCGGGTCACGGCGCTGCCGACCCGGCTCACCCGGCCGATGATCTCGTGGCCCGGCACCAGGGGATAGTGGCTGTTGCCCCAGTCGTTGCGGGCGTTGTGCAGATCCGAGTGGCAGACCCCGCAATACTGGATATCGATCACCACATCGTCGGCGCGGGGGGCCCGACGCTCGAAATGGAAGGGGGCCAATGGCGCCTGGGCCGACTGGGCGGCGTAACCGAGCACTTTTATCGTCATGCTGTTCTCCCTCGTTGCAGGGCCTGATGCCCGTTTGAAGATGCGAACGGCCGGCCCTGCTCTCGCCTTGCCCGTGCCGCCAGCGGTGCCCATGGAGTGTTGACCCCAGGGCCGGATCCCTCAAGGGGAGTGGCTGATTATCTGCCCTGCAGCCATGGGCAAGGCGCCCGGTCCGCGGCTATTTGGCCTGCAAGGGGGGGAGATCCGGATCCCGCAGCGCCGCCACCGTCTGCCAGAACGCATCGATGAGGGGAGAGTCGCCGTGGGGCGGGCGGGTGAGGCCGATGATCCAGCTTGCCTCGGGCTCGGTGAGGGGCAGGGAGATGACGTCCGGGTGCTCTATGGTGGTGGAGGAGGGGACCAGGGTCCAGGCGATGCCCGCCGCCGCGGTGGCGACCCCGGCGGCGAAGTCATTCACGTACTGGATGTCCTGAAAGCGCAGCCCGCTCTGGGCCAGGTAGTGGACGAACTGATCGTGAAAGGAGGGGGCCTTGTCCCGGCGCAGTATGGCGAGCGGCTTGTCCACCAGATCCTTGAGGCCGCTCACCCCGGCGTAGCTCGCGGGCAGCACGGCGATGAAATGGGCGCGCACCACGGGCAGGAAGTGCCACCCCTTGGGGGCGGGCAGGCGGCAGAAGCCGAGATCGAGCCGCCCCTCGGCGAGCGCCAGCAGCTGATGGTGGGTGGAGAGATCGTTGAGCTCGATATTGACCCTAGGGCGCTCGGCGCGAAAGCGCGCGATGGCGGCGGGCACCAGCAGCTTGGTGGCGACCCCGAAGCCGATGCGCAGGGTGCCGCCATTGCCCGCCAGCACGTCCCGGGCGGTGCGACCGAGCTGCTCGCTCCGGGCCACCAGGGCGCAGGCGTCCGGGTAGAGGGCGCGACCGAGCCCGGTGAGCCGGGTGCTGCTGGCGCTGCGCTCGAACAGCTCGCCCCCCCACTCGGCCTCCAGCCGTTTGATCTGCTTGCTCAGGGCCGACTGGGTGATGTGCTGGCGGGCCGCCGCCTGGCCGAAGTGCAGCACCTCCCCTAACGTGACGAAGGCCTTCAGGTCTCTCAGTTCCATCGCTGCTCCATCATTCCTTCACGGAATCCTGAATGGTCAAAAATGTCATTGGACGGAATTCTAGATCTGTTCGATGCTGATGCCAATTTATTCGGGTGCAGATTGAACGCCCATCCTCTAGCAGAAGGAGACAAACCAGATGCATCACGCCAAGTACAAAGCATTCCCCGCCGACTTCCTCTGGGGAGCCGCCTCCGCCGCCTATCAGGTGGAAGGGGCCTGGAATGCCGACGGCAAGGGCCCCTCGGTGTGGGACAGCTTCACCAAGCTGCCGGGCAAGACCTTCCAGGGCAGCAACGGCGACGTGGCGGTGGATCACTACCATCGCGTCGAAGAAGACGTGGCGCTGATGGCGGAGATGGGGCTCAAGGCCTATCGCTTCTCCGTGAGCTGGCCGCGCATCTTCCCAAGCGGCCGCGGCGAGGTGAACGAGGCGGGGCTCGCCTTCTATGACAGGCTCATCGACAGCCTGCTGGCCCACGGCATCGAACCCGTGCTGACCCTCTATCACTGGGATCTGCCCCAGGCGCTACAGGACGAGTACGGCGGCTGGGAAGACAGGCGCATCATCGACGACTTCGAGCACTACTGCGTCACCCTCTACCGGCGCTTCGCCGGCAAGGTGAAGTACTGGGTGTCGCTGAACGAGCAGAACTATAACCTGACCAATGCCTATCAGTTGGGGACTCACCCGCCCGCGGTGCAGGACAGGAAGCGCTTCTTCGCCGCCAACCACATCGCCTTCCTGGCCAACGCTAGGGTCATCAAGGCGTTCCGCCAGCACGTGCCGGATGGCCTCATCGGCCCGAGCTTCGCCTACTCCCCGGCCTATCCCGCCTCCTGTGCCCCGAGCGACATGCTGGCGTTCGAGAATGCGGAGGAGTTCACCAACCTCTGGTGGCTGGATGCCTACTGCTTCGGCCGCTACCCCCAGGCGGCGCTCGCCTACCTGAGAGAGACTGGCGAGGCCCCGGAGATCCTGCCAGGGGATCTGGCGCTCTTGCGCGAAGGCACCCCGGACTACATAGGGGTGAACTACTACTACACCCTGACCTTCACCGACAACCCCATCGGCGGTCAGACCATGCAGCGCATCAACACCACGGGCCAGAAGGGCACCACCCCCTCCAGCGGTGTGCCGGGTCTCTACCGGACCACCCCGAACCCGCACCTCGAGACCAGCAACTGGGACTGGGCCATCGATCCCACCGGGATGCGCATCGCCCTTCGCCGCCTCTCGTCCCGCTACGGCCTGCCGCTGATGATCACCGAGAACGGCCTCGGCGAGTTCGACAAGCTGACCGCGGACGGCCGGGTGCAGGATGACTACCGCATCGCCTACCTGCAGAGCCACCTGAAGGCCTGCCAGGAGGCGCTGCAGGACGGGGTAGATCTGCTCGGCTACTGCGCCTGGTCCTTCACCGACATCCTGAGCTGGCTCAACGGCTACCAGAAGCGCTACGGCTTCGTCTATGTGGACAGGGACGAGCAGGGTGGGTCGCTGCGCCGCATCAAGAAGGAGAGCTTCCACTGGTATCAGTCGGTAATAGCGAGCGGTGGCAAGACGCTGTAACGTCCCTACTCAGGGACGCTAGGATAGCGTTTCATATAATAAGGCCCCTGTTGGGGCCTTTTTCGTCACTGGTGGATAGCACTCTGGCAGGTTCGCTCGCTAGATAAACATGCCGCCTGAGGCCTCGATGCGCTGGGCGTTGATCCAGCGGCTGTCCGGGGAGAGCAGGGCGGCGATGACGCCGCCGATGTCATCGGGCTGGCCGGCGCGGCCGAGGGCGGTCTGGCTCGCCACGAAGTCGTTGAGGGCCGGGTTGTCACGCACGGCGCCGCCGCCAAAGTCGGTCTCGATGGCGCCGGGGGCCAGCACGTTGACCGCGATGCGCCGTGGGCCCAGCTCTTTCGCCAGATAGTGGCTCAGCACCTCTATGCCTCCCTTCATGGCCGCGTAGGCGGCATAACCCGGCAGGGCGAAGCGGGTGAGGCCGGTGGAGAGGTTGAGGATGCGCCCGCCATCCGCGATCAAGGGCAACAGCTTCTGGGTCAGGAAGAAGGTGCCCTTCAGGTGGATGTTGAGCAGGGTGTCGAACTGCTGCTCCGTGGTCTGCTCGAAGCTGGCGTGGATGCCGATGCCGGCGTTGTTGACCAGGAAATCGAACTGGCTTCGTTGCCACTCCCGGGAGAGCAGCAGGCTGACTTCATCGGCGAAGGCCGCGAAGCTGGCACTGTCCCCCACATCCAGCGCCAGCGCCTGGGCCTGCACCCCGAGGGCCCGGGCCTTGGCCACCACCTCGGCCGCTTCCCCGGCCTGGCTGCGGTAGGTGATGATGAGATCGACGCCTTTGGCGGCGAGGGCCAGGGCCCCGTGCTTGCCGAGGCCGCGGCTGCCCCCCGTGATGAGGGCGATGGGTCTGGTCATGGTATGGCTCCTGTCTGGACGATAAAGGGCTCATGACGAGCCGACCCCTTCACTCTATTTGTGCTTCCACGCTGGATAAAGATAACGATAATGAATGCACTGTTCCGATTTGGATAACAATGGCCATGGATCAACTGGATGGGATGAGGATGTTCGTGCGGGTCGCGGAACTCGAGAGCTTCAGCCGCTGCGCCGAGCAGCTCGGGATCCCCAAGGCGACCCTCTCCGCCGCCATCCGGCGACTGGAGGAGCACATGGGCACCCGGTTGCTGCAGCGCACCACCAGGCGGGTGCAGCTCACCACGGATGGCCAGCTCTGCTACGCCCGCTGCCAGGATCTGCTGGCGGACATGGAGGAGTTTGACGGCCTGTTCCGCCAGGCGGGGCAGATCGCGGGCCAGTTGCGGGTGGACATGCCGAGCCGGATGGCCCGCCATCTGGTGATCCCGGCGCTGCCGGCGTTTCTGGCGGCCCATCCCGATTTGCAGCTGATGCTGAGCAGCACCGACAGGCGGGTGGATCTGGTGCGCGAGGGGTTTGATTGCGTGGTGCGGGTGGGGGCCCTCGAGCCCTCCAGCCTGGTGGCGCGCCCCCTGGGTCACTATCGCCAGATCAACTGCGCCAGTGCAGGCTACCTGGCCGTCCATGGGGTGCCGCAGAGCCTGGCTGACCTGGCAAGACACAGATTGGTTCATTACGGCTCCGGGCAGGGGCGCGGCGAGCCCGGCTTTGAGTATCTCGGGGAGGATGGCCGTCCCGCCACCCTGCCCATGGGGGCGAGCCTCACGGTGAACGACAGCGAATCCTACCTCGCCGCGGCGCGGGCCGGGCTTGGCATCATACAGATGCCGCGGGTCGGGGTGGAGGCGCTGCTGGCGAGCGGCGAGCTGGTGAGCATCTTGCCCGCCTGGCAGGCACCGCCCCTGCCGATCCACGCCCTCTATGCCCATCGCCGCCAGCTGGCCCCCAGGGTGCAGACCTTCATCCACTGGCTGGGAGCGCTGCTGACGGATGCCCTTGGCGACGCGTCAGGCCCGGCTGCGCCTTGAGCGGTACTGGCTGGGGGACTGGGCGAACGCCTCCTTGAAGAAGCGGGTGAAGCTGCTCTGACTGGCGAAGCCGAGCCGCCCGCCCACCTCCTGCAGCCGCAGACTGGGGTCTTGCAGCAAGCGGCAGGCCTCCTCCCGCCGCACCTGCTCCAAGAGGGCCGAGAAGTGGCACCCCTCCTCCCGAAGATGGCGGTGCAGGGTCCAGCGGGTCAGCCGCAGGGCCTCGCAGACGCAGGCCAGCAGGGTGCGAGGATCCGCCCCCTGTTGCCAAAGCTGATGGCGAATGAGGCCGATCACCTGTTCTCGATAATGGGGACTTGGGCGCAGCCGCTGCATCTGGGTATCCAGCTCCCCCAGCAGCAGGGGTTGCAGGGGGGCGTTATGGCCCTCATAGGCCTCATCCAGCAGCCGGGCGGGGAAGCAGAGGCGATAGCCATCTCCGAGCCGCAGCCGCCCCCCGAGCCAGGCCGCCAGCTCGCGCCACAACTTGGGGCGTACCGGGGTCGGCAACTCCAGCTGGCCCGCCCCCGGGTGGTAGAACTGGAGCAGGGCATAGAGGTGGCAGAGGTTGGCCAGGCTGCTCATGGCGATCACGTCCGGGTGATCGGACTCCGAGTGGTAGCTGAGGCGGGCTAGCTCGTCCCCCTCCTGCAAGGTGATGCGATCGCACTCGCCGATGAGGGGGCGAAAGGAGAGGAAGAAGTGCAGCGCCTGGCGCCAGCTGGCGGCGTTGCAGCAGAGGCTCGCCAGCGGCAGGTAGTCGCTGAAGAGCCCGGTGAGGGAGGGGGGCGCCCAGTTGCGGGCCAGATCCATGTGGGGGGCGACCTGGGCCAGCAGTCGAAAGTGGCGCGGCGCATCTATCCGTCCATGGGGAAGGAGCAGCTCCTCCCTGGCGATGCCGGCCCCCTGCAGCAGCTGGCCCGGATCCCGTCCCTGCCGCTGCCAGTGATGGAGGCAGTGCAGGGCGATCCGATTTGAGACAGTTTTCACGGCGAAATCCTTGTCGACGATGGCCCATCATCATCGGCCAGCCGCTGAAAATTGCTGTGAGCCAGCTTCCCCTTAATGTTTCAACTCTGTAACCAAGAGTAATCCTGCAACCCTTTTCACAATTTTGAACTCTGCTCCGAATCGTCAACTTCCTGCACCCTGAGGGCAAGTGGGGCGGGTCCGTTTTGCATAGAGTGGCCGGACCTACACACACAAGGAAGAGAACAATAATGAAACACCATCGTCTCGCGTTGACCCCGCTCGCCCTGAGCCGCCTCGCCCTGAGCATAGGGGCCCTGCTGTTGGCAGGGTGCAATGACAACGACTCTACCCCCAAGCCGGCGCAGCCCACCCTGGGCCATCGCACCGCCAGCCTGATCGAACAAGATGGGCTGCAGTTCAAGGATCTGGACGGCAGCGGCACCCTGACCCCCTATGAAGACTGGCGCCTCGGCGCCGCCGAGCGGGCGCAGGATCTGGTGGGTCGCCTCACCCTGGCCCAGAAGGCGGGGCTGATGATGCACGGCACCCTGGTGCTGGACGAGGAGGGGCGCGTCAACCTTGGCGCCATGGACAAGATGCTCAAGACCGATGGGGTGAACACCTTCATCACCCGCATGGCGGGGGATCCGGCGGCCATCGCCGAGGACAACAACCGGATCCAGGCCCTGCTGGAAGGGGTGGGGCTCGGCATTCCCATGACCGTCAGCACGGATCCCCGCAACCACTTCACCAACGATCCCAAGGCCACCAGCGTCGCCGCCGGGGCCTTCTCCCAATGGCCGGAGACCCTCGGCTTCGCCGCCATCGGCGATGCCGAGCTGGTGCGCCGCTTCGCCGATATTGCCCGTCAGGAGTACAGGGCGGTGGGCATCCAGGAGGCCCTCTCTCCCCAGGCGGATCTCGCCACCGAGCCGCGCTGGGGCCGCATCAACGGCACCTTCGGCGAGAACAACCAGGCCGCCAAGTCCCTGGTCAAGGCCTATATCGAGGGGTTCCAGCAGGGGGACGGCGGCATAGGCCCGGAGAGCGTGATCACCGTGGTGAAGCACTTCGCCGGGGCCGGTCCCCAGAAGGACGGGCTGGATGCCCACAACCCCTGGGGCAAGGAGCAGGTCTATCCGGGCAACAACTTCGCCTATCACCTGGTGCCCTTCGAGGGGGCCTTCGAGGCCAGGGTGGGGGCCGTCATGCCCTATTACGCCCTGCCGGAGGGGCTGACCTATGAGGGCCAGGCCATCGAGGAGGTGGGCTTTGGTTTCAATCGCCAGATCCTGACGGGCCTCTTGCGCGGTCACTTCGGCTTTGAGGGGGTGGTGCTGAGCGACTGGGGCATCATCAACGACTGCAACACACGCTGTGAGGAGGGGCTGAGCCAGGCCGAGGTGGATGCGGGTGTCAGCCCCTGGTCTGTGCCCTTTGGCATGTCCTGGGGGGTAGAGAACCTGACCAAGGCCCAGCGCTACGCCAAGGCCATCGGCGCCGGGGTGGATCAATTCGGCGGGGTGGAGGATCCAGCGCCGCTGCTGGAGGCGGTGCAGGCCGGCCTGGTGAGCGAGGCGCAGCTCTCCACCGCCGCCCGCCGCATCCTGGAGCAGAAGTTCGAATTGGGGCTCTTTGAAGACCCCTATGTGGATACCGCGGCCGCCGTCGCCCTGGTGGGCAAGGCCGAGTTCCAGCAGGAGGCTCAGGCCGCCCAGGCCGCGGCCCACGTGCTGCTCAAGAACGAGGGCTCCCTGCTGCCCATGCAGGCTGAGGGCAAGCGAGTCTACCTCTATCAGGTCAATGCCGAGGTGGCCAAGGCCAACGGCTATACGGTGGTGACCGATCTGGCCCAGGCGGATCTCGCCATCGCCCGGGTCAACACCCCGAGCGAGCAGGATGCGCGCTTCCCGTTCGGGACCATCCCCTTCGGCCAGCTCGGCTTCGCCAGCGCCGATCAGGTGGTGCAGGAGACGGCCCACGAGGGCAGCTATCACGGCAGCGACGAGCTGGCGGTCATCCAAGCCATCCAGCAAGCCGGGGTGCCCCTGGTGCTGTCTGTCTATCTGGACAGGCCAGCCATCCTGACCGAGGTGGCGCCGGCGGCCCAGGTGCTGCTCGCCAACTTCGGCGCCCTGGATCAGGCGCTGTTCGATGTGATGAGCGGCAAGGCCAAGGCCCGCGGCAAGCTGCCCTTCGAGCTCCCTTCCAGCTGGCAGGCGGTGCTGGCCCAGGACTCGGACGTGGCGAGTGACTCCCAGAGCCCGCTCTTCGCCTATGGCGCCGGTCTCGCCTACTGAGTGGTGAGTGAGAAAGTACGATGAACAAGGCGCCTGGGGGCGCCTTTTCTATGGGGGCCATCTAAGATCCCGGTTTGGCGCCGGGGCAGGGCTTGGGCATAATGGCGCCCCAAAGAGGAGATCCTATGAAATTTATCGGTGCCCACGTCAGTGCGGCCGGCGGGGTGGAGAACTGCATCGCCCGAGCCCAGGCCATCGGGGCCAATGCCTTCGCCCTGTTCACCAAGAACCAGCGCCAGTGGCAGGCGGCGCCCCTCTCGGACGCCAGCATCCGCGCCTTCAAGTCTGCCTGCGAGAAGGCGGGGTTTCGCCCGGAGCAGATCCTGCCCCACGACAGCTACCTCATCAACCTGGGCCACCCGGATCCCGACGGCCTCGCCAAGTCCCGTGATGCCTTCCTCGATGAGATGAAACGTTGCGAGCAGCTCGGGCTCTGTTACCTCAACTTCCACCCCGGCAGCCACTTGAAGCAGATCCCGGAGGCCGCCAGCCTGAAGCTCGTGAGCGAGTCCATCAACTGGGCGCTGGAACGCAGTGAAGGGGTGACCGCCGTGATCGAGAATACCGCCGGTCAGGGCACCAACCTCGGCTGGTCGTTCGAGCACCTCGCCACCATCATCGACGGGGTGGAGGACAAGAGCCGGGTCGGGGTCTGTTTTGACACCTGCCACGCCTTCGCCGCGGGCTACGATCTGCGCAGCGCCGAGAGCTGCGCCGCGGTGTTCGCCGATTTCGATCGCATCGTCGGCTTTGAGTACCTCAAGGGGATGCATATCAACGGCGCCAAGTGCACCTTCGGCAGCCGGGTGGATCGCCACCACAGCCTGCAGCAGGGCAACCTCGGCGAGGCGGTGTTCCACCACATCATGAACGACGCGCGTTTCGACAACATCCCCCTCATCCTCGAGACCATTGACGAGTCCATCTGGGGGGATGAGATTCGCTGGCTGCGCAGCCTGGCCAAGGCGTAACGGCCGCCGTCAGAGTCAACAACGAAGCAGGAGAGAAGATGCAAGCACAGGGAGAGGCAGCGCCACTGCGCTGGGGGATTGCCGGCGCCGGGGCCATCGCCCGGCGTTTTTGCCGCGACGTCAATCAGCACGCCAGCCTGGGGCGGGTGGTGGCCATCGCCGCCCGGGCTCAGGGGCGGGCCGATGAGTTTGCCCAGGAGCTGGCGCTGCCGCTCGCCTTTGGCAGCTATCGGGCGCTGGCACAGAGCTCGGAGGTGGACGCCGTCTATGTGGCGGTGATCCACCCGGAGCATGCCGCCCTGATCAAAGAGATACTGCTGGCGGGCAAGCACGTGCTGGTGGAAAAACCGGCCGTGACCCGGCAGAAGGATTGGGATGAACTGGTGGCGCTCGCCCGGCAGCGCAACGTGTTGCTGCTCGAAGCCATGAAGGTGATGTGCTTCCCCGCCATGCGCACCCTGCTCGCACGTCTGCCCGGCCTGCCGGGGCCCCTGTCCCTGCGGGCGGCCTTCGGCTCGGTGCAGGCTCCTGAGGGCAAGCTGTTCGATCCTGCCCTGGACGGGGGCGCGAGCTGGGATGTGGGAGTCTATCCGCTCTGGCTCTACGCCGCCTGCTGCAGGCAGCTGGGGCTGGATGCGGGGGAACCCGAGGTGCGATTGCAGCGTGCCCCCGGGGAGGTGGACCTGAGCGCCCGGTTCAGCTTCGACGGGGGGATCCGGGCCGAGCTGGGGGCCTCCATCGTCGAGGATCTCGACAAGGCCGCTTGCCTCGCTGGCGATGGCTGGACCCTGATCATCGAGGGCAAGTGGTGGAACCCGCAAGGGGTGCGCTTGCAAGGAAAAATCCCCTTTGCAGGTTGGCCTGAAGATATCGATCAGCCGGTGGACGGGGGAGGCATGCAGCACGAGGCGGATCACTTCGCCCGCTGCGTGCAGGAGGGCTTGCTGGACTCCCCCTGGCTGCCCCAGGCCCTGACCCGGCAGGTGCTGGGCTGGGTCGAGGGTGGGCTGGCGTCTGCTTCCGACGAAAGGGCGTGATCACTCGAGGTCACCTTGTCTTGATCAACAGAGGGCGCCGCGGCGCCCTCTGTCATTGCGGCACCCGTCATTGCAGTACTGCGATCTGCTCCCCGAGGCGTGCACTGCCCCTCGCCGGCATCAGCGCTCGCGAGGGGCGGGGAGTTGCTGGGCGCGGCAGAATGCCAGGAAGCGGCGCAGGGTGGCGGAGTGGTATTTTTGCTTGTGCCAGACCAGGGAGAGCTGGCGCGGGAAGCGGCGACTTGGGGTGAGAGCCACCAGGCGGCCGCTCGCGAGGCGGTCCGAGACCGCGAGGCGGGAGATAAAGGAGAGGCCAAGGCCGTGCTCCACCGCCAGCATCACCGCCTCCAGGGTGTTGAGCTCCAGCCCCGCCTGCCAGCGCGGCAGCCTGGGCTGGAGCTGCTGCTCGAACTGCTCGCGGCTGCCGGACTGGGGCTCGCGCAGCACCCAGGTCTCGCCACCAAGCTGGCCGAGGGGCAGCTCCAGCCGTCCGGCCAGGGGGTGATGGGGGGGCGCGACGATCAGCATCTCGTCCTCCAGCCAGGGTTCGCTCACCAATTCAGGGTGATGGTTCTCCCCCTCGATGAGGGCAAGATCCAGTTCGAAGTGGGCGAGGGCGTGGCACAGCAGGTGGGTGTTGGCGATGGTCACCCTGGGGGGGAGCCCCAGCTCCTTGGCGCTCTCTGCCAAGAGGCTCGGCAGCAGGTAGTTGCCTATGGTCTGGCTGGCGCCGAGGCGCAGCTGGCTGGCGGGCTCGGCGTCGGGGCTAAACAGCTGCTCTATCTCCTGCATCCGGGTCAGCAGCTCCTCGGCGGCCGGTTGCAGCAAGAGCCCCTCGCTGTTGAGCTGCAACCTGGGGTGGACACGGTCAAACAGCGGGGTGGCGAGCTGGCGCTCTAGCTCCTGCAACGACTGGGAGACGGCCCCCTTGCTGAGGCAAAGCTCGTTGGCCGCGAGCCCCAGATTGCCGTGGCGGGCTATGGTGGCGAACACCTTGAGTTGTTGCAGGGTGAGCTTCATGTTGTTTGGTTTTCCTGAACGCTTGATTCAATTCATTTAGATATCGTAAACGATCCCGCCCCTTTATCCTATGGACATCACCATCAAGAAGAGGATATCCAACATGATCGCACGTACCCGTCGTTCTCTGGCTGCTGCCCCGACCCCCATGGCCGGGCTGGCACTCGGGATCGCCAGCCTCGGCTGGTGCTGGGAAAATGCCGGTCAGTTCGATGGTCGCCTGCAACTGCTGGGGGCCGCCATCGCCGCCGTGCTGCTCCTCGTCCTCACCGGCAAGTTCCTGCTGCACCCGCGCCTGTTGTGGCAGGATCTCGCCCACCCCGTGGTGGGCAGCGTGGTGCCCACCTATGCCATGGCCACCATGGTGGTCTCCAAGGCCATCGGTCACCTGGATCCGGCGCTGGGGCAGGGGCTCTGGCTGTTTGCCGTGGTGCTGCACCTGGCGTTCCTCGCCACCTTCGTCTGGCACAGGGCGAAAGAGTTCGAGATCCATCACATGGTGCCGAGCTGGTTCGTGCCGCCGGTGGGGATCATAGTCGCGGATATCGCCTACCCGGGGGGCCCCTTCGCCGAGCTGGCCAACGTGCTGCTCTGGTTTGGCCTCGTCTGCTACGGCCTGATGCTGCCCCTGATGCTCTATCGCCTCATCTTCAGCCACGAGGTGCCGGACGCCGCCAAGCCCACCATCGCCATCCTGGCCGCTCCCGCCAGCCTGTCCCTGGCCGGTTACCTGACCGTGACCGCCGAGCCCTCCCTGCTGCTGGTGGCCGTGCTGCTCGGGATCGCCGTGCTGATGACGGGGATCATCTATCTCTCCCTGTTCAAGCTGCTGCGCCTGCCGTTCTCCCCGGGCTTTGCCGCCTTCACCTTCCCCCTGGTGATCGGCTCCACCGCCCTGTTCAAGGTCGGTCAGCTGCTGTCGCAGTGGCCGGTGGCGGCTCACTACGTGGCCCAGATCAATGTGCTGGCCAATCTGGAGCTCGCGGTGGCGACCCTGGTGGTCACCTATGTGGCCCTGCGCTACCTGATGGCCCTGCTGCCACGCGCGTCTGCCTCCGTGGAGGGAGAGCCGGTCCACCGCTAAGACGCGGGCCTGATGCATTCATCCCAAGACACCCCGCCTCGCGGGGTGTCTTGCATCTGTCTCTGGCATCGGAGTCATGCATGGACCCCGGGACATGGAAATGAGGATGCTTTGCATTTGTCAATCCGTGAAACGGCTCAAATAGTCGGTGATTCAGCCAAGATTAAGGTGGTGTTAACTGGTATTACCTGTCAGGATGGCCACCAATGCTGATCTCTATCATTTGACCTATCCATGTCCTCCCAAGATCCCGTATTTGATTGCTCGTTTCAGTCCCGTTTGCTGCGCCCCCGTTACTGGCCGAGCTGGCTGGCCCTCGGTGCCCTCGGCGTGTTCGCCTTCGTGCCGCCGCGCTGGCGCGACAAGCTGGCGGACGCCCTGGCACCCCTGGTGCTCAGGTTCTCCAAGAAACAGATCTACATCGCCCGCACCAACCTCGCCATCTGCTTCAAGGAGAAGAGCGAGGCGGAGCGCGATGCCATCCTGATGACCTCCATCCGGGTGGGTCTCAAGAGCCTGCTGGGCTTTGGGGAGTTCACCTGGCGCAGCCCGGCGCACCTGATGAAGCGCATCCAGGTCAGCGGCTGGGAGCATATCGAAGCCGAGCAGGCCGCCGGTCGTCCGGTGATCCTGGTGGTGCCCCACAGCTGGCCCATCGACGCGGCGGGTTACTACTTCTCCCGCCAGGGGCTCGACATGTGCACCATGATGAAGAGCGCCCGCAACCCGGTGTTCGACTGGCACATCAACCGCGAGCGTGCCAAGAACGGCTGCCGGGTCTACGAGCGCAGCGCCGGCATCAAGCCGGTGATCAAGGCGGTGAAGTCCGGCCTGAGCTTCTTCTACCTGCCGGATCAGGATCACGGCCGCGAGGCGAGCATCTTCGCCCCCTTCTTCAACCACCCCAAGGCGACCCTGCCGGCCCTGCCGCGCTTGGTGAAGCTGACCGGCGCCAAGGCGGTGCCCGTGCTCGCCTGCTATGACGAGGCGACCCACGGCTATCGGCTGGAGATAGAGGCCCCCTTCGCCGACTACCCGAGCAACGATCTGCTGGCGGACACCTGCCGCATGAACGACAGCGTTGAGCGCCAGCTGACTCGCCATCCGGGCCAGTACATGTGGTTCCTCAAGATCTTCGATACCCGCGAGGATCAGGTGGGGGAAGACGGCCTCTACGAGGAAGGCATAAAACGCATACGGCGCGGCCTGTCCCCCCATTTCTGAACCCCGGCTGAAGAGTCGCTTGAAAATGGCCCCATGTGGGCCATTTTTTGTTTCTAACTAGTCTGATCAGTGACTTGGGAAGGGGCTATGGCGGCCACAGGGTAGATAAAACTGTCAGGATCACTAAAATAACGGTCTGTTTTGACGATTCGATGACGACCATGTCCGCACAAGATCCGGTGTTCGACACCTCATTTCATCCCCGTCTGCTGCATCCCAAATGGTGGGGCAGCTGGCTGGCCCTCGGCCTGCTCTCCGGGTTGGCCTGGACACCGGCAAGGCTGCGTGACCGGCTGGCCGATGCCATGGCCCCCCTGCTGCTGCGCTACTCCAAGAAACAGGCCTACATCGCCGAGACCAACATCAGGATCTGCTTCCCCGAACTCGACGAGGCGGGCCGCGAGGCGCTGCTGCTCAAGTCCATCCGCACGGGTCTCAAGACCTTCATGGGCTTTGGCGAGATGACCTGGCGCAGCAAGGCGTACTTGAAAGGGCGCATGAAGGTGCGGGGCTGGGAACACATCGAAGCCGAGCGCGCCGCCGGTCGCCCCATGATCTTCGTGGTGCCCCACACCTGGGCGGTGGACACCATAGGCCGCTTCATCACGGATGAAGGGGTGCCCCTGTGCACCATGATGAAGAGCCCCAAGGATGCGGTGTTCGACTGGTACATCAACCGCGAGCGCAGCAAGGGTGGCCGCGTCTATGAGCGCAGCGTCGGCATCAAGCCGGCCATCAAGGCCCTGCGCTCAGGGGACAGCTTCTTCTACCTGCCGGATCAGGACCATGGCCGCGATGCCAGCCTCTTCGTGCCCTTCTTCAACCATCCCAAGGCGACCCTGCCGGCCCTGCCCAAGCTGGTGAAGCTGACCGGCGCCAGGGCGGTGCCGGTGCTGGCCTGTTATGACGAGGATGAGCACTGCTACCGGATGGAGATAGAGGCGCCGTTCGACCCTTACCCCACCGAGGATCTGATGGCCGACGTCAACGCCATGAACCGCATGGTGGAACGGCAACTCACTCGTTTCCCGGAGCAGTACATGTGGTTCCTCAAGATCTTCGAGACTCAGGAGGATAATGAGGGCAAGGACGGCCTCTACGAGGAGGGGATAAGGCGCATCCGCCAGGGGTTGCCCCCGGATCCCGAGTGACATTCACGGCCCCCTTGCGGGCCGTTTTGCATGACATAGCCCGGGATTTGCCTCGATCCGGGGCAGGAGCCCGGAGATAGGCATATCCTTTTGGCGCCGGGGAGCGCGGTGCGGCAAGCGCTGGCGGTGCGGCCCTCGATGGGGGATGGCGAGCGGGCGTCGGCTCGCGTTATCTTGCCGGGGGTGAACGAGGTGCAAACAGAGTGCAAACAAGGTGCAAATAAGGTAAAAGGGCGGTCATGAAAATTCCAAATCGAATCCAACCTCTGGTTGATGACGGCCTGGTCGACGATGTCATCAGCCGGCTGATGAGCGGCAAAGAAGCCGACGTCTATGTGGTGCGCTGCGGCGACGAGATCCGCTGCGCCAAGGTCTATAAAGAGGCGTCCAAGCGCAGCTTCAAACAGGCCGTGGTCTATCAGGAGGGGCGCAAGGTGCGGGGCAGCCGCGATGCCCGTGCCATGGAGAAGGGCTCGAAATACGGCCGCAGGCAGCATGAAGAGGTATGGCAGAACACCGAGGTGGATGCCCTGTTCAAGCTCGCCGCCGCCAATGTACGGGTGCCCAAACCCTATGTCTGCCTGGACGGCGTCCTGCTGATGGAGCTCATCACCGACGAGGATGGCGATGTGGCGCCTCGTCTAAACGACGTAGCACTCTCCCCGGAGCAGGCCCTCATCGATCACGGCAAGGTGATCCGCTACGTGGTGCGCATGCTCTGCGCCGGCCTCATCCATGGGGATCTCTCCGAGTTCAACGTGCTGGTGGATGCGCAAGGGCCCGTCATCATCGACCTGCCCCAGGTGGTGAATGCCGCCGCCAACAACCAGGCCAGGGCCATGCTGGAGCGGGACGTCAACAACATGCGCAACTACTACGGCATGTACGCCCCCGAGCTGCTCAAGACCCGTTACGCCCGGGAGATGTGGGCCCTGTTTGAAGATGGCAAGCTGGGCCCGGAGACCGAGCTGACCGGCCTCTTCGAGGAGAGCACCGCGGCCATCGATCTGGATGGAGTGTTGCACGAGATCGAGAGCGCCCAGGAAGAGGCGATGGCACGCCGAGCCCGCCAGCAGGCGGAGCAGGAAGAGGGGTTCTGAGCCTTCACGGGAGCCAGGGCGGGACACCCGCCTCGCCGTCAACGCAGACAAGAAAAGAGCGCCTATGGCGCTCTTTTCGTTTGTGTCGCGCTATCAGAGCCCGGTCAGGGGCGGGGCGCTGAGGCGGGGTCCGGCGTAACCCACCACCTCTCCGAAGCGCGGATGGCCGCTCTCCCAGTCGGCGGCGGCGGTGCGAATGGCCTCCCTGTCAAAGCTCACGAAGTTCCACCAGATCTGCAGGGGCTTGGCCAGGGGCTCGCCGCCTATCACCAGCACCCTGGTCCCCGGGGACAGGGTGAGCTGGACCTGCTCTGTCCCTGGGGGCAGATAGAGCAGCTCTTCCGGGGCGAGGGGCTTGCTCGAGGCGGCGAGTTCCCCTTGCAGGGGCAGCAGGCCGTGTTCGAACGAAGGATCCAGGGGGAGGGAGAGGGTCGACTCTGCCTGTCCGCCGTTGTGCAGATCCAGGCCGAGCATGGGGGAGAAGCGCAGGGTGGGGGCCTGGCGCCCTCCATGCTCGCCGACAAGCAGGGTGAAGGTAACCCCGCCTTCCAGCCAGCTGGGCAGGTCCGGGTAGTGATCGAAGCGGGGCTGGGTATCCTGATCTGCCTCTGGCAGCGCTATCCAGAGCTGGGCGGCGTGCAGGTCGGCATGGCCCGGCATCGACTCCTCGGTGTGGGCGATGCCGCGCCCGGCGGTCATCAGGTTGACCTGGCCCGGGCGGATCACCTGCTCACTGCCGAGGCTGTCGCGGTGCAATATCTCCCCCTCCAGCATCCAGGTGAAGGTCTGCAGGGCGATGTGGGGATGGGGGCCGACATTCATCCCCTTGGCGCCAGGGGCGAACCGGGTCGGCCCTATGTGATCGAGAAAACACCAGGGGCCTATGGTGCGCCTCTCCTTGACCGGGATGGCGCGGGCGACCGGTATGCCCCCCACGTCTGTGATGCGGGAGGGGATGCGTTGCCATTGCAGTGTCATGTGGTGCTCCTTAAACAAGGGGGAAGAAGGGGCGCCTCCCTAACGGCGGCGCATCCCCGGGAAACTGCGCATGGGCGGCGCCATCCGGTGGGGCATGGCGGGCCTATGAGGGGGAACGGCCAGGTTAGTCGGCAGATGGGGCCTGGGTTGCAGCTCGGGGCGGGTTCCTGCGGGACTCGGTGTGAGCAAGCCGCCGTCCGCCTGGGGCCGGGTGGTGGGGAGCAGGCCGCTGCGCTCACCCCCGGCTCTGGCGGCTCTGTCGTCAAGGGGGGAGCGCAGGGTTCTGTCCGGGTTGCTGACACTCGGGCGCAGCTTGCTGTTTTCCCGCAGCGCCTCTCTTTGTTCTGGCGACATGGCATGCCAGCGGCTGGCGAAGTCACCGCGCAGGGCCGCGAGATCCGCCTCTCCGTGGTTGTCCTGCCAGTCGTGGAACTTGTCCTTGATCTCCTGCTGACGATCCGCGTCCAGGCCGCCCCACCACTTCTTGATGAGCTCGTCGAAATCCCCCTGGTTGTCGCAGCACCAGGGGTAGTAATGGTCCCAGTAGTTGAAGTAGTCGTCATACCACCAGGGGTAGGCGCTGCCGTAATAGGCCCCTGTGCTGGCGCCCACGCCGATCGAGGAGGAGGAGCCGCAGCCAATGAGGCCGGCGGCCAGCAGGGGGATGAGCAGGGCAGTGCGCATGGGGTCTCCGGTGCCGCCTATCCAGCGATGACTGATGATAAGGTTAATATGCACCAATCCGCCCCAGGATGGCAGACTCAGGGGGAAAAGCGGCACGCCCCGAGTCTGCTTTCATGGCATTTGCGGCCAGGTACTGTATGAACGTACAATAGGTCCATCCTAGGTCTTATCTATGCCCCCATGAGCGTGACCCCAGCCCCCAGCCCCCCTCTCTCACCGGAGACTCCTCCCCAGGACGGTTTCATCCTGACCCGTCACGGGCGGGACGTGCGCGGGCGCGGCGGTCTGGGATCCCACACCGAGATAGTGATGTGGCTCTGGAGCGCCAAGGGACCGGTGCGCCTGGTGGTGCCGGGGCAGGAGCCGGTGTTCTTCCTGCCGGAGCACCACATGCAGGAGGCGGCCGAGCTGTTCAAGGGCGCCGGGGTGAGCGGGAGGTTTCGCCGTCTGCCCATGCATACCTTCGACGGCCGGGCCGTGGTGGGTTGCTACTTCTCCACCCTGAGCGCCTTCCACCGGGCTATCGAGCTCTTGCTCATCCGAGGCCTCGAACACTTCGAATCGGATATCCGGTTGCCGGAGCGCTACCTGATGGAGCGCTTCATCACCGCCGGCATCCGCTTCGATGGCAAGCAGGTGAAGAAGGGGGGCAAGCAGGGTTATTGGGAGGTGCAGCAGGCGCGCTGCGCCCCTCAGGGGGTGACCCCGGAACTCTCCTGGGTGTCGCTGGATGTGGAGTGCGCCATGGACGGGGCCCTGTTCTCCATCGGGCTCTACAGCGAGCAGGATGCGCGGGTCATCATGATAGGGGTGCCTGAGGCGGGATCCGAAGATTGGGAGACAACCATAGAGTGGGTGGCGGATGAAAATGCCCTGCTCGGCGCCCTGGAGGCCTGGTTCAACCGCCACGATCCCGATCTCGTGATCGGCTGGAATGTGGTGAACTTCGACTTTCGCCTGCTGCTGCGCCGGGCCGAGCTCGGCGGGCGGCGGCTGCGTCTCGGGCGGGGGCGCGAGCTCTGCTTCTGGCGCTCGTCCCGGGGCGATCCCCAGACCGGCAACGTCATCATCCCGGGCCGCATGGTGCTGGACGGTATCGATACCCTGAAAAGCGCCACCTGGCAGTTCGCGAGCTACAGCCTGGACTCGGTGGCGAGCGAACTGCTGGGCCGCGGCAAGGATATCGAGGATGTGGCGAACCGGGGGGAGAAGATCACCGAGCTGTTCCACTCGGACAAGGAAGCACTCGCCCGCTACAACCTGGAAGATTGCAAGCTGGTGTGGGAGATCTTCGACTTTTGCCACCTCATCCCCTTCGCCATCGAGCGGGCCTCCCTCACCGGCCTCGAACTGGATCGGGTGGGAGGTTCGGTGGCGGCCTTCACCAACCTCTATCTGCCGCGCTTGCACCGGGGTGGCTATGTGGCCCCCAACCTGCCTGCCGACGGTGGTCTGGCGAGCCCAGGCGGCTATGTGATGGACTCCAAGCCCGGCCTCTATCGCCACGTGCTGGTGCTGGATTTCAAGAGCCTCTATCCCAGCATCATCCGCACCTTCTGCATCGATCCCATGGGGCTGGTGGAAGGGCTGCAACAGCCCGCTACCGCGGTGCCCGGTTTTCGCGGCGCCCTGTTCTCCCGCACCCGCCACTTCCTGCCGGATCTCATCGCCACCCTCTGGGCGGCGCGGGACAGGGCCAAGGCGGCCAGGAACAAGGCGCTCTCCCAGGCCATCAAGATCATCATGAACTCCTTCTACGGGGTGCTGGGCTCCGGGGGCTGCCGCTTCTACGATCCGCGCCTCGCTTCCTCCATCACCCTGCGCGGCCACGGCATCATGCAGCAGACCCGGGAGTGGATAGAGGGGGAGGGCTTCGAGGTTATCTACGGCGACACGGACTCCACCTTCGTCCACCTGGGGCGGGCCGTCAGGGCCGGGGAGGCGGACGAGATTGGCAAGCGGCTGGCCACCATGATCAACACCAACTGGACTTCCCTGATCAAGCGGGAGTTCGATCTGCCCTGCTATCTCGAGATCGAATACGAGACCCACTATCGCCGCTTCCTGATGCCCACCATCCGTGGGTTGGACAAGGGCAGCAAGAAGCGTTATGCCGGCCTGGTCGGGACACAAGAGGAGGGGGAGGAAGAGCAACTGGTGTTCAAGGGGCTCGAATCGGTGCGCACCGACTGGACGGC
The DNA here is from genome assembly GCF_054165525.2 of Aeromonas sp. AE23HZ002T15. NCBI lineage: Bacteria > Pseudomonadati > Pseudomonadota > Gammaproteobacteria > Aeromonadales > Aeromonadaceae > Aeromonas > Aeromonas sp. AE23HZ002T15. The sequence goes on from NZ_CM201342.1 coordinate 65,745, forward strand.
GCTCGCCAAGCAGTTCCAGACCCGCCTCTATGAGCTGGTGTTTCACGATCAGGATCCCAGCGGCTATGTGCGCACCATGGTGGATGAGACCCGGGCCGGCCTGCACGACGATCTACTTGTCTACCGCAAGCGGCTGCGCCAGAAGCTCGAGGAGTACCAGAAGAACGTTCCCCCCCACGTGCGGGCGGCGCGCCTGGCGGACGAGGAGAACCTGCGCCGGGGTCGGCCCCAACGCTATCAGCACAGGGGCACCATCGCCTATCTGGTTACCATGAACGGGCCAGAGCCACTGGAATACAGGCGCAGTGCCATCGACTACGAGCACTACATCGACAAGCAACTGAAACCCATTGCCGACGCCATCCTGCCATTTATCGGCGAGTCGTTCGAGCGGATCTGTGGCCAGCAGCTGGATCTCTTCTAGCCCCAAGAGACGGCTCGCGTGATATGCAAAGGAGCTGCAGGTATAGAAAAGAAGAAAGGTCAGCAGGAAGACGCAGGAAGGGAGGGGAAGTGTGCTTAGGGAGATATCACTCCCGCCTCTTCTCCCGACAGCCATCGAAAGCTGAAAAGCAAAAATCCCGCTATCAAGCGGGCTCTTCAAATTTGGTGCGTCCTAGTGGATTCGAACCACCGACCCCCACCATGTCAAGGTGGTGCTCTAACCAGCTGAGCTAAGGACGCAGGGTGCGCTGTGCGACTTTTACGATAAGTGGTGGGTTTAATTGGATTCGAACCAACGACCCCTACCATGTCAAGGTAGTGCTCTAACCAACTGAGCTATAAACCCACATCATCTATCGCTTTATCCCCGTAACTGCAAACCAAGGGTTTCATTCACGGCAATATGGTGCGTCCTAGTGGATTCGAACCACCGACCCCCACCATGTCAAGGTGGTGCTCTAACCAGCTGAGCTAAGGACGCAAATTCTGTGTCGTGATGGTGCGTCCTAGTGGATTCGAACCACCGACCCCCACCATGTCAAGGTGGTGCTCTAACCAGCTGAGCTAAGGACGCATCACGAAAAGTGGTGGGTTTAATTGGATTCGAACCAACGACCCCTACCATGTCAAGGTAGTGCTCTAACCAACTGAGCTATAAACCCACTCGATGAAATGAATTCGAACCAACGACACAATCTTCACCATGCCAAGGTAATGCTCTGACCAACTGAGCGTTAAACCCACTTCAACAACGCCAGCATTGCTGGCGTGGTCGGCATACTACCCATGGCCCCCAAGGCTGTCAACAAGGGACATGCACAAAGGAGACTGTTTGCCCAGTTCTTGCGCAGCCTGTTGATTTTGCAGGCGAGGCGCTCATATAGCACGCCTCGCAGCGTCTCTTGCCGGGCTTGTTTATTGAGCCCGGGAAAGCGCCGTACAGGCCTCCGGGCTCGCGAAGCGGCCATAGATATGACGCAGGCGGGCGCCCAGCATCAGGGCGGCGCCGGTCAGGCCGACGATGAAGCCGACCCAGAAGCCCTGCGGCCCCATCCGTGGCACCACCCAGTCGGTCAGCCCCAGGATCATGCCGGTGGGCAGTCCGAGCCCCCAGTAGGCGACGATAGTGACGTAGAAGATCGCCTTGGTGTCCTTGTAGCCACGCAGGGCCGCGGCGGCGACCACCTGCACCGAGTCGGAGATCTGGTAGATGGCGGCGAAGAACAGCAGTATGGCCGCGAGGGTGATCACCTGCATGTCGTCGGTGTAGATACCGGCGATATGCTCGCGCAGCAGCACGGTGAGGGCGGCGGTGCCGGCGGCCACTGCCATGCCCAGCATCAGGCCGGTGCGGGCGGCGACGCGGGCGTGCTCGGGCTGACCCTCGCCGATGCTGTGGCCGACCCTGATGGTGACACCCACCCCGATGGAGAGCGGCAGCATAAACACCAGGCTGGAGAAGTTCAGGGCTATCTGGTGGCTCGCCACCGTCTCTGCGCCGAAGGGGGCCAGCATCAGGGCCACCACGGTAAACAGGGTCACCTCGCAGAAGATGGCCATGGCGATGGGGAAGCCTAAGCGGAACAGGCGCCAGATCCGGCTGCCATTGGGGCGGGCCAGGTTGGCAAACAGGTTGATCTTCTTGAAGTGGGAGGAGAACTTCACATAGAGGATCATCGCCAGCAGCATGGCCCAGAGCACGATGGCGGTGGCCACGCCGCAGCCCACGCCACCGAGCTTGGGCATGCCGAAGTGACCGTGAATGAAGATGTAGTTCGCGGGAATATTGACCGCCAGTCCCACGAAGCCGATCACCATGGTGGGCATGGTGTGGGAGAGCCCCTCACTGAAGTTGCGCAGCACCTGGAACAGCACGAAGGCGGGCAGGCCCCACATGATGGCGTGCAGGAAGCCGGTGGTCTTGGCGGCCATGACGGGATCCACCTTCATCAGGTGCAGTGCCAGCGGGCTGAAATAGAGCGCCAGCATGGCGATCGGGATCACCATGAGCGCCAGCCAGAAGCCCTGGTGCACGGCGGGGCGCACCTCGTCCCGTTTGCGGGCGCCGTTGAGCTGGGAAACGATGGGGGTGAGGGCCATGATGATGCCCTGGGTCAGCAAGATGATCGGCAGCCAGAAACTGGAGGCCACCGACACCGCCGCGAGATCCACGGCGCTGACCTGGCCCGCCATCACGGTATCGACGAAGCTCATGGCGACCTGGGCCACCTGGGCCACCAGAATGGGACTGGCTAGGCGAACGAGTTGCTTCGCCTCGGACCAATAACGTTGCACTGACACCTCCGAATGGATCAGATAAAAAGAGAAAGAACGGATGATTGAGAGGAGCTTTTGCCTCCCCGGAGCCGGGGAGACAAAGAGCGGGGGTGTCATTCTAGCCTGAAAAACCGCCAACGGGAAACCGTTCGCGGGAGTTGACGGGATCAGGCGTCTTCGTGATCGCTGATCAGCAGGTTGGCGGCGGCGTAGGCGGCCTGTTCGCGCAAGTCCGCGGGTACTCGTTCGTCCCCTGCCACGGCGTTGAGGGCGCGGATGGTGGCGGCGATGGCGTTCGGCACATAGCCCTGCTCCCCCGAGCCAATCTGGTTATAGGCGATGCGAATGGCTTCACAGCATTGATATACCTGCATATTTACTTCCTCATAGAGCTGGATCTGACTGCCGTCACTATAGCGATCGGCGCAGGCCTTGTCAGCCGCTGCGCTTGTCTTGCCTTGTCTTGCGAAGTGGTGAGGGTTAACCTGCCAGCGATTTTTGACAAGCAGGAGACGAGACATGTTCACCGGCATAGTACAAGGCACAGCCGAACTGGTGGCCTTCACCGAGCAGCCCAATTTTCGCACCCACGTGATTCGCATGCCGAGCCTGGCCTGGGGCGAGGGGCTGGCGCTCGGCGCCTCCGTCGCCCACAACGGCTGCTGCCTGACCGTGACCCAGGTCGAGGGAGACTTGGTTAGCTTCGATCTGATGCAGGAGACACTGCGCCTCACCAATCTCGGGCAGCTGAAGGTCGGGGACAAGGTGAACGTGGAGCGGGCTGCCCGCTTTGGCGACGAGATAGGTGGTCACGCCATGTCCGGCCACATCATGGGCACGGCGGATGTCATCTCGGTCATCGACACCCCGAACAACCGCCAGGTCTGGTATCGCCTCGCCCCCGAGCTGATGAAATACGTGCTGACCAAGGGCTACATCGGCATCGACGGCATCAGCCTGACCGTGGGAGAGGTGCGAGCCAACGAGTTTTGCGTCAACCTCATCCCCGAGACCCTGGCCCGCACCAACCTCGGCTGGGTCAAGGCGGGCTGGCGCACCAATATCGAGATAGACCCCCAGACCCAGGCCATCGTCGATACGGTGGAACGGGTGCTGGCGGCCCGTGCCTGAGCCGACATCTGATCATCGATGCCAAAAGGCCAGCAGATTGCTGGCCTTTTTTGCATTCTATAGATGGTTTATTTCGTCAAAAACAAGACAGGCAGTTCAGATCACTGCCTTGTGCAGGGCAATACATGTGCCCGGTGCCGTCAGAACAGCTGCTCGTCGTCCGCATCCACAAACAGCTGCAAACAGTCGCGGGCCTCGTCCCTGTGCAGTCTCAGGTGGATGGGGTTGCAGCAGGCCATACAATCCTCGTAGAACTCCTGATCCCCCTGGCTGGCGTCGAGCTCGACCCGGGTGTGGTGACCGCAGTGGGGGCAGACGATACGCTTGCTGGTGTACTCGATCATGGTGACCTCCTCAGGCCCTTGGGCCGCCTTGTTACCCTGATTCTAGTCGGCGAGGGGCGCCGCAACCGCGAGGGAGCGCACGTTTAGGGCAAGGGAATGCGAGTTGAGGCGCAGGCACTCATCGCCCATTTCCGCTGGGCCGTGAGTCTCGCAATGCGTCAGGTTGAACGCGGATCTGATGCTGGGAGCCCAGCTTATTGATTGGTGAGAGGAAAATAAAAAGCCCCGCCTGGCGGGGCTGATCAACAGGGTTGGCGATGGCTAGGTGGGACACATGGGAACGATCTGCGCCTCCCTCTCCCGACGGCTCAGGCTATCCAGCGTTCCAGCATGGCGCCATCCAGATCGGCCAAGGAGCCGAGTTCATGGTCGGCGATGGCGAGGCGCGGATCCCCCACCAATGCGGGATCCGGCACTATCAGCGCCTTCATGGAGGCCGCCTTGGCCGCCAGCAAGCCGGTGAAGCTGTCCTCGATGGCCAGACAATGGACAGGTTCGACGCCGAGCTTCTCGGCCGCGTGGATATAGACGTCCGGGTGGGGCTTGCCGAAGCGCTCCACCTCGGCGGAGTGCACCGCCAAGAAGCGATCCTTGATGCCAAGCTTGCCGAGCACGGCGTCCACCATGGAAAACGGCGAGGAGGTGGCGAGCCCGATCTTGAGGCCACGGGCCTCCATCCGCGCCAGCGCCTCCAGCACGCCTTCCTTGGGCTGGCCTTCGCTCAGGATGAGGGCGATCACCTGATCCAGGATGCGCTGCACCACCTCGTCCTGGCTGGGGCCGCTCCAGGGACGAATGCGATACCAGTGGGCCACCAGCTGATCGATGCGCACCCCTATGGTGGAGTTGCAGTCTTCCTCGGTGTGGAAGTGGCCCAGCTCGGCGAACACGGCCATCTGGGCGCGCTGCCAAAAGGGTTCGGAATCGATCAGGACACCGTCCATATCGAAGATCACGGCAGTTAACATCATCTACTCCTGACAAGGTTGAACGGGGATTATAAGCCGGACGCACAAATGCAAAAGGGGCATTTCACTGCCCCTTGCGCGGGATCATGCGGGCAACGCCAGTTGCTTAAAAGATGACCTCGACCCTCGCTGCCACCGCCTTGGCCTGCTCGACGGCCTCATCACACTGCTCAGCACGGGCGAGCGCCACCCCGAGCCGGCGACGACCGGCAATCTCGGGTTTGCCAAACAGGCGCAGTTGGGCACCCGGCACCAGGCTCAGCGCCTCGCCAATGCCCCGATAGCGGATGTCCTGGCTGTGGCCCTCTCGCAGCACCACGGCCGACGCGCTCGGCCCGTACTGGGTGATGTGGCCGATGGGCAGCCCCAGGATGGCGCGCACGTGCAGGGCGAACTCGGAGAGATCCTGGGAGATAAGGGTCACCATGCCGGTGTCGTGGGGGCGGGGAGAGACCTCGCTGAACCAGACGTCATCCCCCTTGACGAACAGCTCCACCCCGAACAGGCCGTGGCCGCCGAGGGCCTCGACCACCTTGGCGGCGACCTCCTTGGCACGGGTCAGGGCCAGCTCGCTCATGGCCTGGGGCTGCCAGGATTCGCGATAATCGCCGTCCTCCTGGCGGTGTCCTATGGGATCGCAGAAGTGAATGCCATCCACCGCCCGCACGGTGAGCAGGGTGATTTCGTACTCGAAGGGCACGAAGCCCTCGACGATCACCTTGCCACGGCCCGCGCGGCCCCCCTCCTGGGCATAGGTCCAGGCGTCGTCCCGCTTGGCGAGGTTCCGCAGCAGGCTCTGGCCCTTGCCAGAGGAGCTCATCACGGGTTTGACCACGCAGGGCAGGCCGATGGCCGCCACCGCGGCGTCGAACTCTTCCTTGTTCTGGGCGAAGCGATAGCTGGAGGTGGGCAAGCCGAGCTCTTCGGCGGCCAGGCGCCGGATCCCCTCCCGGTTCATGGTGAGCTGGGTGGCGCGGGCGTTGGGCACCACTCTCACCCCTTCTTGTTCCAGCGCCGCCAGGGTATCGGTGGCGATGGCTTCGATCTCGGGGATGATGAGGTCGGGTTTGACCTCATTGACCAGGGCGCGCAGGGCGGCGCCGTCCAGCATATCCAGCACATGGGCTTTGTGCGCCACCTGCATGGCGGGGGCGCCTGCGTAGCGGTCGGCGGCGATCACTTCGATGCCAAGGCGCTGCAGCTCGATGGCGACTTCCTTGCCAAGCTCTCCGGAGCCCAGCAGCAGGGCGCGGGTGGCGCCGGGGCGGGTGGCGGTTCCAAACATTCGATCTCTCCTCATGTCGATGGTCCATCGTGTACGGCGCACAGGGTGGCCAATGAGCGGACAAAAAAAGAGGCACGCATGGCGTACCTCAGGAAACGGACTTGTGGGCGCGCTGCTCGAGATGAGTCAGCAGCGTGATGGCGCCTATGATGATGGCGGCGCCGAGCCACAATCGGCCCGGGGGCGCCCAGCCAAACACCAGCCAGCCGGCCAGCACGTTCATGGGCAACTTGGCGAAGTCGAACGGCTGCACGAAGGACGCCTCGGCCACGCTGTAGGCGCGGGCGATGGACATCTGGGCCAGGGCCGACAGCACGCCGGAGGCCGCCACCAGCAACCACTGGGTCTCGCTCGGCCACTGCCACTCCGGCAGGGCCAGCATGGCGTTGAACGGGGTGCTGAAGATGAGCAGGTAGACCACTATGGTGTGGGACGACTCGCTCGCCGCCTGATAGCGCACCAGCAGTGAGTAACCGGCCCAGAACAGGGCCGCCGCCACCGGCAGCAAGGAGGCCCAGCTGAAGTCATCGGTCCAGGGGGCCAGGATCAGCATGGCCCCCACAAAGCCCGCCAGGGTGGCGAGGATGCGGGCCCGGCTCACCTGCTCCTTGAGCAGCAGGGCGGATCCCAGGGTCGCGAACAACGGCGAGGTCATCAAGAGCGCTATGCCCTGCCAGATGGGAACCGGCACCGCCAGCGCCCAGAGCCAGAACTGGATGCCGATGACGGCGAGGGCCACCCGCAGCAGGTGCAGCCGCAGCTGATTGGTCATCAGGGATTGGCGCAGGCCGTGGCGGATGAGCCAGGGCAGCAGGCAGATCAAGGCGATCAGGTACTGGTGGAAGGCGACCTGGGTGGAGGCGAGGCCGAGCTTGAAGCTGACATACTGGCTCAGGCTGTTGACGGCGGCGAAGCAGAGGCCTGCCACCATCATCCAGACGGCGCCAGCAAAGGGGGAGTGCCTGCGAGAGGGTTCCATGGGATCCGGAGTCATGCAAAAAAGTGCGGCGGATCATAACGGCAATCGTTTGTTCTGCCAAGGGCGGGAGCCCGATGAAAACCCCGATGGCGAGGAAATGCACACACATCAAAATTTTTGAATGAGTTGAGCATCTATTTTCGCTATCAGGGGGGAAAGCCAGTGTTTATAGTGACCTCCATCGACAGTGCTACTGTCCAACTGATAACCAAATGGAGTCTTACCATGGCCAACATCCTCGTACTCAAGTCCAGCATCCTGGGTCAATACTCTCAGTCCAACGCCCTGATCGACGGCTTCCTGGCCGATCACCAGGATGACAACATCACAGTGCGCGATCTGGCTGCCCTGAACCTGCCGGTGCTGGATGGCGAGCTGGCCTTCGGTCTGCGCGGCGGGGAGAACCTGAGCGAGCGTCAGCTGGCCGTGCTGGCCCAGTCCGACGAGCTGGTTGCCGAACTCAAAGCGAGCGATCTGGTGGTGATTGCGGCCCCCATGTACAACTTCAACATCCCGACCCAGCTGAAAAACTGGATTGATCTGGTGGCTCGCGCCGGCGTGACCTTCCGCTACACCGAGACCGGTCCGGTCGGCCTGGTGGAAAACACCCGCGCCCTGGTGGTCAGCCCCCGCGGTGGCCTGCACGTGGGCAATGCCACCGATCTGGTGACCCCCTACATGCGCACCGTGCTCGGCTTCATCGGTATCAATGAGGTGGACTTCATCTACGCCGAAGGTATGGGCATGGGCCCGGATGCCCAGGCCAAGGGTATCGAGCAGGCGAAAGAGCAGCTGGAAGCCCTGGCTATCTAATCCGCTCGCACTCTGCCAGACAGAAACAACAACGCAGCCCTCGGGCTGCGTTGTGTTTTTAAAGGGTCGGCCAGGGCCGGAGAGGTCAGTCTCGCAGGAAGTGACGACAACCGCTGCCTACCAGCAGGCAGACGACCACCAGGGATCCCAGCAGCAGGCTGCTGAGCCACTGCTCAGTGCTGTCAGGCAATTGGGGGGAGAAGAGGCTGATCGTGAAGAGGGCGCTGATGATGATCAGGCTGGTCTGTCGGGTCAGGTGCATGGCGTCGTCCTTGGCTAGTGGTACACGGATAAGGGTATCCGCTCTGTGTGACAGCCTGATGTATCCATACGTCAGGCGACAGGTCACTCCACCTTAGCAGCTTTTGCCGCCAGAGCCAGCCCGGCTGGGCACTCTGTGATCCGGATCCCTATCTGAACTGTTTTTGATCAGCCTGGTAGTGAAAATCACCGCCGGCGAGGCGAGCCTCCAGGGCGGCCTTGTCCAGCTCCTGAGCCCGGCAGAGATCGTCGAGATCATCGTAGTGATCACGCAGCTGCATGTTGACCGTGCTCAGCAGTATGTGGATGTCCATGGTGGGGAAGTTCTTCAGATTCATGGTTGCTGCTCCTGATCCAGCAGATGCAACTGCTCGATGGCATCGCTCACGCTCTGCAGGTGCAGGCGGATGCTCTCGCGCGCCTCGGCGGGCAGATAGTCGGTGAGGGTGTGCTGCCAGCTGCCCGCTTCCGTCTTGAGCTGCTGGAACAGCACCAGCCCCGCATGGGTGAAGGAGACCAGGCTGATGCGCTTGTCCTGAGGGCTGCTCTCGGTGAACAGTATCCCTTTCTCCACCAGGCGGTGGATCTCGCGGGAGATCCGTACCTTGTCCATCCCGCTCGCCTCCACCAGCTCCTTCTGGCTGATGGGGTAGTTGGGGCCGAGTACCATCATCAGACGCCACTGGGGTACCGTCAGCTGATAGCGTTGCTGGTAAAACTGTTCGAAGGTATCGCGCACCATCTCAGCGGCGTGCACCAGCTGATAGGGAGGGTAGTGGGCGAGCAGCTCAATGATCTTTGACATATGACATCCTGCTGTAGCGGCTGCATCGGGTGCAGTTTCTCTTGATACTTTGACCTTGATGATACGTAACACAAGGGCATTTGTCTGAAAATGCACAAGAAAAATGTGCGGTGGCGCACGTGCCAGGAGCTGAAAAAAGTTTTAAAGGCTTCAATTGACCTTTTTGGTTGACCGTTTCCTCAGCCAGATCAAGGCATTGTGCCCAAGCCAGGCCTCCTTGCTCTGGAGCACATAGAGCGCGGCCTCGTCGCGGCTGCCGGCCTGCCACGCCTGAGGATCCTGTTTGGGCAGCTTGCGCTGGCCCAGCAGGCAGGGGGGCACATGGGGGTTGGTCGCGATGGCCGCCGCCAGATAGGGCTCGGCCGCCGCTTCCCCTTCCCGGGCAAAGACCATCAGCGCCTGGTTGTAGCGCAGCCAGCAGGAGGCCTCGTCGAAGCGCACCAGCAGGGCGCTCAGAGCATCCCAATCCCCTTGCCGTGCATAGAGGCTGGACAAGGGGTGACGGCTGCCCGGCTCATCGCTCACGCAGAGGGCGAGCAGGGCCTGGTACTCGGCCCTGGCCTCATCGAGGACCCCCAGCCGCAGCAGGCAGTCGGCCCGCCCGGCCCTGGCCGCCAGCAGGGGACGAGCCTGTTCGGCGCCCCAGCCATGGCCGGCGGTGCCTTGCCAGAAGGCGTCATCGAATTGCGGCTCGGCATCCCTGACTATCTTCTCAAACCAGCTCAGCCGCGCCTTGGGATCCCGGCACGCCGCCGCCTGCTCGAACCACTGTTGCCACTGCTGGCTCTGCTCCGTCTCGGGGGCACCCTGATCATCGGATGAGAGGGTGTGGTGATCCAGGGTCAGCAATTGGTTGAGGGCCGCCTTCATCTGCTGGCGCTGGCGCTTGCAGAAATCGAGGAAGGAGAGCTCGCTGCCCGCCGCCTGGTGCAGCATGCGGGCCATGGGCTCGTCACGAAACAGGCAGAGCTCGGCGGCCAGACTGTAGCGCAAACGGGTGAGGGGGGCGTTCAGATCCCTGGGTGTGGGCCACTGGGCCAGCCCCAGGCTGAATCCATAGCTCCACTGACCGAGAGGATGAGCCTTGGCGAAGACCTGCTCCGGGGTGTCGGTGGAGAGGCGACACTGGTTCGGCAGGGCGAGCTGACCCTCGTCGGCCAGGGCTTCCAGCTCGGCGATGAGGTGCGAAAGGGCCGCACCGCTCTGGGCGTCAGGCTCACACTCGTCTTCGAACAATCCGCCGAGGGGCGCCTGCCAGTCGGGGGTAACCGGCCCCGCCAGACGGGCGCAGAGGAAACCGTGCAGGGCTGGGTAACTCAGATCTTGCCGGCTGTGATGCTGAGTCCATTGATTGAGAAGGCGGGTGCGAGTGGCTGGGTTCATCGAGGCGTCCTGTGGATTAAACGGCGGCGCAGTCTACCCAAAAATGGGGTTATTTGCAGCAAACGGGCGGCTGAATGCTGCTATTATCGCCAGGTCGACCGGCTGTGGGCCCGAAAATAATGGCCCTGAAAGAGCAAGGGGCTAGGTCCCGTCACGGCTCTGGGGTAACATGCGCGCCTGCATGTAAAATGACGCCGGCTGTCACCGTCCATGGGATGATAGGGGCGATGCGCACCAATACGACAGGCCCCAGATACGGGCCCATCCGGATATTGAAAGAAGAGATCACCATGTTACAGATTGGCAAAATGAACACCCTCACCGTCGTTGAGCTCGAAGAGCGTGGCGCCTGGCTGGCGGCTGGCGAAGAGTATGGCGAGCTGCTGCTGCCCAAGCGCCAGTTGCCGGAAGGCGTGGCCGAAGGCGGGGAGGTGTCCGTCTTCCTCTATCTGGATGCCGACTGCGAGCCGGTGATCACTACCGACAAACCCTTCGCCATGGTGGGAGACATCGTCGGCCTCAAGGTGGTCAACGCCAACAAGATCGGTGCCTTCCTCGACTGGGGCATGAAAAAAGATCTGTTCGTGCCGAGCCGCGAGCAGAACAAGCCGATGCAGGTGGGTCACGTCTATCTGGTGCATCTGATGCTGGACAACGAGGGGCGCATGGTGGGCACCAGCCGCCTCGAGCGCTTCCTGCGCATCGACCGCGTCCCCTTCAAGGCTGGTGACGAGGTGACGGCCCTGCCGGGGGAGCATACCCCCCTCGGCATCAAGGCCGTGGTCAACGGCCAGTACTCCGGCATGCTGTTCAAGAACGAGGTGTTCGGCCGGGTGATGACGGGGCGCCCCTTGACCGCCTGGGTCAAGCAGGTGCGCGACGATGGCAAGCTGGATCTGACCCTGCAAAAGCCGGGGGTGACGGCGCGGATGGACGACGCCGGCGAGCGCATCCTGGTGCGGCTGCAGAAACAGGGTGGCAGCCTGGCGGTGGGTGACAAGAGCGATCCCGATCTCATCTACAAGATGTTCAGCATGAGCAAGGGCACCTTCAAGAAGGCCATCGGCGGCCTCTACAAGCAGGGCAAGATCGTCATCGAAGACAACAGCATCAGTCTGGTGGATGCCGCCAAGGCCGATGCCAGCGACGCGGGTGGCGAGTAAGTGCCGAGCCCCTGCATCGGTCACTGCAAGGCCAAGGACGGGCTCTGCCTCGGTTGTGGCCGCACCCTGACCGAGATTGGCCAGTGGTCCGCCATGGACAGCGAAGCCCAGCTCGCGCGCATGGCCGAGCTGGATGGCTCAATCAGTACCCATGTCTGTCCTGGCTGTGGCGAGCCGGCCTTCTGTGCCGTCTCCGCGGGGAACACCATTGCGGAGTGCTGGTGCAGCCAGCTGCCTGCCTTGCCCATGAGCGAGGCGAGTGCCTGCTGGTGCCGCCGCTGCCTGACCAAGGCGATAGCCGCACGGCCCTGAGCGCATATCGCGGATCGCAGAAACAAGAAAGGCGCCATGGGCGCCTTTCTCATGCCTGCTGCTGGCGGTGCCAGCGCACATGCACCTCGTGCTCGCTGCGATTGCGGGGCAGCAGGAAAGCGGCGTAGATCACCTCGAATTCGTCCTGATGATCCAGCAAACCGACCCACACCTCGACCCAGCGCTCCATGTCGACGGGCACGCCGAGCTCGGTCGACCAGTCCGCATTGGGCAGGGTCGCCTCGACGGCACCCCGCTGTTCGAATTCGAGGGTGATGTCGACGATTTGTTCGGGGGCCAGCATGTCGGCGGCCTGCTCGAGAAACTGATCATAGGCCCACTCGACCAGCTGATCCGGGCTACGTTGTTCCATGCATTCACTCCAGATACATCCAGGTGCGCCACTGTATCAATTATTGAAGATGGGGGCCAGATCGGGGCGCAAGGGCCCTGTCCATGGGATGATTCAGGAGATAAGGTTAACAGACCTGTTCCGGCATGATGGCAGGATGAGGGCGGCATGAAACGACGACAGTACAGGCGGCAGATCAAGCGGCGACGGGAGACCTGGTGGTGGCACTATCTGCCCCTGCACAGGGAGACGGTTGGCGGTCATCTGGGGCCGGCAGTGGATCCTGCCGGCAAGGATTAATCCGCCCCGTGTACTCTGTTCAGGGTCACCTGACCGAGCTGCCCCATCTGGCGGCGGATCCAGGCCGAGCGCTGCTGCACATAGGGGGAGGGGGGCTGGACCCGGTAACGCCAGGGATTGGGCAGGGCCGCGGCGAGCAATGAGGCCTCGTAGCGGGTCAGGCGGGCGGCCGGTTTGCCAAAATAGTGCCGCGCGGCCGCCTCGGCGCCATAGATGCCGGGGCCGAACTCCACGATGTTCAGATAGACCTCGAGGATGCGGGACTTGTCCCAACCGAGTTCCATCAACAGGGTAAACCAGGCCTCTATGCCCTTGCGCAGGAAACTGCGATCGCTCCACATGAAGAGATTCTTCGCCGTCTGCTGGCTCAGGGTGCTGGCGCCGCGTACCCGCCGGCTCTGCTGGTTGTGTTTTAGGGCCGAGCTGATGGCATTCATGTCAAAACCGTTGTGCTCGGCGAAGCGCTGATCCTCGGCGGCGATCACCGCGAGCTGCAGCTCTTTGGATATCTGCTCGAGGGGCACCCAGTCATGCTTGACCTCGGCCACCTTGGCGGGGGGGAAGAGCGCCCGCTCCAGGCGCCAGGTCCACATGGGCGGGTCGATGAAGCGCAGCAGCGCCACCGAGACGATGGTGCTGAGCACGGCCGCCAGCAGCAACTTGACGACCCCACCAAGCAGGCGGCGCATCAATGGCGGCCGCACGGGGGCGGGCTCCCAGTCGTAGTGGCCAGGATCATCGGGGTCGGGAATTATTGGGGTAGCCATTCGATGTGGCAGAACTTCTCGTCGACACGGCGGGAGAGCAGCATGCGGGCGAACAGGTGCTCATACTCTTCTGCGGCGTTGCCAAGGCCGACCCAGATCTCGGCATACTCCTCATCGTTCACGGCAAAACCCACGTCCGCTTCCCAGTCATCCGCCGGATCGCTCTCTGCCAGCAGGCCGCGATTGTTGAACTCCTGGTTGAACAGGGCGATTTCGTGTTCCGGCAGGTTGTCGGAGGCCAGCTCCATGAAGAGTTCGAGGGCGGTGTCGAGCAGTTCCTCGACGCTGTGCATTTCGTCGTTCAAAGACATAAGCGGTCTGTTCCAGATAGAGGGGAAGATGCCGGAATGGCATGGCCGCATGGCGGCGGGCGATATTCTAGCTGGCCCCCGCGTCCTTGGCGAGACGCGCCGCTTCGAGGGCAATAAAAAACCGGATCCTGGCAACGGATCCGGTCTTCATTGGGGGAAGGGGTCACGCATGGGGCGTCAGCTCATCCCTTCTTGTTGTCGTCGGCGAAGGTGATGTTGAGCTCAAGGACGGACAGCTCATCACTCTTCTGATCCAGCTGGACGGTGATCTTGTCCGGATCGATCTGCACATATTTACGGATCACGTCGAGGATGTCCTGCTTGAGCTGGGGCAGGTAATCCGGCCCCCCTCTGGAAGAACGCTCGTGAGCGACGATGATCTGCAACCGCTCTTTGGCCAGTTGTGCGGTGTTCTGTTTCTTGTTGGAACGAAAATAATCCAATAATGACATGCTTAACTCCCGAACAGTCGGCTAAAGAAGCCCTTCTTCTCTTCTTCCAGAAAACGAAAATCCTTGGTGTCGCCGAGCAGACGCGCAACGGCATCCTCATAGGCTTGACCGGCGTCTGACTCCTTGTCCAGGATGACCGGTTCCCCCGAGTTGGAGGCGCGCAGCACCGCCTGAGACTCCGGGATCACCCCGAGCAGTTTGATGGCCAGGATCTCCTGCACATCCTGCACGCTCAGCATGTCGCCACGGCTGACGCGAGTCGGGCAGTAGCGGGTGAGCAGCAGGTGCTCCTTGATGGGATCCTCGCCACGTTCGGCGCGGCGGGACTTGGAGGCCAGGATGCCGAGGATGCGGTCGGAGTCACGCACGGAGGAGACTTCCGGGTTGGTGGTGACGATGGCCTCATCGGCAAAGTAGAGTGCCATCAGGGCGCCGGACTCGATCCCGGCGGGGGAGTCGCAGACGATGTAGTCGAACTTCATCTCCGCCAGCTGATCCAGGATCTTCTCCACCCCTTCGCGGGTCAGGGCGTCCTTGTCCCGGGTCTGGGAGGCGGGCAGGATGAACAGGTTCTCGGAGCGCTTGTCCTTGATCAGCGCCTGGTTGAGGTTGGCCTCACCGTTGATCACGTTGACGAAGTCGTACACCACGCGCCGCTCGCAGCCCATGATGAGATCCAGGTTTCTCAGGCCAATGTCAAAATCGATGACCACCGTCTTGTGGCCACGCTGGGCCAGGCCGGTGCTCAGGGCCGCGCTGGTGGTAGTCTTGCCAACGCCGCCTTTGCCCGATGTAACGACTATGATTCGCGCCATTCTCGCTTCCTTGTAACTCTATTTGATACGGTCTATACGGAGTTGTTCGTTGTCCAGCCGGATATGGACTGGCTCTTGGATAAGGCCTGCCGGCAGCGCATCGCTCAGCTGGAAAGTGCCGGCGATGGAGAGCAGCTCGGCCTGTAATTGCTGACAATAGATGCGGGCCCGGGCATTGCCCTTGGCCCCCGCGATGGCTCGGCCACGCAGGGCGCCATAAACATGGATGCTGTCATCGGCGATGACCTCGGCCCCCGGGCTCACCGAACCCAGTACCACCAAAGAGGTGCCGGCGGCGTAGAGCTGCTGGCCGGAGCGCACCGGCCCCACGTGCACCTTGCTTGCCAGCAGGGGGGCAGGCTCGGGCTGAGGGGCGGCCTCGATGACGGGTTCGACCGGCTTGGGCGTCGGGGCGGGTTCCGGCTCGGCCTTGCGGCTCTTGCCGGAGACCATGACCGCGAGCCCTGCTGCCTTGGCCGCCGTCTTCATCGCCTCATCCTTGGCCCCCGTGATCCCGACCAGCACGAAGTCTTCCGACTCGACCAGCTCCCTGAGCTGCTCGAAATCCGGAATGGCCGCGAGCCGTTCCACGTTGATCACCAGGGGGGCGCAATTAAAAAACTGGGGGGCCAGGGCAACCTTGGCCGCCAACAATTGACGGATCCGCGTCGGATTGCCATCGCTGAGATGCAACACAGAAATAGTGAAGGTAGTCCCTTTCAATTCGTTATCGCGCTCAACCATGAATCTTCCCCGAACCGAGACGGTAATCCGTTATTGTTATTCATTTTCCGATGTTATAGTTTGCCACCATCAGAGGCAATAAACCGATGGGATTATATCAATTTCCATGTTGTGTGCAGTCTATAAAAGTCGCAAAAAAGCCGAGACCTATCTCTTTATTGAAAGGAGAGAGGACTTTTCCCGGGTGCCAGAGGCACTGATGAGTACCTTCGGCCGCCCAGAGCTGGTCCTGATGACCAAGCTGGACCCGGCCAAGCCCCTGGGGCTGGCCTCCACCGAGCGGGTGATGGAGGCGCTCAAGTCCCAAGGCTTCTACCTGCAGGTGCCGCCGCCGCCGGAGAATCTGCTGGAGCAGCACAAGGCGCAATTAAAGGCCTCATCCTGATGCGGGGTCGGCTGGCGCTGTTATTGCTAAGCGGTGTATTGAGCATGCCGCTGCAGGCCAGACCCGACTTCGACGCCTATGTCACCACCCTCAAGCAAGAAGCCGTAGCGGCCGGTATTTCGGCCGCTACGGTGCAGGCCGCCTTCGCCGATATTCGGCTCATCGAGGTGGCCATCAAGCACGACAAAAACCAGCCTGAATTCAAACTGACCCTGGATACCTATATTCCTCGCGCCGTGCCCCAATGGAAAGTCAATCAGGCCAGAGCCTTATATCGCCAACATTTGCCGCTGCTCACGAAAATAGGTCGGGAATATGGGGTGCAACCCCGTTTTATTGTCGCCTTGTGGGGCATAGAAACCAATTTCGGTAAATTGACCGGCAATTTTCCCCTGATATCCTCCCTGACGACTCTGGCCTGGGAGGGGCGCCGTGAGGCCTTCTTCAAGGGGCAGCTGTTCGATGCCTTGCGTATTATCGAGCAGGGTCACGTGACCCCGAAGGCCTTCAAGGGATCCTGGGCCGGCGCCATGGGACAGGTGCAGTTCATGCCCTCGTCTTTTCTGAAATACGCGGTGGATCAGGACGGGGATGGCAGAAAGGATCTGTGGGGAGATCTCGCGGATGTATTTGGTTCGGCAGCCAATTATCTGCACCGGAACGGTTGGCGCGAAGACGAGACCTGGGGCAGGCGAGTGCGGGTGCCGGACTCCCTCGACCCGGCGCTCTTCGGGCTTGAGGTTCGCAAGCCGCTGTCGGCCTGGCAGGCCCTGGGGGTACGCCAGCAAGACGGCTCCCGGCTTCCTAAGGTCGATATGCAGGCCTCCCTCATCCGGCCAGACGACATCCATGGGCGCAGTTATCTCGCCTACGACAATTATCTGGTGCTGCGTCACTGGAATCGCTCCCCCTATTTCGTGGTGGCGGTGGGCACCTTGGCGGATCGCATCCTGG
Source organism: Aeromonas sp. AE23HZ002T15 (assembly GCF_054165525.2). NCBI lineage: Bacteria > Pseudomonadati > Pseudomonadota > Gammaproteobacteria > Aeromonadales > Aeromonadaceae > Aeromonas > Aeromonas sp. AE23HZ002T15. Next base: position 82,990 of record NZ_CM201342.1, read on the forward strand.
AATAAGTGGAGTGGCAGGCTGGGGGCAAGCGGGTGATATAGGCTGCCTCGTTCCGAAATATCGGGCAGCGAGGTGCGGTGCTTTGGCGAGCCTTATATCGGGGAATAGCGGGCAATAAAAAAGGCGGGGATCCCGCCTTTTTCCATTTCATTGTCAGCCGAGTGACTTATTCGCAGGCAACCTGCATCACCTTGATGGCCAGGCCACCGCGGGAGGTTTCACGGTACTTGGAGTCCATGTCCTTGCCGGTGATGTACATGGTCTCGATGACCTTGTCCAGGGAGACGCGCGGCTTGGAGGTGCGACGCAGGGCCATGCGGGAGGCGTTGACGGCCTTCATGGCGGCGATGGCGTTGCGCTCGATGCAGGGCACCTGCACCTGGCCGGCGACCGGATCACAGGTCAGACCCAGGTTGTGCTCCATGCCGATCTCGGCGGCTTCACAGACGTGCTCCGGGCTGCCACCCATCAGCTCGGTCAGGCCGGCGGCGGCCATGGAGCAGGAGACGCCCACCTCACCCTGGCAGCCCACTTCGGCGCCGGAGATGGAGGCGTTCATCTTGTAGAGCATGCCGACGGCGGCGGCGGCCAAGTAGAAGCGGGTGTACTCGTCGCGACCCACCGGCTGGATGAACTTGTCGTAGTAGGCCAGCACGGCGGGGATGATGCCGGCGGCGCCGTTGGTCGGTGCGGTGACCACGCGGCCACCGGCGGCGTTCTCTTCACTGACCGCCAGGGCGAACATGTTGACCCAGTCGACGATGTTCATGGGATCGTTGGACAGGTTCTCGTTGGTGGTGAGCTGGCGGTAGAGGGGCGCGGCACGACGCGGTACCCGCAGCGGACCGGACAGCACACCCTCGGTGCGGCAGCCACGCTCGATCCCCTCGCGCATGGTGGTCCAGATCTTGCCAAGTTTCTTGTAGATCTCTTCCGGGGTGTTGAAGCACTTCTCGTTCTCCAGCATCACGGCGGAGATGGACAGGCCGGTCTGACCGCAATGGGCCAGCAGCTCGGCGGCGCTCTTGAAGGGGTAGCGCACGGCCATGGCGCCGCTGTCGGCCTTGCCGAAGTTCTCTTCGTCGACGATGAAGCCACCGCCGATGGAGTAATAGGTCTTGCTGTAGGCGACGGTGTCTTCGATGAAGGCGGTCAGCTTCATGCCGTTTTCGTGCAGGGGCAGGGCCTCGTCATGGAACACCATGGCGTCGCGGGGAAAGCTGACGGTATGGCAGTGCAGGCCGATAGGCAGGCGACCGGTCTGCTCCACACGGGAGATGAATTCGGGGATGCCGTCGATATCGACATTTTCCGGCAGGTTGCCGGCCAGACCCATGATGATGGCGGTGTCGGTATGGTGGCCTTTGCCGGTCCAGGAGAGAGAGCCGTAGACGTCGACCTGGATCCGGGTGATGTCACGGATCTTGCCGCCAGCACGCAGTTCATCCACGAACTGTTTGGCCGCCTTCATCGGGCCGACAGTGTGGGAAGAGGAGGGGCCAACACCGATTTTGAAGATATCAAAAACGCTGATCATGTAACAATTACCTCAGGGTAGAAGGGGGCGCCATGCCCGCTCGCAGAAATTGGGGTGATCCATGGGACGGGTCTGTCGTCACAAAAGGCCAATGAACCAGCTGGGTGTAGTCTAACGGTTCAATGCCTAAAAAAAGTTGAAACAGATCTATTTTTGTTGAATTGACGGCGCGAGTATAAAATTAATTTTGATGGTTATCCAATTTGTTAAGTGTCTGGCAAACGTTTCGCAAAAAAATACCCGGACGAGCCGGGTAGATGAGTGTCAAATGCCGCCAAGTTACCTGGCGTTAACATTCGGTGATGTTGACGGCGAGGCCGCCACGGGCGGTCTCCTTGTACTTGGTCTTCATGTCGTTGCCGGTTTCCCACATGGTCTTGATCACCTTGTCCAGCGACACCTTGTGCTCGCCGGTGCCGCGCAGGGCGAGGCGGGCGGCGTTGATCGCCTTGACCGCCCCCATGGCGTTGCGCTCGATGCAGGGCACCTGCACTAGGCCGCCGATGGGATCGCAGGTCAGCCCCAGGTTGTGCTCCATGCCGATCTCGGCCGCATTCTCGACCACGGCCGGGCTGCCGCCCTGCAACTCGGCGAGGGCACCCGCGGCCATGGAGCAGGCGACCCCCACTTCCCCCTGACAACCCACTTCGGCCCCCGACAGGGAGGCGTTCTTCTTGTAGAGGATGCCGATGGCGGCGGCGGTGAGGAAGTAGTGCATCAGAAGCTCGTCATCCACCTTGCGCACGAAGCGATCGTAATAGTGCAGCACGGCGGGGATGATGCCGGCGGCGCCATTGGTCGGCGCCGTCACCACCCGGCCACCGGCGGCGTTCTCCTCGTTGACGGCCAGGGCAAAGAGATCGACCCACTCCATCACCATCAGGGGATCCTTGTTGAAGTTGGTCTCCCCGTTGAGTTGACGGTAGAGGATGGGAGCTCGCCGCTTCACCTTGAGGCCGCCGGGCAGCACCCCCTCGCTGCGGCAACCGCGCTCCACGCAGCCCTGCATCGCCTGCCAGATCTTGCGAAGGCCGGCCTTGATCTCGGCTTCGCTGCGAAACACCTTCTCGTTGGCCAGCATCACCCCGGAGATGGAGAGGCCGCTCTCCTGGCAGTGAGCCAGCAGCTGGGCGCCGCTCTCAAAGGGGTAGGGGACGGGGTGAGCCGCATCGAAGCGGGCCGCCTCCTCTTTCGCGTTGGCGAAGTGGCTCTCCTCGATGATGAAGCCACCGCCGATGGAGTAGTAGGTCTGCTCGAACAGCAGGTCATCGCCCTGGAAGGCGCGCAGGGTCATGCCGTTGGAGTGGGCGGGCAGGGTCTTGCGCCGGTTGAAGATGATGGCGCCGACCCGGGGGAACAGGCTGGCCTGCTCGCCCCCCAGGCGCAGGCTCTGGCTGTGTTCCACCTGGCTGAGAAAGTCCGGAATGGCCTCGATGTCGACGGATTCGGGATCGAAACCCGCCAGCCCCAGGATGATGGCCTTGCCGGTGCCGTGCCCCTTGCCGGTCTGGCCGAGGGAGCCATAACACTCGGTGACGACCCGTTCGGTGCGGGAGAGGAGGCCGGCCTGCCTGAGTGCGTTGATGAAGGCACAGGCGGCGCGCATGGGCCCCACAGTGTGGGAGGAGGAGGGGCCTATCCCGATGGAAAACAGGTCGAAGACACTGATCATGACGTACTCCGATTATGGATTTCGTCTAAACATTGTAAATTTTTTGTAGTCGATGGAAAGAGGGGAAATGGCGGCTTGTGATAAAGGTGCACAAATGGGTGAGCATGGGGAGGGGAAAGAGGCCACGAGGGCCGCTGGGGCGCCTCATGGCAACAGTTTGACGGGCCTAGTCGAGGAACTCGCACAGATAGGCGGTGGGTATCTTCACCTCCAGCTTGAAGGAGGAGTGGCCGGGCACCTCGAAGGATTGACCCTGCTGATAGGTGGTCCAGGTGTCTTCATCGGCCAGCTGGATGCACAGGGCACCCTTGACCACCGTCATCCGCTCGGGGGCGGCGGTGTTGAACAGATAGTCACCGACAGCCATCACGCCGACCGTGGCTTTCTCATTTTTTTGCTCGAAACCGATGGATTTAACATTTCCATCGAAATACTCGTTAACTTTCAGCATCTTTTCTTCCCTGTATGCATGGTTGACGGGTCAACGTAGCACACCTTTTCGGCCCTTGTCATGGTGAAATGGGGAAAAATCCGGATGCACCCTATGAGTCTGTATTTTATCAATAAGATGTTAAATGCGCGGTGTTCAGGAAACGGGATGTTAAACGCAGAATAAATATGAGATAAAACGCGGCCTCAGGGTAATGGGGCAGTTTTATTACCCTGGGTAGTGAATTGCACTAGGAAAGTGTCAATAGTTGCTCATTTAAGGAACATTCTGTGTTTAAAAAAGGATTAATCAAGAACATTGGCTTCCAGGTCGTGGTCGCCATGATACTGGGGGCCATGGCCGGTGCGATCATGGGCGAGCAAGCCACCGTCTTCGCGCCCTTTGGCACTCTCTTCATCCAGCTCATCAAGATGCTGGTGATCCCCCTGGTGGCGGTGGCCATACTGTCTGGGGCCGCCAACCTGGGGGCCAGCCCGGCCGCGGGCAAGATAGGGGCGACCACGCTCGCCTTCTTCCTCGGCACCTCCGCCCTGGCCGTGCTGCTGGCCCTGGTGATGGGGCAGGTGTTCAAACCCGGGGTCGGGGTCGACTTCGGTGCAACGGCCGCCATGTTCACCGGTGACTACGCCGACAAGGGTGCCCTGCCGGATGCGGTCGCCACCCTGCTCGGCATGATCCCTACCAACGTGTTCCAGTCTCTCAATGAGGCGAACATCTTGCAGATCCTGGTGTTCTGCATGTTCCTCGGCATCGCCCTGGCCAAGCAGCCCCGCGAGCGCGCCAAGCCCATCACGGACGGCCTCAATACCCTGGTGGATGCCTTTGTCTGGATGATCAACAAGGTGATGCTGATCGCCCCCATCGGGGTATTCGGCCTGATGGCCGATGCCATCGGTACCTATGGTTTCGACGTGCTGACCCTGGTGCTCAAGCTGTTCCTGGTCTATGTGGGCGCCATCCTGATCTTCGGCTTCGTAGTCTATCCGCTGCTGATCGCGCTCCTCTCCAATACGCCGGTACGCAAGTACTTCTCGGCGATGAAGAAGCCGCAGATCGTCGCCTTCTCCACCGCCTCCTCCATGGCGACCCTGCCGGTCAACATGGAGACCTGCGAGCAGGAGCTGAAGGTGACCAACGCCACCGCCTCCTTCGTGCTGCCGCTGGGCGCCACCATCAACATGAGCGGCAACGCCATCTATTACGGTCTGGTCGCCATCTTCTTCGCCCAGGTCTACAACATCGACCTGAGTGCCGGCGCCTGGGCTGCCATCATTCTCACCTCCACCCTGGGGGCCATCGGTCAGGCCGGGGTGCCGGGTCCGAGCTTCCTGGTGGTGGCCGTGCTGCTGGCGGCGGGGATCCCCATCGAGGGCCTGCCGCTGTTGTTTGCGCTGGATCGCCTGTTCGACATGATCCGCACCGCCCTGAACATCACCGGGGATGCGGCCTGCGCCGTCATCGTCGATCGCTTCAGCCCGGATTACGATCCCAACCGCTGGAGCAAGGACGCCTGATCGGGTGTTTCACCGAACCATAAATGCAAAAGAGGGAAGCGCTGGCTTCCCTCTTTTTTATGGGCGCGGTTCTCGATGAGAGGCGCGCTGAGATTGAAGGCTAGAGCTGGGCCAGCGCCTGCTGGCAGCGCTGCTCGGCGGCCTCGAGTTCCAGCAGCACCATCTTGATGTCCTCCAGCTGCTGCTGCAGGGTCTCCCGCTTGTCCGCCACCAGTCCCAGCATGGTCTGCAGCTGGGTGCGGCTGCTCTTGTCCGCATCGTAGAGATCGAACAGATCGCGAATGTCCGCGAGGCTGAAACCCAGGCGCTTGCCGCGCAGGGTCAGCTTGAGGCGCACCCTGTCCTGACGGCTGTAGATCCGGGTCTGGCCCTGGCGGGTCGGGTTCAGCAGCCCCTGATCCTCATAGAAGCGAATGCTGCGGGTGGTCACATCAAATTCGCGGGCCAGCTCGCTGATGCTGAAGGTCCGCACGTCATCCCTGGATTGGGTCATGGTGTTGTCATCTGGTTGTCAAGGCTGGCTGGCACCTTACCCAAACGTCAACTTCCCTGCAACTATTGTTCCCGCCCCGTCGGCGGCATATGTTATCCCTATGTAACGAAAGGAGAGAAAGACTGATGGATATTGTCATCGTAGCGGCCAAGCGTACCCCCATGGGCGCCTTCCAGGGGGCCTTGAGCGGCCTGAGCGCACCCGAACTCGGCGCCTGCGCAATCTCAGTGGCCATGACGGCCGCCGGCCTTCGGGGCGAGCAGGTGGATGAGGTCTATATGGGCAATGTGCTGAGCGCCGGGCTCGGCCAGGCGCCGGCCCGCCAGGCGGCACTCAAGGCGGGCCTGCCGGACAGCGTGCCCTGCAGCACCCTCAACAAGGTGTGCGGCTCCGGCATGAAGGCGGTGATGCTGGCGGCGGACAGCCTGCGCCTGGGGGATACCAGGGTGGTGGTCGCCGGGGGCATGGAGAGCATGAGCCGGGCGCCCTATCTGCTGGACAAGGCCCGCACCGGTTACCGCATGGGTCATGGGAGCCTGCTGGATCACATGTTCCTCGACGGCTTGCAGGATGCCTACGAGGGGCAGTTGATGGGCCACTACGCCCAGGCCAGCGCCGATCGGGCTGGGTTGACCCGTACCGACATGGATGCCTTCGCCATCGCGTCTCTGGAGCGGGCCCTGGCGGCCCAGCAGGGCGGCGCCTTCGCGGCCGAGCTCGTCCCCGTGTTGGCGGGGGAGCAGTTATTGCTGGCCGATGACGAGCAGCCGGGCAAGGCCAGACCCGACAAGATACCCGGCCTCAGGCCCGCGTTCAGCAAGACGGGTACCATCACGGCGGCCAACTCCAGCTCCATCTCGGATGGGGCCGCGGCCCTGGTGCTGACGCGCTCCGACACGGCTGCCGAGCTGGGCCTGCCGGTGCTCGCGCGCATAGTCGGCTATCAGAGCCACGCCGCCCTGCCGGCGGAGTTCACCAGCGCCCCGGTCGGCGCCATCGACAAGTTGCTGGCCCGGGTGGGCTGGTCGGTGGAGGAGGTGGATCTGTTCGAGGTGAACGAGGCCTTCGCCATGGTGAGCATGCTGGCCATGGCGGGTTGCCACATTCCCCATCAGAAGCTGAACGTGAACGGCGGCGCCTGCGCCCTGGGGCATCCGTTGGGAGCGAGCGGCGCCCGCATCCTGGTGACTCTTGTTCATGCCCTGCGGGCCCGTGGCCTGAAACGCGGGGTGGCTAGCCTCTGCATCGGGGGCGGGGAGGCGACCGCCGTGGCCATCGAGATCCCCTGATAGTCAGAGCTGAAGCGCGCCCCACAGCAGGCATAAGTCTGCTGCGGGGCGTGCTAACATTCAGATATGCTGCAGTTTAGTAATATCCCTTCGTTAATATCGGTCCATCCTTTATGTAAAGAATGATCAGGCTACCTTGCCAGTTTTCTTGGTAATTCACGAAGAGGCTCTTAGGGTTTCTTTGTGTTGCCGCAGCCCTGCCGGTTTTCCTCTTAGCAATACACCTATCAAACCTCAAGGCGATGAGCGGTTCTGTGACTCGAGCGTCCCGCAATGGGACGTTGTCATGGGAGTTTTCAAAGATGGGAGTGCTGTACCAGAAGTCAGTCCGCCCCCGCCATGGCTTGTAGTTGCTGGTTGACCCAGGCGGTGGCGCTCAGATAGAGGTAGCTGACTTTCTCCTCGCTCAGACCGAGGCGGGCCGTGCTGGCCACGATCCGCTGCCAGTCCGCATTCTCGTAATCTTCGCAGAAGCTGAGATAGAACCCCAGATCCCCCTGGCGAGCCAGCAGGGCGGCGCGCACCTCGTCGGTGAGAGGGATGGAGTCTATCAGTGAGGCCAGCGGTTGCCCCATGAGCACGTCCTGCAAGGAGAGCAGACCGGTGAGAAAGGCTTGCTGTGCCTGCGGGGCCGGGGCATGGGTGTGGGCAAGCAACTCACAGAAACGAGCCCGGATCAGGGACATCTGATAGAGCTCTGCGCTCTTGTCATGACCCGTGCTGGTGGCGGCGACCAGCGTCACGAAGCGTTTTAGCTGGGCGTGGCCGAGATGGTTGGCCGCCTGGCGAAAGGAGGTGATGGGCGGCGCCAGAGGCTTCAGATTATTGACGTAATGGAGCAGCTTGAGGGAGAGGGAGGCATCCTGATCGAGCAGCCGCTCAATGTTGTTCAGATCTGGAGGGGTCTGATTGACCTCTTGCAGCAGTTGCACCACCACCAGTTGGTCCGGCGGCAGGGTGGCCTGCTGTACCAGCTGTGGCCGGCTGAAGAAGAAGCCCTGAAACAGTTTGACCCCCAGGGCCTTCATCCGTTCGAACTCCTCCTCGTCTTCCACCTTCTCGGCGAGATAGGTGAGGGGCAGGTGTCGATGGGATTGGATGAATGACTCTATCTTCGCCAGAGCCGTGGCCCGCAGATCGAACTTGATGATATGGACATGGGGCAGGAAGCGCTCCCAGGCCGGCGAGAGGGTGAAGTCATCCAGCGCCAGTCGGTATCCCAGCTGATGCAGCTGGACAACCTTGGCCAGCAAGGCATCGTCGGGAATGGCATCTTCCAGGATCTCGATCACCACCTTGTCCTGGGGCAGGCACTCGGCCAGCCCGTCCAGCAACAAAGAGTAGGGAAAGTTGATAAAGCAGGGGTGACCGCCGAGCAATTGATCGATGTTCTGGTGCAGGAACTGTTCGACCACCAGCCTGGCGGTCGCCTGCTGGGAGGAGATATGGGGAAACGCGTTGTCCAGGCTGTCGCGAAACAGCAGCTCATAGGCGTGGGTATTGAGTTCACTATCCAGAATGGGCTGCCTTGCAACATAGGAATACATGTCTCTCTCCAACATGGGCTCTGGCTAGATTCTATGGGCAAGCGGATCACTATGCCAGCGCGACGCCGCGCCAAGGGTCAGCAACTGGCAGAGTGATTGGCGAAAAAAGCCCTATCAGAAGAGATAGTTGAGTTGCAGGCCGGCCAGCCAGGCATCCCCTTCCGAGGTGCCCTGGAAGGTGGAGGTGGTCTGGGGCACGCCGGGTTTGAGCTGCATGGTTTCGCTCACGTCCACCTTCTTGCCATCGAGCAGGGTCAGGCCCAGATCCAGGGAGAGGTGCTTGTCCAGCTGATAGCCGACGCCGGCGCTGTACCAGATCCGATCCGAGTCAGGAATGGAGATGGTGCGGCGATCGGCGGGCACAGGGCTGCTGTCGTAGGCGATGCCTGAGCGCAATTGCCACCTGGGATCCAGCTGATAGGTGAGGCCCAGGGCATAGCGCCAGCTGTCTTGCCAGTGCTCGTCCTTGATGTGCATGGTGCCATAGTGATCGAGCCCGGCCTCAAGCTGGACGAATTTGCTCCAGTTGGTCCAGTTGATGCTGGAGTGCAGCGCCAGAGCGGGGGTCAGCTGATGGAAGAGAGCCAGCTCGGCGGTGGCGGGCAGGGGCAAGTCCAGACTGCCGGTATCGGTGAAGGTGCGGCCCTGCAGATCGGTGCCGACGGCATCCCCTGAGAGGGTCAGGTTGACGTCGTGACGGTAGGAGAGACCGACACGGGTCGAGGGGGACAGTTCGAGCAGGGTGCCCAGGTTCCAGCCAAGGGCCCAGCCATCCCCCTTCAGGTGCTTGGCAATCTTGTTGTTCGACGGGAAGGTACCTCCCACTTCCCCCTCACCCTGGATGGCAGAGAGTCCGGCACCGACAGACCAGACCGGATTGATGCGATAGGCCAGGGAGGCGCCGAGATCCACCGTCTTGATGTCGGAGACATTGCCGAAGTGGCCGGCGTTGTAGTTGTCCGGCATCTCGACGCCGAGGCCATAGTAGGAGGTGGCCGCCAATCCCAGTCGCCACTGTTCGTTCAAGGGGATGATGAGATAGAGGTTGGGCACCCAGGCATCCCCCGCGATGTCGTGGGCACCCGCATCCAGATTCACCGGCCCTATGGCGGTTGGCACCCGGGTCGTGCCTTCGATGTTGACGTCGGGGTGGATGTAGATGACGCCACCGGAGAAGGCGGTGCGATCGAAGCGGGTCATGGCGGCGACGTTGCGCGACAACACGCTGGCATTGTCGGCGATGGCCGCTTCGCCCGCGAAGGCGCGACCAAGGCCGGTGGCGGACTGCTCAGCCAGCTGGAAACCGGCCGCCTTGGCCTGGGCTGACGCCATCAGCAGGGCGATGAGGGAGAGCTTCATGTTCGGGTGCATTGCTTGTCCTTGGGATGAACTTGGGGTTCATTCTGTTTTTCGGTTGGGGGCGGGATTTTATATGGTACGACCAGTAAGGCAACGGGGGTGGGGCGGCTTTGGGCAAAACGGGATTAAATGCTAAGGGAAGGCGGGCTAACAGCTTGATAAAAAACAAAAAGCGTACAGCTGTTTGCTACAGCTGTACGCTGAATTCGGGGGGCGGTATAAAAAAGAGCACCCGAAGGCGCTCTCTTTATAGTGGGGCCAATCAGAACTTCATGTTGAACTGGGCAGAGGCCAGCAGGGCGTTGCCGTGGGAGGTGCCCTTCCAGCGAACCGGATCGGTGTGGCTGGTCAGACCTTCGTTCACGTCCACTTCCTTGCCGTCCAGATAGGCCATGCCGAAATCGACGCTCATGTCCTGGTCGATGTGATAGGTGGCGCCGGCGCTGTACCAGACGCGGTCGGAGTCAGGAATGCTCAGGCTGCGGTATTCCGGCTCGATGGGGCTGTTGTCGTAGGCGAAGCCCAGACGCGCTTCCCAGGCCGGATTGATGTACCAGGTGCCGCCCAAGGCGTAGCGCATGGAGTCCTTAAACTTCTCCGGTTTATTGAGGCATACACCTGGTTGACCTGGCGTATTACATCCTGAACTCGTTGCTTTCAGCTCTTGGAAGGCGCTCCAGTCGGTCCAGTTGACGGAGTAGTGAACCGCGAACTGCTGGTTCAGACGGTGGTAACCGGCGAACTCGGCCTGGGCCGGCAGATCCAGCTTCAGGTTGCCATCGACGGTCTTATAACCGGAGGTGGTGCCCTTGAAGTCGCCGTCAAAGCTCAGATCCACCTGGGAGCGGTAGGTCAGGGCCAGGCGGTTGCTGTCGTTGATCTCGTACAGGGTGCCGACGTTCCATCCGAAGCCCCAGGTGTCGCCCTTCAGGTGCGCGATGGCGGTGTCGCTATTATGGGGAAGCCCGGTCTTGGCGGTCAGGCCCGGTGCCAGGGCACCGGCGTAGCGGTTCAACTCGGCCTCGGCGTAGACGGCGTTGATACCGGCACCGATGCTGAAGTTGGAGTTGATGCGGTAGGCGATGTTCGGGTTGATGTTGAAGGTCAACAGCTCGGTATCGCCGGCACCGGCACCGGCCGCGAAGGTCTTGGAGTATTCGGTGGAGAGGCCGTAGTTGGAGAAGAGGCCAATCCCCCAGGCCCACTGATCGTTCAGGGGTTGGATAAAGTAGGTGGCCGGTACGAAGGCGTCCGGTGCTATGTCACTCTCGCTGGCGGAGGCCATCTTGGCCTGGCCGGCATAGATGTCACCCGCCACATCCACATCGGGCTTGATATAGGTGCCGGATACGGACACTGCCATCTTGTCGAAGGTGGTCATGGCGGCCGGGTTGCGAGCCAGTACGGATGCGTTATCCGCAACGGCAGCTTCCCCGGCGTAGGCGCGACCCAGGCCGGAGGCCGAGTGCTCGTTCAGCTGGAAGGCAGCAGCAAAGGTCTGGGTGCTGGCCAGGGTGACGGCCGCGGCGATCAGGCTTTTCTTGAAAAAGGCAGTTGTCATAGTGTTCTCTCTTGTAAGCAGATTTTCTGTCGATATCACGGCTCTTTGGCCGCTATACACGACAAGATCTGTTGTTATTTAAGCTTCTTCCCATTCACTTCTGGCGTGATTCTATGGATCTGGTAGGAGGTAAGAAATCAGACCAGTGACAGCAGAATACATAAAAGTTTCCATTGTGTTAATCATTTGTTTTAACTTGGCGTTTTATTAATCTAATTTATTCATTATTGGGTAATAAATAGTCTTTTGGTTTCATTTGTGCCACTCAAATTAATTTGTAGTTTTGTGACTTCAAGCGGGCATTGAGCGGGGAATTGCGGGGATGTGGAGAGGAACAGGCAGACAAAGCGCTTGTCTGCCTGTGGGGATGACGCCACAAGGCGGGCGTCAGCCCGGGTTAAGGTCTGTTAAATGGACCAGTGCAGATGGGACTCCAGTTGCTTCGCAACCGGGGCGAGTGGCTCCTGCATGTCACCGATCAACACCATGTTGGCTCCCTTGAGCGGCAGTATCTCCCCCTTGAGGCGACCGTCTTCAAAGTCGGGTTGCAGGGTGAGGGGGACATGCTTGGGTACCAGGAACAGGGTCACCGGTCCCATCTTGCCCTGGATCACCATGTGCAGCGCCGGTCCCTGATAGAAGGCGCAGTGATTGACATAGGTCACCTTCATCCCGTCCATGTCCATCAGGGTGGCGCCGTACTTCTCCATCTTGGCGTTGATGGTCTGCAGGCTCACCTTCTCGTCCACCCCCTCGATGAAGGGCTCCTCCCCATAGACATGGGCCATGGCCACCTGGGCGAGGGAGAGCTCGGCCGGGGCCGGTGTCGGCCAGCTCAGCCAGCGGGTACTCATGCCCAGCAGGAACGCCACGGACGCCGCCATGGCGAGGGAGCGCCACTGGCTGCGAACCACGGGGGGTGGCAGGGGCACCACGACCTCATCGTCGGCCTCCATCGCCTGCCGGAGCAGGATACGCTCGGCCAGGCCGGGGGGGACCTCGACCTCGAGGGCGCAATGCAGATGGCGATCCAGCTGCTTCATCTCCTCCAGATGCTTGCGATTGGCAGGGGAGTCCTGGGCCGCGGCGAGGAACACAGGATCGGTGTCCGTCGGATGGGCAGTGGCCCGGCGGCGAAACTCAAGCTCATCCATTGTTGTGTCCTCTCTGTTGTGCTGCTGACTCCATGGCCTCTTTTATCTGGTTGCGAGCCCGAAACAGGCGGGTCATGACGGTGTTCTTGTTCAGGCCCAGTTGCTCGGCGATCTCCTCACCGCTGAACCCCCCCAGCACCTGCAGCAGCAGGGGCTCCTGATATTCGGCGGGCAGCCGGGCGATATGGCGCCTCAGCCACTCGTTCTCCATCTCCTGCTCGTTGTGCAGGTTGCCCGGATCGCTCTGGGGGTGCTCGTCGAGATCCACCAGATCGAACTGCTTGCGCTCGAAACGCCTGGCGTTTTCCCGCCTGAGTATGGTGATGAGCCAGGCCTTGGCGGCCTTGTCGTCGATCAGGGTGTCGATCCCCTTCCAGGCGCGCAGGAAGGTCTCCTGCACCAGGTCTTCGGCGACCTGCGGGTCCCGGCACAGCCAGTAGGCATAGCGGTAGATGTCTGCGTGCAGGGCATGGACCAAGGCTTCGTATTTGGTTTGTTTATCTGCCATACCCCTATAGACCGGTGTGGCCGAGGGATCCTTTCCCGTCCCCGCGCTTTTTTTTCTGAAAAAACCAAACGCCATTGCTGGACTTCCTTTTATCTGAGGTGGCTTGCTGCGGCTTCAGTCATGAAGGCGCGCCAGTTTCCTGAGGCTATAGGCTATCGCAAAAGTTTCGACGGCGCACAGCCCCTTGGCGAGGGCCGACCAGCGGACCTGGGTTGTCGTGATGGCATCGGGGTCGGCAAAGCAGGCCCTGTCCAGCTCATCGAGCAGGGGGCCGATGGCGGGATCCTGGTGGCAAGGCAGGCTGGAGAGGTGCCTATGCTCCTCGCCCCAGCGCAGAGCCCCCCAGCCGAGCGCCGCCCATCTGGCCGAGTTCGGCTCCTGGCGGGCCAGCGCCCCTTGCAGACGCCAGAATGCCCGCCAGCGCGACCCATGCTTGCACAGGGCGCGCAGCAACAGGGCCCCCAGCACCCAGAACAGGCTGATTCCACCGGAGGTGAAACGAGGGGTTTCCTCATCCGCCGTGGCCTCGAACACCAGTACCCGGGCGGGCAGGCGGGCATGGTCGATGCGACCGCTCTGGGTATTGAACCAGGGCAGCTCCAGGGCGGGCAACGCATAGCGGCCGGGGGCCTGGGCGATCAAGGCTTGGCGCCACTGGCGCTCGGTGCGAAGTGCTCCCTTAGCGAGGAAGCGCTCCTGCTGCTGCTCTCCATCTGGCCTCATCGTGAGGCCGGGGGGCAAGGGAGTCGAGGGCGGCAGCGTCAGGCGATTGCCATCCCCCCCTTCCATCACCAGGGTCAGGGTGCGGATCACCGGCTCCCCCGTCCGGGCGCCCGTCGCCGGGGTGAACTGCTCGGTCAGCACCAGGCTGCTGGCCACCGGCTCCACCGGCGCCTTGTCCACCTTGATGAGCCGGGTGGCCGCCCGGGCGGAGAGGGCCTCACTGCCGCCGTATGACTGGGGCAGGCGCCCCTGAAAACGGGGGGACTCTATCGGATGAAGCCCGGCCTCCTTGGCCTGCAGCAGCCACTTGCGGGTCAGCCGGCCGGGCATGCCTGGGCTCGAGGGGGAGTCCCACTGATCGTTGCCGAGGCGGCGAATGTTGAAACCCTCGCCGACCGGCTCGCCGAGGTTGGGGGCCTCCAGATTGGCGGGCAGCCAGAGGCTCAACTCATAGATGAAGGGCTGCCCGGGGTAGAGGGGCCCCTGGTGCAATACATTGGCGATCAGCTCTATGGGGGAGGGCAAAGGCACCGTCAGTGAGTCTGGCTGATGGCCGCTGGTGAGGGGTAGAGAGGGGGTTTGCTCGGTGCCCAGCGTCAGGGCGGGCACCTGGCTTGCGTCACTCGCGACTCGGTGCAGGGGGATCTGCCAGCGGGTCAGGCTGGTGATCTGGGTGATGACGCGGCTGATGCTGACCCTGCCCACGGCAAACTGGCGCAGCAGGGGGGTGAGATTGAGCTCGTCGCTGCGTCGCTCCCCGTCCGCCTCTATGATAAGCAGCCAGCTCCCCTCGTTCTCCCCTGGCAGCAACTGCGCCTTGGGGGGGGCGGCCTGCGCCGGTATGGCGAGGAGACAGATCAGCAGGAGCATCAGGCGTCGCCAGGAGGGAAGGTGCGCCGGGGTTATCACCATGGATCCTCCACCTTGATCAAGGGGCGGCGCAGCGCCTCTTTGCGAAGCCGCTGCTCCAGCAGGAGCACGGGGGGAGCCGGGGGGCGTGGGCGATCCGGGGTCGCATCCTGTTCCCGTGTCTCCTTCGGAGCGCCGGCCCGGGGGCTGGGGGCCGCCTGGGGAGGCAGGGCGCGCAGCAGGGCCAGGTTGTGGAGTGCATCCTCATGACCGGGATCCAGGGCCAGGGCGGCCAGGTAGGACTGCTCGGCCCCCCTGAGATCCCCGAGCCGCACCAGGGCGTTGCCCCGGTTGTAATGGGCGGTCGCGCTGCGGACGCGGCCATAGGCCGAGGCGGCACGGGCGTAGTCACCGGCCCTGTACCAGGCGTTGCCCTGCCAGATAGGATCCGCAAAGGCCCGGGCGGCGGCCAGATAATCTCCGCGCTGGTAGGCCTGCCAGGCCTCACCCTCCTTCACAGAGAGGGGTTGGGTCTGGAGCGGCTCGGCTTGCAGGGGCGGAGGAGTTATCAGCCCTAGCCCTAGACCCAGCAAGATCAACCAGGCCGAGCCGATGCGGGCCAGCAGGGCCAGCGGCAGCAGGGGGATCAGCAGCCAGGGGCCGAGATCCCGGGTTTGGCCCTCACTCGGGGTCTGGGTCATGGGCAGGGGGGCAAAGCGCGGCATCCCGGCCTGCAGCCACTGCAACGAGCCGCCGAGGCGGCTGGCAAGCTGCTCCATGGCGCCCGCATCGGGGGCAGGCAAGACGCGGCCGAGACGAAGGTTCAGCCCAGGCTCGCTGGCCGGGGGCAGGGGGACGGCCTTGCCGCCATTGGCCAGCAGAATATCGAGGCGGGGGCTGGCGGACTCCTGGCAGAACAGGGATCCCTGACAGGGCCACAGTGCGGCAATTTGCTCCATCTGGGGGGCAGAGAGACCATCTGTGATGAGCAGGAGCCGCGCCTGCTGGCCCACGGGGATCTGGGAGAGCGCCAGGGCGACGGCCCGCTCGGGGGCGCTGCCTTGAATGGGCATGATGGCCGGGCGCAAGTCCGGCAGCAGCAGGGCGATGGCATCATGGTCGCGGCTGGGTGGCATGGCGAGGTAGGCGTCGGCGGCAAACAGGATGAGGGCGACCGGGTGCTGCCCGCTCTGGGCCAGCATCTCTTGCAGCATCAGCCGGACCCGGGTCGCCCGATCCGGTTGCAGATCCTGGGCCAGCATGGAATCGGAGAGATCCAGCAGCCAGATGTCGGTGGCGGGACGGACGATGGGCTGGCTCTGCTGACGCAGGGCCGGGCCGGACAGGGCCAGGATGAGCGGCAGACAGGCCAGCCAGAGCCAGGGTTGGGGGCGGCCTTGCCGGGGCAGTAGATAGGCCGCCATGGCGGGGGCGAGCAGCGCGGCCTGATGGCGGCGGCGCCAGCCCTGCCACAGCCAGGGCAGCAGTGCCAGCAGCCAGAGCGGGCGCAGCAGGATCAGCTCCATGACATCGCTCCTTTCATCCGGCCGTCACTCATGGGCGGATCCCTGCGGTTGGCGTCGCAGGCGTGAGGGCCAGGAGAGGCGAGCGGGCCACATCAGCAGCAACCAGGCCAGCGCCAGTGGCCAGGGATAGAGCTCCTGGCTCGGACGATAGAGCACCTGGGGGCGGGCGACGGGCTCCAGGCTGTCGATGGCCTGGTTGATGGCCGCGAGATCGGCCTGGGAGCGGGCGCGAAAATAGCGACCATGGCCGAGCTCGGCCAGCTGTTGGAGCAGGGGCTCGTCCAGCTCGGCGCTGGGATCCTGACTGCCGGGGGACTGGGCATCGGCGAAGGTACCGGGATCGGCCCCCACCCCCAGGGCATAGAGACGGATCCCCGCGGCGGCGGCCTGCCTCGCCTCGGTCAGGGGGTCCGCATTGCCCGCCGTGTTGCGACCGTCGGTCACCAGCACCAGGGCGGTGGAGCGGCCTGGCTCTGCATGCTGGCGAGCCAGTTGTATGGCCTCCCCAAGGGCCGTGGTGCGTCCTACCAGATCGAAGTCCAGCTCCCGGGAGAGGGTCAGCAGGGCCTCTGTCTCCTCGGTCAGGGGGGAGAGCAGGTAGGCG
This sequence comes from Aeromonas sp. AE23HZ002T15, assembly GCF_054165525.2. Taxonomy (NCBI): domain Bacteria; kingdom Pseudomonadati; phylum Pseudomonadota; class Gammaproteobacteria; order Aeromonadales; family Aeromonadaceae; genus Aeromonas; species Aeromonas sp. AE23HZ002T15. The sequence continues at coordinate 99,777 of NZ_CM201342.1, forward strand.
TGATCCGCAAACACCACCAGGGCGATGCGATCCCCTTCCCGGCCGCGGATCAGGGCCTGGATCTGCGTCTTCACGGCGCCGAGCCGGTCGCGCTGCTCCCCCTCGTCGAGCATGTCCTGGGTACGCATGCTGTCCGAGAGATCCACCGCCAGGATGAGATCCCGGCTGGTCTGGTAATGAGTGAGGGGCTCCTCCTGCCACTGGGGGCGACACAGGGCCAGCACCAGGGCGCACCAGCAGACGCTCATGCGCCAGAGGGATTGCCCCGCCTGGGGCAACAACAGGGGGAAGCCCTCGTGCCTGAGTCTGGCGAGGCCGCGTCGGCCGGTGGTGAGCGGCGGCAGTCCGAAGCGCACCAGTAAAGGCAGCACCAGGGCGAGGGCGAACCAGGGCCAGGCGAGGATCATGGGGTCTGCCTGCGAGGCTGGCGTGTGCGGCGGCCAGGGTGGCGCGGTGAACTGACGCAGCGGCGCCCCCAGTGCAGGTAGGCACGGCGCAGCCGGGCCCGCTGCCCCTCATCGGGCTCCCCCTTGCCATAGAGCCACTGTGGCCACTCCTGTGCGAAGGCGTGAAACTCGCTGCCCCCCTGGCTATCCAGCCAGCTGAGCCAGGCCTCCCCCTGCAGGGGGCGCGCCTCGGGCCAGCGGGCCAGCGCCGCCTCTCGCAGCACGGCTTGCAGGCGGGGGATGAGATCCGGCCCCTGCCACTGCATCTGGCGGGCCCACTGGCGCTGGCGCCAGAGGGCCCTGGAGAGGACCGTGATCAGGCCGATGGCCAGCAGGGCGATCAGCAGCCAGCCGAGCGCCGTCAGGCGGGGATCCTGGGGGCTTGCCAAGGGGGCGCCAGGATGGATGTCCCGCAGCTGGGCCTGGATCTCGGCGAGCCGCTCTGTCGGGGCGGCGGATGAGAGGGGAGCCTCGGGGATCATCAGATCAGCCGGCATCCACCCTCCTGCCACTGGCGCTGCAGGGGCTTGCCGTTGTCGAGGCGATAGAGCCGCTGCACCAGGGGTAACAGCTGCCGCTGCCCGAGCTCGGCGATATCTTCCGCCGCCTCTTGATAGTCCCGCCTGAAGGAGGTGCTGCCCGCGTCGAGCCAGCCGCTGCGTCTGCCTGCCTGCACCCCTAGCCGGCCCGCCTCCGGCAGCGCCGCCTCCAGAGGATCCCGGATCTGCCAGTAGTGGATGTCATGACGGCGGCCGAGCAGTTGCAACTGCTGGCGCAAGGCGGGTTCACAGGGTCTGTGATCCCCGATGAGGGTGAGCCTGGCCCCCTGAGGCAAATTGAGCCGGGCCAGGGTTTGCGCCAGGGAGTGGGAGACGGGGGCGCGATCCAGTCCCAACTCGTATTGGTGGCAGAGGGTTTGCAGCAGGGGCAGGAGGGAGCCGCGCTGGACGGCAAGGGGGCTCTCGCTCCCGTGGCAGATCAGGGTGTTGGCCTGTTTCTCCCCCTGCCAGAGCAGGGCGGCGGCGAGCTCGCAACCGAGGCGAGCCTTGAGCTGCGGCCCCGAACCGAAGTACATGGCGGGGGAGAGATCCAGCAGCAGCCAGTGGGCCTGCTCCTGCTCTTCCCCATAGAGGCGGGTGTAGGGGCGGCCGAGGCGGGCGGTGACCCGCCAGTCGATGTGGCGCACCTCATCCCCGGCCTGATAGGCCCGCAGTTCGCGAAAGCTCAGGCCAGGCACCCGTCCGAGTCGCCCTTGCCTCGCCTGGTGCACCCGGGCCCGCGGGCCTGTTCTTGCCCAGAGCCGGATGGCCAGCAGACGATCCAGGGACAGGGCGATGTCCGGATGCTGGCGGGGATGCGCCTCAGCGGTCGAGGACATGGGCGCTGGCCTGGGGTGAGAGAGGAAGACTCAGGGGCACGGTATCGCATCCAGCAGGAGGGCGATCAGGGCCTCGTTGTCGAGGTTGTCGGCGAGCGCCCGATAGCTGGGGATGAGGCGATGACGCAGCACGGCGGGGGCGAGCTGCTGGATATCCTCCGGCAGCACGAAGTCGCGCCCGGCGAGCCAGGCCCGCGCCCGGGCGGCGCGTGCCAGCCCTATGCTGGCCCTGGGGCTGGCGCCGACCGTGATAAGGGGTTCGAGTTCCGGGCAGAGACCGCTGCCCGGGCGGGTGGCGCAGACGAGCTGTACCAGGTAGTGCTCGAGGCGTGCCTGCATCTGCACCGCCAAGACCTCGGTGCGGGCGGCTTGCAGATCGGCCTGGCTCAGGGTCAGGGGCGGGGGGGCAACCTGCTCGCCCCTGGCGTTGAGCTGCAGGATGGCGAGCTCCACGGCAAGGCTCGGGTACTCCACCATGAGTTTGAGCAGGAAGCGATCGAGTTGGGCCTCCGGCAGGGGATAGGTCCCTTCCTGTTCTATCGGGTTTTGCGTAGCTGCCACCATAAAGAGCGGCGGCAGGCGCCAGCTCTTCTTGCCCACTGTGATCTGGTGTTCCGCCATGGCTTCCAGCAGGGCGGATTGCACCTTGGCCGGGGCCCGGTTGATCTCGTCCGCCAGCACCAGGTGATTGAACAGGGGGCCGGGCTGGAACACGAAGCTCGCATCCTGAGGGTGAAACACCTCGCTGCCGGTGAGATCGGCGGGCAGCAGGTCCGGGGTGAACTGGATACGGGCAAAACGCCCCTCCACGGCGCCGGCCAGCGCCTTGACCGCCCGGGTCTTGGCCAGACCCGGTGCCCCCTCGATCAGCACATGTCCTTCACATAACAGGGCGATCAGGAGCCCCTCGATGAGGGGGCCCTGACCCAGGATCTGGCCGCCAAGATAGTCGCTTAGTTGTCTGAACCCGGTCGCTGCCATGAGATGAAGCCGTTGTTTTAATAGAAGTTGCTCTTTTTATACCCCAGATGTCCGACGAGGGCGAGGGAGGGGGCCAAGATGGCGGCAATTTAGTTTCAATCAGGCGTATGAAAGTTGTGATTGGATTGTTAAGATGTGGCGAAATGAGGTCAGACCTCTACCTTTCAACCCAAGGAGCCAGGATGAAACAGCCATTGAAACTGACGACAAGCCAGGGCGAACGGATTGCCGTCGTGGCGGGTCTGCGCACCCCCTTTGCCAAGCAGGCCACCGCCTTTCACGGGGTGCCCGCGGTGGATCTCGGCAAGCTGGTGGTGAGCGAGCTGCTCGCCCGCACGGATCTCGATCCCAAGCTCATCGATCAGCTGGTGTTTGGCCAGGTGGTACAGATGCCGGAAGCGCCGAACATCGCCCGCGAGATAGTGCTCGGCACCGGCATGAGCGTCAGTACCGATGCCTATAGCGTGTCGCGCGCCTGTGCCACCAGTTTCCAGGCGGTGGCCAACGTCACCGAGTCCATCGTCGCCGGCACCGTCGACATCGCCATCGCAGGCGGGGCGGACTCCTCCTCCGTGCTGCCCATCGGGGTCAGCAAATCCCTGGCCCGCGCCCTGGTGGACTTGAACAAGGCGCGTAATCTGCAGCAGCGCTTCAATATATTGCGCCGTCTGCGCCTCAAGGATCTGATGCCGGTGCCGCCGGCGGTGGCCGAATACTCCACCGGTCTCTCCATGGGACAGACCGCCGAGCAGATGGCCAAGAGCCACGGCATCAGCCGGGAGGCGCAAGACGCCCTGGCGCACCGCTCTCATACTCTGGCTGCTCAGGCTTGGGCCGAGGGCAAGTTGAGCAGTGAAGTGTTCACCGCCCACGTGCCCCCCTACAAGTCGCCGCTGGAGCGGGACAACAACATCCGCGAGAGTTCCGACTTGGCGAGCTACGCCAAGCTCAAACCTGTATTTGATCGGTTGCACGGCTCCGTCACCGCCGCCAACGCTACGCCGCTCACCGATGGCGCCGCCGCCGTGCTGCTGATGCGCGAGGGGCGGGCCAAAGAGCTGGGACTGGAACCTTTGGGTTACATCCGCAGCTTCGCCTTCTCCGCCATCGATGTGTGGCAGGACATGCTGATGGGCCCCTCCTACGCCACCCCGCTGGCGCTGGACCGCGCCGGCATCACGCTGGCCGACCTGACCCTGATCGACATGCACGAGGCGTTCGCCGCCCAGACCCTGGCGAACCTCAAGATGTTTGCAAGCCAGGAGTTCGCCCGGGACAAGCTGGGCCGGGACAGCGCCATCGGCGAGGTGGACATGGACAAGTTCAACGTGCTCGGCGGCTCCCTGGCCTATGGGCACCCGTTCGCCGCCACAGGTGCGCGCATGATCACCCAGACCCTCAACGAGCTGCGTCGCCGGGGCGGGGGGCTTGCGCTCAACACCGCCTGCGCCGCGGGTGGACTGGGGGCAGCCATGGTGCTGGAGGTGGAATGATGGAGACGAACAAGATGAGCACCAATACCTTCGCGCTGGAGATCCGCAAGGACGGCATCGGCATCCTGACCATGGATGTGCCCGGCGAGAGCATGAATACCCTCAAGGCCTCTTTTGCCGGTGAGATCCGCAGCCTGCTGGCCGAGGTCAAGGCCAACAAGGATCTGATCGGCCTGGTGGTGATCTCCGGCAAGAAGGATTCCTTCGTCGCCGGGGCCGACATCGCCATGCTGGCAGCCTGCACCAGTGCCACCGATGCCCAGACTCTGGCCCGGGAAGGGCAGCAGGTGTTCGCCGAGATCGAGGCCCTGAGCATCCCGGTGATCGCCGCCATCCACGGCCCCTGCCTCGGCGGCGGGCTGGAGCTGGCCCTGGCCTGCCACGGCCGGGTCATCACGGATCACGGAAAGACGGTGCTGGGCCTGCCGGAAGTGCAGCTCGGCCTGCTGCCGGGTTCTGGCGGCACCCAGCGCCTGCCGCGCCTCATCGGTGTGGCCAAGGCGCTGGACCTCATCCTGACCGGCAAGCAGGTGCGTGCCAAACAGGCGAAGAAGCTCGGCCTGGCAGATGATGTCGTGCCTCAATCCATCCTGCTGGAGGCGGCCATCAAGCTCGCCAAGAAGGGCAAACCGCGCCATGCGCTGAAACGGGATCTGCAGGGCAAGCTGCTGGAAACCAATGCCCTGGGTCGCAAGGTGCTGTTCGATCAGGCCCGCAAGGGGGTGAAAGCTAAGACCCGCGGCAACTACCCGGCGCCAGAGCGGATCCTCGAAGTGGTGCGCATCGGGGTGGAGGAGGGGATGCAGGCCGGTCTGGCCGCCGAGGCCCGCCACTTCGGCGAGCTGGTGATGACGCCGGAATCCGCCTCCCTGCGCTCCCTCTTCTTCGCCACCACGGAGATGAAGAAGGAGGTCGCCTATCAGGGCGCCACCCCGCGCAAGATAACCCATGCCGCCGTGCTCGGCGGTGGCCTGATGGGGGGCGGCATCGCCTTCGTCACCGCCACCAAGGCCGGGATCCCGGTGCGGATCAAGGACGTAGGGAGCGCCGGTATCGGCAACGCCCTGCGTTACAGCTATGATCTTCTGTCCAAAAAGCTCAAGCGTCGTCAGATATTGCGCAGCGAATTGGAAAGGCAGATGAACATGCTGTCCGGCACCCTGGATTACTCCGGCTTCCAGCGGGTCGACATGGTGGTGGAGGCTGTGTTCGAGGATCTCGCCCTCAAACACCAGATGGTGCAAGACGTGGAGCGGGAATGCGGCGAGCATACGGTATTTGCTTCCAACACCTCCTCCCTGCCCATTCACCAGATCGCGGCCAATGCCGCCCATCCTGAGCGCGTCGTGGGTCTGCACTACTTCAGCCCGGTGGACAAGATGCCGCTCGCCGAGATTATCCCCCACGCCGGCACCAGTACCGAGACGGTGGCCACCACTCTGGCCTTCGCCCGCGCCCAGGGCAAGACTCCGATCGTGGTGAAAGACGAGGCCGGCTTCTACGTGAACCGGATCCTGGCCCCCTACATGAACGAGGCGGCGCGCCTGGTGCTGGAAGGGGAGCCGGTGGAGGTGCTGGACGGCGCCCTGCTCGACTTCGGCTTCCCGGTCGGCCCCATCCAGCTGCTGGACGAGGTGGGCATAGACGTGGGGGCCAAGATCTCCCCCATCCTGGAGAAAGAGCTGGGCGGCGAGCAGTTCCAGGCGCCGGCGGCCTTTGACAAGCTGCTGCAAAACGATCGCAAGGGGCGCAAGAACGGCAAGGGCTTCTACCTCTATGGCAAGGCCGCGCCGCGCAACAAGCTCACCGGCAAAGAAGGCAAGAAGACGGTGGACGACGGCGTCTACGCCGTGCTCGGCGTGTCTGTCTCTCCCAAGCTGGCCCGTCAGGAAATTGCGGAGCGCTGCGTGCTGATGATGCTGAACGAAGCGGCCATGGCGCTGGACGCAGGCGTGGTGGCCTCGGCCCGTGACGGCGACATCGGCGCCATCTTCGGCATCGGCTTCCCGCCCTTCCTGGGCGGCCCCTTCCGCTACATGGACAGCCTCGGCATCGCCCATCTGGTCGGCCGTCTCGAGCACTACCAGAAACGCCACGGGGATCGTTTCGCCCCCTGTGCACGGCTCAAGGCGATGGCGGCGGAGCAGCAGACCTTCTACTGATCCCGCGGCCCGCATGGCGGATAAACACGCTAGACGCAATACAAAGAGGCGACCCCGGGGTCGCCTCTTTCGTCATCCGAATGGGTTATCCGAATGGGCCGCGTCACTGCTTCATGAGGGCGGATGGCAGAGATGGTGGAAAGAAGCTGAAATAAGGGTGGAGGCCTGGAGGGGGCCAGCTCGTGACAATCTGCCACCTCGGGCGGGCAATTTGGGGCTAAATAATTGATCTAGCGCAAACTAGCCCCCCATTTATTACTTTGGTGGCATAGGCGTTGGGGGCCGCTTGAGTTCAAATAGCGCCATAGGAGCGGGAACATACCCGCAACCAAGAGGGACACCCATTTCACTGGATGAAGGACACATTATGAGTCTGCTTGAACAAACCATCTGGAACATATTGGGATACGGGGCCATGCCCTTTATCTTCCTGAGCGGATTTGTGGCCGTCGCAGTGACTTGCTGCGTGCTGCTCAACCTCTTCGGGGTCAAGTCCGCCGAGAAGTGATCCAGTCCCGTTCATACCGCCAAATGCCAGCCTCAGGGCTGGCATTTGTTTTTCCCCTCTTTTAAGCACTTATCTGCGCCACCCCGGGCAAATCTTCGGTCTGGCGGTCGAACCCCACGCCAATATTGAGTACACTGGCGCGCAGCTTTTCGGCGCGTTTTCCACTTCAAGGTATTCAAGGTTTCTATGGCTCTCAAGGCAACCGTATTCAAGGCGCAAATCAGTCTGTCCGACATGGATCGCCATCTGTATCAGGATTTCTCCCTTACCCTGGCCCGTCACCCCTCCGAGACCGACGAGCGCATGATGATCCGGCTGGCGGCCTTCGCCTGGCACGCCGCCGAGCGGCTGGAGTTCACCAAGGGGTTGTCGGCGGACGACGAGCCCGAGCTCTGGCTGAAAAACTATTCCGACGAGATCGAGCTCTGGGTGGAGCTCGGCCAACCCGATGAGAAGCGGCTCAAGAAGGCCTGCAACCGCTCCCGTCAGGTGGTGCTCTACCTCTATGGCGGCCGCGGCACCAGCGTCTGGTGGAAGCAGAACCAGGGCAAGCTCAGCCAGCACGACAACCTGAGCATCATAGAGCTCTCCGACAGCCAGACCCTGCCGCTCACCGCCATGGTGGAGCGCACCATGGCGCTCACCTGCACCATCTCTGATGGCCAGCTCTGGGTGAGCAACGGTCAGCAGGAGGTGACTCTCGACCCCATACTGCTGATGGGCAAGCCCGCCCGGGAACTGTAAGCCGCCCCATGTTCGCGACCCTGCTCGACATCGTCATTCCGGTGTTTGCCGTGGTGGCTCTCGGGGCCCTCTACGGCCGGTTGCGCGGGGGGGCCGAGCTTGGCTATATCAATCGCGCCAACATAGAGCTTTTCTCCCCGGCGCTGGTGTTCTCGGCGCTGATCAAGTACCCGTTGGCGCTCGGCGATCATCTGCCCCTCATCGCCGCCGGCGCCCTGGTGATCCTGCTGCCCGGCCTCCTGCTCTCCCTGCTCAGACTCAAGGAGATGGAGCGGGCGGCGCTGATCCTGCCCGCCATGTTTCGCAACACAGGCAACCTCGGCATCCCTTTGATGGTGCTGGCCTTCGGGGAGCAGCAGCTCGGTGCCATCGTGATCCTGTTTGTGCTCTCCAACCTGCTGCACTTCTCGGTGGGGATCTTCCTGCTCTCGGCCAACGCCTCCCGCTGGCTCTGGCTGCGCAGCCCCATGCTGTGGGCGGCGCTGGCGGGTCTGCTGGTGGCCAACCTGCAGATCCCGCTGCCCGCCTATGTGGTGACCAGCGCCTCCCTGTTGGGACAGCTGGCGGTGCCCCTCATGCTGTTTGCCCTCGGCATCCGGTTGATGGAAGGAGAGCTGGAGCATCTGGGGTTGGCCCTCAAGTGCAACCTGCTCTATCTGCTGGCGGGGGGATTGTCGCTGGCCCTGGTGGTCTGGCTGTTGCCGCTGGATCCAGCGTGGCTCCCGCTGCTGACCCTGTCGGTGGCGCTGCCCCCGGCGGTGCTGAACTACATGCTGTGCGAGCAGTACCAGTGTCAGCCGGAGAAGGTAGCCAGCATAGTGCTCGGCGGCAACGCGCTCTCTGTGCTGGTGATCCCGCTGGCGGTCTGGTTGGCGCTGCATCTGGGCGGTTGACTCCTATTTTCGGCAAGCAGAAATGGAAAAGGCCCACCGTGATGGTGGGCCTTTTTCATGGCCGGGCGCTCCTAACGGAGTATCAACCCTGCACGTTGCTCAGTACCAGCTTGCCATCCTTCACCGGAATGGTGGTGCCGGGTTTTTGTTCCATTCTCACCACCCCTTCCTGGCCGGCGAGGCGATAGGTCACGTCATAGCCCAGGGTGCGGGTGCTGCTGTCCTGCACCGTCTTGCAGCGCTGCTCCTGGGTGGTGTAGGTATCACCGGCCTGCATGTTGCCCTGTACCTGGTTGCCCGCGTAACCACCGGCCACGGCGCCTGCCGCGGTGGCGACCTTCTTGCCGCTGCCGCCACCGAACTGGTGGCCGACGACGCCACCTAGGGCGGCACCGACCACGGTGCCCAGGATCTTGTGCTCATCCTGCACCGGTTTGCGGTGGGTGACGGTGACGTTGCGGCACTCCTGGCGCGGGGTCTTGATGGTCTCGGTGACCGGCTTGCTGGCCAGCACCTCGGCAAACTGGGGTTCGGATGTGAAGAGGGACCCGCTGGCCGCCGCCGACAATGCCAGCGCAGAGGCAATACCGATCCCGACACCTGCCAACATGGATTTGTTCATCTCTTTACTCCTGTCTACTGTGATTGCCCGCCTTGGGGCTTGCGGACATTCTTGTCATTTTGTCCTCATCGCTCAAGCAAGGGGGCCCCTGTTTGCGACAAGGGCTGACTACGCAAAAAACGAGCGATTGAAAAAGGCGTCTGTGTTTGGCGACAAAGTCTGGTTCGGGGACGAACGGAGAGGCTGGCCTACTACGTTTTGCTAATACCTGCGTCCTTGCCCCCTTGATACCCTTTTGTCCACTACCAGAGGGTCGCCGCCGGCATGATGCCAGGGCGCTCTCCCGGCCACGGGCCGGCCGCCTTTGCCGCTTTGCACCCCATGAGGAAGGATCCGATGACGAGCCAGAACATCTATGAGACAGGCCTTGACAAGAATGGCGCCAATTTCGAGGCGCTCACCCCCTTGAGTTTCCTGGCCAGGGCGGCCCGGGTCTATCCCGACTATCCGGCCGTGATCCACGGCCCACTGCGGCAGAGCTGGGCCCAGACCGAGGTGCGCTGTCGCCGTCTCGCCTCGGCCCTGCGCCAGCATGGCATAGGTGAGGGGGATACGGTCTCCATCGTCGCCCCCAATGTGCCCGCCATGTTCGAGGCCCACTTCGGGGTGCCCATGAGCGGCGCCGTGCTCAATACCATCAATACCCGCCTGGATGCCGAGTCCATTGCCTTCATCTTCCAGCATGCCCAGAGCAAGGTGGTGCTGGTGGACAGGGAGTTTGGCGCCCTGGTCCGCAAGGCCCTGGCCCTGATCGATCACCAGCCGCTGGTCATCGCCATCGACGATCCCCTCTATGGGGAGGGGGAACTGATCGGGGAACTCGACTACGAGGCCTTTATCGCCTCGGGGGACGAGAGCGAGCCACATTGGCTGCCGGGGGACGAGTGGCAGGCGATATCGCTGAATTACACCTCGGGCACCACGGGCAACCCCAAGGGGGTGGTCTATCACCACCGCGGTGCCCACCTCAATGCCATCAACAACGTGCTCTCCTGGGAGCTGCCCAAGCACCCCGTCTACCTGTGGACCCTGCCCATGTTCCACTGCAACGGCTGGTGCTTCCCCTGGACCCTGGCGGCTACCGCCGGGGTGAGCGTCTGCCTGCGCCATGTGCAGGCGGGGCCTATCTTCGAAGCCATGCATGAACACAGGGTCAGCCACTTCTGCGGCGCGCCCATCGTCCTCAACATGCTCAACAACGCGGATCCGGCCCTCAAGGTGGGGCTCACTCACCTCATCAAGGCGATGACCGCCGGGGCGGCGCCACCGGCCACGGTGATCGCCGGGATGGAGGCCATGGGCATCGCCGTCACCCATGTCTACGGCCTGACCGAGACCTATGGCCCCTGCGTGGTGTGCGAGCCTCAGCAGAGTTGGGAAGGGCTGGATGCCACGACCCTTTCTCGTCTCAAGGCGCGCCAGGGGGTGACTGCCCCCCTGCAGGGGGAGATGCGGGTGGCGAACCCTGTCAGCGGTGACCCCGTCCCCAAGGATGGCAAGACCATGGGGGAGATCTTCCTGCGCGGCAACGTGGTGATGCGAGGCTATCTCAAGAACCCGTCTGCCAGCGAAGAGGCGATGGCGGAGGGCTGGTTCAGGAGCGGCGATCTCGCAGTCTGGCACCCGGACGGCTACGTGGAGATCAAGGACAGATCCAAGGACATCATCATCTCCGGGGGGGAGAACATCTCCAGCCTGGAGGTGGAGGACGTGCTCTACCGTCATCCCGACGTGGACGAGGCGGCGGTGATCGCCATGCCGGACGAGAAGTGGGGGGAGGTGCCCTGTGCCTTCGTGAAACTCAAGGAGGGCAGGGAGCTCAGCCAGGCGGAACTGATTGCCTTCTGTCGTGAGCAGATGGCCCACTTCAAGGCCCCCAAGCGCATCATCTTCACCCCGCTGCCCAAGACCTCCACCGGCAAGGTGCAGAAATTTATGCTACGCCAGCAGTTGGTGTGACGGGAAATGCAGGAAATCAAAAAAACGGGCCAAGGCCCGTTTTTTTATTGGAATGATGAAGCAAGAGGTGTCCGCAAGGCCCTGATTAGCTGCAAGACGAGCCTGCTAGCCCAAGGGGCCAAGGCTAGATACGGGTCAGGCCATCAGCGTTAGCCGCTTGCCGATGGACTCGGTGATCCCGGCGATGAAGTAATACATTCCCCCTGCCTCGGTGGCTTTGTTGTACTCGGAGAGGGGCTCAATCATGCCGCTTCTGAACTTGGCGATGGCCTCTTCATCGTCTGCCGCGTCGATATAATCTCCCACCACCTCGAAGCCCTGTTCGCGCAACTGCTCCTTCTCTGGCAAGAAGGAGGGGGAGGACATCAGCAGGAAGGTGACGCTGGCAGGATCCTGTTCCTGACGGAAGAACTGATATTTGCTCATAGGACCTCTGAGAGTGGAGGGGAAGGGATGCGCCATTATCGAGGGGAAATTTCTATCTGGGCAGCCCCCATCTGTGGCGTCAAAAGGCCCCCTTGTTCAGGCCAGCTTCAGTCAGACCGGTTTTCTTCAACTGCGGGGTGGCTTCTCCTTGCCAAACAGCCTGGGGGCGTGGAGCAATATGGTCTTGAAGAGGCCTATGGTGCCGGGCCCCCCATAGGGGCGGCTGGGATCGGCGAGGTTGAGTTGATGATCGTGGGCCGCGGCGCCGGCATTCGGGGCCAGTATGGGCTCACCTATGACCGCGAAACCCTGATCGAGCAAGGCAGCCTTCTCCACCAGGAAGTTGTCCGCCCCCATGTCGAGCAGGGTGAAAGCGGCGGGGGTATCCGGGGTGGCAAACACCTGAAACTTGCTCATACGGCTCTGCAAAAAATAATGGAATGTGAGCCATTATCGCGACCCATCTAGCGGGAGGCGACTCCCTGAACGGGGGCTTGCCTCATCATCCCTTGCCATCGACGTACCCATGTGGTGGCTGATGGAGTTGCGTACAGATCGTTGAATTAGGCAATAAGCCTTATCAAATAAAAATGAAATCGGGTTCACGCAAACAAGAAATGATGAAAGCACGATAGTGGCAAAAATCCGCTATCGTGCCACTCATTAGCTAACAAATTTTAAGTTAGAAGTGATAAATAAGTTTTGCTGTTATGGTACTGAAGCTGGTGTCCATATTTCGTTCGCTGGCTGATGGGTAGTTTGGGTCGTTCAGACTAACGGAGCTGGTTCCCAAGTCGGTGTAGAGATACTCGATACCCCCTGAGAAATTCTTATTAAATTTATACATGACACCGGCACCTATGTTGGCTCCAGCGCCAATGTCGGAGGTGCTGGTGCTAAAGTTTGCACTGCAACCGGTTGTGGTGGGCACGGAGGATTTGTCGCATCCTAGTGAATGCTCCATTTTTGCGACCGTGATGCCGGTGGTCACGTATGGCAAGAAATTGTCGATAGCATATCCAAGCTTGATGTTAAATGAGCCGGATTGTTTTATTCCGTCTTTTCCATAATACGGGCTGAACTGGTTATTCTCTTGATCATGCCAGGATTCGTTGATGTCATTGAAAGACAATCCGGCCTCTACACCTAACACAATATTGTTTTCAAATTGCCAATTATGGCCTGCCTGGATGCCACCTGTCATGCCATCCATGGACTGCTCGGCAGCATCAGGGTTGCTTTGATCCTTGATGTCACCGGCACCATACCCAAGATTCCCACCAACATAAAATCCTTCCCAGCTTTCCGTTGATGCGAGTGCATTGCCAGAGAGAACCAAGAGTGATGCAGCAATAAAAGATGTTTTCATTTTTCAGACGTCCTTTCATTTTAAATAAAGTAGCAAAATATTGAATGTGGTTTTTATAGTGTCAATACGTAGGGTAAATAAGTGCTTGCATGAAAATTAAAATACGGGATTGTCTTAAGTGATCTGTGCTGAGTGTTTTATATGCGTAACAACTCAAACATACAGTTTTAATACGTATGCTTGTCATCTTAGATTTGCTATCTCTGGCTTTTTCTAGCCAATAATATATTCGGATTGGGTGAACAGTCGAACATGGCCAGATGCAAAACAGTATCGCACACGGATACTTAACTAACCCTTAACAAGCGAAAGTTGGTAACCTTGTTTTGATAAATATTGAGAAACCTTATTGCATCATCTCATCGCCCACATAGCCAAATTAAAACCAGATAATGAGCATCTGGAATGCCATGTAAAACTGAGCTGGCTGCGATGATATAGGCAGACGAAGCGTTGTTTCCCAAGCCTTGATGGCAGAGTAAAACTCATAAAAAACGGGCCATCAGGCCCGTTGTTTATGTCATTGCGTGTTATTTATTGTGACGCTCATAGAGTCGCTGTACCACGTCCTTGAGGCCCAGCCCTTCGTTTTGCAGCAGCACCGTCAGGTGGTAGAGCAGATCGGCGGATTCGTTGATGAGCTCCTCCCTGTCCTTGGCCATGGCGGCCAGCGCCACTTCCACCCCCTCTTCACCGACCTTCTGGGCGATGCGCTTGGTGCCCTTGCCATAGAGGCTGGCGGTATAGCTGGTGGCGGGATCGGCGCCTTTGCGCCCGGCCAGGATTTGCTCGAGCTCGGCCAGGAAACCGAGCGGCGGCACCGGATGGGCGTCGAAGCAGGAGGGGGTGCCCAGATGGCAGGTGGGGCCCACTGGCTCGGCGGCGACAAGCAGGGAGTCCTGATCGCAGTCGGTACTGATGGCGACGAGTTTGAGCACATGCCCAGAGCTCTCGCCCTTGGTCCAGAGCCGCTGCTTGCTGCGGCTGAAGAAGGTGACCTGGCCGGTGGCCTGAGTCTTTGCCAGGGCTTCTTTGGTCATAAAGCCCTGCATCAGCACCTGGCCGCTCGCGGCGTGCTGGATGATGGCGGGGATCATGCCGTCACATTTTGCCCAGTCCAGGCGTTCGATGAGGGGAGTATCTATGGATGGATTAATCACGGATGGCGACTCCTTCGTTTTTCAGCCAGCATTTCAATTCGGGAATGGGGATAAGGCCCTTGTGGAACACGGAGGCGGCCAGGGCCCCGTCCACGTCGGCCAGGGTGAAGGCATCGAGGAAGTGGGCCATGGTGCCGGCGCCGCCCGAGGCGATGAGCGGCACTTTGCACAGGGCCCGCACCAGTTTGAGCTGCTCGAGATCGTAACCCTGGCGCATGCCGTCCTGGTTCATCACGTTCAGCACGATCTCGCCCGCGCCCCGTTTCTGTACCTCCTCGACCCACTCGAGGGTGGTCCAGGCGGTGGTGCGGGTGCGGCTCTCGTCACCGGTAAACTGTTTGACCTGATACTGGCCGGTCTCGGCGTCGAAGTAGGAGTCGATGCCCACCACCACGCACTGTACGCCGAAACGCTCCGCCAGGGCGGTGATAAGGCGGGGATCCGCCAGGGCAGGGGAGTTGATGGAGACCTTGTCGGCGCCAAACTCCAGGATCTGGCGCGCATCCTCCACGCTCTTGATGCCGCCGGCGACGCAGAAGGGGATGTCGATCACCTCCGCCACCCGGCTCACCCAGCTCTTGTCCACCACACGGGCGTCGCTGGAGGCGGTGATGTCATAGAACACCAGCTCGTCGGCCCCTTCCTCGGCGTAGCGGCGGGCCAGCTCGACTATGCCCCCCATCACCTCGTGATTTCGAAACTGCACTCCCTTGACCACCACGCCGTCTTTGACGTCGAGACAGGGGATAATACGCTTTGACAACATGCTCGTTGCTCCATGTAAAGCACGGTTAACAATCGATTCAGCCGGGCGATGCCGGCATTCTCGCGATCCTGGATGAAGCGGGTTGGCATGGTGCAACCGCTGGCCGCATCTTGCGCACTGGCAAGGATGCCGGCATCGGCCGAGGCGGGAGAGCCCACACTATAAGCACGACAGCGCGAGCCGATCCAACCCTTTCTCCGCTATTCCTCTCGGGGTTTTTACTCAATGCCGGGTCATGGCACCGGTTCCTTCCGAATGGAAGGCCAGCAGGCTGTCCTCCGTCTGCTTCAGGCCCCTGATGGTGAGCAGGGCACCGTCGAAATCGAACCCCTTCAACTGCTGGGCCAGCAGGGTGCCCTGTTCGCCGAGGCCGGTGAGCATGGCGCCGGCGTGCTGATCGAACAGGGTGATGGCGGCGGTATCGCTCTGGGCCAGCAGGGCCTCCAACTGGCGCAGCAACTGTTGCTGCCAGTGGCTGCTCGGCAGCGGGGCAAGGGGGTCAGGCTGTTCATCCTCGGCCCCCAGCCGGATCTCCAGCTCGGCGAGATCCCGGCCGATGCCGGCGATCAGGGCGGCCAGCAGATCCTCTTCCTGTGCCCGCAGGGCCTGCTCCAGCTGCAACCCATGCTCGGCGAGGCTGGTCAGCCCCAGGGTAGATGCGGCGCCGCGAAGACCGTGGGCCAGGCCGATGGCGCAAGGACGGTCTCCCTGCGCCAGGCACTCCGCCAGGCGTTCCGTGTCTCCCCGATGCTGGGCCGCGAAGAAGCGCAGCAGCCTGAGGTACTTCTGCTGATCTCCTTGCAGCGCCGCCAGGCCCTGCGCCAGATCCCAGCCCGGCATCTCCTGCAGGCGGGCGAGGGGGGCGCACCAGCGCTCGGCCGGCCGGGGGGATGAGACGGCGGGGACTCCCGTCGGCAACCATTGCCGCAGCGCCTCGAACAGCCTGGCCGGGGTGACGGGCTTGGTGATGAAATCGTTCATGCCGGCGGCCTCGCAGGCCTTTCGGTCTTCTTCGAACGCGCTGGCGGTGAGCGCCAGTATGGGCACCTGATCCTGATCGGGCAGGGCGCGGATGGCGCGGGTGGCGCTGTAGCCATCCATCAGCGGCATCTGTATGTCCATCAGGATGAGATCGAACGACTGGTGACGGATCTTGTCCAGCGCCTCCAGCCCGTTGACAGCGGTCTCTATGGTGAGACCGCTGTCGGTGAGCAGCTCGGTGATCACCTCCCGGTTGATGGCGTTGTCTTCCACCAGCAGCAGACGGGCCGGGTGGGGGGAGAAGAACGGCTGCTTGGGCTGGTTCGGCAGCACCGGCTGCAGGGGGATGCTCTTGCCCGGGGCGAGCTGGGCGGTGAACCAGAAGCAGCTGCCCTTGCCGGGGGTGCTGTCGACGCCGACCTCGCCCCCCATCAGCTTGGCCAACCGGCTGGTGATGGCGAGCCCGAGGCCGGTCCCGCCGTATTTGCGGGTGGTGGAGACATCGGCCTGCTCGAAGGCCTGGAACAGCCGCTCGCGCTGGGCCGCCGTGATGCCGATGCCGCTGTCTTCCACCTCGAAGCGCAGCTGATAGCCGCTGATCAGCTTGCGCAGCATCCGTACCCGCAGGGTGATGGTGCCGGTCTCGGTGAACTTGATGGCGTTGCCGGCATAGTTGAGCAGCGCCTGGCGCAGGCGGGTGATGTCGCCGTTGAGCCAGACCGGGGTGCCGCCGAGATCGACCCGGATGTTGAGCCCCTTGGCGCTGGCCTGCTCGTCCATCAGGGCGCAGACGTTGTCCAGCATGGCGACGAGGGAGAAGTCATGGCACTCCAGCACCATCTTGCCCGCATCGATCTTGGAGAGATCCAGGATGTCGTTGATCAGGGTGAGCAGGTGCTGGGCCGCGTTGTCTATCTTCTCCAGCCGCTCGTGCTGGCCGGTCTCTTTGGCATCCCGCTTGAGCAGGTAGGTGAGCCCCAGGATGGCATTCATGGGGGTGCGGATCTCATGGCTCATGTTGGCCAGGAAGGCGCTCTTGGCCTGGTTGGCGCTCTCCGCACGCTGATGGGCCTGGGCCAGCTGCTGGGTGCGTTCGCTGACCATCTCCTCCAGGTGGAAACGGTACTGATCCAGCTCCTCCCCGAGCTGCTTCTTCTCTGTGATGTCCGCCTGTACCGTCACGAAGTGGGTCACCCGATCGTTCTCCTGGCGGATGGGGGTGACGGAGGCCATCACCTGATAGTGGCTGCCATCCTTGCGCTGGTTGATGAACTCCCCGTGCCAGCGTTGGCACCGCTTGAGGGCATCCTGCAGGGCGACGTGGGTACCCGGCGGGGTGAGGCCGGAGTCGAACAGCTGGGGGGTCTGCCACAGCACCTCCTCCTCCGTATAGCCGCTGGCGGCCAGGAAGGCGGCGTTGACGTACTCGATGCGCGACTCCGTGTTGGTGATGAAGATGCCGTCCGGGCTCTGCTCCAGGGCCAGGGACAACTGCCGCAACTGTTGCTCGGCCTGCTTGCGCTCCGTGATGTCCTGCACCGTACCGTACAGCTCTACTATGGTGCCATTTTCGTCTCTCAGGGTGGCGCCGCGGGCGATGATCCAGGCGAACTCTCCGCTGGGGGTGATGACCTGGGCATCGCATTCGTAGGGGGCCCCATCCTGCAGGCAGCGATCCACGGCCTGGCTCAGGGTGTGCCAGGACTCCTCGGTGAAGTAGCTCTGTACCTCGGGATAGACGGCGGGGGGGAGCGAGGGATCCCGGCCGTAGATGCGGAAGATCTCCGGGGACCAGTAGTGGGTATCCTGGAGGATGTGCCAGCGCCAGTTGCCGATCTTGGCCAGCCGCTGGGACTCGCGCAGGATCACCTCGTTGCGGCGCAGGGCGGCTTCGGTCTCCTTGCGTTGCTGGTTGTCCTCGATGATGGAGATGAAGTAGTCCGGTTGCCCCTGTGGATCCTTGACCAGGGTCGTCGTCAGGGTGATCCAGAAAGCCTCGCCCCCCTTGCGCAGGTAACGTTTTTCCAGGGCATAGTGCTGGCGTTCTCCGGCCAGCACCTGGTCCACGTAGCTCTGATCGATGTACAGATCGTCCGGGTGGGTGATCTGCTGGAAGGTCATCTCCATCAGCTCCTCGGCGCTGTAGCCCACCATGTCGCACAGGCGCTGGTTGACCCGCAACCAGGTGCCGTCGGGCGCGACCAGGGCGATGCCGACGGCCGCCTGCTCGAAGGTGGCCTGGAAGCGATCCTCGCTCTGCCGCAAGCGGGACTGGGTGCTCAGCAGCTCCTGCCAGCGCAGGCTTTCCCTGATGCGAGAGCGGTGCATGGCCGCGCTCAGCAGGGTGATCAGGACCCCGTTGGCGACGAGCAGCCCCCACTGCACCTGATCCTGACCGGAGGCGATGGAGAACGCGTAGCGCGGCGACAGGATGAAATAGGCGGTCATCAGGGCCACGCAGAGGGTGCTGATGAGGCCGGGCAGCAGCCCCCCCAGCAGGGCGCAGACGATGATGGGCAGCATGAACAGCACCAGCAGCGGCCGCTCCTCGACGGGGATGGGCAGCTGAAGCCGGATCAGCAGCACGAACAGGGGCATCAGCAGGGCCAGCAGGCAGGCGCCCATCCATTGATGCCGGCTCAGGGGGAAAATCCATTTCATGCGGGACGCTCCTCGGGCGACAGGGGATACCTGGGGCGGGGGATCGGGTGTTGGGCCTGGGTGAACAGGGGGAACCTAGTCATGGGGCACCTCGTGATCGTCCCGGTAGCGCTCGGCGATGGCGATGAACTGCTCGAAATGGGCGTCGAAGACGGCCACCACGTCCGGATCGAAGTGCAGCCCGCTGCCCGCGAGGATCAGGCTTCGCGCCTGCTGGTAGGGCATGGGGGGCTTGTAGACCCGGGCGGTGATGAGGGCATCGAACACATCGGCCAGCGCCATCAGCCGGGCCGATATGGGAATATCGTCGCCGTTCAGCCCGTCGGGATAGCCGCTGCCATCCCACTTCTCGTGGTGCCAGTGCGCTATCTCCTTGGCCAGGGTGAGGAAGGCCAGCGGTTGCTCTATGTCCCGCTCCGCCTCCTCGATGGCGTCGCTGCCGAGCTTGGCGTGGGTGCGCATGACGGGCCACTCCTCCGGCGTCAGCTTGCCCGGCTTGAGCAGGATCTGATCCGGGATCCCCACCTTGCCGATGTCGTGCAGCGGGGCCGAGCGGCTCAGCAGCTCGATATAGGTGGGGGTCAGGGTGTCGGTGAAGCGGGGGTGGCCCGCGAGGCCGATGGCGAGCTGCCGCACATAGAGCTGGGTGCGCAGTATGTGGTTGCCGGTCTCGGGATCCCGGATCTCCGCCAGGTGGGCGAGGGCGCGGATGGAGGCCTGCTGGATCAGATCGTTTTCCGCCATGCGCCTCGACACCTCGGCCTCCAGCAGCGCGTTCTGGCTCTGCAACCCGTCCCTCGCCTGTTTGGCCTCCAGCTGGGTACGCACCCTGGCCTGGACGATGGCGGGGTTGATGGGCTTGGTGATGTAGTCGGTGGCGCCGAGGGCCAGCCCCTGCGCCTCGCTGCGGGGATCGGAGAGGGCGGTAAGCAGCACCACAGGGATGTTGCTGGTGAGCGGGTTGGATTGCAACCGGCGCAGCACCTCGTAGCCATCCATGTCCGGCATCATCACATCCAGCAGGATGAGATCCGGCCTGGGGGTGCCGGTGGCGACGCGCAGGCACTTCTCGCCCCCCTGGGCGGCCAACACGCGATAGACAGGGGTGAGCAGATCCGTCAGTACCATCAGATTCTCGGGAGCATCGTCGACGATCAGGATGGTGGCGGCTTGGGCTGTGAACATGGCGCCTCCATGACGCAAAGGGGTCAGTCGAGTATAGAGTCGATTGTTACTAAAGGATAAATGATGGCTCAGACTCGACGATGCGCCAGTATGGAGCCCGTAAAAAGCGGGCTCACACAGCCGTTTCGATCCACGGTCGGGGGATCAGCGGGCGAGGGACTCGTCGGCCCAGCAGGCGATGGCGCCCGCCACATCGAACTTGCCCTCCAGCAGCGCGCGGCCGAGGATGATCCCCTGCACTCCGGATCCCTTCAGAGCTTCGATGTCCTCGAGGCCACCGATGCCGCCGGAGGCCTGGAAGGCCACGGTGGGGAAGCGGGCGCAGAGATCTTGGTAGAGTTCGACGTTGCTGCCCGCGAGCGTGCCGTCCCGGCTGATGTCGGTGCAGAGCACGTGCCTGAGGCCGGCGGGGAGGAAGCGTTCGATCAGCGCCTCTATGGTCACCCCGCTGTTCTCCTGCCAGCCCGCCACCGCGATCTGGCGCTTGCCCTGCGCATCTATGTTAACGTCCAGCGCCAGCACGATGCGCTCCGGGCCGTATTTCTCCATCCAGCTCGCCACCAGATCCGGGGACTTGACGGCGGTGGAGCCGATCACCACCCGGTTGGCACCGGCGGCCAGCAGGTCTGCCACGTCCTGTTCGCTGCGCACTCCGCCGCCCACCTGTACGGGGGCACCGGTGGCGGCGAGCAGTCGGGTGATGAGGGGAAGCTGGCGCGCCTTGGCATCCTTGGCGCCGTCCAGATCCACCAGGTGCAGCTGCGCTGCCCCTTGGGCCACATAGTCATCGAAGCGGGCCTGGGGTGCATCGCTGTAGGCTGTCTTCTGGCCGTAGTCCCCCTGATAGAGGCGCACTACCTGACCGTTAATGAGATCAATTGCCGGGATAATCATTCGCAGTTCCTTGCCTTATAAGTCCAGAAAGTTTTGCAGCAGGCGGGCGCCGGCGCTGCCGGAGCGCTCCGGGTGGAATTGGGCGCCGAAGAAGTTGCCTTTCCCCACGATGGCGGTGAAGGGGCTGCCGTAGTCGCAGGTCGCGAGCGTGGCATCCGTCACCTCCAGGGCGTAGGAGTGAACGAAGTAGAAGTAGCTGCCGCTCGGAATGCCCTTGAGCAGCGGGTGGGTCTCGTCGTGCACTATCTGGTTCCAGCCCATGTGGGGCAGGCGCAGATTGCCCACCTCCATCAAGCGGATCTTGCCGGGGACTATGCCAAGGCCCTCGATCAGCGCGCCGCTGTTGCCATCCTCGCCCGTCATGGTCTCCTCGGAGGCCTCGGCCAGCATCTGCATGCCGAGGCAAAAGCCCAGCAGGGGCTGTTTGGCGGCGCGAATGAGCGGCACCAGACCCCGTTCGTTGAGGTTGCGCATGGCGGCGACGGCGGTGCCGACGCCCGGCAGGATCAGCTTGTCGGCCCGCTCGATATCGGCGGCATCTCGACTCACCCGCGGCTGCACGCCGAGGCGCTCGAACGCCATCCGCACCGAGGCCAGATTGGCGCAGCCGGTGTCGATGATGACCAGATTCTGCTTGCTCATGTCGTGCTCCTCATGCTGTTGCCTGAGATTGGCACCACAGGGGCGGTGTCGATAATCACCTGATTCTGCTCGCTCATCACAACACTCCCTTGCTGGAGGGCAGCTCGCTTCCCTCGACCCGGATGGCCTGGCGCAGGGCGCGGCCGAAGCCCTTGAACAGGGCCTCCACCTGGTGGTGGGTGTTGCCGCTGCCGACCTTCATCTGCAGGGTGATGGCCATGGCGTCCGAGAGTGAGCGGAAGAAGTGGGGCACCATCTCGGTGGCCATCTCGCCCACGCTGTCGCGGCCAAAACCGCTCGGGCAGTCGAACACGAAGTAGGGGCGGCCGCTCAAATCCAGCGCCGTGGCCACGTCCAGCTCGGTGAGGGAGGTGGCCGGTTCGCTCTGGCGCGGACGGCCGTCGATCACCGCCTGTACCTCGTCCATGGCCAGCACGAAGCCGAATCGGCCGATGCCGCGCTTGTCGCCGAGTGCCTGGCGCAGGGCCTGACCCAGGGCCAGACCGACGTCTTCCACCGTGTGGTGGTCGTCGATGTGCAGATCGCCGCTGACTTTCAGCTTCAATCGGAAACCGGCGTGGGTCGCGATCTGATCCAGCATGTGATCGAAGAAGCCGATGCCGGTGACTATCTGGTTGCCGCCGCTCTTGTCGAGATCCACGGCGACCTGGATGCGGGTCTCCTTGGTGTAGCGCTCCACCTCGGCGATGCGCCCCTTGGAGAGCAGCTGATCACGGATGGCGAGCCAGTCGTGATCTCGCGGCTGATAGCGGATGCCGCGAATGCCCATGTTCTCGGCGAGCTGCAGGTCGGTCTCACGGTCACCGATGACGAAGGAGTTGGCAAAGTCGATGCGACCCGAGGCCAGGTACTCCTTCACCAGCCCGAGGTGTGGCTTGCGGCAGCTGCAGCCGTCGCCCGGGAAGTGGGGGCAGATCAGCACCTGCTCCCAGTGCACACCCTGGGATTCGAACAGGTGCATCATCAGATCGTGGGGAGGCTGGAAGTTCTCAAGGGGCAGGCTGGCGGTGCCGAGCCCATCCTGGTTGGTCACCATCACCAGCACGTAACCGGCGGCCTGGAGTTCCCGCAATACCGGGATCACCATGGGCTCGAAGCGCAGCTTGGCGAGGCTGTCCACCTGCTTGTCGGTCACCGGCTCCTCGATCAGGGTGCCGTCGCGGTCGATAAACAAAAACGGGGTCTTCATCTGTGATGTCCTTATAGGCTGGCGGCGGGCTGGTTGCTGGCGGTCAGGCTGGCGGCGCCCGGCAGGGTGCGCAGCACGTTGATCACCGCATCCATCTCCCCCTGATAGCCGATGGTGATGCGGATGCTGTTGTCGAGCCCCGGCTTGCTGGAGAAGTCCCGCAGTATGATGCCGGCGGCCTTCATGGCGGCGAAGACGGCGGCGCCATCTTTGAAGCGCACCAGCACGAAGTTGCCCTTGTCCTCGAAGATCTCCTGCACACAGGGCAGGGTGACAAGTTCGGCCTTGATGAGGGCTTTTTGCTTGTTGAGCTCCAATACCCGCTCCTGCATCAGCTCCAGCCCGATGGGGGAGAGCGCCTGGCTCGCTATCTGGGCGATGGGGTCGGGAATGGGGTAGGGGGCGATCACCTTGGCCAGCATGGCGATGACCTCCGGATCCCCTAAGGTGAAACCGCAGCGGATCCCGGCCAGGGCAAAGGCTTTGGAGAGGGTGCGGGTCACCACCAGGTTCGGGAAGCGGGCGAGCAAGTCCACCACCGAGCCTTCCGGGCAGAACTCGATATAGGCCTCGTCCACGACGATGATGGCGCGATCCTGGGCCTTCTCCAGCAGCTTGATGAGCCCCTTGCGGCCCACCAGATCCCCGGTCGGGTTGTTGGGGGAGCAGAGGAATACCAGTTTCACGTCAGAGAGGCGATCCTGGATGGCGGGCCAGTCCGGCTGGCGGCTGGGGGTCAGCGGCTGCTCGACGATGCCGACGCCGCAGGTCTCGGCACTGATGGCGTACATGCCATAGGTGGGGGGGCAGATGAGGATCTGATCCTCCCCGGCCTCGCAGAAGGTGCGGATCAGCAGCTCGATGGCCTCGTCGGCGCCGCGGCTCACCAGCACCTGATCCGGGTTGACCCCCGCATAGGCGGCGTAGCCGTTAACCACCTCGGCCGGCTGGCACTCGGGGTAGCGGTTGAGGCGATTGCCCTCGATGGTGAAGGGATAGGCCAGTGGCGCCTCGTTGGCGTTGAGCCAGACGTGGCCCTTGCCACCGATGCGGCGGGCAGACTGATAAGGGGTGAGGGCCCGCACCACGCGGCGAGCTAGATTGGCGATGCTCATGACATATCCTTCTGCTGTGCTGTTTGTTGTGACTCGGGGGCCAAGGCGTTCAGTCTCAGGGTGACGGTGTTGTTTGGGCGGGCATCGAGGCCCGCTGGCGTTGTCATCTTCATGACTGCCCCTTTTGCAGTGCCTTCAGCCTCAGGGTAACGGCATTCTTGTGGGCATCGAGCCCCTCTGCCTCGGCAATGCGCTCGACAATGGGGCCGAGCCCCTTGATCCCTTCCGCGCTCAGCTCCTGCACCGTGTAGCGGCGCTGGTAGTCGGCGAGCCCCAGGCTCGAGCAGGTGCGGGCATAGCCGTAGGTGGGCAAGGTGTGGTTGGTGCCGCTGGCGTAATCCCCCACCGACTCAGGTGTCCATTGGCCGAGGAAGATGGAGCCGGCATTCTCGAGCTTATCGAGGAGATCTCGCGGCGCCTCGGTCTGCACGATGAGGTGCTCCGGGGCATAGGCGTTGGAGATGGCGCAGGCCTCATCCAGGTCGTCGCACAGGATCACCAGGCTGGCGCCGAGCGCCTTGGCCGCGATATCGCGGCGGCTGAGCCGGGCCAGCTGGGCCTTGAGCTCACCGCTGATGGCATCGGCCAGGCGCGGCGAGGTGGTGACCAGCACCACCTGGCTGTCCGGGCCGTGCTCGGCCTGGGAGAGCAGATCCGAGGCCACGAAGGCGGGGTTGGCACTGTCGTCGGCGATGACCAGCACCTCGGAGGGGCCGGCCGGCATGTCGATGGCGGCGCCGCGCCAGTCCCGGGAGACCTGACCCTTGGCCTCGGTCACATAGGCGTTGCCCGGGCCGAAGATCTTGTCCACCTTGGGGATGGACTCGGTGCCATAGGCCATGGCGGCGATGGCCTGGGCGCCGCCGATGGCAAACACCTGCTTGACGCCGCAGGCGCGGGCGGCGAACAGGATCTCGTCGCTGGCGGGGGACGGGGTGCAGAGCACCACCTCTCGGCAACCGGCCAGGCGCGCGGGGATCGCCAGCATCATGACGGTGGAGGGGAGCGGCGCGCTGCCCCCCGGCACATAGAGACCGACCCGGCCGATGGGTTGGGTACGCAGCTCACAGACGACGCCGGGCTGGGTCTCCACCCGCACAATCGGCTGCATCTGTGCGCTGTGGAAGGTACTGATGTTGTTGATCGCGGCCTTGATGGCTTCTTTGATGTCATCACCGAGGCGTGCACAAGCGGTGTCCGTCTCGGCCTCGCTCACCCGCAACTGCTCGCGGGGGGCACGCTCGAAGCGCTGGCTGAGCTCGCGCAGGGCCTCGTCACCCCGGGCCCGCACCGCACCGATGATCTCCTGCACCACGGCACCGATATCCGCCTCGTCACCAAGGGCGGGCCGGGTCAGCACATCGGCCTGCTGGGCGGGGGAGAGAGTCTTCCAGATCAGGGTCTGCATATATCCGTCCTCACTCCATCATCTTCTCGATGGGCAGCACCAGGATAGAGCTGGCCCCCAGGGCCTTGAGCCGTTCCATGGTCTCCCAGAACAGGGTTTCGCTGGAGACCACGTGCAGGGCTACCTGGTTGGTGTCACCGGCGAGCTGCATGATGGTGGGACGCTCGGCCCCCGGCAGCAGGGAGGTGATGGCATCGAGCTTGTCTTTGGGCGCGTGCAGCATGATGTACTTGCTCTCGCGGGCTTGTTGCATGCCCTGGATTCGCGGCAGCAGCTTGTCGATGATCTTCTGCTTGGCTTCGTTCAAGGTGTTGGGGGCCTGCACCAGCACCGCCTTGGAGCGGTAGATCACTTCCACTTCCCGAAGGCCGTTTGCCTCCAGGGTCGCGCCGGTGGAGACGAGATCGCAGATGGCATCCGCCAGCCCGGCGCGCGGCGCCACTTCCACCGAGCCTCCCAGCATCACGCTCTTGAAGCTTAACCCCTGCTCGTCGAAGAAGCGCTTGAGCAGGCCCGGGTAGGAGGTGGCGATGCGCTTGCCGGCCAGGCTCGCCGGGCCCTGATAGTCCACGTCATCGGGCACGGCAAGGGAGAGGCGGCAGCCACCGAAATCGAGCTGCTTGAGCACCTTGACCGCCGAGGGCTGACCCTGGGCGGCGCGGATGAGCTGCACCTCTTCCAGCACGTTCTCGCCGATGATGCCAAGGTCGACCACCCCTTCCATCACCAGGCCCGGGATGTCGTCATCGCGCACCCGCAGTATGTCGATGGGCATGTTCTCCACGTGGGCGATAAGGCGCTGTTCACGCAGGTTTATCTTGAGGCCGCAGCTCTTGAACAGGGCCTGGGAGTCCTGGCTCAGACGACCGGATTTCTGCA
Source organism: Aeromonas sp. AE23HZ002T15 (assembly GCF_054165525.2). NCBI lineage: Bacteria > Pseudomonadati > Pseudomonadota > Gammaproteobacteria > Aeromonadales > Aeromonadaceae > Aeromonas > Aeromonas sp. AE23HZ002T15. The sequence continues at coordinate 125,659 of NZ_CM201342.1, forward strand.
TGGCGATGCGCAGACGTTGTGTTTCCATTGCTCGATTTCCTTCTAGTCAAAAACGAAAAAACCCTCGGAAGTGTGTGCTTCCGAGGGTTTATGAATCTTGCGGTCCTTTTGGAAGTCACCAGTTAAGTGTCTTCCAGCAGTCAACCTCCTGAAAGACTATTCGGGATGATGATGGTGGTGATGAGTCTTCAGTTGGCTGAACTTCATGTAATGAATCCTTTACAGAAAAGATGTCGTAGATGACGCCCGATTTACATTACCGACCTTGACGGAAATTGCAACCCGAGAATGTGACTTGATGGATTAAAATCAAGAAAACGATTATTTGGTCGATATCTAATCAATCAGCCCAGCCGGAGTCGTCCCCATGCCAAGCCAGGACCTGTTATTTCCCATCTTGCCGCGTGCCCCCGCGGCCCCGAGCCCGGACGACATCAAGCGGGAGGTGACCCAGATCAGCCAGAAACACAAGCTGCGCAAGACCAGTGCCGATGGTGGGGCCGGGGGCGGCAGTGGCTCGGAGCAGGCCCCTCATCCCCAAGGTAGCCGTGATCAGAACGCTCCCAAGGATGATGATCACAGGCCCGATCCCGAGCACAAGATTGATATCTTCGTCTGATCCTCTCATGCCTATGGCTGGCCCCGGCTGGTGCGCACCGGCGGCGGGGCAAGATTTAGCGATCCCGCTTTGTCCCCAGGTTTGGCATAATGCCCGTTTTTGCGCGGGACTCCCCTTTGACCATACAGACCCTGTTCAAGCCTGACGGCCCCCTTGCCCGTCACATCGATGGCTTCAAGGCCCGTGCGCCCCAGCTGGAGATGGCGCAAGCCGTGGCCGGCGCCATCGAGAGTGGCGGTCGTCTGCTGGTGGAGGCGGGGACGGGGACCGGCAAGACCTACGCCTATCTGGTGCCGGCGCTGGAGTCCGGCAAGCGGGTGGTGATCAGCACCGGCTCCAAGAACCTGCAGGAGCAGCTCTTCTACCGGGATCTCCCCACCATCACGGCGGCGCTCTCCTATACCCCGCCGGTGGCCCTGCTCAAGGGGCGCAGCAACTATCTGTGCATCGAGCGGATGAACCGGCTGCTCAGCGAATCCCACCTGCAAAAACCGGACGTGTTGAACGATCTGGTCAAGGTGAAGTCCTGGTCCACCGCCACCCTGACCGGTGATGTGGGGGATATCCCGGGGCTGCAGGAGAACGCCGAGATCCTGCCCCAGATCACCAGCACCAACGACAACTGTCTGGGTCGCGACTGCCCCTATTACGACGACTGCCACCTGGTGGTGGCCCGCCGCCGGGCCATGGATGCCCAGGTGGTGGTGATCAATCATCACCTCTTCTTCGCCGACATGGCGGTGAAAGACACGGGATTCGGCGAACTGGTGCCGGAAGCCCAGGTCTATGTGTTCGACGAGGCGCACCAGTTGCCGGAGATAGCCACCAACTACTTCGGCAAGTCGGTGGGCAGCCGCGCCATTCAGGATCTCGCCCAGGACATCCAGCTCGCCTATCGGGCCGAGGCCCACGACATGGCCCAGCTGGGCAAGGCGGCGGACAGGCTCGGCATCGCTGCTGCGGATCTGCGCCTCGCCTTCGGGGTAGACGGTGGCCGCGGCAACACCCGCGACATGCTGCGCCAGCCGCTCTGGGCCCAGGCGCTGGCGCGGCTCAACGATGCGCTGGGCTTGTGCTATGAGGTGCTCAAACTCGCCCTCGGGCGGGGCGAGCAGCTGGATCACTGCTTCGAGCGGATAAGCGAATTGCGCACTCGCCTCGGGGAGGTGCTCGCCATCAACCAGACCGGTTTCTCCTACTGGTATGAGTGCTCGCGGCTGCACTTTACCCTGAGCCTCACGCCGCTGTCGGTGGCCGAGCGCTTCGGCGCCGAGGTGCTGCGTCCCGAGGTGGCCTGGGTGTTCACCTCCGCCACCCTGACGGTGGACATGCGTTTCGATCACTTCAAGACCGAGCTCGGGCTCGCCGGTAGCGCCGAGCTTATCCTCGACAGCCCGTTCGACTACGGCGAGCAGGCACGCCTGTGTGTGCCGCGTTTCCTGCCCGAGCCCAACGCCTTCGGACGGGGGGAGCAGCTCGCGACCTTGATGATCCCGCTCATCAACAAGACCCCGGGGGGCTGTTTCTTCCTCTGCACCAGTCATCAGGTGATGCGCCAGGTGGCGGAGGTGCTGCGCCGGGAGATTGGCCGCACCGTCCTGCTGCAGGGGGAGGACAGCAAGCAGCGGCTGCTCAAGTCCTTCGTCGACAACGGTCGCGCCGTACTGGTGGCCACCAGCAGCTTCTGGGAGGGGATAGACGTGCGAGGGGCCGCATTGTCCTGTGTTATCATCGACAAGCTGCCGTTCGCAAGCCCCGATGACCCCCTGCTCAAAGCGCGGGTCGACGACTGCAAGTTGAAGGGCGGGGACCCCTTCGCCGATATCCAGCTGCCCAAGGCGGTGATCGCCTTGAAGCAGGGTGTGGGGCGACTCATCCGTGATCGCACCGATCACGGCGTGCTGGTCATCTGTGATCCGCGGATGGTCAACAAGCCCTACGGCGCCACCTTCATCAAGAGCCTGCCCGCCATCCCGCGCACCCGTGATCTGAACGGGGTGGGGGAGTTCTTTCGGCGCAGCTGACTCAAAGTCTCGGCTCTGGGCTCAGACTTGGGGCAGAAGGCCGGGGCAACAAGCCGTCAGGGGTAGCTTGCCAGATTGCAGCAAGGTGCCCTGGCGCCTTGCCGGATATGATTAGGGCAGGTGAGACCTGCCGATGACTTAACTGACTGATGTGAAGAGCATATAAAGAATGGATGAGTTGAAGATCCTGGCCGTTGATACCGCCACCGAAGCCTGCTCCGCTGCCCTGCTGGTGGGGGACAAGGTGTTCTCCCGCTGGGAAGAGGCGCCGCGTGATCACACCCGTAAAATCCTGCCCATGGTTCAGGCTGTGTTAGAGGATGCCGGTTTATCGTTGGACCAGCTCGACGCCATCGCCTTCGGTCGGGGCCCCGGCTCCTTCACCGGGGTACGGATCGGGATCAGCGTGGCCCAGGGGCTGGCCTTTGGTGCCGGGGTGCCGCTCATCGGCGTCTCCACCCTGGCGGCCATGGCCCAGGGTGTACATCGGTTGGAGGGAGCGGACAAGGTGCTCAGCGCCATCGATGCGCGCATGAACGAGGTTTACTTCGGCCGCTTTGAGCTACAGGGTGACTGTATGGCGCTGGTGGGGGAAGAGGTGGTGAGCGAGCCCCTGGCGCTTGCCGGTGAACTGACCGCAGAAGGCCCCCTCGTAGGCAACTGGTCTGCGGTCGGCACCGGCTTTGAAACCTATGCAGAGGTTCTTGGGACCCTGACCCAGACGCAAACCTTGAGCCAGCAGGTGCGCTTCCCGGCGGCCCTCGACATGCTGCCACTGGCGCGCAAGGCCTGGCTGGCGGGAGAGGCAGTCGCGGTGGAGCAGGCGACCCCCGTCTACCTGCGGGACAAGGTGACCTGGAAGAAATTGCCCGGCCGTGAATAACTGAAAGGGAAGGGCGGGCTCATGGTCGAGGGAGCACGCCATCCGGGGTGATCCGGCGGCGCAGGCTCGGGGATATGATGGTCGATCACGGGCATGGCCCGGCATGAGGAGAGCGAATGATGAAACGCATGATAGTGCTGGGCCTGATGGGGCTGCTGCTCAGCGGCTGCAGCTCTGTGCCCAAGGAGCTGGCCTATGAACCTGAGAGCGCCCTGGTGGCCTATCAGCCTGCCCTGCAGGGGATGAACGGCAAGCCGGCCCGCTGGAGCGGGGTCATCGCCGCGGTGCACAACGAGCAGGATCAGAGCATCATCGAAGTGGTCTACCTGCCGCTGAAAAGCAACGGGGTACCGATCCAGACCGAGCAGAGCCCGGGGCGTTTCCTCGCCATCATGAAGGGCTTCGCGGATCCCGGCCTCTATGCCAAGGGCCGCAGCCTGACTGTGCTCGGCACCCTGGAGGCGCCGGAGGAGAGCGAGATCGGCAAGCACAAGTACCGTTTCTCCGTGCTCAAGGTGACCGCCAGCAAGCTGTGGCCGCCGGTGAAAGAGGTGGAGATCCGCTACGCGGACCCCTACTTCTACGACCCCTTCTATGATCCCTACTGGCCGAGACGGCCGTTCCATCGTTACTGGTGATGAGCCAGGCGCCGCTGCAAGCGCGCAGCCTCACCCTGGCGGATGGCCGCCGGATTGCCCTGCTGGATAACGACCGGCGGGGCAAACCCCTGCTCATCGCCCTGCACGGCTGGCTCGACAATGCCGCGAGCTTCCTGCCCCTTGCTCCTCACCTCGACGGGTTTCACCTCATCTGTGTCGACCTGCCCGGACATGGTCATTCGGATCACAAGGTCACTCCCTATGTGTTCGTCGACTGGCTCGACGATCTCCACCAGATTGTCCAGGCGGCCGGTTGGCCGCCGTTTATCCTGCTCGGCCACTCCCTTGGAGCGCTAATCGCCTGCGCCTATGCCGGCGTCTTCCCGGAGCAGGTGAGCCGGCTCATCCTGCTGGAGGGGCTGGGGCCCCTCAGCCAACCCGATGGATCGGTGCCGGATCAGCTGCGGCGGGCAATCCTCAATCGAAGCCGTACCCGGGAGCGGGCATCGGCGGGCTTTGCCTCCCTCGAGGAGGCGGTGGCGGCCCGCTGCAAGGTGGCGGATATCTCGCCGGATGCGGCGCGCCTTATCTGCGAGCGGCAGCTCGTGGTGAGGGAGGGGCGTTGGCACTGGCGCAGCGACCCGCGCCTGCGGGATCTCTCACCCCTGCGCATGAGCGAGGGACAGGCCCAGGCGCTGATCCGCGCCATCTCGTGCCCCGTGCTCTTTATCCGGGGCGAACAGGGATTTGCCTCTCTGCAGGTTCAGTGGCAACAGCGTTCAGGGGCCTTCAGGCAGATAGAAATGGCGGTTGTAGCGGGAAATCATCACTTTCATATGGATAATTCAGCGCAAACCGCCGTTTGTATCGAAAATTTCTGCCAGATCCGTTAGGATCGGCGGCTTTGAATCCTTTCAGGTTTGCTTTCTCCCTCACACTTTCTCGTTGTTAATGTGCTGTTAATCGATGTTGCCTTGTGTAACTATGGCGACGCTAGAGCTCAAGCTTAAAACAACTGATTGAAAAGATGTGGAACAGGGACGGAGGCAACACAGTGAGCGCACAGGTGCGAGTTATGCAGGAGAAGTTCGTGGAAAAAGTCTGGCTGAAACGTTATCCGAACGGGGTCCCCGCCGAGATCAATCCAGACCAATACGGCTCTCTGGTCGAGATGTTTGAAGAGTCGGTGACCCAGTTCGCCGATCAGCCCGCCTTCGTCAACATGGGGCAGACCATTACCTATCGCCGGCTGGAAGAGCAGTCCCGCGCCTTTGCCGCCTATCTGCAGAACGAGCTCAAGCTGGCCAAGGGTGACAGGGTGGCGGTGATGATGCCGAACCTGCTGCAATACCCCATCGCCGTGTTCGGCATACTGCGCGCCGGCATGACGGTGGTGAACGTCAACCCTCTCTATACCCCGCGGGAGCTGGAGCATCAGCTCAACGACTCCGGCGCCAAGGCCATCATCATCGTCTCCAACTTCGCCCACACCCTGGAGAAGGTGGTTTACAACACCCCGGTCAAGCACGTGATCTTGACCCGGATGGGGGACAACCTGGGGCTGGCCAAGGGTACCTTGGTCAACTTCGTGGTGAAGTACGTCAAGAAGCTGGTACCCAAATACAACCTGCCCCACGCGAGCACCATGCGCCAGGCGCTCGCCAAGGGGCGCTACCTGCAATACATCAAGCCGGAGATCGGCAACCAGGACATCGCCTTCCTGCAATACACGGGGGGCACCACGGGTCTCTCCAAGGGGGCCATGCTGACCCATCGCAACATGATTGCCAACGTCGAGCAGTGCCTCGGCGTCTATGGCCCCGTGCTGGAGCGTGGCAAGGAGTTCGTGGTCACCGCGCTGCCGCTCTACCACGTGTTCGCCCTGACGGTGAACTGCCTGCTGTTCATGCGCCTCGGCGGCTACAACCTGCTCATCAGCAACCCCCGTGACATCCCGGGTTTCGTGAAAGAGATCAAGAAGTACCCCTTCACCTGCATCACAGGGGTCAACACCCTGTTCAACGCCTTGGTCAACAACGGGGAGTTCCAGACCATGGACTTTTCCCGCCTCAAGCTCACCATAGGCGGCGGCATGGCGGTGCAGCGGGCGGTGGCCGAGCAGTGGAAGGCGCTGACCAAGACTCCGCTGCTGGAAGGTTATGGCCTGACCGAATGCTCCCCCCTGGTGAGCGTCTGTCCCTACGATCTGGTGGACTATAACGGTTCCATCGGCCTACCGGTCTGCTCCACCGACATCCGTCTGGTGGATGACGCCGGTCAGGTGATCACAGAGCTCGGCAAGCCGGGGGAGATGCAGGTGCGCGGCCCCCAGGTGATGACCGGCTACTGGCAGCGCCCGGAGGCCACTGCCGAGGTGATGCAGGATGGCTGGCTCTGCACCGGTGACATCGCCGTGTGTGACGAGCAGGGCTTCTTCAAGATCGTGGATCGCAAGAAGGACATGATCCTGGTTTCCGGCTTCAACGTCTATCCGAACGAGATCGAAGACGTGGTGGCGCTCAATCCCAAGGTGCTGGAAGTCGCCGCCGTGGGCGTGCCCCACAAGGTCTCCGGCGAGCTGGTGAAGATCTTCGTGGTCAAGAAAGACGCAAGCCTGCGGGAGGATGAGATTATTGCCCACTGCCGCAAACATCTGACTGCCTATAAGGTACCGAAACTGGTAGAATTTCGTGACGAACTTCCCAAGACCAATGTGGGCAAGATCCTGCGCCGCGTGTTGCGCGACGAGGAGATTGCGAAGCAGTAGCGGGCAGACAGCTGATGTCGTGCAAAACCGTGGGTCAGCCCACGGTTTTTTCTTTTTTGGGGCTCCGAACTTCGACCCTTATCTCCGACCAAGGTGCAGGTAAAGATGCAATATCAACTCATTTCACAGCAAGCCGAACTGGAGCAGTATCTCGCCGCCCTGGCGGACGTTCCCCTGGCCATCGATACCGAATTCGTTCGCACCCGTACCTATTACCCCCAGCTCGGTCTGTTCCAGATCTATGACGGTCACCAGCTGGCCCTGCTGGATCCTCTGACTCTGGATCTCTCCGGCCTCTGGCAGCGCCTCGGCCGGGCGGGGCAGGTGGCCATACTGCACGCCTCGGGCGAGGATCTGGAGCTCATCCAGCATCAGGCAGGCCATCTGCCGAACCTGATGCACGACACCCAGCTGGCCGCCGCCTTCCTCGGGCACGGCGTCTCCGTGGGCTTCGGCGCCCTGGTGAAAGAATTCCTCGGGGTGGAGCTTGAAAAGGATCAGGCGCGCACCGACTGGCTGGCCCGTCCATTGACCGCCCGCCAGCTGGAATACGCGGCCGCCGATGTGTTCTATCTGCTGCCCCTCTACGACAAGGTGATGGCCAGGTTGCAGGAGAGTGGCAAGCAGGCCTGGTTCGAGCAGGAGTGCCAGAACCACTGCGCCCGCAAGACCCAGGGCAGCGACCCTCGCCAGGCCTATCTCGAGATCATCAACGCCTGGCAACTGGGGCGCCGTGAGCTCGCCATCCTGCGGGAGCTGGCCGCCTGGCGCCAGCAGGAGGCGGTGCGCCGGGATCTGGCCCTGAACTTCGTGGTCAAGGAGCTGCACCTGTTCAAGGTGGCGGAGCGCAAGCCCACCTCCCTGCGCGACCTCAACGAGCTGGGACTGGCCCCCATCGAGATCAAGATCCACGGCAAGCGGATGCTGGATATCGTCGCCAGTGCCCAGCAGAGTGCGCCGGAAAGCTGGCCCGAGCCCATTCGCCGACTGGTGGATTACCCCCAGTACAAGGCCGAGCTCAAACGCATCAAGGGCATGGTGGAGGAGAAGGCCAAGGCCAGCAACATCCCCCCTGAGCTGGTGGCGAGCAAGAAGATCATCCACCAGTACTTCACCTGGAGCTGGCGCATGAATGACGAGGAGCGCGCTCGTGCCGACAAGCCCATGCTGCTGCAAGGCTGGCGCCATGAGCTGGTGGGTCACCTGCTGGCCCAATAGCATCGTGAGTCTGGCCTGGTGCTGAGGCTTCACTGAAAAAGCCCCGGTTGCGATGCAGCCGGGGCTTGTCATTTTATGGGGGAGGGGCTTGATGCCTTTTCGCCGCGCCTTATCCGTGGGTCAACAGGTTGCCCTGTTGCTGCAACTGGTCGAGATGCAGGTTGGTGACCCCTTGCAGCATGATCACATCCTGGAAGTCTGCTCCCCCAGCCGCCCCATCCCTGTCCAGGCTGAGGATGGTGTTGCCATTCTCCTCCCGTGAGTCGAGATAGCTCGACAGATCGCCCCCGGCCACGTCCTGGAACAGATCCCTCAGGTCCAGCACATCCCCGCCCTGCGTCAGACCGGTGCCGTTGAAATCTCTGATGGTGTCGAGTCCGCCATCCTGCTGGAAGACGAAGGTATCGCTGCCGGCTCCGCCGACCAGGGTGTCGTTGCCCCCCAGCCCGTTCAGAGTGTCGTTGCCATCGTCCCCCACCAGGCCGTCATCCCCGCAGCTGCCGAGCAGCGACTGATCCGCCAGCACCGCGTGGTAGCTGATGGTGGTGCCTGAATCCATCTCCTGACTGCCTTGGAAACCGGCCGCGCTGTAGGTGCCCTGCAGTTGGATCTCGCTGCTGTGGACGCCATCGCTGAGGGTCAGCACACCGCCGGTCGCGGTGGCGTTGCTGAGGTAGCTGACCCGGGTGGCGCTCATGTCGGCCAGCTCGAGTCGATCCCCCTCGTTGAGGCCGGAGATGGTACCGGTGAAGGCGGCAGCCTGCGCCAGCCTGAGGGTGCCGTCCCCCTCCTGGGCAAACTCGGTGTCGAGGCTGGACGCCGCCCCGAACTCCAGAGTCGCCGTCCCGCCGATCAGCGCCCTGCCACTCCCTCCCGCATCCCCTTGCAATGTCAGGTTGCCGCCGTCGGCCCACAGCAGGCCGCCGTTGTCGATCGCGCTCGCGATGATCATGCCGCCGCTGCCCGTGGCCGCCAGCAGACCCGAGTTGATGATGCGCTCGTGGCCGGTGTCGATCAGCAGGGCATGGCTGCCATCTGCGATTATGCTGCCGGCGTTGTTCAGGATCAGTTGCCCGCCACCGAGCTGACCCGCACCAGAGATGCGGTTGTCGATGTTGTGCAACAGGGTGTCGGCACTGCCGCCGATGATCAGGTTCTGCGCGCTGTCGGAGAGCAGCAACTGGCCGCCGCCGCTCAGGCTGGCGCCACGGAACAGGATCTCCAGGCTGCTGCCCTGGGTACCCCCCTCAAGCGTGATGGTGCCCTCGTTGATGAGGCTGCCGCCGAAGGGCATGATGGCGCCGTCACCGATGCTGAGGATGCCAGCGTTGTGCATCACGGGATCGACGTCGAACTCGAAATTCGCCGCGCCGAGCGTCGCCGCATCGACTCCCTTGAGCGTGATCGTCTGCCCCTCGCCGATGCTGATCAGCGCGTTGCCATCGGCATCGCTGGTGATCTGGACATTCGCCATGCCGGTCACGCCGGCGAAACCGATCAGATCGAGCCTGTCGACGACCACGTCAAAGTGATAGATGACGTTGTTGCCGATGGGCTGCGCAAACACGAACTGATCCGCGCCGGACGAACCGCTGAGGTTGTCATCCTGCGAGAGCGCGAAGATGGGGGAGCCGGGGGCATAGGCCTCGATATTGTCGGCGATATAGGCATGACCCAGGCTGCCGTCGACGTTGGTCCAGCTCATATGGATGGCCAGCACCAGGGCGCCGGCGAAGTCGGTCGGGGTGGTGACGGTCAGTGAGGCTGGGTCACGAGTCTGGATGGTCCAGCTGCCGTCGCCGTTGTTGATCCCTTCGCTGAAGGTCCAGCCGGCAGGGACGCCGCCGAGGGTGAGGGTAACGGGACCCGAGAGCGCACCCCCAGGACTGCTCAGCGCCAGATTGATGGGTTCTCCGGCGATGCCGGCCGGTGCCAGATTTCCGCTGGTGTAGGAGGCGGTGTTGGCATTGTTTGCCAGGTCGGTGAAGGTGCCACTGGCCACTGTCAGGGCATAGGAGCCGTTGGCCGTTCCCCGGGTGGCGGTCGCCTCCCAGACCAGGGGATTCGCGGTGACGTGCAGATTGGACAGCGAGACCCGGGTCGGCTGGTTGATCTGGATGTCACTCAGCGTGAAATTGCTGACCGCCTCCGAGAAGGTGAAGGTCACCGTGGCCGTGGATCCTGTCGGGTTGGCGAGATTGGTGGCCGTGATGCTGTTCAGGGTAGGTGGGGTGACATCATCGGCGACCGCCACCACATTCAGGCCTATGGTCGCGGCCGTGCTGGTTGCGCCCAGCGGATCCGTGACGGTGAAGGCGATGCTGCGCTGGGTGGTATCCGGCGTATCCGAGGTGTTGTTGAACTTCACCGTCGCCAACGCCGCCTCGAACTGTGCCTCGGTCGGGGTGTGTCCCGCGATCGCCGTGAGCGTCAGCACGACATTGCCACCGATGCTGCTGACACTGCCCTGTATGTCGGCGGTGTTGGTGAATAGCAGTTGATCGCCGGCCTTGGTGTTGGTGATGGTCACCGCAACCGACTGAGGCCGGATGTTATCGACGTCGACGATATTAGCCGCACTCAGCAGCGCCACGTCGTTGGCCGGCGTATCCGGGCCGCTCGACTCGGTAAAGGTGGTGGTACCACCTTGGGTGACGCCGAGTGTCGGAGCGTCATTGGTGCCGGTGATGGTGACCGTCAGCACCTGGGTGGTGCCGTCGCTGGTGGCCACTGTGATGGAATCTGTGTACTGCTGACCATCCACAAACTCGTTGTGGGCACCGTTCATCTGATAGATCCAGGCGCCGCCGGCATTGATGCTGAAGCTGCCGTAGCCGTTGTTGCCAGCCACATTGGTCTGCACCAGGAAGGCGGTCGAGCCGTCGACATCGCTGGCACTGAGCGAGCCGCCGATGGATTGGGCCGCATCGGTTTCGGTCAGGCTGGCGGTACTGGTACCGGTGATCACAGCCGCATCGTTGGTGCCGAGGATCTTCACGGTGACCGAGCTGTGGGTGCCGTCGGCGGAGACCACGTCGAAGCTGTCGGTGTAGGTGATACCGGCGGCGAACTCGTCGTGGGCGCTGCTGGCGCTGTAGCTCCAGGCGCCGGCGGCGTTGATGCTGAAGCTGCCGTAGAGCCCGGCGGTGGCCAGCTGGGGAACGAAGCTGGCCGGGCTGTCGACATCGGCGATGGTGAGTGTGCCGCAGGTCGAGAGATCGGCGGCCAGGTTGGTCTCGGTCAGGTTGACCACGTCGGCGGAGAGCACGGCTGCGTCGTTGGTGCCGAGGATCTTCACGGTGACCGAGGTGTGGGTGCCGTCGACGGAGACCACGTCGAAGCTGTCGGTGTAGGTGATGCCGGCGGCGAACTCGTCGTGGGCGCTGCTGGCGCTGTAACTCCAGACCCCGGCGCTGTCGATGCTGAAGTTGCCGTAGAGCCCGGTGGTGGCCAGCTGGGGAACGAAGGTGGCCGGGCTGTCGACATCGCTGATGGTCAGAGTCCCGCTGGTCGAGAGGTCGGCGGCTGCGTTGGTCTCGGTCAGGTTGACCACGTCGGCGGAGAGCTCGGCGGCGTCGTTGGTGCCGAGGATCTTCACGGTGACCGAGGTGTGGGTGCCGTCGGCGGAGACGACGTCGAAGCTGTCGGTGTAGGTGATGCCGGCGGCGAACTCGTCGTGGGCACTGCTGGCGCTGTAGCTCCAGGCTCCGGCGGTGTCGATGCTGAAGCTGCCGTAGAGCCCGGCGGTGGCCAGCTGGGGAACGAAGCTGGCCGGGCTGTCGACATCGGAGATAGTCAGGGTGCCGCCGGTCGCGAGATCGGCGGCGGCATTGGTCTCGGTCAGGTTGACCACATCGGCGGAGAGCACGGCTGCGTCGTTGGTGCCGAGGATCTTCACGGTGACCGAGGTGTGGGTGCCATCGGCGGAGACCACGTCGAAGCTGTCGGTGTAGGTGATACCGGCGGCGAACTCATTGTGAGCGCTGCTGGCGCTGTAACTCCAGGCCCCGGCGGCATCGAGGCTGAAGCTGCCGTAGAGCCCGGCGGTGGCCAGCTGGGGAACGAAGCTGGCCGGGCTGTCGACATCGGAGATAGTCAGGGTGCCGCTGGCCGAGAGATTGGCGGCTGCGTTGGTCTCGGTCAGGTTGACCACATCGGCGGAGAGCACGGCGGCGTCATTGGTACCGAGGATCTTCACGGTGACCGAGGTGTGGGTGCCGTCGGCGGAGACGACGTCGAAGCTGTCGGTGTAGGTGATGCCGGCGGCGAACTCGTCGTGGGCACTGTTGGCGCTGTAGCTCCAGGCGCCGGCGCTGTCGATGCTGAAGCTGCCGTAGAGCCCGGCGGTGGCCAGTTGGGGAACGAAGCTGGCCGGGCTGTCGACATCGCTGATGGTCAGAGTCCCGCTGGTCGAGAGATCGGCGGCTGCGTTGGTCTCGGTCAGGTTGACCACGTCGGCGGAGAGCACGGCGGCGTCGTTGGTGCCGAGGATCTTCACGGTGACCGAGGTGTGGGTGCCATCGGCGGAGACCACGTCGAAGCTGTCGGTGTAGGTGATGCCGGCGGCGAACTCGTCGTGGGCGCTGCTGGCGCTGTAGCTCCAGGCCCCGGCGGTGTCGATGCTGAAGCTGCCGTAGAGACCCGCGGTGGCCAGTTGGGGAACGAAGGTGGCCGGGCTGTCGACATCGGTGATGGTCAAGGTGCCGCTGGTCGAGAGATCGGCAGCTGCGTTGGTCTCGGTCAGGTTGACCACATCGGCGGAGAGCACGGCCGCATCGTTGGTACCGGTGATGGTGACCGTCAGCACCTGGGTGGTACCGTCGGCGGTGGCCACTGTGATGGAATCGGTATACTGCTGACCCCCCACGAACTCGTTGTGGGGGCTGTTCATCTGATAACTCCAGGCTCCGGCGGCATTGATGCTGAAGCTGCCGTAGCCGTGATTGCCGGCCACATTGGTCTGTGCCACGAAGGCGGCCGAGCTGTCGACGTCGCTGGCGCTGAGGGTACCGCCGATGGACTGGGCCGCATCGGTTTCGGTCAGGCTGGCGGTACTGGTACCGGTGATCACAGCCGCGTCGTTGGCACCGGTAAATTCGATTCTGGCCGTGGCCCAGCTCAGGGTGCCATTCCCGAGGCGGATCGAGTAGGTGAAGCTGTCGCTCAGCGTCTGTCCAGCGGAGAGCGCTTGCAGATCGTGCTTGAAGGCGGCCGACAGCGTGCCGGCATCGTATCCCACCTTGCCATCCGCGGTGATCCAGATCTTGGCGCCGTAGAAGCTGGTATCCGTACTGACGGATTCGTACCTGGCCGTGTCCTGGGTAAGGAGGTCGGCGGGGGCATAGAGCTTGGTGGAGGTGGATGTGCTGATCCCATCGTCCAGGGACCAGAGCGTCTTGGCATTGCCACCGAGATCGTTGGCCATGACGTCGAGATAGACGATGCCCGCGAAATCCTCGGTGATAAGGGCGCCGCTCACGCCACCGATGAGGGCGGTGCTGAAGGTGTCATCCTTGGCTTGGGGCGTGTTGGAAAATGAGGTAACGGTTCCGCCGCTGGTCGTGGTGCTGGCCATGTCAGTTCTCCTTGGCTCTACGATGACGAATCGCCTCGCCGGCAATGTCGTCGCGCAATCGGCAACCGTTGTGGATCTACTTGAGCAACAGTTGCAGTCCCTTGATCTTTATTGCAATCCCAGTCAGATAGCCCATGTGGTCCACCCGCACTACCTGCCCACAACACCGTATCTTCATGGCCCTGTATGCAGCCCCCAGATCGAGCTCGAAGCTGACCTCATCGTCCTGAAGATCGATGTCGTCCAGTTGCAGGTAGCAGCCGCCTACGCTGATGTCTCGGGTGAACCCTGTCTGGCCTTCCAGCCGGACCGGTATCATCACCTTGACGCGTTCATGCAGGCGAGCATGGGGGTGAGATGGTGTTGTCATGCAGATAGCCTAGGTCAGAAGGTCGGGATGAAAAATGGAAAAATCAGACCGTTTTATGCATGACAAGGCATCCAACGAAGCAGGACAAAACCAGGAGATTTCGACTAGTTTGAGTAGGGAGAGGCGCATTGCCAGGGGCTGTGCGCCGGCAACATGGACGGCGGAATATTGGGGAGTAAGGCATGGATGCCAGAGTCAACCTGATCTTGGTCTGCGACTTGCCCATAGTGGCATGGGGGCTGCGAGAGGCGATCAATGCACAGCTGTGCCAGTTGGCGCTTGTGGCCTGTGTGGCCAATCCCTCCGAGGTCGCCCAATGGATAGAGGCCGACAAGCGCTATGTGGTGCTGCTCGATCTGGATGGCGGCAATGGGATCGAGCAGATCCCCACACTGCTGTCAGGTCCCAACGTCCGGGTGCTCACCCTCTCCACCACGGAAGAGCTCGAGCAGCAGGACAGGGCCGTCCTGGCCGGCGCCTGCGGTGCCATCAGCAAGCGGGAGTCGGTCGAGGTGCTGTGCAAAGCCATCCTGAAGGTACATGACGGTGAATACTGGGTCGATCGGGCCGCGACGGAGCGGATCCTGATGGCGGTCGCTAGAGAGAAGGGGAGGGATCACGCCGAGCAGGAGAAGATAGCGCGGCTGACCCGCAAGGAGAAGCAGACCATAGCCGCCATCACCCTGGGGTCGGATGCGAGCACGATGGAAATTGCGGATCGCCTCAACATCAGCGAGCACACCCTGCGCAACCACCTGACCTCCATCTACGCCAAGCTGGGGGTGCGCAACCGGATGGGGCTCTACGCCTACGCGCAGAAGCACGCCCTGATTGACTAGCCTGGGGCCGTCCCATGGGTGAAAGCGCGACACGATCGCCATGTCGCGCCATCCTGGATGCCCGTCTCTGACCGAATGGGTCAGTCATTCGCGGTGTGATCACAGGCCTTGGCAACCTAGGGGAAGGAGAGAGGGAATAGAAGAGGGGAAGGGGACCCCTCAGAGTTCGTGAGCGTGGAACCCTTTGCAGTAGCGGGCTTCGCAGCGCGGACAGCGTTGCAGGCTGGGATCCTTCTCCAGCTGGGCGGAGGAGAGAGGCTCTTCACAATCGGAGCAGAGGCCATAGAGGCCGAGATCCATCTGGCAGATGGCGGCATCGATCCGCTTGAGGCGGGCAACCCGCTGATCCACCTTGGGCAGCCGAAGGCGAGCGATGAGATCCACCAGTTGATCGCGCTCACAACCCTCGATCTGTTCTGCCCAGTCGCCGCGCCGGTTGGCTTTCAGCTCGGCAATTAACTCTTTTCTCACTTGCACCCAGTCTGCCTGCAAGCGATCACGCCACTCGGCCAGCTGGGTTTGTGTTATTTCGCACACACGCGCCCCCTTATACGGATTATAAAACTCGGCCAGTATAGGGATGCGCGTGGGTTGTCGAGATGACATGAGTCAAGTAAAAGTGGGTTAGCTCACAGTTTTCGCGGCTTGCAGCAGGGCTTCCCGAATAGGTCCCGTCTCCTTATGCAGACGAATATCCCGGAATAGCTCGTCTGCCTCAGCATATTCGCGTTTGAGGTAACTGAACCACTGCTTGATCCGGCTGGGGTAGTAGTCGGCCTTCTCGCTCGCCAGATCCTGCTCGGTGTAGCTCACCATCAGTTGCAACACCTCGGCCCAGCTCATGTGGGCGCAGCCTGTCTTCATCACGTTGGCGAGGTTGGGCAGGGAGATGGCGCCGCGTCCCACCATGAGGGCGTCGCAGCCGGAGACACGGGCGCAGGCGAGGGCATCCTGGTGATCCCAGATCTCCCCGTTGGCGGTCACTGGAATGGGCAGGGCGCGGCGGATGGCATCCACATACTCCCAGTGGGCCGGTGCCTTGTAACCCTCCTGCTTGGTGCGGGCGTGTACCGCCAGCTCGCAGGCCCCGGCCTGATAGACCGCCTGGGCGTTGTCCATATAGAGGGTCTTGTCATCGTAGCCGAGGCGGATCTTGGCGCTGACCGGCAGATGGGCGGGCACGGCTTCACGCACCGCCTTGACGATGCGGTAGATGGTCTCGGGCTCCTTGAGCAGCACGGCCCCCCCCTTGCTCTTGTTGACCGTGGGGGCGGGGCAGCCGAAGTTGAGATCCACCCCGGGGGAGCCGAGTTCGATGGCGCGCACCGCGTTTTCTGCGAGCCACTCCGGGTGTTGACCCAGCAGTTGTACCCGCACCGGGGTGCCGGCGCGGGTCTTGCCATCCTGGCGCAGTTCGGGGCAGAGGCGGTGGAACACCTTGGCGGGCAGCAGCTGATCGACGACCCGGATGAATTCGCTGACGCAGAGGTCGTAATCGTTGACGGAGGTGAGTACCTCCCGCATCAGGTGATCCAGCACCCCCTGCATGGGGGCCAAAATAACTCGCATAACCGGTTCCGCAAGGATGAAGGAGTAAAAAGGAGGGCAGATTGTAGAGGTATTGAGGGACGCTGTCAGCGTTGTTCCCCAAGTTAAATGAGGTGAGGGAGGTGGGCGCTCAGATAACGCGCACACAGACGCCAGGCCGATTGCGGCGCTGTCGGTACCTTGGGCAAGTCTGCTAGGCTAGGGAAAGATGTATTGAACCGGAGTCCTAATGAAGCGTTGGTGTTTGATGGCCCTTGGCTGGTTGGCCTTTGTCACGGGGATCGTCGGGATCGTCCTGCCCCTGCTGCCGACCACCCCCTTCATGTTGCTGGCGGCGGCGCTGTTTGCCCGCTCATCCCCCCGTTTTCATCGCTGGCTGCTGGCTCATCCCTGGTTTGGCCCCCCCATCGCTGACTGGCAGCAGTATCGCGGCATCCGCCGTCATGCCAGGCGCCGTGCCATCGTCTTTATCCTCATCTCCTTCTCGGTGTCGCTGCTGGTTGTACCCCTGCCCTGGGTGCGGCTCCTGCTGGTTGCCATTATGGTGATCCTGCTCACCTGGTTAATGCGCCTGCCGGTGCTGGAGCCAGTTGCAATGGAGAAGTGAAATCCCTAAGCTATTGCAGCAATAATGCTATGGAGTCGGCCCGTCATTTTTGCGTGACGGGCCTTTTTATTGCCCCAGGCGGCATTCACTCAAACCGCCACTGCAGGGCTCAAAAAATAAGCGGTCAAATAATGAATCCGGATACCCTGAAGTTTATCGAAGCGAGCATCAAGACCATTCCCGACTATCCGAAGCCGGGCATCCTGTTTCGCGACATCACCAGCCTGATCGAGAATGCCGAGGCCTTCAAGGCCACCATCGATCTGCTGGCCAATCACTACCGTGATCAAGGGATCACCAAGATCGTCGGCACCGAGGCCCGCGGCTTCATCTTCGGCGCCCCGGTTGCCTTCGCCATGGGGCTAGGCTTCGTGCCGGTTCGCAAGCCGGGTAAGCTGCCCCGCGCCGTCATCGAGGAGTCCTATGCCCTCGAATATGGTACCGACACCCTGCAACTGCACACCGATGCTATCGTTCCCGGTGACAAGGTACTGGTCGTGGACGATCTGCTGGCCACCGGCGGCACCGTCGACGCCACCGTCAAGCTCATCCGCCGCGCCGGTGGTGAGGTGGCCGATGCGGCCTTCATCATCTCCCTGCCGTCCTTGGGGGGGGATGCCCGCCTGACCGCCGCAGGCGTCAAGGTGGTTTCCCTGGTCGAACTCGCCGGGGAATAAGCCGCCGGTTTGACCGACAGGCAGGCCTCGTCAGCCTGCCTGTCGACGTTATGGCCCATGCCTCCCCGGCATCGGTTTGAAAATGAAGCGATCCCGCCCCGGGCGCCTCATCCCCCATACAGCCCGCCCTGCATTTGTGTTAGCATCCGGCTCAATGCCTCGTCTTCCAGCATCGAGATCTATGAGCTATCAGGTTCTGGCGCGCAAATGGCGCCCCCATACGTTTGAACAAGTGGTTGGCCAGCAACATGTGCTGACCGCCTTGACCAATGCCCTGGATCAGGGGCGGCTCCACCACGCCTATCTGCTGAGCGGCACCCGCGGGGTCGGCAAGACCACAATCGCCCGCATCCTGGCCAAGAGCCTCAACTGCGAGCAGGGGATCAGCAGCCACCCGTGCGGCGTCTGCGACACCTGCCGCGAGATCGATCAGGGCAACTTCGTCGATCTGCTGGAGATCGATGCGGCGTCCCGCACCAAGGTGGAAGACACCCGTGAACTGCTCGACAACGTGCAGTACCGTCCGGCCCGTGGTCGCTTCAAGGTGTACCTCATCGATGAGGTGCACATGCTGTCGCGCCACAGCTTCAATGCGCTGCTCAAAACCCTGGAAGAGCCGCCCCCCTATGTGAAGTTCCTGCTGGCCACCACGGATCCGCAGAAGCTGCCCATCACCATCCTGTCCCGCTGCCTGCAGTTCCACCTGAAGAGCCTGGATCAGAGCCAGATCGCCAAGCAGCTGGAATGGGTGCTGGATCAGGAGGGGCAGCCGTTCGAGCCGCGCGCCTTGCTGGCGCTCGCCAAGGCGGCGGATGGCAGCATGCGCGATGCCCTGAGCCTCACCGATCAGGCGTTGGCCCATGGCAATGGCAGCGTGCGTCTGGATAGCGTGCTGACCATGCTGGGGACCCTCGATCATCACCATCTGCACCAGTTGCTGGAGGCCATCTTGCGCCAGGACGCCCCGGCGACCATGGCCAAGATCACCGAAATAGCCACCCTGGGGCCGGATTTCGATCAGCTGCATGCCGAGCTTGAAGCCCTGCTCCATCGCGTCGCCATGGCGCAACTGCTCCCCGCCAGCGTGCAGGAGCAGGGGGCGGACGCCGATGCCCTGCTGCAACTGGCGGGGGCCATGAGCCCGGAAGAGGTGCAGCTCTGCTACCAGATAGTGCTCGGGGGCCGCAAGGATCTGCCCTGGGCGCCGGACGGGCGCACCGCCCTGGAGATGACCTGTTTGCGTATGCTGGCCTTCTCCCCGCGCCGCGAGGTGCTGCATCCCGCCAGCCTGAGCGCCGTCCCCGTTTCCATGCAGGCCATGCCGGTGGCCGGGGGGGCGGCATCCGCCACCCTGGGAAAGCCTCGCGGGGCTGAGCCTGCCCCAACCGCGCCGACCACGCCGGAGCCGGCACAGGCCCATCCCCTCGAGACCGTGCGTGCCGAGGGGACACAAGAACCTGTGCGCGAAGAGGATGCCGAGACCATAGAGGCTGGCCAAGAGACGCTGACGCCGCTCTTCGCCGAGCAGGAGGAGTTGCTGCAGGCCGCCCGGCAGATGGGCTATGAGGGGACGCCGGATCTGGTCGAACCGAGCCCCGCCCAGGCCACCGAGTCGAATACGCCCGCCGCACCGGCGTCGTATGCGGTGCCGCATGATCAGGCCGATGCAGCTGACATCGCTCCCCAGGAGGCGATGCCGACCGAGCAGGCCGCGTCATCCGCCGCGTCCAGCATGCAGAGCCTGCTGGGCAAGCGCAACTTGCTGCGAAGCCGCCTGCGGGGGGATGCCACCAGCCCGGCGGCAACGCCCAGGGCGGCGCCAGGCAAACCCGTGGCAGCTGCCCAGCCGGTGCCGGCTCCAGCACCTGCCGCTAAGCCGGTTGCCGAGGCTTGGCAGCCTACGACTCCGGCTCGGCAGTCTGCCGCCATGGGCTACGATGACTTGCCCCCCCTCGACGCCTATGAGGAGGAGAGTGGCGGTGACTACGAAGAGTACCTGAGTCAGGGCTTTGGTGACGCCATCGCCAGCGCGCCCTTGCCCCAGGCCGCACCGACGCCGCGAGCGGCCGCGCCTGCACCAACCAGGGCGCGACCAGAGCCGGACGATCTGCCGCCCTGGGATCTGGACGGGGTGCCGTCCGCCGCAGCCTCTGTTACCGCGTCGGCAGCTCCGGCTCCGGTCCCCATGGCAGCAGCCGAGCCGAGCGAGCCTCAGCCAGCCCCCCCCCTGATGGAAACCATCGACTGGGATGAGCTGGAAGGGGACGCCGAGCAAGATGAGGGGGAGGAGGTCTCGCGCCTCATTCCCTCCTCACTGCTGGTCAATTGCGGCGACCCCTGGGCCGAGCTCATCGCCCGTACCGGGGTGGGGGGGCGCTTGCGTCAACTTGCCATCAACTCCGTGATGAGCCAGCAGGGGGACAGGGTGCTGCTCACCCTCAAGCCCGAGCAGCGCCATTTGGTGAGCGATCGGGCCCGCGCCGATCTGGCAGAGATCATCGGCCCCGAGCTCGGGGGCACCGTGCAGGTGGAAGTGACCCTTGGCACGGATCCGGCGCACGAGACGCCGCTCGAGATAGAGCATCGCCTCTATCTCGGGGTACGCGAGCAGGTGAGCCGGGATCTGGCCGAAGATCCTCATGTACAATTTTTGCAGCAGCGCTTTGGCGCCGTGCTCCATCCCGAGAGCATCGAGCCCCTGAGCCGTTGAAGACGATGGATTAATGGAGACCGGGAGCCTGGCTCCCGGTTGAAAACACCGTTGGCTGCCCCCATCTGGGGTAGAACGAGCCCACAGCCCGGCGCGTATGCCGGATTTCAAGACGAGAGACGACCTATGTTTGGTAAAGGTGGAATGGGTAACCTGATGAAACAGGCCCAACAGATGCAAGAGCGCATGCAGAAGATGCAGGAGCAGCTTGCCCAGATGGAAGTAGTCGGCGAAGCCGGTGCCGGCATGGTCAAGGTCACCATGGCCGGCAGCCACAGCGTGCGCCGCATCGAGATCGATCCCAGCCTGATGGAAGATGACAAGGAGATGCTGGAAGACTTGGTCGCCGCTGCCGTCAATGACGCCGTGCGCCGGGTGGAAGAGCAGAACAAGGCCAAGATGGGCGAGCTGACCGGTGGCATGCAACTGCCCCCGGGCATGAAGCTGCCGTTCTAAGGAATTTAGGTGGGCACGCTAGTGCCAGATCCTGAAAAAGGCCGGAGCAAATGCTCCGGTTTTTTGTTGTTTAAGGTTTCGCGCCTCGGTGTTGATGGCGTCCTGACAGGGGTTGTGACCACAGACGGAACAACCTCATGGTTCCGCTCACCGTGTCGCCAGAGGGGCAAACCCTAGGGCGAGGTGATCGATCAGGGCTCGTACCGAGGGCAGCAAACCCCGCCGGCTGGGGAAGACAGCATGGATCACCTCCTGACGCGGTGCCCAACCGGGCAACAGATGCCGCAGGCTGCCCTCACTCAGCGCCTCCTGCACCATCATGGTGGGGAGTTGCACGACCCCGAGACCCTCGATGGCCGCCTGCCGTAGGCCCTGCATGTCGGTGGTGACAAACCTGGGGCTGTGATGCTGCCTCACCTCGGCGCCATCGGGCCCGAGCAGCTGCCAGCGGTGACCCTCCATGGTGCTGCCATGGCCAAGGCTTGGCCAACCCAGCAGATCCGCCGGCCCCTTCGGCTCGCCATGACGGGCAAGCAGGTCTGGGCTGGCGAGCAGGCACTGGTTTGCATACCCCAGCACCCGCATGGCCAGCTCGCTGTCTTCCAGGGGCAGGGGTCTCACCCGGATGGCGATGTCCAGCCCCTCGCTCACCAGATCCACCGCCCGGTTCACCCCGATGAGCTGCACGCCGATCCTGGGGTACTGTAGGGCGAATTCCACCAGCATCTTGCCCACATGGGCGTGGAGCAGGTCGATGGGGCAGGAGAGGCGCACCACGCCGCAGGGCTCGGTCCGGGTGGAGTCGATGACGGCCTGGGCCGCCTCGGCCTCCACCAGCATGGCCCGGCAACGGGCGTGATAGGCCTGGCCCAGCTCGGTGACCTGAAAACTGCGGCTGGAGCGCTGGATGAGGCGTACCCCCAACCGCTCCTCCAGCAGGGCGATGCGTCGGCTGAGCTTGGATTTGGGGATGCCGAGGGCCCGCCCCGCCTGGGCAAAGCCGCCATTGTCCACCACCTGGACGTAGTAATAGAGATCGTTGAGATCGGGAGTCATGGCTTTATCGTTCACAATATAGGACGCTGAGGCTCAATATTACGCCTACCGCCTTTGTCGTTCCATCCACATAATGATCCCAGACACCATTATCGAGTTGGAGAGGATCATGAAAAGAGTCATCGGTATCTACAGTGCACCCCGTCCCCACTGGGTGGGCGACGGTTTCCCGGTTCGTTCCCTGTTCTCCTACCAGAGCCACGGCAAGGCGCTGAGCCCCTTCCTGCTGCTCGATCGGGCGGGTCCCATGGAGTTCGGCCCGGCCACGGCCCCAAGAGGCGTGGGTCAACATCCACACCGGGGCTTCGAAACGGTCACCATCGTCTACAAGGGGGAGGTGGCCCACCGCGACTCCACCGGACAGGGTGGGGTCATAGGGCCGGGGGACGTGCAGTGGATGACGGCGGCGGCCGGCATCATGCACGACGAGTTTCACTCCGAGGAGTTCAGCCAGCAGGGGGGCACCCTCGACATGGTGCAGCTCTGGGTCAATCTGCCCGCCAAGGACAAGATGTCGGCACCTGGCTATCAGGCCATCGGCAGCGACAGCATTCCGGTGCAACCCCTTGCCGATGGGGCCGGGGTGGTACGCATCATCGCCGGTGAGCTGGCCGGGGCGAGAGGGCCGGCCCGCACCTTCACCCCCATGAATGTCTGGGATCTGAGATTGAACGGTGGCGCCAGCACGGTACTGCCCCTGGTGGATGGTTGGAACAGCGCCCTGATCGTGCTCAAGGGGCGGATGCGGATCAATGGCCAGGAGGAGGCGACCGAGGCGCAACTGGTGCTGCTGGATCCCAGTGGCAGCGAGGTTCAACTTGAGACGAGCGAGGATGCGGTGTTACTGGTGCTGAGCGGCGAGCCCATCAATGAGCCCATTGTTGGCTACGGCCCCTTCGTAATGAATACCCAGACCGAAATCGTGCAGGCCATCGACGACTTCAACAGCGGGCGTTTCGCCCAGATTGCGCCCTGAGCCCAGCGTCATCAAGTTGCACGGATAAAACCAACAAAGCGCCATCGGGCGCTTTGTTGTTTTTATCCCGAAGGAGCGGGTTGTTAGCTCAGCCAGCCGAGGGTGATGGCCAGCCGGCCGCAGAGTGCGGCTAGCAAGATGCCGAGCAGGGTGCGCAGCAGCCAGATCACCACCAGCTGCCCCAGGCTAACCGGGATCTTGGTCGCCAGGATGCAGGGGATGGAGGCGGAGAAGAAGAGCACTGAGCTCACCGATACCACGGCCGTCACATAGCGCACCAGCAAGTCAGCATCCTTGAGCAGGATGGCGGGCAGGAACATCTCGGCAAGCCCCGCCGACAGCGCCCGTGCCGTCTCAAGCGGTTCCCCCAACGCCAGCAACCAGGTCAGCGGCCACAGCAACCATCCCAGCAGATCAAACAAGGGGGTATGCTGGGCCAGCAGCAAGCCCAGCAGACCCACCGACAAGATGGTGGGCACCACGGCGGCGGCCATGGTGACGCCATCTTTCAGGTTGTCCATGAGCTGGCGCGAGAGGGAGTCCGCCTGACGGGATTGGGAGAGACCACAGGCGAGGGCCGCTTGCCAGCGACTCTGGCCCGCAGGCAGCGGTTCGTCGGTTTCCCCTTCATCCTTCATGGTGCTGATGGGGGGCACGCGGGCCAGGATGGCGGTGATGACGAAGGTGATCACAAGGGTGGACCAGAAGTAGAAGTTCCAGTGCCCCATCAGGTCGAGGGTCTTGGCCACGATGATCATGAAGGCGGCGGAGACGGTGGAGAAACCGGTGGCGATGATGACCGCCTCCCGTACCGTGTATTTCCCTGAGAGGAAGACCCGGTTGGTGATGAGCAGGCCGACCGAGTAACTGCCGACAAAGGAGGCCACCGCATCGATGGCGGAGTGGCCTGGGGTGCGCCAGAGCGGGCGCATCACGGGTTGCATCAGGACGCCAATGAACTCCAGCAATCCGAAGCCGAGCAGGAAGGTGAGGGCCATGGCGCCGATGGGAACGATGAGGCCCACCGACATGGCGAGCTTGTCAAACAGGAATGGCAGCCTGTCCGGCGTCATCAGCCAGGCGGGGCCCAGCTCGGTGACATAGAGGATGGCCAGCCCCAGCCCCAGCAGCTTGAACAGGCTCAACACCCGATCGATGGGGCGGGCACGCCAGCGACCGTCCAGCAGGGGGCTGATGGCACCATAGGCGATCAGCAGCAGGATGAGGCCGACGGCGAGGGGGCGTTTGGCTATCAGGAAGCCAGCCAGGTGATCCACCAGTATGGTGCTGCGACCCGCCAGCTCGAAGGGAACGAAGAAGATGGCGATCCCGATCAGGCTGGTGAGCCATAGCTTGATGCCGGCTCCGGTGCGGGTGGGGGCAGTCAGGGTATTCTCAGGCTCCATTGTTCCTCCTTGTGATCCTCATGGGTCAACTCCTGTCGAATGTTTATTTGTATATACAATATCGATGAGGAAGCAAAATGGAAGCAAAAAATTCACCAAAAAGTAACAACTTTGGTGTGAAGACCCGTATGGGTTTTATGCAGTCGGGTCTGACAAGGGGACGCTCGGGTTCATGGCTGAGTGGGGCCGAGGCCTGAAGGAAGAGAAGGTGTCGGCACAAAGGGAAAAGGCAGTGACGGGAACTTCGTTAAGCAGATAAACCCCTCTTCAAGCGACAAGAACAAGTTGAAACATTAGTTTGGATTTAAAAACTTTTGTTGCCTGCTTTCATATGTATCGTTTTCATGACTATTCATGGATTAGTTATAAAGGCTTTATTGATTTGATGGCTTCTCGAGTTTCCCATTGCAGAGTAAGATGCCTCTTCAATAAAAATAAGAATTAGGAGTTCGGGTGTGAAGGCATTAGTAAAAGAAAGGATATCGCCCTATATCAGCCAGTTATATGAGTGCGGTATTAATGATTCTGACATTAAGTTGGTGGTGGACCAATTTCGCGTTGAACTGTCCGGCAGTTCATCCCTGTTCTTATTGCGGGATGATGACAAGAGTGCCGGCATCAAGCTCTTCGCGAGCGGCTTGACCGAGGCCCAGCAGCAGTTTTATGTGCAACACCATCGCCAGGATGTGTGGTTCAATCATTATCTGGACAAGGGCTGCCAGGGGATAGTCAACGCCAATGCCATCTCCAGTTCACCGGGGCTGCTGGCGAGCTTTGGTGCCCAGTATGCGGCGGGCGGTGTCTGCCGGGTGAAGGGGCGGGGGCTCAGCAGTCTGTGCAGTTATCGTGGCAGCGCCCAGGATGATTTCAGCGCCCAGGATATCTCCTCCCTCACCGAGATCTATTCCGGTCTGGCGGCCTGGAGTCAGCATTATTGGAACCTGCTTGCCCTGGAAACGCAGAATTATCAACTGCAACAATTGGTTAAAAACCATAATAAGCCCAGTGCCATCATAGATGACAAGGGGCATATTCATTATTCCAATGTGGCGTTCAATCGCATCTCCGATGAAAATGTGGAGTTGCGGGCCATGAATGGTATCTTCTCGCTACAAAATAAGGAGCAGCAGCGTCAGTTCAAGGAGATCTTGAACGGCTTCGCCTATTTGCTGCCGGGGGCCAGCGCTTATATGTCTATTCCCCGTCAGTCGGATTTAAGACCACTGCTAGTGCAATGCACTCTGATGAGTGGTCTCAACCGCTTCGAGCGTTATGTGGAGGTGGTGCTGCGTGACCCCGAGCACGCCTTCAACCCGGACATCGAAGCGCTGGCCAGCCTCTATCCCCTCACCATCGGCGAGAAGGAGTTGCTGGTGTTGATGAGCAAGGGCTACAGCAGCAACGACATTGCCGAGCTGCGCGGGGTCAAGGTGGAGACGGTGCGATCCACCCTGAAGGGGGTCTTCAAGAAGACAGACTGCCATAGTCAGAACGAGCTCTTGCTGCTGCTGCAGTCCATCTCCTGATGGCCCGACGGGCTATGCTTGGGGTGAGCCGGACATCCCGCTCGGCTCGCGCCTCCCGCCCGGGAGGCCTGTTGGGGGAAGCGTCATGGAATCACTCAAGGCGAAGGATTATATGCAGACCCGGCCCATCACGTTCAGCGCAGACATGATGGTACAGGCCGCCGTCACCAAGTTTCTCAACAGCCATCAGCTCGGCGGCCCTGTGGTGGATCCCCAGGGCCATCTGATCGGCTGGGTATCGGAGCAGGATTGCATCGCTGTCATGCTCAAAGAGGCCTATCACTGCGAGCAGGTAGCTCAGGTCAGGGATGTGATGCGCAAGGAGGTGCTGGCGGTTGACCCCGACACCAGCATTCTGGAGCTGGCGGAGATGATGATGGGGCAAAAACCCAAGATCTATCCGGTGGTGGAGGGGGGACGGCTGCTCGGGGTCATCAGCCGTCACAACGTGATGCAGGCCATCCATGCCCAGCTCGGCACCTGCTTCGTGCGCCAGGCCAGGGTATGAGCCTTGGTGGTTAAGCAATAACGGGAGCAGGCAGGGTGCCTGCTCTTTTTTATGTCATCTGAATGCCTTCGCCTGGGAAGGGCTGCTTTAAGGCTTGCACCGCTCCCCCCCGCTCTTTAGGATCTGCCCCAGCTATCGCATTGGCCCCTTGCGGGCTTCTCATAAGGAATCAGTACCTTGTCTCTCTCTCTCGAGGCGCTGCGTCGCCGCTTGTCCGCCTGCATGAATCTCGACGCCCGCCGTCTCTCCAGCCGTCTGCACGGGGTCAAGAAGCTGCCAGAGGCCAAACAGGCCGCCGTGCTGGCGACCATAGCCGCGGATCTGGAGGTGGCCGAGGCGCGCTACCGCTCTCGCCTGGCCGGCGTGCCAAAAGTCACCTATCCGGACAATCTGCCGGTCAGCCAGAAGCAGGCGGAGATCGCGAAAGCCATCAGTGAGCACCAGGTGGTGATCATCGCGGGGGAAACCGGCTCAGGCAAGACCACCCAGATCCCGAAGATCTGTCTCGCACTCGGGCGCGGGGTGAGGGGCTATATCGGCCACACCCAGCCGCGCCGCCTCGCGGCCCGTACCGTGGCGGCCCGTATCGCCGAGGAGATGGAGTCCGAGCTCGGCCAGTACGTGGGCTACAAGGTGCGCTTCACGGATCAGGTGAGCGAGCAGACCCACATCAAGCTGATGACGGACGGGATCCTGCTGGCGGAGATCCAGAACGACCGCCTGCTGACCCAGTACGACACCATCATCATCGATGAGGCCCACGAGCGCAGTCTCAACATCGACTTCATCCTTGGCTACCTCAAGCAGCTGTTGCCGAGGCGCCCGGATCTCAAGGTGATCATCACCTCGGCCACCATCGACCCCCAGCGCTTCTCCCGCCACTTCAATCAGGCGCCAGTGATCGAGGTGTCCGGCCGTACCTACCCGGTGGAGGTGCGCTATCACCCGCTGATGGAGGGGGAGGGGGATCGCGACGAACTGCAGGGGATCTTCGACGCCGTCGAAGAGCTGGCCCGGGAAGGGCTCGGGGATATCCTCATCTTCATGAACGGGGAGCGGGAGATCCGCGACACCGCCGACGCCCTGCGCAAGCTGAACCTGCGGGACACCGAGGTGCTGCCGCTCTACGCCCGCCTCTCCAACGCCGAGCAGAACAAGGTATTCCAGCAACACGCCGGACGGCGCATCGTGCTGGCTACCAACGTGGCGGAGACCTCCCTCACCGTGCCTGGCATCCGTTACGTCATCGATCCGGGCACCGCCCGCATCAGTCGCTACTCCTGGCGTACCAAGGTGCAGCGCCTGCCCATCGAGCCCGTCTCCCAGGCGAGCGCGAACCAGCGCAAGGGGCGCTGCGGCCGGGTGGCGGACGGCATCTGTATCCGCCTCTATTCGGAGGAGGACTTCAACAATCGCCCAGCCTTTACCGATCCCGAGATCCTGCGCACCAACCTGGCCTCCGTCATCCTGCAGATGTTGGCGCTGGGGCTCGGCAACATGGAGGCCTTCCCCTTCGTCGAGCCGCCGGAGTCCCGCCACATCAAGGACGGCCTGACCCTGCTCAAAGAATTGGAAGCGGTGAAGGAGCTGCCTGCCCGCCATCTGAACGGGCGGGAGCTGGAAGAGAAGCTGCAGCTCACCGAGACCGGTCGCCAGCTGTCGCGCATTCCGCTCGATCCCAGGCTCGCGAAGATGGTGATCACGGCGGCGCAAACCGGCTGTCTCAGCGAAGTCATGGTGATCACCGCGGGCCTGAGCATCCAGGATCCCCGTGAGCGCCCCATGGAGAAGAAGCAGGCCGCCGACGAGCAGCACAGGCGCTTCGAGGACAAGGATTCGGACTTCCTCGCCTTCGTCAACCTCTGGAATTACCTCAAAGAGCAGCAGGATCTGCTGGGCAGCAACCCGTTCCGCCGCCTGTGTCAGAAGGAGTTTCTCTCCTACCTGCGGGTTCGCGAGTGGCAGGACATCCACTTCCAGCTGCGCCAGACGGTGAAGGAGCTCGGTTTCAAGACCAATGCGGAACCGGCGGACTTCAAGACGGTGCACTGCGCGCTGCTGACCGGGCTGCTCAGCCATATCGGCAACAAGGATCTGGAGAAACCGGAGTTCCTCGGCGCCCGCAACGGCCGTTTCCACCTGTTCCCGGCCTCCGGCCTGTTCAAGAAGCCGCCCAAGTGGGTGATGGCCGCCGAACTGGTGGAGACCTCGCGCCTCTACGCCCGCATCAACGGCAAGATTGAGCCCGAGTGGGTGGAGCCCCTGGCGGGCCATCTCATCAAACTGCATCACAGCGACCCTCACTGGTCGAAGAAAAATGGCGCCGTCATGGCCAAGGAGAAGGTGACCCTCTACGGCCTGACTCTGGTCAACGAGCGCCTCATCAACTTCAGCCGCATCGATCCCGCCCAGTGCCGTGAGCTCTTCATCCGCCGCGCCCTGGTGGAGGGGGACTTCGAGACCCGCCACCGCTTCTTCGCCGAGAACAGAAAACTGCTGGCGGAGGTGGAGGCGCTGGAGCACAAGTCCCGGCGCCGCGACATCCTGGTGGACGACGAGGATCTGTTCCGCTTCTACGACGCCCGCCTGCCGGAGGAGATCATTTCCGCCCGCCACTTCGACAAGTGGTGGAAGGAGGCGCAGAAGCAGGATCCCGAGCTGCTCAACTTCGAGAAAGAGATGCTGATGAAGGGGGATGCGGCCCACATCAGCGATCTCGACTACCCGAACTTCTGGCAGCAGGGCAGGCTCAAGTTAAAACTCAGCTACCAGTTCGAACCGGGGGAGGCGGCGGACGGCGTCACCCTGCATATCCCGCTGCCGCTGCTGAACCAGGTGGAGGTGAAGGGCTTCGAGTGGCTGATCCCCGGGCTGCGTCACGAGCTGTTGGTAGCGCTCATCAAGTCCATGCCCAAGCCCATGCGCAAGAACTTCGTGCCGGCGCCGAACTACGCGGATGCGCTGCTCGCGACGCTCGATCCCGAGCAGGGGCCACTGCTGGACGAGATGGAGCGCCAGCTGCGGCGCATGACCGGGGTGACCGTGCCGAGAGAATCCTGGGACTGGGCATCGGTGCCCGATCACCTGAAACTCACCTTCAGGGTCGTGGACGACAAACACAAGAAGGTGGCGGAGGGCAAGGATCTAGAGGCGCTGAAAGAATCCCTGCGCGGCAAGGTGCAGGAGACGCTCTCCCAGGTTGCGGACGACGACATCGAGCAGTCCGGCCTGACCCTGTGGAGTTTCGGCGAGCTGCCGAAGGAGTACTGCCAGAAGCGGGCTGGCTTCGAGGTCAAAGCCTATCCGGCCCTGGTGGATCAGAAGGATTCGGTCGCTATCCAGTTGGTGGAGAGCCCCGTGGTGCAGCAGCAGCTGATGTGGGCGGGCCAGCGCCGGTTGGTGCTGCTGGGGGTGCCATCCCCCATCAAGTACCTGCAGGAGAAGCTGCCGAACAAGGCCAAGCTCGGCCTCTACTTCAACCCCTTCGGCAAGGTGGCGGAGCTCATTGACGACTGCATCGCCTGCGGCTGCGACCGGCTGATCGAGCAGCACGGCGGCCTGGCCTGGGACGAGGCGGGCTTCGAGGCGCTCAAGGAGTTCGTGCGTGCCGAGCTCAACGACGCCGTGGTGGAGGTGGCCAAGCAGGTGGAGGCGGTGCTGACCCTGTCCTTTGATATCAAGAAGCGGCTCAAGGGCAAGATGCAGCTCGACACGGCGTTCGCCATGTCCGACATCCAGCTGCAGCTCGACAAGCTGATCCACAAGGGCTTCGTCACCGAGACCGGCTGGCAGCGCCTGCCGGACTTGCTGCGCTACCTGCGCGCCATCGAGCGGCGCCTCGAGAAGCTGGCCATCGATCCGAACCGGGATCGGGTCTACATGCTGAAAGTGCAGAGCGTGGAGTCCGAATACAAGGCGCTGCTCGCGAAGATCCCGAAATCCCAGCTGATCCCGACCGAGGTGGCCAACATTCGCTGGATGATAGAGGAGCTGCGGGTGTCGTTCTTCGCCCAGCAACTGGGCACCCCCTATCCGGTTTCCGATAAACGGGTGCTCAATGCGATATCCCAGTGCTAAGCTGCTATCTATCTGTTTTCCTGAATCATTGTGTGATGGGGTGACAGGAAGAGTCGGGGGATGGGTGCGAACAAGAAGAGACGGGGAGGCGCAACTATGTGGGGGATCTGGTTAGGGGCCGCGCTGGTCAATATCAGCGGCTATCAACCCATCGCGGAGCAGACCTGGGTGCAGCTCAATCCGGAGTATTATCCGGCGCACCGCGCCGTGCCGCCCATCTTCGTGGCCTGGCGGGGCAATCAGTTCCCGCCGCTGGAGCAGAAGAAGAAAAATGGCCGCTGGCAAATCCTCTTCCCCGCTCGCCTGGTGCCCCCCTTCGACTTGTTCGAGGGGGAGGCCCAGCTCTCCAAGGCCTATCTGGCGCGCCTCAAGCGTATCGACGAGATGGCCTACGGGGTCTCCCCCCATCAGGGGAGCGCGCCTGTACAGGCGGTGGCGGCCACGGAGATTGAGCTCGGGATGCAGCCCTTTATCGCCGAGTTCTCCTTGCCCACCCGGGGCGCTGTGCGCCGGCAGGCGGGAGAGCCTCTGCTGGCCAATCTGGGGTATGGCCCCTCCCTTGAGGGCGCCACCCGGCTGGCCTCCCGTCCCATAAGTGTTCCTGAGCAAGGCGGGGAAGCCACCCTGACCCTGTCGGCCCCCGCGGCCGGTGGATCTCAGCCTTGTCATCGAGTGGCGGCGGGGGAGACCCTCTGGCGCATCGCGAGTGAGCTGATCTCCCAGGGGGGCAGCGGGACGGATACCTACAGCTATCTGCTGGCGCTGGTGGAGGAGAACCGCTCCAGCATGGGAGCAGGGATCAAGGTGCGCACCGGTCAGAGCCTCTACTGTCCCAGGGCCGAGACCCTGGCCCGGTTCGATGCCATGAGCCCGGCCCAGCGTCAGCAGCAATTTGCCCGTCTGGAGCAGGGTCGCTGAGGGGATGGCGGCCTTTGCACGGCATCGGCCAGCCATGAGCCACGAGGGAATACGGCGAAGAGCACCCCGGCGGCTTGTATCCACCAAGGCCCCATGCTAGTATTCGCGCTCGTTTTGCGAGGTGCTGACCGGTCGCAGTCAACACCATACATTCATCTTAAAAGAGATAACTACTATGTCTTTCGTATTCCAAGCTGAAGTCCGTTCTGACCTGGGGAAAGGTGCGAGCCGCCGCCTGCGTCATGCTGACCAAGTTCCTGCCATCGTTTACGGTGCAGGCAAAGAAGCCGTGTCCGTTACCCTGGACCACAAAAAGCTGATCCTGGCCCAAGAGAAGCCGGAGTTCTACTCCTCCGAGCTGACCCTGGTCATCAACGGCGAAGAAGTTAAAGTGAACGTGAAGGCTATCCAGCGTCACCCGGTTCGCTACAAGCTGGTTCACCTGGACTTCGTACGCATCTAATTGCGTCAGTCCGGTTGAATGAAAAGCCACTCTTCGGAGTGGCTTTTTGCATTCTGGCGTTTGGACAAGGGTGTGGATATAAAAGAAGGGTGACCCTGGGGTCGCCCTTGTCTTTGGGATGCGCGGCTACCAGGCCGGCTGGGTGAGGTAGGGGTTGCTCACCCGTTCGCGGCCGAAGGTGGAGCTGGGGCCGTGGCCCGGGATGAAGACGATGTCATCCCCGAGAGGCAGCAGGGTCTCGGTGATCGAGCGAATGAGGGTTGCGTGATCGCCGCGGGGGAAGTCGGTACGACCTATGCCGCCAGCGAAGAGCACGTCACCGACCCAGGCGAGGCGTTCGGCCTGGCTCAGCAGGATCACGTGACCCGGGGTGTGGCCCGGGCAGAAATAGACCTCCAGCTCACAGTTGCCGAGCGCCACCTTGTCTCCCTCTGCCAACCAGGCGTCCGGGGTGAAGGCCGGGGTGTGGGGGAAGCCGAACATCTGGCTCTGCCGGGGCAGCATGTCGAGCCAGAAGGCGTCTTCCTGGTGGGGCCCGGTGATGGATACGCCTGTCTGCTCACGCAGCTGGTTGGCGGCCCCCACGTGATCCAGATGACCGTGGGTCAGCAGGATCTTGGCGAGTGTCAGCCCATGTTTGGCGATGGCAGCAAGCAGCTTGTCAGCCTCGCCGCCCGGGTCTATCAGCGCCGCCTGGCGAGACTCGTCACACCAGATGAGGGAGCAGTTCTGGGCAAAGGGGGTGACCGGAATGATTTCAAATTTCAGCATGTCGAACTCTTCTGATTGGCGTGTTGCTCGGCAAAGTAGGCGAGGCATGCCGCCTTATCACCCCGGAAGCGGATCCGCTCGCGCTTGTTGTTGAGCTGATAGAGGTACATGGGGTCGTAGTAGCGGGTCAGCAAGAGACGGATCCAGGCCAGATGCGGCTCGGTGTTGCCGCTACTGACCTGCTCGGCGAGGGCCACCTGCATCAGGGCATCCAGCTCCCGGTGATCCTTGTCCCCGAGGCGGCGCTTGAGACGCGCCAGGGCATCGGTCAGGTAGCCGGCAAACAGCGGCCAGCCTTCCTCGGCGCCGTACATCTCCCGATAGCGCAACCAGAGATCCACGACGTAATCGGCCCGGATCTGCTCGGCGCGCTCCTCTTGCGGCACGTCCACCACCACCAGCGGCGCCTGGCACATGGCCTCATAGAGGTTCAGCGGCAGGGCGCAGCGACCGATGAGGCGGCTTTCGTCCTCCACCACGAAGGCGGATTCTCCGAGGTGGCGGCGCTTGAGCAGCTCGATGGCGAGCCTGTTCTCGAAGTTGATGTTGCTGGGCTGGCCACCCGGCAGCTGGCCGAAGGAGGAGCCCCTGTGATGGGCGTGCCCCTCCAGATCCACCGCCTGGGCGACTCGCTCCAGCATGTGGGTCTTGCCGGAGCCCGTCATGCCGGTCAGCACGGTCCAGTGACACTCGGCCGAGGCGCTCGCCTGGGTGTCGATGAGGAAGCGGCGCAGCTCCTTGTAGCCCCCGGCCACCCGAGGGCGGGTGACGCCGGCATCCGCCAGCCACTGCTGCACCGTCTGGGAGCGCAGGCCGCCCCGGAAGCAATAGAGCAGGGCGTCGGGCTGCTGGCGCAACTGGGCCAGCCAGCCTTCCATTCGTGCTGCCCGCACATCGCCACCCACCAGCTGATGACCCAGCGCGATGGCCGCAGCCTGGCCCTGCTGCTTGAAGCAGGTACCCACCTGGGCGCGCTCCTCGTCCGTCATCAGCGGCAGGTTGGCGGCGTGGGGGAAGGCTCCCTCGTTGAACTCGATGGGGGCGCGCAGATCGATGAGCGGCACATCGTCCAGGAATATCCGGGCCAGATCCGTCGCCTGGGGCAATTCACTCATTGGATGACCTCGATAAAGCGCGCACCCACGAGGGGTTTCATCACCCCGATGGGGGAGAGGGATAGCCCAGCCTCGCGGGCAATGCTCAGCAGCTCGGCCTCGCTCTCCTTGCCGACCGCCACCAGCAGACCGCCGCTGGTCTGGGGATCGCAGAGGATGTTGCGGGTGCGATCGTCCATGGCGTCGAGCTTGTGGCCGTAGGAGTCGTGATTGCGCAGGGTGCCGCCCGGCACGCAGCCCTCGGCGAGATAGTGATCCACCTCGGGCAAGAGCGGCAGGGCATTGAACTCGAGGCGGGCAGAGAGCCGGGAGCCTTCGCACATCTCCAGCAGGTGGCCCGCGAGGCCAAAGCCGGTCACGTCGGTCATGGCGTGCACCCCGGGCAACTCGGCGAAGCGCTGGCCAATCTTGTTGAGGGTACACATGGCCTCGGGGGCCAGCTGCTCGTGCTCGGGCTTGAGCTTGCCCTTCTTCTGGGCCGTGGTGAGGATGCCGATGCCCAGCGGCTTGGTCAGGTAGAGCACATCCCCCGCCTTGGCGGTGTCGTTCTGCTTGATGGCATCGAGCGGCACTATGCCGGTCACCGCCAGGCCGAAGATGGGCTCGGGGGCGTCGATGCTGTGACCACCGGCCAGGGAGATCCCCGCCTCGTGGCACACCTGGCGGCCACCGTCGATCACCTGCTGGGCCACTTCCGGCGCGAGCGTATTGATGGGCCAGCCCAGGATGGCGATGGCGACGATGGGTTTGCCGCCCATGGCATAGATGTCGCTGATGGCGTTGGTGGCGGCGATGCGACCGAAGGTGAAGGGATCGTCGACGATGGGCATGAAGAAGTCGGTGGTGGAGACGATGCCCTGGCCGTTGCCGATGTCCACCACGGCGGCGTCATCCTTGCTGCTGTTGCCGACGATGAGGGTCGGGTCGTCAAATCCCGGGATCTGGCTCTTGAGGATGGTGTCGAGCACCTTGGGGGAGATTTTGCAGCCGCAGCCAGCGCCGTGGCTGTATTGGGTGAGACGAATGGAAGACATACTGACCCCTCTTGGTTCAAGCTCGCATGAAGCGGTTCGATATGGGTGCGGTCATCGCATTGCGGATAATCGCAGAAAACGGGTGAGCCCGGGTGGCGGGGCGAGCCGACGGAGCGCGCCGCGTAGGGACTGGCCCCAGACCGTGCCACCCAAGGCCACGAGACGGGGCATTATGCCACAAAGAGGGTGAGGGATCCGACTCGCAATTGAGGTGGAATCTGAAGCACAGAGGGCGGTGAAGCTCGGGGCAAGAAGTGGAGGAGGGCAGACGGGGTGGAGTGCCTGCATCCATTGATGGACAGGATCCCGTCCTCCCCAGGCTCTGCTACAACTAGCTCACCCCCGTGTTGCAAGGCAAGATCATGAGCAACTCCTTTCTTTCGACCCTGAACTGGTTTGGCTGGGCCCTGCTGTCGGCCCTGTTCGCCGCCCTGACCGCCATCTTTGCCAAGCTCGGTGTTGCGCAGAACAACGCGGATCTGGCGACCCTGATCCGCACCGCCATCGTCTTCCTGCTGCTCTGCCTCTATGTGACCGCCACCCGCCAGTGGAGCAATCCCCTGGCGCTCTCCGGTCACAGCTGGCTCTTCCTCGGCCTCTCCGGGCTCGCCACCGGGGCCTCCTGGCTCTGTTATTTTCGCGCCCTGCAGCTCGGTGACGTCGCCCAGGTGGCCCCCATCGACAAGTTCAGCCTGGTGCTGGTGGTGATCTTCGCGGTCCTGTTTCTGGGAGAACGCCCCTCCCTGCGGGAGTGGTGCGGCATCGCCCTCATCGCCGGGGGCGTCATGGTGCTCGCCTTCAGGGAGCAGGGATAAACACAGAATCTGCCATTGATGACATTTGGGTTGGATTTGATGAATGACACGCACTGTTTATTGGATAGACGCAACGACACATAAGGATCCGGTGATATGAAACTCTATGCCCATCCCTTCTCGTCCTACAGCCAGAAGGTGCTGATCGCCCTCTACGAGAACGCCCTGTCGTTCGAGTACCACAACCTGGAATCTCCCACGGTGAAGGCCGAACTCGCCGGCCTCTGGCCCCTCAAGCGCTTCCCCGTGCTGGTGGATGAGGGGCGCACCCTGCTGGAGAGCAGCACCATCATCGAGTACCTGCAACTGCAGCACCCGGGCCCCAGCACCCTGGTGCCCACCGGGGAGTCGGGCATCGAGGCCCATATGCTGGACCGACTGTTTGACAACTATGTGATGACCCCCATGCAGAAGGTGGTGCTGGACAGGCTGCGTCCGGCCCCCGAGCGCGACGGCTTCGGGGTCACCGAGGCGAAGGCCGTGCTGGACAAGATCTACCCCTGGCTGGACAAGCACCTCGCCGGACGAGAGTGGGCGGCGGGGGAGCATTTCACCCTGGCCGATTGCGCCGCCGCCCCCTCCCTCTTCTACGCGGACTGGGCTCACGAGATCCCCCCCGCCTGCGCCGTGCTCAGAGCCTATCGCGCCCGCCTGCTGGCCCACCCCAGCGTCGCCCGGGTGGTGGACGAGGCGAGGCCCTATCGTCACTACTTCCCCTTGGGGGCGCCCCAGCGGGACTGAGGCGCAAAGCCTCAATAAAAAACAGGCCCGTGATGCGGGCCTGTTTTATGGCGCAGGAAAGCATGGTGACGCCGGTTTACTCCCCTTGCTTCACTGGCCGTGGCCACGGTCGCTTGATGCCCTGCCAACGGCGCAGCCTGCGCTGCACCGGCCGCTCAAACCCGGCGTAACTCAGCCAGGAAATGCCGAGCAGCAGCGCCAGCATCAACAGGGTCGCGAGCACTCCCAGCAGTGGGTTGGTCTGGGCATACCACCAGTCGGTGAGGCCGGGGGCCAGATGATGGATGAGCTCGCAACCGGTGAGCAGCACCAGGACGTGCCAGAGATAGAGGGAGTAGGAGAGATCCCCGAGCCAGTTGGTGAAGCGGTTGTCGAGCAGGCGCAGCAGCGGGCTCTGGCGCTCGCCCTGGGCCGCGGCAATCCAGATCAGCAGCACATAGGAGCCAATCAGCAGCAGGGTCAATGGCGCCGTCATGGTGAATTGCAGCAGCACCCAGGGCAGGGCAAAGGCCAGCAAGAGCGGCAGATCCCGCTCCATCATGGGCAACTGCCGACTCGCCTTGACCCTGGGCAACAGCCAGAGGCCGAGCACGAACTCGCTCACCCCTCGTCCCACCGCCAGCACCCCGCTGGTGACATCCAGGGTACCCTGGCGGTGCAGGATGAACGCCAGCACCATGAATGCCAGCAGCGGGGCGAGATGGCTCCAGCGACTGCGGGCGAGGGCGAGTGGGATGAGCAGCGGGAACAGCAGGTAGCTTATCCACTCCACGCTCAGGGACCAGGCGGCGAAGTTCCAGGTCAGGCCATGATCCGTCACCACCTGCAACAGCAAGAGGGCGCTTGGCAGGGCCTCCACCGGGGTGAAGGGGGAGCCAAAGGCAGGCATGCCTTCCCACTCCCACATCTTGAACAGCGGGCCTGCAAAGAAGCCTATCTGATGCTGGGCCTTGTAGAGCTCCCAGCCAACCAGCAGCAACAGGGTGAGCAGGTAGAGGGGGTAGACCCGGGTCAGTCGCAGCCAGAGAAAGCGGCCATAGCCGATGGTGCGATTAGGGCCAGCGCAGGCCTGCCCATAGACGTGGGCCAGCACCAGCCCGCTCAGGATGAAGAAGAGATCGACCCAGAGGTAGCCGTTCTCGATGAGTTGTGTCACCTCGGCGATGGGCTCCTTCCACTGGGGAAACAGCAGCAGCCTGGCATGGAACAGCACCACCATCAGGGCAGCAATGCCCCGCAGCGGCGTTAACAGCGGCAATGATTGATTCATGTTGGGACCCTTGTGATGCTCAGCTTGGCCTGACATCGTTTTTGTTGTTTTGCATGCCCTTGGGCCGGCAGCCTCGACTCATGGTGGCCGCAGGCGGGATCACAGTACGCAAAAGAGAGTCATATGGATGTGATTTTTATCATAAATATGCATTGATGAAGAAAAAACAGGCAGGGCTGGAGGGATGTGATGTGCGTGAGGACGGGAGAGGGTGGGTGCATAACAAAACAGGCCCGCGATGCGGGCCTGTTTGATCAGAGTCTTGGTGCTTTAACCGATCAAGGGAGGATCAGCGGGCGCGTACCACCAAGCCCTTCAGGTAGAAGCCTTCCGGGTAGGCGGTGCCGATGGGGTGATCGGACGCCTGGGACAGGAGCTCCAGGATCTGGGCATCGCGACCGGCGTCGAGCGCCGCATCTGCCACGATTTTCTGGAACAGGCTCTGCTCCATCAGGCCGGAGCAGGAGTAGGTCAAGAGCACACCGCCCGGCGCCAACAGCTGGAAGGCCAGCATGTTGATGTCCTTGTAACCGCGGCAGGCGCCCAGCAGCTGGGCCTTGCTCTCGGCAAACTTCGGCGGATCCAGCACGATGACGTCGAACTTCTCGCCCTTCTCGCGGTATTCCCGCAGCAGCTTGAACACGTCGTGACGCACGAACTGGGTATTGCCGGTATCCAGACCGTTCAGCTCGGCGTTCTGGCGGGCGATGTCCAGGGCGTTTTGGGAGAGATCCACGTTGACGACCTCTTTAGCGCCGCCCTTGAGGGCATAGACGCCGAAACCGCCGGTGTAGCAGAAGCAGTTGAGCACCCGCTTGCCTTCGGTGTATTTCGCCGCCGCCTGGCGGTTGTCCCGCTGATCCAGGTAGAAACCCGTCTTGTGACCGTTGCGAATGTCCACCAGGATCTTGACGCCGCCGTTCTCCTCGATCACCACGGGATCGGTCGGGGTCTCGCCATAGATGACGCCGGTGCGTTCCTTCAGCCCTTCCTTCTTGCGCACCGCCACGTCGGAGCGCTCATAGATGCTGCACTCGGGGTAGAGGGTGCGCAGGGCCTGGGTGATGAGCTCACGCTGGAACTCGGCGCCGGCGGAGAGGATCTGGCACACCAGGAAGTCGGCGTAGCGGTCTATGGTCAGGCCCGGCAGACCGTCGGACTCGGCGGCGCAGAGGCGATAGCCGGTGAGGCCCTGGCGCTTGATCAGGGGATCACGGGACTCCTGGGCGTACTTGAGGCGACGGATGAAGAAGTCCAGATCGACGGTCTCGTCCTTGTCAAAGGTCCAGACCCGGGCGCGGATCTGGGAGCTGCCGGACCAGGCGCCGCGGGCGAGCCACTTGCCATCGTTGGAGTAGATCTCGACGGTGTCGCCATCGATGGGGGTGCCTTGCACCTTGTCGATCCCCTTGGAGAAGATCCAGGGGTGACGGCGCAGCAGGGACTTTTCGCGGCCTTTGACGAGATAGATGGAAGCGCTCATGGGATGTTACCGATGCCAGGAATGAGAGGGGGCATATTTTAGTGGCAACACTGGGTTTACGCCAGCCTTGTCGCAGAGGCAGAACATTAGCCATGGTTGCCGAGGTCAGCGCCCTGCGTAAATTGGTTAAGCATGCGCCTCAATGCTCGCCAGAACCTGTCACTTGCCGGCAACAAAGTTCTGCAATTGTTAGCCAGCTCGCGGTGCCCTCAAGAAAAAACGGGCAGAGTATGTGCACCGTATGACTCTTTTTACGGCGTCATCACAAGGTGCAGCGATCACCCGATCGCGATTCAACTGGCAACATAATCAAGAAGGAATAACCACGATGTCAGGAAGACATTCCCTGCTGGCCCTCTCGGTCGCCTTGGCGCTGTCCGGCCAGGCCCAGGCTCAGCTGCTCATCACCGAATACCTGGAAGGCTCCGGCAACAACAAGGCGCTGGAGCTGAGCAACCTCGGCAATAGCGCGCTGGATCTCGCGCAATACCGACTCGCCCTCTATGCCAATGGCCGCACCCTGGCGGCCGGCCCCACCAACAGTCTGGCCCTGCAAGGCACTCTGGCTCCCGGCGCCAGCCTGGTGCTGGCGCACCCCTCGGCGCTGCCCGCCACCCTGGCCAAGGCCAACCTGACCAGCGGCAACCTGGTGTTCAACGGCGACGATGGGCTGGTGCTCTACCGGGGGGACGAAATAGTCGACAGCCTGGGCCAGATAGGGGTGGATCCTGGCACGGCCTGGGTCTCAGGTGCCGTCTCGACCCTGGATATGACGCTCAGGCGCAAGGCCAATGTCAATACGGGGCGCAGCGATGCCACGGCATCCTTCGATCCCGCCGCCGAATACCTGGGCTTTGCCCGTGACGAGGCGGCCGGGCTCGGCTGCAGCGGCGAGGATAATTGTGACGGCAGCCAGCCGCCGGCCTTCGTCTGCCCGGTGGATAGCCTCATCCCTGTGCCCGCCATTCAGGGCAGCGGCGATCGCAGCCCGCTGGTGCCGGCCGGCAAGTTTGAATCCGAGACGGCCTATGCCACCCGCGGCGTGGTGACCCTGGTGGTGAGCGGCCTCTACAAGGGCTTCTTCATTCAGGACCTGCAGGGGGACGGGGATCCGGCGAGCTCGGATGGCCTCTTCGTGCAGAGCAATCAGACCAACGCCGCCCTGGTGCCCGGTGCCGAGGTGTGTGTCTCGGGCAAGGTGAAGGAGTATTACAACCAGACCCAGCTCAGCGCCGATGAGATGACGGTGACCCAGCCCATGGTGGGCCTGGTGCCGGCTGTGGATCTGGTGCCGGTGGCGGGTGAGAGTCTGACGACCCTGCTGGAGCGCCACGAGGGGATGCGGGTGCGGCTGGTGCCGGCCTCCAGCCTGGTGGTGACCCGCAACTTCAGCTTCGATTACGACGGCAAGCGCAACAATCTGGTGCTGGCCTACGGGGCACCCCTCATCAAGTCAACCCAGAAGTTCCCGGCCATGAGTACGGAGGCGAGCCAGTGGGCCGAACGTAACCGGGTGAATCAGCTGGTGGTGGAGACGGACGCCAAGGCGCCGGATGGCGTGCTGCCCTGGTACCCCGCCTTCGATGCCGAGCAGGGGTATCTGCGCATCGGCGATCGCCTGAGCAACCTGGAGGGGGCCATCGGCTACTCCTACGACTTCTACCGCCTGGTGGCGGACAACAAGATAAGCCCGGCGGACGTGGATCACAGCGGTTGGGACAGGGTCGAGACCCCTGAGCTCGCCACGGCGGGGGATCTGCGGGTGGCGAGTTTCAACGTGCTGAACTTCTTCACCACGGTCGTGGGGGGGGATGCCAACCCCACGGGCAGCAACCGGGGAGCCCTGACGGTAAGCGAGTTCGAGCTGCAGCGCACCAAGATCGTCAGCGCCATCACCCGCCTCAACGCGGACGTGGTCGGGCTGATGGAGATAGAGAACAACGGCTACGGCGACAACTCCGCCATCGCGAACCTGGTGGGGGCCCTCAACGCGGCCCTGCCGGATGAGCAGGATCACTACGCCTTCGTTCACTCCCCCGATGACCAGCCCATGGGGACCGACGCCATCACGGTCGGACTCATCTACAGGCCCGCAAAGGTCAGCCTGGAGGGGGCCGCCCAGCTCATCCCGCTGCCGGTGCAGGTGGCCGAGACCGTCGACGGTGCGGGCAAACCGGTCAGCA
This sequence comes from Aeromonas sp. AE23HZ002T15, assembly GCF_054165525.2. Taxonomy (NCBI): domain Bacteria; kingdom Pseudomonadati; phylum Pseudomonadota; class Gammaproteobacteria; order Aeromonadales; family Aeromonadaceae; genus Aeromonas; species Aeromonas sp. AE23HZ002T15. The sequence goes on from NZ_CM201342.1 coordinate 166,893, forward strand.
TTCGCCAGGGCATGCGCGACTCCCTGCTGCAGCGCTTCAGCTCCCCCAAGGGGGATGCGCCTCTGACCTTGGTGGTCAATCACCTCAAATCCAAGGGCTCGGCCTGCTATGAGGATTATCCCGACTATGGGACCGCCGATCCCCTGGATGGGCAGGGTCACTGCAACGCCCTGCGGGTTTCCGCCGCCAAGGTGCTGGGGGAGCGGCTCAAGCAGGAGCCGGGGGATCTGCTGGTGATAGGCGATCTCAACGCCTACGGGCTGGAAGATCCGGTGCGGGTGTTGACGGATTATGATCCGGCCGCTCAGCCGCGCCAGATCATGAGCGCCGCCTTCACCCAGCTGGCGGGCCAGCCCTATGAGGAGCAGGCCAGCGCGGTGGGCAAGGGGGCCGGGCTTATCAACCTCAATACCCAGTTCCACGGCACGGATACCTACTCCTACAGCTATGAGGGGGAGCTCGGCAATCTGGATCACGCCCTGGCGAACCCCAGCCTCGCGAAGAAGGTCGTCGGCATCGAGGATTGGCACATCAACTCGGCGGAGAGCAACTTCTTCGAGTACGGCAAGAAATACTCGGGGCAGCTTGGCAAATCCGAGGGGCCGTTCAGCGCCTCCGATCACGATCCCGTGCTGGTGGCCATCCAGTATCCCTTGCCGCCTACCGGTGAGCTTGGTCTGAGCGTGAGCGCCGCGAATGTGGAGGAGGGCAGCACCCTGGCTCTGGCGGTGCAGCGCAAGGGAGGCAGCCGTGGCGCCGCCAGCGTCAGCTGGAGCGTGCAGTATGGCAGCGCCGATAGCCAGGATCTGGCCCCCTTGAGCGGCACCCTGAACTGGGAGGATGGGGAGGAGCAGGACAAGACCCTGCAGATCCCGACGTTCAGCGATACGAAAAACGAGGGGGACGAGACCTTCACCCTGATATTGCACGACGCGAGCGGGGCTAGCCTGGGGGCCCAGTCCCAGACCCTGGTGACCATCAAGGACAAGCTGGCCCCTTCCACCATCTCGTTGCAGAGTGCTGTGATCAAGGTGAGCGAGGGGCAGTGGCTGGCGGAGATCCCGCTGGTGCGCAGCGGCGATCTGAGCAAACCGGCCCGTGCCCAGCTGGGGCTGGACAGTGGTACGGCCCGCTGGGGGTTGGACTTCCTGCCCTGGCTCGGTCAGTCCGTGAGCTGGGCCGCCGGTGAGGGTGGGGTCAAGTCCATCAAGGTGCTGATCATCGACGACTGGTTCGTGGAGCCCACCGAGCAGTTCGGGGTCAGCCTGCAACGCTTGCAGGGGGCGCAAGCCGGGTCCTTGTCGCAGAGTCGCATCGAGATCCAGGACAACGACAAATCCTGGTGGCCCTTCGGCCGCTAAGACGAGTCCGAATGCCGAGATGAAGGGACCTTAGGGTCCCTTCTTATTGGGCCATGACATCAATTCTGACTCGGGATGATATTCATGCCCCCATAAAAAAGGCCATCCGCTGGATGGCCTTTTGCTGTGTCACTCAAATCAGTTTCACAAGCGTCAGATCCGCAGGCCCGTCATGGCCTGGGTCAGCTCGGTGGCCGTGGTCTTGATGCCGGCGGTACCGGCGACCGAGGCGCTGGCGGCCTCCTCGACCCGGTTGGCCTCCTGACGCACCCGATCCAGGTTGCGGCTGATCTCCTCGGCGACCGAGCTCTGCTCCTCGCTGGAGGTCGCTATCTGGGTGCTCATCTCCAGCACCGCATCGCTGTGATGGCTCAGCTTGTCGATGTCCTGGCCCACCTCGGTGATGAGCTGCTGGCTGCTGGCGGCGCGCCCGACCGTCTTCTCCATGATGTCGTTCAGCGCCCCGGTTCCGGCCTGCAGCTCCTCGATCATCTGCTGGATCTCCACCGTGGCCTGCTGGGTGCGGCTGGCGAGGGTGCGTACCTCGTCGGCCACCACGGCGAAGCCGCGACCCTGTTCGCCCGCCCGGGCCGCCTCGATGGCGGCATTGAGGGCCAGCAGGTTGGTCTGCTGGGAGATGGCGTTGATGACGCTGACCACCTCATTGATGCGGTTGGCGTTGTGGGTCAGCCGCTCCACGGCGCCGGAGGCGTTGCCAATCTCGTCCGCCAGGGTGCCGATGGCGCTGATAGTCCGTGCCACCCGCTCGGCGCCGTTGGCGGCCTCCTCGCTGGACTGGCGGGTCTGCAGCAGGGTGTCGTTGGCGTTGCGGGCCACTTCCCGGATGGCGGCGGACATCTGCTCCATGGCGGCGGCCAGGGAGTCCATGTGCTGGCGCTGGGTGCGGGCCAGCTCTTCCCCGTCGCTGGCATGCTCGCGGAACTCGTCGGCGGCCATGGCCAGGGCCTCGGCGGACTCGTCAACGAGTTGCACTATCTTGTGCTGGCGATCGGTGAACTTGTCGATGCTGCCCGCGAGGACGGAGAACTCGTCCCGCACCGGGAAGAAGTTGAGGCGGAAGGTGAGATCCCCGTTCGCCACCGTCTGCAGCGCCTTGTTGGTGGAGTAGAGGGCGCCGGAGACGAAGGTCATCAGGTAGTGGGTGATGAGGGCCAGCAGGGCCGCCAGCACGGCGATGACGATAAGGGCGGTGCCCTGACCCTCCCACATGGAGTAACGGCTGGCGTCGAGGGAACCCGTGACGTAGCCGGCTTGCCCTGCGCTCGCGCTGACGCTGTAGTGATCCCCTTGCTGAGTCAGACCCGGGCTGCCGGTGGGGCTCAGGGTCAGCTCGGCGGGAAGAGTCAGGGTCGGCTGCTGGCTCACCAGCTGCGCCGTGGTCTCGACGCGTTGCTTGAGCTGATCCAGCCTGACCTGCATCTGCTGATCATGGCCGTCCGCCAGCAGATACCAGGTGAGGGCGGCGATGAACAGGAGGGGGCACCAGAAGGTGATGAGAAATTTTTCACTGATAGTGAGGTGAATGAGATAACGGTCAACCCAACGGAATTTTACTTCTTTCATAATGATATTGCGTCCTGCAGGGGGAAGGGGGTCGTCCCTATTATCGCCCCGAGGTGGAATTTCTTAAGGGAAAGGTACCGAAAATGGGAGAGCAATCGTTTGTCGTCCGGGTCTGGGGCCAGGTGCAGGGGGTGGGATTTCGCTACTTCACCCGGGAGCGGGCACTGCAGCTGGGGCTGCGGGGTCATGCCTACAATCTGGAGGATGGCTCCGTGGAGATCCTTATCGCCGGGCCGGAGCAGCAGGTGCAGATGATGCTGGGCTGGCTGGAACACGGCCCCAGGACTGCCATCGTCGAGAAGATGGAGTACGCCAGGGCGTCACCGCCCACGGGCAGCGGTTTTCATACCAACTGACGGCGGATAAGGAGAGAGCATGTCGCAGATGACGTGGCACGAGCAGGCACGGCTGCTTGTCGAACAGTATGGCGCCGCCACCCTGGCCCTGCGCGCTCAGGCCGGGGTGGAGGAGGTGCACGGTTATCGCATAGCCGCACGGCGCCTGCTGGCCTTGCTCGCCCTCTGGCGACCACTAATCCATCAGCCCGGCCTGGAGCGGCGATTGCTGCGGGCGACGAGTCGGCTCTCCGCCCTGCGGGATGCCCAGGTCTATGCCGAGCGCTTCGGGGGCAAGCCGGCGAAGCGTGGCAAGCTGCGCGTCCCCCTGCTGAAGGTGCGCTTCGATCGTTGGCTGACGCGCCTCGGGCAGGCGCCTTCGGCGTTCAACCCCTTGCCGCTCTATCAGATGCAGCTGGCCTTCTCCCTGGCTGACGGGGTGGCCGGTCTCGATGGGCTGTCAGGCAGTCCCAAGGAGCAGCTGCGCCAGTGGCACAAGCTGCGCCTCGTGCTCAAGCAGACCCGTTACGGGGTGGAGCTCTTGCTGGGACAGGGGGAGGGGGATCCGGCCTGGCTGGTCATGCTGGTGGAGTGGCAGACCAGGCTGGGTCAGTTGCAGGATGCCCGCCAGTGGCAGAGGCAGCTGGGACGCGAGGGGGGCAGTGACAAGAGGCGTCGCCAGCGGCGACAGTTGAAAGAAGCGATCGGGTGCCAGTTACAGCAGCTCAACTGCCAGCAGGCGGAGCTGGTGGGGCTCAGGATGGCGATGGAGCGTCCGGCCAAGGGCCATGATCAGGATTGCGCCGGCAATATCTGAAGGGCCACACAAAAAGGCAGCCATAAAAAAGAGAGGTCGAGGCCTCTCTTTTTGCATCCTGATACGGCGTGCTTACTTGACGCGCATGCCGGGCTGGGCGCCTTCCTGGGGCTCCAGGATCCAGAGATCCTTGCCCCCCGGGCCTGCGGCCAGCACCATGCCCTCGGACATGCCGAAGCGCATCTTGCGCGGCGCCAGGTTGGCTACCATCACGGTCAGCTTGCCTTCCAGATCTTCCGGGTTGTAGGCGGACTTGATGCCGGCGAACACCTGGCGGGTCTCACCGCCGAGATCCAGCTGCAGTTTCAGCAGCTTCTCGGCCTCCGGTACGGCCTCTGCCTTCTTGATGAGCGCGACGCGCAGATCCAGCTTGGCGAAATCCTCGTAGGCGATGGTCTCGCTGATGGGGTCATCCGCCAGGGGGCCGGCCGGCTTCTTGCTCTGCTCCTTGGCCAAGTCTTCCTTGGAGGCTTCCACCATGGCGTCCACCTTGGCGGACTCGATGCGGGAGAAGAGCGCCTTGAATGGGGTCAGCTGGTGGCCGGTGAGGGGGGCAGCGATGCCGTCCCAGGAGAGCGTCTCCCCCAGGAAGGCCTCGGCGCGAGCAGCCAGCTCGGGCATCACGGGTTTGAGATAAGCCATCAACACCCGGAACAGGTTGATGCCGACGGAGCAGACCGCCTGCAGTTCGGCATCCGCCCCTTCCTGCTTGGCGATGACCCAGGGGGCCTTGTCGTCCACGTAGCGGTTCGCCTTGTCGGCGAGCGCCATGATCTCGCGAATGGCACGGCTGAACTCGCGGCTCTCGTAGGCCTCGGCGATGGAGGCGCTGGCGTTGGCAAATTCCGCGTAGAGCTCGGGTTCGCTGCAGACGTCGGCCAGCTTGCCGTCGAAGCGCTTGGCGATGAAGCCGGCGTTACGGGAGGCCAGATTCACCAGCTTGTTGACCACGTCGGCGTTGACCCGCTGCACGAAGTCTTCGAGGTTCAGGTCCAGATCGTCGATGCGGCTGTTGAGCTTGGCGGCGTAGTAGTAACGCAGGCACTCGGGATCCAGGTGCTTGAGGTAGGTGCTCGCCTTGATGAAGGTGCCCTTGGACTTGGACATCTTGGCGCCGTTGACGGTCACATAGCCGTGCACGTTGACCTTTGTCGGCTTGCGGAAACCGGCCCCTTCCAGCATGGCCGGCCAGAACAGGCAGTGGAAGTAGGCGATGTCCTTGCCGATGAAGTGATAGAGCTCGGCATCGGAGTCCGCCTTCCAGTAGCTGTCAAAATCGATGTCGCCGCGCTTGTTGCACAGGTTCTTGAACGATGCCATATAGCCGATGGGGGCATCCAGCCAGACGTAGAAATACTTGCCGGGGGCACCCGGGATCTCGAAGCCGAAGTAGGGGGCGTCACGGGTGATGTCCCACTGCTGCAGGCCGGATTCGAACCACTCTTGCATCTTGTTCGCCATCTCTTCCTGGATGGCGCCTGAGCCGCGTACCCAGTCGGCGAGCCAGGCTTCGAACTGGGGCAGGTCGAAGAAGTAGTGCTCGGAGTCCTTCATCACCGGGGTCGCGCCGGAGACGGCGGATCTCGGATCGATGAGCTCGGTCGGGCTGTAGGTGGCGCCGCAGCTGTCGCAGTTGTCACCATACTGCTCCGGGGACTTGCACTTGGGGCAGGTGCCCTTGACGAAGCGATCCGGCAGGAACATGGACTTTTCCGGATCGAACAGTTGGGAAATGGTGCGGATCTTGATCTTGCCGGACTCTTTCAGGCGACCGTAGATCAGCTCCGACAGCTCGCGGTTCTCGTCGCTGTGGGTGGAGTGATAGTTGTCGAAGCTGATGTTGAAGCCGGCGAAGTCACCCTGGTGCTCCTCGGAGACGGCCGCGATCATCGCCTCCGGCGTGATCCCCATCTGCTGCGCCTTGAGCATGATGGGAGTACCGTGGGCATCATCGGCGCAGACGAAATGCACCTGATTGCCGCGCATTCGCTGATAACGGACCCAGATATCGGCCTGGATGTGTTCCAGCATGTGGCCAAGGTGGATGGAGCCATTGGCATAGGGGAGGGCGCAGGTTACCAGCATTCTACGAGGATCAGTTGCCATAATACGTTCTTTATGTGCCTGTTGGGATGATACAGTGCCGAGCATGTTACCCGAATTGGGGGCAGCCTGCCTAGGGTTGTGGCCCGCCTGAGCGCGGCTGGCGGCATCTGCTACAAGTCGGCAACCCACTGATTTATGTGCGGTAACCTTTCACCTCAGCATAACGACAACATAATGGGGAGTTAATGGTGATTGATTCAGTAAAACTGATCCTGGCCGAATTTAAGCCAGCCGGCTGGGGCAAGGATCTGGTGGCGGCCGGTTTCGTGCGTGCCATCGACCAGCAAGGGCCAACCCTGACCATCAAGCTGGTGCTGCCCTTCGCCGGGCAGTCCCTGTTCGATGAGCTCAAGGAGAGCTTCGATGCCAGGCTGCGTAGCGCCACCGGTGCCACCCGCATCGACTGGCAAGGGGAGATAGAGGTAGCCAGCATGCCCCGCGCCCAGCAGCTCGCGGCGGTACAGGGCATTCGCAACATCCTGGTGGTGGCGTCCGGCAAGGGCGGGGTGGGCAAGTCCACCACGGCGGTCAACCTGGCGCTGGCGCTGCAGAAGGAAGGGGCCCGGGTCGCCATCCTGGATGCAGACATCTACGGTCCCTCCATCCCCACCATGATGGGCACGCAAAAGGAGCGTCCCCACAGCCTGGATGGCAAGCTGATGGAACCCGTCATGGCCTGCGAGCTGAAGAGCAACAGCATCGGCTATCTGGTGGACGAGCAGGATGCCACCATCTGGCGCGGCCCCATGGCGAGCAAGGCGCTGGCGCAGATCCTCCACGAGACCCGCTGGGGCGAGGTGGATTACCTGGTGGTGGACATGCCACCGGGTACCGGCGACATCCAGCTCACCCTGGCCCAGCAGGTACCGACCACGGCGGCGGTGATCGTCACCACCCCCCAGGATGTGGCCCTGGCGGATGCGCGCAAGGGCATCGCCATGTTCAACAAGGTGAACGTGCCCGTGCTCGGCATCGTCGAGAACATGAGTTATCACGTCTGCAGCGCCTGCGGTCACCACGAACCCCTGTTCGGCACAGGCGGCGGCAAGAAGATGGCGGAGCAGTATCATGTGGCACTGCTTGGTCAGTTGCCCCTGCACATCGACATCCGTCAGCATATGGATGAGGGGCGTCCAACCGTGTTCGGGACACCGGAAGGGGAGCTGGCACAGTCCTATCTGAGACTGGCCAGACGGGTCGGGGCCGAGCTCTATTTCAGCGGTAAACCGATTGCGACCCCGCTCTACACGGTGGCGCTGGACGAATAATCGGCTGTCGGCCGTTTGCTGCGGATTTGAGGGTGGGCATGGCCCACCCTTTTTTATATAATGGATCGGTTTAAACAATCCCCAGTGCTCTTCTTTCTTTAGGTATTTTCAATGTCTGATACTCAACATTCTTGTGTGATCATCGGTATTGCTGGTGCGTCCGCGTCCGGCAAGAGTCTTATCGCTCAAACCATCTATGAAGAGCTGGTGGCCGAACTGGGCGCAGGTCAGATTGGTGTGATCACCGAGGATTGCTACTACCGTGATCAGACCCACCTGACCATGGAAGAGCGGGTCAAGACCAACTATGACCATCCGAATGCCCTGGATCACGATCTGCTGGTGCAGCATCTGACCCAGCTGGTGAACGGGGAGGCGGTCGACATTCCCCGCTACTCCTACACAGAACACACTCGCATGAACGAGATCACCCCCTTCGCCCCGCGTCGGGTGATCATCCTGGAAGGGATACTGCTGCTGACCGACAGCCGACTGCGGGAGCTGATGGATGCCTCCATCTTCATGGATACCCCGCTGGACATCTGCCTGCTGCGCCGCCTGGTGCGGGACGTGCAGGAGCGCGGCCGCACCATGGACTCCGTGCTCAAGCAGTACCAGAAGACGGTGCGTCCCATGTTCATGCAGTTCATCGACCCGTCCAAGCAGTACGCGGACGTGATCGTGCCCCGCGGCGGCAAGAACCGCATCGCCATCGACATGCTCAAGGCGCGTATCCGCCACATGTTGATCGGTTAATCAGGAAAAAGCCGGGTGATGCCCGGCTTTTTTAAATGAATCTTTTGTCAGGAGAGTCGCCGAATGCGTCTTTGTGATACCGATATCGAACGCCATCTGGATGAAGGCAAGATAGTGATTGAGCCGCGCCCCGGCATCGAGCGGATCAGTGGCGTCAGCGTCGATGTGCTGCTCGGCAACGAGTTTCGGGTGTTTCGCGATCATACCGCGCCTTATATCGACCTCGGCGGTACCAGTGCCGAGATGGCCGATGCCATCGAGCGGGTGATGAGCGAGGAGATCCACATCCCGGACGGCGAAGCCTTCTACCTGCACCCGGGTCAGCTGGCCCTGGCGGTGACCTACGAATCCGTCACCCTGCCGGCGGATATCGTCGGCTGGCTGGACGGTCGCTCCTCCCTGGCGCGCCTGGGCTTGATGGTGCACGTCACCGCCCACCGCATCGATCCGGGCTGGTCCGGTCGCATCGTGCTGGAGTTCTACAACGGCGGCAAGCTGCCCCTGGCGCTGCGCCCCAAGATGAAGATAGGGGCGCTGAACTTCGAGATGCTCTCTGGGGTCGCGGCTCGCCCGTACAACAAGCGGGAGAACGCCAAGTACAAGAGCCAGCAAGGGGCGGTCGCCAGCCGGATCAACCAGGACTGAGCGCACGACACCGCGAGCGAGTGAACGAGGAGGGGGCCGAGGCGCCCTCCTTTCCTTTGCACTCGAAGGAGGGGAGAGGATGCCCAATGGTGCCTCTTTTGTGCGAAGGCTCATAGTTTTGTGACAGAAACGCGGGCGAAAACGGGGAGTTAGTGCAAGATATGGCCTTGTTTGGCTCATACTTCCACGGCGAGAAGGGCGTTTAATTAATCCCTGACAAGGCGCATTCCTGTTGGGCCTAAGACATTTTCTGACGGAATGCCCTTTTTTTTTCTTACTGAAATATTTCAACTACGGCTATGGCGCACCGAGCCTTCTGGCATAATCCGCCGCAACTCATAAACAGGTTCGTTTTTATGTTTGAAATGTTTAGTGGTTTGGGTTTTTGGTGGTCAATCGGTTTGGTATTGGCCGTTTTTTTTGTGTTGGCCTATGAGTTCATCAACGGCTTCCACGATACCGCCAACGCGGTAGCAACGGTTATCTATACCAAGGCGATGCCGGCCCATATGGCTGTGGTGGCCTCCGGTCTGTTCAACTTCGCCGGGGTCATGCTGGGCGGTCTCGGGGTCGCTTATGCCATCGTGCATCTGCTGCCCATCGATCTGCTGCTCGGGATGGATTCCACCCAGGGGCTGATCATGGTTTTCTCCCTGCTGTTCTCCGCCATCGTCTGGAACCTGGGGACCTGGTTCTTCGGGATCCCGGCATCCAGCTCGCACACGCTGATCGGCTCCATTCTGGGGGTAGGCGGCGCCTATGCCTGGATGACCCATCAGCCCCTGCAGGAAGGCATCAACGTCGGTAAAGCCATCGACATCATGCTCTCCCTCATCATCTCTCCCACCGTGGGCTTCGTCATCGCCGCCCTGTTGCTGTTCGCCATGAAGCGCGTCTGGCAAGGCAGCAAGATCCACAAGACCCCGGAAGAGCGTCTGCTGGTGGATGGCAAGAAGCACCCGCCGTTCTGGGCCCGTGTCACCCTCATCTGCTCCGCCATGGGCGTGAGCTTCGTACATGGCTCCAACGATGGCCAGAAGGGCATAGGCCTGGTGATGCTGGTGCTGATCTGCATGGCACCCGCCTACTTTGCTCTGGACATGAACAGCCGCTCCTACGATCTGGACAGAACCCAGGACGCCAACCAGCGCATCATGGAGATCTTCCAGCGCAACCATCAGCAGGTCTCCAAGCTGGTGGACTTCAATGTGCCGGCCCAGGCCCAGGAAGAGCTGATGACCCACTGCGCCGCCGGTGAAGTGCTGGAAGCCATGGCCACCCTGGACGACCGTCTCGGCCAGGTGCGTACCTATGAAGAGATGAGCCTGACCGATCGCCGCGAAGTGCGTCGTCTGCTGCTCTGCATCGACGACACCGCCCGCAAGGTCTCCAAGCTGCCGCTGCCGGCCAAGGAGCTGACGGATCTCGCCAAGTGGCGCAAGGATCTGACCGCGACCGCCGAATACGCACCGACCTGGGTCATCGTCTCCATCGCCCTGGCGCTGGGTTGCGGTACCATGGTGGGCTGGCGTCGTATCGTCTACACAGTAGGCGAGAAGATCGGCTCCTCCGGCATGACCTACAGCCAGGGCATCGCCGCCCAGATCACCGCGGCCGCCTCCATCGGGGTCGCTAGCCTGACCGGCATGCCGGTTTCCACCACCCATATCCTCTCCTCCGCGGTGGCCGGGACCATGGTGGCGAACAAGTCCGGGCTGCAGAGCCAGACCATCAAGACCATCTTGCTGGCCTGGGTGCTGACCCTGCCGCTGACCATGCTGCTCTCCGGTGGCTTGTTCATCGTGAGCAACCATCTGTTCGGTGGCTGATGCCAGCACCTCATCCATCTTATAAAGGGCCTGCGGGCCCTTTTTTATTGCCCAGCTGGGTACTCTGACAGCTTCGCCAACGCAGCATCAGTGGCTTGTATGCCATCAAACTGGAATTGTCATACATAAAACCATCCCCGATCCCACCCTGACTCACCGACCCGAGCAACCCTGTCACCAGACCAAGACGCCTTGTGCCATGGGGATGCCTAAGCGGGGTTGGCTCTGATCCGATAGGGCTCCCGCCCACCTCCGAACCCTCCATTCATATGCTCGGTAGTAGGTAATTCGTTAAGCACACTTACTCTGGGTTAAGCATGTGTAGTAAAGGGGGAGGGGTTGGCATGCCTTGTCATGGAGGTAACAAGCTCCTTCAATCACAGCTGGGTGGCTGTGCATAGGCGCAACGGGCTGGCAGGTGAGGGAGTTAACTCAACCAGCAGATGCTGGCAGGTAAAGCTCCTGAGGATGAGAGGAGGGTCGCCAGGCATTGCCATTGACCTTGATATCGATGACCCATCCTAGGCATGACTTAAGTTGGCTATTGGTACCAGGCTGATAGCTGTTTATTCGCTAAGGCAGATAAACATGCTGTCGTTGATGTTTATCAGTACATTGCAGCAAGAGGTCGCCACTTGGGCGCAAGAGCGGCGAGGAAGTGCAGAAGAGGCTGGCCAGCGATTCCGGTGCCGCTGGAAAGAAGGGAACAGAGGTAGGTCAGAGGAGCAAAAAAAGAGCCACACGTGTGTGGCTCTTTTAATCAGGCTAGCAAGCTGGCTCAGGGGCGACCGGCCGGGCTGGTTGCCACGTTGCTGGCAGCAGTGCTGCCGGCGTGACGACCGGAGGTGGTCACTTCACTGCGCTCGAGCGGTGCATGGACAACCGGTTCGCGGGCTGGCTGGGCAGGCACGGCGGCCGGGGTTGCCATGGGGGCGGAGGCCTTGCGAGCACGGGCCAATACGCCGCCCTTGTTGACCGGCTTGGCCACGGGAGCAGTCGCGACAGGCGTAACCTCTGCGACCACAGGGGTAGCAACTGGCTCGGCAGCGACATCAACCTCAACGGCCTCGGCCTTGACTTCGACCACGGCAACCTGGGGTTCAACCACTGGCGCGACCTCGGCACTGACAGCGGTCGCTGTCTCAACCGCGGCAGGGGCCTGTTCGGCTTCCACTACCTCGGTGTGGGCCTCAACGATTGTTTCCTCGGCAACGACCACGTCAGCAACGGGCGCCACAACCGGCTCGGCAGCGACAGGTGCGACCTCGGCCACGACTTCAGCAACCACAGGCTCGGCCACAGTAGCGACCTGCTCAACGGCAGGTACGGCTTCGGCTTCGGCGGCCTCTTCTGCCACGGCTTCGGCGACCACGTGCTCGGTCAGGGCGGAGGAGGCCTGCAGGGCGGCGGCCACGGCTTCGGCGCTCGGGATGGTGATGACCGGTACGGCCGGCTCTTCCACCTTCACGTGAGCGGCATCGGCCTGGGCGGCGGCAGTCAGCTGGACCTCTGCCTGGGGCTCATCATCGCGCTGGCCACGGGCCTCTTCGTTGATGCGCTTGCGACGCTGACCTTCGATACGCTGACCACGGGGGGTACGGCGAGAACGGCGCTGGCCATCGGCCTGCTCCTCTTGCTCACCGGCAACGGCCTGGGCTTCCACGACGTCAGAGATCTGCTCGTCAACGGGCAGGGCAGGGGTGTCGGCGGCAGCGACATCGACCCGGACCTGCTTGCGCAGTTGGCGACGCTCGCGGCGCTCGGCCACTTTCTGCTCTTTCTCCTGACGCGGCTCGGCTTGAGTCGCTGCGACATTCACCTCAACGGCCTCGACGGCTTCCACCACCTCGGCGCGCGGCTCACGGGGAGCACGGGGTTCGCGAGCAGGGCGCGGGGCGCGGGGTTCGCGTTCCTGACGAGGCTCACGAGCCTCGCGCGGTTCACGTTCCATGCGCTGTTCGCTGCGGGTTTCCCCACGGGCTTCACGATCCTGGCGCGGCTCACGCTCTTTGCGCGGACGACGATTGCGGTTCTCACCACTTTCGCGATTGGCGGCGCCTTCACGTTTCTCACCTGCTTCGGTGCGGTTGCCACGGTTGTCGTCGCGACGGCCACGCTGACCACGACTGCGGGTCTCGTCACGCTGGTGACGGTGACCCTCTTCCTTGCGTGCCTCTCGGGCTACCGGCTTCTCGGCGGGGGCCTTCACCTCGCTCGGGGCTGCGTCGGAGCCGAACCAACCAGAGATGGCCTTGAACAGCTTGCCAAACAGACCCGGCTCGGCGGCGGCAGTGGCCTGGGGAGCAGGGGCGGCAGTGACTGCTGCCGGGGCAGCGGGTTGCGGCGCCTGCACGAAACCTTGCAGCAAGGGTTGTTCGCGCTCGATCACCTGGGCCTGCTTAGGTTGATAGACCGGCTTGGCCACCTCGGTTTTCAGCTCGTAGCTGGCCGCTTCCGGAATTTCGTTCTGGCGGATGCGGGTCACTTCGTAGTGTGGAGTCTCCAGATGCTGGTTCGGAATGATGTACACGCGCACATCATTGCGTTGTTCCAGGCTGGCGATGGAGCTGCGCTTCTCGTTGAGCAGATAGGCGGCCACATCGACCGGCACCTGAGCATGAACCTGCTCGGTGTTGTCCTTCATGGCCTCTTCTTCGATGAGACGCAGGATGGACAGGGCCAGTGATTCGTTGTCACGGATCACCCCTTGGCCCTGGCAACGGGGGCAGATATGGCTGCTGGACTCGTTGAGGGAGGGGCGCAGGCGCTGGCGAGACATCTCCAGCAGACCGAAACGGGAGATACGGCCGAGCTGGATGCGAGCACGGTCCTGATGCACGGCTTCACGCAGACGGTTCTCCACTTCGCGCTGATGGCGAACCGGGGTCATGTCGATGAAGTCGATGACGATCAGGCCACCCAGGTCGCGCAGACGCAATTGACGGGCAATCTCGTCGGCTGCTTCCAGGTTGGTCTGCAGCGCTGTCTCTTCGATATCGCCGCCCTTGGTGGCGCGGGAGGAGTTGATATCGATGGAGGTGAGCGCTTCAGTCGGATCGATGACGATGCTGCCGCCGGAGGGCAGGCGCACTTCGCGCTGGAAGGCCGACTCGATCTGGCTCTCGATCTGGAAGTGGTTGAACAGGGCGACATCACCCTTGTACAGCTTCACGCGATTGAGGAAATCGGGACGAACCAGCTCGATGTGGGACTTGGCGCGCTCGAAGATGACAGGGTTGTCGATCAGGATCTCGCCGACGTCGCGACGCAGGTAGTCACGGATGGCTCGCACGATCACGTTGCTTTCCTGGTGGATCAGCACGGGCGCGGAGCGGTTCTGGGAGGCCTTGTGGATGGAATCCCAGTGGTTGAGCAGAACGTTCAGATCCCATTCCAGCTCTTCCGGGGACTTGCCCACACCGGCGGTACGCACGATGAGGCCCATGCCGTCCGGCACGGTCAGACCGCTCAAGGCTTCCTTCAACTCGGTCCGCTCGTCACCCTCGATGCGACGGGAGATGCCGCCGGCACGGGGGTTGTTCGGCATCAGCACCAGGTAGCTGCCGGCCAGGCTGATAAAGGTGGTGAGGGCTGCACCCTTGGTGCCACGCTCTTCCTTATCGATCTGGACGATCACTTCCTGGCCTTCGCGGACCACTTCTTTGATGTTGGGACGACCCTGATAGGAATAACCGGAGGGGAAATAATTGCGGGCGATTTCCTTTAACGGCAGGAAACCGTGGCGCTCGGCGCCGTAATCGACAAAAGCAGCTTCGAGACTGGGTTCTACGCGGGTGATTTTGCCCTTGTAGATGTTCGCTTTCTTCTGCTCGTGCCCCGGACTTTCAATATCCAAATCGTAGAGCTGTTGTCCGTCAACCAGCGCTACGCGCAACTCCTCTTCCTGAGTCGCGTTGATTAGCATTCTTTTCATTGAGTTCTCATTATTTTGTCATTTTGATTCCTCCACAGGTTCCTGCCGGCGCCGGCCTCGGGTCTTCAGCATGCTTGGGCAACCTCCCGGTTGGGGTATGCATGAGGCGCAAACTAAGGGCACTCTGGTTCTGCCTTCTCGAGAGGGCATGAATTAGGGATACCGATGTGGAGACAATTAAACCGGTTCTGTTTGCGTTCTCCATGCGTTGTACCTCGCACCCGGGAACCGTCATGTTCTTGTATACACGGTGTTTCGGGATTGGGTGGCATAATTTTTGGCCACTTAGTACAAGGCTTGAACACAATGACAAAACCTTGTTTATTATCCCATTTAAACCACTTTTATAGCAAGACGCCATTTTTTAACAAAGCATGGAGCCAAGGGCCCTTGGCAGTGTTAAAATCCGCGCCATGACACAGATACATCAACAAGTGCAGCTGCTCACCATCGAAGCTGAGCATGAAGGGCAGCGCATCGACAATTTTCTCAAGACTCAGCTAAAGGGCGTCCCCAAGAGCCTGATCTACCGCATCCTTCGCAAGGGCGAGGTGCGGGTCAACAAGAAGCGCATCAAACCCGAATACAAGCTCTGCGCCGGCGACGAGGTGCGGGTGCCCCCCGTGCGCGTGGCCGAGAAGAACGAGCTGCCCTCCGCCAACCTCGGCAGCATCCAGCGTCTGGAGAGCCAGATCCTGTTCGAAGACGACGCCATGATAGTGCTGAACAAGCCGTCCGGCATGGCGGTACACGGCGGCAGCGGCCTCTCCTTCGGCGTCATCGAGGGGCTGCGCGCCCTGCGCCCGGAGGCCCGCTTCCTCGAACTGGTGCACCGGCTCGATCGCGACACCTCCGGTGTGCTGCTGGTCGCCAAGAAGCGCAGCGCCCTGCGCAGCTTGCACGAACAGCTGCGGGTCAAGACCATGCGCAAGCAGTATCTGGCGCTGGTGCGTGGCCAGTGGCAGCCCCACGTCAAGGTGGTCAATGCGCCGCTGCGCAAGAACGATCTGCAATCCGGCGAGCGAGTCGTACGGGTCAGTGCCGACGGCAAGCCGTCCGAGACCCGTTTCCGCATTGCCCGCCAGTTTGCCGAGGCGACCCTGGTGGAGTGCAGCCCGATCACCGGCCGTACTCACCAGATCCGGGTTCATACCCAGCATGCCGGTCACCCCATCGCCTGCGATGACAAGTACGGCGAGGCGGCGTTTGACGAGAGCATGCGCAACCAGGGGCTGAAGCGTCTCTTCCTGCACGCCTGGAAGCTGAGCTTTACCCACCCGGTGGATGACAGGGAGATGCAGGTGGAGGCACCGCTGGCCCCCGAGCTCGAAACCTTCCTCGGTAAGCTGGCCCGCTGATGACGGATATCCGCCTCGCCATCTTCGACTGGGACGGTACCCTGATGGATTCGGTGGGGCGGATCGTCGCCTGCGTGCAGGGGGCCGCCCGGGATTGTGGGGAAGTGGTGCCGACGGCGCTGCAGACCCACCAGATCATCGGCCTCAGCCTGGCGGTGGGGATCCCCCGGTTGTTCGCCCTGGAGGAGGGGAGCGAGCGGGCCCAGGCCCTGATCGCCCGCTATCGCCATCACTATCTGCACGACGACACGCCGAGCCCGCTGTTTGCGGGGGCGAGTGAACTGCTTCACCACTGGCGAGGGCGGGGGATCCAGCTGGCTGTCGCCACCGGCAAGTCCAGGCGGGGTCTGGACAGGGTGCTGGACGAGACGGGATTGCGCCCGCTCTTTGCCACCACCCGTGGGGCGGACGAGGCGAACTCCAAGCCCGATCCCCTGATGCTGACCCAGATCCTGGATGAACTGGAACTGGCTCCCGAGCAGGCGGTGATGATAGGGGACTCCATTCACGACATGGGGATGGCAGAGGCCCTCGCCATGCCGCGCATCGGGGTGACCTGGGGCGTGCACGACAGGGCCAGGCTGGCGCAGCACGAGCCCGTCGCCATCGTCGATACCATGGCGGAGTTGCGGCAGCTGTTAGGCTGAATCAATGCCGGAGATCGTAAAACGGGAGCCATAATGGCTCCCGTTTTTTATATCGGTGCGCTTCGAGCCACGTCTGCCACCCAGGCTATGGCAGGGCCAGCCCGTGGCGATCCAGCAGCTCGATCAGGGCGATGAGGGGGAGGCCGATCAGCGCGTTGGGATCTCGCCCCTCCAACCCCTTGAACAGCACTATGCCCATGCCTTCGCATTTGAAGCTGCCGGCGCAATCCAGGGGCAACTCCGCCTCTACATAGCGGCGGATGGCGGCCTCGTCCAGGATCCTGAAATGCACGGTGAAAGGCTCCACCCATTGCTCAGCCCGGCCACTCGCCGCATCCAGTACGCACAGACCCGTATAGAAGGTGACGCTCCTGCCCTGGGCGGCCATCAGTTGCGCCACCGCGTTCTCCACCGTGCCCGGCTTGCCCAGGATCCGCCCGTCACAGACGCACACCTGATCAGAGCCGATGATGAGCCCATGATCATGCAGGTCTGCAATGGCGCTCGCCTTGGCGTGGGCCAGTCGAGCGACCAGCGTCTGGGCTGACTCCTGGGGTTGCGGAGTTTCATCGACCTCGGGCGCCGCGCACCGAAACGGCAGACCGAGTTTTTCCAGCAGGGCCTTGCGATAACGGGAGGTGGAGGCAAGGATCAGAGTGGCAGCCATAATGTGGTGATATCCAGTGATAAATCAATCGGTTGATTCTATAAGGCCAGTGGGCCCGGTGCAAACGGGGAGCTGGCATCGGCGCGGATGATTGCGCCGCCCTCATCACAGGGACATCAGGGTTAACGGCCATGCACGGGGTGGGCGTCACATCGGGCTGGCATACGGATAAGAGCGGGTTGGGAGAGATGGGATGATCAAATACGGTGCCCTGATGGCGGTCCTGATGACATTTGCAAGCTGGGGGCAGGGATGGCAGCCCGGGCAGGGGGAGGGGAATGTCAACCTCTGGACCCAGCCACGCCCGCCGGGGCCCTATCTGGCATTGCGCCTGGAGATGCGCGTGATGGCCGCGCCCGAGGCCCTGTTGACCGTGCTGCGTGATACCGCCAGGCACCGCGAATGGCTGCCCAAGAGCCGCGAGGTACGGGTGCTGGCAAGATCCGGCGCCGATGATGAACTGGTCTACACCCGGCTGGAATCCCCCTGGCCGGTGCAGGACAGGGAGCTTATCACCCGCTCCCATGTCTCGAGACGAGCGGATTGTGGCCTGGAGCTCAAGGTCTGGGCCGAGCCCGATGCCCTGCGCGAGCGCCCCGGTCTGGTGAGGATCCGGGCCAGCAGCGGCCGCTGGGAAGCGCTGCCCCAGCCGGATGGCTCCACCCTCATTCGGCTCGAGACCTATACCAACCCGGGCAACAACTTGCCTGGCTGGATAGTCAATCCCATCGCCATCAAGGCGGCCCTCGAGAGCTTCCAGGCCATTCGTCGCCTGATGGAGGCGGCCCCCCGGCGCCAGGCCTCCCTGCTGACGGGCAAGGAGAAGTGTATGGCCAGACCCTGATCAGGGGGAGGGATGAGGCAGCCTGCCTTTAGCCCTCGACTAGTCCTCAACCACCAATACCGGACATGTGGCCGGGCTCTCGGCCTGACTGAGCAGCACCGACGCGATGCGATAGAGGCCATCGAAATCCGCCGAGTGTCCCTCGGCATCGGGGTTCTCTTCGAAATGCCCGGTCAGGTCCACGCAGAGGGGGCGAGAGGAGGCAGGTTGTCGCCCATTGAGCATGCGCCACTGACCTTGCAAGGAGTGCAACACCTTCTCCGGGCCCATCAGCAGGAAGGCGTTGTCCGATCCGCAGGGAATGAAGACGGGGATCTCGTCATCCAGGTAGACATGGCCGCTGCTCTTCTCTTCGCAGAGACCCGTCACAGGTTGTAGGGCTGCGAGGAGAAAAATCAGCATAAACCACCAGGGAACTGTGCGTTTCATCGACAACCTCCAGACAAATCCCGATTCATCTCCCTGATTATCCTAAGACAGAAAATCGGGCCCCAGGGGGGAGTTTTCGAGCACAGCGTCAAATCTGGTCGATTCAGGCGGGGAGGAACAGTGCGGGGCAGGGGGATTCTTGTGGCATATCGGCCTCTGTGGTGCCCATGCCGTGCAGGATCCAGTGTGGGATCCGGCTGTTTATGGCATAATCAGCCACCGATGATCCCGAGGTCCTGCCATAAAGGGGCTTTTGCGGTTAAAATCATCGGCGGTAAGGACTTTTTCCTTTGACTATCCCTTGTTGGACCTATAATATTCGCGCCCTATGCAAAAGGTGAAGTTGCCCGTTAAGGTTGATCCAGTCCGTAATGCCTTGAAGCTACTCGACTATGTCGGGATAGTGGAAAAGTCGCAGATGCCCAGATTGGAAGAATCAACCGAAGGCTTGCGAAGTGATGTTGATGTCACCCTGCACTTTGGTAAAGACATCCAGAAGTTGACCGTTATGAAAGGCACTGCCCATGCCAAGGTCGACCTGGTTTGCCAGCGTTGCGGAGAGACGTTCGAACACCTTTGTGAAGCTGATTTTATCTACACTCCGCTGTTCGAGAGAACAAACGAGGAAGAACTGCCGGAAGCTTATGAGCCCATTGAGTTGGACGAAAACGGCGAGATAGATCTTCATCAAATCCTGGAGGATGAGCTCATCCTCTCGTTGCCTCAAGTGGCCATGCATCCTCTGGATGTCTGCCCGCGAGGAAACATGGAGATGACCTGGGGTGAAATCGAACCTGCTGATGAGCGGCCGAATCCCTTTGCAGTTCTTGAAGAGCTCAAACGTAAGTGAATTTTAGGAGTTAGCCTACCATGGCCGTACAACAGAACCGTAAAACCCGCGCCAAGCGTGGCATGCGTCGTTCCCACGATGCCCTGACCACCGCTGCACTGACTGTTGATCAGACCAGTGGCGAAATTCATCGTCGTCACCACGTGACTGCCGATGGTTTCTACCGCGGTAAAAAGGTAATCGCTTAAGGATTGCCTTTGTCTACGCAAACTGTCGCGCTAGACATAATGGGGGGAGATGTTGGCCCCTCGGAAACAGTGCCTGCCGCCGTGCAGGCACTGTCTCTTCTGCCTCAGCTCAATCTGATCCTGGTCGGTGACAAACACCAGACCACCCCTCTCTTGCAGCAACATGGCTTGCTGGATCACCCCCGCGTTCGTTTTGTGCATGCCTCCCAGGTGGTCGGCATGGGCGAGAAACCCATAGTCGCATTGCGCACCCTGAAAGACTCCTCCATGCGGGTCGTGCTGGATCTGGTCAAGGCCGGTGAGGCGGATGCCTGCGTCAGCGCCGGCAACACCGGCGCCCTGATGGCCATGGCCAAGTGTGTGCTCAAATCCCTGCCCGGTGTCGACCGACCCGCCCTCATCAAGGCGCTGCCCACCCTGGGGGGAAAACGCACCGTGATGCTGGACCTGGGGGCCAACGTGAGCTGCGATGCTGACACCCTGCTGCAGTTTGCGGTGATGGGATCCGTGGTCGCCGAGCGGGTGGAGGGGATCCCGTCCCCCCGGGTGGCGCTGCTCAACGTGGGAGAGGAGGAGATCAAGGGCAACGATCTGGTGCGTCACAGCGCCGAGCTGCTGCGCCAGTGTTCGGCCCTCAACTTCGTCGGTTTCATCGAGGGAGACAGGATCTTTAGCGGTGACAGCGATGTGATCGTCTGCGACGGATTTGTGGGCAATGTGGCGCTCAAGACCGCCGAAGGGGTGGTGCGTATGATGGCCGAACTGGCCGGATATCCCCGCAAAAAACGCAGTTTTCTTGGCCGACTCGCCGGATTTATGTTCAAACGGCGTTTTTCTTACCTGAACCCCGACCAGTATAATGGCGCGAGTCTGTTAGGATTGCGCGGCATTGTGGTAAAAAGCCATGGGCGGGCCGAACGGCGCGCTCTGTGTCATGCGATCCTGCTGGCCGCACAAGAGGCCAAGCATCAGCTTCCATTGCAAATTGCAGATCGCCTTGAATCTGTCTTTTCCGACAGGGATTTATAAAACTCTATGCATAGCAAAATTCTGGGTACAGGCAGTTACCTGCCGAGTTCGGTGCGTACCAATGCCGATCTTGAACAGATGGTGGAAACCAGTGACGAGTGGATCGTGGAACGTACCGGGATCCGTGAACGCCGCATCGCCGGGGCCGACGAGACCGTCGCCACCCTGTCTCATCAGGCTGCCTTGCGGGCACTGGACGCGGCCGGTCTGACCGCCGCCGATCTGGACATGATAGTGCTGGCCACCACCAGTGCCGAAAATGCCTTCCCGGCTGCCGCCTGCGAACTGCAGGGGCTGCTGGGGGTGCCGGGGATCCCGGCCTTCGACGTGGCCGCCGCCTGCGCCGGTTTCACCTATGCCCTCGCCGTGGCCGATCAGTTCGTCAAGTCCGGCGCCGCCCGCAACGTTCTGGTGGTCGGTGCGGACGTCTTGTCACGTATGTGCGATCCCAAAGATCGCGGCACCATCATCATCTTCGGTGACGGGGCAGGGGCCGTGGTGATCGGCGCGAGCGAGACCCCGGGTATCATCTCCACCCATCTGCACGCCGATGGCCGTTATGGGGATCTGCTGAAATTGCCGCAACCCCACCGCGGCATGCCGGGGGCCGAGCTCGAGGCCTACATGTATATGAAGGGCAACGATGTGTTCAAGGTCGCGGTGACGCGCCTGAGCGAGATCGTGACCGAGACCCTGGCCGCCAACGGCATCGAGCCGAGCGAGCTCGACTGGCTGGTGCCACACCAGGCCAACTTCCGCATCATCAGCGCCACCGCCAAGAAACTCGGCATGGGGCTGGACAAGGTCGTGCTGACCCTCGACAAGCACGGCAATACCTCCGCCGCCTCCGTGCCCATCGCCTTCGATGAAGGGGTTCGGGATGGCCGCATCAAGCCGGGCCAGCTAGTCTTGCTGGAAGCCTTCGGCGGTGGTTTCGCCTGGGGTTCGGCGTTGGTGCGCTTCTGATAGCAAGCCGCGCCCAGGGCGTCAGCCCGGGCGCTCGCTTTCCGATTTCGTCTTACCTTAAAGGAATCAATGATGACCCGATTTGCCATTGCCTTCCCGGGACAGGGCTCCCAGAGCGTCGGCATGCTGGCCGAGCTGGCCGAGCAACACGCCGTGATTAAAGAGACCTTCGCCGAGGCGAGCCAGGTGCTGGGTTACGATCTGCTGGCCCTGGTCATGAATGGTCCCGCCGAGGATCTGAACAAGACCTGGCGTACCCAGCCTGCGTTGCTGACCGCCTCCGTCGCCCTCTGGCGCCTGTGGCAGCAGCAGGGTGGGGCGACCCCCGCCGTCATGGCCGGTCACAGTCTGGGCGAGTATTCCGCCCTGGTGTGCAGCGGCGCCCTGGGCTTTGCCGATGCGGTCAAGCTGGTCGAGCTGCGTGGCCTGGCCATGCAGGAAGCCGTACCGGAAGGCACGGGTGCCATGGCCGCCATCATAGGTCTGGATAACAATTCCATCGCCGCCAATTGCGAGAAGGCCGCCCAGGGTCAGGTGGTCTCCCCGGTCAACTTCAACTCCCCGGGCCAGGTGGTTATCGCCGGTCACAAAGAGGCGGTCGAGCGCGCCAACGTGCTGATGAAGGAGTCCGGCGCCAAGCGTGCGCTGCCGCTGCCGGTCTCGGTGCCGTCTCACTGCGCCCTGATGAAGCCGGCCGCCGAAAAACTGGCCGCCGCGCTGGATGGGATCGAGATCAAGGTTCCTGTCATCGCAGTCATCAATAATGTGGACGTATCCTGTGAGCAGGATCCGGCCGCCATCAAGCAAGCCCTGGTGCGCCAGCTGTTCAGCCCGGTCCGTTGGACCGAGACCGTTGAGCGGATGGCAAACGACGGCGTCACTCTCGAAGTCGAGATGGGACCGGGCAAGGTACTGACTGGGCTCGCCAAGCGCATCGATCCGCGCGTGGAAGGCATTCACGCCAACGATGCCGCCTCTTTCGAGCAGGCGCTGGCCCAAGCCAAGTAAACAGGAGCAGAAGATGAGTTTTACCGATAAGGTGGTTCTGGTGACCGGTGCCAGTCGTGGCATCGGCCGTGCGATTGCCGAAACCTTCGCGGCCCGTGGCGCCAAGGTAGTGGGCACCGCCACCAGCGAGAGCGGCGCCGCCGCCATCAGCGCCTATCTGGGCGAGCAGGGTTGTGGCATGGCGCTGAACGTGACCAGCCAGGAATCTATCGAAACCGTCTTTGCCGATATCAAGGCGCGTTTCGGCGACATCGACATCCTCATCAACAACGCCGGGATCACCCGCGACAACCTGTTGATGCGCATGAAAGACGACGAGTGGAACGAGATCATCGACACCAATCTCACCTCCCTGTACCGCCTGAGCAAGCCGGTGCTGCGTGCCATGATGAAGAAGCGCCATGGCCGCATCATCAGCATCGGCTCCGTGGTCGGCACCATGGGCAACGCGGGTCAGGTGAACTACGCGGCCGCCAAGGCCGGTCTGGTGGGCTTCACCAAGTCCCTGGCCCGTGAAGTGGCGTCCCGTGGCATCACGGTCAACGCGGTGGCCCCCGGTTTCATCGAGACCGACATGACCAAGGCGCTCAACGACGAGCAACGCGCCGGCATCATGGATCAGGTGCCTGCCGCCCGTTTGGGCGATCCGAAAGAAATTGCCGCCGCTGTGGTATTCTTGGCGTCTGATGACGCTGCTTACATCACCGGCGAAACCCTGCATGTTAATGGCGGGATGTACATGGTGTAATCAATTTGTCGTGAGATCTGTTCAAATTTGCGATAGTACGCCGAAGTTTGGCACATTTCGTGGTTTGACCAGCGGCAAGCTACTTGCAAACTCCAGTCAATTGAATACACTACCCCAACCAGACGCAATAGCGTATTTTTAAAGGAAAATTCAGGTCATGAGCAACATCGAAGAACGCGTAAAGAAAATCATCATCGAACAACTGGGTGTTAAAGAGGAAGACGTTAAGAACGCTGCCTCCTTCGTCGACGACCTGGGCGCTGACTCTTTGGATACCGTTGAACTGGTAATGGCGCTGGAAGAAGAATTCGATACCGAAATTCCTGATGAAGAAGCCGAGAAGATCACCACTGTTCAAGCGGCTATCGACTACATCACCGCTAATCAGGAATAAGATCCTGTTCTGAAAGAAGCGGCCCAAGGGCCGCTTCTTTTATGTTTGTTCCCTCATAAAACACCTCTCGGAGACTACCTCAGTGTCAAAACGCAGAGTCGTGGTGACCGGCTTGGGGATGCTTTCCCCGGTGGGCAACACTGCCGAATCCAGCTGGCAAGCCCTGCTCAACGGGCAGAGCGGCATTTCCCTCATCGACCACTTTGATACCAGTGAGTTTGCGACCCGTTTCGCCGGCCTGGTCAAAGAGTTCGATCCCGAACAATACGGCATCAACCGCAAAGAAGCCCGCAAGATGGATCTCTTCATCCAGTACGGCGTGGCGGCGGGTGTGCAGGCGCTGGACGATTCCGGTCTGGTCATCAACGAAGAGAATGCCGAGCGGGTGGGCGTCGCCATCGGTTCCGGCATCGGCGGCCTGGGTCTCATCGAGCAGAACCACAGCAGCCTCGTCAACGGCGGCCCGCGCAAGCTGAGCCCCTTCTTCGTGCCGTCCACCATCATCAATATGGTGTCCGGTCATCTCTCCATCATGAAGGGGCTGCAAGGCCCGAACATCGCCGTGACCACCGCCTGTACCACGGGCACCCATGCCATCGGCATGGCCGGGCGCATGATCGCCTACGGGGATGCGGACGTCATGGTGGCCGGCGGTACCGAGAAGGCCTCCACTCCCATGGGGATGGGCGGCTTCGCGGCGGCCAAGGCGCTCTCCACCCGCAACGATGAGCCCCAGAAGGCGAGCCGCCCCTGGGACAAGGATCGCGACGGCTTCGTGCTGGGTGACGGCGCCGGTGTGCTGGTGCTGGAAGAGTACGAACACGCCAAGGCCCGTGGCGCCAAGATCTACGCCGAACTGGTCGGTTTTGGCATGAGCGGCGACGCCTACCACATGACTGCGCCTCCCTCGGACGGCGACGGTGGCGCGCGCGCCATGAAGAACGCCATCAAGGATGCGGGCATCGCCCCCGAGCAGATCGGTTACATCAATGCCCACGGCACCTCCACCCCCCTCGGGGATGTGGCCGAGCTGCGTGGCATGAAGAAGGTGTTTGGCGAGCACGCCAACGCCCTGATGATCAGCTCCACCAAGTCGATGACCGGTCACCTGCTGGGCGCCGCCGGCGCCATCGAGGCTATCATCACGGTATTGTCCCTGCGGGATCAGAAGGTGGCCCCCACCATCAACCTGGACAACCCGGACGAGGAGTGCGATCTGGATCTGGTGCCTCACGTGGCCAAGGCCGGTCAGTTTGAGTATGCCCTCTCCAATTCGTTTGGTTTCGGCGGCACCAATGGCTCCCTGATCTTCAAACGCGTATAATTCTCGCTGGGCAGATTGCTAAGCGAAGTGTCGGGCCCGATACGCCAGTATCGGGCCTTTTTTATCAAAGGGACCCGCATGCTGATCAATGGAGTGTCAACAGAAGCCCTGTCTGCCAGGGATAGGGGTCTGGCATATGCAGATGGCCACTTCACCACCATCTTGGTGCAGGGAGGGGAGGTCGTCTGGTGGCCGGATCACCTGGCTCGTCTGCAGCAGGCCAGTAGTCGGCTCGGCTTTGCCGCGATCCCCTGGGATCGGCTTGCCGCCGAGGTGGCGAGTCTGGCGACGGGTCAGACGCAGGCTGTCGTGAAAGTCGTGTTGACTCGTGGCAGCGGCGGCCGCGGCTATGACGGGGCCAACTGCGACTCACCCACCCGCATCGTCTCGCTGGCCGACTATCCGGCCCACTACCCGGGTTGGCAGCGGAGCGGCATAGAGGCGCTGATCTGCCAGCAGCGCCTCGGGGATGCTCCCATGCTGGCGGGGCTCAAGACTCTCGGTCGCCTCGAGCAAGTTTTGCTCAAGAGCGAACTTGCCGCGCGCGGCGGGGTCGAAGGTATAGTATTGAACAGCCGCGGATTTCTGGTAGAAGGTGTCAGCGCGAATCTGTTTTGGCGTCGTGGCAAGACGGTGTTTACCCCGGATCTCTCCCATGGGGGCGTGGACGGCATCATGCGGCGACGAGTGATGGGGATGCTTAAACAGATGGGCATTGAACTGCGTGTCGTGGAGGCTCCGCTGGAGTCACTGTGGCAGGCCGAAGAAGTATGGTTGACCAATACCCTGATGGGCATAGTGCCGCTCAATCGCATCGGCGATCAAGACTATCCCAACCCGGTATTGATCCGCCGTTTACAGGAGCGTTTGGTCATTGAAGTTTAATCGGCTTTACACCCTGCTCGCGGGGGCGGCCCTCACGGTCGCCGTCGCCGGGGGTTATGTGTATTACAAATGGCAAGAGGTGGAGACCCTCACCAACAAGGGGCCGACCCGCCTCTTCACCGTCGAGAAGGGCGCCCATGCGGCGCGTCTCATCACCGAGCTCGGGGAGGGGGAACCCGCTCCCTGGGCGGTGCGTCTGTGGCTGCGCGGCCATCCCGAACTGGTGGCCATCAAGTCCGGCACCTATGAGATCAAGGAGGGGGCTCCCCTCAAGGAGACCCTCTCCCTGTTCGCCTCCGGCAAGGAGTTTCACTTCAGCCTCACCTTCGTGGAAGGGTCCCGCTTCGAGGATTGGCAAAAGCAGCTCGCCAGCGCCCCCTATCTGGAGCGGCTGACGGTGGAGCAGGACGAGACGGAGATCGCCCAGGAGCTGGGCATCGAGAATGGCAAGCTGGAAGGCTGGTTCCTGCCAGAGACTTATGCTTATACCACTCACGCCAGCGATATCTCCATCTTGCGCCGCGCCTATCAGGACATGCAGGCCTTCCTGCAGCAGAGCTGGGACAAGCGTCAGGCCAATCTGCCTTACAAGAGCCCCTATGAGGCGCTGATCATGGCCTCCATCATCGAGAAAGAGACCGGCCAGCCGGACGAGCGGGCGCAGATCGCCTCCGTCTTCGTCAACCGCCTGCGCCTCGGCATGAAGCTGCAGACCGATCCCACCGTCATCTACGGGGTCAAGGACAGGTACGATGGCAACATCCGCCGCAGCGATCTGACCGATATCAACCCCTACAACACCTATGTGATCGACGGCCTGCCGCCGACCCCCATCGCCATGCCGGGCAAGGCCTCTATCGAGGCGGCCCTCAATCCCCTGTCGACCGATTATCTCTACTTCGTCGCCAAGGGGGGCGGGGCCCATCAATTCTCCAAGACCCTCGATGAACACAATCGGGCGGTGCGCGAATACATATTGAAGAAACCCTAATGTCAAAATTTATCGTGATTGAAGGACTCGAAGGGGCAGGGAAGAGCTCCGCCGTACGTTATGTCACCGACTACCTGCAGGCTCGCGGGGTTGGGCGGATCGAGTGCACCCGTGAACCGGGCGGCACACCGCTCGCCGAGCGGATGCGCGCCATCGTCAAGGAGGTGCACGACGAGCGCCTCACCATCGAAGCAGAACTGCTGCTGATGTACGCCTCCCGGGTGCAACTGGTAGAGACCCGGATCAAGCCCGCCCTGGCGGACGGCGTCTGGGTGGTGGGAGACAGGCACGATCTCTCCTCCCAGGCCTATCAGGGGGGCGGCCGTGGCATCGATGCCAAACTCATCGGCGCCATCAAGCAGGCGGTGCTCGGCGACTTCAAACCGGACTTGACCCTCTATCTGGACATCGATCCCGCTCTCGGTCTGCAGCGGGCTCGTCATCGCGGCGAGCTGGATCGCATCGAGCTGGAAAAGATCGGCTTCTTCGAGCGCACTCGTCTTCGTTACCTGGCGCTGGCGGCGCAGGATGATTCCATCAAGGTGATCGACGCCGGCCAGACGCCGGCCGAGGTCAAGGCCGCCATTGAATCGGCCCTCGGCCACTACCTGGCGAGCGAGCCCTCATGTATCCCTGGCTGATCCCGGATTGGCAGGCCTTGAGTCAAAGTGCCCAGCGTGGTCGCCTCGGCCACGCCTGGCTGCTGCTCGGCGATCCCGGTCTTGGCAAGGAGCAGCTGGCCGAGCGCTTGGCCAGGCTACACCTTTGCCAGCAACCCGAGGCGGGTGAGCCTTGTGGTTGTTGCCACTCCTGCCAGTTGCTGGAGAAGGGTCATCACCCGGATCTGGGCACCATCAGCAGTGACAGCAAGACCATAGGCGTCGAGGCCATTCGCGAGATCTGCTCCCGGTTGCAGAGCACCTCCCAACTCGGCCGAGGCAAGGTGGTGATCATCACGGATGCGGAGCGCATGACGGAGTCTGCCGCCAACGCCCTGCTGAAAACCCTGGAAGAACCGGCCGGCGACAGCCTGCTGCTGCTCATCGCCTCCAAAGTCTCCCGCCTGCTGCCGACCATCTTGAGTCGCTGTCACAAACACGTCTGCCAGTTGCCGGCGGAAGGGGAGACGCTAAACTGGCTCGCAGCGCAGGGGCATCAGGCGACCCAGGCTCAGGTGCGGATCTGCCAGGGGGCGCCGCTGCGGGTGTTGAACTATATCGAAACCCAGCAAGATGAGGCTCGCCGGACCCTGCTGGAGAGTTTCGTCTCCCTGTCGCAGACCCCGACCCGCACAGCCAGCGTCTGTGCCCAGCTGGCTGAAGAGAGTCAGGTACGCCTGCACTGGTTGCAGCTGTTTCTGTGCGATGCGCTCAAGACCCAGGCCGGTTGTGGCCATCACCAGCTGGCCATGCCGGATCTCGCGGCCCTCAGCCAGCAGTTGGCCGAGCGCCACTCCAGTGAAAAATTACTGGAGGCGGAGCAACAACTCGTCGGGCTCAAGGCTGCCTGTCAGCCGGGCCAGCTCTCCAACCCCACTATCCATCTGATGAACTGGCTCAATCGCTGGTTATGATCGGCGTTCAAGCACACAAGGTTAGCTATGTTACTCGTTGATTCCCATTGTCACCTCGATCGCCTGAGCTATGGCAGCAAGCAGACCGACATGGCCGATGTGCTGGCCAAGGCCGCGGCCCTGGAGGTGGGATATTTCCTCTGCGTGAGTGTGACCCAGGCCCAGTTCCCGACCATGCTGGCGGCGATCGCCCCTTATCCCCAGGTGTTTGCCTCCTGCGGGGTTCACCCTCTCAACCAGGAGCCCGGGGTCGATGCGGCACTGCTGCTGATTCAGGCCGCAGACTCGCGTGTTGTCGCCATCGGCGAGACGGGGCTGGATTATTTCTATTCGCCGGAGAACAAGGAGGTCCAACAGGCCTCCTTCCGTGAACATATCCGGGTGGCGCGGGCCTTGAACAAGCCGCTTATCATTCATACCCGGGATGCCCAGGAAGATACATTGCGGATCATGCGCGAAGAGGGGGCCGAGCAGGTGGGCGGCGTGTTGCACTGCTTCACCGAATCCCTGGAGATGGCCGAAGCCGCCATGGAAATGGGTTTCTATATTTCCATCTCCGGTATAGTCACCTTCAAGAATGCCGCCGCCTTGCAGGCCGTGGTCAAGGCCTTGCCCCTCGAGCGGCTGCTGGTCGAAACCGACTCGCCCTATCTGGCCCCCATTCCCCATCGGGGGAGGGAGAACGAACCCGCCTTCGTGCGCGACGTCGCCCAGTTTATCGCGGACCTTCGCGAGATCCCGCTGGCGGAGTTGGCCGAGGCCACCAGCCACAACTTCTTCGAGTTGTTCAGGCTGGCAAAAAAATGATCGACAAGGCCCCGTTGATGGGGCCTTTTTATTTTCAATCGCGAGCACAATCCACCTGATAAAAATGAACACCGAACCATGTTATCTCTCACATGTCGGGGGGAATAGAAGCGCCTCGGTTTCTGGAGACAGGTGAAATGGTATTCGGGGGTGGAGGAGATCACCGATGCTGAAGGGGTTAAAATAGACTCCCTATAAGTATCGATAATATTCATTATCGATACTTGATGGATCTGCAAGATCCTGTAAGATCCTCTCGAACTCCAATTTGAATCATAGGCTTACGTGACTTACCCCAGCATCTCAAACCCGGCTAATCAGTCATTGCAGGCGGTATTCGATCCCCAGCTAAACAGCCGGGCGAGACGATTCCTGCGCAGCGCCAAGGCAGACTCGACCCTCAATGCCTACGAGGCGGATACCCGCATCTTCGTCTACTGGTGTCAGCTGCAGCAGCTGGATCCGCTGCAAACCACCCATCACGACATCATGAACTTCCTGGCGGATCAGGCCGACGGCATTCTCGCCGACTGGGTCTGGCTCGATAAGCGGGAAGGGAAGGGGGAGCTTCGCAACGGTGAACCACGCAAACCCGCGACCCTGGTGCGGCGTCTCGCCGGCATTCGCTACGCCTTCAAGCAAAAAGGCATCCATTCCATGCCGACCGAGCATGCGGAGATCAAGGAGATGATGCGCGGCATAGTGCGCCTCGGTGATAACCGCAAGCGCAAGACAGGGGCCCTGACCCTGCAGCCGCTGACCCAGGTGCTGGACGAGATAGATACCAGTAACCTCGCAGGTTTGCGGGATCATACGTTGCTGCTGCTGATGTTCAGTGGCGCTCTGCGCCGCTCGGAAGCGGCCCGCATTGAGGTGAGCGATCTCGACTTCGTGGGGCAGGGGATAAGGCTTCGCCTCAAGCCGAGCAAGCATCAGTTGCATGAAACCGAGATCGCCCTCATCCCGGGCAAACACTATTGTCCCGTCAGGGCATTGCAGAACTGGCTCAAGAAAAGCCGGATTAACGAGGGGCCACTGTTTCGCCGCATGAATCGCTGGGGCCAGTTGATGCCTGAATCACTCGGCCCGCAGGGCATCAACCTGATGATCAAGCGGCGCACCGGTCAGGTCATCGACAGCCTCTATGTCAGTGGCCACAGCCTGCGCCGAGGCTTTATCACCTCGGCGGTCACCGCCGGCAAACCCATGAACAAGATCATCGAGGTGACCCGCCACAAGGACATGCGAACCTTGCAGGAATACTTCGACGATGCCCACAAGTTCTCCGATCACGCACTCGATGGTCTGCTTTAATAAAACCGCGTCACTCATTTATTTATGTTAAATTACATCTTGTTGATCCAATGGTATATTTAGCCGTCTTCCTTGACTGCCACCCATCCCCCTCAAGAGAAGGGGAAAAGAGGGCAGGGGAAGCGTCTCTCGCATCTCTGTCCCACATCAGTGAGAGATAACATTACCAAAAACAGAATTTTTCAAGGTCATATGAGCCATAAAATTACGCCAGAAAAAATGCCTTCAGAGCCTCAGGATAACGCAGAGCGCCAGCGCCAACATGTGAAGCGCAAGCAGGAGAGTCACAGCCGGTTGCAGTGCTGGATAAGCAATCGCCACGCCGAGCGGTTGCATGAACTCGGCCTGCATCTGGAAGACAGTCAGGCATCCCTCATCGAACAGGCGATCGACCTGCTCTATCAACACGAGCTGGTGCCGCAGTATGTTGAAGAGAGCCTAGGCGATACTGCTCACTGTGAAGAGCCATCCCAAGCCGATACCATCGACCAAACTGATTGAGCAGATCGCGAGGATAAAAAAAGCCAGGTACGAATTCCTTGTACCTGGCATAGGGGAATTGGCTCCTTGCAGAGCCGTGCGCTAACTGGTGTACAGATAGCCTTAAGCGTAGACAAGGCCGGGGGCATTTCAAGATCTGAGTAAAAGTTCAACCAGAGTGGAGGTTTTTAAGACTCGTTCAGGTTTAGAGTCTCCCCTCTACTCTACGTCTGCCCCGTTGAGGGGCTCCTCTCTTGCGTCGTCGCCTCAAACGTTGAACAGGTTGTTGTCACGCACCAGCTCACGGGGGAGGGCATTTTTGACCCGACTGCCGACCCATTTTCCCATGCCGAGCGGCTGCCCCTGATAGCGGACGATCACCTCGCCGGAGCCTGCTTCCTGCTCCGGCCAGACATCCCGTCCCATCATGTACTCCCGCGCGTTGGCGGCATCCAGTTCGACTACACCCCGGGTCGCCGCGCCGCCATAGGCCAGCGCCCACTCGTGGGTCAGTCGATACCCCTTCTTGAAGGTCTCCGCCAGCTTGATGCCGATGCGATCGAAGCGCAGCTTGCCCTGCACCCGTTCGAACAGCTCGGGGAAGAGCCAGATCTCGTCGTTGCGGCCATAGAGTACGCCGTGGGGCGCTACCCCGAAGTTCCCTTCGATCTCCCGCACCATGGGTTCGCTCTCTTTGGCCGGCAGCGGCAGATAGGGGAACTTGCCGAGCTTGCCCGGTTTGAACATGGTGTTGGCCACGGAGTGATGCTTGCGCAGGCGAGCGACGAAGAAGCCTTCGCTGTCGAAGATCTGGGGCCAGACATGCAGATAGCCCTCTTGCGTGCAGGCCTTGTCTGCGCCGGGGAAGAGATCCCCCAGGGGGTCAAAGCTCAGGGCATCGCCGAACTTGTCCAGCAGGGACTGGCAGATGGCCTGATTCTCCTGCGAGCTCAGGGTGCAGGTGGAATAGACCAGTACCCCACCGGGTTTGAGGGCATGGAAGGCGCTCTCCAGCAAGCCGGCCTGCACGGCCGCGATCTCATCGATGCTCTCCAGGCTCCAGTTGCGCAGGGCATCTTCGTCCTTGCGTACCGTGCCCTCCCCCGAGCAGGGGGCGTCGAGCAGGATGGCGTCGAAGGTCTCCGGCAACCACTGGCCGAACACCTTGGCATCGAAGTGGGTCATGCCGACGTTCGTCACACCGCAGCGCTGGATATTGGCGCTCAGCACCTTGAGCCGGCTGCTGGAATATTCGTTCGCGACCAGCATGCCCTGGTTATTCATCAGTGCTGCGATCTGGGTGGTCTTGGAGCCCGGTGCCGCCGCCGCATCCAGCAGCATGCCGTCCCGTTTGACCTGGTCGCTGGCAAAGAGCGCCGTCACCGGCAGCATGGAGCTCGCCTCCTGGATGTAGAAGAGGCCGCTCAGATGCTCGGCGGTATTGCCAAGGGGCACGCTCTCATCCTCCCGGCTGAGCCAGAAGCCGGTATCGCACCAGGGCACGGGATCCAGCTGCCAACCCAGCCCCTGCATCTTGGTGGCAAAGTCCTGAACGCCGATCTTCAGGGTATTGACCCGGATGCTGCGACGCAGCGGGCGCCGGCAGCTCGCCACGAACTCGTCCATGGAGAGGTGGGCCGGCATGATGGTGGCGATGTGGCGCAGGAAGTGATCGGGGAGGTAGGTGTTGTCGTGCACGGTGCAATCTCGCAGACCCAAAATAAGGGGCGATATCTTATCACAGGGTGTGCTCCTTCTTCAGGCCACTTTCACGGTGAGGCTTGCATGCGGCCAATAAAAAACCGGCCAAGGGCCGGTTTTTTGCACGCTGGGAGGTTCAAGGCTGGATGCGGGGGCTCCACTCCAGCCACTCCTTCTCCGCCTTGCCATAAAGGGGATAGCTGTGACCCCCCTTGACGGTGGGGCCCATCTCCCGCTCCGGGGTGTTGAAGGCGATGCCACCCGCCAGCAGGCTCTGCACCGTCTCCACCTCTATGGTGCCGCCGGTGAGGCCGATGTCGGCCTTGACGCCGGAGACATTCCAGAAGCGGCTGTTGGCCCGCACCAGATGGGCATACTCCTTGTCGACGCTCACGTCGATCAGCACCTCGCTGCCATCCCGGGCCAGGGCGACCTTAGTCACGCTGCCCACCACCAACTTGCGAAACAGCAGGGGGCTGCCGACGCTGATCCCGCTGACGGAGGGGCTCTTGAGGGTCAGGGCCAGCCCGGTGGGGCCGCTTTGGCTCAGGGGGAAACGCTCCTTGCCGGCGCCCTGACCCGGGCTCGCCTCGACGAAGGATCCCTTGATCAGGGTATCGAGGTGGGAGACGCCACCCAGCCCCAGCTTGGCTTGCACCAGGGTGAAGCGGGCGCCGGATTGCAGGAAGCGATCGGCGTATTGATTGTCGAGCTCGGCCTTGAAGCTCACCTGACCGAGGGAGGGATCCAGCAGGACCTGCTCAATCTTGCCGATGTCAACACCCCGATAGCGGATGGGGCTGCCAACTCCGAGGCCCGGGTTGGTGTCTGCCACCAGGGTCAGGGTGCGCACCTGGGTTTGAGCCTGCTCCTTGCTGTCAAACAGCTGATGGCTGCTGCGACCGGTGCCGAGGCGGTCGAACTCGATGGCCCCCCGCAGCAGGGTGGCGAGGTTGCCCATCTTGACCTGCACGCCGTCGAGCCGGATCTTGCCGTCGATGGCCGCCTTCTTCCAGAACTGGGGCTGTTGCTTGAGCAGGGGGGCGTAAGTGGCATCGATCTCGAGGGCGATCTCGACTCCCTTGGCGTCCGCCTTCAGTGCCTGGACCCGCCCGGCCTCCAGCCCCAGGTAGAGCACGGGGGAACCGATGCCGACCCCGTCGGCCTGTTCGGCACGGAGCAGCCAGCGCTGTGGCTTGGCGTGACGCGTACCGAGCAGGGCCAGCTCCTCGCTGGGATAGAGTCTGTCTATCCGCTCGCCCGCCGGCGCCTGAACGAGTTTGACGCCGCCCCCGAGCCAGGCGCTGGCCGGGCTGGTATCGACCTTGATCCCCGCGAGGCTCGCATCGATCTGCAGGGGAGAGGCCCGGTAGAAGCGGGCCCGGTTCAACAGGTGGCGATAGGCTTCCTCCACCCGAAGCGCTACCCTGGCGTTGCCGCTCGCATCCAGACTGAGGGGGCCCACCTGACCTATCTGCAACCCCTTGAACCAGAGCGGGGCCCCCTCGCTCAAGCCGGCGAGATCGTCGGCCTGCAGGGTCAGGGGGATGCCGCCCACTTGTCCCTGGCTCTCCAGGGTCATGGCCTTGACCCGATCCCCGGCCACGTAATCGAGGCGAATGGCGGGACCGGCCAGCAGGCGATCCGCATGCTTGAGGCCGGAGGGGGAGAGGGAGATCGCCTCCCACACCAGACGGCTCTTGCCGGTCACCCGAAACGCCTGCTCCGGGTTGATCAGCGCCGTCACCACCCGGCCATGCTCGGTCAGGCGAATGGGATCGATGCGGCCGATCTCGATGCCCTCGAACAGGATGGGCATCCCTTCCTTGATGGGCAGGCTGCCTGCCTGGATCTCGATGCGCTCCCCTCGGGCCGCCTCGGCCAGGCCCTTGTAGAGCACAAAGGTTTGGCCCTTCTGCGCCACCTGGGACTCCTTGGGGGAGTCAAACGCTATGCCGCCGCTCAGTATGGAGGTGAGGCTGCCGGCTTCCACCTTGACTCCCTCCAGGCTGAAGGAGCCCTTGATGCCGCTGATATTCCAGAAACGGGTGTCGGTCTTGATGAGGTGTTCGAAGCGAGGCTCGATCACCAGATCCAGGATCACGTTCTGGTTCTCCTCGCCGAGACGGGTATTGATGACGCTGCCCACCTCGATGCCGCGGAAATAGATCTTGGCACCGATGCCGACCGACCCGAGTGAATCGGCGGTCAGGTGCAGGGTGCGCCCCTGGGCCTGATAGCCGGGGGGAGGACCGTCCAGAGCATCGAACTCATCCTCCAGCGGGTTGTTCTCCCGCCCGGGCTGCAGGTTGATGTAGTTGCCGGAGACCAGGGTATCGAGGCCGGAGATCTCGGTGAGGGACGCCTTGGGGCTCACCAGCCAGAAATCGGAGCCCTTGCGAATGAGGGGGCGGGCACGGCTGTCCACCTTGGCCAGCACAGCTATCTTGCGACCGTCGGCCGCCAGCTCCAGATCCTGCACGACGCCGATGGCCACCCCTTGATAGCGCAGCTGGGTCTTGCCCGGCAAGATGCCGTTGCCCTGGGCGAAGTTGATGCGAATGAGCTGACCGCTGTTGGTCCACTGCTGGTAGAGAAAGCCCCCCGCCAGCAGCAGTGCGATCACGGGCAATAACCAGACTGGGGACAACCAGCGGTGTTTCTCAATGACGGGTTCAGCCCCGACCATACCGACTCCTTACATGGGCCGTGGTACACGGCACCTCAGATACAGACGAAAAATAGACTAGCGAGACGCCTTGTCCCACAGCAAGCGGGTATCCAACATCCGCGCCGACATCATGGTGAGCACCACCACGCCGGCGAAGGCGGTAGCCCCCGGACCGGCCCGCACGTTCAACAAGACCCCCCGATCCACCAGGGCCACCATCAGCGAGATGACGAAGAGATCCAGCATGGACCAGCGACCGATGAAATCGATGATCCGATACATGATGAGCTGGCGCTTGCGCCGCACCGGCTTAGCCCGCTGCAACTGCCAGCAGATCCAGCCCAGCCCCAGGATCTTGCCGATGGGGACTATGATGCTCGCGGTCAGCACTATGGTGGCGATGCCTGACATCTTGCTGCGATAGAGCGCCATGATACCGCTGAAGATGGTATCTGACTGCAATAACCCCTTGTTGTAGAAGTGGGTGATGGGCAAGAGGTTCGCGGGCAGCAACATGAAGGTCGCGAGCGCCAGCAGGCCCCAGGACCAGGCGAGGGAGCGGGGGATCCGCATCTGGAGATGGCTGTGACAGCGGGGGCAGCTCGCGCCCGGCTGATAACGCACCAGCAGGCCGCAGGTGTGGCAGCGGCAGAGCCCCAGCTCACTGGCGCTGGTCTGGCTCATGGTCAGGCTCCTGTGAGGGGGTGTGCAGGGGGATCTTCTCCCAGTAGGGGGAGGGATCAAACAGAATAAGCAGCGTCATGTTGAGCAACATCAGGATCCCGAGGCTCAGCAGACCGCCCCCCAACCGCACGTCGGCGATGTCGATGAGCTTGAACAGGGCGACCAGCAGGCTGACGATATAGACCTCCAGCATGGCCCAGTGGCGAAACACCTCCACCGCCCTGAGGGTCGGTGCCAGTATGTGCCAGCGCTTGGCAAGGCCGGAGGCGAGGGCGAAGATCCCGAGCAAGAGCCCCGTGGGCGCCAGGGCGGCGCACCAGAGCACCAGCCCCGCCACCCAGAATTCGTTCTCCCCCAACAGCACCAGTATCCCCTTGAGCAGGTTGGCGTCCGAGTTGACACCCGCCAGGCGCAGGTAGAGGAGGGGCTCAAAGAAGGCTGACGGCAGCAACAACAGCCCGGTGATGGTGAGCGCCATCAATTGGGAGGAACGAAAAGCATAGCGCCCGTACAGATGCTGATGACAACGGGGGCAGTGGGCGTGACGGCGCAGCGGCAATAACTTGCGTTCTATCAGCAAGTCGCAGGCCGGGCAGACGATCACGGAGCGGGTATCCGACATACGATTCAACCTGTTGAAGGAATTGACAAAATTTACCCTAAAACCGGCCAGCTGTCTTGCCCTGGCGAGGGCCGGCGCCAAGAAAAGTGTGTCATCATGTTGCGCACCGAGTAAGGCCTGCAGGCGCTAACCTGCCTTGCTTTACCATCTCCTGGCTTTAACACTGTGGCGGATTTGCTCCTCGCCAGTGCCTTCGACGGCTAGCCGTTTGCAATACTGTATATCCATACATATAATCATCCTCACTACCATGAGGAGGACGCCAGTATGGCCGTTGAGATCAAGTATGTTGTGGTGCGTGGGGGAGTGGAGAAGATGACCTTTGCCAGCAAGAAAGAGGCGGATGCCTATGACAAGCTGCTGGATACCGCCGATGAGCTGATGACCTTGCTCGCCAGCGCGCCGGTTGAGCTGGCTCCCGAGCAGCAAGAGGGGCTGGCCTTCTACCTGGCCGAGCAGCGGGATCTGCTGCAAAGCGTCTTGCGGGGCGGAAAAGGGCAGGGGATCCCACCCAGGGAAGAGAAAACCGAGGCCACTGACAAACCCAAGGGAAAGTCGCTCAAGAGCGTGGCCTGAGGGGAGGGGGCGCGAAGACTGGCAATATCAGAACAAACGCGCCCTATTCATAAAATAAGATTTTCAATTCACTTTTCTCGGTATTTACCCCGAGAATTTTCTGACCAGGCTGCATATTCATTGAATAAATGAAAAGCTCGGAGATGGATAGGCTGCCAGGCAGCACAGGTGCCCATCCCGCCATTCTGGGCAGTGATGCCGATAACCCCATTTATCGGCATCAGGTTTGGTCCATCTCACACCTTTTTTCACAACCATAAGCACCGCCATGACTCATCCGTCTCTGCCACCCGCCATGCCACTATTCGATAGCCTGCTCCATCTGGAGGCGGGCAACCCCCTGGTCAACCAGCATCTGGCCAATCTCAGCCTGGGGGATGTGCCGGATGCGGGGCTCGTCTACGAGCTGGCCGTCGACTGGCTGCTGGAACAGCGCCACAACGAGAACAACTACAAGACCTATCGCAGCGAGCTGACCACCTTTCTTCACTGGTGTTTCGCCGAGATGGCCATCAGTCCCAAGGATCTCACCCGGCGCATCATGATGCGTTACCTCGACTACTGCCAGTCACCACCACAGGAACTGATCGCTTACCGAAATGTTGCCCAGTTCGTGCAGGACAAGGAGTGGGGAGAGCGGCTGCCCAACCCCCAGTGGCGGCCATTTCTGGGCAAGCGGGACCTGGGTCGCGAGCTGCCATACCGCCTGAGCGAACAAGCCATGAAGACCAAGCTCGCCATCCTCTCGAGCTTCTTTCAATTCCTCGTCCAGGAAGAGTACATGGATCGCAATCCCGCCTTGTTGCTGCAACGGGTCAATCGCCCCGTGCAGCCATTGCTGGAGGAGCAGAGCCAATCCTTTACCGAGTTGCAGTGGGCCTATGTGATGCAGGCGGCCGAGCAATTGGCCACAGAACATCCAGCGCAGCACGAGCGCAGCCGTTTTCTCATCTGTCTGATGTATGCCTGTTATCTGAGGATCTCCGAGGTCGCCGCGAGGCCAGGTTTCAGTCCCGTGATGAGCCAGTTTCGCCGCGATGGCAAGACCGGGGTCTGGGGCTATTTCATCCCGCGCAGCAAGGGTGGTAAGCGGCGTACCGTGGCGGTCTCCCAGGCCTTGCTGGATGCGCTGAAACGCTATCGCACCTTCCTGGGATTATCTCCTTTGCCGGCGCCCAACGAGCAGACGCCGCTCTTCATACGCCACAAGGCCGCAGCCCACGGTCGCGAGCAAGGCGAGCTCAATGCCAACCTCGGGATCCGCCAATTGCGGGAGCTGGTGATGGCGGTGCTCGAGCAGGCGGCCAATCTGGCCGAACAGGATGGCTTTGCCCAGGATGCCGCCGAGATGCGCAGCCTGACACCGCACTCCATCCGCCACACCGGCATCACCCACGACATCAACTTGAACGGCAGACCGCTGTCCCACGTGCAAGCCGATGCGGGCCACGACAGCATAGACACCACCTCCAAATACCTGCATACCGGCCACAACGAACGCCACGAGAGTGCCAACCACAAACCCCTGGACCATTTGCATGAATGAGTCATCCACAACAAACCATCAAAACCGTGGATGCTGCAATGGACTGCCAGACAAACCACCTCAGTGCCGCTTAAATACAAAACCGCGCATAATGTATATTATGTTAAATTAAATATATTGGTTTCCTTTTTCCACCCATCGAACTGTGTATAATGGGAATAATTGATCCTATCCCCGACCGGATGTCTTAAGTGGCTGAATTAACATCAGAACAATTAAAACCCGCTTTCTCGATTGAGCAGTTTCCTGCCCTGAGTGAACTCGAACCCATCCCTTTCGCCGCTCTGCAACCCAGGGCCATTTCAGGCATCAAGAGACTGGCCAGTTTTGACGGTGACTGCACGGTCATGCTGCTCAATGGATTCCCCGGCGCGGATTATGAGCACGTCTGTCAGACCTTGATCGCCGCCTCCAACGGCAAGGATGGCGATCTGTTCGACCTTTGCTACACAGAGAACCTCAACAACCCGTTCAAGCCTATTTGGCTGCGTCTGCAGCCCGGTACCGGGTTCGAGTTCTGCGAGATGGTTGGCGAGTTGCTCAAGCTGATGAGTCACCATCTGGACGCCGAGCGGCTGGTTACTCGCATCATCCGCAAACAGGAAAATGACCCCAAGATCGTGGATTTTCTCTCCGATCTGGCGGCCCATGTCGCCCAGGGGCTCGAATTCCAGCATCCGGTACTCATCAACCTGCTGATCCATCATGAGGAGCAACAGGCTCCGGTTGTCTATGGCCGGGATCTGAACTGGGACACATTGTTTGGCTCCATCAATTACCAGACCGAACAAGGCTCTGTGTATGCCAACCAGCACTTGCTTGAGCCTGGACTGATGCGCGAGGCCAATGGCGGCTATCTCATCCTCCAGCTCGACGAGCTACTGGATCAGCCTCATCTCTGGTTCAAGCTCAAGAACGCCATGTTCAAGGGCGAGCTGGACTGGAACGCCTATCAGGAAGGCAAGACTCTCACCCCCTTCTTCACGCCCGAAGCGACTCCGATCCGATTCAAGCTTATTCTGGTAGGCGATCGTCTCGAGGTAGCGGAGTTCCAGATGCTTGACAGGGACATGTCGGAACGCATCTTCCTGCGGGCCGATCTGGTCTCCGAGGTGAACATCGAAGAGGATTTGCCCGAGTTTCTGCAATACCTAGCCTGGCTGCGGATGCGTTGGG
Organism: Aeromonas sp. AE23HZ002T15; assembly: GCF_054165525.2. NCBI lineage: Bacteria > Pseudomonadati > Pseudomonadota > Gammaproteobacteria > Aeromonadales > Aeromonadaceae > Aeromonas > Aeromonas sp. AE23HZ002T15. The sequence goes on from NZ_CM201342.1 coordinate 207,006, forward strand.
AGCTGCTGGACTTTACGCCGGCCGCCCTCCTCGCCCTGTGCCGTCATGCCAGCAGGCTTTGCGATCATCAGGAATGGCTCGCCCTGTCTGAGGTGCAACTCAGCGCCCTCATGCGCATGGCAGACAGCCTGGCCAGGGAGATGGAGGCCGAGGCCGTCACCGACGAGCACATAGTGCTGGCGCTGGAGGAGCAGGATTATCGCCTCAACTACCTGGTGGAGCAGTCCGATCAGGGGGTCATCGATGGTCAGATCCTGCTGCAGACCGATGGTGAGGAAGTGGGCCAGATCAACGGCCTCTCCGTCATCCAGGTGGCCGGTCACCCCTACGACTTCGGTGAGCCCGTGCGGCTGACCGCTACCGTGCACCTGGGGGATGGCGACGTGGCGGATATCGAACGCAAGGCGGAGCTTGCCGGCCACATCCACGCCAAGGCGATGATGATCATCCACGGTTATCTCTCCAACAAGTTTGGCGCCGAGAATCCCTCCCCCCTCTCGGCCAACCTGGTGTTTGAGCAGTCCTATCACGAGATCGATGGTGACAGTGCCTCCCTGACCGGTCTGTGCGCCCTGCTCTCCGCCCTCGCCCGCCAGCCCATCTATCAGCATTTCGCCGTGACCGGCGCCGTCGACCAGTTTGGCAACGTACAGGCCGTGGGCGGTGTGAACGAGAAGATTGAAGGCTTCTTCCGGGTGTGCAAGATCCATGGTCTCACCGGCAAGCAAGGGATTCTGCTGCCCGGCACCAACGCCCAGCAGCTCAATCTGTCCGACGAGGTGATCGCCGCCGTCGAAGCCGGTCAATTCCACATCCATCCGGTGGATCACGTGGAGGAAGCCATCGAGCTGCTGACCGGCTGCGTGGCGGGCGAACCGGACATGCCGGATACCCTGTTTGGCCGGATCCAGGAAAGACTGGATGAACTCAATGGCACGGCGCCCAAGAGCGGACTGCTGCGCAGCCTGCTTGGCCGCCTGTTTGGCTTGTAATAAAGAGATCGGAGTTGTTTAGCGAACATCTGTACGCTAAATTGGCCCGGCTTTGACCCATATGAAGGATAATCAGCGTGACCCTAGATAACGACACCAATCCCCGCCTTTCCCTGTGTGAACAAGGCAAAGACTCGTTTACCCGTGAAGAGCTGCTCGCCTGTAGCCGTGGCGAATTATTTGGTGAAGGTAACAGCCAACTCCCCGCCCCCAACATGTTGATGATGGATCGCATCGTCAAGATCAATGACAACGGCGGCGAACATGGCAAGGGCGAGATCCTGGCCGAACTCGATATCACGCCGGATCTCTGGTTCTTCGACTGCCATTTCCCGGGTGATCCCGTCATGCCTGGTTGCCTGGGCCTCGACGCCATGTGGCAGCTGGTCGGCTTCTTCCTCGGCTGGAAAGGTGGCCCCGGCAAGGGCCGAGCGCTGGGTGTGGGTGAAGTGAAATTCACCGGCCAGATCCTGCCGACCGCCAAGAAGGTCACCTACAAGATCACCTTCAAGCGCGTCATCAACCGCAAGCTGGTGATGGGGATTGCCGATGGTGTGGTAGAGGTGGACGGTCGTCCCATCTACAGTGCAATCGACCTGAAAGTGGGCCTGTTCAAGGACACCACCGCCTTCTGATCCGGGTTGAGATCACCGAGAAAAGGGGCCGGGAGGCCCCTTTTCTGTCTGCAGCACATCCATCTTGTGGTGAGAGACAACAACGTAAAGGGGCCATCGTGGCCCCTTTCCCGTTTCAATGAGTGATGAAGTATCAATTACTTCATGAAGAGGCCTGAGCCTCGCCCTTCCATGGCATCGCGCCAACCACCAAGCCAATGGCCTCTGGCATCCAGGCATTGATACGGACAGGCTTCTTTTTGTTTGCCGACAACGCCAGCCTGATAACCACGAGCGCGAGCTCTTTCCAGACGGTCCCGTTTCTGTCTCTTCATCATCTACGACCCTCTTCGTGGAACAAAAAAAGCGACCAAGTTTTCACCGGTCGCTTTCATCTTTACCCCAGGGGGGAGGCAGGGTCAAACAAAAATTTCCATGCTATTCAGCCAATGTGACACAAGATACTGAACTGCATTAACTTTTAATGACACCCTTTTTTAGCGCTGATAACGGCGCAGCCAGGCGAATGGCAGGGCCAGCAGCGTCAGCCAGAACAGGCTGCCACCGCCACCACCGTCGCCATCCTGACCGGTCTGGTTATTGACCGGTGCGTTGCTGACCACATAGTTGGCCGGCGTGTTGCCCTGATAGTCCTTCACGGTCGGTGCCAGCTTCACCGCGACCACGGTCGCGTTGGTGCGGTTCTTCAGATCGCTCTCGCTGTCATAGCGATAGGCGGTCGCCGCTATGGTACCATCGGCGCTGATGCCGCTGGCGAAGGCGATGTGGTAGTACTTGCCATTCTGGGCACACTGCTTGTTGCCCGCATCATCCAGGCCACAGATCAGATCGTTCAGATACCAGCTGTTGTTCGGGGCCGCCGCGTTGAGCAGGAAGGCCTCCTGCATGCGGTTGGTGCCGTTGACCACGGGCTGGGTCTGATGGCGGGAATCGCGCCAGCCGACCACCATGTTGTGATCGTTGATGGCCGCCGCCTCGGAGCCGGAGCCGGAGAGCGGATTGTCCTGCAGGGGTACCACGGCCGAGGTGGTCGGGGTGTTCAGGTTAAAGAGGAACATCTCCACCGGCCGGTTCTGGCCCTTGTTGATCCGGTAGCGCTGGTTGCCTATCACATAACCGTTGTCGTTGACCGCAACCGCCCAGCTGTGTTGCAGCTTGGCATCGTCTTTACCGGGCTGACCTTCCGGCAAGGGGATAACCTGGGTGGCCCCCACAGTGCCGGCACTCAGATCCAGGGTCCAGTAGCTGGCCAGGTTGCGGCCATCCAGATCCCCTGATCCATACTCGCCGGTGGAGCTGTAGCCTACCCCATAGACGGTGCCGTTGTATTTGGCCGCATCCAGTGCAGAGGCGGTCTGCAACACGGAGTCCCGTCCATTGGCATAGCTGCTCGGCTGCACCAGCTTGTCCAGGTTGCCTGAGCTGTTGAACAGCCAGAAGCTGGCCTGGGTGTCGACACCCGGGCAATAGCGGTAGTCACCGTATTGATCTTCATTGCCTTCGAAGCAGTAGCGATAGAAGTCGCCGTTGACCACGTGGTTCAGACCGCTGGCCGCCGTCCCTGTCACCAGATACTTGCCGTCCAGCTTCTTGATGGCGGTCGGGATACTCAGGCTGTGCGCCAGGCTGCGCGTGCTGGCGGCATCCTTGAGTTCAACCTGGTTGCCATCGGCGATGACCGCATAGGCGGTGCGGACCTTGCCGGCCATCTTGTAGCCGACGCGATCGGCGGAGGTTTCCCCCAGCGCCGTCACCAGACCGTCTGTCTCATTGCTGATCACGGACCCGATGTTGCTACGTTGATCCGTGTTGGCACGGAAATCGACGCGCCACTGGTAGGCGAAGTTACCCGTGCTGTTGTCGTCCCAGAAAGAGTCACAGACGGAGCTGGAAAGCATGCAGCCCTGTTCAAACCGGAAGCGGTCCACCAGAAAATCGGCAAACTGCACGGTCGAGAAATACTCGGCCGTGTTGTTCTTGGCAGTGATCCCGAAGAGCCCGCTGCCATCTGTGCTGATCCCGCTGGCATATCCCTTGTCAGACGCATCGACAATGGTGAAGAAGGAACCTTGTGCCGCCTGCGCGTTGAGGCTGGCGCCGACCAGTACGGCCAGTATGGATAATTGCTTTTTCATCTACTTCCTTATTCTTGATGTTTCAACGCTTCCAACTCCTCCCAGCGGGAGAAGGCATGTTCCAATGCGGACTCGGCCGCATTCAATGCATCCAGTTTGGACTGAGTCTGCTCCGCCGGCAGAGAGAAGAAACCGGGGTGGTTGATCTCCGTTTGCAGGGCATCGAGTTCAGCCTCCAGTTGCTCCAGTCGGACCGGTAGATTATCCAGTTCCAACTGCAACTTGTAAGAGAGTTTCTTGGCTTTTGTGGCGACGGGACTCGCCGCCACGACAGGCTCTGGCGTCTTGCTCGGCGCCGGTTTGCTTGTCGCTTGCGCCTCTTGCAATGCCCGGGTCGTCATCATGTCGGCGTAACCGCCCACATAATCGCTGATCCGCCCATCCCCTTCAAACAGCCAGCAACCGGTCACCGTGTTGTCGATGAAACGGCGATCATGGCTGACCAGCAGCAGGGTGCCGGGGTAATCAGTCAGCAGCTCCTCCAGCAATTCCAGCGTTTCGACATCCAAATCGTTGGTTGGTTCATCCAAAATCAACAAGTTACTGGGTTTGAGGAACAGCTTGGCCAACAGTAGACGGTTTTTCTCGCCCCCTGACAAGGCCTTGACCGGGGTACGCGCCCGTTTGGGTTCAAACAGGAAGTCCTGCAGGTAGCCGAGGATATGGCGGGAGCGGCCGCGGACCATGACCTCCTGCTTGCCCTCCCCCACGTTGTCCACCACGGTCTGCTCGGGATCGAGCTGCTCGCGGTACTGATCAAAATAGGCCACCTCCAGGTTGGTGCCCCCCTTGACCTTGCCCCGGCTGGGGGCGAGTTGACCCAGCAGCAGTTTGATGAGGGTGGACTTGCCGCATCCATTGGGGCCGACCAGGGCGATCTTGTCGCCGCGCAGCACCTGCAAGTCAAGCCCCTGGAACAGGGTGCGATCGCCAAAGTCCAGCCCCAGCCCCTCGGTCTCGAACACCAGCTTGCCGGAGCGATTGACCTCGTCCAGCTGCAGCTTGGCCTTGCCCTGCAGCTCGCGGCGCTTACTGCGCTCCATGCGCATCGCCTCGAGGGCGCGGACACGACCTTCGTTGCGGGTGCGGCGGGCCTTGATGCCCTGGCGTACCCACACTTCCTCCTGAGCGAGCTTGCGGTCGAACTCGGCGTTTTTCAGCTCCTCGACTCGCAGCCACTCTTCTTTACCCTGCAGGTACTGATCGTAATTGCCGGGCCAGGATGTGATCTCGCCGCGATCCAGATCGATGATCCGAGTCGCCAGCTTGTGGATGAATTCGCGATCGTGGGAGATGAAGACGATGGCGCCGCGGAAATCCTTGAGGAAATCTTCCAGCCAGTTGATGGCCTCGATATCCAGGTGGTTGGTCGGCTCGTCCAGCAGCAGCAGATCCGGATCGCAGGCCAGGGCGCGGGCCAAGGCCACCTTGCGCAGCCAGCCGCCGGAGAGGCTGTCCAGGGTCACGTCGGGATCCAGCCCCAGCAGGGTCAGCACCTGGTTGATGCGGGTTTCGAGCTGCCAGCCATTCTGATAGTCGAGCTTCTCTTGCAGCTCGCTCATGGTGCGGATGTTGGCATCGCTCGGATCGTGGGCAAGCTCGAGGGAGATGTGGTGATACTGCTTGAGCAGCTCCCCGACCCCGGCCAGCCCTTCGGCGGCGTAGTCGAACACCGTCAGCTCGCTGGAAGCGGGCGGATCCTGCTCCAGGCGAGTGACTTTGAGATCCTGCTGCAGGACCACGCGCCCGTCATCGAGGGGCAATTCGCCTGCGATCACCTTCATCAGGGTGGATTTGCCCGCCCCGTTGCGACCCACCAGACAGAGGCGCTCGCCCCGCTCGATGGAGAGTTCCGCCTTGTCCAGCAGCGGGAAGTCACTGAACGACAGACAAGCGTCGTGCAATGTTAATAAAGCCATGAAGTATCCTTGTTACCTGCCAAAAAGACGGAAGAAGGTCCAGCCTTCCCCCACCCTTTCACTCTGTTATCTCGCCCCATCGGGAGCACTGGCATCGACCCAGGCACTGAGTTCCGCCAGGGTGAAGGGCCAGCCGAGTTCCCGGCCGGCCTCATCACGCAGCACCGGAATGCGCACCCGATAGGCGGCGAGCCAGTCATCATTCGCCATGATGTCGCGGCGATGAGTCTGGCCAGCCAGCCCGGCCTGCTCCACCAGCCCCCAGGCCTGTTCGCACAGGTGGCAACCGTCGGTGTGAAACAGGGTCAGCATCAGGCGGCGCTCCCCTCGGGCGCGTGGGTGATGATCCAGCAGTTGTGGATGTGCTGGTTGCGCTCGAAGTCCTTGGGCCGGGTCTTGCCCGTGATGTTCTGCGCCTTGAGACCGGCGGCCTCGAGACCGGCCAAGTCCATCTTGAAGTGGCGCTTGTTGTTGGAGAACACCAGGGTGCCATCCGCCGCCAGCAGGCGTTTCAAGTGCTGCATCAGCATCAGGTGATCCCGCTGCACGTCGAAGCTCTCGTCCATCCGCTTGGAGTTGGAGAAGGTGGGTGGATCGATGAAGATGAGATCGTACTGGCCATCGGCTTCCGACAGCCACTTGAGGCAATCCGCCTGCACGAACTTGTGCTGACGGCCCACCAGGGAGTTCAGGCGCATGTTGTCCTGGGCCCAGTTCAGGTAGGTGTGAGACATGTCTACCGTGGTAGTCTCGCTCGCCCCGCCAAGGCCTGCATGTACGGTGGCGCTGCCGGTATAGGCGAACAGATTCAGGAAGCGCTTGCCCTTGGCCATCTGGCCCAACATGCGGCGGGTCTGACGGTGATCCAGGAAGAGGCCGGTATCTAGGTAGTCGTAGAGGTTGACCCAGAGACGGGCGCCGTACTCCTGCACCTCCATCCGGTGCTGCTCTTCCCCGAGCTTCTGGTACTGCTGCTTGCCTTCCTGACGCTCGCGCACCTTCAGGATCACCTTCTCGCCGTCCATGCCGGTCACCTTGATGGCGGCCTGCACCATGTCGAGCAGACGCTGGCGGGTCTTCTGAGCGGGGATGTCCTTGGGGGCGGCGTACTCCTGCACCACCAGGTAATCCTTGTAGCGGTCGATGGCGGCGTTGTATTCCGGCAGATCCGCGTCATAGATGCGGTAGCAGTCGAGGTTCTCCTTGCTCGCCCACTTCTCCAGAGTCTTGAGGTTCTTGCGAAGACGGTTCGCGAAGTCCTGGGCCACCTCTTTCTGGGAGGCGACAGAATCCAGCGCGATCTGGTAGTTGCGCAGCTGACACTCCAGCGCCCCGTTGAACAGGCGATATTGCTTGTCGGCCCGCAGGCGAAGGCAGCTGAGCAGCTCGGGTGAGGCGGAGAGAATGGAGACGCGCCAGCCCTGGAAGCTGCGGCGCAGGGCATCCCCCAGCGCCTGGTGTACTTCCAGCAGTGCCGGGAACTCACCCAGACGCTCACCGTACGGCGGGTTGGAGATAAGCATGCCCACCTGAGCCTTAGGCTGATCCTCTTGCGCCATGGCGTCAGTCGTCTCGGGGGCGGCCTTGGGTAGCGGGTTCTGCAACTGGGTCACATCGGCCTGCTTGAAGGTGATGAGGTGCGCCACCCCGGCGGCCTTGGCGTTGTCGCGAGCCTTCATCAGCACCCGGGTGTCCGCATCGCAACCAAACAGCTTCACTTCGCAGCGCTGCATACCGCGCTTGGCACGGACCTGGGCTTCCATCACCAGGCTCTGCCACAGCTCGCCGTCGTGTTGCAGCCAGCGATCGAAACCGAAGCGCTCGCGGCGCAGGGCCGGCGCCATGTCGGCGGCGATGAAGGCCGCCTCGATCAGCAGGGTGCCGGAGCCACACATGGGGTCCATCATGGGCTCACCGGCCCAACCGCTACGGGCGATCATGGCGCAGGCCAGGTTCTCTTTGAGCGGTGCCTCGCCGGTGCCCTGGCGATAGAAACGCTGGTGCAAGGCCGGGCCGGAGAGGTCCAGGGTTATGTTGGCCTTGCCTTTGCCCAGATGCGCCATGATGCGAATGTCCGGGGACTTCTTGTCCACGTCAGGGCGCACGTGACCGCGCTTGGTGAAGCGATCGACGATGGCATCCTTGATCTTGAGCGCCCCGTACTGGGTGTTGCGAATGGCCGGGTTGGTACCGGTAAAGTCCACCGCTATGGTAGCGGTGCCGGAGAAGTGCTCTTCCCAGGGGATAGTGTGGGCGCCGAGGTAGAGATCCAGATCGTCGTTCATCTGGAATTCGGACAGCACCAGCACGATGCGGGAGGCGAAACGGCTCCACAGGCAGGCCTTGTAGCCAATGGCCAGTTCGCCTTTGAAATGCACACCGGCAACGGTCTCACGGACCTGCTCTGCGCCCAGGTTGGTCAGCTCATCGGCCAACAGGTTTTCCAGCCCCTTGGGGCAGGTTGCAAAAAATTCTTTCATCACGCTCACGGGGATGCCATAAAAATAGTGCCGCATTATACCTTATCGGCCCGCACTCGGCATCCGAACCTTGGGCTTCACGGGAATATAAGGGGCGACCCTGAACAAGCGACATCAGTCAATGGGGGAATATCCCCTGAAATCAGCCAGCAATCGGTGGGTATGCGACCAGCGAGCCGCCAAGCAGTCGCTTTGATCTGCTTTATCGATGCAGGGCAGCATGACAGTCTGTGGAAGAGGAGTGAGTATAATGGGGTCTAGCGAGGCTAGTCATCGATGCGACTGGCCCCTCGCCTTTCGAGTCGAAATAAGCGGGTGGCCGGGATGATAGGAAGGGATAAAAAATAAACAGCAATAACGAGTCTGTCTGGCGGCGATTTTATCCGTCAGCTGACCTGACGATATTGCGCCGCCGGGGCGATCCTTGCCTGCATACGATTATTCATCACCTTGATCACCCCAAATCGCGGCAATGTCTTGCTGGTGGTCAGAATTAATTCATCGGTCAGGTTCAGACATACGCTCGCCTGATCCCCGGCCTCGATCACCATAAATTCCCCCACCCCGTGGGCGGTTTGCATCGTGACGATCATCCCCGTCTCCAACTGGCAATGGGCTTGTTGTTCATTAAAGAACCAGCTTTGCGGCATCAGGGGTTTATAAAAGCGACTGACGGCGATGGCATTCAATACCAGCTGAACCTGATGGGGTACGCTCCAATCGAGTTCGGCAATCTTGTCCATCAACTGATAATAGAGGGCGGCATCGTCCACACAAAAAGGCTGGGTGGTGAAGGAGCAGGGCACCAGTTGCCGCCCCTTATATTCGGTGGCGAATATCATGCGATCGGATAAATCCAGCATCAGACGATCATCCTGAGCGTCATAATGCCATTGCCAATTGTCATTGGGTTGGATGCACATGAGGTTACCCTTACTTAAGCCGTTACTCGACTTTATTCCATGTCGAGAATTTGAGCAACTTTAAATAAGGGTAACCGATTATTTTTTAAATATGGGTAACGATCTCTTTGACCAAGGCCGGGCCCTTATAAATAAAGCCACTGTAAATTTGGACCAGAGTGGCACCCGCGGCCAATTTCTCCCGGGCCGCCATGGCACTGTCGATCCCCCCTACCCCGATAATAGGCAGGGCACCATCCAGCGCCTTGGCTAGCTGGCGGATCACTTCGGTGCTCTTGTGCTGCAGCGGACGGCCGCTCAGTCCACCCGCTTCACCGGCATGGGGCATGTCATAAATCATGTCACGCTCGAGGGTGGTATTGGTGGCAATCACCCCATCGATCCCGTTCTTGATTAAGGACCCAGCCACCTGCTTTATTTCATCCAGACTGAGATCCGGCGCGATTTTAACGGCGAGCGGCACATACTTCTTATATTTGGCGGCCAGCTCCTGTTGGCGCGCCTTCAATGCCGCCAGCAACTCATCGAGCGCCTCGCCGTATTGCAATTGACGCAGACCCGGGGTGTTGGGCGAGGAAATATTGACCGCGATATAACCGGCGTGATCATAGACCTTGTCCATGCAGATCAGATAATCATCTTTGCCCTGCTCGATGGGGGTGCCCTTGTTCTTGCCGATATTGATCCCGATGACACCCTGATATTTGGCTTCCCGCACCCGGGCCACCAGATGATCGACCCCCTTGTTGTTGAATCCCATCCGGTTGATGATCCCCTCCGCCGGAATAACCCGGAACAGGCGAGGCTTGTCATTACCGCTCTGTGGTTTGGGGGTCACGGTACCCACTTCAATAAAGCCGAACCCCATGGCACCAAATGCATCGATGCACTCCCCGTCTTTATCCAGGCCGGCGGCCAGCCCCACCGGATTGGCAAAATTAAGCCCCATGCAGGTGACGGGGCGTTTTGGCAGGGAGTGGCGGAAGAAACAATCGAGTGGCGTACCGAGAAGGCGGGGCAAATATTTGATGGAGAGATCGTGAGCCTGTTCCGGATTGAGTTTGAACAGAAAATGCCTGGCGATGGGGTACAGCATGTTTGCTCCTTAAAAAAAGCCCCGGCAACTGGCCGGGGCTTTTGGGGTGATGCCAATCTTTGCGATTAAAGAGTGCGGCAATTCAACTGGAGCAGGTTCAACTCTCGCAAGGCCACCGAGAACTTGGCGAACTCGTGAGTGCCGGAGGTCTTGAAGTCGGCCAACATGTGGGTCCAACGGGACAAGAGTTGTTCATGCTCCGAAATCCAGTTGGCCAATATGGTAGCGCATTCCCCCTGCTCTTTGCACCCTTCCAATACCACGGAAGTGAGACTGCGTTGCTGCCAGTCCAGATCCTCGCGGAAGGAGGCCCGGGCCATCGCCTGCCAGTGGTTGCCCACCGGCTGATGGTTGATCTGATCCAGGAACCAGTGCAGATCCAGCTTGGCGCCGAGGCGATAGTAGACGTTGGCGGCGCGCACTATGTCGGTCTTGTGCTCAGCGGCGATCTGGGCCAGATCCAGGCTGGAGAAGAGGCTGCTCATGTGGGCCACCTGGCGGGCGATGTGCTCGGGCACCTGCTTGGCCACCAGCTCCGCGACCCTCTGCTGATGCTCGGCCACTTCGCTCTCGTCCATCACCTCGTAGAGATGCTCTGCCAGGGTCTCGAAGGCCGGACGGAAGAAGGCGATGTTCTCACCGATGCTCCAGCTGCGGTTGCGAGCGCGCAGGAACCAGCGGGTGGCGCGGCGCACTATGCGGCGGCTGTAGAACATCAGCTCGAGCTGGGTGTTGGCATCCACCAGGTTGTCGCACCCTTCGATGTCGCGCCACAGCTTGTTCAGGCCAAATACCTCCCGGGCCATGGCGAAGCAGCAGGCCACTTCCGCCACCGAGGCACCGGTCTCGTCCTTCATACGGCTCGCGAAGTTCAGCCCCATGTCGTTGACCAGCATGTTGGCGACGCGGGTCGCGATGATCTCGCCACGCAATGGATGCTGGGCCAGAGCCGCGCCGAACTGCTGCTGCAACTGGGCCGGGAAGCTTGTCACCAGCATGTTGGCGAGGAAGGGCTCGTCGGTCACCTCGGGGCAGTTGAGCTGCTCTTTCAGCACCATCTTGCCGTAAGCCACCAGCACGGCGAGCTCGGGACGGGTCAATCCCTGGCCGGCAGCCATGCGCTCGGAGAGCTCCTCGTCGCTTGGCAGGAACTCGAGGGCGCGATCCAGCTTGCCTTCACGCTCCAGCCCCTGGATGAAGCGCTGTTGTTCTTTCAGCTGCTCGGCGCCGCGGAAGGCGGTGACCGAGATGGACTGGGACTGGCGATAGGCGTTGGTGATGACGATCTGGGCGACGTCGTCCGTCATCTCGTACAGCATCTGGTTGCGCTGCTTGAGGGTCAGATCGCCGGCGGCCACCAGCTGGTTCAGCAGGATCTTGATGTTCACCTCGTTGTCGGAGCAATCCACCCCGCCCACGTTGTCGGTGAAGTCGGTGTTGATGTGACCGCCCTGGCTCGCGTATTCCACTCGGCCGAGCTGGGTGAAGCCGAGGTTGCCACCCTCCCCCACGATGCGGGCACGCAGATCGCGGCCGTTGACTCGCAGTACATCGTTGCTGCGATCGCCGACGTCGGCATCGCTCTCGCGGGCGCTCTTCACATAGGTGCCGATGCCGCCATTCCAGAGCAGATCCACGTTCAGGCAGAGCAGCGCCTTGATCAGCTCATTCGGCGCCATGCTGGACTTGTCGGTACCGAGCAGGGCCTGGATCTCCGGGCTCAGCTTGATGGACTTGGCCGAGCGCAGGAAGATGCCGCCCCCCTTGGAGATGAGCTCCTTGCTGTAATCTTCCCAGCTCGAACCCGGCAGCTCGAACAGGCGCTTGCGCTCGACGAAGCTCTTGGCGGCGTTCGGGGTCGGGTCGATAAAGATGTGCATGTGGTTGAAGGCGCCCACCAGTTGGGTGTGCTCTGAGAGCAGCATGCCGTTGCCGAACACGTCACCGGCCATGTCGCCGATGCCCACGCAGGTGAAGTCCGTGGTCTGGCAGTTGATGCCGAGTTCGCGGAAGTGACGCTTGACCGACTCCCAGGCACCGCGGGCGGTGATCCCCATCTTCTTGTGGTCATAGCCGACCGAGCCGCCGGAGGCGAAGGCGTCGCCGAGCCAGTGGCCATACTCCTGGCTTATCTCGTTGGCGATGTCGGAGAAGGTGGCGGTGCCCTTGTCGGCCGCGACCACCAGGTAGTAGTCATCTTCGTCGTGGCGTACCACGTCACGGGGCGGGATCACCTCGCCGCCGATGATGTTGTCGGTGACATCCAGCAGGCCTCGGATAAACAGGCGATAGCAGGCCTTGCCCTCCTCCTGGATGACGGCGCGCGCGGCGCCCACCGGCATCTGCTTGCAGTAGAAGCCGCCCTTGGCGCCGACCGGCACGATGACGGTGTTCTTGACCTGCTGCGCCTTCACCAGACCCAGCACCTCGGTGCGGAAGTCTTCCTTGCGATCGGACCAACGCAGGCCGCCCCGGGCTACCTTGCCCCAGCGCAGGTGCACCCCTTCCACCCGTGGTGAGTAGACGAAGATCTCGAATTTCGGCAGCGGCAGCGGCATGTCGGTGATGCTGGCGGGGGCCAGCTTGAAGGAGATGTAGGGCTTGATCTTGCCCGCCTTGTCCAACTGGTAGTAGTTGGTGCGCAGGGTGGCGTCGATCATCTCCATGTAGCGGCGGATGATGCGATCGTCGTCCAGGTTCGCCACCTGATCCAGTTTGGCGGCGAGCTGCTCGTGCAACTTGGCCTGGGCCTTGGCGTCCTGCTTGATGGCCGGGTTCAGGCGCAGATCGAACAGGGTGAACAGCAGCTCGGCGATGTCGGGGTAACGGGTCAGCGTCTCCTCGATGTAGGACTGGCTGAAGGAGACGCCGGTCTGGCGCATGTACTTGGCATAGGCTCGCAGCACGGAGACCTGACGGCCGCAGAGGCCGGCCCCCAGCACCAGACGGTTGAAACCGTCATCTTCCAGGGTCTTGTTCCAGATGGCGGCGAAGGCCTGCTGGAAGCGCTGTTGGCTCTGGGCGAGATCGAACGGCTGATCGCCCCGCAGCAGCATGGAGAAGTCCAGGATCCAGAACACCTCGCCGGCCGGGGTGCGCACCTGGTACGGCGTCTCGCCGATGACCCTCAGCCCCATGTTTTCCAGCATGGGCAAGACGTCGGAGAGGTGGATGGGCTCGGCGCGGTGGAACAGCTTGAGGCGAACCCGGCGATCGTTTTCCTCTTCCTGGGCACGGTAGAACTGCATGCCCAGCGGCGCCTCTTCACTCAGGCCGTCGAGGGCCATGATGTCCGCCACCGCGGAGCCTGGCAGCACGTCCTCTTTGTAGGCGCGGGGGAAGGCGGCGCTGAAACGGCGGCGCAGGGCGTTACCACGAGCCTCCCCATAGTGAGAGAGCAATACGGAGTCCAGGCGGTCATCCCAGCTGCGGGCGGCTTCGATCAGGTTGTTTTGTACTTCGTTCACATCCACATCCACGTTGTTGTTGTTGACCCGCACTATGTAGTGGGTCCGGGCCAGCACGCCTTCGGAGAAGTAGACGTTGAACTCCACCTCGTCGTTGCTGCCGAAATATTTCTGCAGGATCTGCTGGGTCTTGACCCGCAGCGCCGTGTTGTAGCGCTCCTTGGTGACATAGACCATGCAGGAGAAGAAGCGGCCGTACACATCCCGGCGCACGAACAGGCGCAGCATATCCCGCTCCTGCATCTCCAGCACCCCGAGGCCGGTGGCCAGCAGCTCTTCCTCGCGGGCCTGAATGAGTTCATCGCGCGGGTAGGTCTCCAGCACGTTGAGCAGCGCCTTGTAGGCGTGGGAGCCCTTCTCGTGACCGGAGGCAGCCATGATGCGTTCGAGGCGATGGCTGATGAGCGGGATCTGGGTCGCGCTGGTGTTGTAGATGGAGGAGGCATAGAGGCCGATGAAGCGATCTTCCCCCACCACCTTGCCGTGCTCGTCGAAACGCTTGATGCCGATGTAGTCCACATAGGCCGGACGGTGCACGCGAGCCTTGCTGTTGGACTTGGTGAGGATCAGCAAGTCGGAGCTCAGGGCCGCGTGGCGGGCGCTGGCAGGCATGTTGCCGAGGCGCTGGCCTTCGTCCTTGATGGAGTTCTTCATCAGGCCGAGGCTCGAATCCGCCTGGGGCAGGATCTCGTGATCCCCCTCCACCGCATGGACGTCGTAGCGGCGATAACCCATCAGGGTGAAGTTGTGGGCGGCGACCCACTTCAAGAAGGCGACGCAGGAGTCCACCTCGGCCTTGCTGACCGGGTTCTTGCGCTTGGGCAGTTCTTCGATGATCTCGTTCAGACGCGCCAGCATGGGCTGCCAGTCCCCCACCGCCAGGGCCACTTCACCGGCGACGGATCTCAGCTCGGCGGTCAGCCCTTCCATCTCCTCTTCGCTGGTGAGGTGATCGATCTCGATGAGGAAGGCGGTTTCCACCGAGGTCTGCTCGGCGGTGTTATCCAGGGCCAGGATGGCGCTGATCTTGCCCTCCTCCCCGCGGATGAGGTGCAGCGGCTGGTGCAGCATCATGTGGGCCGTGATGCCGCGGCGCTTCAGGGCCATGCGGATGGAGTCCACCAGGAAGGGGGAATCCTGCAGGATGATTTCGACAATGGTGTGGGGAGACTGCCATCCGTGGCGGGTCAGCTCGGGGTTGTAGACCCGGATATAGGGGTCGGTGCCGGTGCGCTGGTTGAGCGCATTCCACAGACTCAGGGCCGCGCCGTAGAGATCGCTGTCATTGCGATCGTGCAGATCGGTGCTGGCCATGTTGCCGTAGAACTTGGCGACAAAGCGCTCCACCAGAGAGGCACTCTTCTTGGGCAACTTCTGATGGATCAGGCTGAGAACGTTTTCGAGCAGAACTGAGGTAGGGGCGTCTTTCAATGCCATTGCTAGTTTCCTTATCGGACGACATCACAGACACGGCGACATCCACCCTGGATGCCAGCCGGTTCAGAGTTGCTGCGAAGTGTAATGGCTTGGATCGAGGAAGGCGAGCAAAGGTGATAACGGGATGTTAAAAACAAGGGGCAGATCACGGCTTGGGTTGTGAAAAATTTTGCCAAGTCGTTCATTTTCAGAAAAACGCACTGGCTGTAAGCCTATTTACCGGATAGATAGTGACTTAAAGCAGATATTTACCCGGAAATATGTTCGCGTTTTGTTAATTTATGCGTTTTGGGGAAACAGGCAGAGATCCCTGCTGGTTTTACCGCCAAATGCGGTCATCCCCGCTGTTCATCTCGGCGTGGATCGCCAGATTGTGCGCCGCTGATTGACTCTCTCGAGCCTCGAGAAGCGGTGATCATCCTCCCCGATAAGCCGAAAATGGCCCTGGGCACCGCGGGTGACGACGGCAATGCAAACGGACCCTTCACCGTTCAGGGGATCCTCTCTATCTTCACAAAACGGTGGTCGTCCTCCGTCGTCAACCGAAAGGCACCATGGACCCCGTTGGTGGCGACGAAAGGCCGGATCTTCTCCAGCCCCAGCTCCAGGGTCAGCCCCTGCTCGGTACGCACCACCAGCCTACTGGCATGTCCCTGGTACATCAGCATGATCTCATCCCGGCTGAGGGCGAGGTGAAAGATATAGTGCCGCATGGCATCCTCCTGCAATGGTTCTCAATAAAACGGGCAGGAGAGCCTGACTCCCCTGCCCGTCACCGGCGCCGGCTTACTGCGCCAGCGCCTTGCTCACCTTCTCGAACAGATCCCGCGCCAACCCGTCCAGTGCGGCCAGACGGCTCAACTCGGCACGGATCAGCGTCTGACGCCCTGCATCGAGCCGCTTGAACTGGATGAGCGGGGTGATGAGGCGAGACGCCACCTGAGGGTTCACCTCGTTGAGTTCAATCATCAGATCGATCAGGAAGCGATAGCCGCTGCCATCGACGGCGTGGAACTGCGCCTGGTTGTAGGCAAAGCTTCCCACCAGGGCTCGCAGCCGATTCGGGTTGCGGATGCTGAAGGTGGAATGGGCCATCGCCTGTTTTACCTCGACCAGCACATCGGCAGCGGGTTTCGCCCCCACCAGCCGCAGCCAGTTGTCCAGCACCAGACCGTCGTGGGCCCACTTGCCCTCGAAGTCCGCGAGCAGCGCGGCGCGGCATGGCAGCAGATAGGCGTTGGCCACCTGCAGCGCGGCCAGGGTATCGGTCATGTTGTCCGCTTGGGCGTACTGTTCCCGCACCAGGACATCGGCCTGCTCCGGGTTCAGGGCAGCCAGATAACCGAGTACCACGGCTTTGAGGGCGCGCTTGCCCACGTCTTCGTGCACCACCTTGTAACCGGTCAGACGCAGACCCTCGTAGGCCTTGACCAGTCTGACGCCGAAGGCCTCGGCCAGACGAGCCTGAATAAGGTCTCGCACCCGATGGATGGCGTCGATATCGGCGGTGTCGAACAACTCGCCCAGGGTGACCTCTCCCGGCAAGGTCAGGATCTCGGCTTTCAGAGCCGGATCCAGCGCGGCCTCATCGAAGATGGCGACGAAGGCCGCCAGCAGGGAGTCGGAAACGGCGACCGGCTGCCCTTGCTGCACACGGGCAACGCCGGCGATCACCGCCTTGTTGACCAGCATCTGGGCGGCATCCCAGCGGGCGAACTCGTTGCGGGCATGGCGCATCAGGAAGGCCAGCGCCTCGTCGCAGTAGTCGTAGTGCAGCTTGACCGGGGCGGAGAAGTCCCGCAGCAGGGAGGGCACGGGCTTCACGAGCACCTGGTCGAACACGAAGGTCTGTGTCTCTTCCAGCACATTCAACACCTGGCCGATAGGTTCCCCCTGATACTGGAGCGGGATCACCGCCCCGTTCGCATCATACAGCTCGATATCCAGCGGGATATGCAGCGGCAGCTTCTGGGGTTGATCCTGAGTCGGCGGGGTGTGCTGGCGCACGTGCAGGCGATAGGTGCCGGTGGCGGCATCGTAGTCGTCGGTGACGGTGAGCTCGGGGGTGCCGGACTGGCTGTACCAGCGGCGGAAGCGGCCGAGATCGATGCCGGAGGCATCTTCCATCGCCTGCACGAAGTCGTCGCAGGTGGCGGCGGAGCCGTCGTGGCGCTCGAAGTAGAGCTTCATGCCGGCCTGGAAGTTCGCCTCCCCCAGCAGGGTGTGCAGCATGCGGATGACTTCGGAGCCCTTCTCGTAGACGGTCAGGGTGTAGAAGTTGTTCATCTCGATCACCACATCCGGGCGGATGGGGTGCGCCATGGGGCCGGCGTCTTCGGCAAACTGGGGGCCGCGCACGGTGCGCACGTTGTTGATGCGGTTGACCCCGCGGGAACCCAGATCGGAGGAGAACTCCTGATCCCTGAACACCGTCAGCCCCTCTTTCAGGCTGAGCTGGAACCAGTCGCGGCAGGTGACCCGGTTGCCGGTCCAGTTGTGGAAGTATTCGTGGCCGATGACCCGTTCGATGCCGTGGTAGTCGGTGTCGGTGGCGATGGCGGGGTTGGCCAGCACGAATTTGGAGTTGAAGATGTTCAGCCCCTTGTTCTCCATGGCCCCCATGTTGAAGAAGTCCACCGCGACGATCATGTAGATATCGAGGTCATACTCGAGGCCGAAACGCTGCTCATCCCAGCGCATGGAGTTGATGAGGCTCTCCATGGCGAAACCGGCGCGGTCCAGGTTGCCCTTGTCCACGAAGATCTCGAGGGCTACCTTGCGCCCGCTCTGGGTGACGTAGTGGTTGCGCTCCACATCGAAGTCCCCGGCCACCAGGGCGAACAGGTAGCTGGGTTTCGGGAAGGGATCCTGCCACTGCACGAAGTGGCGGCCGCCGTCCAGATCGCCGCTCGCCACCTTGTTGCCGTTGGAGAGCAGATAGGGGAACTTGCCCTTGTCGGCGCTGATGCGGGTGCTGTAACGGGCCAGGATGTCCGGCCTGTCCATGTAATAGGTGATGCGACGGAAGCCCTCCGCCTCGCACTGGGTGCAGTAGGCGTCGCCGGACTTGTAGAGCCCCTCCAGCGCCGTGTTGGCGGCGGGATCGAGATCGGTGACTATGGTCAGCACGCACTCGGCCGGCAGGTTGAACAGGGTCAGGCTGCTCTCCCCCTGCTCGTACTGGGTGAAGGGCACCCCATCCAGGCTGACGCTGACGAGGGAAAGCCCCTCGCCGTCCAGCACCAGGGGCTCCTTGTGCTCACCGTTGCGACGCAGGCGGGAGATGGCGGTGACCCGGGTCAGGGGCTCCTGCAGTTGGAAATCGAGGTCGATGCTGTCGCACCAGTAGAGGGGGGCTTGATAGTCCTGGCGATACTTGGCCGTCATGGCCTGGGGTTGTTCAGTCATTATTGTGTGCTTCCACGCTTTGTAATTGACGTGTCAGAGGCTGTCACAAGGCTCGGACAGGGTCAAATAGTTTGCATTCAGGCAAAAGAAAGGGCGACCCGAGTCGCCCTTGTCATTACTTTGCCA
Organism: Aeromonas sp. AE23HZ002T15; assembly: GCF_054165525.2. Taxonomy (NCBI): domain Bacteria; kingdom Pseudomonadati; phylum Pseudomonadota; class Gammaproteobacteria; order Aeromonadales; family Aeromonadaceae; genus Aeromonas; species Aeromonas sp. AE23HZ002T15. The sequence goes on from NZ_CM201342.1 coordinate 225,624, forward strand.
GCATCAGCTCTTCTTGCTGAGAGTGGCCAGATCCGCCGTGATGTTGGCGGCTTCTATCTGATACTCGTCGGGTGCCTCGAAGTCGGTCGGCAGATCATCCAGGCTCTTCACCGCCGGCTTGCCAAGACGGGCCAGTCGCTCGTTGGCTCGTGCCAGCGCCTTCTCGTCCTGCTTGGCCTGTTCGGCCAGTCGCTCGGCTTCGTTCAGGGAGACAGACTTCTTGTCCTTGTCCGCCTGATACTCCTTGATGTCCTGCAACACGTAGGCGAACTCGGGATCCTTGTTGATCCGTGCCTCGTGATCCGTCTTCAGCTTGGCCAGCATGCCGCTGAAGTCCCCGAGCCTAGTGTAACCCGCCGAGGCGATCTTGTCCCAGGGCAGCGCGTTGAACTCCCGGCTCTCCCCGGTCTCGTCCGGCGAGACGGCGGTGGGGAAGCTGATGTCCGGTGCCACACCCTTGTTCTGGGTGCTGCCACCGTTGATCCGGTAGAACTTGGCGATGGTGTACTGCACGTGGCCGAGCGGCTGCTCGTAGAAGTCGTACACCTTGGCGAGGCTGCGATGCTGCTGCACCGTGCCCTTGCCAAACGAGTTCTCACCCAGGATCAAAGCGCGACCGTAATCCTGCATGGCGGCGGCAAAGATCTCGGAGGCCGAGGCGCTGTATCTGTCGATCAGCACCGACATGGGGCCGCCGTAGTAGACGTTGCCATCGTCGTCCCCATTGACCGTGATCCGGCCCATGTGATCGCGAATTTGCACCACGGGACCACTGCCGAAGAAGAGGCCGCTCAGGGCAGAGGCTTCCGTCAGGGCGCCGCCGCCGTTGCCGCGCAGATCGACGATGAGGCCATCGATCTTCTGCTTGTTCAGGCTGGAGAGCTCCTTGATGACGTCATCGTGCAGGTTGACATAGAAGCTCGGGATCTCGAGTACCCCTATCTTCTTGCCTTCCGCGGTGATCACCTTGGACTTGGCGGCCCTGTCTTCCAGGCGCACCTTGTCGCGGGTCAGCTCCACCAGCTCGGTCTTGGCGTTGGCGCCCTTGCCGCGTTGGATCTCCAGTTTCACCTTGCTGCCTTTCGGGCCCTTGATGAGTTCGACCACGTCGTCGAGACGCCAGCCGATCACATCGACAATCTTGCCATCGTCCTGCCCTACCCCGGTGATCTTGTCATCGGGCTTCAGGTGATTGGACTTGGCGGCCGGGCCACCGGGTACCAGGGAGCGGATGACGGTGAAGTCATCCTCCGCCTGCAGCACGGCACCTATGCCCTCCAGCGAGAGGTTCATCTCGGTGTTGAAGCGATCGGCACTGCGCGGCGACAGGTAACTGGTGTGGGGTTCGATGGCGCGGGCGAAGGAGTTCATGAAGAGCTGGAACACGTCCTCGCTCTCGGTCTGGGACATCCGTTTGATGGCGTTGTTGTAACGCTTGCCAAGCAGCTCCTTGATCTCAGGCCACTCCTTGCCGCTGAGCTTGAGGCTCAGGGCGTCGAACTTGACCCGCTGACGCCACAACTCGTTGAGTTCGGCCTCATCCTTGGGCCAGGGAGCCCCTTCCCGATCGAAGATGTAGTTGTCTTTCTGGGTAAAATCGAAGGGAGTGTCGAGCAGTTTGAGGGCGTATTCGAACCGCTCATAACGCCGCTGCTGACTCAGGTTGAACATCTCGTAGGCGGGCGCCAGCCGTCCTCTCTCGAGGTCGGTGTCGAAACCGTTACGGTACTTTTCAAAGCGGCTGATATCAGAGGCCAAAAACAGGTTGCGGCTGTAATCCAGATTCTCCAGGTATTTGTCAAAGACAACCGTGGAGAAGGCATCATCCAGCTTGAACTGCTTGTAATGGGAGCGGGTAAACAGATTGGTAATTCGCTTGCTGGCCGTAGCATGTTGGCTCTCTTGAGCCAACACAGGCAAATCACTTTCCTTGAGCACCGGCTCGATGGCCTGTGCAAGCCCGGCAAGCGCCAGGCTACAGGCAACGAGGGAAAAACGAATTACGCCATGCTTCAACATGTGTCTCCTTAGAGAACCAGGTGCTCGAACTTGACCCGCAGCATCATGCCGGTCTGCAATTGAACCTGTACGTCATCCTTGGTCACTTCCTTGATGGTGGCGGGCACCGGCGACTTGCCCAGCACGACGCGCACGCCCTGATCCACTTTCAGGGTAGCGGCATCCACCTTCACCAGGGGAGCGTCCACTGCGGGAGCAGCCTTGGGCGCGGCCTTGGGTTTGTCGGTGCGAGCGGCATCGGCCTTGCGCGGAGCCGGACGACGGGGCTGCTTGGGCTTGTCTTCCTTCTCCTTGGTGTTGGTGCGACGGCTGGCAAAGACACGCTCTTTGCTCTCTTTGAGGGCCTGTTTGGCATGCTCGATGTGCTCTTCGGTCAAGAGCTCACCGGGGTTGCCGTCCAGATCGACACGGGCCTGGCCAGCCTTGAGGCCATGCAGGTAACGCCAGCTGGAGGTGTATTGACGCAGAGCAGAGCGCAGCATGGTCTTGGAGACTCTCTCGTCGTCAGCAAGACGCGCGGCCAGATCCTGGAAGATGCCAATCTTGAGTGGCTTGGCCTCTCCTTCAGCGATGAAGCAGGCCGGGAATTTCTCGACCAGGTAGGCAACGATCTCTTTACTGTTCTTCAGCTTTTCAGTGTTTTCCATGTATAACCTTGGCTTTCATATAGACGCACGGGCGAGCCCGAACACAACAAAGGCCCTATTATAGAGAGCTTGGGGCCTTTTGCGAACCATCTAGCAATGACTTAGAGCATGCTTTCCAAAATTTGCACCGTTTCTTCGAGGCCGAGTCGGTCCTGTTCGTCGAAACGGTTAAAAATCGGACTGTCGATATCCAGCACCCCGATGATCTCGCCATTGTGGCGAAGGGGGATCACAATCTCCGAGTTGCTGGCACCGTCACAGGCGATGTGACCGACGAACTGATGCACGTCGTCCACCAGCTGGGTCTTGCCCTCGGACACCGCCGTGCCGCAGACACCGCGGCCAACCGGAATGCGCACGCAGGCGGGCTTGCCCTGGAAGGGGCCGAGCACCAGAGTCTCGCCCTGCAACAGGTAGAAGCCTACCCAGTTGATGTCGGCGAGCTCCTGATTGAGCAGGGCGGAGAGGTTCGCCAGGGTGGCGATGCGATCCGGCTCCCCTTCCAGCAGCGCCTGGGCCTGCTGGTTCAGGGTGCGATAAAATGCTTGTTTTTCAATCATGATTAAATGAACTTCACTCCTTGATAATGAATGCAAGGTACAGTCCCACCTGAAAAATTCAAATCAAATTTCACGGATGCCCCCCGCTTGGCGCCAAATAATACGCAGACTTAACGGACGACGGAGAGCGCCAGCTGTTGGCGCTGGCCATTGCTCCACTGGATATTGAGCAGCCAGGTCATGGTCGCCGAGGTGCAGGAACCCACCTGGACCGTTCCCTGCCAGCCCCCATCGATGGCGTCAAATTGCACCGGGATCCGGCCCATGAACATCTCCTTCCCCTCGAGCCAGGCCTGGGTCGGGGTGATGGTGGGATCCCCCCCCTGAAGACGCAGACTGAAGTCATGTTCAGCCTTGACCGGCAGGCTCGCGACACTGGCCGAGAGGGGCTTGTCACCGATAACGAGCGCGCAGGAGCTGTGGGACAGATCACAAATCTGATCATTTTTCCCCACGATATCCGCCCCGTTCGGGGACCAGAACCAGGTTCGATACGCCATCAGGGCGAGCAAAATAGCCAGCACCAGCATCAAGTGCCCGATTTTGCGTGAAGTGAGTCTCTCTTTCATGAAAAAACAACCTTGTAAGGTACGTAAAAAATGCCATTTTCGTGATCTCGCGCAAGGTAAAAAACTGGCGACAACGAGACCCGTCAGAGCCAAATATATCACTGTTTGTACTGTTATTTTACCGGTCAGTTCAGTATCATTCCCAATGAATTTTCATTTATCCACATTTTGCTTTTCCTTTTATTAACAGATGTTAACGAGAGGAAGTCGGCAAATTTGGCATGAAAATGGTCCTGATTGCCGGACAAAAAACAAACAACAGCATCGGAAGCGGAATACAACGATGAGCCACACAACGAACCATCCTGAGTACAACTACACCGTTGTACGTCAGTTCACCGTCATGACGATTGTCTGGGGAATTGTCGGTATGTCGGTGGGCGTACTGATTGCAGCCCAGCTGATCTGGCCTGCCCTCAACTTCGACACCCCCTGGCTGACCTACAGCCGCCTGCGTCCCCTGCACACCAACGCGGTCATCTTCGCGTTCGGCTGCAGCGCCCTGATGGCCACCTCTTTCTACGTGGTGCAGCGCACCTGCCAGACCCGGCTGTTTGGTGGCGGCCTTGCCTCCTTCGTGTTCTGGGGCTGGCAGGCCATCATCCTCTCGGCCGCCATCTCGTTGCCACTGGGATATACCAGTTCCAAGGAGTATGCCGAGCTGGAGTGGCCCATCGACATCGCCATCACCGTGGTCTGGGTCGCCTATGCCGTGGTCTTCTTCGGGACCCTGGCCAAGCGCACCACCTCCCACATCTATGTGGCGAACTGGTTCTTCGGCGCCTTCATCATCACGGTGGCCGTGCTGCACATCGTCAACAACATGGAGGTGCCGCTCTCCGGCATGAAGTCCTACTCCATGTATTCGGGGGCCATGGATGCCATGGTGCAGTGGTGGTATGGCCACAACGCGGTAGGCTTCCTGCTGACCGCGGGCTTCCTCGGCATGATGTACTACTTCGTGCCCAAGCAGGCCGGTCGCCCCGTCTACTCCTACCGCCTCTCCATCGTGCACTTCTGGGCGCTGATCTCCCTCTACATCTGGGCCGGTCCGCACCATTTGCACTACACGGCGCTGCCCGACTGGGCACAGTCCCTCGGCATGGTGATGTCCCTCATCCTGTTCGTCCCCTCCTGGGGCGGCATGATCAACGGCATCATGACCCTGTCCGGTGCCTGGCACAAACTGCGCTATGACCCCATCTTGCGCTTCCTGATCGTCTCCCTGTCGTTCTACGGCATGTCCACCTTCGAAGGCCCCATGATGGCCATCAAGACGGTCAACGCCCTCTCCCACTACACCGACTGGACCATAGGTCACGTCCACTCCGGTGCCCTGGGCTGGGTTGCCATGGTATCCATCGGCGCCGTGTATCACCTGATCCCGAACCTGTTCAATCAGGGTCGCATGTACAGCATCAAGCTCATCAACGTCCACTTCTGGCTGGCGACCGTGGGCACCGTGCTCTACATCGTCTCCATGTGGATTTCCGGTGTGATGCAGGGTCTGATGTGGCGCGCGGTCAACGACGACGGCACCCTGACCTACAGCTTCGTGGAAGCCCTGCAGGCCTCTTACCCCTTCTACTTCGTGCGCTTCCTGGGTGGCTGCTTCTTCGTCACCGGCATGCTGCTGATGGCCTACAACGCCTATCGCACCATCACTGCGCCCAAGGGTTCCCTCGAACCCGTCGCACAGCTAGCCTGATTGAAGAGGTCACGCCATGAGCAACAATAACCGTCACGAAATATTTGAAAAAAGCGTTCCCATGCTGGTGGTCGGCATCATCTTTGCCATCAGCCTGGGGGGCCTGGTGGAGATCACCCCATTGTTCTTCCAGAAGCAGACCACGGAACCGGTGGAGGGCCTCAAGCCCTACACCGCCCTGCAGATGGAAGGGCGCGATATCTTCATCCGCGAAGGCTGCAACGTCTGCCACAGCCAGATGATCCGTCCGTTCCGCGCCGAGACCGAGCGCTACGGCCACTACTCGGTCGCCGGCGAGAGCGTCTGGGAGCACCCCTTCCTGTGGGGCTCCAAGCGTACCGGTCCGGATCTGGCCCGGGTCGGCGGCCGCTACTCCGATGACTGGCACCGTGCCCACCTCATCAACCCGCGGGACGTGGTGCCCGAGTCCAACATGCCCGCCTTCCCCTGGCTCGAGACCAACGTGCTGAGCGGCGAGCTGACCGGCAAGAAGCTGGCCCTGTTCCGGGATCACTTCGGCGTGCCCTATACCGACGCAGACATCGCGGGCGCCGGGGAAGCGGTGAAGGGCAAGACAGAGCTCGATGCCCTGGTCGCCTATCTGCAATCACTGGGTCATGCCCTGAAATAAGGAGTCGGGAAATGGATTACGGTACATTTCGCGGCCTGTACACCCTGCTGCTGATGGTCATCATGATCGCCATCATCGTCTGGGCCTACAGCAAGCGCCGCAAGGCCTCCTTCGACGAGGCCGCCAACCTGGTTTTTGCCGACGATGAGCAACCCAGTGCTGATAACAAGAACGCAGGAGCGAAGCAATAATGAGCACTCTGTTTAGCATTTTTGTCACCGTGATAAGTCTGGGCACCATCATCGGCTGTTTCCTGCTGCTGCTCTGGTGCATGAAGGACAAGCTGGGGGCCGAGGAAGGCAAGTCCATGGGCCACGCCTTCGACGGTATCGAGGAGATCAACAACCCGCTGCCCAAGTGGTGGTCCTACATGTTCATCTTCTTCATCGTCACCGGGCTCATCTACCTGCTCGCCTTCCCGGGCCTCGGCAACTTCAAGGGCTTGCTGGGCTGGCAGAGCTCGAACCAGGACATTCGTTCCCTGGAAGAGTCCAAGGCGGCGGCGGCCTCCGCCAAGGCCGAGGGGCGCGCGGTCGAGTACGATCGGGAGCTCGCCAAGGCTGACGAGGTCTATGGCGCCAAGTTCCGCGAGTTGGCCTATCAGGCCGATGGCAAGAGCTATCGCCCCATCGAGGAGATCGCCGCCGATCCGGAGGCCCGCAAGGTGGGTCAGCGTCTGTTCCTGCAGAACTGCTCCCAGTGCCACGGCTCCGATGCCCGCGGCGGTCGCGGCTTCCCGAACCTGACCGACAGCGAATGGCAATGGGGCGGCGCGCCTGACCAGATCAAGACCACCATCATGGGTGGTCGTCAGGGGGTCATGGCCGCCTGGGGCGAGATCCTGGGTCAGGACGGGGTGAAGGAGGTGGCCTCCTATGTGCTGAGCCTGTCCGGTCGCAAGGTGGATCTGGTGGAAGCCAAGAAGGGCGAGGCACGCTTTGCCATGTGCGCCGCCTGTCACGGCCCGGATGCCAAGGGCGGCATCGCCTTCGGCGCGCCGGATCTCACCAACAACACCTGGCTCTACGGCGGCTCCCGTCAGGTGGTGGAGCAGACCATCACCCACGGTCGTCACGGGGTCATGCCCGCCTGGAAAGACATCCTGGGTGAAGACAAGGTGCAACTGCTGGCATCCTATGTCTACAGCCTGTCCCACAACGAGGGACAAAAAGCGCAGTAACATGTGATAAGCACGTGATTACGCAGCAAAAAGCCTCGACTCTTCGGGGCTTTTTGTTATCTTGTGTTGGCTAAACCCCCTCCATTCGTTAAGCATAAGTTTCACGGCAGTAGCAACTATGACTCAACCCTGGTATCGCCAGTTCTGGCCCTGGTTCATCATCGCCCTCCCCTGTGCCGCCGTGGTCGGCAGCATCGCCACCGCCATCATCGCCAGCAAGGATGGGGTCAATCTAGTGGCCGAGGACTATTACAAGCAGGGCAAGGAGATCAATCAGGATCTCAGCAAGTTCGATCGCGCCGAGGCCCTGAACATCCGCATCGCCCTCGAGGTCAAGGACAACGAACTCACCTTAAATCCCCTGTCCGGGGATTTCCCCCGTGGCCAGGCCCTGCATGTCTCCCTGTTCCACCCCACTCTGGAAGGCCATGACAGCGAGCACCTGGTGACCGCCGATGGCAAGGGCGTCTATCGCCTGATGTTGGACAAGCCCATCACCGGCAAGTGGCACATCCGGGTCGATGCCTTCAACCACGAATGGCGCCTGCAAGAGACGGTGCACCTGCCGACCGGCACGGCGGTAGAGCTCGATCCCAAGGGCCGCTGAGCCCAGTGACCGGCTCGCCCAGGCGAGCCGGCGTTCTCCCCTGGCACCCCGCCAATCCCAAGGAGGGATATACCATGACCGGCTGTTTTCACTGCGGTGAACCGGTTCCCACTGGCAGTGATTATGCCCTCGAGATCAAGGGCATAGTGCAACCCATGTGCTGCCCCGGCTGCCAGGCCGTGGCGCAGACCATCCTCGAATGCGGCCTCGCCAGCTATTACGAGCATCGCACCGCCCCCGGCATCAAGGGGGAACTGGTGCCGAGCGAACTGGCCGCCATGACCCACTACGATCTGGCTGAGGTGCAGCAGGACTTCGTCGTGGAAACCGGCTCTGGCAGTCAGACACTTCGCGAGATCCAGCTCAGCGTAGAGGGGCTCACCTGCGCCGCCTGTGCCTGGTTGATTGAACGCCACCTGATGGGACTCCCCGGCCTGCACTATGTCAACGTCAACACCACCACCCATCGCGCCCGCATCAAGTGGGATCCTGACAGGCTCTCTTTAAGCGACATCCTCAAGGGCTTCGCCAAGATTGGCTATCGCGCCTACCCCTTCCAGACCCATCAACAGGAGGCGCTCTACGCCCGCGAGGTGCGCAGCTACATGTTCCGCATGGCGCTGGCGGGTCTGGGCTCCATGCAGGTGATGATGTGCGCGGTGGCGCTCTACATGGATCTCTTCATCAGCGTCGAAGAGGAGTTCATGATCTACTTCAAGTGGATAAGCCTGCTGCTCTCGACCCCCATCATGATCTACTCCGCCCAGCCGTTCTACGTGGGGGCCTGGCGTGCCCTGAAACAGGGCCATCTCTCCATGGATGTGTCGGTCTCCCTGGCACTCATCGGCGCCTTCGTCGCCTCCATCTGGGCCACTGTGTTCAACACGGGGGAGGTCTATTACGACTCCATCACCATGTTCGTCTTCTTCCTGCTGCTGGGGCGGTTGCTCGAGCTCCGGGCCAGGCGCAAGGCGTCGGAGTCGAGCTCCAACCTGGCGCGGTTGGTGCCCATCATGGCCACCCGCATCGACGAGGAGGGGGAGCTCGAGGTGGCTGCCAAGACGCTGCGCACAGGCGACAGAGTGCGTGTGCTGGCGGGGGCCACCCTGCCCGCGGACGGCATCATTCTCGCCGGGCAAGCCAGTCTGGATGAATCCATGCTGACCGGTGAACAGCTGCCCCTGCTCAAACAGATGGGGGAGCCCGTCTTCGCCGGCACCATCAATACGGATGCACCGCTGGAGATCCGGGTCAGCCACCCCATCGAGGAGTCGCGTCTGGCCCAGATCATGCGCCTGCAGGATCACGCGCTGGACGACAAGCCCGCCATCGCCCAACTGGCGGACGTACTCTCCCGCCACTTCATCCTGGTGCTGCTGGTGATCGCAGCCTTGGTCTGGACCTTCTGGCACTTCCACGCCCCCGAGCGCGCCTTCTGGGTCACCCTGGCGGTGCTGGTGGCAACCTGCCCCTGCGCCCTGTCGCTCGCCACCCCCACGGCGCTCACCTCGGCCACCGCCCACCTCACCCGCAGCGGCATACTGCTGCGCCGTGGCCATGTGCTGGACGTGCTGACCCGCGCCAACCGGGTGGTGATGGACAAGACAGGCACCCTGACCACCGGCAACATCCGCCTGGTGAGCACCCAGCCCCTGGCCGGACTCGACGAGGCCGAATGCCTCGCCATCGCCCGCACCCTGGAGGCCTATTCAGAGCATCCCATCGCCCGCGCCTTCAAACGCGCCGCCCCCACGGATCTGCTGCTGGCGGCGAGCGACGTGACCCCGATCATCGGCCACGGCGTCCAGGGCATGATTGCCGGAACCCAATACCGGATCGGCAGCGCCCGCTGGCTGGATCTGGCTGACGATGTGAACGCGGACAAGCAGGAGGGTAGCCTCGCCATCTACCTGGCCGATGAGACCCGGCTGCTCGCCTGCTTCACCCTGGCCGATACGGTGCGGGCGGACGCTAGGGAGCTCATTGCAGCCTTCCAGGCTGCCGGCCTCAAGACCACCATCTTGACCGGCGATGGCTCGGCCGCCGCCGATGCGGTGGCGCGTGAGCTCGGGGTGGATGAGCTCATCAAGGGGGCGACCCCGGATGGCAAGCTCGCCTATCTCAAGGGACGGGAAGCGGCCGGGGACATCAGCATCATGGTGGGGGATGGCATCAACGACGCCCCCGTGCTGGCGGGAGCCCACGCCTCCTTCGCCATGGCGGGCGGCACGGATCTGGCGAAAAACAGCGCCGATGCCATCCTGCTGGCGGACGATCTCTCCCGTCTGCTGGCGGCCCGTACCCTGGCGCTGCGTACCCGCAAGATCATCAAAGAGAACTTCGCCTGGTCTATCGGCTACAACCTGCTGGTGCTGCCGCTGGCGGCGAGTGGCTGGCTGCCCCCCTATCTGGCGGCGGCGGGCATGTCACTTAGCTCCCTCATCGTCGTGACCAACTCCATGCGGCTCAACCGCTGATCCCGGCCATCCATTGAACGGCCTGCCTGCGCGGCAGGCCACATTTCTCGCCGATGGCGGCTGGCGCCGGGCCCGAACAGGGTTACCATGGGGCTTAGTCGCGAGCGGCACACTCAGGTAGAGACCATGAACATCATCTTCGTCCTCATTCCCATCGCCATCCTGTTCGTCATCATCGCGGGCGTGGTCTTCTTCTGGGCCATCCGCTCCGAGCAGTTCGAGGATCTCGACCGGCAGGGCTCCAATATCCTGTTCGATGAGGAGCAACCGATCGCCAAGGCTGAGGACAAGGACCCAGAGGATGAGAGCAAGGGGCGCCATGACCAGCAACCTTGATCTGATGGGAGCCCTGCTGGTGGGGCTGGCGGGCTCGGGTCACTGCATCAGCATGTGCGGCGGGGTCTCTGCGGCGCTCTCCATGGCGATCCCCCCGAAGAGCCAGCATTTCCGGGGACGCCTCGGCTATCTGCTCAACTACAACCTCGGGCGGCTCCTGAGCTACGTCATCGCGGGGGCCCTGGTGGGGGGGCTGCTCGCCACCACCAGTGAACTGGGGGCCGGCAAACATGCCCTCGCCGGCTTACGACTGGTGGCGGCGCTGCTGATGATAGCCCTCGGCCTCTATCTCGCGGGCTGGTGGCAGGGAGTTTTGCTGCTTGAGCGAATGGGGGCGACGCTTTGGCCCTATATCAAACCGTTGGCTGGTCGATTTCTCCCCTTCCGCTCCCCCCTGCAGGCCCTCCCCTTTGGCATGGTGTGGGGTTGGCTCCCCTGCGGCCTGGTCTACTCCATGCTGACCTGGAGTGCGGCGGCGGGGTCGGCCCGCGGCGGGGCCCTCATCATGCTCTTTTTCGGCCTCGGCACCCTGCCGACCCTGTTTGCTCTGGGGGGCCTGGCCGACCGATTGCGCTACTGGCTGACCCTGCGCAGCCTGCGCCTGGGAGGGGCCCTGCTGCTCATCCTCTACGGCCTGCACACCCTCTGGATCGGGATCACATCCTTTTGAAACCCTATCCAAAACGGATGAGTTGGTGGTAAACTTGTTTGATATAAATCAATTATTCATTTGAGCCTATGATCCCGGACAAGAAACCTGGCAGACGTATTCAGAGCGGTGGCTGTGCAATTCATTGCCAGGATTGCAGCATCAGCCAGCTCTGCATCCCCTTCACCCTGAACGACAACGAACTCGATCAGCTCGACAGCATCATCGAGCGCAAGAAGCCGATCCAGAAGGGTGAAGAACTGTTCAAGGCCGGTGATGAGCTCAAGTCCCTCTACGCCATCCGTTCCGGGACCATCAAGTCTTACACCATCACAGAGCAGGGGGACGAGCAGATCACCGCCTTCCACCTCGCCGGTGACCTGGTTGGCTTTGACGCCATCCACAAGCAGGCCCACCCCTCCTTCGCCCAGGCGCTGGAAACCGCCATGGTGTGCGAGATCCCGTTCGACGTGCTGGACGACCTCTCCGGCAAGATGCCGAAGCTCCGCCAGCAGATCATGCGACTGATGAGCAACGAGATCATGGGGGATCAGGAGATGATCCTGCTGCTCTCCAAGAAGAATGCGGAGGAGCGCCTCGCCGCCTTCCTGCACAACCTATCGGTGCGTTTCTCCGAGCGCGGCTTCTCCGCCAAGGAGTTCCGCCTCTCCATGACCCGTGGCGACATCGGCAACTACCTCGGCCTCACCGTCGAGACCATCAGCCGTCTGCTCGGCCGTTTCCAGAAGTCCGGCCTCATCAGCGTCAAGGGCAAGTACATTACCGTGCTGGATCACGTGGCCCTCGGCGTCATGGCCGGTGCAACCCGTCCCGCCTGCGGCTGATACCCCCTCCCTTAATTCATTCTCGGCCGGGTCTGTTCGCCCCGAATTTTGATCCGGCCCACCTTATTGCCCCTCCCCTTGGACTAAGCTGTAAAGGCTAAAGAGCTGCCATCATTGGCGTTTTTTGCCAAGGAGGAGAACCATGGTCAAATACCGAAACATTCTGGTGGTGATCAACCCCGAAGAGGAGCGCCAGATCGCCCTCGAGCGTGCGGTCAAGGTCGCCGAGCTGGACGCGGGCGCCCAGCTGACCCTGCTGCTGACCATCTACGACTTCTCATACGAGATGACCGCCATGCTGTCGGTGGATGAGCGCGAAGAGATGCGCCACGGGGTGATCTCCCAGCGCCGGGAGTGGCTGGAAGAGATACTGCAGCCCTATCGCGCCAGAGGGCTGGAGTGCGACGTCAAGGTAATGTGGCATAACCGCCCGTTCGAATGCGTCATCCAGGAGGTGCTGGCCCAGCGCCACGATCTCGTGGTCAAGGCGACCCACAAGCACTCCTTCCTGCAGACCTTCATCTTCACCCCGACCGACTGGCACCTGCTGCGCAAATGCCCCTGCCCAGTGCTGCTGGTGAAAGAGGGGCACTGGCAGCGGGGGGGCAACATCATCGCCGCCATCAACTGCTCGAGCGACGATCTGGAGCAGAAGGTGCTCAACGAGCGCATCACCCGCGAGGGCGCCGCCATCGCCGACTTGCTCGGCGCCAATCTCTATCTGGTCAACACCTACCCGGGTACCCCGGTCAACGTGGCCATCGAGCTGCCCGAGTTTGATCCCAACGCCTACAACGACGCCATCCGCAAGCATCACGAGGATCTGCTGCGCGAGCATGCGGATCAGTTCGGCATCGGCCACATGTGGACCAGGGTGGCGGAAGGCTTGCCGGAGGAGGTACTGCCCGACATGGCCGACAACCTGAAGTCCACCCTGATGATCATGGGCTGTGTCGGTCGTACCGGTCTCTCCGCCGCCCTGCTCGGCAACACCGCCGAACACGTGGTGGATCGGCTCAACTGCGACATCCTCATCCTCAAACCGGACGATTACAGCTGCCCGGTGGATGACAGACGTCATCCAACATAAGCGTTTCTTGCCCTCCCCCGGGACATGGCTATAATAAGCCGCTTATTTTTGTCCCGGGTTTGAGGCTATGCACGAAGAGCTTAACGCCAAAGAGAAATACAGTTTCAACAAGCTGCAGAAACGCCTGCGGCGCAACGTGGGCCAGGCCATCGCCGACTTCAACATGATTGAAGATGGCGACAAGATCATGGTGTGCCTGTCCGGCGGCAAGGACAGCTTCGCCATGCTGGACATCCTGATGAGCCTCAAGGCCAGTGCCCCCATCCATTTCGATCTCGTGGCCGTGAACCTGGATCAGAAGCAACCCGGCTTCCCCGAGCACGTACTGCCCGAGTACCTGGCTACCCTGGGCGTCGACTTCAAGATCGTCGAGGAAGACACCTACTCCATCGTCAAGGACAAGGTGCCGGAAGGCAAGACCACCTGTGCCCTCTGCTCCCGTCTGCGCCGCGGTATCCTGTACCGTTCCGCCCAGGAGCTCGGCTGCACCAAGATTGCCCTCGGCCATCACAGGGACGACATCCTCGAGACCCTGTTCCTCAACATGTTCTACGGCGGCAAGCTGAAATCCATGCCCCCCAAGCTGGTGAGCGACGATGGCAAGAACGTGGTGATCCGCCCGCTGGCCTACTGCAAGGAGAAGGATCTCGTGCGTTACGCCGAGGTCAAGGCCTTCCCCATCATCCCCTGCAACCTGTGCGGCTCCCAGGAGAACCTGCAGCGCAAGGCCATCAAGCAGATGATGCAGGATTGGGATCGCCGCTTCCCGGGTCGCATCGAGACCATGTTCACCGCCATCCAGGACGTGGTGCCGAGCCATCTGCTCGACCATAACCTGTTTGACTTCAAGAGCATAAACCGGGATTCCGGCATCATAGACGGTGGCGACAAGGCGTTCGATCCCCCCGAGCTGCCCACCGCCCCTCTGCTCAACATCGACGAGATGGACGTGCTGGATGTGATCGAGGTGCGTTGAGCCCTCATCCCATGAGCAACAAAAAAGGAGCGCCTGGCGCTCCTTTTTCATGTCTCCTCCCCGCAAGAGGCGACTGACCGTCTGCGATCAGCCCTGATGCAGCCAGGGGGTCAGCCGCAGCACTTCTCCCTCCAGTTGCAGCCTGCCCCTGGCGAAATCGGCGAGCTGGGCCTGGCTCAACAACAGTTGCCCATCTTTCCAGGAGAGCGCCAACTGGCGGGCGCCGTCGATAAGATAGGCGGTGCCACTCGGGCTGACCATGCTGATGCGCACCCCTTCCATCTTCGGCAGGAAGTGCTTGCCGATCATGCCCGCCAACTTGTCCAGCAGGGCCTGCATCTGCAGCTGGCGAGCCTGCAACTCGCTCACCCTGAGCTCCCCTCGAGGGGCGTCGGCCATCACCTGCACCGACAGATCGCAGCGCTCGTGGGGCTCGCCCAGTTCGACCCAGACGCTGGCCTTGTCCAGGTTGAGATCGTCGTCGTAGGGCAGGCGCAGTTCACCATCCACCGTCACCTCGGCGGGCACTTCACGCTCCGGGGTCGAGACACGGGCCGAGCTCAGGGCGCAGCGCCGGCCATCTTGCGGATCGGTCAGATAAAAGCCGAGCCGGGCATCCCCAAAATCCCCTTTGGCGGCAGTCTTCATCTGGCTGTAGAAGGTGGCGTATTGCAGCTCCAGTTGCTGCGACGCAAGGGCGGGCTGCGCCAGCCCGAGTACCGGTAACAGCAGCAGGGTGGCCGCGCCTGTCTTTTTCATCTGCAATCCTTTTGCAATGCGCCCGTCAGGCGTTGAAATGGTCCGGCCCCTGGGACGGGCCGCTCTCCCCTACCTCGGTCACCTCGACGGCAACCCCGCACAGATCCCGATAGAGGATCCCCTTGCAGTTGAAGTAGAGGGGGGCCACCCAGATGAGGCCAAGCCCCATGGGGATGAGCGCCACGAAGAAGAGCGCCAGCATGACGCCGTGCAGCAGCACTATGCTGGGCCAGCCCCGGGCAAACAACTTGAGGGAGACCAGGATGGCCTGGGCGGGGGACAAGCCGCGCTCCAGCACCAGGGGGACGGTGAACACCAACCCCATGCCGACCAGGGCCGAGGGGATGAAGGCCAGCATCACGGGCAGTCCCACCAGTTCGAACAATGGGCCAAACAGGCTGGTGATGAGGCTGCCGAGCAGACTCAGGGAACCCAGGCGCAGGAAGTGGCGGAAGAAGTCGAACACCTGGTTAGGCCGGGCACGAACCCCCACGGATTGCTGCAAGCCCAGCATGTCGAGGGAGGAGGTCATGGGGGACATGATGACGGTGATGAGCAGGCTCAGCACCAGGGCCATGTCCATATCCCCTTCGGCGCCCACATAGGGGGTCAGCAGGGTATTGCTCAACAGGATCCAGATCGCCATGACGCCGGCGATGGCCAGCGCCAGGCCGAAACCGGTGCGCCGGGTCTGTTGCCAGCCCTCCTTCAGCACCCCTTGCAGGTCCAGACGATATCCCTGGTTGAGGGACTGTTCGAGGGTTCCACCGATCCGCATTTTATTACTCAATTGACTATCCAACATCGAAAACGACTATCAAGGTGGCACATTATAGCGATTTGACCGGGCATGCGTAGCCGTTTTTCCTGTTATCTTCTGTTCAGAAAGCCATTGATTTCACGCATAAGTCCCCGGTTTTTCCCTGCGAGATCCCAGGAATAAACGCCTCTTTCGCGGCGCTCTATCCTACTCGCTTGGCCCTCGTGCGACATGGGGGTAGGATGCCCAAGGCGCCCCGGAGATCCCCGGGCGTTCTCTCCCTGCCACATCGTAAGCCTAAGGATCTCAAGATGTCAGAACTGACCCTCTATCTCGCCCCCGGCACCTGCGCCATGGCGGTACGCATCGCCCTGGTGGAGGCGAATGCTCCACACCAAGTCAGAGTCGTGGACTTCGCCAGCGGCGAGCAGCGCTCCCCCGAATACCTGGCCATCAACCCCAAGGGACGGGTACCGGCCCTGGTGACCGAGCGTGGCGTGCTGACCGAAACCCCGGCCCTGCTGCTCTATGTGGCCCAGCGCTTCCCGGCTGCCGGGCTCGCCCCCCTGGACGATCCCTTCCTGCTGGCCCGCATGCAGGAGGTCAACAGCTTCCTGGTCTCCACCGTACACGTCGCCCACGCCCATGGCCGCCGTGGCAGCCGCTGGGCCGATGACGATCAGGCCATCGCCGCCATGAAGGCCAAGATGCCGCAGAACATGCGCGACGGCTTCGCCGAGATAGAGAACCACTATCTGGCCGGTCCCTGGGTGCTGGGGGATAACTTCAGCCTGGCGGACATCTATCTCTTCGTGGTGGCCAGCTGGCTCGAGAGCGATGGGGTCGACATCGAAGCCTTCCCCAGGGTGGCGGCCCATACCCGGCGTATGCTGACCCGTCCCGCCGTGCAGCAAGGCCTGATCATCTGACACCTCACGGGGCCAGCACCCTGCTGGCCCCATTTGTGCTCCACCCTGACCCCGCATTGAGATCGTTTTCACATTTTCGCCATCTGTTTCTAGATCTGTTAACGGATAACGCCTATCTTGCACCCATGACGCAACCGGTTGCGTAACCGGTTGCCTTGCTGGATAAACGCAAGCACGGAGGGGTGGCGACCCCTCGGCTGCGAGAAAGAGGTGTTGTATGAAACGAGGCGTACTGCTCAATGCTCCCCTGAGTGCCCTGGTGGCACGTATGGGTCACACCGACGAGATCACCGTCTGCGATGCGGGGCTGCCCATTCCGGCCGGTCCCGAGCGCATCGATCTGGCGCTGATGGCGGGCACCCCCAGCCTGCAGACAGTGGTGGCCGCCCTGTTCACCGATCTGGTGGTGGAGAAGGTCATCATGGCGAGCGAGCTCAAGACGGTCAGCCCCCTGGCCCATCAGGCCCTGCTCGATCAGATAGCGGAGCACGCCCGAGATCAGGGCAAACCCATCACCATCGAATACTGCCTGCACGAGGCGTTCAAGGCCCGCTCCCAGCAGAGCCAGGCCATCGTTCGCAGCGGCGAGGTCACCCCTTACGCCAACCTCATTCTCTGCGCCGGCGTGGCGTTCTAAGCGGCCAGACATGGCCCTCAAACCAGCCCTCAAAGGAAGCTGCAAATGAGCACAACCTCCTCGGTCCCCTCGCCCATTCTGGAGCTCACCGGGATCGTCAAGACCTTCCCCGGGGTGCGCGCCCTCGATGAGGCGGGCCTGCGGGTCTATCCGGGTCAGGTGATGGCCCTGCTCGGTGAAAACGGCGCCGGCAAGTCGACCCTGATGAAGGTGCTGACCGGCATCTATCAGGCCGACGCGGGCAGCATCAGCTATCGTGGCCAGTCGGTTCACTTCAAGGGACCGCGCGACTCTCAGGATCAGGGGATCAGCATCATTCACCAGGAGCTGAACCTGCTGCCCGAGCTCTCCATCGCCGCCAACATCTTCCTCGGCCGCGAGCCGCGCACCCGCTTCGGCAACATCGATCACAAGCAACTGCGGGAGCGGGCGAGCGCCCTGCTGGCGCGCCTCGGGGTCAAGCACGGCCCGGATACCCGGCTCGGGGATCTCTCCATCGGCGAGCAGCAGATGGTGGAGATCGCCAAGGCGCTGTCGTTCGATGCCAGCGTCATCATCATGGATGAGCCCACGGACGCCCTCACCGACACCGAGACCGATCAGCTGTTTGCGGTCATCCGCGAGCTGCGCGAGCAGGGCTGCGGCATCGTCTACATCTCCCACCGCCTGAAAGAGATCTTCCAGATCTGCGATCAGGTCACCGTGTTGCGGGACGGCAAGTGGATAGGCCAGGCGTCCGTGAGCGAGCTCGATGAAGACAAGATCATCGAGATGATGGTGGGCCGCCGGCTGGAGGAGCAGTATCCGCGCCTCAAGCGCGAGCTCGGCCCCGTCAGCTTGCAGGTGCGGGATCTGGCGGGCCCCGGCGTGCAAGGGGTGAGCTTCACCCTGCGTCAGGGGGAGATCCTGGGCTTCAGCGGCCTCATGGGATCTGGCCGCACCGAGCTGATGAAGCTCATCTACGGCGCCAGCAACATCACGGGTGGTCAGATCCAGGTGGATGGTCATGACTTGCAACCCCGCAGCCCCGCCGACGGGCTGCGGGCCGGCATCGCCTACATCTCCGAGGATCGCAAGGGGGATGGCCTGGTGCTGGAGCTCTCGGTGCGTGAAAACATGAGCCTGTGCGCCTTAAACGAGTTCAACAAGAGCGGCAAGATCGACGGCAAGGCGGAGCGCCAGGCGGTGGCCGATTACGTGCGTCTGTTCAACATCAAGACCCCCAGCAGCGAACAGCTCATCAAGCTGCTCTCCGGCGGCAACCAGCAGAAGGTGGCCATCGCCAAGGGGCTGCTCACCCGTCCCAAGGTGCTGATCCTGGACGAGCCCACCCGCGGCGTGGACGTGGGGGCCAAGAAGGAAATTTATCAGCTCATCAACCAGTTCAAGAAGGAGGGGATGAGCATCATCCTGGTCTCCTCCGAGATGCCGGAAGTGCTCGGCATGAGCGACCGCATCCTGGTGATGCACGAAGGGCGCATCAGCGCAGAATTTAACACCCAGGACGCCAATCAGGAGAAACTGATGGCGGCCGCCGTGGGCAAACAGTGGCAAGCAGAGCAAGAGGCACAACGATGACAACCCAAACCCTTCCCCGCCGCGGTCTCATGAGCAAGGCGTGGTGGATCGAGAACAAATCCCTGGTCGCCCTCCTGGTGCTGATCGGTGTGGTCTCCTTCCTGAGCCCGAACTTCTTCACCGCCGACAACCTGCTCAACATACTGCGCCAGACCTCGGTCAACGCCATCATCGCCGTCGGCATGACGCTGGTCATCCTGACCGGTGGCATCGACCTCTCGGTGGGCTCGGTGCTGGCCCTGTGCGGCGCCCTGGCAGCGACCCTGGTGGCCATGGAGCTGCCCATCTGGCTGGTGGTCCCCCTCACCATAGGGGCTGGCGCCGTGCTCGGCAGCATCAGCGGCCTCATCATCGCCAAGGGCAAGGTGCAGGCCTTCATCGCCACCCTGGTGACCATGACTGCCCTGCGCGGCGTGACCATGGTCTACACCGAGGGGCGTCCCATCTCCACCGGTTTCAGCGACGGGGCGGATCACTTCGCCTGGCTCGGGACCGGCTACCTGTTCGGCCTGCCCGCCCCCATCTGGCTGATGGCCATCGTCTTCCTGCTGGCCTGGTTCATGCTCAACCATACCCGCCTCGGCCGCTACATCTACGCCCTCGGCGGCAACGAGTCCGCCACCCGCCTCTCCGGCATCAACGTGGACAGGGTCAAGCTCGCGGTCTACGGCCTCTGTGGCGCCCTCGCGGCCCTGGCCGGCCTCATCGTCACCTCCCGCCTGTCGTCCGCCCAGCCGACCGCCGGCATGGGCTATGAGCTGGACGCCATCGCCGCCGTGGTACTGGGTGGCACCAGCCTGATGGGGGGCAAGGGTCGCATCATGGGGACCCTGATCGGCGCCCTCATCATCGGCTTCCTCAACAACGCCCTGAACCTGCTCGACGTCTCCTCCTATTACCAGATGATTGCCAAGGCCAGCGTGATCCTGCTCGCCGTGATGATCGACAACAAAAGCACCCGATAAGAACGTTAACCACGCACACACAAGGAATGAAACGATGAAAAAGCTCAATACCCTGCTCGCCGCCGCCATCATGTCCGTGCTGGGCACGGCCCACGCCGCCGACAACACCCTGGCCATGGTGGTCTCCACCCTCAACAACCCCTTCTTCGTCACCATGAAGGAAGGGGCCGAGGCCAAGGCCAAGGAGCTCGGCTACACCCTGGTGGTGCTGGACTCCCAGAATGACCCGGCCAAGGAGCTCTCCAACGTGGAAGATCTCACCGTGCGCAAGGTCAACGCCATCCTGATCAACCCGACCGACTCCGAAGCAGTGGGCAACGCCATTCGCCTGGCCAACAAGGCCAAGATCCCGGTGCTGACCCTGGACCGCGGCGCCGCCCAGGGTGAGGTCAAGGCCCATATCGCCTCCGACAACGTGGCGGGCGGCAAGCTGGCCGGCGACTTCATCACCGAGAAGCTCGGCACCGGCGCCAAGGTGATCCAGCTCGAAGGGATCGCCGGTACCTCAGCCGCCCGTGACCGCGGTGAAGGCTTCGCCCTGGCGGTGGCCGCCAACAAGCTGCAGGTGCTGGCCTCCCAGCCTGCCGACTTCGATCGCACCAAGGGCCTGAACGTCATGGAGAACCTGATGGCCGCTCACCCGAGCGTGCAGGCGGTGTTCGCCCAGAATGACGAGATGGCGCTGGGTGCCATCCGCGCCGTGCAAGCGGCCGGCAAAGAGGTGATGATCGTCGGCTTCGACGGCACGGACGATGGCAAGGCCGCCGTCGCCAAGGGTAAACTGGCCGCCACCGTGGCCCAGCAGCCGGCGCTGATCGGTGCCATCGGCGTGGAAACCGCCGACAAGGTGCTCAAGGGCCAGCCGGTGGAGCAATCCATCCCGGTACCCCTGCAGATCGTCAGCAAATAAGTGCGTGGAGGGGGAGGCTCGCCTCCCCCTCGTCGAGTCTTTGGCGCTCGGTGTCAACCGCACCGTGCTCCAGCAGAACCTCCCGGCTTGGGCCCACTCAAGCCAAGATGTTCTCAACCAAGGGTGACTGATATGAATCGTCTCGTTGTGCTCGGCAGTGTCAATGCGGACCATGTGCTGCGCGTCCCCCACTTTCCCCGCCCCGGTGAGACCCTGACCGGCCACGGATACCAGATTGTCCCCGGCGGCAAGGGCGCCAATCAGGCGGTGGCCGCCGCCCGGTTAGGTGCAGAAGTCTCCTTTATCGCCCGGGTCGGGGATGACGCCATCGGCCGCCAGATGCGCGATGGCTTCGCCAACGACGGCATAGACGTCAGCGCCGTGATCCTCGACACGGCCCTCCCCACCGGCATCGCCATCATCTATGTGAGCGATGAGGGGGAGAACAGCATCGGCATCTCCGCCGAGGCCAACGGCGCCCTCTCCCCCACCATGGTCAGGGAGCACGAGTCCATGATAGCCGCCGCCCACACCCTGCTGTTGCAGCTGGAAGTGCCGCTTGAGAGCGTGTACGAAGCCGCCCGTCTGGCTCGCGCCCACGGCACCCGGGTGGTGCTGAACCCGGCCCCGGCCCGGCCGCTGTCGGCCGAGCTGCTGGCCCTTGTGGATCTCATCACCCCGAACCAGACCGAGGCCGAGCTGCTGACCGGGATCCGGGTGACCGACGAGCACAGCGCCGCCGAGGCGGCCGCCCGCTTCCATCAGATGGGCATTAGGGAGGTGATGATCACCCTGGGCTCACAAGGGGTCTATTGCAGCAACCCTGATCGCCAGATCCTGGTGCCGGGCTTCCGAGTCGAGGCGGTGGATACCACAGCCGCCGGGGATACCTTCAACGGCGCCCTGCTGGCGGCCGAGCTCGCGGGAGCAGATTTTAACGCAGCGGTGCGCTTCGCCCACGGCGCGGCAGCCCTCTCGGTCACCCGTCTGGGGGCCCAGAGCTCCATCCCGACCAAGGCCGAGGTCAACGCCTTCCTGCAGGCCCAAGCGGTTCAGGGTCGCTGATGGCGAACATCAAGGAAGTGGCCGCCCGGGCCGGGGTCTCCACCACCACGGTCTCCCACGTCATCAACGAGACCCGCTTCGTGGCCGAAGAGACCCGGGAGCGGGTGTTTGCCGCCATGCAGGCCCTCAACTATGCCCCCAGCCTGGTGGCCCGCAGCCTCAAGGTGAAGGAGACCAACAGCATCGGCATGCTGGTCACCACCTCCAGCAACCCCTTCTTCGCGGAGGTGGTGCGCGGGGTGGAGCGCTACTGCTTCGAGCAGGGCTACAACCTGATGCTCGGCAACACAGAGGGTCAGGCCGAGACGGCCCTCTCCTACCTCAAGATGATGCTGAGGAAACGGGTCGATGGCCTGCTCATCATGTGCAGCGAGGGCCAGCAGGAGGTGTTCAATCAGCTCGACTGGCTCAAGAGCCTGCCGGTGGTGGTGATGGACTGGGGCATGGAGAGCCGCGAGGTGGATCTCATCGCCGACAACTCCCATCAGGGGGGCTATCTGGCCACCCGCCACCTGCTGGCGCTGGGCCACAGGGAGATCGGCTGCATCACGGGCCCCCACGACCGCGCACCCGCCGATCAGCGCCTCGCCGGTTTCGCCCGGGCGATGCAGGAGGCGGGACTGGCCATCAATCCGGCCTGGATCCAGGAGGGGGATTTCGACTGTGCCAGCGGCCACGACGCCATGGTGCGGCTGCTCAGTCAGCCCAGTCGGCCGAGCGCTCTGTTCGTGTGCAACGACATGATGGCCATGGGGGCCATCAGCGCGGCCCATCAGGCGGGCCTGCACATCCCCCGTGATCTCTCCCTGGTGGGCTATGACAACGTGGCCCTGGCCCAGTACATGTCGCCACCGCTGACCACCATCAACCAGCCCAAGGAGGAGCTGGGTCGCCTCGCGGTCACCCGGCTGCTGGCGCGCATCAACAGCGAGTCCATCGACAACCGGCTGATCACCGTGGAGCCGGATCTGGTGATCCGCGCCTCCTGCGCCCCCTACCCCCGTCCATAAGCGCCTGCACGCGTAGGACCTAAAAAGGCGCCCCTTGGGTCGCCTTTTTCGTGAATCGCTGGCTATCGTGCGCCCCATCCGAATGAGCAGCCTCTAGCCCATCAACTCGTCCAGCTTGGCGCTTACCCTGGCGTGGCTCAGCCGTTGCAACCCGAGTCGCTGCGCCAGAGGCTGCAGCAGAATGTCGTGCTCGCCGCTCGTCGGCAACCAGTAGCGCAGGGGCCAACCGGCCCGCAGCAGATCCGGCGTGCGGCTGCCAAGCTCCCTCAGCGCCAGCACGCAGCCACTTTGTTGCAGCTTGGCCAGCAGTTCAGGATCATCGCTCAGGGTGGGCAACGCCAGGATCACGGCACCAGCGGGCAAGAGCGGTAAATAGGCAAGCAGATGGGCCAGTTGTCCCTGCTGCTCCAGTTCCAGCATCAGCGGCAAGGGACCGACGGCATCGGAGAGGAGCCGCGAGACCACGGGTCCCAGTATGCCCCGCTCCTGCATCCAGCCCATGGCGCACGCCTGCTGCCCCACTCGCCAGCGCAGGCGGATGGCCGCCACGGGTAGACCGTTCTCATCCTCGAGATCCTCAAAGACGCTCTCCAGCGGCGCAAGCCCGTTGCCCGCCAGCCAATTACGCAGCAGCTGCAGCTGCTGGTGATCCCGCTTGAGCGCCTCCTGCATGGCGGGCTGGAACCAGATCAGGGATTGGTTGTCCCGTTTGGCCTGATTGAGGGCCAGGATCGCCTGCTCCTGCAACAGGTTCGCATCCCCCACCCCGTCGGCCAGGGCCACCCCGAAGCGACAGGCGAGGTCGAAGCTGCTCTCCCGGGTGACGAACTCGAAGCGCAAGAGATCGTGCAGGGCGATCATCTGGGATTCCAGCCGCGGCAGATCCCCGTGCAGGATCACCGCGAATTCGTCCCCCCCCAGCCGATAGGCCCGGTTGGGGTGGGCCTGCCTCAACTTGGCCGCCACCGTCTGCAGCAGGCGATCACCCACCTGATAGCCGAGCTGATCATTGACCTGTTTGAAGCGCTTAAGATCCAGCACCACCAGCCCGAGGGCACGGCTCTTGAGCAGCGATTGGCGCAGCTGCCCCTGCAGGGCGCGGCGGTTGCCGAGACGCGTCATGGGATCGAGCAGGGAGAGCCTGCGGTTTTGCAAGTTGGTGCGAATGAGGGCAAACACCAGTATGCCCCCGGTCACCAGCAGCAGGAGTTGCCAGATCTGCAGCCAGAACAGGCTCTGACGCAACTGATTGACCGAGGCCTCCCGCTCCTGGCCCGAGAGGATCTGCTCCCCTATCTGCTCCACCTGACGGGTCAGCTCCGCGATCCTGGCTTCGGTCCTGTCCAGAGCGGCCCCTTCCTGCAGTACCCCAGCCTGCATCTGGGGTTCCAGCAGCTTGATCTGGGCGAACAGTTGCGCCAGCACCTCGCCAAGGCCGTGGCGAGCGCGGGCATCGGCGGTCTCACTGCTGATGAGAAACACGTCCAGCCGGTTCCACAGCAGATCGTAATCCAGGCTCAGGGTCTCCATGCCGAGCTTGCCCGCCCGATAGAGCCGCAGGTCGAACAGGAAGCGCTGGGACTCCAGCATGGCCTGGCTGATATTCCAGTGGGTGTTGCGATAGAAGATGTCGACAAGCTGTTCATGGCGATTCTGGAGGAAGAGCCCCCACACAGAGGAGAACAGAAACAGCAAGGAGATGGCGGCCAGCAGCAGGTTATGGCGCTGGCGACGACTCATTGGATGACCTCGATGCGGACAACTTGCCACACCATGCAGCTATGGATGGCGGAGACATCGAGTTTCGGATAGGCGGAGAAGGGCATCAACAGCCAGAGCGGCCCCTTGTTGCGGCGGGTCAGTGGCTTGTCATCCTCAAACCGCACCAGGGTCAGGGGAACCCCGGCAAACAGGGAGAGATCCAGTTGCTGGCGATAGCCGTTGAGACCGACCGCCTCGATGAGGCGCGCCTGCTTGACGCCCTGCGCCGCCAGCACGGATGCCAGGGTCGGGCCACGGTAACGGTGCACGCCCGTGGTCCAGGGAGTGGCCGTCTCGAACTCGGTCTCTGGCAGGACCGCCAGCGCCGCTTCGTCCAAGGTGATGACCTGCTTGTCAGCCAGTGCCAGCTGCAACAGGGGGGAAGAGGCCTGGGCGCCGAATGTGATCAGCACCAGCAGGAGACCAGCAATCCATTGCTTCAAAATGTCCATGAGAGGTTGCGCCAGCTGCACCCGATACTTTAATGGTCAGTGTGGCGACTTCAGCGAATCAATGCAACTGTGCAACAACACAATAGTCAGGGGCCGCGCATCTCCATCCAGTTATGCCCCGAGACGGCCTTGGGCTGATGCACCCCAAGGGAGAGCAGCAATTCGTCCACGAAGGCGGGTACCAGCACCGAGGCCGGGCCGTAGCGCTTCTCGTCGAACTGGCTGCCCACTTCGCTCGGTTCCAGATTGAGCTCTATGGTATGGGCACCGTTGAGCCCCGCCTCGTGGACGAAGCCGGCCGCCGGGTAGACGGCCCCCGAGGTGCCGATGGCGATGAAAAGATCACACTGGGCCAGGGCGGCATAGATGCGATCCAGCCCGAGGGGCATCTCCCCGAACCAGACCACGTGGGGCCTCAGGGGCTGCGGGAACTGGCAGCAGGCGCAGAGCTCGTCCTGATGCAGATCCCCTCGCCACTCCACCACCTGACCCGATACCGGGCAGCGCGCCTTAAGCAGCTCACCGTGCATGTGGATGAGGTTCTTGCTGCCCGCCTCCCCGTGCAGGTTGTCGATGTTCTGGGTCACCAGGGTCACGCGCCCGGGCAGCAGCCGTTCGAGGCGGGCCAGGGCATAGTGAGCGGGATTGGGGTGAATGTCGGCACTTTGCAGGTGCTGGCGACGGGCATTGTAGAAGCCCTGCACCAGCTCGGGATCCCGGGCATAGCCTTCCGGGGTGGCGACATCCTCAACCCTGTGCTCCTCCCAGAGGCCGTCACTGGCCCGGAAGGTCTTGATACCGGACTCGGCCGAGATGCCGGCACCGGTGAGGATCACGATATGTTTGGCAGACTGCACTATGTTGATTTCCTCTGACGATGACCAGCAGACCTTAGCACAGGGGGCGACGCTGGCCCATTCGCCCTTGGTCTTAGACCTGATTGAGATCCAGCTTGCCGAGTACGCTCAAGTCCAGCCTCACGAAGACCATCTCCCGCCCCGTCACCAGGGTCAGCGGTAATCCCAGCCCCTTCAACAGGCTCAGCATGGGGCGGTTCTGGCTCAGCACCTCGGCGGTCCACTCCCGGATCCCCTCCCCATATGCCAGCAGGGCCAACGCCAGCAATATGCGCCGCCCCGCCCCCTGATGCTGAAAATCATCCGCCACCACGCAGGAGAACTCGGCCCGATCCGGGTGTCGCCGCCGCCGGATCGATTGCGCCAGCGCCAGGGGCGCGCCGTCACCGTCCGTCAACAGCAAGCCAATCTGGGCTTCCCGCGGGTAATCGATGAAGAAGGATACCTGCTCGGCGCTTGGCGCCTGCTTTGGGCGCATGAAACGCAGGTAGACCGTCTGCTCGCTGAGACGCCCGTAGGCCGCCACCAGGGGGGCGGGATCCGTTCCCGCCAGCTCCCGCAACCAGCAATCGCGCGCCCCCACCACCATCATGACCGGCAAGTCACTGCGGCTGGCGGGATGCAGCCAGCCGGCGAATCCCGCCAGCAGACGCGGCTCGTCGATCGGCCAGCAGAGATAACGGGTCACCAGTGCCCCACTATGCCGCGATCCTGCCAATGGGCCGCATCCTGCAGGTTGAAGGGATCATCGATATAGAGGGCTATCCCGAGCTCCCTGGCGCGCGCGATGAAGCGCTCCAGCAGGGAATCCGTCGCCATCGCCTCCAATTCGGGGAGCAAGTGAGGTCCCAGCAGCAGATAGCGCAAGGGCAGGCGCTCCAGCTCCTCGAAGGGCAGATGCTGGCCATTGTCCAGCAGCAGCGCCAGCCGTCCCCCCGCCATGCTCGCCTGCAACACCAGGGCGAAGCGATCCGCCCGGCTCAGCAATTGATCCCGCTTGTGCACTATCAGGGTCAGTTCGTCGGCTCGCCGCCCGTGCTGCTCCAGCCAGGCCTTGAGCGGCTCCCAATGGGGAGGCACGCCGCTCAGGGCCAGCCAAATGGGCTGGCCGGTCGTGGCGGCATCCGCCATCAGGCTGATCTGGCCCAGCACCTCCTCCTGCCAGTTGCGAATGGTGCGCTTCACCCCATGCCGCCTGAGGGACTGGGCCGGTCCCAGGTAGAGGGTCTTGAGCTGGCGCAGCAGATCCCCGTGATTCAGGGGCTTGGCCAGCGCCGCCAGCACGTTGAAACCCGCGTCGTGGAGCAACCGGCGAGCGCCGTCGATCAGGGTCTGATCGTGACCGGAGAGCAGCACTATGGGCAGCTGTTTGTGTTGAGGCTGGCCCATCAGCAAGCCGATGGCATCCTGCTCCCCCAGGCTGAGATCGCAGACCAGCAGCCCCACCTCCTGCTTCGCGAGCACGTTGAGGCAGGCTTCCCCATCCTGTACCCACTGGCAGGGCAACCCGAGGGACTGGATCTCCTGGGCGATGCAGGCTCCCTGAAAGGGGTGATCCTCGAGCAGCAGCACGGAGAGCCCCGCCAGCCAGTCACGCCAGCGCAGCTCCCGCGCCTGCAGTTCTACCAGCCAAGGATCTGTCACCCGGTAGATACCCTGCTCCTTTGCCATCAAGCGGGGCAGATAGGGTTGGCCGGCATGGGCCGCCGGATCGAACAGGGCGATGGCGCTGGCGGTGAAGGTACCCTCCCAGCGCCAGTGGAGATCGGGCTGGACGCGGTGCAGGCTGGCATAATCCGGTATTCCCTGCGCCTTGGCCGCCTGGTAGGAGACGGCGTCAAGGGCATAGAGGCTGACGGGGTGAAACACCGGCTCTTGGCTCACATCGGACTCCAGCAGCGCTAATAACTCTTCCTCGGTGATGATCATCTCATGCTCTCTTGCTCAGTTGCCGACAGACGTCATCCACGGCATGGGTCAGGGGCTCAACCAAGGGCTGGGCAGGAGCCTTCTGCCAGGCGTCGATCACCCGGACCAGGGGCGCCGCCCCCACCATTTTGGCGGCCCCCTTCATCTTGTGTAAAGCCGTCTCGAGGGCTGCCTTGTCCCCTTGTGTGACACAGCGCTCAATGTCGGCGAGATCCTGGCGGGTCGAGGCCAGATAGAGCGCCACCAGGTCGGCGCTCAGTGGCATCAAGCCCTGCTGCACCCAGCTGGGGGCAGGCTCCTCACTCTCCTGGGGGGTGAAGTTCCCCCGGCCGGAGACGGTGCGCAGCAAGGTGGCGAGCTCCTTGAGCAGGACGGGTTTGTCCAGATGGCCGTGGCAGCCGCAGCTAGCCAACCGCTGCGCCGCCTGTTCGCTCAAGTCCGCGGTGATCACGTAGACGGGCAGATGCTGCCAACGCTCGCTGCCTCTGAGCTGCCTGCACAGCTCTGCGCCATCCATCACCGGCATCTGCAGATCCGTCAGCACCAGATCCACCGACTCTTGCTGCAACAGCTCCAGGGCCAGGCGCCCATTGGCCGCACTCAGCACCCGGGCGCCGAGCTGGCTCAGCTGCATGCTGATCAACACCCGATTCACCTCGTGATCTTCCACCAGCAGCACCCGCATGCCCGCCCCGGGCAGGGAGCTGGGCGCCTCTTGGCTCTGGCTCAGCCTGGGTTGCAACAGGGTCACTACTGAGCCCGGGATCCAGGGCTCCTCCTGCCAGAACCAGTGCTGCAACCCCTGCTCGTCCAGGGCGGTGCTCAGGCACTCTCCCGCGGGACTCTCCCTCACCCCCAGCTCCTGCAGCCAGGTCAGCATGTAGTCGCGCTCCTCCCCCACCAGTTGCAGGCTGATCTCCCGGATCCTGGGTTGCCAGGGGGCCCGCTCCTGCAAGGGGCGCAAGGGGAGGCGGCAGGTGAAGCGACTGCCGCCAGAGGCCCGGGGCTCGACGCCTATCTCACCGCCCATCTGCTCCATCAGCTGATGGCAGATGGCGAGCCCAAGCCCGGTGCCCTGGGCCCTCAGCTGGCCGGGCTCCTCCCCTTGCTCGAAGGGGAGGAAGAGTCGGGGCAGCAGTTCGGCACTGATCCCCGGCCCTTCATCATCCACGCCGCAGCAGAGCAGCTCGCCCTGGCGCCGCGCCCAGAGGATGACCTGCCCCTGTTCGCTGAACTTGATGGCGTTGGAGAGCAAGTTGTGCAGTACCTGCTGCACCCTGTGGGGATCCAGCTCCAGCAAGGCCGGCAGGGCGGGATCGAGGTGCAGACGAAGCTGCAGCCCCTTGGAGCGGGCCTTGGACCAGTGCACCGCCGCCACGTGCTCGCACAGCTCCACCAGATCCGTCGGTTGCGGCGAGAGCCTCAGCTGACGGGTCTCGTTGCGGCTGAAATCCAGCACGTCGTTGAGCAGCCCCAGCAACTCGTTGCCCGCCTGCCTGACGTGGGTCAGCACCGAGGACTGCTCCGCCGAGAGCTCGGTCTGATCGAGCCACTCCAGCAACCCCAGGATGGCGTTCATGGGGGTGCGAATTTCATGGCTCACGGCCGCGAGGAAGCGCCCCTTGGCCAGCACCGCCTGCTGGGCCTCTTCGTGGGAGATCTGCAGGGCCTTCTCCTGCTCGACCCGGGTGGTCACATCCTGCACCACCCCATAGATGCGCCATCCCTCCCCCTGCCGACGCCCCCTGCCGGAGAACTGCAGCCAGCGGGTGCCCTTGCTCGGGTGACGGTAACGCAGCAGGTGGGCGAAGGGACGGCCCGCCAGCAACATGGCCAGCATGGGGGCGCGCATCTCCCGCCTGTCCTGGCGCGCCAGCCTGACGAGGGTCTCGTTGGGGTTGAGCCGGATCTGCTGGCTGGCCAGCCCCAGCAGCTCATGGCTGCCGCGGCTGACAAATTCCACCCGCCCTATGGTGCCCTCCTTGAGGGTGAACTGCAGCACCACGCCGGGCACCGTATTGGTCAACGCCCGCAGCCGCCGCTCGGCCTGGCGCAGCAAGCGGGTGCGCTCGCGCAGGGCGCTGATGTCCGAGAGCGCGATCAGATCCCCCGCCGGCGCCTGGCTGCCCAGTTGCAGCGGGATCTGGGCATAGGAGTAGACCTGATCCCGCAGGGCCAGCTCCCCCTCTCCCCCCTGCAGCTGGGGGGCTGGCAGCACCAGATCCGCCAGATAGCGCGCCTCCAGCTGCTTGGCCCGCTTGTTGCGCTTGATGATCTCCCCCTTGTCGCTTCTCAGGAACACGGGCACCGGCAGCGCCTGAAACAGCGACTCACGGAACTTGCTCTCCAGCGCCAGCGCCTGTTCGGCCTTTTGGCGCTCGCGGGCGGCCTGGGCCAGCTGCTGGCGCGAGCGCCAGATCAGCCAGATGATGGCACCGCTGATCAGCAGGGCCAGCAGCACGGAGGCGAGCCAGAAGCGGTAGCTGACCCCCTCCTGCTGGTTCAGGATTAGGCGATGCCAGCGCTGCACCAGCTCATCCACCTGCCGATCGTTGATGGTCATCAGACTCTGCTCCATCACGCCGGCAAGCCTTGGCTGATCGTTGCGGATGGCGAAGCTCAGGCCCAGAGTCTGCGGCAGCTCCCGGATGGCGAGATCCGCCAAGAGGTTGTTGCGCATGGGGTATTGCAATTGGTAAAGCTCCGCCAGCATGGCATCCGCCTTCCCCTCCTGCACCGCCTGGATACCCTGCTGCAGGTCCGGTACCCGCATCCAGTGGTGATCCCCGAGACGGGCGAGCTGGCTGTCGTCATAGAGGGAGTTGGGGACCGCGATCTGGCCGGGTACCGCATCCAGCGCCTGATATTCCCCCCGCTTGCGGCTGACCAGGGCGTAGCGGCTCATGGCCATGACGCGGGTGAAGTGAAACTCCTGTCCCAGGGCCGGCGACTCCGGCAGGCCCGCCATCATCACCGCCTCACCGCTGCGCAGCTTGGCCAGCGCCTCCTCCTTGCTGGCGGTGGGTATGAGTTCGAAGCTGAGCCCCGTCTGCCGGCTCACCCGCCGCAACACGTCATCGCTCCAGCCGATGAGCTCCCCCTGGGCATTGATGCCGCTGTAGGGCATGAAGCCCGGGGCCGCCACCAGCTTGATGGTGCGGGCCGAGCCGATGAGCCAGGCCTGCTCCTTGTCGGTGAAATGCAGGGGGTTGATGTCCTGCTCGCTCTGGGGCAGATAGCGCCCCAGATCCCGATAGAGGCTGCCCGGCGGCAGGAAGCGGATCGCCGTGTCCATCAGCTGCAGTAACCCTGGTGTGTCTCGCATCATCAGCCGATAGCTCACCACCAGATCGTCGCTGCGCAGGCGGCGCAGGCGCAGCCCCTCGTCCGGGTACTCCCGCATCAGGTAGCGCAGTTGCAGGTAGTCGCCGAGGTAGGCGCTGCCCTTCTCTGCAAACAGCGCCAGATACCAGTTGTCGGCGTCGGTCAGCTGCAGCTGGGTGGAGTGGGGATAGAGGCGTTTGAGCACCTTCCCCGCCTGCCAGACCGGCGAGACCAGGAAGGCCGCATGCTCGAGATCCCCCCGATAGAGGATGGCGGATTCCGCCTCCAGCATGGCCCGGCTCAGCACCATGCCGGAGTCCGCCTCGACGGAAGGCCCTATGTGGGGAATGAGATCGCACCGGCCATCTCGCAGGCCCTGCTCCACCGCCGACCAGTTGGGCAGCGTCTTGAAGTGCAGGGGCACCGGCAGTTGCCGGGCCAGGCGGCTCATCTGATCGATGAGCAGCCCCCCCTTGCCTTCGAGATAAGGGGGGCGCTCCAGGCTTGGGTAGCAGAAGGTCAGCTGGCTGATGCCGTCGGCATAGGCCTGGGCGACGGGCGGCAGGGGCAGTACGGCGGCGCGCAGCGGCAGAGCCAGCAGCGCACCCAACAGCAGGTGTATTTTTGTCATCGAAATGCAAAAGCCAGGCATCTGCCTGGCTTTCTATTACTCGTTGGGTTCAACATTTTCTACCCTGGCCTTGAGCTTCTGGCCAGGCCGAAAGGTCACCACGCGGCGGGCGCTGATGGGAATATCCTCGCCCGTCTTGGGGTTACGTCCGGGACGCTGATTCTTCTCACGAAGGTCAAAATTACCGAAGCCTGAAATCTTGACTTGTTCACCGCGCTCGAGCGCTTGTCTGATTTCCTCAAAGAAGGCTTCCACCATGTCTTTGGCTTCACGCTTGCTCATCCCGAGCTGGGTGAACAGGTGCTCTGCAATGTCGGCTTTGGTAAGCGCCATAGATCAATCCCTCAAGGATGCATTCAACTCTTCACCGAGGGCCCGCACGACATTGTCCACGGTCTCGGCGATCTCTTTCTCCTCCAGGGTGCGCTGGGCGTCTTGCAACACCAGGCTGATAGCCAGACTCTTCTTGTTCTCGGCCATACCAGCACCCTGATATACGTCGAACAAGTTTATTCCAACTAACTGATTTCCGCCAACTTTTTTAATTACTGCCAGGACATCACCGGCCAGAACTTGACTGTCTACCACCACGGCGATGTCGCGACGGTTCGCCGGGAAGCGGGAAACCTCGGTCGCAACCGGCACCTTGGCCGGGATCAGCTTGTCCAGTTCCAGCTCGAACATGATGGCCCGGGACTTGAGACCCAGCTTCTTGTCGAGGCTCGGGTGGATGACACCGATGTGACCGATGACGACGCCATTGCGCAGTATGGCCGCGCTCTGGCCCGGGTGCAGGGCGCTGTGCTCGGTACGCTCGAAGCTGAAGGTCGCGCCCTCGGCGGTCAGATCCAGCACCGCTTCCAGATCCCCTTTCAGATCAAAGAAGTCGCTGCCGCGGCTCTTGATGTCCCAGTGCTCGTCGCTCTGGTTGCCGGTGATGATGCCGGCCAGCATGGGCTCCTGACGGATGCCGTTCTCGGCATTGGCATCCTTGATGAAGCGCAGGCCCTGCTCGAACAGACGCACCCGGCCCTGCTGACGATTCTGGTTGTAGACCACGGCCTGTACCAGACCCGGGAACAGGGAGACCCGCATGGCGGACATCTCGACCGAGATGGGGTTCGGCAGCACTATGGCATCGCTCTGGGGGAACAGGGTCTGCTGGGCCTTGGGATCCACGAAGCTGTAGGTGATGGCTTCCTGGAAGCCGCGATCCACCAGCAGGTCGCGCACCCGCTTGAGGGTCACCTGGCCTTCCGCCT
Source organism: Aeromonas sp. AE23HZ002T15 (assembly GCF_054165525.2). Taxonomy (NCBI): domain Bacteria; kingdom Pseudomonadati; phylum Pseudomonadota; class Gammaproteobacteria; order Aeromonadales; family Aeromonadaceae; genus Aeromonas; species Aeromonas sp. AE23HZ002T15. The sequence goes on from NZ_CM201342.1 coordinate 258,747, forward strand.
GCTCCACCATGGCCAGGGAGGCGGCCGGTTTCAGGTTCGGGATGTTGTTGTAGCCGTAGATGCGGGCCACTTCCTCGATGAGATCTTCCTCGATGGCGATGTCGAAACGCCAGGAGGGCGCCAGAGCGGTCCAACCATCGGCCTCTGTGGTCACCTGCATGCCGAGGCGGGTCAGGATCTCGAGCACCTGGGCGTCCGGCACGCTGATGCCGATCACCTTGTCGAGCTTGGCACGGCGCAGCTTGATGGGGGCGGCCTTCGGCAGATGGGCGTCGGACTTGACCTCGATGACGGGACCCACTTCCCCGCCGCAGATATCCAGCAGCAGACGGGTGGCTCTGTCCATCACCTTGGCTTGCAGCTCGGGATCCACCCCGCGCTCGAAGCGGTGGGAAGAATCGGTGTGCAGACCATAGGCACGGGCACGGCCGGTGATGGAGAGGGGCGCGAAGAAGGCGCACTCCAGCAGGATATCGGTGGTGCTCTCGGACACGCCGGTACGCTCACCGCCGAAGATGCCGGCCATGCAGGCAGGGCCCTTGGCGTCGGCGATAACGAGGGTGGTCTCTTTGAGTTTGACCTCGTTGCCGTCCAGCAGGGTCATGGGCTCGTCCGCACGGGCGCGGCGCACCACCAGTTCCCCTTCCAGCTTGGCCAGATCGAAGGCATGCATCGGCTGACCGTATTCCAGCAGCAGGAAGTTGGTGATGTCGACGATGGCGTCGATGGAGCGAATGCCGCCACGGCGCAGCTTCTCTTGCATCCAGAGCGGGCTCTGGGCCTTCAAGTTCAAGCCCTTGATGACGCGGCCGAGGTAGCGCGGGCAATCTGCCGGCGCCTCGACCCGGATGGGGAAGCTGGCGTCTATGGTGGCCGCGGCCGGGATCCAGCTCGGCTCCACCACGTCGGCGCTGTTGAGCACGCCGATCTCGCGGGCAAGCCCCGCGATGCCGAGGCAGTCGGCGCGGTTCGGCGTCAAGTCCACGTCGATGGCGACGTCGTTGAGGTTCAGGTATTCACGGATATCGGTGCCGATGGGGGCATCGCCTGGCAGCTCGATGATGCCGTCCGCTTCCACCTCGATGCCGAGCTCGCTGAAGGAGCAGAGCATGCCGTGGGAGGGCTGGCCACGCAGCTTGGCCTTCTTGATGGTGAAGTCACCCGGCAGGGTCGCACCCACCTTGGCCACGCACACTTTCAGGCCGGTGCGGCAGTTCGGCGCGCCGCAGACGATGTCCAGCAGCTCGGCCTCGCCCACGTTGACCTTGGTCACCCGCAGTTTGTCGGCGTCCGGGTGCTGGGCGCACTCGACCACTTCACCGACCACCACGTTGTTGAACTGACCGGCGACCGCCTCGATGGCGTCGACTTCCAGACCGGCCATGGTGATCTGTTCGGCCAGTGCGTTATCACTCAACTCGGTGCGGACCCACTCCATCACCCAGGATTTACTGAATTTCATGTTCTCTCGCCCTTACTTGAACTGCTTGAGGAAACGCAGGTCGTTTTCGAAGAAGGCACGCAGGTCGTTGACCCCGTAACGCAGCATGGTCAGGCGCTCGACGCCCATGCCGAAGGCAAAGCCGGAGTATTTTTCCGGATCGATACCGACCGAACGCAGCACGTTCGGGTGCACCATGCCGCAGCCCAGCACTTCCAGCCACTTGCCGTTCTTGCCCATCACGTCCACTTCGGCACTCGGCTCGGTGAACGGGAAGTAGGAGGGACGGAAGCGGATGGTGAGATCTTCCTCGAAGTAGTTGCGCAGGAAGTCGTGCAGTATCCCCTTCAGCTCGGTGAAGCTGGCATGTTCGTCGACCAGCAGGCCTTCGACCTGGTGGAACATGGGGGTGTGGGTCATGTCGTAGTCGTTACGATAGACGCGGCCCGGCGCTATGATGCGGATGGGCGGCTGCTGATGCTCCATGGTACGGATCTGCACGCCCGAGGTGTGGGTGCGCAGCATCAGGTCCGGGTTGAAGTAGAAGGTGTCGTGATCGGTGCGGGCCGGGTGATGAGCCGGGATGTTCAGGGCATCGAAGTTGTGGAAGCCATCTTCGATCTCGGGACCGCGCTCCACTTTGAAGCCCATCTCGCCAAACAGGCGCTCTATGCGCTCTATGGTGCGGGTCACAGGGTGCAGGCCACCGTTTTCGATGCGACGACCCGGCAGGCTGATGTCGATGGTCTCGGCCGCCAGCTTCTGGTTCAGCACGGCGGCTTCCAGGGCTTCACGGCACGCGTTCAGGGCATCCTGAACCTGCTGCTTGGCCTGGTTGATCACGGCCCCCGCGGCGGGGCGCTCCTCGGCGGAGAGGGCGCCGAGGCCCTTCATCTGCTCGGTAAAAAAGCCTTTTTTACCCAGATATTTGACCCGGATCTCGTCGAGGGTCGCGATGTCGCTCACGCCCTCAATTTCGGCCTTGGCCTGGCCGACTACTTCTTCAAGCTGTTGCATGTCTTCCTCGTCACCACTCCCGGAACAGGAGCCTTTAGGCTAAATAAGGTCAAGAGGGGGATAATACAAAAAAAGGCCGTCCGCTGACCATAGTTAAGGTGGGCTTTTCTCCCGAGAAATCATTTTGTTATGACCAGGGACAAGGCACTCCCCTCCCCCGGATCCCACAAGTCTAGTCATCCCCTCCCTCACCGTCTGATAGACAGGCTAAAAATTCAAAGCCAAATCAATGTGATGGAGATCATGTCATCGCACTTGGCTCCCTACCATCCCTGATCCTGGGCTGGGGAACCGGTTTTTCGGCTCACCCCTGCGGCCCCTTGCCAACCCGCGCCATGACCACTGAAACAAAAAAGGCGTGGTCTGCTGACCACGCCTTGGGTGAGTGCCTGATACGCAGACCCTATCAGGGGGTCACGATGTTGAACCAGAACTCGAAGTTGTCGAGATAACCCAGCACTTCCTTGAGTTTGTCGCTGCTGCCGGTGATCTTCACATCCCCCGCCGCAACGGCCTTCTCCAGGGTTGTTTGCTTCAAGATCAGGTTGTTCAGGGTATCCCGCGACAGGGTAATGGTGGTGTCGGCGTTGCTGGCCTCGGCATTGGCCGTGTGGTTCAGCACCCCGTTCTCCAGCTCCACCTTGTACTTGCCGCCGGTGTCGCCGAAGTCGAAGTTCAGCACCGCCTTCGCATCCCCGGACTTGGGTCCGTTCAGGCGCACCGCCAGATAGTCGAAGAACATGTCGAGCGACATGGCCCGCACCGTGTCCGGGCTCGCCGTGTTCGGGGTTGGCAACTGGGTCACGCCGCTGCGCAGCTCCTTGGCACCGGTCAGGTAGAAGTTGCGCCACGGGCCGGATTCCGCCTGATAACCCATCTGCTCCAGGGCATCGGCTTCGAGCTCCTTGGCCGCCTTGTTGCTGGGATCCGCGAACACCACGTGTTTCACCACCTGGGCGACCCAGCGGTACTCACCCTTGTCGTAGGAGGCCTTGGCCTTTTTCAGCACCTCGTCGGCGCCACCCATGAACTCGACGTATTTCTTGGCCGACTCGACCGGTGACAACTCGTTCAGGGTCGCCGGGTTGCCGTCGAACCAGCCCAGATAGAGCACATAGGTGGCCTTCACGTTGTGGCTGATGGAGCCGTAGTAGCCGCGGTTGGCCCAGGTGTTGGCCAGGGTGTCCGGCAGCTTGAACTGCTCGGCGATCTCGTCACGGGTGTAACCCATGTTGGCCAGGCGCAGGGTCTCGTCGTTGATATAGCGATAGAGGTCGCGCTGGGACTTGAGCAGGGTGGTGACCTCCTTGTTGCCCCAGGTTGGCCAGTGGTGCTGGGCAAACATCACCTCGGCCTTGTCACCCCACATGGAGAGCGCCTGGTTCAGGTACTTGGACCAGGGCAGCGGCTCGCGGATCTTGGCGCCGCGCAGGGAATAGGTGTTGTGCAGGGTGTGGGTCGCATCCTCGGCGGCGGAGATGGCCTTCTTCTCCTCGATGTACCAGAGCATCTCGGACGGAGCCTCCGAGCCCGGCGCCATCATGAACTCATAGGTCAGCCCGTCGATGACCTCTTTCTGGCCGGTCTTGGTGATGATGTCGGTGGGGGCGATCAGGGTCACAGTCCCCGCCGAGGTGGTGGTGCCGAGGCCGGCACCGACCTGGCCCTTTTCGTCCGCCGGCAGCAGGTTACCATACATGTAGCTGGCGCGGCGGCTCATGACGTTGCCCGCCATGATGTTCTCGGCAACCGCGGCTTCCATGAAGCCCTCCGGTGCGTAGATCTTCACCTTGCCGGCCTTCACGTCGGCCTCGTCGACCACACCGCGCACGCCGCCGTAGTGATCCACGTGGCTGTGGGTGTAGATCACGGCCTTGACCGGTTTCTTGCCCTGATGCTCGTAGTAGAGATCCAGGGCTATCTTGGCAGTCTCCGCAGAGACCAGGGGATCCACCAGGGTGAGCCCCTCCTTGCCCTCTATGATGGTCATGTTGGACAAGTCCAGGTTACGCACCTGGTAGATGCCATCCGTCACCTTGAACAGGCCGCTGATGTTGATCAGCTGGGACTGGCGCCAGAGGCTGGGGTTGACGGTGGCGGGGGCCTTCTCCCCCTCCTTGATGAAGCCGTACTTCTGTGGATCCCAGATGAGGTTACCCGCCTCCCCCTTGATGGGGGCCGACGGCAGGGCGGCAATGAAGCCCTTGTTGGCATTCTCGAAGTCGGTCTTGTCCGCAAACGGCAACTCTGTCAGCAGCTTGTCGTTGGCGGCCTGAGTGGCGGCCGCGGCCTCCTTGCGCAGATCCTCCGCCGCCAGGCTCGGCAGGGACAGGCTAGTCACCAAGCCAGCCAACACCAGTTTGACGAAAAGGGGTTTCATTTTTCTTTGCATGGGTTTCATGTGCACTCCCTGTTGTAAACGTTTGTTTTTCTCTGGGCATAAATACTCTAGCCGATCCAGACTCACTCGATATTGTTTTTTAATCAACTATTTACAGATAAAACAGTAGGTTGTTTTATGTACGAAACGTAAAGGGTAGCTGACAACGCGAAAGCCGTGGTCAAAGAGGGAGAAAACGGATCAGGGAGGCGGGAAAGCCAACCAGCATAGGGGCTGGCGTGGATTGGAGCATGGGAGTGCAGAGGGAATGCGCGAGATCGAGACAGGAAAGAGATCACCGAAATAGCCATCCGCTTGATCACCCCCACCACGACAAAAAATGTCATCGGTTTGCACCGATACAGATGAAAACCAAAAAAAGGAAGCCTAATCCTGTATTTATCGCTATGTAAGACAACGACTTAGATTTAAATCAGTGACTTGCCTATGACTGGTGGACACTGGAAAGTCCCTCTAACGACATAGGTTGGGGTAATAACTGCCTTGGGGAACATAGCCAGCATCAGCTGCAGATGGCCCAACACCGAGGAGATGGGCAGGCTCAAGCTCATCGAGACGCAGGGTGCCATCGACCTGCTGGCCGGCGACGACCTCACCCTGGCGAATCTGGGTAACATGAGCCAGACCACTGAGGGGGATCTGGTCTAGGTGTTGCGTCAACTGCGCCGGGCGGTCGCTGGCGAACTGCAACACCTAGAAACGCCCCGCTCTTGGGTGGGAACAGATAGCGTGAACATCTTCCGGCTGTTGCTGCAGTTGATGAAGGTGGTGGAACAGCTGGCCGCAGCCATATCCACGACAACGGGCCAGTAGCAGGGAACAGCGCAACCATGACCGAACAAAGCCAACAGGCCAAGCAGTTGGCCAGCCAGCTCTCTCCTATCATTGAATAAGGAGCACCTTGACGATCAACTTTGGAGAGCTTATCAAATTGATTTTAATGTGATTTTCAATAAATCAAACACTATGATTTTTTGTGCCATTTTTAATGCCCACTGTCATTAATGACAACCTTGTCAAAACCAACCCCCGAAAACTTGATCCATTCGAAGCCCACCCTCTAATCTCTTTTTCACGTGAAGCGGAAGTAGAGATGTAGCTACGCGGTATCCCCCTTAATTTTTATTCAGGAAAAGGAAATACCATGGAAAGCATCGCTATCGCAGCATCCCAGATCAACTGGAACGGCGGGCAACGTATCACCCTCAAAGCCGGTGATACCGCCACCTGCACCGTGTTGCGCCCGGAACAGCTGTACGGGATTTTTATCTATAATTCTGCCCAGAACGACAACAACGCTCTGGTGAACGTTGTCTGGAGTAACAGTCAACCTCCGTGCCAAATCACCGTTCCTGGCACGACAGCCAATGCCGGCCTGGCGTCTATGGGATTCGTGTCTGGCAGTGATACCCAAACCATTTCCGTATCTCTGCCCAGCAACAGCGGGATCGCTCAAGTCGACCTGTGGTTGGGAAGCGTCAGCATGCCGACCAATACCGCCGGTTTGAATAATCAGCCGCTGCAGGCCAATGGTGATCCCGTCCCCTTTAACAAGTACACCCGCTACTATGCAGTCCCGCCGTCAAAGTGGATGAACCTGACGATCGCGAGCTCCATCACTCAATTCATCTCTTGCCAATTCCGGCAAGACAAGGCGACCGTGTTCGTTGTCAACGAGACATCCAACGGTCTCCTCAAAGGGCAGATCACCAAGATGGGACCGACCGCCAGTGAAAGCGGTGCTGTGATGATCACAACGTCGCAAATCCAGAGCATTACCGAAAACCTGCAAGGGGACGGTTCGCAGTGGGTTTGGATGGATGCTGACAGCCAGCAAAACTCCCAGAGCGCGACCATTGCATTGCAGTCTCTCTGAGTTCTGTAGGCGTGTTCCAAATAGCAAAGGCCCCACGATATGGGGCCTTATTCTATCTGCCTAACGGTGCCTGGACATGGCCAGGGAAGTGTGCCGCATGAAGAGACACCGTCGGGCAGCGCTGCATCATACGTGAAGCCTATACACCCTCACAGCCCCCTGCCGCACCAATAAATTTTTTTGCAAAAGTGAATTACCGCAAAACCCCATGCCCAGACCCCGCCCCATCAAGGATCCGCAGGGCGTTGAGGATCTGCAAAGAAGGAGCTTTTTTGCGGGGTTTTACAGTTTGGTGGGACTTTGGATAGCTACGCTGGAAATGTAACTCATTGAATATATTGGGGATGGTGTACTTTACGCGAGCAGACGGATCATCAGTAAGGTTCTATGCCTCTGCCATGAAAACAAAGAACATTTTATTTTTCAATTTGATAGAAGGTGATAGACATAATCTGATAACTGAACTATTGAAGTCCAGTCTAGTCGCATTCCAACTACTGACTCACATTTGCATTCACCAAAGTATCGGTACAATAGCAGACATATTTGAAGCTCTAATGTCTTACGTAGGGATATATGAAGAAGAAAAAAGAAATCAACTGGGATTTTTGGCGTTGGTTAAGGCAACACCTAAAACAAGCACAAAATGCTCCTCAGCCAGAGGAGCCCAAAACCAAAATTGCCACATTCCTGACCTCGGTATTTGCAGCAATTCCAATCATAACCGCTGGTATCTACTTATCTGGGATGGCGTATCATTTTGGCGCATCTCTTGTCGATGGGTTAAATATTTTTGAGTTTCCGTGGCCTGCGGACCTGACCCTCGCCTGGGGATATATTCAATGGCTAGACGCCGGTAAGACCTATCTCAAGCCAGTGTTCTGGGGGATTGGTACCATTATACTAGTAACAGTAGTTCTATTTTTCTGCGTCGGAATACGGCTCAGATGGGCTTGGTATTGTCATCGCCTTTTTTCTATGCGTCTTCCAAAGGTAAAGAAATTTCTACGTAGAAGAGCACAAGTGCCAACACCTAGGCTCTTTATCTTCTTCATTTGGCTGAAAATTATCTATGATCGGTTTGCTATTTTGATCATACCAGCGCTGCTTGTTCTCTTACCTGCATTTTTTAGCTTCAATGAAGGGAGCAACTCTGCCCAAGCAAGGGCAAATAAGTTGGAAAACGGTCATTTGACTACCGAGGATGCCAAAGCATTATCGCCTCTTCTTAGCGGAAAGCCTCACATTCGTTTGATATGCAATAGTGTTCATTGCGCCTATAGGCTAAAAGGCGGAAAAGTACAGCTCATACGCCACGATCAGGTCGAACAGGTAACCTGGATCGTCTCCAAAGACACTACAGATAACTCGTCAAAAGAAAGCGGAGCAGAGAAATAACACAATGCAAAAAAGCTGTTTCTTTACTTCCTTCAACTGCTGACCAAAAAGAATGGAGCCTTCTTCTAGTTGTTTGCTACCTAGGTCAGTGAGCCGCCAACTCACGGAATAGGTCTGGCTTATCCTGGATAAGCCCCAACACTTTCGCAGCTAACCCAGTTGGATTGCGGCGCCGGGTTTCCCAGCTTTTGACTGTATCCACACTCGTTCCCAGCGCTTGGGCAAACTCTTGTTGTGAAACCTTGAGGGCCAGGCGAATGGCCTTGACGTCTGCGACCTCGTATTTGGTCCGTGCAGCAGGCTCTACGCGACCCTGCTTGATCTCGACAGCCTCTTCCAGGGAAGCCTTCAGTTCGTCAAACATATTCATCTCAAACCTCCCCTTTAAGTAACGTGGTCAATTTCTTCAGCTCTACCTTTTCTGCCGCAGTGAGGCTCTCTTTCTCACTCTTCGCATACACCAGTACCAGGTATGCCAAGAAGTAGATCACCCTGGCACTGCCGATTTTCCCTTGCTGGCCTGTTGCCATGCGAACTTTTCGCAACCCACCAGTCCCCTGGATCAGGTCGCCTTTCTCTGGCTGGGCAATCAGCTCGACTTGCAGTGCTCTGAGCTCATCGTCTGTCGCTAAGGCTTTTATCTGTCTGGTGAAGATAGACGTCTCAATAAATTCAATCGCGTGACTCACGCATCACTCACTCTGAGCATCCATGATGGCGTACATAGTACACCACCTCAGGTCTGTGAGGCAACATGGCCATTCCGGCTGTGTCCCACCCTTGTAGCCAATACACCCACCAAGCTCTCAGCCTACGATGGCATCGAGCAAAATAAATGGGGCAACATATGGACATTGAAAACAAAAAAGCCATATAAAACAGCTAATTAGAGATGCAAAAAAGGAGGCCGAAGCCTCCTTTTATCTTTCATAACAGAACCGGATTAAACCAGCGCTGCTTTAGCCTTTTCAACCAGGGCGGTGAAAGCCAGCTTGTCGTGAACGGCGATATCGGACAGGATCTTGCGATCGATCTCGATGGAAGCCTTCTTCAGACCGTTGATCAGACGGCTGTAGGACAGACCGTTCTGACGGGCAGCAGCGTTGATACGTGCGATCCACAGTTGACGGAACTGACGCTTCTTCTGACGACGGTCACGGTAGGCATACTGACCAGCTTTGGTTACCGCTTGTACCGCTACGCGGTAGACACGGGAACGGGCGCCGTAGTAACCCTTGGCGGCTTTCATTACTTTCTTGTGACGAGCGCGAGCGGTCACACCACGTTTAACTCTTGGCATTTTTCACATCCCCCTTATGCGTACGGCAGACAAGCGACAACACGTTTGTGGTCGGCAGCAGAAACCATGAACTTCGGCCCCAGCTTACGCTTACGCTTACTGCTCTTCTTGGTCAGGATGTGACGCAGGTGGTTGTGCTTGCACTTGAAGCGACCTGAGCCAGTCTTCTTGAAGCGCTTTGCGGCGCCCCGGTTGGTTTTCATCTTCGGCATTTCATACTCCGCATTGTGAGTGACAACAAAATCGCAAGGCGAACCGACTCATGGGACATGCCCATGAGTCAATTACTTGTGGGCCTTAAGATTTCTTCTTAGGTGCGAGAACCATCACAGCTTGACGGCCTTCGACTTTCGGGAACGATTCGACTACGGCCAACTCTTCCAGATCGTTCTTGACTCGCTCCAGTACCTTGATACCAAGGTCCTGGTGGGCCATTTCACGACCACGGAAGCGCAGGGTGACCTTAGCCTTGTCCCCGTCTTCCAGAAAGCGAACCAGGTTGCGTAGTTTTACCTGATAGTCGCCTTCGTCAGTGCCAGGACGGAATTTGATTTCCTTGACCTGGACGACTTTCTGCTTTTTCTTCTGTTCTTTGGTGGTCTTGCTCTTTTCGTAGAGGAATTTGCCGTAATCCATGATCCGGCAAACGGGCGGCTCAGCGTTAGGACTGATCTCGACCAGATCCACTCCGGCCTCGAGGGCCAAGTTCAGAGCATCCTGGATGGAGGTGATGCCAATGGCTTCACCATCCAGACCGGTCAGACGAACTTCTTTCAGACGGATCTCTTCATTGATCCGGTGAGCGCGGGCTTGCGGTTGCTTGCCCAGTTTTTTTCCGCCTTTTATAGCTTATTCCTCCACTTTCTTTTGTCCGCGGGTCTGAACTTCCTGGGTCAACAGAGCAATCAGCTCTTCAACAGGATAAGTCCCCAGGTCAGCCCCTTTACGAGTCCGTACTGCAATCTTGCCGGCTTCTACTTCTTTATCGCCGCAGACCAGCATGAAAGGCACTCGCTTCAAAGTATGCTCGCGGATTTTAAAGCCAATCTTCTCATTTCTCAAGTCCGCTTTTGCGCGAAGGCCCGCATCATTCAATGCCTTGGCTACTTTCACCGCATAATCGGCCTGAGCATCCGTGATATTCATGACCACGGCCTGGGTCGGTGCCAACCAGGTCGGGAACAGACCGGCGTACTCTTCGGTCAGGATCCCGATGAAGCGCTCCAAGGAACCCAGAATGGCACGGTGGATCATCACGGGGACGTGGCGCTCGTTGTCTTCGCCCACATAGGTGGCGCCAAGACGGCCCGGCAAGGCAAAATCGAGCTGCACGGTACCACACTGCCACGCACGATCAAGACAATCGTGCAGGGTGAATTCGATCTTGGGACCGTAGAAGGCACCCTCACCCGGCTGCAGATCGTACTTCAGGCCGTTCAGCACCAGGGCTTCGGCCAGGGCGGCCTCGGCGCGATCCCAGGCTTCATCGGAACCGATGCGCTGCTCGGGACGGGTGGAGAGCTTGACCACGATGTTCTCAAAGCCGAAGGTGCCGTAGACGTCGTAGACCATGCGGATACAGGCCGACACTTCTTCCATCACCTGTTCTTCGGTACAGAAGATGTGGGCATCATCCTGAGTGAAGCCACGCACCCGCATCAGGCCATGCAGGGAGCCGGACGGCTCGTTGCGATGGCAGGAGCCGAATTCGGCCATGCGCAGGGGCAGATCCCGGTAGGACTTCAGACCCTGGTTGAAGATCTGCACGTGACCCGGGCAGTTCATCGGCTTGATGGCGTACTCGCGGTTCTCGGACTGGGTGGTGAACATGGCCTGGGCATACTTCTCCCAGTGGCCAGAACGCTCCCACAGCACGCGATCCATCATGAAGGGGCCTTTCACCTCCTGATAGTCGTACTCCTTGAGCTTGCCGCGGATGAAGGTTTCCAGCTCACGGAAGATGGTCCAGCCGTCGTTGTGCCAGAACACCATGCCGGGAGCTTCTTCCTGCATGTGATAGAGATCGAGCTGCTTGCCAATCTTGCGGTGGTCGCGCTTGGCGGCCTCTTCCAGACGCTGCAGGTAAGACTTGAGCTGCTTCTTGTCGGCCCAGGCGGTGCCATAGATGCGCTGCAGCATCTTGTTGTTGGAGTCGCCGCGCCAGTAGGCACCGGACATCTTCTGCAACTTGAAGTGATGGCAGTGACGCATGTTCGGCACGTGCGGGCCGCGACACATGTCGACGTACTCTTCGTGATGATACAGACCGGGCTGGTCATCACGGGCAATGTTCTGATCCAGGATCTCGACCTTGTAGGACTCGCCACGGGCCTCGAACACGTCGCGAGCCTCCTGCCAGGAGACCTTCTTCTTGATGACGTCGTAATCCTTGGCGGCCAGCGCCAGCATGCGCTCTTCCAGGGCAGCCAGATCCTCGTCGGTCAGGGTGCGATCGAGATCGATGTCATAGTAGAAACCGTTGTCGATGACAGGACCTATGGCCATCTTGGTCTGGGGCCAGAGTTGCTTGATGGCATGACCCAGCAGGTGCGCACAGGAGTGGCGCAGGATATCCAGACCCTCTTCGTCTTTGGCGGTGATGATGGCAAGGGAAGCGTCGGCTTCGATCAGCTCGCAGGCATCCACCAGTTCACCGTTTACCCGACCGGCAATGCACGCCTTGGCGAGGCCCGGACCTATGTCCGCGGCGACGTCCATGACAGAAACGGCGTGGGCAAATTGACGTTGGCTGCCGTCAGGCAGAGTAATGATTGGCATGAGAAGTTTCCTTATACAGTGGTGACCCGTACCAAAGGCCACATGCAGATTGAAGAAGTCCTTTAAAATCAAGCCATTCACTTTGATGTTTCACCGTTCACAATACGGTTGGTACACGCCGTGATACGCACTTTGTTGCCGTGCGAGGCCATTCATTGACAGGAACAGTGTGGGATTGTATCAGACGTCACAACACGGACAAGTGCGATGACGCATGCTGGATAAAAAATCCGCATCCAACCTCCTGCTGAGGTGATACAAATAATCGTTAGCCAAGTTCAATCGAGTCAGTCGCGAACACAAGGAAGATCACATGTCTCGACGTCTATCGTGGTGGAAATCACTCGGATTGTTTCTCTCTCCTGCGCTGCTTGTACTGCTGTCAGGACCACTCCTGACCGGCCCCATCAGCGAACATTTTCTCAAGGAAAAAGGAGAGGAACTGCTCGCCTACCAGACGACCCGCAACCAGGCCGTAGAACACAGCGTCATGACCCAGCTACCGCGCTTCAAGTTTGACTGCGGCCCCGAGGACATGGCACTGCTGCGAGAACCCGCCTTTTACACCCGTCACCTCCGCTTCGCCGGCATGCGTACCGCTCAGGGGGTGAGTTGCTCGACCATGGGGCCTGGCATCCCCATTTTGGAAGATGTGAAGGACATGCCCAAATTAACCGACTACCGCTTTACGGCCACGGCTGGTTCATTTGGCAGTGAGCAGGAGCTGTTGGTCTACTCAAAACACGCAGGAAATCTGGTCTATTGGGTCATGGACAGCAGTTGGACTCATGAGCTGATGCAATCTCCCTGCCCCGACTGCTTCTATCTGGAGTTTTCCCACCAGGATCCCGCCATTGAGCAGCTTTATTTTCCGCGGGGCAATGCGGCCATCAAGCAGCAGCCGGACAAGATATCAGTCAGTACCTTTGATGAACGCAATCAGGTAGAGGAGACGCTCTCGGCCGGCCTGGAGCTGCGCCACTATGTGGCCAGCCAAATACGCCACTACGGCCTTATCATCGCCATTCCTCTTGGCCTGCTGCTGGTGGTCGCCTATTGGCTGATACGAAATTACCGCCACTCTCTGGATGGTCTGCTCAAACTGGGCCTGCAGCGTGGCGAATTTATCCCCTTCTACCAGCCCGTCGTCGATAGCCGTACCCAGCAGGTCGTGGGCTACGAGGCGCTGATCCGCTGGCAGCGGGGCGAGCAGTTTATCTCGCCCGGCATGTTTATCGACTATGCGGAGCAGCAGGGGCTGATCGTCCCCATGACGGAACTGTTGGTGCACCAAATCGTGCGGGACTTGCAACGCTTGCCCGCCCCCAACTGGGTCAGCGTCAACCTGGTGGCGGATCATGTGGAGCAGCACCATCTGCAGGCCATGCTGGAGAAGAGTGGCTGGCCCGACCCCGATCGGCTCACCTTCGAGCTCACCGAACGCATTCCCATCTCTGACATCAAGGGAGCCGCCCGTGAGATGGCTCACTTGGGGCTAAGGGGTTACCACTTCAAGATCGATGACTTTGGCACCGGCTACGGCGGCTTCGCCTATTTGCAGCAGTTGGGGATCCGCAGCATCAAGATCGACAAGATGTTCGTCGACACCATAGGCACTCAGGATCTCAAGCGCAGCGTGCTGGACGCCATCATCGCTTTCGGCCATGAATCCAGGATGGAGATGATCGCGGAAGGAGTGGAAAATCAGGCTCAGGTCGATTACCTCACAGCACGGGGGGTTTACCTTATCCAGGGCTATGTTTACGCACGGCCCATGCCGCTGGACGAGGTGTTGGCATGGACGCCGCCCCTCGCACAGCAAGATAGCGCTGAGGTGGGTTGATCCACGCCGCTAAATCCAAGCCTGTCATCGATCGAGACAGGCTCTGGCTCATGTTTGAGCTGTCATGAAAGGATTCAGGAGGCGCCAAGCAGGGGCTGCCAGTTGAAATCAAACTCGCTGCGCCCCTCTTGCGCCAGCGCCAGCTCCTGCAACACCCTGAGCGCCAGCTTGTTGCCCTTTTGCGAGGCCTGATAGAGCCACAGCTTGGCCTCGGCCATCTCCACCCGGCCATTGGCCCCCATCAGGTGCAGCACCCCCACTTTCAGCATGGCGGGCACGTCACCGTTGCGGGCCGCCCTGTCCATCCAGTGAAATGCGATACGCAGATCCCGCTGCACCCCGACCCCGCGCAGGTAGAGCTCCCCGAGCCGGTATTGACCGAAGGCGTCCCCCGCCTCGGCGGACTGACGATAGAGCGCTAAAGCCTGGGCCAGATCCTGCTCGCTCCCCTGCCCCAGCTCATGGCTCCATCCCATCAGGGCCTGGGCCCTGGGTTGGCCCTGCTCCGCCAACGGTTGCCAGATCCGGGTCGCCTCATCGAAGTGGCCCACTCGCCAGGCCCGGTTGGCCGCCGCCATCTCCTGCTCGGTGGAGAGCGGGATCAGGCGCCAGATGACCAGGCCAATGACGGCGATAAAGAGCCAACGGGCGGTAGTGGGTTGCATGATGATTTCCGTGATCCAGTTCTCATTTCGTCTATGTAAACGAAATGTAGCAACAGATCAAGCAAGAGATTCATTTGCGATGCAGTTTTATCCAAGGCGGACGACCGGACTTGCAGTTTGTCGGGCCCCCCGCCACAATACTGTATATATGAACAGTGTTGGTATAGGGTATGGCAGGACGAGGCAGCAGTCACAATGTCGATCACAGATTCAGCGGCCCGCAGGTAGAGGCCGTCGACGATGGCTGGCAGGCGCAGGAGTGGGAAGCCGCGTTCCAGTCTCAGGCGCCCCAGACCCAGGTGCGCGAGATCGAAGCCAAGAGCATCATCAGCCACAACCTGTCGCCGGACGTGCCGTTTGGCCGCTCCATCAATCCCTATCAGGGCTGTGAGCACGGCTGCATCTACTGTTACGCCAGGCCCAGCCATGCCTACCTGGAGCTCTCGCCGGGGCTGGATTTCGAGACCAAGCTGTTTGCCAAGCTCAATGCTGCTGTCCTGCTGCGCCGGGAATTTGCCAAGCCGAGCTACCAGCCCCAGACCATAGTGCTCGGCGCCAATACGGACCCCTACCAACCCATAGAGCAGCATTATCGCCTCACCCGCGAGCTGCTCGAGGTGATGCTGGCCCATCGCCATCCGGTGGGGATCATCACCAAGAGCGCCATGATATTGCGCGACCTCGACTTGCTAAGGGAGCTCGCCCGGGAGAATCTCTGTCAGGTGATGGTATCGGTTACCACCCTCAATGAAACCCTGAGACGACAGCTGGAGCCCAGGGCCAGCACGGGGGCTGGCCGCTTGAAGGTGATCGAGAAGCTGGCCGGTGCCGGCGTACCGGTCGGGGTGCTGGCCGCCCCCATGATCCCCCGTCTCAACGAGCCCGAGCTCGAGCAGATCATCAAGGCCGCCGTCGCAGCTGGCGCCGGCTGCGCCGACTACATCTTGCTGCGCCTGCCCCATGAACTGACCACGCTCTTCAGCGACTGGCTGGATGAGCATTACCCGGGGCAGAAGGAAGCGGTGCTGAACCAGCTGCGGGCGAGCCGGGGCGGCAACCTCAACAGCCCCGCCTTCGGCACCCGCATGCGCGGTGAGGGGCAATTTGCCGATCTGCTCGCCCAGCGTTTTCGGCTGATCGCCAAACGGCTGGGGTTGGGCAAGCGCCATATTGCACTCAATACCGAGCGCTTCATCCGCCCCAACGAGCAGCTTCGGCTGTTCTAGGAGCAGTGTAATCAGGCGCCATGGAAGCGCAGCTGGCGCCTTGTTAGACGGAGTCTGATCTCCTTCGCCCATCCCAGCCCTTCGTCTATTGGCTGCGGGCTGCGCCAAGAGACTACGAGCGGCAGATCCCGCTCGGCCAGATCCTGTCACATATTCCTGCGAGCCATCACGCCCGCTCCGAATAGGATCTCAGGGACAGCTGGCAGCAGGAGGCATCAGCCCCGCGGCCTCAGGGGATAGGGCCGCGCCGCCCTTCCCTCGGCAATCAGCTCCACCGGCAGACGGGATGGCTCAGGGGCCACCTCCTCTTCGTGCCCATGCCCGGCGCCTTGCCCCAGAGCGGGAGCAGACTCCCCCCACATCCGGCTCCACCAGATCTCCCACATTACCCAGCTGGTCATAAGATGCTCCTTTGGCGGCGTGTTGACCCATGGCGACCGGCAGACCCGGTCGCCTGTGGATGGGGGCAGCTTGGCTTGCTCCTGTGACACTGAGATGACGGCGGCATGATCCCTTGATTACGCGGGGTGCCCTCTGTCAACCCAGTCGACGCCGATCCTGTCAGCGAGCCGCAACACAGGTGAACACCACAATATTAATGACTGCTTTATTGGCATTTTGTATGTATTTACACCACAAATAGAGCGTGTTATGTAGACATGAGAGGCTACATCATCAATAGGACACTAAAAATAGCGTTAAAAAAGAGCGACCCTGGGGTCGCTCTCTTATCGGTGCGCCTGTTATCGGCGTAATGGAAGCAGCACGAGATTACTCGTCGCCTGCCGTCCCTTCATCGCTGGCTTGATCGTCAGAGACTTCGCCCGGCGCGGCCGAGCCCTCAGCGTCGCCCGTGGCGACGACGTCGTTCTCTTCCTCGTCGCTCTCGGCAATGCGCTGCAGGCCGACCACGGTCTCGTCTTCACCGGTACGGATCAGACGGACACCGCCGGTGTTGCGGCCTATGATGCTCACCTCGGCGACCCGGGTGCGGACCAGGGTGCCGCCGTTGGTGATCAGCATGATCTGGTCGGTATCCTCGACCTGAATAGCATCGATCACCTTGCCGTTGCGCTCATCCACCTTGATGGAGATGACGCCCTGGGTGCCGCGGCTCTTGGTCGGGTATTCGTCCAGCGCGGTGCGCTTGCCGTAACCGTTCTCGGTGGCAGTGAGGATGGCGCCCTCGCCACGGGGGACGATGAGGGAGACCACCTTGTTGCCGCTCGGCAGACGGATACCGCGGACACCGGCGGCAGTACGACCCATGGGACGCACGCCCTTGAAGGCACCCTTGGTTTCACCGCCTTCACCGTTATCGCTGCCGTCGTCATCGTTGCCGGCATCGTCGTCGTTCTCGACGTCGTCACCCGCATCTGCCGCATCGGCGCGGCCGCTGCCTTCGGCGAAGCGAACCACCTTGCCCGCGTCGGAGAAGAGCATGATCTCGTTGCTACCGTCAGTGATATCCACCCCGATGAGCTCATCCCCCTCTTTGAGGTTGATGGCACGGATACCGGAGGAGAGCGGACGGCTGAACGCAGACAGGCTGGTCTTCTTCACGGTACCGTCGGCGGTGGCGAAGAAGACATACTTGTCGTCGGCATACTCTTTCACCGGCAGGATGGCGGTGATGCGCTCACCCTCTTCCAGCGGCAGCAGGTTGATGATCGGACGACCGCGGGCGCCACGGGACGCCTCCGGCAGCTGATACACCTTGAGCCAGTAGACCTTGCCACGGGTGGAGAAGCACAGGATGGTGTCGTGGGTGTTGGCCACCAGCAGACGCTCCACGAAGTCCTCTTCCTTGATCCGGGTGGCCGACTTGCCACGACCACCGCGGCGCTGGGCCTCGTAGTCGGAGAGCGGTTGATACTTCACATAACCCTGGTGAGACAGGGTGACCACCACGTCTTCCGGGGTGATCAGATCTTCGATGTTGATCTCGGCACTGGACATGCTGATCTCGGTGCGACGCTCGTCGCCATACTGCTCGCGTACCGCCAGCAGTTCATCGCGGATCACCTCCATCAGGCGTTCCGGGCTTGCCAGGATGTGCAGCAGCTCGGCGATGAGATCCAGCAGAGATTGGTACTCTTCCAGGATCTTCTCGTGCTCGAGGCCGGTCAGCTTGTGCAGACGCAGGTCCAGGATGGCCTGGGCCTGCTGTTCGGTCAGGTAGTAGTGACCCTCACGGATGCCGAACTCCGGCTCCAGCCACTCGGGGCGGGCAGCGTCGTCACCGGATTTCTCCAGCATGGAGGCCACGTTGCCGAGCTCCCAGCCGCGGGCGACCAGGCCAGCCTTCGCATCGGCCGGAGTCGCGCTGTGACGAATGAGCTCGATGATGGGGTCGATGTTGGCCAGGGCGACCGCCAGACCTTCCAGGATGTGGGCCCGATCCCGCGCCTTGCGCAGTTCGAACACGGTTCTGCGGGTCACCACCTCACGGCGGTGCAGCAGGAAGGCATCCAGGATCTCTTTAAGGTTCATCACCTTGGGCTGGTTGTTATCGAGCGCCACCATGTTGATGCCGAACGTGGTCTGCATCTGAGTGTGCTTGTAGAGATTGTTCAGCACAATCTCGCCGGACTCGCCGCGCTTGATCTCGATAACGATGCGCATGCCGTCTTTATCAGACTCATCGCGCAGGGCGCTGATGCCCTCGATCTTCTTCTCTTTGACCAGCTCGGCTATCTTCTCGATGAGCCGCGCCTTGTTCACCTGATAGGGGATCTCGTGGACTATGATGGTCTCGCGACCGCTCTTGTCGTCCACTTCCACCTCGGCCTTGGCCCGCACATAGACGGAGCCGCGGCCGGTACGATAGGCCTGCACGATGCCGGAGCGACCGTTGATGATGCCACCAGTGGGGAAATCCGGGCCGGTGACATAGGTCATCAGCTCATCGATGGTGAGATCACCATTTTCGATCAGCGCCAGACAGCCGTTCACTATCTCGGTGAGGTTATGAGGAGGAATGTTGGTCGCCATGCCCACCGCGATACCGGAGGAGCCGTTGATCAACAGGGTGGGAACCTTGGTGGGCATGACAGCCGGGATCATCTCGGTGCCGTCATAGTTCGGCACCCAGTCCACGGTCTCTTTGTCCAGATCGGCCAGCAGCTCGTGGGAGATGCGCGCCATCCGCACTTCGGTATAACGCATGGCGGCGGCGTTATCGCCGTCCACCGAACCGAAGTTGCCCTGACCGTCGACCAGCATGTAGCGCATGGAGAAATCCTGCGCCATGCGGACGATGGTGTCATACACGGCGCTGTCGCCATGCGGGTGATATTTACCGATTACGTCACCGACCACACGGGCCGATTTTTTATAGGGCTTGTTCCAGTCGTTCCCCAACTCGTTCATTGCATACAGAACGCGGCGGTGAACCGGTTTCAAGCCATCACGCACATCCGGCAGAGCTCGTCCTACGATCACGCTCATGGCGTAATCCAGATAGGAACTCTTGAGCTCTTCTTCGATGTTGACCGGCGTGATCTCTCTGGCCAGATCGCTCATAGAAAGCCTTAATCCCTAATTAGTTGTTCTTTGGCTTAAACAGCGCGACATGGTAACACAGGACGTGAAATACCTTAAGCCGCAAATCAGGCTGGTTTGACAAAGTCCGTCCGTTATAATGCCCGCCAGGACAATAGATTGCGCGCCTCTCCTCCCTTGCGCGCCCCTGCCACAGGATCCATGAAAATGCACAGTGACGCCAACGTCGATCTGACAGAAATCGCCAAATTTGAAGCCATTGCCTCCCGCTGGTGGGACATGGAGGGCGAGTTCAAGCCGCTGCACCAGATCAACCCGGTGCGCCTCGACTGGATCACCGACAAGAGCAGCGGCCTGTTCGGCAAGCGTGCCCTCGACATCGGCTGCGGTGGCGGCATCCTCTCCGAGAGCATGGCCCGCCGTGGCGCCAGGGTCACCGGCATCGACATGGGCAAGGAGCCCCTCGGGGTCGCCCGCCTCCACGCCCTGGAAGCCGGGGTGGAGCTCGAGTATCGGCAGATCACCGCCGAGGCTCACGCCGCCGAGGCTCCCGGCCAGTATGATCTGGTCACCTGCATGGAGATGCTGGAGCACGTGCCGGATCCCGCCTCAGTGCTGCGGGCCATCGCGACCCTGGTACGCCCGGGTGGTCAAGTGGTGGTTTCCACCATCAACCGCAACCCCAAGGCCTATCTGATGATGATCCTGGGGGCCGAGTACCTGATGAAGATGGTGCCCAAGGGTACCCACGACCACAAGAAGTTCATCACCCCGGCAGAGCTGTGCCGCATGGGTGAGGAGGCAGGCCTGGTGGTGCAAGACATGAGCGGGGTGCACTACAACCCCCTCACCGGCCACTTCAGGCTCGGCGCCAACGTGGACGTCAACTACATGGTGAGTTTCACACGTCCGGAGCAAGGCTGATGAGCGCCGCCAGCAAGGCCCCCCTGCGCTGCGTGCTGTTCGACCTGGACGGCACCCTGCTCGACACGGCCCCGGATCTCGGCGCCGCCGTCAACCACGTGCTGATAAACGAAGGCTTCGCGCCGCTCTCCGACGAGGTGATCCGCCAGACCACCTCCCACGGGGCGCTGGGGCTGCTGAAGGCAGGTCTTGGGGACGAGCTGCTCGAGGAACTCGGTGCCACGCGCCTTCGCACCGCCCTGCTCGACTACTATGCGGCGAACCTCTGTGTCGGCACCCGCCCCTACGACGGCATGCTGGCGCTGATCGAGTGGCTGGAGGAGAAAGAGCTGCCCTGGGGTATCGTCACCAACAAGCCGGGCTTTCTCACCGAGCCGCTGCTGGCGGCCCTGCCGGCCCTGGCGGGCTGCGGCGTCACCGTCAGCGCCGACACATTGCCGGTGCGCAAGCCCGACCCCGCCCCCATGTATTACGCCTGCGAGCAGCTCGGGGTGGACGCCGCTCACTGCCTCTATGTGGGGGATCATGTGCGCGACATAGAAGCGGGTCGCAATGCGGGCATGCGCACCGCGGTGGCGGGCTGGGGCTATCTGCACGACGACGAGGATCCCGCCGACTGGGGGGCGGATCTGCACTTCGACACCGTGCAGGCCCTGCACCACTGGCTGCGCTACGAGCTGAGCTGAACGGGCCCGGGCATGGGATCCGTTGATGGATGTGGCAGGCACCTTATGCTGCCAGCGGGCGTTCAGAAAGTGCGTCATGCTGCCATCCAACAGCCAAGCAGAGGGAGCCGATATCGGCTCCTTTTTCATGCTCCGAGCGAGGGCGACGGGCGGCAGCGGACAGCTTTTGACCCTTGCTGCGCAAGGGATAACCAGTGCCTATTTGCTAGTAAAACCATCCGATTTTCGCAAGCAAAAAAAGTTATTTTAATTTTCCATCTTCGATCATCGGACTTGCATTTGACGGATCGGACGCATGAAAACCCACTCACTGTGAGCGCCCACTAACTCCGGCCCGAACACCCACAATTTATCCACAGCTATCGGGTTATCCACACGTTGCAATGCGGGGACGACCTCACTATCTTGTAGTTCGAATTCAAAATAACACTATATCTTGTGATTCATCGCGCAGTACGCCCCCACTTTTTACCAAGCCAGGTCCGTGGGGTGCGTGGCGCGATGGTTTTTCGGGAATCAACCGATGCCGGCAGGCATCAACTCATAAGGGTCATCAGCCAATGAACTTGTTTGTGACGAAGCGTAACGGACACAAAGAACCCATCGATCTGGATAAGATTCACCGCGTGCTCGACTGGGCTGCCGAGAAGCTCGACAACGTGTCGGTCTCCCAGGTAGAGCTCAAGTCCCACATCCAGTTCTATGACGGTATCCGTACCGCCGACATCCACGAGACCATCATCAAGGCTGCCGCCGATCTGATCTCCGAACAGAGCCCGGACTACCAGTACATGGCCGCCCGTCTGGCCATCTTCCACCTGCGCAAGAAGGCCTACGGCCAGTTCGAGCCACCCCACCTCTACCAGCACGTCGCCAAGCTGGTGGACATGGGCAAATACGACAAGCACCTGCTGACCGACTACACCCAGGCCGAATTCGAGGAGCTCAACGCGCACCTGGATCACTGGCGCGACATGGACTTCTCCTACGCCGCGGTCAAGCAGCTGGAAGGCAAGTACCTGGTCCAAAACCGCGTCACCGGCGAAATTTACGAGAGCCCGCAGTTCCTCTACATCCTGGTGGCGGCCTGCCTGTTCTCCAAGTACCCGAAAGATACCCGTCTGGACTACATCAAGCGCTTCTACGATGCGGTCTCGACCTTCAAGATCTCCCTGCCCACCCCCATCATGAGCGGTGTGCGCACCCCGACCCGTCAGTTCAGCTCCTGCGTGCTGATCGAGTGCGATGACAGCCTGGATTCCATCAATGCCACCGCCAGCGCCATCGTGCGCTACGTCTCCCAGCGCGCCGGCATCGGCATCAACGCCGGTCGCATCCGTGGTCTGGGCAGCCCCATCCGTGGCGGCGAAGCCTTCCACACCGGTTGCATCCCCTTCTACAAGTACTTCCAGACTGCCGTGAAGTGCTGCTCCCAGGGCGGCGTGCGCGGCGGCGCGGCCACCCTGTTCTACCCCCTGTGGCACACAGAAGTGGAGAGCCTGCTGGTCCTGAAAAACAACCGCGGCGTGGAAGAGAACCGGGTCCGTCACATGGACTACGGGGTGCAGATCAACAAGCTGATGTACCAGCGCCTCATCAAGGGCGGCGACATCACATTGTTCTCCCCCTCCGACGCCCCTGGCCTGTATGACGCCTTCTTCGCGGATCAGGACAAGTTCGAGGAGCTCTACGTCAAGTACGAGCAGGATCCGGCCATTCGCAAGAAGACTCTCAAGGCGGTCGATCTCTTCTCCCTGATGATGCAGGAGCGCGCCGGTACCGGTCGCATCTACATCCAGAACGTGGATCACTGCAACACCCACAGCCCGTTCGATCCGGCCGTGGCGCCGGTGCGCCAGTCCAACCTCTGCCTCGAGATTGCGCTGCCCACCAAGCCGCTCAACAACGTGGATGACGAGGATGGCGAAATCGCCCTGTGCACCCTGTCCGCCTTCAACCTCGGCGCCATCGAGAAGCTGGAAGACCTGGAAGAGATGGCCGATCTGGCCGTGCGCGCCCTGGATGCCCTGCTCGACTATCAGGACTACCCGCTGAAAGCCGCGCAAAAAGGCAGCATGAATCGCCGCACCCTGGGGATCGGTGTCATCAACTATGCCTATTACCTGGCCAAGAATGGTGCCCGCTACTCCGACGGCTCAGGCCTCGCGCTGACTCACCGCACCTTCGAGGCGATCCAGTACTACCTGCTGAAGGCCTCCGTGCAGCTGGCCCGCGAGTTCGGCCCCTGCCCGGCCTTTGGCGAAACCACCTATGCCCAGGGGATCCTGCCCATCGATACCTATAAAAAGGATCTGGATGCCCTGTGCAACGAGCCGCTGCACCTGGACTGGGAAGCGCTGCGCTCTGACATCAAGACCGTGGGTCTGCGCAACTCCACCCTGACCGCCCTGATGCCGAGTGAGACTTCCAGCCAGATCTCCAACGCCACCAACGGCATCGAGCCGCCGCGCGGCCTGGTGTCGGTCAAGGCCTCCAAGGACGGCATCCTCAAGCAGGTGGTGCCCGAGTATCACCGCCTGAAGGATCAGTACGAACTGCTGTGGAAGCAACCGAGCGTGGATGGTTACCTGCAGCTGGTCGGTATCATGCAAAAATTCGTGGATCAGGCGATCTCCGCCAACACCAACTATGATCCCGCCCGTTTCGAAGGCAACAAGGTACCGATGAAGCAGCTGCTCAAGGATCTGCTGACCGCCTACAAATACGGCCTCAAGACCCTGTACTATCACAACACCCGTGATGGTGCGGACGATGCCCAGACCGATCTGCAAGATGACGGTTGTGCCGGCGGCGCCTGTAAGATCTGATGAACCGGGCGGGAGCGACAAGCTCCCGCCCTCCTGTTTCCTCCATTTCGCGACATTCGACAACCATGGCCTATTCAACGTTCTGCCAGACCCAAAACGATCAACTCAAGGAGCCCATGTTCTTTGGCCAATCGGTCAACGTGGCCCGTTACGATCAACAAAAACACGACATCTTCGAGCGGCTGATCGAGAAGCAGCTCTCCTTCTTCTGGCGCCCGGAAGAGGTGGACGTCTCCCACGACCGCATCGACTATCAGGCGCTGCCCCCCCACGAGCAGCACATCTTCATCTCCAACCTGAAGTACCAGACCCTGCTGGACTCCATCCAGGGTCGCAGCCCGAACGTGGCCCTGCTGCCGCTGGTCTCCATCCCGGAGCTGGAGACCTGGATCGAGACCTGGGCCTTCTCAGAGACCATCCACTCTCGCTCCTACACCCACATCATCCGCAACATCGTCAACAACCCGGGTCAGGTGTTCGATGACATCGTCACCAACGAGCAGATCTTGAAGCGAGCCGGCTCCATCAGCCACTTCTACGACGATCTGATCGAGGCGACCGCCCTCTATCACCTGCACGGAGAAGGGACTCACCAGGTGACCGGTCGTGAAGTGACCATCACATTGCGGGAGCTGAAGAAGAAGCTCTATCTGTGCCTGATGAGTGTCAACGCCCTGGAGGCGATCCGCTTCTACGTGAGCTTCGCCTGCTCCTTCGCCTTCGCCGAGCGCGAGCTGATGGAGGGCAACGCCAAGATCATCAAGATGATCGCCCGCGACGAGGCCCTGCACCTCACCGGCACCCAGCACATGCTGAACCTGATGCGCAGCGGCAACGACGATCCGGACATGGCCGAGATCGCCGTCGAGTGCGAGCAGGCCTGCTTCGAGCTGTTCAAGGAGGCCGCCATCCAGGAGAAGGAGTGGGCCGAGTACCTGTTCCAAGACGGCTCCATGATCGGTCTGAACAAGGACATCCTCTGCCAGTACGTGGAGTACATCACCAACCTGCGCATGAATGCGGTGGGTCTGCAGCCGGCCTTTGCCGGCGCCAAGCAAAACCCCATCCCCTGGATCAACACCTGGTTGTCCTCCGACAACGTGCAGGTCGCCCCCCAAGAGGTGGAAGTGAGCTCCTACCTGGTCGGCCAGATCGACAGCGAAGTACACGCCGACGATCTCGGTGACTTCGAGCTGTGATGAGACAAGGGGCTTGTTGCGCCGTGACGGGCAGCGGCTGTCGACGCGGTGACACGGCATAATGAGTGATGCCATCGGCACCCCGTCCCCTACCCTGCGCCATGAGGCCGAGCAGGAGGCTCTGACGCCCCTGGTGCATACCGGGGATGGCACCCTCTCGCCCCACCCTGGCGAGAGCCTGCTGGAGACTCTGGAGCGCCACGGCCATCAGGTGGAGTTCCAGTGCCGCAGCGGCTATTGCGGCGCCTGTCGCACGCCGCTGCTCGAAGGCCGGGTGCACTATCCCAATGTGCCGCTGGCCTTCGTCTCCCAGGGAGAGTGCCTGCCCTGCTGCTGCAAACCGGTGGGCGCCATACGGCTGGATCTCAAGAAGGCCTGATCCCTTCACAGACCTAAGCCGGCCACATCTCGTCGCCGAGCTCCCACAAAAAAGCCGCCGGATAATCCGGCGGCTTTTTTATTTCTCACGCATGTACTGCCCGCGTCGGTCAGCTTATGGCGTCAGATCCAGGGGGCGGCGGTCGGCCCGTGGTGCAGACCCAGCTTCCAGACCCGGCCGAAGTGCTTGTAGTGGCCCGCGGCCACCCCGGCCTTCTCCCCCATGCCGTGGTAGAGATCCAGGTGCCCCTTCTTCACCGCACCGCCCACATCCAGGGCGATCAACAGGCGCAGCTGGTGCTTGCCGGTCCAGTTGCCGGCTTTGTCGAGCAGCGGCACTTCCGCGAGGATGGGGGTGCCCATGGGTAGTAAGGTCTTGTCGGCCGCCACCGCCGACATGGGCAGCAACGGAATGCCGGCGGCGCCGACCACGTCGTTGGTGGGGCGGCGCTCGAAGAAGACATAGGAGGGGTTCTGCTCCACCAGCTCCATGACGTTTTCTTCCGGCTGGCGGTTGGCCCACTCCTTGATGGCCTTCATGGACATCTGCTCCTTGGGCACTTCGCCGCGGTCGATCAGCACCCGGCCGATACTCACATAGCCGTGGCCGTTCTTGCCGCTGTAACCGAGGTACTGCAGCCTGTCGTCATCGCCGTAGTGCACGAAGCCCGAGCCCTGCACGTCCATCAGGAAGTTGTCGATGAGGGACTTGCTGTACCCAAGCTCGAGCCCGCGATTCGCCAGGGCCCCCTGGTGGATCTGGGCGCGGCTCGGGCAGCGACCCGCGCAGTTGGGCATGGCGTAGATGGGGTACTTGTACTTGGCGTCCGGCCGGTGGCGCACCTCCAGCACCGGCGAGTAGTAGCCGGTGAAGAGCACGTTACCCATGCGATCGGCGCCGCCGAGCTGGGCCAGGCTGATGCCGTACTGGGTGATCTGGGCGGGATTGCCACCGTTCGCCACCCAGCGGGAGAGCTGGCGATAGAGCTCACCGTAGCGGCTCGCCATCCGGCCGGAGCGCTCCAGTACCAACCGGCTCTGGGGGCCGAATCGGCTGAAATCCGACGACTGGCGGCTGTTGACATACTCCACCCGCACCAGATCGTCCGGCAGTGTGCCGTCCAGATACTGCTTGCCCAGATTGACTGGCACCTCGCAGTTCAAAAAGCATCTGGCATCTGACTTCTTCTGGGGGACCTTGGCGGGCTCGGGGTCGCTGGCACAACCCGCCAACCCAAGCACCAGGGCACTCAACCAGTACGCGCGTTTGTTCATAATTCCTCGTCTAACCAGAAAACGCTAACTTCATGAAAATAATGATGAATTAACTCAATGCTCCGGGCGGGAGATCCCGAGCCCCTCAAGGCGCGTCCCTGGCCCCGCCACAGGCGGCGCTATCATACAAAAACAAAGGCCCTGTTGACCCCATAAATTGCAAAATTCATCGCCTTTGTCGATCCCTGCGACAGGGATGCACACAGAGACGGTTCAGGACAGAATGGATGAATGGCGCATGGCGCCGCGACAAGGGAGGCTGGCCCGGTGCCTCATCGCACAGGGCCAGCCCAGGGCTAAACGGGCTCAGTGGGAGTACGGCAACGAGGAGTGATGCAGGATGATGCGCACCTTGCCATCGTCCCCCTTGCGAAATCCCCAGGTCTTGTCCACATCGACCTCCTTGTTATCGCGATCGACGAGGTGCACTGTTCCCATGGTCAGCGCCATGTTGCCGTCGATGTAGACGGCGGCATTGTCGTAGCGGTAGCTCTTCCAGTTTTTCAGGGCAAAGCCGGTATCCGACGGATAGGCCGGATCCTGACCGACGAAGTAGGCCAGCGCCCCCGCCTTGGTCAGGCGAAAGGTCTGCTCCCCGCTCGCCAGGGTCGGCTTGAACAGCACGGGCCCGTCGGCATAGCCGTAAGCGCTGTCGAGCACGGCGGAGGCGGTGGCCTTCGCCTTCTCGATGCCTCCCGCCCGGTAGTCGTCGCTGATCTGGATCAGGGCCTTGCCCCAGCCATCCTGCGCGCCCTTGACGTCTGCCTCCGTGATGTTGCGATTGATCAGCTCGGCGGCGCCCAATGCCCCGCTGGCCACCAGCCATATCAGTGCGAGACCCGATCCTTGGTGTAACCCTTTCATGTCTGTGACTCCTGATAGATAAACAGCATCTCGAAGCTTAGCCGAGGGCCGGACACGGGGAGCGCCATCCCCGTACCTGTCCCATTCTGCGTTCTAGCGCCCTCGCATCTGGCATTCCGCTGGCTCGGTCCCTGCCAGAAATTGCCCCTTTATGGCAGCCCCTTCGCCAACGGGCCACTCTGGGTTATAACAAGGTAACGAGGCGCGAGAGGTGGTGGATGGAACAGCTCGAGATCTTCCCGCTCCAGAGCCCCTGCATCGGGGTCTGTGAGGTCAACAACAAGGGTTACTGCAAGGGGTGCCTGCGCAGTCGGGAGGAGCGTTTCAACTGGCTGACCATGACCCCGGCCGAGCAGCAGGAGGTGATGCGTCTGTGCCGGGGCCGCAAGGCGCGGGTGGAGGCGGCGCGGCGCAAGGCGCGCGAGGCCGCCGAGCCGCCGTCATCGCCCCCCACAGGTTGGGATTTTTGACAGCCGACGTTCGATATTGCGAGCCTGTTTCGCTGCATGCCACCCTGTTGGAAATCCTACTGGCAATAAAAAAGAAGGCGACCATAGGGTCGCCTTCTTGCACTATTTCACTAGCAAACTGTTAGCCACTCAGGCCGTCGCCAGCTTGGTCGCCCCTTGCTCGCTGCGCTTGAGCATGGCATAGGCGACACCGGTCACAAGCGACCCTGCCGCTATCGCCAGTATGTACATGAGCACATGGCTGATGGCGTTCGGGATGAAGAGCACGAACAGGCCACCATGGGGCGCCACCAGTTCGCAGCCGAACAGCATGGAGAGCGCGCCTGTCAGGGCCCCCCCCACCATGCAGGCAGGAATGACCCGCATCGGATCCTTGGCGGCGAACGGAATGGCCCCCTCGGAGATGAAGCACAGACCCAGCACGAAGGAGGCCTTGCCCGCTTCCTGCTCCGCCTTGATGAACTTCTTGCTGGCGAGGAAGGTGGCTATCCCCATTCCCAGTGCCGGCACCATGCCAGCAGCCATCACGGCGGCCATGGGGGCATAGGTCTTGGAGGCGAGCAGGCCGACCCCGAACGCGTAGGCAGCCTTGTTGACCGGGCCACCCATGTCGAAGCACATCATGGCGCCGATGATGACCCCCAGCAGCACGGCGTTGGCGGAGCCCATGTTGTTCAAGAACTCTGTCATGGCGCTCATGATGCCGGCGACCGGGCCGCCCACCACGTAGATCATGACGAGACCGGTGAACAGGCTGGCGAACAACGGAATGATGAGGATGGGCTTGAGCGCTTCCAGTGTCACCGGCAGGCGCACCTTGTCACTCAGGAACTTGGCGCTGTAACCGGCCAGGAAGCCACCGACGATACCACCGAGGAAACCGGCGCCGAGGGAACTTGCCAGCATACCGGCGATCATGCCGGGAGCCAGACCCGGACGGTCGGCGATGGAGTAGGCGATGTAACCCGCCAGCACCGGGATCATCAGGGCGAAGGCCGAGCCACCGCCGATCTGCATCAGAGCAGCAGCCAGTGTTCCCTGCTCCTTGAACGCCTCAATCCCGAAGATGAAGGAGATGGCGATAATGAGGCCACCGGCCACCACCATGGGCAGCATGAAGGAGACGCCGGTCAGCAGGTGCTTGTAAGGGCCGGCCTTCTCTTCCTTTTTAGCAACCGCAGCGCCGCTGTGACGATAGACGGCGGCCTCGGTCCAGGCCTTATCCAGTTCGGCGCGAGTCTTCTTGAGGGCCGCCCCCGTGCTGGTGTGATACACAGGCTTGCCATCGAAGCGGGCCATGTCCACCTCGATGTCGGTGGCGAGGAACACCAGATCGGCGGCGGCTATCTCCTCCGCCGTCAGGGCATTCTGGGCACCGACCGAACCTTGAGTTTCGACCCGGATCTGATGACCCAGCTGCTTGGCCATGGTCTCGAGCGCTTCCGCCGACATAAAGGTGTGGGCAACGCCAGTGGGACAAGCCGTCACCGCCACGATGCGCTTGGTAGCACTCGCAAGTGTAGCGGCAACAGCCGGCGCGGCCTGATGGCGATAGACCTTGGCCTCCCTCTCGGCGGCGCTCAGCACGGCAGCGGGATCCTGCAAGGCGAGATCCATGCTGCCCTGATAGAGGCGCTTGCCGTCATAGGCAGCGAGATCCACCGGGGCGTTTGCCACCACCAGCACCAGATCGGCGGCGGCGATATCGGCGGCCGAGGGCTGCTGGCGCGGCTGCACGCTCGAGTCAACGTCAAGTTGCAGCTCCCAACCGGCCAGCTTGGCCTGTTGTTCTATTCGTTTGGCAACGAGAAAGCTGGTGGCGATGCCCGCGGGGCAAGCCGTGACCAAGATTGCTTTCATTGGGCATCTCCTGAAGGTTCCATAGGATCACATTGAGCGGGATCGAGGCGTTGTACCCGAACCTGCTCCAGTAAGGGGGTCAAGACCCGGATGTCGCTAAAGCCCACCGCGACCTGGCTCACCGCCAGAGCCGAGACGGCGGTGGCGAGGCGCAGGGTCTGCTCCGGCGCCCAGCCAAGGCTGAGGCCGTGGGCGAGCCCGGCCACCAGAGAGTCACCGGCGCCGACCGTGCTGATCACCTGCATGCGCGGCGGCACGGCCTGCCAAACGGCATCCGGGCCAAACCAGATGAGGCCCTCTGCGCCGTTGGAAACCACCACGTGTTCTATGCCGTCCGCCTGCAGGGCGCGGGCACACTCGGCCTGCTCTTTCAGGGTCTTGATGGGGCGCCCGGCCCACTGCTCAAGCTCCTCGAGATTCGGTTTGACCAGGGTCGGCGCGGCGCGAAGGCCGGCCTTGAGGGCCGCGCCGCTGCAATCGAAGATGACCTTCTTGCCCTTGGCCTTGAGCAGGGTGATGAGGCGGGCGCAATAGGCCGGCTCCACACCCTTGGGCAGGCTGCCCGCCAGCACGAACCAATCCGCATGAGGGGCCAGATCGTCGATGGCCGCCTCCAGCTGATGAATGGCCTCATCACTGATGTCCAGTCCCGGCAAATTGAGATCCGTGACCCGCCCCGATTGCTCGGAGATCTTGACGTTGATGCGGGTGCTGCCCGCGACCCGCACGAAGTGATCCGCCAGCCCGCGCTCGGCAAACAGCGACACGAAGCTCTGCTGGTTATCGGCGCCGAGCCAGCCGCTCAGCCCCACCTCACGGCCAAGATCTTTCAAGACCATGGCGACGTTGATCCCCTTGCCGGCGGCGCGCAGATTGCCCTCGCTCACCAGGTTCACCTCGCCAGGGACCAGGGCCTCGAGGCGGGTGGTGAGATCCAGCGCCGGGTTGAGGGTGATGGTCATTAGTGTCATGAGAGGGCTCCCTCACCCAGGCCGGCGGCAATCGCGGCGCCTATGCCCTTGAGAGCAGCCTCGGCGTCCGCCCCTTCGGCGCGAAACGCGAGACGGTGACCGCATTTCACACCCAGGCCGATGACCTTCATCAGGCTCTTGGCGGAGACCACCTCGCCGCTGCCATCCAGGTTCGCCACCCGGATGTCAGATTCAAACTCCTTGGCCACCTTGACCAGCATGGCGCCAGGGCGGGCGTGCAGGCCGTGGGGGTTGATGATGGTGAAGGTATCGGACAGGCCGGATGCCGGCCCCGCTTGCAACATGGCGAGCCCCTCGCTGCCCGCCAGGCTGGCGAGCTGAGATGCGGCGGCAAGCTTGGCGAGATTCTCGAGCTGCGGCAGATGGCTGGCATCGGCGGCGCACAGCAGCAGCAAGGCGTTCACCGGCAGATCCCCTGCGCTCAGCGCTGTGCTCGGGGTGGCCAGTACCCAACCGGTCTGGGCGGAGGCGGTGTGCTGCACATTGGCACGGGCCAGCCAGACGCCTTCCCCCAAATAGGCAGGTTCGCTTGCCAGCAGAGCGCTCACCATGGAGGCGTCCCCCCAGCCGGCGGATTTGGCGCGGGCGGCAGCCCCCAGCAGCAGCTGGTCCCGATCGTCCGCCGGGAAGTCGGCCAGGGTCAGGAATTGCACCTCTTTCGCCTCGTTGGCACCGGTCAGGATCTTGATGATGGTCTCTTCATCGGTGGCGGTCCTGAGCGTTTGAGCGGCCTGCTCGTCACCCAGCACATGGGTGAGCTGGCGCAGGATCCCCAGATGCTCGTCGGACTTGGCGGCGATGCCGATGGCCACGTAGGCAATCTGACCATCATCCCATTCAATCCCTTGCGGGAACTGGGCCACCATGACGCCTGTACTTTTGACCAGATGACGGGTGTCCGTGGTGCCGTGGGGAATGGCGATGCCGCTGCCAAGGTAGGTGGCGTGCTGCGCCTCACGGGCCAGCATGCCATCCACATAGCCGGCTTCCACCAGACCGGCCTCGGTCAGTTTGTCGGCCAGCAGGGCGATGGCCTCCTCCTTGGTCCCGACCGATTGCCCCAGCAGTATCTGCTGTCGCGCCAACTTCAACATAGAGATTCTCCTCAAGAGTCGACCTCGCCTGAGAGCGGGTTCTGCTCAACACCATTTGAATTTCAGGAAACTTGCCTGCCAAAAGTAGACCGGAATGTGTCCCATCGTGATCCGGAACCCGTTTTTAAACCCGGTCGGCCATTGCTTGCTGACAAGCTGAATCGTTTCACCTACACTCAGACTGAATCGTTTCAGCCAATTGTTCAAGTACCCGCAGAGAGTGCTTTTCAATGATATGATCCCGCGCACACTTTTCGCTGCCCCGCCTCGGGCAGACGCGGGCCTTGCAACTCAAACAGAGCCAACATGATGAAACTGGATGAAATCGCCGCCCTGGCCGGCGTCTCGCGCACCACCGCCAGCTATGTGATCAACGGCAAGGCCGATCAATACCGCATCAGCCAGGCCACCCGCGACAAGGTGATGGCGGTGGTCAATGCCCACAACTATCAACCGGACAGCCGCGCCGCCTCCCTGCGCGGCGGCCAGACCAGGACGCTCGGTTTCATCCTGCCGGATCTGGAAAACGCCAGTTATGCCAAGCTCGCCAAGCGGCTCGAGCAGGGGGCGCGGGCCCAGGGTTACCAGTTGCTGATCGTCTGCTCGGAAGATGAGCCGGATACCGAGAAGGAGCTGGCCCGCATGCTGGTGAGCCGCCACGTGGATGCGCTGCTGGTGGCGAGCTGCCTGCCGCCTGCTGATCCTTTTTATCTGGATCAGCAGGCCCGCGGCGTGCAGATCCTGGCCATCGACCGCGCCATGGCGGCGGAGCACTTCATCACGGTGGCGAGCGAGAACCAAAAAGCGAGCCGCGATCTCACCGCCTCCCTGCTCACCCCGGCCATCCAGCATCTGGCTTTGATCACGGCACTGCCAAATCTCACGATCAGCCAGGAGCGCAAGGCGGGTTTTGAACAGGCGCAGGCGGATCACAACGGTGCCCGCCCCTCAGCCCATCTCTGCGAGGGGGAGCACTTCTCCCGCGCCGAGGGCTATCGGCTGATCAAGCGCTTGCACCAGCAACTCGGCCAGTTGCCCGAGGCCCTGGTCGCCACCTCCTACATCCTGATGGAAGGGGTGCTCGACTATCTGTTGGAGCAGGAGAGCGACATGAGCCAGCTCGCCATGGCCACCTTCGGCGATGACAGGCTGCTGGACTTCCTGCCCTTTGGCATCAACTCCCTGCCCCAACAGCACGATGCCCTGGCGAGCCAGGCGCTGGCTCTCGCCCTCAAGGCCATCAACGGTGACTACCAGGCGGGCCTGCATTATGTGAGCCGCACCCTCAAGCGCCGCCGTTAACCCCCCTCACCCACATGCCAGCGTCGGCGCCAGGCCGGGCACTGAACCCTGCGCCGGCGAGATCACTCGTCGGCGCATTTTTCACCACCCATAACGCCACACTGTCATCATTTATTTCCACTTACTGCCACCTGACAGTACAAAGCACAGCCTTTATCCCTTGTAACCGCTATTTTAATCCGCTAACTTGGCAACCAAATTTTACAATCGACAGGTCCAGTGTACAGATGCAGCCATTCCGATATCGCTAGCCTCCGGCCTCGCCCCCGGAGGCGCCTTGCCACCACTGCTCCTGGCATCTTTTTACAGTTTCGGATGAACCTCATGAACACCAAGACTCTCGGTTGTACCCTGCTCATCGCCGGCACCACGATCGGCGCCGGCATGCTGGCCCTGCCGCTGGCTTCTTCTTCCCTCGGCGGCCCCGCCACCCTGCTGCTGATGGTCGGGCTCTGGGCCCTGATGGCCTTCACCGCCATGCTGCAGGTAGAGGCAAGCCTCAACACCGGCAAGTGGTACCTGCACCAACTGGCGGATCAACTGCTCGGCCCCTGGGGCAAACGCATCGCCTCCTTCTGCATCCTGATGCTGTTCTACTCTCTGGCCTCCGCCTACATCAGCGGCGGCAGCAGCCTGTTGGCCCAAGCCCTGGCCGATGCGGGCATGAGCGTCAGTCAGGAGCAGGCCGCCTGGGCCTTCACCCTGCTGTTTGGCGGCATGGTCTGCGTCGGCACCAAGCAGGTGGATTACCTCAACCGGCTGATGTTCACCGTGAAACTGGTGATCATGGTGGGAGTGCTGGCCCTGCTGCTGCCCCGCGCCGAAGGCCAGCACCTGCTCTCCATGCCGCTCGGCCAGGGCCTGCTGCTGGCGGGTCTGCCGGTCATCTTCACCTCGTTCGGCTTCCACGGCTCCATCCCGAGCGTGATGCTCTACCTGGGCGATTGCCCCAAACAGCTGCGCCGGGTCTTCGTGTGGGGTTCCGCCCTGCCGCTCATTCTCTACGTGCTGTGGCAGGTCGCCATCCTGGGGCTGCTCGGCCAGGAGAGCCTCATCCAGACTGGCGGCGCCCTGGACAGCCTGCTCGCCAACGTCGGCAACCTGGTCAGCTGGCCGGCCTTCAATCAGGCGATGCATCTGTTTGCAGATCTCGCGCTCGCCACCTCCTTCCTCGGGGTGACCCTGGGTCTGTTTGACTTCATGGCCAAGGTGACCCGCCGCAAGGACAACGCCAGCGGCCGCGTACAAACAGGCATGATCACCTTTGTGCCGCCCCTGCTGTTTGCCCTCTACTTCCCGCAAGGCTTCATCATGGCGCTGGGCTACGCCGCCATCGCGCTGGCGGTGCTGGCGGTACTGCTGCCGGTGGCCCTGGTGTGGCAGAGTCGCAAGCGAGCCGAGGCGCACCACTACCGCGCCCCGGGTGGCGTGCTGGCCCTGGGTCTGGCCGGCGCCATGGGGGTACTGATCGTCGGGGTTCAGGTCAGCGTGAGCCTCGGTTTCCTGCCCGCCCTCTGATCCTCATCGGTTGAAAAACAAAAACCCCGCCCCATTGGCGGGGCTTTTTATTGGTCCCCTTTCTGATCCTAGCCATAGACCGGCCAAGAGACTCACCTATAACAACAATGAACAAATAAATTTAGATTTGTATGCATGTGTACATATATACACAGCACTTCTATACTGATAACCAAGCGATAGACCGCATCAGTGCCCGCTTCGGCACAGAGGTTCAGGAGGCATCATGGTCGCAACAGCACAAATATCCCGGCAAGAGAACGCCATCGATCCCAGCAAGGCGCTGCCGGTGGTATTCCGCATCCTGGATAAATGGCAGTGCAGCACAGATGAACAGCTAACCCTGCTTGGCATCTCGTCCCGTTCAACCTTGAACAAGTACAAGGAATCGAGCGGTGGCATACGCCTTGGGGTCGATCTGCAGGAGCGGATGAGCTACATCCTCAACATCCACAAGAGCCTGCGACTGCTGTTCAGCCTCGATGAGAGCATCTACGGCTGGGTGCGCAAACCCAACAGCCACCCCTTCTTCGCCGGGCGCAGCGCCATGGACGTCATGCAGGGGGGGCGCGTGGCCGATCTCTATGAGGTCGCGACCCGCTTGCACGCCTGGCGTGGGGGTCAGGCCTGATGACAGCCGCTCCGCCCCTCAGCGAGCTGGACGATCAGCACGCCTTTCGCATCATCCCGAGCCGCTATCCCCCCATCTGCCTCTATGAAGACGTGGCCAACGCCGACGAGCTGGAGGCGGTCTGGGCCGTCGAGGCCCTCACCAACGACAGGTTGAAGGAAGAAGCCGGAGATCTTGGCAGGGTGCCAAAAGAAGACTGGCTGGTGGGACTGGCCGGTGGCAGCTATGTGATGGCGGCCTTCACCCACCTCAATCCGGAGGGGGCCCGCTTCACCACGGGGGACTTTGGCGGCTACTACTGCGCCCCCGCCCTCGATACAGCGGTGAAAGAAACCGTCTATCACCAAGAGCGCGTCTTCGGTTACACCCAGGAGCCGGCCCAGAAACTGCAGATGCGGGTGCTTCACACCGAGTTCTGCGCCCACCTCGTCGATATTCGCGGGGATGGTTATCTCGCCTCCCCCCTCTATCACGCCACCGACTACGGCCACTCCCAGGAGTTTGCCAAAGAGCAGCAGGCCAACGGCCAAGATGGCATCCATTATCGCTCGGTGCGCCACAGCGGCCACGACTGCTACGTGCTCTACCGCCCCCGCCTCATCACCAAGATCCATCAGACCCAGCATCTGGAATACCACTGGAACGGCAGCGCCATCGCCAATGTGCTCGAGATAAGGCTCTATGGGGAATAATCACATCTCCGACAAGACAAAACCCCACCAGACTGGCGGGGTTCTATCAAAAAGATGTGTGTTCCAATATGTCTAGCTGATACCAACGCCGTACCAACCGCGGCCATTGGAGTAGTACCGCCCAGTGCTCGGCCACTTCCCGCTCGCTCCAGCCTTGCGCCTGCTCTGCATCCACTTTCAGGACCAGGTGATAGTGGTTGATCATCACCACATAGGTGCAGATACCGATGGCAAAAATCCGCGACAACGGGCCCAGCGTGTCGACCACCCACTGGCGACGAGCTCGTAGCTCTCCCGAGTAAGCATCTTCCCCGCACAGGAAGGCCCACTACATGCATCGGCTGACCACGTGGTAGTAAGGCGTATCCTGCAGACTGATTTGACGTGAAAGGGCAATGGGCATCGCAACTTCCTCGCAGTGATGCTTCAAGCCAAACAAACCGCTACAGCCCGGTCAAAATGGTGGGTATCCCAGAATTTTGGCGGATGGGAGTCTGCTTAAACGACCCGCTTACCAGCATAGCTGGCGGACAATACAAAATACCGGCTAAAGGTCGGTGTTTTTATGATAAGCAGATTTTCGCGAATGCCCGATTAGGCTTTGCTAATCGGGCCTACGGGCCTAATTTTTTCAGTCTTGATTATTGTAGCCCTCCGAAGTTTTATACCCATCAGGTATTTTCGGCCAAGCCCCCAACTTAATAATTATTTCTGCATCCTCCACTATGGCATCAAAAAAACTCGATAGACTCATCGCATGAGTCCTTATCTTTAATAAAGAAGACAACATTTCAATATCATCATCATTCTCTTTAGCCAATAAAAGCAATTTACTCTGTTCCTGTAACAAATCCATGTAACGTTCAAATCTATCATCTAGTGCTGCACTATAATCAATAAATAGAACATTTGTATCAACTGGGACAGGGTTTTTAGACTCCAAGATATGTACGAAACTCCCTTTAATATCATCAAACAAGGAACCATCTTTCATTTTGGCAACCTCCGCCCATCTTTCATAGCAGATTGAGTTTTAGAGTCATTATACGAGCCATCAAGATTCAAGACAACCTTCACCCTACCTTTACTATCAAACACCTCAATATGATTTTTATGCATTCCATCAAGATAATACTTATCACCTTTTGAAATATAATCCCCAACAGATTCTTTTGCTTGATAAACACTCTGCCCTTGATACATTTGGCTGGTTTTACGGGATTCATTATCCATTTGGCTTCCAAAACCGGGCTTTTTGAAGAACTCCCCCATGTTTCCTACAGCACCTTTATTTGGCTCGTAGGGTTGCTTAGTTGAATCCTTTGCTATTGCTTTGGCAAACGCAGCTCCAGCCGCATACCGAACGATATCTTCACTTGAAGCACCATTGTCCAATAAACTGTATATTCCATTTACATCTGCAGGAACCAATACCGAATGGACAACTTCATCTCTCAGGGAGAGATCATAAATTTTATCTTGGTTTAACCCCTGTGCATTCCATTGAAAATGGAGCTCATCATTTCTTATGTTCGATATATCCTCATTGAGAATAATGCCGGTAGGGGCCCAATCCCGCCCAGACTGCATGTAGATATCACCTAGCAGCCCTGATTGCTTAGAGTTCAGCTCACCTTCTTGTAATCCAGCCAACATGGCGCTTGCATAATCGGTAACCAGAAGAGCAAATTCATTCCTGGTTAATTTGCCTGCCTTATACATGTCATAAAGATTTTTTCCTGCCTCCTGCTCACGCTGCCGATACTCATTGCGAGCATCTCGCTCACAGTCACCATCACCATTACAAGAGACAAATTGCTTCTGTAAATCGTCAACATTGCCGATACCTTCGGCTTTCAGCTTTTCATTAAGAGCCTTGCCTTCTCTGCTTAGCTTCGAAACACCATATTCATTGGACAGCAGGTTATTTTCCACAACTGTCTTGCCGGTCTGAGCGCCTGCCAGCACATCGGTACCATCAGCACCGGTCAGGCCACCGGCCAGCCCTGCGGCCAGAGTCGCCAGGGTGGAGACGGTCTCCTTCTCCCCTTCGGTCAGCTGGCTTGCCTCTTTGTGGTAGAGTTCAGTCGCCAACATGCCGACCAGCTCGCCGGTAGCGGCGCCGGTAGCGCTGACCATGGCATTCTTGTTCTGGGCGGCGGCCAGGGCTCCCTGAACCAGGGCATGGGCCATCACCCTGGATGGACCCTCCGGGGTTTGCTGTTTAATCAACTGAGCCAGATAAGGAGCCGCGGCACCAGCAGCGGCCTGAGTGATATTCCCGCCGGCCAGTCCTTGCAGGGCGGCTGTCGCCGCCTGCATGCCCCGTTGGAAGTCACTGCCGACCCCCCATTTTGCTTGGAGTTCCTTGTACTCCTTGCTCTGGGCATACTCGGGATCTTCCTTGGCTTGCTCGTTCGCTTTCCCCAGATATTTGGTCACCACCAACTGGGTCGCCTGCTGTCCGACTTCGCCTATCATCTGGGCCTCCTGCATCCTCTCCAGCTCTTTTTGCTTGTCGAAGATGGGTGAGAGGCCGTTGGCCGCCTGGGTCGGATCCCGGTGCAGAGTCACTAGATCCTGCTGCTGCGCCTCTTCGTTACGGATCTCTATCTGACCCGCGCTGATGGATGCATGAGTGGTCGAGCTGGCACTGCCGCTACTGTTGCCCCCCCCCAGCATGGTAGCTGCCGTCGGTTTTCCTTTGCCTGAGAAGCCTCCCTCCTTGGAACCACCACTGCCACTGATGCCTATGCTCTGGCTTTCGACCTTATAATCGGCGCGGTTGGCCAGATCGCTCCAGCCCAGCGTGCCGGTAGAGAGCCGATTCTTGCTATCGTCCTCACTGCCCGCCAGCACGGCACCATTGAGCTGGGTATGCTCACCGACCCGGATATCGAAGCCCTGTTTGCCGGCAAAGACCCCGGTTTGTTCCACCACGCTCTCGAAGTCGCTGTTAATCTTCTGTCGACTGGCATTGATGTAGCCAGAGCCTGACATGGAGCCGAAGGTAAAGCTGCCTCCCGCCGCTATGCTGCTCTGCTTGCTCTGATAGTGATCGTTATCCTGCTGACTGGCGAGGGTCAGGTTTCGACCTATGTCGGCATTGACCTTGTCGCCGCTGACCATGGCCCCGAGCAGAGTTGCATCACGGCCCGAGGTGAGGGTCAACGCATTGCCGGCTGTGATATTGGTTTCGGTATAGCGATCCGAATCGCCATTCTCCTTACCCTTGGCGGCATTCATATTCGCAAAAATGCTGATCCCGAAGCTGCCTTGAGTCACCCCGATACTGAGCCCCACATTCCAGCCGCTGCTATGGTTGCTGCCCTTGCTATCGCTGCTGTTGACTGCCGATTGCAACACCAGATCACGGGCCGCGCCCAGGGTCACGTTCTGCCCCTTGACGCTACTGCCTGTCATCAGGAGATCACCAGAGGTGTTGGCTGCATCCCCCTTGGCAACTATGGTCACATCGCCGCCTGCGTTGACCTCTGAAGTGAAGGCATTGCTCTCACTGCTCTGGTTGCTCGAGTGGCTACGCTGGTTGCCCACCGAAATGGCGATGCCAATGAAGGAGGCGTCAGGCACCCCACCGGGGCTTCCGGAGCTTAGTTGCGATGCCTCCCAGGCCTGGTAACCACTCATCGCCGCCTTGGTGCCTTGCAGGGCGACCAGGCGATCGTTGCTGCTCTCCTTGCTGGTCTTGGCGGTATCATAGGCAGCCTGTACGGCGGTGACGGCCCCCCCGGTCAAGGCCAGGGTCAGGCCAGATTTCTGGCTCTTGAACTCCTCCTTGCGCGTGATGATCTGCTGCTCGGACAGGATGGCGACATCCTTGCCCGTCATCAGGATATCCTTGCCGGCGATGACATCGCTGCCCGCCACCACCAGCTGATTGCCCGCCTGCAGGGTAACACTTCCCTGCACGCTGCCGACGCTGGAGCCCTCTTTGGCCAGAGTGGTGCCCATCATGTCGCTGCTTTGCTGCTGTTTGCCGATGGTGACCGCCAGACCGCCGCCGCCCATCAGGCCTGAGCGCTTGGTTTCGCTGAAGTGCATCTCGCGGCTCAGCAGATCGACAGCGGAAATATTCAGATCGCGGCCCGCCAGCAAGGTAGCACCGAGATCCCCGACCACATTGCTTCCCTTGATATCCATATCCTGCTGCGCCTTGAGCAGCACATACTGGCCACCCAGATCGCTGGCTTGGGCGGCATGTTGCTCGACGATGTCATGGGTGGTGGTGGTCTTCTTGCTGAACGCCTTTTTCTTGGTCTCCTTGGTATAAGACTCACGGTAGTCGGTGGTCTCACCGGACTCGACCAGAAGATCTCGCCCAGCGGTGGCCGATAGCTGCTCCGTCGCCTGTACGCTGGCGGCGCGCAGGTTGAGATCTCCGCCCGAGTGCAGCGCTATGTTGTTGGCGGTCAGGTTGACCCCCACCTCTTCACTCTGACGCTCGATGTCATAGCCATTGCGGCGAGTGGTATGCAAGGAGGCTTGGTTATCCGCGGTTTTCAAACTGAATTCGTTGCCAGCCTGCAACAGTGCATCCCCTTTCGCCGTGAGGGAGGTGGCACTGATATTCAGATCCCTGTCTGCCGAGAGGGCCAATGAACGACCCGCATCCAGGCTGCTCATCAGCTGCTCTACCCGGGTGAAGCGGTTCTGGCCCTCTTCCCACTTGCTACGATCCTCCAGGCTGCCGATGGTGATATCCCTCCCTGCCGAGAGGGACATGTCGAGGCCCGCGAGGAGATTGCTGGCCGACAGGGAGATATCCTGCCCGGCTTGCAGCAAGAGGTTGCCTGTTGACTCGATACGGGCTATGTCCCCCACGTCGGTACGGCTGAAGCGGGTCTGATCGGTGAGTTCGCTCGACAGCACGCCGTTGACATCCACATGACGCTGGGCAGTCTGGGTTTTGTTGCGAATCGAGCCGTCCAGCGAGGCAATGGCAACATCTCCCCCCTTGATGAGGTTCTGGTTGAGGATGTCTCCCTTGGCGATCAACTCGAGACGCCCACCTGCCTGGATCTGACCCTGGTTGACCAGGGTGCTGCCGCTCTTGAGGGATAGGGTGCCATCGGCCAGCAGGGTACCGCTGTTGTTGATGCCCCCCGCAGTCAGGTCGATATTGGCGGCAGTGATGACACTACCGGAGAGGTGGCGTTTGTCGACTTCGGTCAGGTAGAGTTTGGGAGCGAGCACTACCTTGCCCTGATACCAGACTGGCTCCCACCACACCATGCTGCGGCCGAGTTGGGCCACCTGCTCGGCGCTCAAGGCAACCCCTGGAGAGAGCCCCAGCTCACGCTGGTTCTTAGCCGCGTTGTCGATCAGAGCCTTCATCTGAGCCAGATCAGACCCCATCTCGTTGTTGATGAAGCGCCGACCGGTCTGGGCCAATACCGCATCACGGATAACGCGGGTATCGAAGGCCGCATCCCCGAGCAGCTTGATGTCTTTCTCCGGGGTGAAGTTCACCTGATCGAAGAAGTAATTGGAACCAAGGAACTGGTCGACCTGGGTCAGCACCGGACTGGTTTCAACCACTGGAGCCGTGACCACGGCAGGCGCGGGCTGGCTGCTAATCTGCACGGAGCCGGGCATCGTCACCGTCACGCCGCTGACGGGTTGACCTTGCCAGCCATTTTGCAGACTCTGTTGCCATTGGCCGGCGACTTGTCCCCCTCCTCCGCTGACTTGTGGCCCACTACCGGCATGGGTGAATCCATCCTGCAGGCTTTGCTCCCATTGACCGGCTGATCCCGAATGTCCACCCGAAATGTGCGGCCCCTGTCCACTGGGATTAAAGCCCTGTTGCAAGCTCTGTTGCCATTGTCCTGAGACACCGGTCGCGCCAGATCCGACCTGAGGACCCTGTACATTGGAATCAAAGCCTGGTTGCAAACTCTGCTGCCATTGCTGAGAGACGGTGGCATGGCCATTGTTGACTGGCTTGACGCCATTCAAGCCTTGGAAATCGGGGGATACAGCTTCGCCAATCACACGCCCAGGCAACGACCAGTTCGCGTTCTGACCATTAGCCTGGGTGATACCGCCATTGCCAGAAAT
The DNA here is from genome assembly GCF_054165525.2 of Aeromonas sp. AE23HZ002T15. Lineage (NCBI taxonomy): Bacteria > Pseudomonadati > Pseudomonadota > Gammaproteobacteria > Aeromonadales > Aeromonadaceae > Aeromonas > Aeromonas sp. AE23HZ002T15. Next base: position 300,990 of record NZ_CM201342.1, read on the forward strand.
GCTATCAAAGGAGAGTTGCCCAGCACCCTGCAACTGCTGCTGGAGAGCTGCATCGATACGATCCATCATGCCGTTGCCGGATTGCCCCAGGTTGGCCAGCAGAGGATTGACCTCGATCAGATAAGGACTGTCACCGCTGTCATTGATGGTAAAGAGACCCTTGTCTCCCGAGGGCAACTGGAAGTCCGGCATCGGAACCCCGTTATCGGGGCCGACCGGCTTGAGCACCTGTGAAAGATATTGGGCATCCCCCTGCACTCCAGGGGCCGCACCTGCGCCCTGGGCTTGAGGCAATGACATACCGGGACGTTGGGTGGTGCTGCTGACCGGGCCAGCATTGGCTTTGATAGTGACGTTATCTACCATTCCGGCAACGGTGCCGGTTAGATTGCCACCGGCGGAGATGAGGCTATTGAACGTCCTGCCAGCTTCAAGCTGGACCTCATTGACAGCACGTAACACATAAGTCGCTGCCAGAGATGCCTTTGGGGCACCAGGATCGCTGGGGCCAGAGCCGCGGCCCCCCCCCACCACCTTACGCAGACCGAATCCATCAGCAGGACCATATTCCAACTGAAGCTCAACTTTTCCCTCTGATAGAGACTCATTTTTTACGTCGCCGGACTGAATGGTAATATTGCCACCGGCAGTGATATTCGAGTAAACGTTATTAAGATGCGTCGACGCCAGTTGTAGATGTTGACCCGCGGTAATTTGACCTTCTGCGGAAGCTTCCGACACTCGAATCTCGGCACCAGTGACCGCTTCTGCCACTGTACGTGAGTAGTTTGCCCAAATAGTATATTGATCATCATGATCAGCAGCACCGCCCCTAACAGAAACAGACAGTGTTGGCATGACGACCTTGGTCTGCGGTGGTTGAGCACTCTCACCTCCCTGGCGACTCACCACAAACTTGGCTCGTTGGTTAAGAATGTCATTAGCCGTCAGCATCAAACTTCCGCTAGCTTCTATGGTTCCCGATGAGTTAGTTATGCTTCCATTGTTAACTCGAATATTCGCATCTCGTTCAGCCAAAATAGTGCCATATTCATTGGCCAAATTACTGTTGGCCGTTAGATTCTGGGTGCCACCACTATAGATAGTTCCTCGGTTATAAAGGGAATTACCTTGCCAACCAATATCTCCGTTGCTGGCTATCAGCCCGGTATTGCGCAGTTCACCCTGGGTATTCAGAGTCAGACCCTGACCGGACTGGACGCTGCCATTGTTCTCCAGTCGCTGGGCGCTCAGTTGCATCACACCGTTGCTCACTAGAGCCCCGCCATTGGTCAGCTGACCGGTGACGCCCGCATTGAAACGCTGACCTGCTCCCCACAGCCCCTGATGTTGCCAGTTTCCTTGCACCTGCAAGTCCAGTATGCCCTTGGCACTCAGGGTCCCCTGACTATTGAGCGATGAACCTACCTTGAGGGAGAGATCGCCACCGGACAGCCATTCACCTATGCCGGTTACCTGACCAGCCTCCAACGTGGCCTTCTGCCCCGCCAGGATCTTGCCGGGCGCATGGATGTCGGTACTGCGCAGGGTCAGCTGCTGCCCAAACAGGGTGCCGGTATTGACCAGACCTGCCAATGGCGAGGCCTCCAGCCAGTTGGCGCTGACGAGCCCCGAGTTGCTGAACTGATTTCCCTTGAGAACCAGCCGATTACCGGATGAGAGCTCACCGGCATTGCTCAGCGTGGTAGCAGAGATATCGCCCTGGTTCTGTGCTCGCAGCACGGCGCCCTGCTGATTGCCGAGGGACTGTGTCTCAAGGCGTACAGAGCCCCCTTGTACGCGCCCACGGTTCTGAACCCCGGCATTGATGATGGCCAGATTATTGGCGAGTAACGCTCCCCGGTTATCGAGTTGAGCGTTCGTGATGGTGAGTCCATCCCCTTGCAGGGTTCCCCGGTTATCCAGTCGGGCGCCACTCAGGTTCCCTTGACCGGCAACCAGCATGATGCCGTCGTTTTGCAGCTCACCGCGGCTCTGCAGAGTGCCAGCCTCAATGCGCCCTTGCTGATCGATTCGGGCCGCCCCCAGAATCAGTTCGCCGCCGCTGAGCAGGTTACCCAACTGAGTTAACTGGGAGGCGGTGGTGAGATTGACGTTGCCCTTGGAGGCCAGCGTTCCCTTGAGAGTCAGTGAAGGCGCAGAGAGAAGGATGCCCCCATCGGCCTGTACCGTGCCCGCAAGCACCGAATTCTCGGTGAATGTGGCATTCAAAGTGCCGTTGGCGCGGGTCTTGCCGCTCTGTTGCCAGTTGCCGCTACGCAGTCCGAGATCGGTCCCTGCCAGCAGATCCCCCTGCTGTTCAAAGCGGCTGCCCTTGATCTGCATCACTCGCTCGGACTGCCAGAGCCCCTGTTGAGTCAATTGCTTGCCTTCGACCGACAAGTTACCGCCCGATACCAGCTGGCTACCACTCTTGCTGCCCAGATCGCCGCGGCTCAGCAGCGTTAGATCGCCGCCGCTTATCAATGAACCGTTTAACGTGACTGTATCCGCCTGGATATCGGTCACGCCGAGGATACGCCATGGACCCTGTTGTTGCAGTTGGCCGGTGCGCAGCGTCAGAGTGCCGTTGCTACCCAGAGTGCCCGCCCCTTGCCAGCTCGCACTGTTCAAAACGAGATTGCCGCCTTGCAACTGCCCGCCATGCTGAACCGCACCCCGGGCGTTAACCACCAGATTACCCTGGCTGTTGAGGCTGCCTCCTGTCGTCAGGCTGTTCGTATCGAGAGCGACAGTTCCCCCCTGCAAGGCGCCATCCAGCGTCAAAGTCTCGCCTTCTAGTCGCAGCGCCCCATCCGTGACAGTGGTACCACTGTGGTTGAAGCGTTGTCCCTGCCAGCTCAGATCATCTGCGGCGGAGAGCATGCCGGCGCTGCTGACATCCGCACCCTTGAGTACCAACCGGCCGTTGGTGGCCGTGGTACTGCCGATCTCAAGAATGATCTTGTCGGCAGTCAGGGACATATCCTGATTGGCCAACAACTTGCCGCGGCTATTGAGGTGCTCCGCCGTCAGGGTCATGGCGCTGCCAGATTGCAGCGTACCGCTGTTGTCCAATTCATCCAGCGTCAGGTTCTGCGCCAAGCCACTGACCCAGTGCCCGCTATTGAGCAGACGAGTTGCCGTCAGCGTGATGCCCTGATCGGATTGCCAATGGCCACGATTGATCAGATCGCCAGTTTTCAAGGCCAGCGCACCCTTGCTGACCAACGCACCACCGTTGTCGATATGACCGGCTTCCAGCGCAAGCGTCTCGCTCGAGATCTTGCCTTCGTTACGCAGGGTATCCGCCACCTGCAATGCCAGGCTCCCCCCGCTGGCCAGCACACCCTGCTGGCTCAAGGCTGTCGCCAGGATTCTCTGCTGCTGGCCAGCCACTATGCTGCCCTGCAATGTCATCTGGTCGGCTTTTAGCTGCTGCTTTTCCTTGGCCAGCAGACTGCTTGTCTTGCCTGTAGTCAGGCTGCCGGCTTCCAGTGTCTGGCGATCCCCTTTGAGGGTTCCCTCCAGAGAGATCTGGGTGCCACTGAGTTCAGCTTCGCGGGCGACGGTTGTCCCTCCCATGGCCAGATGCTGACCACTCCATTGCAGACGATCGGCCACGACATTGCCTGCCAGCGTTGCCTGACCCGCAGTCAGTGTGAGTTGGTTTTTGGCCTGGGTGAGACCACCCAGGGTCAAGGCGTCGGCTCCCAGCACCAGATCGCCACTGCTTAGCATGTCTCCTTGGGAGTCCAGGGTTGTGGCGCTCAGATTGATGAGCTCCTTGCCAACCAGGACCCCATTATTCTCGAGGCGATCCGTGGCCACCATGGTCAAGCGATGCACCCCCACATCACCGCTGTTGATGAGGTGCTGGCCCGACAGGGTCGCTCCTTTGGCGATCAAGGCACCCAGGTTGTGCCATTGTTTCCCCTCCCAACCGAATTCCCCCAGACTCTCCATCCGCCCGCGGTTTGTCAGTTGGTCGAATGCCAGCCCCATGCTGGCCGCACGCAAGGCGCCGCTGTTGTTGAATTGGGCGCCTTCCATCTGCAGCGCACCATCACCGATCCACTGGCCGTGCTGCTGCACATTATCAACCTTGATGGACTGATCGCCTGCACCGAGCCAGGAGCCTTCCTGCAACAGGCTCTTGCCGACCAGAGTAAGCGGCCCACCGGCCACCAGAGTCGCCCCCTGCTGGTTATGCACTGCTCCGACGTTAAAGTTCACTGCCTGTTCGCTCGCCAGACGCCCCTTGTTGACCAGGGAATCAGCCAACAGCTGCCATTGGCTGGCTTGCCAGTCCCCATCGAGCGTCAGTTGTTTGCCCGTGCTCTGCAGCAGGCCGCCAACGCGCCAATTACCAGACCACTGCTGCTCATCCCCTGTCAGAGTCAAAGAGCCACCGATATCGGCATTCCCTCCTAGGGCCAGCAAGCTGGCACCAAGCTGGACAGCCCCCTGACTGGTGAGACGCCCGGTCAGGGTGGCGCTCTCCGCCGAAAGATCGACTCCCTGTTTTCCTTGCAGCAACCCACCGTTTTGCAGCTCTTTGCTGATCAAGGAGAGTTGGTTACCCGCGAGACTCCCCTGGTTGGTCAGGCGATCCTCAGCCTCGATACTGTGCTTGCCACCGGCAATGAAGGTTCCATCATTATCGAGGGTACGAGTGGTCAGAGTCAGATCCTTGCCTGCCTGCAACCACCCCTTATTGGCCAGCAGATCGCTCTGCCAGCTAAAGCCATCTGCAATAAGGTGCTGGCCACTGCTCAGACCCTCACGACTTTGCAACTCAGCCGTCCTGGCTTGTGTCGAGCCACCCAGCTGCAGCTTGTCGGCCTTAATACTGAGATCCAGGGTTGTGTTCAGCGTGCCGAGCTGGACATAGTTGTCCGCGGTAATGCCCACGTTCCCCTTTGCTGCCAAGGTTCCCGCCAGGTTCACCGTCTTACCGGCCAGCGATAACTGGCCACCTGCCTGCAACACACCTTTGTCTTGCTGGGTCAGCCGTGCTCCACGCCAGACCAACGCATCGTCCGCTGCCAGTGATCCCAGTTGATCCCACTGTTCTGCTTCGATGTCAGCCTGCTTGGCCAGCACCTTGCCGGTGCTGCGCAAGGCTTCCGTCTTCACGTTGAGAGCCTCGCCCACCTCCAATTCACCACTGAGATCGGCCTCTTTCGCCCCCAATTGCAGCGTGCCACCGACTTGCTGCGTACCAGTCAGGCTTAACAAGGTGGCCCCCAGGGTCAGATCCGTACCGATACGGGACTCCCCACCGAGCTGCAGCGTATCACCCTGCAAGTGAGCGTCTTGGGTGGTCTCCAGCACCCCATTCAGGGTCAATCGAGAGCCCGTCAAGGCCATATCCCGGGCGAACAATCCTCCCTGACTGCTGAGCTCGGAAAAGTCGAGCGCCATACGCCCCTGTGCCAGTGCCGTGCCCTTGTGGATCAGGGTATCTCCTGACAGGGTCAGATCGCCCCTCGCCTGCATCCAGCCATTACCTTCCAGCTGCGTGCTTTGCCATACCAAGTTGTCCGATGCCAGCAGTCGACCATGCTGACGACCACGGTCGCTGGTCAGTTGAACGGACTGCCCCTGTACCTGCCCCGCCAATGACAAGTCATCAGCCTTGATGGTCATGGCCTGGCCGCTGACCAGAGCGCCGCTCTGGCTGACCTCTTTACCCTGGATGCTCAGTGCATTGCCGGCACCGATAGTGCCACCCAGCGTCAGCGCTTCACCGCTCAGCGTGATCCCCTGGTTCGCAATCAGTTCGCTGTGTTGACCCATGGTCAGATACTGACCCAGCCACTGCAACCCTTCCCGACTGTGCAGCTTGCCGTCACTCTTGGCCTGGTTCACCGCCAGCACCAACGACTGGGCCTTGAGCAGTCCATCGAACTCCCCTTCCTCGGCCGTGATCTGGGCCTTGCCCCCCACCAGTGTCTGGCCACTCAGTTGCAACAGCCGGCTGCCCAGTTGCAGCTCACCGTCGGTCAGTTGCTGACCCGTCAGCACCAACTCATCCCCCTCGAGGGAGAGTCGTGATACCCCGAGCAGGGTACCTGCGCTGCTGAGTTGATGGGCATCAATCGCCACATCCTGGCTGGCGATACGCCCCTTGTTGGTCAGTTTCCCGGCCTCGATTGCCAGGGTGTCCCCACCGGCCAGGGAGCCCTGGTTGCTCAGAGAGCCCCCCTTGAGCACCAGGTGCTTGTCCCCCTGCAGGCTGCCGCTGTTGTCCAGCTCACGGCCTTGCCAGCTCAGGGTCTCACCGGCCTGCACTTCTCCCTGGTTGTGGAGCTTGCCTGCCGTCAACTTAACCTCTTCTCCCCGCACCTTGCCACCGATGGTCAGGGCCTCGGCATCGACATTGAGCGAGTTGGCTTCTGTCTCACCATTCAGTGCCAGGTTATTCGCTTTGATGGTCATGGCCTGGCCGCTGACCAGGGCGCCGCTCTGGCTGACCTCTTTACCCTGGATGTTCAACGCATTGCCGGCACCGATAGTGCCACCCAGCGTCAGCGCTTCACCGCTCAGCGTGACCCCCTGGTTCGCAATCAGTTCGCTGTGTTGACCCGTGGTCAGATGCTGACCCAGCCACTGCAGCCCTTCCCGGCTGTGCAGCTTGCCGTCACTCTTGGCCTGGTTCACGGCCAGTACCAGCGACTGGGCCTTGAGCAGTCCATCGAACTGCCCCTCCTCGGCCGTGACCTGGGCCTTGCCTCCCACCAGTGTCTGGCCACTCAGTTGCAACAACCGGCTGCCCAGTTGCAGCTCACCGTCGGTCAGCTGCTGACCCGTCAGCACCAACTCATCCCCGTCGAGGGAGAGTCGTGATACCCCGAGCAGGGTACCTGCGCTGCTGAGTTGATGGGCATCAATCGCCACATCCTGGCTGGCGATACGCCCCTTGTTGGTCAGTTTCCCGGCCTCGATTGCCAGGGTGTCCCCACCGGCCAGGGAGCCCTGGTTGCTCAGAGAGCCCCCCTTGAGCACCAGGTGCTTGTCCCCCTGCAGGCTGCCGCTGTTGTCCAGCTCACGGCCTTGCCAGCTCAGGGTCTCACCGGCCTGCACTTCTCCCTGGTTGTGGAGCTTGCCTGCCGTCAACTTAACCTCTTCTCCCCGCACCTTGCCACCGATGGTCAGGGCCTCGGCATCGACATTGAGCGAGTTGGCTTCTGTCTCACCATTCAGTGCCAGGTTATTCGCTTTGATGGTCATGGCCTGGCCGCTGACCAGGGCGCCGCTCTGGCTGACCTCTTTACCCTGGATGTTCAACGCATTGCCGGCACCGATAGTGCCACCCAGCGTCAACGCTTCACCGCTCAGCGTGACCCCCTGGTTCGCAATCAGTTCGCTATTTTGACCCGTGGTCAGCTGCTGACCCAGCCACTGCAGCCCTTCCCGGCTGTGCAGCTTGCCGTCACTCTTGGCCTGGTTCACCGCCAGTACCAGCGATTGGGCCTTGAGCAGCCCGTCGAACTGCCCTTCCTCGGCCGTGACCTGAGCCTTGCCTCCCACCAGTGTCTGGCCACTCAGTTGCAACAACCGGCTGCCCAGTTGCAGCTCACCGTCGGTCAGCTGCTGACCCGTCAGCACCAACTCATCCCCGTCGAGGGCAAGCCGTGATACCCCGAGCAGGGTGCCGCTACTGCTGAGCTGATGGGCGTCAATCGCCACATCCTGGCTGGCGATACGCCCCTTGTTGGTCAGCTTCCCGGCCTCGATTGCCAGGGTGTCACCACCGGCCAGGGACCCCTGATTGCTCAGGGTATCCCCCTCGAGCATCAGGTGCTTGTCTCCCTGCAGGCTGCCGCTGTTCTCCAGCTCACGGCCTTGCCAGCTCAGGGTCTCACCGGCCTGCACTTCTCCCTGGTTATGGAGCTTGCCTGCCGTCAACTTGACCTCTTCTCCCCGCACCTTGCCGCCGACGGTCAGGGCCTCGGCATCGACATTGAGCGAGTTGGCTTCTGTCTCACCATTCAGTGCCAGGTTATCCGCCTTGATGGTCATGGCCTGACCGCTGACCAGGGCGCCGCTCTGGCTGACCTCTTTACCCTGGATGTTCAACGCATTGCCGGCACCGATAGTGCCACCCAGCGTCAACGCTTCACCGCTCAGCGTGACCCCCTGGTTCGCAATCAGTTCGCTATTTTGACCCGTGGTCAGCTGCTGACCCAGCCACTGCAGCCCTTCCCGGCTGTGCAGCTTGCCGTCACTCTTGGCCTGGCTCACCGCCAGTACCAGCGATTGGGCCTTGAGCAGCCCGTCGAACTGCCCTTCCTCGGCCGTGACCTGAGCCTTGCCTCCCACCAGTGTCTGGCCACTCAGTTGCAACAACCGGCTGCCCAGTTGCAGCTCACCGTCGGTCAGCTGCTGACCCGTCAGCACCAACTCATCCCCGTCGAGGGCAAGCCGTGATACCCCGAGCAGGGTACCTGTGCTGCTGAGTTGATGGGCGTCAATCGCCACATCCTGGCTGGCGATACGCCCCTTGTTGGTCAGCTTCCCGGCCTCGATTGCCAGGGTGTCACCACCGGCCAGGGAACCCTGGTTGCTCAGAGAGTCCCCCTTGAGCACCAGGTGCTTGTCCCCCTGCAGGCTGCCGCTGTTCTCCAGCTCACGGCCTTGCCAGCTCAGGGTCTCACCGGCCTGCACTTCTCCCTGGTTATGGAGCTTGCCTGCCGTCAACTTAACCTCTTCTCCCCGCACCTTGCCGCCGACGGTCAGGGCCTCGGCATTCACCGCAAGCTGTTGAGCGGCAACCTCACCCTCCAAGGTCGCTCGCCCTGCCTGTAGAGTGGTCTTGGTTCCCGATTCACTTTTGCCCTGTGAGCCTTGCTGCCACTCATCGCCAGCCCGGACTTCCAACGAGCCCGCCGAGCTCAGCACGCCATCATTGCGACCGCTGTCACTCAGCATAACGGTCAACTCCTGTCCGCTCTTTAGGAGACCGTTATTATCAAGGTGCTGACTCTGTACATTCAGTGTTTGCCCTGCTTTGACCTTTCCATCGTTACGCACATTTTTTCCGGTGAGAGTGACACTGTCCCCCTGCAGATCCCCCGCTTGAACGAGCTCGTCTGCCGCCAGGGCAACCCGTTTGGCCGTCATCTCGGCATGCGTATTCATAGTCCGGGCGTTGGCGCCGATATCATTGGCTTGCAGCTTGCCCCCCGTGAGGGTCAATCCCTCATCGGCTTGCAGTGCCAGGGCACCACCACTGGTGAGGTTACTCTGATCGAGCAGCAGCGACTTGCCCGCAAGACGAGCGTCTTGCGCGGCCTGAATATCGGCATTCTGCGCACTCAGCGTCCCCGAAGCGCCAATCTGGGCCGAGCCGCCAGCCTGCACCTTGCCGGTCAGGGCAACATCATCACGTCCCTCAACCCGCAATGCGCCTGTGGAAGATGAGTCTCTCAGTCGGATCTTGCCGCTGGCGTCCAGAGTCAGATCCCCTTGATTCGCCACCGCATTGGCCAGATTGACCCCTACCCCCTGCTCGGTTGAGACCAGACGGATCTTCCCTGCGTACATGCCACCGAGGGCTGCAGTATCGATGGCAACTTCCGGTGCCGGACCTTCCCCAGCCTGGGCCCGGATCTCCCCGGTCTGGCGGTTGACCTGATTGGCCCCCGCTATCACATTGACCTCTTTACCGTGCAAGGCGCCATTGAGCTGTACGGCGCGCGCGACCAGATCAACGGAGGCCTGGCGGCTGGCATCCAGCCCCTTGCCTCCCACCGTCAGGGTGCCGCGTTTGACATCCAGCATCTGCAACTGTCCTTGGGCATCCAGCACAGGTTTGCCGGTCGACAGGGTCACGGTCGGGGTGTTGATGAAACCGCAGCCATCGCAGGTCAGGCCATTGGGGTTGGCCACCACCACACCCGCCTGCTGGCCCGCGACCTCGAGATAACCTTGCAGTTGGGACGGATTGACCCCGATGACTTCATTGATGATGGCGCTGGCGGCCTGCCCCCCCAGATGCGGGTTATTCTGGATGAGCCCGCCCAGTTGGGTCTGGGTCAACTGCCCGGTGGCATTGTTGAGAATGGTCCCCCCCTGACCGACGTTGAAATCGGTGTAGAGGTTGTGAGAGATCCCGGCGCCATTTGGCGTTGAAATATCCACGATGGGCACACCGTTCCCCGCCTGGTTGAGGGTGGTATTGCCGGTCGCCACCGCGATCCCTTCGGCAAAGGCGGGGTGAGCGGGTTGCAGCGCCATCATCAGACACATTTGGTACACTACGGCGCGGCACACCAAGGAGAGTTGGGGCTGACGAGCAGTCATGGTAGTCATCGACTTATTCCTTAAAACGTGACGCTGGCGCGGTAGTAGAGCACCCAGGGATCGGGATTGAGCCAGCCGGGAGCGCTGACGGGGAACCCTATGCTGATGTTGGCGGTGAAGTGTTGATAGCGTTGCTCCCAACCGGCGGCGGTACCCACCAGGCTGCGCCAGCTATCTTGCTGATTTCCTAGATCAACCCGACCCATATCCAGAGCCAGCCAGGTACGCCATTGGCCGAGCCAGACGGGTGACTGTCCCTGCCAGCTCACTTCGTTACGCAGGTAGCCACCGGTATCCCCACTGATACTCTGTTCCTTGAAACCGCGCACCGAAGCTTCTCCCCCCAGGGAGAGGCGCTCCACGCTGTAGAGCACATCCGGTGACCACTGCAACGAACCGGTCGACAACCAGCCCAGATACTCTCCCGCCGTGCTGTAACTGCCAAACAGCCCCCATTTTTCAAACTGTGCCTGGGGCAACAGGGGGGAGCGGCCATGATCGCTGTCGGCGCCGAACCAGTCGGTACCCAGGGTCAGGGCCGGGCTCAGGGTAAAGAATTGGCGGTCGACCCGCGTCGCCAGATTGAGTCCAAGGCGAAGAGAGGAAAGTTCATAGCTGCTGCTCTCCAGCAACTGCTCCATGATGAGGTTGCGGCTCTGACGATGGGTTATCCCGGCTACCGCCGATATCTTGCTTTCCCCATCCCGATAGAGGGTTCGGGTGAGGTTGCCGGTGACGGTGCGCGTATCCCCCCGGCTCTCGAAGACAAACCCACGGGATTGCACGTCGTTGCGGTACTCGCTGTACTGATAACCCGCATCCAGCAACCAATAGCCGTAAGGCAGGCTCAGACCGGCCTGCCAGGTCGCCGCATCATGGGCATCGCGCCCATCCGTGCTGCTGGAGGCCCCCAGTGTCCATTGATCGGCCAACGACAGCAGATCATCGGCGCTCAACGACAGCCGTCCCTGCTCTTCTCCCGTACTCTGCTGGCCGCTGTTGTCCAGATCCAGGCTTCCCTGCACGGGGAAGGCTCGGCCTCCCTTGAGGTTGACGATGGAGAGCCCTGCCTGGTGACCGGGTTGAATATCGAGGCGATAGGAGAGAGAACGCAGACGGGAGAGCTGATCCACCCCTTGCTCGAGATCCCTCAGGTTGAGGATCTCCCCCACCAGACCGGGGAACAGGGTTCGAGTCATGGCGTCGGGTTGACCATCCACCACTATGGCCTCGATGCGCCCCTCCAGTACCCCCAGGGTCAGAACGCCAGTCGCCAGATCTTGCTCCGGCAGGAAGGCCCGGCTGGTGATGTAGCCCTTGACCAGATACCACTGACTGATGGCACGGATCAGGCCGTTGATATGGGAGAGGCCCATGCAGGTATTCAAATAAGAGTCGGTGAGACTGGATCTGGTCTTGGTGTCCAGCACAGTGCTTCCTTCCAGACGGATCTCGGCCACCTGGAAGCAGGGGCCACTCTCATCGGTGTCAGTCGGTACGACTGGGGCGGGTAAAGATTGTTGCCGTGCGACTTCATCGCGTTGCCGGGCCGCCTCTTCGAGCAACGCTCGTTGGCGCTGTTCGACATCGGTTTGATCCAGCGGAGACGACAAGGGCCCAGCAGCAACGCCCTGAGCGAATAGCAAAAGCAACGCAACTGCGCCCGTGCACATGCGTGAGATGTAGCAACCCATTGTGATGAATCTTCTAATTGTTTTTAGTGCCACCTTGTCGTGCCCAGAAACTCGAACTGGTTTCTTTATGAACACGAAAAGACCTGAACGGGGCGGAGTATACAGAAGCCAGCATGGGGTGCGACACCTTTTGTCACCCCTCCTGTGATGTCGATCTCGTCAAGAGATAAAGAATACGTTTGTCTTTAACTGCGTCCATCCAGCGCCATCTTGCTGACAAGATCACCAATAAGCCACTACCCCGCCAGTTTTCGGTTTGTCGTTAGGACAAAACACGCAGAAGTTATTGCTGTAACCAGCCGAGCTAGCCCATAGTTATTGAGTAATTATCATTTAGATCCACTTTCTTGATTTTTCTCAATCTTGTGAAGCCGGATGCGGCGTAAGGTGGAAGGACTGAGGGCTCGAGCAGAGCTCGTTCTATCAGAATGAACAGGACGCCAACTCACCCCGTAGAGGCTGGCTTTGCACATCATCAAAAGGAATGCATTCACATGGTTGAGACATTGCTGAACAACATCAATCGCCTGCTGCACCACGAAGACATGGGCAAGCTGCTGCTGCGATTGGCCGTCGGGGGCTTGATGCTGTTTCACGGCCTGCACAAGCTGATCGATGGGGTGGATGGCATCAGCGCCATGCTGATGGCGAAGGGGCTGCCGGGCGTTATCGCCTATGGGGTGCTGCTGGGGGAAGTGGTGGCGCCCCTGCTGATCATCCTGGGCGTCTTGACTCGTCCGGCGGCACTGGTGCTGGCGTTTACCATGGTGGTGGCCTGGCTGATGGTTGGTACGGCCAAGACCTGGCAACTGGACGCAGTCGGTGCCTGGGCCATCGAGAGCCTGGCCTACTTCTTTGTCGGGGCACTGACTGTGGCTTTTCTTGGCGCCGGACGCTTCTCCCTTGCTGGCAATACCATCTGGCGATAGTCTATTTAGGCGGAATATTTATCTGCACAATAAAACAACACATTAAACCATCTAATAATCTATTAAATAGAATTATTACGAGATTAAAGTAGATGGAGCAGCACAGCATCAGGATCGCCATCTCGTCTCTTTGACATAAAAAAGCCCTGCCAGATTGGCAGGGCTTTTTCTATATATCGCATCGGCGGTGAGGGAGTCCCCGCGCGGCTTACTGGTTGTGGCTGGCGCGACGGGGACGACGGGCCTGTGCCGGCTTGCCGGCACCGTCGGCCGGGCGCTGGCCGCCCTGGGGCTTTGGCTTGCCGCCGTTACCGGTGCGAGCGCCACCGCCGTTCCCACCGTTGCCGGAACGACCGGCTCCCTGACGCTGGCCCTGGCCTTGCGGGCGCGGCGCGCGGCGCTGCTCGCTCGGATCGCGGGGCTCTTTGCGAAGCGGCGCACCGATACCACGGGCGATGTTGTCCAGCGTCTCGCGGGAGGCTTCGAAACCAGCCACCTGCTCGCAGGGGATGTTCTGCTTGGTCAGGCGCTCAATGGCCTTGATCAGCTTGCCTTCATCGGCCGCGACCAGGGAGATGGCGTGACCGGCGGCGCCGGCACGGCCGGTACGGCCGATACGGTGCACATAGTCTTCCGCCACGTTTGGCAGCTCGAAGTTGACCACCTGGGGCAACTTGTCGATGTCCAGACCGCGGGCGGCAATGTCGGTCGCCACCAGCACCTTGACGCTGCCATCCTTGAAGCCGGCCAGGGCGCGGGTACGTGCACCCTGGCTCTTGTTGCCGTGGATGGCGGCGGCGCTGACACCGTTCTTGTCGAGGGTCTCGGCGACGCGGTTGGCCATGTGCTTGGTGCGGGTGAACACCAGTACCTGTTGCCAGTCGTTGCTGGTGACCAGATGGCTCAAGAGCGCAATCTTGTTGGCCTTGTCGCAGGGGTGCACCAGCTGCTCGATACGCTCGGCGGTGCTGTTGCGCGGGGTCACTTCGATCACCGCCGGGTTGTCCAGCAGGCCGGTGGCCAACTCGCGGATCTCGTCGGCGAAGGTGGCGGAGAACAGCAGGTTCTGACGCTTCTTCGGCAGCAGGGCCAGGATGCGGCGGATGTCGCGGATAAAGCCCATGTCGAGCATGCGATCCGCTTCGTCCAGCACCAGGATCTCCACCTCGTCGAACTTCACCGCGTTCTGGTTGTAGAGATCCATCAGGCGACCCGGGCAGGCCACCAGCACGTCCAGACCACGGCGGGTGGCCATCATCTGCGGGTTGATACTCACGCCGCCGAAGACCACGTGGCTGCGGATCGGCAGATGCTTGCCGTAGTTGCGCACGCTCTCGCCGACCTGAGCCGCCAGCTCGCGAGTCGGGGTCAGCACCAGGGCGCGGATGCGGTTCGGGGAAACTTTGCGCTTGCTCTCGGTCAAACGCTGCAGCATGGGCAGGGTGAAGCCCGCTGTCTTGCCGGTCCCGGTCTGGGCGGCGGCCATCAGATCACGGCCGGCCAGTACGGCGGGGATCGCTTGCTGCTGGATGGGAGAAGGAGTGTCATAGCCTTGCTCGGCAACGGCACGCAACAAGGGTTCGGCCAGACCGAGGGAAGTAAAACTCATAATTACCTGCTAGGGATAGTGGCGCCGGGACGTTGTGGTGGGGCTCCTCTGCTGAGCCGATGCCATCTCACAGGATCCGGGCCTATGGAGAACACGGGATTTCCCCGGGGAGCAGAGCAAAGGGGAAAGAATAGGGGCGCAGTTTAACGGAGTTGTCACAGTTACACGAGAAAAATGTGACCCCCCTCCCAGCATGGCTGGAAAAGCCGCCGACGACTGGGCATCATGGCGATGATTAAGGCCATTCGAGCCAGTGTTGGTGATCCCCTCCGCGTTCGTGCGGCGGATCCCCGTCTATCAGGGAACAGGGAGGTTCTGCTTGATAACAATGCACGCCCCGGCCGCCATCCGGCGCGCCCTCGGCCTCGGGATCCTGCTCGGTCTGAGCCTGCCCCTTGCCGCCAAGGAGGCGCTGTCGGTAGCCTGGAACCACTGGCCCCCCTTCAGCCAGCTCGATGGCAGGGGCGAGCTCGGCGGGCTGGACATCACCCTGACCCGCCAGATCCTGCGCGGAGCGGATCTTGAGCCGGCGTTTCGCAACCTCCCCTGGGCCCGGGCCCTGCACCTGCTCGAAGGCGGTCAGCTGGATGCCGGCATGGGGGCACTCGATACCCCGGAGCGGCGCCAGTTTGCCCGCTTCTCCGCCCCCTATCGTCATGCCAGCTTTGTGCTGCTGAGCCATCAGGGGGTGCCGGGTGCCCCCGACCGCTGGCAGGGGATCCAGCAACTGACCGATCTCTGCCAACAGACGCGCCTGCGGCTCGGCAAGCTGCGCGGCACCCGCCCCACCCCGCTCACCGAGGCCTGTCCCGCCCTCAAACAGGCCCATGAATACAATTCGGACGACAAGTTGATCGAACTCTTGCTGGCGCGCCGCCTCGACGGAGCCATCCTGGAGTGGCAACACGCCCAGCACAGACTGACGCAGCTCGGGGCCGAGGGATTTATCCAGTGTCAGTTACTGCTGCATCGCCAACCGGTCAGCCTGATCTTTGCCAAAACAGCCATCAGCGATGAAGCGCTCGCCCGCATCGATGCCGTCATCGCCAAGCTGCCGACACCTGCCCCCGCCTTTGCGCCCCCGGTCTGCCGCTTCGACAACACCCGCTTTCCCGGGGCGCCGGCGGCCTGAGCCCCCTGGCGGATGCAACACCAATAAAGAAGGCGGCCCAAGGGCCGCCTTCTGGTGAACGTGGTGATCAGCCGAAGTATCGGCACGGTGATCAGCGCAGCTGGGGAGTCTGGGTGAGCACGCCCAGGTTCTGGGCACGGTGGCGCAGCAGATGATCCATCAACACCAGGGCCAGCATGGCCTCGGCGATGGGCACGGCGCGGATGCCGACGCAGGGGTCGTGACGACCCTTGGTGATCATCTCGGTGGCCTCACCGCTGGTGGTGATGGTCTTGCCCGGTACCGTGATGCTGGACGTCGGCTTGAGCGCCATGCTCACGACGATGTCCTGCCCCGAGGAGATGCCCCCCAGGATGCCGCCTGCGTGGTTGCTGGCAAAGCCGGTCGGGGTCATCTCGTCGCGATGCTCGGAGCCCTTCTGCTCCACCACGGCGAAACCGTCACCGATCTCCACCCCTTTGACCGCGTTGATCCCCATCATGGCGTGGGCGATGTCCGCATCCAGGCGATCGAACACCGGCTCGCCGAGACCCACAGGCACGTTGCGGGCGATGACCTGTACCTTGGCGCCGACGCTGTTGCCCTCTTTTTTCAGGGCGCGCATGTACTCATCGAGCGCCTCCAGCTTGCCCGCATCCGGGAAGAAGAAGGGGTTCTGCTCGATCTGCGCCCCATCGAACGCCTCGGCCTTGATGGGGCCGAGCTGGGAGAGGAAGCCCTGGATCTCGATGCCATGCATCTGTTTGAGGTACTTCTTGGCGATGGCTCCCGCCGCGACCCGCATGGCGGTTTCCCGCGCCGAGGAGCGGCCGCCGCCGCGGTAGTCACGCTGACCGTACTTCTGGTGATAGGTGTAATCGGCGTGGCCCGGGCGGAACAGGTCCTTGATGTCGGAGTAGTCCTTAGAGCGCTGATCCTGGTTCTCGATCATCAAGCCGATGGAGGTACCGGTGGTCTTGCCCTCGAACACCCCGGCCAGAATTTTCACCTCGTCATCCTCGCGGCGCTGGGTGGTGTAGCGGGAGGTGCCGGGCTTGCGGCGGTCCAGATCTCCTTGCAGATCCGCTTCGCTTATCTCGAGCCCGGGCGGGCAGCCGTCGACCACGGCGCCGAGCGCCAGGCCGTGGCTCTCGCCGAAGGTGGTGACCCGAAAGAGTTGGCCAAAACTGTTCCCTGCCATGGAAGCTCCTTGCTGCTTAGCTCTTGTAAATCGCGAAATGGGGCTGGTACTGCTCGAGCTCTGCCTTGGTCATCACGAACACGCCGTGGCCGCCATTCTCGAACTCAACCCAGGTGAAGGGCACCTCGGGGAACTGGGCTTCCAGATGGATCATGCTGTTGCCCACCTCGACCACCAGCACGCCGTCATCCTTGAGGAAATCGGCGGCGTTGGCCAGCAGACGCTTGGTGAGCTTGAGGCCATCGGAGCCGGAGGCGAGCGCCAGCTCCGGCTCGTGGCGGAACTCGTCCGGCAGATCCGACATGTCCTCCGAGTCCACGTAGGGCGGGTTGGAGACGATGAGATCGTACTTGTCACCGGCCGGCAGATCCCGGAACAGATCGGAGCGAATGGGGATCACCTGCTGCTCGAGGCCGTGATCGTTGATGTTGCGTTCGGCGACGTTGAGGGCATCGACGCTGATGTCGATGGCATCCACCTCGGCCTGGGGGAATTCGTGCGCCATGATGATGGCGATGCAACCGGAGCCGGTGCAGAGATCCATGATCCGGGTCGGTTCCTCTTTCAGGAAGGGCGCGAAGCGGTTCGCCACCATCTCGGCGATGGGGGAGCGCGGGATCAGCACTCGCTCGTCCACGTAGAACTCCCAACCGGCGTACCAGGCCTTGTTGGTCAGGTAGGCGGCAGGCACCCGCTCCTGCACCCGGCGGATGATGAGCTCGGCGATGCGGTGACGCTCGCTGGTGGTCAGGCGGGAGTGGCGCATGCCGGGATCCACGTCCGGCGGCAGATGTAACGCGGGCAGCACCAGTTGCACGGCCTCATCCCAGGCGTTGTCGGTACCATGTCCGTAGAAGATCCCGGCGTCGTTGAAACGACTCATGGCCCAGCGCAACATGTCCTGGATGGTGTGCATCTCGGCAACCACCTCATCGATAAATATCTTGTCCAAATCCACCTCCAAGTCGAGTAATATCCGGCCCGAGCATTCTTATATAGCGAGCAAGACGAGTACCTGATGAAAAAAACGCCCTCACCCACAGACGAGGAAAGCCTGCTGTTTCGCGATGCGGTCAAAGGTACCCGGAAAATAAAGCAAGATACCATAAGGGCCGACTTGCGCCCGGTCAAGCAGAAACGCGAACTGCGTGAGAGCCGCGAAAAGCTTGGGGTCGACCACTTTTTCAGCGATGAATACCAGCCCCATCTGGATGAGGATGGCCCGACCCGTTTCGTGCGTGACGACGTCTCAAAATTCGAGCTCAAAAAGCTCAAGCGCGGCAGCTATCCACCGGAGATCTATCTCGATCTGCACGGCATGAACCAGCAACAGGCCAAGCAGGAGCTGGCCGCCCTGCTGAGCCTGTGCCAAAAGGAGAACATCCACGTCGCCTCCGTGATGCACGGCATCGGCAAACATGTCCTCAAGCAGCGCATCCCGAGCTGGCTGGCCCAGCATCCCAATGTGCGTGCCTTTCACCAGGCCCCCCGCGAGTGGGGGGGCGACAGCGCCATCCTGGTGCTGCTGGACGTGGAAGAGTAAGCATACCGAACCGCAGAATGAAAAAGCGCGCCTCAGGGCGCGCTTTCCATATACCGTTTGAAGTTGTCGAGTATGCTCTGCCAGCCGGCTCGCTGCATCTCCTCGCTGTGCTCGGATTCGGCGTCGAACGTCTCGTGCACCCAGGTCCCCCCTGCCTCCTCCCTGAACTGCACGCTGACCGCCCGGCCATCGTCCATGACATAGCTCAGACCCGTGTTCTGGTCGGCATTCTGCCCCGCCGGTGGCACCACTGAGGTGAAGGTGCCCTCGAAGTCGAAGCCTATGCTGCCATCCCTGGCCGCCATATGATGGCAAAAACGCCCACCGACCCGCAGATCCACCCGGCTGCTGTCGGTGCGCCAATCCTCGGAGGCGGCGTTCCACCCCATGATGCTGGCGGGTGTGTTCCAGCCCTGCCACACGGTGGCGAGGGGGCGTTCCACCCAGACGCTGACGCTTATCTTCATCTTGCTCATCCTTTTGTGACCTCACTCGCCTTAGAGGCTAGCGTCCCTTCAGCCAGCTTGCCGCCACTCTGCGTTCGCTTGAAATCGGGGCTAATCCTGCCCCGTGGGACGATGGCAATATGGCCGAGCCGGGTCCAGCTTGACCACCAGCCTGCCGCCGTTATGGAGTTGCCACTCGAAGAAATCGGCAAAGCCCGCGCCGGTGAGGGCGCGGATCACCTTGGCCACCACACCGTGGGCCACCAGCAAGACCCGTTCCCCCTCATGTTCATGGACCAGCTCGGTCAATCCCTGTGACACCCGCGCTATCACGGCGTCCAGGGACTCACCGCCGGGGGGCGCTTCGCGCCAGCGCCGGGTGATGTTGCGCGCCCACAGCGCGGGGTAGCGTTCCCTCGCCTCGGCTTGGGTCAGCCCCTCGAACAGCCCCACGTGCCGCTCACGAAAGGCCGGAATAACCTGCATGGGCAGAGCCAGCACACGGGAAACCAATTCGGCGCTCTGCCTGGCCCGCAGCAAGGGGGAAGAGAACAGCCGTGCAAACGGCGCCTCCCGCTCGAGCTCCAGCGCCAACGCGGACACCTGCCTGCCCCCCTCGTCATTGAGCGGCATGTCCAGGGCGCCGAGATAGCGTCCCTCCGCATTGGCCCGGGTCTGCCCGTGGCGGATCACCACCAGTTCCATCGACTCTCCTCATTGCCCGGCTGGGCTGTGCGGGGCTCGCTAACCCTGAGCCAGGAAATGAGCCACCAGGGCGTTGGCATGGCCGTGGCCCATGCCGTGCTCGGCTTTGAGCCAGGCTACCAGCGCCATGTGCTTCCGCTCTTCCCTACCCGCCAAGAGCGCCAGCCAATGAGCGATGGGCTGACCATATTTCTGCTCGATGGAGGGGAAATACGAGGCGGGCCCCTTCACCTTGGGTTCTTTATCCATGTCTCTCTCCAGAGTCCGGTCGCATCCCTTGCGTGGCGACGGGCCGACGGCGTCTCAAGGCTTGGGGGCGAACTGCTCGAACACCTGCTGACCGGTCAGGGTCGGGGTGTCGTTCTTGAGTTCATAGAAACCCGGCTTCTCATCGATGAAGATCTGGCTCGCGAGTTCAAACCCCTCCTCCTGGAACAGGCCGGCGGAGAGGATGTATTCGTCCGTCGGCAGCAAATGGTAGAAGAGATGGGTGCCGCAGGTCGGACAGAAGCCGCGCTCCGCCCACTCGGACGAGCGATAGGCCACAGGGGTGAGCCCCCTGAAGCTGACCTTTGTGCCGCCATGCACCGCGAACATGGGCCCGCCGGACCAGCGCCGGCACATGGCGCAGTGGCACAGGTTGATTTCCTTGTGATCGCCGCTCGAGACGACGATCCCGCCACACAAACAATGACCTTCCATCACTCTCTCCTTGGAAAAGATGCCGAAGTCTCTTCGGCCATGCTTCCGTTCGATAGGCTGGTCCCTCTGCTCGTCAGACGTCCCCCGACAAGAGCTTGGTGAAGCGAACCTGCCCATCCTCCTGAATACCGTCATCCAACCAGCCGAGATGACGATAAAACCCGTTCGCCCTGACGGCCCTGTCGGCGTCCGTCAGCAGCCATATTTCGCGGCAACCCTGCGCCGCCAACCAATATTCGGCCGCCTGCATCAGTCGGCGACCCAGTCCCTTGCCCTCATGGCTCTGGCGGACAAACAGGGCAAACAGGGTCGCCTCGCCGGCATCCGCCATGGCAAAGGCCACCACCCTGCCCTCGTCACAGGCAACCCAGCCGCGCCCGCTGCCACGCAGCATATCGGGCAAGCTCTCTGGGGTGATCCCAAGCTCGGCCAGCTCGGCGAGGGACATGTGATTCTCGCGCACCTGAGTGCGCACCTCGAACATCCCGGCGACATCCGCCGGGGTGGCAATACGTATGGTCATGACTTGGGTTCCTGCCTCATGGCGTGAAAGATCAGCCCGCAGCCATCTCCTGCAGGGCGATGCGATTGCCCTCGGTATCCTTAAACTCCGCCACCCGGATGGTCTCGCTCACCCGAGTGACAGGGTAGAGCACCTCAGCCCCCGCCCCAAGGGCGCGGCTCATGGTCAATGCGATATCGTCCACCCTCAGGTAGATGCGGGTACCGTCCAGGCTCGGCACATAGCTCTCCCCCCTGGCCAGGGCCCCCGAACAACCGGGCGCCTCATCGTCCAGGGGGAACAGAGCCATTTCGTTGCCATCGATAGTGACCCGCTCGAGTGCGAGCTCAAACACCCTCTCGTAAAAACGGATGGCACGCTCCAGATCCCGCACCGGAATTTCAAAATGGATGGCGATATTCATGGCTCACTCCTCATGTTGTGGCCCCAAGGCGGCGCAGCCACGGCAATATTTCATCGGTTCAAGACAGGGTGCTGCCCGCGGGAAACCCGTTACGGCGCCGATTCGGGCACCTCTTGCCACACCCTAAGGGCACTGGTTTTCAACTGCACATAGAACATCAGTAGCAAAAGGGGGGCCGCCTTGATACCAAACGCCAGGCTCAACAGATTGCCGTACTCTCGTAACATCGCCGTAAAGAAGCCGGCCATCAGCAACCCATAAATCAGCGGAAGGCGGCGTACTTCATACATTTCCAGCCGGGAGTCACACCCTTTGCAGTAAAATTTAAGCCTTGGACTGATAAGGAGCGCCTTGAACGGAAATAGCCGTTGTTGGCAAACGGGGCAGAGACGCAGGGAAGAGAAGATCATATTGAGGTCTGGCTGGATAAAGATCCGTCATCAATAAAGCAGTCTCGGTGATAAATCAACTCCCCATCTAATACTTGTCCGTCCCCATTACAGAAAAGCCACTCACCTCTCATATGAATGACAGAGCGCCGAGCCTGCATATCCCCGGCGCTCTGATTATCGTGCTTTTATTATCGCACTTTAGTTATCAAACTTTGGTTATCACATACGGGTTAACGCATGCTGGCTATAACACTCTGGTTATTTCAGGATGCCGGTGCCCAGGGACCGCCCTTGGTGGGATCATCCCCTTGCGTCCACCATTTAGCCTGATAGACGATGCCTTTATGGCTCACCTTGTTGCCCGCGGTATATACCTTGCTGGCGACCCAGGCCGGAATATCCCCGACGGGGGGATTGGAAGGATCGACCGGGGCGGGATCCAGCTTGTCGACAATTCTGACCTTGGGCCAACTGGCGTGAGATCCATAGGCGTTGGTCACACATTTCTCATAATCTCCCGGCACCAGCGCCGAATAGGCGGTCTGGAAACCCACCAGCTCGCATTCGAAGGAATAACCACCGGGTCTGTCGGCGTAATATTTCCAGTTGCCATCCCAGTTGGTGTAAAGCACATCGGTGGCCCCGTTCAAATTCAGGCTGCCATAAGGGGTCTGCTGCCAGCAGGTATTCTTCTCATCCGCCAGCAAGGGGATGCCGTAATGGGCCGCCAGCCCTTCCCAATAGCGGATGCGATTGACCGGCTGCCCCTTGTCTTTATT
The DNA here is from genome assembly GCF_054165525.2 of Aeromonas sp. AE23HZ002T15. Classification (NCBI taxonomy): domain Bacteria; kingdom Pseudomonadati; phylum Pseudomonadota; class Gammaproteobacteria; order Aeromonadales; family Aeromonadaceae; genus Aeromonas; species Aeromonas sp. AE23HZ002T15. The sequence continues at coordinate 323,338 of NZ_CM201342.1, forward strand.
CTGCTCGCCGCACTCAATGCCGCCGTTGATGACGTTGATGGTGGTGCCAAAGCCATAGCCGATGCCCGCGGCGATCTCACGCTGGGAAGGAACCCAGGTGCGGTCGATCACATGCAGCATGGCAGGCTTGGGGGCCTGCGGGGTCAGGAAGAACCAGATGGCCGAGGCCAGGTTCAACCAAGAGTCGGCGACACGACCGGGATCGTTGAGCAAGACAGTGGCGTTGCCATCAAACATCGCCTCGGAGAAGGCGCCGTAATTGAAGTGATAGGAAAGCTGTTTCGCCCCTCGGCCAAAATAGCCCTGACCGGTGGCGCAGGGCCATTTCTTGTTTTGCCAGTCATTCTGGCCACAGCCAGTGGTATATCCGGTCTGCCCTTCCGACCAACCCATCTCCCGCACATGCACCAGCGCCTGCTGCCACTCTTCCAATCCGAGCGGGTTATCCGAGCTGTTATTTTTGGCGATATGGCCGCCGGTCTCCTGAGCGAAATGGGCGAAAGCGGTCACGATGGATTTCTTGCAGATGGCATCCGCATTGCGCCCATCGGTATATTCACCACAGAATGCGGGGAATTTACCCACGGCGCGCAGGAAGCGCTCATAGGTATATTCTGGCGCCGCCATCTGGGTGAGAAAGTCCCAATCCGACTCGGTAAATACCCGCTCGACCCGTTTCACGTTATCCGGATTGCTGGCAAGGCGCGGCACTATGGCATCCACAATGGCATTGGGGCGCGTGGCCAATGCCTTTGACCAGACCCCATACATGGGATTGGCCGTCTTGGATTTTTCAACGGCCGTTATATCGGCGGCAGAGATCACATAACCGCCGCTATTTTGTGGGTCGGGTTGGATATTCATTGCGGCCTGCGCCGAGGAGGCGCAAAGCGCCGTCACCAGCCAGGCGCAGAGCTTGGGTTGGAACATGATGGCAATCCTTGTCGTGAAATAATGTGCAGGCCGAGCATAGGCGTTTGAATTACTAAATTCACGACGAGAATTAAGAATCTGACGAATTTGTGAGCCATTTCACTCCGGGATCCGGCAGCCCCCACTCATCCAAGCCGGATTATTTCGGCGTGGATGGCAAGGAAATAGAGTCAGGGAAGAAGAGCCTGGCCGAAATAGCCGGGCCTGAGTGAACAGGCCCGGCGCCATAATCGCCTATAATCTGCCGTTTCCTAAATGACCTCGTCTTGCCTGCCCGGTCGGCTGGCGGGATGGATAATCAGTCGCGCACCGCCCGGATCAGGATGTTGCGCGGCGTCATCGGCTTGTCGCAGAACTCCCCCACCTCCACCCGGTAGCCCCGCTCTTGCAGGAAGAGGGCGCGATCGAGCATGAGCCAGATCTCCAGCGGGCGGCGAAACAGATGGCGCACCAGCTCCATGCGGGCGACATCCCCATAGCGCTGCTCCCCTCTGACCAGGAAGGCGGCGTAGTCGACGCCTTCGGGCAGCACCAGTCCCTTGCGCGCGGCGGCCCAGCCACAGAATGCCTCGAAGCTGCCGGCGAGCAGGCTCTTCTGCATGTTGGGCACCGGCATATAGGCATCCACCCCGCGTACCTGGCGCTGCAGGCAATCAAACGCCAGGCGCCACGCCACCTCTTGCTCTCGCAGGCGGGCGATGCGGGCGCCGCCGGTCACCGTCTCCTGCAGCGGCAGTTTGAGGTCACTCTTGCCAAGGTGCAGGCGGCTGGCCTTCGCGGCCTCGGACAGGGGTCTGTAGTGATCGCCGCGGATCAGGTGATAGCAGCAGGGGGAGAGGGTCACCCCCCTCGCCCCCCGCTCTGCAACCCGTTCCAGCAGGTGGGTATGCAGTTCGCCACAGGCGTGCAGCGCCATGGCGTGGTGTTGTTTCGTGATGAGCTGCCCAGCCTCGGGCGCAAAGGCGTCGGCCTCCACAAACTGCATACGGGCCCCGTCCCGGGCGGCCAGGGCGCGCCCCTCCTCGCAGAGCTGGCCCTGCAGCTCCAGGCTGACGACGCTCGCGCCGCGATGCAGAGAGACCAGGCGCCCCAGATGCCCCTTGCCGGCGCACCACTCCAGATAGGGCCCCTGATGGGGGAGCAGCACACCAACGAAGGCTTCAATCTGGGCCTGCTTGCGCCCCGGCATGTACATGGCCATGGCCTTGCCACATTCAATGGGCTCGGGGAGGAAGGCATCCAGCTCGCTCAGGGCATGCAGCTCGGCCCCCTCCGGGATCCAGGGGGCGAGCAGGGCGCACAGCGCCCCCATGTCCCCGTCGAGGTGCATGATCTCATCCAGGCTCATGGCTTTGAGACAGTCGGCCAGTGCGGGGGCCTCCTCGGCGAAGGCGAGGCTCAGGTGGTGATAGGGCTGATATTGCCACCAGCGCCGCGTCTGCGTCAGCAAGCCGTCCAGTTGTTGAAAGCGATGAGCCAGCACAGCGAAGTTGTCCTGCAGTCAAAAAGGAGGCTCATTCTAGCGATCTGCCGCCAAAAAGCATCCATGACGCCGGCCTTTGGGTGTGGGCACAGTCGTCAGCTCGCTGGCCATCATCATCGGAGGGATTGGCACCCATCATGGCCAACCCACAGAGCCCGACAAGACGCCTGCTCAGTGGCGACAAGCCGCGAGTGCCCAGGGTAGCCTGACAAACAACAGGGATTTGTGCTATATTCCGCGCCTTTGTTAGCGCGGCACGCTCTGGCGGGCCGTTTTCTCCCTATAAACGGAATCGAAACATGACCATCAATGCCATCCTGCAAGCGCGCGCGGGCGCCAAGTGTGAACTCTGTGGAGCAGAACAGGCCCTGACTGCCTTCCCGGTACCCCACTCCCCCGTCAGCGATGACGATCATAGCGTGGCCCTCTGTGCCACCTGTCGTGGTCAGCTGGAGCAGCCGGAGAGCACTGTGGTCAACCACTGGCGTTGCCTGGGTGACAGCATGTGGAGCCAGGTGCCGGCGGTGCAGGTGATAGCCTGGCGCCAGCTGAAGGCCCTCTCCGCTCGCGGCGAGCTCTGGGCTCAGGACATGCTGGACATGATGTACATGGAAGAAGAGGTCAAGGCCTGGGCCGAGGCGGGCATGGCTGCCGCGACCGATGACGACAACGTCCCCACCGTCGACTCCAACGGCGCCGTGCTGGTCGAAGGGGATTCGGTCACCCTGATCAAGGATCTGGACGTCAAGGGCGCTGGCTTCACCGCCAAGCGCGGCACCCTGGTCAAGGGCATTCGCCTGACCAACAACCCCCTGCACATCGAAGGCAAGGTGAACGGCGTGCAGATAGTGCTGGTGGCGGCCTACCTGAAGAAGGCCTGATCCGGTTCTTCACAGTTCCTGCTTGCCACGAAAAAGCGCCCACCGGGCGCTTTTTTATTGCCAACGCCTTGATGAAACAGCCGTTTTTCGTCCCCTTTCCCGCCATGAATCTCATCGAAAAAGCGTCACCATTCGACTCTCAATACTGATTTTTTGCTTGCTTTGTGGGCAAATAACACTAGGTTGTAGAGAAGCTGTTGACAGGGATAAGCGAGCATGTCGAGTCCGTCTATCCCCCGAGCAGGCGCCAGCACGGCCCAAGCTCCGTGGCTCGCGACAGGGCGCATCGGCCCGCAGCACCATTCACCCAACCATCAGCCTGCTGTCGATGGATAGACCCTCAAGGGCAGCTTGCCGCCCTTCATTTAAGGAAGACACGCCATGGCCAAAGCCTCAAAGAAAGAGATCAAGAAGCAGATCAAGTCCCGCGAAGCAAAGATCGCCAAGCAGGAGAGCAAGATCAAGAAGCTGAAGAAAGCCCTGAAATAGGATTTGTTAGCAATAAAAACCGCCTGATGGCGGTTTTTTATATCAATGCTTGCCCATCACATCTTGAGCCGCAGACCCTGCTACCCAGGATTAACCTCTCCATGGCCCGTCGCATGGCCGGACAAGAAGCCGCTGGACGACCCGTCAAATACGCTGGCATCATGCCTGCTTTGGCGCCAAGGACGTGCTCATGAACCCGAACACCTGGATGTTGTTTTCGCTGGCCTATCTGCTGGCAACCCTAACCCCGGGCCCCAACGTGCTGCTGGTGGTCAAGAACGGCCTGCAACACGGCTGGCGCGCCGCCCTCATCAGCATTCTCGGCAACCTGGGCTGTCAGGCCATCCTCATCGGCCTGGTCGCCATGGGAGTGGGTGCACTACTGCAGACCCTGCCGCCCCTCTTTATCGCCCTCAAGCTGGCGGGGGGTGGCTACCTGGTGTATCTCGGCTACAAGGCGCTGCGCGCGGCCAATGCCGGCGCACAGGGGATGGCCCCCTCCCCCGGTCAAGGGCGAGCCAGAACCTCCCTCTCCGTGTTGCAAGAGGCCTGTCTGGTCTCCGCCAGCAACCCCAAGACCATCATCTTCCTCTGTGCCCTGCTGCCCCAGTTTCTCGATCACCAGAGCCCGCTGACGCTGCAGTTCGTCACCATGTATCTCACCATCTGCGCCATCGTCAGCCTGGTACACCTCTGTTATGTCGCCCTGGCCAGACGCGCCGGCCGCTACTTCAAGCCGGGTCACTGCCAGCGCCTGTTTGGCCGTATCACCGGCGGGCTCTTCATCACACTCGGTGGCGCCATCCTGCTGAGCGGCCGGCCCTGATCCCCCGCTCTTCTGCCCTTCTGACATTATCTGCTCCACCGGCGCCGCTTGGGCACCGCGGATCCCGGCACGGACAACTAGAGTTGTGAATATGTGTCTGTATATGTGCCAGTTGTGGAGCGCCATATGTTTTCTTACACCCTCAGCTTTCGCGAAGAATCCGACAAGTTGACCGCCCCCGAACACGAAATCGTCCTGCAAAGTCCCGCCCAGGCGGGGGATTTCATCATCCTCTCCGACGGCAGCCGCCATCAGGTGATGCTGGTCACCCACAGGGCTCACTACAGCAGCCTCTATCTCGACAAGGGAGTGCGAATGCCCCAGAGCTGATCAAGGCTCTGTACGGGTGTGCGTCACCTTCCGTTAACCATTTTCCGATAGCGGGAGATGCCGGGCGTCGCTCACGGGCGCCCGCACCATCACAGCCATGGTCAGCAGCACCCCGGCTACGCCCCAGCCCACCTGTTGCCAGGGCACCGATGCCCCCAGCAGCTGATCGCAGAGCAACACCAGCACAGGGATGAGGTAGGTGTAGGCCGAGACCTGCTCCGGCTGCAGCGCCACGCTGCCCTGCTGGAACAGGAAGAAGCTCAGCGCCGTGGCAAACAGCGCCAGATAACCCATGCCGAGCCAGAGCGGCAGGGTGACTCCGTGCCAGTCGATGGCCAGCAGGCGGGGCGCCGTCACCAGGGTCAGCAGCACGCTTGCGCAGATCAGGGTCCAGCAGGTGAGATGGACGAAGGACTCGCCCCGGTAGTAGCGCTTGACCAGGATGGGGTTGAGGGCCATGGCCACACAGCCGAGCAGGTAGAGGCGATTGCTGGGGGTGAGGCTCAGGCTCGCCACCTGGCCGAGATCCCCCCGAAAGATGATGAGCGCCGCCGCCACCATGCCCCCCAGCAAGGCAGCCCCCATCAGCAGGCTGATGGATCGGCGCATGATCAACATGCTGGCCAGGGCACTGATCAAAGGAACCGTGGTGTAGAGGGCGCTGGCATCGAGCGCGCTGGTCTCTTGCAATGCCACGAACATGGCGACGAAGTAACAGAGCGCCGGCAGGCAGATCAGGGTATAGCGCCCCAGATCCCGCCGTGAAGGCAACACCAGCCTGCGCTGGCCCGCCAGCAACACCACGAAGCAGAGGGCCGCCAGCAGGTAGCGCACCCAGGTGACCACCATGGGATCCAGCGCGGCGGTCAGGGCGCTGCCGATGGGAAACGACAGGCTGATGAGCAGGGTGAACAGCAGCACCTTGCCGTGGGCCCTGGCCTGATGAAAACGGGAGTGTGACATGGGATGCACCTGAGTGACGGGCGCCCCACACGAGGCGCCGATAAGACAAATGAGATCAGTAGCTCCCGTGGGAGGCCAGGGCGGCAGGCGCCTGCGATTCTCTGCCGTTCAAGGTTGCCAATAGCTGATTGAGCAGGCTGGAGGCGCCGAAGCGAAAATGCCCTACATCCGCCCAGTGTTCGCCAAACTCGCTCGCCGCCATCCCCAGGTAGTCCGCCGCCTCTTGCGCGCTTCTCACCCCGCCCGCCGCCTTGAAGCCGACCCTGTGCTGGGCGCCCAGCTCGGCGATGGCCGCCAACATGACGTGACTGGCCTCCGGGGTGGCATTGACCGCCACCTTGCCGGTGGAGGTCTTGATAAAATCGGCCCCCTCCTCGATGGCAAGCAGGGAAGCGGTGCGAATGAGCGCGGGTTCCTTCAGCTCACCGGATTCGATAATGACCTTGAGCACGCGATCGCCACAGAGCGCCTTGCAACTGCGCACCAGTGCCCGCGCATGAACCTGGTCCCCGGCCATCAGCGCGCGCCAGGGGATCACCAGATCGATCTCGTCGGCGCCGTCATTCAGGGCGGTGCGGGCCTCGGCCAACACGGCCTCGGGTTCATTTTCCCCGCGGGGGAAATTCACCACGGTCGCCACCCTGATATCCGGTGTGCCCTGAGCGGTCAGGGTGGCGCGAGCCAGGGCCACGAAGCGGGGATAGACGCAGACCGCGGCCGTGTTGCCATGGGGCGTCTTCGCCTGCTGGCAGAGCGCTGTGATGCGCGCATCCGTGTCGTCCTCATTGAGACTGGTGAGATCCATCAAACCGATGGCCCGGATGGCGGCCGGCTTGAGATCCAGGGTGATAGCAGAAGACATAAGAAAGCTCCGACAGGGTTGGGATAGGGGTCATAAACAGGGGCGCCGCAGCGCCCCGCAACAGAGGGATGAGGGTCAGATCGCCAGGGAGAAGAAGACCCCGGCGATGGCGGCGCTCATCAGGTTGGAGCAGGTGGCGGCCAACACGGTGCGCAGGCCATGGCGGGCGATGAAATCGGTGCGGGACGGGCACAGGGTGCCGAGGCCGCCGATCAGGATCCCCATGGAGGCCAGGTTCGCGAAGCCACACAGGGCGAAGCTGATGATCACCTTGGATTTCTCCTCCAGCACCTGGAGTCCGGCCGCGGTTACCGTGCTCGCGTCTTTCAGGTAGGGGGCGAGATCGCTGTAGGCCACGAACTCGTTCACCACCAGCTTCTTGCCGATCATGGCGCCGGCGATGCCGATGTCAGACACGGGTACCCCGAGCAGGAAGGCCAGCGGCGAGAAGACCCAGCCCAGGATGATCTCGAGGGAGAGCGACATGCCCATCATGTCCCCCACCCCGCCGAGCAAGGTATTGACCAGCGTAACCAGCCCTATCATGGCGATCAGCATGGCGCCGATGGCCGCCGCCAGTTTGAGGCCACTGCTGGCACCCTCGCCGGCCGCGGCCAGCACGTTCTCCGGCTTCTTGCCATCGAACTGCACGCTGTGATCGAACTCATAAGCCGGCTGGCTGGTCTCGGGGATGATCAGCTTGGCAAACAGTATGCCGCCCGGCGCCGCCATGAAGGAGGCCGCCAGCAGGTACTGCATGTCCACCCCCATCATGGCGTAGCCCGCGAGCACGGTGCCGGAGACCGAGGCCATGCCGCCACACATGACGGCGAAGAACTCGGAGTCGCTCATCTTGGGCATATAGGGTTTGACCACCAGGGGCGCCTCGCTCTGGCCGACGAAGACGTTGGCCACCGCCGACATGGACTCGGTCTGCGAGGTGCCGAGCAGGCGGGCCATGGCGCCGCCGATAAAGCGGATCACCAGCTGCATGATGCCGAGGTAATAGAGCACGGCGATCAGCGCCGAGAAGAACACCACCAGCGGCAGCACGTTGAGGGCGAACACGAAGCCGATGCCATCCACCGAGAAGTTGACCAGGTTGCCAAACAGGAAGTGGATGCCGGCCTTGCCACTGGCCAGCACCGCATCGACGCCGTGGGCCATGGCCTCCAGCGCCCGCCGTCCCAGCGGCACATAGAGCACCAGGGCGCCGATGAGCACCTGCAAGGCCAGCGCCAGCCCCACGGTACGCAGGCGAATGGCCCTGCGATTGGTCGAGGCGAGAATGGCGATGAGGATGAGCGCCGCCATGCCGAGAAATCCTGCTGCAAACATATGACCTCCTGGTCTTGGCGATTAGAAGTGGTGACGGATGAAGGCGTTGATGAGGCGAATGAAGTCCGCTTCCGCCAGCTTGGCGCACTTGAGGGTTTGCTCGTGGGAGAGCTGCACGTCACCCAGCCCCTCCGCCATGTTGGTGATGGCGCAGATGGCCAGCACCGGCAGGCCGCAGTGGGCGGCACTGACTACCTCGGGCACCACAGACATGCCCACCACGTCGCCGCCGATGATCTGCATCATGCGGATCTCGGCCGCGGTCTCGAAGCAGGGGCCGCTGTAGGAGACGAAGACCCCCTGATTGACCGTAATCCCCTCGCCTTCGGCCACCGCCATCGCCTCGCTGCGAAGGCTCTTGTCATAGGCATTGGCCAGGCTGAAGAAGCGCGGGCCATAGGCCTCGTCGTTGGCGCCTGTCATGGGGGTGCCCGGCATGGTGTTGATGTGATCGTTGAAGATGACCAGGGAGCCGACCCCGATCCGCTCCGGACGCAATGAGCCGGCGGCATTGGTCACCAGCAGCAGCTCGCAGCCCAGGCGCTTGAAGGTGCGCACCGGTGTGGTCATCACCTTCATGGTCTCGTGCTCGTAGTAGTGGCCGCGCCCCTTCATGCAGATGACGTCCACCCCGTGCAACTTGCCGAGCACCAGCTCGCCGCTGTGGCCCACCACAGTGCTGACCGGGAAGCCGTCCAGCTCCTCGTAGGGGATGCAGACCTTCTCCTCCAGCGCATCGGCCAGCACGCCGAGACCCGAGCCCAGGATCATGGCGGCGCGAGGGGCAAACCCCGGCTTTCTGGCGAGTATGGTGGCGACGGCGTTGAGAACGGGATCGGGTGACTTTGCTTGCTGCGGCTTGTGCATGGCATGCGCCTCATTGAGTGATGGAAGAAACGATAGGCTCACTCTAGGGAAGGTATTCGGCGAAAAAAATCGTTAAAATCGGCCTGACTATCCCAATTTTCAGCACAATAAAACCTTACTCAAGCCGTTTGGGTGGCTGAAAAGACGATATGAGGCGCTGATTGACGCCGTTTCGTGCCCGTTCGACGGCGTGGCGAGCAAGTCGTCGGCGTGAAGGGGGCGCAGAGTGTGAGCCGGATCGTCCCCAACCCCCTCAGCCGGATCGCTGCGGATAGTATTGAATGCGCAATCTTTGACGGGGATCTCACCCTCCCCCCATGACACAAGACACAAGACAGGAGATTCCCTTGTCCCTCGACAGCCAGTGGCGCGATCGCGTCACCCTCAAGATGCTGCGCTACTTCCATGAGGTGGCCCGTTGCGGTCACTTCAGCCGGGCCGCCGAGCAGTTGAACGTCTCCAAGTCGCCGCTGAGCGCCCAGATCAAGGAGCTGGAAACCGTGCTGGGACTGACCCTGTTCGAGCGCCATACCCGTCAGGTACGGCTCACCCCCACAGGGCGCCTGCTGATGGACGAATGCAGCCTGCTGTTCGACGTGCTGGAGAGCGGCCTCAACAAGGTGGTGCAGGCGGGGCGCATGGAGCGCAACCAGATCCGCATCGGCCTGGTCAGCTCCATCTTCTGGGCGGGCTTTGGCGAGGTGATAAGGCAGTGCCATCGACTGCACCCCGAGTACGAGATCTCCTTCACCGAGCTCTCGCCGGAGAAGCAGAAACAGGCGCTGGCGAGCAAGGAGATCGACATCGGCCTCGCCCGCTTCGCCGACATCTTCAATATCCACCCCCTGCAGGCCGAGAGCGTCTATCGCGAATCCATGATGCTGGCGGTATCGGATGAGCACCCGCTGCGGGATCGCAAACGGGTCTCCCTCACCGAGCTGGCAGGCGAGCGCTTCGTGCTGATGAGCCGGGCCAATTCCGCCTCCACCGATCTCATCATCGACTCCTGCCTGATGGAGGGTTTCTACCCCCAGCTCACTCAGGAGGTGGTCGAGCCCAATACCCTGATGGCGGTGGTGGCGACCAGCCAACAGGTAGCCCTCGCCCCGGCCAGCTATGCCCACCAGAAGTGGCCCCATGTGCGCTTCGTTCGCCTCGAGCAGGCCATTCCGGCCGATGTGTGCGTGCTCTATGCGCCTCAGACGGCCGGCGCGCCTGTCTCCCCTGTGATCCGCGACTTTATCGACACCATGAGCCAGCAGATGAACCAGCCCGCCGGCGACTGAACTCGGGCCTGTATCCTGATGAACAGCAAACCAGCAGCCGCTCGAGTGGATCTGTGGATGGAGAACAAATCTGTGATAACCCGCATTTTCCCACGGTTGTGTGGCGGACAAGCGGCGCCGCATAATGGGCTGACTAGACGGGCTTGCTGACCGGCCCGGGCGACAGAGGGAGCATGTATGTCCAAAGGATCCTGGTTAGCCGCGTGCACCCTCTTGCTGGCGAGCGGGCTCTGGCCCGTTACGAGCCAGGCCGAGGTGGTGCGGGTGCGCCTGGTCGGCAGCAATCAGACCGGAAATCCACTGCTGCAGTATCGCCAAACCCTGCTGGAGAGCGCCATTCGCGCCGCCGGCCACACCCCGGACGTGCGCTTCTGCCAACTGCCGAAAGGGGTCACCTCAGACAAGCGCGCGGCCACCGAAGTCAGCCTCGGCAAACGCTGCAACATGCTGGCCACCTCCATCGGTGCCGACTTCGCCAGGGGGCTCTCTCTGGTTCCCGTCCCTATCTATCTGGGGGGCGGCGGTTACCGGGTGTTGCTGCACCCGGCCAAGGACGAGGGGCTGGCCGGCATCAGGGATCTGGAGGGCCTGAAGCGCCTTCGCATCGGCAGCGGCAAAACCTGGGTGGACAGCGACATCTTGCGCGCCAACGGCTTGCAGGTGGTCACCTCCGAATACCCCAACCTCTTCCCCATGCTCAAGGCCGGGCGCTTCGACGTGCTGCCCCGCGCCATCTTCGAGGTGTTGCCCGAGGTGGCACACTTCGGCCCGGGTCTCGCCATCGACAACCGGCTGCTCCTGCACTACCCAAGCGATCTCTTCTTCTACGGCTCCCCCGAGAACAGGCGCACCAATGAGATAGTGGCCGCTGGCCTCGACATCATGTACCGCAGCGGCAGCTTCCAGGCGCTGCTGCGCAGCCATGACTCAACCCGGCTGGCGTTGCAGCAGCTGGATCTACCATCTCGCACCGTGATTACGCTGGATAACCCCTACCTCAGCGAAGAGCAGCAGGGGATCCTGCGCCGCTATCACCCCGAGTGGCAAGACTCCTTCCCCGAGACCCAGGTTGCGCAGTAGGGCCACGCCTGTCAATCATCATGGCAGAGCAGATCCTCTCGGCGAATAAACGCAGCAAAGGGATAGACGGCCGGACCGTCCCCTGCGGGTTGACCTTCCCTCAGGGGGAAGAGTCAAGGTGACGGTAACGAGAACCTGACGGAGGATCCTCCCATGAACAGACGTGACTTTTTGATCCGGAGCGCCCTGCTCGGACTCGCCGGCTCCCTGCCCCTCTCCTATGCCCGCTTTCTGTCTGCCGCCGAGGCGCCCAGCCTGCCCATCCCCCCTCTGCTCGCTCCCGATGCCCAGGGCAATATCGCCCTGACCGCCAAGAGCGGCCTGACGGCCTGGCGCGGCAAGGAGGCGGTGACCTGGGGCTACAACGGCGCCCTGCTCGGTCCGACCCTGAAGCTGCGCACCGATCAGGCCGTCCAGTTGCACACCCTGAACCGGCTGCCGGAGACCACCACTGTGCATCTGCACGGGCTGGAGATCCCAGGCGACGCCGACGGCGGCCCCCAGGCCATGATAGGGCCGGGAGAGACCCTCACCAGCCGCTTCACCGTGACCCAGCCCGCCGCCACCTGCTGGTACCATCCCCACGCCCACGGCAAGACCGGGCGCCAGGTGGCCATGGGGCTCGCTGGCCTCATTCTCATCGACGACGAGGAGAGCGCCCGCTGGCCGCTCCCCGCCCGCTGGGGTATCAACGACCTGCCCGTGGTCATTCAGGACAAGCGTCTCGACAACAAGGGGCAGATAGACTATCGACTCGATGAGATGAGCGCTGCCGTGGGCTGGTTCGGCGACTTGCCGTTGGTGAACGGCGCCCTGGCCCCCCAGCATGTGGCGCCTCGCGGCTGGGTACGGCTTCGCGTGCTCAACGGCTGCAACGCCCGCTCCCTGCGCCTGGCCCTCGGCGGCAACCAGCCCTTCTATGTCATCGCCTCCGACGGGGGCTTCCTGCCCGAGCCCGTCAGGCTCACCGAGCTGGAAGTATTGATGGGAGAGCGCTTCGAAGTCATGGTGGAGCTCAAAGACAAGGCCGTCGAGCTGCTCGCCCTGCCCGTCTCCCAGATGGGGATGGCCCTGCCTCCCTTCGATCAGCCCCTGCCTCTGCTCACCCTGCTCCCCTCAACCCAGTCGATCACGGCGAGCCTGCCGGATTCGCTCAGGGCGATCCCGCCCCTGCCAACGAAAGGCGACAACTGGACTCGCCGCCATTTCCAGCTATCCATGGATCCGGCGCTGGACAGGATCGGCATGCAGCGGCTGATGGAGACCTACGGCCAGAAGGCCATGGGCAGCATGAGCATGGAGATGCATGCCGCCGGAGGCGAGGATCCCCACGCCATGCACAAGATGGCTGGCATGAAGGGGATGGATCACGGCGCCATGGGGATGGCCGATGCGGACCGGAGCGGGCTGGGTGATGCCCTCCTGAGTGCGAATCGCATCAACGGCCAGGCGTTCGAGATGGGGGTACCGGCCTTTGCGGCCACACGCGGCCAGCCTGAGCTCTGGACCCTCTCCGGCAAGGGGGACATGATGCTGCACCCCTTCCATATCCATGGCGCCCGCTTTCGCATCCTCAAGGAGAACGGCAGAGCGCCCCTGCCCCATCGCAGCGGCTGGAAGGACATGGTTCGGGTCGAGGGGGACGAGAGCGAGGTGTTGATCCAGTTCGATCACCCCGCCCCGAAGGAGCGTGCCTACATGGCCCATTGCCACCTGCTGGAACACGAGGATACCGGCATGATGCTCTCCTTTACGGTAAGCTAGGCATGGGATCGAACATGAAAGACAGGGGCCTCTCGGCCCCTGTTGTCATTGCGGCACTGAGGATCTCAATCATAGAGCCCCATCGGATACGCCCTGGCAGGGCTGACAGGGCGGGCACCTCTTACGGCTGTTTGGGGGAGTCGAACCAGACGCGGGTCGGTGATAGGGTGTGCACGGCCGCCCAGGGCGCGCCCTCGAAGCTGAAGCGGGCGACGGCGCAGGTCGGCATGCGGGTGATCCTCCGGGAGAAGTGATGGGCCAGCGCGGTGAATTCGGGATCGTGCCCCACCAGCATCACGCACCCCTTGCCCTCATCCAACCCGGCGATCAGCGCCAGCAGGGTGCGGGCATCGCTGGCGTAGACCCGCTCATCCAGGGCGATCTCGCCGCGATAGGCGAGCGCCTCGGCGAGCAGCCTAGCGGTCGACAGGGCGCGGCACGCCGGGCTCGATAGGATCAGATCCGGGCTCACTCCCGCCTTCGCCAAGCGCCTGCCCATCTCGGGGGCGTCGCGCTTGCCGCGCTCGGCCAGGGGGCGCTCCCTGTCCGGCACATCCTCCTCCCAGCTGGACTTGCCGTGACGCACCAGCACCAGGGTTTTCACCGTATTCTTCATCTCACCCCCCTTGATAACCCACCCGGATGGCCGGGCATTCCTCGCGCCCTCTCATCGGCGAGCGGCAGTCCTGGTATTCACGGCGCTGGCCTCTTCACTGGCCAGCCACCTTCCCAAGGATAGCGATGGGATCAGGGGACCGGCGAGTCAGCCCAAGACCTGACCATCAGGCAGAGGGGCTCACCTCCTCCAGGAAGATGAGCCGCAGGGGCTCGGCCAGCAGCCCATCGGCCTCGCGGACGAAGGCCTGAAAATAGTCGGTGGCACAATGCTCGTCCAGGGCGGCCTGACTGACAAAGGCCTCCCGCATATAGAAGGTGCCGGGCTCCTCCTTGAGTTCGAACAACACGTAGTCCAGGTTGCCCGGTTCCCTGCGCGTCGGCGCAATGAGTCTTTGCAGCGCGCGCCTCAGTTGTTCCCTCATTCCCGCGCGAGCCTTGAGCACGGCGATCGATACCAACTTATCCTGACTCGTCTTCATCATATGACTCCCATCATTGGACATTGCTGCGTCTTGCAGGAGTGCAGGGTAAAGGCCGCCAACGGGGGGATAAAGCCGGGAAAATGGACACAGTGTTCACTCATGGGAACAACGGCATCCGATGAGACCTGCGCCAGCTAATAAAAAACGGGAGCCGATGCCCCCGTTTTGTTGGGATGAAATGGACAAGCGCCGCCATCCCCCCTTGCTCAGCCCAGATGGCAAGGCGTTCCAGCCAAATGGCGGATGCGCGGACAACGCCGGCTGGAAGCACTACAGCAGGAAGCTGCCTTCGATGGTCATGCGCGCCTCACCATACAGCTCCACGCGACCGTCATCCCGCACTATGCAACGCAAGGTGCCCTTGCGAGCCCCCCCCTGCTGGGCAATCAGCTCCCTCTTGCCTGTGCGCTCCGCCCAGAATGGCGCCAGGAAGGTATGCGCGGAGCCAGTCACCGGATCCTCGTTGACCCCCACCTGAGGACCGAACCAGCGAGAGACGAAATCGAAGCGCTCATCGGCCGCCGTCACGATGACACCACGGGTATCAAACCGCACCAGCGTATTGAAATCCGGGGCCAGCCTGTCGATGATCTGCCGATCATTCACCAGCACGATCAGATCATCTGACTGCCACACCCCGACGACCCCTTCATCTATGCCGAGTGAGGCCAACAAGCCCGCGGGAGGCGTGATCCGGGTCGCCGTCTTCGCCGGGAAGTCCATGCAGTACTCCTGACCCGAGCGGGTCACGGTGAGCAGCCCGCTGCGGGTGTGAAAGCGAATGCACTCACCGGCGTGATCCAGCTTGTTGAACAGCACCCAGGCGGCGGCCAGGGTCGCATGCCCGCAGAGATCGACCTCGACCCCAGGGGTAAACCAGCGCAAATGATAACCATCTGCTACCGGAATAAAGAAGGCCGTCTCTGACAGATTGTTCTCGATGGCGATGGCCTGAAGCACCTCGTCATCCAGCCAGGTCTCCAGGGGGCATACCCCGGCGGGGTTGCCACCAAAGGGCAGGGAGGTGAAGGCATCCACCTGATAGAAGGGAAGCCTAGTCACGCCACTATTTTTCATCACATTTCTCCAGGTAGTTGTAAATCGTGTATCGCGTCACCCCCAACACCCTGGCGACATGGTTGACACTGCCCTTTATCTTGAAAAAACCCATCCCGTGGATGTCTGACACCACGCGCCTTCTGAAATCGATCTTGCTCTCCGCACCTGTCTGCCGATATCGCTGCAGCACCTCGTCCAGCGTCTGGATGGAGATATTGCTCGATTTGCCTTCCGGCTCTTCGTCCATGCCGGCGGGCAGGAAGAGATAATCCAGATCGCGCTTCAGCTGACTGACCGTCTCCGTGTCCACATTGATGCAAAATGCCACCAGGGGCACACCGCCCTCCCCGTAATAGAGGGTCGATGCGCTATTCAGACACTTGCCGGACGCCGTCCTCGAGACATAACCGCTGAATGTGCGGTGCTTGATGCCGGGTGCCGTCTCGAGCAAGCCCAGGAACCCCATGTCATCATCCGGGCCGGCCAACAGGGCATCCCCTTGCTTGCGGCCACTCACATGGCCATTGACGATGGCGATGACCGACTCTTCAGGCCTGGTCAGATCATGCAATACCGCTTCGGTATTGGCGGGAATCGTGGTTCGGAGGGTTTCAAGGGATGCCATCAAGACGGTGATCAGGCTGTCGCGTTCCATATTCACATTTATTCTCTCTATGAGGCTGTCGCCTGGACTTCGATCTCCACATCCAGCCCGAATGCCAGGGCGCTGCTCGTCACCGAGCGGGCCGGGAAGCCGTTCGAAAACCAGGTGCCGTACTCGGCGTTGAAGTCGGCGAAGTGCTTCATGTCGCTCAGCCACACCTGCACCCTGACGACCTGTGCCAGGCTCGCCCCCGCACGTGTCAATGTCTCCTCGACTGACCCCAGGATCCGCCGGGTCTGCTCCGCCACAGAGCCATGCAGAGGCTCACCGCCGGCCGTCATCGAGACCTGCCCAGAGAGGAAGAGAAAGCCGTTTGCCTTCACCGCATCGGCAAAGGGAAAAGGCTTGCTGGTGGCATATCGTTCAATGGTCATGGCGCTCGTACTCTCCTGCTGGATCCTGTGACCCCAAGATAGCACCGGCCCTCATATTTTTATACTTTTTTTAATTATTCAACATTGACGGTTGAATTACTGTCGAGTCAGCCAGCTTGAATGAGCAGCGAACGCTATCGACAGGCGATGGGAGTGACTGCAGGATGGAGAGATGGCCAGGAGGCATGGGATGAGGCGAGGTGAAACCGGATAAGCACGGGGCAAAAAGCGGGTAACGATGGAGGGCAGAGCAAGGACAGGGGCTTGAACGGGTCAAACCGCAGGGTAATAAGCACAGGAATGAGGACATGTGTTCATCAGATCCGGCCTATTCCTATCAGGCCCGTCCTGCGACTTTCGGATCTGACTCACCATGAGGGGAGCCTGGGTCCCCTCCTCTGCCCCGGCTAGTTCACCACCTCGAGGTTGACCTTGATAAGACCGGATCTGGTATTGCCTATGCTGCTGAAGGCGGCCCTGGAGAGATCGATCACCCGCCCCCTGGCGAAGTTGCCCCTGTCGTTGACCCGCACCACCACGCTCTTGCCGTTGGCCACATTCGTCACCTTCACCAGGGAGCCGAAGGGCAGCGTCATATGGGCCGCGGTGTTGGCGCCATTATTGTATCGCTCGCCGCTCGCCGTCTTCTTGTTGTGATAGCGATCCGCATAGTAGGAGGCCAGCCCGGTCTGGGTATAACCACGCCAACTGCCGCTCTTGCTGGCGTCCGGCTGGCTGCTGCAGGCCGCCAGCAGCAGACTCAGGGAGACCAGCAGCCCCTTTTGTATCTTGCTTCTCATGCACTCTTCCATCGCTACTCTCATCACCACTTGCATACCCAGTCAGGATCCCGCGAACTGGGGCCTACTCTCTCACACTTCCCATAGAAAACGGGAGGCCTGTGCCTCCCGTTTTGCGTATCGTTCCGTCAACCTGTGTCAGGTTAGGCGATCAGCTTGTCATCGGCGAAGCCAAAGCCCCGCAGACCCACCACGTGCACATGCTCGTGCTTGCCCTGCACCTTGCGGATGAGCTTGTAGGTGGTGCCCTTCTCGGGGCTGATGTTCTCCGGCGCCGCGATGAGCAGCTGCATGTCCTGGCGCTCGCACAGCTCGAACAGGGTGGCGATGGACTTGCCATCCAGGCGCGCCGCCTCGTCCAGGAACAGCAGGCGGCAGGGGGCGATATCCTTGCCGCGCAGGCGGCGAGACTCCTCCTCCCAGCTGATCAGCACCATCAGCAGGATGGCCTGACCGGTACCGATCGCCTCGCCGGTGGAGAGCGCGCCGCTCTCCGCCCGCAGCCAGCCATCGGCCCCGCGCTGTACCTCGATCTCCAGCTCCAGGTAGTTGCGATAATCGAGCAAGACATCCCCCATCACCTGATAGCTGCGCTCCCCCTGCTCTATCTGCGGGTTCAGGCGCTGGAACAGCTTGGCCATGGCCTCGGAGAAGCTGAGCTCCTTGTCGGCGAACAGATCGTTGTGCATGGCGCTCTGATCCGCGAGCGCCGTCAGCAGGCGAGTGTGAGCCTCGCGGATATTGACGTTGAGGCGCACCCCGCGCACCAGACCGAAGGCAATGTTCTGCAGCCCCTGGTTCAGCACCCGGATGCGGTTCTGCTCGCGGCGGATGATGTTGGTGATCTTGGCCGCCACCTCGTGAGAGGAGAGGGACAGGTGGGTTTCCCGCTGCTTGAGCTCATCGGCGAGACGGGCCAGCTCGATCTCCATCTCCTCGATGGCCTCCACCGGATCGTCCGAGCGGATGATGTCGTTGCGGATGCGATCCTTCAGATAACGGTACACCTGCACGTAGAAGGCGACCTTCTGCTCGGTGTTGCGGTTGCCTTCGGACAGACGCAGCGCATCGCGCAGGGCCTCGTCGTGAGCCACGGCGACGCGCAGGGCACCCAATGCCTTGTCCGACATGGAGCGGAGCTCGTCGCTGTCGAGGTACGCCAGCTCGCGCTTGTTCAGACGCTTCTCGACGTCGGTGTCGCGCGCCAGACGCACCACCCGCGACCAGCTCGCCTTGTGGCCCACCAGGGATTTACGGGCACCGAAGTAGTCCTTGCCTTCGAGCTTCAGACGACCGCCGAGGGATTCGATCTCGCGCTTGGTCACCTGCAACTGGGCCTCGGCGCTGGTGCGACGGGAGCGGGTGCGGATGAGCAGCTCTTCGATCTCCTTCTTGTGGGCACGGGACTTCTCTTCCATGTCCTCGGAGAGTTTCAGCCCCATGGCCTCCAGCTCCTGCTCGAACTCCGCCAGGGTCTGACCCTTGGCCGAGGCGCTGGAATCGAGCGCGGTGCGCAGTTGCAGTGCCTCGGTGTGGCGCTGGGCGATCTGCTTGTGCTGCTCCCCTGCGGTGCGGGCGGCCAGCTCGGCGGCCTTGAGCTTCTCTTTCAGGCGCTCGCTCATCTCGGAGGCCTTGCCGAGCAGGTCTTGCGCATCCTGATAGGCGAAGTGCGGCAGGCGGGCCACCAGCTGATCGAGGGCATAGCAACGGCGCTTCTGCTCCGCCAGCAGTTCGCTCGCCTCATCGAACGCGGCCTGCAGGGCGGCGAGATCCTGAGGATCCTGGCGCAGCACCTGCACCTTGGCCTCCAGTTGCTCCAGCGCCTTGCCGTGCTGGGCGATGAAGGCTTCGGCGGCCTTGAGGTTCTCCACATCGGCGTGGGCGGCCTCGAGGCGTGCGGCCAGATCGGCCTCGGCAAACAGATGCGCGAACGGCAGCATGGCCTGCACCAGTTGGATGTATCGGGTCAGCTGGGCACCGGTGGCCTTGATTTCCCCAAGCTGCTTGTCGCATTCGCCGATGGCTCCCTGCAACTTGCGCAGCTCGCTCTGCTTGGCTTCCACCTCGGCTTCCGGATCCGCTCTGAACGCGATGTCCAGGTGCTGACCGATAAAGTCGCGGAAGTGGCCGTAGAGGCGGTGATACTTCTGCTGCTCGAAGGCGGCCTTGGCATAGCCCTCGATGAGGTTTTCGCGCTCGAGGTCGAGCTGCTCGATGCGTTTCTCGCGGGCGGCGCGGCCAAACAGCGGCAGCTCGGGGTAGCGGGAGAAGCGCACCTGACGCTTGCTGGTGCGCACCAGCACGGCATCGCCGAGCTCGTCCGCCTCCACCAGATCCTCATCGAACGAATCCGGGTTGCCCTGGATGAGGTAGATATCCTCCGGGCAGTCTTCCAGTTTCTTCAGCCGCTCTATGGCGCCCTCCAGATCCAGCACCACCAGGGCGCTGCGGGCCGGGCCGTAGAGCGCTGAATAGTAAGGGGCATCATCGATGGAGATGTCGTCGTAGACGTCGGAGAGCAGCACGCCCCCCACCTGCTCGGCGATGCGGGCGAGGCGCGGATCCGCCTCCCCGGCCCCCAGCTGGAGGTTGCGAATTTGCAGTTCCAGGGCCTGTTTCTGGGCCTGGATACGGTTGCTCTCCTGCTCGAACTCCCGCTCCTTGTCGAGCACGGTCTGCATGCCAGCGGAGAGCGCCTCCGCGCTGGTGAGCGGCAGACCGCTCTGTTCGCGCAGTTGCTCGAGTTTTTCGAAGGATTTGAGCCAGCGGGGCGCCAGCGCGGTGAGATCGGCTATGTCACGACCGAGCTGGGTACCCTGGTGCTCCAGGCTGGCACGGCGCTGACCGATTTCGGCCTGCTGCTCGGTGAGCTCCTCCTGGCGGGTACGCTGGGCCTCGAGGAAGAGATCCAGCTCGTCGCTGCTTCCGATCTGCTGACCAGAGGCTTGCGCCAACTCATCGCGCAGGCGCAGCAGGTTCTTCTGGCTCTCGCTCTCTTTTTCCAGACGCGCAAGAGCGGCGCGCAGTCCCTGCCCCTGAGCGATGCGGGCCTTGTCTTCGATATGGCGCTTGAGCAAGGCCTGAGCGGTGGGCCAGGCGGCCTCGCGAGCGGTTTCCGGGGCTATGCCCAGCAGCAGCGTCAGGGCGGCCTGATGCTCGGCCACCGCGGCCTTGGCCAGGGCGAG
Organism: Aeromonas sp. AE23HZ002T15; assembly: GCF_054165525.2. NCBI lineage: Bacteria > Pseudomonadati > Pseudomonadota > Gammaproteobacteria > Aeromonadales > Aeromonadaceae > Aeromonas > Aeromonas sp. AE23HZ002T15. The sequence goes on from NZ_CM201342.1 coordinate 343,622, forward strand.
CTGCTGCTCGGCTCCCAGCACCCGGCTGGTAAGGCTCTGCTCGGCGGCGCGGAACTGGTGCAGGCTGTCGCTCGCCTGCTCCGGGGTGAGGTTTGGCAGTTCGCACTGCTCGCGGGCGTTTTCCAGGGCCTGCACCGCCTGACGGTACTGGATGGCGCGGGTCTGCTGGATATCCAGCGCCTGCTGATAGTCGGCGAGCTGGGTCTTGAGGCTATCCACCTCGGCCTGGGCCAGTTCCCGACGCTCCTCCACCTCCAGCAGCTGGACGTGGATCTCTTCCACCACCGCCTGCTGCTGCTCCAGCTTGTCGTTGAGTTCGGCGAGATCGGCGCGATAGAGGGCGATCTTCTTCTGCAAGGCCACGGCGGCCAGCACCTTGGCCAGGTGCTCGGCGGCAGACTCCAGCTCATCGGTCAGGAGCTTCTCGCGGCCGGTGAGCTGATCCACCTCGTCCGCGAGATAGATGGCGCGTTGCTTCTCCTCGGCGAGCAAGCGGCGCTTGCCGGCCAGCTCGGCGCGGGCCTTCAGGGCCAGCTCGGAGAGACGGTTCTTCTCGGCGGCGTTGCGCACATAGTCCGCCGCCACGTAGTGGGTGGTCTCGGTGATCAGGTTCTTGAACAGATCCCGCTGGCCTTGCGTCTCCTTGATGGCCTCCAGGGTACGGCGGTTCTCGTAGATGGCTGCCTCCATGTCCGCAAACGCCTTGCGCACGCCGGAGTTTTCTGGCAGCAGGTATTCGCGCAGCGACCGGCTGATGGAGGAGGAGATACCGCCGTAGAGGGAGGCCTCGATCAGGCGATAGAACTTGCCGCGATCCTTCTGATCACGCAATTTCTTCGGCGTGATGCCGAACTCGAACATGAAGTTGTGGTAATCGGTCACCGTATTGAACTTGGCGACCTTGATGGCGCCGAGCTCGGCGGCCGCCCCCTTCAGATCGGCGAAGGCACGCACCCGCCCCTTGCCGCCCTCGAGTTTCTCCAACAGCAGATCCGTGGGGGCCAGCTCCTGGGGCACATCCACCAGGGCGAAGGGGGTGATGTTGACCTTGTTGTCCCGGTTCGCGACCTGCTCCAGGTGCACACCGACCCAGATCCGCTGCTCGCGGCTGTTCATCACCTCCAGCACGGAGTAGCAGTGGCCGCGCTGCAGCTTGCCGTAGAGCCCCTTGTCCCGGGACGCGCTGGATGAGCCCGCCTCCGTGGTGTTGCGAAAATGCAGCAGGGACTGATCCGGAATGAGGGCCGCGATGAAGGCCGCCATGGTGGTGGACTTGCCCGCCCCGTTGCCGCCGGACAGGGTGGTGACCAGCTGGTCGAGATCGAAGGTGCGGGCGAAGAAGCCGTTCCAGTTGACCATGGTCAGGGATTTGAATTTGCCTCTCACGCCGCACTCTCCATCACAACAATCGTCCCCATCTGGGTCAAAAATTTAACGTTGCAGATCATCTTCCACCTCCAGCTCCAGCTGCTCTTCGTCCAGATCCGACTCGATATCGTCGAACAGGGAATCGCTGCTCGGCATCTCGTCGTCGTGGAAGATAGCCTCCCCTTCCTGGATCATCCGCAGCTGCACGGCGCGGGGATCCTCGTCGGAGCGCACGTCGGCGGCGAAGCGGAACACGGACTCGTTGACCCTGAACTTGTCGCCGTTGCCGAGCGCCGTGATCATGCCGAGACGCCGCAGCCGGCGCATGGAGGTGCGGATCTTCTCCAGCAGCTTCTTCTTGTCCAGATCCGTGCCGCCGGAGCGGCTGTTGACCATGCGCAGCAGCTGCTTCTCGTCGGCGAGGCTCAGCACCTCCTCCTGCAGCTCGCTGGTGGCGAACACCCCTTCCGAGGCGAGCCTGTCAGGGCTCAGGTAGAGGTAGCAGAGCACCTTGCCCACCAGCATGTCGAGCTCGGACAGCACTGTGGTGCCGATGTCGGCGCTCGGGCGCGGGCGCAGGTAGAAGAAGCCTTCCGGTGCCTTGATGAGTTCGACCTGATAACGGCCGTAGAAGATCTCCAGCTCGCCGTGGTACTCCACCAGGGCTGAATGCTGCTCGAAATCGTCCGCACTGATGTGGCGGCCGGAGCGCAAGGCGGTGTCGATGCGTGGAAACAAGGGGTTGGCGATGGCCTCCGCGAGGCGCAGCGGCAGGGGAAACTCAGTATTGATCGATGACATAGGCCTGAACCTTGGATCCTGCTTGGTTGATGGGTTTCCATGCGGGTTGGCGGTGCAGCTCGCGCTCACCGCTGGCATGGCCGAGACGCACAGCCTGATCGATCAGGAGACGCGCCACATCGAAGTGGGCGTGGGCCGGGTAGTCCAGCAGGTATTCCCGCAGCACGTCGGCCAAATCCAGCTGGGAGTCACTCTCGGGGTAGCGGGCGAGGTAGCGCTCGATGCGCTCCGCCAGCTCCTGGTTGATGTCCACCATCTCCAGGTACTCCATCTCGAGGGGCACCTCACCGGTCACCTCCTCGTCGTGGATGGCGATGGTCTCATCCCGCAGCTCCAAGAGCCTCGGCTCCTCGGCCACCCTGAGCAACCAGTTGTGCTGCTCGAAGTTGCGAATGGATTCGCGCAGCCGCTGGCTGAAGGCGCGGTTCTTATCCATGTCGATGGCGTTGCGGATGAATTTGTGGACGTGCCTGTCGTAGCGGGACCAGAGCTCGATGCACTGCTGGCCCCAGGAGGTGATGACGTCCAGACGCCCCTGCAAAGCGTGAGTCAGCTCCTCGACGTGGAAGAGATCGTCCCGCCCCTGGGCCGCTTCCTGAATGTTGAGCAGGCCAGCCTGTAGGCGGTGGCCGGCGGCGTCCAGGGTATCCTGCAGTTCGCGCAGGGTCTGGCCGGTTTCACGCAGCAGCTTCTCGCAGCTGTGGATGGCGTCGACCCAGTTCTGGGTCAGCAGGGCCGCGATCTCGCTTTTGACCTGATTCTGCTGCTCATCCATGGCGCGCTGGGTGAGATCGATGCGCCCGAGTGTCTCTTCAAGAGAGAAGCTGAGACGGGGCAGCACTTCCGCGTCCCACTGCTCGCGGGTGTCAAGCTCCAGCGCCGCCTTGCGGGCGGTGTCGAGCTCGGCCGCCAGGTGTTCCAGCAGGATGGAGAGCTTGATGGAGTCGACCTGGCGCTGATCCAGGAAGAAATCGACGATGCCGACGCCGAGGCGCGACAGGCGATAGAGGCTCTCGCCGGCCACCATGTCGGTGGTGAAGCGCGACAGCAGCTGCTGGCGAATGAGATCGTTGATGGCGTTGTTGGCGCGACCGGAGAGGGTCTCGTCCATCTGGCCGAAGGCGCTGCTCACATAGCCGAAGGCGTCGTGCAGCGCGGCCTCTGACAAGTCCGATTCATCCTCGGAGAGTGTCTTGATCGCAATCAGGAAGGCCAGCCGATCGGTGGGCAGGCTCAAGGCCAGACCCTCCTGCCTGACCCATCCTACCGTCTCGGGCAGGGTACGGGATGTACTCATCATGACGTTATCATCTCGTTGTTATAACCGGCGGGGTGGCGCGCACCTCATGTGCGCAGCGCTCCCGCGCGTTGTGTATCGGCCAGGGCTTAAAGGGCGCCCCGGCGGCTGTATCCCGCAAAAAATGGCGTCGACTGCGACGGCCCCGGGTCTCAAGCGACCGGCTTTTGGGCCATCACATGGATGTAGCGACCCAATGAGACGAAAGGCTCCTGACGGCAGTACTGCTGCTCCATGGCCAGCAGATCGTCGAACTTCTCGTACTGATCCTGCTTGTGGCGCATGTAGTCGTGGATGACGCGCACCCCCGTCTTGCCGATGATCTTGAGCCCCCCTCGCCCGATCCAGTCGTACACCTGCTCGGGCAGCTGCGGATTGGTGGGAGTCAGGGCTGTCTGGCGCTTCTTGTTCAGCCCCTGGCGCACATAGTCGAAATTGCCCACCACCAGGCTCTGGAACAGCAGGCCGTGGCGGTTGTAGAAAAGCAGTGACAGTATGCCCCCTGCATTGACGAAAGGGAACAGACCGAGCAGGGTCTGGCGCGGCTCGGCGAGCCACTCCAGCACGGCGTGGCAGAGCACGAGATCAAAGGTGCCGCTCACATGGGACTTGAGCTCCTGGATGGGGCAATGGATGAGACGAATTCTGTCTTCCAGCCCCTGCTCGGCGATCTGGGTCCGGGCCAGTGCCAGCATCTCTGCCGACAGATCGCACAGCTCCACCTGGTGGCCCATGGCCGCGAGCTTCTGGGCAAAATAACCAAAGCCGCCACCGGCATCCAGGATGCGCAGCGGCCGATTGCCGAGCCGGGCCAGACAGGCCTCGATGTCGCTCCACACCACGGTCGTGCGGATGCGCCCCTTGGTGGAGTCATAAATGTTGCGGGCGAACTTGTCGGCGCGTCCGTCAAAACTCTGATCTTGCTTCAAGACAACACTCATCTTCGGCCGCCCTGTCTGTCGCTCGCCGGCCGGGAGCACAGGGGGTTGGGCCACGGGAAAAAAGAGAGGTATTCTGTCACATCCCGGATCCGCTGAAAACTCAAGGACGACTCCCTTTGTTTGAGCTTAAAAAATGGCTGGGCCAGCTGCTGATGCCGCTGCCCTTCTCCCTCTCCTTATTAGTGCTGGCCTTGCTGCTGCTCTGGTTCACCCGTTTCCAGAAGACCGGCAAGCTGTTGGCGACCCTCTCCCTGGCGATCGTCGCCCTGATGGGGATGCGGCCGATAAGCTATGAGCTGGCCCGCTACCTTGAGCAAACCTATCCGCCTTTCGAGATAAGTCAGCACCCGGACATCGATGCCATCGTCGTGCTCGGCAACGGTCACGTGAGCGATCCGGCCGTGCCCGAGCGCGCCTGGCAGAACAACATATCCCTGGCCCGCACCCTGGAGGGGGTTCGTCTGGCCGAGGCCTATCCTGATGCCCAACTCGTCTTCTCGGGCGCCGTGGCGGGGGATCCCCTATCAAACGCCGAGGTCAACGCCCGCATGGCGACGAGTCTCGGCATAGACAGGGCCCGCATGACGTTGTTTGAAAACAACAAAGATACCCATGACGAGGCGGTCAGCATAGCCCGTTTCCTCAAGGGCAAGCGGGTGGCACTGGTGAGCTCGGCCACCCACCTGCCGCGGGCCATGGCGCTCTATCGCAGTCAGGGACTCGATGCGGTGCCGGCACCCACGGATTACACCGCCAAGCAGAGCCAGCAGCCGCAACCCCTCTACACTTACCTGCCCAAGGGGCGCTATCTGATGTATTCCGAGGCTGCCATTCACGAGTGGATTGGGGTATGGTGGGCCCGTCTGCGGGGTCAGGTCAACGAATGAGCGATCGACGATTCCATTCCTGATTTGGATCAGGAAAGCGAAAAAAAATTACGTCATTTGCCGCCGGGTCAGCTATCTTGGGCTCGGTTCAATTCATATAATGTCGCGCAATCAAATGCCTAGGAGATATAGAAGATGAGACAGCACCTGGTAATGGGTAACTGGAAACTGAACGGCACCAAGGCTTCTGTAGAAGCCCTGATCAAAGGACTGACCCCGGCTGCTGCCGCTCATCCTTCGGTACAAGTCGCCGTCTGCCCGCCGGTTATCTTTTTGGGTCTGGTTGAGCAACTGACCGCTGGCAGCAAGATCGCCTACGGTGCCCAGAACGCCGACGTTCACGAGTCCGGCGCCTTCACCGGCGAGAATGCCCCCTCCATGCTCAAGGCCTTCGGTTGCACCTACTCCCTGGTGGGTCACAGCGAGCGTCGTACCCTGCACGCAGAGACCGACGACGTCGTTGCCGCCAAGTACGAAGTGATCCAGAAAGCAGGCCTGATCCCCGTGCTGTGCATCGGTGAGACCCTGGCTCAGTTCGAAGCCGGCACCACCAATACCGTGGTTGAGACCCAGCTGAAAGCCGTTATCGATCGCTGCGGCATCGCCTCCTTCGCCAACGCCGTCGTTGCCTACGAGCCGGTATGGGCCATCGGCACCGGCAAGACCGCGACCCCGGAAATCGCCCAGGCCGTTCACGCCCACATCCGCCAATACCTGGCCGGTTTCGACGCAGCCGTGGCGGCCAAGGTACAGATCCTGTACGGTGGCTCCGTGACCGGCGCGACCGCCGCCGACCTGTTCGGTCAGCCGGACATCGACGGTGGCCTGGTAGGTGGTGCGTCCCTGAAGGTGGACGACTTCTCCCAGATCATCGCCGGCGCAGCCAAGTAAGGCTCGCACGAAGAGGGGCCTGTCCCCTCTTCGTCTATCTCCTTTCCTATGAAGCCGAGTCCCTCATTTTCATAGGAAAGCCGATATAGTAAACACATGGCTGACTGCATTTTCAGATATTGATTTTCGACAACTTGGATCCAGAGGCACTCATGACCAAACAAATCAAACGTATTGGTGTTTTGACCAGTGGTGGTGACGCACCGGGTATGAACGCAGCCATCCGCGCCGTGGTGCGCGCCGGTCTGCACCATGGCCTGGAGGTTTATGGCATCTATGATGGCTACCTCGGTCTGCATCAAGACAGGATCGTCAAGCTGGAACGCCACAGCGTCTCCGACGTGGTCAACCGTGGCGGTACCTTCCTCGGCTCCGCCCGTTTCCCCGCCTTCAAGGATCCGAAAGTGCGCGCGGAAGCCATCGAGAACCTGAAGAAACACGGCATCGACGCCCTGGTGGTGATCGGGGGTGACGGCTCCTACATGGGTGCCAAGAAGCTGACCGAAGAGGGCTTCCCCTGCATCGGCCTGCCGGGCACCATCGACAACGACATCGCCGGCACCGACTTCACCATCGGCTTCGACACCGCCCTGAACGTGGTGGTTGACGCCATCGACCGCCTGCGCGACACCTGCAGCTCCCACCACCGCATCTCAGTGGTCGAGATCATGGGCCGCCACTGCGGCGATCTGGCCATGTCTGCCGCGGTCGCCGGCGGCGCCGAGTACGTGATCGTACCGGAAGTGGCCTTCGACAAAGAGAAGCTGCTGCAACAGATCAAGGAAGGGGAAGCCAAGGGCAAGCGTCACGCCATCATCACCATCTGTGAGCACGTCACCGATGTGAACGCCCTGGCCAAAGACATCGAGTCCATGACTGGCCGTGAAACCCGTGCCACCATCCTGGGCCACATCCAGCGCGGTGGTTCCCCGACTGCCCGCGACCGCATCATGTCCAGCCGCATGGGCGCCTTCGCCGTCGAGCAGCTGCTGGCGGGTCAGGGTGGTCGCTGCGTCGGTATCCAGGGCAACGAGATGGTGCACCACGACATCATCGACTGCATCGAGAACCTCAAGCGCCCGTTCAACCAGGAGCTGTACGATCTCTCCACCACCCTGTTCTAAGCCCAGCGGTTTTTTACCGGGTCGTCATGAAAAAACCCTCCATTGGAGGGTTTTTTTATATCTTAATCCGGCTAGCGGTTTAATGGCCATTACCGGTTGCCAAGTCGGGCTGTCTCGACAGTAGTGCAAGCACCTCTTTGCACCATGTCCCTAAAGAGCTGGCCTGCTTGACTGGGCTCTTCCCCCTATCCTTTTTTTCTTTCCAACCACTGCGTCTATCATCGTTTAGTCAGGCTCTTGCTGCAATTATCTCTTGCTAGCTCCTTGTTACCGGCTAACGCGGCTATTTTCCTGCCCTACCTTCTTTGAAGCATCTGATCCATTTTGCAATTTGTGTTGCCCGCTATAGAGGTCTCTCGCCAGCGACTGCAGGCCATGGCGGGGGGCGGGGGGCGGATTAGTGCAAGACACGCCCTTTCCCTCTATCAAGCGCTGCCACACATCAGCACATCGGATATGAGCGGTGATAGAGCTGGAGTGTCGCTGCCAGGCAAACTGCCCCTTCAATGCCAAAGGGATACGCTTTCCCTTTCCCAAACCCCCCTCTCTTTTGCCACACAACCATAGGCCCGGGTCCATCAGGTGCGGGGCATCCAGGCCAGCGGTCGGTCAGAAAGCCTGCTCAGGCGCGACACGGGGCGGCGCGCACCGCCGGACTCCCCTTTTATTGCGGACGGTTTCCCATTAAGTTGATGAATACCGCCACTACCCCCATGCCAACAGGCTGTCCGGGCAAGGGTTATGACAATGGCTGGCAGATAACTTGATGAGAGATGGCAAAATACAGCCCGGACACTTGAATACCATCCTGATGACAGTTTGTGACGAGTCAAATGGCCAGATTGCCGGTTAAAATTTTACAGCAATCAAAATGGCGCCATAAGAAACCACAAAAAAAACCACACAACAAACAAGCAATACATTGTTTTTATTTGAAAAAATAATAAACCATCCCATAAAAGAGTGTCAGCGCTCTCCATTAGTGCAAAAAAAAAGCGTAAAAAACAAAAAACATCAACCTGATAAGCCATAGCGCCAAAAGCCTACAAAAATAACAATCTTTGTTGTTTTATCGTCCCGATGTGGTATCTTGATCCCACTATTCATCAGCCAAGGGAGACAAAATGATGACTGAGTTCGTTGTTACCGCCGTTTTTACCGTATTTTTCACTCTGGTTGCCGTCTCTCTGCCCTCTCTGGGTCAGCTCTAAGCCGGCCAATGCCTCGGTGCGGAGACGCTGTCGACTGCCAGCCCCCATCCTTGCTGGCTAATTGAACAGAAGATCGCGCTTTTGATGCTCTGGCGTGAAATACCCACAGAAAGCGATGTTTATCGACAGTCACTGTGTGTTTTTCAGCCTCCAGCATGCTGATCCAAGGGGAGCCATATCGGCTCCCCTTGTTGCATTCCTGTCATCGGGATTTACTCTTGCCCCCCTGCCCTTCACAATGCCCGTTGGACTCGACACGCAGGAATCATCATGACTCAGGATGCTCTGCGCCGCTGGCGCCGTGATCTTCATCGTCACCCCGAAGCGGCCTGGTGTGAATTTCGCACCACCACCCTCATCGCCCGCCACCTCTCTGAACTCGGATTCGACGTCATGCTGGGCGACCAGCTGCTGGCCAGCAACCTCATCATGGGGCGGGAGATCGATGTGCCAGCCCAGAAGGCCCGCGCCCTGCACCAGGGAGCCGATCCCGACTGGCTGGCCCGTATCGGAGAGATCACCGGGGTGATGGGGCTCTGGGACAGCGGCCGTCCCGGCCCCACCCTGGGTTTTCGCTTCGACATCGATGCGGTGGAAGTACAGGAGCTGCCGGATCCCGGCCATGGTCCGAGTCAGGGGGAGTGGCAATCCTGCAACCCGGGCTGGATGCACGCCTGTGCCCACGACGGTCACACCGCCATCGGGCTGGTGCTGGCCGAGCGGATTGCGGCCCTGGCCGAGGGACTCAATGGTCGGATCAAGCTTTTCTTTCAGCCTGCCGAGGAGGGCTGCCGCGGTGGCAAGGCACTGGCCGCCGGCGGTCAACTCGATGATCTGGATGCCCTGCTAGCGCTGCACATCGGCATTCACGCCGAGAGTGGTGAACTGGTAGTCAATCCCACCGACTTCCTCTGCTCCACCAAGTTCGACGTGGAGCTGATGGGGCGCGCCGCCCACGCAGGGCTCGAACCCAACGCCGGTGCCAATGCGCTGGCGGCCGCCTGCATGGCCACCACCGCTATGCTCGGCATTCCCCGCCATCGCGATGGCATGACCCGCATCAACATCGGCCAGCTCCACGCCGGCAGCGGCCGCAACGTGATCCCAGGTCACGCCCAGTTGCAGGGGGAGACCCGAGGCGCCACCCCTGAGCTCAACGACTACATGTTCACCCAGGTGCAGCAGATAGTGGCGGGAGCCGCCGCCATGCAGGGCGTCACCTACCTCATTCGCAAGCAGGGGGAAGCCATCGGCATCGAAAACAGCCCGGCCCTGCTCGAGGAGATAGTGCCGCTGGCAGAGGGATTGTCATTCAAGACCATCCACAGCCGCCGTTTCGGGGCGAGCGAAGACGCGGGTTTTCTCATCGAACGGGTGCAGCGCAATGGCGGGCAAGCGGCCTACCTCATCCTCGGCGCCAACCTGGCGGCCCCCCACCATCACCCAGAATTTGACTTCGACGAGTCGGTGCTGGCCCCAGGGGTCGCCCTGCTGGAGGCCTGGCTGCTGGGCCGTCTCGCTCCCTAGGAGAGAGCATCAATGCCAAAAGGCAGCCCTGGGGCTGCCTTTTTGCTGTCAGCGCCACTATGGCACCTTGACTGATCCGCTCGTTCGTCTCATTGCCCCAGCACGATGGCACCGAGGTGGGCGAAATGGTGGATCTCGTGGGTCGACTCGCAAGGGGTATCGTGGCGTGCCGGGTTGTACCAGCAAGTAGCGAGCCCCTGGGCGGCGGCGCCGGCGATGTCGGTCTTGGGGTTGTCCCCCACCATCAACACCCTGGCAGGATCCGGCCGTCCCATCCGCTCGAGGGCGAGCTGGAAGATGGCGGGAGCAGGTTTGGTCACCCTCACCTCGTCGGAGATCACCAGGGGCTCGAACCAGTGGCTCCAACCCAGTTTATCGAGGCGACCGCGCTGGGGCAGGCTGAAGCCATTGGTGATGATCCCCATGCGTACCCGCCCCTGCAGCGCCTCGAGGGTCTCGGTGACCCCCTCGAGAGGGGTGCTCAGGGCGATGATCTGCTGCAGGAAGGTGTCGTTCATGGCCATGGGGGCCACCTCCACCTGCTCGGCGAACAGGGAGAAACGGGTCTGCTGCAGGTGGGCCGCGTCTATCTCGCCGCTGTTGTACTGCTGCCAGAGTCTGTGGTTCAACCCGTGATATTCCGCCATCTTGGCGGGGCTGGGATGAACCCCGTAGATCTGCAGGGTCCGCTCCAGGGCCTCGGTGACCGGGAAATCCAGCAGGGTTTCGTCCAGATCGAACAGCACCCAGTCATAACTTGGTTGTTTCACGCTTGTCCTCAATGCTTGGCTCTTGTGTGGCACTTCGCTTGGTACGGCATCTTCTGCCGGTGCCGAGAAGGCCCAACGCCCTCCCGGCCCCTGTCAGCGTAGCGGGCTGGCGAGCAGATCCAGGGTCAACCGGACACCGAACCCCGTCACCTCGCTGCTGACGACCCCATTGCCCCCCTTGTTGCGAAAACCGCTGAGATCCAGGTGCAGCCAGGGTGTCTCTGTTCCGACGAAGCGGCTCAGGAAGCGGGCGGCGTCGATGTGATCCGGCGAGCTGCCGGGGGCACACTGTAGCAGATCCGCCCATTCGCTATCGAGGTTGTCATCGTAATCCTCATCCAGCGGGAAGGGCCAGACTCGCTCGCCGCTCTGCTGCCCCAGGCTGATCAGTTCACCGAGCCAGGCGGGACGATTGGTGAAGGCGCCGCTGTAACGGCTGCCGAGCGCCCGCTTGCAGGCACCGGTCAGGGTGGCGTAATCGATGAGCAAGTCAGGCTCATCCTGCGCCGCCATGGCCAGCGCATCCGCCAGCACCATGCGCCCCTCGGCGTCCGTGTCCACCACCTCGATGGTGGTGCCGTTGATGGCGGTCACCACCTCGCCGGGTTTATAGGCCAGGGGGCCTATGTGGTTCTCCGAGATGGCGAGCCAGCAGTGCACCTCATAGGGCAGCTTGGCGCGACTGATGGCGAGCAGGGTGCCCAGTGCCACGGCGCTGCCCCCCATGTCCAAGTGCATGCCATACATGCTGCCTCCGACTTTCAGGTTATAGCCGCCGGAATCGTGGCAGATCCCCTTCCCCACCAGGGCGAGGCGGCGCTGGGCATTGGCCGGGCAGTAGCTGAGTTTCACGATGGCGGCCTGGCCGTCCGCGGAGCCCCTGGCCACCGCCAGGAAGGCGCCGGCGCCGAGGCGGGTCAACTCGGCCTCATCATACTCCCGCCACTGCCAGCCTTCTGCCTCGGCGAGCTCCCGGGCCAGGGCACGATAGCTTTTGGGGGTCAGATCCGAGGCGGGCAGCACCGCGAGATGGCGAGCCAGCCCGTTGCCCTCGGCCTCGGCCAGGATCCGGTTCAGATCCAGGTCGCAGGCGGGCGACACGGACAGCTGTTGATAGCTCACCGGGGCGTCGGTTCGCTGCTTGTGGGTCGGCAACGCCACGTTGGCCGCGAGCAGGGTGGCGAGCACCAGCTCGGCCAGCTCGGCCCGACTCTCGTCGTCAAAACCGCAAAGATGCAGTGCCAATTGCTCTGCCTTGAGAGCCGCCAGGGGCGCCACCCAATCGCGCACCTGCTTGTAGCGCCGGTGATCCCGCGCCTCGGCGGGATCGACGAAGATCACCAGCTGCACACCGTGGTGATCACTCAGGCGATAGGGCGCCTTCTGGCCCAGGGCTATCTGGGCCGCCACGGCGGCAAAGGTGGGTTCGGCCAGCAGGTTCGCCCGCTCGGATCCGGCGATCAGCAGCAGCTTGACGGGGGCCGGACTCGCCATCACCTCCGTCAGGCTGGCGTTCTGGATCTCTATCTTGGGCGGGAGATAACGAAAGGGTTGCAGCATAGGAAGAGCCTCATCCATGGACAGAAACCAGGATGATACCGAACAAGGGGCGCAAGCGACCAGCATCTTGAGGATTAATGTTCAAGATCAGGGAGATAGATAGGGGAAATAGAGGATGAAGAGGCATTGCAAGGAGTTGGTTGCGGGGGCCGGATTTGAACCGACGACCTTCGGGTTATGAGCCCGACGAGCTACCGAGCTGCTCCACCCCGCGTCCGAATTGTTGTCTGTCACCAGACATTTCACCATCGGCTGCCGAGCAATAGCAATCTATGTCGTTGCAGCATCCCAGGTCTTGCGTCCTGCCATGCCGACAAAGAGTTGGTTGCGGGGGCCGGATTTGAACCGACGACCTTCGGGTTATGAGCCCGACGAGCTACCGAGCTGCTCCACCCCGCGTCCGAATTGTTGTCTGTCACCAGACCTTTCACCATCGGCTGCCGAGCAGTAGCAGTCGATGTCGTTGCAGCATCCCAGGTCTTGCGTCCTGCCATGCCGACAAAGAGTTGGTTGCGGGGGCCGGATTTGAACCGACGACCTTCGGGTTATGAGCCCGACGAGCTACCGAGCTGCTCCACCCCGCGTCCGAATTGTTGTCTGTCACCAGACATTTCACCATCGGCTGCCGAGCAATAGCAATCGATGTCGTTGCAGCATCCCAGGTCTTGCGTCCTGCCATGCCGACAAAGAGTTGGTTGCGGGGGCCGGATTTGAACCGACGACCTTCGGGTTATGAGCCCGACGAGCTACCGAGCTGCTCCACCCCGCGTCCGAATGTTGTCTGTCACCAGACCTTTCACCATCGGCTGCCGAGCAGTAGCAGTCGATGTCATTGCAGCACGCTTTCACCATCGGCTGCCGAGGTCTTGCGCCCTGCCATGCCGGCAAAAAGTTGGTTGCGGGGGCCGGATTTGAACCGACGACCTTCGGGTTATGAGCCCGACGAGCTACCGAGCTGCTCCACCCCGCGTCCGAATAGTTGTCTGTCACCAGACCTTTCACCATCGGCTGCCGAGCAGTAGCAGTCGATGTCGTTGCAGCATCCCAAGGCTTGCGCCCTGCCATGCCGACAAAGAGTTGGTTGCGGGGGCCGGATTTGAACCGACGACCTTCGGGTTATGAGCCCGACGAGCTACCGAGCTGCTCCACCCCGCGTCCGAATTGTTGTCTGTCACCAGACCTTTCACCATCGGCTGCCGAGCAGTAGCAGTCGATGTCGTTGCAGCATCCCAAGGCTTGCGCCCTGCCATGCCGGCAAAGAGTTGGTTGCGGGGGCCGGATTTGAACCGACGACCTTCGGGTTATGAGCCCGACGAGCTACCGAGCTGCTCCACCCCGCGTCCGAATTGTTGTCTGTCACCAGACCTTGCACCATCGGCTGCCGAGCAGTAGCAGTCGATGTCGTTGCAGCATCCCAAGGCTTGCGCCCTGCCATGCCGACAAAGAGTTGGTTGCGGGGGCCGGATTTGAACCGACGACCTTCGGGTTATGAGCCCGACGAGCTACCGAGCTGCTCCACCCCGCGTCCGAGGTCGCCCATAATAGGCGCCAACGCTGAGATTGCAAGTAATTATCCTAAAAAAAGTTGATCGGGGGATTAAACCACCAGATGTTGTTGTCTTTTGCAACAAACCGCAGGCTTTTCAGTCAACTAGCAGATCTGCCCCCGACCAGACAGTCCTGTTCCCTCACTCTGTTTGACACGCATTACGCACCGGCGACGCCCTTTTTCCCATAAAAAAGCCCGCACCGGATCGGGTGCGGGCTCTTCTTGTCGCCAGGGGGCGCCGAGGAGTCAGGTCAGTTGATGCAGCACGCTGGTGGCCGCTATCTCGGCCATCAGCAGGCCGCAGAGGGTGACGGACAGCACCACGGGGGCCGTCTCCTGTTGCCGGTAGAGCGGCGTGAACCAGAGCAGCAAGGCGGCGATGAGCAGCAAGGCCTGAGTCAGTACCCAGGGTTGCAAGGTGCTTAGGGTAGCGGCCTCGGGCGCCGCCATCAGCAACTGTGCGACAAGCCAGAGCAGGCTGGCGATGGCCGCCGCCAGGCCGGCCGCGGGGAGCAGGACATTGAACGCCTGCAAGCGGTGACGGGCCCGCAGCAACATCAGGTGGGCGAAGGCCGAGCCCAGCAGTACCATCTGCAGCAGGCCGTTCAGCCAGCCCTGCAGTTGCAGCAATCCGGCGCCATAGAGAGCCAGCGGCAGGGCCGGCAGCCACAGCAGGGTAGCCGGGATGGCACGCTTGCCCTCGAGACGGGACTGGACGAGGGAGATCACTATCCCCAGCACCAGGGCGGCGCCCCCGCTCCAGATGAGCCAACCGCGCGTTCCGGCTTCGATGGCCAGCATCAGGGAGAGGCCGGTAATGACCCAGATGGAGAAGAGCTGGGTGGTGATCCGCGAACGCTGACCCGGGCAGAGATCCCCCCGCCAGAGCACCAGGGCGAGGGCGATCAGGGCGCCCAGGGCCATCAGGCCGGTCAGGGGAAAGAGCCAGGAAGGAAGTTGGACGAACATAGTGTCTCCAGCAACAGACAGGAAGTGAGCGTGATGCGCGCCCGCTATCGGCGGGCCTCATCGGCAGAAGGGGGCGAGTATACCCAAACTTGCCCCCTTCCCCAACGGCCCAAACCTAGCACTGCCTAGCTCTGACCCCGGGCGAGCGCCACCACACGCGCGAACATCTGCTTGAGCACGGGGGGAATGCGATCGCCGCCGAGACGCTCCGCCTCCTCCACCACCGCCAGCGCCATGCCGGGCTTGCTGCGATGGTGGATAGCCTTGGTGATGATGCGGGAAGGGCTCATGGTCGAGCGTCCCCCCACCCCGGCCTCCCGCCGGAACACGGACTCGAAGCCGTTGTGATAGAGGTAGTGTTCGATGTCGGCCGCCGGCAGCTGGGTCACCCTGTCCCGCTCCCGTTCACCCTTGAGCAGGGCCCGGGCCGAGCTCGCGTACTTGACCCCCGCCTCGTCACCGTCGGTGAGCAGATGCCACTCGATGCCAAAGTCCCGAGCCACCTTGATGAGCGGCGCCTGGCCGCACTGGGCGAATTCGATGATGCGCACCCCTTCCGCCCGCAGGCTGTAGCCGCAGATCTGGGCGAGCTCGGAGAGCAGCCAGATCTCCGTCTCCCCCTCCACCAGCAGCCAGCAGCGGGCAAACAGGGACATGGGCCTGTTGATGCGCACGTGAAACGCTATCTTGCGCAGATCGTCGCTGCTGTAGCGCTCGCCGCCGAGCTGCTGGCAGAGGATATCCTGCTGGCGGCGCACCAGCCGGCGCACCTGGTTCAGCGGCAGGGAGGAGAGCAGATCCCCGGAGTTGGTGGTGAGCAGCTTCTGGCCGGGCAGCTGCTCCAGCAGCCCCCAGGCCAGCGCCAGCATGGTGGGGTGCAAGCGGCTCTCCGGGTCTTCCAGGATCATGATGGGCCTGGCCCCCTCCTCCAGCTCCCGGTTGCCGCGGGCATTGAGCAGCATGGCCGCCATGCCCGCCATGGCCAGTTGCAGGGCCCGGTTGTCCGCATTGCGCAGCAGCACCTGCAGGTTACCGGGGTTGCGCAGGGTCATGGGTCTGTTGACTATCTCCCGCTGGCTGCGGGGCTTGTGCTTGATGGGGGCCAGGGCGCTGAAGTAGTGATCCATCAGCTGGCGTACCGCCTGCAGGGCCTCCTTCAACTCGGGTTCGCCGATGCGCTGGGGTTCGTCCGAGAGCTTGCCGGAGAGATCCCCGAGACGCTGGGCGGAGAGATCCCCCCAGGGCAGGGTCTCGATGCCGTCCCGTGCGGTGCGGGCGTCCCGCAGGCGAAACACAGGGTTCATGGTGATGAGCAGGTGCACCAGCTCATCGTTGTTCTCCATCTCCAGGCTCTTGCCGATGCCATCGAGAAAGTCGTGGGTGGTCAGCACTGTCCCGTCTTCCTGCAACTCGGCGCTGGCGCGGTAGTGCACCCGGTGGAACTTGTCCTTGTGGGGGATCCAGGCCGCGCCGAGGCGGGCCAGGCGGCGGGAGTGCTGGCACATCTGGGGCCGGTATTCGCAAAAGGTGAGCACCAGTTGCAGGGTGCGGGACGCGGCCAGCTCCGGATCTTCCGGCTGATGGAAGTCATCCGCGGTGAATCGGTAGGGCTCGGCGTCCCCCAGCAGGCACCAGAGGGCGCGCAGCAGACTGGACTTGCCCCAGGCGTTCTCGCCGATGAGCACCGTCGTGTGATCCAGCCCGAGCGAGAGCCGGTTTATGCCACGAAAACCTTTAACTTCAATACGTTCCAGAAACATGCAGCCATACCCGGTCCATCCTGATGGGCCCATAGTGACAAAGTTGCCATTAAAATCCTACCGGGTCGTGGCGATTTTCAGCGGGAACTGTGAGGCACGAGGGGTTCGGGGGCCACGGGGGGACAGAGGCGGATCTTCGGGCCATTCCAGTGGCTGAACCAGAGATGGCGGGTACGGGTCTGACGCTTGCGATGATTCAATGGGCACTCCGTTGGCAACACGGGACAGCCCCATGCCGTCCTTGCCCTGCATGGTGCCCCTCAATCGTGACAGCCAGATGACAGCTGGCTGCGCCACTGACCCGGGCTCAGGCCGAAGGCCTCCTTGAAGCGATTGCCGAGGTGCCCCTGGGAGGAGAAACCGCACTGGGCGGCGATGCTGGCCAGAGGCTCAGGTCCCGCCAGCAGTTGTCTGGCCCGCTTCAGGCGCAGCCCCAATAGATAGCGATGGGGCGGGCAACCCAGGCTCTGACCGAACATGCGGGCGAAGTGGTATTCGCTCAGGCCCGCCTCCCGGGCGAGATCGCTCAAGGTGACGGGATCTGCCAGATGGGCCAGCAGATACGCCTGCACCCGCCGGATGGTCACGGGTGCCAGCCCGCCCCGCACTTGGGGCAAGGCGGGCGCCTCCTGGGTGTGGTGACGATAGGCGTGCAACATCAGCATCCAGGCGCCGTGGGAGAGTGCCATGCGATCCTCGTCCTGCTGCCAATTCAGCCCCATCAGCTGGCGCTGCACCAAGGCCGCCACCACGGGATCCTCGATGAAGGTCTTGTCCTCCAGCACGAGGTGACGCCCCTCCTTGTCGCAGGCCTGCTCGGCGATGCTCACCAGGTGATCCGGGCTGAAATAGAGGTGGAAGAAGCGAAACTCTTCGCGCACCAGCCACTCGGATCTGTGGTGATCCGGCATGATGCACACCTTGCCGGCCCCGCCATGGCCGCCGGGACCGTCGAGGCGCTCGGTCTGCTCGCCCCCCTGCAGGTAGACGCTGATGGTGTGATGGCCCGGCTTGTGGTAGCGGGTCTGATCGTAACGATTGCACCAGCTGGCGAGGCCTAGCCCGGGCTCCAGCCAGCAGGAATCCTCCAGCCGCGCCCCCGTGCTGACCAGGGCATCGAACACCCCTGCCTCTCTGATTGGTTGCATCATGGGTTGCAATATCTGCTGCGTGGCATCTTGCACCTCGGTCCTCCTCATCGGCTCGCCCTCGCCTTTGCCCTCATCTTATCGTGACCCCTCCTCGCGCGCTGCCCCTGCCCGGAAAAAACCGCAAGATGCTGTAAGCCAGAACAGAGCCTCGGGCCCATGCTGGATATCTGTTTCTCATCCGCGGGATCCTCCATGAACCTCCTACTCTATGTCTCCACCGTCCTCATCTGGGGCAGCACCTGGATTGCCATCGCCTGGCAGCTCGGCCCCATCCCCATCGAGGTGTCCGTGCTCTATCGCTTCGCCCTGGCGGCCCTGGCCCTGTTTGCCCTGCTCACGGTGAGCGGCAAGTTCCCGCGCCTGCCCTGGGCCGGTCAGCGCTATGCCGCCCTGCTCGGCGCCCTGCTGTTCTCCACCAACTTCCTCTGCTTCTACCACGCCACCCTCTATATCCCGAGCGGCCTGTCGGCGGTGATCTTCGCGAGCGCCAGCATCTTCAACGGCCTCAACCTCTGGCTGTTCGAGGGCAAGCGCCCCGGCTTGCGCTGGCTGCAGGGATCCGTGTTGGGATTGCTCGGCACCCTGTTGCTGTTCTGGCCGGTGCTGGCGGATGCGCAGCTCGGGGCCAACGGCTGGAAGGGGCTGCTGCTGGCCTGCGCGGGCACCCTCTGCTTCTCGCTCGGCAACCTGGTGTCGGCCCGGGGCCAGCGCCAGGGCTATCAGGTGTTGCAGATGGTGCCCTGGGGCATGGTGTACGGAGTGGTGCTCCTGCTCGGCTGGGTCGCCCTGCTCGGCCAGTCCCTGACGCTGCCCACCGAGCCCCGTTATGTCGCAGCCATGATCTACCTGGCCATCTTCGGCTCCGTCATCGCCTTCACCGCCTACCTCACCCTGGTGGGGCGCATCGGCGCCAGCAAGGCGGCCTACGCCACCGTGCTCTTCCCCCTGGTGGCGCTGAGCCTCTCCACCCTGTACGAGGGTTTCGTCTGGCAGCCGGTCTCCATCGTCGGGGTGGTGGTCAGCCTCATCGGCAACCTGGTGATCTTCGCGCCCCCCGTCAAGGCGTGGCGCTGGCCGCTTTCGAGGGCTACAAACGGTACTTGCCCCTGATCCCGTCAGCCCCTAAGGTAGCGACTTCCAACCAAGAGGCCGGGAGGCAACATGTTACTGGAAGGGCTGGAGACACTCTGCCTGCTGGCAAGCGAAGGGACCATGGCCAAGGTGGCCAGTCGCCTCTATATCAGCCAGTCGGCGGTGAGCAAGCGCATCAATCAGCTGGAGCTGCGCCTCGGCAAGAAGCTTATCGAGCCGGATGGCCGTCAGATCCGGCTCACCCCCCAGGCCCGCGAACTGCTGGCCCGGGTCGCCCCTAGCCTGGCCGAGATGAAGGGGGTGCTGGCGGACAGTCAGATCCTCACCGATGGCAGCCCCCTGCCCGTCGCTTGCTCCGAGACCCTGCTGGCGGGCTATCTCGCCCGCTTCATGCACGACTACCTGAAGTACGATCCCCACCTTGCCCTCTCCACCCACCACACCCCGGTGATCCTGGCGCGGGTACGCGGCGGTGACGCCCTGCTCGGCATCTGCGCGGGCCGCCTGCCGCCGGGGCACGGCCTGTGCGCCGAGCTCCTGCTGACGGAGCCCTTCTATCTGGTGGGAGAAGATCAACATGAGGCAGGGGGGCGTGATCAGGGAGGCCAGGACGAGATGCGCAAGATCCTGACCATGGATCTCGAGAACCCCTCCAACCGCTACCTGCGCGAACCCCTGGCGACCCTGGGGTTGGAGCCCGCCATGGAGCTCGACTCCTACCTGGCGCTCATCGAGCTGGCCAAGGCGGGCATAGGCCCCGTGCTGCTCCCCGCCGGCCTGCTGGCCCTGGTGGGGGAGCAAGGGGCGAGCGCCCGTCCCCTGCCGGGGCTAGGCCGCCCCCTGCACCTGGTCTATCGCCCCAACAGCCTGAAGCGCTCGCGCATCGCCCGCCTGGTGGAGGGGATCAAGGGGCACTTCGCCGGGCTTGGCGAAGGGTTGCAGCCCGGTCGCAGATGACGATCAGTGAAGCCAGGCGAACAGCTCGGGATACTGGCTCCACACCAGTTTGGCGGACATCAGCAGGGAGACGGTCACCAGCAGCGGCTTGATAAGCTTGACCCCTTTTTTCAGCACCAGCTTCGAGCCGAGCCGGGCGCCGATAAACTGGCCCAGCGCCATGCAGAGCCCCACGCTCCACACCACCTTGCCCCCCAGGGTGAAGAACAGCAGGGAGGCGATGTTGGAGGTAAAGTTCAGCAGCTTGGTGTGGGCCGTGGCCCGCGCCATGCCAAAGCCCGCCAGGGCCACGAAGCCGATGGCGAAGAACGACCCCGTTCCCGGCCCGAAGAAACCGTCGTAGAAGCCGACCCCGCCCCCCACCAGCAGCGCAAACAGCATGGGGCTGAGGCGGCGCTGACTCTCGGCATCGCTCACCCGGGGGGAGAAGTAGAAGTAACAGGCGAAGGCCACCAGCAGGAAGGGCAGCAGCCGCTCCAGGATGGCGGCGTCTATGGTCTGTACCGCCAGGGTGCCGAGCGCCGCGCCGATGAAGGTGCAGATCACCGCGGGCCAGATGATGGCCCACTCCAGCAGGCCGCGGCGGGCATAGAACCAGGTGGCGGAGAAGGAGCCGAAGCTGCTCTGCAGCTTGTTGGTGCCGAGCACCAGGGCCGGCGGCATGCCGGTGGCGAGCAGGGCCGGCACCGTCAGCAGGCCGCCGCCCCCGGCGATGGCATCGATAAAGCCGGCGACAAGGGCCACCCCGAACAGGGCGCCCAGGGTATAGAGTTCCAATTCCATCCATAGACCTCGTGTGATTGGCGGCGCCGGCGTTGGCCTGGAGCCTGAATGAGTCAGTTGGCCGCTATCCTAGCGGGCTCTCGCTCATGAGGCTAACGAAACGATGGCAGCCAATTGATTCCTTATTTTCATCAATCACGGTTGTCGGGATCAGGCGGCGTCAGCCCCCTCATCCCTGCCCCCATCCGGCAGGGCCGCCTCCCCCTTGATAGCTTCGAGCGCCCGCAGCAGCGGCAGCTCATCCTCCCCCGGCGCCCGACTCACCCTGCCCGCCATGTAGCGGCTGCTGAAGAGATTGAACCAGTGCTGCAGCGCCTGACCGGCCTCGATCTCACCGGCCACCTCCAGCACGCAGGCCGCCACCTCGGCGGTGCACAGGTGCTCATCGCAATGAGCGACCCGCATGCCATAGGTGGAGAGCGCCTCAGGCCTGACCGCCAGCACCGGGAAACCGTCCAGATAGGGGCTCATGTTGAACATCTTGCGCGCCTCGGGCCAGGTGCCGTCCAGCAGGATGAACAGCGGCTTCTTGCCGGGGGGCAGGGTCACCTCGGTGGTGAGGCGGGCCGGCTCCTTCTCGCAGGCGGGAAACACCACATAGGGCTGCCAGGCGGGATCCGCCAGCAGGGCCAGCAGCTCGGGGTGGGGCTGGGTGCGCTTCCAGAGGAAGGCCCAGGTGGTCTCTGGCAAGACGTCTGCGATGAGGCGACCTGTGTTGGAGGGCTTCATGGGCTCACTGTCATACATCAGCAGGCAGAAGCCCGCCTCGGCCTTGAGTTCGGGACGCCAGTCGCAGGCACACCAGTCGTGGCGCAGCTGACAGGCCTCGCAGCGGGGCACGGCGCCGCCACGGGCGAGGAAGGGACGGGTCGAGACGCTCTTGCGCCAGATGCGCAGGCGGTTGACGGCGTGATCGGGGATGGGCTTCATTACAGAGGCGGCTCGGGGGGCGGACGGATAAAGGGAGCGGATTGTAGCGAGCGCCATGGTGGCTCGCAAGCGGTCAGCTCGCAACCAGACGGCCTGCAGGCCGGAGATCCCCTCCTATACTTGGTCGTCACCCATCCACCCGGCCCGGGAAACCGATGGGACAAGGAGCGAAGATGGCAGAACAAGACATGGCAAAGGAGCACGCCCTGGCCGAGGGCTCGACCTTCACCTGGCACGAACTCTATGTGCCGGACGGTGAGGCGGGCGTGCAGTTTTACACCGAGGTGCTCGGCTGGCAGATGCAGCAGACGGCGCTGGAGGGGTTCGACTATCCCATGCTGGTGGCCAACGGCCGGCCGGTGGCCGGGGTCATGTCCACCAAGGACAATCCCCAGATGGCGGGAGTTCCTCCCCACTGGGCGACCTATATCGCGGTGGACGACGTGGATGCGCGGCTCGCCAAGGTGACCCGGCACGGCGGCTCTGTGGTGGTGCCCCCCATGGACATCCCCAGCGTCGGGCGCATGGCGCTCATCGCAGACCCGCAGGGCGCCCATATCTGGCTGTTTACCTCGGCCCCCATGTAAACCGAGCTGTAACCCATATGACAGAGGGGCCGTCAGGCCCCTCTTCGTCTATGTATGCCTGGCTCAGGCAGATTTACGCAGGATCTGCTCGAGGTAGTGCGCGAAATTGTGGCCGTGGTGTGCCAACAGTTTCGGGAACATGGAGATGGAGGTCATGCCCGGGAAGGTGTTGATCTCGTTGAGCAAGATCTCCCCTTCTTCGGTCAGGAAGAAGTCGATGCGCGACAGATGGGTCAGCTTGAGCTGACGGAACGCCTTGAGGGCATAGGCCTGGATGGCATCGGCCTGCGCCTGGGTCAGCCCCTCGGCCCGCAGGGCGGTCTCGGTGTGGCTGGCACTGCTGTACTTCTCTTCGTAGGTGTAGAACTTGTCGGTGGGCACGCAGATCTCGCCGGGATAGGTCGCAACCAGCTCGTCGCCGTACTGATAGACCGCCACTTCCAGCTCGCGAGGCTTGACCGCCTTCTCGATCAGCACCTGTTCGGAGTAACCGAAGGCGTCCTCGATCCCCTGCAGCAGCTCGACCTCGTTGCTGGCGGCGTAGCAGCCGACGGAGGAGCCCTGGGAGGCCGCCTTGATGAAGACCTTGCCCCACTTGGCCAGCGCCGCCTTGGCATCAGCTATGCCCGCCTCGTCCTGCTCGGTCAGGAACAGATAGGGGGTGTTGGGGATGCCGAGGGCGGAGAACCACAGCTTGGTGCTGATCTTGTTGAAGCAGATCTTGCTCGCCTCGGCGTCACAGCCCAGATACGGCAGGCCCGCCAGCTCCAGGAAGGATTGCAGATCGCCGGTCTCGCCGGGGTAGCCGTGGATGCAGGGCACCACGAAGTCCACCGGACGGGCCACGCTGTCGAAGGAGAGCAGCTTGTCCAGCCCCAACTTGCACTCGCGGCCATCGGCGCTGAGCCAGCGATCGGCGAACATCTCGACCCGGGTCACTTCGACCCCGGCCAGCAGACCGAGTTGTTGCTCGAGGAAATTGGCGCTGCGCAAAGAGACTTCGTGCTCGGCGCCACCGCCGCCGCACAGCAGCAAGACATGCATGTTCTTCATTAGATGTGATCCCTTGGGAGAAGCGGCTTCGTCATGAGCGGTGATAATGCCATCGCGCGAAAACCGGGCGAAGCCAGAAACGAACATAAGTGCGGGCCAGTGTAGCAAGGGAGGCGAAGCCTTGTCAGCCGATGCGCCCCCTCTTTCCCCCGGATGAGGCAAGTAAAGGGGGCGATTGCCGCCGTCCCTGTGTCAAAATTGGTCGCGCTCCCCTCAGCGAGGGGGATCCACCCGCCCGGCTCCGTTGCCGTTGACCCGAAACCAGCCGGCGATGCTGTAGCGCTCGCGGCTCGCGGGCAGCACCTCGTGGGGAAAATCTTCCGACAAAAACAGCACCAGCCGCCCGCCCTTGGGGGAGACGTCCATCAGGAACTGCTCGTCGTTGTCATAGACCCGCAGCAACCCGCCCGCCTCGGGCTGCCAGCCGTTGTTGAGATAGAACACCGAGGTGAGGCGACGGTTGGAGCGCCCGGCGAAGGCGTCCCTGTGGGTGGCGTAGAAGTCCCCCTCCCGGTAGCGGGCGAAGTGGGCCTCGTAGTCGAACAGCCCCAGCATCAGGCTGCGGTTTGCGGCCAGACGCAGGTCCTCCATCCTGGCCAGATAATTCGCCACCGGCGCCCCGAGATCGGGTTCGAGCCAGTGGATCTGATCCCGGCGAATATCGGTATTGCCCTGGTGCAACCCCTCGCGCCCTATGCCCGCCGGCTGCCACTCGTGGGGCAGGCAGGCTTTGAGTGCATCCACCTCTTCGGCGGTTAAAAAGTCGTCCACTATCACCCATCCCCGGGTGTAAATGGCATCCATGACGGCTTGATAGTCCAAGATTGGGCTCGCAACGAGTGGAGAGAGTGCGCTTTGTAACGACTTCGCTGCCTCGGCACAAACCGGTTTGCTTCTCCTGAGAAGTCCCGCCATCAATGCAGCGGGCAAAAGGCCGAGGCGCCCGCCATTTCCCCTTGCCGCCCGGCCCCTCGACCATTAACGTGCTGATATCATCCCGCATATTTTCAAGAGGGTATTCCCATGTCTCTAGCCTCCTTCCCCCTGCAGCGCCTCGATGGCAGCGACTTTCCCGCCGCAGAACTGCAAGGCAAGGTCATCCTGGTGGTGAACGTGGCGAGCCGCTGCGGCTTCACCCCCCAATACACGGGGCTCGAGACCCTCTATCGGCAATTGGGTCCAGAAGGGCTGCTGGTGCTGGGCTTCCCCTGCGATCAGTTTGGCCACCAGGAGCCGGGGGATGCGGAGGAGATAGCGCGCTTCTGCTCGGTGGATTACCCGGTGAGCTTCCCCATCCTCGCCAAGTGCGAGGTCAACGGCGAACAGGCCCACCCCTTCTACCGCTGGCTGAAACAAGAAAAACCCGGGCTGCTCGGCAGCGAAGCCATCAAGTGGAACTTCACCAAGTTCCTCATCGCCCGCGATGGCCGGGTGGTGGACAGATTCGCCCCCCAGACCAAGCCCGAGGATCTCGCCGCTCCCATCCGCGCCCTGCTCTGAGTCGCCTTCCCTCTTTCTCCGGAATACCTCCCCCACTGGGGGAGGCCTCTTTCCCTCGCTCAGTTCACCGCCCTGTTCCCTTCGCCACAGGGTTACTGCGCCTTCGCCCCAGTTCTGCTATATTACGCGCCCATAATCTTTCCATGTCGTGGCGGCCACTGCGCGCCGCCCCCGTTGAGCCCAAGGCTCGGAGTCTCTCGCAAACATGTCATTCAATGAACTGGGTCTGTCACCGCACATTCTGCGCGCCGTCAAGGAGTTGGGTTACGAACAGGCAACCCCCATCCAGCAGCAGGCCATCCCGGCCATTCTGGCGGGACAGGATGTGCTGGGCGGCGCCCAGACCGGCACCGGCAAGACCGCCGGCTTCACCCTGCCCATGTTGCACCGGTTGCTGGCGAACCACGGCCGCGGTGGCCGTCGCCAGGTCCGCGCCCTGGTGCTGACCCCGACCCGCGAGCTGGCGGCCCAGGTGGGCGAGAGCATCGTCAAGTACGCCCATCACCTGCCGTTTCGCACCCTGGTCGCCTACGGCGGCGTCAGCATCAAGCCGAACCTGGATGCCATCAAGCTCGGGGTCGACATTCTGGTCGCCACCCCAGGCCGCTTGCTGGACTTGCTGACCCAGGGCGCCCTGACCCTGAGCGCCCTGGAGGTGCTGGTGCTGGATGAAGCGGATCGCATGCTCGACATGGGCTTCATCACCGACATCCGCCGCATCATGAAGGCGCTGCCGGAGGAGCGGCAGACCCTGCTGTTCTCCGCCACCTTCTCGGACGACATCAAGGCGCTGGCGGACGATCTGCTCAAGACCCCGACCCTCATCGAGGTGAGCCCGACCAACAGCACCGCCGAGCAGGTCAACCAGCGCATCATCAAGGTGGATCGCGAGCGCAAGCGCGAGCTGCTCTCCCATATGATCGGCCGCAACAACTGGCAGCGGGTGCTGGTGTTCGTGCGCACCAAGCAGATTGCCGACAGGCTTGCCCACCAGATGGTGAAGGACGGGCTGGATACCGTCGCCATCCACGGCGACAAGACCCAGGGTGCCCGCAACCGGGCGCTGGCGGATTTTCGTGAAGGCAAGGTGCGGGTGCTGGTCGCCACCGACATCGCCGCCCGCGGCCTCGACATCGACGATCTGCCTCACGTGATCAACTTCGAGCTGCCCCAGGTGGCCGAAGATTACATCCACCGCATCGGTCGCACCGGCCGCGCCGGTCGCGGTGGCGAGGCCATCTCCCTGGTGAGCCTGGATGAGCACGATCAGCTCAAGGCCATCGAGGCCCTCATCGGCCAGGCCATCCCGAGCGAGATCCAGGAAGGCTATGAGCCGAGCGGCAAGCCGACCCGCCAGACCCTGCCGGGCAGCAAGCCGGTGCAGAACCCGCCCCGCGCCCGTGGCCATGCCAATGCCAAACACAACGCCGGCAAGGGACAACCAGCCA
Organism: Aeromonas sp. AE23HZ002T15; assembly: GCF_054165525.2. Classification (NCBI taxonomy): domain Bacteria; kingdom Pseudomonadati; phylum Pseudomonadota; class Gammaproteobacteria; order Aeromonadales; family Aeromonadaceae; genus Aeromonas; species Aeromonas sp. AE23HZ002T15. Next base: position 369,778 of record NZ_CM201342.1, read on the forward strand.
AGCCGGCCGGCAAGCGCCCCGCCAAGGGCGATGGCAGCAAGAAACCCGCCCCGGCGCGCAAGAAAGAGGTGAGCGGCGAGGATACCGGCTTCGCCCCCATGCGCCGCCTGCCCAAGGCCCAGCGCGGCGACTATCAGGACAACTCCAACGAGGAGTGAGATCTGTTGCCGTGCACCAGAAATAAAAAACCGCCGAAAGGCGGTTTTTTATTGTCAAACTGACTCAGCTCACTGCTGGTTCAATCCGCCCCGCGCTCGTCGGCCAGGGCCAGATGCAGCAAGGGGTAGGGCCTGCCCTCCCCATCCAGGGGGGAGCGGCCCACTACCACGAAGCCCATCCGTCGATAGAAGCCGAGTGCCTGCTCGTTCTGCTCGTTCACATCCACCCGGCGCGCCCCGAGAGTGGCGATGGCATGGGCCACCAGTTGGCGACCCACCCCCTGTCCCATCCCGGCGGGGGCGACAAACAGCATCTCGATATTGCCCTCGGCCACGCCGATAAAGCCGACGATCTCGCCATTGTCCCCTCTGGCACAGTTCAGCGTCACGGCATCGAAATAGTGCTCCAGGATCAAGGGCCTCAGGGCCGCTATGTCGGCTTCTTGCAGGAAGTGGTGGCTGGCGCGCACCGAGGCCTCCCAGATCCCGATCAGGGTCGGGTGATCGCACTTTTGTGCGGCGTCAATTTTCATCGCTACCTCGATATATTGCGGATAACAGCCCACGCCTTTGATGATGCAAGCAGTCCATGGGCTTATTGCGGCGCCTTGATAACAAACCCTTTCTCGATACCGGCCTTGAAGCCGAGTCCCTCATAGAGGCGGTGAGCGGCCTCCCGCCCCTCCCCTGAGAGCAGCATCACCTTGTAGCAACCGAGCTCCCAGGCCAGCGCCAGGGTACGTTCCAGCAACTGATGGCTGAGCCCCTGGCGGCGAAACGCGGCGCCCGTGATCACATGCTCTATGATGCCGAAGGGCCGACCGCCGTTGGTGAGCGTCGGGATCACCCCGAGCTGGCAGCTGGATGCCAGCTGATCATCGACCAGGGCCACCATGATGCGGGTATAGGGCAGACCAAGCAGCGCCGCCAATCCCTCGCGGGCTGCTTGCTCACCGAGCAGAGGGTCCTGGGGCCTGAGTTCCCCATAGAGGGCCAGCAGCCCGGCCAAGTCCTGCATCTCACACTCCCTGATCACCACTGTCGTCATCTTGCTGATCTCCCTTGGCATCGATATCAGGCGGGTCTTGGGGCAAACATGATGATGGCCATTCCGATCAGGGCTACCCCGGCCCCCACCAGATCCCACAGGCTGGGTTTGATGCCATCCACGGCCCAGAGCCAGAGGATGGCCACGAAGATGTAGACGCCGCCATAGGCGGCATAGACGCGGCCGGCGGCGGTCGGGTGCAATGAGAGCAGCCAGGCGAACAGGACCAGGCTCAGGGCCGCGGGCAGCAGCAGCCAGGCGCTCTTGCCCTGGGTCAGCCAGAGATACGGCAGGTAACAGCCCACAATCTCGGCGATGGCGGTCACCAGAAACAGGGCCAGGGTCTTGAGTTCAACCATGAGTCCTCGGGATCCTTGCAGGCAGAATGGACTTCTTTTGGCAAATCATACTGTTATATCCAGCCACTGCAATCGGCTTTCGAGGTGTACGTTCAGGGCGCGGGAGGCAGATGGCGGAGCGCGAGCAGGATCGGTAGGCATCATGTGCTTGGCACGGTGTGCTTTGGGTATGCAAACAGGAAGTGAGGAGCAGACAGGGAGCGGGTTGCGCGGTGCTTAAGAACAGTCAGGCCCGCCGAAGCGGGCCTGACGACAGGCTTAGCGGGTCTTGACCGCCTGCAGCAGCACGGAGACATCCGGCCCGAAGCGGCGGGCTCGGATGGCCTCCCGGATAGCCTGCTCACCGTAGCGGCTGGCCGGGTAGACCAGCACGCAGGCGGTGTCCCCCGGTTGCAGGAAGTGGGTCTCGCCAAAGGGGGTATAGCGGGTGGCACCTATGCTGATGAGGGCGTGGCTCGGGCGACCTGCCTGGGCCAGCAGCCCCTGGATGTGCTCCGCCGGCCCCTCGTCCTGCTGATGATTGAACTTGTCGATGGCCCAGTCCAGCAGCTGGCCGTGGAAGTAGCTGTAATCCACCGCCGCGCTGTCAACGCCATATGGATGCAGCTCGCCGTCACGCTCCAGGTAGCAGGCGATGCGGTAGTCGTCGAGCTCGCAGCCCTCCGCAAAATGGGAGAGGGACAGGAGGTTCTCGGCCAGCCCCTTGCTCTCGGGGCCCCAGTTCTTCTTCTCGCTGATCTTTTTCGCGTTGGGGCGGCGGATGGAGCAGTCGTTGTAGGCGCCAAAGGCCCGGGGGTGGATGGCCACCACCTGATCACCGGCGTAGACCAGCTCGCACCAGAGGGCCACTTCGGGCTCTATCTGCACCTTCTCGTCGCCACTCACCGCCGCCTCCGGCAGGAAGATGGCGTCGCCGCTCAGGGGGAAGACCCCGAGCTGGCCCGGGTGGGAGGGCACATAGAAGGGGAACAGCGCCTTGGGGGCTATCTTGTCGGTGACCTGTACGGCCACGAAGTCCGCCGCCTCCCCCGCCTGCTCCAGGTGACCGGCGAAATTGCCCGCCACCCCCAATCCGATAAAGTTGCGCTCGGTGATCTGCATCTGTGACTCCACTCGCGCCGGCCCGTGCCGTCGCTGTCGTTGTTCGTGGTCGGCGACTACCGCCAAAGAGGGAGAATATTAGAACACAACCCCGTTCCATCGCCCAGCTGGCGGCCGCCAAGCTGTGCGCCAGCCCCGGTTTCCCCAGGTCCGGCGCTCATAAAAGCGACAATCAGCATCAGGCTGTGATCCCGTCCCTTGGGCAAGGCCCGTACTTTTGCTAGTCTGCCCTATTCATTTGCCGGATGAGCACCCATTCACTGCCATGGCCACACATTTTGAAGGTCGCTTCGAGGTAGAATTCAAGTATCGCCTCGCCGATCGCGCCGCCTTTCTCGCGGCCCTCGCCCCCCTGGATCCCGAGGTGATGCTGGAGGACAACCAGGAGCGGGACTGCTACTTCGACAGCCCGGCGCGCACCCTAGCCGCCGAGGGCAAGAGCCTGGTGATCCGCGCCATGGCACCGTCCGGCATTCGGCTGTGGATCCTGAAAGGGCCGGGACCGGATCGCTGCGAGGCGGTCAATATCAGCGACGATGGCAAGGCCATCAGCATGCTGCACAACCTGGGGTATGAAGAGGTGCTGGTCATCGAGAAGCGGCGCAGCATCTACTTCCTCGGCCCCTTCCACCTCACCCTGGATCATCTGACCGGCATCGGTGACTTCGCCGAGCTGGCCATCATGACAGACGACGAGGCCGCCCTGCCGGGTTATCGCCAGCAGTTGCTGGCGCTGGCGGCGAGGCTCGGCCTCGATGACGCACAACAGGAGACCCGCTCCTACCGCACCCTGTGCGAGCAGCAGCGGGAGTCACTTTGATGAACGGGGTTCACATGATAGACAAGCTGGCCTGGCTGACTTTTCAGGATAAACAACTGCTGTGTGCGCGCTCCCACGGCAAGCACATCTACTACATTCCCGGCGGCAAGCGGGAGCCGGGTGAGAGTGACGAGGCGGCCCTTGTCCGGGAGATCGACGAGGAGCTCTCCGTCCATCTCAAGCCGGATTCCCTGCGCTTTGCCTGCGAGTTCAGCGCCCAGGCCGACGGCAAACCGGAGGGGGTGAACGTCAGGCTGCGCTGCTACACAGGGGAGGCGCAAGGCACCCCCACCGCCTCGGCGGAGATCGCCGAGCTGCGCTGGCTGGACAGCCGCCATCTGGACGAGATCTCCCCCGTTTCCCGCCTGTTGTTCCACTGGCTGGTCGAGCAGGGCCTTATCCGTTAGGCAGGGGCGGTACATGCACGCACGCCACCGTGATGACCGGTTGGCGGCCAGGGCCAGATCCAGGACGGCGTCAGGCCCTTGATACCCTTATTTATTGGCAATTGAAGAAACGATGAGGAGTTTCAATGGAGATCCTTGAGGTCGATAGCACCAGAGGCATCAAACCGGCACTGATCACCCTGCTGCAAGACAGCGTGGCCAGCGGCGCCTCGGTGGGCTTCCTGCCTCCACTGCAAGAAGAGCAGGGACTGGAATATTGGCAAGGCATCGAGGCCGAGCTGGCGAACGGGGTGCGCAAGCTCTGGGTCGCCTTCGATCAGCACCATCTGGTCGGCGCCCTGCAGCTCTCCCTCAGCACCAAAGCCAACGGTGGCCACAGGGCCGAGGTGGAAAAGCTGATGGTGCACAGCGAGGCCCGCGGCAAGGGGGTGGGCCGTGCCCTGATGCTCGCCATGGAGCAAGGGGCCCGCGACGCCCACCGTACCCTGCTGGTGCTGGACTCCCGGGTGGGAGATGTGGCCTCCAACCTCTATCGCCAGCTCGGCTATGTGGAGGCGGGCCAGATCCCGGCTTTCGCCAGGAGTGCGGACGGCACCCTGGCGGCGACCCAGTTCTTCTACAAGCAGCTCTGAGCCGGGGGCTGACCCTGCCCTTTTAAAACGACAAGGCCAGCCGCGAGGCTGGCCTTGTTTATTGGGGCATAAGTTGTTGAGATGACGTGTCTTCGCACAACAACCCCTTACCGGACAAGGAGTCCCCATGATATTGGAAGTCGCCCCGCTGCAAGTCATCCCGGGCCAGAGCGCCGCCTTCGAGCAGGCCTTCGCCAAGGCCCAGCGCATCATCAGCGCCATGCCGGGCTACGCAGGGCACCAGCTGCAACGCTTACTGACCGACCCCCACCGCTACCTACTGCTGGTCAACTGGCAGCGGCTCGAGGATCACACCCGGGGTTTTCGGGGCTCGCCCCAATACCAGGAGTGGAAGGCGTTGCTGCACCACTTCTACGATCCCTTCCCGACGGTCGAGCATTTCCAGGCCGTGGCTTTGGACGGCGCAACTCAGCAGGCATAGCGCGTGATCAGCCCGCCATGAGGTGGGCTGATCATCCTCCTCAGGCCAGTCGCTCGGCCCTGTGCTCGATCTGCGGCTCGGCGAACGCGGCCTGGGCATCGATGAGCTGCAGCTCGTAGGCATCCGCCTGCCAGGTGCGCAGCAGCACGGCGTCCACCGCCGCATTGGTGCGTTCGAAGGCGGCCATCGCCTCGAAACCCGCCTGCAGGTTCGCCAGCATCAGGGCGCTGATGAGATCTCCCACCCCCACCGGCTGGCGGGCAAACTCGTAGAGCGGGCGGGAGATCAGATAATCCCCCTCTTGGGTGGCCAGCAGCATCTCGAAGCGCCCGGCCTGGCTGGCGGCGCGGCCAAGGTGCTTGACCAGCACCATCTTCACCCCTTTGGCCAGCAACTGGTGCGCCGCGGCGCGCGTCTGGGCCAAATCCACCAGATGCGTGTCACACAGGGTCTCCAGCTCCAGCAGGTTCGGCGCCATGATATCCGCCACCGGCAAGGCCTGCTCCGTCAGGAAACGGGTCACGCCGGGCGCGACTATGCAGCCCTTCTCCGGGTGGCCCATGACGGGGTCACAGAAATAGATGGCCGCCGGGTTGGCCGCCTTGACCGCGGCCACCACCGCCAGGATCTCGTCCCCCTGCTCCGCCGAGCCGAGGTAGCCGCTCAGCACGGCGTCGCACTGCCCCAGCACCGCTATGTTCTCCAACCCTTTACACAGGGCGCTGATGTGGCCCGCCGGCATCGCCATCCCCTGCCATCCCGCCGCGTACTGGGTGTGGTTTGAGAACTGCACCGTGTTGATGGGCCAAACTTCCATGCCGAGACGGCGCATGGGAAACACGGCGGCGCTGTTGCCGGCACAGCCAAAGACCACGTGGGACTGGATAGAGAGAATGCGTTTCATGGAGACCACCGCAGAAGAAGCATGAGGAAAGCAGGCAATATATCGGATGAAGAGACGGCGGTTCCAGCGATCCGCGGCACAAACCCACATTTTCCTCTCAAAAACCCGAGAAAGTGGCGACGCAGCCGTCCGGCCTCGCCGGCCCCGGACCCCTGGTGAGCGCTCTGGGTTCAGATCCCCGGCGTCTGCGTCAGCCTGATCTGGGGGTTTAACACTTTAGTTTGATGGCATATGTGATCATTTTTAAATCAGATGGGTGGCCCATGCCGGAGGAATACAGGTAAACGGGGGGATGTTGGCACCCGCAAAAAGGATGAGCAGGCGCAGCAAGGGGGTGTGCTGACAGTTTCAAGAGACGGCGACCGACCCGGGGAGCCATCCACGAGTCGGCCGCCGCACTGGCTTTGGCGTCAGCCCCGGGCGAAGTGGTAGACCCAGCCCTCGTCCAGCGGAAAGCCTTCAGGCGCCCCGAGCAAGGGTAGCAACAGGGACACGCTCCCCTTGGCGGCATATTGCAGCGCCATCAGGGCGCAGAGGGCGGCATCGTAAGGGTCTGTTCCCGGTACGAGACCCGCCGGCAGATGGGCGGCTATCTCCCCTCTCGCCACCGAGGCCTTTCCTCCCACCTTGGCCAGGGCCGGATAGACCTCCAGCACGGCACGCTCGGCCTCTGGCACCCGTGTCGGCACCAGTTGCAAGTCCGCGAGCCGCGGCAGCATGGAGAGCGCCAGGGTGGCGTTGTTGCCGAGCCGGTCGAAGGTGGCGGAGAGCGGCTTCTTGCCGTACTGCTGGTGCAGCCAGCGATCGCAGTCTCGATAGGCATAGGGGTTGTCGATCTCCCGCTGGGGCACGGCACACTCAGCTCCCCTCCCCCCGAGCAAGTCGGCCAACGCACGCGGAAAGGCCAGCGGCGCATCGATGCCAAGGGCCAGCTGCGGGCAAGCCAACACCTGCATCAGGCCCATCTCGTCTTGCAGGGCCGGGCGCAGCAGGGCATCCAGATCCGGGGCAACCCGGGAGCTCAGCCGAAACAGGGGCGAGACACCCAGCCAGTGCAGTTGTTTCTCCCTCGCCTGCCAACCCACCACGGCCACCGCCTGGGCATTGCCCTGCCAGCCTCGCACATCCCAGCCGATGCCGATGGCATCCATATGAGCAGTCGTCATCTCAATCACATCTTTCTATTCAGGATGTTGCACAGGGTAATGCCTGCCCCCGCCAAAGCAAGGGCATGGCCGGGGCTTAGAAGGATTTCTTGAAGTTGATGAGGGGCAGGATGGGAAAGATGCCGTTCTCGGCGTAGTTGGCCAGGCCGATCTGCAAGCCATCCAGGTGTTTGGTGGCATTGATGAAGCCAATCTGGAAGGTGGTGCGCTCGGCGTAATTGACGAAACCGACGTTGGCCAGGGCGTTGCCCTGGGCAATGTTCACCGCCCCCCAGTTGAGGCCCTTCACGTTGTTGGTCAGGTTGACGAAGCCGAGGTTGACCCCGGTGTCCTGCCCCCCGTGCCAGTTGACGGCGTTGATGGCAACCCCGCCGAACTGGTGGCGCACCCGGGCGGCCCCGAAGAAGATGCCGAGCTGCAGGCCGGTGAACTGATCCACGTCGGAAAGCGCGAACACCGGCAAGTCTATGCCCTTGACCTGACCGGTGCGGCCATAGAGGAAAGAGGCGCGCACGCCTTCGACCTGATGAGAGGCGGGCAGATTGACGCCAGGCAGGGAGATCTGGACAGGGGTGCTGGCCTGAGCGGCACCGCTCAAGGCCAGGGTGCCGCTGGCGAGCAGCAGGGCGAGAGACTTCATCGGGATTCCTTCGTGGGCTGAGTAGTCCACCAGACTACCAGTGCCCATCCCGGGGAACGAGGCCGATCCGGCCCTCCTGCGTCACCTCCCGTCTGGATCCATCATCCTGGCAGGGTGACATGTCATCGAAATTCAAACAGAAATTAACATTTATGTCATTTACACCAATGCATGTTTAGTTGCAGAATGGTTAAACGCGTGTTTGAACAGAGCAAACGACGCGTCAACAAGGATGAGCTGTACCCCCACTCGAGCCGACTGGCTCGGATTATTCTGCCGATTTGGAGACGCACGATGAATATGGACATACTCAAGAGCTTTACCGAGCAGATGCAAGGCTTCACCTCCCCCCTCACTCGCTACAACCAGCTGCTGGCCAGCAACATCGAACAGCTGACCCGGTTGCAGCTGGCCTCCGCCAATGCCTATGCCGAGCTGGGACTGAATCAGCTACAGGCGGTGGGCAAGGTGCAGGATGCCCAGAGCCTGGCGGCCCTCGGCACCGTGCAGCTGGAAACCGCCAGCCAGCTCTCTCGCCAGATGCTGGATGACATCCAGAAGCTCAACGCCCTGGGTCTGCAGTTCAAGGAAGAGCTGGATGCCCTGACCGCGGACGGCATCAAGAAGAGCACGGGCAAGGCCTGATAACCCTGGCTGCCCGTCAGGGCAGCCTCATCTCCCCACGACGCGACAGGACGGGCTAGCTCCCGCCGCGGGTGTGGGTGAAGGAGAGAACATGAGCCAATCATCGTACGGCCCGCTGTTCGAGGCCCTGGCCCACTATAACGAGAAGCTGCTGGGTATGGCCAAGGCCCAGACCGAGCGCACCGCTCAGGCCCTGCTGCAGACCAATCTGGACGATCTCGGTCAGGTGCTGGAGCAGAGCAGCCAGCAGCCCTGGCAGCTTATCCAGGCGCAGATGAACTGGTGGCAGGATCAGCTCAAGCTGATGCAGCACACCCTGCTCAAGAGCGCGGGGCAAGAGAGCGAGCCGGTGATCACCCCGGAGCGCGGCGATCGCCGCTTCAAGGCCGAGGCCTGGAGCGAGCAGCCCATCTATGACTACCTCAAGCAATCCTATCTGCTCACCGCACGGCACCTGCTGGCCTCGGTGGATGCCTTGGAAGGCGTGCCCCAGAAAAGCCGGGAGCGGCTGCGGTTCTTCACTCGCCAGTACATCAACGCCATGGCCCCCAGCAACTTCCTGGCCACCAACCCTGAGCTGCTCAAGCTGACCCTGGATTCGGACGGCCAGAATCTGGTGCGCGGTCTCGCGCTGCTCGCCGAGGATCTGGAGCGCAGTGCCGATCAGCTCAACATCCGCCTCACCGATGAGTCCGCCTTCGAACTGGGACGGGATCTGGCGACCACGCCGGGCCGGGTGGTGCAGCGCACCGAGCTCTACGAGCTCATCCAGTACAGCCCGACCACGGAGACGGTGGCCAAGACCCCTGTGCTGATCGTGCCCCCCTTCATCAACAAGTACTACATCATGGACATGCGGCCCCAGAACTCCCTGGTGGCCTGGCTGGTCGCCCAGGGCCAGACAGTGTTCATGATCTCCTGGCGCAATCCGGGAGTGGATCAGGCCCAGATCGATCTCGACGACTATGTGGTGGACGGCGTCATCGCCGCCCTGGACGCCGTGGAGGCCGCCACCGGCGAGCGGGAGGTGCACGGCATCGGCTACTGCATCGGTGGCACGGCCCTCTCCCTGGCCATGGGCTGGTTGGCGGCCCGCCGTCAGAAGCAGCGAGTGCGCACCGCTACCCTGTTCACCACCCTGCTGGACTTCTCCCAGCCGGGCGAGCTCGGCATCTTCATCCACGAGCCCATCATAGCGGCGCTCGAGGCGCAAAATGAGGCCAAGGGCATCATGGATGGGCGCCAGCTGGCGGTCTCCTTCAGCCTGCTGCGGGAAAACAGCCTCTACTGGAACTACTACATCGACAGCTACCTCAAGGGGCAGAGCCCGGTGGCCTTCGATCTGCTGCACTGGAACAGCGACAGCACCAATGTGGCGGGCAAGACCCACAACAGCCTGCTGCGTCGTCTCTATCTGGAGAACCAGCTAGTGAAGGGGGAACTCAAGATCCGCCAGACCCGCATCGATCTCGCCAAGGTGAAGACCCCTGTGCTGCTGGTGTCCGCCATCGACGATCACATCGCGCTCTGGCAAGGAACCTGGCAGGGCATGAGGCTGTTTGGCGGCGAGCAGCGCTTCATCCTGGCCGAATCCGGCCACATCGCCGGCATCATCAACCCGCCTGCGGCCAACAAGTACGGCTTCTGGCAGAACGAGGCCGAGACCGACACACCCACGGCCTGGCTCGAGGGGGCTACCCATCAGGCCGGCTCCTGGTGGCCCCAGATGATGGGCTTTATCCGCAGCCGGGATGAGGAGCTGGACCCCGTTGCAGCCCGCGCCCCCATCGACGGGCTGGCGGCCGCCCCCGGCGACTACGTCAAGGCGCGGCTCAACCCCATCTTCAGCGGCGCTACAAGCGGAACTACAGAGGAGGCAGCGGCATGAGCACCCTGGTCGTCGGCCAGAAGGCCAGCCTGAACAAGCGCTTCGGTCCGGCGGAGGTGAGCGCCTTCGCCGGCTTGTCGGAGGATTTCAACCCCCTGCACCTGGACTCGGCGTTTGCCGCCACCACGGTGTTCGAGCGCCCCATCGTCCACGGCATGTTGCTGGCCAGCCTGTTTTCCGGGCTGCTGGGCCAGCATCTGCCCGGCGAGGGGAGCGTCTACCTGGGCCAGAGCCTCAGCTTCAAGCAACCCGTGTTCGTGGGGGACGAGGTGACGGCCGAGGTGGAGGTAATCGCCCTTAGGGACGACAAGCCCATCGCCACCCTGGCCACCCGCATCTTCACCCGAGGCGGCACCCTCGCCGTGACCGGGGAGGCCGTGGTGAAGTTCGCCTGATCCGCTCACCCGGCTCGGCAACCCAAGTCACACAGCCCGGCACTGCGCCGGGCTGTTTTTTGAGCCCCATTTTTTGGATCCAATCCGTCCCGACCCCTTTCCCTGCCGGTGCTCAGGGCCTAAAATAGCCGCCCTGCCGCATCCGGCACTCATATCAGCAAGAGGATTCATCATGGAAACGTTTCTGCTCGAGGGTCACCCCTTCGTCGCCCTGTGCGATCTCATCAAGCATCAGGGGTGGGCCGACTGCGGTGGCGCGGCCAAGGCGCTGGTCGCCGACGGCCTGGTAGAGGTGAACGGCCAGGTCGAGACGCGCAAGCGCTGCAAGATAGTGGCCGGCCAGGTGGTGAACTTCAACGGCATGAAGGTCGTGGTGAAGGAAGGGATCAGCCCCGAGATCGAGTGAGCATCATCGCCATCGAGTCTTGATGGCAGGAGAGCCCGGCCACCGGTCGAGCCCTCTTCAGAATGTGAGTCTCTCAGCTGGCCTTGATGGACAGGGTCAGCACGAAGCGCGCCATCGCCTCGTCACCGTTCAGTGCCGGGCAGGTGGCCACCACCTGGATGGGGCGGTTGATGCGCTGCCCGGTCGCGAGCGACTCGTCGATCATGGCATCGATCGCCTCCCCCGCCTCGCAGTCGAAACGCACGTCCGCCTCGGGCCGCTTCAAGAACTCCCCCTGCACGTCCTTGAAGGCGAAATGCACCTTCTTGCGCCGCTGTCGCCCCTTCTCCATCACCAGCAGGCCCCCCACCAGATCGGCACCGGTCGCCAGGGCGCCGAAATACATGCTGCCCAGGTGGTTGCGGGTCCGCCAGCCGAGGGGGATGCGAATGCGCAGGGCCTTGCCGTCCATCCGTTCGATGACAGGGGCGCAGAAGCCGATGACGGGAATGTAGCGCCAGGCGAAGAGACGCAGGGCGAGGTTGGCTTTGAGGCGTTGCAGGTCCATTGCAAACTGATCCGATGAGTGAGTGTGAATGAAATGTTGCCAGCATCACACCCTGGAGGCAAGCACCGATTGCCCGCCCCGTGAACCCTCTCAAGCTCCCCCTCTGTCCGTCAGCAGCAGGGCCACCTCCTCCAGCACGTAGTCGATGAACAGACGCGCCGCGTAAGAGAGCCCCTTGCGGCTCGGGTAGACCAGCCAGATGTTGTCCAGGGTGGTCTCGTACGCCGGCAGCACGTCTATGATGGCGCCGCTCTCCACCTGGGGACGCATGGTGATCTCCGGCAACACGGCGATGCCGTCTCCCTCGGAGACCGCATGGCGAATGTAGTAGGAGCTGTTGGAGATCACCCGGCTGTTGATCAGGATCTCCCCCTGATTGAAGATCAGCTTGTTGTCGAGCTGGCCATCCGGCAGCCGCGTCACCAGCACGTTATGATGGTGCAGATCCTCGAGGGAGGCGGGCCGACCGTGGCGCTCCACATACTCCCGGCTGGCGTAGAGCTTGCGGGTGAAGGGCAGAATGGCGCGGGCGACGAAGCTGTTGTCGATGACATCGCCGATGTGGATACTCGCATCCAGCCCGTAGTTCAGGATGTCCCGATAACCGACGCTGCTCAGATGCAGCTCGATGTTGATCTTCGGGTATCGCTTAAGGAACCGCTTGAGGATGTCGTGGATGAAGATGTCCGAGTCATTGAGCAGCCCTATCTTGATGTTGCCGACGGGCTGATGACTGCGGGTGCGGATCTGCTCGTGGGTCTGATCCAGCTGGCCGATGATGTGCTGCAGGTTGTTGTAGTACTCCAGCCCCACCGGGGTCATGGTGAGTCGGCGGGTCGTGCGGGTGAGCAGCTTGGCGTTGAGCTCCGTCTCCAGATCCTTGATCCGGCGGCTCACGTTGGAGCGCGGAATGTTCAGCGCATCGGCGGCGCTGGTAAAGCCCCCGAGCTCCACCACGGACATGAACAACTTGAGATCCTCTATCTTCACCCTTCCCCCTCGCCTGCCCGCACGTGCTCGCCACCATGGCGGCACGGGCGCTTGACTCGATTGTCTCATAAATCGCGACAGTGTTGGCAATCAAAGGCTGATTATCGGCCATATCAGACCCGATAAAATAGTCCTTTAGTCTCTGAATTATTGGACTTTTACCTATGAAACACCGGCAATTCCCCCTTTCCCCCCTCTGCGTCATCATGCTCGGCACCCTGCTGAGCGGCTGTGGCAACGAACCCACCCAGGCCGAGGCAGTGGCACCGCGCCCGGTCAACACCATCACCCTCACCGAGGGTACCACCGGCCAGGTCCTGCACTTTAGCGGTGAGATCCGTTCCCACCAGAGAGCCAGGCTCGCCTTCCGGGTACCCGGCACCCTGGATGCCATCCTGGTCAAGGAGGGGGACAAGGTCAGCAAGGGAGAGGTGCTGGCCCGCCTCGACCCCCACGATTTCCGGGTACAGCGGGATGAGACGGCCGCCATGCTCAAGGAGGCGCGGGCCGCGAGCCGGCTGGCCGAGGTGGAGCTCAGGCGCACCCGCCAGGCGGTCGGCGAGAACGCCATGGCGAAGATCAACCTGGACAGGGCCGCCAGCGCCAGCGTCCAAGCCAGGGCCCGGGTGCAGAGCCTGCAGCAATCCCTCGCCAAGGCGGAAGATGCGCTCGGCTACAGCGAGCTGCGCGCCCCCTTCGACGGCGTGATCGGGCAGCGCTTCCTCGACGAGCATGAACAGACAGCCCCCGGCGTGCCCGTCTTCTCCCTGCATCAGCCCAGCGTGCTCGAAGCCGTGGTCGACGTGCCTGAGCAGCAGATAGGCCTGCTGAAGACCGGGATGGCGGCCCGCCTCAGCTGGTACAAGCAGGATGTGGCCGTCAGGGCGGTCAGCAGCGAGCTGGCGAGCCTGCCGGATCCGGTGAAGCGTACCCATGAGGTGACCTTCCGCCTGCTGGACGGCTCCGCCGAGCTGGTGCCCGGCAAGTCCGTCAGCATAGCGCTGCCCCTGCCGGGCGATGACGAGATCCACTGCCTGCCCGCCGGCGCCGTCAAGAGCCAGGGTGATGGGAACCGGGTCATGACGGTGCGGGCCGGCCAGGCCATCGGCGTGCCGGTGGAGGTCGTCAGCCAGCGCCACGACAGCCTGTGCGTCAAGGGGGATCTCGCCGCCGGCGACAAGGTGGTCACCGCCGGCAGCGCCCTGCTCAAGGAGCGACAGCCCGTGCGCCTCATCAAGCAGGCGGGAGTCCAATCATGACACTCTCCGCCTTCGCGCTGCGACAGAGGACCTTCGTGGTCTTCTTCTCCCTCCTCTGCACCCTGGTCGGGATCTACGCCTACTTCGATCTCGGCAAGCTCGAGGATCCTACCTTCACGGTGAAGAGTGCCGTCATCGTCACCCTCTACCCGGGGGCCACCGCCCAGGAGGTGGAGAACCTGGTCACCGATCCCATCGAGACCAAGCTGCAGGAGATGGGGTCGCTCTGGAAGCTGAGATCCCTCTCCCGCCCGGGCAGCTCCATGATATTCGTCGACTTGCAGGAGAAATACAGCTCTGACGTCCTGCCGCAACAGTGGGATCTGCTAAGGCGCAAGGTGCAGGACGTCAAGATCGCGCTCCCGCCCCAGGCGCAGATCAGCATAGTGCAGGACGAATTCTCGGAAGTGTACGGCATGCTGTTCGCCGTCTACGGGGACGAGATCCCCATGCATCAGCTCAAGGATCAGGCCCGCGAGCTGCAGCGTCGCCTCAAGGCCGTCAAGGGGGTCAAGAAGGTACAATTGCACGGCATCCGGGAACAGGTGGTCAACATAGACGTGTCGAGCGAGCGCCTCGCCAGGAGCCACATCTCCATGGCGGAGCTCATCGCCCAGCTCAACAGCCAGAACATGCCGGTCAGCGCCGGTGACTACGACATGGGGCGCGAGAACCTGAGGGTGGCCCAGAACGGCGCTTACAAGAACGTCGAGGATGTCCGCAACCTCATGCTCACCACGGGTCTCGTGGGTGACAAGCGCGGCACCCTGCGCCTCGGGGACGTGGCCGATGTCTATCTCGACTACCAGACCCCGGCCCAGACCGAGAGCCGCTTCAACGGCCAGCAGGCCATCACCCTGGCCGTGAGCCCGGAGACGGGGATCAACGTGGTCAGCATCGGCGACGAGCTGACCGCCGTGCTCCAGCAGTTCGAGTCCGAGCTGCCCCTTGGTGCCTCCGTCGGTACCATTGCCTTCCAGCCCGATGAGGTGACCAAGTCCATCAATAACTTCGTGCTCAACCTGCTCGAGAGTATCGCCATCGTCGTGGCGGTGCTGATGATCTTCATGGGCTGGCAGAGCGCCACTATCGTCGGGGTCAGCCTGCTGCTGAACATCTTGTTCACCCTGATCTACATGAACCTCACCGGGGTCGATCTGCAGCGGGTCTCCCTCGGTGCCTTCATCCTGGCCCTCGGCATGCTGGTGGATAACGCCATCGTCATCGTCGACCTCTTCATCGCCAAGTTGGCCAAGGGGATAAGCCGCGATGACGCCGTCATCGAGTCCATCAAGGAGATGGCGGTGCCCCTGCTCGGCGCGACCGTGGTCGCCTGCCTCGGGGCCACCCCTGTGCTGCTCTCCCAGACCGATTCGGCGGAGTTCTCCATCTCCATCGTCCAGGTGCTGGTCAGCTCCCTGCTGCTCTCCTGGGTAGTGGCCATGCTGATCACCCCTCTGATGTGCTGGGCCTTTATCAAGGCGCCGAGCGCAGATGAGAGCGGCAAGCCGGAAGGCAAGGCCGCCCACCTCTACCGCCGCGCCGTGCACTGGACGGTGGACAATCCCAAGAAGGCCATGCTGACAGTCTTGCCGCTGCTGCTGCTCACCGGCCTCGCCGCGCCGCTGCTCAACGTCAACTTCATGCCGAGCTCGGATCGCAGCATCGTCTTCCTCGACTACTGGCTGCCCAACGGAGGCCGCATCGAGAGCACCTCCGCCGACATGAAGGAGATTGAGCAGTGGCTGCTGGCCCAGCCCGAAGTAGCGAGCATCTCCACCTATGTGGGGGAGAGCGCGCCGCGCTTCTCGGTCACCGTCGAGCCCGAGCCCCTGGATCAGAGCTACGGCCAGATCCTGATCAACACCCGCTCCTTTGACGACATCCCCCCCCTGGTGGCCAGGGGCGATGCCTGGCTCGCCGCCCGCTTCCCCCATGCCGAGCCGAGGTTCCGGGATCTCAAGCTCGCCACCAAGGACAAATTCAGCATCGAGGCCCGCTTCGAGGGGCCGGATCCCGCCGTGCTGCACAAACTCTCCGAGCAGGCCCAGGCCATACTGCGTGCCAACCCGCACACCAAGTACGTGCGCGACGACTGGCGCCAGCAGAGCAAGGTGGTCACCCCCATCATCAACCAGGCGGCGGCCCGCAAGGCGGGGGTCAGCAACACCGACATCGCCATGGCCATTCACGGCGCCACCGACGGCGTGCAGATAGGCACCCTGCGCCAGCAGGATGATCTCATCCCCATCAAGCTGCGCAGCGCCAACAGCACCCTGGAAGCCCTGGCGGATCTGCCGGTGCGATCCGCCCTCGGCCTGCACAGCGTGCCGCTTGGCCAGGTGCTCGACGACATCGAGATCGGCGGGGAAGAGAGCATGATCTGGCGCCGCAACCGGCTGCCGGCCATCACTGTCCAGGCCGGGGTGGACGGCGAGCTCACCGCCTCCGTGGTGCGCCAGCAAGTGGCACCCGCGCTGGAGGCCATGGTGCTGCCGGAGGGTTATGTGATGCGCTGGGGTGGCGAGTACTACGACGAGAAACGCGCCGTCGACGACCTCATGCTGCAGACCCCCAAGGCGGTGGTGATGATGTTCATCATACTGATGGCCCTGTTCAACGCCTATCGTCAACCGCTCATCATCTTCATCACCCTGCCGCTGGCCTCCATCGGCATTATCTGGAGCCTGCTGCTGATGAACAAACCGTTCGGCTTCATGGCCATCGTCGGCATGATCTGCCTCACCGGCATGATCATCAAGAACGGCATCGTCCTGCTCGATCAGATAGAGCTGGAGCGGCGCAGCGGCCGCCCCCTCATCGAGGCAGTCAAGGAGGCAACCATCAACCGCACCATGGCCATCTCCATGGCGGCCCTCACGACCGTGCTCGGCATGGTGCCGCTGCTCACCGATCGCCTGTTCGATCAGATGGCGGCCACCATCATCGGCGGCCTGATGGCGGCGACCGTGCTCTCGCTCTTCGCCATGCCCGCCTTCTACATGCTCTTCTTCGCCCGTGAACACCACGCCCAGGCCGGCGCGGTGCAGGCCACCGACAAGGATCATTCCCATGAATAAGTGCCACCTCAGTGCCCTCGTCGGCCTGCTGTTGCTGGGGGGCTGCAGCCTGGCCCCCGACTACCAGGCCCCGGCCCATCCGGTCAGCCAGTTCTACCTGAACCAGGCCACCCCGGGCACCCTGCCCGGCGGGGAGACCGGCCTCGCCTGGTGGCGCCAGTTCCAGGATCCCGAGCTCGATACCCTGGTGCTGGCGGCCCAGCGCCAGAACATCACCCTCAAGATAGCGAGCCAGCGCATCCAGCAGGCCCAGGCCTATCAGGAGGCCATCGCCTCCTTCAAGGTGCCCACCCTGAGCCTGGGGGTTGGGTATACGGACGCGCGCCTCAGTGAGAACGGCGATCTCACCGGACCGGCAGTGAGCCCCCTGCCCCTGCCGGGCGCCCTCGGCGGCGGCACGGCGCAGTTGATGGAGCGGGATCCCACCGCCGTCTTCATCGGAGCCAACGCGAGCTGGGAGCTGGATCTGTTCGGTCGCATCGACAGCCTGAGCCAGGCCGCCGCCATTCGCACCGAACAGGCAGGCATCATGCGCAAGGGCTTGATCACCGCCATGACGGCGGACGTGATCAACAACTACCTGCAATACCGAGGCGCCGAGGAGCGCAGCCGGATCGCCGCCGACACGGTGCGATCCCAGCAGGAGACCCTGGCCATGGTGGAGTCCCTGCACCGCAGCGGCTACGGCTCGGATCTGGACCTCGCCAACGCCCGCGCCGCCCTCGCCAGCACCCGGGCCAGCCTGCCATTGCTGGACACGGCCAGGAGCGTGCACCTGAACCGGATGGCGCTGCTGCTCGGGGAGCCCGTCGCCCGCACACAGGCCCGCTTCACGCCTCGCCCCCTGCCCGCCATGACGGGGTTGATCCCGACCGGCCTGCCCTCCACCCTGCTGATCCGCAGGCCCGATGTGGCGAGCGCCGAGCGCGCCATCGCCGCCAAGAACCAGGAGCTGGGGGCCGCCATCGCCGCCCGCTATCCCAAGGTGTTCCTGACCGGCAGCCCGGGAGTGGTGGCCGGGGATGCCGGCGATCTGTTCAAGTCCGGCTCCACCGCCTGGGCCCTGGCAGCCGGCGTCTCCTGGGATCTGTTCGACGGCGGCCGGGGTGAGGCCAGGGTCAAGGCGCAGGAGGCGGGGCTGGAGGAGGCGGCTCTGGCCTATCAGCACACAGTCAATGCCGCCTTCAACGAGGTAGAAACCGCATTGATAGCCTATGGCAACAGCCAGCAGTACCGGGATCAGCTGCACCTGGCGAGCCAGCAGGCCGATCTCGCGCTCGGCAAGGCCAGGAGCCTCTACCGCGCCGGCCTGGTCGATCACTTGCGAGTGCTGGATGCCGAGCGTCAGCAAAACAGCCTGAAAGATGCCGAGGTGGTGGCGCGCCTCGGCACCGCCACCAATGTGGTCCTGCTGCACAAGGCCCTGGGGGGAGACTGGCAAGCCCCTCAGTCCACAGAGGGTTAACCATCCTCTTATCCGTACCGAGTGGCCCGTACTGACTGACCCCAGCAACAGGGCCACAAGAATCGGTTCACGTCAGTAGCCGTCCACAACCAACGCGGTCCACACCGAGCCCCGACATCTTGCCGGGGCTTGCTTCTTGGGGCCGCTGAAGGCACCAGAAACGCCCCGATCAGGCCGTCACGCAGCCCCAATCCAGTGATAAATCGAATGAGAAGGAGACGGAATTGATTTGGTAAAGGGCTATACGGGTAGATAGAGAGGCCATATCGATCGGTGCAAGGCGCAGATGGAAGAGGCGGGCACCAGCTTCGACGGCGACTTTCCCCCTGAGCCCAAGTCGCGGACCCGTAAGCAAGGCCACGGCCTGACAGACTCGCTAAACAGAACAGCCGGCATCTGCCGGCTGTTTCTTTATGTCGCGATCGGACTCAGGCCCGTTTCTCCTCGAGCCAGGCCCCCTGGCTCTGCATCTCGAACAGCTGGGCATAGTGGCCTCCCTCGGCCATCAGCTCCCCGTGGGTGCCCCGCTCATTCACCTGACCGCGGGAGAGCAGCAGGATCTCGTCCGCATCGACTATGGTGGAGAGTCGATGGGCGATGGCGATGGTGGTGCGGCCACGGCGCGCCGCCGACAGCGCCTGGGAGAGCGCCAGCTCGGTCTGGGAGTCCACGCTGGCGGTCGCCTCGTCCAGGATGAGGATGCGCGGATCCCCCACCAGGGCGCGGGCAAAGGAGAGCAGCTGACGCTGACCGGCGGAGAGGTTCTTGCCCCCCTCCTCCATCAGGGTCTCGAGCCCCGCTGGCAGACTGCGTACGAAGTCCCCCAGTTGCACCTCGTCCAGCGCCCGCCAGAGGGTCTCCTCGTCGATGCCGTCACGGCCGAGGCGCAGGTTTTCCGCCAGAGTCCCGACGAAGATGAAGGGATCCTGCTGCACCAGGCCTATGCTGCGGCGTACCACCGAGAGCGACAGGCTCTCCAGCGGGTGATCGTCGAAGCGGATGGTGCCGCTGCCGATGGGGTAGAAACCCATCAGCAGGCTGATGACGGTGGACTTGCCGCTGCCGGTGTGGCCCACCAGCGCCAGCATCTGGCCGGGGCGGGTGGTGAAGCTCACCTCCCGCAGCACGGGTTGCTGGCCGTCGTAGGAGAAGCTCACCCCCTCGAAGCCGACCCGCCCCTGCAGCGGCGCCTCTTCACCGCCCGTGCTCTCCCGGGATTCGTCCAGCAGGGCGAACACCCGCTCCCCCGCCACCATGGCCTGCTGCAACTGGTTGAGCTGGTTGGTCATCTCGATGAGAGGCTCGATCATCCGCCCCAGGTAGCTGATGAAGGCGTAGAGCACCCCCACCTGGATGGCGCCGCCCGTGCTCAACCCCTCGTGGGCGAACAGGGCGAGCAGCCCTATCAGCACCATCATGTAGAACAGGTCGATGAGGGGGCGCAGCAGTATGCCGTTGATCTTGAGGCTCTTGAGGCGGGCATGCCAGTGCTGCTGGTTCACCTCGGCGAAGGCCCTGGCGAAGTGACGCTCCTGCACCATGGCCTGGATCACCGGCATCCCCTGCAGGGATTCGTTGAGGCGGCTGTTGATGTCTGAGAGCAGGCTGCGCGTGGCCCGCACCACGGGCACACTCAACTTCTGGTAGAGCCACATCACGGCCCCCACCAAGGGCAGCAGGGTGGCGCACACCAGCATCAGCCGCAGATCCAGCAGGGCCATGGAGATGAGGATGCCGCACAAGAGCACCACCTTTTGCACCAAGAGCCCTATCACCTGCACATAGAGGTTCATGATAGCCTCGGTGTCGTTGGTGATGCGGGAGATGAGGGAGCCGGATCTGTGCTTGTCGAAGTAGCGGGCCGGCAGCCGGATGGCGGTGGCGAACACCTGCTCGCGCAGGCGCTGCACCACCGCCTGGGCGATGCGGTTGAAGCGCAGGGATTGCAGGTAGAAACCGGCGGCCGAGAGGAATTGCAGGCCAAGATAGCCCGCCGCTAGGGCGGCGACCTCGGGCCACACCATCTGGCGCGGCGCCAGGTAATCGTCGATGAAGAGCTTGATGAGCAGGGGCCCCGCCACCTCGGCGCCGGTGGCGAGCAGCAGGCAGATCCCCGCCTGAATGAGCCAGCGGGGATAGCGGGCGCAGTAGGCAAGCAGACGTTTGATAGTCGGGTTCACAGCACTCCCCTACAATGTGTTTCAACTGCGGATAACGGGCGCAATAGGGCTACCGGTAGACGTTTGATTATCAGGTTCACAGATTCTCCTCCACGTCCTGCTCCAGGCGCTGGTAGCGCACCATGTCTGCGTACCAGCCGTTCTGGGTCATCAGGGCACCGTGATGGCCCCGCTCGCCGATCCTGCCCTGCTCCAGCACCAGGATCTCGTCCGCCTGCTCCACCGCCGTCATGCGGTGGCTCACCAGGATCAGGGTGCGTCTGTGGGCCTTCAGCGCCTGCAGGATCTGCTGCTCGGTGTGGGCATCCACCGCCGAGAGGGCGTCGTCCAGCACCAGGATAGGGGCCGCCAGCAGCAGGGCGCGGGCGATGGCGAGCCGCTGTTTCTGGCCACCGGAGAGGGTCACCCCCTTCTCCCCCACCTCGGTCTCATAGCCCTGGGGGAAGCGAACGATGTCGTCGTGCACGCAGGCGATGCGCGCCACCTTCTCAATCTCCTCCCGGCTGGCATCCGGCCGGCCGAGGGCGATGTTGGCGGCTATGGTGGTGGAGAACAAAAACGGCTCCTGGGGCACATAGGCGAATTGGCTTCGCAGCTCCCCCAGAGCCAGCCGCTCGATAGCCACGCCACCCATGGCGATCCGGCCGCTACTTGGGTTGGCCAGGCGCATCAGCAGCTTGAGCAGGGAGCTCTTGCCCGCCCCGGTGCGCCCGACGATGCCGAGCATGCCGCCGGCGGCCAGGGAGACGTCGATACCAGTCAGCAGGGTACGCTCGCCGAGGCGGTACTCCACCCCCTGCATGATCAGCGGGAAAGGAGCCTCGAGCGGCTGGGGCACGGCGGGATCTTCGATGTCGCTACGCTCCGCCAGCAGGGTCTCGATGCGGGAATAGGCGGCGCTGCCCCGCTCTATGATGTTGAACAGCCAGGCGATGGCGAACATGGGCCAGATAAGCTGGCCGAGGTACATGGTGAAGCTGGTGAGCTCCCCCAGGGTCAGCTCGCCGCGCATGACCAGGGCGCTGCCGCCGGCCACCGCGAGGAAATAGGAGCAACCGATGCACAGGTAGATGACGGGATCGAACTTGGCGTCGATGCGGGCCACCGCCATGTTGCGCTCCCCCGCCTGGCGGGTCAGCTCGGCAAAACCCTTGTCTTCCAAGGACTCCACCGCGTAGGACTTGAGCACCCGCACCCCGGAGAGGGCTTCCTGGGTCTTGTTGTTGAGGCGGGAGAAGGCCCCCTGGGCCGCCTTGAACTCCTTGTATATCTGGGTCCCGAAGCGGTTCATGAAGAAGGCCATCACCGGCAGGGGCAGCAAGGAGAGCAGGGTCAGCTGCCAGGAGTACTGGCTGCACATGATGGAGAGCACCAGGATCCCGACAATGAAGGAGTCCACCAGGGTCAGCACCCCTTCCCCGGCTGTCATCTCGACGGCCTGGATGTCGTTGGTGGCGTGGGCCATCAGATCGCCGGTGCGGTGGCGCTGGTAGAAGTCCGGGCTCATGCGGGTGAAGTGGGTGAAGAGCCGGTTGCGCAGCACATAGGCCAGCCGGTAGGAGGCGCCAAACAGCATGACCCGCCAGACGTAGCGCAGCAGGTAGATGACGACGCCGAGCGCCAAGAGCCCCGCCAGGTAGGTGATCAGGATGCCGCTGTCGAGCCCCCCCCTGGTCACGCCGTCCACCACCCAGCCCACCACCTTGGGCGGGATCACGGTCAGCAGGGCCACCATCATCAGCAATGAGATGGCGATGAGATAACGCCGCCACTGATCCTTGAAGAACCAGCCCAGTCGCAGAAATACGCTCACATCAGGATCCTTGCTCGCGGCGCCTGGGCCGCTTGGTCATAAGAGACGTTCAAGACAATCGCCCCCGAGGCGGGGGCGAGGTGAACGGGGCATCATAGCCTGAAGCGGCCGACTTGAGAATGATTGCTATCCCTTGGAGTTCAGGGCCGCTCATCTCGCCCGTCGAACAGGCCGATGGCCGACTCCTGCTGATCGCCGCTTAGCAGGAAGTGGGAGACCTCCTCCCGGGTCTGGCTGAAGACATGCTGCAACTGGGTCAGATCCTCTTCAGTCAACTCCTCCTGCAACCTCAGCCGCCACTCCAGCTCACCGGCCAGCAGTTGCAGGCGAGCGGCGGAGATGTTGGCCGACACCCCCTTCAGGGTATGCAGCAATCGGCTCGCCACCTCGGGCTGCTGGCGGCGCAGGGCGGAGCGGATGTCCCAGAGATCGTCCTTGTGCTCGGAGAGGAACAGCTTGAACAGGATCTGCAGTGCCTCGCGGTCCTGCTCCAGCCGGCGCAGGGCATCGTCCAGATCCAGTACCCCCATCAGATCCGGCGGCTTGACCTCGGGGCTGGCCCGGCGCTGCCCGCTGGCATTCTTCACCCACTGCAACAGGTTGTTGTAGAGATCCAGCTTGCTGACCGGCTTGGTCACATAGCCATTCATGCCAACCCCGAGGCAGCGCTCCCTGTCCCCCGGCATGGCGCTGGCGGTGAGGGCGATGATGGGGACATCGTGCTTGTCCACCATCTTGCGGATCTGGCGGGTGGCATCCAGGCCGTCCAGCACCGGCATCTGCAAGTCCATCAGGATCACATCGAAGGGCTGCTCCGCCACCTGTTCCACCGCCTCGCGCCCGTTGCCCACCACGGTGACCACGGCCTCGATGCGGCGCAAATACTCCACGATGAGCTGCTGGTTGACTCTGTTGTCTTCCGCCAGCAGCACCCGGGTGCCGTGCAGCAGTTCCCGGAAATGCTGCTGATCCCCCTGGGCCTCCGCCTGGCGCACGTTGCGATCGTGGGAACTGCCGTTGAGCATCTCGTCCACCTTGGCCAGCAGGGCGTTCTCCGTCATGGGCTTGGCGAGGAAATGGGTCAGCCCCATGCTCTCCATGCGCCCGTGCAGCCCTTCCCGGGCCCAGGCGCTGGTCATGAGCACCGGCAGACGCTGCCACTGGCTGTGCTGATGCATCTCGAGGGCGAGATCCAGACCATCCTCCTGCCCCATGCGCCAGTCGAGGATGGCGAGCCGGATGTTCTGGCCCTCTTCCCGCAGCACCTGACGGGCGCGGGAGACGCTGTTGACCGTCATCACGCTGGCGCCGGCCCGGCCCAGGATGTCCTTGGCCAGATCCAGCACCAGCTCGTTGTCGTCCATCATCAGGATCAGGGGCTGGTGTTCGAAGAAGACCCGCCGCCCTGAGACCCCGTAGACCGCCTGGGACATGGGGATCTCGAACTCGAAGGTGGAGCCCACCCCGGGCTTGCTCTGCACCGAGATCTCCCCCCCCATCAGGCCCACCAGTCGCTGGGAGATGTTGAGGCCGAGCCCGGAGCCGCCGTATTTGCGGGTGTTGCCCGCCTCCAGCTGGGTGAAGGGCTGGAACAGCTGAGCCTGCTTGTCCGGCGCTATGCCGATGCCGGTGTCCCGCACGCTGAAGCAAACCTTCATGGGGTGCTGGTTGACCAGGGTGATGGAGAGCTCCACCTCCCCCCGCTCGGTGAACTTGATGGCGTTGTTGACCAGGTTGACCAGCACCTGACCCAGGCGCAGGGGATCCCCGCGCAGGAAGTCCGGCACCGCCGGGGACTTGTTGATGATGACCTCGATCTGCTTGCGCTCCGCCAGATCCGCGAACATGGCCGCCAGGGAATCGAGCTGCTCGCTCAAGTCGAAATCGATCTCCTCCAGGGTGAGCTTGCCGGACTCCACCTTGGTGAGATCCAGGATGTCGTTGATGAGCAGCAGCAGGGTATCGGACGAGGATTTGATCTTGCTGAGGTAATCCCGCTGCTGCTGGTTGAGATCCGTCTGCAGCGCCAGGGCGCTGAAGCCGATGATGGCGTTCATGGGGGTGCGGATCTCGTGGCTCATGTTGGCCAAAAAATCGCTCTTGGCCTGGGCCAGCAAGCCGGTGTGGCGGGACAGCTCGCTCAGCTTCTGGTTGCGCCGCCACAGGGTCACCGCCACCAGGGAGAAGCAGAGCAGGGCCCCGCCCAGCACCATCAGATAGAAGCGGCTCTTGAGGGAGGAGGCGAGATCCAGCTGGTCCTGCTTCCAGACCGGCAAGGAGGCCAGCCCCCGCATCTCGATGATCTGGTTGCGCAGGCGGTGATACTCCATCACCTGCTGATTGAAGTCCTGGCTGAGCCGATTGATGGCCATCACCTTGCCATCGGCCGCATAGGTGTCGCTTATGCGCTGCTGCAGTTGCTGCAGCTGGCGCAGATCGTGGCTATCCCAGCTGCGCCTGAGGTAGTGGCTGATCCTGGCCAGCTCGGTCAGATCCCGATGCAGCCTGGCCTCGGCGGGGGTGACGGCCAGCATCCCATCGAGTTGGCCCTGAAAGCGCGGTTCCAGATACTCTATGGTCATCTCCATGGTGTAGAGCCTGGCGAGATCCAGCAGGTAGCCGTCGATATCCTTTTGCAACACCAGGGAGTTGGGATCCTCGGTCAGGTCCGGATCCTCGCGTACCTGGGTCACGAATTTGTCAAGCACGTTGGAGAGCAGGCTGAGCCGCTGCTGCACGCTGCCATCGCTGGCCCTCTCGCGACCAAGCAGATAGACGGTGTCGGTATTGATGCGGTTGAGGACCAGCTCGGCGGCCATGCTCAGCTCGGACGAGCGCTGCTGCTGGCTGAGCAGTTGCCAGCAATAGGTCGAAAAGCCCAGCAAGGATGCGATGATAAGGCTCAGGACAACACGATTGACGCGTGCAACACTCTTCATCCCGTCTCGATTCTCATGTCATGGTCAACTATCCGGTGACGAGGAGTCACGACCGGACCGCCAACTGTGAAAAATAACTGACTGCTATGTTACCGTTAGTCGGCGCTGTCCATGCAACAAAGTTGTTGCAAGGCAATGAAATAAGGAAGCAATTATGTCATCTATCACTACCTATTGTAGCCAGTGCTTTACCCGCAACCGCCTGCCCAACGAAAAATTGGATTCAAACGCGAAGTGTGGTCGCTGCCGGGAGCCCGTGTTCGGCACCGCCCCCGTCACGGGGCGCACCGCCCAGTTCGATACCCTGATCGCCTCGGACCTGCCGGTCGTGGTGGATTTCTGGGCCAGCTGGTGCGGCCCCTGCCTGCAGTTTGCCCCGGTATTTCAGGAGATGGCGCGAGAGCTCGAACCCCGCATCCGTTTCGTGAAACTCGATACCGAGCAGGAAGCCGCCATCGCCAGCCGCTACGGCATTCGCAGCATCCCCACCCTGATGGTGTTCCAGCACGGGCAGATCCTGGCCCAGCGCAGCGGCTCATTGCCCAAGAGCCTGTTCAAGGAGTGGCTGCTCTCCACCCTCCCCAGGGACAAATGAAACCAAGATGTTTAATTTTTGTTTTCATGGTGTTTAATTTCTTTTTAACTCTGTGAGACGTCACATGCTTTGACCACTTCCCCCTGTTTCAAACAGGGGATTGAACGTAACCTCGGCAACACAACAACAACCATAAATTAACCGAGAACACATCATGCATACATCTGCCGTACCCTCTGCCCCCCCACGCTGGCTCGACATCAAGGCCGGGATCGTCATCCTGGACGTCCTGCTGCTCTGTGCCATGCTCGCCTGGCTCCCGTTTGATCCCATGGTCAACAAGGGACTGGGCATCCTCATCTTCATCGCCATCCTCTGGCTGACCGAGGCGGTGAACATCACCATCACCGCCATCTCCATCCCGGTGCTGGCCACTCTGCTCGGGGTGTTTGACATGAGCAAGTCCCTCACCGACTTCGCCAACCCCGTGCTCTTCCTCTTCTTCGGCGGCTTCGCCCTGGCGGCGGCCCTCTCCAAGCAGGGGCTGGATACCCAGATCGCCGCCAAGGTGATGCAGCTTGCCAAGGGCCACCTCGGCTGGGCGGCCATAGTGCTGTTCACCATCACGGCGGCCCTCTCCATGTGGATCAGCAACACCGCCACCGCCGCCATGATGATGCCGCTGGCTCTCGGCATGCTCAAAGGCCTCGACGTTCACAAGGAGCGCCGCACCCTAGTCTTCGTCCTGCTGGGGGTGGCCTACAGCGCCAGCATCGGCGGCATCGGCACCCTGGTGGGCAGCCCCCCCAACGCCATCGCCGCCGCCCAGATGGGCCTTGGCTTCACCGACTGGCTGAAATTCGGCATCCCGGTGGTACTCATCTTCATGCCGGTAGGCATAGGCCTGCTCTACCTGGTCACCCGCCCGGATCTGTCTCATCAGGTCAGCACCGAGCAGGTCACCATAGAGTGGACCGGTCAGCGCAAGACTACCTTGCTCATCTTCCTGACCACGGTGCTGCTGTGGATAGGCTCCCAGCCCATCGCCGCGGCGCTCGGCGGCATTCCCCAGTTCGATACCCTGATCGCCATGGGGGCCATCCTCGCCATCGCCGTCAGCCGGGTGGCCAACTGGGATGACATCAACCAGAACACCGACTGGGGCGTGCTGCTGCTGTTCGGGGGTGGCCTGACCTTGAGCTCCATCTTGAAGCAGACCGGTGCCAACGCCTTCCTGGCGGAGCACCTCTCCAGCAGCCTGGCCACCATGCCGATCTTCGTGATCCTGCTCTGCCTCGCCGCCTTCGTGGTGTTCCTGACCGAGCTGGTTTCCAACACCGCCACCGCCGCCCTGCTGGTGCCGCTGTTCGCCGGGGTGGCCGAGGCACTGGGGGTCTCCCCCATCGTCGTCTCCGTGCTCATCGCGGTCGGCGCCTCCTGCGCCTTCATGCTGCCGGTGGCCACGCCGCCGAACGCCATCGTCTTCGCCAGCGGCCATATCCAGCAGCGGGAGATGATGCGGGCCGGCCTGGTGCTGAACCTGGTATTCACCGTGATCCTGACCCTGCTGGCCTACTGCTTCGGCGATATCCTGCACTGAGCAGGGCCATCCCCTGCTTCTCTACAAGGCCCCTAATGGG
This sequence comes from Aeromonas sp. AE23HZ002T15, assembly GCF_054165525.2. Classification (NCBI taxonomy): domain Bacteria; kingdom Pseudomonadati; phylum Pseudomonadota; class Gammaproteobacteria; order Aeromonadales; family Aeromonadaceae; genus Aeromonas; species Aeromonas sp. AE23HZ002T15. Next base: position 397,237 of record NZ_CM201342.1, read on the forward strand.
GCCTTTTTTGTATCCGCACGCTTCTCTGCCTATGAGCGCTTTGCATCTCGCCCCCACCACCAAGGGGAAGGCAGTGCCTTCACCATGAAAATCCCATCCATGGCGAAATAAAAAACCCCCGCGGTGCGGGGGTTTGGCTGTCGAGGGACTTAGCCGACGTTGCAGGCTTTCAGGTTCCAGATCCGGTCCACGTAATCCTGGATGGAGCGGTCGGAGTTGAACTTGCCCATGGTGGCCGAGTTGATGATGGCCTTCTTCGCCCAGAGCGCCGGATCCCGATACCAGGTATCGATGAGCTTGTGGGCGTCCGAGTAGGAGGCGAAGTCCGCCAGAGTCAGATAAGGGTCTCCCCCTTCCAGCAAGGAGCGCTTGATGGAGGAGAGCTCGCCCGGACGACCCGGTGTGAAGTAGTCGGTGTCGAACCAGTCCAACACGGCTTTCAGCTCGGAGTTTGCGTAGTAGAAGTCATAGGGGTTGTAACCACGACCCTTGAGCGCCTTCACCTCGTCCACGTTCAGGCCGAAGATGGCGCAGTTCTCGGCACCGGCTTCCTCGGCAATCTCGATGTTGGCCCCATCCAGGGTGCCGATGGTGATGGCACCGTTGAGAGCCATCTTCATGTTGCCAGTCCCCGAGGCCTCGTAGCCGGCGGTGGAGATCTGCTCGGACACGTCGGCGGCCGGGATCAGTTTCTCCGCCAGGCTCACCCGGTAGTTCGGCATGAACACCACCTTCAGCTTGCCCTGGATGCGGGCGTCGTTGTTGACCCGATCCGCCAGCTTGTTGATGGCATAGATGATGTCCTTGGCCAGCTTGTAGCCAGGGGCCGCCTTGGAGCCGAAGATGAACACCCGCGGGTGCATGTCGTAGTCCGGGTTGGCCAGCAGACGGCGGTAGAGCGCCATGATGTGGATGAGGTTCAGCTGCTGGCGCTTGTACTCGTGCAAGCGCTTGATCTGCACGTCGAAGATCGCCTCGGCACTCACATCGATGCCGGTCTCGGCCTTGATCACCTTGACTAGCTTCTCCTTGTTATGACGTTTGATTGTCATGAACTGCTGCTGGAACGCCTTGTCGTCAGCAAACTTCACCACGCCGCGCAGCTTGTCCAGCTGCAGCGGCCACTCCTTGCCCACCACCTCGTTGTAGAGCCCGGCGAGTTCGGGGTTGCAGGCCAGCAGCCAGCGACGGGGAGTCACGCCATTGGTGACGTTGCACATCTTCTGGGGCCACAGCTCGGCGTACTCGGGGAAGAGATCCTCTTTCACCAGCTTGGAGTGGATCTCGGCCACCCCGTTGACCTTGGAGGAGCCCACCACGCATAGGTTGCCCATGCGTACCTTGCGCACCGCCCCCTCCTCGATGATGGAGAGCTTGGCCTTGATGGCATCGTTACCCGGCCATTTGGGCTCCACCAGCTGATTCAGGAACTGGGCGTTGATCTCGTAGATGATCTCGAGATGGCGGGGCAGCACCTTCTCGAACAGGCTGACCGACCACTTCTCCAGCGCCTCCGGCAGCAGGGTGTGGTTGGTGTAAGAGAAGACCCCGTAGCTGATGGCCCAGGCAGCCTCCCAGCTCAGTCCCTCTTCATCCACCAGCACGCGCATCAGCTCGGGAATGGCCACGGTCGGGTGGGTATCGTTGAGCTGGATGGCGATCTGGGCGGCGAAGTGGGTGAAGTCGCTGCCATGGGCACGCTTGTAGCGGCGCATGATGTCCTTGATAGAGCAGGCGCAGAAGAAGTACTGCTGGATCAAGCGCAGCTCCTTACCGGCGTCGGTCTCATCGTTCGGGTAGAGCACCTTGGAGATGGTCTCGGCCTGGGCCTTCTCCGCCTGGGAGTCGACATAACCGCCGGCGTTGAACACGTCCCAGTCGAAGAACTCGGAGGCACGGGACTCCCACAGGCGCAGGATGTTGACGGTGTGACCACCAAAGCCCACCACAGGAATGTCCCAGGGCACCCCTTTGATCTTGCGACCGGCGTGCCATACCTTCTTCAGGCCGCCGTTGTCGCCGAATACTGTCTCCACATAGCCATAGAGCGGGATCTCCTGCACGGATTCCGGGCGGCAGATCTCCCAGGGGTTGCCATATTCGCGCCAGGAGTCCGGACGCTCGATCTGGCGACCATCCTGGATCTCCTGACGGAACAGGCCGTGCTCGTAATGAATGCCATAGCCCACCGCCGGGTAGTTCAGGGTGGCGAGGGAGTCGATGAAGCAGGCAGCCAGACGACCGAGGCCACCGTTGCCGAGCGCCATGTCGGGCTCTTGTTCGCACAGATCGGTGAGTTCGAGGCCGAGCTCACCCAAGGCCTCTTCACAGGTCTTGTAGAGGGAGAGGTTGTGCAGGTTGTTGGAGGTCAGACGCCCCATCAGGAATTCAGCAGAGAGGTAGTGAATCGCACGAGTGTCTTTCTTGAGATGAGTCTGCTGAGTACGGGTCAGGCGCTCGTATACCTGTTCGTTGACGGCGGCGGCCGTCGCTTTCCACCACGCTTCTGGCGAGGCTTTCAGTTCGCTTGTCCCCAAGGTAGAACGCAGGTGACGCACGATACTCGCTTTAAGCTGATCTTTATCCAGTTGGAGATCCTGGTCTGTCTTCTTCTTGGTAGCCATAAACCATTTTCCTTCGTTACAAATAAAAAAATGTTATCCCATTTCGGGACCGGCACTGTTGTTATATCTGAATATGTTCCGGCATGTGCATACTAGCCAAAGCCGATGGGTGAAACGTTAACATGAGTCACACTTTAACGTATAAAAATGACAGTTCAAGCCTGAAAGCCCTTTCCAAAACGTGGGCGATGAAAATATAAATAATTAAATAAATCATGATGTTAAATGAAAATAGAAAAGCTGGATTCATGAATAGGTTTTCAATGCTTGAAAGCGTCTGAAAATACGTGAAAATAACGACCTTCCAGATTGATTCTGAAAGCGATTTCAATCTTCACGGGATCATTTCCACAATAAAAGAAAGGTGCCCCAGTTGGAGCACCTTTCTCGTCTTATTACCCATGAGCCTTGAACTGGTTGCTCATGGGATCGTAGTGATAGCCGATCTGCTGCAAGCGCGTGGCCAGCTGATCTTCCGTCATGTCGTAGTAGGCCAACAGCTCTTCCAGACCATCGCACTCCAGCCGCAGCTTCTCGTTGATGATCCCGAGCAGAATATTGGCGTCCAACCGTTGCAAGGTGCTGACGTCCATCCCGATCCCTCCTCCTCATACATACTGTATAACCATGACCTTCCGCCCCCGCTTTGTCCATAGCGCAAAAAACACCCAACCCGATGAAATTTTAAATTATCTTTATATTCAATTAGATAACTAAAATCTCTGTTAATGGGCTCACATTTTCCACCGAAAACGACTTGTCACTGACGCCAGTTACAACTACTGTATGTACATACAGCATGGTTATTCATACAGGAAAAACATATGAGCCAGCCCCTGAGCCACCGCATCCCATCCTCCTCTGTCGGCCTGATAGCCCCCTGGCCCACCCGCCACCAGGCCAAGGTTGAAGGTGAGCACCGCCCGGCAGCCTCGCAGCCCGAGACGCCCTTGCTGAGCGAGCTGGGACGGCTGAGCCAGGATAATGGCGGCTGGATCCTGCTGATCGCCCCGCCAGGCTTGCCGGTGGCCGAGCAGTGGCAGGCGCAGGGGATCGATCCCGCCAGGGTGCTGGTGGTGCATGGGGCCAAGATCAAGAACTGGCAGCGCATGCTGGAACAGAGCCTCGGCAACGGTCATTGCGCCGCCGTGCTGACCTGGCTGCCCGAACAGGTCGCCCTGGATCGCGCCAAGTTGAACAAATTGGGACAGGGTCGCGGGGTGCTGACCCGATTCTTCGAACCACGCGCCCTCCCCCCTCAACACCCGGGCCTCAACTACGGGGAGCAGGACATCTATCTCAATCACTGAGGTTTGACTCGGATAAGGAGCGCGACAAGCTGGTGGTACTTCGGTCTGGCGCCCACTTTCTGCTCGGGCCGCTACCGCAGGCTGTCGCCATTGGTGGGCATATGCGGTAAGCGGTGAGCGGTGAGCGGTGAGCGGTGAGCGGTGAGCGGGAAAAGATGATCGTTCACCATAAGAGAGGCGACCCTGAGGTCGCCTTTTGTCATATCTGATGGACCTTGAGACCTTCCCTGCGAGCCCTCATCCAAGGGATGCCATGCCCGCAGGCTCGACTCAGGCGAGTTTCACATCCAGTTCGGCAATCTTGGCAGACCAGTAGGCCGGACCCGTCTCGTGGATGTTGTTTCCCTGGGAATCGACGGCCACCGTCACTGGCATGTCTTCCACCTCGAACTCGTAGATGGCTTCCATGCCGAGATCGGCGAATGCCACCACCCGCGCCTTCTTGATGGCCTTGGCCACCAGGTAGGCTGCGCCCCCCACGGCCATCAGGTAGACGGCCTGGTGCTCCTTGATGCTCTGCACCGTCTTGGGACCGCGCTCTGACTTGCCTATCATACCGATGAGGCCGGTTTCCCCCAGCATCATGTCGGTGAACTTGTCCATCCGGGTGGAGGTGGTGGGACCAGCCGGGCCGACCACTTCATCACGGACCGCGTCCACCGGGCCCACGTAATAGATGAAGCGATTGGTGAAATCGACCCCTTCCGGCAGCCCTTCACCGTTCTTGAGCATGTCGGCGATGCGCTTGTGAGCCGCGTCGCGACCAGTCAGTATCTTGCCGGAGAGCAGCACGGTATCGCCGCTCTTCCAACTGGCGAGTTCGGCCTTGGTGATGCCATCCACGTTGACCCTGCGCACGTTGCCACCGGACTCGCGGGTGATCTCCGGCCAGTCTTCCAGCTTGGGCGGGGTCAGCTCGGCCGGGCCGGAACCATCCAGCTCGAAGTGGACGTGACGGGTGGCGGCGCAGTTGGGGATCATCACCACCGGCTTGGAGGCGGCGTGAGTCGGCGCGGATTTCACCTTCACGTCCAGCACGGTAGTGAGACCGCCCAGACCTTGGGCGCCGATGCCGAGCTTGTTGACCTTGTCGTAGAGATCGATGCGCAACTTCTCTTCCGTGGTTTGTGGGCCACGGACGATCAGTTCCTGGATGTCGATGTGCTCCATCAGGGCTTCCTTGGCGAGCACGGCCGCCTTCTCGGCGGTGCCGCCGATACCGATCCCCAGCATGCCGGGTGGGCACCATCCGGCACCCATGGTCGGCACCGTTTTCAGCACCCACTCCACCACGTCGTCGGAGGGGTTGAGCATCACCATCTTGGACTTGTTCTCGGAGCCACCGCCCTTGGCGGCGATGCTCACTTCCACCTTGTCACCCTGCACCATGTCGATGTGCACCACGGCCGGGGCGTTGTCCCTGGTGTTCTTGCGGCTGCCGGCCGGATCCGCGAGCACCGAGGCGCGCAGCGGGTTGTCCGGGTTGGTGTAGGCACGGCGGGTGCCCTCGTCCACCATCTCCTGCACCGTCATGTCGCTGTCCCACTGCACCTTCATGCCGATCTTGACGAAGCAGGTGACGATGCCGGTGTCCTGGCACAGGGGGCGATGGCCTTCGGCGGACATGCGGGAGTTGATCAGGATCTGGGCCAGGGCATCCTTGGCGGCCGGGTTGATCTCGCGGTCGTAAGCGGCCTTGGCGGCCTGGACGAAATCGAGGGGGTGGTAGAAGGAGATGTACTGCAGGGCGTCGGCAATAGAATCAATAAAGTCCTGTTTTTTAATGATGCTCATATCATCCTCACTGGTCCTTGTCTCAATCAATGCGAGCAAGGGCTTCCATATGAGCCCAGCCTTCGGCGGCGGCGAGTGCGCACGAACCGACAGGCAGGGCGTGTTTTTATGACGTGTTTTTCTGTAAATGCCGGCGGCCATGATACGCTTGAGCTCCCTTACCGGCTAGGGAGCTGGGTGCAAACTGTTGCCTGTGTAACAAAAAATGAAACCAAGACTGCATATCCACCATTTCGATCCCCAAACATCCCTTCATGCCCTGTTTGCCCGCCTGCAGCGGCAACCCTGGGCCATCTTGCTGGGATCGGCGGGCCCAGTGGGCGCCGACAACAGATTCGACATCATCGCTGCCGACCCGCTCGCCACCCTGGAAACCCGGGGCGCCCAGACGGTCGTGCGCCGTGCAGGGGTCACCGAGCAGAGCGATGAGGATCCCCTCACCCTGCTCGCCAACACGCAGCAAGCCCTGCTGGGGGATCTGCTGCCACTCCAGGGCGACGCTATCGGTGCTGAGCTGCCATTTATCGGCGGCGCCCTCGGGCTGTTTGGCTACGATCTGGGGCGACGTTTCGAGCGCCTGCCGGCGCAGGCCGAGGCGGATATTCAAGTGCCGGACATGGCGGTCGGGATCTACGACTGGGCCCTGCTGCGGGAGGTCGCGACCGAACGCTGGCAACTGGTGCACTGGGGGAATGAGGCTGGGCTTGCCAGCCGCTTGCAGTGGCTGGCGGCGCAGTGTGACGCCACCATCCAGCCCTTCGCCTTGCTAGGTCCTTGGCAGAGCAATATGAGCCGGGACGAGTATGGGGAGAAGTTTGCCCGCATCCAGGCCTATCTGGCGGCGGGGGACTGCTATCAGATCAACCTCACCCAGCGCTTCAGCGCCCCCTACCGGGGGGATGAGTGGTCTGCCTATCTCGCCCTCAGCGCCGCCAACAAGGCGCCGTTTTCGGCCTTTATCCGGCTGCCGATGAGCGCGATCCTGAGCCTCTCCCCCGAGCGTTTCCTGCTGCTCGATGGGCGGCACATCGAGACCAAACCCATCAAGGGCACCCGCCCACGCCACCCGGATCCCCGCATCGACCAGGCCCGCGCCGACGGGTTGGCCAGCGCCGACAAGGACAGATCCGAGAATCTGATGATCGTGGATCTCTTGCGCAACGACATCGGCCGGGTGAGCCGCCCGGGCTCGGTCAGCGTGCCGCACCTGTTTGCGGTGGAGTCCTTCCCCGCCGTGCATCACCTGGTCTCCACCATTCACGGGGAGCTGGACAGCCGCTGGCAAGGGGTGGATCTGCTGCGGGCCTGCTTCCCCGGCGGCTCCATCACCGGAGCCCCCAAGATCCGCGCCATGGAGATCATCGAGGAGCTGGAGCCCCAGCGCCGCAACGCCTATTGCGGCAGCATCGGCTACCTGAGCCAGCATGGCCGCATGGACACCAGCATCTGCATCCGCACCCTGATTGCCGAGGCCGGGCGGCTGCATTGCTGGGCTGGAGGTGGCATCATCGCCGACTCGGATGTGGACGACGAATACCAGGAAACCTACGACAAGGTGGCCCGCATCCTGCCGCTGCTGGACGCACTCTGAGTCAGCCACCTGGCAAACCCATTCCAAGGAGAGAAAGCGCGAGATGAGCCACAACAACCGGATCCGGGCCGCCTGTTCCCCTGGTCCCCGCCCTTCACATAGAGACAGCGCCTCATGGAGCTGAACCGCACAGAGCTGTTAACCCGCTTCCTGTTGCAGCGCCCCGCCCCGGCCCATCGTCTGATGCTGGCTGGCCTCAAACCGGCGGCGGTGCTGCTCCCCCTGGTGGAGCGTCCCACCGGGCTCCACTTGCTGCTGACCCGCCGCAGCACCCGGCTGCGCCACCACCCTGGGCAGATCAGCTTCCCCGGTGGCCGTCAGGATCCGGAGGATGAGAGCCTGATCCAGACGGCGCTGCGGGAAACCGAGGAAGAGCTCGGCATCCCCGCCAGCCAGATCCGGGTCATCGGCAGCCTCACGCCCCTCAATACCATCTCCCTCTACGACATCTTGCCGGTGCTGGCCCTGGTGGATGCCGACTACCGCCTTACCCTGAGCCCGGACGAGGTGGAGCAGGCCTTCGAGGTGCCCCTCGGCCATGTGCTGGATCCGGCCCACCACATCGCCCTGACCATACCCCGGGCCGGCAGGAGCCACACCATCTACTGGATCCCCTGGCAAGAATCTTTCATCTGGGGAGCCACCGCCAGCATGATCCGTCAGCTGTCCCAGCACCTATTGAGATAACATGTCGTTAACCTTGACCGCTGAGAAATTATCCATTTAACACTCAACTAACATTGAGAATGATAAAGAAATTTTGATTTTTTATTCTTTTGATCACATTTCCATAAGAAAGTACGGGTTTGAGCCCCATAAAGGTGAATCTGATCAACATTTTTGATTAAAAAAAAAGTATTCTTGCGCCGACTAATTAAAACCACACATTCGGGGTGAGACACATGTCTAATACTGTCACCGGCGCACAAGACGCCGCGACCACACTGGAGCAGGCGAACCGCTCCACCCAATCTCGTGCTTGGAGCAAGCAGGACACCACCTGGGTGATCAGCCTGTTCGGTACCGCCGTTGGCGCCGGTATCCTGTTCCTGCCCATCAACGCCGGCATGGGTGGCTTCTGGCCACTGGTGGTGATGGCGCTGCTGGTCGGCCCCATGACCTACCTGGCTCACCGCGGCCTGGCGCGCTTCGTGCTTTCCTCCAAGAATCCCGGTGCCGACATCACCCAGGTGGTGGAAGAGCACTTCGGCATCGGCGCCGGCAAATTAATCACCCTGCTCTACTTCTTCGCCATCTATCCCATCGTGCTGATCTACGGCGTGGGCATCACCAACACGGTAGAGAGCTTCATGGTCAACCAGCTGCAGATGAGTGCTCCGCCGCGCTGGATCCTCTCCATCGTGCTGATCATGGGCATGATGTCGGTCATGCTGGCCGGTGAGAAGCTGATGCTGAAAGTCACCGAGTTCCTGGTCTACCCGCTCATCGCCATCCTGGCGGGCATCTCCCTCTACCTCATCCCGGACTGGACCGGTGCCGCCCTCTCCCAGGTGCCCTCTGCCAAGGACTTCGCCACCACCCTGTGGCTGACCATCCCGGTGCTGGTGTTCTCCTTCAACCACAGCCCGGCCATCTCCAGCTTCGCCCTGGCCCAGCGCCGCGACCACGGTGACAACGCCGTCGCCAAGTCCGACGCCATCTTGAAGCGCACCGCCATGATCCTGCTGGGCTTCGTGATGTTCTTCGTCTTCTCCTGCGTGATGAGCCTGACACCGGCCCAGCTGGCAGAAGCCAAGTCCCAGAACATCGCCGTGCTCTCCTACCTGGCCAACCAGCATGCGAGCCCGATCATCTCCTACTTCGGCCCGCTGGTTGCCTTCGTCGCCATCGTCTCCTCCTTCTTCGGACACTACCTGGGTGCCCGTGAAGGCCTGAAGGGCATGATCGTCCAGAACATGCGCAAGTCCGGCAAGACCCCGAACACCAAGAAGGTCGAGCTGTTCATCATCGCCTTCTTCATCCTGACCCTGTGGGCCGTGGCCGTCATCAACCCCTCCATCCTCGGCATGATCGAATCCCTGGGTGGCCCCATCATCGCGACCATTCTGTTCCTGATGCCCATGTACGCCATCAAGCGCGTGCCCGCCATGGCGAAATACCAGGGCCAGATCAGCAACGTCTTCGTGGCGACCATGGGCCTGATTGCCATCTCCGCCATCCTGTACCAGCTGTTCTAATCCGTTAGCCAGCCTGACCCTCCATGCCCGCCACCCTGGCGGGCATTTTTCTATCCGTGGCTTTCCCTTTCTCCTGCCCCTCCCCTAACCGTTACGGATCGGCGCCCGCTATTCTTTCTTCGGCTAATACCGTCCCCTTGGGATAAGAAGACATCGCCAACCCGCAGGCAGATACGAAGATGAGGAGTGGGTTCCCCTATTTACGGCGAGGCAACACCGCCGACTATTCTCAATCTCTCGATCCAGACATTCCACTGTGCCCCTCAAGTTCAGTGCTGGAGGAGACTCGAGCTTAATAACGCCATTTCCTTATGACCTGGCCTAAACATCATCATGGCTCCGCCAATATATTCAAGACTAAAAAACAACCTATAAATACATCGATAATTTCGATCAATACTCTATTTATCTTCATGGTGAACCATGATGACAATCAGATATTGACCTGCATCATCTCCCGATTATTATTTCTCACAATCCCCGTTTGTTTCAAATCAAACAGGATTTATAAAACACCAATAAACACCTGTTCAGCTCACAAAAACAAATAGCCGTTCATATCTCTGATTGCGAAATAGAGGATCAAATAATAATGTCCCTCTCGCTTGGCGCCAGCATAACAATGACAATCATATTCCGATGGGAGCTTTAATATGGGCAGGTATATTATCTCGGCACTCTTTCTGGCAAGTTCCACCCTGGCATATGCGCAGACGGAGGGGAGCATCAATGGCCTGGACTTCGGTCCCCTCGCCCCCCTGGCCGGCACCTGGAAGAGCGCCGAAACCGGCGGCGTCGACGTGGCCCCCGGGCAGGAGGGCAGCAAGAGCGGCAAAGGGGGGCCAGCAGTCGAACCCTTCTATGAAGTGATCACCTTCGAGCCGGCCGCCGATGCCAAGAATGCCAGCGAGCAGTATCTGGTGGCCATGTATTACAAGCAGGAGGTGTTCAGGAAGAGCGATAACGGCAAGTTCCACGATCAGCGGGGTTATCTCATCTACGACAAGCAGAATCAGGTGGTGTACAACACCTACTGCATTCCCCGCGCGGTCTGCGTGGTGACCGAGGGCAAGGCGGGCAACAAGATTGAGTTCAAGACCGGCAAGCGAGGCATTTCGGAAAGCAGCTATATGACGGCCAACGACACCACCACCGACTTCACCATGTCCCTGGATTTTTCCGAGAAGGATCGGCTCAGATATAGCCAGACCACCAGCCTGCATGTGTATGGCAAACCCTTTGCCCACACCGACAGCGGCGCCCTGATCAGAATGAACTAAGAGACCCCAAAACCAGAAGACCAAGGGCCAGTGCCCTTGGTTTTTCTATGGCGCGAACAATGCCAACCCATCACAAGAGAGAGCCAGCCAGGGTCACCCCTTCGGATGGCTCATGGAGGTTGAGCATATTGGAATACCAGAGCGTCAATATCACATCCATCTGGTTATTGTGCTTCACTGGCGCGGCCACCTTGCAATCCGACATCACCTCCAGCCAGAGATCCTCCGGGCTGATGGGTTTGCTGATATCCTTGCCCGCGAGAATGCCGAGTGCACTGACCACATATTTCCGGGTCTTGGTCGCGGCCGAATAGGGAATGGGCATGACACAGGCGATGACCCCCAGGCTGCACAAGGTCAGAAAGGTAACCTTGGGATTATTTTTAAATCGCCGCACGGCCGAACAATCCCCGAACGCTTCATAGATAGCCATATCCCATGCGGCGGCATGAGGATGGTTATATTGCACCATGATATGCACGGCCCTCAGTGCGGCCCCACCATATTTGCCATAAATGATCATCGCTACCTCCCGTTTTTATCATGATATGGCAAGATAACGGGAAGCTTACCCATTAATTATCTATCGACCCCATCGCATTACTCTATTGTTGAGTGATGTGTCCTTAAATAAAAATGGAAATTGATCTGCCGCAATATTCATTTAAATTTTACTCCGTACAGTTCTATTTATTTGGCATTCACGGAACAAATGCTTTCGGCAACTCCAGATCATTCTGGTCTGCCTCTGCGGGTGGTTCGGTTTTGTCAGCTGAAGCTCGCCGGGTTGATCCCTGGCATAAAAAAACGCCCTCACGAGAGGGCGTTTTCGATGATTCGATATCCTTGCTATCAGGCTTCGCGGGAGAGCTGAGCGGCTTCCTGCTGGGCTTCCTCTTCGGCCATGCAGGCGGCTGCGGTGAACAGCACGTCGGTGGAGCTGTTGAGGGCCGTCTCGGCGGAATCTTGCAGAACCCCGATGATGAAGCCCACGGCGACGACCTGCATGGCGATGTCGTTGCCGATGCCAAACAGGCTGCACGCCAGCGGGATCAGCAGCAGGGAGCCGCCGGCCACACCTGAGGCGCCGCAGGCGCTGATGGTGGCGACCACGGAGAGCAGAATGGCCGTGGCCAGATCCACTTCCATCCCCAGGGTGTGTACCGCCGCCATGGAGAGCACGGTGATGGTGATGGCGGCACCGGCCATGTTGATGGTGGCCCCGAGCGGGATGGAGACCGCATAGGTGTCCTCCGGCAGACGCAGCTTCTCGGCCAACGCCATGTTGACCGGGATGTTGGCGGCGGAGCTGCGGGTGAAGAAGGCGGTCACACCGCTCTCTTTCAGGCAGGTCAGTACCAGCGGATAGGGGTTGCGCTTGATCTTCCAGAACACGATGAGGGGGTTGACCACGAAGGCGATGAACAGCATGCAGCCGATCAGCACCATCAGCAGTTGGGCATAACCAAACAGGGCATCGAAGCCGGTCTCGGCCAGGGTGGAGGCGACCAGACCCAGGATGCCGAGCGGCGCGCAGCGGATCACCGCCTTGACGATGGCGGAGACCCCGTGGGAGAGATCGGTGATCAGCGCCTTGGTGCTCTCATTGGCATGACGCATGGCGATGCCAAGGCCGATGGCCCAGGCCAGAATGCCGATGTAGTTGGCATCCATCAGCGCCTTCACCGGGTTGGTGACCACGTTGAACAGCAGGGTCTGCAGCACTTCGGTGATGCCACCCGGCGGGGTGATCTCGGCGCTGCTCGCCACCAGATGCAGGTTGGAGGGGAACAGGAAGCTGGCCACGACCGCCACGGCCGCCGCCAGGAAGGTCCCCAGCAGGTAGAGCAGCAGGATCGGCTTCATGTTGGTCTTTTGACCCTGCTTGTGACCGATGATCGCCGCCATGACCAGCACGAAGACCAGCAGCGGGGCGACCGCCTTCAGGGCGCCGACGAACAGGCTGCCGAGCAGACCCGCCGCCTTTGCCCATTCCGGCATGAACATGGCGAGGAAGATACCGAGTACCAGACCGACCAGGATCTGGCTAACCAGACTGGTGCTGTTGACCAGTCTTATGAGGGGGTGTTGTTGTGTCATCAAATAGTCCCTGTGCACCCTTGGGCGCTTGAATCATGAGTCCTGTTTGCAATCTCCCGCACGCCGCCACATAGGCGTTGTCTGTCTTGGCAGGTCTTCTCCTGGACCTGTCCGGTACGCGCGGGACTGCGGCAAGGAATATCCCATCTGCCATCGTTTTTTTCCACATAATCACTGAAAAATATCAGGGTTACCTCACAAAAAACCTGCAACAAAGCGATAACACAATATCAAAGTCGGTCAAAATAGCGTCACTCCAGTCCCTTCATCGGCTCGCCACCCCTCAAGAGTGCTATGATGCCGCTCTTTGTCTGTGCTGGAGCCTTGCCATGATCCCCTCTCTGTTGACCCGTCATTTCGGCTTCGATCGGTTAAGACCCGGTCAGGAGGCGGTGATCAGCCGCCTGCTGGCCGGTAAGAGTGCGGCCGCCATCTTCCCGACCGGTGCCGGCAAGTCCCTCTGCTATCAGCTGCCCGCCCTCGCCCTGCCCCACCTGACCCTGGTGATCTCGCCCCTCATCGCCCTGATGCACGATCAACTCGCCTTCCTGCAGGGCAAGGGCATTGCCGCCGCCAGCCTGGACTCCAGCCTGACGGCGGAAGAGAGCCGGCGGGTGATGCAGCAGGCCAGCGACGGCCGGCTCAAGATCCTGATGATCTCGGTGGAGCGCCTCAAGAACGAGCGCTTTCGCCGCTTTATCGCCGGGGTACCGATCTCCCTGCTGGTAGTGGACGAGGCGCACTGCATCTCGGAGTGGGGTCACAACTTTCGCCCAGACTATCTGAAGCTGCCGGATCATCGCCGCGAGCTCGCCATCCCCCAGGTGCTGCTGCTCACCGCCACCGCCACCCCGGCGGTCATGGCGGACATGCAGGCCAAGTTCGACATCCATAAAGAAGATCTGGTGGTCACCGGCTTCTATCGCCCCAACCTGGATCTCGCCGTCGTTCCCCTGCCCGCCGAGGCCCGCGATGGCTGGCTGGTTTCCGAGATCCTGGGTGAGCCCGAGGCCCCCACCATCGTCTATGTCACCCTGCAACACAGGGCGCAGCAATGTGCCGAACTCCTGCAACGGGCAGGCGTCCGGGCCTGTGCCTATCACGCGGGGCTGGATAGCGATCTGCGCAGCCAGATCCAGCGCGACTTCATGGCGGGCAAGCTGGACTGCATCGTCGCCACCATCGCCTTCGGCATGGGCATCGACAAGGCCGATATCCGCCGGGTCATTCATTACGATCTGCCCAAATCCATCGAGAACTACAGCCAGGAGATTGGCCGGGCCGGCCGCGATGGCCTACCCTCCCGCTGCCTCGTGCTGGCCAATCGCGCCCAGTTGCCGGTGCTGGAGAACTTCGTCTATGGGGATACCCCGGACAGAGCCGCCATATTGACGCTGCTCGGGACAGTGCGGCAAAGCGGCGCCGACTGGGAGTTCAGTCTGCTGCGCCTCTCCAACGACACCAACATTCGCCAGCTCCCCCTCAAGACCCTGCTGGTCTATCTGGAGATGGAGGGCGTCATCGCGCCCGCCTACAGCTATTTCGCCGAATATCGTTTCAAGTTCGTGCTGGAAAAAGCGGAGATCCTGAGCCGTTTCAATCCCGATCGCCGCCAGTTCCTGGAGCAGCTGTTTGCCTGCGCTCCCCAGGCGCGCAGCTGGTGCACCATGGACTTCGAGGCGCTCTGGCAGGGGTATCAGGGGGAGAGGCACAGAGCGGCGGCGGCCCTGGACTATCTGCAGCAGCAGGGCTGGATCGAGCTCGAGAGCAAGCAGATGACCGAGGTCTATCGGGTATTGCGCCAGGATCTTGTCATCGAGCCGCTGGCCGATCGGCTGCACACCCTGTTCGCACAGAAGGAGCAGGGCGAGCTGGCCAGGTTGCAGGCCCTGCTGACGTTCTTCACCTCCAGCCGTTGCCTGAGCCAGGCGCTGGCAAGTTACTTTGCCGACGAGCAGGCCCCCGAGCATTGCGGGCACTGCTCCGTCTGTCGGGGAGAGATTGCCAGCCTGCCAGCGCTGCCCGGTCCGCCCCTGCCCAACGAGCACGGCTTGCGCGCCTGGTGCGATCCCCTGGTCGCGCTCGGCAAGAGCCAGGATCCCCGGGTGTTGACCCGCTTCCTGTGCGGCATCGCCACCCCGCTGACCACCCGCGTCAAGGCAAAGAGCCTGGCGGGTTTTGGCCAGTTGGCGGCCCATCCCTTCGCCGAGGTGCTGGCGGCGGTGTCTCGCGCCTACCCCCCTATTTCCTAACTGTTTTTGCCGGACGCCGAAAAAATAAGACCCTCGCGGATGCGAGGGTCAAGCCAACGGAAACGTGCTTAAACAGAGCTTAGTATCTGCACAATCACCCACTCTCTTGCTAAAGCGATGACTGCTCGACACAGGGCCAATCTAGTGCAGCCAGAATGTAGCGTCAATGTAAAAATTAGAGCTTAAACACCAAACAAGCTGCATTACGTTAACGTAAACGAAATGCGTTTTTACTGCCATCATCCCCTCTCCCCTTGCCCCGTCTGGCCTCCGCTTTCCTCAGGCCAGCGGGCCCCGTTTTCTGCTCCTGCCATATAAATATTTATTTTTTATGTCTTTGACATTTGCCTCACTGTCATGGCAGAAATAATTTAACAGTCAGTAACATACAAAGATCACTGGCTGCTTCTTCCCACATCAGGAACGGGAAGCTTCCTTGTAAACTTAAACCAATGATGTTGATGGATTACTGGGGGCTGTTGACTAGGCTTAAGAGGTAAACAGAACAAAAGTAGTGATCCACTCTTTTCAGGGTAAGCGACTAAATCGAGGGCTAATTTATGGGCATCTTCGAGCACTATCAACAGCGGTATGAGAAAGCCAGAGAGGAGGAGTACAGCATCCAGGAGTTCCTGGATATGTGCAAACAGGACAAGTCCTGCTACGCCTCCGCCGCCGAGCGGCTGCTGGTTGCCATCGGCGAGCCGGAAATGATCGACACCTCGGTCAATCCGCGCCTCAGCCGCCTGTTTTCCAATCGCGTCGTCGCACGCTATCCCGCCTTCAAAGACTTCTACGGTATGGAAGAGGCCATCGAGCAGATCGTCTCCTACCTCAAGCACTCCGCCCAGGGGCTGGAAGAGAAGAAACAGATCCTCTACCTGCTCGGCCCCGTCGGTGGCGGCAAGTCGTCCCTGGCCGAGAAGCTCAAGTCCCTGATGCAAAAGGTGCCCATCTACCGGATCAAGGGTTCCCCGGTCAACGATCACCCCTTCTGTCTGTTCGACATCGAGGAAGATGGCGAGATCCTGGAAAAAGAGTACGGCATCCCGCGCCGTTACCTACGCCCCATCATGTCTCCCTGGGTCGCCAAGCGACTGCACGAGTTTGGCGGGGACATCACCAAGTTCAAGGTGGAGAAGGTCAACCCCTCCATTCTCGATCAGATTGCCATCGCCAAGACGGAGCCCGGCGATGACAACAACCAGGATATCTCCTCCCTGGTGGGCAAGGTCGATATCCGCATGTTGGAGCACTACGCCCAGGATGATGCCGATGCTTACTCCTACTCGGGGGCGCTGTGCAAGGCGAACCAGGGGATGATGGAGTTCGTGGAGATGTTCAAGGCCCCCATCAAGGTGCTGCACCCCCTGCTGACGGCCACCCAGGAGGGCAACTACAACGGTACCGAGGGCCTCTCCGCCCTGCCCTTCGACGGCATACTGCTGGCTCACTCCAACGAGTCGGAATGGCAGCAGTTCCGCAACAACAAGAACAACGAAGCCTTCCTCGACCGGGTCTATATCGTCAAGGTGCCCTACTGCCTGCGCGTCTCGGAAGAAGTGAAGATCTACGAGAAGCTGCTGTTCAACAGCGAACTGACCGATGCCAAGTGCGCCCCGGGGACCCTGGAGCTGCTGGGCCAATTCTCGGTGCTGTCACGGCTGAAAGAGCCGGAGAACTCCAGCCTCTACTCCAAGATGCGGGTCTATGACGGCGAGAGCCTGAAAGACACGGATCCCAAGGCCAAGAGCTATCAGGAGTACCGCGACTACGCCGGCGTGGACGAGGGCATGAACGGTCTCTCTACCCGCTTCGCGTTCAAGATCCTCTCCCGGGTGTTCAACTTCGATCACGCCGAGGTGGCGGCCAACCCGGTCCACCTCTTCTACGTGCTGGAGCAGCAGATAGAGCGCGAACAGTTCCCGCAGGAGTTGCACGATCGCTACCTCGAGTTCATCAAGGGCTACCTGACCCCGCGCTACGTGGAGTTTATCGGCAAGGAGATCCAGACCGCCTACCTCGAGTCCTACTCGGAGTACGGGCAGAACATCTTCGATCGCTACGTCACCTACGCCGACTTCTGGATCCAGGATCAGGAGTACCGTGACCCGGAAACCGGCCAGCTGTTCGACAGGGCATCCCTCAACAGCGAGCTGGAGAAGATCGAAAAACCGGCGGGGATCAGCAATCCGAAGGATTTCCGCAACGAGATCGTCAACTTCGTGCTGCGTGCCAGGGCCAACAATGCGGGTCGCAACCCCAATTGGACCAGCTACGAGAAGCTGCGCACCGTGATCGAGAAGAAGATGTTCTCCAACACTGAGGAGTTGCTGCCGGTTATCTCCTTCAACAGCAAGACCTCTGCCGAGGAGCAGAAGAAGCACGATAACTTTGTGGAGCGGATGATGGAGAAGGGCTACACCCGCAAACAGGTGCGGCTGCTCTCCGAATGGTATCTCAGGGTACGCAAGTCATCCTGACCCTGCCGTGGTTCAAGGGGGAGTTATGGCGCATTTTATCGACCGCAGGCTCAACGGCAAAAACAAAAGCGCTGTCAATCGGCAGCGCTTCATCCGCCGCTACAAGAAGCAGATCAAACAAGCGGTCTCGGATGCTGTCTCCAAGCGCAGCATTCAGGACGTGGACAAGGGCGAGAGCATCAGCATTCCGACCAAGGACATCGGCGAGCCCCACTTCCATCAAGGTCAGGGTGGCAAACGGGAGATGGTGCACCCTGGCAACGATCAATTCGTCTCCGGCGACAAGATTGACCGTCCCAAGGGAGGGGGGAGTGGTCAGGGCGGTGGCGAGGGCCAGGCCTCGGATCAGGGGGAAGGCGCCGATGACTTCGTGTTCCAGATCTCCAAGGATGAGTATCTGGATCTGCTGTTCGAAGATCTGGAATTGCCTCGCCTGCAGAAGACCCAGCTCAACCAGCTGATGGAGATGAAGACCTACCGGGCGGGTTACACCTCCAACGGGGTGCCCGCCAATATCAACGTGGTCCGTTCGCTGCAAAACTCCCTGGCTCGCCGCATGGCCTTGCAGGCGGGCAAGAAGCGCCTGCTGCGCGAGCTGGAGGAGCGGCTCGCCCTGCTCGCCGGTGAGCCCAACGATCACTTCGCCGAGATGGCGCAGCTCGAGAAGGAGATCCGTGAGCTCAAGCGGCGCATCGAAGCCGTCCCCTTCATCGACACCTTCGATCTCAAGTTCAACAACTTCGTCAAGCGGCCCGTGCCGTCCAGCCAGGCGGTGATGTTCTGCCTGATGGACGTGTCCGGCTCCATGGATCAGGCCACCAAGGAGATGGCCAAACGCTTCTATATCCTGCTCTACCTGTTCCTGAGCCGTACCTACAAGAACGTGGAGGTGGTCTACATTCGCCACCACACCCAGGCCAAGGAGGTGGACGAACACGAATTCTTCTACTCCCAGGAAACCGGCGGCACCATAGTCTCCAGCGCCCTCAAGATGATGAACGACATCATCAACGAGCGTTACCCCGCCAATCAGTGGAACATCTATGCGGCGCAGGCCTCCGATGGGGACAACTGGGCGGACGATTCCCCCCAGTGCCGGGAGATCCTACTGCGCGACATCATGCCACGGGTGCGTTACTACTCCTACATCGAGATCACTACCCGCGCCCACCAGACCCTGTGGCACGAATATGAGTCGGTGGCCGAGCAATTCCCCCACTTCGCGATGGAACACATTCGCAAGGTAGAGGACATCTATCCGGTATTCCGGGAGTTGTTCAAGAAGCAGGCGGCTTGAGGGAGCACATATGGTAGAAACTGCGAGAAAAATAGCCCCCCTGGACGATGGTCCTGACTGGAACTTCGATCTGCTGGAGACCTATCACCAGGAGATAGCCCGGGTGGCCAAGTTTTACCGACTGGATACCTACCCCAACCAGATCGAGGTGATCACCGCCGAACAGATGATGGATGCCTACTCCAGCGTGGGCATGCCCATCGGCTACCAGCACTGGTCCTTTGGCAAGCGCTTCATCCACACCGAGCGCAACTACAAACGCGGCCAGATGGGGCTGGCCTACGAGATCGTCATCAACTCGGATCCCTGCATCGCCTACCTGATGGAGGAAAACACCATGCCCATGCAGGCCCTGGTGATGGCCCACGCCTGCTATGGCCACAACTCTTTCTTCAAGAACAACTATCTGTTCAAGGCCTGGAGCGATGCCTCCTCCATCATCGACTACCTGCTGTTCGCCAAGAACTACATCACGGAGTGCGAGGAGAAACACGGCATCGATGCGGTCGAGCGGCTGCTCGACTCCTGCCATGCCCTGATGAACTTCGGGGTGGATCGCTACAAGCGGCCCCAGAAGATCTCCCTGGCCGAGGAGAAACGGCGCCAGAAGGCACGGGAAGATTACCTGCAGTCCCAGGTCAACGAACTGTGGCGCACCCTGCCCAAGCAGCACAAGGCCTCAGGGGTCGAAGACAGGCGCTACCCACCCGAACCTCAGGAGAACATCCTCTACTTCATCGAGAAGAACGCCCCGCTGCTGGAACCCTGGCAGCGTGAAATCGTGCGGATAGTGCGCAAGATCAGTCAGTATTTCTACCCGCAGAAGCAGACCCAGGTGATGAACGAGGGCTGGGCCACCTTCTGGCATTACACCATCCTCAACCACCTCTATGACGAGGGGAAGATCAGCGACCGCTTCATGATAGAGGTGCTGCACAGCCACACCAACGTGGTCTATCAACCCCCCTACAACAGTCGCTACTACTCCGGTATCAACCCCTATGCCCTGGGGTTCGCCATGTTCACCGATCTGCGGCGCATCTGCGAACACCCGACCGAGGAGGACAGATACTGGTTCCCCGACTATGCCGGCACCAACTGGGTCGACACCCTGCACTTCGCCATGCAGAACTTCAAGGACGAGAGCTTCATCAGTCAGTTCCTGAGCCCCAAGGTGATGCGGGACATGAAGCTGTTTGCCATCGATGACGATGACCTCAAGAACTACCTCAAGGTCTCGGCCATCCACAACGAGGAGGGTTATCGCTTGGTGCGCAATACCCTCTCGGCACAATACAACCTGAGCAACCTGGAACCCAACATTCAGGTCTACAACGTGGCGGTCAAGGGGGACAGATCCCTGACCCTGCGCTATGTGCCCCACAACCGCATTCCGCTGGGTGAGTCTCGCCACGAGGTCCTCAAGCATCTGCATCAGCTGTGGGGATTCGACGTGGTGCTGGAGCAGGACAACGGCGAGCTGCCCGCCGATATCATAGGGCGCTGCCCGGATCGCAAGACGGTGGCCTGACAGATAAATTACAGCCATAAAAAAACGCGCCATATGGCGCGTTTTTTCTTTTGATACAATCAGTTATCGCACAGGTTGCTCGGCATATCCTGGCGCAGACGGGTCCACAACTTGCCGGACTCGATACCGTACTGGCGCACCGTCATGAACACGGCTTCGTGATTCTTGGTCTCGGCCAGGCCCAGCAATACCTTGTAATAGGCGTCAGCCGTCTCGCGAGCCTGCTTATCGGAGAAGTAGTAACGTCCGACCCGGCTATACAAGCCTTTGAAACCATTGAGGATCAAGGCATAGATAGGGTTGCCGGAGGCAAAGGAGAGCTGGTGGTGCAGGCGGTAATCGAACTCGGCATAGGCCTCGGCCGTGTTCTCGACCTCGGCGGCCCCCCGCAGGATCTCCGCCGCCTGTTCCGGGTTATTGCGGATGGCGCCACGGATGAAGATGGTGCAGATGTTGGTGCGGGCCGACAGCAGCTGGGCCACCAGATCCGGTACCTTGTCCTGATCGAGGCGTGCCAGGGTTTCCAGGATGTTGAGGCCAGAGGTCTCCCAGAAATTGTTGACCTTGGTCGGTTTGCCATGCTGGATGGTGAGCCAGCCATCACGGGCAAGACGCTGCAGCACTTCGCGCAAGGTGGTGCGAGTCACGCCAATCAACTCGGACAGTTCACGCTCCGCCGGCAGAATGGATCCAGGAGGAAAGCGATTGTTCCAGATGGACTCGATGATGTATTCCTCGGCAAACCCAGCGGGGCTTTGCGCTTTTATGACCATGTAGTGACTCTGTTGTAGTACGTAAAAAGGCTCACGAATAATAGCAAAGCCGACCATGCTGGCAAGCAGAAGGTCAGTCCTCTGCTCACATAAACCCGAACTTTTTGTTAAAAAGATGTTTCTTGCTATTCAATTGGCATCCGTCAGCCCCCTGCCCTCGCCCCACGATGAGAAAGCGTTGCCAATGGCTTGACGCCGCCGCGCCCACCCCCACGCACCCGCTCCGACATCGGCCTTGAAGGTGACCACTGGCGTTCTATGCGCAGCTATCCTCATTGTTTCGAAAAACGAGACAGTGTTGAGGATGAGAGGCGGATTATCCGCCAGGTCTGGTGCGATACCATGGCCTCTCGCTTACACATCGAAGGAAGCCAGAGCGATGAAGCCCGGTCACGTCTCTCACTGGCAACCTGGCAGATCAAGCTGGCTCCCGTCGGTCCATCGTCATGGCAACTGGGAGAGAGCAAGGTGAGAGCCGTGCCGCCTTTCGGCTCGGTTACGACAAGCACGAGCTTATACGCCCATTTATTAGCCAGCTTGATGGATGCTGCAGTCGACGGCTCTCTTGCTCACTAATGGATGGAGGGATGGCAGGACTCTTGTCAGGAAGAACAGGAGAGCCTCAGGGGGGCAGACATGGATTGATGGGTTTCCCATCATGTCCCGAGTGGCCATTTCGGCATGAGAGTGTCAACCAACACCCCATCAGGGCGATAAATGCTCATCGCGTCTGGGCAAGCACCGCAGCGTTATTTATAGTTAGCGCTCCCTTGATTAAAATCATGTGCAATCAATTTGATAAAGGTGAATATCCGGATGTTCGGGCCGATTTGGCTCGACTGCACAGACGCAGATATCAACAACAGAACAGAGAACAACCATTATGCCAATCAGCCTAGGGCACGCTTTTGCAAGGAACTTTTTGGGCAATGCCCCTAAATGGTACAAAATTGCCATCGTCTTGTTTTTGCTGATCAATCCGATCGTCTTCCACGTTGATCCCTTCCTGGCTGGCTGGCTGCTGGTCGTCGAATTCATCTTCACCCTGGCCATGGCGCTCAAGTGCTATCCGCTGCAACCCGGCGGCCTGCTGGCCATCGAAGCCGTGCTCATCGGCATGACCTCCGCCGATCAGATCAAACATGAACTGGTCGCCAACATCGAAGTGCTGCTGCTGCTGGTGTTCATGGTGGCGGGCATCTACTTCATGAAGCAGCTACTGCTCTATGTCTTCACCAAGATGCTGGTGCGCATCCACTCCAAGACCCTGCTCTCCCTCGCGTTCTGCCTGGTCTCCGCCTTCCTGTCCGCCTTCCTCGATGCGCTGACCGTGATCGCCGTGGTGATCAGCGTCGCCACCGGCTTCTACGCCATCTATCACAAGGTGGCCTCTCAGGAGGAGTCAGGCAATCTGCACGATGACGATGAGGGCATCGATGAGCTGACCCGCCAGCACCTGAACGAGTTTCGCGCCTTCCTGCGCAGCCTGATGATGCATGCCGCCATCGGCACCGCGCTCGGGGGCGTCTGCACCCTGGTGGGCGAGCCCCAGAACCTCATCATCGGCGAGCAGGCTGGCTGGCACTTCGGTGAATTTGCCATCCGCATGGCACCTGTGACCATACCCGTGTTCATCTGTGGCCTGCTGACTTGCGTGCTGGTAGAGAAGTTCCGCTGGTTTGGCTATGGCACCAGGCTGCCCGAGCCGGTGCGCCGCATCATGGAGGAGTACGAGCGGGACGAAGACGCACAGCGCTCCCCCCAAGAGAAGGCCAAGCTCATCGTCCAGGCGCTGATCGCCCTCTGGCTCATCACCGGGCTGGCGCTGCACCTGGCGGCCGTGGGTCTCATCGGCCTGACCGTCATCGTCCTCGCCACCTCCTTCACCGGTATCACGGAGGAGCATGCCCTCGGCAAGGCCTTCCACGAGGCGCTGCCCTTCACCGCCCTGCTCACCGTCTTCTTCAGCGTGGTGGCGGTGATCATCGATCAGCAGCTGTTCAAGCCGGTGATCCAGTGGGTACTGGCCGCCAAGCCCGAGGATCAGCTCGCCCTCTTCTATATCGCCAATGGCCTGCTCTCCATGGTGAGCGACAACGTCTTCGTCGGCACCGTCTACATCAACGAGGTGAAGACAGCCCTGCTCAACGGCGCCATCAGCCGCGAGCACTTCGATCTGCTGGCGGTGGCCATCAACACGGGGACCAACCTGCCCTCGGTCGCCACCCCCAACGGCCAGGCCGCCTTCCTGTTCATGCTGACCTCGGCGCTGGCCCCCCTGCTGCGTCTCTCCTACGGTCGCATGGTGTGGATGGCGCTGCCCTACACCCTGGTACTGGGGCTGGTGGGCTTCTTCGCGGTGGAGCAACTGCTTGCCCCCGCCACCGAATGGTTTTACCAGGCGGGCTGGCTGATACAGGGAGCGGATATACCCACCCTGCTGCCTGCGGCACATTGATGATGGAAGGGCCCACGAGGGCCCTTTTCTTTTGGATCCGGCTCTGCTCTAATTCAGCCACTATTTTCTCTGTGAGATCAATCAGATGATCGAATTTCTTCGCCGTATTGCCAGCCATCGGCTGGCGTGGGGACTGCTGGCCGCCTCTGCCCTGTTCCTCGAGTTATGCGCCCTCTTCTTCCAGCACGGGCTGGGGTTGCATCCCTGCGTCATGTGCATCTATGAGCGGATCGCTATCTTCGGCGTGCTCGCGGCCGGCCTGCTCGGCATGGTCTCCCCCCAGAGGTGGTACCTGCGTTGGAGCGCCCTGCTGCTGTGGGGTTACAGCGCCTTCTGGGGCCTGCAACTGGCGCTCAAACATGTGGACTACCAGCTGAACCCCTCCCCCTTCAACGTGTGCGAAGGCTTCGTGGACTTCCCGAGCTGGGCACCGCTGGATCAGTGGATCCCCTGGCTGTTCTTCCCGGACGGAGACTGCAGCGAGATCACCTGGCAGTTCCTCAGCTTCTCCATGCCCCAGTGGCTGATCGCCATCTTCGCCGCTTACCTGCTGGTCTTCGTGGTGGTGGCCGTCGGCAACCTGGTCAAGGGCCGTTGCTGCAACTGAGTCAGGCAGGCAATAAAACACAAAGAAGAGGGAGCCACTGGCTCCCTCTTCTTTTGATTGCACTATGTTGATCGCGCTATGCGTTCACGAGGCACTCTTGCCCGCACCACGTCTGGCTTTCACCATGCCGATGACCATGGGCAGCAGGGACACCCCTATGATGCCGAAGATCAGCAGGGTGAAGTTCTGGCGTACCACAGGCAGGTTGCCGAAGAAGTGGCCGGCATAGACGAAGGAGAGCACCCACAAGAGCCCCCCCACCAGGTTGAAGGCCAGGAAGCGCGGATAGGTCATGGCCCCCATCCCCGCCACGAAGGGGGCGAAGGTGCGCACTATGGGCAGGAAGCGGGTGATGATGATGGTCTTGCCCCCATGCTTGGCATAGAAGGCATGGGTCTTCACCAGATAGTCCCGGCGGAAGATCTTGGAATCCGGGTTGCGGAACAGCTGCTCCCCGAAGAAGTGACCTATGGTGTAGTTCACCACGTTGCCAAGCACGGCGGCGACGATGAGCTCGGCGGCCAGGGTGTGCACGTCAAGCGCACTGCCCACGGTGAGGGCACCGGCGGCAAACAGCAGGGAATCCCCAGGCAGGAAGGGAGTCACTACCAGGCCGGTTTCACAGAAGATGATGAGAAACAGGATGGCGTATACCCAGACACCATAGTTTTCAAACAGCTCTTTCAGATGCACGTCGACGTGCAGAATAAAGTCAATCGCAAACAGGATCAGATCCATTTTTTCTTACTCATGAAGTGAACGGCGTGGAGTCTACGCCAATGCCTTGAGCGCCACAATCCGCAACTGGGGGCACTCAACCATGGCATGGCGGGCTGATGGCGAGCCATCGCAAGGAGAAGGATACGAGGCGCTTACTCCAGGGCATCCAGCCCCTTCCTGACCTCGGTGGGCAGGCAGGATTCCCAGCCCCAGATCAGCACCAGCAGCAGGCTGATGTCATCGAGCCAACCCAGCAGCGGCACCACATCCGGGATGAGATCCACCGGGCTGATGCCGTAGAGCAGGATGAGGATCACCAGCCCCTTGGCCCACCAGGGGGTGGCAGGATGGCGAAAGCCGAAGTAGAGGCGGCGCAGACGCCGCCAGATAAGCCAGCGCTTGCCGCTCAACTCTCGATCAACTCGCTGCGCAACCGCTGGATCTGATCCCGCATGGCGGCCGCCTGCTCGAACTCCAGATCCCGGGCGTGCTGGAACATCTGCTCTTCCATCCGTTTGATCTCCTTGGCGATCTCGCTGGCGGAGCGGGCATGGTACTCCCCTTGCGGCTCGGCGGCCTTGCGAGCGCCCTTGGCCGGTTTGCCCGCCGAGCGGCTGCCCCCCATGTCCATCACATCCCCCACCGACTTGTTGAGGCCCTTGGGCGTGATGCCATGTTCGAGGTTATGGGCATGCTGCAGGGCGCGGCGTCGCTCCGTCTCCTCGATGGCCACCTTCATGGAGTTGGTGATGGTGTCTCCATAAAGGATGACCTTGCCATTGAGGTTACGGGCCGCCCGGCCTATGGTCTGGATGAGGGAGCGGGTGGAGCGCAGGAAGCCCTCCTTGTCTGCGTCCAAAATGGCCACCAGGGAGACTTCCGGCATGTCCAGCCCTTCCCGCAGCAGGTTGATACCCACCAGCACGTCGAACTTGCCGAGACGCAGGTCGCGGATGATCTCCACCCGCTCGACGGTGTCGATGTCCGAGTGCAGGTAGCGCACCCGCACGTCGTGATCCGCCAGGTATTCGGTCAAGTCCTCCGCCATCCGCTTGGTGAGGGTGGTGACCAGCACCCGCTCCTCTGCCGCAACCCGCAGCCGGATCTCGGAGAGCAGATCGTCCACCTGGGTGGTCACCGGGCGCACCTCGATTTCGGGATCCAGTAAGCCGGTGGGGCGCACCACCTGTTGCACCACGTCCCCACCGGATTTCTCCAGCTCGTAGGGGCCGGGGGTCGCCGAGACGAACACAGTCTGCGGCATCAGGGCCTCGAACTCGTCGAACTTCAGCGGCCGGTTGTCCAGTGCCGAGGGGAGCCGGAAGCCGTACTCCACCAGGGTCTCCTTGCGGGAGCGGTCGCCCTTGAACATGGCACCGATCTGGGGCACGGTCACGTGGGACTCGTCGATGATGAGCAGGCCATCCCCCGGCAGGTAGTCGAACAGGGTGGGAGGCGGCTCGCCGGGGGCGCGCCCGGACAGGTAGCGACTGTAGTTCTCGATGCCGGAGCAGTAGCCGAGCTCCTGCATCATCTCGATGTCGAACTGGGTGCGCTGGCTGATCCGCTGCTCCTCCACCAGCTTGTTCAGGCTCATCAACTGCTCGCGGCGCCCCTTGAGCTCCTCCTTGATGTGATCGATGGCCCCGAGTATGGTTTCGCGCGGCGTGGCATAGTGGGTCTTGGGATAGATGGTATAGCGCACCACAGTCTGCTCGATGGCACCGGTCAGGGGATCGAACTGGGAGAGGCGCTCCACCTCCTCGTCAAACAGCTCCACCCGCAGGGCCAGCTTGTCCGACTCGGCGGGATAGATGTCGATCACCTCCCCCCGCACCCTGAAGGTACCGCGACTGAACGCCACGTCGTTGCGGGTGTATTGCAGCTCGGCGAGACGGCGCAGGATGTCCCGCTGGTTGATGACGTCCCCCACCTTGAGGTGCAGCATCATGCTGAGGTAGGCCTGGGGATCTCCCAGACCATAGATGGCCGAGACGGAGGCGACGATCACCACGTCTCGCCGCTCCAGCAGCGCCTTGGTGGCCGACAGCCGCATCTGCTCGATGTGATCGTTGATGGAGGCGTCCTTCTCGATGAAGGTGTCCGTGGTCGGTACATAGGCTTCCGGCTGGTAGTAGTCGTAGTAGGAGACGAAATACTCCACCGCGTTGTCGGGGAAGAACTCCTTCATCTCCCCGTAGAGCTGGGCGGCCAGGGTCTTGTTCGGCGCCAGTATCATGGTGGGCCGGTTGAGGGTGGCGATCACGTTGGCCATGGTGAAGGTCTTGCCCGAGCCCGTGACCCCGAGCAGAGTCTGGTGGGCGAGGCCGGACTCGATGCCATCGAGCAGACGGGCGATCGCCGCGGGCTGATCCCCCGCCGGTTGAAACTGGCTGGCCAACTGAAATAACTTGCTCATCACGACTCCCGGCAAAAACAGCAAGAAAGAAGTGTACCCCGAGTTGGCGCATCTGGGTATCCACTCCGCCAGACCAGACGACTATTGACCCGGGCAGGCGAGCTCTGTATAGTGCGTCTCCTTGCCTGATGTTCCCCCGTAGTTCAGTCGGTAGAACGGCGGACTGTTAATCCGTATGTCACTGGTTCAAGTCCAGTCGGGGGAGCCACTTTCCTCACCATCTCGGTGCAAGTTATCCACTTTAGTGCTTTCCTCTGCCAATTTTAATGCACAAGCCGATCCCTTCGGCGATCCTTCCTTTCGAATCCCCTCTCCTCGTCGACAGCGTTTTCTCCTGTCGAGCATAACTATATGATTTTTATAGTAAGATTTTTCTGGAGGTATTTTTTGAACAGCCCTTGCACCCCAGCATTGGCGCGGCCTGCAGCCTGATCGCCAAGTTTCATGAACAGGGTTATCCACAGATTCTGTGGGTAAGTGACGCAAAGCCAATCAGCGCCTAGGTTGGCAGCAATTGTCTCCGGTCTGACGGATGGAAACGCCTCGCCCCCCATTTTCTCCTGTTTTTGTCCTCCCCCCTAAATGGGGTCCTGGGGATCAGAGCGACAGGCAGGTGCCCCATTTGTGTCGCCACGCCAGAGGCCATGGGTCACCTCTGCCCGCCGGGGTGCGGATGCACCGGGTGCATGGTTTTCCCCAACCAGTTAAAAATGCTGAAAAGTGCCCCCAATCCTCCGCTTCACAGCAGGTAATAAATTGTCCACAGGAGGGAAACCTCCATGCCCCCTGACAGCACGAATCACCCATTGACAGCGAGATAGGCAGTGGGAAATATCACCGTTGCCCCCTTTGTTCCCGGTCATCCCCCCTCCCGGGTCGGTCAACCACCACTTAACTGGCTGCCAGACCGCTTTGACCCTTCTCTCTTGCCAAGGGATCCGGCACAATATCGGCCCCACTTTTTTCCTCGGTTCTTCCGGGCATGACCATAGATTTCGTGACACTGCTGCATCAAAGCGACTCCCTGCTGCTGTTCGTGGTGCTGGCCTTCGGCCTGCTGCTGGGCAAGGTACGCATCGGTAATTTCCAGATTGGCAACACCATAGGCGTGCTGTTCACCGCCCTGCTGTTCGGCCAGATGGGCTTTCAATTTTCCACCTCCACCGAAAATGTCGGCTTCATGCTGTTCATCTTCTGTGTGGGGATAGAGGCCGGCCCCCACTTCTTCAGCGTCTTCCTGCGCGATGGCATCCACTACATCACCCTGACCCTGGTGATCCTGCTGAGCGCCCTGCTGCTCACCGTGGGGCTCGCCAAGTTCTTCAACCTGGGGCCCGGCATGGCGGCCGGGATCCTGGCGGGCTCCCTCACCTCGACGCCGGCGCTGGTGGGGGCACAGGATGCCCTGCGCAGCGGACTGCTTAACCTGCCCCATCAGACCGACATGCAGGCGGTGCTCGACAACATGGGCATCGGCTATGCCCTGACCTATCTGGTGGGCCTGGTGGGCCTGATGCTGGTGGTACGCTACCTGCCCGCCCTAGCACGGCTCGACCTCAATACAGAGGCGCAGAAGATCGCCCGCGAGCGGGGGCTCTCCGACAGCGAGAACCGCAAGACCTATCTGCCCATCATCCGCGCCTACCGGGTCGGCCCCGAGCTCGCCGCCTGGATCGGCGGCCGCACCCTGCGAGAGACCGGCATCTACCCCCACACCGGCTGCTACGTGGAGCGCATTCGTCGCAACGGCATACTGGCGAGCCCGGATGGGGATGCGGTCATCCAAGAGGGGGACGAGATCGCCCTGGTGGGCTACCCGGAGAGCCACGAGAAGCTCGACGTCAACTATCGCAACGGCAAGGAGGTGTTCGACCGCAACCTGCTGGACCTGCAGATCGTCACCGAAGAGATAGTGGTGAAGAACGATGCCGTGGTGGGCCGCCATCTGGTGGAGCTCAACCTCACCGAGAAGGGCTGCTTCCTGAACCGGGTGGTGCGCTCCCAGATAGAGATGCCGTTCGATCGCAACATCATGCTGCAAAAGGGCGACGTGCTGCAGATCAGCGGCGAGAAGCAGAGAGTCAAGCTGCTGGCCAACAAGATCGGCTTCATCAGTATCCATAGCCAGACCACGGATCTGGTGGCCTTCACCACCTTCTTCGTGCTGGGCCTGCTCATCGGCTCCGTCTCCCTGGTGTTCGGCCAGATAGAGTTCGGCCTCGGCAACGCCGTCGGCCTGCTGCTGGCGGGGATCCTGATGGGATACCTCAGAGCCAACCACCCCACAGTAGGCTATGTGCCGCCGGGTGCCCTGCGTCTGGCCAAGGATCTCGGTCTCGCCGTCTTCATGGTGAGCACGGGGCTCAAGGCCGGTGGCGGCATCCTGGATCACCTGAGCGAGGTAGGTATGGTGGTGCTCTTCTCCGGCATGCTGGTGACCACCTTGCCGGTGCTGGTGGGCTACCTGTTCGGGGTCTGGGTATTGAAGATGAACCCGGCCCTGCTGCTAGGTGCCATCACCGGCGCCCGCACCTGCGCCCCGGCCATGGACGTGGTCAACGAGGCGGCCAACAGCTCCATCCCGGCGCTCGGCTACGCAGGCACCTATGCGGTGGCCAACGTCATGCTGACCCTGGCGGGCTCCTTCATCATCGGCTTCTGGTTCTAGCCCGGCGGCCACACCTCGTGCAAAAGGAGCCTCAGGGCTCCTTTTTGCTGCCCGCAACCGCCTCGCTCACGGGATTTTGAATAGTGGAAACCGTGCTATGGCGCACTTCCAATCAAACCCAATGAGCTAAATCCCCCCCGAGTCGCCGCTTACACTCTATAAAACGAGTGAGGTGTACGTATGAAACGCTTATGGATTGTCATGATCTGGCTGTTCTGCTCCCTGAGCCCCGTCTGGAGTGCCGAGGCAGACAAACAGGCAACCACAGACGAGGAAACGGATAAAAGCGCCCTGAGTTTTGGCAGTGACGAGCTCTCCAAACCCATGCTGGGGGATCTCGATGCCATGCTGGAGCGACGAGCCATCCGGGTGCTGACGACCTATAACAAGACCGGCTACTTCATCTACAAGGGCGTGCAGCGAGGAGCAACCTACGACGCCTTCATACAGGTGGAAAAACGCCTCAACGAGCAGCTTCGCAAGAACAAGACCGCCAAGCGCAATCTCAAGGTCCACTTCGTCTTCATCCCGGTCGCCCGGGAGGCCCTGATCCCCGCCCTGCTCGCAGGCAAGGGGGATATCGCCGCCGCCAACCTCACCATCACCGACAAACGCAAGCAGCAGGGCGTGGAGTTCTCCGCCCCCCTGATCGAGAACGTGCGCGAGCTGCTCATCTCGGGGCCCCACTCTCCCAAGGTGGCGAGCGCCGCCGATCTTGGAGGGCAGAGCGTCTATGTGAGACCCTCCTCCAGCTATTACGACAGCCTCTTGGCCTATAACGCGGCGCGCAAGGCGGCAGGGGAACCCCTCATCGACATCAAGCCCGCCTCCGAGGTGCTGGAGGACGAGGATCTGGTGGAGATGGTGAACGCGGGTCTGCTGCCCTTCATCGTCATGGACGAGCACAAGGCCCGCTTCTGGCAGAAGATCTTCCCCAAGATCACCATCCATGAAGAGCCTGTTTTCCGCGACGGCGGCATCATCGCCTGGGCGGTACGCAAGGAGAGTACCCAGCTGCTCGCCATGCTCAACGAGCAGATTGGCGCCTTGCGGGGCAAGGCCACCGGCGAAGCCATACTGGCGCGCTATCTCAAGCAGAACAAGTTCGTCAAGAGCGCCGCCGCCGAGGCCGAGCGCAAGAAGTTCCTGCAGGTGGTCGAGCTGTTTCGTGAATACGGCGAGAAATACGACGTGGACTGGCTGCTGGTGGCCGCCCAGGGCTATCAGGAGTCGGCCCTCAACCAGAAGGCACGCAGCCATGTGGGGGCCATCGGCATCATGCAGATCATGCCCGCCACCGGCAAGGGATTGAAGGTGGGTGATATCCGCCAGATCGAACCCAACATCCACGGTGGCGTCAAATACATGCGCTGGATGATAGATCACTACTATGCGGACGAGCCCATGACGGCTCTCGACAAGGCGCTCTTCTCGTTCGCCTCCTACAACGCGGGCCCCGCCCGGGTGGCCAGGCTGCGCACCGAGGCCAAGAAGCGGGGGCTGGATCCCAACATCTGGTTCCACAACGTGGAGTACGTGGCGGCGGAGAAGATAGGGCCGGAGACGGTCACCTATGTGGGCAACATCTACAAGTACTACATCGCCTACAAGCTGGTGATGGAGCAGCTGGCCCTCAGGCAGAAGGCCACCGAGGCCCTTCAGAAGACGGAGCCAGACCAGGAGAAAGCGGCGGAACCTGTCTCAGGGGCCGGCAAGAGCTGAGACACGCTGGCCATCCCATCACATCAGGTCATCGGGCGGGCTCCCTATCACAAGGGAGCCCCGCCCTTCTTTGCCCTCGCCAATACGACATCCAGCAGTGATAGCGTCGAAAAAGGCCGTGGCCAGAATGAACAAAATGGCCAGAACAGCCTTAATAACCATTACGGCCAGATTGTTTTCCAGACAGACATGATTAATTAACCTCCTCGCAACAATCACAAGGAGAACACCATGTTGCAAGGAATCTTCAAACGCACCCTGCTCTGTTGCCTGCTGGGCGCCAGCCTCGGCGTGCAGGCCAAGATAGACGAGATCCATTTCCTGATACCCGGTGGTGCAGGCGGCGGCTGGGACAACACGGCACGGGGCACCGGCGAGGCGCTGACCAAATCCGGCCTCATCACCACCGCCTCCTTCCAGAACATCTCCGCCGGAGGTGGCGCCAAGGCCATCGCCCACCTGATCGAGACCTCGGCGCAATCCGACAAGACGCTCATGGTCAACTCCACCCCCATCATCGTCAAATCCCTCTCCAAGGAACTGCCGCAATCCTTCCGGGATCTCACCCCGGTCGCCGCCATCATCGCCGACTACCAGGCACTGGCCGTACCGCTCGACTCCCCCTATCAGACCTGGCCCCAGTTGCTGGCGGCCTATGAGGCGAACCCCGCCAAGGTGAAGATCGCCGGCGGCTCCGCCCGCGGCAGCCTGGACCACCTGGTGGCGGCCATGACCTTCAAGAATGCGGGGGCCGATGCCAGCAAGCTGCGCTACGTGGCCTATGATGCCGGCGGCAGTGCCATGGCGGCGGTGCTGGCGGGGGAAACCCAGGTGCTCTCCACCGGCTTTGGCGAGGCGATGGAGGCGGTCAAGTCCGGTCAGATGCGGATCCTCGGCATGACGGCTGCCGAGCGCATGCCGGATGCGAAAGAGGTACCCACCTTCAGCGAGCAGGGCAACCCCACCGTCTTTGCCAACTGGCGCGGTTACTTCGCCTCCCCCAGCGTGAGCGCCGAGAAATCCGCCGAGTTCGCCGCCCTGCTCAAGCAGATGTATGACAAGCCGGAGTGGGAAGTGGTCCGGGCGCGCAACAACTGGACCAACAGCTATCAGGCCGGCCCCGAGTTCACCGCCTTCCTCAACAGCCAGGAGCAGGAGATCGGCGGCCTGATGCGCGAGCTCGGCTTCATCAAGTAATCCCAACCCCGTGGCGGGCTCGCCCGCCCATTGGAGTCATTATGCAACTGACCAAGGAAAGGTTCGGGGGGCTGCTGTTTCTGCTGCTCTCCCTCGCCTATGGCTATCACGCCACCCAGATCCCGGGCTACCCGGGGGACGAATATGAACCCTTTACCGCCAGCACCCTGCCCTATGCCCTGGCCGGCGTCGGCGTCGTGCTCTCCCTGCTGTTGATGGCCTCCCCGGGCGGCGAGCGGCTGCAAAAAGAGTCCGGCAACTGGCGACTGGTGTTCGCCTTTCTCCTCCTGATGATCGTCTATGGCGTGGCCCTGACCTGGCTCGGCTTCCTCGTCGCCACAACCCTGTTCCTCATCGCCGGGATCCGGCTCATGGGTGAACCCAGCCTCGCCTTCGCCTGCAAGGTGAGCGTGCCCTTCACCCTCATCTTCTGGGCCCTGCTGACCAAGGGGCTCAATGTCTATCTCGAGCCCGGTCGGCTGTTCACCCAGTTGCTGGGATAAGGAGAACCCATGTTAGACGGAATCTTGCAAGGGCTTGGCACCGCCATGATGCCCATCAACCTCTTCATGGTGGTGGTCGGTTGCTTCGTCGGCACCTTCATCGGCATGTTGCCGGGTCTCGGACCCGTCACCGCCATCGCCTTGATGATCCCCATCACCTACGGGCTGGATCCGGCCTCCGGCATCATTCTGATGGCCGGTGTCTATTACGGCTCCATGTTTGGCGGCTCCACCGCCTCCATCCTGATCAACACCCCGGGCTGCTCCGCCAGCATGATCACCGCCATCGACGGCTATCCCATGGCGCGCAAGGGCTATGCGGGCAAGGCGCTGGCCATCGCCGCCTACGCCTCCTTCGTCGGCGGCACCCTGTCGGCCATCTTCCTGATGGTGGCGGCGCCCCTGCTCGCCAAGGTCTCCCTCTCCTTCCAGTCGGCGGACTACTTCGCCCTCATGGTGCTGGGGCTGTCGGCGGTGGCGGCCTTTGCCGGCAAGGGGCAGGTGCTCAAGGCGCTGATCATGGCCCTGTTCGGCATCATGATCTCCACCGTCGGCATCGATCGCAGCGTCGGGGTTGACAGGTTCACCTTCGGCCTGCCGGACTTGCGGGACGGTTTCTCCTTCCTGCTGCTGGCCATGGCCACCTTCGCCCTGGCGGAGATCCTGATGACGGTGCTGCGCCCCGGCAAGGATTCCCGCGCCGAAGAGGCGGAGCAGATCCAGAAGCTCGGCTCCCTCAAGCTGAGCAAGGATGAGGTCAAGGAGATAGCGACCCCGATCGCCCGCTCCTCGGTACTCGGCTTCTTCATCGGCGTCCTGCCGGGAGCTGGTGCCACCATCGCCTCCTTCATGGCCTATGGCGCCGAGCGCAACCTGGCCCGCAAGGAGAAGAAGGATGAGTTCGGCAAGGGCAGCCTCACCGGTGTCGCCGCCCCGGAAGCCGCCAACAACGCCGCCTCCAGCGGTGCCTTCGTGCCATTGCTGACCCTGGGGATCCCGGGTTCAGGCACCACGGCCCTGATGCTGGGCGCCCTCATCGCCTACGGCATCCAGCCGGGCCCGCGTCTGTTCATGGAGCACCCGGACGTGTTCTGGTCCGTGATCATCTCCATGTATCTGGGCAACGTGGTGCTGCTGATCCTGAACCTGCCGCTCATCCCCTATCTCGCCAAGATCCTGCAAGTGCCGCGCCCCGTGCTCATCCCCATGGTGCTGCTGTTCTCCCTGATAGGGGTCTATCTGGTCTCCTTCAACACCATGGACATCTATGTGATGGCACTGGTGGCCCTCATCGCCATCGGCCTGCGCCTGCTGGACTTCCCCATGGCCCCCATGCTGCTCGGCTTCATCCTGGGTGGCATGCTGGAGGACAACCTGCGCCGCGCCCTGGTCATCAACGACGGCTCCCTGAGCTTCCTGTGGGAGCGACCCATCACCCTGGGCTTCACCCTGGTGACCCTGGTGATGTTGCTGCTGCCGGCCTGGCAGTGGTGGCAGGCCCGCAAGGCCCCCAAGGGGGAACCGGCCACCAGCCACTGAATCGATGAGACTCTGCCGCCTCTGAACCCTACCCATGATGAGCAGAGCCCCTGATGGTGGAAGCAGATGCGAATAAAAAGAGCGCCAACAGGCGCTCTTTTCTTGTCTGGACGCAGCAACACCTCTTGGATCACTGCTTGCGGTAGCGCCGCTCCGGCCGCCCGACGGTACCGTATTCGAGCTCAGGGCTCGCCAGCTGCTGGCCTACCAGAAACTCCAGATAACGGCGCGCCGTGGTGCGGCTCACCCCGACCCTGGCGCCTATCTCCTCGGCGCTGGCTCCCTCGGCGGCCAAGGCGGCCAGCACCCGCTGCAGGGTGAGCCCGTCTATGCCCTTTGGCAGACCGGCGGCCGCCACCTGCTGCAAGGGGGTACCCAGCAGGGCATCCACCGTCTGCTGATCGATGTCCGCCAATGCCGCCAGGGCCGCTATGCTCTGGCGATACTTCTCCAATGTGTCTCGCAGCCGCTCGAACACCACGGGTTTCAAGATAAAATCCACCACCCCGAGGCGCATCGCCTCCTGCAGGGCGCTCGCCTCCCGGGCGGCGGTGAGCAAGATGACGTCGAGGCCGGCGCCGGCCTGGCGCAATTCGCGCAGCAGGCTGAAGCCCTCCCCGTCCGGCAGCCACACATCCAGCAGCACCAGATCGGGCCTGAGGATGGCGATCTGCTCCCTCGCATCGAACAGGGTGAGCGCCACCCCCAGCACGTCAAACCCGGGCAGCCGCTGTACGAAGCGGCGGTGGATTTCGGCGATGGCCGGATCGTCCTCGACGATCAGGATCTTGATCACTCACACCTCCTTTGGAATGTAACAGACGACGCAACTTCCCTGCGCCGTGGCTTCGATGGTGATGGTCCCCTGCAGGGCATCCAGGGTCTTGCGCACCAGGGCGAGGCCGATGCCGTGGCCGGGCTCGGCCTTGCTGCTCACCCCGTGCTCGAACAAGGTGTCCGCGAGGGCGGGATCCACCCCGCCGGCCCCGTCTTCCACCTCGAGGATGAGATCCTGCCCCAGATCGCTCAGGGCCACCCGGATGGGACTATAGGGGGCGCCGTGGCGACGGGTCGCCTCGAAGGCATTGTCGATGAGGTTGCCAAGCAGGGTCACCAGCTGGGAGCCGCTCACCCTGGCGGGGATGTCCTGCAGGCAAGCATCGGGGTCGACGATAAGCACCAGCCCCAGTTCATGGGCCCTGTGATACTTGCCAAGCAGCAGCCCCGCCACCTTGGGTTTGCCGATGGCCCCCATCAGGAAGCTGAGCAGGGTCTGCTCGGTGGCGGCCTCCCGCCCGATGAAGGCGAGCGCCTCCTGGGTGGCACCCAGCTCTATCATGCCGGCTATGGTGCCGAGCTGATTGTTGTGTTCGTGGGTCTGCACCCGCAGCAGATCGCTGTAGGCCTGCACCTGGGAGAGCTGGGCGCTGAGCTCGGCGAGCTCGTCCTTGCGCCGAAAGCTCGACACGGCGCCGATGAGGCGACCTTCCTGCACCAGGGGCAGGCGGTTGACGATGAGGGGCTGGCCGTTCAGGACTATCTCCTCGTCAAACTGGGGGCTCTGCTCCTGCAAGATGGAGAGCATGCGGCTGCCCGGCAGCAGCTGGCCGATGGGTTGACCGATGGCGGCCCTGGCAACGGTTTCATCCAGGCGCAGCAATCGGATGCCGTTGGGGTTGATGGAGGTGAGCCTGCCCTGCTCGTCGATGGTGAGGATCCCCTCGCGCACCGTGCGCAGGGTGCAGTCGAGCTCCGCATAGAGGCGCCCTATCTGCTCGGGTTCGAAGCCGAAGATGGCCTTCTTGTAGCGCCGGGCCAGCCAGGCGGCGGCGGCGCTGTTGAGGATCACGATGAGCAGGGTACAGAGCAGGCCAAAGCGCAGGAAACCGCGCAGATCGGCGTCTATGTCTCGCACCAGATAGCCGACCGACACCACGCCGATGATCTTGCCCATCTCGTCGCGGATGGGCCCCTTGCCCCGCACCGCGCTGCCAAGGGATCCCTGTGCCCGCGAGATGTAGAATTCCCCGGCCAGGGCCCGGCCGGGATCATCCCCCACCATGGGTTTGCCGAGCCGGTCCGCATTGGGGTGCACCAGACGCCTGGCATCGACGTCGCCGATGACGATGTAGCTGGCACCGACCTCCCCCCGCATCCGCTCCACCAGCACGTTGAGGCGGGCGGTGTCGGCGCGCTTCACCCCGGCGATGACGCCGGGCTCGCGCGCCACCAGCCGCGCCACGTCGAGGGCCTGATCCCCCACGTCCTGATAGCGCTGTTCGGCGACATAGTAGTAGCTGGCCCCGCTCAGCAGCACTAGCTGCAAGAGGCTGACCAGACAGAGCATGAAGAGGATGCGTCCTTGCAACCCGAGCTTCATGCTTCCTTGTCGCCTCGCAGCAGCTCGAGCAACAGGCTGCCGTCCCGCAGGGCCTTGTGCACCTGCACCGAGGTGGGCTTGGTGGGGTCTTCGTAGAAATGGGTGGACTCTATCTGCAGGCGCGTCAGGTAGTCGGGGGGCAGCTGGCTCGCCAGGGACTGATGCAGCATGGGGAACAGCAGGCGATCGGCGCGGGTGATCTCCCCCCCCAGCAGCAGCTTGCCCGGGTTGAGCAGGCAGATGAGGTTGGCGAGCACCCGGGAGAGGCGCCCCGCCGCCTGGTGCAGGATGTCCTGACAGAGGCTGTTGCCCGCCAGCGCCAGCTCGCACAGCTCGCGGATGTTGACGTTCGCCGGCAGATCGTGCTCCTGCATGCGCTCACGCAGGTCTCGGTACTGGGCCTCCAGCGCCTGATTGGTCACGAGCGTGCAGGCACAGCCGAAGCCACCGCAGTAGCAGCGCTGACCATAGGGCTCGAGCTGCAGGTGGCTGAGATCCCCGAGCAGGGCCGACTCGCTCTCAATGAGCTGGCCGTTGACCACCATGCCGACCCCGATGTCGTTGTGCACGAACACCAGCACCGCATCGGCGCAATTCTTGGCCGCGCCCCACTCCCGCTCGGCCTGGATCCAGGTGCGCACGTCGCCGCTCACCAGCACGGGCACCTCGAACGCCTCCTGCAGGGTGGGCCCCAGCGGCCAGTTGCGCAGATCGTAATAAGGGAAGTGCTTGACCATGCCGGAGTGGCGCTCCACCTGCCCCGGCAGGCAGAGGGCGATGCAGGCCAGACGCAGCGCCTTCTTCGGCAGGAAGCCCTCGATGGCCCGCATCAGGCTGGCCAGCAGATCCACGCGCTCCGTCTCGCTGAACAGGTGGCGATGGCGCGCGAGGGAGCGCCCGGCCAGATCGAACAGGGCCATGTCCACATAGCCGCGGCCGAGGCGCATGGAGAGAAACTGGAAGCGACGCTCGTTGATGCGAAGCAGGGTCTGGCGACGGCCACGGCCCACCGAGCTCTCGCCACAGGTGACGATGAGGCCCCCATCGAGCAGCTCGCGGGTGATCTTGGTGATGCTGGCCGGCGAGAGGCCTGTCAGGCGGGACAGATCGGTCCGGGACAGCTCCTTGTGCTCCTCCAGGCTGGCATAGACCAGGCCGTAGTTGAGCTGACGGATCAAATCGATACTGCCTTTCACGATCTCATTCATGGGTTTGGGGACTGACGCAAAGAACGAATGTTGCGATTTTCACACATTCTGCGTCGATCCCCAAATTTGCCATCTGGACATGGCGTCCAGATGGCAAAAATGTGATCAGTAACGGAAGCGGGCGACCAATTGGCGCAATTTATCGCCCGTGTCCGCCAGGGCCCTCGTGGTGGTGGTGGATTCCCCCGCCGCCTCGGTCAGTTCGCTGACGATCTGCTGGATGGCCACCAGGTTCTTGTTGATCTCCTCGGAGACAGCGTGCTGCTCCTCGGCGGCGGTCGCGATCTGGATGTTCATGTCGTTGATGGTACCCACCGCCGCCACCATGCTGTCCAGGGAGCTGGCGATGTGGCCCGCCTCCTGCACCGTCTCCTGGCTGCGGGATTCGCTCGCCTGCATCACCTCCACCGCCTGCTTCACCCCCCCTTGCAGGCGCTGCAACATCTCGTTGATCTCCTTGGTGCTCTGCTGGGTGCGCCCGGCCAGGGATCGCACCTCGTCCGCCACCACGGCGAAGCCGCGCCCCTGCTCACCGGCCCGGGCCGCCTCGATGGCGGCGTTGAGGGCCAGCAGGTTGGTCTGCTCGGCGATACCGCGAATGACCTCCACCACAGAGCCAATCTTGCCGGTCTCCTGAGCCAGCTGCTCGATGACGCCGGCGGCGACGTGCACCTCGTCCACCAGCCGGTTGATGCTGCCGATGGCACTGCCCACCACCTCCCGGGCGGCGTCGGATTCCCGGGCCGCGTCACTGGTGGCGCTGGCCGCGTTGGAGGCACTCGCCGCCACCTCCTGGGCGGTGGAGCTCATCTCGGTCACGGCGGTGACCACCTGATCCGTCTCACGCCCGTGGCCGCGCATCTGCCTGTCCGAATGCTCGCTCAGGCGATGGAGCTTCTCCACGGCACTGAGCAGCTGATGGCTGGTCTCCCCCACCTGGCTCACCACGGACTGGATGCGCTCGACGAAGCGGTTGAAGGCACTGGCCAGCTGGCCCACCTCATCCTTGCTCTGCACCTTGAGGCGCTGGGTGAGATCCCCGTCCCCGTCGGCGATGTCGTTGAGGGCCGACACCGCCTCTGCCAGCGGCCGGGTGACTCTGTTGCCGATGGCCACAGTCGCCGCCAGGGTGATCCCTAGGATCAGCAGGATCAACACCACCCCGGTCTGCAGGGAGGCGTGCATGTTCTGTTCCCGTTCGGCTCGCAGGGTCGCCAGCTCGCTGTCGATGTCATCGATGTAGAAGCCGGTGCCCACCACCCACTGATACTTGTCGAGCAGCAGGTTGTAGGAGAGCTTGGGGGCATCGCGGCCGAGGGAGGGCTTGTTGGTCCAGTATTCCGTATAGCCATCCCCCTCCCGGGCGGCCTTGATGATCCCCTGAATGAGGGGCGTGCCCTTGGCATCCTTGTCTTCCCAGCGGTTCTTGCCCTCGGCGTCGGGGCGAGTGGGCAGCAGTTGGGTATTGCCCTGGAAGTCATAGATGAAGAAGTAGCCGTCGCTGCCGTAGCGCAGGGGGCGCAGTATCTCTTTGACCCGCTCACGCGCCTGTGGGCTGTCCGGCGCGGCATACTCCTTCTCGATGGCTGTCTTGGCCAGCATCAGGTAGCTGCTCAGCAGTGCCTTGCGCTCCGACAGCGCCTTCTCCCTGGCCATCACCAATTCGGACTCCAAATCACTCTTGGAGATCAAATAGTTGCTGAGATTGACCACCAGGGCCATCAGCAGCACGGGAAGCGCGCCCAATAACAGGATCTTCTGCTTCAGTGTCATCTTGTACTTCCTTTAGCCATTTTTATGTGGGTGTTCCGTTCCTACCAGTTCGACCTGCTGGCCGAGGGGGGGTCGCTTTCGTTACAATCCCGCCACCTGATTTATCGACCCGATTGACTGACCCATGAGCCCATGTCCCTGCGGTAGCGCACTTTCTCTCCCCCAATGTTGCGGCCTCCTTCACCACGGCCAGGCGGCCCTCAGCGCCGAGCAGCTGATGCGTTCGCGCTACAGCGCCTTCGTGCTGGGGCTTGGCGACTATCTGGTGCACAGTTGGCACCCGGATTTTCTGGGGGACCTGACGGCGGAGCAGCTCTCCCAGACCGATACCCGGTGGGATGGGCTGGAAATCCTGGCCGCTCAGGGGGGGCCATCCGACGAGATCGGCATGGTGGAGTTCAAGGCCTGGTTCGTGGAAGGGGACGAGCGCCACTGCCTGCACGAGCGCTCCCGCTTCGTGCGATACCAAGGGCGCTGGGTCTACACCGACGGGGAGCAGGATCCGGCGCCCCTCAAGATGGGCCGCAACGATCCCTGCCCCTGTGGCAGCGGCAAGAAGTTCAAGAAGTGCTGCGGCTAGGCAGTTCAATGCGCGGTAAAATCAACCATCATCAGCCAAAGCCATGAGCAAAACAGAATAGAGACAGCATAAACCGCAACCAGACTGGCCTATTTTGAGGCCAACCCCTAGGGGCCCCAGGCCCCTTTGTCGTTTCTTGAGTGTGATAACAATCACAAATTGCTCATACACCCGATATTTATGAGCGTTTGCGAACATTAACTTGGCCCATATCAAACATTTTTGCCCCCAAAGGCGCCACACTGGCCCCATCTGGAAGAGATGAGACGGGCAAGAATGAAAAGAATAACCACGGAAGTCGTCATCATTGGCGGTGGTGCCACCGGCGCCGGCATCATGCGCGACTGCGCGCTGCGGGGCATCGACTGCATCCTGCTGGAGCGGGACGACATCGCCGCCGGCACCACGGGCCGCAACCACGGCCTGCTCCACTCCGGCGCCCGCTATGCGGTGACGGATCAGGAGTCCGCCCGCGAATGCATCGCAGAGAACCGCATCCTCAAGCGGATCGCGAGCCACTGCGTCGAGGACACAGGCGGCCTCTTCGTCACCCTGCCGGAAGATGACATCGGCTTTCAGGCCACCTTCATGAGCGCCTGCGCCCAGGCCGGCATCGACACCCGGCAACTGGATCCCCGCGAGGCCCTGCGCCTCGAACCCAACGTGAACCCGGCGCTGATCGGCGCGATACGCGTGCCCGACGGCACCGTCGATCCCTTCCGCCTCGCCGCCGCCAACGTACTGGACGCCAAAGAGCACGGCGCCCGCATCTTCACCCACAGCAATGTGCTGGGGCTCTTGCGCACCCAGGACAGGGTGCACGGGGTCAAGGCCATCAACACCCGCACCGGCGAGGCGTTCGAGGTGGAGTGTCAGGAGGTGATCAATGCCGCCGGTATCTGGGGCCAGCAGATCTGCGAATACGCGGACCTCGGCATCCGTATGTTCCCGGCCAAGGGCTCCCTGCTCATCATGGATTACCGCATCAACCAGATGGTGCTCAACCGGGCGCGCAAACCGGCGGACGCGGACATCCTGGTACCTGGCGACACCATCTCCCTCATCGGCACCACGTCCAGCCGCATCGATTACCACAAGATCGATCAGCTGAGCGTGGATCCAGAGGAGGTCGAGGTGCTGCTGCGGGAGGGGATCAAGCTCGCCCCCGTGATGGCCCGCACCCGCTTGCTGCGCGCCTATGCCGGGGTCCGCCCCCTGGTGGCGGTGGACGGCGACGACACCGGCCGCAACATCAGTCGCGGCATAGTGCTGCTGGATCATGCCGAGCGGGACGGTCTCAAGGGTTTCAACACCATCACGGGCGGCAAGCTGATGACCTACCGACTGATGGCCGAATGGGCCACGGATCTCGTCGCCAACAAGCTTGGCAACGGCCGGCCCTGCCGCACCGCCGAGCTCTCCCTGCCGGGTTCGCGGGAGCCGGAGAAGGTCTCGGCCCCCGGCCTCAGCGCCCCGGTCGAGGGCTCGGCCCAGTATCGCCACGGCGAGCGGGTCATAGCGTTTTTCCGGGACAACCCCAGGGCCAACGCCCTCATCTGCGAGTGTGAGATGGTGACCGCCGGCGAAATCGAATACGCCCTGCGTGAGCTCGACGTCGACAACCTGGTGGATCTGCGCCGCCGCACGCGTCTGGGCATGGGTCCCTGTCAGGGGGAGCTGTGTGCCTATCGCGCCGCCGGCCTGATGCAGGAGTACGGCAAGGCCGATGGCCGCGAGGCGTGCGTCATGCTGCGCCAGTTCCTGGAGGAGCGCCACAAGGGCACCCGCCCCGTGCTCTGGGGCGATGCCCTGCGGGAGACCGAGTTTACCTACTGGATCTACGAGGGGCTCTTTGGCCTCGGCGAATGGACAGCTCCCCAGCTGGTTCCCTCCCCTGACCTGTCT
Source organism: Aeromonas sp. AE23HZ002T15 (assembly GCF_054165525.2). NCBI lineage: Bacteria > Pseudomonadati > Pseudomonadota > Gammaproteobacteria > Aeromonadales > Aeromonadaceae > Aeromonas > Aeromonas sp. AE23HZ002T15. The sequence continues at coordinate 440,149 of NZ_CM201342.1, forward strand.
GGACAGCCCATTCCTTCCACTCAAGGAGAGCCATCATGAGATTCGATACCATAGTCATAGGTGGCGGCATGGCAGGCCTCTCCGCCGCCCTGCGCCTGGCCGAGGCGGGTCAGAAGACCCTGCTGATGGCCTCGGGCCAGAGCGCCCTGCACTTCTCCTCCGGCTCCGTCGACCTGCTGGGTAGCGACGGGGATCCCCGCACCGCCCTGCCCGCCTTGATGGCCGAGCGGCCGAAGCACCCCTATGCCAAGGTCGGCCTCCCCAACATCATGGCGAGCCTGGACGCCCTGCAACGCCACTGCGCCGAAGAGGGGCTGCCCCTCTATCGCGAGGAGCACAACCATCTGCGCATCACCCCCATCGGCACTCTCAAGCGCACCTGGCTCTCCCCCGCGACCTGCGCCTGCGTCACCGAGGCCCCGGTCCCGGACAGCCTGCTGCTGGCCACCCTGAGTGGATTTCGCGACTTTCACCCGGCGCTGGCGGCGGCCAATCTCGCTACCCAGCCCCGCTTCGCCCACTGCCGCATCCTGACTGGCGAACTGGATCTGCCCCAGCTCGGCGAATTCAGCCGCAACCCCCACGAGTTTCGCTCCGCCGATATTGCCCGCCTGTTTGATAGACAGCCGAGCCTGCTGGCGGATCTCGCCCGCGAGCTAACCCGCATGGTGCGAGAGAGTGGCGAGCCCGGTTGCCGCCAGCTGGTGCTGCCCGCCTGCCTCTCCCTGGGGCTGGTCGGCCCGCGTCTGGCGGAGCTCGAGACACTCACCGGCTGCACCATCCGCGAAGTCGCCACCATGCCGCCGTCCCTCATCGGCATGCGGATGCAGGAGGCGCTCAAGCGCCGTTTCCAGCGCCTTGGCGGCACCTTCCTCACCAGTGAGCGGGTGCTGGGCGCCCGCTACGAGGGGGACAGGGTGATAGGTGTCCATAGCCAGAACGGAGACGATCAGCTATTCGAGGCGGCGCACTTCGTGCTCGCCTCCGGCAGCTTCTTCAGCCGGGGTCTGGAGTCGCGTCTCGGCGGCATTCGCGAGCCCATCTTCGACGCCGACGTGCTGAGCCTGTCGGAGCGCGACGCCTGGGCCGGTCGCCGTCTGTTCGACCACCACCCCTTCATGGGCTTCGGGGTCAAGACAGACGATCGACTCAGGGTGCTGCGCGGCGGCAAGCCGCTCGCCAACCTCTATGGGGCCGGCAGCGTGCTGGCCCACTATGACCCGGTGAAAGAGGGTTCCGGCTCTGGGGTCGCCGTCGCCACCGGCTGGCAAGTCGCCGGCCATATCCTGACGGGCATCTGAGATGACAGCCCTTTCCCATGTCACCGAGGGCAGTCAACTGCCCTACCCATCATCCCGTTGCCGCGCCATTTATGCTGCCAATCCGGCCAGGGAGGAGTAAATCATGCTACTGGATCACGCCAACCAAACCTTCGATCAGTGCATCAAATGCACCGTCTGCACCGCCTACTGCCCTGTGGCCAAGGCCAATCCCGCCTATCCGGGCCCGAAACAGGCCGGCCCCGACGGCGAGCGGCTGCGCATCAAGAGCCCTGAGCTGTTTGACAGCGCCCTCAAGTACTGCACCAACTGCAAGCGCTGCGAGGTGGCCTGCCCAAGCGGGGTCCGCATCGGCGACATTATCGCCAAGGCCAAGCACCAGTACGGCGGCATCAAGCCCGGGATCCGCGAGTTCGTGCTCTCCCATACCGATTTGATGGGCAGCATGTCCACCCTGATGGCCCCTGTGGTCAACTTCACCACCGGTCTCAAGCCCGTAAAGCAGGTGCTGGACAAGGCCCTCGGCGTCTCCTCCCACCGCGCCTTGCCCAAATACTCCCAAGGCACCTTCCGTGGCTGGTACAAGAAGCAGAAGGCCACCCAAGCCAGCTATGAGCGCCAGATCGCCTACTTCCACGGCTGCTATGTGAACTACAACCACCCGCAGCTCGGCAAGGAGCTGGTGCAGGTGCTCAACGCCATGAACATCGGCGTGCAACTGCTGGAGCGGGAGAAGTGCTGCGGCGTGCCGCTGATTGCCAACGGCTTCATGGACAAGGCCAAACAGCAGGCGGCGTTCAATATCAAGCAGATGGAAAACAGCCTGCTCGGCAACGAGATGCAGCTCCTGGCCACCTCCTCCACCTGCGGCTTCACCCTGAGGGACGAATACCCTCACCTGCTGGAGCAGGACAACCGCAAGGTGCGGGATCGCATCTCGCTGGTGACGCGTTTTTTGTGGAACGAATTCTACCGTGGCAACAAGCCGGCCATGAAACCGCTGGGCCTTCACATCGCCTACCACACCCCCTGCCACATGGAGAAGATGGGGGGCGTCATCTACACACTCGAGCTGCTGCGCGCCATTCCCGGGGTCAAGGTGACGGTGCTGGACTCCCAGTGCTGCGGTATCGCCGGCACCTACGGCTTCAAATCGGAGAACTACCAGACCAGCCAGGCCATCGGCGAAGGGCTGTTTGATCAGATAAATCGCCTCAAACCTGATCTCGTCATCACCGACTGCGAGACCTGCAAGTGGCAGATAGAGATGAGCACGGCGTTTCGCTGCGAGCACCCCATCCATCTGCTGGCCCAGGCACTGGCCTGACGGGTATGGATGAGAACTGGCCTATGGGGGACAAGATGAGCACATCCATCCCCCGCTGCGAGCATCCCATCCATCTACTGGCACAGGCGTTGGTATAAGAAATAAATACTGCACATTTGCCTTATGGATGCGTAAACCATCCAACATAGACAAAAATAACGACATAACCTAAAAACAATCGCGCAGAAAAACAAAGAGCCGGCAATTGCCGGCTCTTTTCGTTTATCTCCCGTCCATCAGGGGTGTTCGATGATCAGGCTGTGCTGATCCAGCATGGACTGGAGTATGTCGTGGGAGGAGGAGCCGCTTAAGTTCCAGCCGCTCAAATCCACGTCCTTCAGGGTGATCTGCTGGGTCACCTGACCATCCCCCGCCGGGGAGACCGACAGGTTCACGTCGCTCAGGCCACCGCTGCCGGTGGTGACAGAGGCAGACAGGTGATTGAGCAGGCCATCCACGCTGTTGTCGGTCACTCCCTTGAGCAGGTCCGCCAGATCGAGCTTGTCCCCCTGGGTCGGATTGAAGTCGGTGATGGTATCCAGAGCCGGTTGCCCGGTGGTGCCTTCATCACCGCTGCCCCACACGAAGAGATCGCTGCCCGCGCCGCCGGTCAGGGTGTCGTTACCCTGACCACCGCGCAGCACGTCATCCCCCAGCCCGCCCAGGATCCTGTCATCACCGCTTGAGCCAAACAGCCAGTCCGCACTGTCCGTGCCGGTCAGGGTGTTACCACTCTGACTGTGGATGTTGAGGGTCTCCGGGGTAGAGCCGACTGTGATGCCCCCCGCACTCGACTCGGCGCTCAGGGTGAGGGTGTGATCCCCCGTCGTCAGCCCGCTCAGATAGAGCGGCACCGACTGATCCATGGGCAGCAGCCAGTCGCTGCCATCGGCATGGCCCACGCTCTGGCCGTGCTCGTCCACCACCTGGGCACCGCCCAGATTCTGGATCCGCACCGACAGTTCCCCCGGCGCCGGGTTGACCACGCTGGCGCTCAGGTTCAACGGCACCCAGGCCCCTTGCAGGGCATGGATGTCGTGAGCCCCGAGGCTGAGCTGGGGATCATCGGCCTCGGCCGTGACAGTAATGCCGACGGTGGAGGTGTCGGTCAACGCGCCACCAGTGCCGGTGTTGCCCTGATCCGAGGTGGTGATGGTCAGGTTGTCCTGGCCCCAGAAGTCCTTGGCCGGCTCGTAGTGCAACTGACCATTGATCAGCGCGTTGAGATCCGCGAGGGATCCCACCAGGGTGATTTCATTGGTCCCCGCCCCCTGCACATTGACGGCGCCCGCCGCCCCGAGCAGGGTCAGCACGCCGTGCTCCACCCTCAGCACCATGGACATGGGGGCACTGCCGGCGTCCACGTCCTTGACGCTGATGCCGGAGAGCGACAGTGCGCCGTCTTCCTTCACCTGCATTGTGTCAGGCGCCTGGTTGATCGGGGCATCGTTGACCGCTTCCACCTCGATGGGCAGCACGTCGGTATCGCTCTGGGCGCCCCCGTTGCCGGTACTGCCGTTGTCGTTGGTCACCATGGTCAGGGCATCCTGGCCATTGAAGTCCTGCTCGCCCTGATAGGTGACGCCGCCGTTTAGCAGCGCATTGATGGCATCCTGCGAGCCACTCAGCACCAGGGAGCCGGTGCCGTTACCGGTGACAGTCACGCCATTGCCTGCCACCAGGTTCAGGGTGCCGTGCAGGACGGACAGAGTCACTGTGAGGGGGCTGCTGCCCGCATCCACATCGCTCACCTGCAAGCCGTGAATGACGAAGGGTTGATCCTCCTGCGCCACCTGGGGATCACTTGGCAAGACGTTGACGGGGGCATCGTTGACCGGTTGCACCTCGATGGGCAGCACGTCTGTGTCACTGAGCGCTCCGCCACTGCCGGTGTTGCCATTGTCATTGGTGACCATGGTCAGGTTGTCACTGCCGTGGTAATCCGGGTTGCCCTGATAGGTCAGACCGCCGTTCAGCAGCGCGTTGATGGCATCCAGCGATCCGCTCAGCACCAGGGAGCCGGTGCCGTTACCCACCACTGTCACCCCGCTGCCTGCCGGAATGTTGAGGGTGCCGTGTTCGACCGACAGGGTCACCTTCATGTCGCCGCTGCCCGCATCCACGTCCTGTACCTGCAGGCCCTTGATGACGAAGGGCTGATCTTCCTGCGCCACCTGGGGATCCGTTGGCAAGACGTTGATGGGCGCATCGTTGACCGGGCTGATATCCACGTGAATGGTGCCGTTGACCTCGGGGCCGAGGGCGCCATTGTCGACGCTCTGGGCCGTCACTTTAAGATCCAGGGCGCCGTTGGCGTCGTTGGTCACCAGTTCGATGGCTCCCAGCTTGGTGCCATCCGTGGTGACCTGCCAGCGACCGTTGCCAAGATCCACTACTGTGCCAGTGACACCGCTTGGCAGCTGGATTTTTGCCCCGTCGGGGACCCCCTCGATGGTGACGTGCACCTGCTCAGGTTTGTTCTCATGTACGTTGCCGGCACTGCCGCCGGTGGCCTGGGTATCCCGGGTCTCCAGACCCAGGTTCAGGGTGATCACATCCCCCTCGGTGCCACTCGCCTTGGTCTCGATGTCGGCGATGATCACATCCCCTATCGGGTTGACGGTGACGGTGAAGTTGCCGCTGCTGCCCAGTGGGACGCTGAGGCCATTGTCCAGGGTGTAAGCGGTCAGGGTGAGATCCACGCTGCCGCTGAAATCCGCCGGCGGGATCAGGGTCAGGGTGGAGAAATCGGTCCCCACGGGGATCTGCCAGACGCCGTTGCCGTTGTTGACCGCAGGGGCAGAGAGGGTGAAACCATCCGGCACCCCGGTGATCTGCAGCCCCACTATCTGCTCGGAGCCGTCGGTGTCGACAAGCTCGGCCCCGAAGCCCCCCAGGTTGACGCTGCCATCCTCATCACCCTGCACATCGTGCACTATGATCTTGGCCGGATCGTTGACCGGCTTGACCTCGAAGCCCGCCTGGCCGCTCCAGCTGCCGGTATCCGTGCCCGTGGTGGCGGTATCCAGGATATCCAAGGTCACATCGAGCGGTACCTGACCGCTGTAATGCTCCTTGGGAATAAACACCAGATCCTTGAGACCATTGGCATCCACCACCAGGGACTGGACGGGGTTGCCGTTGGCATCGAGGAAATGGCCGTACTTGGCATCGACGGTCACGGTTACCCGCTCCACCGTCTCCAGGCCGCCATTGGCCACAGAAGTGCTGATATCCGCCAGCTTGACCGAGAGATCGAGGTGGATTTCGGTGTCTTCCAGGTTGTCCGGTTGGCCGTCACCGTTCATGTCCTTCACGTTCAACTGCAGCTCAGGCATGCCGTCGGCACCGCCGTTGACGTCGACCTCCGGAGTGATGGAGAGGGTGATGTCCTGATCCGCCGTCTTGGTGTCGCCGCTCACGGTATCCGTGTTCACCAGTCGCACATGCAGGCTCAGGCTGTCACCGGCATAGTCTTCCGGCAGGGTCAGGGTCAGGTTGTCGAGATCGCTTAGGCCGTTTGGCAGCTTGATCAGGTACTCGCCGTTGACGAAGTCGAAGGTGAGCCCCTGCACGCTGACGCCCGGGGGCAGGCCGGTGAGGACGATACTGAGCTCGTCGTCGCCGATATCCGCCGTGCCCAGGGTCACCATGTTCTTCAGCTGGCTACCGAAGTCGACCCTGTGATCTTCCACCCCAGTGATGGGCTGGACATTGTCGAAGGTAACATCCGCCGCAATCTGACCCGAGTGGGTCGCGGCATGGAAGTCGGCGCTGGCATTGAGCTCCTTGCGCACGCTGGCACTCACATCCCCGTCGTCGCTGAGATCGTGCACCAAGGCACTCACCTTGAAGGTCACAGTACCGGTGAAGCCGTCGGGAGAGCGCAGGGCATAGCTGCCCAGCGCATTGTTGGGCACTGTCCAGTTGCCGTAACCATCGTTGATCCCCCCGATCACCACGAAGCCCGGCGGCAGATCGCTGATGACCAGGTAGTCGATGGTCTCGACACTGCTGGGATCCAGGTCCTCGAACACGAAGACATCCTGAAGCGGGATATCGTGCCCGTCCGGACTCTCCAACGCTCCGCCTGTCTGTATCAGGTTGCCATCGGGTTCCACAACGGCCTGGATATCCACGTGCAGATTGCCGTCGATCACCTTCTGGGCCGTGGCGCTGGAATCCACATCGACTTGAGTCACAGTCACATGACTCTGGATAGTGGTGTCCTTGTCGCTGTCTTCCGGTGCCCGCACCAGCAGTTGGCCACCATTGAGCAGGCTCTGCAGATCCGCATCGCTCAAGGTGACGCTGCCATCGCTCCCCAGGGTGAGCTGGTGAGTACCGTTGGCATCCTTGACCCAGATCTCGTAGCCGGGCTCGATGCCGGAGAGACTGAGGTGGGTCACCTGCTCGGCGCTGTCGCTCAGATCAGGCTTCCAATCGAGCACCACAGGCTCATCCTCAAAGCCTTGGCTGGTCTTGTCATAGTTGCCGGCGTCGATCTCGGGCTCCACCTTGATGGTGAGCGGCACGTCGAAGCTCTTGTGATCCCCGTCGTTCTCGGTCACCACCACGTGGCCGATGAGATGAATATCGGCCGTGCTGTTGGGCGGCGGCTGGATCTGCAGGTTGCCGAGATCCGACACATTGACCTGATAAATGGGCTTGCCGTTGGCATCCAGACCGGCGAAGGTCAGGGTCAGCTCGTTGCCATTGCCATCGAATACCTTGGCCCCTTCCGGCAAGCCTTCCAGCACCAGGTTGAGGGTTTCGGAGTTATCGAGCGGGGTGTCGACCTTCTCCCCCGACTCCAGCCTGAAATCCAGCGGCGCTCGGCCATCTTCCGCGATGGTGATGGTGTAGCCGTTGCCTTCCGGCGTCCAGCCAGTGCTGTCCAGGTTGAAGTGCGGCTCATCCACCACCCCGACCATGTCCACGTGCAGGCTCTGGGAGCCGGTCTCCTTCTCGTTGACCACTGTATGGGTCTGGCCATTGGCATCGGTCAGGGTGGCCGTGTCCTTCACCACCCCCTTGATGGTGAGATCGAAGTCCACGTTGCTGTTCTTGGGCGGCTGCATCTGCAGTTCGCCGATGCGATCATAGGGCACCTCGTAATAGCCGTTCGCATCAATGACAACCGCGACCCCGCCAAGCAGCAGGGTGGCGCCGGCGGGCAGGCCGCTGATGCGCACAAACATCTGCTCCGAGCCGTCCGCAGTGTCCCCCAGATGGGCGAGCACTATCTTGCTGCCCAGGTCGAGTAGAGTGTCTTCCTTGCCCTGGATCTCGCGCACGGTCAGCTTGGCGTCATCCGCCTGCGGGTTGACGTTGATCACCAGCTCTATGCTGTCGCCCAGCGCCTTGTCCTGGCCGCTCACCACGGGTGTCTTCTCGGTACTGATCGGGGTGATGGAGAGCTTGATGTCGCCGCTGTAGTCCTTGCCAGGCACCACGGTAATCTTGTTGATGTCGCCGGCGGAGACGGTATAGACGCCGTTGGCATCCGGCTTGAGCTCCTTGCCGTTCAGGGTCAGGCTGCCCTGGCCGGACTCCCACTTGATCTGGTAGCTCAGGGTCTCGGAACCATCAGTATCCGTGAGGTTTGCCTGCACATTGAGGGCAACGCCGCTGCCATCCTCATTGATGCTGTAGTGCTTGGCGGTGCTGGAATCCCATTCCGGCTTGTCGGCGATGCCTTGCACCGTGATAGCGAGATCCCCGGTCACCGGCGGCGGTGGCGTCCCCTCGGTCACCCCGACGTCGACCTGCACCTGGAAGTGCAGTGGCTGCTTGTTGTTGCTCCAGCTCGACCAGTCATCCGCCGGTACGAAGGTAAGACCCGAGGTGCTGTAGTGAACGTTGTCGCTGGTGACCATGGCCGCCGGCGGCACGATGAACCACTTGCCATCGGCCGTGGTGGTGAGCGCCACCCCGTTGTAGTAGAAGGTGCCATGAGCATTGGCGGGCGCCTGGATCAGCAGTTGATCCACATGCTCGCCCCGGTCGAAGTCACCGATGTCGAGCTGCATGTTGATGGGAATGCCCTGGCTCGGATCTTGCGCCCCCTGATCCTCCTGCCCGGTCGCGGCGTTCACGGTGAAGCGCACTGCCTCGTCTTCCATATTGAGGGTCAGGGTGCTCTCGGCGGTATCGCCATCACCGTCCACAATCTGGGCTGTGATGACCTGGCTGAGGCTGGCGTCAGCGTGATCGAAGCCGGGTCTCGGGGTAAAGCTGTAGTTGCCGTCCTCACCTATGGTCAGGGAGCCCATCACCTGTTTGCCATCCGGGCTCATCACGTCCAGGGTCAGGCTGCCGCTGAAGGCATGAACCTGACCGTTGACGGTGACCGAGACGACCTTGGCGCCATCGGCCCCCTCGTTGGCGGGGGGCAGCAGATCGCCGTTTACGCTGCTGCCGGTCTCGTTCAGGGTATGAGCCAGGCTGGTGCCAATCGGCATGTCATCCTGCACAGTCACTTCGACCGTCACGTTGGGGCTGCGATCCCCGTCGTGGTCTGTCACGTACAGGGGTATCTCGATGCCGAGCTCATCCTTGCCCTGAGCACCGTGATCGAGCTGGCCTACCAAATGGAAGCTGTAGCTGCCGTTGACGTCGAGGTGGATCCAGAACACAGGCTTGCCATCCGCCGTGCTTGCCAGATACCAACCCGGATTGCTGTGGGCGGCCAGGGTCACCTCCTTGCCACCTGAGGTGAGATGGTTCGCCTGGTTGAAGGCCGCCACATCGAGTTCGAGGGAAGCGACCCGGTCCGAACCAGCGCTGATGGTTACCTTGCCACCGGCCGCCTCCCCGCTTTCGGTCGGGGTGGTGCCGGGGTGCTGGGTGCTGCTCGCATCCAGATCTGCCTCTTCGACCCGCACGGACTCTATGTTCGAGATCAGCGGATCGGCCGCATCCTTGATCACTACGTTGGTATTGCCGTTGATCACAGAGCCGTCGCTGTCGGTCACCTGTACCGGCAGGGTCAGGTTGAGATCGTCGCTCGCCCCGTGATCCAGGTTGGTGTGTACCGTCACCTGATAATCCAGAGTCGCCTCTGTGTGCGCCTCTATGCGGCCCGGCACGCTCGGCAGGGTAACCGTCAGCACCAGGGTGCCGCTCGCGGTCACGGCCTGGAAGCTGTGGCCATTGCTGCCCGGCACCTCTTTCCAGGTGAGCATCTCGCCGTTATGGGTGATGGGGTTGCCGCTGGCATCGACTACCTGACCTGCGAGGGTCAGCCGCACGTCCACCACGGGATCGGAATCCGCCTTGATAGTCAGTTTGCCGGTAGCCTGCTGATCATCGGCGGTCTGGGTGCTGCCGGCGCCATCGAAGCGTCCTTCGCTCAAGGTCACGCCGGTCAGGGAGATGGTCGGATTGTTCCCCTCGCCGATGCTGACGTTGAGGGTGCCTGTGGTGCTGTCGTTGTTGCCGGCGCCCTTGTCGCTGTCGACAATATTGATTTGGAACGGCAGATCTGTGCTGGTGCTGCCGTTCTCCTGATGCACCCCTTCATACAGGGTCACCTTGTAGTCGAAACCGTTGCTGGCGGCGTTATTCAGGTTGCCGCTGATCTCGACTTCCAGCACCTCGACGCGCTGGCCGTCGACCATCACGTAGCCCTTGAGGATCTGGTTGCCCGGGATGCTGGGATCCCCATCGACCAGTTCATAGAGGACTGTCTGGCCTAGGGCAGTCAGTTTGGGCTGCTGACTTATGTCGGCAAACGAGACTTCGCTCACTCGATCCGAGCCGGCGTTGACCTCGAAATGACCGGTGCCGGTCAGGGGGTTGCCGCCGTTGAGATCCCCCTCATCCAGGCTTACCCCGCTGCCCGCCACGAAGCCAGGTGCGTTGCCGTCCTTGATGACCAGCGGCAGGTCGGTGGAGACGCTGTCCCCGTCCTTGTCGGTCAGGGTCACGGTCAGCGGCAGATCCAGAGACTCGTTGCCCTGATGATCCAGCTCGCCGCTCAAGGTCACCTTGCTGGTGACGCTCCAGTTGCCGTTGTTGTCGACCAATTCCAGCTCGGCGCGCAACACCTCACGACCGTCGGCCATGCCCACCAGATCGCCGTTGGCATCCAGGGTGAAGGTCACCGGGCTGCCGTGACTGCTGTATTTGCCGTTCAGGCTCTGCTGGATGGCTGCAATATCGAACCTGAGACTGCTCTGCTCGAGGGCATCTGAGCCGTGGCTCACGGTGAAACTCATATTGCCCACCACGGCGGCATCGCCCTGGTTGGCTTCGGTCATCTCGGTGCCGGTCACGGCGCTGATCACCGGGTTGGCCCCATCGCCGATGGCGACACTCAGGGTGGAGGAGACTTTGTCCCCATCGGAATCAGTGAGCGTGAAGCCCGCCTTGAGCAGGCTGTCCGCACTGCCCTGATCCAGCGGCTGGTTGAGGGTGAAGACATAGTGGCCCTGCTGATCCAGGGTCAGGGTGAAGACGTTCTGGCCGTTGACGCTGCCGCTGATGCTGTTACCGCTGACGCTGATAACGACCTGCTGCCCGCCGCTGGTGAGCCCCTGCAGGCCGGGCTGGCTGGCATCGAAGCTGATGTTGACCAGCGGATCCGTGCCTGCGGTGATGTTGAGATCCCCAGAGAGGCTCTGACCTGCGCTCCAGTCACTGTCTTCAGTGAGTGAAAGGGTGACCGCATCCACGCTCGGCAGGGCGCCGTCGGTGATGGCGATATTGAGGGTGCCGAGATTGCTCTGATCCCCGTCATAATCTGTGCCCTGTACCTGCAGCCCCAAGTTGACACTGTTGCTGGTGAGCGGCTGATCCAGCACGCCGTCCAGTTGCAGGTGGTATTTGCCGTCCAAGTCCAGGGTGACGGTCAAAATCACCTTGCCAGTGCTATCAGACAGGGTGATCAGATTGCCATTGACCTGATAAGTCGTCGGTTTGCCGCCACTGGTCAAGCCATCGAGGCCGGGTTGGCTCGCCTCGAAGTTGAGGGACACCAGGCGATCGCTGCCCACATTGACCGGCAGCTGGCCATCCAGGCTCTGGCTGGCGCCCCCTTCCTGCAGGCTGATGCCAGCATCGATACCGAGGTTGGGATCCACACCGTCGTTGATGGAGACCACCAGATCGGCGCGAGTCTCATCGCCATCTATCTCCTTGGCCGAGACGGTGAGTCCGAGGGAAAGGTCATCGCTGCCCTGATGATCCAGGGGCCCATTGAGGGAGACGGTGACATTGCCGTCGATGTCGCTGCCAGATTGGCTCGCATTCAGTTCGGCCTTGATCACCTCGACGCGATTGCCCTGATCATCGGTGTAATAACCGATCAGCAGACGATCGCCGCTGAACTCGAAGGTCAGCGCATGGCCATCGCTGCTAAGGCCGCTGCCGTTGAGGCGGGCCAGGGTATTGGCCTGATCCGCGAAGACGACGGAATCTGCCAGCAGGGGATCGGCCTGGTGCCCCACCACGAAGTGGCTCTGGCCCACCACGATCCCGGCGTCGGTAAAGGCATCCTCGGTGAGGGTGATGGGTGAGAGGATGAAGTCCGGCGGCGTGCTGTCCACCAGGTTGACGTTGAGATTGGCGTGCACCAGATCCCCGTCGCTGTCGCGATACTCCAGGGAGAACGGCAGGTTCAGGTTGTCCTGGCCATGATCCAAGCTCTGATTCCAGACGATGCGGTAACTGCCGTCGTTGGAAAGCGTCAGGGTGAAGATGGTGTTGCCGCCAGCCGTCGCAGTGAGGGTCTGGCCGCTGATCTGATAACTCAGCGCCGTGCCATGGCTGCTGAGACCGAGCTGCTCGAGGGCACTCTGATCGGCGCCGAAACTCACCTGCAGGTTGCCATCCATGCCGGCGCCGGTATGCAGGGAACCGGTGGCACTGACCGGGCCCTTGGCCAGATCCGCCTCGGACAGGGTCAGCACATCGCTCTGACCGATGAGGGGGGCACCGTCGATCACCCGGTTGCCCGCAAGATCCGTCACCTCAGCGCGCACCTCGTAGGGGCCCGAGATAGTGGAAAGATCCAGACCGTTGAGTTGCCAGCGACCGTCGCTGCCCACCAGGGCGGTGCCGCTGTAGAGAACCTGGCCATTCTGGCCGATGAGGGTGATGGTGACGCTCTGACCGGCTTCTACTTGGGTGGTGGTGCCGCTCAGGGTGACATTGTCATGGCCCAGGATGTCATTGGTATCGAGATCGTCGATATCGATGCCGGCCTTGGTATCCACGGTGACGGTCAGGGTATCGCTGGCACGGTTACCGGCGATGTCCACCGAATCGACCCGAAAATCATAGGCACCGTCCGCCATGTCGCTCGGGATCTGGTATTGCCAGTTGCCGTTGCCGTCCACGACAAGCACCGCCAGCACAGTGCCACCCAGGCTCAGGGTGACGGTAGCGCCGGGCTCACCCTTGCCCTGCAGCAATGGCGTGGTGTCTTTGGTCAGATCGTCCACCTGGCTGGCGCCGGTGTCGCTTTCGTCCGCCAGATCGAGGGTGATGGTGGTGATGGTATCGAGCAGAGTCTGTCCCAGATCGCTGGCCTTGTTGCCGGCCGCATCCTGGGTGTCCGCCTGTATGGTCAGGGGGCCGTCCACCAGCTTGCCGGTCACATCGCCGAAATTGGCCTCCCAGACGAAGCCTGGCAACACGACAGTGGTGGTGGTGAGGCGGTTACCATCCTGATCGATCAAGGTCACGGTCACCGTCTGGCCGACTTCCACATCCTGCACTGTGCCACGAATGATGACCCCGGCCGCCTCATCGGCGTTGATGATGTTATCGTCGGTCTGGGGCTCGGTGATGGTGATATAGGCCTGCTGATCCTGATCTTCGACGTAGGGCTCTTCGTTGCCCTGGGGACGAGCCTGGTGGTCGGTATCAAACCCCGCCTCCACCACGGTGAAGTCGTTGTTGAGATCCACCACTACGAAGCCACCGGCGCTGGAGCCAACCACGCCCCCTGCGGTGCCTGCGCCGTCATTACCGGCGGCGGTTTCTTCAAACACGGCGGTCGGGTCGGCGCCCTCTCGGATGGCTTCCTGCAGTTTGGCCAGTTCAGGATCCACGGACTGGGGAGCCGGCTGTGTCATGGCCAACTCGAGTTGGTCGGGATCGCGCCCATCGACGGGATCGGCCAACTCGAAACGGCCATCGGCCTCGGCCAGCAGCCGCTCACCGGGCTGGAGCTGCATGCCCACTGCGGCAGGGCGCAGGTTGCCGTCGCCATCCATCACGAAGACCCTCCCTTCCAGGTGATTGATAAGGGTCGGTTTTTCGATTCGCAGCTCAGCCATACTTCATCTCCAACTCATGGGCACGGACTCCTAAGAATACAGGTCCGTGGTGAATAGGCGCCTATTTTACCCCCGTCCAGGATGGAGATCCCTTCGACATTTTCGAAAATATCGAAAGGAAATGGCGTCATGAGTCCTATTTAATGCAATGGAACCGTTACCAATCCGCTTCTCATACGGAAACAAGACTCGTAAGGTGACTTTCTGTACGATGGGCAACACTATTGATGTCATTGTTACGACAGTTTGTGTCAGATGGACAGCCTATTAAATAATCGGCCACTTATTTAAGCATTTCGCCGCACCCGCTTTCCCAAAAGTCATTTAGTGCATATATACTCATTGTTCATTCAGTCGACACAGGGCTAATACCGCCCAAACCTCCCCGGATCAGGCGATGCCCTTCTCGCTTATCCCTCTGTCTCACAGGCAGACCATCATGCCGCCCCTTGACCATAAGCCTCCGCCATCCCTAAGGAATCCAATCTGGATCTCATTTCTTCGCTTTGCCCTCCCCGCCAATTGATCTAGCGCAAGGGGGCCGGGGATAAATCATTATCCATTTTACCCATTTGGTATTATCCCAAGGCAACAAACGCATAAAAACCATCTCTTATGCATCAATAACAATTAAACGGCCTGCCATACCCATTCGGGTAGTGATGTCCACGCAACAAGATGGACCGGTCGGGCCCGGCAAGGACGTTTTTATCTGGGAGTGATGACCGTGGGTTCACATAACAACGTATTGAGGCAGGGCCTTGGGGCCTTGCTACTGACCGCCCTGCTCGGCACCGGCGGCTGGGCACAGGCTGAAGACGCCGCCCCCAAGGGCAAGATTGAGGCGCGCAACGAGCTGTTCGCCAAGGATCACGTCGATCAGTTCGACAGCTGGACATCGACCAGCGAGAGCGCGGAGCGCACCGACGCTCTGGCCGAGGATCCCCAGATGGTGGTGCTCTGGGCCGGCTACCCCTTCTCCAAGGATTACAACAAGCCGCGCGGTCACTTCTACGCCCTGACCGACGTGCGGGAGACCCTGCGCACCGGCGCCCCCAAGAGCGCCGAAGACGGCCCCCTGCCCATGGCGTGCTGGAGCTGCAAGGGCCCGGACGTCGCCCGCGTCATCGATGAGCAGGGCGAGGATGGCTACTTCAAAGGGATGTGGGCCAAGGGCGGGCCGGAGATCGTCAACACCATAGGTTGCGCCGATTGTCATGACACCGCGTCGAAAGAGTTCAAGGAGGGCAAGCCCGCCCTGCACCTCTCCCGCCCCTATGCGGACCGCGCCATGACAACCATCGGCAAGCCGTTCAAGGAGCAGGGCCGCTTCGATCAGCAGTCCCAGGTATGCGGCCAGTGCCACGTTGAGTACTACTTCAACGGCCCCACCAAGGCGGTGAAATTCCCCTGGGACAAGGGCACAGGGGTCGAGCAGATGGAGGCCTATTACGACGAGATTGGCTTCGCCGACTGGGTGCATGCCCTCTCCAAGACCCCCATGCTCAAGGCACAGCACCCGGAATACGAGACCTGGCGCGCCGGCATTCACGGCCAGAACAACGTCGCCTGCGTCGACTGCCACATGCCCAAGGTGCAGAACGAGCAGGGCAAGGTCTACACGGATCACAAGGTCGGCAACCCGTTCGATCGCTTCGAGCAGACTTGCCGCAACTGCCACACCCAGAGCAAGGAGATGCTGCAAGATATCGTCCATCAGCGTAAGGAGGCCGTGGTCGAGACCAAACTCAAGGTCGAGAAACAGCTGGTACACGCCCACTTCGAGGCCAAGGCGGCCTGGGATGCCGGCGCCACCGAGGCCGAGATGAAGGATATCCAGCAAGACATCCGTCACGCCCAGTGGCGCTGGGACTTCGCCATCGCCTCCCACGGGGTGCAGGCCCATGCCCCGGAAGTGGCCCTGAAGATGCTGGGCAGCGCCCTGGACAAGGCCGCCGATGCGCGCACCAAGCTCGCTCGCCTGCTGGCCGCCAAGGGCATCAGCCACGAGATCGCCATCCCCGACATCTCCAGCAAGGAGAAGGCCCAGGCCGCCCTTGGCATGGACATGAAGCAGCTGAACGCCGACAAGGCCCAGTTCCTCAAGACCACAGTCCCCGCCTGGGAAGCCGAGGCCAAGGCGGCCGGGCGACTGGTGCAGTGATGGATGCGGGCGGGCACCGCGCGTGCCCGCCACGGATGGAGGCTTCCTATGGGTGATTCAACGATGGATTTCTTACGATTGATGCTGATGGCAGTCCTGCTGCTCACCAGCCTGCAGGGCCAGGCCGCCGAGGCCACCCCTGTCCCCGCCACCCACGAGGTGGAGTTCTTGCGCAGCGCCGACAGGGCCTGCACCGACTGCCACAAGGAGCAGACGGAGGGCATGCACGGCAAGCATGCCAAGGCGACCAACCCCAACAACCTGGCCCCGGTGACCTGTACCAACTGCCACGGCCTCCCCTCTCACCAGCACCGGGAAGGGGTCAAGGACGTGATGCGCTTTGGCGACAGCTTCAAAGACAAGCAGAGCACCGAAGCCTACCCCATTAGCGATCAGAACGGCGTCTGCATGAGCTGCCATGAGCCCAAACCCCTGCGCGAGGCGCTCTGGGCCCACGACGTGCACATGACCAAGCTCACTTGTACCAGTTGCCATCAGTTGCACCCGGTCAAGGAGCCCATGGTGGGCATAGCGGAGAAATCCCGGATCAAGCTCTGTGTCGACTGCCACAGCAAGCAGCACGCCGCCAAGGCGGCCAACCGGCAGGCCAGCGTGAGCAAGGAGGCGCCATGAGCTGCTCTCGCCGTCAATTCATGGCGGGGATGAGCGCGGGCACCCTCATCATGATGACGGGTACCCGTTCCCTTGCCAGCCCCCTCGCCCACAGCCAGACCATAGATGGCGTGCGCTACGGCATGCTGCACGACGAGACCGCCTGCATCGGCTGTACCGCCTGCATGGATGCCTGCCGCGAGACCAACAAGGTGCCTGACGGGGTCGCCCGGCTCCAGATCCTGCGCTCCGGTCCCGAGGGTGAGTACCCCAACCAGTCGTACCAGTTCTTTCGCAAGTCTTGCCAGCACTGCGACAACGCGCCCTGCGTGCACGTCTGCCCGACCGGCGCCTCCCACATCCGCGCGGAGGATGGCATCGTCGATGTGAACCCGGATCTGTGCGTCGGTTGCATGTACTGCCTCGCCGCCTGCCCCTACCGCGTGCGCTTCATCAACCCGGTCACCAGGGTGGCGGACAAGTGCGACTTCTGCCGCCAGACCAACCTGGCTGCCGGCAAGCAGCCCGCCTGTGTGGAGGCCTGCCCCACCAAAGCCCTGGTGTTCGGCAATCTGGATGATCCCGACAGTGCCCTCAGCCAGCGGCTCGCGCAGGAGCAGACCTATCGCTTCAAGGAGGCGCTCGGCACCTCGCCCAAGATGTACCGTATCGCCAAAGGGGAGAAATCATAATGTGGCATGATGCTTTCCACTTCGAGTCCCTGGTCTGGGATGGCCCCATCGCCATCTACCTGTTCCTGCTCGGCATCTCCGCCGGCTCCTGCACCCTGTCGGTGCTGCTGCGCCTGCGCAAGGGGGCCGGCAGCGAGAGCGGCATCATCAAGGCGACCGCCATCCTGGCGCCGCTCTCGGTGATCCTCGGCCTCACCATACTGATCTTCCATCTGGCCCGTCCCTGGACCTTCTGGAAGCTGATGTTCAACTACCAGTTCGACTCCGTGATGTCCATGGGGGTCATGCTGTTCCAGGTCTATATGGCGGCGCTGTTCGCCTGGCTGGCGGTGGTGTTCAGAGCAGAGATCGAGGCCCTGCGTCGCAAGCTGCTGGGTGACAAGCTGGCGTTCGTCGATGACCTCATCGCCCTGATTGGCCGTTTCGAGCGGCTGATCGCCCCGGCGTTGCTGCTGCTGGCGGCGCTGCTTGGCGCCTACACCGGCTTCCTACTGTCGGCCCTGATCAGCTACCCCATGCTGCACAACCCGGTGCTGCCGGTGCTGTTCCTGGTCTCGGGGGTGAGCTCGGGGGTCGCCTCCACCATATTGCTGGCGGTCACCCTGTTCAAGGAGGATGGCCACAGCCAGGGGGTGCACTTCGTGCATCGCTTCGAGCGGCCCATGGTGGTGCTGGAGCTGTTGCTGCTGGCCAGCTTCTTCGGCGTGCTCTATGCCGCGGGCGGCCAGAGCGAGGTGGCGATGCAGGCAGCCATCGGCGGTGGCTTCTGGTCCAACGTCTTCTGGTTCGGGGTGATCGGGGTCGGCATCCTGCTGCCCCAGTTGCTGAGTCTCATCACCGGCAAGGAGAAGGCCCATCGTCCCTCCCACCTGGTGCTGCTGTGCAGCCTGAGCCTGCTGGGGATCCTGATGCTGCGTTATTTCATCCTCTACGCCGGTCAGATGACGGTGGTATAGAAAACGGCTCACAAGCGCCAGCCGCCCCGGCGACTGGCGCTTGTCTGTTGCTGGATGTTTGCATGTTCTGGTGATGCCCCAACGCCCACCCGAGGTGGACGCTGCGGCATCACATGAACGATATAGTGAAACTGGAGGTTGTGTGCTGGCAGAGCTCGGCTATCTCTCACTGCTGCTGGCGACCGCGCTCGCCCTGGTGCAGGGCACCCTGCCCTGGCTGGGGCTGCGTCTCGCCTCGCCTTCTCTGCTCGGCTGTGCCAAGCCGCTGGCGCTGCTAAATGCCGCCCTGCTTGGCGTCGCCCTGATACTGCTCGGCCTCTGCTTCGCGCAAAACGATTTCACCCTGATTTATGTGGCCCAGCATGCCAACAGCGCCCTGCCCCTTGGCTTCAAGCTCGCAGCGGTCTGGGGCGGCCACGAGGGTTCCATGCTCTTCTTCGTGTTTGCCCTGGCGCTCTGGGGCGCCCTGGTGGCGCTCTGTTCCAATCGGGTTGACGGGCTTATCCGGGTGCGGGTGCTCGCCATCATGGGGCTGATCGTCGGGCTGTTCGGCCTCTACACCCTCGCCTTTTCCAGCCCCTTCGATCGTGCCTTCCCGGGACCCATGGAGGGACGCGATCTCAATCCCATGCTGCAGGACATCGGCCTCATCGTGCATCCCCCCCTGCTCTACCTCGGCTACGTGGGTTTTGCGGTCAACTTCGCCTTCGCCATGGCGGCGCTGCACTCCGGTCGCCTGGATGGCGCCGTCGCCCACTGGAGCCGCCCCTGGGCACTCGGCTCCTGGGTGTTTCTCACCGCCGGCATAGTCCTCGGCTCCTGGTGGGCCTATTACGAGCTCGGCTGGGGGGGTTGGTGGTTCTGGGATCCGGTGGAAAATGCCTCCCTGCTACCCTGGCTGCTGGGCACCGCCCTGCTGCACGCCCTGATCGTCTGCGAGCAGCGCGGTGCCTACGGCCACGGCGTTCTGCTGCTCTCCATCTTCACCTTCTCCTTAAGCCTGCTCGGCACCTTCGTGGTGCGCTCCGGGGTGCTCACCTCGGTCCATGCCTTCGCGGTGGATCCGAATCGCGGCCTGACCCTGCTGCTGCTGCTCGGCCTGCTGTTGACCACAGCGTTGACCCTGTTCGCCCTGCGGGCCGATACCCGCGCCCCCTACGCCCGCTTCGGTTTCTGGTCGAAGGAGGGGCTGCTCGGCGCCGCCATCCTGCTGCTGGTCGTGGCCTGTGCCAGCGTGCTGCTCGGCACCTTCTACCCCATGGTGTTCCAGTCCCTGCATCTGGGATCCCTCTCGGTGGGCGCCCCCTACTTCAACGCCATCTTCGTGCCCCTGGCCCTGATGCTGATGGCGCTGATGACCTGGCTCCCGCGCCTGCACTGGCAAGGCTTGCGGACATGTTCCCGGGTGAGCGCCCTGCTGCCGCCCCTGCTCGGCCTGCTGGGGGGCGGTTTGCTCAGCCTCGGGTACCGCGATCAGGGGGCCCTCGGCTGGAGCGGGATCCTCGCCAACATGGTCGCCCTCTGGCTATTGGCCAGCCTGCTGCTCGGCTTCCCCTTCAAGACCGGATTCACCAACATCAACCGGCTTGGGAGCCTGCTGACCCACCTCGGCGTCGCGGTCTGCGCCCTCGGCATCGCTCAGGTGAGCCATCACAGCCAGGAGGGAGGCACCGTGCTCGGTGCAGGCAACCCCTACCGACTCGGCGCCTACGAGTTTCGCTACGAGGGGAGCGAGCCCCTGCTCGGCCCCAACTACACCGCCGAGCGCATTACCCTCAGCGTGCACAAGGAGGGCAAAGAGATCGCAAGGCTGATGCCGGAGCGGCGCAACTACAGCGTGCGCACCATGAACATGAACGAGCCCGGCATCGAGTGGGGGTTCTTTGGAGATCTCTACGTGGTGCTCGGCGAGAAGATGGGGCCGGACGCCTACGCCATGCGCCTGCATCACAAGCCGCTGGTGCGCTGGATCTGGCTTGGCGGCCTGTTGATGATGGCTGGCGGCACCCTGCGCCTGATCGCCCGCTGTCCCCTGCTCGCAGCCCGCAGCGCAGCTGCCACTGCGCCCTGTCCTGCCCTCGAACGGGAGCCCTCATGAGATCCCGCCTGCGCCTCTTTATCCCTTTGCTCTTGACCCTGGGGTTGGGCGCCCTGCTCTGGCTCGGCCTTGGCAACGACCCCTACCGCCAGGACGAGGCCACCCTGGGGCGCTCCCTGCCGGTTTGGCAGAGCCAGGATCTCTTTGGCGGCCCCCCCATCCCCACTGAGCGCCTCAAGGGGGAGCCCTTCTTGCTCAACGTCTGGGCCAGCTGGTGTCCCAACTGCCGCGCCGAGCACCCCTTGCTCGCCGAGCTGGCAAGCTCGGTGCCCCTCTACGGCCTCAACTACAGGGACAAGGGGGATGCCGCCCACGCCTGGCTGCGCGAAGCGGGCAATCCTTACCGCGCCGTGCTGGCCGACCCCGACGGCAGGCTGGCGCTGGAACTCGGGGTCTATGGCACCCCGGAGACCTATCTGTTTGACGCCGACGGCACCCTGCTCAGCCGCCACACGGGTGAACTCACCCGGGAGATCTGGCAACACCAGTTCGTGCCCAGGCTCAGCGAGGCTCGCGCCGCCGTCACCGCGAAGAGTCAGCCATGAATAAACACCTTCTGATCGAAACACTGCGCGCACAGCTGATCACAATTCTGCTCTGTGGGGCCGGCCTCGCCGCCGCCAGCGGCGTCGACACCTACCAATTTCGTCATCCCGAGTTGCAGAGCCGCGCCCAGGAGCTGGCACGCTCCCTGCGCTGCCCCCAGTGCCAGAACCAGAACCTGGTGGAGTCCAACTCCCCCATCGCCCGGGATCTGCGCCTCGAGGTCTACCGCTGGGTGGACGAGGGGCAGAGCGATGATCAGGTGATCGCCCGCATGACAACCCGCTTTGGCGACTTCGTGCGCTACGATCCCCCCTTCAAGGCCAGCACGGCGCTGCTCTGGGCTGGTCCCCTCCTGTTGCTGCTGCTGGCTGTTTATCGGCTGCACCGTAGCCTGCGGCCCTCTAAGCCGCCCCGTCCTCGGCTGGATGCGGCGGTGGCTTCGTCAGGCACTCAGGATCCCAGGGGGGAGCTGAACCGGCTGATCATGGCCGAGCAGCAGGCTGGGCTAAACCCCCACTCTCCCCTGTACCATGAGCTGGCGCAGGCGCGGTTGGCCAATGCAACTCCAGAAACGGAGCTGCGATTGCGGGCGCGACTCGCGGCCAAGATGCCAGCGCCCAACCCCCTGCCCTGGCTGCTACTCGGATTGTTGCTACTGGGAACGGTCGCCCTCGTCTACGCCAACACAGGCCGCTATCAGGCCTGGCAAGGGTATCAGCAGCGCCCCGATCCCCTCGCGGGGCTGAGTCCGCGCGACTTGCAGGACAAGGCGCTCGGCGCCCTGCACCAGCGCCTGCAGCGGGATCCCCGGGATCTCGAGAGTTGGGCCGAACTCGGCCAGCTCTACCTCTACCGGGACGACTACGACAACGCCTGGCTCGCCTATCAGCGGCTCGCCTTGCTGGAGGGGGGCGCCAGCACCGCCACCCTGGCGGCTCAGGCCACGGTACGCTACTACCAGGCGGGCCAGCGGCTCACCCCGGAGGCGCGCCGCCTGCTGGATGCCGCGCTCGCACTCGACAAGGGGGAAGTGAGCGCCCTGATGCTGCTCGCCTCCGATCACTTCCTGCACGGCCGCTACGGCGAGGCCATCACCCTCTGGCAAGGGCTGCTGGATGGCGAGCGGCCCCGCATCAACAGAGCCGCGCTGATCCAGGCCATTCAAACCGCCCGCATCATGGGGGGCTAATCGCCCCCCTTTGACGCGGGGCGAACACTGGCGGGGGTGGCGCAATGCAGGCGATGACTTGTCATCCTTGCCATACCGGTTAAACAATAGGGTTCCAGTGTCCCAGCTCTGAAGGAGCCAGCATGATCCCCATTCGCTGTCAGGCCGTCTCCGGCGTCGCCCTCTCCACTGTCGATGGCGAGATCAAGATACTGCTGATGAAGCGGGTCAAGGGGGGCTTCTGGTGTCATGTGGCAGGTTCGGTCGAGGCGGGTGAGACCGGCTGGCAAACGATAGTGCGCGAGTTCTTTGAGGAGACCGGCATAGGGGTGAGCGAGCTCTACAACGGCCAATATCTGGATCAGTTTTACGAGCATGCCACCAACACTGTCTGTGTCGTACCGGTGTTCGTAGTCTATTGTCCGCCCAATCAAGCCATTACCCTCAACGATGAGCACACCGAATATCGCTGGTGTTCCCTGAGCGAGGCCAAGGCACTGGCCAGTTTTCCTGGTCAGAAGGCCCTCTATGAGCATATCTGGCACTATTTTGTCGAGCAGCGCCCTCCAGCGCTGATGCAGGTTGCCCTACCCCATACGGCCTGACCCCGCACAGGGCTGCTGGCTTGAGCCAACGCAGTCCTGGATACCGGACTGCTCCCCAATATCGGCAAGTTACGGTGCTCCCAGACAATGTCTATCCAGCCGCTTGCTGTAACCCGCCAGCATCGTTTGCCATCTTGAAGAGTAATGGCCAGAGAGCTGCACGAGGCCATACCGCGACGAAGTGTGTGAAAAGAGTGGCAAGGGCGGGAAATTACAGGCATAAAGTGCGCCACCTGGGTTCATCTTGACGATGTTGGCGACCACAACACCCCCTGTTCTGCGGCTGACATCGCCATTAGCCGCCCTTGAGGTGATTGCAAGGCCACTCACCTCATAAAATGAAAATTTTGGAACTTTTGACGTTGTTAAGCGTCAGTTCCCGTCATATAACTTAGCCAAATAACCTCGTTTGTCGTACGGTAGAGCCTCATCATGAACATGCGCCCTTTTCTCAAACTGCTGCTCGGTGCCTTCCTCCTTCCCGTCAGCATGCACGGTGCCCACGCCGCTCCCAGCAAGAGTTTCCTCGAACCCCGTAACAATCTTGTTCTCAGTTCCGATGCCTTCGTGGTCGCCAATCCACGTACCGGCGAGATCTTGTCCGAACGCAACGCCAACCGGGTCATGCCCATCGCCTCCATCACCAAGCTGATGACGGCGCTGGTGGTGCTGGACGGCAACCAGCGCCTCAACGATACCCTGACCGTCACCATGGATGATGTGGACAGACTCAAGGGCACGGGGTCACGCCTCGCGGTCGGCTCGCGCCTGAGCCGGGCCGACATGCTGCACATCGCCCTGATGTCGTCGGAGAACCGGGCCGCCTCCGCCCTCGGTCGCCATTACCCCGGCGGTCGCCGTGCCTTTATCGAGGCGATGAACGCCAAGGCCCGCATGCTCGGCATGTGGAGCACCCATTTTGCCGACAGCACTGGGCTCAATCCGCGCAACGTCTCCAGCGCCCACGACCTGGCCAAGCTGGTGGCGGCGGCCTCCACCTATCCCCTCATCCGCCAGTACACCTCCACCGATCAACGCCTGATCCGCAACGGCAAGCGCCAGATGCACTATCGCAACTCCAACAGCCTGGTGCGTGAAGGAAGCTGGCCCATCATGGTCTCCAAGACGGGCTATATCCGCGAGGCGGGTCGCTGCCTGGTGATGGAGACCAAGGTCAGCCAAGAGCCGGTGATCATGGTGCTGCTCCATGCCGATACCCCGGGGGCCCGGGTGGCCGACGCCAAGCGCATCAAGAGCTGGCTGGAGAGTTCCGGGCGCATGAGCCTCACCGCCCAGTCCACGCCCCCTGCCAAGCTCTTCTCGGCGCAATGAGCGAAGATCCCCAAAACCGCAGGCCTGTCCTGCGGTTTTTGTTTGCGCCGTGTTTTCTCCTCCCCTGCCAAGCCCACAGCCCCTCCTTTCTCGCAGCCTGAAATGTCAATTCATTGTCACTGAACCTCATCAAACACTGGCTTTCGATGTTAATACGGTGATAAATCACATTTTCAAGGCAACGGATTTGCCGATCCCGCTGCCGATGATACCGTGATCTCCATTGCCCCGGCCTCAGGCCGGGAAGGCGTGAATCCCGCGCAAGCGGTCATGACAAGGACGATGTGATGAAGATAGTGGTAATGGGTGGGGGAGTCATCGGGGTGACCAGCGCCTGGTATCTGGCCAAGGCGGGCCATCAGGTGACCCTGCTGGAGCGCCGAAGCGGGGTAGCGCTTGAAACCAGCCACGCCAACGCGGGGCAGATCTCCCCGGGTTACGCCTCCCCCTGGGCGGCCCCCGGCATTCCCCTCAAGGCGGCGAAATGGCTGCTGCAAAAGCATGCCCCCTTCACGGTGCGCCCCACCTCGGATCCCTTCCAGCTGCGCTGGATGCTGCAGATGTTTGCCAACTGCACCCCCACCGCCTACGCCACCAACAAGGGGCGCATGGTGCGCCTTGCCGAATACAGCCGCGACTGCATGAAGGCGCTGCGAGATGAGCTGACGCTCGATTATGAGGGGCGCCAACTCGGCACCCTGCAACTGTTTCGAAGTCAGGCTCAGCTGGACGCCAGCAAGCGGGACATCGAGGTACTGGCCGAATACGGCGTCCCCTACGAGGCGCTGGATGCCGCCGGCTGCGAGCAGGCCGAACCCGCCCTGGCACGGGTGCGCGGCAAGATAGTGGGGGGCCTGCGCCTGCCCGGAGACGAGACCGGCGACTGCTACCGCTTCACCCATGGATTGGCGGCAGAGGCCAGACGCCTCGGGGTGGAGTTCGTCTTCGACTGCGCCATCGACGAGATCGAGCTGACCGACGGCCGCGCCGTAGCGGTGCGGGCCGGTGAGCGGCGCTGGCAGGCCGATGCCATCGTCTGTGCGCTGGGCAGCTATGGCACCGGCTTCCTGCGCCCCCTCGGCCTCGCCCTGCCCGTCCACCCGGTCAAGGGCTACTCCCTCACCCTGCCGATGGTCAATCCTGACGCAGCCCCACGCAGCACAGTGCTGGACGAAACCTACAAGGTCGCCATCACCCGCTTCGATGAGCGGATCCGGGTCGGCGGCATGGCGGAGCTCAGCGGCTTCAACCTCGCGCTCAACCCCAGGCGCCACGACACCCTGGCCATGGTGGTACGGGATCTCTTCCCCGATGGCGGCGATCTCTCCCGTGCCGAGTTCTGGACCGGGCTGCGCCCCATGACGCCGGACGGTACGCCCCTGGTGGGACCTAGCCCCATTCCGGGGCTCTGGCTCAACACGGGTCACGGCACCCTAGGCTGGACCATGGCGGCGGGCTCGGGCCAGCTGCTGGCGGATCTCATCAGCGGCAGCGCCCCCGCCATCAGCGACGAGGGGCTGACCCTGGCACGCTACGGCTAGGGGCCGAGCCTAGCCTCAAGACAGAGAGGGAGTGCCTGGCACTCCCTCTCTGTTTTTGGTCAATCCTTTGTCCTTCATCACAGGTCTTGGCGCTGAATGACCTAGCTAGCACAGGATCAGCCTGATGTCAGGCCGGGGAGGACGCGCCAGACAAGGGACGGATCCGGCTCCGCGATGGCAGCACCGATCAGTTGCTCACACCAGCGCCTGTGCAGTTGCCACATCAGCACACCCGGCTCCCCCTGCCCCTTGGTGCACTGCTTGGCCACGTCCGTCGTCCGATAGAAGTAGCGCACCAGGGTGGTGAGCTCTGGCTCTGGCCAGCGGCAACCGAAGTGGCGCAGCCGCTCCGACCAGAAGGCTATCTGGCCCCGCTCGTGCTCCTGCTCCACCCCGTGCAGGGCGGGGATGAGATCCATCGCCTGCCAGAGCGCCCCGTAGCCGACAAAGCGCTCGTCCAGGGCCACCAGGGCCTCGTCCAGCATCTGCAGGGTCTGGGGCCAGCTCAGGGCCTGCTCGCGGATCGCCTCCTGCGCCTCGCACACCGCCTCCAACCAGTCCATGGCGAGGCGGCAGATGATCGCCTCCTTGTTGGGATAGAGGTGATAGAGCGACTTGATGCCTACCCCGGCCCGCTCGGCGATGGCATTGGTGTTGAGCGCCGCGAACCCCTGCTCCTGCAGCAGCGCCAGGGTGGCCTGCTCGATGCGGCTCGCCGCCTCCTGGCTGCGCTGCTGCCTCGGCTGGCGCCGCATGCAGAGCTCGCTCGGCAATAGATGTTCCATCAAGACTTCTCCGCTGTCAGGCCGATTCGCCCTCACTGCTCGCCATAACTACATGATGTGACGCGGTAAACACAAGCCAAAAAAAGTGCAGCAATCACTGGCATTTATCAGAATAGCTGCAATAAACAAGGGTGCTCATATATGCAGTAAATACTGCAATTAACCCAAGGAGAGCACGCTATGGATAGCAAACAACAAAGGCTGGGCCCCCTGCCTCGCCTGATGAGCACCCTGCTGCTGGGCACCCTGCTCGGCGGCTGCCAGCAGGAGAACAGCAGCACATCCCAGACCCCGAGCACCCTCTACCTCAACGGCAAGATCCACACCCAGGACGGGCAAGGCAGTCAGGCCGAGGCCATGGTGGTGCAGGGCGGCAAGTTTATCTACGTGGGCTCCCGTGACGGTGCCGAGGCCTATCAGAACAAGAGCACCCAGGTGGTGGATCTGCGGGGTCGCATGGTGCTGCCGGGCCTGCACGACAACCACATCCATCTGCTCGGCACGGTCGCACTCGACATGTGCGATCTCGACGGCCAGAGCGTCGATCTGGACGAGCTTGCCGCCAGCGTCAGGGAGTGCCTGCCCCGCTACTCCCCCAAGCCAGGGGAGTGGCTGGTGGTCAACCAGTGGTCCCCCTATGATGGCAACACCCCGACCGCCACCCATGCCACCCTGCTGGCGGCGCTCGATGCGGCGGCGCCGGATAACCCGGTAATGCTGGCCGGAGTCGACGGTCACGCCAGCGCCTACAACTCCCGGGCGCTGGCCCTGGCGGCAGACCAGGACGGCAACACGGTCGGCTTCAACGGCGCAAGTCTGGCGCCGGGAGGCGTGTTCGAGGCCTTCATCCCCTATGTGGATCTCGCCAGCGGCGTCATCCGCGATGGGGCCCGCAGCGCCATCCCCGTGCCCGACACCGACGTGCTGAGCGCGAGCGACGATCAGGCCGCCGCCCAGTACGACAAGATCCTGCCCGCCATCTCGGAGCTGATGGCGTCGCGCGGCATCACCGGCATTCAGGACGCCTGCGCCACCGATTTCATTCGCCATCGGCTGCGCAACATGCAGGGGCAGGATCTGCTGCACATGCGGGTCACCGCCGCCACCTGCTTCCATGCCGAGGATTACGCCGGCACCCTGGATCTGGGGGCTCGCCTCGCCAAGGCTCGCGAAGTCAGGGAGTCTTTCGCAGACAATCCCCTCATCAAGGCCGATGCGGTCAAGATCTTCCTCGATGGCGTGATCGAGGGGGATCCCTTCACCGATCCTGTCTTCCTGCCCAACGCCGGCATGCTGGAGAATTACCACAGACCTCACCTCGCCATGGACACCGGCAGCGGCGAGGTGACCATCACAGCCGACAGCGAGGATGCGGGCAGCAACGGCATCGTCAACTACAGCGATGGGGATCTGAAGCGCTACGTGGGCGCCCTGGACAAGGAGGGATTCAGCATCCACATGCACAGCATCGGCGATCGCAGCACCCGGATGGGACTGGATGCGCTGAGCGCGGCCCGCGCCAGCAACGGTGATCACGGCATTCCCCACACCCTGGCCCACCTGCAGGTGGTTCATCCGGACGATCAGAAGCGACTCGGGGAGCTCGGCCTCTACCTCACCTTCACCTACGCCTGGACCACGCCCCAGCTCGCCTACGACATGCTGGTGACCCCCTTCATCCAGACCACCAGGGCGGGTCAGCCGCTGAGCGAGGCCCTCTACGATCCCCTCGGCTACCTGCACGAGGCCCTCTACCCGGTGGAGAGCTCGCGCAAGGCGGGCGCCGTGCTGGTGGCAGGCAGCGATGCGCCGGTAGACAGCCGGGATCCCCGCCCGTTCGAGAACATGGCCGCCGGCATCATCAAGGCCGCCGGCAGTGGCGACGAATACCGCGCCAGCCAGCGCATCTCCCTCACCGAGATGCTGGCCGCCTACACCATCAACGGCGCCAGGGCGGTACGCCAGGGGGAGATCACCGGCTCCATCGAGGTGGGTAAATCGGCGGACTTCATCGTGCTGGACAGGGACCTCTACGCCCTGGTCCATGCCGGCACCCCGGAGAAGATTGCCGAGACCCGGGTCGAGCGCACCGTGTTTCAGGGGGAGACCGTCTACACAACCCCAGGCGCGACCCCCTGAGTCGACGTTAGCCACAAAAAAGGCCCCGCAAGGGGCCTGTTTTTATCTGTCGACGAACGGGGGAACCTCCTCGTTCGTCAAGCCAGGCTGCAGCGCCAGGTTGAACAGGGCGGCCACCATGTCCGACTGGGTCAGGATCCCCACCAGCCGCTCCCCCTCCAGCACCGGCATATGGTGCAGGCCGCCATCGGAGAAGGCCGTCACCAGATCATGGAGCGGCTGATGGCTCTGGGCCGTTCGCACCGCACTGGTCATCAACGCCGCCACCCTCTGGGTCTCCAACGCCTGCAGGCCACGAGGCTGCTGCTCCTTGTCGATCATGAGGTCATGCAGGGTGAGGATCCCCACCAGCCGCTCCCCCTCCACCACGGGCAGCGCCTTGATCCTGTGGTGGAAGAGCAATTGC
The DNA here is from genome assembly GCF_054165525.2 of Aeromonas sp. AE23HZ002T15. Taxonomy (NCBI): domain Bacteria; kingdom Pseudomonadati; phylum Pseudomonadota; class Gammaproteobacteria; order Aeromonadales; family Aeromonadaceae; genus Aeromonas; species Aeromonas sp. AE23HZ002T15. The sequence goes on from NZ_CM201342.1 coordinate 469,088, forward strand.
CAGGCCGCCATGGCCGGCTCGTCCGGCGAGGTCACCACCAGATCTTTCGACATCACGTCCAGGCATCGCACGGTGCCGACCCGCTCGCGCAGGGCGTGCAACTGCGCCTCTTGCAGCAGCGCCTGCAGATCCTGGCGGCTGATGTCGAGCAGTTCCCCGTGCTGCTTGAGGGCGAAGTCGATGTCGGTGGCGCTGGCGAGACGGGCGCTCGGCTGGGGATCCGCGGTCTGGTGGGGGTTGGGGGCGACCTTGGCGCCATTGGGGTAGCGACGCCCCAGCAGGCGGTTGTAGCACAAGCCCAGAACCAGCAGCAGGGATGAATTGATGAGCACGGGCAGGAGCACATAGCCGACCCCCAGCTGGCGAATGCCTTCCCCCCCGATGACGGCGGTCAGGGCCACGGCGCCGCCGGGGGGATGCAGGCTGCGGGTCAGAAACATGGCGCCTATGGCCAGCGTCACCGCCAAGGCCGAGGCAAGGGCCGGATCCGGCACCAGGGCGGCGCTGGCCACCCCCATCAGGGCAGAGACCCCGTTGCCCACCAGGATGGACCAGGGCTGGGCCAGGGGGCTCGCCGGCGCGGCGAACAACAGGACGGCGGAGGCCCCCATGGGGGCTATCAGCCAATGCGCCTCTATCCCGAGCGCCCATTGACAGAGCAGACCCGTCCCGCACAAGCCGATGAAGGCGCCTAGGGCCCCCACCACACACTCTCTGAGACCGGTATTGGTCGATACCGGCAAAAAATCCCTGAACTGCATCCTGCTCCCGCGACGATAAGGTTTATTTCAAATGCGCAATATTAACGACTTCCCCGCCCCCATTGCCAGCACGGCTGGTTGCCAGGAAAAACCCTTCCAACGGGCTGCGGCCTTAATTCCCCCTTAATGCTCCCCCGTCACCCTGAGCGCATCCTCACTCACAGAGTCACTCCACATGAGCACCCTCAGAGATGCCCTGCGTCGCTTCGACGGCCGGCGCCGTTGCTGGACACAAGGGCTTGAACGCGCCTTCCTCGCCTGGCTTGCCCGCCGGGGCAAGCTGCCCGGCCCCCAGCCGGCGGCACGCCGGATCCTCGTCATCCGCAGCACCAACCGCATCGGTAACAACCTGTTCCTGCTGCCCTTCTTGCACGCCCTGCGCAGTGCCCACCCCAAGGCCGAGATCGAGCTGGTATGCAGCGGCGGCCCCCTGCTCCCCTTCTTCGCCCAGTGCCGGCTCCAGCGTCTTCACTTGCTGCGCCTGCAGGGCAGGCATCTGCTGACGGCCCTGCCAGCGCTCTGGCGCCTGCGCCGCCAGCACTACGACAGGGTCTATGTGCCGTTTGCCTCCAGCACGGATCATCTGATCGCCGCTTGGGTGCGGGGGGCCGAGAAGCTGGGTTTCGACGATGCCAATGGGGATCTGCTCTTTGAACGCCCCCTGGCCCCCGACGACGGCCGTCACTACGCCCACCAGCCGCTGCAACTGCTCGGCAGGCAGGCCAGCCTGGCGGACCCCATAGTGCTGGGAGGGGCGCCGGGTCCCAGCGCCCCTCTCACGACCCTTGCCGAGGCCTATCCGGGCCGCCCCCTCGTGGGCTTTTTCACCGGCGCCCGCAAGGGCAAGGGGCTCACCCAACCCCAGTGGCAGCGCCTGCTCTGGGACTTGCGCCGCCACTGCCCGGATGCCCTGCTGATCCAGCTCACCGATCCGGCCGACCCCATGCCCGCACTCGGGGACTGCCAGCTCGCCCTGCCTAACCTCGTCGAGCTGGTGCGCTTCACCCAGGATCTGCGGCTCTTCATCAGCGCCGACACGGGCCCGCTCCATCTGGCGGCCGCCAGCGGCGTGCCCTGCCTCGGCCTCTTCACCCAGACAAACCCCGAGCGCTACGGCTGCCTCGGGCCCCGACACCGCAATCAGGTGATCGGGGATCGCAATGCCATTCCCCTCGATCTGCCCTGGCTAGGCGCCACCCTGGCGCAGGCCCCAGCGCCACGATCTTGGGCAGCGGCCCCCAGCCCATCCCCGCAGATCCCCCCCTTGCTGCACCTGACCGGTGCCCATGGCGGATAAAAAAGAGGGAAGGCTCGCGCCTTCCCTCCTTCGTTATTTCCGTATTCTCTCCTCACGCTCAGCCCCGTGATGGGCTTGCTCAGGCCAGCTCGGCGCGCAGCGCCTTGGTCGCCTCCACCATCACCTTGAGGGCGGCTGTGGTCTCTTCCCAGCCGCGGGTCTTGAGGCCGCAATCCGGGTTGACCCAGAGCCGCTCGGCCGGGATCTGTTTGGCGGCCTTGCGGATCAGCTCCTCGATCCAGACCTGGCTCGGCACGTTCGGCGAGTGGATGTCGTAGACGCCGGGGCCGATCTCGTTCGGGTAGTTGAAGCGCTCGAACGCCTCGAGCAACTGCATCTGGCTGCGGCTGGTCTCTATGGTGATGACGTCCGCATCGAGCGCCGCCACCGCCTCTATGATGAGGTTGAAGTCGCTGTAACACATGTGGGTGTGGATCTGGGTGCTGTCCACCACAGGGCTCGCGCTCAGGCGGAAGGCGCGCACCGCCCAGTCCAGGTAGGCCTGATGATCCTGCTTGCGAAGGGGCAAGCCTTCGCGGATGGCCGGCTCGTCGATCTGGATGATCTTGATGCCGGCGGCTTCGAGATCCGCCACCTCGTCGCGAATGGCCAGGCCAATTTGCAGGGCGGACTGCTCCCGGCTCACGTCTTCCCGCGGGAAGGACCAGCAGAGGATGGTGACCGGGCCGGTCAGCATGCCCTTGACCGGCTTGTCAGTCAGGCTCTGGGCAAACTTGGTCCATTCGAGTGTCATGGGGGTCGGGCGGTCGATGTCACGGGTGATCACCGGTGGCTTGACGCAGCGGGAGCCATAGCTCTGCACCCAGCCGAAACGGGTGATGGCAAAGCCGTCCAGCAGCTCACCGAAGTACTCCACCATGTCGTTGCGCTCGGCCTCGCCGTGCACCAGCACGTCCAGCCCGATGGCTTCCTGGCGCTCGATCGCATCCTTGATCTGGGCCTGAATGCCCGCCTCGTAGGCACCATCACCGATCCGGCCGGCACGCCACTCCTGTCGCAGCGCCCGGATCTCGGCGGTCTGCGGGAAGGAGCCTATGGTGGTGGTGGGCAAGAGCGGCAGCTTGAGATCCGTGCGCTGCACCTCGGCCCGTACCGGGTAAACGTTCTGGCGATCGAAGTCGCTGTTGGTGAGGCTGGCAAGCCGTGACTGCACCGCCTTCTTGTGCACCCGGCTGTCGGACTCCCGATCGACGATGGGCTGGCTGTAGGCCGCTATCCTGTCGATATCCCCACCGTTCAGGTACTCGGCCAGCAGCCCCAACTCGTAGCACTTCTGCAAGGCGAAGGCGAACCAGCTGCGGGTCTGGGCGTCCAGCTCATGCTCCAGGGTCAAGTCCACCGGGCTGTGCAGCAGAGAGCAGGAGGAGCCCACCCAGAGGCGCTCGCCGAGCCTGGCCTTCAGTGCCGTCAGGGTCGGTGCCAGCTTGCCCAGGTTGGCACGCCAGACGTTTCGGCCGTTGATGACGCCGGCGGAGAGCACCCACTGGGCCGGCAGATGGGGCACCAGGGACTCCAGCTGCTCGGGGGCGGCCACCAGATCCAGGTGCAGGCCGTCCACCTTCAGGCTGGTGATGATGTCGCGCTGATGGGCCACGGAGCCGAAATAGGTGGTGAGCAGCAGCTTGCAGGGGCCCGCCAGGCGCTCATAGGCCTTGAGGTAGGCCAGGCGCCACTCGTCCGGCAGATCCAGGGTCAGGGCCGGCTCATCGATCTGCACCCACTCCACTCCCTGGGATGCCAGTTTGGCCAGGATCTCCTGGTAGACGACCAGCAAACGATCCAACAGGTCGAGGCGGGAGAAGCCGCTCTCTTTCTCCTTGCCGAGCCACAGATAGGAGACGGGGCCGAGCAGCACCGCCTTGACCGGCAACCCCAGTGCCTTGGCCTCTTCCACCTCGTCAAACAGCTGGCTCCAGCCCAGTTTGAAGCGCTGATCCCGGCTGAACTCGGGCACCAGATAGTGGTAGTTGGTGTTGAACCACTTGGTCATCTCGGCGGCGGCGGCGCTGGGGCCGGTCGGTGCGCGGCCACGGGCCACCCGGAACAGGGTGTCGAGATCGGTGTCGCCATGACGGTGACGTTCAGGCACGGCATCCACCAGCAGGCTGGTACCGAGCACCTGATCGTACCAGGCGAAATCGCCCACCGGCAGCAGGCTGACCCCGGCGGTACGCTGGGCCTGCCAGTGGCGCTCACGCAGGCTCTTGCCCACGGCGATGAGTTCCGCCTGGCTGGTCTCCCCACGCCAGTAGGATTCGAGGGCAAATTTCAGCTCGCGCTTGGCGCCGATACGGGGGAAACCGAGAGTGTGTGCGCAGGTCATAGGTCCAATTCCTTATGCTCGTTCATCTGATGGGAAACTGGATGATTTGGCCATCCAGATGTTTACACATCTAGAATGTCGAGATAAGGTGGCCTTGGCTATTGAATCCTCTTCAACTGGCTCTCAAGAAATCCTCAACTGACGCAGGGCCCGGGGTCGCGTCAGATGAGGGGGACGTCAGCGCCGCTGCAACCCACACGACAAGGAGTTCTGCCATGGGTGTGCCCAATCCCACCAGCAATCTGAACATCGACATCAGGCATCTGAAGACCATCAGTGCGCTGGCCGAACAGGGCTCACTGGCCGGGGCGGCCCTGAGCCTGAGTCTCACCCAGTCCGCCCTCTCCCATCAGCTCAAGGAGTTGGAGACTCGCCTCAACCTCGAGCTTTACCTGCGCAAGAGCCGCCCCCTGGTGCTGACGGCGGCGGGCCAGCAGTTGCTGGCCCTGGCCCGTCAGGTGCTGCCCGCCCTGGCCCAGACCGAGAAGCAGTTGCAGGCCCTGCACAGCGGGGATGCGGGCAGGCTGCATCTGGCCCTGGATTGCCACAGCTGCATCCAGTGGCTGCTGCCGCTGTTGCCGGATTTTCGCCGCCAGTGGCCAGGGGTGGACCTGGAGGTAGAGTCCGTGCCCGGCTTCGATACCATAGGGGCCCTGCTCGGCGGCCAGCTCGATCTGCTGCTCATCTCGGATGTGCATACCCGCGGGGATCTCCACTTCGAGCCGCTCTTCTCCTTCGAACTGACACTGGTGATGGCCCCTGACAGCAGGCTATGCCACAAGACAAAGATAGAGCCGATAGATCTGCTGCAGGAAGTGCTGCTGGTCTACCCGGTGGAGCGGGCCCGCATGGACGTGTTCAGCCGCTTCCTGCAACCTGCCGGGGTCGAACCCGCCCGCTGCAAGACGGTGGACAACACCTCCGTCATGCTGCAGATGGCCGCCGCCGGGCTCGGGGTCGCCGCCCTGCCGCGCTGGGCCAGCGATGAGTTCGTGCGCCAGGGGTTGCTCGAGGCCAGACCCCTGGGCCAGGGGATCCGCCGCCATATGTATGGCGCCGTGCGCGCCGCCGACAAGGATCAGGCCTGCCTGCAGAGCCTGTTCGAGCGTATCCGCACCAAGATGGGGGCGAGCCAAGCCAGCGTATAAACAACAGCCCGGAGGGTCGCGGACCCCCTGGGCCCAGACCCGCGCCCCTCCGCTCGGCCATACGGAGCCAGGCCAGCAGGCCCTATCGACGGCAACCCTGCCCGTTCCCCCAATAAAAAAGCCGCCCCTATGGGGCGGCTTGCACGCATCTTCATCCACCCGGGCGAGCCCTGGGCATCACTCCTCATCGCAGCTCAGGGCGCCCTGCCGGCGCGGGCAGTTGCCACAGAGCTCGCCGTCCCGACGCTTGTAGTGCAGGCAGCAGCGCTGGCGCACATAGCCGGGGACGGCCTCCACCCCTGGTGGTGCTTGCAGCGAGTTCCAGCCCGCCAGGTGCTCGCTCGGCAAGCCGCAGGCGGCGAGCCAGAGCGGGGCATGGGCCGCCACCTCCTCCCGGCTGATCTCGCCGAAGAAGTCAGGCACCCGCACCAGGGCCGCCAGCAGATCGTCCGCCAACAGCGGGCGGATGAAGCCTGGCCTCAGCCGCTGCACGCTCCCCATCAGCTCGAACAGCTGCTGCCAGTGGGTCCGCAGCCGAGTGCCTGCAGCCGCGATCAAGACCTCCCGCGCCCCGGTGATCATGGGTTCCACCGGCAAGGTGAAGCCGGACACCAGCCCGGCCTGATACCCCTGCCCCAGTCGGTCCAGGGCCGGCACGGCGCCGACCCGGTAGACGGCCACCATGGCGAGGTAGATGGATTGCCAGCAGAGCATGCCCCAGCTGCGGGTCAGCCAATAGGCCGGGCCCGCCTCCGGGTGGGCCAGACGCCAATAGTCGTGCAGCGCCCGGGCCAGCTCGGGGGCCGGCTGGCGAGTGCCGCTCGCCACCAGCAGCGGCGTCTCCCCGGCCACCGGCTCCCCCTTGAGGGAGGCGATCAGGGACGAGGCGGTGGCGCACAGGGCCTGATGATCCGCCAGATGGCGGGCCCGGGTCCGGGCCGCCAGGCTGCCAAGGCCCTCGCCCATGGGCATGCCGCCCTGCCCATGGGCTGGCACTGTACCGGGCTCGCGGGAGGGCGAACCCGGGCGGGATAAGCCCGGCCGCGGGCCGGGACGCAGGGTTAGAATGCGTATTTGAGTCTCGCCTCCAGGTTGCGCTCGGCGCCAAACCAGCAGTTGTTCTGGTCGTAGCAGGAGTAGTAGGTCTTGTTAAAGAGGTTGGTGGCGCTAAGCGACGCCTGAACCCCTTTCAGGCTCTGGCTCAGCTCGGCCAGATCGTAGGCCGCCGACATGTCCATCAGGAGATAATCCGGCACCGTATCGGTATTGGCGGCATCGAGCTGGGCTTCACCCACGTAGCGCAGGCCGGCGCCGATGCGCATGCCCTGCAGGCTGCCGCCGCCATAGTAGTTGCTCCACAAGGAGGCCATCTGCTTGGGCACCCAGACCGGGGTCTTGCCCTGCAGATCCGTGGTGTCGCGGGTGATCTCCATGTCCTGGCGGGTGTAGCTCAGGGCCAGATCCAAGTTGCTGGTGAGATCCATCCGCCCCTCCAGCTCTATGCCCTTGGAGACGATCTCGCCGGTCTGCAGCTTGGGCCCGTAGATGTTGTCCGGATCCGTCACCAGGGCGTTCTCCTTGGTGATATGGAAGGCGGCGACGGTGAAGGTCTTGCTCATGTCCTCGGAGAGGAACTTGACGCCCCCCTCCCACTGCTGGCCGGTGGAGGGGTCGAACGCCTTGCCGTTCTTGTCCGCCCCCGGCACAGGTTCGAAGCTCTCGGCGTAACTCACATAGGGGGAGAAGCCATAGTCCAGCTCGTAGAGGGCGCCGAGACGGAAGGAGAGGTTGTCCTGATCGATCTTCGCGAGAGACTGGCTGGCGGATCCCTGGTAGAGGGTATGGCTGTCGGTATCCATCCGGTAGCTGTCGTAGCGGGCGCCGCCGATGGCCACCAGCCTGTCCAGGCGCACCTGATCCTGCAGATAGACCCCGGTCTGGGACTGGCGAATGACCTTGCGATCCTCATAGGAGAAATTCAGGGCACTCGGCACTATCTGGTTGTGGTTCGGGTTGAACATGTCGATGCTGGGGGCCGAGTAGTCGAGCGTATCCCGATAGAGGATGTGGGCATCCAGATACTGGTAATCGATCCCGAGCAACATGTTGTGCTGGGCGTTGCCCGTCATCAGCTTGCCCGCCAGCTGGTTGTCGATGACGAAACCGCGGGAATCTTCGTCCGTCAGGTAGGCGTTGCGCGCCACGGTGCGATTGTCCGCCGCCAGGGGCGCGTTATAGGTGTTGCGCTGATAGGCGGAGGCATCCATGTAGCGGGCATTTTGCAGCACCTGCCAGTTGTCGTTGAACTCGTGGCTCAGCTTGTAGCCCAGCAGGGTCACATCCCGGTTGTACTCGTTCCAGTTCTCGTCGCCGAGGAAGGTGTCGCTGCCAAGCTGCCCCAAGGGGTTGCTCTTGACCGAGCCGCTCGCCGGCACAGTCGTGTAGATGCCCGCCTCCGGATCCTTCTGGTAATAGAGGTTCAGATTCAGCAGGGTGCGCTCACCGAGCTGCCAGTCGAGCGAGGGCGCGAACACGTAGCGCTCCTCCTCCGAGGTCACCGCCTGGCCGTCCTTCTGGCGAGCCAGCCCCACCACCCGGTAGGCGAGTTGCTCGTTGATGGCCCCCGTGCTGTCCAGGGTCATCTCTTTCAAGGCCCCCGTACCCGTGGCCAGGCTCACGCTGTGCTTGGCGTCCCGCTGGGGGCGTTTGGCGATGAGGTTGACCATGCCCCCCGGCGGCATGCTGCCGTAGAGCACGGAAGTCGGCCCCTTGAACACCTCCAGCTGCTCGATGGCCACCGGATCTATCTGGGGTTGCAGGTTCCACTCGTTGTATTGCAGCAGCAGGCCGTCGTAGAAGTTCTGGTAGTTGTCGAAGCCGCGGATATTGAACAGGTCCAGCCGATTGACGGCGCCGCCCCGCAGCTCGGTGTTGACGCCGGGCACATAGCGCAGGGCCTCGCTCACCGAGCTGACGCCGCGCTGCTCCAGGGTCTCGCCGTCCACCACCGAGATGGCCTGGGGCGTCTCGATGGGGTCGAGCTGGGTCTTGGTCGCGGTGTTGCGATAGGTCTGGCCCAGCACGGTCAGGGTCTCGTCGGCCACCGGCTCGGTCGAGCTCTGGGGGGCGGCCAGGGCTGAGCCTGCCAAGAGGGCGGAGATGGTCGCGGCGACCACGGTCAATGGGGGGTGAACAAGTTGCATCTGATCCTCGACTGCCAACTGCATGTGAATAGTAACAAATCTCATTTGCATTTTATTGTTCTATTTCGCCCCTGAATTAACAATTTGGGGCATGTTGGCGGGAAAACCGGGGAGTGCCAGGGATGCCGGGCGTCATCTGGCACCAATTGGACGGCGGCGGTCAGGGACGGCGGAGAGCGGGAGCCTCGGGAGACGAGGTGGCACATATGTGGCCAATCTCGCCAAAACCAGCATAGGTCAATCTATAAGCTGGAAAATGCAGCATAAAAGAGAGGGTAAAACCTGATTGTCAGGATCTGGTTTAGAGCAATGACTCTTTTTTCACCAGTTCACTTGATCCGGGTCAAGCCATGTTGACAGGGATGACGATAGACTCCCTCCCCCCAAAATCAGCCCTATTCGAGACGATACAAGGCCACCAGACAGCGCCATGAACAACATCATCAGCAAAGACCTGAACTGCAATACCCAGCTCAATATCTCCTTTGGCGTGATCATGCTGACCCTGATCGCCAGCATGGCGGCCGTCAGCTGCATCATCAAGCGCTCGGCCGAGCAGGAGTACCACGGGATGGCGGCCATGTTCGTCCACAACATGGCGACCCAGTTTATCGAGCAGCAGTTCAAGCCGCTGGAGTACATCCTCAACGAGACCAGCAACTTCATCGACGAGCCAAGGCTGGAGGGGTTCCTGAACGAGGAGCAGTCCTCGCTTCGCACCGTGCTGATACAAACGTTGTCCATCAATCCCAACATCACCAGCATCGTCGCCTCCGATCTCCGCGGCCACTTCAATACCGTCCCCTTCCTGGCGGTCGACACCGATTTCGATGCCACCACGCGCCCCTGGTACAGGTCTTCCACCTCCCGCAGCCTGTTCGTCAACTACAGCGATCACTACACCAATGCGCAGACCGGGCAGCAGACCGTCTCCTTCTCCCAGCTCATCGTCAGCAAGGATGGCTACCCCCTCGGCACCCTGGCCATGGATCTCAATCTCGAACACCTGAGCTATCCGCTGCGCCAGTTGAAGAGCCCCATCAAGGGGGAGTTCTACGTGGTGGACAGGGCCGGCGACATCCTGCTCCATTCGGATGTGAGCAACCTGTTTCGCCACAGCATAGACCCCGCCCTCATCGGCAAGATGACCAACGGGGAAGATCACCTTCATGACCCGCAGACCCGGACCCATCTCTACTACTACTCCTTCTCCAACCCGGACTGGTTCGTCATCTATACCGTCAGCGACGAGGACTTCAAGAGTGCCAGCCGGGCCGATGCCTACCTGCTGCTCATCGTGATCCCGGTCTGTCTGCTGATCTGCCTGCTGTGCTGGGGCTCCCTGCGCAACTCCTACAACAAGATGATCATCCAGATCGTCGCCATGATGCGGGTCGGTCGCATCGATCTGGACAAGCCCGACAACCTGCTGCGCCAGGAGATCCAGCATGGTCACGATCAGATGCAGGAGGCCATCACCGCCTCCACCACGGATGCTCTCACCGGCTTGTTCAATCGCCGCAGCTTCGATCAGGATCTCAGGGCCTGCGTCGACAACGGCCAGCCCTTCTTCCTCGGTATCGTCGATCTGGACAACTTCAAGGCCATCAACGACCAACGGGGTCACTTGATGGGGGATACTGTGCTACAGACCGTCGCCCAGGAGGGCATGCAGGTGGCGGGCAAGCGGGCAAACCTCTACCGCTATGGGGGCGAGGAGCTGGCCATCCTCATACCGGGGCATGACAAGGAGTCGGCCACAACCCTGCTGGAGCGCTGGCGCCAGCGGGTGGCAACCCGCCAATGGCGTGAGAGCGACATGGTGGTGACCTTCTCCGCCGGGCTCGGCCAGTGGCAACAAGAGTCCATCTCACAGCTGATCGAGAAGGTGGATCAGGCGCTTTACGAGGCCAAGCACAATGGCAAGGATCGGATACATCATGCCGACTGAGACCCTGGCACAGCGGCTGCGCCTTGCCGGCCTGCTCGGCGTCGGCCTGCTGATCGCGCTGACCGTCCTGAACCTGATGCAGGCGGCCGCCGGCCTTCGCAAGGATAACGAGCGCAGCCTGCATCATGCCGAGGCGATGATCGATGGGGCCATCGACGACAGCCAGACCCTGCTCGACGCGGCGAGCCCGCTGATCGGGCGGGCCTGCAAGGAGAACACCCTGGCGCTGCGGGATCTCATCATCGCCTCCCCCTACGCCAGGGCGCTCTATGTGCTGGAAGGCAATCGGTTGCTCTGCACCACACTGCACCGCCCCCTGCAGGAGCAGAACCTGCCCCATTACCTGTTTGGCAAGCAGGATCTGATCCTGGCGAGCCACAGCCCCATCACGGGCCAGACCGCCATCCTCTATCGCAAGCAGGTCGGCGGGCGCACCCTGCTGGCCGAGCTGGACGGCTTTCACATCTTCGGCGCCCTGCGGGCGGTCAAGGGGGAGGAGAACCTCTTCTTCATCCTGGGAGACAAGGCCCTCGACGGTTATGGCCGCACCCAGAGCGCCGCCCCCCTGCTGGCGGACAGGGACAACCTCATCGTCAACCTCTCCGACGAGCACCCCTACCGGCTGGTGGCCCTCAACGGCTACCGGCAGATCCTGGCCTTCGCCTGGGACTACAACCGCGACACCCTGCTGGTCACCCCGGTGCTGGCCCTGCTGCTGGGGCTGCTCACCTTCCACCTGAGCGGCCGGGGCGGCTCACCGCGCCGGGAGCTGGCCCGCGCCCTGGCGGCGCGGGAGTTCGTTCCCTATCTGCAACCCGTGATGGACAGCGACGGCCAGCTTCGTGGCTGCGAGGTGCTGATGCGCTGGCGCCACCCGGAGCAAGGCATGATAGCCCCCAACCAGTTCATTCCCCTGGCGGAAGAGTGCGGCTACATAGTGCCCATGACCCGCCAGTTGATGGAGCAGACCCTGGAACATCTGCGCACCGTGGCGGACAGGCTGCCGCCGAACTTTCACGTCGCGGTCAATGTGTGTGCCCAGCACTTCAAGAGCCAGGAGATAGTGAGCGAGTGCCGCGCCTTCCTGGACGCCCTGCCGGGCCAGGACATCCGGCTGGTGCTGGAGCTCACCGAGCGGGAGATGCTGGAGTGCGACGAGCAGACCCTGGCCATCTTCGATGCCCTCGACCGCCTGGGGGTGCTGGTGGCCATCGATGACTTCGGCACCGGCCACTCCAGCCTCTCCTACCTGCAGAAGTTTCACGTGGACATCATCAAGATCGATCGCAGCTTCATCATGGGGATCCAGGAGGAGGGCCCCTCCCGCCTCATCGTCGAGAACATCCTGGATCTGGCGCGGCGCATGGAGGTGGCGCTGGTGGCCGAGGGGGTGGAGACCCGGGATCAGGTGGAGATGGTACGCCGCTACGGCATCGACTATCAGCAGGGATTCTTCTTCGCCAAGCCACTCCCCCCCGGCGACTTCAGCCGGCACTTCCTCCCCCACCCCTAGGAGGAGGCCGGCTCCTCGCAGGGGGCGATGGGCAGCCAGTATTCCATGCGGGCATCGGCCTGCTGGCCGTTGAAGCCGGGGCCATAGGACTCCAGCTCGAAGCCGTCCAGCCCCCGGTATCCCGAGCTAGGCAGCCAGTGCAGGATGAACCAGTTGAGGGTCTCGGCCAGCTCGCCGATGGGGCCCACGTGGGTGAGCACGGCATAGCTCTGGGGCGGCACCCGCAGCCGGGCCAGACCGGGGGGCAGCGGGGCATCCTCCCCCACGGCCAGCCCCGCCCAGTAGGGCAGTCTCGACTCGTTGGCGAGGGAGACATCCACCACCCCCAGCAGCTCGCAGGCGGGATCTGGCTGCCCCTGATGCTGGAAGGCGCGCCAGATGGCGGGCACAGTCTGCTGGAAATCGGGCTCCTCGGCAAACAGCCCCCGGATCTCCCCCCTCACCCCCTGCAACACGAAACCCGGCCGGCTCTCCACCCTCACCTGCACCCATTTCGGGCTGCTGGCCAGAGGGGTCTGAGCGCGCGCCAGCGGCATGGCGAGCCCCAGCCTCAGCCCCCGCTTGCGATAGGCAGCCGGAGAGCAGCCGAACTGCTGCTTGAAGGCGCGGCTGAAGCTCACCTCGGAGCCAAAGCCATGGCAGAGCGCCAGATCCAGCACCCGCTGCCCCGTCGAGAGCAGCGCCTGCGCCGCCAGACTCAGCCTCAGCTCCCGCACGTATTGCGCCACCGTGAAGCCGGTCTCATGCAGAAAGACCCGCTGCAACTGCCAGCGAGACCAGCAGCTCTGCTCCGCCAGCTGCTCCAGGGAGAGGGGCTCATCCAGATGGGAATGGATGTAGTCGAGCACCCGCTCGATGCGGGTGAAATGGAGACGAGCCGCCGGCAACCGGCCGGGCTGGGTGGAAAGCATGGATGCGGTCATGATGGGGTCTCTGCCTGCGAGGCTTCAGCCTCCGTTCAGGGAGTGCACATTAAACATGGCCGCCGCCGCGGGGGCAAGGGTCCAGGCGGCGCCATCCCCCGCGATGCAGCGTCACCCCTTGTCACAAAAGTGACGTCTCTCTCTGCCAGATTGTTTGAAGACAGATCTATCAATTAGTTGATAAACACCATATGGTCTTCAATCGAACCCAAACATTGCAGGGAGAGCAACCATGAAGAGAATCGCCTTGATCACCGGCGCCCGGGGTGGCATCGGCTCCGCCATCACCACGGCCCTGCTGGCGCAGGACTATCGCATCATAGCCACCCACTCCAGCGTCAACGCGGCCGCCGCCCACAACTGGTACGAGGCGCAGGGCTATCACCCCGAGCGGGTGCGGCTGCTGGCGCTGGACGTGGCCGACACCGCCATGTGCCGCGAGACCCTGGGCCGGCTGCTGCAGGAGGAGGGCCGCATCGACGTGCTGGTCAACAACGCCGGCATCACCCGGGACGGCGCCTTCAAGCGGATGGCGCCGGAGCAGTGGTTCGAGGTGATCCACACCAACCTGTGCAGCCTCTACAACGTGACCCAGCCGCTGTTCGACGCCATGTGCGAGCAGCGCGATGCCCGCATCATCAACATCTCCTCGGTCAACGGCCAGAAGGGGCAGTTCGGCCAGGTCAACTACTCGGCGGCCAAGGCGGGCATGCTGGGCTTCACCAAGGCGCTGGCGGCGGAGGGGGCCCGCTTCGGGGTCACGGTCAACGCCATCGCCCCCGGCTACACCGCCACCCCCATGGTGGAGGCGATCCGCACCGATATCCTCGACAGCATCAAGGCGGACATCCCCATGCGCCGCCTCGCCAAACCGGAGGAGATAGCCGCCGCCGTGGTCTTCCTCGCCAGCGAGGCGGGGGCCTATATCACCGGCGAGACCCTGGCCATCAACGGCGGCCTCTATATGAAATGACGCCTGTCTAAGCGGATATGGCGAGAGCGTCCGATGAAATAGCGCCAACTCGAATGAATGTGACGAGGGCAGCCAGGCAGGCTGCCCTCTGCATTTTGGCTTCATTGACGGCGGTCTGGATGAGGAGGTCTGTGACCAGATCTTTTAGCCAAGGCGTCCTGACCATCCCGGCGGCCTATGGGCTGATCTGGGCCGGACGGACCTGCATCGCCCCCTGGGGCTCGGCGAAGTGGCGGCGCAGGGCTTCGATCACCCGTCGCACCTTCTCCGGGATCTCCCGCTGGGGGGTGATGGCGTGTATCTCCATGGGGGGCACCCGAAAGCCGGGGAGCAGCTCCAGCAGCTGGCCAGAGGCGAGATCCTCGGCGATCTCCCCCTCCGGTTGCAGGGAGATCCCCTGCCCCGCCAGGGTGAACTGGCGCAGGGGCAGCACGTTGTTGCACAGCACCCTGGGCTTGGGCCTCACCTTGTGCCCCTCCCCCCTCTCATCGAACAGGACCAGCCCCCCACCCAGCAGATCCGACGCCAGCCAGTCATGGGCCAACAGATCCTCTGGGCTGCGCGGGTTGCCCCGGCGGGCGAGATAGGCCGGGGCGGCGCACAGGATCATCCGGGTCTGTCCCAGTCTGCGGGCCACCAGGCTCGAATCGGACAGGGTGCCGACCCGCAGCGCCACGTCGATGCGCTCCGCGATCAGATCCCGCTTGCCGTCGTCGGCGATGATCTGGATGCACAGGCCAGGATGAGCCTGCAACAGCGGCGACAGTGCCCGCGCCAGGGGCTGGCCCGCCATGCCCACCGGAGCGGTGATCCTCACCTCCCCGAGCAGGCTGTCGCGCACCTCGGCCAGACGCAGCTCGGTCTGATCCAGGGTCTGCTGCAGGGACTGGCACCCCTGCCACACCACCTCCCCCGCCTCGGTCAGGTTGAGGCGACGGGTGGAGCGGTGCAGCAGGGTGAGACCGAGCTGGGCTTCCAGCTGACTGATGTGCTGACTGACGGCGGAGGGGGTCATGCCGAGGGCCTTGGCGGCCCCGGTCATGGTGCCCGCCTCCACCACGGCGGCGAAGATGGCGTAACGTCTGAGCTGATCCATTATTAAATCCAGCTTACAAGTGAATGCATTTTATAGTGGATTATTAAATCACATTCGGAGGCGTAGGATGACCCCATTCCAACAGTGAAGGAGAATCCCCATGAAAATTGCCCTGATCGGTGCCAGCGGTTTTGTCGGTGCAGCCATCCTCAACGAAGCGGTCAGCCGTGGTCACAACGTCACCGCCCTGGTGCGCGATGTGAGCAAGATTGCGCCCCATCCCCAGGTCAACGCGGTAGCGGTGGACGCTCAGGATCCCGCCGCGCTGGCCGCCGTGCTCAAGGGGCACGATCGGGTGATCAGCGCCTACAACCCGGGCTGGAGCGTGCCGGACATCTATGATCAGTACCTCAAGGGCGCCAGCGCCATCGTCGCTGCAGCCGCGGCGGCCAACAGCTGGCTGCTGGTCATCGGCGGCGCCGGCAGTCTGGAGATAGCCCCCGGCGTGCAGCTGGTGGATACCCCGGACTTCCCGGCCGAGTGGAAGCAGGGGGCGCTGGCCGCCCGCGACGGCCTCACGGCGCTGCGCCGTGAAACCGCCCTCGACTGGCGCTTCGTCTCCCCCCCTGTGTTCCTCGAGCCCGGTGAGAAACGCGGCGGTTACCGGCTCGGCGGCGATCGGGTGCTGTTTGCCGGTGACAAGCCCGCCGGGATCACCGTCGGCGACTTGGCCGACGGCGTGTTGAACGAGGTGGAGCAACCGACCCATCTGCGCCAGCGCTTCACCCTGGGTTACTGATCGTCCCAAGCCCTGGCGCCCGGCTCAGGGCAGCCATAAACACCATAAAAACGAGGGAGGCTGATGCCCCCCTCCTTGTTTTCGTCCCCCAGCAGCAGGTTTCTCTGCCCATTTTCCCCCTGCCAGCCAGAGCGTCCGGCGCAAGGTTCACACAGGGACGAGCCGCGCCTATCCTGGCCTCAGAGCCATTCAAGCCATCCATACTCGAACTTAAAGCGAATTCTATTTCGATTTTTGTATATAACTAAGAATAATTCGTTGTTTTGCCGTTATAACTCCGAACCTTAGTATCACCTCAACCCGTGGTTAGCCGCACGATTCTGGCCAGCAGGCCAGCGGCGGCCCACCTCGTCATCCGAACGCGGGACCAGCCCCCGCCCCCGACCGTCTGAGGAGATACACATGGAAAACGTATCATTGCCCATCATCGATCTCGCCGCCCTGAGCGGCGCCCCCGATACCCGTCGCCAGATGCTGGCAAGGCTTGGCCAGGCGGCGCGGGAGGTGGGGTTCTTCTACCTGGTCGGCCATGATCTGCGCCAGGAGGAGCAGCGGGAGATGCTGGCACTGGCGGCCCGCTTCTTCGCCCTGCCGGAGCAGGAGAAGCGGGCGGTGCAGATGGTCCACTCCCCCCATTTTCGCGGCTACAACCAGGTCGGGGCCGAGCTCACCCGTGCGCGGCCGGATCTGCGGGAGCAGTTCGACATCATGGGGGAAGAAGCGGCGCTCCCCGGGGTGGCACTCCACCAGCCCTGGCAGCGGCTCATCGGCCCCAACCAGTGGCCAGCGGCCCTGCCCGAGATGAAGGACGCGCTGCTGGCCTGGCAGGCACGGCTGACCGGCATAACCCTCACCCTGCTCGACGCCTTCGCCGAGGCACTGGCACAGCCGCAGGGGGTATTCGATGAGAGCATTCGCGGCGTCCCCTATCAGCACATGAAGCTCATCCACTACCCGGGACAGGACGAAGGTGGCAGCGGCCAGGGGGTGGGCGCCCACAAGGATCCGGGCTACCTGACCCTGGTGATGCAGGACGATCAATCCGGCCTGGAAGTGGAAACGGCAAACGGCTGGATCTCCGCCCCGCCCCTGCCGGGGGCCCTAGTGGTCAACATCGGCGAGCTGCTGGAGCTCGCCTCCAACGGCTACCTGAAAGCGACCCTGCACCGGGTGAAGAGCCCGCCCCCCGGGGTCTCGCGCCTCTCCTGCGCCTTCTTTATGGCGGCAAGGCTGGATGCTACCGTGCCGCTGCTGTCGCTCTCCCCCGAGCTGGCGGCCGAGGCGCAGGGCCCCGAGAGCGATCCGACCAACCCCCTCTTCTATCAGGTGGGAGAGAACGTATTGAAAGGCAGGCTGCGCTCCCACCCGGACGTGGCGGCCCGCCACTATGGCGCCGCCCAAGCGGCCACACGGGGTGCAGCCAACCCCCTGCCCGAGCCGGCATGAACAGACGGGGGATGGCCGCCGGGGCCATCCCGTTTTCGGGAAGGAACGCCCTTCCCCCGCCACAATAAACAGATCAAGCAGATGGCCAGCCAGCCTGGCAATGACGGAGAAAAACAATGAAATTCAAGACCATGAGCGTGCACAGCGGCCAGCGGATCGATCCCCAGACCGGTGCACTCACCACTCCCCTCTACCAGAGCAGCACCTTCAGCTACTTCAATGCCCAGGCGGGCAAGGAGCGCTTCGCCGGCCAGGCCCCGGGCTTTATCTACAGCCGCTTTGGCAACCCCACCACCGCCGAGCTTGAGCAGAAACTGGCGGCGCTGGAAGGGGCCGACGAGGCGCTGGTGGTGGCGAGCGGCATGGCGGCGGTGAGCGCCATCATGTATGCCCTGGCGGACAGCGGTGACGAGGTGGCCTATATCGGCCCCCTCTACGGCGGCACCGATGCCTTCCTCAAACAGACCTTCAGCCGTGCCGGCATCCGGGTCACCGCCTACGAGAGCGATCAGGATCTGCTGGCCAACATCAGCCCCGCCACCAAGGTGGTACTGTTCGAGACGCTGACCAACCCCACCCTCAAGGTGGTGGATCCCAGGGTCGTGGTGGAGGCGGCCCGCAAGGTGGGTGCCATCAGCGTCTGTGACAACACCTTCCTCACCCCCTATCTGCTGCGCCCCCTCGAGCTTGGCATCGACATAGTGATGCACAGCGGCACCAAGTACCTGGGCGGTCACGGCGACATCATCGCCGGTGTGGTGGCGGGTTCCCACGCCCTGATGAAGTCCATCCGCACCGTGGCCCTCAAGCACATCGGCTCCCCCATAGGGCCGCAGGAGGCCTATCTGCTGCAGCGCGGGGTCAAGACCCTGCCCCTGCGCATGGACGCCCATCTGCACAACGCCCAGAAGGTGGCCGACTTCCTGGCCGCCCATCCGGCGGTGAAGAAGGTGATCTACCCGGGGCTCGCCAGCCACCCTGGCCACGACGCCCTCGGCGCCTTCGCCGGCGGCTTCGGCGGCATGGTGAGCATAGAGCTGGAGGGGGGCTTTGCCCGCTGCGCCACCCTGCTCGACAACCTGCAGCTGTTCGTGCAGGCGGTGAGCCTCGGCGATCTCGAGAGTCTGGCCTGCCATCCGGCCAGCACCACCCACGCCGCCATGGACGAGGCGAGCCGGCTCGCCGCCGGGGTCAATGACGATCTCATTCGCTTCAGTATCGGGGTGGAAGACGCAGACGATCTCATCGCCGATCTGGCGGCGGCACTGGCACTGATTTGATGCGACGCTGACGCGGCGCCAGCCCCTGCCGGCTCGGCGCGGGGGTAGTGTCGGGACACACAAAAGCAGAGAGGGAAGGCATCGCCTTCCCTCTTCTTATGCCGCCTGGTAACGCCGTGGCGCTAGAGTGCGCCGCACTCAGGCGTCGTGGTACTCCTGGCAGGCGATCAGGGTGTTCTCCATCAGGCTGGCCACCGTCATGGGGCCGACGCCCCCCGGCACCGGCGTGATGAAGGCCGCGTGGCTGCGGGCCGTTTCGAACTCCACGTCCCCCACCAGGGAGCCGTCCGCCAGGCGGTTGATGCCCACATCGATCACCAGGGCGCCGGGCTTGACCCACTCCCCCGGAATGAAGTTCGGCTTGCCCACCGCCACCACCAGCAGGTCGGCGCGGCGCACCTGGGCCTCCAGATCCTGGGTGAAGCGGTGACAGGTGGTGGTGGTGCAGCCCGCCAGCAGCAGCTCAAGCATCATGGGACGGCCGACGATGTTGGAGGCGCCGACCACCACGGCATGCAGGCCGTGGGTCTTGACCCCTGTGGTCTCGATCAGCGTCATAATCCCCTTGGGGGTGCAGGGGCGCAGGGCCGGAATGCGCTGGGCCAGGCGGCCTATGTTATAGGGGTGGAAGCCATCCACATCCTTGTCGGGGCGGATGCGCTCCAGCACCTGGGTCGCGTCGCAGTGGGCCGGCAGGGGCAACTGCACCAGGATGCCGTCCACCTCGGGATCGGCGTTGAGCCGGTCGATCAGGGCCAGCAACTCTGCCTGGCTCGCATTGGCACTCAAGTCGTAGGAGCGGGAGACGAAGCCCACCTCTTCACAGGCACGACGCTTGCTGCCCACATAGACCTGGGACGCCGGATCCATTCCCACCAGAACCACCGCCAGCCCGGGAGCACGTTTTCCCTCGGCCAGGCGCTGCTGGACTTGTTTGGCGACCTGATTGCGAATCGTTTGCGCAACCTGTTTTCCATCAATGATTTTGGCAGACATCGGTTCTCACTCATCCTGTGTTCAACTGTGCGCATTGTCGCATTTTTTTGGCGCGGGTGTTAGCGGCTCTCGCAGGACGGGCAATAAGTAGGCACTTGAATTTACTGGCGGAAAAAGTCGTTGACGTTGCGTTTGCCGCTTGGGTATGATGCCCGCCCGTTGCCCAGTGGTGCCGCGCTCGGTATGCTGGCAAGCGGGTTGAGGCAGTAAAAAGTCTCGGTGATTAGCGCAGCCCGGTAGCGCATCTGGTTTGGGACCAGAGGGTCAAAGGTTCGAATCCTTTATCACCGACCAGGTTCATCGTGGAGTCGAGACTCTTCGATACAAAGCGCCCTTAGCTCAGTCGGATAGAGCAACGGCCTTCTAAGCCGTGGGTCGCAGGTTCGAATCCTGCAGGGCGCGCCATTAATGCAGCGGATTTGACGAGCGCGCATTGACGGCAGATTTCAGTGGTGGCTGTAGCTCAGTTGGTAGAGTCCCGGATTGTGATTCCGGTTGTCGTGGGTTCGAGCCCCATCAGCCACCCCATTATTCCCCGATGTGCCTTGTGCCTTCGGGCGACGCCACAAGATGGCGTACATCAAACCGGCCTAGTGCCGGTTTTTTGTTGCCTGTTTTCTCTCGCTTCTTCTCCCTTCTCTGCTCACACGGCAACCCCTGGCTCCCCTTCCCCCTCCCAGAGCTGATCCCGGCTATGCCCCTGGCGGCTGCCCATCCTCGCCACCCATCGGGATCACAGAAACGGCCCAAGGGGCTGCCCTTATCGAAATTTCTCTCCCGACAATGACTTGGCGCAAATTTTGGCATCGGATGTCGTGATACTGATGAAAAACTAAATAATTCTCGCCTGCGCATCATACTGACTGCTGTCGGCTCCTCTGCTCGACCCACTCGCTATGCCGCATGGGATGCTATCGTAAATGGATTGTTAATTTAGATGGGTGCAATCCATTCTTTCGTGCCACAGGTGGCGCATCATTAAACAAGCCGATGAAATAGAACCCTTTATTAAGAGAAGCCCAACTGCAATACGACGAGCAATGTCAAACAGGCTGACCGAGCAACATGGAACTGTCTTCCATACTCGTGAGCGTTGCCAGCCATAGCAAGGAGAGATTGAGATGAGTGAAGAAAGCAAATGCCCCTTCAACCACACCGCCGGCGTCGGCAGAACCAACCGCGACTGGTGGCCCAATCAGTTGAGACTGGATCTGCTGCACCAGCACTCCGACAGCTCAGACCCCATGGACAAGGACTTCGACTACGCCAAGGCATTTGCGAGTCTTGACTACAAGGCGCTCAAGAAGGATCTGGTCAAACTGATGACCGACTCCCAGGAGTGGTGGCCGGCGGACTTCGGCCACTATGGTCCCCAGTTCATCCGCATGGCCTGGCATGCCGCCGGCACCTATCGCACCACGGACGGCCGTGGTGGCGGTGGTCGCGGCCAGCAACGCTTCGCCCCCCTCAACAGCTGGCCGGACAACGTCAACATCGACAAGTCCCGCCGCCTGCTCTGGCCCATCAAGCAGAAATACGGCAACAAGATCTCCTGGGCCGATCTGCTGATCCTCGCCGGCAACGTCGCGCTGGAATCCATGGGGTTCCGCACCTTCGGGTTCGGTGGCGGCCGACCGGATGTGTGGGAGCCGGATCAGGACGTCAACTGGGGGGATGAGATCGCCTGGCTCGGGGTCGACCCGGATCGGGTCAAGGGGGATCGCGAGCTGACTGCCCCCTTCGGCGCCACCCACATGGGCCTGATCTACGTCAACCCGGAGGGACCGAACGCCAGCGGCGACTACATGGAGGCGGCCAAGGACATCCGTTCCACCTTCGGTCGCATGGCCATGA
Source organism: Aeromonas sp. AE23HZ002T15 (assembly GCF_054165525.2). Taxonomy (NCBI): domain Bacteria; kingdom Pseudomonadati; phylum Pseudomonadota; class Gammaproteobacteria; order Aeromonadales; family Aeromonadaceae; genus Aeromonas; species Aeromonas sp. AE23HZ002T15. Next base: position 490,612 of record NZ_CM201342.1, read on the forward strand.
ATGACGAGGAGACCGTCGCCCTCATCGCCGGCGGCCACACCTTCGGCAAGGCCCACGGCGCCGCACCGGAATCCCACAAGGGCCCGGAACCGGAAGCAGCCCCGCTCGAAGCCCAGGGCCTCGGCTGGATGAGCAACTACGGCAGCGGCCACGGCAAGGACACCGTCTCCAGCGGCCTCGAGGTGACCTGGACCAAGACCCCGGCCCTCTGGAGCAACAACTTCTTCGAGAACCTGTTCAAGTACGAATGGGAACTGACCAAGTCCCCGGCCGGTGCCAAGCAGTGGGTCGCAAAAGATGCCCCGGAGATCATCCCGGACGCCCACATCCCCGGCAAGTTCCACAAGCCGACCATGCTGACCACGGACCTGACCCTGAGGTTTGACCCCGAGTTTGGCAAGATCTCCCGCCACTTCTACGAAGACCCGCAAGCCTTCGCCGATGCCTTCGCCCGCGCCTGGTTCAAGCTGACCCACCGCGACATGGGCCCGGTAGCCCGCTACCTGGGGCCGGAAGTGCCGAAAGAGGAGCTGATCTGGCAAGACCCCATCCCCGCGGTCGATCACCCCCTGGTCGGAGACAAGGACGTGGCCGCCCTCAAGGAGAAGATCCAGGCCTCTTCCCTCTCGGTCTCCGAGCTGGTCTCCACCGCCTGGGCGGCGGCCTCCAGCTTCCGTGGCTCCGACAAGCGCGGCGGCGCCAACGGTGCCCGCATCCGCCTCGCCCCGCAAAAGGACTGGGCGGTCAACCAGCCCGCCCAGCTCGCCAAGGTGCTCAAGGCGCTGGAAGCCATCCAGACCGAGTTCAACAAGGGTGGCAAGAAGGTCTCCCTGGCCGATCTCATCGTGCTGGCCGGCGGTGTCGGGGTCGAGCAGGCCGCGAAGAAGGCGGGGATCGCCGTGACCGTGCCCTTCGCGCCGGGCCGGATGGATGCCTCCCAGGCCCAGACCGACGTCGAGGCCTTCGCCGTGCTGGAACCCCTGGCCGACGGCTTCCGCAACTACGGCGGTGAGTGCGCCGCCTTCGCGGAATCCATGCTGATCGACAAGGCGCAGCTGCTGACCCTGAGCGCCCCGGAGATGACGGTGCTGGTGGGTGGCATGCGGGTGCTTGGCACCAACGCAGGGGGGCAGCACGGGGTGCTGACCGCGACCCCGGGCACCCTCTCCAACGACTTCTTCGTCAACCTGCTAGACATGGGCACCGAGTGGAAGCCGGCGGCGGACAAGGGGTTCTACACCGGCCATGATCGCAAGAGCGGCAAGGCCAAGTGGACGGGTACCCGGGTTGACCTGGTGTTTGGCTCCAACTCCCAGCTGCGGGCGATCGCCGAGGTGTACGCCAGCGCGGATGCCAAGGAGAAGTTCGTGAAGGACTTCGTGGCCGCCTGGACCAAGGTGATGAATCTGGATCGCTTCGACCTCGCTTAAGGCGTTTATAACCAGCGCTCCGCCCCGGTAACTCGGGGCGGGGCTTTTTTATGCCGTCTCTTCGGTCACTTCGTCTATGCCCTCCCCACCTATCAACACATGGGCAGCCTTATCAGTTGTCAGATCCAAACCGGCGCCGGGAGTCGTCACACCACGGGACACATCGGTTTCTCATGCTGCCTCACCATAAAAAAACCGCCACCATCCCACGGCGAGATGATGACGGTTGGTGAAAATGGGCGGTGTAAATCAGCTAATCAGCATATATGGCTGGCAGATCAGAGCGTCTCGCCGTTGCTGGCGATGACCTGTCGATACCAGTCGAAGCTGCGCTTCTTGCTGCGCGCCAGGGTGCCACTGCCGTCATCGTTCTTATCCACGTGGATAAATCCGTAACGCTTGCTGTACTCCCCCGTGGTGAAAGAGACGCAGTCGAGGCAACCCCAGGGGGTGTAGCCCATGACGTCCACCCCGTCCTCGACGATGGCGAGCTTCATCTGCTCGATATGGGCGCGCAAGTAGGCGATGCGGTAGTCGTCGTCTATCTCCCCTCGCTCGTCCTTCTGATCCCGCGCCCCGAAGCCGTTCTCGACGATGAACAGCGGTTTCTCGTAGCGGCCGTAGAGCAGGTTCAGGGTATAACGCAGCCCCACGGGGTCGATTTGCCAGCCCCATTCGGAGGCCTGCACATGGGGGTTCGGCACGCTGCCCGCAAACCCCGACAGGGCGGTGCCCGTGCCGGCGCCATCCGCCTTCACCGCGTTGCTCATGTAGTAGCTGAGCCCGATGTAATCGGCGCAGCCCGCCCGCAGGATCGCTTCATCCCCCGCTTCCATGACGATCTGATAGCCCTTGCGCTGCCACTCCTTGCGGATATAGGCGGGGTAGTGGCCACGCACGTGCACGTCCCCGAACAGGAAGCGCTCGCGCATGGCGATTTCCGCATACATCACATCGTCCGGGTGGCAGGAGTAGGGATAGAGGGGCACCATGGCCAGCATGCAGCCGATCTGTAGCTCCGGATTGATCTCATGGCCCAGGCTGACCACCTTGGCGCTCGCCACGAACTGGTGGTGCAGCACCTGGTACATGCACTCTTCCGGGTTCGGCTCCTGGTTGTAGATGACCCCGGAGCAGCAGTAGCCAAACAGGGGTACCTGCCAGTTGCGCTGGTTGTTGATCTCGTTGAAGGTCATCCAGTACTTGACCTTGTGCTGGTAGCGGCGCAGCACCACCTCGCTGAAGTGGACGAAGAAATCCACCAGCTTGCGGTGCTTCCAGCCTCCGTATTCCATTACCAGGTGGTTCGGCATCTCGAAGTGGGAAAGCGTGATGACGGGCTCGATGCCGTGGCGCAGCAGCTCGTCGAACAGGTCGTCATAGAAACGCAGCCCCGCCTCGTTCGGCTCGGCCTCGTCCCCCTTGGGGAAGATGCGCGACCAGGCGATGGAGGTGCGAAAACACTTGAAGCCCATCTCGGCGAAGAGCGCGATGTCGTCCTTGTAGTGGTGGTAGAAGTCCACCGCCTCGTGATTGGCGTAGCGATGGCCTGCCTCAATCTGGTCGGTGATGATGCGCTCCACCCCGTGGGCGCCACTGGTGAGCACATCGACGATGCTCATCCCCTTGCCGCCCTGATCCCAGCCCCCTTCCACCTGGTGGGCGGCGACCGCCCCCCCCCACAGAAATTCTTTTGGCAATGCGTTGTTCATGACTTGTCGCTCCTTATACGGCTTCGGATTTCAGCGGCTGGGGTCGGCTTATCTCGGCATCGGTCTGAAAACCCGCCAGCCAGGAGAAGATGACGCCCAGGGTAAAGGCGACGCCGATGGAAAGCAGGAAGCCCAGGAACTGCGCCATGTGACCCTCTTTGAAGAACACCGGCAGCACGGCGATGCCGGGGATGCAGTAGCTCCAGGAAACCGCGTTGAAAGCCCCCGCCACCGTGCCGCCGATGGCGCCGGCCAGGCAGCCGCAGATGAGGGGGCGCTTGAAGCGTAGGGCCACCCCGTAGATGGCGGGCTCCGTGATGCCAAACAATGCGGTTACGCCAGCCGAGAGGGTCATGCTCTTGAGTTCCGCGTCTTTGGCCTTGAAGTAGACCCCGAACACGGCGCCGGCGATGCCGAACACGGCGGAGGCCTGCAGCCCGGTGAAGGTGTCATAGCCCAGGGTGGCGTAGTTGCCGACCGTCACCGGGGTGATGCCCCAATGCACGCCCAGGGTCACCAGGGGTGTCCAGACAGCGCCCACCACGAAGCCGGCGATGGCGGGGCTCAGGTGGTAAAGGGTGTTGTAGATGCCGCCGATGGCGCCACCGATGAGGTTGCCGATGGGGCCGAAGGCCAGCAGAGTCAGCGGCACCATGATGGCGAGGCAGAACATGGGGGTGAAGAGGTTGCGCACCACCACAGGCAGGATCCGCTCGAAGAAGCGCTGCACATAGGACATGGCCCACACCATCAGGATGATGGGGATCACCGAGGCCGTGTAGCTCAGGTACTGCACCGGCAGGCCGAGGAAGCTGAGGGGAGCGCTGTTGAGGGGCACCCCCACCAGGTTGACGATGGCCTCGTTGATGGCCGGGTTCTCCATCGCCGACTGCATCAGCGCCTGCACCGCCGGATCCGCTGAGTTCGCCAGTATTATCTTGTTCGCGGTCAGCATGTTCATGTAATCGGGCGACACCAGGGCGCAGGCGGCGATCACGGCGGTGAAGGGGTTCACGTTGAACTTCTTGGCGGCGGTGAAGGCGACCATCACCGGCAGGAAGGTAAAGCCGGTCCAGGAGACGAAGTTGAGGATGCGGAAGGTGCCGCTGGCGGGGTCCATCCAGTCGATGGCGGCGAAGAAGGAGATGAGCCCCTGCAACACGCCGCAGGCGGCCAGCGGATAGAGGAAGGGGGCGAAGATGCTGGAGATGATGTCCATCAGATGGTTCACCATGCCCACTCTGGGAGCATCGATCACGGCGTTCTCGTCGATCTGCACCAGCTTCTGCACTTCCCGGTAGGCGTCACCGACGTGGTTGCCGATCACCACCTGCAGTTGGCCGCTGGACTCGATGACGGTGATGACCCCCTTGACCCGTTTCAGCACCTCCTTGTCGACCTTGGTCATCTCTTTCAGGACGAACCGCAGCCGGGTGGCGCAGTGGGTGACGCTGATCACGTTGCCATCGCCACCGATCAACTCGACGATCTGTTTCGCCGAATCCGCATAGTTAATTGCCATAATGTTTCTTCCCTGCCATTTATTAATTCATTCTGGGGTTATTTAAATAATGTGTGAGTGGATGGTAGGGAAAGCACTCAACCTTGTCACGATATAACAAAATGCCAACAATGTTATTTGTTACATTGAAGACACAGCCTGTGACATCTTGGCATTAATGGTGTTTGCCAATTGGCGGCCAATGGACTCGATGATATAAATCACCGGCACCTGGGTAGTAATATCATATTCATTGTCGACGACTACTCTCGCCGCATGATAGGAAATATTGAAGTCCGCCATCCGGGCCAGGGTGGATTTATTATCGCTGGTAATGCTGATGACCTTGCAGTGATGCAGCAGGAATTGCTCCGCCAGCTTGATCATCTCCGTCGTCTCCCCGGAGACCGAGAGCACGATCGCCACCGCCTGCTTGTACATGTCGGTATTGACCGGGTAGTAGGGATCGTCGATGTGGTTGCTGAACTTGCCGATGTTGGAGAAGAAGCGCGCCCCGTAGCGGCCCAGGGTGCCTGAGGTGCCCGCCCCCACGAAGATGACCCGCTCGGCCTCGGCGATCTGCCCGGCCGCGCTCAGGATCAGCGCGTCGAATTCATCGTTGTTAATGCTCTTGAAAAAGGAGAGGAACTCGTTGGCGCCGTGGGGAATGGCGAGTTGGCCGCGCTTCTCGGCGTTCATCTTGAGGTAGGCCTTGAATTCCGCATAACCGCTGTAATTCATTTTTTTGCAAAATCGCAATACAGTGGCCGTCGACACATCACAGGCTTCCGCCAATTCCCTGACCGTCATATAAATAACCGTCTGATGATGTTTCATGACATAGTTATAAACTTTAAATTCGAATGTATTTAAAGTGGAGACCAATTGATTGTTGAACATTTTACATCACCCGAAGCGCTTGCTTTCCTCAGCCGAGACAATGTCACGCAGTGTAACAAAAGCAGAAACGCGAACGAGTGGAGACCAAACTAAAAGCGGGAAACGTGATGACAGTCACGCTCATGCGGCGCCGTATGTCGCCCCATAGACCCGGTCATTCCCCGGGCCCAACATATAAAGCGTCAGATGAAACTTAACTATCCCGGCTCCCGAACGGACTGGGGGAATAACGAATATCAAGGAGGGTGGCATAATTCACCGTGGATCCTCGTCGACGGCCCCGCGCCCCTCCCTCTCCTCTTCCCAGCGGTAGAGGGCCAGCAGGGACGCCATGTAGCGCTCCGTTTCGGCGACGAGGCGAGCACCGAGGCGCGACCCTCCGTTTGGCGAGCCAGGCTCGACCGGATGACTGCCTGCCCCATCATGGCCTGCCGATGACTCCCTGACGGATCGCGCCTCGCTGGATGGTCCCGGGCCGGATTTATCCCTGTTTGATAACCCCATGTCACTCTCCCTCTGTCAGTCCTTTCGTGTGGCGTCTCAACCCGCCGTGATGACGGTGCAGCCGACTGCCTTGAACGCCGCCATCAGGATGGGATCCTGTTGGGTGCAGATGAGGTAGTCCGTCTGTGCCGAGCTCAGGAAGGGGTAGGACGCCAGGGATTCAATCTTGTCGTCATTGCACAGCACCGCCAGGGAGCCGGAACGCTCCGCCACCCGGCGCTTGAACTCGCTGTCCTGGTAATGGATGGCGCTGAAACCGAGATCCGATGACCAGGCGCAGACCCCGAGGAAACAGAGATCGAAGCGAAACTTCTGGATGGACTCGGCCGCCGTGATGTCCACCGCGCCGCCCACCATGGGATCCAGCTCGCCACCCACCAGAATGGTCCTGACATTGCGCCGCTCCAGCAGTCGCACCGCGATGGCCGGGCTATTGGTCACCACCGTCAGATCCAGGTGCTCCGGCATGATGGAGGCCAGCAGCAAGTGGGTGCTGCTCGCATCCAGAAAGATCAGCTGCTTCTCCTTGATGATGCCGAGGGCCGCCAGCGCCAGCCCCTGTTTCTCGGCCACCTTGCTGTTGCTGCGCTCGGTCAGGGTGCCCGTCTGGGGTGACAAGGAGATGGCCCCCCCGTGGATCCGCTTACACTGCCCGGCATCGGCCAGTTGGCGCAGATCCCGCCTGATGGTCGCCTCCGTGGTGCCGAGCTGATCCGCCAGGCTCGCCGCCATCACCTTGTGATGAGAGGCCAGCAGATCCAGGATCAGCAGCTGCCGCTCCTCCGGTGAATATTTGTCCATGATGATCCTCTGTGGTGATGGCCCTTGCGCCTGCTCGCCGCGCCTCATCGGCCCGATTGCAGCGCGAGCAACCGCAATATGGTGTGCATGACGGCGTCGTCATCGTTCGAGCGGGTGATGAAGTTGGCAGCCGCCTTGGTCTTGTCGCAACCGTTTCTCATGGCGAAGCTGAGATCGGCACACGCCATCAACTCGACATCATTGAACCCATCCCCGAACACCAGGGTCTCATGGCGACCGGCACCGACCATCTGCTGCAACCTGGCCACAGTGGTGCCCTTGTGTACCCCGGCGTTGGCGATGTCGATCCAGTTCTTCTCGGACACGACGATATAGGCATCGTCATTGAAGGCATCGAGCTCGCCTCTCAGCTCAGGACAGCGACCCTGCTCGTCATAGACGGTGATCTTCACGAAATCGGCGCCGATCTCGTGAAAGTCAGCGACGGTTTTGACCTTGCTGTAGGAGCGGCGCACCAGCTCTTTCAGGTGGGGCGCAATATCCTCTCTGATGAAGGCAAACTCGGCAGTGCAGGCAATGGTGATGTGCGAGCCCGGCACGCGTGCGAGCTGCGCTATGATGGCCAGCCCCAAGCGGTTCTGTAGCAGCGACTGATAGACATAGCGGCCCCGGTGCTTGATTCGGGTGGCGCTGTCCCCCAGGATCCAGAAGTTCGCGCTCTGCTCCCCCAGCAGCTCCTCGACCCTGTCCACCTGCTTGCCAGTGCAGGGCGCAAAATGTACCCCCTGTCGCCCCATGGCGGTCACGACGTCGCGAAACAGAGTCCGGTTGTAATCGCCCTGACTGTTGAGAAAGGTCCCGTCCATATCCGTAATGATGAGTTTTATCATGCTCTTGCCTCGGCGATCCTCTCTGTGACGCCGTCATCATATTGCCAAAATGAACACAAACAAACAAAAACAAGATCATTTGTGTTCATTTTTGTTTGAGCATGTCATAGCATGATGCCAACCCGGCAGGTGAACTGCCGCCGCCCCCCCCATGTTCAGGAGACCATAATGCCATCCCCCCTCTCCCTCAAACGGCCTCACCGCGATAGGCTGGCAACGAGAGCCACCTTCTTCTGTTCGGGCTTCGCTACGGCGGCCTGGGCCTCCATCATCCCCTTCGTCAAGCAGCATGTGCTGTTGAGTGACGGCGCCATGGGCATGATGCTGCTCTGTCTCGGCGGGGGCGCCCTGCTTGGCATGCCCATCGCGGGCATCTGCACCAGCCGATTTGGCTGCAAGCGGACGCTTGTCGGCTCCGTCCTGGCCATGACCCTGCTGCTGCCCGGCCTGACGCTGGCGGGATCCCCCACCCTGTTGGCCCTGACCCTGCTTTGTTACGGCATGAGCATTGGCACCACGGGCTGCGCCATGAACATCCATGCCCTCGCCGTCGAGAAGGATGCCCGCAAGCCGCTCATGTCCGGCTTTCACGGCTTCTACAGCCTGGGCGGCATGAGCGGCGCCTTCGTCCTCACCCTGTTGCTCAGCCTCGGCTTGCCCCCGCTGGGCGCAACCCTGGCCACATCGCTCCTCATCCTGGCCTTGCTGGCGCTGAGCGCCCCGGGCTACAGAACAGAGCCGCAATCCCACAGCGGCCCTCTGTTCGCCCTGCCAAGGGGCCCCGTCATCCTCATCGGTGTCATCTGTTTCGTCTTCTTCCTGGCCGAAGGGACAGTGCTGGACTGGAGCGGCATCTTCCTCCATGAATATCGCGCCGTACCGGCCAGCGCCGCCGGGCTCGGGATCCTCTTCTTCTCCATCGCCATGACCGGCGGCCGCCTGCTGGGTGACGGCATCGTCGCTCGTTTGGGGGCCAGACGGGTCGTCACTGGTGGTGCCCTCATCGCCATCACGGGCTTCCTGCTCAGTCTCGCTCTGCCAAGCTGGCAGGCGGCGCTGCTGGGCTATGCCCTCATCGGCCTGGGCTGCTCCAACATAGTGCCCGTGATGTTTTCGGCGGCCGGTCAGCAGCGGATCATGCCGGGGGCCCTCGCCATCACCGCCGTCTCCACCCTCGGCTATATCGGCGTGCTCTCCGGCCCCGCTCTGGTCGGCTTTGGCGCCGAAGCCCTCGATCTGCCCGCGGCCCTCTATGGGGTCTCCCTCCTGGTGCTGTTCGCCCTGCTGCTCAGCAGACGGGTACCGCTGACGCCAGCCCCTGCATCTATGTCATCAATTTGTCTGGAGAAATCATGAGAAACCCTATTTTCGGCGAAACGGTATTGAGCAAACAGGATATCGAGCTGGGTGTTCAGGTCGTCGCCAAACGGCTCAACGAACGCTTCGAGGAGGCGGTGGTGATCACTGTGGTACCTGGGGGCATGCTGTTCACGGCGGATCTGGTCAGAGGGCTCGAGTTCGATGTCGCCATGGATTACATCTCCTGCCCCCACACCCCGGGAGAGCGACACAACGACTCCCCCATCGTCTTTCACGACAACATCGGCATCAGGGGCAAAGACGTCATCCTGATGGACGATGCCATCGAATCGGGCGGTACCATGAAGCGACTGGTGGCGCATCTGCAGACCTTCTCGCCAAGTTCCCTCTCTGTCGCGACCCTGTTCGTCAAACCGGGGCGCATGGCCATCCCCGCCGAACAGTTTTACGCCTATGAAATGGAAAGCGACGAGCTGCTGGTGGGTTACGGTCTGCCCTGGGAGCACAAGTACAGAAATATTCCCTCTATCTCCAAGCTGAAGAGATAACGACGCGGCCAATACGCATCCTCGCGATGCTCAAAGGGTCAGCAGCAGAAAACAAAAAACCGACCCTGAGGTCGGTTTTTCAATTTGGCGGTGAGGGAGGGATTCGAACCCTCGATACGTTGCCGTATACACACTTTCCAGGCGTGCTCCTTCAGCCACTCGGACACCTCACCAAATTTTCGACTGCTGTTTAACGTGTTCAATCACCACGTTGTTCGTTGCGCTGTTGCGCCGGAACGGGGCGTAATTTAGGGGAAAGGGCCGCCTGCGTCAACGGCTTTTTGGCTTGGGCGAACCGTTCGCACATTTAACGCACAACTCAGCCCCTCGACTCAGTGCACGGATTCCGGCGACACCTGAATTTCCGGCAGGTTGAGGAAACCCAGTCGCTCGCACTCGGAGACCACTTCGTGGGTCGCCGCCGTGGTGCTCTCGACGAACAGCAGGAACTGCTCGACGGTGAGGCCCGCCTTGGTGAAGACGGTGTGGCCCACGATGAGGCGCGGCAGGTTGTCATCGATGATGTCGAGGAACACCTTGAGGGAGGGGTATTGCATGTTGAGACGCCCCAGCTCGGCCATCAGCGGCAGCAGCGACGAGGGACGCACCTCCAGCTCGGACGAGAACAACAGCCCCTCCTCTTCGACGAAGATCCGGCTCTCCTGAATACCCTCCACGGATTGCAGGGAGACCAGGTGGATGCCGTGGCACTGATCGCACACATAGTGCTCGATCCGAGCCTGTTGCAGCCAACGCATTATCATTTCAGAGCTGGGGATATTCATCATTTTCACGAATACAATAGGGATCAAGGGGCGCAGTCTAAACCAATTTCCCGGCAACCAAAAGCGCACAAGGAGGATAGCTCTTCGTCTCGCTTCTTTTTGGCAAGGGCTATGCATATACTCAGCCATTCTCGCCCAACACTCGCCCCACAGGGGGCCCGATGACCATCCAAGAAAAGTATCGCCTGCACCTCAAATCCCTCTCCGATGAGCTGCTTGCCCTGCAAAAACCCATCCGCATCCTGGATGCCATCAAATGGCCCCGTCACCTGCAGACCGAGTTTCTGGCCAAGGGGGGGCGCGAGCTGCCCGCCATCGACGCCGCCTTCTATCGGGGGCTTCCCCTGGACTTCGATCCCCGCAACAAGTACCTGGAGCTCAAGGAGCTGAGGGACAGGATCAGGCGCCACCTCGGTCCCCATGACGATCTGGGGCGGATCCTGCAGGAGACGGTGGATCAGTACATGGTGGTCATCGAGATGCTGCGCCAGCGCGGCCAGCCGGAGTTCCAGCGCTACAGCCAGACCCTCTATGGCTCGGCGAGCGACCACCTGCGCGGGGATCGCAAGACCCTCAAGGAGCTGGGTGCCCGCCTGTGCGACATCTTCTCCCTGCCCGGCGCCCGCCACCTGGTACGCCCCTACCCCAAGGAGTTCGAGGGGGAAGCGGCGGTGGCCAGGCTGCAGGGCAAGCTGTCCGGGTACTTCGAGGATGGCGCCATCCAGGTCAAACTCAGCGATGGCATCGTCTCGGACGCCGCCGCCGGAGGGGATTACATCAAGCTGAGCTCCCACGCCCGCTTCTCGGAGCTGGACCTGCAGGTGCTGGAGGTGCACGAGGGCTGGGTGCACGTGGGCACCACCCTGAATGGCCGTCAGCAATCCTACGCCACCTGGCTCGGCGCGGGCTCGCCGCGCATCACCGCCTGCCAGGAGGGGCTCGCCGTGCTCATCGAGACCCTCACCTTCAGCTCTTTCCCGGACAGGGCCAAGCGCATCTCGGATCGGGTGATGGCCATCGACATGGCGGAGCGTGGCGCCGACTTCATCGAGGTGTTCCGCCACTTCGTCGAGAAGGGGGCCAGCGAACACGACGCCTACAAGATCACCCAACGGGTGTTCCGCGGCGGCATGGTGGAGGGTGGCGCCTGCTTCACCAAGGATCTCTCCTACGTGAAGGGCTATGTGGAGACGGTCAACTTCATCCGCAGCGCCGTGCTGGAGGGGGTGCCGGAGATCCTGCCCATGCTGTTCGTCGGCAAGGTGACCCTGGACGACATCCCCGTGCTCTACCAGCACTACCTGGAGGGGCTCATCGACGCGCCGCGCTACCTCCCCCCCATGTTCCGGGATCTCACCGGCCTCTACGTCTGGTTCGGCTTCGCCTCCGGCATGTCCCTGGTGGACATTGGCCGGGTACAGCAGCACTTTCGCCAGCTGTTCCACCGTCTGCCGGTGGCCGACCCCATCATAGCGCCGGTGGATATCGAGATAGACTGAGCCGCTCGCGGCCACCGCCAAGAAAAAGGGCGCCATCGAGGCGCCCTTGTCAATTCGGCTCAGCCGGGTTACTTGAAGGCCTGGCCATCCAGATAGTGCTTGCGGCACAGGGACACATAGCGATCGTTGCCGCCTATCTCCACCTGCTCGCCATCGCGCATCACCTGCCCCGCCTCGTTCACCCGGGAGTTCATGTGCGCCTTGTTGCCGCACCAGCAGATGCTCTTGAGCTCCTCGAACTTGTCCGCAAGACAGAGCAGGTGGTAGGAGCCCGGGAACAGCTCGCCGCGAAAGTCGGTCTTGAGGCCGTAGGCGATGACGGGGATATCCTGCTCGTCCACGATCCGGGCCAGCTGATAGACCTGATCCCGAGTCAGGAACTGGGCCTCGTCGACGATGAAGACATCGATGTGTTTCTCTGCATGGCGCGCCTTGACCATTTCGAACAGATCGCAGTTGTCACTGAACACCTCCACCTTCAGCTCCAACCCGACCCGGGCACTGATGATCCCCACCCCGAAACGATCGTCGATGGCTGGGGTCATGGCCAGCGGGACCATGCCTCGCTCCAGGTAGTTGAAGTGCGCCTGGATAAGCTGAGTCGACTTGCCCGAGTTCATGGTGGCGAATTTGTAGTGCAGTGAAGCCATGGTGTTGTTCCGAAACTGAATTTATGGGGCGCATGCTAACCAATGCCCCCGCCAAAACCAAGGGGCCCGTGGGCCCCTTGTTCTATTTATGCGACGCCGCTTAGGCGACTGCCAGGGTTCTCTCCTGCCGCGCCTTGCGCAGGTGGTAGCTGGAGAAGATGACGAACCAGAGGGCGCTGACGGTGAAACCTGCCAGCACGGAGTGCATCAGCCCCATCACCAGGTAACCCATGGCCGCGCCGAAGGCGATGGCCAGGGCATAGGGCAGCTGAGTCATCACGTGATCGATGTGATGGCAACCGGCGCCTGTGGCCGAGAGGATGCTGGTGCTGGAGATGGGGGAGCTGTGATCCCCGAACACCGAGCCCGCCAGCACGGCGGCCAGCATGGGCAACATCAGGGCCACGTCGCTCGCGGCCGCCATGTCACCGGCCAGCGGCAGCATGATGCCGAAGGTGCCCCAGCTGGTACCGGTGGCAAAGGCCATGGCACAGGAGAGCACGAACACCACGGCGGGCAGCACTTCCACCGGCAGGTTGCCGTTGGCCATGGAGGCCAGGTACTTGCCGGTCTCCACGTCACGCACCACGGCGCCTATGGTCCAGGCGAACAGCAGGATGTTGATGGCGGGCAGCATGGCCATCACGCCTTGCGGTGCGGCCTTCATCCAGTTCTTGGCACCCAGCTTGAGGCGCATGGCCAGACCGATGGAGACCACCAGGCTGCACAGGGCGCCGTAGACCAGGGAGGAGCCGACGTTGGTGTTCTCGAACGAACCGAGCACGCTGAAGGGCTCACCCTTGCCGGCCAGCACCGCGGCGCCGGAGTCGATCATGAAGTAGACTGTGGCCAGGGTCAGGGTCAGGATCGGCAGCACCATGTCGATCATGCCGCCGTTGCTCTCCTCCGGGGACTCCATGTCCAGACCGATGGGACGGCCCTTGGACTCATCCCACAGCTTGCCCTCCAGGGCCCACTGCTCGTGCTGGCGCATGGAGCCGATGTCGAGCTGGAAGGCGATCACCACCAGCACCATGATCAGGGTGAACACGGCGTAGAGGTTCATCGGGATCATCTCGACGAAGGCGGAGATGGGGCTCTGATCCGTCAGGCCGTGGGCCGCCATGATGCCCCCCACCAGGGCGATGATGTAGGCTCCCCAGGAGGAGATGGGCATCAGCACGCAGACCGGCGCCGCGGTGGAGTCCAGCAGATAGGCCAGCTTGGCGCGGGAGATCTGGAAACGATCGGTGACCGGACGGCAGATGGCCCCCACCGACAGGCTGTGGAAGAAGTCATCGATGAAGAAGGCGAACACCATCATACCGGTGAGGGCCTTGGCCCCCTTGCGGGTCTTGGCGCGCTTGGCGGCCCACTCGGCGAAGGCGCGGGTGGCACCGGAGACGCTCATCAGGCTGATGAGGCCCCCCAGCAGCAACATGAACAGGATCATGTTGACGTTGTCGCGATTCAGCGCACCGTCGACCCAGAAGATCTTGAGCACAGTGTTCAGCATGTAATGCAGGGACGCGAGGGGGTCAAACTGGTTGAGCAGCAGGCTGCCGGCAACGATACCCACCCCCAGCGACACCAGGACGCGGCGGGTGATGATCGCCAAGGCGACGGCCAACAAGGGGGGAACGATAGACCAACCGGAGTCGGCGTAGTGAACGATGTCCATGATCTCTTTGCACCTAAAGACAACAGGTGGAGATCTACCGAGAGGATAAAGAAACAAAACCCATGGGGAGGTAATACTCCTCAGCCCCTTCAGGTAGCGCTCCATAGTGGATGACTATGGCAGTCCTGCACCTGTTCGATGCAGAACCAGCAACCCGGTATGATGGCCTGGTCACTTCGGCGCCGACTCCTTTCCTCGAGCATCGCAGGCATCACCCTCCGCTCGGCTACTCATAGGCAGCGCGCCTCTACTTAAAGGTATTCGAGGCACATTTTATCGAGGCACGGTGTGATAGCAAGTTTTTTGATTAAAATTCAACGCGAGTGTGGCGATCCTGCACAAAAAGGTAGTCAAATGGTGCGATAAAGCATAAACAGTCGATATTTTCACCTGCCAGAAGCCCATATGGATATGTATCATCGTAATATAGGGCAATCCACCATCGGCAAATAGATGGGGCTTAATTTACATATCGAATTAATTAATTCAGCAGACTTGACTTGAGGATGAAGCCGCCTATAAATTAGCGAAAAGCCTGTCTCATTCCCTGAATATTTCTGCTCGCGTGGTAGCCAATATGAATGAATTTCTGAAAGTACTGCTGAATATCCGTAGTCTGCGGGCAACCTGCCGTGAACTGACCCTGGAACAGTTGGAAGAAGGTCTGGAAAAACTCACAACCATTGTCACCGAACGCCAGCAGGATGAATCCGCCGATCGTCAGGCCCGTGAAGAACATCAGCGCAAGATTGCCGAATATGCCGAGATGCTTAAAGCCGCCGGCATAGATCCCGCCGAATTGGTGGGAACAGTTGCCGTCGATGCCCCCAAGGCTGGTAAAAGCAAGCGTGCCCCCCGCCCCGCCAAATATCGTTACCTCGATGACAACGGCGTGGAAAAAACTTGGACCGGTCAGGGTCGCATGCCCTCCACCATTGCCAAGGCCGTGGCCGAAGGTCAATCCGTGGAATCTTTTGCCATCTGATTCATCGTCACTGGCCCAATAAAAAAACCTCGCATTGGCGAGGTTTTTTTATTATCTCGTTTCTGGCCTTGCCTAGCCCCGATCCGCCGCCTTGACCCAGAGCACCTCAGGGGTGCCGGTGCAGACGAGCAGGTATCTCGCCACCGTGAAGAACCAGTCGCTCAGCCGGTTCAGATAGGGCAGAACGGCCGGATTGACCCGCTCCTCACGGCTCAACCCCAATAACAGACGCTCACAGCGACGGGTCAGGGTACGCACCACGTGAGCCTGGGCAGCCGCCCGGGAACCGCTCGGCAAGATGAAATTATGCAGGGCAGGCAATTGGGCGCTATAGGCGTCTATCTGCTGCTCGAGTCGCAATGTCCACTGCTCGCTGACCTGCCACAGTTCGCTATTTTGCGCCTCGCTGGAAAATGCCAGCTCCCCGCCCAGGTCAAATAACTCCTGCTGCAGCAATATCAGCTCGGCCAGCAGGGCTTTCTCCTGCTCGGGTATTTCCGCCATCAGCAGACCTATCTGGGAATTAAGCTCATCGATGGCGCCATAGGTCTCCACACGCCTGTCATCCTTGGGCAATCGGGCACCATCGGCCAATCTGGTGAGTCCCTTGTCCCCCTGCCGGGTATATATTCTCATGGCGACATCCTGTTAATAATGGGAATAATCATGGACTCTAGTCCATTGAGTTTTATCTCGTACGCCAGTGCCAATGATTGGCCCAGTGATCCCGCCGGAAAACCGGTTCTGGCCATCCACACCAGATAAGGCTCCGGAATATCGATGATGCGCCAGCCCCGATATTTTCCGTAAGGCATCTTGGTCGCCAGGGTCAGCAATACCCGCTCGTCCGAGAGATTGTCCATCTTAATCGATATTCAGATATTTGTGGGTCTGGATGGAGAGCCGCCAGTTGCGGGCGATACAGGTCGCCATGGCAAGCTCGGTGGCCCTCGGCTTTTGGCTGATAGGCTGCAGCGCAACGATCACATCGGCCCGCAGTGTGGCGGTGGCCAGCAGGGCGTCGAGCTCCTCGATGTGACGCTCGGTCGCCACCGGGTGCTTGATCTCGTTCGCCCGCTCCAGCGCCGACACCAGCACGGGCAGGCCCCCCTTCATCCCGATCTTCGGGGAGACAGTGACCCAGGTCTGTGCATGGGTCAGGATCTCGCTGGTACCGCTGGTTTCGATCTGCACCTGATAACCCGATGCCAGCAGGGCCCCCGAGAGCTCGTGGAGATCGTAGAGGCAGGGCTCGCCCCCCGTGATGACCACGTGGCGCGCCTTGTAACCCAGGGCCTCGAAGCTAGCCAGGATCTCGTCCGTACTCATCTTGCTCCAGCCATCGGACTCGTTGGAACGATCCAGTACCTCGCCTTTGCCTACCTCACGGGCCGGATCCACCACCCAGGTATGACGGGTATCGCACCAGGGGCAGCCCACGGGGCAGCCCTGCAGGCGCACGAAGATGGCGGGCAGGCCGGTGAAGACCCCCTCCCCCTGGATGGTCTGGAAGATTTCGTTGATTGGGTAGTGCATGCTGGTCACGGCTTGTTGCAAAAGGCGCGGATTATACCTCAAACAGGGGCAAGACTCACAGTCCGGTTTTCTGGTGCAGGCGGGCCATGACGCCGACCCTGTCCGCCAGATACTGGTTCAGGCCACGGCTGCGCAACTCGCAGGCGGGGCAAGCACCACAACCATCACCGGCAATGCCGTTGTAGCAGGTGAGGGTCTGCTGACGCACCGTATCCAGGTGACCATAGTGATCCGCCAGGGCCCAGGTCTCGGCCTTGTCCAGCCACATCAGGGGCGTCTCGAAGACGAGGCCGCGATCCAGTCCGAGGGACACCGCCTGGTTGAGGGCCCTGACGAACTCGTCGCGGCAATCCGGGTAACCGGAGAAATCGGTCTCGCATACCCCTGTGATGACGGTCCCCGCCCCCACCTGATAGGCATAGATGGCGGCCAGGGTCAGAAACAGGATGTTGCGGCCCGGCACGAAAGTGTTGGGCAGGCCGTTGTCCTGCAGCTCACCACTCACCGGGATCTCGTCCCGGGTCAGGGCGGAGACGGCGAGTTCCCCCAGCATGGTCACGTCCATCACCTTGTGGACGGCGATGCCAAAGGATTTGGCCAGACGACGGGCCGTCTCTATCTCCTCCCGGTGGCGCTGGCCATAGTCGAAGGTGATGGCGTGCACTTCGTCATATTTGGCCAGAGCTTGCACCAGGCAGGTGGTGCTGTCCTGACCTCCGCTGAATACCACGACGGCTTTATTCACGTTCCTCACTCCTATCTCTGTTCTAAATTCTCGGTTCAAGTTCGGCGACCCTGGGCAAAGTCATGCCACTGCCGGTTCAGATGGCTAAAAAGGGTCATCAGCGGGGCGAAGCGCTCGGGGGGCCCTTCCCACTGGCATAACAGATGGTAGCCCGCCTCCAGGGTCGACAGGGCCCCAGGGAACGGCTTCTTGCGAATGGAGTATTGCCCCTCGATCTCCCCTAGCGTGATCCTCGGCAGGGCGAGCAGGGCCGGGTTGCTGTGCAGCATGCGGTACGCCTTGCGCCAGGTGCCATCGAGCAGAATGAAGTGCACGGTCGGCGCGTCACCGGCACTGCACAGCTGCGTCTTTACCTGCGCCAGGGTCAGGGCAGTCTCATCCGGCCAGAGCACCACACAGCGCACCTTGGGATCGGCCAGCAGGGCCGCCAGCCAATCGGCATCGGCGAAACTCTCCCCCACATGGAGGTGAACCTGGGTGAGCGACGCGGCCAGCAGGGCGGCCGTTCCCTTGGGATGGCCGACCTCGGCGGGATGCTGCAAGATATGGACGGGCGCAAGATGGGCAACCCGCTCAACATAATCACACAGGCAGGCTTTGAGGGCTCGGGTACAGCGTGTACAGTATCGGCTCTCTTTGTCGCTGGGCTGTTTCATGTTGTCAGAAAAATCGGGTCTGTTCTGGGTTGTCACGCTGTCGCTCATCACTGCCTTGCTCTTCTTCACAGTACCAAACCACCTGCTCTCCTTCGAGCGCACCCTGATCGCCCAGGGTGAAGGGTGGCGCATCATAACAGGCAATCTGGCCCACACCAACGGATGGCACCTGCTGCTCAACCTGAGCGGGCTGGCGGTGCTCTACAGCCTGTTTCGTGAATACCTGACGGGCTGGCGCCTGCCCCTGCTGATGCTGCTGCTGTGCACCGCCGTCGGCCTCGGCATCTGGTGGTGGTGCCCCCAGACCCAGTGGTACATGGGACTGTCCGGCGCCCTCCACGGCCTCTTCGTCTGGGGTGCCCTGCAGGATATCCGCTATCGCCGCCACTCCGGCTGGCTGATGCTGCTGGGCATCTTCATCAAGCTCGGGCTGGATTTCTACAGCGCCGGGGAGAGCCCGGTCTCCGCCCTCATCGGTGCCAGGGTCCACATAGAATCCCACCTCATCGGCTCGGTGGCCGGCCTGCTGCTCGGGCTGGTGCCCTGGGGGCTAGGCGCCAGGGCAGTTCACTCCTGACGACCCCGGACGCTCTGAGCAACTGAAATGCAACAGGCCGGATCCATGATCCGGCCTGTTGCATTGATGGGAGGGGTCGCCCTCTCTTAACCGTTCAACTCGGCATTGATGGCACCAAGCACGGCGGCCGGATCGGCGGCCTGCGTGATGGGGCGGCCGATCACCAGATAGTCGGCCCCCGCCGCCATCGCGGCCTTGGGGGTCATCACCCGGCGCTGATCTCCGGCGGCCGAGCCTGCCGGACGAATGCCCGGGGTCACCAGCTTGAATTCGCTGCCGAGCAAGGCTTTCAGTTCATGGGCCTCCTCGGCGGAGCAGACCACCCCGTCGAGGCCGGCCGCCTTGGTCAGGGCCGCCAACCGGATCACCTGCTCCGCCGGAGTGGCATCCACCCCAAGGGGGGCCATGTCGGACTGCTCCATGCTGGTCAGCACGGTCACGGCGATCAGCAGGGGCGCCTTGTCCCCGTAAGGCACGAGTGCCTCCTTGGCAGCCCGCATCATGCGCTCGCCGCCGCTGGCATGGACATTGACCATCCAGACCCCCAGCTCGGCACTGGCCGCCACCGCCTTGGCGACGGTGTTGGGGATGTCGTGAAACTTCAGATCCAGAAAGACATCGAACCCCTTGGCCACCAGTTGGCGCACAAACTGGGGACCGAACAGGGTAAACATCTCCTTGCCCACCTTGAGGCGGCATTGGGCAGGCGAGATCTGCTCGATGAAGGCGAAGGCATCGGCTTCGTGCTGATAATCGAGCGCAACCAGTACTTTGGGATCTTGCATGTCACTTCCTATGGCGTGTTGTTATGTCGCAGCCGACGTGAATATCCCGCCAGCCGGCTTGGTGTCCGGGCCTTGTCATCAGACACGGCTATTCCCCATCCAGCCCCCGTATGGGTTTGATGGAGCCCCACTGGCGGCAGGAGGGACACTGCCAGAACAGAGAATGGGTGGCGAAGCCGCACTGGCGGCACTTGTGGGTCGATTTGATCTTGATCTGCTCGCCCACCAGCTGCTGCAGCAGCTCCAGGCTCTCCTTGGCGGGCCCCTCCTCGGCGCTCGCCAGCTGGAAGCCGACCAGCTGGTAGAAACCTTTCATGGACGGATGGCGGCGCAGTTGGCGCAGCACCAGGGCCCGGGCCTGACTCAGGCCATCGCGGGCTTCCACCAGGTTCGCCAGGGCCAGGGTCACGCTGACCCCAGCATGATCTTCCACCGCCTTTTCAAGCAGCGGGATCAGCTCCTGGCTGCGCCCCATCTGCTGGTAGCATTGCAGGAGTTTGGGCATGGCCTCGGAGGCGAAGTCCATGTCCTGTTCGAACACCCGCAGCAGCTCCTTGCTGGCGTCCTCGTACTTTTCCTCTTCCATCGCGAGATCTGCGAGGCGCAGGCTGGCGCGGGCACAGGCGCCATTGACCCCGAGCGCCTTCTTCAGCTTGGCACGGCCCGCGGCCTTGTCGCCGTCACGCAGAGCGCTCTCTGCCTGTTCGCAATAGAAATGGGAGATGGGCTCGGCAAGCTTCTTGTTGCCCTGGAACTTCTGCAGCCGCACCGCGACCTCGATGGCCTTGTCCCAGTCACGGAGCTGCTGATGAATGATCAGCAGCTGGGTCAGCGCCGTCTCCTCAAAGTCGCTGTCTTCGCACAGCTCGTTCCAGATGGCTTCGGCTCTGTCCAACAGACCGGCGGCGAGGAAGTCCCGCGCCAGCTCCTGCAGGGCGAGTTGTCGCTGCTCCCGGGTCAGCTCACGGGCGACCAGATTCTGGTGGATCTTGATGGCACGATCGACCTCGCCACGCTGGCGAAACAGGTTACCGAGGGAGAGGTGGGTTTCGATGGTCTCGCTGTCGACTTCCAGCAGTTGGATGAAGAGATCCACCGCCTTGTCCGACTCGTCGGCGAGCAGATAGTTGAGACCCGCCACGTACTGGCGGGAAAATTGGTTACTCTGTTGCTGGGTGTCCTGGCGAACACTCCTGCGTCCCATGTACCAGCCATAGCCGGCGGCAATCGGCAACAGCAGGAAAAGCAGTTCAAGCATGGAGGGACGTTATTCCTTGGCGGTCGACCGGGCCACTTCCAACTCGCGGGATTGACGACGCATGGTGCGATTGAGGGTGCGATTTTGCAGCTTGAGACGCAGGAACAAGAGACCGAATACCAGCCAGCCCAACAGGAAACCGCCGGCAAAGAAGAAACCGAGCAACATGGAGAGCGAGAACTCCCCTTGGGCTATCAGATAGTTGAACTGCACCAGCTGACCGTTTTGAGAACCGATGGCGAGGGTCAACACGAACACCAGCACCAATGGAATGAGGGCCAAGATACGCTTCATGGGAGCTCCCTGTCTGTAGCTAATGAGAGACTGATTATCCTTAAAATCACCGGCAGACTCTAGAGCGAATGGGAAAAGAGTGCGAGAAACCCGACAATTCGTGGTGTTCGTGTCGCAAAAATAAAAAAGGCATACCCAGGTATGCCGTTTTCTGCATTATTCGTTGATGTTGACGCGCTCGCGCAACTCTTTGCCAGGCTTGAAATGCGGGACATATTTCCCGGTCAATTCAACCTTGTCCCCGGTCTTGGGGTTACGACCCACACGGGGTGCACGATAGTGCAGTGAAAAACTTCCAAATCCTCGGATTTCAATCCGGTCGCCGTTTTGCAAGGTCGACGCCATCTGCTCAAGGATCTCCTTGATGGCGGCTTCGACATCTTTGGCCGGCATATGCATGCGGCTGGCAGCCAATTGTTCGATGAGATCTGATTTGGTCATAAGGTTAAATCTCCTTCTCCGATCACATGCAATATTCATTATGCCAAGATAAAAAAGGGCGGCGCAGTGCCGCCCTTCTCTTGCATCAAGGATTACTCACCCTTGGCGGCTTTGAACGCTTCCATCATAGCATTGCTGAACACAACTTCTTCTTGTTGGTTCAGGCTATCGATAGCAACACGCTCGTCAGCCTCGTCCTTAGCGCGGACAGACAGGCTTACGGTGCGGTTCTTACGATCAACGCCCATGAATTTAGCTTCAACTTCGTCACCGACAGACAGAACCAGAGTCGCGTCTTCTACACGGTCACGAGCAGCATCGGAGGCACGCAGGTAGCCTTCCACGCCGTCAGCCAGTTCGATCACGGCACCCTTGGCATCAACCTCGGTAACCTTGCCCTTCACGATAGCACCTTTCTTGTTGTCAGACAGGTACTTGTTGAACGGGTCTTCTTCGATCTGCTTGACGCCCAGGGAGATGCGCTCACGCTCCGGGTCCACTTGCAGAACAACGGCTTCGATCTCGTCACCCTTCTTGAATTCACGCACGGCTTCTTCGCCCTGGTTGTTCCAGGAGATGTCAGACAGGTGAACCAGGCCGTCGATGCCGCCATCCAGACCGATGAAGATACCGAAGTCAGTGATGGACTTGATCTTGCCGGAAACACGGTCGCCCTTGGCGTGAGTTTCGGCAAACAGCTGCCACGGGTTGGATTTGCACTGCTTCAGACCCAGGGAGATACGACGACGCTCTTCGTCGATGTCCAGAACCATCACGTCAACCACGTCGCCAACGTTAACAACCTTGGACGGGTGGATGTTCTTGTTGGTCCAATCCATCTCGGATACGTGTACCAGGCCTTCAACGCCTTCTTCGATTTCAACGAAGCAGCCGTAGTCGGTCAGGTTGGTCACGCGGCCAGACAGGCGGGTGGTCTCCGGGTAACGCTTGGCGATAGCAACCCAGGGATCTTCTCCCAGCTGCTTCAGACCCAGGGATACACGGGTACGCTCGCGGTCGAACTTCAGAACCTTGACAGCGATCTCGTCGCCAACGTTGACGATTTCGGAAGGATGCTTAACGCGCTTCCACGCCATGTCGGTGATGTGCAGCAGGCCGTCAACACCGCCCAGATCTACGAATGCACCGTAGTCGGTCAGGTTCTTGACGATACCCTTAACTTCTTGACCTTCTTGCAGGTTGGCCAGCAGGCTTTCGCGCTCGGAGGTGTTCTCGGTTTCGATCACGGCACGACGGGAAACCACAACGTTGTTGCGCTTCTGGTCCAGCTTGATGACCTTGAACTCGAGTTCTTTGTTTTCCAGGTGAGCGGTGTCACGGATCGGACGCACGTCAACCAGGGAACCCGGCAGGAAGGCACGGATGCCGTTCAGTTCAACGGTGAAACCACCCTTGACCTTGCCGTTGATGATACCGATAACGGTAGCTTGCTCTTCGTAAGCCTTCTCAAGCTGCAGCCAGGCTTCGTGGCGCTTGGCTTTTTCGCGGGACAGCTTGGTTTCGCCGAAACCATCTTCGATAGAGTCCAGAGCCACGTCAACGGTGTCGCCTACATTGATTTCCAGCTCGCCCAGGGCGTTCTTGAATTCTTCAGCAGGAATGGCAGACTCGGATTTCAGACCGGCGTCAACCAGTACAAAACCGTTCTCGATAGCAACGACGGTACCCTTGACGATGGAACCTTGACGGGTTTCAACGGCGTTCAGGGACTCTTCAAAGAGTTGAGCAAAAGATTCGATCATTGTTTGTGTCACAAATGAAACATCCACTCGCAATCCGGCACAAGCGGGGTTGTTTTAAATTATCTGCGCCATCCATGGTGCAGACGACTGACATCAGCTCGCGCCGATATCACCAAGTTGTTGCTCCGCATAGGCGAGTACCGTCACCAGCACTTCATCTATGGTCATAGACGTTGAGTCTACCACAAGAGCATCTTCCGCGGGTTTCAGGGGGGCGACGGCGCGATTTCTGTCGCGATCGTCACGTTCCCGAATCTCGGTTAAAAGACGCTCAAAGTTAACATCAAAGCCCTTATCTTGCAACTGCTTATAGCGGCGCTGGGCCCGCTCTTCCGCGCTGGCGTCGAGGAAAATCTTCACCTCGGCCTCGGGGAAAACCACTGTACCCATGTCGCGGCCATCGGCGATGAGGCCAGGCCCCTGGCGGAAGGCGCGCTGACGGCGCAGCAGGGCTTCACGCACCCGGGGGAAGACGGCCACCTTGCTGGCGGCGTCGCTCACTTCCTGGGAGCGGATGGTACGGGAGACGTCCTCCCCTTCCAGCACCACCTTCACCTGCTCACCCTCGACCTGGAACTGCACGTCCAGATTGGCGGCAAGGGGCACCAGGGCCGCCTCGGCGTCGAGCTCCACGTCGTGATGCAGGGCGGCCAGCGCCAACACCCGGTAGATGGCGCCGGAGTCGAGCAGGTGCCAGCCCAACTTCTCGGCCAGCAGCTGGCACAGGGTGCCTTTACCGGCACCGCTTGGGCCATCGATTGTCATCACGGGGGCCATCTGAGGCATAATTTCTCTCCTGCACATGCTGCATGTGGACGATTTGCACGCATCCCTCACGGGATGAGGTAATGGGCGCCGATTATACCCGAATGCGGGGTCGCTGGCAGTTGTCTGGAAGCCGATATGCGCAAAACTCGTCGCGATTGCGCCAATAATGAGCAATCCGTCATGGCACTGTGCAATGCAAGGTTTTGTTCTTATGGTTGTTCTGGATGAGGCGCGCTAAACTGTCCGCCCTTTTTAAGCAGCTGTAGTCAGGAGCAACCCTATGAGCAGCATTACTCTCGTAGCCAAATCCAAGTTGCCGACCCCCTGGGGTACCTTCACGCTGGTGGGCTTTCAGGAAACCGGTACAGGCAAGGATCACGCCGCGCTGGTGATGGGTGATATCGCGGACGGTGAGCCCGTGCTTGGGCGCATTCATTCCGAGTGTCTGACCGGGGATGCCCTGTTCAGCCTGCGTTGTGACTGCGGCTTCCAGCTGCAGGCGGCCATGCAGAACATCGCCAAGGCAGGCCGTGGCGTCTTGCTCTATGTCCGTCAGGAGGGCCGTGGCATCGGCCTGCTCAACAAGATCCGGGCCTATCACCTGCAGGATCAGGGCGCAGACACCGTCGAGGCCAACGTGGCGCTGGGCTTTGCCGCCGACATGCGCGATTACACCATCTGCGCCGACATGTTGAAGGCCTTGGAGGTCAAGAGCCTCAAACTGATGACCAACAACCCGCGCAAACTCAAGGCCATGGAGAGCTTCGGCATTCCCGTGGCGGAGCGGGTTCCCCTGCAGGAGGGGCGCAATCCCCACAACGAGTTCTACCTCTCCACCAAGGCGAACAAGCTGGATCACCTGTTCAAGAAATAAGGGGAATTCAGCCCCCGACCCGTCAAGACGCCTCCTCAAGGGAGGCGTTTTTATTTGCAAAATAAGTCACCTCAACAGCATCAGATGCTCAGGGGGTTGCCTGTGACAACAGGAAGTCCCGCAGGGCGCGATTGGCCATGGAGAGGGGATCCCCCCGCCGCCAAGCCACGCAGAGATCGAGGAAGATGGGGGGATCGAAGGGCACGCCGGTGAGGGCCGTCTCGTCGTCCAGCACCATGCGCAGGAAGGTAGTCACGGCAAATCCCTGGCGCACCACGGCCTTGAGCAATGGGATGAGGTTGCTCTCGAAGCCGATATTGGGATCGAGCCCGAGCCCCTGTGCCAGCGCCTCCATGTGTTCGCGGTGATAGAAACCGCGCCTGAACATGGCGAGCTCCTGCTCGAAAAATTGCGGCAGCGACACGGCCTCTGCCTGGCGCAGTGGATGCTCCTCCCCCACCACCATCAGCATCTCTTCGCGCAGCAGCTGGGCCCCCTCCAGCCCTGGCGGCAGATCGCTGGTGATGAGGATGGCCAAGTCCAGGCTGCCATCCACCATGCGGCTGAGCAGCTCCCGGCTGCCCGCCTCCTCCACCCGGATCCTGAGACCGGGATAGTTGTGTTTGAACGCCATCAGGATGGGGGGGAAGTAGTAGGAACCCATCATGTAGGGGATGCCGATGCGCACCTCCCCCCGCTCCAGCCCCTTGAGTTCCGCCATCTCCGCCTCGGCCTGATGCACCTGCAACAGCAGGCGCTCGGCGTGGCGGCAGAGCACCTCCCCCTCCGGAGTGAGGCGCACGCTGCGATCCTGACGGTCGAACAGCCGCAGCTCAAGCTGGCTCTCCAGTTTGGCGATGGCCATGCTGACCGCGGGCTGCGCCACGTGCAGGGCGTTGGCGGCCTTGGTGAATGAGCCGGCGTCCCGCACCGCCAGCAGATAGCCGAGCTGTTTCAGATCCATATCAATTTCATTTATCAGACTGATAATATAAATATATTATATTTATATCAGGCGGCACACTAGTCTGCGGGGTATATCGCAGATAGTTCTGCAAAAAATGCAGTCAGGACAACCGCATATGATCGAAATCGGCAGCCGCGAGTGGATGCGCGCCACCCTGGCCCTGAGCCTGGGTTCCTTCCTGGTGTTTCTCAATCTCTACCAGACTCACCCCCTGCTGCCCCTGCTGGCGCAGGTCTTCTCCGTCAGCTCCCTGTCCGCCGGCTGGACCCTGGCGGGCTGTACCGCCGGGCTCGCGGGCTCCCTGCTGCTCTGCGCCCGGCTCGCCGATCGCTTCGGCCGCCGCCGCATCATGCTGTGGACCCTGACAGGCGCCATCCTGCTCTCTCTGCTCATTCCGCTGGTAACGCGCTTCGAGGCGCTGGTGACCCTGCGCATCCTGCAGGGGATATTGCTGGCGGGGCTACCCGCCACCGCCATCGCCTACATGGGGGAAGAGTTCAGCAAACGTGCCCTGCTCTCCGCGGTCGGGGTCTATATCGCCGCCAACTCGCTCGGCGGGATCGCCGGCCGGGTGGTCGGTGGCCTCCTGGCGGGCTGGTTCGGGGATTGGCAGCACACCTTCTTCGGTATAGGTCTCATCAGCCTGGTCCTGCTGCCCCTGGTCATCTGGTTGCTGCCGGCCCAGACCCGCTTCGTGGCCGTGGTGGCCACTCCCGGCCAATTGCGCCAGGCCATCGCCAGCCACCTCGGCAATCCGCTGCTGCTGGGGGCCTACCTCATCGGCGGGCTCAACTTCATGGTGTTCCTCAACCAGTACAGCTACCTCACCTTCCTGCTGGCCGAGGCGCCCTTCTCCCTGCCGACCCAGTGGCTCGGCATGCTGTTTCTGACCTACCTCACCGGCACCCTCGCCTCTTCCATCAGCGGTCGCTGCGCCAGCCGCTGGGGGCCCCAGCGTCTGCTGCTCGCCGGTATCGTGTTGATGGCCATGGGCAGTCTGGCGCTGCTGCTCGGCACCCTGACGGCTATTCTCGGCGGTCTGCTGGTCTCGAGTTTCGGCTTCTTCCTCGCCCACGCCTGTGCCAGCGCCTGGGTGGGTCAGCACGTGGAGCACAACCGGGCGCTGGCCTCGTCGCTCTATCTGGTGGGGTACTACCTGGGGGCCAGCCTGGGGGGCCTGTATCTGCACCCCTTCTGGGAGCGAGGGGGGTTAGGGGGGCTGGTGCTCGGCATCGAACTGGTGCTCTGCGTCACCGCCGTGCTCAGCCTCTGGCTCGGACATCTGAAGGGGCGCAGCGCGCGCCCCTTCTCCTCCCTCGCCTCCTAGCTCGGCCCAAGGCGGCCGACGGGCATGATGGGCTCTCAGCGCGGCCCGTAATAATCCACCGGCACCGGCACCACGGCGCCGGTCATCAGCTCCTCGTCGATCACCTCGCTCAAGGGGCGCAGGTGGAACTTCACCTGACCCGAGGGCAGCATGAGCCCCACGTCCGGATTGCGCGCATCCTCGATGTTGGCGGTCTTGAATGGTAGCGCGGGATGGGCCGCCACCAGCTTATGCAAGGAGGGAACCACCAGCTCGATGTGCTCGAGCCCCGCCTGATGCTGGCGCCCGGGTTTGGGGGCCGCCAGCTCGATGCAGGGTACGCTCACCCCTTGCCAGCAGACGGGTTGATGCAGCCGGTAGGTCGCGATGGGGCGCCCCCCTATCATACCCTCCACCAGCAGGACCCCGTGCAGGGCAAGCTCACCCTTCAGACTCAGGTATGCCGGCAGGGTGGCGGCGCGGTAACAGAGATGATCCACCAGAGGCGTCGCAGACTCCCCCATCAGGGCGCTCAGTTCGGTCAGCAACTGGCCAACAAAAGGGGCCATCGGCCCCAGGGTGGTATTCAGTGGATGGGACATATCACCATTTCTTCTTCGGTTGGAACAGGACATCCAGCTCGTCGGCCTCTTTGTCCTTGATGTTTTGCAGCTCTTTCTCGCTGTGCTGCTGCAGGTGCTCCTCCAGCTGGAGCAGGCCCTGGCGCATGTCTTCTTCCCGGGCGAACAGGTAGCCATCCTTGTCGGAGATGTTGGCGAGGGCGCTGAGCCCCTTGGTGTAGAGCTGACGGCAGGTGCCAAACTGCCCCTGGATCTGGGCATCCATGGCCCGTTTCACCAGGTTGGCGATGTTCACCTTGAGCTGCAGCAGCTCTAAGCGGCGATCCTCCTGGGCGAACCCCTGAGGATCTATCTTGCCCTTGTTGTGCTCCACCCGCAGCACGGCCCGCATCTTCTTGGCCAACTGCAGCATCTGGATCGCCTGGCGATCGGATTCCGGGGTCTTGAAGTGCGCCTCGTCCTGGCTGTTGTAGTGCTCCTGCACATTCTTGATCTGCAGTTGCACATCCTGTACCCGCTGCTTGATCTGGCCGGTGGGCGAGACCAGGGCGATGGCGCGATAGGCATCCAGGATCCTGTGCTGCAGCAGCAGTACCATGTTCTTGGAGAAAGGCACCAGGTTGACGTTCAGCAACATCTCTTCCGTCTCGTCCGCCACCGCCTTGTGGCGAGCGATGGCGTGGCGCTTGTCGGCCTCGGCCTTCTGTTTGTATTGCTGCACCACGTTATAGGCGATGACCAGAAACAGGAGCGCGCCGATCGACAGCAATATCAAGGTTAAAATCATAGGGTGTCCAAACTCCTGTCCCAATCCAATTGCCTGATCCTACAACAGCTTACCCCTCGCAGGGTAGCGCCCATTGCCAGCCGGCGTCACAACAATGGCATGCGGCCCCATGGCGGGCTGCGTACAGCCTCGGCCCCTCACTCATATCGCCCGCGCCGCCCATTACTTGAGGCAAAAGCCCCTGGACTGCAGGAAGCCCAGCATGAAGGGGCGCGCCTCCTTGCCGAGGATGGCCTTGATCTGACCGCTCCAGGTCTGCTGCTTGTTGTTGCTGCTGCGGGCCTGGTAGTAGGCCTGGATCTGGTCGTCATACTGGGCGAGCAGGTCCCGGTCCAGCGCCTCCGGGTAGCGGTTCTCGTGCACCACCAGGGCGCGGGGCAGGCGCGGCTTCTGCTCGGGAGCCTGGGCGGGATGGCCGAGACAGAGGCCGAACAGGGGGATCACCTGATGAGGAAGACCGACCGCCTCGCTCACCGCCGCCGGATTGTTGCGAATGCCGCCGATGTAGACCCCCCCCAGCCCCAGGGACTGGGCCGCCAGCAGCGCATTCTGGGCCATCAGGGCGCCGTCGATGGCACCGATCAGGAGCTGCTCCACAAAACCGGTCTGGGCCTCCGGCACTATCCGGCTGTGGCGCTGGTAATCGGCGCAGAACAGCAGGAACTCCGCCGCCTCGGCCACATAGACCTGATGGCCGGCGAGCTCCGCCAGGGTGGCGCGCAACCCCTTGTCGGTCACCCGGATGATGCTGTTGGCCTGCAGGAAGCTGGAGCTGGCGGCGGACTGGGCGGCGCTCAGGATCTGATCGAGCTGCTCGGCCGTGATGGGATCGGCGGTGAATTGGCGAATGGAGCGATGGGAAAGGATGAGATCTATGGTCGGGTTCATGATGCCTCCGGGATGAAGGCCACACTGTACCCAAAAAAAGCGAGGGGCCCAAGGCCCCTCATCACCCTCAAGGGGCGGGATAAACGTAGGGGGCCTGCAGCCCGAGGGGGAAGCCCATTCCCCAGTAGAGCAGCAGGAACAGGCTCCAGCTCACCAGGAAGGCCAGGGAGTATGGCAGCATCATGGAGACCAGGGTGCCGATGCCGGTGCTCTTCACATACTGCTGGCAATAAACCACCACCAGCGGGAAGAAGACCATCAGCGGGGTGATGATGTTGGAGGCGGAGTCCCCCACCCGGTAGGCGGCCTGGGTCAGCTCGGGAGAGATCCCCACCGCCATCAGCATGGGCACCAGGATGGGGCTGATCAGCGCCCACTTGGCGGACGCCGATCCCACCACCAGGTTGACGGTGGCGGTCAGCAATATGATGCCGACTATGGTCACCTCCCCCGGCAGGGCCAGGGCGTGCAGCACCTCGGCACCGGACAGGGCCAGCAGGGTACCGAGGTTGGAATCCCCGAACGCCTTGATGAAGAGGGCGCAGAAGAAGGCCATCACCATGTAGGAACCCATCTTGTTCATGGTGGCGGACATGGCGTCGATCACGTCCTTGCCGCTCTTGAAGCTGCCCGCCACGAAGCCGTAGACGATCCCCGGCAGGATGAATAGCAGGAAGATGAGCGGCACTATGGACTTCATCACGGGGGCCGCGAAGGTGGTGAGCGATCCGTCAGCCGCCCGCATCGGCGAGTCGCTCGGCGACAGGGCCAGCCCCAGCAGCACGATGGCCGCCAGCATGGCGAAGCCTGCCCAGTTGAAGGCCCGGCTCTCCTGGGCGCTGTAGCGACCCATCTCGTCGGCGCTCTCCAGCTCCTCGTTGAGGGGGATGTGCTTGAGGCGCGGCTCGACGATGCGCTCGGTGACGAACCAGCCCACGCAGATGATCAGCAGGGAGGAGGCGCCGGTGAAGAAGATGTTGCACAGGGTGTTGACCATGTACTGGGGATCGAGCAGCTGGGCAGACGACTGGGTGAAGCCCTGCAGCAAGGCATCACCGCCGGAGGGCAGGAAGTTCGCGGCAAAGCCGCCGGAGACTCCGGCAAAGGCGGCCGCTATCCCCGCCAGCGGGTGACGACCGGCGGCGTGGAAGATGATGCCACCGATGGGAATGACCAGCACATAGCCCGCATCCGCCGCCGTGTGGCTGACGATGGCCACCAGGATCAGCATGGGGGTCAGGAAACGGGCCGGGGTAACCTTGAGCAGCTTCTTCAGGCCGGTGTTGATGAAACCGGACTGCTCGGCGACCCCTACCCCCAGCATGGCCACCAGCACTATGCCGAGCGGCGCGAAGCTGGTGAAGGTGGTAACCATGCTGGCGAGAAACTCGGCAAGGCCGGCCCCGGTCAGCAGGTTGTTGACCACCACGGCCTCACCGGTACGGGGATTGACCAGATCGAACGAGAATTGGGAGAGGATCCAGGAGCCGACCCAGACGATCAGCAGGGCATAGAGGAACAGCATGGCGGGGTCTGGCAGCTTGTTGCCCGCCTTCTCCACCCCGTTCAGAAAGCGGTTCAACCAGCCATTGGGTGGGCTGGCGGGACCTTCGTTCACTGCGGCTTGACTCATTATGGTGATACTCCATTACCAAGGAATGAGGGCGCATACTAGCGATAACGTCCAATAAATCCCATGATACGAGCCATATATTCGATTAATTTTGTTTAATTTGGCATGCCGCACTGCAAAAACGCGACATGCCGCACATTATATTGCCTGGTTTTTAGCCATCTCCCAGCGGATAAGTGCCGAGCTTGCACCGGATGACGAAGCCCGCCGCCGCCACCTCTGCCGCTGTCATGGGGGTGCTGAACAGGAACCCCTGGAAGACGTGGCAACCCTGGGCGCGCAAGGCTGCCAGTTCGTGCTCATCCTCCACCCCCTCCGCCAGGATCCCGAGCCCCAGGCTGGTGGCCATGGCGACCGTGGCCCGGATCACCGGCAGATTGAGCCCCACCACGAAGGATCGGTCCAGCTTGATGGTATCGATGGGCAGACGGTTGAGGTAGGCGAGCGACGAGTAGCCGGTGCCGAAGTCGTCGATGGCTATCTTGATCCCCTGCTCGCTCAGGGCGTCGAGAATGTCGATGCACCCCTTCATGTCCAGCATCAGCACGGTTTCGGTCAGCTCCAGGGTCAGCAGACCGGCATCCACCCCGAACGCCTCAAGCTGCTGGGCCACCAGCTCGGGCAGGTTCGCCGACAGCTGGAAACCGGACAGGTTGACCGACACCGGCACCCGCACCTGCCATTGCCGCTGCCACTCCCCCATCTGGGCCAAGGCGGTGGAGAGCACCCAGCTCCCTATTTCACGAATGAGCCCCATCTCCTCCGCCAGCGGGATGAACTCCCCCGGCGAGACGTGCCCCAGCACGGGGTTGTACCAGCGCAGCAGGGCCTCGAAGCCGATGAGTTTGCCCTGGGCCACATCCACCTGGGGCTGATAGCGCAGGCTCAGCTCCTGGCGACCCACCGCCTTGGCCAGAAACTGCTTGAGGGTCAGTTTGCGATGCAGGCTCTGCTGCATGCTGGGGGTGAAGCGCTGCCAGCGCAGGCGCCCCATCTGCTTGGCCTGATACATGGCCATGTCGGCGCGGGTGATGAGGTTGTCCCCGTCGTCGGCGTCGTCCGGGTAGATGGCGATGCCGATGCTGCCCCCTATGGTGACCTCCGGCAGCCCGCTCAGCTGCAGCGGCTTGCTCATCTGGGAGAGCATGAGATCCGCCACCTCCTGGGCCCGCTCGCTCGCCTGGGCGAGGGGCACCAGGGCGGTAAACTCGTCCCCGCCGAGACGTGCCAGCTCCACGTCCCGCGGGCAGATCTGCTTGAGCCGCCCGGCCACCCGCTCCAGCAGGCGATCCCCCGCCTTGTGGCCGTAGTTGTCATTGACCAGCTTGAAGTTGTCCAAGTCCATGAACACCAGGGCGAAGCGCCCCCCTATGCCGCAATAGGCCTCGAGAGACTTCATCAGTCCGTAGCGGTTGAGCAGACCGGTGAGGGAGTCATGCCAGGCCAGATGGCGGTGTTCCAGCTCCTCGAGCTTGCGGTCCGTGATGTCCCGCATGGTGAGCAGTATCCTGGCCCCCTGCTGGATATGGCGAAACTGGTACTGGAACCAGCGCATCCCCTTCAGGGTCCGGCACTCCCCCTCGGCCACCACCTCGTCGAGGCGGGAGAGCCGGCGATAGAAGGCCTCGTCGGCGCCGGAGAAGACCTGCATCAGCTGACAGACTTCGGCGCCGAAGCAGAGCTCGAAGTGGTGGTTGCCGCTCTCGAGGCGCCCCTGGTTGTCGAACAGACAGGCCAGGGTATCGCCGGTGGCGAGGGAGGACTCCTGATAGAGGGTATCGGCGTCGATCACCGCCTCCGTCATCATCATCAGGCGCCCGGCGATCTCCACCCCGGAGAGGCGCAGATAGACCTGCTTCTTGACCCCCCGCGGTGAGATGGTCCACCACTCGCTGTAGCTGCGCCCCTGCTGGAAGTCCCCGAGATAGCGTTGCAGCAGCAGATCGATGGCGGCGGCCATGTCGGCCGAGAAGTCGCGGGATTGCAGTTCGATGAGGGAACTCGCCTCCCATACCCCGAGTGCCGAGCCATTGGCCCAGTAGATATGATGGCGCTGGATGTCATAGACCCAGATAGGGGTATGGAGCGCATCCATGGCATTGAGTAGGCGTTCGTCTAGCGTATTCATCTTTGGTGGTGATTCATGCTGAGAGCTCATAGCAACACCAGTCACGGCCATCCCTGAACGACGCCAACGTGCTGGTACAAAATCAGATCCGGCTCATAATCTGGAAACATGCATGGGCAAGAGAAGGCCGGTTTTATATGAAAACGCTACATGTGAACCCTATGGTCAGAAGAAACGGACTCACATTGATATTGTTGGGTGTAGTCATAACCATAGCCATGATTTTTATACTTTTTTTGTTTCGCGAACAACTATTAATCCCGGCCATTTCGGTGCTTCTCGCAGGACTGATGACAATATTCGTCGGAGCCATCAAGCTCAATGAGCCTCATTTTAGTCTCTCTCTATGCCAGGATTGTCTGCAATATCACCACAAGTACGGTGGCTGGATCCTGAAATGGAGAAATATTCAACGAATTGACCAACCACGTATCCATTTGGGGTTGGATCTGGTGCCCCTCCCCTATATCGGTCTGAAGATTAAGGATTACGACGATTTTTTGACGTTGATCACACCCCGGCTGGCGGTCCGCCTGCTCACCGAGCAGCGCGCCGTGCTGTTGCAGGCCATGAACAGCGAACAGCCGGGTTGCCTCGATGGCAGTTGTGGATCCGGCTTGCTGGGGGGTGAACTACTGGAGGAGAGCCGCTTTCGCTCCCCCTCCGGTCAACGCTACGAGGGGGTGATCGCCATGCTCGGCAACCGCATGACCAGGCTCAGGGACCTGCTGGGGTATGATCTGCTAGTGCCGGACAACAGCCTGGATAGGGCCCCTGCCGATTTTGTCCGCCTGTTGAATGAATATCGCCGGGAATCGAATCTAATCCAGATCAATTAAATGCCGGATTGCGCTTGCCAAGCCAGATGACTCTTCATAAGGTCTCTGGCTTGTTACAAACACCCCCTAAGCCGCTTATGAAGTACATCGAAGAGTTCTATCTGTTCGTCAAGGTGGTGCAAGAGGGCGGTTTCTCCCACGCCGCAGCCGCGCTGGGCATGCCGACCGGCACCATCAGTCGACGTATCTCTCAGTTGGAGGAGCAGCTTGGCTGCAGCCTGCTACACAGATCCACCCGCAAACTGCGCCTCACCGACGAAGGCCTGCGCTATTACGAACGCCTCTGCACCCCCCTTGCCGAGATCGAACAGGCCACCGGCGAGATCCAGGGTCAGGATCGGGACATCAGCGGCCTCATCCGCCTCGCCGCCCCCATCGCCCTGTCCAACACCATACTCGTCGACATGCTGGCCGACTTCGGCCTGCGCTACCCCGAGGTGCAGTTC
Organism: Aeromonas sp. AE23HZ002T15; assembly: GCF_054165525.2. Taxonomy (NCBI): domain Bacteria; kingdom Pseudomonadati; phylum Pseudomonadota; class Gammaproteobacteria; order Aeromonadales; family Aeromonadaceae; genus Aeromonas; species Aeromonas sp. AE23HZ002T15. Next base: position 525,051 of record NZ_CM201342.1, read on the forward strand.
GACATCACCCAGACCAATGACCACTCCCCCCTGTGCGATCAGGACAGGGATCTCGTGTTCTTCAACGGCGAGCTGCCCCAGGCCCTGCCCAACGCCGTCTGCCTCGGCCACATCGAATACGGGCTGTTCGCCTCTCCCCTCTATCTGGAGAAGATGGGTACTCCGGCACACCCGACCCAACTGGAAGAACACGATCTCATCTACTGCTGGCCGCACCGTCACTGGCAATTGATCGGCCGGGACGAGGAGATGGTGCAGATCAAGCGCACCCCGCGCCTGAGTGTCAACCAGACCCAGGCGGCCGTCCGGGCCGCAAGGCGCCACCTCGGCATCGTCAACGCCCCCCAGCACTACGTCCACCCCTTCTTGCAAGACGAGCAACTGGTCGCCGTGCTGCCGGACTGGCAATCGGGCAGACGCCCCTTCTACATGCTGCTCTGCCAACCCCAGTTCACCCCCTTGCGGGTCAAGATGTTCGCCGAGTTCGTCGAAAAGTACTCGGTCCGCTATCGCAGCCACCAAAGAGACGATCAATTCTTGCCGGCCATGCCCCTGCCCATTGCATCTGACGACTGATGCTGCGACCTTTACCTGATGCACCCGCACTGACTGGCCAACACCATGAATGTATTGATATGTGATGACTCGGGATTTGCCCGCAAGCAGCTGGCTCGCGCCCTGCCCACTCCCTGGCAGATAACACTGCACCAGGCCGCCAACGGCCTGGAGGGCGTAGAGCAGATCCTGATGGGTCATGGGGATCTGGTCTTTCTGGATCTCACCATGCCGGAGATGGATGGTTATGGCGTGCTGGAGACCCTCAAGCGAGAGGGGCTGCGCAACAAGGTGATCGTGGTCTCCGGCGACATCCAGCCGGAGGCCCATGCGCGGGTCATGGCGCTCGGCGCCCTGGATTTCATCAAGAAACCCGCCGCCCCCGAGATGCTGCGTGAACTCCTGGAACGCCACGGCCTGTGGCAGGCGGACACGGCGCCCACCCCGGCCGTCGTAACATCCACCGCCAACCCCCATGCCATCGCCCCCATCCAGTTCACCCCCGAGCTCAGGGATGTCTATCAGGAGCTTGCCAACGTCGCCATGGGCCAGGCCGCCAACCTGCTGGCCCAGTTGCTCGACGCCTTCGTGGTGCTCCCCATCCCGAACGTCAACGTGCTGGAGGTCTCCGAGCTGCACATGGCCCTCTCGGCTGCCGCCGAGTCGGATACCCTCTCCGCCGTCTGCCAGGGCTTCATCGGCGCAGGCATCGCCGGGGAGGCCTTGATCCTGTTCCACGACGCCAGCTTCCAGGATCTGGCCCGCCTGATGAACCATCAGGGGGCGCTCGATCACGGCGCCGAGCTGGAGCTGCTGATGGACACAGCCAACGTGCTCATCGGTGCCTTCCTGCGGGGTTACGCCAATCAGCTCGACACCCCCTTCAGCCAGGGACACCCCGTGGTGCTGGGTCAACACAGGCCCATTCAGGACCTGATCCAGACCAACCAGAGCCGCTGGCGCCGCACCCTGGCCATCGAGATCAACTACCGGATCCAGGGCTATGCCGTGCAGTGCGATCTGCTGCTGTTGTTTACCGAAGACTCCATCGCCACCATGAATCACAAGATCATGCACATGCTCTAGGGGCCAACAGGCCCGCTGGCAGCATGAATGACCCGACAAGACACAGAGGAGTGACCATGGAAATCCGTGAATTTCATTGGCTGATGAACATAGTGCAGAACCTGGACGTGGGGCTGATCGTGCTCAGCCGGGACTACAGGGTGCAGGTATGGAACGGCTTCATGGAGAGCCACAGCGGCCGGCTGGCCGGTGAGGTACGCGATCAGAGTCTGTTCGACCTCTTCCCGGACGTGGACAGGGCCTGGTTCGAGCGCAAGGCGAACATGGTGTTCAAGCTCAACAACCGCGCCTTCAGCACCTGGGAGCAGCGCCCCTACTTGCTGCGCTTCTCCAACTACCGCCCCATCACGGGCTCGGCCCCCCACATGTACCAGAACCTGACCCTGGTGCCGCTGGCCGATTTCGGCGGCCAGGTGACCCATCTGGCTGTCATGATCTACGACGCCACCGACGAGGCGACCCTGATCCTGGGCCAGCGCCAGGGCTGATCACCCCCCTGCCACAGATGACGAGGGCGCCTGCTGGCGCCCTCTCTTTTCCATACACAAGACGAGTCACCCCATCAGGCGCTCAAGAACTCGGTGAAGGCATCGATCACCTCCTCGATGTCGTCGTCGGTGATCTGCAGGTGGGTCACCAGCCGCATCTCCCCGTAGCCGGAGAAGAGGATCCCCCGCTCCTTCATAAAGGCGAGCAGGGCCTCGCTCTGGTTCTTCGCCAGGCGCAGGAACACCATATTGGTCTGCACCTCGGCCAGCTCCAGTTCGATGCCGGGCAGGGCCGCCAGCCCTTCTGCCAGCCGTCTGGCACGGCGATGGTCGTCCGCCAAGCGAGTGATGTGCTGATCCAGGGCGAACAAACCGGCCTGGGCCAGGATCCCCCCCTGACGCATGCCGCCCCCCAACATCTTGCGCAGCCGTCTGGCCCGGGCGATGAAGGGGCTTGAGCCCACCAGCAGGGAGCCCACAGGGGCCCCCAGCCCCTTGGAGAGGCACACAGAGACGCTGTCGAAGGGCGCCGCAATGGCCGCGACCGGCTCTCCGCTCGCCACCACGGCGTTGAACAGCCGGGCACCGTCAAGGTGCAGCCGCAGGCCATGGCGGTCGGCGAGATCCCGCACCTGCTGCAGGTAAGCAAGAGGCAGCACCTTACCGTTGTGGGTGTTCTCGAGGCAGATGAGCCGGGTCTGGACGAAGTGGGCATCGTCGGGAGCCAGGCTGGCTTGCAGGTCCGCCAGCGCCAGGGTGCCGTCGGCCTGGGTGGGAACGGGCTGCAGGGCCACCGAGCCCAGCACGGCGCTCCCCTGGGCCTCATAGCGATAGATGTGGGAGGCACCGCCCAGCACGGCACCTTCGCCGCGCTGGCAGTGGCTCATCATCGCCAGCAGGTTGGACATGGTGCCGGAGGGCACGAACAGGGCAGCCTCTTTGCCAAGCAGCTCGGCCCCCTTGCGCTCCAGCGCGTTGATGCTGGGATCTTCCCCATAGACATCATCCCCCACCTCGGCGTGCAGCATGCTCTGGCGCATGGCCTCCGTGGGCTGGGTCACGGTATCACTTCGTAAATCGATATAGCGCATGTCATCCTCCTGATGCAGGTGGATGACATTAACCAGACGGGGCCGGGCTGGCAAGAAATGGGACGCCGGAGTGTGAACCCGGCCAGCTACCAGGGCAGCGATTGGCCATGCAGATCCAGGAAGCTGCCGGACTGGGACGGGGTGAGGGTGCCGATGAGATCCAGCAGACGGGGGGCGACCAGGGCGGGATCCTGCAGCAGGGCAGGATCCCGCTCGTGCAGGAAGGGCTGCTGCATGGGGGTATCCATGAGCCCGGGATGGACGGTGACGACCCCGGCGCCGGGGAAGCGGCTCGCCCACTCCACCGCCAGGATCCGGGCTCCCATGTTGAGGGCCGCCTTGCTCATCCGGTAGCTGTAACGACCAGGTTCGCTCAGGCGACCTGTGCTGCCCAGGCTGCCCGCCAGATCCGAGACGGAGCAGAGCCACAGGCTGGTCGCCGGCCCCATCAGCTGGCTCAGGTTGGCGCCAAGGGCCAGGTGAGGCCAGGCATTGGCCTGCAGGCTCTCGTTGAGCCAGCCCGGCTCCACCTCCTCCACCTGCCGCTCCGGCATGTGGTTGAGATCATAGAGCAGGCCTATGGTGTTGATCACCACAGTCGGCAGGCTCTCCCTGTCATAAAGGGTGAAGAGGGCCTCAAAGGAGAGCGGATCCACCTCCTGCAACGGGAAGTAGCGAGCAGGATCCAGCCCCCTTGGCAACTGCCTGCCCGCCAGTATCCACTCCTGGCCACGATCCGCCAACTCGTGCGCCAGCGCCGTGCCCAACCCGCCACTGCCCAGGATCAGATAGCTCATCTCCACGTCCTTGGATTTGCCCTTTGCTTAGAGGGTATCAGAAGCCCGGCCGGCCGGCTCAGGCCTCTGCCAGATGGCGGCCAAACTCCCGAGCCCGCGCCAAGTCCAGAAAGCCGTCGGCCTGCTTGTGGCTGCGCAGGAACTGGTAGTAGGCGAGCAGGATCACCAGCTCTGCCTCGCCCGGCAGGGGCTGCTCCGGGTGGCGCTCCTGCAGCAGGATCCCCGCCGATGCCAGCGCCTCCCTGTCCACCACCTCGGCCTGACGGTAGAGATAGCCGCAGCCGGTGGCGAGCCACTCCAGGGAGCAGTTCGCCCCCATGGCGATCTGGTTCGCCTTGCCGAGCCCGGGCTCGGCCCCCTTCAGATACTTGCGGATCAAGGCTTCGCTCAGACCCACCTTGCGGGCGAAGGCGCTCACGCTCCCCTCCCCGATCAGACTCTGCAGCCTTTCGGCAAACCCTTCCATCTCTTCCTCCCCAGAACCAAAGTTCGAATTTGCGCGGGGCGCATTATTGCCTTGTCCGCCGGAAGAGACCAAGATGCAGGCAGCATTAATTTCACCTATCCATCGATTCTTCCGCTATCTCCCAAGGAGTCACCATGTCCGTATCCCGCCTCGCCCTGCATCCCGAGGGCCCGACCTTCTCCCGCCTCATCATGGGCTACTGGCGCCTGATGGAGTGGCAGCTCTCCCCCGCGGCCCTGCTGGATCTGATGAAGTACCACCTGGATCTGGGGGTGTCCACAATCGATCACGCCGACATCTACGGCGGCTACCAGTGCGAGGAGGCGTTTGGCCAGGCCCTGCGCCTCGAGCCCTCCCTGCGCAGCCGGATGGAGATCGTCAGCAAGTGCGGCATCGCCCTGACCGCCAAACCCGAGCACGCCCTCAACCACTACAACACCGGCAAGGCACACATCATCGCGAGCGCCGAGGCTTCCTTGCAAAAGCTCGGCACCGACCATCTGGACCTGCTGCTGATCCACCGCCCGGACCCCCTGCTGGATGCGGACGAGGTCGCCGATGCCTTCGTGACCCTGAAGCAGGCGGGCAAGATCAAGCACGCCGGTGTCTCCAACTTCACCGCCCGCCAGTTCGAGCTGCTGCAATCCCGCCTCCCCTTCCCCCTGGTCACCAACCAGCTGGAGATCTCGCCGCTCCACCAGGAAGGGACGCTGGACGGCACCCTGGATCAGTGCCAGCAGCTGCGCATCAGGCCCATGGCCTGGTCCTGCCTCGGTGGCGGCCGGTTGTTCCATGATCCGGCCTTTGGCCCATTGCGCGCCGAGCTCGAGCAGATCCGTCAGGAGGTGGGAGCCCAGACCATGGAACAGGTGGTGTACGCCTGGGTGATGATGTTGCCGAGCCAGCCCCTGCCGCTCATCGGCTCCGGCAAGCGGGAGCGGATCGCCGCCGCCGTGGCGGCCGAGTCCATCCGGCTGAGCCGCCAGCAGTGGTTCCGGATCCGCAAGGCCGCCCTCGGTTACGACGTGCCCTGATCCCGCTTTTTCAGACAAACAAAAACGGCATGGAGAGATCCATGCCGTTTTTCGTTATCGAGACGATTCAACGGTGGCGCTGGGGGCGACCACGAGGAGCATCTGTCTTCGGCTTGGCCTGATTGACGGTGATGGTGCGCCCGCCGACCTCGGTGCCGTGCAACCCGGCGATGGCCTTCTCGGCATCCCCGTTGACCGGCATTTCAATGAAGCCAAACCCCTTGGACTGACCGGTATCCCGGTCGATGATGATATCGACCTTGTCTACCTGTCCAAATTGGCTGAACACGCTTGTCAGTTCGTCGGCCGTCATCCGGTACGACAGATTTCCTACGTAAATCTTCATGCCATCCACTCTCGATTCTAGGTGCCTTATCTATGCATCCACCGACAGGGAAGTAAGGGCACAACCCCCTTGCCGGACCAGCCATGGCATCATGCCGTGGCACTCCTCATCCCACAGCCCAAGTCATTGATCTCTTGGGCTATCGGCACGAGAAAGATCATTTCGAATCAGAGGCAGTATCTGAGCTTTATGGCAAGTTGTCGAGAAAATAGTCAGATCAGGCCGGTTGCAGGCCGGCCAGGATCTCCCCGAGGGCGCGGCGACCATGCCAGGCCCGTTTAAAGCCGAAGCGATAGACACCGGGCGCCACCTCGTGGGTTCCCTCCCGGGTCAGCCGCAACAAGGCGGTGGTCGCGGCCAGGGTGTCGGTATCCAGGGCCAGATCCAGGCTGAAGTCGAGCCACTGTCCGTCGTGGCCCACCTTGCGATCTCGCGTCATCCCCACCAGCGCCGCCCTGGGCAGGGCCAGCGCCTTGTCGTCCCCGCCGTTGAGCAGATACAGGTGTTCATCGTCCCAGGCAAGCTCCGCCAGCCGCCAGCGTTGCCAGTTGCGGGGCAGCACCATCATCAGCAGCACTATGCCCCCAAACACCAGGCCCACCCAGGGCAGCAGCCCCATCTCGGGATAGCCCAGCCAGATGGCCGCCATGACGGTACCAAGGCTCGCCAGCAACAGGCAGATCATGATCCCGTAGAAACGCCGCGCCGGCGGCATCAACCAGTGCAGCCCCGGCCGTGCCGCCAGTTCACTGACTCTCATCTCGCTCTCCTCTCATGGTGATTGGCGCGCATTGTGCGCGAGCCCGCCCTTGTGTTGCAACCCGCAGGCCTGCGGATGACGAGCCTTCCCCTCTGTTGGTATGATTGGGGTTATCTGAGCCCACACTCAAGCCCGCACACCGGGCGCCACAGCCGGACATCCCATGCTCACTACCGCACTCTTGCTCGCCACCAGCACCTTTTTGACCCCGCCTCGAGCCCTCCAGAGCGAGGCGATCGGTGGTTACGCCGCCGGCTGTCTGAGAGGCTCGATGGCCCTCCCCCTGGAGGGGCCCGGTTATCAGGTCATTCGCAGCAAGCGGCTGCGCTATTACGGCCACCCGGACCTCATCCATTATCTGCAGGGGCTGGCGAGCCGGACCAAGATGGCCGGCATGCCGGATCTCTACATCGCCGATCTCGCCATGGCCAGAGGGGGGCCCTTCAGCTCCGGCCATCGCAGCCACCAGACCGGCCTCGATGCCGACATCTGGTTCAGAATGGCCGACAGACCCATCGCCAGGTGGGAGCAGGATGCCCCCAAGGAGTGGGCCCTCATCGACGAACCCAGCTACCGGGTACTGCCGGGGCGCTTCGGACCCCAGCAGCTCAACCTGCTGCGTCTGGCAGCCAAGCAGCCCGAGGTCAACCGCATCTTCATCAACCCCGCGCTCAAGGCCGAAGTGTGCAAACGCGCACCAGACGAGCCCTGGGTTGCCAAGCTGCGGCCCTGGGTCGGCCACTTCAGCCACTTTCACGTGCGCTTGCGCTGCCCGGTTGGCAGCCCGGACTGTCAGCCCCAGGCCCCCATTCCCCCCGGCAACGGCTGCGGCGCCGAGCTGGCCTCCTGGCTCAAAGACAAGCCCCAGTTGCCCAGGGTATCGACGAGCTATCGCGCGCCTACCCTACCGAGTCGTTGTGAGGGCTGACCACAAGCTGGTATGGTGTCAGCGCCGAATTAAATACATCCAATGGAGACAACAAGATGGCCATTTCTCTCTGGCGCAAGACCACCCAGAGCCTGTTGATGTTGACCCTGCTGCTGGGGTTGACCGGATGCGGCATGAACAACATCCCGACCCTGGATGAACAGGTCAAGGCGAGCTGGGGTCAGGTGGAGAACCAGTACCAGCGCCGCGCCGATCTCATTCCCAACCTGGTGGCCACCGTCAAGGGCTATACCAGCCACGAGCAGGAGACCCTCAAGGCGGTGACCGATGCCCGCGCCCGGGTCGGCAGCCTGCAGGTGAGCGACCCCTCCCAGTTGAAGGCGTTTGAAGCCGCCCAGGATCAACTCTCCAGCGCCCTCTCCCGGCTGATGGTGGTGGTGGAACGCTACCCGGATCTCAAGGCGGATCAGCAGTTCCTCACCCTGCAGGCCCAGCTGGAGGGCACAGAGAACCGCATCGCCGTGGCCCGTCGCGACTACATAGAGGCGGTGCGCCAGTTCAATACCGAGATCCGCACCTTCCCGGGGGTCATCTGGTCCAAGCTGCTCTACTCGGATCTCACCGCCAAGCCCAGCTTCAGCGCCAAGCCCGGTGCCGATGAGGCGCCCAAGGTCAGCTTCCAATGAGCCGAACACCCGGCGGGCCCCGGCCTGCGACCCTCACTATCTTGCCCCGTCAGCTGCAGTGGCTCATGCAGGGATTGCTCTGCCTCCTGGCCCTGTGGACGACGGCCCTGCACACCGCCCCCAGCTTCCCCGCACTGAGCGGCCGGGTGGTGGACGAGGCGAACCTGATGTCCCGCAAGCAGGCCCACCAGCTGACCCAGCAACTGGCGGCATTCGAGAAGCGCAGCGGCGTCCAGCTGGTGGTGGTCTCCATCGACAGCCTGGAGGGTGACACCATCGAAGAGTACGGTTACCAGCTTGGCCGCCACTGGGGCATAGGCCAGAAGGGCAAAGACAACGGCGTGCTGCTGCTGATCGCCCAGGATGAACGCAAGGTGCGCATAGAGGTGGGCTATGGCCTGGAAGGGGCCCTGCCCGACGCTATCGCCGCCAACATCATCCAGACCCGGATCCTGCCCGCCTTCAAGCGCGGCGACATGGTGGCCGGCATAGTCGCCGGCAGCCAGGGCATCATGCAGGCCCTGGCCGGGGAGTATCAGCCCCGTGACACCGCCAAGCAGGAGAAGGGGGGCGGCCCCTGGCTGTTCATCCTGGTGGTGATCGCCATGATCATCTTGCACAACCTGCGAGGCGGTGGTGGCGGCTCAGGTGGCCGTCGCCGGGCCGCCTATCTGGCCGGTGGCTTAGGGGCCGGGCGCCCCGGCGGCGGGTTCGGTGGCGGCGGTTTTAGCGGTGGTGGTGGTAGTTTCGGTGGCGGCGGCGCCTCCGGTGGCTGGTAATCGAGGAGCAAGAGATAACACGATGATTTCGAAACAGTTCTATCACACCTTGCAGGCCAGGGTGCGGCAAGCCGAACAGGCAACGGACGCTGAGCTCGTGACAGTGCTGGCCCCGGCCAGCGATGGTTACCGCTATATTCCGACCCTCTGGGCCGCCCTGCTGGCCATGCTCACCCCGCTGCTGGTGTTCCAGCTCGGCTTCTGGCTCGGCTGGTACGAGATCCTGCTGGTGCAGTGGTCGGTCTGGCTGCTGTTGAGCCTGCTGTTCCACTGGACCCCCATCAAGATGCGGCTCATTCCCAAGAAGGTGCGCCAGCATCGCGCCGCCCTGATGGCACGCCTGCAATTTGTCGAGCAGGGGCTGCACCGCACCCGGGACCGGCTGGGGGTGCTGATCTTCGTCTCGGTGGCGGAGCATTATGTGGAGATCCTGGTGGACGACGGCATCGCCCAGCACATCGACAACGCCCAGTGGCAGGAGATCATCGACGACTTCGTGGTGCGGGTGCGCAACAAGGAGGTCGAACAGGGCTTCCTCGAATGTGTGGAGCGCACCAGTGACATCCTGACCGATGCCTTCCCGGCCACCCGGGATCAGAACGAGCTGCCGGACAGCCTGATCATCCTGGACAAGCCCTGATCGGGCTTAAAAAACCGGCATTCTGCTCACTGGATAGGCATTCGATAAAGATCATGAAAAATAAGGGGAAAAGTGATTGACCCAGGTCCGGCTTTCCCCTACATTACGCCCCGTTCCAGCGCAACGGCGCAACGAACCCCGTGGTGATTGGACACGTTAAACAGCAGTCGAAAATTTGGTGAGGTGTCCGAGTGGCTGAAGGAGCACGCCTGGAAAGTGTGTATACGGCAACGTATCGAGGGTTCGAATCCCTCCCTCACCGCCAAATTAGAAAAACCGACCTCAGGGTCGGTTTTTTTGCTTTTCAAGCCGGCATGAATCTCCGATGCCGCAGAGGAGGGGTGAGAACCCTCGCCGGGTTTGAGCAGAGCGGCTCGCCGCGATGAACGTCCGCAGGCCGCCCCGAAGGGGTGAGCCACGCAGTGGCGAATCATCCCTCCCTCACCGCCAAATAAAACAAAAAGGCCTGTCTTGCGACAGGCCTTTTTGTTTTATCCGATGATGGGTGACTCGGTGCGAATCCTGGTTCGACAGGAGGGCAGGATAGCCCTCCTGGACAGCCACAGGCTGCCCGCAGGGCGAGCGCTAGGGAAGGCGCGAGTCAATCCCGACTCCGCCAAATTAGAAAAACCGACCTCAGGGTCGGTTTTTTGCTTTCCGGCTCTCTCCCGCTGACATAGCCCCCTTCCCCGGCCCTTATTACCCTCCTCTTCCCTGCCCGTTCTCTACCTCTCCCTGCCTTAGCCAACCACCTTCCCAAGGCGCCATCTGTGGCGGATCCCTCAGGCAAGCCGATGAGGCTTCGCCCAGGAGCTATGCTTTTGGTCGCCCATGGAGGGAAGCCTTCGGCATCAGCCCGGCTGCCTCCTGGCGATCACACCTTTATTCAACAGGAGATAAAGCGATGAGCGAGCAACCCACCATAGTCCTGGTGCACGGCTTCTGGGGCGGCGCGGCGCACTGGGGCAAGGTCATAGTGGCGTTATCACAGCGGGGCTTCACCAAGCTGAAGGCGGTGGAGCTGCCCCTCACCTCCCTGGCCGATGACGCCGAGCGAACCCGCAAGATGGTGGCCCAGCAGAGCGGTCCTGTGCTGCTCGTCGGCCACTCCTACGGCGGGGCCGTCATCACGGAGGCGGGCAACCTGCCCAACGTGATCGGCCTGGTCTATGTCGCGGCCTTCGCCCCGGATGCCGGCGAAAGCCCGGGCGCCCTCACCCAGAGCCTGCCGCCCGCAGCCATGGCCAACATAGCGCCCGACAGCGACGGCTACCTCTGGATAGTGGCGGACAAGTTTCACGAGAGTTTCTGCCAGGACTTGACCCCGGAGGAGGCGCTGGTGATGGCGGTGACCCAGAAGGCGCCGCTGGGGGGCACCTTTGGCAACAACATCACGGCGCCGGCCTGGAAGAAAAAACCAAGCTGGTATCAGATATCCAGCGAAGATCGCATGATCCACCCGGACAATCAGCAAAAAATGGCGTCGCGCATCGCACCGCGCAAGACGGTGACGCTGGCGGCCAGCCATGCCTCCCTCGCCTCGCGAGCGGACGAGGTGGCATCCCTCATCGCGGAGGCGGCCAGCTAGGCTGGTTGAAGGAGATCGGTGGATCCCCGCGGCGCCCCAGGGGGACTCGGGGATCCGCTGGCACGGACAGGCTCCGCAGCCTGACCAGGTCGATCACAGGTTTTGACCTCTCCTCCCTGGCCCTATCCCCTGTTAGGGCCTCTTCCTCAGTGACTGGTGTCAAACGCACACTACCACTCGCCCCATCAAGGCCCTCATGATCCCGCCACCTTGGCCGAAACAGGAGAGACGGATCCATGATTTCGAGCCGTCCGATATTGCTCATCGATTGGATTTCATTTTGAAAAACTGATAGTTAAGTGGCTACACTAGCCACATTCAACGCATAGGGACATGGACACATGAGTCTGATCGGTTTGCTGTTAGCCTTGGCAGCCATTTTGGGTGGCAACCTGATTGAGGGGGGTCATCCCAGCGCCCTTCTCGATCTGCCCGCCTTCCTCATCGTGATCGGAGGAACCGTGGGCGCCGCCCTGACCCAGTTCCCCTTCTCCGTGGTCGGCAAGACGTTCAAACGCTTCAAGTGGCTGATCAGCCCGCTGCGCATCGACATGCTGGAGCAGGCCCAATTGCTGGAGACCCTGGCGGGCAACGCACGGCGCAGCGGCATGCTGGCCCTGGAGGGCATGATCGACGACATCAAGGATCCCTTCCTGCAAAAAGGGGTGCAGATGATGGTCGACGGCTATGAGAAGACCAAGATCCACGAGGTGCTGGAAAACGAAATAGAGTTCGAGCAGGAAGATCTCGAGCAGACCGCCAAATTCTACGAGGCCATGGGGGGTTACTGCCCCACCATGGGCATAGTCGGCGCCGTGTTCGGCCTGATCCACGCCATGGGACTGCTCGATCAGCCGGACAAGCTGGGGGGCGCCATCGCGGTGGCCTTCGTCGCCACCATCTACGGGGTCGGTGCCGCCAACCTCATCTTCCTGCCGTTCGGCAACCGCTACAAAGGCTTCGCCCACCAGATCCGCCACTACAAGGAGATGACCCTGACCGGCATCCTCTGCATCGTGGACGGTGAATCCCAACAGCGGCTGCAAGTGACCCTTGAACCCTACCTTGGAGGTCATGGTGGCCAAAAAGAAAAAGGCTGAGGCACCGGAGAACCATGAACGCTGGCTGGTCTCCTATGCCGACTTCATGACCCTGCTGTTCGCCCTCTTCGTGGTGCTCTACTCCTTCGCCATGGCCAAGCAGTCGGAGACCCGGGTGCTGATCCAGGGCTTCATCGAATCCCTTGGCAAGATCGGCCTCATCTCCATGCCCGCCGGCTCCCCGGTGATGCAGGGGGGCACCGGCATCCTGGAGCCCGAGTCCAAGACCACCCCGGGCACCTCCCAGAAGGAGCAGGTGCTGGACACCCAGACCCCGGCCGCCGCCTCGGATCCCTTCAACGAGACCATAGGTGCCTCGGAGAAGCCTACAGCGACCGAATCCTGGCCCCACAAGACCAAGGAGCAGGACTGGGCCGTCGCCACCAAGCAGAAGCTGGAACAGCAGCTCAAGAGCCAGATCGAATCCAAGGAGATCGAGGTGGAGCAGCTCGGCAGCCAGCTGGTGATCCGCATCGGTGAGCAGACCCTGTTCCCAGCAGACTCCGCCTTCCTGCAGCCCCAGTTCATCCCCCTGGTGAACAAGGTCTCGGACGTGCTGGCGGACATCCCCGGCAAGGTGGTCGTCACCGGTCATACCGACAACTCCCAGGCGCCGGTGGAACTCTATCGCAACAACTGGGAGCTGTCGGTGCTGCGGGCGGCCACCATAGTGCACACCCTGCTCACCAACCCCAAGCTGGACTCCCGCCGGGTGGTGGCACAGGGGGCCGCCGATACCCAACCTCGCTATCCCAACGACACCCCGGCCCACCGTCAGGCGAACCGGCGGGTGGAGATAGTGCTCTCCCAGGGCAATGCCGCCGAGCAGTCCCTCCCCCTGCTCAAACCCTGATCAGCACACGAACACCATGTGATCAGGATGTTAATATCCATCGAGTGAACAACCCCGCCATGCGGGGTTGTTCGTTTTTCCGATTAGTTTATTTTTCCGCCAAATCAACTCAATCCGCCCTCTCGTAAAAGCGATTGAAAATGATTCTCAAATGAGAAAATTGACCTCGCTAGCAAAACACGATTTTCCTCCCACTGATTAATAATTAATCCTTTGAAATGACATGTAAATCAGTACGGAAGTGGCATAATACGTAACACCCTTGTTAAGTCACATGATTAATTCGGTTAGGGAAAACCTATATGTTTGCTGATATTGCTGTCCAGCATTGGGCCTTTGCTGTTTATGTCATTGGGGCCATCTGTATCTGCCTGACCATGATTGGTCTCGCCGCCCTGTTGGGAGGTCGAGCCTACGGCCGCGCCAAGAACAAACCCTTCGAATCCGGTGTCGACTCCGTCGGCAATGCCCGTCTGCGCTTCTCCGCCAAGTTCTACCTGGTCGCCATGTTCTTCGTCATCTTCGACGTCGAGGCACTCTATCTGTTCGCCTGGTCCGTCTCCGTGCGGGAGACCGGCTGGGTCGGCTTCATCGAAGCCGCCATCTTTATCACCCTGCTGCTGGTCGGGCTCATCTACCTGTGGCGCATCGGGGCCCTCGACTGGGCACCGAAGAAACCTGTCCTGACTGACAAGAAGCCAGACTGATTTACCGATTATCCCTTTGAGGTTGCACCATGAAGTACACCCTGACCCGGATTGACCCGGATGCGCCCGTTGAGCGCTACCCCCAGGAACAGCGCCAGACCGTCGAGGATCCCCTAGCCCAAGAGGCCTCGCGGGGCATCATGATCGGGCGCCTCGAAGAGGTGCTGCAAGACACCGTCAACTGGGGTCGCAAGAACTCCCTCTGGCCCTACAACTTCGGCATCTCCTGCTGCTACGTGGAGATGTGTACCGCCTTCACCTCCCCCCACGACGTGGCCCGTTTCGGCGCCGAGGTCATCCGGGCCTCACCGCGACAGGCGGACTTCATGGTGATCGCTGGCACCCCCTTCATCAAGATGGCGCCCGTCATCCAGCGCCTGTATGAACAGCTGCTCGAACCCAAGTGGGTCATCTCCATGGGGGCCTGTGCCAATTCGGGCGGCATGTACGACATCTACTCCGTGGTGCAGGGCGTGGACAAGTTCCTGCCGGTTGACGTCTATATCCCGGGCTGCCCGCCTCGTCCCGAGGCCTTCTTGCAGGCATTGATGCTGCTGCAGGACTCCATCGGCAAGGAACGCCGCCCTCTCTCCTGGGTGGTCGGCGATCAGGGGATCTACCGTCCCCAGATGCAGGCCGAGAAGGAGCGCAAGCGCGGCGAGCGGATCAACGTCACCAACCTGCGCACGCCGGATGAGATCTGACCATGAAACTGACTCGAGAATTCCCCAATAACTACACCATGGCCCAGTGGCAACCTTCCGATCATGCCGATGCCCAGGTGGTCGGTGAGCTGTTCGCCCACTTCGGCGCCGAGCGTTTCACCGTCCAGAGCACCCGCACCGGTGTGCCGGTGATCTGGCTCTCCCGCGAGCTGCTGCTGGACGTGATGGGCTTCCTGCGCAAGCTCCCCTCTCCCTTCGTGATGCTGTTCGATCTCAGCGCCACCGACGAGCGGATGCGCAGCCAACGCCACGGCCTGCCCGAGAGCGACTTCACCGTCTTCTATCACCTCATCTCCATCGACCGTAACGCCGACGTGATGCTGAAGGTGCCCCTCAAGGAGGGCGATCTCAACCTGCCCACCGTCAGCCGCCACTTCCCGAACGCCAACTGGTATGAGCGGGAGGTGTGGGATCTGATGGGGATCACCTTCGACGGTCACCCCCACCTGACCCGCATCATGATGCCCAAGAGCTGGCAGGGTCACCCCCTGCGCAAGGACTACCCGGCGCGGGCCACCGAGTTCGATCCCTTCATGCTCGATGCGGTCAAACAGGATCAGGAGCAGGACAACCTGCTGTTCAAGCCCGAAGAGTGGGGCATGGCCCGGGGCAACGAGAACGAAGACTACATGTTCTTGAACCTGGGGCCGAACCACCCCTCCGCCCACGGTGCCTTCCGCCTGGTGCTGCAGCTCGACGGGGAAGAGATCCGCGACTGCGTGCCCGACATCGGCTATCACCACCGTGGTGCCGAGAAGATGGGCGAACGCCAGTCCTGGCACAGTTACATCCCCTACACCGACCGGGTCGAGTACTTGGGCGGCGTGATGAACAACCTGCCCTATGTGCTGGCGGTCGAGAAGCTGGCGGGTATCAAGGTGCCCAACCGGGTCGACATGATCCGGGTGATGCTGGCGGAGCTGTTCCGCATCCAGAGCCACCTCTTGTTCATCGGCACCTATATCCAGGACGTGGGGGCCATGACCCCGGTCTTCTTCACCTTCACCGACCGCCAGCGGATCTACACCATCATCGAGGCCATCACGGGCGCGCGCATGCACCCGGCCTGGTTCCGCATCGGCGGCGTGGCACACGATCTGCCCCAGGGCTGGGCTCGCCTCATCCAGGACAACCTGCTGAGCTGGCTGCCCAAGCGGTTGATGGAGTATGAAAAGGCCGCCATGCGCAACAGCATTCTGCGCGGTCGCACCATAGGCGTCGCTGCCTACAATACCGAGCAGGCCCTGGCCTGGGGCACCACTGGGGGCGGTTTGCGCGCCACCGGCCTCAACTTCGACGTGCGCAAGTGGCGCCCCTATTCCGGCTATGATCAGTTCGAGTTCGAGGTGCCGGTCGGCGCCAACGGTGATGCCTATGATCGCGCCCTAGTGCGCATCGAGGAGATGCGCCAGAGCATGCGCATCATAGAGCAGTGCATGAAGAACATGCCGGAAGGCCCGTTCAAGGCGGATCACCCCCTCACCACGCCGCCGCCCAAAGAGCGCACCCTGCAGGACATCGAGACCCTGATCACCCACTTCCTGCAAGTGTCCTGGGGCCCGGTCATGCCGGCCGCCGAGTCCTTCCAGATGATAGAGGCGACCAAGGGGATCAACAGTTATTACCTGACCAGCGACGGCTCCACCATGAGCTACCGGACCCGGATCCGCACCCCGAGCTTCGCCCACCTGCAGCAGATCCCCTCGGTGATCCGCGGCCAGATGGTGTCGGATCTCATCGTCTACCTGGGCAGTATCGATTTCGTTATGTCGGATGTAGATCGTTAAGTCCTCGCCGTGCCCCCAGGGGGGCGCGACGGGACAAGAAGAATAAGCGACAGAAGGTCAAGTCATGAGCCAACAATGTCAGTGCCAAAACAACTCATCCCCAGCGGGACAAGGCCAGTGTCAGGGCAAGGGAGACGGACTCGTCCCCGGGCAACAGGACGGCTTCGTCCTGAGCCAGGCCGAGCGCGAGGCCATCTTGCATGAGATACATCACTACGAAGATCCCCGTGCCGCCAGCATAGAAGCGCTCAAGATAGTGCAGCAGGCCCGCGGCTGGGTACCGGACGGTGCTATCCATGCCATCGCCACCGAGCTCGGCATCCCCGCCAGCGACGTGGAGGGGGTCGCCACTTTCTATAGCCAGATCTTCCGCCAGCCGGTGGGTCGCCACATCATTCGCGTCTGCGACAGCATGGTCTGCTACATCAATGGCCACGAGCAGCTGCTGGCCGGCCTCAAAGAGGTGATGAACCTGGCTCCGGGCCAGACCTCGGCGGACGGTCGCTTCACCCTGCTGCCGGTCTGCTGCCTCGGCAACTGCGACAAGGGGCCGGCGCTGATGATAGACGACGACACCTATGGCGGCCTCGATGCCGTCAGCCTGCTCAAGACCCTGGAGGCCTACCCATGAGCCTGCAGCCCACCAAGCGTCTCGCCTCCCTCGGCACCGCCAACCGCATCGCCCGTGCGGCCGAGACTCATCCCCTCACCTGGCGTCTGCGGGACGACGGTCAGCCGGTCTGGCTGGAGGAGTACCAGTCCAAGCAGGGCTACGAGGCCGCCCGCAAGGCGCTGGGCCAGATGAGCCCTGACGAGATCGTCAGCACCGTCAAGGATGCGGGCCTCAAGGGCCGCGGCGGCGCCGGCTTCTCCACCGGGGTGAAGTGGGGCCTGATGCCCAAAGACGAGAGCATGAACATCCGTTACCTGCTCTGCAACGCCGACGAGATGGAGCCGAACACCTGGAAGGATCGGCTGCTGATGGAGCAGCTCCCCCACCTGCTGATCGAGGGGATGATCATCTCGGCCCGGGCCCTCAAGGCCTACCGGGGCTACATCTTCCTGCGCGGTGAATACGTGGACGCCGCCGCCCACCTGCGCCGTGCGGTGGAAGAGGCCAAGGCAGCGGGTCTGCTCGGCAAGAACATTCTGGGCTCGGGCTTTGACTTCGAGCTGTTCGTCCACACCGGCGCTGGCCGTTACATCTGTGGCGAGGAGACGGCCCTCATCAACTCCCTGGAAGGGCGCCGCGCCAACCCGCGCGCCAAGCCCCCCTTCCCCGCCGTCTCCGGCGTCTGGGGCAAGCCGACCTGCGTCAACAACGTCGAGACCCTGTGCAACGTACCCGCCATCATCGGCAACGGCGTGGCCTGGTACCAGGGGCTGGCGCTGCCGGGCTCGGAGGATCACGGCACCAAGCTGATGGGCTTCTCCGGCAAGGTCAACAACCCGGGACTGTGGGAGCTGCCCTTTGGCATCACGGCCCGCGAACTGTTTGAAAACTACGCCGGCGGCATGAAGCCCGGCTATCGCCTGAAGGCCTGGCAGCCGGGGGGCGCCGGTACCGGCTTCCTGCTGCCCGAGCACCTGGACGCCCAGATGTATGCGGGTGGCATCGGCAAGGTCGGTACCCGCATGGGCACGGGCCTCGCCATGGCGGTGGATGACAGCATCAACATGGTCTCCCTGCTGCGCAACATGGAGGAGTTCTTCGCCCGGGAATCCTGTGGCTGGTGCACCCCCTGCCGTGACGGCCTGCCCTGGAGCGTCAAGCTGCTGCGGGCGCTGGAACGGGGCGAGGGTCAACCCGGCGATCTCGACACCCTGGCCCAGCTGTGCAACTTCCTCGGCCCGGGCAAGACCTTCTGCGCCCATGCGCCCGGGGCCGTCGAGCCCCTTGGCAGTGCGATGAAGTATTTCAGATCCGAATTCGAGGCCGGCGTCAAAGGCCATGGGGACAATCGCAAGCTGCTCAAGGGGATCCAACCCAATCTGCTGAGCGAGCGCTGGTAACGGCCGTTACTCGGCGACGCGCATTGCGCTGCACGTTTTATCTAATTGAAGTCAGGGAAGCTGTATGGCCACCATTCATGTAGACGGTAAAGAGTACGAGGTAGACGGGGCAGACAACCTGCTGCAAGCCTGTCTGTCTTTAGGGTTGGACGTCCCCTATTTTTGCTGGCACCCGGCGCTCGGTAGCGTCGGCGCCTGCCGCCAGTGTGCGGTCAAGCAGTATCAGAATGCCGACGACAAGCGCGGCCGCCTGGTCATGTCCTGCATGACCCCCTCCACCGATGGCAGTTACATCTCCATCGAGGACGAGGAGGCGAAAGAGTTTCGCAAGTGCGTGGTGGAGTGGCAGATGACCAACCACCCCCACGACTGCCCGGTGTGTGAAGAGGGGGGCGCCTGCCACCTGCAGGACATGACGGTGATGACGGGCCACAACAGCCGTCGCTACCGCTTCACCAAGCGCACCCACCAGAACCAGGATCTGGGCCCCTTCATCAGCCACGAGATGAACCGCTGCATCGCCTGCTATCGCTGCGTCCGCTACTACAAGGACTACGCGGGCGGCGAGGATCTCGGGGTCTATGGCGCCCACGACAACGTCTACTTCGGTCGGGTCGAGGACGGCACCCTGGAGAGCGAGTTCTCAGGCAACCTGGTGGAGGTCTGCCCCACCGGCGTCTTCACCGACAAGACCCACTCCGAGCGCTACAACCGCAAGTGGGACATGCAGTTCGCCCCCAGCATCTGCCAAGGGTGCTCGGTCGGCTGCAACATCAGCCCGGGTGAGCGCTACGGCGAGCTGCGCCGCATCGAGAACCGCTACCACGGCGCCCTGAACCACTACTTCCTGTGCGATCGCGGCCGCTTCGGCTACGGTCACGTCAATCTGGCCGAGCGCCCCCGCCAACCCCTGCTGCGGGACGGCGGTGACAGGCTCGCCATCACGGTGGACGGCGCCCTGAACCGCGCTGCCGATGCCCTGCGTACCAGCGCCGGCGTCATCGGCATCGGCTCCCCCCGCGCCTCGCTGGAGAGCAACTTCGCCCTGCGCGAACTGGTGGGCGCCGCCAACTTCTACAGCGGCGTTGAGCAGAGCGAATGGGAGTGCCTGCAGAAGATGCTGCAGATCCTGCAGCACGGCGGCGTACGTACCCCGAGCCTGCGTGACATGGAAGAGGCCGACGCCGTGCTGGTGCTCGGCGAGGACGTCACCCAGACCGCCGCCCGCATCGCCCTGGCCCTGCGCCAGGCGGTCAAGGGCAAGGCCCGCGAGATCGCCCGCAAGATGAAGGTGGATCTCTGGCAGGTTGCCGCTGTGCAGACCCTGGGTCAGAACGAGCGCTACCCGCTGCTCATCACCAGCCTGGACAGCACCCGCCTCGACGACGTGGCGAGCGGCACTCTGCACGCCCCCCACGCGGATCAGGCGCGCCTCGGTTTCGCCATCGCGCACCTGCTGGACGGCTCGGCCCCGGCCCTGACTGACCTCTCCCCCGAGCAGCAGGCCCTGGCCGCCCAGTGGGCCGAGTTGCTCGGCAACGCCAAGAAGCCGCTTATCATCGCAGGCTCGGGTGCCCGTTCCCAGGCCCTGCTCGAGGCGGCCAGCAACATAGCCCGCGCCCTCAAGGGCCGCGGTCAGGCCGTGGAGATCGCCCTGGTGGCGCAAGAGGCCAACAGCCTGGGTCTGGCCATGCTGGCCCAGGACGCCGCCCCGCTGGAGGCCGCCCTTGCCCGCATCGAAGGAGAGGACTCCCTCTCCCTCATCGCCCTCGAGAACGATCTCTACCGCCGCGCCCCCCGCAGCCGGGTGGATGCGGCCCTCGAGCGCCTGCAACACCTGCTGGTGGTGGATCATCAGGACACCGCCACCGCCCAGAAGGCCGGCCTGGTACTGCCCGCCGCCAGCTTCGCCGAGGCGGACGGCACGCTCATCAACATGGAAGGCCGCGCCCAGCGCTTCTTCCAGGTCTATGCCCCCGCCTTCTACGACGCCGACATCCAGGTGCGCGAAGGCTGGCGCTGGCTGGCCGCCCTGCAAGGGGTGCTGGACAGGAAGCCCCTGCGCTGGAACACCTTCGACGAGGTGAGTGCGGCCTGCGCCGCCAGCGCCCTGCTGCTCAACACCATGCGCGAAGCCGCCCCCAACGCCGGCCTGCGCATCCGTGGCATGAAGCTCGCCCGCGAGCCACACCGCTACAGCGGCCGTACCTCCATGCTGGCGGATCAGAACGTGAGCGAGCCCAGGGTCGCGCAAGATCCCGACTCACCGTTCGCCTTCTCCATGGAAGGCTACGCCGGTGCCCGCCAACCCCTGCAACAGGTACCCTTCGCCTGGGCGCCGGGCTGGAACTCGCCCTCTGCCTGGAACAAGTTTCAGGACGAGGTGGGTGGCAACCTGCGTGCCGGGGACCCCGGTCGCCGTCTGCTGGAACCGGGCGAGGATAGCCTGGGCTGGTTCAATAGCATCCCCGCCCCCTTCGGCGCCCAGGCGGCCCTGCGGGTGGTGAGTTACGATCAGCTGTTCGGCGCCGAGGAGCTCTCCGCCAAGAGCCCGGTCATCCAGGCCCGCATGGCGGAATCCACCCTGGTACTGAATCCGGCGGACGCCAACCGTCTCTCTCTCAATGCCGGCAGTCAGGTCGCCCTCTCCTGGGGTGGCAACCACTGGCGTCTGCGCCTGCACCTGAGTGACAAGCTGGCCCAGGGGCTGCTCGGGCTGCCACTCGGGGTGAACGGTCTGCCGACCGCCCTGCATCACGCCCTTATCGATAACCTGCAGGAGGTCATCGCATGAGCGACTCCCTGATCGATCTGCTGATTGAGATCGGCAAGGCCCTGATAGTGCTGGTGGGGATCGTGGGGGCCGGCGCCTTCATGAGCTTCATCGAGCGCCGTCTGCTGGCCCTCTGGCAGGACCGTTACGGCCCCAACCGGGTTGGCCCCTTCGGCCTGCTGCAGCTGGCGGCCGACATGGTCAAGATGTTCTTCAAGGAGGACTGGATCCCGCCGTTCGCGGATCGCCGGATCTTCGTGCTGGCCCCCATCATCGCCTTCACCGCCTTCATTCTGGCGTTTGCGGTGGTCCCCATCACCCCCACCTGGGGCGTGGCGGACCTCAACGTGGGCCTGCTCTACATCCTGGCCATCGCGGGGCTGGCGGTCTATGCCGTGCTGTTCGCCGGCTGGTCGAGCAACAACAAGTACTCCTTGCTCGGCAGCCTGCGCGCCTCGGCCCAGACCCTCTCCTACGAGGTGTTCCTCGGCCTGTCCCTCATGGGCATAGTCATCCAGACCGGCAGCTTCAACCTCCGCGACATCGTCGAGGCGCAAGCCGGCATGTGGAACGTGATCCCCCAGATCCTGGGTTTCGTCACCTTCCTGTTCGCCGGCGTCGCCGTCACCCACCGCCATCCGTTCGATCAGCCGGAGGCCGAGCAGGAGCTCGCCGACGGCTACCACATCGAATACGCGGGCATGAAATGGGGTCTGTTCTTCGTGGGCGAATACATTGGCATCGTGCTGATCTCTTCCCTCATCGTGACCCTGTTCTTCGGTGGCTGGCACGGCCCCTGGCTGCCCCCCTTCATCTGGTTCGCCCTGAAGACCGCCTGTTTCATGGTGTTCTTCATCCTGCTGCGGGCCTCCCTGCCCCGCCCGCGCTTCGACCAGGTGATGTCCTTTGGCTGGAAGGTCTGCCTGCCGCTGACCCTGCTCAACATGCTGGTCACCGGCGCCGTGGTGCTGATGAATGCGTAACAAGGCCGATATGGATATGACGACTGTGAGGCCGTCTGCGACCCCGAACCGGGCAGACGCCAGTGCTGATAAATGTGCAGTGAGGCACCTATGAAGATTACGAGCATTATCAAGGGTGTTGGTACCCAATTGCGCAGCCTGGGGATGGTGTTCTCCCATGCCTGGCGCCCCCGCGAGACCCTGAGCTATCCGGAGCAGGCCGTCTATGCGGCCCCCCGTTTTCGCGGCCGCATCATACTGACCCGGGATCCCGACGGCGACGAGCGCTGCGTGGCGTGCAACCTGTGCGCCGTGGCCTGTCCGGTCGGCTGCATCTCCCTGCAGAAGGCGGAGCGTGACGACGGCCGCTGGTATCCGGAGTTCTTCCGCATCAACTTCTCCCGCTGCATCTTCTGCGGCCTGTGCGAGGAGGCCTGCCCCACCACCGCCATCCAGCTCACCCCGGATTTCGAGATGGGGGAGTATCGTCGCCAAGATCTGGTGTACGAGAAGGAAGACCTGCTGATCAGCGGCCCCGGCAAATACCCGGACTACAACTTCTACCGCATGAGCGGGATGGCCATCGACGGCAAGCCGAAAGGGGATGCCGAGAACGAAGCCAAGCCCATCGATGTCAAGAGCCTGCTGCCCTGAGGAGTCATTCATGGAACTGGCATTCTATGCCGCGGCCCTGGTCGCCATTTACAGCACGTTGCGGGTGATCAGCACCAGCAATCCCATGCACGCGCTGCTCAACCTCATCATCTCCCTCATCGCCGTGGCCATGATCTTCTTCTGCCTGGGTGCCTCCTTCGCGGGCGCCCTGCAGGTGATCGTCTACGCCGGCGCCATCATGGTGCTGTTCGTGTTCGTGGTGATGATGCTGAACCTGGGGAGCGCCCAGGATCAGGAGAAGAAGTGGCTCACCCCCACCACCTGGGGTGGTCCCGCCCTGCTCTCCCTCATCCTGCTCGGCTTCCTGGCCCACGGCATCCTCGGGGTGACCGGCGGCGAGCTTGGGCTGACCGATGTCAGCGCCAAGGAGGTCGGCATCGCCCTGTTCGGCCCCTATGTGCTGGCGGTGGAGCTCGCCTCCATCCTGCTGCTGGCGGGTCTGGTCACCGCCTATCACCTGGGCCGTGAGGACAAGCGCGGGGAAGTGCTCTCCGTCCCGAAAACCGCCCCGCAACCGAACCAAGAAGGAGGTCAGCAATGAGTGGTATCCCTATGGAGCACGGTCTTCTGCTGGCGGCCATCCTGTTCGCCATCGGTCTGTGCGGCCTGCTTATTCGTCGTAACTTGCTGTTTATCCTCATGAGTATCGAGATCATGATGAATGCGTCCGCCCTGGCGTTCGTGGTGGCTGGCAGCCGCTGGGCCCAGGCCGATGGCCAGATCATGTACATACTGGTGATTTCTCTGGCGGCAGCGGAGGCCAGCATCGGCCTCGCCCTGTTACTGCTGCTCTATCGTCGTTACCACACCCTGAACGTGGACACTGTGAGCGAGATGCGCGGATGAGCCTCCTATACCTGACTTTCCTGTTCCCGCTGCTGGGATGGCTGCTGCTGGCCTTCTCCATCGGCCGCCTCGGTGAGCGCACCTCGGCCCTCATCGGCGTCGGCAGTATAGGCCTGTCGGCCCTGACCACGATCTGGGTCGGGTTCGACTTCCTCAATCACACGCCGGAAGGCGGTGTCTACACCCAGACCCTGTGGCAGTGGATGTCGGTGGGCGAGTTCCAGCCCGCCTTCCGCCTCTCCTTGGATGGGCTGTCGCTCACCATGCTGGGGGTGGTGACCGGGGTGGGCTTCTTCATCCACCTGTTCGCCTCCTGGTACATGCGTGGGGAAGAGGGCTACTCCCGCTTCTTCACCTACACCAACCTCTTCATCGCCAGCATGCTGTTCCTGGTGCTGGCCGATGACCTGCTGTTCGTCTATCTCGGCTGGGAAGGGGTAGGGCTGTGCAGCTACCTGCTGATCGGCTTCTACTACCGCAACCCCGCCAACGGCGCGGCCGCCCTCAAGGCGTTCGTGGTGACCCGGGTCGGTGACGTCTTCCTCGCTATCGGTCTGTTCGTGCTCTATCGGGAGCTCGGCACCCTCAACATCCAGGAGCTGCTGGTGCGTGCCCCGGCCATGTTTGCCGAAGGCTCCCCTGCCCTGTCGTTCGCCTGCCTGATGCTGCTCGGCGGCGCGGTCGGCAAATCCGCCCAGCTGCCGCTGCAGACCTGGCTGGCAGACGCCATGGCGGGTCCGACCCCGGTCTCGGCGCTGATCCACGCGGCCACCATGGTGACGGCGGGGGTTTACCTGATCGCCCGTACCCACGGCCTCTTCCTGCTGGCACCCGAGATCCTGCATCTGGTGGCCATGGTGGGTGCCATCACCCTGGTGCTGGCGGGCTTCGCGGCCCTGGTGCAGACCGACATCAAGCGGATCCTGGCCTACTCCACCATGAGCCAGATCGGCTACATGTTCCTGGCCCTCGGCGTTGGCGCATGGGAAGGGGCCATCTTCCACCTGATGACCCACGCCTTCTTCAAGGCGCTGCTGTTCCTCTCCGCCGGTGCCGTCATCGTCGCGACCCACCACGAGCAGAACATCTTCAAGATGGGGGGCCTGCGCAAGAGCCTGCCGCTGGTCTATGCCTGCTTCCTGGTGGGGGGCTCGGCCCTGGCCGCGCTGCCCCTGGTGACCGCCGGCTTCTACAGTAAGGACGCCATCCTCTGGCAGGTACAGGCCAGTGGCCAGAGCGCCCTGCTGTGGGCGGGTCTGGTGGGGGCCTTCCTGACCTCCCTCTACACCTTCCGCCTGATCTTCATCGCCTTCCACGGCAAGGCGCAGACCGAGGCCCACGCCGGTCACGGCCTGGCCCACCAGCTGCCGCTGCTGGTGCTGCTGGTGCTCTCCACCGCGGTCGGTGCCTGGATCACGCCGCCGCTGGCCGGTGTGCTGCCGGCGGGCCCGGGGGATCACATCGAAGAGGGGCGCCACAGCCTCGAGATCCTCTCCGGCGTCATCGCCGTGGCAGGTATCGCGCTCGCCGCCTTCCTGTTCCTCGGCGAGCGTCGTCTGGCCAAGGGTATCGCAGAGAGCGCCCCCGGCCGTCTGCTGAGCACCCTCTGGTTCAACGCCTGGGGCTTTGACTGGCTCTATGACCTGCTCTGGGTCAAGCCCTACCTGCTGGTGACCCGGCTGCTTGGCAAGGATCCTCTGGATCGGGCGATGAACCTGCCCGCCGTGCTGGCCCAGGCGGGCCACCAGCTGCTGGCCTGGACAGTCTCCGGCAAGTTGCGCTGGTACGCGGCCTCCATGGGGATGGGCGCCGCCCTGATCCTGGCCCTGCTGCTGCTCGGCTGAGGGTGCGCGACATGAGACAACACTCTGCGGCAGGCCAGGTGCCTGCCCCATTAGAACTAGAACCTAGACGAGAGCTGATATCGTGACCTTACTCTGGATCTTGTTAATTCCTTTTATCGGCGGCTTGATCTGCTGGCAGATGGAGCGCCTCGGCGGGCAGTTCGTCCGCTGGGTCGCCCTGCTCTCCATGGGCGCCTGCTTGCTGCTCTCCGGTGCCATCTGGCTTGGGAGTGACTTCTCCCTGGCCAACCCCGGCATCCCGGTCTGGGCGGCGGAGTGGCAACTGCCCTGGATCCCCCGCTTCGGCATCTCCTTGCACCTGGCGGTAGACGGCCTCTCCTTGCTGATGGTGATGCTCACCAGCTTCATCGGCGTGCTGGCCATCCTCTGTTCCTGGAAGGAAATCGTGCAGCGCATCGGCTTCTTCCACCTGAACCTGCTGTGGATCCTGGGTGGTGTGCTCGGCGTCTTCATGGCGGTGGATCTCTTCCTCTTCTTCTTCTTCTGGGAGATGATGCTGGTCCCCATGTACTTCCTGATCGCGCTCTGGGGTCATTCGGTCACCGACGGCAAGTCCCGCATCAACGCGGCCACCAAGTTCTTCATCTACACCCAGGCGAGCGGCCTCATCATGCTGGTCGCCATCCTGGGGCTGGTGCTGACCCACCACAGCGCCACCGGCGTCTTCACCTTCAACTATCAGGATCTGCTGAGCACCCCCATGAGCATGGGCGTGCAGTGGCTGCTGATGCTGGGCTTCTTCATCGCCTTCGCGGTCAAGATGCCCTTGGTGCCCCTGCACGGCTGGCTGCCGGATGCCCATAGCCAGGCGCCGACCGCGGGCTCCGTGGACCTGGCGGGCATCCTGCTGAAGACCGCCGCCTACGGCCTGCTGCGCTTCACCCTGCCGCTCTTCCCCGACGCCTCCGCCGCCTTCGCCCCCTACGCCATGGGGCTTGGTCTGTTTGGTATCGTCTACGGCGCCCTGCTGGCGTTTGCCCAGACCGACATCAAGCGTCTGGTGGCCTACACCAGCATCTCCCACATGGGCTTCGTGATGATCGCCATCTATTCCGGCAGCGAGCTGGCCCTGCAGGGCGCGGTCGTGCAGATGATCGCCCACGGCCTCTCCGCCGCCGGCCTCTTCATCCTGTGCGGTCAACTCTATGAACGCCTGCACACCCGGGATCTGCGCCAGATGGGTGGCCTCTGGGGACGGCTGCGCTACCTGCCCGGCGTGATGCTGTTCTTCTCGGTCGCCTCCCTGGGCATGCCGGGAACCGGCAACTTCATCGGCGAGTTCCTGATCCTCATCGGCAGCTTCCAGGTGGCCCCCATCATGACCATCATCGCCACCTTCGGCCTGGTGCTGGCCTCGGTCTACTCCCTCATCATGCTGCAGCGCGCCTGCTTCGGCGCCCCCAAGGACGAAAAGGTCCTCAAGGGGCTGGACAAGCGGGAGCTCGCCATGATGCTGACTATCGCCGGCCTGCTGGTGCTGCTCGGCCTCTATCCCCAGCCGGTGCTGGATACCGCCAGCAGCAGCCTCTTGAGCGTGCTGCACTGGTATGCGCTGCCGGCCACAGGAGCACTGTGATGATGCCTTCTCTTTCGTCGTCCTTGTCCACGTCAGGAGCACTCTCATGACGCTTATCGCCTCTCAACTGCCGTCATGGCCGCTGGCCACAGGAGCACTCTCATGACGTTCACTGCCGCGCAACTGCTGGCCCTGCTGCCGCTGCTGCTGACTACCGGGGCCATGGTGGCCCTGATGCTGGCCATCGCCTGGAAACGCTGCGATGACACCGCCTTCGTGGTGACCATCACGGGTCTGAACCTGGCCCTCTTCTCCCTGCCCATCGTCATGGCGCAGGGGGATCAGGGGGTCACTCCCCTGCTGCAGGTGGACAGCTACGCCGTCTTCTACATGGGGCTGGTACTGATCGGTGCCCTGGCCACCTGTACCTTCGGCCGCTCTTGGCTCAAGGGCTACCCGGACAACCGGGAAGAGTTCTACCTGCTGCTGCTGATCGCTACCGCCGGTGGCCTGGTGCTGGCGGGCTCCCATCACCTGGCGTCCCTCTTCATCGGGATCGAGATGCTGACCCTGCCCATGTTCGGCCTGGTGGGTTATGCCTACCGTGAACGTCACTCTCTGGAGGCCAGCATCAAGTACATGGTGCTCTCCGCCACCGCCACCGCCTTCCTGCTGTTCGGCATGGCGCTGCTCTACGCCCAGTCGGGGAGCCTCAGCTTCAGCGACCTCGGCCTGACCCTGGCCCAGAGCCCGGCGCACCATCCGCTGTTGATGGGCGGCTTCGGCTTGATGCTGGTCGGGTTTGCCTTCAAGCTCTCCCTGGCTCCCTTCCACCTCTGGACCCCGGACGTCTACGAAGGGGCCCCGGCACCGGTGGCGACCTTCCTGGCCACCGTCAGCAAGATCGCCGTGTTCTGCGTGCTGCTGCGCTTCTACTTGGCGGTGCCGGCCACCTCGGATCCCATGATCCACTGGTTGCTGGCAGCCATGGCAGTCATCTCCATCGTCATCGGAAACCTGCTGGCCCTGATCCAGACCAACATCAAGCGGATGATGGGCTACTCCTCCATCTCCCACTTCGGCTATCTGCTGGCGGTGGTGGTGGCGAGCCGCCTCGGCCAGATCCCGGTGGAAGCGGCGGGCGTCTACCTGCTGATGTACCTCTTCACCAGCCTGGGGGCCTTCGGCGTCATCAGCATGATGTCCAGCCCTTACCGCGGCAAGGATGCGGACTCCCTGCACAGCTACCGCGGCCTGTTCTGGAAGCGCCCCTACCTGACGGCGGTGATGACGGTGATGATGCTGTCGCTCGCGGGTATCCCCATGACCCTGGGCTTCATCGGCAAGTTCTACCTCATCGGCGTCACCGTCGAGGCGCAGCTGTGGTGGCTCTCCGGCGCCATCGTCCTCGGCAGCGCCCTGGGGCTCTACTACTACCTGCGCGTCATGATCACCCTCTACCTGAGGGAACCCGGCATGCAACTGCGCGATGCTACCGCCGACTGGGCCTTCTCCTCCGGTGGCCTGGTGGTGTTGCTCTCCGCCATCCTGGTGGTGGCACTGGGTATCTACCCCCAGCCGGTCATCAGCCTGGTGCAGGGCTTCCAGAACGTGGTCTTGCGCTGACAAGCAGTCAGCCCTGCAAAACCGGCCCCAGTGGCCGGTTTTTTTATATCCCGATCTAACGGGAAGTCACTATGTTCAAACCCGGTAAACCCCCGGCTCAGCCCCTCCCCTTCCCTCTCACCATCCTCCACAAGCGATCGGATCCCCAAATCTGAATAGAAGGGTATTGAACGCTATTGAAGCAGCGAGGCAGGATGATCCATCCCCTCTCCTGCGCCCATAAAAAAACCGGCCCTAGGGCCGGTTTCTCATTGCTGTCGAGTTGAGCCTGAGATTAACCCAGACGCACGCGGGCGTTTCTGAACATCCGCATCCAGGCACCATCCTCGCCCCAGTTGTCCGGGTGCCAGGAGTTCGCCACTGTGCGGAACACCCGCTCAGGGTGCGGCATCATGATGGTTGCGCGGCCATCCGCCGTGGTGACGGCACAGATGCCGTCCGGCGAGCCGTTCGGGTTGGCCGGGTACTGCTCGGTGACCTGACCACGGTTGTCCACGAAACGCAGACCCACCAGGGCGCTCTGTTGCAGTGCGTTCAGGTGGGCGCTGTCACGCACCTCCACCCGCCCTTCCCCGTGGGAAACGGCGATGGGCATGACGGAGCCCTTCATGCCGGCGAAGAAGGCGGATGGAGAGTCCTGCACCTCCACCAGGCTGAAGCGCGCCTCGAAGCGCTCGGAGCGGTTGCGCACGAAGCGTGGCCAGAGCTCGGCCCCCGGGATGAGATCCCGCAGGTTGGACATCATCTGGCAGCCGTTGCACACGCCAAGGGACAAGGTGTCACCGCGTTCGAAGAAGCGCTGGAACTGCCCGCGGGCGCCGTCGTTGAACAGGATGGACTTGGCCCAGCCCTCGCCCGCCCCCAGCACGTCGCCGTAGGAGAAGCCGCCACAGGCCACCAGGGTCTGGAACTCCTCCAGCTTGATGCGTCCGCTCAGAATGTCGCTCATATGTACGTCGACGGCGGTGAAGCCGGCGCGGTCGAAGGCGGCCGCCATCTCCACGTGGGAGTTGACCCCCTGCTCGCGCAGCACCGCCAGACGGGGGGAGACACCACGGGCGATATAGGGGGCAGCCACATCCTCTGACGGGTTGTAGGTCAGCCTGGCCTGCAGACCCGGATCCGTCGCATCCTGACGGGCGGCGTGTTCACTGTCCGCGCATTCCGGGTTGTCCCGCAGGCGCTGCATCTGCCAGCTGGTTTCGCCCCAGATGGTGCGAAGGGCGGTACGGCTGGCGCGATACACATCCTGGCCTGCGCGCTGGAACAGGATGAGGTCGTCTTCCCGCACCGTGCCGAGCACGTGGGAGCAGGCGGCCAGGCCGTGACCGGCCAACAGAGTCAGCACGGCTTCCTTGTCCTCGCGGCGGATCTGGATGACGGCACCTAGCTCCTCGTTGAACAGGGCAGGCAGCAGGTCGCCACCGATGCGGTCGAGCTGGATGTCGAGGCCGCAGTGACCGGCGAAGGCCATCTCGGTCAGGGTGACGAAGAGGCCGCCGTCGGACCTGTCGTGGTAGGCGATGAGTTTTCTGTCCGCCACCAGCGCCTGGATGGCGTTGAAGAAGCCCTTGAGCTGCACCGGGTTGTCGAGATCCGGCGCGCTTTGTCCAAGCTGGCGATAGACCTGGGCCAGGACCGAGGCGCCGAGGCGCTGCTTGCCGTTGCCAAGGTCGATGAGGATCAAGTCAGTTTCACCGAGATCGGTGCGCAGTTGCGGGGTGACGGTATTGCGCACGTCTTCCACCCGGGCAAACGCCGAGATGAGCAGGGAGAGCGGCGAGGTGACGCTGTGATCCACCCCGTCCTGCTGCCAGCGTGTCTTCATGGACATGGAGTCCTTGCCCACCGGGATGGTGATACCGAGGGCCGGGCAGAGCTCTTCCCCCACCGCCTTGACCGCCTCGTAGAGGCCGGCGTCTTCGCCGGGGTGACCGGCGGCGGCCATCCAGTTGGCGGAGAGCTTGACCCGCTTGAGCGACCCGATATGAGCAGGCGCCAGGTTCGTCAGGGCCTCGGCCACCGCCATACGGGCGGAGGCGGCATGGGAGAGCAGCGCCACCGGGGTACGCTCACCCATGGACATGGCCTCGCCATGGTAGCCGTCATAGGTGGCGGTGGTGACGGCGCAATCCGCCACCGGGATCTGCCAGGGGCCGACCATCTGATCGCGGTTCACCAGCCCCGTGACGGTGCGATCGCCTATGGTGATGAGGAAGGACTTCTCCGCCACGGTCGGCAGGCGCAGCACCCGCTCGGCGGCCTCGCTCAGGGTGATGCCATCGAGGGCCAGCGGCTTGCCCTGGGCGGGCAGGCTGGCGACGTCGCGATGCATCTTGGGGGCTTTGCCAAGCAGCACGTCCAGCGGCAGGTCGATGGGCTGGTTGTCAAAATGACTGTCCGACAGCGTGAGATGCTTCTCTTCGGTGGCGGTACCGATGACCGCATAGGGGGCGCGCTCGCGCTCGCACAGGGCCTTGAACAGCGGCAGCTTGTCCTGAGCCACCGCCAGCACGTAGCGCTCCTGGGATTCGTTGCACCAGATCTCGAGCGGGCTCATGCCCGGCTCGTCGCTGGCGATGGCACGCAGATCGAACTTGCCGCCCCGCTCGCCGTCGTTCACCAACTCCGGCATGGCATTGGAGAGGCCGCCGGCCCCCACGTCGTGGATGAAGGCGATGGGGTTGTCATCACCGAGCTGCCAGCAGCGGTCGATCACCTCCTGACAGCGGCGCTCCATCTCGGGGTTGTCCCGCTGCACGGAGGCGAAGTCCAGATCCTCGGCGGACTGACCGGAGGCCATGCTCGATGCCGCGCCGCCACCCAGACCGATGTTCATGGCCGGGCCACCCAACACGATGAGGGCGGCCCCCACCGGGATCTCCCCCTTCTGGACGTGCTCGGTGCGGATGTTGCCGATACCGCCCGCCAGCATGATGGGCTTGTGATAACCCCTTACCTCGACGCCGTTGTGGCTCGGCACCTGCTCCTCGAAGGTACGGAAGTAGCCGAGGATGGCCGGACGGCCGAACTCGTTGTTGAAGGCGGCGCCACCCAGCGGCCCCTCCTGCATGATGTCGAAGGCGCTGACGATGCGGCTCGGCTTGCCGAAATCCTGCTCCCAGGGCTGCTCGAAGCCGGGGATGCGCAGGTTGGAGACAGAGAAGCCCACCAGGCCCGCCTTGGGCTTGGCGCCACGACCCGTCGCACCCTCGTCGCGAATTTCGCCGCCGGAGCCGGTGGCCGCCCCCGGGAAGGGGGAGATGGCGGTCGGGTGGTTGTGGGTCTCCACCTTCATCAGGATGTCGACCCGCTCCTGGTGATACTGATACTCGCCGCTGGCGGGGCTGGGGAAGAAGCGGCCCCCTTCGCTCCCTTCCATCACGGCGGCGTTGTCTTTATAGGCAGACAGGACATGGTCTGGCGTCTGCTCGAAGGTGTTCTTGATCATCTTGAACAGCGACTTGGGCTGCTGCTCGCCGTCTATGGTCCAGTCGGCGTTGAAGATCTTGTGACGGCAGTGCTCCGAGTTCGCCTGGGCGAACATGTAGAGCTCGATGTCGTTCGGGTTGCGGCCAAGCTTGGTGAAGTTCGCCACCAGATAGTCGATCTCGTCCTCGGCCAGTGCCAGGCCGAGGGTCACGTTGGCCTCAGCCAGGGCGGCGCGACCGCCCCCCAGCACGTCCACCTGGGTGAAGGGGCGCGGCTCGTGGTGAGCAAACAGGGCGGCCGCCTCGGTCAGCTCGCCAAACACCGTCTCCATCATGCGATCGTGCAGCAAGGCGGCAACCTCGTCACGCTGGGCAAGGGTCAGCTCGCCCTTGGCCTGCACGTAATAGGCGATGCCGCGCTCGAGACGCTTGACCTGATTTAGGCCGCAGTTGTGGGCAATGTCGGTTGCTTTGGAAGACCAGGGGGAGATAGTGCCGGGACGGGGGGTAACGAGGAATAACTGACCGCTTGGGGTGTGTTCTGGGATGGTCGGGCCGTAGCGCAGGAGCTGGCCCAGGGTCGCTCGCTCGGGGGGCGACAATGGGCTAGACAGCTCGGCGAAGTGCACATATTCGGCATAGACGCTCTCTATCTCTACTCCTCTCTGCACGCAGCTTTGCAGCAGCTTGTGGACACGAAACTCAGACAGTGCAGGGGCACCACGCAAGATTTCCATATACCTTTCTCACCAAGTTTTAGAGTGTGGGGGGATTTGAGACGCGCGTATTATAGGGATCAGGCCCACCACGGACAAACGTTTTTCTCATCTCTGGCGATGTGACTCCCTCCACACTCTCTGGTATAAAGGAGCCTCTTTTTTGACAAATGCCGATTTTTTCAACAAGGGTACTCACCTACTTGCGCTGCATTTTTCGACTGTTTATCGGGATCGTGATGACCCTGGCCCTAGCCGGTTGTGACTTCTACTCCCCCTCCAGCCAGCTGGAGCAGATCCGCCAACGGGGCGAGATCCGGGTTGGCACCCTCTATGGCCCCACCTCTTATTACCAGCGAGACGACGTCGCCCAGGGCTTCGATTACGAGCTCGCCCAACACTATGCCGACTGGCTGGGGGTCAAGCTGACCATCATCCCCGCCTACAGCACCGCCGAGCTGGTGGAGATGCTGGAGAAGGGGAAACTCGATCTCGCCGCCGCCGCCATAGTAGTCACCCCGGAGCGGCGCAAGCTGTTTCGCTTCGGCCCCGGCTTCTATCAGGTCGCCCCCAAGCTGGTCTATCGCAACGGCTCCCCCAGACCCAAGGATCTCGGGGATCTCAAGGGCTCCATCGTCGTACCCGCCGGTTCCACCGGCGAGGATCTGATGAAGGAGCTCGCCAAGCAGCATCCCAATCTCGATTGGAGCATCAACCGGGATGCGGACGTGGAGGAACTGCTCAAGCAGGTGGCAGATGGCGAGGTGGACTACACAGTGGTGCAGGACACCGTCCTGGCCCGTACCCAGCGCTACTACCCCGAGCTCACCGAGGGGATGACGCTCGCCAAGAAGCAGGCGGTGGCCTGGGCCATGACCAAGCTGCCGGATGACAGCCTCTACGCCAGCATCATCGACTTCTTCGGCCAGCGCTTCATGGATGGCTCCATCGCCAAGCTGGACGAGAAGTACTTCGGCCACGTGCAGAACTTCGACTTCGTCGACACCCGCACCTTCCTGCAGCGGGCCAAGAGCCTGCTGCCCAAGTACCAGTCCCTGTTCCAGGCCCACGCCAAGGACATCGACTGGCGACTGCTGGCGGCTATCAGCTACCAGGAGTCCCACTGGGACCCCCAGGCGCGCTCCTACACCGGGGTGCGCGGCATGATGATGCTGACCGGCCCCACCGCCAAGGCCATGGGGGTGAGCGATCGCCTGCACCCGGAGCAGAGCATCAAGGGGGGCGCCCGCTACCTGCAGGAGATGATGGAGAAGGTGCCGGACTCGGTGCCGGAGGATGAGAAGGTCTGGTTTGCCCTCACCGCCTACAACATCGGCTACGGCCACATGATGGACGCCCGTCGCCTCACCAAGGAGCTCGGCAAGAACCCCGACGCCTGGAGCGACGTAAAAGAGGTGCTGCCGCTGCTACAGCAGGCCCGCTGGCACCGCAAGGTACGCTACGGTTACGCCCGCGGCGGCGAGGCGCGCAACTACGTCAACAACGTGCGCCAGTACTACCAGAGCCTGCTCTGGCTCGACAACGAGCAGCAGAAGGCCCAGCGCCGCGAGACCCAGGGGGAGGATGACGGCAGCGAACCCATGGCGCCAACCTCCCCCGTCGCCAGTGCGGAGCGTCCCACCATCATCGCCGAGGTGGTCAAGCAGATCATCACCCCCTGAGGACGCGTCTCGGGGTGTGTTTTCCGGCGCCGTTCTCTGTTAACATTCCCACTGTAAAAGGCTTGTTAAAACCCCCGTTATCACAGCATATTCATCAGCTTGTGATATCAGAGGAATAATGGCGAGCCATGCCAGAGACGCAGGACGAGCAGACAGGAGAAACCAGATGCGAGCCCGAAAAAGATTGCTGGTCAAGAAGACCAAGTGCGCCTGGAGCCCCAGACGCAAGCTCAGACTCAATGACATGAAGCGCAAGATATGGCGCCGAAACCGCTCCTACAGCCTGCTGATTGCGGAGCACACGGAATAAACCCGGCCTTGGCCGGGTTTTTTAATGGCTCAGGCTTGCTCTGCCGGGGTCAGCTCGAACTGCACCGCCCGCTTGGAGATCAGGCTGTTGCAGTGATTGCAGAAGTAATCCACGGCGCCGCACGCCTTGAGCCGCTCCAGCTCCTGCTGACAAGTGGGGCACAGGGCCCGGACCCGGTAGGCGGCCTGACACTGGGGACACCGGGTCTGGTGGCTGCGGCTGTCCAGGCCGCTGTCACAGGCCGGGCACATCAAGGGGTTCATGCTGGGCTCCTCTTCGCGATTAGGGGCATGAACAGCTCAGCTGCCCTCCCCCCGTGTTAAAAAAGAAACGGCTACCAAAGGCAGCCGTTGCAGCGTTACTTCTTGGACTTGGTGCGCGCCTTGAGCAGGCGATCCCGTTGCCGCTCCTGACTCAGGGTCAGGTTGTTCTTCTTGCCCTCGAACGGGTTCACCGACTCCTGGAACTCGACCCGGATCGGGGTGCCCATGATCTTCAGGGACTTGCGGAAGTAGTTGATGAGATACCGCTTGTAGGAGTCCGGCAGATCGTTCAACTGGTTGCCGTGAATGACGATGCGCGGCGGGTTGTAGCCACCGGCGTGGGCATACTTCAGCTTGACCCGGCGACCGTTCACCATGGGGGGCTGGTGATCTTCCTGGGCCATCTGCATGATACGGGTCAGCATGGCGGTGCTGGTACGGCGGGTGGCGGACTGGTACGCCTCCTGGATGGATTCGAACAGGTGGCCGACACCGCTGCCGTGCAGGGCGGAGATGAAGTGCACCCGGGCGAAGTCGATGAAGCCCAGACGACGGTCCAGCTCGTTCTTCACATCTTCCTTCACCTTCTGATCCAGGCCGTCCCACTTGTTCACCACCAGCACCACGGAGCGGCCGGAGTTGAGCACGAAGCCCAGGATGCTCAAGTCCTGATCCGTGATGGTCTCGCGGGCGTCGATCACCAGCAGGCAGACGTTGGCGTCCTCGATGGCCTTGAGGGTCTTGATGACGGAGAACTTCTCCACCGTCTCGTGCACCTTGCCGCGGCGACGGACACCGGCGGTATCGATGACCACATACTTCTGCTCGTCGCGCTCCATGGGGATGTAGACGGAGTCGCGGGTGGTGCCCGGCATGTCGTAGACGATGACGCGGTCTTCCCCCAGCAGGCGGTTGGTCAGGGTCGACTTGCCCACGTTGGGACGCCCGACGATGGCGAACTTGATGGGCAAGTCGGCGAATGGGGTCTCCTTGGTGTCTTCCTTGGTATCCAGATCACCCGCAGCCACCATGCGCAGCAGGGCTTCTTCGTCGAAGTCCTCGTCCAATTCCTCTTGCGCCTCGGCATCGGTACCAGCAGCCTTGAGCAGCTCCTCCAGATGGGGGGCCAGTGCCAGCTCCAGCAGGCTCAGCACGCCACGGCCGTGGGCGGCCGCCATCTGGTACACCTCGCCGAGGGCCAGGCCGTAGAACTCGGAGACGGCGGAGTCACCGTCGATACCATCGGTCTTGTTGGCGACCAGGAACACCTTCTTGTGGGTCTTGCGCAGGTGCTCGGCGATGGCCTGATCCGCGGCGGTCAGGCCAGCGCGCGCATCCACCATGAACAGCACCACATCGGCCTCTTCGATGGCCAGCAGTGACTGCTCGGCCATCTTCAGCTCGATCCCCTCCTCGGTGCCATCAATACCACCGGTATCGACCACGATAAATTCCAGCTCGCCCAGCTTCGCCTGGCCGTATTTGCGGTCCCGGGTCAGGCCGGGGAAGTCGGCAACCAGGGCGTCCCGGGTACGGGTCAGGCGGTTAAACAGGGTGGATTTCCCCACGTTGGGGCGGCCCACCAGGGCAACTACAGGAGTCATAAAAGCCTCATTCTCAAGACGACAAAGGCTCCGGGTCCGAAGACCAGGAGCCGGATATTCAAATTGACGGGTGATCAGGGACGCTGCAAAGCGTACAACTTGCCACCACGGCTCTGCACATACAGGGTGTCACCGTCCACCAGGGGAGCGGCATAGAGACCACTGCTGTCGAGCTGCTGCATGGCCTTGATGGACCCGTCGGTCCGATCCAGCCAGTACAGGTAACCTTCCACATCGCCGACCACCACATAGTCACCCAGGATGACGGGGGCGGTCACGGTGCGGTTTTCGAGCTGGGTGTTGGACCACAGCTCGAGACCGTTGCGTCTGTCCACCGCAAACAGGTGGCTGCGGCTGTCGGTCAGCACGATGGCATTGCCGGTCACCGCGAGATCGCGATAGCCGGAATACTTGCGCTTCCACACCTCGTCGCCGCTCATCAGCTTGCGGGCCATCAGCTGGCCGTTGTAGGCGATGGCATAGAGCTCATCCCCGGCGATGAGGGGGGCGGCGTCCACGTCCACCATGCGATCCAGCTCGGTCGCACCGCGGGGATCCGCCACCTTGGACTGACGCACCGGCTGACCGTTGCTCAGCAGGGCGATGCCCACCTTGCCATCGGCGCGGCCGTAGAGCACGGCACCGTTGGTGATGACGGGGGCACCGGCGCTGCGCAGGGTCAACGGCGGCTGCTCTTCGGACAGGGTCCACTGCTGCTTGCCCTCGTCGGTATCGAGCGCGATCAGGCGGCCCGAGGTGGTCAGCACCACCACACGGCCATCCTCGACGGCGGGGCTCGCCACCACTTCACCGGGCACATTGGTCTGCCACAACACTTCCCCGTCCGTCTCGTTCAGGGCGTAGACCACCCCGTTCTCGGAGCCGAGGAACAGCTTGCCGTAGCGGGAAACCAGGCCACCGGAGAGGCGGGCGCTGCGCTTGTCGGCGTTGATGGGCAGATCGGCCAGATCCACGCTCCACAGCACCTTGCCCGTCTTGCGATCGAAGGCGGTCACGTCACCGTCGCGGGCGGCGGCATAGATGTGATCCTCTTCCACCACAGGCTTGAGCTGGGAGTAGAAGTCACCGATGCCATCGCCGACGGAGGAGGACCACTGGGTGTCGGCGGTGAACGCGGACTCCACCACGGGCAAGGGCGCCATGGGGGTCAGGTCCTCTTCCGAACTGAACAGGGAGCACCCCTGCAGGGCCAGGGAGACAGCCGCCCCCAGCGCCAGTCGTTTGTACAGATTACGCATCCGGAGCCTCACCCGTGGTCACGGCGGGCAGCGCCAGATCGTCCATCTTCAGCTTGAGCTCGCTGCTCGCCTGCAGGCCGCCGGCATCCGCCGCCACCTGATAGGCATCGCGCGCCTCTTCCGGCTTGCCCTGCTTGAGCAGCACGTCGCCGCGGGCCTCGGCCACCTGGGCCTTGAACGCGTCGTTGTCGATCTTGGCGAGCTGAGCCAGGGCCTCGTCGGCCTTGCCCTGCTCATTGAGCACCCGGGCCAGCCGCAGGGCGGCGATGGGACGGATGGCTTCGTCACCCTTGGTGGCGACCTCGGTCAGCTGCTCGGCAGCCAAGTCCAGCTGGTTGGCCTTGACCGCGGCAGCGGCCAGCTCCAGGGCGGCGAGATCGGCGTAGGAGTCGCCCTTGTGGGCGCTGATGAAGCTCTTCGCCTGCTCGATGGCGGCGGCATCGCCCTTGGCGAGCTGAGTGGTCATGGCGTTGTAAGCCGAGGAGGCGGCCTCCTGGTTGGCCAATTGGTGTTCGTTGTAATAACGCCAGCCGAACAGCCCCACCAGACCGATGACGGTCCCGGCAATCACCGAGGTGCCGTTCTCTTTCCACCAGCTCTTGATGACCTCAACCTGTTGTTCTTCGGTGGTATAAACTTCCACAGCTTACTCTCCTTTAGCTGCCAGCAGGGCGATGGCGGCATCGACCTTGAGGGTCTGTTGCTCGGCCTGGCCACGCAGATACTTGATGGTGATCTCCCCGTTTTGCACCTCGGTCTCACCGAGGATCAGGGCAATGGCCGCGCCGCTCTTGTCGGCACGCTTGAGTTGTTTCTTGAAGTTGCCACCACCGCAATGACTCATCAGGCGCAGGTCAGGCAGGGCATCACGCAGCCGCTCGGCGAGCTGGAAGCCAGCCTGCTCGGCCTGCTCACCCACCATGGCGAGATAGACATCCACCGCCGGGCGGATGTCGCCGTTGAGCTCCAGGGTTTCGAGCATCAGCACCAGACGTTCCATCCCCATGGCAAAGCCCACCGCCGGGGTCGGTTGACCGCCGAGCTGCTCCACCAGGCCGTCGTAACGACCGCCGGCACAGACGGTGCCCTGGGCCCCCAGGCTGTTGGTGACCCACTCGAATACGGTGAGGTTGTAGTAGTCGAGACCGCGCACCAGGCGCTCGTTCACCTCGAACTGGATGCCGGCCGCGGTCAGCAGACGCTTGAGCCCCTCGAAGTGAGCCAGGCTCTCCTCCCCCAGGTGATCGAACAGGCGCGGCGCGCCCACCAGGATGGCTTGAATCTTCTCGTCCTTGGAGTCGAGCACCCGCAGCGGGTTGCTGTACATGCGGCGCTGGCTCTCTTCGTCCAGCTGATCCTTGTACTGCTCCAGATAGGCGACCAGGGCATCGCGATAGGCGGCGCGCTCTTCACTCTGACCGAGCGTGTTGAGCTGCAGGGTCACGTGCTCGCCGATGCCGAACAGACGCCACAGGCGATGGGTCAGCATGATGAGCTCGGCGTCGATGTCCGGCCCGTTGATGCCAAACAGCTCGACCCCGAACTGGTGGAACTGGCGATAACGGCCCTTCTGGGGACGCTCGTGACGGAACATGGGGCCCATGTACCACATCCGGCGTTCCTGGTTATACAGCAAGCCGTGCTCGATGCCGGCCCGCACACAGCTGGCGGTGCCTTCGGGGCGCAGGCTCAGGCTGTCGCCGTTGCGATCCTCGAAGGTATACATCTCTTTTTCGACCACATCGGTCACTTCACCGATGGCGCGTTTGAACAGATGAGTCTGTTCGACGATGGGCATGCGCACTTCGCTGTAGCCATAGCTGGCCACGACCTGGCGCAGGATCTGTTCCACTTTCTGCCATACCGGGCTCTGCTCCGGCAGGCAATCATTCATACCGCGAATTGCTTGGATCTGTTTTGCCACGTTGCTACTCGAGAAAAAGACGTGAATTTGGGCCGCATTATAGGGATTTTCGACCCCGAGGTAAAATCAGGGTGCCCGGATGCGGGGTGTAAAATCAACTACCTAAAGTCGGGGCCACCCCAGGTGGCCCCACTTTGATGAAAACTGGCGAGTCAACCCTTGTCCAGCGGGATCTGGTTGGCCGGATCCAGCATGGCCGCCCGGGCGCGAATGCGGCGCTCCAGCACGGGGATGAGGTCCTGGTTGCTGAGCCGGTCGACCCGCTGGCCACCCTCGTAGAAGGCGCTCTTGTTGGCGGCGCCCGCCAGACCCAGATCCGAGACCAGGGCCTCGCCGGGACCGTTGACCACGCAGCCGATGATGGAGACATCCATGGGGGTGATGATATCTTCCAGCCGCTCTTCCAGGGCGTTGACCGTGCCGATCACATCAAACTCCTGACGGGAGCAGGAGGGGCAGGCGATGAAGTTGATGCCGCGGGAGCGAATGCGCAGGGATTTCAGGATATCGAAGCCCACCTTCACCTCCTCCACCGGATCGGCGGCGAGCGAGATGCGCAGGGTATCGCCGATCCCTTCGCTCAGTAGCATGCCAAGGCCGATGGCGGACTTGACCGCGCCGGCGCGAAAACCGCCCGCCTCAGTGATGCCAAGGTGCAGGGGTTGCTCGATCCGCTTGGCCAGCAGGCGATAGGCCCCCACGGCCAGGAAGACGTCGGACGCCTTGACGCTCACCTTGAAGTTCTCGAAGTTGAGACGATCCAGGTAGTCCACGTGGCGCATGGCCGATTCGAGCAGCGCCTCCGGGGTCGGCTCGCCGTACTTCTCCTGAATGTCTTTCTCCAGGGAGCCGCCGTTCACCCCGATGCGGATCGGGATGTTGTAGTGACGGGCGCAGTCGACCACGGCGCGCACCCGCTCCTCGTTGCCGATGTTGCCCGGGTTGATACGCAGGCAGTCGGCCCCGTATTCGGCCACCTTCAGGGCGATACGGTAATCGAAGTGGATGTCGGCGACGATGGGGATGTTGGTCTGCTGCTTGATGAGCTTGAAGGCTTCTGCCGCTTCCATGGTGGGCACCGAGACCCGGACGATATCTGCCCCCACTCGCTCGATCCGCTGGATCTGCTCGACGGTGGCGGCCACGTCCGTGGTCTTGGTGTTGGTCATGGTCTGCACTGTGATGGGGGCATCGCCCCCAACCGGCACCTTGCCGACCATGATCTGTCTGGATTTGCGACGAATAATCGGGGATTCGTGAGCGGACATGACGAGCTGATTACTCCTGCGGCAGTGAGAAGCGAGCAGTCCGGCCGTTGTTGTAACGGCTCATGTCGAAGGACTTGCCCTTGTATTCGAGATTGACCGCCATGGGCGCGCCAATGATGAATTTGAGTGGCTCGGGTCCTTCCAGCACCAATTCGTCGTTCGCCTTCTTCAGACCACTGAACAGGGTCTTGCCGTTGGCATCCTTGACATCCAGCCAGCAGTCGGCGGTGAAGCTCATCTTGAGCTGGGGCGCGCTGGCGGGATCGGTCGAGGTCTCTTCGGCCGGCGCCGTGGTCGCGGCGGCGGACACATCTGTGCCCAGGGCCGCGCTGGCACTCGAGGCGGCGTTGGCCGCATCCAGCACGGGCGCCGTGGTGACGGCACCGCTCACGGCAGCGACGACTTGCTCCGTGCTCACCGCATCGGAGGCGGCGGGCAGCACTGGGGTAGCGACCTCCACGGCGGGAGCCGTGACGTTCTCGGTCTGCTCGCTGGTCGTGCCGATCTCGGCCGCGGCCAGGGCCTCTTCCCCGGCGGAGCGGCGCGCCGTGCTCTGCCACCACCAGGCGATGGAGAGGGCGATCAATACCAGGATCACCAGCCAAGTCACCACCTTGAGCCGACTGTCGTTGGCCTGCTGGCGAGAGCGGCGGGAGAAGCTCTGCATGTCGATGTTGTCCGGCGGTGTCAGACCCAGGCGCTCGTAAGCCGTGAGTATGGTCTCCTCCGGGATCCCCACCAGCTTGGCATAGGCGCGCAGGTAGCCGCGAATGAAGGT
Organism: Aeromonas sp. AE23HZ002T15; assembly: GCF_054165525.2. Lineage (NCBI taxonomy): Bacteria > Pseudomonadati > Pseudomonadota > Gammaproteobacteria > Aeromonadales > Aeromonadaceae > Aeromonas > Aeromonas sp. AE23HZ002T15. Next base: position 566,939 of record NZ_CM201342.1, read on the forward strand.
GTGGGAGGTGTGCTTGTCATAGGTATCCGCCTCGATGGCGGCGATCAGAGTCAGACGAAGGTGAATGCGGGACGCAACCTGCTCTCGCGTCCAGCCGAGCTGTTCACGGGCATTGCGCAGCAGCTGGCCTGGGCCCACTGCCTGGGAGTCGTCTTGAGAATCGTGTGGCTGTTCAGTAGTCATTGGCTAAGTAACGCTTGGCTTGTTGCGAAGTGGGATATTGCCTTACCAGCTCAGTCCCGAATTGGTGAAGTAATGCCGGTTTGTCCATGGCCTGGGCCAGCCGCAGCCGGAGCCAGAGGCTCTCCTCGTTCTCTTCTGCCACATCGGCATAGCGCACGAGGTAAGACTGCACATCAGGCAGCTTGCCATCTTTCATGGAAAGCTCGGCCATGTCCAGCAATAACCTTGGATTGCGGGGATTATACCCCAAGGCCAGACGATAGTACTCGCCGGCCTTATCATTTCTGTGATTTTGCAGTGAACAGAGCGCCGCATTCTCGTAGGTATCGGCGATCTTGACGTAATCGGGCTGGCTGACCGCCTGCATGAAGGCCTTGTCCGCCTCGTCGAAGCGACCACGGTTGCACAGGAAGGCGCCGTAGTTGTTCATCGCGTCAGCATTGGTCGGATCCATGGAGAGGGCTTTCTTGTAGTTCTCTTCGGCCGCCTTGAAATCCTCCACCTGCTGGTAGAAGTAGGCGAAGCCGATATAGACCTGAGGATTGCTTGGATCGTATTGCAGGGCGCGATCGAGGTTGAATTTTGCCTGTTCGGCATTGCCCTGGCGAAGATATTGGATACCCAGATCGAGGCGAGTCTGGGCAGCCGCCTTGAGATCGGGTCCCACCTCCCGCTGAGTCGAGTTCTGACCGGCGTAAGTGGTTTCGGTAACACAGCCGGGCAGCGCGCAGAGCGCTGCCACTATGATCAATGTACGGATATCCATTTCCTGACGATACAATGGCTTAGCGGTTAAACCATTTTGACGGAAATCCCATCCTGTTGCATCCGATTTTTCATGGTGCGCTTGGTGCGGTCGATCACCTCCCCCACCAGCTGGCCGCAGGCCGCATCGATGTCATCCCCGCGGGTCTTGCGTACTATGACGGTCAGGTCATATTCCATCAGCACCTTGGAGAAACGATCGATGCGACTGTTGCTCGGTTTGCCGAAGGGGTTGCCCGGGAAGGGGTTGAAGGGGATCAGGTTGATCTTGCAGGGGGTATCCTTGAGCACCTTGGCCAGCTCGTGGGCATGCTGCATGTCGTCATTGATATGATCGAGCAGCACATATTCCACGGTCACCCGGCCACCATTGGCGTTGGACTTCGCCAGATAGCGGCGCACCCCGGCGAGGAAGTCCTCGATGTTGTACTTGTCGTTGATCGGCATGATCTCGGAGCGAAGCTTGTCGTTCGGTGCGTGCAGGGAGATGGCCAGGGCCACGTCGATCTGGTCACCCAGCATGTCCAGGGCGGGGACCACCCCTGAGGTAGAGAGGGTCACGCGACGCTTGGAGATGCTGAAACCGAAGTCATCCATCATCAGCTTCATGGCCGGCACCACGTTGGCCAGGTTGAGCAGCGGCTCACCCATGCCCATCATCACCACGTTGGTGATGGGACGCTTGCCGCCGACTATCTTGGCGGCGCGCCAGACCTGGCCGATGATCTCGGAGACTTTCAGGTTGCGGTTGAAACCTTGCTGGGCGGTGGAGCAGAAGGTACAGGCCAGGGCGCAGCCCACCTGGGAGGAGACACAGAGGGTGGCACGCTCCGCCTCGGGAATGTAGACGGTCTCCACCTCCTGATCCCCCACCTGCATGGCCCACTTGATGGTGCCATCGGTGGAGCGCTGCTCGCGGCTCACCTCGGGGGCGCGGATCTCGGCGATGGTCTTGAGACGCTCACGCAGCGCCTTGTTGACGTTGCTCATCTGATCGAAATCATCACAACCAAAGTGATAGATCCACTTCATTATCTGATCTGCCCGGAACGGCTTCTCGCCCAGTTCGACGAAGAAGGCACGCATGGCATCCCGATCGAGATCCAGCAGGTTGGTTTTTGTTGCGCTCATCAAGGGCCTCAGCTCACACACTTCATAAATTATTGGCTGACGATGAAGTCAGGGGGCGGCATTGTACAAATAATGGGTCTGGCTTTCCACCTGGAGAATAAGTGGATATGGCGCAAATGACCAAAAAACAAAAGGGAGCCGAGGCTCCCTTGATCATCTCGGGTGAAAATCAGCCGCGGGGGCAGATTTCCCCTTCGGAGAAGAAGTAGGCGATTTCGCGGGCGGCAGAGGCCGGGGCGTCGGAGCCGTGTACGGCGTTACGATCGATGCTCTCGGCGTAGCAGGCACGCAGGGTACCGGCCAGGGCCTCTTTCGGGTTAGTGGCGCCCATGATCTCGCGATGACGGCGAATGGCGTCTTCCCCTTCCAGCACCTGGACCATGACGGGGCCGGAGGTCATGAAGGCGACCAGACCATCATAGAAAGGCTTGCCCTGATGTTCGGCGTAGAAACCGGCGGCCTGTTCGCTGGTCATGTGCAGCATCTTGGCGGCGACGATTTTCAGGCCGGCGCTCTCGAAGCGGCCGTAGATGGCACCGATCAGATTCTTGCTGACCGCATCCGGCTTGACGATAGAGAAGGTACGTTCGATAGCCATTGAGTTCTTTCCTTAACTACAGAGTTTTATTGTAGGAATCCATGTTCGGCGGCGATTATACGTAAACAAAAACCGAAACGACACACAAAAAAGCAACTTTTTATTAAACAAATTCACCCTTGAAACAACATGGTGGCTCATCTTGTCCCAAGGCGGCAGGAAAAAACGTGCGCTTGCGCACGATAGCTCCCTTAACCGGTTAAAACTGATGCTATCGCCTATTTTTCCGGCACCACGGAAAAGGGCACCTCCCGGTGCCCTTGCGATACGCCATGCCGCCTAGCGCGTCTCTGCCAGCAGGGTATGCGCTATGGTACGCATGCCCAGGGTATTTGCCCCGGGTGCCCAGAGGCTGTCGCCGTTGTCGCTGAAACAGGCGGCGAGATCGACGTGCAGCCAGCCCTGCCCCTCGCCCGGCACGAAGCGGGAGAGGAAACCCGCCGCGTTGGAGGCCCCGCCCGGACCGCCCCCCGGCACCGGCCGGCTGTTGGCCGTGTCGGCGTAGTGGGACGGGCATTGCTGGCGGTGCCAGGGCTCGAGCGGCAGGGGCCAGGCGGGCTCCTGCTCCGCATCCGAATAGACCATCGCCCGGCTCACCAACCCCTTGTCCAGACCGAACAGGGCGTTGTAGCGCCCCCCCAGGGCCATCACGGCCGCCCCAGTGAGAGTCGCGGCATCGATGATGAGGGGGGCGCCGGACTCGCCGGCGAGCTGCAGGCCGTCCGCCAGCACCAGACGCCCCTCGGCGTCGGTGTTGACGATCTCTACCGTGGTGCCGTTCTTGTAGGTGAGGATGTCACCCAGCTTGTAGGCGTGGCCGGAGACCAGGTTCTCGGCGCAGCAGAGGATGAGCTTCACCCGCTTGTCCAGCCCCCGCAGGATGGAGAGCGCCAGGGCGCCGGTGACGATGGCGGCGCCCCCCATGTCATGCTTCATGGTCAGCATGCCTTGGGAGGTCTTCATGGAGTAGCCGCCGGAGTCGAAGGTGATGCCCTTGCCCACCAGGGCGGCGGCCACCGGTGCCTTGGGATCCCGGCTCGGGTTGAAGTCCAGCTCCAGCAGCACGGGTTCACGATCGCTGCCGCGGCCGACCTGATAGAGGCCTACCCAGCCCGCCTGTTGCAGCGCCTCCCCCTTGAGGATGCGGTGACTGACGCGATCCGGCGCCAGCTCGGTGATGAAGGCGGCCGCCTCCACCGCCAGATCCAGTGGCCCCAGCTGTTCCGGGGTGGCGTTGGTCATCTCCCGCACCCAGCGCCCGCACAGCCAGCGCGCCTCCAGCTCTTCCCTGTCCTCCTCGGACGAGGTGGCCCACTGCAGCTCCACCTCCGCCTTGGGGGTCTGCAGGCCCTGGGCGAAGGCCCACTGCTGCTCGCGATCCCAGTGGCCGCACAGGGCCACCTTCTGGATCCCCTGACTGCAGAGGCGACGGGCCGCCTGCTGGATGTCCAGCAAGGGGCTGGCGGTCACCAGATGGATCACGGCGCCGTCGGCACGGTGAGACAGCAGGGCGCCCTCCCCCCACTCGGGGGCGGCAAATTCACGGCTCAGCCAGATATTCATTCAGTCACCTCCTGCAACCAGCGGGCGATGGTTCGCAGGCCATGGCCCTTGGCGCCGGTGGCCCAGAGGTCGTTGCCGGACTTCTGATAGGAAGCGGCCAGATCCAGGTGCACCCAGCCCTGCCCCTCGCCGCGCACGAAGCGGGACAGGAAGGCGGCGGCCGTGGTGGCGCCGGCGGTTCCCTCGGCTGAGGCGACGTTGCCCAGATCGGCGAAGGCCGAGGTGAGCTGGCCCGCATGCCAGGGCTCGAGCGGCAGGGCCCAGGCCTTCTCGTTTTCTGCACGGGCGGCGGCCAGGGCACGCACCTGCTCCGCCTCATCCAGGGCAAACACGGCGTTGTAGTCGCGACCGAGGGCCGTCTTGGCGGCGCCGGTCAGGGTCGCGGCATCCAGAATATGGGCGGCGCCACTGTCGCTCGCGGCCAGCAGACCGTCCGCCAGTACCAGGCGACCTTCCGCGTCCGTGTTCTGGATCTCCACCGAGATGCCGTTCTTGTAGGTGAGGATGTCGCCAAGCTTGAAGGCATGGCCGGAGACCAGGTTCTCGGCGCAGCAGAGGATGAGCTTGACCCGCTTGTTCAACCCGCGGCTGATGGCGAGCGCCAGGGCACCGGTCACCATGGCGGCCCCCCCCATGTCGGACTTCATCGGCAGCATGTTGTCGGAGGACTTCATGGAGTAGCCGCCGGAATCGAAGGTGATCCCCTTGCCCACCAGAGCCGCCACCACGGGCGCCTTGCTATCCCCGGTCGGGTTGTAGTCGAGCTCCAGCAGCACGGGCTCCCGCTCGCTCCCCCGGCCCACGGACCAGATGCCGATGTGGCCGGCCTCGCGCAGGGCCTCGCCGGCGGTAATGCGGGCGGTCACCTGATCACCCCCCAGGCCACGAATGAGCAGCAGGGCGGATTCCGCCAGGCTCATGGGGTAGATCTCCTCGGGGCAGCCGTTGGTGACTTCGCGCACCCAGCGGGTCGCCTTGACGAGGGCATCCAGCTCGCGAGCCTCGTCACCGCCTTGTTCACCGAAGTGCAACTCACGCAAGCCCTTGGCGGCATAGAAGCCCTGGGCGAAGGCGTAGCGACGCTCCAGATCCCAGCCCCCGGCGGCCAGCTCGACTCGCTTGATACCGCTCGACTCCAGACGACGGGCGGCGCGCTGGATGATGCGCAGCACCTCTCGCTCCTGGGTCTGGCTGCCCAGGTGGATCAGGGCCTCATCGCCGCTGAAACTGAGCTGAGCCCCCTCGCCCCAATGGGCGGCGGCGGCCTCGGTGGACAACACGACTTTCATCTTCTCTGCCATTTATCTTGCTTCCTTTTCTCGGCACTGTTTATTCGATACGGGTCATTCAACAAGGGGAACGCAGGCAACAAAAAAGGCCGTCCCCCGAGAGGGTCGGCCTTCACCATATCACCATTGCACCGCCAGATGCTGCACGCGCAATTCACTCATGTGTAATTAACGGCGCATCAATGGCGCTCAGAGGCGAGGTTGAGGGTGTACTTGGGTAGCTCCACCACCAGATCCTCGTCCGCCAGACGGGCCTGGCAACTCAAGCGGGATTCCGGCTCCAGTCCCCATGCCTTGTCCAGCATGTCATCTTCCAGTTCGTCGCTCGGCTCGAGGGAGTCGAAGCCTTCACGCACTATGCAGTGACAGGTGGTGCAGGCGCAGGACTTCTCGCAGGCGTGCTCGACCTCGATGCCGTTGCGCAGCGCGATGTCGAGGATGGTCTCACCGACTTGCCCTTCGAGGGCGGCGCCCTCCGGGCAGAGTTCGGGGTGAGGCAGAATGATCACTTTTGGCATATTACACCTTGTTGACGTTTTGGCCGGTCAGCACCTTGCGAATGGAGGCATCCATGCGACGGGCCGCAAACTCGCCACTGGCGGCATCCGCCGCCTCGATGGCATCTTTGATTTGGTTGGTTGTGCCTGTGGCACGCATGGCCAGCAGATGCTCGATAGCAGTATCGATCTCAGCGCGCTCGGCGACATTGAGCAGGGCCTCGCCATCGGCGGCCAGGGCCGCATTGAGGCTTTCCACCACCCGATCCGCTTCCACCTGCTGCTCCGCCAGCATGCGGGCATCCATGTCTTGCTGGGCATTGGCGATGGAGGCGCTCAGCATGCTGAGAATGTCCTCTTCCGCCAGGCCGTAAGAAGGTTTTATCTGGATCTCGGCCTGCACACCGGAAGATTTCTCCATGGCACTGACCGAGAGCAGCCCGTCCGCATCCACCTGGAAGGTGACCCGGATGTGGGCGGCCCCCGCCGCCATGGGCGGAATGCCGGTCAGGGTGAAGCGGGCGAGGGAGCGGCAATCCGCCACCAGCTCGCGCTCACCCTGCACCACGTGAATGGCCATGGCGGTTTGACCGTCCTTGAAGGTGGTGAACTCCTGGGCGCGGGCCACCGGTATGGTAGTGTTGCGCGGGATCACCTTCTCGGCGAGGCCGCCCATGGTCTCGAGCCCCAGAGAGAGCGGGATCACGTCCAGCAGCAGCATCTCGGCGTCCGGCTTGTTGCCCACCAGGATGTCCGCCTGGATGGCGGCGCCGATGGCCACCACCTTGTCCGGATCAATGCTGGTGAGCGGCGTGCGCTGGAAGAACTCCCCCACCTGCTCGCGCACCAGCGGCACCCGGGTGGAGCCACCGACCATCACCACCTCCAGCACGTCCACCTGCTCCAACCCCGCATCACGCAGGGCGCGGCGGCAGGCCAGCAGGGTACGCTTGACCAGCGGCAAGATGAGGGCATCGAACTGGGCACGGGACACGGTTCCCTGCCAACCGGCGAAGGTGCAGGGGACGCTGTCTGCGTCGGTCAGGCCGTGCTTGACGCTGGCGGCCACATCCAGCAACTCGCGCTGGGTGCGGGCGTCCAGCTGGCCGCTCAGGCCGGCCTGTTCTTTGATCCAGTCCGCCAGCAGGTGATCGAAGTCATCACCGCCGAGCGCCGAGTCGCCGCCGGTAGCCATCACCTCGAACACGCCGCGATGCAGGCGCAGGATGGAGATGTCGAAGGTGCCGCCGCCGAGATCGTAGACGGCGATCACCCCTTCCTGACCGGAGTCGAGGCCATAGGCGATGGCGGCCGCGGTGGGTTCGTTCAGCAGTCGCAGCACGTGCAGACCGGCCAGACGGGCCGCATCCTTGGTACCCTGGCGCTGGGCGTCGTCGAAGTAGGCGGGCACCGTGATGACCACGCCGTCGAGCTCCCCGCCGAGGGCGGCGGCGCCGCGGGCGGCCAGGGCTTTGAGGATCTCGGCCGAGACCTGCACCGGGTTGACCAGCCCCTGACGGGTCTGCAACTGGGGCATGCCATTGTCGGCGGCCACGAATTCATAGGGCTGCTGGCGAGTGTCGATGTCCGCCAGCGCCTTGCCCATCATCCGCTTGACGGAGACTATGGTGTTGTGGGGATCCTGCGCCGCTTCGCGTTTGGCGTCGAAGCCGACCCGGATGGCCGCGTCCTGGTAGTGCACCACAGAGGGCAGCAAGGCACGCCCCTGCTCGTCGCAGAGGGTGTCCGCCTGGCCGCTGCGCACGGCGGCGACCAGGGAGTTGGTGGTGCCGAGATCGATGCCAACGGCACGTTTATGCTGATGAGGGGCGGCGCTCTGGCCGGGCTCGGCGATTTGCAGTAATGCCATGGGTAATCACAATTCCAGAGTTAGGGGATCAAGACTCGAACAGCGAGTCTTCGAACCGTTCCAGCTCCTCGAGGAGCTTGTCGACAAATTTGAGTTTGCGCACGCAGTCGGCGGCGATCTGATCCTCACCCCTAGTGAGACAGTCGGTCAGCCGCTGCATCAGCGACTGGTGATCATGCCTGATTTCGCGGCGAAAATCTTCGATGGCCCCCTCAGGATCCGCATCCCCCTTGAGATCGGCCAGACGCTCGCGCCACTCCAGCTGCTGCATCAGGAAGGCGGGATCTTGCAGGGTCTGCTGCTCGCCACGGATGTCGGTCCCGCGCAGGGAGAGCAGGTATTCGGCGCGGCGCACCGGGGCCTTGAGGGTGGTGAAGGCATCGTTGATCTGGGCGGCACGCTGCACGGCGGCCAGCTGCTCCCGCTCGGGGGCGGTGGCGAAACGATCGGGGTGGAACTGGGTCTGCAACTGGCGGTAGGTGTCGGCCAGTTGGCGGGGATCGAGCTCGAAGCCCTCTGCCAGCCCGAACAGCTCGAAATGATTCATTCTGTGTCCTTAGACTCGAAGGCTTGCGCCTTGCTCACCATCAACCTTGAACGGCAAAGCCGGCAGCAGGCTGCCGGCTTCATCGTTTAGACGCTGAAACTCTCGCCGCAACCACACTCGCCCTTGGCGTTGGGGTTGTTGAACTGGAAGCCCTCGTTGAGGCCCTCCTTGACGAAGTCCAGCTCGGTGCCATCCAGATGGATCAGGCTCTTGGCATCGACGATGATCTTGACACCCTTCTGCTCGAAGACCTGATCTTCGGCGGCCAGCTCATCCACGAACTCGAGCACATAGGCAAGACCCGAACAGCCGGTAGTCTTGACGCCGAGGCGCAGGCCGATGCCCTTGCCCCGGTTGGTCATGAAAGAGGAAACCCGTGCCGCTGCGGCATCTGTCATGGTTATGGCCATACTGCTCTCCGAACCTTAAAGACCTTTCTTCTGCTTGTAATCGGCGATGGCGGCCTTGATGGCATCCTCCGCCAGGATGGAGCAGTGGATCTTCACCGGCGGCAGAGCCAGCTCTTCGGCGATGTCGGTGTTCTTGATGCCAGCCGCTTCGTCCAGGGTCTTGCCCTTGACCCATTCGGTCACCAGGGAGCTGGAGGCGATGGCGGAACCACAGCCGTAGGTCTTGAACTTGGCGTCTTCGATGATGCCATCGTCGCTGATCTTCAGTTGCAGTTTCATCACGTCGCCACAGGCCGGGGCGCCGACCATGCCGGTCGCGATGCTGGGATCGTTCTTGTCAAAACCACCCACGTTGCGGGGATTCTCGTAGTGGTCGATTACTTTTTCACTGTAAGCCATATCTAACTCCTGCTAATTCCGTTGTTCACTCAACCCTTGCCGCTGGCAAGGGATCAGTGATGAGCCCATTCGACCGTGTTCAGATCCACACCGTCCTTGAACATCTCCCACAGGGGGGACATCTCGCGCAGACGGCCGATGGAGTCACAGATGAGCTTGACTGCGTAGTCGATCTCTTCTTCCGTGGTGAAGCGGCCGATGCTGAAGCGGATGGAGCTGTGTGCCAGCTCGTCGTTCAGGCCAAGGGCGCGCAGCACATAGGAAGGCTCCAGGCTGGCAGAGGTACAGGCAGAACCGGAAGAGACCGCCAGATCCTTCAGTGCCATGATGAGGGATTCCCCTTCCACATAGGCGAAGCTGACGTTCAGGTTGCCCGGGACGCGCTGGTCCAGATCACCGTTGATATAGACTTCTTCGATATTCTTGATGCCGTTCCACAGACGCTGGCGTAGGGCCATGATGTGCTGGCTCTCGCTCGCCATCTCTTCCTTGGCGATGCGGAAGGCTTCGCCCATGCCGACGATCTGGTGAGTCGGCAGGGTGCCGGAGCGCATGCCGCGCTCGTGGCCGCCACCGTGCATCTGGGCTTCCAGACGAACGCGGGGCTTGCGGCGCACAAACAGGGCACCGATCCCTTTCGGGCCGTATACCTTGTGGGCGGACATGGAGAGCAGGTCAACCTTGAGCGCTTCTACGTCAACCGGGATCTTGCCCACGCTCTGGACAGCGTCCACGTGCAGCAGGATCTTGCGGGAGCGGCACAGTTCGCCGATGGCGGCGATGTCTTGCACCACGCCGATCTCGTTGTTGACGTGCATGATGCTCACCAGGATGGTGTCATCGCGCAGGGCGCCTTCGATCTGCTCCAGGGTGAACAGGCCGTTCGGCATCGGCTCGAGGTAGGTCACCTCGTAGCCTTCACGCTCCAGCTGGCGACAGGTATCGAGTACCGCCTTGTGCTCGGTCTTGGAGGTGATGATGTGCTTGCCCTTGCCAGCATAGAAGTGGGCGATGCCCTTGATGGCCAGGTTGTTGGATTCGGTCGCGCCTGAGGTGAAGACGATCTCGCGCGGATCGGCACCGATCAGCTCTGCCACTTGATTACGGGCCAGATCGACTGCCTCTTCGGCCTGCCAGCCGAAACGGTGGGAACGGGATGCGGGGTTGCCGAACAGGCCGTCCATGGTGAGGCACTGCATCATTTTTTCTGCGACACGCGGGTCCACCGGACAGGTTGCCGAATAATCAAGGTAAATAGGCAGTTTCATGTTTTTCTCCGTTACGACGGGGTCACACAGCGACTCGTCGTGGAAAGCACGTTTGTTTATAGTTGGACTTTTAAGCTCACATCACCGCGTTCGGCCCGGTCAACCAGGGACAACACGGTCTTCATTTGTTCATCTTGCTTGCCGGCGATGCGACGCACATCGGCCTGGCCAACCAGCTCCGCCAGGGTGATGTCACCGAGGAAACTGGAGATACGCTCGCTGAGGTCGCGCCACAGGGAGTGGGTCAGACACTGGGTACCACCGTGGCAGCCCCCCTTGCCCAGACACTTGGTCGCATCCACCGACTCATCCACCGCGGTGATCACCTGACCCACCGAGATGTCGCCGGGCGCCAGACCGAGACGATAACCACCGCCCGGGCCGCGCACGCTGCTCACCAGGCCATGCTTGCGCAGGCGGGCAAACAGCTGTTCCAGATAGGACAAGGAGATGCCCTGGCGCTCTGAAATATCGGCAAGGGGTACGGGCCCCTGCTCTGCATGCAACGCCACGTCGAGCATGGCGGTCACTGCGTAACGTCCTTTTGAGGTCAGTCTCATATGCCTTACCGTCTTGCGAACAAATCAATATGGGCACATGGTCACATACCCGACTAATTCAGTCAAGTATATGGTTGAGTAAATCAGTCGGGATTACCCTTGCGGCCGGGATTTGTTCACCGAGGTGAGAATTCCGCGCAGTATATTCAGCTCCACCGCCTCCGGTCTGGCCCGGTTGAACAGACGGCGCAACTTGCTCATCACGTGACCGGGGTGATCGTCGCTGATGAAGCCGGTCTTCTGCAGGGTCTGCTCCAGGTGCTGGTAGAACCCCTCCAGCTGCTCGGCCGTGGGGTAGTCGAGCTCTGAGTCCACCACCACCGGCTCCTGCGTCTGCAACCAGTGCATGCGCACCTCGTAGCAGAGGGTCTGCACCGCCATGGCCAGATTGAGGGAGCTGTACTCGGGGTTGGCCGGAATGGCCACGTGGTAATGGCACTTCTGCAGCTCGTCGTTGGTGAGGCCGGTGCGTTCACGGCCAAACACCAGGGCAACCGGGTGGGTCGCCCCCTCCTGCACCGCCTTCTCCCCCGCCTCGCGGGAGTCCAGCATGGGCCAGCTCAGGGTGCGGGAGCGCGCGCTGGTACCGATGACCAGGCCGCAATCGGCGATGGCATCTTCCAGAGTCGGGACTATGCGGGCATTGGCCAGTATATCGCTGGCGCCAGCCGCCAGCGCGACGGCGTTCTCGTCTGGCATCTCCTGGGGATCCACCAGTACCAGCTGGGTCAATCCCATGGTCTTCATGGCCCGCGCCGCGGAGCCCATGTTGCCGGTGTGAGAGGTGTTTACCAAGACGATACGAATCTGATCCAACATGCCCAGTCAATCTTCAGTCAAAAATGGCGCGCAATTGTAACATAACCAATCGCTATTTTGGCACCGCTTCTGAGCCCGGATTTCAGAACAAAAATGGCCGCTCGTATAACCAGAGAGCATGAGAGAAGGTGCGGTGCTGGCTAACCTTAAAGGGTCGAGATGGATAATCCGGAGTCAACGTCATGCTCCCGTCCTGGTTCTATGAGCCACTGCCCGCCTTCTACCTGCTGGCCTCCGCCGGACTGCTGCTGCTCGCCCAGAACCCGCTGCTCTGGCTGGCATCCGCCGTGCTGTTCATGGCGGGCGCCTTCATCTGGATGATGCGCTCCAACTACAGGCGCACCGATCTCGTCATCTTCCCCGCCAAGCGCTGGTTTCAGCCCGAGTGGTTCTACGAGACCCAGCCCTTCCTCTGGCTGGCGCTGGGCTTGATGCTGCTGCGCCTGCCCGGCACAACACCACTGCTCGCCCTGCTCCCCTGCCTCTGGGGCTGTCGCTGCCTCTGGGCCCGGCGCCTGCATCGCCACCACGCCCTGGGGCTGACGCCTCACCTGAGGCGCACTTCAGGTCGCCGGTGCGGCCACAGGCTCCTGCACTGAGCGGGCACGTTCGATCAGGGTCGCCATGTCGATCAGCGGATACTTCATCAGGGCGGGCAAGCCGTCGAGATCCAGGCTGTCCATCAGGTTCTTCACCTCGAGGCCGAGCTCGGTGTTGCCCTCTATCTTCAGCCTGCGCTGGAAGAAGAGGGAGTCCGGATCCTCCCGGCGGCCGGCGATCAGGATGAGATCCTGGCTGCAACCACTGAAGCAGACGTCCGCACGCTCGCAATCGCGCGCCACCACCAACTTTCCCTCCCGCTCGCTGATGAACCAGCAAAGTTCGAGATCCGTCACCTCGACTTTCAGCCACTTGCCCGCCAGGAACGCGAAGTCGCCGTCCTGGATGGCCTCCTTGAACACCTGGGCCAGCAGGCTCTCCATCAGGTTCTGTTGCAAAGCGAAGGGCACCAGCTTGAGGGGGCGGCGCAAGAGACGGGGTGCCTGTTCGACCAGGCGACGTTGCAGTTGTTGAAACACGATAAACTCCCAGTTTTTTGCGCATTCAAGCACAGGGCAACCAGCAGGATCCTGTTGAAAATCAAACTTGTGCCCACTTACCTCAAGAAGGGTAAAGCCACCTAAAGCTGCCTCAGGTCAAAAAGTGGGAACCCATGGGTGAATACAATCGGCCCACTTTTGCTTTTTTGCCCTCTCGGAGCGTACCGATGGAATTACTCTGCCCGGCAGGCAGCCTGCCGGCACTGAAGACAGCCGTGGATAACGGCGCCGATGCCGTCTATATCGGCTTCAAGGACGACACCAACGCCCGCCACTTCGCCGGCCTCAACTTCACCGACAGCAAGCTGGAAAAGGCGGTGGACTACGTGCACCAGCACGGCCGCAAGCTGCACATCGCCATCAACACCTTCGCCCACCCGGGATCCGATGCGAGATGGAAGCAGGCGGTGGACAGGGGCTCGGCGCTGGGTGCTGACGCCCTCATCATCGCCGATCTCGCCGTGCTCGATTACGCCAGCCGCCAGTATCCGGACATGGAGCTGCACGTCTCGGTGCAGGCCAGCGCCACCAATGCCGCCGCCATCCGCTTCTATCAGGATCACTTCAACGTCGGCCGGGTGGTGCTGCCCCGGGTGCTCTCCATGCACCAGGTCAAGCAGCTCGCCCGCGAGACAGACGTCGGCCTCGAGGTGTTCGCCTTCGGCAGCCTCTGCATCATGGCGGAGGGGCGCTGTTATCTTTCTTCCTACATGACGGGCGAGAGCCCCAATACCGTGGGGGCCTGCTCACCGGCCAAGTACGTGCGCTGGGAGGAGACCCCAAGCGGCCTCGAGTCCCGCCTGAACGAGGTTCTGATCGATCGCTACGGCCCCGGCGAAAACGCCGGCTACCCGACCCTGTGCAAGGGACGCTTCGAGGTGGATGGCCAGACCTATCACGCCCTGGAGGAACCCACCAGTCTCAACACCCTGGGCCTCTTGCCCGAGTTGTTCCAGACCGGGATCCAGTCGGTCAAGATCGAGGGGCGCCAGCGCAGCCCCGCCTATGTGGAGCAGGTGACCCGGGTCTGGCGCGCCGCCATCGACGCCTATCAGACCAATCCGGAGGCTTATCAGGTCAAGGCCGAGTGGGATGCCCAGCTCGCCCGCGTCTCCGAGGGGAGCCAGACCACCCTGGGTGCCTATCATCGCCAGTGGCAATAAGGGGAATTCCCATGTTCCATTTTCTCACGCAAGACAGGCGCACTTTGCACCGCGCTCATGACTGCAAGGAGCACAACTGATGCAATTTTCTCTCGGGCCCATTCTCTTCTACTGGCCCAAGGCCGACACCCAGGCCTTCTACGAAGCCGCCGCCCGAAGCCAGGCCGACATCGTCTATCTCGGGGAGACGGTGTGCAGCAAGCGCCGCGAGCTGAAGGTGGATGACTGGATTGCCCTGGCTAGACAGGTGGCAGCCTCCGGCAAGCAGGCGGTGCTCTCTACCCTGGCGCTCATCTCGGCGCCGTCGGAGCTCAAGGAGGTCAAACGCCTGGTGGACAACGGTGAACTGCTCATCGAGGCCAACGATCTCGGCACAGTCCAGCTCGCCCGTGAGGCGGGGCTGCCGTTTGTCTGCGGCCCCGCCATCAACGCCTACAACGCCGACGTGCTGCACATGCTGCTGAAAAGCGGGATGCGGCGCTGGGTGATGCCGGTGGAACTCTCCCGGGACTGGCTGGTGCAGCTGGTGCAGGATCTGGGTCCCGATCGCCAGCGCTTCGAGGTGGAGGTGTTTGCCTACGGCCACCTGCCCCTCGCCTACTCGGCCCGCTGCTTCACCGCCCGCTCCCTCGACAAGCCCAAGGACAACTGCGAGCTCGCTTGCATCCACTACCCCACCGGCCGCCTCGCCCACAGCCGGGAGGGGCAGAAGGTGTTCAACCTCAACGGCATCCAGACCCAGTCCGGCTACTGCTACAACCTCGGCAACGAGCTCAAGGGGATGGAGGGTCTGGTGGACGTGGTGCGCCTCTCCCCCGAGGGGATGGAGACCCTGGAGATGCTGGCCCGCTTCAAGGCCAACCAGCAGGGCCAGGCACCGCTGCCCCTGCAACAGGAGTACGACTGCAACGGCTACTGGCGCCAGATCCCCGGCATGAGCCTGGTGGGATAAGCCCACAGCCAAAGCGCAGACAGCAAAAAGGCCTCGTGATGAGGCCTTTTTCATGGCTTGCCCACTGGATTCAGGAGGCTTGCTTGCTCTTCTGTACGCTCGGTGCTCCGGGCGGCACGGGCTTGCGCGCCATCAGCTCCAGCTCCAGCAGGGCATAGCGGTGCTCGATGAAGTCGTAGACGTTGTTGGCAAGGGCCAGCTTGAAGTAGCTGATGGCTTCCTTGCGGTTGCCCTTGGCCAGCTCAAACTTGCCGAGGTAGAAGTAGGTCTCGCACAGGCGCTCGGCGAGCTCCCGGTTGTCCTTCACCCCTTTCACCACATTGCCCATCAGCTGGGTGGCATTGATCTCGCCGGTGTAGAGGCGAACCAGATCCCAGTTCCAGGCGTCGTCATCGTACTTGTTGAGCCGATCCCGCATCCGGCTCATGGCCGCCGGGGCATCGAGCTTCTGCTCGGCCAGATAGAGCCAGATCACCCGATAGGGATCTTCCGGCTGCGCCTCGTAGAAGCGCTTCATGTCGGCGGCCGCGAGTTCGGGACGATTGCCGTAATAGAGCGCTATGCCCCGGTTGAGATAGGCGTAGTCATAATCCGGAGCCAGCTCCAGCGCTGAATCGAAGGCCTCATAGGCTTCGTCATAGTTCTGCTGCTGCACCAGATAGACGCCGATGAAGTTGTAGGCCTCGGCAAAATCGGGTTTCTCCCGCAGGGCGCGGTTGAAATCCAGTCTGGCCAGGGAACGCAACCCCACTCTGTCAAACACCACGGCACGCTCATAGAACAGCTCGGCCCGTTGCTCCGTCGTCAACTCCATTTCACTGAGCATCTGCCCGAGTCGCGCCAGCGCCAACTCGCTCTGGTAGGAGACCTGCAAGGGGGTCGCCAATACCAGTGAAGCGGGTTGCGGCTTGGGAACTTGAGGAGCTTCAACCTGACTGCTACTGCTGCATCCCCACATGGGGAGCAACAACAGGATACCCGTGAGGTATCCAATCCCTATCCTGACGTTCAATGAACACTCCGACGCTTACGCTTGACCCGCATATGGTAAAGGCCAACCGAGACTTTGTCATGTGGCTGAGCCCCTCTCCCTCAAATAAATCAGGATTCGACAGGGTATCCGGCGTCATGCCAACCGCGAAAGCCTCCATCGACACTGACCACCCGGGTGTAGCCCATCTTCTGCAGGTTGTCCGCCACCAGGATGGAGCGGAATCCCCCCCCACAATAGAGGTAGAGCTCGGTGGCGGGATCCGGATAGCGGGTCTCGATGTCCCGCTCTATCACCCCGCGGCCGAGATAGGCCGCCCCCGGCAGATGCCCCCTTCCCCACTCGCTCTCCTCCCGCACATCGACCAGGTGGAAGACGCGGCCCTCATCCTGCCAGCGCTTGATCTGGTGCACGTCGGTTTCTTTCACCTGCGGGCGTATGGCCTCTACCAGAGCCAGAAAACGGGGGTTGTGTTGCATGGCTTGCTCCTCGTACTCGTTGTTGCCCGAGCCAGTGGCTCAATGTTGCCGAGCATCATGACTCAGTCGGACCATAAGAGAAAGGGCGCCTTGCGGCGCCCTTGTCGATTACGGCAGGATCTCTTGCTGATCCGCGCCCTCTTTTTCCACCTGGGTCGGCAGCATGTGCTCCCGCTTGACCCCGAGGAACATCGCAGAGGCGCTCGCCACATAGATGGAGGAGTAGGTCCCGAAGGCCACCCCGATCACCATGGCGATGGCGAAACCGTGAATAAGCGGCCCGCCCTTGAGCAGCAGCGCCACCACCACCACGAAGGTCAACCCCGAGGTGATGATGGTCCGGCTCAGGGTCTCGGTCATGGAGAGATCCATGATTTCGGCGGTATCCCCCCGACGCACCTTTCGGAAGTTCTCCCGTACCCGGTCGAACACCACTATGGTGTCGTTCAGGGAGTAGCCCACCAGCGTCATCAGCGCCGCCAGCACGGTCAGATCGAACTCGTACTGGAAGTAGGCGAAGATGCCGAGGGTGATGATGACGTCGTGGGCCAGGGAGAGGATGCCCCCCGTGGCCAGACGCCACTCGAAGCGCACCGCCACGTAGATCAGGATACAGATGATGGAGGCCAGCATGGCCAGGGCACCGTCTGTCGCCAGCTCGTCACCCACGGAAGGACCGACGAACTCGACGCGCTTGAGCACGGCATCCTGATCGATGAGCTTGGCAGCCGCCAGCACCTCGTTGCCCTGCTGCTCCACCTTGACCCCCTCTTTCGGGGCCATGCGCACCAGGACGTCGCGGCTGGAGCCGAAGAACTGCAGGGTAGCCCCTTCAATCTTCTGCTGATCCAGCGCCTCGTGCATCTTGTCCAGGCTCACGGACTGCTGGAACCCCACCTCGATGGTGGTACCACCGGTGAAGTCCAGGCCCCAGTTCAGGCCGCGATCGAACAGGATGTAGAGGGCGAACACCGTCACCAGAGCAGAGAGCACCATACCCGTCTTGGCGAAACGCATGAAGGGGATGGGCTTTTCAAAATGTAGAATTTGAAACATGTCTCTTCCTTAGATCGGCAGCTTGTCGATGCGCCGTCCACCCCAGGCCAGGTTGATAATGGCGCGGGATACCGTGATGGCGGTAAACATGGAGGCGGTCAGGCCGATCCCCAGCGTCAGGGCGAAGCCCTTGATGGCGCCGGTACCGATGCCGAACAGGATCACACAGGTGATGAGCGAGGTGACGTTGGAGTCGGCGATGGTGGAGAAGGCGCGATCAAAGCCCAGATGGATGGCTTGCTGCACCCCGCGACCGTTGCGGATCTCTTCACGAATACGCTCATAGATCAGCACGTTCGCATCCACCGCCATGCCCAGGGTCAAGACGATACCGGCGATGCCCGGCAGGGTCATGGTGGCCCCCGGGATCATCGACATGATACCGACGATGAGCACCAGGTTCATGGTCAGCGCCAGGTTGGCAACCCAACCGAAGGCACGGTAGTAGATCCCCATGAACAGCACGATCACCAGCATGGCCCAGCCGATGGCTTCCATACCGCTGTCGATGTTCTGCTGACCCAGGCTCGGGCCTATGGTGCGCTCTTCCACGATCTGGATCGGGGCGATCAGGGCACCGGCACGCAGCAGCAGCGCCAGGTTGTGGGCTTCGTTGGCGTTGTCGATGCCGGTGATGCGGAACTGGCTACCCAGACGAGACTGGATAGTCGCGACGTTGATCACCTCTTCCTGCTTGCGGAACTTGCGCTTCCCATCCGGACCCGGTTGACCCACCGGCTTGTATTCGATGAAGACGGTGGCCATGCCCTTACCGACGTTGTCCTTGGTAAAGTTGGCCATCTTGTTGCCACCCTGGCCATCGAGCTTGATGTTGACCTGGGGACGGCTGTATTCATCGAAACCGGACTGGGCGCCCACTATGTGGTCACCGGTCAGGATCACGCGCTTTTGCAGCACCACGGGACGACCGTTGCGATCGTTGTACACCTTGGAGCTCGGCGGTACCCGGCCACTGGCGGCAGCCTGGATATCGGCGGTCTCATCGACCATGTGGAATTCCAGGGTCGCGGTGGCGCCCAGGATCTCCTTGGCACGGGCGGTGTCCTGGATCCCCGGCAGTTCCACCACGATGCGCTCGGCACCCTGCTGCTGGACCAGCGGCTCGGCCACCCCCAGCTCGTTCACCCGGTTGCGGATGATGGTGATGTTCTGCTCGAGAGCGTACTTCTTCACTTCCTTGATCTTGGCTTCACTCAGGCCAGCCAGCAGGATGAAGTCATCCCCCTTCTGCTCTGTGGTGAAGGTGAGATCCGGATTCTGGCGACGCAGGAAGGAGACGGCCTTGGACTGATCGGCCTCCTCGCGGAAGACCACCTGCACCTGATCCCCGACCCGGCGCACGCCGGAGTAACGGATCTTCTGGGTACGCAGCTCGGAGCGGAAATCCTGCACCATCTGCTCTTGCTGCTTGGCCAGCGCCTCGGCCATGTCCACTTCCATCAGGAAGTGCACACCACCGCGCAGGTCAAGACCGAGCTTGAGGGGCGCGGCGCCGATGGCTTCGAGCCAGGCAGGGGTGGACGGCGCCAGGTTCAGGGCCGTGATGAAGTTGTCGCCCAGCTTGTTGGCGACGATGTCACGGGCTTTGAGCTGATCTTCGGTGTTGTTGAAGCGAACCAGGATGAAGCCGTGTTCGAAGGCAGCGTGTTTGACCGGGATATGGGCCGCTTCAAGCGTCTCCTTCACCTGATCCAGCGTCTCGAGTTTGACTTCGGCACCGCGGCTGGCAGAAACCTGCAAGGCCGGGTCTTCGCCGTAAAGATTGGGGGCTGCATATAGAAAACCGACGGCGATCACCACGACCACCATCAGGTATTTCCACAGCGGATAGCGATTTAACACGCTGTGCTCCTCGGGAGATTAGAGGGACTGGATAGAACCCTTGGGCAGAACGGCAGAGACGAAGTCACGCTTGATGGTGACCTGGGTCTGATCGTTCAGGGCCAGCACGATGTATTCGCTGTCGGCGGAGACCTTGGCGATTTTGCCGACCAGACCACCTGAGGTGAGCACTTCGTCACCCTTGGCCAGGGAGCTCATCAGATCGCGATGGGTCTTGGCGCGCTTGGCCTGGGGGCGGTAGATCATGAAATAGAAGATGAGACCGAAGACGGCCAGCATGATGATCATTTCCATGCCACCACCCTGTGCACCCGGAGCCGCGCCTTCTGCATATGCCTTGGAGATAATGCTCATTTAACAACCTCTTGTTTGATGTAGATTTGATGACTAGCTGATAACTCGTTGTTATTTCGTGTCGTTTTCAGCCAATGGAGGCACAGGCTTCCCTTGCCGACGGTAGAACTCAGTTACAAAGTCGTCTAATTTACCCTGCTCGATCGCGTCCCGCAAACCCTGCATCACCCGCTGGTAATAACGCAGGTTATGAATGGTATTCAGACGGGCGCCGAGGATCTCGTTGCACTTGTCCAGATGGTACAGATAGCTGCGGGTGTAGTTCTTGCAGGTGTAGCAATCACAGTCCGCATCCAGGGTGCTGGTGTCCTCGCGATACTTGGCGTTGCGGATCTTGACCACGCCGTCCGTGGTGAACAGATGGCCGTTGCGGGCGTTGCGGGTCGGCATCACGCAGTCGAACATGTCGATGCCGCGGCGCACCCCTTCCACCAGGTCCTCCGGCTTGCCGACGCCCATCAGGTAGCGTGGCTTGTCCGCCGGGATCTTCGGGCAGACGTGATCGAGGATGCGATGCATGTCTTCCTTGGGTTCACCCACGGCGAGGCCGCCGACCGCATAGCCGTCGAAGCCTATCTCCAGCAGGCCGTCCAGGGACACATCCCGCAGCGGCTCGTAGACGGAGCCCTGGATGATGCCGAACAGGGCGTTCTTGTTGCCGAGCGCATTGAACTTCTCCCGGGAGCGCTTGGCCCAGCGCAGGGACATCTCCATGGACTTGCGCGCTTCTTCGTAAGTGGCCGGGTACGGGGTGCACTCGTCGAAGATCATCACGATGTCGGAGCCCAGATCGTACTGGATCTCCATGGACTTCTCGGGGTCGAGGAAGATCTTCTCCCCGTTGATGGGATGACGGAAGTGCACCCCCTCCTCGGTGATCTTGCGGATGTGGCCGAGGCTGAACACCTGGAAGCCGCCGGAGTCGGTCAGGATGGGACCCTGCCAGTTCATGAAGTCGTGCAGATCCCCGTGGGCGCGCATCACCGCCTGCCCCGGCCGCAGCCAGAGGTGGAAGGTGTTGCCGAGCAGGATCTGGGCGCCGGTCTCGCGGACCTCTTCCGGGGTCATCCCCTTGACGGTGCCGTAGGTGCCGACCGGCATAAAGGCCGGCGTTTGTACCACACCACGTTCGAACACCAGCTGGCCGCGACGGGCGCGCCCATCGGTGGTTTTCAGTTCAAATTTCATTGCTACCTCGATGCAGTCAGAGAAACAGTCTGACAGTTGAGGACCCGTGAGGGCCCATATATAAGAAGCTGCGCGATCTTACTCGACGATCGTGAACAGGTTCTGAAGGCAGAGGCTTTTCAAGCCTCGGCCCGGCGACGGGTGACGAACATGGCGTCCCCGTAGCTGAAGAAACGGTACTGCCCGGTCACCGCCGCCTGATAGGCCGCCATCACGTGATCGTACCCGGCGAAGGCGCTGACCAGCATGATCAGGGTCGACTCCGGCAGGTGGAAGTTGGTGATCATGGCATCGACTATCTGGAACTCGTAACCCGGGAAGATGAAGATGTCGGTGTCGCTGAAAAACGGTGCGAGCGGCTTGCCCTGGGCCAGGGTCACCTTGGCGGCGCTCTCCAGGGATCGCACCGAGGTGGTGCCGACGGCGATGACGCGGCCGCCCCGGGCGCGGGTCGCCGCGATGGCGTCCACCACCTCCTGCGGCACCTCGGCATATTCCGAGTGCATGTGGTGATCTTCAATCTTGTCTACCCGTACCGGCTGGAAGGTGCCCGCCCCCACGTGCAGGGTGACGAAGGCCAGCTCCACGCCTTTGGCCTTGATCCGCTCGAGCAGCGGCTCGTCGAAGTGCAGGCCGGCGGTGGGCGCCGCCACGGCGCCCGGCTTCTGGTTGTAGACGGTCTGGTAGCGCTCTTTATCCGCGTCCTCATCGGGACGGTCGATATAGGGGGGCAACGGCATGTGGCCGATGGCCTCCAGGATCGCCAGCACGGGACGGGGGTCGAGGAAATGGATCTCGAACAGGGCGTCGTGGCGGGCCAGCATCTCGGCTTCGACTTTTTCGCCGTCGGGGCCACCGTCCAGGATGAGGCGAGTGCCCGGCTTGGGGGACTTGGAGGAGCGCACATGGGCCAGCACGCTGTGCTCGTCCAGGATCCGCTCCACCAGCACCTCCAGCTTGCCGCCGCTGGCCTTCTGGCCAAACATGCGCGCCGGGATGACCCGGGTGTTGTTGAACACCAGCAGGTCGCCGGGATTGAGCCGGTCTAGCACATCCACAAATTGACCGTGGCGCAGGGCGCCAGTTTGACCATCGAGCTGCAACAGACGGCTGGCGGTGCGCTGCGTCATGGGATAGCGGGCAATCAGCTCGTCTGGCAGATCAAAATGAAAATCGGATACTTGCATCTTTCACCTCGGGGGGAATCGGCGGCTAGTCTAGTTATCCCCTTAGTTCAAGGCAACCCAAAAGACCAAAAACCCAAGGCAGACAAGGGATAGCGGGCGTTTTTGTGACCGCTTGCGCGTTAACGGTTCTTTAACGATCTGTATTGACCCCGATCATGTTCTGGTACCTGAGGCTGGGCTAGGGTGGAGGCAGAGACACAAGGAGGCCCACCATGATGACACTGTCCGAAATCATGACCGAACATCCCTTCACTTTGGGTCCACAGAATAGCGTCAAGCAGGCGATGGATCTGATGCAGCAGGAGCGGATCCGCCACATCCCCATCGTCGATGATCACCATCATCTGCTGGGACTGGTCACCCTCTCCGATATCCTGGCCACCCGGGAGTCCAAGCTGCTGCTCATCAACCCGGAGCGGGAGGCGGAGTTCACCGACAGCGTCCAGCTCGACGAGATCATGACCCGTCAGGTGGCGACCGTGGATCCCCGCGCCGGCATCAAGGAGGCGGCCCTCTACCTGCAGCGCCACAAATATGGCTGCCTGCCGGTCATCAAGGGGCACAAACTGGTGGGCATAGTCACGGAGTCGGATTTCATCGCGGTGGCCATCAACCTGCTGGAGCTGCTCGAAGAGCAGGAGCCTCCCTCGGACTTTTGATCATGAAATCTCGTAATAAAATTACATTAAAAGCGTTTTCAGGCGATTAAATCGGCCATAAAACTGAAACCCTTTCATTTTGAATGGAAAGTTACATCACAAACTTGCTTTGTGATCGCCATCACACTATCATGCCTCCCATGCAATGTTTGCCGAGGGGGAGATGAGGATTGTGCACCCGTACTCTTCCCTTCATATGTCTGCAAGTTTGCACACCCCGTAGTAAGTCTTTGCTGTAAAGCATTTTTATATATCGCCATTCCTTGTTTGATGACCCGGCCTCCTCTTGCGATGACGCCGGGATTTTTTTGTCTGCCTGCCGCCCTCCCCCGACGATCCTTCATATTTCCCTGCTTTCATCTCCTGGATAAAACAAGATCCCATCCGGGACTTGAAAATGTGACCTGCAGGACAGAAATTGAACTTCGACAATGAGTTATCTCTCAAGGCCTGAGATATTCATGTTAGGTACAGTTGCGATGGGTTATCTAATAAATAGATTTAAGTGATTCAAAATTGTGGCTTTGACCGATTAGCGAAAAGCCCTATGATGCCTCCATCGAAAGTTAAACGCCTCGGCTGGCCAGATTCGTCGCAACCAGACAGGCATATGTACATCACCAAGGAGCTAATACATGTCTACCTATATCAACACTGAAATCAAGCCGTTCAACGCTACCGCTTACCACAATGGCAAATTCGTTCAGGTGTCTGACGCTGATCTGAAAGGCAAGTGGTCCGTGGTGTTCTTCTACCCGGCTGACTTCACCTTCGTTTGTCCGACCGAGCTGGGCGACCTGGCAGACAACTACGCAGCATTCAAGAAGCTGGGCGTCGAGATCTACGCCGTCTCCACCGACACCCACTTCACTCACAAGGCCTGGCACGACACTTCTGACACCATCAAGAAGATCCAGTACCCGATGATCGGTGACCCCACCGGTACCATCACCCGCAACTTCGGCGTGATGATCGAAGAAGCTGGTCTGGCTGACCGTGGTACCTTCGTGATCGACCCGCAAGGCGTCATCCAGATCGTCGAAATCAACGCCGGTGGTATCGGCCGTGACGCCCT
The DNA here is from genome assembly GCF_054165525.2 of Aeromonas sp. AE23HZ002T15. Classification (NCBI taxonomy): domain Bacteria; kingdom Pseudomonadati; phylum Pseudomonadota; class Gammaproteobacteria; order Aeromonadales; family Aeromonadaceae; genus Aeromonas; species Aeromonas sp. AE23HZ002T15. The sequence goes on from NZ_CM201342.1 coordinate 590,905, forward strand.
GGAACTGCTGCGCAAGGTCAAGGCTGCCCAGTACGTTGCCGCTCACCCGGGTGAAGTCTGCCCGGCCAAGTGGAAAGAAGGCGAAGCCACTCTGGCCCCGTCCCTGGATCTGGTAGGCAAAATCTAAGCCTCCCCGCTCTAAAGACCGGCCCGTTTCAGGGCCGGTCTGCTTTCCGGCCCACGTCAAGGGTGCCGGTCTGTTTTGTGGCCCTGTATTCTCTGTATTCAGTGCTCTCTGTATCCAGTCATAGCGCCGACCCGCATTCAGCAAGAAGGAATTCGACCATGTTAGATACCAACCTCAAACAACAACTCAACGGTTACTTGCAGTACATCGTCAATCCCATCGAGATCAGCGTGTCCGGCAATGACAGCGACAAATCCGCCGAACTCCTGGCCCTGGCCACCGAGATCAGCGAGATGTCCCCCAAGATTTCCATGACCGATGGCACTGCCGCCCGCAAGCCTTCCATGAGCATCGCGGCCCAGGGCCAGGCCCCCCGCGTGCACTTTGCTGGCATCCCCATGGGTCATGAATTCACCTCCCTGGTGCTCGCCCTGCTGCAGAGCGGCGGCCACCCCTCCAAGGCCGATCCGGCCGTGCTGGAGCAGATCAAGAATCTGAAGGGTGAGTTCCACTTCGAGACTTATATCTCCCTCTCCTGCCACAACTGCCCGGACGTGGTGCAGGCCCTGAACCTGATGGCGACCCTGAACCCGAACATCACCCACGTGATGATCGACGGCGCCCTGTTCCAGGACGAGGTCAACGAGCGCCAGATCATGGCCGTGCCAAACGTCTACCTGAATGGTCAGCCGTTCAGCCAGGGCCGCATCTCCCTGGAAGAGGTCCTGGCCAAGGTCGACAGCGGCGCCGCCGAGCGCAAGGCTGAGGAGCTGAGCGAGAAAGCCCCCTACGACGTCCTGGTCGTCGGCGGTGGCCCGGCTGGCGCGGCCGCCGCCATCTATGCCGCCCGTAAGGGGATCCGCACCGCCATCGTCGCCGAGCGCTTCGGTGGTCAGGTGATGGACACCGTCGGCATCGAGAACTTCATCTCCGTGCCCTACACCGAAGGCCCCAAGCTGGCCGCCAGCCTGGAGCAACACGTCAAGCAGTACGGTGTGGAGGTGATCACCGAGCAGCGTGCCGCCGCCATCAGCAAGGATGGCTACGTGAACGTGGATCTCGCCTCAGGCGCAACCCTGAAGAGCCGCGCCGTGATCCTGGCGACCGGTGCCCGCTGGCGCGATCTGAACGTGCCGGGTGAAGTGGAGTACCGCACCAAGGGCGTGGCCTACTGCCCCCACTGTGATGGCCCCTTCTTCAAGGGCAAGCGCGTGGCCGTGATCGGCGGCGGTAACTCCGGCATCGAGGCCGCCATCGACCTCGCCGGCATCGTCGAGCACGTCACCGTGGTGGAGTTTGCCGATACCCTGCGCGCCGACGACGTGCTGCAGAAGAAGGCTCGCTCCATGGGCAACATCGACATCATCATGAGTGCCCGCACCACCGAAGTGATCGGTGACGGCAGCAAGGTGGTCGGCATGGATTACGAGGACCGCACCACAGGCGAGATCAAGCACCTGGCGGTGGCCGGCATCTTCGTGCAGATCGGCCTGGTGCCGAACACCGAGTTCCTCAAGGGGAGCGAAGTGGCCCTGACCCGCTTCGGCGAGATCGAGATCGACACCAAGGGTGCCACCTCCCTGCCCGGTGTCTATGCCGCAGGGGATGCCACTACCGTGCCCTTCAAGCAGATCATCATCTCCATGGGGGCCGGTGCCACCGCCGCCCTGGGTGCGTTTGATTACCTCATCCGCAATCCGGCGCCGGAAGCCGCTGCGGCCAAGAGCGAGGCCGTGACCGCCTGATAGGCTCCTCGCCCGACAAAAAGCCGACTCCCTGGAGTCGGCTTTTTTTATGGCGCTGTGCGCGGCATCACGCCCTTCCCCGCTCTGGCTCAGGGGCCGGTGCAGGCTCGGTCGTCCAGGCGATCGGCCATCCCTCATTGCCCCCTTCCACCGGCTTGCCCCGTTCTTGAGCGGCTATCCTTAACGGGATCCCATCATGGAGGTCGTCAAGATGAGAGTCGTGTTGTTGTTGGCAGGCCTGCTGTTCGCCGGCAGCGCCCTCGCCTTTCACTGTCCCATGGACATGAAGAAGATCGATGATGCCCTGGCCGCCGATCCCGTGCTCAGCGCCGAGCAGCTGGCCGAGGTGAAGCAACTCAGGGCCGAGGGGGAAGCCCTGCACAAGGCGGGTAAGCATCAGGAATCCGTCGATACCCTGGCCAAGGCCATGACCCTGCTCGGTCTGGACAAGCAGTAGGCTTCACCCCCCGTAAACAGACAGGCCCTCGCTCATGAGGGCCTGTCTGTTTCTGAGCCTGGCAGGCTGCTTGCCATCTCCTCCCCTTCACGGGTCATCAGCCCGTCGTCTAACTCCCTGATGCCCTAAACCCGACCGCTATAGACCAGTGTCTGGTAGTTGAAGGCGATCCGGCCATCCTGCGCCCAGCGCTCGAACTCAAGACGGATCAGGGCCGCCAGTTGCTCATAGGCAGGGGTGCCGATGGCGGGGGCATAGGAGGAGGAGTTGAGCCGCCCCATGACACCATCCAGATCGAACAACTGCCGGTTGGGGAAGCAGTCCAGGCGATACGCCCCCTCGAAGAAGGCCGCGAAGTCGGCCTCACCGAGGTTGCGGTGATTGACCTCCTCGTAGTCCCCCGAATAGGCGCGCAGCCCCGCCTCATAGGCTTGCAGAAAACCGGTGTCGGTCAGCCGATCGTTCCAGATGAGGGCAACCCGGCCGCCGGGTTTGAGCAGACGCCGGCACTCGGCCTTGAAGGCCTTTCGATCGAACCAGTGAAACGCTTGGGCGACGGTGACGAGATCCAGGCAGCCCGCCGGTATGCCGGTCGCCTCGGCGCTCCCCCCCAGCCAGTGGATATTGCCGGCCCCCGCCAGCAGCCGCTCGGCCGCCCCCCGCATGTCGGGGTTGGGCTCCACCGCAAAGATCTCGCCCACCCTGGGGGCGAGCAGGGCGGTCAATATGCCGGTGCCCGCCCCTATGTCGGCCACCCGGGCATCCGGCCCCATGGCGAGCTCGGTCGCCAGAAAATCCAGCATGGCCGCCGGATAACCGGGCCGATACTTCACATAGGCCTCGACCCGGGCCGAAAATCGTTGGGTACTGTCCATCAGATACTCCCATTTACCTCAGAGCTGAATCCAAGCTGTTCATCATGTCGTCATCAATAGACGCTGCGAAATGCCCCTTCTACACTGCCACCCCTATCACATTTTGCCGAGTATGTATCTTGTTTGGGGTCATTCGATTACTGCTTCTGCTGCCCGTGCTGGCCGCCCAGAGCCTGCTGGCGGCCGTACCGCCCCCCTATGCCCTGCGACTCGATACCGAACAGCAAGCGTGGCTGCGCGAGAAACAGACACTGACCATCGGCATGCCGGCGACCGACTGGGCCCCTTACAGCTATTACACGGGCAATAACCGCTATCAGGGCCTGCTGCACGACTATCTGCAGACCCTCAGTCAACGGCTCGATCTCAGGCTAGGCTACCGGGCCTATCCCACCTTCGAGGATGCCCAACGCGCCTTGCGCCGCGGCGAGGTGGATGCCCTGGCCGGGGTGACCCTGACCCCCCAGCGCCAGCGCTGGATGCACTTCACCGCCCCCCTCATCGAGATCCCCCGCGCCGTGCTGCTCGCCCGACCGGGCCCCTCGCCCAGCCGGGCGCAGGCCGCGCAGATGCAGTGGGTCTGCGAACGCGGCTACGACAGCTGCGATCTGCTCGAACAGCTTGGGTTCAACAAGATCAGGTACGTGGACCGCAACATCGAGGCCCTGTTCATGGTCAAGTACGGGTTGGCGGATGCCTACCTCTCCGATCGCCCCTATCTGGAGAGCAACCTTTCCAGTCAGCGCGTCAAGACCCAACAGATGGTCGAGGTGCCCTGGGTTGACCCCGCCCAGCTGTCCCTCGCCACCCTCTCCAGCAACCGTGCTCTCGGTCCCCTGCTGAGCCTGGCGGTGGACAGCCTGACCCCCCTGGACAAACACGCCCTGATGGAACTGGCCGACACCTATAGCGAGCCAAAGGAGCAGGCCAGAGCGGTCAGCCTGTTCACTCCCGAGGAAGAGGCATGGATGGCCCATCACCGGGATATCCGATTCGCTCCCGGCCCCTGGTTTGGCCTGGCCACCGTTGATGAGAACGGTAAACTCACCGGCATGCTGGCGGATCTGCTCGCCCTGATCGAGCGGCGCAGTGGTCTGCATTTCAAGCTGCAACCCACTGTGCCAGAAGGGGGCAGCCTGGCCACACTGGCAGAGGGCAAGCTGGACGTCGTCCCGGCCATCGTCAACCTGCCAGAGCGTCGCCCCCACTTCCTGTTCACCCCGGACTACCTGACCCTGAAGCGGCTGCTGCTCACCCGGCGCGAGAAGGGAGAACTCGGCTCCCTCAAGGAGATAAGAGGGGCCAGGGTGGCAGGGAGTCGGGCTTCGGCCGATGAGACCATCATCCGCAACTGGCAGGCCGAACCCGTCACCTTCTCCTCCTTCGATGATCAGCTCGAGGCCCTCGCCGAGGGGCGGGTGGACTACATACTGGCCAACGAGGGAGTCAGCGAGCAGATCCTGCGCAAGGAGACAGATCAGGGGCTGCGCATCGCCTATAGCGGCAGCGAGCTGGACGTCCCCCTGGCGATGGTGGTCGGCAAAGGCGATCCCTTGCTGGCCAGCATCCTCGGCAAGACCCTGGCGACGATCAGCCCGGCAGAGATGCAGCTGCTGCAGGACAAGTGGTTCACCCTGAAAATAGAAACCGGGATCAACAAAAAACAGCTGCTTAAACTGATTTTGACCATGCTGGGCAGCCTCTTTCTCGTGACGCTGCTGGCCTATCTCTGGAATCGGTCCATGAGCCGCGAGGTACGCCAGCGCCAGCGGGCCGAGGCCGAGCTCTCCCGCCAGCTGCAACTAATGGCGACCCTGCTCGACACCCTGCCCAACATGGTGGTGCTCACCAACGAGCGGCTGGAGATAGCGGTCACCAACCGGGCCTACCGCCAGTTCTACCTCGGTGGCAAAAACACCCAGGGAGACTATGCCCTGCTGCTCAGCGACATTCTGCCCCTCGAGGTCATACTGCGCGTGCAAGCGGAAGATGCGCAGGTGTGGGAGAGCGGGGAGGATCTCCACTCCCGGGGGGAGGCCTGGCAGCGCGATGGGGCCGAGCGGGTCGTCACCTACCACAAGCGGCTCTTCCTCGGCCCGAATGGGGAGAAGGCGGGGGTACTCACCGTGCTCACCGACATGACCGAGCAGCTGAATGCCCAGGCTCGCGCCAGGGAGGCGGAGGCCAGGCTGGCCCGGCTCACCGACAGCATCCCCGGCTTCGTATTCCAGTTCACCTATTTCGGTGAGGGAGAGGGGCAATTCCAGTATGTGAGCGCCGGCTGTCAGGCGATGGATCTCATCACCTCCGAGCAGCTGCTCTCCCGCCAGCACCATGAGCTCCTCCTCCACCTCGACGACTCCCTGCGCGCGACCCTGATCGCCGAATTCGAGCGCCAGATCTGCCAGCAGACCCAGGTCGAGCTCACCATCCCCTCCCGCCAGGTGGATGGCCGGGTACGTACCCTGCAGGTGCGTGGCAACGTCATCCACCAGGAGGATGGCAGTGCCCTGCTCTATGGCATGGTGCAGGACATCACGGCCATGAATGAGCAGCAGCAGGCGCTCAAGGAGGCACGCCAGAAGGCGGAGGCGGCGACCCGGGCCCGGGATCGCTTCCTCGCCACCATGAGCCACGAGCTGCGCACCCCCATCGCCGGCATGCACGGCATGCTGGAGCTGCTGCAACTCGGCCAGCTCAGCGAGGATCAGCACTATCTGGTACGCAACGTGATCAGTTCAGCCGACAACCTGCTCTACCTGGTCAACGACATCCTCGACTACTCCAAGATGGAGGCGGGTCAGTTGCACCTGGAGCCGCATCCGGCGCGCTTGGCCGAGGTGCTGTGCGCCGTGGTGCGCAGCAACGCGGCGGCAGCGCGCCAGAAGGGGCTGCAGGTTCACCTGCAGTGGGACACCCAGTTGCCGGACAGGGCCGAGCTGGATGCCAAGCGGCTGGGGCAGATCTGCGCCAACCTGCTGCACAACGCCATCAAGTTCACCGAGCGGGGACACATCACCCTCACCCTCGCCTATCTGGAGGCTAAGCTCTGGTTGCGGGTGGAGGACACCGGCATCGGCATCGCCCCCGAGCGCCTGCCCCGCCTCTTCACCCCCTTCGAGCAGGAAGACACCAGCATCAGCCGCCGCTTCGGTGGCTCCGGCCTCGGACTCGCCATCAGCCGCAATCTGGTGCAGCAGATGGGGGGCAATCTGGTGCTCGAGAGCGAGCCCGGCCAGGGGACCCGGGCCATTCTGTCCCTGCCCCTGTGTCAGCCCCATTGGGACGCACCGCCCCTCGCCGGCAGTCATTGGCAAGTCTCGCGCTCCCTGCCGGAGGCGGCGGCCCTGCTGCGCCGCTTCGGTGCCGACATAAGCCTGCGCGATCGCCACCATCCCCTGGCCCCGGGCCTGCTGCTGCTCGATGAGCAGGATGCGCAGACCCTCTGCCCGCCGGGCTGCCAACACGAAAGTCCGAGTCCCGCCTGCCGGGTGCTGCACCAGGACTACCGCATCCTCTATCTCAGCGAGCGGGAGAGCCTGCGCACCAGTCTTCACCCCGGCCGCTGCCTGCGCCTTGGCCAGCACCCGCTCTACCCGGATCTGCTGCAGGAGTGCTGCCTCGAGCTGATCGCCGCGGAGGAGAACCCCATGGCCCTCGTCCCCAGCCTCCCCCGGCTGCGTGGCCGGGTGCTGGTCGCCGAGGATCACCCGGTCAACCGGGCCCTGCTGCAGCGCCAGCTCGGCCTGCTGGGGATAGGGTTCGCGCTGTGCGAAAACGGACGCCAGGCCCTGGCGGCCTGGTCCCAGTCCTCCTTCGATCTGCTGCTCACCGACTGCCACATGCCCGAACTCGATGGCTACCGGCTCACTTCCACCCTGCGTGAGCAGGGGGTGACGGCCCCCATCATCGGCATCACGGCGGATGCCTCCAAGGAGGTGAGTCGCCTGAGCGCCGAGGCGGGCATGACCGCCATGCTCCACAAGCCCTATGAGCTGGCGGATCTCGCCCAGCTGCTCGGGCACTACCTGGCGCAGGATGAGGGTCCCGGCCAGCCCCAATTCTCCCTGCCTCCCCAGACCGACGTGGCGACGGTGGCAGCACGCTGGATCGCCCTGTTTGGCAGCGAGACCGAGGCTCGCACCCTGGCGGCCGAATACCTGCTCAGTAACGGGCGCGATCTGGCGAACCTGCAACAGGCGCTGCCCGCGCTGGCGTGGGAGACCCTGTTCGATGCAGCTCACAGCATCAAGGGGGCCGCCCACATGACGGGGGAACTCGCCCTGGCCGAGCTGGCGCTGGCCCTGGAGACCTGCTGCAAGCGGCAGCAAACCGAACCATTGGCCGAGCTGGTGCAGCAAGTGCAACAGCAGGCGCTGGCCGTCAACCACGAGATAGGAGCCTGGCTCGATGAACACACCCCGCGCTGAGATCGCCATCCTGGTGGTGGAGGACAACCCCTTTCAGCGAAAAGTCCTGAGCCACCAGACCCGGGCCCTCGGCTACCGGGCACCGCTCGAGGCTGGCGATGGGGAGGCGGCTCTGACCCTGTGCCAACAGCACCGGGTGGACATAATGCTGTGCGATCTGCGCATGCCCGGCATGGACGGCATGGCCCTGCTGCGCCGCCTCTCCCTCAGCGGTTTTCGCGGCGGCATCATACTCGCCAGCGCCCTCAAGGATGACGTCGTGGAGGCAGTGCGGCGCATGGGGCATGCCTATGGCCTGCGGGTGCTCGGCCGGCTGGACAAGCCCGCAAGCCTGGGGCAGCTCGCCGGGCTGCTGGCCAGCTGGGGGCCGCAAGAGGCTCCTCCAGCCGCCGCCAGCGACCCCTTCGTAGCCGCCGAGGATCTCAGGCTGGCGCTGGCACGGGGGGAGATAGTGCCCTGGTATCAACCCAAGGTGAGCCTCAGGACCGGCGAATGGCTGGGGGTGGAGGCGCTGGCACGCTGGCAGCATCCGACCCTGGGCCTGATAGCACCGGCCCGCTTCATCCCCCTGGCCGAAGAGAGCGGCCTCATCGATCCCCTGAGCGAGTGCCTCATCGAGCAGAGCCTGGGTGATGCCGCGAACTGGCATCAAGCGGGCCGCCCTCTCAGGCTCGCCATCAACCTCTCGAGCCACAGCCTGATCGAGGGGAGACTGTGCGATCTGCTGATCGCCCGGTGCCAGCTGCGAGGGGTAACCCCCAAGCTCATCACCCTGGAGGTGACGGAGAGCGCCTTCGTCCGGGATCTTGGCCACTCCCTCGAGCTGCTGAGCCGGCTGCGGATGCACGGCTTTGGCCTCTCCATCGATGACTTCGGCACCGGCTACTCCTCCTTGCAACAACTCAGCCAGCTCCCCTTCACCGAGCTCAAGCTGGATCGGGGCTTCGTCGACCGCTGCCACCAGGATCCGGTGCGACTCGCCATCATAGAGTCGACCCTGATCCTGGCCCGCAAGATGGGGCTCAGGACGGTGGCCGAGGGGGTGGAAGACAAGGGAACCTGGGATCAGCTGGCCCGCCTCGGCTGCGACGAATGCCAGGGCTACTACGCGGGCCGCCCCATGCCTGCCGACCAGCTGCCGGGCTGGCATGCCGACTGGCTGGCCAATGGGCCCGATCGGCAGGCATAGGATCTGAGCCTCGAACCCATCGACGGATACTCCCTCTTTCGGTTAGGTGAGCGCGCCCCATGCCTCCCCGGCGCTACACTCAAGTTTGCCCCCTGCGAGGTGGCAAGCCCGAGCAACCCCAAGCCGACGGGAGGACCCCATGTTGCACCCCAGATATCTGCTTCCCCTCCTCGCCACCCTATTATGGGGCTGCGGCCCCGAGCTGGCCGGCACGGCGGCCACCACGGGGGCACTCCAAGCCGAGCAGGCCAAACAAGCCAAGGCGCAGATGGACGAATTCCAGCAGGCCCTCAGCGCCGCCGTGGATGCCACGCAGGCATCGGCATCCGCCGCCTCTGCAGCCACGGCCCCATAGCCAGCCGGCAGCCCATTGTGCTGCCGGCAAGCCATTTGATGGAGAGAGGATGCGATGCAAACGAAAAAGAACAGGATCTGCCTCTGGTACGATGGCGACGCCGAGGAGGCCGCCCGGTTTTATGCGGGCCTCTTCCCCGACTCCAGCGTCGGCGCGCTGTTTTATGCCCCCACCGACTTTCCCTCCGGCAAGCGGGGGGATCTGCTGACGGTCGAATTTACCCTGATGGGGATCCCCTGCCTCGGCCTCAACGGCGGCCCCGGGGTCAACCACAGCTGGGCCTTCTCGTTCCAGATAGCGACCGAGACCCAGGCCGAGACGGATCGTTACTGGCACGCCATCATAGACAACGGCGGCCAGGCGAGCGAGTGCGGCTGGTGTCAGGACAAGTGGGGCCTCTCCTGGCAGATCACCCCCCTCGCCCTCACCCAGGCCCTGGCCGACCCGGATACCGCCGCCGCCCGGCGCGCCTTCGAAGCCATGATGCAGATGGGCAAGATCGACATCGCCCGCATCGAGGCAGCCCGGCGAGGCTGAGCCACCCAGCCCCATCAGCCATAAAAAAGGCCCTGCGATGCAGGGCCTTGGTCTCTTTAGAACAGTGCTTTTCACACTTGCATCAGTCGAGGTAATCCTCGGTCGGGATGCAGGAGCAGAACAGGTTGCGATCCCCGTAGACGTCGTCGATACGATTGACGGACGGCCACAGCTTGGCGGCGCGCACGGCGTCGGACGGGAAGACCGCCTCGGCGCGGCTGTAGGCGCGAGCCCACTGCTCGTCCATCACGTCGTCCTGGGTATGGGGCGCATGCACCAGGGGGTTGTCGGTCAGGCTCCAGTGGCCGTCCTGCACCTTGGCGATCTCGGCACGAATACGGGTCATGGCCTCGACGAAGCGATCCAGCTCGCGCTTGGATTCAGATTCGGTCGGCTCGACCATCAGGGTACCCGCTACCGGGAAGCTCATGGTCGGCGCGTGGAAGCCGTAGTCCATCAGCCGCTTGGCCACGTCCATCTCGCTGATACCTGAGGCTTCCTTGAGGGGACGTATGTCCAGGATGCACTCGTGGGCGACCCGGTTGTTGCGACCGGTGTAGAGCACTGGGAAGGATTCCCCCAGCTTCTTGGCCAGGTAGTTGGCGTTGAGGATGGCCACCTGGGTGGACTTCTTCAGCCCCTCGTCCCCCAGCATGGCGATATACATCCAGCTGATGGGCAGTATGCTGGCCGAACCGAACGGGGCCGCCGACACGGCGCCGTTGTCACGGCTCTCCTTGTCGGTCTTGACCACGGCGTGACCGGCCACGAACGGCGCCAGGTGCTGCTTCACGCCGATGGGACCCATGCCGGGACCGCCACCGCCATGGGGAATGGCGAAGGTCTTGTGCAGGTTGAGGTGAGAGACGTCCGCCCCGATGAAACCAGGCGCCGTCAGACCCACTTGGGCGTTCATGTTGGCGCCATCCAGGTACACCTGACCACCATACTGGTGCACGATGTCGCACACCTCCTTGATGGTCTCCTCGTACACCCCGTGGGTGGAGGGGTAGGTCACCATCAGGCAGGAGAGTTGATCCCCCACCTCGGCGGCCTTGGCGCGCAGGTCGTCGAGATCCACGTTACCGGCCTTGTCGCAGGCGGTGACGATGACCTTGAGGCCCGCCATCTGGGCGGAAGCCGGGTTGGTACCGTGGGCGGAGGCCGGGATCAGGCAGACATCGCGATGCCCCTCGCCACGGGACTCGTGGTACTTCTTGATGGCCAGGAGGCCAGCGTACTCGCCCTGGGCGCCCGAGTTTGGCTGCATGCAGACCGCGTCGTAACCGGTCACCTTCACCAACCAGTCTTCCAGATCTGCCAGCAGCAGCTGGTAGCCCTGAGTCTGGGTCAGGGGCGCGAAGGGGTGCAGCTTGCCGAACTCGGGCCAGGTCACCGGGATCATCTCGGCGGTGGCGTTGAGCTTCATGGTGCAGGAGCCGAGCGAGATCATGGCGTAGTTCAGGGCCAGATCCTTCGCCTCGAGACGGTGGATGTAGCGCAGCATCTCGGTCTCGGAGTGGTACTTGTTGAACACCTCGTGGGTCAGCACGGCATCGGTGCGCAGCAGATCCTGCGGGATGGCGTGATGGGCCTGTGCCTTGGCATCCAGGGCAGCCACATCCAGGCCATGACCCTGGCCCAGGAACAGATCAAACAACTCGGCCACGTCCTCGCGGGTGGTGGTCTCGGAGAGCGACACGCCCACGGCGCCGTCCAGATCCGCGCGCAGGTTGATGCCAAGAGCCTCGGCACGGGCAACCAGCCCAGCCTTGTCAGCGGTCAACACAGTGATCGTATCGAACCAGCTGTCATGCTTGAGGGGCACGCCCTTGGCCTTGAGGCCCAGCGCCAGGATGGAAGTCAAACGATGCACGCGGGACGCTATGGTCTTGAGCCCCACCGGGCCGTGGTAGACGGCGTAGAAGCTCGCCATGTTGGCCAAGAGCACCTGGGCGGTACAGATGTTGGAGTTCGCCTTCTCGCGGCGGATGTGCTGCTCGCGGGTCTGCATCGCCATGCGCAGGGCGGCCTTGCCACGGGCATCCTTGGAGACGCCTATGATGCGCCCCGGCATGGAGCGCTTGTAGGTGTCGCGGGTGGCGAAGAAGGCGGCGTGGGGGCCACCGTAACCCATGGGCACGCCGAAGCGCTGGGCGGAGCCGAACACCACGTCCGCGCCCAGCTCACCGGGGGATTTGAGCAGCAACAAGGAGAGCATGTCGGCGCCGACGCAGGCCAAGCCCTTCTGGGCCTGGACCGCGGCGATCAGGGCACGCAGATCGGCGACCTTGCCCGTGGTGCCGGGGTATTGGAACATGGCACCGAACACCTCCTCGCTCACCGCCTCGGCGGCGGGGCCGACGGCCACGTCGAAGCCAAAGTGCACCGCCCGCTCCTTGACCACGTCGATCACCTGAGGATGCACGTCATCGGCCACGAAGAAGAGGTTGGACTTGGATTTGGCCATGCGCTTGGCGAGCGCCATGGCCTCGGCGGCGGCGGTGGCCTCATCCAGCAGAGAGGCGCTGGCCAGGTCCATGCCGGTCAAATCCAGGGTCAGCTGCTGGAAGTTCAGCAGCGCCTCGAGACGGCCCTGAGCCAGCTCGGGCTGATAGGGGGTGTAGGCGGTGTACCAGCCCGGGTTTTCCAGCACGTTGCGCAAGATGACGTGGGGCACGTGAGTGTCGTGATAACCCATGCCGATGTAGCTCTTGGCGATCTGGTTCTTCGCGGCGTAGCCCCTGAGCTTGGCCAGGGCCTCCACCTCGGTCATGGGAGCGCCGATGCCGAGGGGGCCCGGACGGCGGATGGCGGCGGGGACGGTCTGATCGATGAGATCGTCCAGGCTCTCTGCGCCCACCACGGCCAGCAGGGCGCGCAGCTCTTCCTCACCCGGGCCGATGTGACGGCGGATGAAGTCGGTTTTTTGTTCGAGTTCAAACAGTGACTGAGTCATTTCCCTGATTTCCTGCTAAATAGGTCCTGCTAATAAGTCCTGATAGACATTCCCGAGCCGGCGGCGCCGACTCCACTCATGTTCTGTGTGTCGCTGGCACTGAGTGCGGACACGGGGTGCACAAGGGCATCCCTGGGGGTCGCGATTCTGGCGGCCTGCCCGTCTCACCCGCGGGGATAGGAGGGGTTGGCGCGGGCGACTTCACCCTGCCGTCAGCGCACCGGAGGCGGCTGGCGGTCAAACAAAAAGGCCCTGCAAATCCTTGCAGGGCCCGGCATGCTTACTCTTCGTCCACCACGTTCTGGTAGCCTTCGGCATCCAGCAGGTTGGCGAGCTCGGAGGCGTCGCTCAGCTTGATGCGGAACAGCCAGCCGGCGTCGTAGGGGTCGGAGTTGACCAGTTCCGGGCTGCCTTCCAGCTCTTCGTTGACGGCGATGATCTCGCCGCTCACCGGGCTGTAGATGTCGGAGGCGGCTTTCACAGACTCGGCCACGGCGCACTCTTCACCGGCACTGACTTGCTTGCCCACTTCCGGCAGATCCACGAACACCATGTCCCCCAGCAGATCCTGGGCGTGCTCTGTGATGCCGACCACGGCCTCACCGTTGGCTTCAACACGGACCCACTCGTGGGAGGTGGCATATTTCAGTTCGCTCGGGATATGGCTCATTTCTGCTTCCTTTATGTACTTGGATCGCTTTTATAAAAGAGCGGGCGAAGGGCATCCTCCGCCGCCATCAATCATTACACCAGTGGCTGGCCGTTGCGCACGAAGGCCGGTTTGGTGACCTTCACCGTGACCAGCTTCTTGCGGATCTCGACCTGAGCCTCGGAGCCGATGTCGCGGGGCACCCGGGCCAGGGCGATGCTGTAGCCCAGGGTCGGCGAGAAGGAGCCTGAGGTGATCACCCCTTCGCGGGTCTCGCCGCTCTCGCTGGTGAAGGTGACCGGCATGCCGGCACGCAGCACCCCCTTCTCTTCCATCACCAGACCCACCAGCTTGGGCTGGGTGCCGGCGGCCTTCTGGGCTTCCAGGGCGGCGCGGCCGATAAACTGGCGATCCGCAGGCTCCCAGGCCAGGGTCCAGGCCATGTTGGCGGCCAGCGGAGAGATAGATTCGTCCATGTCCTGACCGTAGAGGTTCATGCCGGCTTCGAGGCGCAGGGTGTCACGGGCACCCAGGCCGCAAGGGGCCACGCCGTTATCCAGCAGCGCCTGCCAGAGGGCGCAGGCCTGCGGCTCGGGCACCACGATCTCGTAGCCGTCTTCACCTGTGTAGCCTGTGGTGGCGATGAAGAGATCGCCGGCCTGCACGCCGAAGAAGGGCTTCATGCCCGCCACGGCGGCGTTCTGCTCGGCGCTGAACACCTTGGCCGCCTTGGCCTTGGCCTGGGGACCCTGCACCGCGATCATGGCGAGTTCGGGACGTTCGGTGACGCTCACGGCAAAGTCGATGGCGTGATGGCGGATCCAGGCCAGATCCTTCTCGCGAGTGGCGGAGTTCACCACCAGGCGGTAGAAGGTGTCGCCGAGATAGTAGGTGATGAGGTCATCGATGACGCCACCGTCCGGGTTCAGCATGCCGCTGTAGAGGGCCTTGCCGGGGATGGTCAGCTTGGCCACGTCGTTGGCCAGCAGGTGTTGCAGGAAGGCTTTGACCCGCTCGCCGGTCAAATCGACGATGGTCATGTGGGAGACATCGAACATGCCCGCATCGGTGCGCACCGCGTGGTGCTCTTCCAGCTGGGAGCCGTAGTTGATGGGCATTTCCCAACCGTGGAAATCCACCATCTTGGCGCCCGCTTCCAGGTGCTTGGGATGCAGTACTGTAGTCTGGATCATCGCATTCTTTCCTTAGCAAAGAGCCCTAAAGCGTTGGCGACAACACCTGAGCCCCTCCCTCTCGCTGTTGAGAGGAACAGGACCACCAGGTCTGTGCTCGTTCTCGCCCTTGCAGGGCAAGAGTGATTCCGTGAACGGTGCGGATTATATGACAAGAGCCTGATGCCTCCGCTCAAAAAAAACTAATCCACACTCTTTGAACTGACACCAGACACTAAGGCAAAAACAGTGATAAAAACAGTATCAACCGGTGTTTTGCGGGATTAAATGTTGGTTTTCACCGTTTCGTCACAATTTACAGAAAAACGTTTCGCTTCCCACCAACATTAAAGGCTGAGGCCCCATGGGGGCATTCAGCCTCATCAGATTAGTTTTATTGCAATAAACCCCGGGTAAGATTAGATTTTTTCACCCTTGGCCAGGGCGGGCAGCTCACCGTCCAGCCCCATGGCGGCCCGGATCATTCCCTGCTTCAGGGGCGTCAGGACATCGACCGCCCGCAGACCTACCCCGCGCACCAGCTTCTTGAGCGGGTTGCTGCCACCAAATAGCCGCTTGAGCCCTTCCATCGCCGCCAGCATGCGGGCGGCCTCGCTCTTGCGCCAACGCTCGTAACCCCGCAGGTTGGCAAGCAGGCCGATGTCGGTACCCGCGCGCTGGCTCTTGAGCAACTGCTCCGCCAGGGCCGCCGCGTCCAGCAGGCCGAGGTTGACCCCCTGCCCCGCCAGCGGGTGTATGGTGTGGGCCGCGTCCCCCACCAGCACCAGCCGCTCGCGGGCAAAGTCACGAGCATAGCGGGCGGTGAGCGGGATGGCGCCGCGGGCCCCCTCTACCTTGCACAGCCCGAGCCGCGCATCGAAGGCCGCCGTGAGCTGGCGATTGAACTGCTCCTCGTCGCAGGCACAGAGGGCTTCGGCCCGAGCGGCGGGAATGGACCAGACGATGGAGCAGAGATCGGGCTGCCACAGGGGCAGGAAGGCGAGCGGCCCATCCGGGGTGAAGATCTGGCGTGCCACCCCGTCGTGGGGATCGCTGGTGCGCACCGTCGCCACCAGGGCGTGGTGGCCATAATCCCAGCTGGTGAGCGGGATATCCGCCTGACGGCGCACCCAGGAGTGGGCGCCATCCGCCGCCACCACCAGCCTGGCCGAGAGGGCGCGACCATCTTCCAGCAGCAGTATGGCCCCCGCCTCGCTCACCTGCAGGCTCTGGGCCCGGGCCGGGCTCAGCAACTGGATGTTGCTCGCGCCACCATCGCCATCAAGAATGGCATCCAACAATGCTAGCTGGATGACCCGGTTCTCCACGATATGGCCGAGGGCGGACTGGCGCAGGCTGGCGGCATCGAAATCGATATGGCCGAAGCTGTCCTGCTCCCACACCGCCATCCTGTCGTAGGCCTGCAGGCGCCGCCCCGCGATGCCGTCCCAGGCCCCCACGGACTGCAGGATGCGCTGGCTGGCGAGGCTCAGGGCGCTGACCCTGTTATCCGGCGCCTCCCCGAGCGCAGTCTCGGGCAACTGCCCCTCCACGATGGCCACGCTCAGGGCACTGTTCTTGAGGGCGGCGGCGAGTCCGAGGCCCACCATGCCGCCCCCTACTATCACCACATCCACCGTCTGCATTTGCATCTTCTATTCCTTCTAACCAGCCGCCATGGCCGGGCATCATCAATCAATTGGCAGGGGAGCCTGCCTCATCTCGTCGTCTGGCTGACGAAACCCAGGGTCTGGTTCGCCAGCGGCGCCTTGAGGCAGGCCAGGCGACCCATCAGGGAGAGCGCCAGGTTGCGACCCGCCACCAGGGGACCGTGGCCGTTGGAGAAGAGCTGGGCCAGGGACGAGGTCAGCCAGATGGTGTGGGCCTGATCGTCCCGGCGTTTTTGCCAGTAGCCGCTCAGCACCTCGAAGCTGCCGATGTCCTCCCCCGCCGCGAGCGCCTTGCCAACCGCCTGGGTGAGCAGGTCGAGGTCGCGCATGCCGAGGTTGAAGCCCTGGCCGGCGATGGGGTGCAGCAAATGGGCGGCATTGCCCACCAGCACGGTGCGCTGGGCCAGGGGATAGTCGGTGGCCGCCAGCGCCAGCGGGTAGACATGGCGGCCGCCGGTCTGCTGGAAGCGCCCGAGGCGCCAGCCGAACGCCTGTTGCAATTGCGCGAGGAAGGCATCGTCATCCAGCGCCATCAGCGCATCCGCCTGATCCCGCCGCACGCTCCACACCAGGGAGGAGAGCCCGTCCTGCATCGGCAAGAGCGCGAGCGGCCCCCCCTCGGTGAAGCGCTCGAAGGCGCGGCCGGCGGGATCCTCCGCCGTCTTGACGGTGGCGATGATGGCGCTCTGGCCGTAGTCGTGGCGGGTCACCGGCAGCTTGAAGTGCTGGCGCACGGTGGAGTTGCCCCCATCGGCCGCCACCAGCAGCCGGGTCTGGTAGTGCTCGCCACTGGCAAGGCGCAGCCTGACCCCCTCCTCCAGCGGAACTATGTCCGCCAGCTGGGCCGGGCAGCAGACCTGGATGTGCGGGCACTGTGCCATCCCCTGTTGCAGGGTGATCCCCGCCGCCGACAGCTCGATCACCTGGCCGAGCGCCGGCAAGCCATATTCCGCTGCCGAGAGGTGAGTCTGGCCGGCATGGCCCTTGTCGGAGACATGGATATGGGTGATGGGGGCGCAGTGGGGGGCGAAGCGCGGCCAGAGACCGTGCCGGGTGAGGGCCTCGCAGGTGCCCGCCGACAGGGCGATGGCCCGGGCATCGAAGCCGGGGTGCGCATTGAGCTCGGGGGCGCTCGCCTCCAGCAGCAGGACTCGCAAGGGCTCGCCATCCGCACCGCGCAGGGCCGCGAGGGAGAGTGCCAGCACGGCGCCGCTCATACCGCCGCCGACGATAGCCACATCGACGTGAACCAGATCAGATTGAGACATGAGATGAGGGAGAAAGCTGAAAACGTGGGGCCATGCTACCACAAAGCCCGGGGGCAGGATGCGACGGCGCGGGCAAAAAGCGCAGTGGCGCCCGGTGGTTAACCCATTTCCCCTACCCGGGCGAGCCCGCTGCCACGCTCGCCACACCCGCCACAAAAAAGAGCAGAGCGCCAAGGGGCGCTCTGTGTCATCTCTCTGCCGGCGAGGCTCAGTGCAGGGTCGGCGGGGTGCTCGGAGTCTCCGGGCGCTTGCCAAACTCCTCGAACGCCATCATGACGCCGAGGCGCACGTGCTCGTAGAGCACCAGGAAGGAGGCTTCGTTCTCCTCGTCTTCCTGATCGAACTCGGCGCTCACCTGGGTGATGCTGGCGATATCCTGGATCATCTCCTGCAGCTCTTCCGAGGCCCGGGAGAGCTCCTGCTGCACCACGCCGAAGCCGGCGAGGAAGGCCTGGGACCAGTCCACCAGGGAGTCGATGCGCTCATCCAGCGGCGCCTCATCGCTCGGCAGCAGCAGCTCGACCCCCTTCTGGGCCATCAGGCTCTCGATGACACCTTGATAGAGGTCGGTCATCACCTGGCGCACCGGGGCCGGCAGACCGAAACCGTCGTTGACCAGATCGTTGAAGGGGGGCAGCCAGCTCTTGTCGTCCAGCGCCACGCCACCGCAGATCAGACCACAGATCACGCCATGGGCCTCGACAGCCGTCGCCATCAGCTCATGCTGCTCCATCAGGTCGGCCACGGCCGCGTATTTCAGGGGGGTTGTTTTGCTCATCTACGATCCGCTCAAAGTTCAGGCAAATATGCGAAATTTATGGTCAGGATCCTAGCATTCTCCCCCTTCCAGAGCCAGCAAGGCCTTGAAACTTCTGCATCTGCGCTATATAGTCCCGCCCAGTTGTCCACGTGGATAAAGGCGGAGAAAAGCCCCGCCGTATTGAGGAAGGCATGAGCATAGAGGCCGTAGAAATCGTCATTCTGGGACGTCCCTACAAAGTATCCTGTCCCCTGGGACAACAGGACGCCCTGCGCCAGGCCGCCGACCAGTTGTCGGACAAGCTCATCGACTTGCGTCAGCGCTCCAAGGTCTCCAGCAACGAACAACTTGCTGTGATGGCGGCGCTCAATTTCTGTCATGAGCTTTGCCTTGAAAAAGAGAAAAACCACCAATACTCTGAGACCATGGACAAGCGGATCAAGATGCTGCAGCGCACCATAGAAGCAGCCCTGATCGAGCACGGACAATATGGCGAGTCCAATGAAGAAGAGGGCCTGCAGCCCTAATCGCCACCTGTTTCAAGAATTCCCTGGAGTGTTTGTCAGCCGGTTCAAGTCCCCGAGCCGATATTCATACCAAACAGGGGATCTGCCTTCTGGCTATTGCGCATGCTCGGCTCGACCGAGAAGCCTGCGGTCAGACACGATCCCCGCCTTGAACCGACGGTTCAAGGGCCCAAACCGGCAACGGCATTCCGGGGTGCCAACTAAAAAGCCCGTCAGTATACTGACGGGCTTTTTCTTTGCCTGCTTCCTGCCAACATGGCGAGCCGCTCTGCCACTTCACATATCCCCAGCCGCCTATTGCTGCCAGGCTGCATCAAGGCAGAGTGTTACCTTGGCTCACCTTCCCCTATCTCCCCACCTTCTCGCAGGATAGGTACCCATGAAAAAGCCCGCCATGATGGGCGGGCTTTTGGCTGGCGAGGGCGCGTCAGACGGCCATCTGCTCGTGGGGTGAGCCGTGATGGCGCAGCCAGAGGAAGCTCAAGGCCACGATCAGCACCATCACCGTCATGATGGCACCCAGGGTCAACTGCCCCTGCATGGGGAAGCTAGCCGCCAGCAGGGTGACGATACCCGCCCCCAGGTTCTGCATGCCGCCGAGGATGGCTCCGGCCGTCCCCGCCTGGCCCGGGAAGGGCTCGATGGCGCAGGAGGTGGCGGTCGGATAGAGGATGCCGCTACCGATGAAGTAGACGGCCGCGCCGCCCACCAGGGAGGCCGCACTCACCAGCCCGAACAGCCCGGGCAGCAGGATGATGAGGGACCCCAGCCCGAGGAAGGCGATGCCGAGGCGCATCAACTTGCCCTGACTCAGGCGATAGCTCAGGCGGGCCGAGAGCCAGGCCCCGAACAGGTAACCGGGCAACGGCAGCACGAACAGCACGCTGACGGTGCGGGCGCTCAGTTTGAGCACATCGCCGAGCAGCACACCGGCCGCCGCCTCGAACACCGCGAGCCCGGCGAAGGTGGCCATCAGGCAGAGCAGGTTGCCCTGGAAGCGCGGGTTGCCGAGCACGTGGCGGTAGGCGGCGCCGACTCGCAGCGGCTGCTGGCGGGCCGCCTCGGGCAGGGTCTCGGCGAACCAGAGTAGCAGCGCCAGCGTAGTCAGGGCGCCGAAGCCGAACAGGAACCAGTATCCGGCGCGCCAGTTGAACAGCTCGGTCAACCAGCCACCCAGCACGGGGGCCAGCAGCGGGGAGAAGATCACCCCCATGCTCACCAGGCTGTTGGCCCGGTTCAGCTCGGCGCCGTTGTAGCGATCCCGCATCACGGTGCGGCTCATGGCGCCGCCGGCCCCCGTCCCCAGCCCCTGGATGAAGCTGCCGGCCAGCAGGGCCGCGAAGTGCGGGATCAGCTGTATGGTCAGGGTGCCGACCAGGAACACCATCATGCCGATGAGCAGCACGGGGCGGCGACCAATCCTGTCCGACAGGGGACCATAGACGAACTGGGAGAGACCGTAGGGGATGAGGTAGCAAGCCATCACCGCCTGCAGCTGACCGGAGGCCACATGGAAGTCCCCCGCCATCATGGGAATGGAGGGCACATACAGGGTCTGGGTCATCTGACCCACGGC
Source organism: Aeromonas sp. AE23HZ002T15 (assembly GCF_054165525.2). Lineage (NCBI taxonomy): Bacteria > Pseudomonadati > Pseudomonadota > Gammaproteobacteria > Aeromonadales > Aeromonadaceae > Aeromonas > Aeromonas sp. AE23HZ002T15. Next base: position 611,201 of record NZ_CM201342.1, read on the forward strand.
GACCATCAAGATGGTCAGGAAGAAGAGGGGATAGAAACTGTGCCGATTCATAGCTGTCGTCCGCAAATCATCAAAATGCTGCCACGCCCCTGGCAGAGGGCTGCGAGGGGATCCAAACAAGGTCACTGAGGGTAAACACACAAGGCGGAGGACCCGCACCTGCCAGGAGCAGGACGCTCTTCTGGCAGCGGCAATATTAGTGATTCATATCACAAAAAACGAACGAATCTTTATAATCTGCTTTCCCTAGTTTTTCTAATGTGACGGGGCAAACTGCCCCGTCGGACATAAGAATCAGAGGCTTATCTGTGTTCACCCCCTCCTCTGGCGGCCGCTTAGCCGCACGCCGCCAGGGAGGGTCGGGCGGATGTCGCTGACGGGGGCAAGCCCCCCTCGAGGAGCAGGCAACGCTCCCCCATCTTGAGGGCCAGATCCTCGTCGTGGGTCACCAGCAGGAGGGCGCAACCTGTCTCGCCGAGGGCCTTGTCGAGGCAGGCCATGGTCTGCTGCTGGCTGAGGGGGTCGAGCCTGGAGGTCGGTTCATCGGCAAACAGCAGCACGGGGCGCAGCAGCAGGGCACGGATCAGGGACAGCCGCTGCAACTCGCCACCGGAGACCTGGCCGGGCAACCGCTCGAGCAGCCGGGGATCGAGCCCGAGCCGCTCGAGATAGCCATCCAGCGCTGACCGGGACAGCCGATGGCGGCGCAGCAGATCGTCGAACAGGGGGCCGAGGCGCACCCGGCTGGCGAAGGCCTGCACCGGATCCTGATAGAGCTTCTGCCAGCGGTGGGGTGCTATCCCCGCCCTTCGCCTCACTCGCCCCGCTCGGGGCGACTGTAGGCCGAGCAGCAGGTTGCCGAGGGTGCTCTTGCCGACACCACTCGGGGCCATGACGGCCAGCCGTTCCCCCTCCGCTATCTGTACGTCAAGCCCTTCGAACAGGGTCTGGTCCCCATAGCCCATGCCGAGCCCCTCCCCCTTGAGCAGCCACTCCCCCCTTGGCAGAAAGCGGGGAGTCGGCCAGGCCGATGGCTCCGCCGCCAGCAGCTGGCGGGTATAGGGATGAGTTGGCTGGTGCAGGACCCGCTCTGCTGGCCCCTGCTCCACCACGTCCCCACCCCGCAGCACCAGCACCCAGCCCCCCAGCCCCCGGGCCAGGGCGAGATCATGGGTGATGGTCAACAGGTGGCGGGACTCGGCGAGGTAGCCGAGCAGCAGTTGCAGCAAGCGGGCCCGGGCCCGGCTATCGAGCCCCTTGGTGGGCTCGTCCGCGATGAGCAGGCGCGCCTGCCCCAGGGTGGCTGCGGCGAAGACCGCCCGCTGGGCCATGCCGCCGGAGATCTGGTGGGGGAAGTACCCCTCACAACCGGCCAGCCCCAACCCCGACAAGGCGGCCCTGGCGTGTGCCCTGGCCTCTTGCCGCCCCCCGAGCCAGCCCTCCTCCACCTGGCGCAGCAACCCCATGGTGGGATCCAGCGCCAGCACTGGCTCCTGGGGCAGCATGGCGAGCTCCCGTCCCCAGAGGGTGCGCAGCCGCTCCGGTGTCTCCAGATCGTAGTGCCGGCCCGCCACCGTCAGCTGTCCCTGGCCGGTGAGCGGCCTTGGCAAGGTGCCCATCAGGGCGTGGGCCAGCAGGGACTTGCCGGAGCCGCTCTCCCCGATCAGGGTCAGCGCCTGTCCCGGCGAGAGCGCGAGGCTCAGCTCCTGCAACAATGTCTCACGGCCATTCCTGACCCTGATGCCTTCGATATGGATGGCGCTCATGAGGATCCTCCTGCTTTCACTGCCTGCCCTTGTCCCGGCGGTGTGGGGTCGTTCTCCCAGCGCGCCGCCCCTTGATTGAGCAACACCAAGGCCAGCAACATCACTCCCATCACGGCGATGGGAGCCAGCAGCAGGCGGGGTGCCTCCTGATAATGGGGCAGCGCCTCCGTCATCATCAGGCCGAGTTCCGGGGTCGGCGGCTGAAGGCCCACTCCGACGAAACCCAGGGTCGAGAGGGTCAGGATGGCCCCGGCGAGACCGAAGGCCATCATGGTGAGCAGTTGGGGAGCCAGCTCGGGCCAGAGGTGGCGACGGAACACATAGCCGTTGCCAAAGCCGAGCAGGCGGGAAGCCTCCACCTGGGGAGAGACCAGCAGGGTGCGGCTGCGGGCCCGCACCACCCGGTAGTACTCCACCCACTGGGCCATGGCCAGGCCGAGATAGAGGATGGCAAAGCCCCCCTGGGCCATGGCGGAGAAGAGCAGCACCAGCAGCAGGCTCGGCAGGGCCAGCACGCCGTCCGCCAGACTGCGCAGCAGGCCGTCCAGCCAGCCCCCGCACCAGGCGCTGAGCCAGCCGAGCAGGCAACCGAGCAGGGCGGCGGTGAGCACGCACAGCGCTCCCAGGGTGAGGGAGAGCCGGGTGGCCGAGGCCAGCCGCGCCATCAGGCTGCGGCCCATCTGATCCTGCCCCAATGGCTCCTGCCAGGAAGGATTCGCCAGGAAGCGGGAGAGATCCTGAGCCGCGGGATCGGACCAGACGAGGGGGGCCAGCAGGGCGAACAGCACCATCAACAGCAACAAGGCCAGGCCGGCCTTGAATGAATAAGACACAATCAGGACTCCTTGGAACCGCGGGGATCGATAAGCAGGCAGAGTAAGTCAGTCAGGGTGTTGAGCAGCACGAAGAGCGCCGCCAGCACCAGCACAGTGCCCTGCACCATGGGCACGTCGCGCCAGAAGACAGCGTGCACTAGGGCGTGGCCGATGCCGGGCCAGGCGAACAGGCTCTCCACCACCACGACCCCCTCGATGAGCAGCACCAGCTGCACGCCGGTGTAGGCGATGATGCTGACCCCGCTGTTGCGCAGGCCATGGCGCCAGAATACCCGCCAGGGAGAGAGCCCCTTGGTGCGGGCGAAGCGGTAATAAGGGGATGCCACCACCCCCAGCACGCTCTCGCGTACCACCCGGGCCAACACGCCGGAGAGGCCGAGCCCCAGGGTCAGGGCCGGCAGCCAGAGGTTATGCCCCTCCCCGTGGCCGGCGGCGCTGAGCCAGCCGAGCTCGGCGGAGAGCAGCACCATCAGCACCAACCCGAGCAGGAAGGGAGGCAGCGCCCGCATCAACACGCTCCAGCCCAGGGTCAGGCGATCCCAGAACCCGCCCGGGTGCAGGGCGCTCAGGCTGCCAAGGGGCAGCGCCAGCAGGAGCGCCAGGGCCACGGCGGCCAGCGCCAGGGAGAGGGTCGCCCCCAAATGATGGGCAATCTCCCCCGAGACCGGCGCCCCTGTCACCAGCGAGTTGCCCAGATCCCCCTGCAGCAGGGCCCCAAGCCAGTCGCCGAAGCGGCCGAGGGCCGAGCCCGCCAACCCAAGCTCACCGCGCACCGCGGCGGCGGCCTCGGCGGTGACATAGTCATAGCCATAGCGGCCGGCGGCGATGCGAAAGGCGATGTCTCCGGGCAGGGACTGCACCATCAGAAAACAGAGGCCCGCCACCAGTAGGGCCACCATCAGGGCCTGCACCAGCCGCTGGCTCAGGATCCCCATCACGGCGCTCATGGAGATGCCGTTCATGGCCGGCCCCAGGAGAGCCGGGTCAGGTAGTAGCTGCGCTCCTGGGGATCCAGTTCAAAGCCCTTGAGATCCCGGCTCACCGCCGCGCTCTGGCGATACCAGGCGATCGGCAACAGGGGCAGTTCCTGCTGCAAGCTGGTGGCGATGTTCAAGCGAAGTGCGGCGGCCTCATCGGTAGGCAACTTGTCCCGCCCAAGCCGGGCGAGCTGACTCGTCAGGGCCGCAGATTGCCAGTTCATCACCCCCCAGTCCGAACCACCCGGAGCCAGATCCCCCATGAGGGTCACCAGGGGATCCGGCACCAGGGCGTAGTTGCGCGCGTAGAGGCCGAGCTGGAGGGTGCCATCCTGATGGCCCGCCGGGATCTCGCTCGAGTTCCCCACCGCCACCTTGAGATCCACCCCCACCGCCTTCCACTGGGCCTGCAGCGCCGTGGCCAGCAGCGGCAGCTCTGGCCTGTCCGGGAAGGTGCGCAGGGTCAGGGCAAAGCGGTCCCCCCCTCTTTGCAGCACACCGTCGCTCCCCAACTGCCAGCCCGCCGCCGCGAAGGCCGCCTGGGCGGCCTTGACGTCATAGACCAAAGGGCTGAGCCCGGGCTGGTGCCACTCTCTCAGACTCGGGGGGAAGAGCTGGGTCGCCGCCATCTCGGGATCCCGCAGCAAGGCGGTCGCCATGCCGACCCTGTCGGTGGCGAGGCTGAGTGCGCGGCGCACCGCGGGCTCACTCAGACGCGGGTCGGCACCATTGAGCTTGAGCTGTATGGTGCGCGGCAGGGTCACCGAGGCGATGGTCACCCTGGGCGCCTGCTGCAGACGACGGATACTCACAGGATCCAGCCCCCATGCGATGTCCGCCTGACCGCTCTCGGCCATCAGGGTACGGCTCTCGGCGCGCCCGACCGTGAGATAACTGACCTGCTCGATGGCGGGCTTGGGGCCATCCCAGCCATCGAAGCGGATGGTTTCGACCCGCTGGGGCTGCTGCAACCGGGCTATCTGATAAGGCCCGGAGCCGATGACCCGGATCACCTTCCCCCTGTCGTCATAGGCGGCCCTGGCCAGGATCTGGGTGCTAGGGTGGGCCAGCACGGCGGCCAGGGGGGCGAAAGGCTCATGCAGGGTCACCAGGAGGGCCCCATCCCTGGCCTCCATCATGGCGATAGGTGCGCTTTGCAATACCCCTGGCTTCCCCCTGGCCTGCTGCAGTGCCCAGGCGACTTGCTCGACACTCACCTCGGTTCCGTCGTGAAAATGGGCCTGGGGGCGCAGGGTAAAGCGCCACTGCAAGCCATCCTCAGACACCGACCAGGCGCCGGCGAGGCCCGGTAGCAGCCTCCCCTTGCCATCGACCTCCACCAGTGTCTCCGCCACCTGCAAGCGGGTGAAGAAGACCCCGTTGCTGGCGGGGTCCAGGCTGTGGATTTCCCAGGGGCCGACCATGGAAAGCGGTTTGCCATGGGCGCTACTTATGCCCGCCACCAGCGCCAGTGTGCACCATGCTGCATGCCTGTATCTTCTTGTCATCCTGTCCATCCAAACGAAAATCATTACCAAGCAAAAGTGATTCGTTATAACATAACAGATCGGCGTAATGAAAATATTTTCTGAACGGCGATGGATAATGACCATTGGCACAAGAGGCGGGGGTTAGGAGGGTATGAACGGCTGCTCCCCGGTTAACGACCAAGCACAACCCGGTACCGCCCCATGAGAGCAGCGAGAAAATGGATAAAAAAATGGCCCCTCTTCGGGGCCATCACTTCATTTGTCACTCAGCGGGTCATCATGGACTGCACCCGCTTGGCCGCCTCTTCCGGCGTCTCTTCCTTGCGCGGCGGGATGTTGATCCCCTTCTGGCAGGCGGGTCTGGCCGCCATGCGCTCCATCCAGGCCTGCAGATGAGTCAGCCCCTCGATGGAGATGCCGCTCCACTCGTGGATCCTCACCCAGGGCCAGGTCGCGATGTCGGCGATGCTGTACTCGTCCGCCAGGTACTCGTGGTGCGCCAGGTGGCCGTCCAGCACCTCGAACAGGCGGCGCCCCTCCTTCTGGTAGCGCTCGATGGCGGCCGGGATCTTCTCCGGGAAGTAGCGATAGAAGACGTTCGCCTGCCCCATCATGGGACCGATGCCCCCCATCTGGAACATCAGCCATTGCAAGGCCTGGGAGCGGCGTTTGGGATCCTTGGGCAGCAGCTTGCCCGCCTTCTCCGCCAGATAGATGAGGATGGCGCCGGACTCGAACACCGCGAAGTCATCGTTGTCCCGATCGACAATGGCCGGGATGCGGCCATTGGGGTTGATGGCCAAAAAGTCGGGCTGCTTCTGATCCAGCGCCGACAGATCGAGGGGGATCACCCGGTAGGGCAGGCCCAACTCCTCGAGCGCTATGGTGACCTTGAAGCCATTGGGGGTGGCGGCGGTATAGAGATCGATCATCTTTGACTCCTTTTCATGGGATTGGGTCGTCAGGCCTGGGCGCTGGGGCGGGCACTGACCCGCTCATGCCAGGCCTGCAAATGAACCTGGCTGGGGGTGATGCGAAGATCCACCACCTTGCCGAAGTCGATGGTGCACAGGGCCAGGATATCGGCGATGGTGAAGCGCTCACCGGCCACATAGGGCACCTGTGCCAGCCTGGTATCGAGTTTCTCGAACCAGAGTTTGGCGTTCTGCTTGCACTCTTCTCCCCACTCGGGGAAGGGGGTTTCCCTGTCCTTGTAAAACCCCGTGATGTGGCGAAACGCCATGCCGGTGGGCAACCAGAGGTTGAACTCGATGAAACGGCTCCACATCTCTATGGTCGCCCGCTCCAGGGGCGTGCTGCCAAACAGATCCGGTTCGGGATGAATCTCTTCAAAATAGCGGCAGATGGCGAGGGTTTCACTGAGATAGGTGCCATCGTCGAGTTCCAGCACCGGGATGCGCCCGGCCGGGTTCTTCGCCAGAAAGTCGGGGCCGAGGTTCTCCCCTGCTCCCAGATCGACCTGCTGATAGGTCATCGCTATGCCCTTCTCCGCCAGGAACATCCTGACGCGACGGGCATTGGGGGCGCGCCTTAGCTCATAAACCTTCATATTACTCTCCGTGGACAACTCTTCCCTGTGCCGTGATCGCACAGAGACTCGGGCGAGCGGATCACGGCGGCGCAATACCGGTCAGTTGTAACTGTGATATGATTTGAGACATATCATCAGTAGGACTATCACTAATGAAATCATATCTTTATAGCCGGATCTCGACTCTACAACAAGTTAGCGGTTTTGGTATAGACCGCCAGATCGCAACAATTAACGAATTCCTAGAGAACGCTGTCATAGATAGCCGCTTAGGCTACCAGCTTGATCCGAACGACTATGAGATCCTTGAAAGCGATATAGGGAAATCCGCCTTCAAAGGTAGTAACTGGCAGCCAAACAGTAACCTTGGCAGGTTTTACGATGATGTGATCAACAAGCGTATAACCAGTGGGGCTCTGATCGTTGAGAACATCGACCGATTGACCCGCCTTACTAACTATGCTGCGGCACATAAGCTCACAACCTTGATCACTCATGGCATCGACATTATCGAGGTTGAATCAGGAACCTGCTTTTCCATGAGGATCCCTGAGTCAAACTCAATTCTGAACATGTCCATATCTAGGGCACATAACGAGTCCAAACGAAAATCCAACATGGGTCAGAAAACTTGGGCGAACAGGATCACTAAGCTGAGGGACGAGGGTAAGGCAAGCGTTAAGATTTGCCCGAGGTGGTTAACGGTACAAGACGGGAAATACATACTCGATACTGAGCAAGCAGCGATATTACTTTCAATTCATCAACAGTACCTAGATGGTCATGGAAGCTCTGCAATTGTCCGTCGATTGAATGATGAAGGTAAACTAAACAATGGCAAACCTTGGAACACCCTTACACTTCACAAAGTACTAAAAGATGAACGTCTTACTGGAAAGATGGTTATTGGTAAACAAAGGATTGTTGATACAAATAAAAGCGAAGAAGAACAGAATGAACAAAGAAAAGAAATAAAAAGCAATCTAATTGTTGTTGACAATGCTTTCCCTGTTGTTGTTAATCAGGAACTGTTCAATCGAGTTCAAACTAAAATAAACTCATCAAAACATGGAACACATAAGCCCAAGACAACTAAGTTAATGCGAAACTTGTTTAATGGCATTAGTACTTGTGGGATATGTGGAAACCCATTTATTGTTTGTTCTAATGGGCGTGGGAATCAATTCTACACTTGCCTTGGTCGCCGCTCTGAGAAGACATGTACTAACGTAGGTGTAAACTACACTCAGTTCGAAACCTCTATCTTAAAGCACATCAAAGAACTGAATTGGAGTTCTATCTATACAGGTGAGAATGATAAGACTGACGCTATTAATGAGTGTCGCTTAAAGATCGTAGATGTTGAACATAGGATTAGTGATTTCAATAAAGAACTTGTGGATTTAGATGATAACGATCTTGAGCTTCGGATCATTCGTATAATAAAAAAGAACAAAGAGATTCTAAATGGATTAGTCTCAGAGTTAAATGGTCTCATGGCTAGTACTGATACTTATACTGATTTCAATCCTGATTTGGAGTTAGTTCATGATCAGGCAAACACACACCTCAGACAAGATACCAATGTTGCGTTAAGAAAGGTTATAAAACAGATAGCTATTGTTCGTGATGGCAACTTGGTTCAATGTTGGATTAAGTACTACACCGATGCGATTAGCCACCTATTCATTTATGACATAAAGAAAAATGATGTAATAAGCAAATCTCACATCACTGATGATGGCGTTTTCCATTTTGATTCTGGCAATATAAAAATTAGTACTGGAGAGATTTCTATTACAGGAACAGAATTCAAAGAAGAAGATAAGATTGCTTTTGAACTCTGGGGACAGATGATGGAAGATGCTACGTCTCTAGCAGTGGATATTGCCAAGAATAATATCACATTTTAATCAGCTCCCGTTAATGGTCTCAATCGGTGCAGTGTGGTAGGGTATCCGTCATTTACCACACTATGCACAAGGAATTGTAGTTTTGAGCAAAAAAGCAGCCAAGATCGGAGACATTGGCACAGACCATGACGGGTTCCATCCTACGGCCATTACAGCAGGCTCACCTGATGTGTTCATTGACGGTATCCCCGCCGCTCGTGTCGGTGATCCCCTCGCCCCCCATGACAAGCCAAACAACCCGCCACACCCCCGTTCTATCGCTTCTGGTTCATCAACTGTGCTCGTGAATGGCAAGCCTCTGGCTATCACTGGTGGTGCTGTGGATTGTGGTGGTGTGATCATCGGTTCTGGCACGGTCATAGTGGGAGACATGGCACCAGTAGCCCGAACTATGGCAATGGCCCCACAACCTGCCGCACCAGTAGAGATCCCCGCTAAAAATGCGTACTGGCCGCCTTATGACTTTGCCCAGGGTAAGTATCTTGAAGTCGTATACGTGACGCCACCTAATGACTTTGCAGTACTGACCCTAGAAGAAGCAAACGAGCTGCTACACAACCTATACGATGAGGCTGGCGGTAAAGATACCATCGGTAAGATCAACTCTTACCATGGCCTCTATGACGGCCTCAAAACTACTGTTGAAACGGCAAGGGGGCTTGGTGGTATGGGCGTGATGGCCTATACGAAGAACATCAAAGGCGTTGACTATGTGATCATCAAGAACTATCGCCGCCATGCTCAAACCTTGATGAAGGGGAACAAGTGGAAGGCCAACAACCCTAAGGTGGTTCAAGCAGGCATTGGTATCAATGATGTGAAGGGGGCAGTTCGATATGCAAAGGTCAATGTCGGCGTAGAGATTGTGTTTGCAACTGCTGTGAATGCGGTTGACTTCATCATGCGTGATGATGCTACCCTAGCCGAATTTGTCGGTAATACATCTGGGGATCTTACAAAGGGGCTAATCAGCCTAGGAGTTGCTGGCCTCGCCGTTGTGATGGTTCCTGCTACTGCTGGTGTCATTGCTACTGGCTTTGTATTTGCTTTCTCTTCATTCCTAACAGGCCAGCTTTTAGACTATCTTGATGAGCAGTACGGATATACAAAATCTCTCAATGGAAAAATTAAAGAGGTTCTAGAGTGAATTATATAAGGGTGCTTTTCTTCAGTATTATAGTTTTTGTTTGTGTATTCTTTGGATTGGATATACTAACAAAAGCTTTCGGCACTCAGCGAGATATATATGTTATAAATGGAATTCTGAATTACTGGGCCATATTCTCAGGTTTCCTGTCCAGCCTAATTATAATTTACTATTGTATAGTTGAGATACTAAAGAGGAAACCACCAGCATCATTCCTAAGGGAAGGCATTTTAGTAAGTTGTGTTATAATAGCTCCACTTCTATCTTTTGCTTTGAAGGAAATGACGTTGCAAAGAGCTAGTGGTTATGTTGAGTGCAAGAGTCTACATAAACTAAGCTCCCGCTTCTCAAGTACAACATATGCAGTTAATAATGAAGCCTGCATAAAACTTGAAGAAACGAAAAAAGTCCCATGAGGGGCTTCCTTAATTTTGACATTCTAGAAAGAATAATTAAATTCCCGTTAATCAAAAAATGAGGGATCATTCAATGTGCTTTCTTTGTGGAAACAGTGTAACTCAAGAAGAACACGCTTTTGCTCTGCGTCGAATTGCAGAGTTAGAGACTAGATTACATAGTGTAGTAGATGATAATGCATTATTGAGAATTGAGGTGATGGAACAACAAACCAAAGTACATGAACATGAATCAATTGAATATGATGATGGTTACTATCATGCATTCGATATCAACACCCCAACTGTATTTTCAGTACTTAGCTTCATTACAGATCAAACAACATTAAGTAATCCATTTACTGACCTTGAGGCATATGAAGAGAAAGTACAAGATACCATCAATAAGATTGATTGCAATCGAATAAAAGAAATTGCATATAAAATTGGAAAACAAAAATTCAATACCTCACTTAACTCATTGGTTGTTGAGGTAACATACACAGTGAGAATGACTAATCTCACAATACATGAAATCGATACTCTCAAAAAACTCACTGAGGGTTCATTTATCGATAGCATTAGAACATCTAATAATGAAATGGATATTGTTGTTGATGGTAAACCTCTTCACCTTATGTATTCATTTGGTGCACGGGGAGATAACGTAGATCAATTGGAGATTGAACTTAGTTATTACGTCCCTCATCGGGATGAACCACTCAATGAAAACTATGCACGTACTTTACTTGAGTCACTTGCATCACATGCACTCTACGCTCAGTGGAGTGTGTTGGAGAGTAAGAGAAAGTAGAAATGAAAAAAGGCCCCATTGGGGCCTTTGTTGTATAACGTCATTCATATTTATTATGGTGCTGAGAAACCAAGTGCATTAGTCTCTGCTTTCATTGTCTCGGCAATACATAAACCGCCAGCTCTAATCTTTGAGCATTTATTGTGAAGATATACATAGAAGCGAACCCATGTTGCACCAGCCGGTATTGTCACAAAGAAGTTACTGATTGAACCAACTGATGTTCCAGATGGGCCGTTTGCTTGTGTATACCAAACTCCGCCCTGCCCCTCTATTTGATAATAAACATCATATTTTCCGGGGTTGTCATAAACTTTAAATGGAACTTCCACGTTGTTTAGGGTTATCTTCTGTGCAAACTCTTGACTACCAACACTAAGCCTAAAGAACTCATGTTCTGTTCCACCATTTAAAATAGTGTTTCCAGATGTTCCCTGGTTGAAGTAACCCTTCCTGTAAATGTCGCCTCTGAGATCTGCTGAACTCAAAACTCCACGAATGGTTGCATTCACTGCTGTTAGGTTTCCAGATTGATCAACCTTAAAGTTGGGACTCGATAAGAAGAAATGGCTTGGATGACCACTGATGTAGTTACCACCACACCAAACAGCATTTGTAAATGAACCACCCTGAGCATTGATTGTACCTGTAAAACTTCCTGATGTGGCTGTTATTGTTCCAACTATATTGGCATTCTGGGCATGGAGATATCCATTACTGTGAACTCTAAATGGAGCTGAGGCGGGATCAGTACCACCACTGTATATCCTCCAATCACCTTGACCTGATAGGCTGGCCGAGCTGGCCCCGCTTCCCACCCGGATTAGAGACAGTGCTGAGATTTCATTACCAGTGATTGACCCTGCTTGGATCTGAGTAGCAGTTAGGTTTCCAATCAAGGCATTCTTAATCATTGTGTTTCCATTTCTGATCTCGAATACTGCTTGGGAATTTGTACCTGTACTAACTCTGAAAACATCTGTTAAGAAATCAACAGTACTGGTGGTTCCATCATTGCCTAATTGGAGACCCGATACCTTACCATTCACATCTAACTTGATTGTACGTAGGGCATTCACCTTCCCATCTACTTGGCTAATAGCTTGTGTCTGGTCAGTAATGACAACACCCTGTGCCTCAACCTTTGTATCTAGTTGTGCCAACTTAGTGTTGGTTGTCTCAATGAGAGTTTTGTTTTCAGTGATGCCAGTCTCAGTGAGAGATACTCGATTTTGGAGAGTGGTTATCTCACCACCTTGAGTTGCCAATTCCTGATTAACTTCTGCTAGGTTCTGCTCAATCTCATCGAAACGTGGGCTATCTGTTAGAAGATCATCAATGCTGGACTCTTTGTAATAGATCGGGGCTGATAGTACTGCCCCTGACGATGGATGACCGTATACATCTCGATGTGCAACCCATATCCATCCCTCTTTTGGTGCAGTACCACCAAGTACTTGAGTCCACCATCCAACAGTACTGGATGCAAGATAGTTTGCAGATGTTGGGGGATTTGTTTTGAACTCAGTTACCCATAGATCTGTTGCATCATAGTCAGAAATCTGATCACTTGGGTTCAACCATTGCACAGTGAGATTAACTAGCTGAGAACGTACCTCAACAGCCGCAGGCTGCGACATTGGTTCATTGTATGCATTGGTATTGGCAACTGCTCCAACGTCCCCAAAAATCGATACAGGGTGTATGATGGCGAATACATTACGTGATAGTCCATCTTGTCTGTTTCTATCTAGGGTGTATACGAAAGTTGGATCAGTAACTATGTGTGTACTCTTGACGTTTGATACTGTGTTGTGTGCAATCTGTACTTGATAGTAACTCACTAGCTGGGATAGGTCTGTGTATCCCTGTACTGGGTTTCCAGAGGCATCTATGGGGCCTTTGATGGCGTTCCATGTGATGATGGCATCACGGCCTGTGAAGTCTGCAACAAGACCTGTGACGGCTGGGAGATTCACCACACGGGCAATTTGAACGTTAAGTAACTCAGTCCAGCGACTTGCACCGATACTCGCCCAGCACATGACCCGAAAATCATACCGTGTTCCCGTCTCTAGATTCACCACCGTTACCTGCTCACCTGCAACAGTTTGGTAATCTACCCACTCAGTACTGGCAGACTTCTTGTATTGAACCTCATTACGTTGCTCACCCTGATACACTGCTGTCCATTTGAGTATTCCATTACCCTGTACTGTGCCTGTGTTCTGAGTGAAGATGAGATTACTTGGGGGAGAGATGATTAGGGATGGATCCGGCAAGGAACCACTACTACCCCCAGGCACATACGAACCCCTGTTATAGACTTCCTCAATGTACTCAGAGCACTCAATCTCAGATACCAATATCTTGTCGTCCATAGATGATTTGATACTGATAACTCGAAATGGTTTATTGACCATGTTAAACATAACATTGGAGATATTGACCACATCACCAAGTTTTAGTTTTGTTTGAGTATTATCAATCTTGAAACTAATTGACTTCTTCACTAGTTGAGCAGTTTTCATTGCTCTGTTAGCAAAGAACTGTACTTGATCGTAGTTACCATTTAGACCATCTGCGAGATATGGAAGTTTTAGTACTTTTTCTTTTATAAATCCGTCTTTGGCAATTGTGGGATCTGTCTTTCCATTTTGTGGTATTACATATTGGTCTTGGCTGTAGTTTGAGTTGATGTTTAGATATTCAACCTTAATGGTATTGCAATAATCAGATGCACCACTGTTTAGTACTTTCACCTCAGATAACATGTTTAGTTCATTGAGTGATGCAACAGCAGGTGATTTATCTAGTACTCTTGCTCTTAGTAGTCCTGATTCCAAATAGAGAACACCACCAAATGTATTGGCGAACTGTTCCATTATCTCACCCTTAGTACTTTCTTGGTTAATGAAGCCATCAAAGTACAGAGCCTGCTGATCACACCAATTGCACAACAGAATGAAACTGGTTATATCTATGTCTTCTGGAAGGTATGAAAGGCCATAGTACGTATCTAGTAAGTATGTGAGGATCACACAGCCGGGGTTTCTAAATGATGTTCCCCATGTTCTGAGTGCCTTGTTATCTCGACCATGACAGTTAGGATCTGTTCTGGGATCAATAACTGCATTACCCTCAACGAGCATTTCCCATCTGTTCTTATCACCCATAAAACGAATGTCATTATCACCTCTTGTGTTGATCCAACGTTCAGCCAGTACTGACACAGAACAGATACCATCACCACGGAATGATGCCGTGATCTCTCCATCCGAGTTATCTATGATTGGTTGGAACATATTGGTTTCGGTGGTCTTACCTTTCTTTAGTCCCACTGAGACATTGGGGTACTCAGCACTAATACCTTGTTGATGCCATCCAATGGCTTGATCACGAACAACAGGGAAGAATGGAACACCATTGATGTATATCTGTTGTATTGATTTAACCTCACCAATGCCAGCACTGAATAGTTGAGTTAAGTACTTAGTATTTGTGTTATTTGTGTTGTTGTATACCTGAGCAAGTGGCACTAAGCATTTACCAAAAGGTACAAGCATTGGGTTATCTTGACCACGACGATCAATCCCCACGCCACTATCTGGCATGTCTGTTGATGGTTGTTTTGCACTGAGTGATATTGCAAGTGATACCGCTGATGCCACAATAGATATGACTGAGGTGATAATCGCTGCTGCTGCCATTTTTAATTCCTTTTTATTATTCTTATGTTATGGGTTGCTTCCCGCTCCCCTCTATTATTTTTGTTTACGTCTATATGCCTGAGCTGATTTATGCTCGTGTATCTTCACATCTATGAATGGAGCGAATCCAAATATCTCATTCTCACCGCCAGTAACACCGAAGAGATAACCGCAATAGAAGAGATATGAGTGAGTACCATCAAGTACTAACAGATCTCCATCTTGCATGAAGTTGTGATTGAGTAGTTCAATGCCATTACGTTCCATGTATGCATTTAGGTCTGGAGCTTGTAGTATCTCGGGCAGTACTCTCACTGCTCCCCTAACCGTCTTAAAACGTCCTGCAATGCGTTCTAAGCCATCCTGTGATTCTGGGGTATCAACCCATTCCAAAAGCATTGTGAAGCAGCATAGAGTGCTTGGGGCTCTTTGGTGGCCCCTGTATTTGCTTATTAGTTCTTCTATATCCATTATCGTTTCCACATTGCATCATCTTTCATATCCACGTTTGCGTACTTGAAAAAGTCATCAGTGGGATTGTGAAACTTATGAGTCTGGTTATTAGCTCTCATGAGTTCTTGTTTCCCTGACATATCAAAGATTGAGTAGCAAGACATAGACAAGGTAACGAACATATTGTTTTCTTGATAACCCACATTCTGTTCGGGATGAGTACCCCACCCTTTCCAGTATGTTTCCTTGGATTGAATGTTGTTGCTGCTGTCATCAAAGAATACTCTGCGTATCTCTACTCTCACACGCTGAACGTTGATTGCATTCATTACATTTAGTATTGAGGGATCTAGTCCAGTCAGTACTAAAGTTAGAGGTTGTGCTTTGATTGTATTTTCGATTGTTGTCTTGCTGATTGACAGCATGGATCCCATGGAGAGATAGAGATCACCGTTTGTGTCTTCTAGATCTATTGGTGCAGTTGTCCATCGTACTATCTGGTTTACCTCTGGGATTGATCTTAGGTCGATTGATACTGTACTTGCTATATTCATTAGAGTACTTCCTTAAAGCTTAATGTGATTGATTCTGCCCTGCCCTGCTTCATGGTGAATGAGTTCCCCTCAAGACGGACTTTCAATTGAGGATTGGTGAAGTTAATTCTTGATGTTGCTGTAACAGTGAATCTTGCTGCGGGGAAGAAGTTGTAATTATTTCCAGATGCAGCAGTAACCATGTATACCTTTGTGTCATTTGGGAAAGTGAAGTAGCTCCCGACAGGGATTTGATTACTGTTAAGTTCCATTGATGTACTACCAATGAGTACTTGAGAACTGTTTAGAATGTTTGTGGCATTGGGAACAGTGAAGGGGTTAAACCATCCATTGTCTGATCCAAGATCTAGCATGAAGGGGTTTAGTTGCCCTCTGATGTTTAGTAGTGCTGCCTGTAGTCTTTTCATTTCCTGTGCATCTGCAACAGTGATGGTGAACTTCCCCTCAATACGATGAAGACCCGTGCCAATACTGTTACCCTTCATATTGATACTTTCTGAGTAGAAAACAGGTGTATTGTGAGTTATCTCAACATCTGATATTCGCCAGTTGTTTATACTGATTGTTTCCATTGTGATACCTATAATTATTATTTTTGTATGTAGGTATTTACTGGGAACAAAAAGGCCCCCAGATTTGGGGTGTCAAATCTGGTACAGTTCACTATCTACATATGATAATATTTCTCAAATATGGCTATTGTCGGCAGGGGGGCAGGATGGAACAGAAAGATTCACTAACAGAAAAAATGATAAAATTGCTAACAGAAGAAATGAAAGAATCACTAAAAGAAGAAGATGAAGAATCAATAACAAGCCAAATGAAAAAAGATAGTGAATTCCAGTCTAAAAGAAAGCAATTGATTGCAATAAGTGTTTTGTTAATGGCAATGAGCCTATCAGACGCACAACTCAAAGAAGCCAATACCTTCATATTCAAAATTGATTTCTCAAATTCTGCTGCATTTGGTTGGATGGTGTTCTTTGGTGTGATTGTTCTAATTATTAGGTACTACTCGTTCGCTTTCAAATATCATTCTTATCTATATGATGTTTGGGCTAACGCAATGATGAAAGACAGAAGGGTGTTCACATATTATTTTGATGATGACAATACCAGTGATTACATACCTCATGGCTTGCTTAGTAAACTCAAGGGGCATTCATGCTCAAATAGCATTGACGGTTATTCTTTCGAAAGGGAAAAAATTGAACCAAAATATGTAATGAAAGGGATTTTGAAAAGAGGGATAACATATGATTGCAACAATGGATACGAAATAACAATAGAAGATATCAACTTAAATGATTTCTATGAGTGCTGGACTAGAAAAGATTTTCTCGAATTATTAAAGATAGAGTTTGAATACCAAAAAAATTCAATCTTTAGACGACCTGAGTATCTAGATATATCATTACCATACTTCATAGCGTGCCTGTCTTTACTATCGTTTTTATTTAAATATCAGATCCTTTATTTCTTACAGTAGAAATAGAAATGCCCTGAATGTTTAGGTTCAGGGCTACCTTTATTGATCATTATGAGAGTGTAAGCATTAGCCTTGTGTATGCTGTACGCATCTTGATCAGGTCATCGGTACTAATTGGACACTCATATTCCTGTAGTAAAGTCATCACATCCCCCTCATACCCTGCTGGTTCTGGATTCTTCCCGTCACCATGGATCACCAAATTGTCAGTTTCATCATTGCGGTATGTGATCTTGAAGTCCCCTAACTGGATCACGGTCAGCTCGTCGTCTACCTGGAACATGTAGCCGCCCTCAAAGAGAAGGCGTATAAGCTGCACTGTATAGGGCTGATCTGGTCTCTTGATGCCGTCTATGCTGCTGGAGCGGCTTAGCTCAGTTGTCCCATTGAGGCAGTTGAATACCACATGAATTTCTAAAGTCTTCATTCAGCTGCCCGTCCCTTCATGCCGTTCTTGATGTTGAGGTTCATAGTGTGCTGTTCACCTTCGCTGATGGGCTCCCCATTGAAGGTGCAACGCCATTCTGATTCTTGCTTATCGAGGTTGAAGCACTCATAGGGTTGTTTGGGTTCTGGGCTACAGGCACTAAGTAGAAGTGCAGATAGTAGTATTATAGTTTTTGACATTTTAGTTTTTCCTTATAGTTGATATTAATTACTTTTCTTACGGTTACAGATCCCGTAGATGGTGCTTAGAGGAATACCGTACTGCTCTGATAGTTCTTTACCTTTACTGCCGGATTGATACAGCTCGTCTAACTTATCCTTTAAATCAGAATCTAAGCGTGTGTAGTTAGAAGGACGATTAGCTTTCTGACAATTCTGGGACTGCGTTATCCACTGAAGGTTTGAATAACTGTTATCAGTTTTTATTCCGTTCTTATGGTCGACGACGTAGTTATTACTATCATCAGGTTTTGGAATAAAGTGCATAGCCATCAAACGATGAACACTGATCGTGTGTTGCTCTTTGTTTGGAAGACATAGCGTGACTTTTAGATACCCGTTATTGGTGTAGTTCTGCTTTAGGACTAAGCCTGTTGTGATGTTCTGAACCTCCTGAGTGTTCTTGTCGATGGTATAGTTAGTTTTTATTCCGTTGATAACGATTGTAGCTTTCATAGTTATACATCCTTGTATGTTGTAGCTGGCTCTTATGTAACTAGGGTTTCCTAATTGAGGTTTTTGAAAAGAGAACAGTCCTTGTTCTCTACATATGTATTTAGTGTTTAGGTTCTCTAAACGTGCCGAAATAGCGGTTGTTTTTGAAAATTATTTTTAGTGATTAGATTTGAAGTGCTCTAAGTTAGACTTGTTGTGGTACAGAACAGTACTGATGTTTGCTGCCCACTCTCCACATACACAAGAACAAGTTTGCTCTTGACCTATACGCGAGAACTCAATCACCTCAATAGTTTTCTTCGACATGGCAATAAGAATGAAGTTATTTTTATCCAAAACATATGTTAAAGAAAACTTATTGAGATGCTTGTAACTTGGATCACTAGTTATCATTCCAATAAATGCTTTGTTTTGTTCTTGAGTTGCGTACTTGTACTTACTCATAAGATGCAAGTTCATAAGCCTTCCCATCTTCTTTGGCTTATAGGTATCCTCTGATGGTGTACAGTGTGAGCACTCAACAACACCACTACTTAGTTGCTTTCCGCTGGCAATGAATGTGTTATTACAATCACTACAATGAACATCGTAATTACAATCATTTTGGGGAGCAGGTGTTTTAGACTGTTGTTCTTTTTTCATAGTATGTTTTCCTTATAGTTTTGTTTATAGATTTACAAGTTTAAGGACTCGCGAACTCGTCCTTAAACTCTCAAGCCGTTTCGTTCCTGCAAGCAGTTCACTTACTGCTTTTCGCAACTAGTTGCTCTTTTTAAATTTGTTAGTACTTATGTATATGCGACAGACACCATTGTGAATCACTCTATCTTTTGGATCATAATTTAAGTGATCTACAATTAACGACAAACAAAGTTTGTGTTTGAAGTAATCCGACTTGCTCGGATTGCTGAGAACTAGAGAGATAGAGCGAATGCGATATCTCGATATTCAATATGTGGATACAAGTAATGAATACTGTATAAGTGATTCACTACTTCCTAATAGTTAACTGGGCGATCCGCTTTGTGGAGTAGCTCCCGCACTTCGGCTACGCCTTGCTTGTTGGATGACTAACTCGCTTCGCTCATAAGTCATAGGGTCGCTCGGCTGTGGAAGCACTCGCTAAGGTACTACTCATGGAACTATCAAAGTACTAAAAGTACTAAAAGTACTAAAAGTACAATCAATACTGCACAAGGGTGATTTTCACATCTCTAAAAATGTCACAAAAACCCCTTTATAATATTATATACCCCTTTTTGTGACACTTTGGATCTTTACCAAGGATATCCATAATGGTGTCTGTCGCATTGGGTATTTCAAGAAAAGGCACTACTACGTGCCCTTGTTTTTCTTCTTCTCAAACCTCTTCATTAGCTCACCTCTCTCTATTGCAGTTGCACTAATATCATTCATCCACTTCAAAAACTCAGGTAGCGATGGATTAGTTTTTAAACATCTACTTACTTGTTTTCTCCTATTTGCATCTAATGCATTCGCTTTAGGTGGTCTTCCGTTCTTCTTCACAACAACATCATCATCAATCCCAATATCAATGTACTCTGGATTTGCAACAAGACTCTTTGCTTGTCGTTCATCAAAGACATAGATAACTTGTTCATCAGTACTATCATACTTACGAACACACCCACGCATTATGAACTGGTGAAGCATTTCATATTCTCGTGCTTGTAGTACTTGTTCCCGAGTAATTCCAAAAAGGTATTCAAGACTCTTTATCTCTGAGTCATCAGGATGCATACATGCAAGCCATACACATGCACTGTAATCTTGGTATTCATTTAGCCCTCTACTATTTGGGCTGATGTAATCACCAACTAGTGTGTACTGATCACCATCCTTCTTGTTGTTTGTCCAATAGAACTTCTTTCCATTCAGTTCTTTGTTTAGATAGTCATACACTGCCTTTAGTTTATCTTGGTTCTTGTTCTTCCATGAGGTTGTTAACTTTGATTTACTGAAGCACTTAACAGTGATTCTATCTTGGAATTGTACTTTCCTTTCTCTTAGTTCTAGTTCTACTTCCTCAAAGATATCCTTGTTGGCAAGATAGATTAGAGTATTCTCAAAATCATTTGCCATGAACGTGATATCTAGACCTAGATACTTAGTTAGATCCTTATAGGCAAGGATACGTAATTGATCAACCTTCTCATCATCGAACCATGAGCGATTCATAAAGAACTTATCATTTTGTTCTGTTACTTTGAATTTCTTCCTCACTTCAATAAGTATATCACCATCTTGTTCTTTTGATGTTGCAGTTACATACTCATCTGAACCATTGAAACTAGTGATATCATCAAAGACTTCATATCTTGCTGATTGCTTGAGGTATGGACTCATATCATTGATTTTATCAAATTCAAGAGATGTTGTTACATCATCCACATACACACTAAAGTTCTTTAGTACTGATGGGTTAATTCTCCAAAATATCTTGTCGGTGATGAACAAAACATTACTTGTTGGTGCTTTGATGTATTCAGTAACTCTATCCATCACGTTATCATCAGGTAATCCAGTACTGTATATTGCAGTTGCTGAGATACCATATACTGTTTGCAATGTCTTCACTGAACTGTTAATGAGTATCTTTGTACCTTGAACAATTATGAAGTTATGTTGTTTAATCTTTAGAACTTCATTGATTATCTTGAATACTGCTGAGGTCTTGCCACTTCCACAACTTCCACTGTTATATCCTAATTTCATCATTATAGTTTCCTTACTACTGTAACTCAGGTGTGCTTCCTGCACCCTTTCTCATTACCTCTTGTTTATGTTTACTTACGTGTACATGAAAACCATAAATACATTGTTGGTTTTGATTTATGGTACTTTGTACACAACATTGGGTAGCTTAGGCTGCCCTTTTTTGTGCCTGTTGTTTAGTGATTACAGGCCAATCATTGCTTTGTTGATGAGTTGCTGTACTGCATCAGATACTGTCTTTGCCTTACCATCTAGTACTTGCTTCTCAAGGTATGCCTGTTGTGCAGGTGTGAGACGAACATCGGCCCGCCTGATTTTCTTAGTTGTCATATTGCTTCCTTATGCCCGACAACCCTCCTATTTTTCAGAATGAAAATTACCCCTGCATTGCACAGGGGCTATAAAACTAAACTAGTTTTGGTGAGAGTGAAGAAGGAAAACAGGCAATGTCACGAACCTGAAAATTCACTCTCTATCTTTTTGGAGGATATTTCTATTATAGATGGTGGAGTTTTATTTTTACTCATTCCCATCACTTTTATTTATCAAAATGAATTAGCAAAACTGCTCAAATGAGGGCGTTTTTTCATGAAAAATTTTAATGGGCATGATTACATTAACTAATGAATGTCTGTCCAGGTAGAACGAGTGCAACCCCTGTCCTGCTGCCCTTCTCTTTGTGTGTAGTCATAATGCCACCCGAAATACTCCGAATCAAACGATGAATTACTTTATTTTTACATATTTGCTCTAATGATTACTTTAAAAAACAATAAGGTTTTTGGCAGTATCTATAGAGGTAGATACAGGGCAAAAAGAACAAGGTTTGAGAGGTATCTTACAAACTCGTAGATACAACATAGAAAAGTACATATGTTTGTAGAAATATCTTGATCATTCTTTTAGTAGTAGTTACTGTGGGTTCCGTAAGACAATCTTCCACATCTGTACTGACAAGGATATGAATCATGAACCCACCTGCAAACCACAAAAACCTTGATCAAAAGATTGAAGAGATCAGCAAACTTGATCAAGACATATGCCTTGAACTTCTGAATGACGTCTTTTTTAACAGCAATAAACCCAAGGCTCTCCAACATCAGTTCCTGATAGAAGAAGAAAAAAACGGCAAGACCACCACCAAAAAGACCCCAGAAGATAACCTTCTGAACCGTTATAAAGAGCTTTCCGCAATTGCTGCTGCGGTGATCAAGCGTCTGGATGAACTGGACAAGCAAGCAAAGATCGACTCTATCAAGGACATTCTGGGCGACCTGCCCCAAGAAGAGATCCTTAAGGCACTGGGTATTGATGTCCCTGTACTTAAAGCTCGCGGGTCTAAGTCCAGTGCGACTAAGGAAGCAGCAGCTAAGGTCAAAATCTGGTACATGAACGAACATAGCCAGCCAGACACAGTAGAGATCGGCTTGAAGGGCCCTGCCCCTGCTGACAATGCATCACTGAAAGCATTCTTGTCATATGCCAAGGATACTAAATCTAAGACTCGGAAAGATCTGCTTGTTACCACAATGAGCATTGAAGAGTTCCGCGAGACTTTCCAAGGCTATAAGTACACCGCCGCCTAATCAGTACAAATAACAAACAACACACTGAGTCAAAACGTAAAAAAAGAAGGGGCCTTGATGGCCCCTTTCTTGTACTTAACATTTGTTATCTCTCACTGCTGCACTAACGAGTGATATCCTTCCTCACCGTCACGCTCCCTGTAATCGGCGTAAATTTAATCTCTGGGTTGGTCTTGTCTGTGAACTGTAAATCCCATCGTCCAGTTACCGGAGCTGCACTATCCGTTGGTGGAACAGTACTAGCACTCTTAGATGCCGCGATGGTAATGCGTACAAGACCATTGGCTGCATCTGCAATCACTGGCTGTAGGTCTAACCATACTTCGGGCTGATCAGCGTCATAACGCACCTGAGCGGCTACTGTGATAGTACTTAGATCACTTGGGGTTTCTGCACCTGTTTGGTTATCGGTATCACTGAATCGGAGTTCAATGATAGATGAGTCTCCCCTATAGATATCGATGTTATATTCCGCTTGTTTTACTGCCATTTTCAATTTCCTTTATTGCTATTATTTATTTATAGTCTCAGCGGAAATTAAAATATCAACCCTGATGTATTTCAATAGAAAAATGTTTATTTGAAAGCTTTGCTTGATAAAAATGAATTTTTCTACCAATTTCATTAGATGCCTGTTTTACTGCACTTTTCAGTAAATTTAAGTTTTCTTGGTCTATCTTAGCCCCAGCTATTACACAGTGTAGACGCCTTGAGCGATCATAATCATGTATGCCAGGGCCACGTACTAGATCTAAAACTCGTACTTCTTCTTCATATTTCCAATCCTTGCTTTTAGTTAAAAGAGCCCCAACAATGTCATATCCATCCTCATCAACAAAATAATTAAATTCTTTCCTTTTATTCGAATAATCAACAGGAAGAACAGGCAATTCCGATGGCGAGTTAGTATCTATCAACTCCTTCATTTCATATCTAAACCCAACAACAAAACCTTTATGATATTCTGCATAATGAGACCACATCAAGATGTTGTTATACGTCTTACTTAATGATAGGACCCCTACAATTTCCATTACTTCCTCCTGCATTTTCCCAGAGCTTATATGGTTTCTAATAACTGTGGCCATTCTATTTTCCAGGGCTAATCTCTTTGCAGGTGGAAGTTTTAAGTCAGGCATATTTCTTTTATACAAAGGGCTATTTTTAACATCATCAATAACTGTAGATACTGGCTGGCAATCAAAAGGATCATTGAAGTCTTTAGGACAAGTAAACTTAATAGTGCCCTCTTTTATCACATTGAGGCTTAATTTATCAAATCCGAAAGGAAGATATTTGTACCTGAAAAACTCTTTATCGTTATCAACATCCATCATATCAGCACCGTGAATTAGCATGTGTCCTGTATGGATACTACCTCATTGTGCTGATAAGAAAAAGAGTATTCCATCAAGTACCGCTTTCACGTTTTGCTAGATTAGTGAACTGCAATAGACTGTCTCGGTGTTGAGCTAACATGTTTGTGAATTTATCATCTGAGATAGTTGTATCACCCTGAACAACTAGATCTGAGTTAATGGTGATGCCTGTACCTGAGTTGTTCTTATCTGCAAGATATCTAGTTAGATCTCTGTTTGCCTCCGGCTGAATAATTCTCTCACCGGCACTTATCAGATAGCTGCCAGTACTAGAGACTTCATCACTACCTGAGTGGAACTGACCTAGAGTTACAGCCCCAGCAGATACAATTGCCCCACCATATTGAGCCAGTATTGCAGCTTTCTTTGCCATACCTGCCCATCCAGGCTCTGTTTCCTTACCCCATGCTTCCCACATGTTTAGGCCAAGGGATGCAATAGTACTTGCCTTTTCCATTGCAAATAGTACTTTCTGTTTCTTGGATCCCTCTGCTGCTAATTGGGCTGAATTCTTAAACAGTTCTGAGATAGTACCTAACTGTGCCATAGCCAAATCACGGCGAGCGATAGCTACATTCTCATCTGACTGGATGACTTGTTTATCGAACTCTTGTTTATCAATAATCTGATTCTCATATTGATAACGTAGAAACTCCCTCTCTGCCTCTGCCTGAATGAGTGCGGCCTCTTCCTTGGAATTCATGTGTTCATTCTGTCTCTCAATTTCCTGAGACTTGAACTCACGATCTATTGCAGCCAACTTGTTATTCTTATCTTGCTCAGATAGTACTGAATTGGATCCACGTTCTTGGTCTAGCCTAAATGATTCCTCAACTTGAGCACGTTGGGCTAGTAGTTCTTGGTTTGCAATGTCTTCCTGAGTAGTACTGAATTCCTTGAGAGCATTAATATCTGCCATTCTGGATGCATGTGCTTCCTTGGCAACCTTTGCTTTCTCGGCTTGGGTCTTCTTATCAATCTCAAGTAGTTTGTCTTGGTATGACTGCTCAGCAATTAGAGTTGCTTGGTTGTACTCATCTCTGGTTAGAGCACCTTGTTTGAGATATTCATCTAACTGAGATAATTGTTGAGTATAGGCGTACTTTGCAATTTCCTGTTCAGTACTGGCTAAGCTTCTTAGAGCCTGCTGTCTTAACTTGGCTGCATCAGATACCGCCTTGGCTTGTTTCTCTGCATCGCCACCAACACCCGCAGTACCTCGTTGGTTCTGGGCTTTTGTTGTTTCCTCAGTAATACGTTGGAATTCCTTGGCCTTGGCAATTTGTTGATCTAGTAATGCAAGAGCTGGTGCAGCACGATCAGCAACAGTTGTTCCCTTCTGAGGTTTACTATAACTATCTGCAAGAATGTCTTTCTTAATCTGTTCTGCTGCATCTAGAAAATCCTTGGAGTTGTTCTTTCCAACTTGGAAATCACCACTTCGATATGATTCACTAATATTACTTCGTCTTGCGTTATCAGCACGTTCACCAAGAAATTCAGATGCAGCTTTTGTTACCTTACCAAGTAGAGCAATCAGTTCTGAGAAGGACTCAGTTAGTGCAGCATTGAAGTTCTGTTGTAGTACATCAATGTTATTTTGTGTTCGCTTAATATCATCAATTGTGCCTTGGGATAGTTCTGCTCGTTGGGTTGCATACCCCGTTAACATCCTCTCAATGTCTTGCTCATTCATCTGTAGTAATGGACCTAACTTTGATGCCTCAGATGCAATGCCCTCAAGGACGAAAGTTTGTTGTTGAGCATTCGCCCCAACGGCATCTAGATCTGCCTGTACCTTACGTAGTACTTCCATGGCACCTAAACCACGGAAATCTTCCTTACTACGTTTTAGTTTGCCCTCAATTGTATCTAGGTAGTCTTGGAACCCTCCCCCATTGGTACTAAGAAACTCACCTGTCTTCTCGTTAACGTCCTTCATGATGTCAGCAAGTTGATCAACCTCAATGCCCATGTTCTTTGCAGCAATGGCTTGCTTGTTCATCTCAGTTGCAGACAAACCAGATAGCTTAGTTAACCTCTCCATCTGTGCCTGTGTCTGCATCACTGCATTGCCTGCTGTGAGGGCCGCTGTGGTCATTCCACCAAGAGCCAGTGTTACCCCACCTAAAGCCATCCCAACAGGCCCCAGACGCCCTAGAAGCCCTTGAATGGCCCCTGATGGGGATTGGAATGCACTGTTGATGTTGTTACCAAATGCCTGTGCCTGCTTGCCCATGTCATTAAACTTACTGTTGGATTGTTTCTTAGCATTCTCTAGATCCTGTAAGTATTTCTGTGTATTGGCTGACAGTACTATATTCACACCTGCCATGTATTATTCCTCTTCATTACTGGGCTCATCACTTCCCTTGTTATTCTTATTATTGTGTTGATGATATATTTTGATTAGTTCTTGAATAAAGTACTCATCCCTCACAGGCATTTGTGCTTGTATCTGTACTTCCTCAAGAATACAACCCAAGATATCTTGTCTTGCATAGTCAGTAAGTATCCCGCCTATTTGTTGTCTTAGAAGTACTAAACGTTCATCATCTAGATATGCAGGTAGACCCCCCCTGAGGAATGGCATCATCTGTTCTGCTGTCTTGTACTGGTGCTTCTTGGTGATGTTCTGATTACGTAGTATCTCAATCATGAAGCCCATCATCTGATGTTCTGTGTTCTTGGTGAAGGGCTTGAGGTGATTGTATGCCTTGTACTGATCGATGATATCTTGCGGCCAGTTCTTCACTTCATGGATGGGCACATGCAAGGCAACAGAGAGATCAAAGAGAAACAATTCATCCCAATCAGATATTAGTTGTCTTGCTTTTTTTTTACATTCTCAGCTCGTTTGGCTGGTTTGGATAGATCTGCAATTGCATCACTGAGTAGTGTGATTAACTCAAAACCCATTTGATCACCAAGCTCACCTAGATCAAAATCCTCAGCAAAGATCATTGTTCCATCTTCATTACATAGACAGTACTTAATAATTGCCAATTGAATGATGTTTTCTGCATATGATTGTTTTAGTTGGAATGCCAAGTTATAACTAATACTCTTGGCATGAAACACATGTTCCTCATCCAGATATTGAACTTTGATTTCATGTGGTTTGAGACTGTACTTACTTAAAAAATCCATTTTTTATTTTCCCTTTTGGTTTTGTAATAACTATATTTATTTAGAAATAGAAAAGAAAAAGGCCAGATATGTATCTGGCCCTTGGGGATTATTAGTTATTGTTGGATGTGCTTAAACACCATCTGCCTCAGAGATACCGCCACTAACAGCGATAGTCCAAACAGCAGTACGGTTTGCATCGAACTCAGTGGTTACACTCTTAGATGCAACGATACCAGAGAAGGTAAGAACGTTTGAGCCCTCAGCAGTTGCAGTACCACCCTTGAGAGTTAGTTTAACCTCAACAGTTTCATTACTCTCAGCAAGTACAGCTAGTGCCTTATAGGAAGCCTCAGAAGGTACATATGAGCAAGTAACCTCAAATGCATCAACAGATTTGGAGCCAACTAGTTTCTTGGCATAACCTTCATTGTACATAAGTACATCGATGATATTTGCAGTACTACCACCACCAGTGATGGAGATAATGCTAGTTACCTCAACGGCATCAACCATTAGTGTTAGGTAGTTACCAACGTTAATTTTAGAAATTCCAGCCATGGATAATTTTCCTTTTATTATTATAGTTTATTGTTATTATTTATTGATAAGTCACTACATGCATTATCTCAATGGTGTATAGTCTCTCGTACTTCACATCATCGAGTTTTGTGTCATCACTATCAGTTATCTTGATATCGAGAATAAACCCACCAGTGTATTTATTAAGTACATTCCTGAATGCACTATCCTCACATAGTTCTAAGTATCCCTTTGTTACTCGGGCAACATGAAATAGTGTTACCTTGATTTCCCTTCCCTTATCATAGAAGGTTGTATTACTTCTCTCAGCTAGTCTCTGAAATGCCAATGCCTCAGTACTGGTATCTGTATCTGGTACTTCCCATGCATAGACATTAGTACTGTATGATTGCAGTACTGAATTTAGTTCTGATTCGATTGATGCCATTTACTTTCCTCTCTTGTTCCTCTTATCCTGTTTCTTTATTTCATTATCTATTTCTTGGGTGAGGTACTTAGAGAAGTCAGCAGCCATTTTATCATATTCCTCAAAACGTAATCTCTTGACTATGTATCTTCCTTGGGTAGTTCCTATATATCGGTGTGTCTCGGCAGTTACCTTTCCATAGACCTTGAATGTCTTCCCCTTCCCTATCTTGGCGAGTGATTCACGACGCCCATTCTCAAGTATCATCATCATTCCATAGGCACTATCACCACCATAATCAGGATCACCCTTTGACATTCGGAATGTGACCTCTGTGTATAGCTCTGATGATTTCTTATCTGAGACATTACCTGATTTAGGAATTGATAGTTTCTTGGTGGTGTTTACAGTTGTCTTGATGATCACATCTTCTGGCTTGATGATGGATGGCAGTACTTTCTGAAGTTCTTGCTTTACTGGTTCCATTGTCTGCTTGGCTGCATTACGTAGTGCTCTGGCCCTGAACTTTGGATCTTGGAGTGAATCTAGAAGTGCCTCAAGGTCATCTAGACCCTGAATGTACTTATTATCTCTTGCCATAGTTACACCTTCTGAATGTAGAAGGTGATGTACTTCTGAGTTTGGTTCCACATCTCATAGTTCATGATCTTGTACTCAGTACCTTGGAAGGTCATTGAGAAACCATCACGACTTGTGATGAGGGGCATGAGTGACTTACTGTATCGAGTTCTCACAATGAGCTTGTTAGACCATCCAGCATCAAACTTTGAACCTGATTCCTGTACTCGCTCAAACTGCACCTCTGCCTTGATAGACAGAAACAGTTCTTGTGTATTCACAATCTCACCCACTTCATTTTTAGTACTGATGTTCTTGAATATCTTTACTGTGTTCTTCATGTTTCCTGTATTGACCATTACACACCACCTCCATTGATATTGGGCAAGCGGTACTGCTTAAAGATAGCCTGATGGTTGAGGGGTATCTCTGTTGCACTGATACCAAGTACTATGGACTCTCTGTTCTGGAACATCGTAGCTACGTACATACATAGTCCAAGTACTATCGATTGAGGAACATCATTGTTCCCACTGGCATTGAAATCACACTGAATCTCAAACTGTACTGGGAAGGTTGGAGCACCTTGGATTTGTACCTTCTTAGAAACTCTATCAAGTTTGTATTGTACTGGATTGTTACTGGCATCAACTGCACTGTTAATTAAGTACCCACCATACGGGATTCTAAAGTTTGGGGTATCAGTACTGAGGATGATTTTTGATTTTAGTAGTGGACGGTTCATGAACCTCTCAGCACTTGCTATTGCAGCTTCTTTATAGAGTCCCAACAGTTCTGATTCATCATCAATTAGTATTAGATGTTCTCTTAGAAGTTCGTTTGATATAAGAACATCGATTAACGAGTCATCTCTAAATTCAATTATGTATTCGATCATATGCAATTCCTATTATTGTTATTATCTGTATTTATTAGAGACAAAAAAAGAGCACCACCCCGAAAGGTAGTGCTCTAAAAAGTGTGTTCAAGTTTCTTTATTATAATTCTTATTGAACTTTGCTATTGATTGAACTTCTTTTTATTTTAGTTATTTAGTACTTCGCTTTCTCGCAGTAGTTTTTAACTGTACTGGCTCTACAGCGGTACTACCTCAAGCAGCTTTCTTGATAGAAGTTGGCATAGCTAGACCGATAACAGCCTTGTTGGACTTAACAACACCCCCCGCACGGAATTGGCTTGGGAAAGATGTATGACCATCAATTTGCCATTCGTTCACTTTTAGGGTTAGAGAATTGGCTAGGGTTAGTAGTGCAAACGCCTCTTTATAGTCACCAAATAGTACTGGTGCATCTTCTGGGAGTAGTAAATCTAGAACTACAGGATAACCATGAAGAGCCATTACGTTAGCGTCTTGGGCTGAACGTTGCATTAGTGGCTGGCCGTTTTCATCGCGTAGAGTAGCGATAGCTAGATAGTTCTTACGGTTCATAACCCAAGAAGCACCAGCCTTGAATTTAGTTGGTAGGTCTAGAACCATTTCATTTAGCTTATCCATTAGTGCGTAACGGTCATAATCAACCTCTGCACTTAGATCAACAACGCCAAAGAACTTAGTGCCACGGGCAACATCGGTTGTTTTGGTCTTATCGAAGAAGTGTAAGAAACCTTCCATTTCCTCACCAGTACCATTACCAGCAATTACTTGTTGAGCAAAGAGAGTACCAAAGTCATCAGAGATTTGTTTCTGAACCCATGGAACTACAGGGAAGAATGCATCATTGATTTGGTTGTCAGATAGAACAGGTTTAGCAGTACCAACACAGAAAGAACCTTTGTTCCAAGCAATATCACCATTACCAACAGTGTAAGCTGTACCTAGCTGGGCACCAGTGCTTCCGGTACTAACTGGAAGTTGGAATTCAGTATTACCCACTGGCATTGCATCAAATAGACTAACTAGGGTTGAGGTTTCTACAATGCGTTCAACAATCTGTTTGGAGAATTCAGGGATGATAGCACCAGCTACTTTACCATCTGAGGATTTGATACCTTGAATTTTACCTTCAACAATAAGAGGAACATTTTTCTTACCTGCAACGGCTTCACGGATAATCTTAGTGATAGATTTAGCTTCGGCTTGAACTTCATCTTCATCTTCTACAGAAGCTTCTTTTAGAGCTTTTAGTTCTGCGTCTTGTGCTTGTACTTTGGATTCTAGTTCTGCGATTACTTCGGCAGCACGTTCAACGATAGCGGCAGATTCAGAAACGGAAGTTTGCATTTCCTCAACAGCATCAACAACGGTACTTAGTACTTCATCCTGAACAACTTCATCAGCTTTAACAGCGTTTTTCTTAGCGGCTAACATAGCCTTTAGAGATTTAGACATAATCAAAAATTTCCTTATTATTATTATGTTTTAGTTATTTTTATTTATTGTTTTTATTGGCAATACCTTTTAGACGCTTTGCAAAAGCTTCAACATCAGAACGTTTGAAAAGAGGGATGTACTTAGGTTCTTCCTGAACCTGTACTTCTTCTTCGTCGGTGTTTACTGATTTAACTTCTAGAACTTGGGCAAGTTCATTACATGGGAAGGGAACTAGAGAGACTTCGTTAAGCTGTACTCTCTTTAGATAGGTAACACCATCGATTGTTTCGGTATCTTCTAGACTAATCCAGTACCCAATACTGAACCCATTTAGATCACCGTGCTTAAGTTCTTCATATCTGCGTTTACCTTCGGCAGTGTTTAGATTGAATTGACCAGTAAGCTTTAAACCTACTTCGTCTTCTTCTGCACTAATCCACTTACCTAGGATTTCATCATCATCGTGGTTCCATAAGAAGATAGGCATTGTGCCTAGTTCTTGGTGGCGTTCGAGAGATTCAGTGAATGCCCCTTTAACCACTACTTCATTGGCCTGATCTACAACATCAAATTTTGAACCATAACAAGTAAAACTACCTAGTTCTTCATCTTTAAGTTCATAGGACTTAACCGCCCTCATTAACATTACTTTCATGGGTTTTGTATAACCTCTTCTTGTTATTAATTATTGTTATTTAGGGTTCCCATTGTTAGGTTATTGGAATCAACAACGAACTGATCACCACCCTCTTTTAGTTCTGGAAGATCTACACGGGCCTCATTCTTGGAGAGTAAACCTAGCTTGTATTGTTCCATTGCTAATTTACTTCTCTCGATGTAACTAGCATTGAGTAATCCAGACTCATCTAGATCAACTTCAATACTCTTATCTAGAAGAAGATTGTTATAAAACTCTTCAATGGCTAGAACGATGGGATTCACTGTTGTACTTAGGAACACAGAACGGATTTCATCTAGGCTATTACCAGCGGCCCAATCCAAACCAAGCAATGCAGGATGCACCCCCATAATAGAACAGATATCCATTGTGGTTTGTTTGCGTGTCTCTGCTGACATTGCATCTTTAAATGAATAGGAGTTTTGGGAGTATGTAACCCCCTCAATCAGTCCATAACCTGTTTGCTGGGATTGAATATTTATCTGTTCTTTGAGTCGGTTGTACTGTTCATCATCTAACTGTTGTTCAGAAGTGAACCATCCACTATTGCGGGGTGCAGTACTGTAATATTCCTTGGCGTGATTGATTGAGTTGTTCGCTAGTTCAATCACTGCTTTGGCTTTTTCTAGATTGCTTAGAGTTTCAAATCCAAACCTAGTTGTGGTGAGATAGTGGATCTCTGAATCTATCACTACCTGATTTGAGTTATCAGTACCATAGTATTTCCACTTTCCAGATGTATCCTTTACTCGCTGTACTTGTCCATGCTCTATGCATTCAAAACTTTTGATTGTCCCTGTAGTACCAATGCCACCTTTTCGAACTTGAATGAAGCACTCGTTATAAAGTACTAACTGCCCTACTACATTACTCAAGAACTGAATGATGGTTTCATTATCGTTTGGAGAAATTAGTACTAGCTTCAATTCTGGGGGAATTGGTACTTTACTGTATCGGTCTAAGTACTCACCATTTCTTGTTTTTGCCGTGATTGGCATTGAGGTAATGGAACCACTAATCAAACGCAAACAAGCTAAAACTGTTGGCTCGTTTAGTATCTCATTGTTTTGGATCCAGTTTGGAATATCTAACTGAAATGGAGTACCACTAGAACTAGGATAGAACCCTTTTGTTTTTCTTGGTCTATTAAACATTTAATTATCCTTGTAACTATATTGTTTTTGTATTTATGTGTTACAGGGTTCTGATTTGTACTTGTTTCTCAACTACTGGAACGAGGGATAAAGCGATGAGCAATGCAATACATGCGTCGACTTTTAAGTTGTGATTACTGCTTTTGATTACTGCAATGTCCCCATGCTGGCCTTCTCGTACACGGGCATTCTCGATACACCACTTCATTAGGGTGTCATTTGGACTGAACTTGATCTTCCCCTCTGCCATCAAACGAATGAAGGTGATTGCCGCACTGGATAGCCCATAGCCTTGGGGGACGGCTGATAGTTCTTTTCTGTACTTAGCCCTGAACTGTTCAGCAAAGCGAAGGCCCCCGGCTGCCCCATCGATCCCAATCTCTTTGGGTTTGAAGGTGTCCTTCATGTGATTCAGGGTGTCGGCCACCTCTTCCAGGTCAGTGACTAGCTCACCAGCCAGGAACAGGGAACTACTGTTGATTGCCTGCGTGTACATCTGCGTGTAGTTGCTGGGCAAGGCATCATAAGCGGCCTCTGGGATGAAGTTCTTGGACTTGGCATAGAGTGTGCTGTCTGAGCCAACGAACACGCTCACAAGGCTGGTTAAGTCGCTTGTGGCCCCTATGTCACACCCCATGTATGCCTTCATTGTGGAAAGCTCTACATCGTTCGGGAATGGCCCTTGGAATGCGGCATCAATGAGGGACTGAGAAATCAGCCCGTTCTCTGCGTAGCTGTACCAACGGTTAAGATGTTTAGTTGCGAAGGCACTCATGGCCGCCTCGCTCATGCCAGCCTCTTGAGCCTTAGAGCGGAGGGATTGCAGGGATACGGCGTGGCCTAGGCTGGGGTTGGCCTGCTCAAAGCCATCCGTGGAATCGTATTCTTCAATATCAGATTCATAGATGATTGAGAGGAACTGATCATTCTGGAACTCATCGAATAGCAACCCCTTGCTATAGTCGTACATCTCTTTACAGAAACTTCTAACGTTAGTCCCAGCAGTGGTGATCATGAATAGGATCGGGTCTTTAGAACTACTCTGAGAGGATGCGATTGCATCGTGAACGTCTCTATTCTTATGGGCATGTACTTCATCAAGTACCGCTGTGGTGATCCTGTGACCATCAAGGGAATCAGCTTCTGATGAAGTCGGGAAGATTGAGCCCCCCGTCTTCAGTACTATGTCATTTGCTCTAATGCTGAATTTTGATTTTATAGCTTTAGTACTACTTTTAATCTGCCCTTTGATCTCATCAAAACAGATAGTGGCTTGCTTTCTGGAACTGGCAGAAGTTGTAACTACTGGGTTCTTGTTTTCAGTCAGTAATAATGAACATATAGAAACAATCGCCGCCAACTGAGTTTTAGCATTACCTCGGGGAAGGAACACAAAAGCTTTTGTAAAACGTCTCAACCCTCGTAACTGTTCATGGGCATTATCGTTGTAGTACCAACAGAAAAGATTGAGTAAGACAAAGTGCTGCCATGGCATTAGAAGGATTGGCTTACCACCAATTGGGCCTTTGGTATGTTTGAGACTGTTTGCAACCACCACCACAAAGTTATAAATGGTTAGGTTTAGTTTTAGGTCTTCTCTTTGAAGATCATCGATGAATCGTTGGCAGAATGCTTTCTCTGATTTACTGGCATTCCTGATCCCGTTTAGAACATCATAGACATACTGAAATGCACTCTCCCATCCTTGGTGATAGAACTCTGTCTTAAAGTTCATATCCTTTAACTTAGTTGGGTAGTCTCTATATTTTTTATTGTTATGGTCATTCACTTCTATTACTTCCTGTAATCACTACTCCATGCTTATTTCCTGATTTGTTTAAAGGCATCATCAACAGATGTGTCTTCATCTTCTGTACTTTCAACAGGGATTGGATCTAACCCCAGTTGTTTGAATAATTTTTGTATTTGAGTTGAGCTGGTTTGAAAGTTCCGACTATTCGGATTTTCCTTTATGACTTGCTCACCCCTACTAGTTGTTTCAATAGTTGAACCATTAGTGATGATATCTTTCAGACACTCTTGGTTAACATAGAGTTGTGCCGCTAGTTGCTGTACTAGGATCATGTCTGTGTAGTTTATGGTTCTTTGAGACTCAATCAGTTCAACTAGAGCATCTTCAATTCTATTGATTTTTATAGAGCCTGATTTATGGATCTTTGCGAGTAATGCCTTTTCCGCTTTACTGTTAGAATACGCCATAGGTCTTAACCTCTCGCAGTATCCGAATCAGTAATTCTTGGTCTTGTACTGCATGACCCTTACCATCAAGGCAATCTATTGATTCTTCGGTAATGAAAAGACGATAAGCTTGATTATCAAGTACAACTATGTGATTGGAGTCCTTTGATACAGACATAGTGAAATACACTGATTCATTGTACTTCTGGATCTTCGCTGCTGCCTTGGCTTCTGCTCTCTTCTTCTTGTTCGTGCTTATCTTGGATTTTCTCAATGAGATCCAATTGTTGATGTGTAACCACATACCCCTTGAGGTACTGGATAGTTTTTCTAGTAATTTCAATTTTATCTCCAATTAGTTTTATGGTTTTCGCTACCTCGTGAGTCTTTACGTTATGACAGCCATGACACACAGCCATGACATTATGAGGATGTAAGTTGTACTTCATCCCGTTGGGGTATCGGATTTCGTAGATGTGATCCACTACTGCAGAAAGGTTGTGATTGCACTTCTGACAGATGGGATACTTCTCGCGGGTTCGCTTAGACAAGTCTCTCCAAGCTTTGGAGTTGTAGAACTTATGTTCTTCTGGGAACTTCTCTAGCGGTTGTTGTGTTCGGTTTCTGGTTGTGTGTTCAGGGCAGTATCTGTCTTTGTACGGGATAATATTCGTACAAGTCTTGTGTAGGCACTTCTTCTTCATTGTTGCTGTTCTTGTTATTCTCTAATGCCTCACCAAACGCTCTGTAACGCTCTCTGTACGTTTGAACATTTAGGGATAGTTGGATGTGCATTTTGATGGGGGTTTAGTACTGGGGCTTCTGAGGGCGTTTACTGCGGGGATTCTGTGATTAGGTCAATGGCGGGAAAAAGTTTATAAATTGGATTTTCGTACAAAGTGGAGCAAGTTGGGTATCATATGGGGCTTGTAATTTTGAAGTACGCCCCCCCCTATCAGTACTAAAGTTCAATTCACTTTCTCCAAAAAGTTCAGTACTACCGTTATTGTATTTATGCTGTACTTAGATACACTACTAACATCATAAACACGGAGGTATGCAAATGCAGTATCATTTCATTGAACTTCATGAATCAAAAGACTCCATCAAAGTATCAATGGTTAGGGGTAATATCAGAACAGGAATGTCATGTTATGTGATTGTCCATAAGGACACCTATCAACCCATAGACTGTACTTTCAACCTTGACACGGAGCAGTGTAGGAACATGGTTAAGGAAGCAAGGCGAACTATTGAGGAACATCTAGGGGTTAGGTAATACACAGCTAAGGAACCCTACTCATGTAGTAGGGTTCCTTGTTAACTTAGTTTTACTTAACTATATTCATCTTATCATCAGGTAAACCTGTTATTATCTGCTTATCTATATGTTCCACAATTCTATGTACTAATCTTATTACCTTTTCAACATCATCCTGTGTTATGGTTGTCAATAAACCGTCTGTACTCCTCCCATTGCGATGCACAATGTCATGACGAACATCGATACAAGCAGTTAATTCTTTCATCCTTTTTTCAGGAAAATCACACAAAAGAACATGCTTATAAAGCCCCACAACCACATCTTTATTATGGAAAGATATCTTATCAATTTGTTTGTTTATCTCACCATCAAGAGAGTCTATAAATTCAAAAATCTTATTCTCTCTAATGTTCTTGTCAAAGAAAGAATAGTATTCCACAAACCTACGCTTTATCGCATGTCGATTTAAAACATGTCGCTTCATTGTCTCTGATAAGTATGCTTCCATTGAGGTAATAACATTAGAATAGATCATTCGTTGAAGTAGTGGACTTTCCTTCTCTTTGTTTAGTTCTGATAATTCTTCAAGTGAATCTAAAAAATCATTATAAAACTTAGTCTCTGATGCTCGTGCCTGTCCTCGTTCTTCAATGAAGTCAGACCAAATATTACTTGGTAATCCAGAGATATTCAAAATACAATCATCATCAGCCTCACTCAAATTTAGCAACACTACTGCATATGATTCCATTTGCATACAGGGGAATAATGTGTTTACAAAACCTAGGTTAGTTTCCAATATACCGATTGAGTACGAAAACATAAAATACAATAAAGGATTCCACTCTTCACGATTTGGTATCCAACCTCTCTTTTGTTTTTTCATTAACTCTAAAGCTTCTGGCATTTTATTTAGCCAAGCCGAAAAATCTGTTTTCTTAAGAACTTTTAGATCTTCCGTTAAATGATATAAATCTACTGGCATCAAGAAATGACCATGTAACTCAACTTCACGCCGATGTTCCTCTAATGTATCGAGAATATCTCTTATCCATAGATTCTTAGTATCATAGAAATCTTTCTCGGCTGATCTTAAATCATATCCATCAAGTTGAAGTCTTCGCCTGATGGTATCTACAGAAGCTCTATACCCAAATATGGTTTTATCATCAACACCTAGACTACTTTCTAGAATGTTGATCTTTTCGTCATCATTTCTGAAGTACCATTTGTTGTATGTATCTTTCCATGAAACCAACTCATATCCATTGATTGTTATATTTGCTGCACCGCTCATTCCCCGAACCCTCTCCAGTCCCAAATGCCGCCATCATAGCAGCCTGAACGAGCTGGGGCACCTCCCGATCCTGGCTGATCCCATCATCTGATTGAGGCACTTCGGATCGCGTAATCCGTGGGACTGAACAAGGCTCTCGATCTCGCGGTATCCAAGCTCGTACTTAGTCCCGCACAAGTACAGTACTGAACACTCACAGTTGCTCTCAGGCCATCCCTGAACCTCTGCATTACTACTGTGATAGACACACCAGTTACTACCCTTCACCTCTCGTTTCCCTGTCTTCTTGTTCTTCTGTCTAGTCCAAAAGCTTTTCTTCCCTATGTAGTACTGTCCAGTACTGATATTCACTATTCGATACACAAATCCTTCATGTTCTTTTTGATTAGGTACAAATCCCTCTGGTAGTCCTTTCCACTTACTTACGCCAGTCACCCGCTGCATTCCTCATAAATATTTCCATATAGATATTTAATGAGGTAGAAATGAAGAACTTAACTATAGAGGAACAACTTAAGTACGATGAAGGATATAAGCTTGTTATGTACAGAGACACTGAGGGATATTGGACTGTTGGAATTGGTCATCTGATTGTGAGAGACAATACTATATCCAAAGTACGAGCCATTGAGATTCTATCTAAAGA
This sequence comes from Aeromonas sp. AE23HZ002T15, assembly GCF_054165525.2. Taxonomy (NCBI): domain Bacteria; kingdom Pseudomonadati; phylum Pseudomonadota; class Gammaproteobacteria; order Aeromonadales; family Aeromonadaceae; genus Aeromonas; species Aeromonas sp. AE23HZ002T15. Next base: position 649,348 of record NZ_CM201342.1, read on the forward strand.
ACTACTATCACCTATCGCTCCAGATGGGCGTATAACTGCATCTGAGGCATCCTATCTGTTTGCCAAGGACTTAGCCGCAGTTAAGAAAGGAATTGAATCTGCATCGTTCTATGCAGTCTACAAGCAGTTATGCCCAGTACGTCAAAGTTCGATACAGAACATGTGCTTTCAGCTAGGTATTGCTGGTGTTGCTAAGTTCAAAAAGATGTGGGCTGCTATTGATGCTGGAAATCTTAATGAGGCATACCGACAGGGATTAGATAGTACTTGGTTCAAACAAACACCCAACAGAGCAAAGAGAGTAATGGAAACTCTACGCACTGGTAGTACTGCCCATTATCCTAAATAAGTAATAATAATAACAAAAGGAATAATATATGGGTATTGGTGTTTTCCTCAAGGGAGCAATCGACAAAGTACTAGGTTCAAAAATGCATATAGTGGCGAAAGGGGCAATTGTGTTTGTTCTGTTTGCTGCTCTTGGTGCATCTGTGTACTTCGGTGTTGCATGATGAGTTGGAACAGTAAAGACTGGCTTACAATAGTACTTGAGATACTACGCAATCTAGGTAATCGAAAATAATAATTAAAGGTCTAGTACTTAACGGTACTGGGCCTTTTCATTTCAGTACTAACTCAATAAATACCATAAACATAATAATTATAACAATAAGGGATTTTATGGGTTTCAAAGTACAAATTACTGAACTATCAAACTTACCTGCACTTAAGAACACAACTGCTGTTGCAATTAGTGATTACAGTGGCATTGGCACAAAGACAACAAAGGTAGTGGTAGTTCAAGATACAAACATTGGCACTGCTGCATATCAGGCCGCAGTTCAAGCAGCCATTGAGGCAAAGGCATCTGCTGCTGAGGCAGCAGCAACAGTTGCCAACACAGTTAAGAAGACTGGTGATCAAGCCATGGCGGGCAATTTGATGTTGCCAAGGTTGATTGCAAGCACTGGTATTGAAGTACAAGATGTCAACGGTTATGGAATGCGGCAGGTGTTCAGTGGGCAAACTGGTTATCTTCAGTCAGGGAAGATGGATAAAACCACCACTGACCAATCTCTAATGCTTAGTGGTTGGTATGGCACTCCCCTCTCCATGCTCCGGTTCTCCATGGCTCAGGGTGTGAATCCTCGTGTTGTTTGGGGTTCCAATAACTATGACATTCTGCACCGTGGGAACATGCCAACAATTGATGATTTGGGGGCAATGGGTTCATTCACGGTCATTCCAGATAATGACTGTAACAAGGCCCTCAAGGCAGGGACATATCCCATCATTGGTGCAACCATCAATGGCCCAAGTGGTGCAAACAGTGGTAGTACTCTCATTGTTAGTCCATTCAATACCGTTACCTTTAATCAGATGGTTATCGTCCGCAGTACTGGTGTTATCTGGACTCGTACTAGTTTCAATGGGACGTTCAGTAACTGGGAAGTTCAGTACTCATCCAATAATAAAGATCTCACTGCTGGTTGGGGTGCTGGTCTTGGAACAATGCCAGATGCCATAACCACAACTGGTGGTGTTCGTGATTTCAATCTAGCTCGTACCAGTGGCATCTACATGTGCCAGAACACATGGTTAAATGGAATTGATAACACAGGAAGTGCCACGCCAGTTGGACATACTGGAATGCTTGAGGTTCGTCAGCGTACCTTCGATAACCTCCTAACTCAGAAGTACACACGAATTCGAAAAGATAGTGGTGCGACCTATGATGGAACTGATGAACTAACCCGAACCTTCAATGGCTCAATATGGAGCCCATGGATTGAGAGTGGTCAGTTCGGCTCAACCAATCTATATAGAACTGGTGTTCTTCGTCTTGGCACGGCAACAAGTACAGCAAGTGCATATACTGCTCTGGCTCGTCAGCACTACAAAACAGATACCGCAGTGGGTGGTGTGTATTCAGTTGGTGATATGAATTTCCGTGTTGGTGTGGGTGATTATGATCCTCATACTAATGGTTCTACCATTGCAAGTATCCATGGTCAGGTAGTTCAGACTGATGATCCCACCAAGCCAAATGGCCGTCTATATCTTCAGGCACGAGACCTCTCAAATGCAGATGCCAGAACGACACTAACAATGGATAATGCAATTGGTATTCGGTTTAGTCATAAATCAAAGATTGTTGATGTTGTATCTGGTCAGGTGTTAGCAGATGAGTTTCTACAGAAGACAGCACAAAGTACTGCCACTAACTCAAGTACTCGGAAGGATTATGTCGATGGTCTGGTTGCTGATTTAGAGGCCAAGAAGGCAAACCTATCATATGTCAACTCATCACTAGTACTAAAGGCAGATAAGACCTATGTTGATGCTGAGTTATTGAAGAAATCAGATTTAACCTATGTCAATACTGAATTAGGTGAGAAAGCCGATAAGACATATGTTGATGCTGAACTTCTAAAGAAAGCAGACAAGACATATACAGACACCGAACTTGCCAAGAAGGCAGATATTGCGGGTCAGGTATTCAGTGGTAATGTTCGTGTTGATCGCGGGACCAGTACTGAACCTCAGATTGGTGTTGATCGGAGTGGTCGTCGTCTATTCCTCTTTGATAATGGAACATCCCATGGTCTATACAGTAGTGGTCTTGGAACAGGTAATGCCAACACAAATCTCATTACTCGTGATACCACAACTGGGACATTCAGTATTGGTGGAACTGCCACTGAGGCATTAACCATCACATCCTCAAACCTATCTCTAACTGGAAACAAAATTGAGCTTGGTGGTGTGATGAGAGTGGAGGGATACACAACTGGTGATAGTCGTCTAAGTTCAAATAGATATGCATTCATGGATGGCCCCAGTGGTTCATTCCTAAGTACTGGGGAATACTACAATGGCACGGCATGGGTCAAACACACTGCCACTGTCCCAAGTATGCGGCTAAGTCTTGAGAATGAGTCAGTCATGATCTTCTCAAACCCCGCAAATGCAAACCCAAACACAAACAGCAGACCCGCCGCCCGCATCTATCGAGATGGTCGCTTTGGAAGTTCTAACGAAACTAGACGGGGTTGGGCAGCACAGGGTGAGGCGAGTTTCTATCGGGAACGAATGGCAGTTGATAGTGGTAATCTAATTGGCATCACCTCAGCTCAGTACAACTATCCCGGTCAATGGGGTGGGGAGCACTACACAGGCTCATACATCACACCAAACTTTGATGAGACCTCATATGTCATTGGATATACCAATGATGCAGGGGCGTCCATTCATTGGTTGTTAAAACCCAATGGCGTTATTCAGTTCTCACGTAGTCCAGGGGCAAATGATTGGATCACCTTCGTTGCCCCAAGAATGACAGTTAGTGGTGATGTGTATGCAAACTCATTCCAACATAACTCAGACCTCAGATTGAAGAGTGATGTAAAACCACTTGATAACTGTCTAGGTAAACTATCTTCCATTGGTGCATATAGTTACATCAAGAATGGTTTTGAGGGTCGTGAGGTTGGTGTGATTGCTCAGGAAGTGAATGCAGTTCTTCCAGATGCCACCAACACAAGTAAAGGTGGCGGATTGGTTGATGCAGAAGGTAATGAGATTGAGAACCTAACAGTATCTGTCACTGGTGTTGCAACTCTAACTGCTGGGGCTGTGAATGAACTACATGAGATAGTTAAGACACAGGGTAATCTAATTGACACTCAACAACAGACCATTGATTTACTCATGGCTGAGATTGCTGCAATCAAGAGTAAGTTGCATTAAGAACGGGTCACATTTGTGGCCATTCCATAAATACAAAATACATAACAATAATAAAGGGTTTTATATGTCAAAAGTAAAGAGCTATTCCATGGTAAGTGGTGGTACTTTCCGAAAGAGAATATCAAGAGAAGAACTACAAGAGTTTGAGAGTATCACAGGTGATGGTTCATTTTGGGTTGGTACTGGAAACAGAGTAACCAAGATGAAAGTAGAAGCACTGGAAACTGAGATTGAATTACTCATTGCCAATACCAGCAACTTCAAGAAGGGTGATTATGAATACAAGGTAACTGCACTCACCGCAGAGGGAGATACAATTGTACTTGTGTATGGCCGGATTCGGGTGATTGGGTAAGTACAATGTTTGAGAAATTGAAGGGGTTTCTAGACCTAAAAGCAATCATTGTGATCATAAGTATCATTGCATCTGGTTATGCTGGATACAAACAGATAGAAGTACATGAAAAACGTATCTGGTCACACTACAACAAAATCCAAACACTAGATAAAGAAGATGTACGTATTGGTGTTCGTCTTGATGCCATTGAGGCAAGACAGAACAGTACTGATGCCAAGATGGATCGGCTCAATGAGAGCATCCAAGAGCTGAACAGAACGATGGTTCGTCTCAGTACAATCTTGGAAGACAAGTTTAAGTAACAAAAAAGGCCCCAGTACTGGGGCCTTTTTGTCGCAAAACCCTTACCTGTTCCTTATGACAAATATTGCGCCGTTTGAACAGTCCACCAGGAGGGGGAGCCTAGTTGCACAGCCCCTGGGGCTGGCGCTGCCGGAGCAGGGTGAGGCGGGACAGCAGGGGGAAGTAGGATTCGAGCTTGCTCTGCAGAACGCGGCTACAGGCGGGATCCGCGAGTTCGGCTTCATCCAGCACTATGCCGTTGGAGACAAAGTAGAGGTGCGGATCCCGGACATCCGGTCCAGCCAGGGTCGCCCCGTCACTCTGCTTGTGGACCAGCAGCGGCAACACGGGCAATCCCAGCCCGCCACCGTTGTCACTCGGCCAGCTGAATGCGGGCCAGGCGGCGTCCCCCTCCTCCAGCAGCAAGATGGCCACTTCCTGGGCCCCCGGCTGCCACTGACCAGGTTGTGCCACTCGTACTTCATTGAAGTAATGATCAAATCCATTAGAGGCGCGCAATGCTGCCAACACTCCCTGTGCGTTTGCGGCTAACGGTTTCTGACTGACTAATGACAGATTCATGGTTCATTTCCCTATGCTCACCACAGCCTGTTATGCGGCTGTCGCGATAAGACTAGCCCATGATAGGCCTTTATTGGAACCGACAGATCTGGCAGTTATTAATCTGACGATTGGCATCGGCAATGGTTGCCATTCCAGAATATCTTGGTAAGATATCGCGTCCTTTTATCCCCCGTTCTTTAACATCCAGTGGTGAACCTATGCATCCGATGCTGAATATCGCCGTGCGCGCTGCGCGCAACGCCGGTCAAGTTGTAGTAAAAGCCTTCTCCCAGCCCGAGAACATCGAGGCTATCCAGAAAGGCAGCAATGACTTCGTGACCAACGTTGACCGCGACGCCGAAGCGGCCATCATTCACACCATCAAAAAATCTTACCCGGAACACAGCATCGTGGCTGAAGAGTCTGGTGAGATTGCCGGTACCAATCCGGATTACCAATGGATCATCGACCCACTGGATGGCACGACCAACCTGGTCAAAGGCATTCCGCACTTCGCCGTTTCCATCGCCCTGCGCGTGAAAGGCAAGACCGAACAAGCCGTTGTCTACGATCCCATTCGCGACGAACTCTTCACCGCCACCCGCGGTAACGGCGCTCAGCTGAACGGCTACCGCATCCGTGTGGGCAAGGCCCGCGAGATGGCCGGCACCGTGCTGGCCACCGGCTTCCCGTTCAAACAGAAGCACCACATCGAGCCCTACCTGAAGATGTTCCAGAGCATGTTCATCGAGTGTGCCGACATCCGCCGTGCCGGTTCTCCGGCCCTGGATCTGGCCTACGTGGCCGCCGGTCGCATCGACGGTTTCTGGGAAATCGGCCTGAAGCCCTGGGAAACCGCCGCCGGTGAGCTGCTGGCCAAGGAAGCCGGTGCCATCGTCACCGACTTCGTGGGTGGTCACAACTACGAGAACTCCGGCAACATGGTCGTCGCCAACCCCCGCGTCCTGAAAGAGATGCTCGGCAAGATCCGCGAGCACCTGCCGGAATCCCTGGCTAAATAAGTTCGCTCAGCATTGAAAAAATGCCAGTCGGCTCAGCCGGCTGGCATTTTTTATGTCCGTCATTCGGGAAAGGAGATGGGGAAGATGGTGCCTCGATGGTGGCATGATATTTCACCGAACCCATGTTCATCGCATAAGTCGATAGACTGACGCTACCGCTCAGCATACGAGTCAGATGGTGCCGTTACGCCCCATGTTGATCACCACACGCCGGTTCTTGGCCCTGCCCCCCTCCGTCTCGTTGGACGCCACGTGCTGCTTCTCCCCGTGCCCTTCCACCGAGATCTTGCCAGATTCTATCCCCAGATCCACGAACACCTGCTTGATGGCATCCGCCCGCTTCTCGGAGAGCTTCTGGTTCGGCCAGCGGCCGCCATAGCTGTCGCTGTAGGCGTCGATCACCACCACGTCTATGCTCTTGTCCGCCTTCACATACTCGCTGATCATCGCCAGCCGGCGCTTCGATGCCGGCGACAGCTGGTCGCTGTTCTTGTCGTAGGAGAGCACACTGAAGGCGATGTCGTTGAAGCTGTAGGGCAGGAGGCCCGTCAGGCAGTCCATGAAGGCCTGGTACTTGACCCGGAAGTTGACCGAGGAGAGGGAGACCCGCACCGGCCTGTCCTGGCGATACCAGTCTCGATACTGGAAGGTCGGCATGCGCCCGCCCTCCAGCTCGTCCAGCATGGTCCAGGCGGTCTGGCCGGCCACCAGGCCGTCAAACTGCTGGTAGAACTGCAGCTGGCTTATCTGCCGACCGGACACCCCGGGACGCCAGCTGGGGGGCATGATGCCGAGGCTCACCGTCTGGGTGCGGGCCTGGGGGCGCTGCCCCTTCAGCTCGAAGTCCAGATTGATCTTGCGACCGGCACGGCTCACGAAGGATCCCGTGCCCCAGCGGGGAATGGGGTGTTCGAGGCGGCACTCCACCTGGGAGTCCGAGGTCAGCCGCCAGACGGATTGATCCAGGCCGGCACCAAATTCGGTGACCCCAGCCTGCAACTGCATACTCACGGATATGCTGACCAACCCTAACACCCAAGCATTCAACGGCTTGCCCTCCATACGATCTCGGATTAACTATCGGCAGGGGGCAGGCAAGCTTTAGCAACTAAAAGTGGTGGGCGGGGAGAAAGCTCGGCAGACAACATGGTCCCCCCGGGCCGAGCCCGGGGAGAAACGCCTTGCGCGGGAGGGACAAGGGCCGGCTTTTTTGCCATAATGCGCCCTTACATTCACGCCGACCGAGATACCATGACCGACGCCGTTCACACCCTCAAGGGCCGCTTTCGTGGCTTTTACCCCGTCGTCATCGATGTAGAAACCGCCGGGTTCAATGCCCGTACCGATGCCCTGCTGGAGATCGCCGCTCATACCCTCAAGATGGATGAGGAAGGCTGGCTGGTGCCCGATCAGATCTTCCATTTCCACGTCGAGCCGTTCGAAGGGGCCAACCTGGAAAAGGCCGCGCTGGAATTCACCGGCATCGACCCCTTCAACCCGCTGCGGGGCGCCGTCAGCGAGAAAGAGGCACTGACCGAGATCTTCAAGGGGGTGCGCAAGGGCATGAAGGAGCAGGACTGCGGCCGCGCCATCATAGTGGCCCACAACGCCACCTTCGATCACGGCTTCGTGACCGCCGCCGCCGAGCGGGCCGGCCTCAAGCGCAATCCGTTCCACCCCTTCGCCACCTTCGACACCGCCGCCCTCTCCGGCCTCGCCCTGGGGCAGACGGTGCTGGCCAAGGCATGCCAGAGCGCCAAGATCCCGTTCGACAATAAAGAGGCTCACTCCGCCCTCTATGACACCGAGCGCACCACGGATCTCTTCTGCTACATCGTCAACCGCTGGAAGAGCCTGGGGGGCTGGCCCCCCGCCGAGGCGGACGAGACGGCGGACGACGCCGAGTAATGCATGGATATGCATCCAGACACTCAGGCTGCCCCATGGCAGCCTGACTGTTTTCAGGCGTGTTCCAAACCCGGGCTCGTCCATCTGGTTTGGCCAGCACCCCGCGGCCGGCGGCGCACGCGCCAGAGCGAGGCCAAATCCTGGCCCCGATCAAGGTTGTGCCACAAGATGCTGCCGACTAGCGGTTTTAGGCGATTTTTTTCTCGACATTTGTCACATTTTTCGCAAACTAACTGCCTTTCAGAAGACAGACAGCAACACATACTATAAGGAAATCAAATGAATCCTGTTGTTATCGCGGTGGCGCTGATGCTGGTGCTCAGCCTGCTGCGGATCAATGTGGTGGTCTCCCTCGCCATCGGCGCCATCGTCGGCGGCCTCATCGGCGGCCTCTCGCTGGAGCACACCCTCAGCACCTTCAGCGGTGGTCTGGGGGGCGGCGCCGAGATCGCCCTCTCCTACGCCATGCTGGGGGCCTTCGCCGTGGCCATCTCCCGCTCGGGCATCACAGACCTGCTCGCCCGCAAGGTGATCAGCCAGCTCGGCAAGGATGCCAGCAGTTCACGCATCCTCTGGGTCAAGACCCTGCTGCTCACCTCGGTACTGGGGGTCTCCATCTCTTCCCAGAACCTGATCCCGGTGCACATCGCCTTCATCCCCATCCTGATCCCGCCGCTGTTGCACGTCATGGCCCAGATGCAGATCGACCGCCGTCAGGTGGCCTGCGTCATCACCTTCGGCCTGACCGCGACCTATATGCTGCTGCCGGTGGGCTTTGGCGGCATCTTCCTCAACAACATCCTGGCCAAGAACCTGATCGACAACGGGGTGCCGGTGGAGCACAGCCAGCTGCCGCTGGCCATGGCCATCCCGGTGTTTGGCATGTTCGTCGGCCTGCTCATCGCCGTCTTCTTCAGCTACCGCAAGCCGCGCCAGTACGATCTGGAGAAGATCCTGGCCGCCGAGCCGGAAACCGTGGATCTCAACCTCAGCCACATCTGGGTCGCCCTGCTGGCCATCGCCGTGGCACTGGGGCTGCAGTTGATGACCAACAGCATCGTACTGGGGGCGCTGGCGGGCTTCGTCATCTTCACCTGCGGCGGCGTCATCAAGTTCCGCGAGAGCCAGGATGCCTTCACCCAAGGGGTGCGCATGATGTCCCTCATCGGCTTCATCATGATCTCCGCCGCCGGCTTCGCAGCTGTCATGAAGGAGACCCACGGGGTCGAGAGCCTGGTGCAGGCCGTCTCCGGCATGATGGCCGGTCACAAGGGCATAGCCGCCTTCCTGATGTTGCTGGTGGGCCTGCTCATCACCATGGGGATAGGTTCCTCCTTCTCCACCGTGCCCATCATCGCCACCATCTATGTGCCGCTCTGCCTCCACCTCGGCTTCTCCCCCCTGGCAACCATCTCCCTGGTGGGGACCGCCGGCGCCCTGGGGGATGCGGGCTCCCCCGCCTCGGATTCGACCCTGGGTCCCACCTCGGGGCTCAACGCCGACGGCCAGCACGATCACATCTGGGACAGCGTGGTGCCCACCTTTATCCACTACAATATCCCTCTCATCGTCTTCGGCTGGATTGCCGCCATGGTGCTCTAAGGCACGCGGCTGGCAACGCAGATGCAATGCAAGAGGCGACCCCAGGGTCGCCTCTTCTCATTTAAGGAGCCTCAGACGGGTTCAGAGACCCGCTGGCAACCTAGTTCCCACGCCATCACAGCTATTCCGCCGGGCAATGAGTGACTCTCGGCTGCAACTCGGGCAGGCCCCTCACAAGGGTCGGTCAAGCGTTCGCCCCGGTGCAGGCCCCCCCCCCCCCGATTGGGATCAGGTCAGGGTCGATCACAACAACTGAGACCTTCCCAGACGGGCCTCCGGCTGGGCAATCAGCTTGGACACCGCGGGTTGGCCCAACCCCAAAACCTGGCCACCACCGAGAAAGAACCCTTCTCCACCGCCAGCACCAACACTGCCATAGCCCCCAGCCTGTCCACCCTCCCTTCCTCGCCATCCCGCAGCACCATGTCTCTGAGCCCTACAAGGTAACCCCCCGCTCCCTGCCGAGACTATCCCCGGGGTCCTGAGGCCAGAAAATCCGGCCATATCTTGTCAGCTACTCCCTGGATTTTCTCCCTGATCAGCGCCCATAAAAAAAGACCGCTCCATGAGCGGTCTTTTTCAGTGCGATACGGGCTTAGCTGTCGCGGCGCTTGCTAAACTTGCGATCCTTGTTGAAGCCACCTTCACGGCGCTCTCCGCCCTTGTTGAAGGGACGGTCACCCTGGGGACGGCGATCCTTGTTGAAAGGACGTTCCTTGTTGAAGGGACGGTCGCTGCGGGGCGGACGGGGGGCGGTGTTGCTGCCGGCCGGCACTTCGGTGTAGCGGGCGATCTGCAGCGGACGCTGGCAGACACGGGCCTTCTTGATCACTTCCAGCACCTCGGCACTCATGCCCTTGGGCAAGTCCACGGTGGAGAAGTCATCGGCGATGTCGATGTTGCCGATGAAACGGCTCTCGATGTTCGCCTCGTTGGCGATGGCACCCACGATCTGACCCGGCTTGACGCCGTGATGGGCACCCACGTCCACGCGGTAGCGCTCCATCTCCACGTCCGGGTTGTCCTTCAGGGGACGGGGTTCCAGGGACGGCATGCGACGGGCCGGACGGTCGCCAAAATCACGGGGACCACGGTCGTTGAACTCGCGGCCACCGCGGTCGTTGAAGTCACGGCGCTCGAAGCCGCCACGATCGTTGTTGTTGCTGAACAGGGGATCCGGGATGGAGTCATCCAGCAGCAGCGGCTGATCACCCTGCACCAGCTTGGCCAGGGCGGCAGCCAGTTCCAGCGGATCGGCGGAGTCTTCCTGGATCAGCTCGTTCACCAGGTTGTGATAGATCTCCAGCTCCTCACCCATCATGGTCTCGCGGATGCGCTCCTTGAACTTGGCCAGACGGTGCTGGTTGATGTCCTCGGTGCTTGGCATCTTCATCGGCTCGATGGCCTGGCGAGTCGCGTGCTCAATGGCGCGCAGCATGCGGCGCTCGCGGGGAGCCACGAACAGGATGGCCTCACCCTTGCGACCGGCACGGCCGGTACGGCCGATACGGTGAACGTAGGATTCGGTGTCGTAGGGGATGTCGTAGTTCACCACGTGGGTGATGCGCTCGACGTCCAGACCACGGGCAACCACGTCGGTGGCGATCAGGATGTCCAGCTGGCCTTGACGCAGCTTGTCGACGGTACGCTCACGCAGCTTCTGCGGGATGTCGCCGTGCAGGGCTTCACAGGCGTGACCACGGGCGGCCAGCTTGCCGGCCAGCTCTTCGGCGGCATTCTTGGTGCGCACGAAGACCAGCAGGGCCTCGTAGGGTTCCACTTCCAGCAGACGGGTCATGGCGTCCAGCTTGTGCAGACCGGTCACCTGCCAGTAGCGCTGGCGGATGGTAGTAGCGGTAGCCGTCTTGGAGGCGATCTTGATCTCTTTGGGCTGCTTCAGGTGCTTCTGGGCCACGCGGCGGATCTGCTCCGGCATGGTGGCGGAGAAGAGGGCTACCTGACGGCCGGCCGGGCACTGATCCATGATCCAGTCCACGTCGTCGATGAAGCCCATGCGCAGCATTTCGTCCGCTTCATCCAGCACCAGGGCTTTCAGACCGGAGAGGTCCAGGTTCTTGCGACGGATCAGATCCATCACGCGGCCCGGGGTACCGACGACAACCTGAGCCCCACGACGCAGGGCGCGGGTCTGGGTTTCGTAGGAGGCGCCGCCATAGATGGGCAGCACGTGGAAATCGGGCATGTGGTGGGCGTAGCGTTGGCACGCCTCGGCCACCTGCAGAGCCAGTTCGCGGGTCGGCGCCAGCACCAGGATCTGGGTGTTACGGTTACCAGCTTCCAGACGAGACAACAGAGGCAAGGCAAAAGCAGCGGTCTTCCCTGTACCGGTTTGTGCCTGCCCCAGCAGATCGTGTCCCGCCATCAGGTGGGGGATTGCTGCGGCCTGGATGGGAGACGGGCGCTCATAGCCCACGTCCTGCAGCGCTTTCAATACGGGCGCGGCCAGTCCAAGCTCACTAAAAAGGGGCAGTTGTTCGGTATCAGACATAGATTCTTCCAGATTAAGGCAGGCGGCTAACACCGCGGAATAGCAAAAGGCGGCGATTATAGCGCCACTTTGTTCTGCTGTCTTGAAAAATGTGATAAGCCTCTCAAGACGTTGGCAATTATAGAGGGATCTCGCGACTATGGCTTGCTTATTTTTCGCTCATGGTGCGTTATTGCCGATCACTTCTCGCCGGATCCCTTGTCCTGCTTGTGCCTGAGCACCGCCATGGTGAGCCGACTGGTGCACAGCAAACGCCCCCGCTCGTCGCGAATTTCTATCTGCCACACCTGGGTAGTCGCCCCCAGATGCAAGGGGGAGCAGCGCCCGGTCACCACCCCTTCCCGCTTGGCCCTCAGGTGGTTCGCATTGACCTCCAATCCCACGCAATAGCTGTCCGCCCCCACCGCCATGTTGGCCGCCAAGGAGCCCAACGTCTCCGCCAGCACCACGGAGGCGCCGCCGTGCAGCATGCCGAGCGGCTGATGGGTGCGGTGATCCACCGGCATGGTCGCCTCCAGCCAGTCGGGCCCGAAGGCGGTGTAGCGGATGTCGAGGTGGGCCATCAGGGTGTTGCGGGAGCTGGCGTTGAGCCCCTCCAGGCTCATGGGCCTGCGCCAGATGGCGGTGTTCTCTTGACTCATGGCGAGCGGATTCCTGTGTGATGAGTGAACGTGATCAATGAGTTGCCGAAGACCTTAACAAAACTGCCGGGGCCGGTGCAAAACGGGACAAGAAAAATGCCCCGATATCGGGGCATCTTGAGACAAACAGGACTCGGCGGGGATAAACCCCTTCACCAGGGGTAGGTGACCCCTGGCCATTCATCCCAGGGGGTGTCCCGCCCCGGCAGACGGGGTGATCGCCACTGCCAGACCTTCCCAAGCCAGTCGCGCAGCTCGGCCTCGAGCTCGGCATCGCCGAGGGGGGCGTCGGCCACCTTCCAGAAGAAGAGCTCCACCTCCACCTCCGGCAGCACGGAGGGGTAGAGGTAGACGCCCCCCCAAAACTCGGGTTCCCGCTCCGGGCTCCAGAGGCCGTAGGCGAAGGAGCGCTTGGCCAGGAACTCCGAGCGCTGCCACTCCAGATCCGCCTCGTGCTGACTCAGGCTGAAGTGGGCGGAAGGCCAGAGATCGTCCGGACGAAACAACTGATGCAGTTGCTCGCGCTCGCGCAAGATGGCGACGAACTCTACCACCGCCTGGGCGGGGCTCACCGGCAACAGCAGCAGGTTGGGGCGCCGATAGGCTTGCGGCACCCGAAACCGTTTGGGCAGGGTCAACATCAGAGCAGTTCCAGCAGGGCCTGCAGCGGATGCTTGAGTTTCTCCCCCTCCATTCGCTTCACCTGGCTGCGACAGGAGTAACCGGTGGCGAGGCAGCGCTCCTTGGGTAGACGCGCTAGAGGCTCGGCCCAACTGAGGCCATAAATGCCCTTGGAGTTTTCCACTTGCTTGGCGTCATGGCCATAGGTGCCCGCCATGCCGCAGCAACCCACAGACACCGGCTGCAACCTGGCGCCAAAGCGGCTGAACAGGGTGCCCCAGTCGCCGTGGGTGGAGGGCTTGGCGGTCTTCTCGGTGCAGTGGGCGAACAGATACCAGGGCTCCCCCTCCCCTTGTCCGGTCGCGCGAGTCTCAGGGGCGGGTAACTTGTCTGCTGGCAAGGAGAGCAGCCACTCCTGAGGCAGCATCACCTGGAAGTCGCCACGGGCGGGGCCGAGGGCCTTGGCATACTCATCCCGGTAGCAGAGCACCAGAGAAGGATCCACCCCCACCATGGGGATGCCGAGGGCCGCCATCTTGTTCAGGAACTGGGCGCCGCTCGCCGCGGTGCGGGCGAAGGCGCGCAGGAAGCCCTTCACGTGCTGGGGCTTGCCGTTGGGTTTGAACGGCAGCAGATAAGGCTGAAGTCCGAGCTTGCTCGCGAGTTTCACCAGATCCCGCACCACGGGTGCGTCGTAATAACTGGTGAAGGGATCCTGGACGATCAGCACCACCTTCTTGCGCTGCTCTGGGCTCATGGCCTCCAGACCCGCCAGATCGAAGTAGCGGGCCTTGTGATCCCGCAGCTCCTCGGCCAGAGTCGGCACCGAGAGCAGCGGCACGTCCACCATGCCGATGCTCTTCTCGCTCGCCTTCTGGGCCCACTCCTTCTCCAGGAAGAAGTTCACCAGTCTCGGCGCCTTGGCGAGCAGGGGCGCATAGCTTTCGACAGTGCCGACGAAGTAATCCTTGGGGCCCCGCAAATATCGACCATGGTACAGCTGCATAAAGCGGGCACGGAAGCTCGGCACATCCACCTTGATGGGGCACTGGCTGGTGCATGCCTTGCACGCGAGGCACCCCTCCATCGCCTCCATCACCTCGTGGGAGAAGTCATACTGACCACGGGCGCGGGCCACCGTATTGCGCAGCTTGTCGACGATAGCCTTGATGCGCAGACCGCCGCTTTGCAGCGCGATCTCCTCGCTCAGGGGGTCGAAGCCCTGCTCCGCCAACTGGCGCAGCCATTCGCGCATCAGCCCGGCCCGCCCCTTGGGAGAGTGGCGCCTGTCCTTGCTGATCTTGACCGAGGGGCACATGGGGGAATCGGTCTCGAAGGTGAAGCAGAGGCCGTTGCCATTGCAATCCAGCGCCCGGGTATAGCTTTCCCGCACGGCGATGGGGATCTGGCGATCGAACTTGCCGCGCTTGGGCCCGTCCACCGACACCAGCTCGGCGCCGCTGCCATAGGGCACGCAGATCTTGCCGGGGTTGATGCGGTTCTGGGGGTCGAAGGCCCCCTTCACCCGCTGCAGCTCCTCCCACAGCGCACCGAAGAAGGCGGGGCTGTATTCGGAGCGGAAGCCCTTACCGTGCTCCCCCCACATCAGGCCGCCATATTTGGCGGTGAGTGCCACCACCTGATCCGAGATGCGCCGCAGCAATACCTCCTGCTCCGGGTCGCACAGGTCGAGCGCCGGGCGCACGTGCAGGACCCCCGCATCCACGTGGCCGAACATGCCGTAGTCGAGGCCATGGTCGTCCAGCAGGGCGCGAAACTCCATGATAAAGTCGGCCAGTGACTCGGGCGGCACGGCGGTATCTTCGGTGAAGGCCACCGGCTTCTTGCGCCCCTCTGCGTTGCCGAGCAGCCCCACCGACTTCTTGCGCATGGCGTAGATGGTCTCGATGCTCGGCAGATGACTGCACACCTGATAGCCGATGACCCCCGCCTCCCCCTTGGCCAGCAGCGCGTCGATGCGCCGGCACAGCTCGGCCACCTTGGCCTGATGCTCCCCTTCGTCGGTGTCCGCAAACTCGACGATGTTGAGCCCCTGCAGATCCTTGCCCGGCACCTCCTGAATGAACTCTTTGACCGAGTGCCAGATGATATCGGCCCGGGCCAGTCCCAGCACCCGGGAGTCCACCGTCTCCACCGAGAGGGCGTGGGCCTCCACCATAAAGGGGGCGTTGCGCAGCGCCGACGGGAAGCTGTCGTACTTGACGTTGACGAGCGTCCGGTAGCGCGGGATGGGGGTGATGTTGAGCCTGGCCTCGGTGATGAAGCCCAAGGAGCCTTCCGAGCCGCACAGCACCCGACTGACGTCCAGGGTGTCGGTATCGGGCTGATAGAGGTGCTTGAGATCGTAGCCGGTGAGGAAGCGGTTGAGCTTGGGGAAGGTGGCTTCTATGTCGGCGCGCCGCTCCTTGCCGATGCGATAGAGGGTGCGATAGATCTCCCCTTCCCGGCTCTCCAGTGCCAGCTTGTCTTCGAGGCGGGAGCCATTGACCGGCTCTGTGACCATGATGTCACCGTTTTCCAGCACCGCCTTGAGGCCCAGCACGTGATCCGAGGTCTTGCCGTACACCAACGACCCCTGGCCGGAGGCATCGGTGTTGACCATGCCGCCCAGAGTCGCGCGGTTGGAGGTGGAGAGATCCGGCGAGAAGAAGTAGCCGTGGGGTTTCAAGTAGGCGTTGAGCTGATCCTTCACCACCCCGGCCTGGGCACGCACCCAGCCCTCTTCCAGATTAATTTCCAGGATCTGGTTCATATGGCGGGAGAGATCGACGATAATGCCGCCGCCCAGAGACTGGCCATTGGTGCCGGTGCCGCCGCCGCGAGGGAAGAAACTCAAGCTGGCGTAGGCGTTCTCCTGGGCCAATCCGAGCATCACCGCAATATCGTCCGCACTGCGCGGATAGAGGACCGCCTCTGGAATAACCTGATAGACGCTGTTATCCGTCGCCATCGCCAACCGGCTTGCATAAGACTTTTCGATATCACCACGAAATGCGCTGCGTCCCAACACATCGAGGAACTGCAGGGTTGTGGGTGACAAACTGTCCTGGTAATCGAGTCTCGGGATCATGAATCCTTGTTCCCTTCCTTTGCTTGATGCCGGAGTGCCGGCGACAACGACCGCCTGGTTCGCCTCTGTCGGGCTGCCTTGGCCGGTCCGCTCACATGTGAGCCGGCAGTATATCAGCTAGAAAACCGCTTGCGCGCTCAATCTTCACCATTTGAAAGGAGGACATTTATGGCTCATTACAGCCATGTTATCAGTACGCTGATCCGCACCGAAAAACAGGCGCTGACCCTGTCACTGTTTGGGTGCATAGGTTTTGCCCTGTTCGGGATTGGCTATGGCCTGTTCGTCGGTTCCAACGCCATCATGCTCGATGGCATCTTCACCCTGTTCAGTATGGGCATGACGGGCCTTGGACTCATCACCGCCTATCTGGTCACCCGCCCCTCCGATGCCCGCTTCCAATATGGCTACGCCCACTTCGAGCCCATCACCAACGTCATCAACGGCACCATCATCTTGCTGCTCTGTCTCGGGGCCCTGCACAGCGGCATCAGCTCCCTGATGAGCGGCGGGCGGGAGATAGACCTCGGTCACGCCCTCATCTATGCCGCCGTCTGCACCTTCTTCTGCGCCATCATCTACAAGGTCGAGTCTGCGGTGGCCGAACGGATCGACTCCGAACTGGTGCGTGTCGACTCCAAGGAGTGGCTGGTCGACACCCTGCTCAGCGCCACCCTGCTCATCGGTTTTCTGGTGGCCATCGGCCTCGACGCCATCGGCCATGGCCAATACAACCGCTACATAGACCCAATACTGGTCACCCTGCTGGCCCTGTGCGCCACCCTGATCCCCATCAAGGTGCTCAGCCGCAATCTGCAGGAGGTGCTGAAAATCGCCCCCAAGGGAGAGGTCACCCAGCGGGTCGAGCACGAGATCGAGGCCCTGCGCCAGCGCCACGGCATCGAGTGTTACAGCCACCTGGCCAAGAGCGGCCGCCGCTTCGATCTGGAACTCAACATCCTGGTGGCCCCGGATCAGGAGTGGCCCATCGAGCGCCAGGATGCCCTGCGTCAGGAGCTCTGGTCCCGCCTCGGGGACACCCTGGGGGATGCCTGGCTGTCGGTCTGCTTCACCCGCGAGAAGCGCTGGCTCTGACCCCTTCCCCCTCATGCCACGCGGGGCCCGGCCCCGCGTGATGATGACACGGCAAGATCTGGTGTCTTTGAGCCGCTCACATCGCCCATCAAGTAGTGACCTCCACGTATTAACTTTCCCCACTCCCCCTTATGTTGCATTTCCTCTGTTTTTATTCGTATCAATGTGGCTATTCATGTAAATAATATTCGGCTCATCCTGAACGCGTATCAATAACCATTAGCATGTACAAAACGACACAAAAATTTCGTTGCTAACATTAAGTACAGACGCTATTTATTTTGACCTCGGATGAAAGGATATTCACCGAAACACCTTGTTGTTATGTCCCAATAAAATAACAAGCAATATATTGTTAAACAGTGAAGGTAATAGTCATGAAAAAAATGCTCATCGCAATCGCCACCTTGGCAATGGCTGGCACGGCGAGTGCTGCCCTGCCCCAGTTGAACTATCAGTGCCCGGGCCAAATCCAGATGCACAGCGATGAAGGCGGCGCCGTCTATATCAATGGCAAGGAGGCCAAGCTCAAGAAATACAGCGGCGACTTCTATGAAGCCAAGGGCGCCGGCGTCACCCTCTCCATCAGCAAGACAGGGCAGCAATACGACGTCTCCTACACCAGCAAGAGAGGCTCGGGGATTTGCCAGCCAAGCGCAGGCGCGGCCAGCAAGAGCACAGGCGCTGTGGCTAAGAGCGCCACTGCCAGCAAGGCCTCCCCGGCCGAGACCGCCTGCCTGAAGGCCGTGTCGGGCAAGACCAGGGTGCCACTCTCCCAACTCAAGGTCACCGAGGTGCTGGATTCCGAGGCCGGTGTGGGCGTCACCATCCAGGTGCCGGGCGCCGAGGCCCCTTGGTCCTGCCTCAGTGACAAACAGGGACATGTGCAGGGCGCCGCCTATACCGGCAACGAATAGCCCGATCCGAGGGCGGTCAACTCGGACTCATCAAGGTGTGATCCGCAAGGGGAGGCATCATCTCCCCGCTTTATTTTTACGCCGACAGACGTTATTTTTACGACGCAGCCCTCATGGGCCTATTACGGAATTTAATTTCCCCTATCACCTAAAATAGCGTGTTTATCCAAGATAACATGGCGTTGTGATAGAGAAACAACATCAAGCTTAATAAGTTGAACCTCATTGATAGATACCATTAAATATATGGCGTGATAAATGCCATCTAGACACCCGCTGCTTGCTCGGTGAATATGTTGCTATTAACTTCGTTGTCATTTTAACCCTGCCGAGGGTTGATACACATGACCGCCATCACACCCGCCCGTTACCGCCCCATAACAAGCCTCTTGCCAAATCAGCGACAACCGTTATCATCGAGGTTCATTTTTAACCGAGGTTTTATTGCCCATCATGGACAACCCCCGAAGTAGCCCTTCGTCTTTTCCCATCAAAGCCTATCTTTACCTGCTCAATCAGCGCCTCTGAACAACAGCCTTAGACTGCCGCGGTCCTTGCCGTGACTGACACCTACTCTGTTTGTTTTTATTGAGGTTTATGACATGGAATTCTTGCTGGACCCCTCCCTGCTGGTGGGTCTGTTTACCCTGATCATCCTGGAAATCGTACTCGGGATCGACAACCTGGTCTTCATCGCCATCCTGGTGAAGAAGCTCCCCCCCGCCCAACGGGACAGGGCCCGCATCATAGGCCTGTCGCTGGCGCTGCTGATGCGACTTGGGCTGCTGAGCATCATGTCCTGGCTGGTCACCCTGACCCAGCCCATCCTGCAGCTCGGCGAACTCTCCTTCTCCGGTCGGGATCTCATCCTGATGGGGGGCGGCCTGTTCCTGCTGTTCAAGGCCACCACAGAGCTGCATGAGCGTCTGGAAGCCAAGCCTGAAGCCCAGGGCCAGGTCGGTGTCTATGCCGGCTTCGGGGTGGTGATCGCCCAGATCCTGGTGCTGGACGCCGTCTTCTCCCTGGACTCCATCATCACGGCCGTCGGCATGGTGGATCACTTAGGCGTCATGATGGCCGCCGTAACCATCGCCATGGTGGTGATGGTGCTCGCCTCCAAACCACTGACCCGCTTCGTCAACGCCCACCCGACCGTGGTGGTGCTCTGTCTGAGCTTCCTGCTGATGATAGGCTTCAGCCTGGTGGCGGAAGGCTTCGGCTTCCATATTCCCAAGGGCTACCTCTACGCCGCCATCGGCTTCTCGGTGCTCATCGAGTTCTTCAACCAGCTGGCCCAGCGCAGCGCCCGTCGCCACGAATCCAGGCTGCCCCTGCGTGAGCGCACCACGGCCGCCATCTTCCAGCTCATGGGGGGTAGCAAGCGCAACCCATCTAGGGAACAGGAAGAAGACGAGGAGCAGGAGCAAGCCCTGCCCCCCGGCTTTGGCGAGGAGGAGCGCTACATGGTGAGCGGGGTGTTGTCGCTGGCCGAGCGATCCATTCGCACCATCATGACTCCCCGCGCCGAGATGGAGTGGATCGATGTCAACGACAGCGCGGACGAGATCCGCGCCCTGCTGCAGCGCGCCCCCCACAGCCTGTTCCCGGTCTGTGACGGTGGGCTGGATGACCTCATCGGCGTGGTCAAGGCGCGGGACCTGCTGTTTGCCCTGAACGAGGGTCAGCCCCTGCGCGAGCTGGCGAAACAGAACGATCCCGTCATCGTGCCGCAAAGCATCAACGTGATCCGCCTGCTGGCGGAGCTGCGCCAGGCCAGGGGTAGCCTCATCCTGGTGACGGACGAATTCGGCGTCATCCAGGGGCTGGTGACCACCCACGATCTGCTGGAAGCCATCGTCGGCGAACTGCCGGACGAGGACGAGACCCCGGACGTGGTGCGCGACGGCGAGGAGTGGCTCATCAACGGCAGCACCAACCTCCATCAGGTGGAGCAGGTGCTGGGTTGCGACGGCCTGGTGAGCGAGAGCGACGAGTACATAACCCTGGCGGGCATGCTGCTCTCCCACTTCGGCAGCCTGCCGAGTCAGGGCCAGCGACTGCAGCTTGGCGAGCACAGCTTCGAGGTGCTGGCGGTGAGCGAGCGGCGCATCGAGCGGGTGCGGATCGGGGCTCGGCAGCCTTGAGGATGGCAGGGCCCATCGCCATGAATGACTGCACGTGAATGAATACAGAGGGCCGGCCAGCCCTCTTTTTTTGGCTGCTCCCCCTCTATTGCTGCACAAGTTGCAATTCTCTTCTGCAATTACCCATCTTTTTCACAATGACATCCGAACGTAGAGTGGCCTCAATCCCAAATGAGGAATTCACGATGAGCCACGACAACCTGTTCTGCCCCCTGCGCCTCGGTCAACTGCACCTCGCCAACCGCATCGTCATGCCCCCCATGACCCGCTCCCGCGCCAGCCAGCCCGGCGACGTGGCTAACGCCATGATGGCCACCTACTACGGCCAGCGGGCCGAGGCCGGCCTCATCGTGAGTGAAGGCACCCAGGTCGCTCCCATGGGCAAGGGCTATGCCTGGACCCCGGGCATCCATAGCGCCGAGCAGGTCGCCGGCTGGAAGTTGGTGACGGACGCCGTCCACGCCAAGGGGGGCACCATCTTCGCCCAGCTCTGGCACGTGGGCCGGGTCACCCATCCTGACAACATAGGCGGCGCCCAGCCCATCTCGGCCTCCGCCATCAAGGCTGACGGCGTCAAGGTGTTTGTCGACAACGGCAGCGACGCCCCCGGCTTCGTGGAAACCGTGCTGCCCCGCGCCATGACCCAGGCCGACATAGACGCCGTGGTGGGCCAGTTCCGCCGCGCCGCCCGCAACGCCATGGACGCGGGCTTTGACGGCATAGAGCTGCACGCCGCCAACGGCTACCTCATCAACCAGTTCCTGGATTCTGAATCCAATGCCCGCACCGACAGCTACGGCGGATCCTTGGAGAACCGTCTGCGCTTCTTGAGAGAAGTGACCGAGGCGGTCAGCGCCGAGATAGGGGCAGACAGGGTCGGCGTGCGCCTGGCTCCCCTCACCACCCTGAACGGCACCGTCGATGCGAACCCGCAAGAGACCTATCTCGCCGCCGCTAAGCTGCTGGGTGAGATAGGCATCGTCTACCTGCATATCGCCGAGGCGGACTGGGAGGATGCCCCCCTGATGCCGGAAACCTTCAAGCAGGGACTGAGAGACGCTTTCCCACACACCCTCATCTACGCGGGCAAGTACGATGGCGAGCGGGCGCGGGCCGCCCTCGAGGCAGGTTGGGCCGACATGATAGGCTTCGGTCGCCCCTTCGTGGCCAACCCGGATCTGCCGAACCGGCTGCGCCACGGCTATCCCTGGGCCCTCCACGATCCCGCCACCCTGTTTGGCGGCGCCGAGCAGGGCCTCATCGACTACCCCGTCTATCAGGCCGGCACTGAACCACAACCGGCCTGATCCCGCACCCTGGCGCAAGCAAAAAACAGTGCACCCGCCATGGCGGGTGCACTGTTTTTAATCGGTGCGAAAGACGAGGCTCCAGTGAGCCGGCCAGCAGACTCCCTACCGAAGCTGGTCAGCCCTAGAGCACGGCGCCGTGACAGGCCCCATGGGCACGAATGTCGTGGGTCAGCCGCGCCTTGTCCGCGAAACCGAGCCAGCTCGCCTCCACCGCATTGAGGGAGAGGCGGCAGAGCTGCTCCCGGCTGGCCCCGAGATCCTGTACCAGCGCCCGGAAGTTTGCCCCCATGTAGCCGCCGAAATAGGCGGGATCGTCGGAGTTGATGGTGACGCAGAGCCCCTTCTCCAGCAACTCGAGCACGTTGTGATGCGCCATATCGTCGAACACCTTGAGCCGTACGTTGGACAGCGGGCAGACGGTGAGCGGCAGCCGGGTATCCGCCAGGTAGCTCACCAGGGTCGGATCCTCGGAACAGCGCACCCCGTGATCGATGCGCCGCACCTGCAGCTCCTCGATGGTCTGCCAGATGCACTGGGCCGGCCCCTCCTCCCCCGCATGGGCCACCACAGGCAAACCCAGTGCCCGGGCCGCGGCGAACACCCTGGCAAACTTGGCGGGGGGATTACCGAGCTCGCTCGAGTCGAGGCCGATGCCGTGGATGCGGGGCAGATGAGGCCGTGCCTCCTCCAGGGTGGCGAAGGCCGCCTCTTCACTGAGGTGTCGCAAGAAGCTCATGATGAGTCGCCAGCTGATCCCGAAGCTCTCTTCGCCGGCCTGCAAGGCCCGCTCTATACCGCCCAGCACGGTGGCGAAGGGGACGCCGCGGGCGGTGTGAGCCTGGGGATCGAAGAAGATCTCTGCGTGCACCACGTGGTCGGCGACACAGCGCTCCAGATAGGCCCAGGTGAGATCGAAGAAGTCCTGTTCGGTCTGCAACACGCTGGCGCCGAGGTAGTAGAGATCGAGGAAGGATTGCAGGCAGTCGAACTCGTAGGCGGCCCGCAGGCTGGCGACGTCGGGCCAGGGCAGACTGACCCCGTTGCGAACGGCCAGCGCAAACATCAGCTCGGGCTCCAGGGTGCCCTCGATATGCAGGTGCAGTTCCAGCTTGGGCAAGCCGGCAATAAAGTGTTCCATGATGACGGCTCCATCGTCAGATCCTGTGCGGGCACCGCCGGGACGGCCCCTCCCTATCTTCCATTGTGCACCCATCTGGCGCGCCGGGGGAGACTTGTCATGAAACCGACATATAATGGCGGCACAAAAACCATAACTGATTGAAGATATTCACAGTTGGCGCCGCTTAGCGCCCTGTCGCCCTACGAGGAGTACCTATGAAGAAAAACGTCATCTGCGATATCGACGGCGTCATACTGCACAACAACGATCTCATTCCGGGGGCTGACCGCTTCGTTCACCGCCTGCTGGAGCAGGGCAGCAGGCTCTTGTTCCTCACCAACTACCCGGCCCAGACCCAGAAAGATCTGCAAAACCGCTTCCGCTCCGCCGGCATAGAAGTGCCCGAGGAGTGCTTCTACACCTCCGCCATGGGCACCGCCGACTTTCTCAAGCGCCAGGACGGCAAGAAGGCCTATGTGATCGGCGAAGGGGCCCTGACCCACGAGCTCTACAAGGCCGGCTTCACCATCACCGACATCGATCCCGACTTCGTGGTGGTGGGGGAGACCCGCAACTACAACTGGACCATGATGCAGCAAGGCGCCAAGTTCGTGGATCAGGGGGCCCGCTTCATCGCCACCAACCCGGACACCCACGGCCCCATGATGCACCCGGCCTGCGGCGCCCTCTGCGCCCCCATCGAGCGGATGACCGGCAAGAAGCCCTTCTACGTGGGCAAGCCGAGCGCCTGGATCATCCGCGCCGCCCTGAACCGGATGGAGGCTCACTCCGACGACACCATCATCATCGGCGACAACCTGCGCACCGATATTCTGGCGGGCTTCCAGGCGGGGCTGGAAACCGTGCTGGTGCTCTCTGGGGTGAGCAAGGTGGCGGACATCGACCGCATGCCGTTCAGACCGAACCACATCTTCGACTCAGTCGTCGACATCGATATCGTCTAAGCCCTCCCCTGCGGCCCCCGAGTCCCCATCGCCGGATCTCTCCCCTCTTGGCAAGGGGGCCCTCTTCGTTTAACTTAACTGCAACATCGTTAAACAAACTAAACGGGAGCAGGACGCTCCCCTCATTGCAAGGAAGCCCCATGAAGAGCCTCAGCGACTGGATCCTGCTGGACGATCACTTCGTCTCCCCCACCCCACTCACCCCACCGGCGGATCGCATCAAGTCCGGCAACCCGAGCCAGACCCTGTGGAACCACTACTCGGATCCGAGCCAGCAGTTCCACGTGGGCTTCTGGTCCTGCGAACCCGGCCGCTGGACCGTGCGCTACACCGAGCACGAGTATTGCCAGCTGCTGGAAGGGGAGGCGCTGATCCACGACGGCCAGGGGGGCAAGCTGCACCTCACCCCGGGCAGCCAGTTCGTCATCCCGGCGGGTTTCGTCGGCGAGTGGGAGACCCTCGTCGCCTGCCGCAAGCTCTATGTGATCTTCGAACCCGCGGCGACTTGACGCGCCCGTCAATTCATCCCCTTCTCCCGACCCCCTTTCCATGCCGCCAGCTTGACGCTGGCGGCATGATTTTGTGCGGTTTTCCCGCTTGCAAAAGGGTTTTCCGCTAGGCATTGTGATTGGCGAGGAATGTAAATGGAATTTCGAGCCCAAACGTGGGGGGCTCATATAAAAATCAATGAGGATTACCGCCAATGTGTTCTATTTTCGGCATTCTGGACATCAAGTCCGACGCAGCCTCCCTGCGCAAATCGGCCCTGGAGATGTCCAAGCGACTGCGTCACCGCGGGCCTGACTGGTCCGGCGTCTACAGCTCCGACAAGGCCATCCTGGTGCATGAGCGCCTGGCCATCGTCGATCCGGGTAACGGCGCTCAGCCCCTCTACAACCCCGAGCGTACCCACGTGCTGGCCGTCAACGGCGAGATCTACAACCACAAGGAGCTGGAGAAGGGCCTCAAGGTCGACTTCCAGTTCCAGACCCACTCCGACTGCGAGGTGCTGCTGGCCCTCTACAAGGAGAAGGGCCCCGCCTTCCTGGATGATCTCAACGGTATCTTCGCCTTTATCCTCTATGACGCCGAGCAGGACGCCTACCTCATCGGTCGCGATCACATGGGGATCATCCCCCTCTACACCGGCCGCGACGAGCACGGCAACTTCTACGTGGCCTCAGAAATGAAGGCCCTGGTACCCGTGTGCAAGAGCGTCGAGACCTTCCCGCCGGGACACTACCTGTGGAGCAAGGATGGCGAGCTTAAACAGTGGTACAAACGCGACTGGATGGAATATCAGGCGGTGGAGCAGAACGTCAGTGACAAGGCAGAGCTGAAGGCCGCGCTGGAAGCGGCGGTCAAGCGCCAGCTGATGTGCGACGTGCCCTACGGCGTGCTGCTCTCCGGCGGCCTGGACTCCTCCATCATCTCCGCCATCACCAAGCTCTATGCGGCGCGCCGCATCGAGGACGACGGCAAGAGCGAGGCCTGGTGGCCCCAGTTGCACTCTTTCGCCGTGGGTCTGGAAGGCTCGCCGGATCTCGCCGCCGCCCGCAAGGTGGCCGATCACCTCGGCACCATTCACCACCAGATCCACTTCACCGTGCAGGAGGGCCTGGATGCCCTGCGGGACGTCATCTATCACCTCGAGACCTATGACGTCACCACCATCCGCGCCTCCACTCCCATGTACCTGATGGCGCGCTACATCAAGGCGATGGGCATCAAGATGGTGCTCTCCGGCGAAGGCTCGGACGAGCTGTTCGGGGGTTATCTCTACTTCCACAAGGCGCCGAACGCCAAGGAGTTCCACGAGGAGAACGTACGCAAGCTCGCCTCCCTGCATCTCTATGACTGCCTGCGGGCCAACAAGTCCATGGCCGCCTGGGGCGTGGAGGGTCGCGTTCCCTTCCTCGACAAGGAGTTCATGGACGTGGCCATGCGCCTGCAACCCGCCGACAAGATGTGCGGCAAGGGCAAGATCGAGAAGCACATCCTGCGGGAAGCCTTCGAGGAGCTGCTGCCCCACGAGGTGGCCTGGCGTCAGAAGGAGCAGTTCTCCGACGGCGTGGGCTACTCCTGGATCGACAGCCTGAAAGCCATGGTCGAGGAAGAGGTGACGGATCAGATGTTCGAGGCGGCGGCGTTCCGCTTCCCCGTCAACACCCCGCTCACCAAGGAGGCCTACTTCTACCGCGCCATCTTCGACGAGCACTTCCCGCTGGAAGCGGCCGCCCGCACCGTGCCCTACGGCAAGTCGGTCGCCTGCTCCACCCCGACCGCGCTGGAATGGGATGCCAAGTTCAAGGAGATGGCAGATCCGTCCGGCCGCGCCGTGATGGACGTCCACCAGCAGGGTTACTAAGTCCCTCCTCCCCCATCGAGATCACCAGGCCCCTCCCACGAGGGGCTTTTTCATGCGTGTCTTCGTGCTTAACAATACCGCTTTTCGCATATCTCATGCCGTTATCACCCTTGGCGAAGGGGGTCGTTCGTGTCACATTGTTGCTGCTTGGAAGCCAAACAATAACGACACAAGGAAGATCACATGAAACGACTGTTACTGCCCCTGATGCTGGGCGCCGCCCTGTTCAATGGCGCGGCTCAGGCCGCCGACCACCTCTGGGCCAAGGGGCTGCCCGATTACAGCCAGGGCTATGACGAGCAGCGGGATCCGGCGAAAGATCTGGCCGCCGCCAGCGCCAGGGCCGAGCGGGAGGGCAAGAAGGTATTGCTGCTGGTGGGGGGCGAGTGGTGCAGCTGGTGCCAGGAGATGAACCACTTCCTTGACCGGGAGCCGGGGCTTGCCAGCCAGTTCAACCAGACCTTCGTGGTGGTCAAGGTGAACGTCAGCAAGGAGAACAAGAACCAAGCCTTCTTGAAATCCTATCCCGAGTATCTCGGCGTCCCCCACTTCTATGTGCTGGATGACAAGGGCAAGCTGCTGGAGTCCTTCAACACCGGGCTGCTGGAGAAGGGCAAGAGTTACGACGAGGAGAAGTTCGGCAAGTTTATCGCCTTCTTCCAGCCCAAGACGCTCCGCGGCTAAACAATCCATTCATCAACCAGGGCCCCATACGTTCGGCTGAAAGTACGGGGCCCTGGTTGCGTATGTAGTCATTGAGCCTGTGACTGGACCTACTATTACGGTTTCTCAGGGCAGTTATCGATCCGTCAGCCATTCCCATTGATCTATCCCCTTGCCCGATGGGATGCTTCCTCGATGGATCCCATCGGACAAGGACGAAAGATGTTACGGATATTGGGCAAGGCCTCGTCGATCAATGTGCGCAAGGTGCTCTGGATCTGCGCCGAGCTGAACCTGCCTTTCGAGCTGGAGGAGTGGGGAACAGGATTTAGATCGACCCATACCCCAGAATTCCTCGCACTGAACCCGAACGCCATGGTGCCGGTCATTCAGGATGCTGACTTCACCCTGTGGGAGTCGAACACCATCATCCGCTACCTAGCCGTGCGCTACGGCGACGAAGCCCTCTACCCCACCGAGGCCCGGGCGAGGGCGAGGGTCGATCAGTGGATCGACTGGCAAGCGTCTGACTTGAACAGCGCCTGGCGTTACCCCTTCCTGTCCCTGGTCAGGCGCTCGCCCTTGTATCAGGACAGCCAGACACTCGGCGCAGGTTGTGCGGATTGGGCCAGACACATGCAGATCCTGGACAGCCAGCTTCAATCCACGGGAGCCTATGTGGCGGGGAGTCGCTTCTCGCTCGCCGACATCCCCATCGGGCTTTCCGTCAACCGCTGGCTGGAGACCCCTTTCGATCGACCGGTGCTGCCGGCGGTGGAGGAGTACTACAGGCGATTGGGTGAGCGGCCCGGATTCAAGCTGTTTGGGTGCAACGGGACGCCATAGGGCGTGGGAAATGAGGTCGGTAGCGCGGGGCATTGCAGGTTGGGCTGGCATGAACCGGCCCAACCTCTCTATCGGATGTCAGGCCTTGGTATCCAGCTGACAACTGTGGCAGGCAGATATCCCTTA
The DNA here is from genome assembly GCF_054165525.2 of Aeromonas sp. AE23HZ002T15. Taxonomy (NCBI): domain Bacteria; kingdom Pseudomonadati; phylum Pseudomonadota; class Gammaproteobacteria; order Aeromonadales; family Aeromonadaceae; genus Aeromonas; species Aeromonas sp. AE23HZ002T15. Next base: position 677,250 of record NZ_CM201342.1, read on the forward strand.
GTCACCCTGCTTGTGTTTATGAGGCTTCAGTGCGGGATGATCCTTTTGTTTCTCAGGAGTAACTCTTTGCCGCTTATCTGGCGTTCCATCTTCATTTTTTCTTTTTGGACCAGGTTTTATTCCCATCATTAACTCCCTCTAACGTTGGTGTATGTGAAAATAATCTTTACCCTTGCGCATCCGGCTGGCTGGCGGGGGCCGCCTGAATAAAGGCTTGCAACTGTTCACAGTTCGCGACGATGCGCTCTATGGTGGGGTAGTCGCTCAGGGTCATGTTGAAGCGGCGAGCATTGTAAACCTGGGGCACCAGCATGCAGTCCGCCAGGGTCACCTCGTTGCCGACGCTGTAGACCCCGGCCGTGGTCATCAGCAACTGCTCGAGGGCGGTGAAGGTCTCGTCGATCCAGTGGCAGTACCACTTGTCGCGGTGCGCCTTGCCCTGCCCCAGCTCCTGCTCCAGGTAGTTGAGCACCCGCAAGTTGTTCAGGGGGTGGATGTCGCAGGCGATCATGTTGACGATTTGGCGCACCCTGGCTCTGTCCTCGGCGGCGGAGGGCATCAGCGGGTAGGCGGGATAGGTCTCGTCGAGGTATTCCATGATGGCAACGGACTGGCCTATCTGCACCTCGCCGTCGATGAGGAAGGGCACCAGCCCCTGGGGATTGACGCGGCGATAGGCCTTCTCTCTCTGTTCGCCCTGTCTCAGATTGACCGGGTGCTGCTCATAACTGAGTCCCTTCAGTTGCAACACCAGACGCACGCGAAAACTGGCCGATGAACGCCAATATCCAAACAACTGCAGCATATTCTGTCCCTGTGATGGCAGGTGACCAGCACCTGCCTTGTCGCCCGCCGACCCTGTGATCGGCCCAGGCCTCCTAGCTCGTCTGGCCGGCATCCCCTTGCGTGACACGCTGCAAAATGGCGCCAAACAGACTCATCCCGTTGCGATCCTGCATCGCGATGGACACTGTATCACCAAAGCGCAGGAAGGGTGTAGTGGCTTGACCCGACTCGATAATTTCCAGCATCCGCAGCTCGGCGAGGCAAGAGGAACCCGCACTTCTGTCGTAATTGGAGACTGTGCCCGAGCCGATGATACAGCCCGCCCCGAGCGGACGGGTTTTGGCGGCGTGGGCAATCAACTCGAAGAAGTTGAAGGTCATGTCGAGCCCCGCATCCGGGGCACCGAACAGGGCGCCGTTCAGATGGGTCAGGAGCGGCAGGTGCACCTTGCCCTCGCGCCAATCCTGCCCCAGCTCGTCCGGGGTGATGGCCACCGGCGAGAAGGCGCTGGAGGGCTTGGACTGGAAGAAGCCAAAGCCCTTGGCGAGTTCCCCCGGAATGAGGTTGCGCAGGCTCACATCGTTGACCAGCATCAGCAGCTTGACGTGGGCCGCCGCCCCCTCCTTGCTCACCCCCATGGGCACGTCGTCTGTGATGACGGCAATTTCCGATTCGAAATCGATGCCCCACTCCTCCGACCCCATGACAATGGGGCCGCGCGGTGCCAGGAAGCTGTCGGAGCCCCCCTGGTACATCAGGGGATCGTGCCAGAAGCTGTCCGGCATCTCGGCGCCGCGGGCCCTGCGTACCAGCTCCACGTGGTTGACATAGGCGCTGCCATCGGCCCACTGGTAGGCACGAGGCAGCGGGGAGAGGCAGGCTGCCTCATCGAAGGGGAAGGCATCGGCGAGGGCGCCATCGTTGAGGGCGTGGTAGATGGCAGCCAGCCGGGGAGCCGTGTCTGCCCACTCGTCCAGGGCCGTTTGCAGGGTAGGGGCTATGCCCGCCACCAAGACAGCGCGGGAGAGATCCCGGCTCACCACCACCAGGGCGCCGTCGCGCTTGCCGTTATTCAATGTTGCGAGTTTCATGACAGATCCTTATTTACCGCTTTGGGCGAGTTCGGGGCGCAGCCAGCTGTTGACGTAACGGGGGTTCTCTACCCCCTCACACAGGCTGCCAACGTTCAGGGCATCCCGGGTATCCAGCATCACGGCCACCTCGTCGGTGAACTGCTTGGCGTGGGCACGCCCCGCCGCAAACGCCTTGGGATGGGGGCCGTGGGTGAAGCCGGCGGGGTGGAAGGTGACCATGCCCCGCTCTATGTTGTCCCGGCTGAAGAAGTCGCCGGCGTGGTAGAAGAGCACCTCGTCGAAGTCGTCGTTGCTGTGGTAGAAGGGCACTCGCAGGGCGCCGGGATCGCTCTCGATGGGGCGCGGCACGAAGGTGCAGACCACGAAGCGGCTCGCCACGAAGGTGGAGTGGGCCGAGGGCGGCAAGTGATAACGGTGGCTCATCAACGGGCGGATATCCCGCCAGTTGAGGCGCACCACGCAGAGATCCCCGTGCCAGCCCTGGGCATCCAGCGGGTTGAACGGCCAGGTGACGACCGAGACCTGATTGTGGCGCTTGATCTGCAGGGACCAGGGGTTTTCGTCCTGCTGGGCGAGGAAGGCGTCGTCGATGGCGGGCACGTCCAGGGCCGCGGGATCGAAGATGGCATGATTGCCGACCAAACCCTTGTCCGGCAGCTGATAACTGTCGTCAGTGGCCTCTATCATCAGGATAAACAGCGGTTCACTCGGCTCGATACGCCACATGGTGCCGCGGGGGATCACTACATAGTCCCCGTCCCTCAGGGTGAGGTGGCCATAGTCGCAGTAGAACTCCCCGCTCCCCTCGTGGATGAACAGCAGCTCGTCGCCGTCGGCGTTGCGCACCAGAAAGGGCATCGCCTCGGACAGGCGCCACACCCGGTAGCGGCAGTGGGCGTTGTGCAAGATGTCCGGCATCACCCAGGGGGAGAGGGAGCTTATCTCCTCCTGCAGGCCGTTCAAGTCGAAGGCTCTGGGGCGCAGCGGCCCCTCCCAACCCACCCAGTCGGTGGGGGCATGCTTGTGGTGCATGTGGGTGGCCGGGCCGAAGAAGCCGGAGCGCCCGAGCTCCCGCTCGTAGATGGCCTGCTCCGGCAAGTCGGCGTGGGCCTGGCGGGAGTGGGTCCCCTCCCGGTGGGGAAAGCTAATCCAGTTACGCATGGCAACCTCCTGCCCGCGGGCAAATGTGATGATCAGGCATCGTGCAGCTCCCCGTCCTTCTCGCCGTGGAGCACACCCCGGCGGATCTGATCCAGCTCGATGGATTCGAACAGTGCCTGGAAGTTCCCCTCCCCGAACCCCTCGTTGCCCTTGCGCTGGATGATCTCGAAGAAGACGGGGCCGATGACGGTGTCGGTGAAGATCTGCAGCAGTATGCCGTCCTTGGTCGGCGAGCCGTCGATGAGGATGCGCAGCTCGCTCAGGGCCGCCAGATCCTCCTGATGACCGGCGACCCGGCTGTCCACCTTCTCGTAGTAGGTATCCGGGGTCGGCATAAAGCCGGTGCCACGGCCGCGCAGGGTGCGGATGGTGTGGTAGATGTCGCTCGACGCCATGGCGATGTGCTGGATCCCCTCCCCCTTATATTGGCGCAGGTACTCCTCGATCTGGGACTTGTCGTCGGCGGATTCGTTGATGGGGATGCGGATCTTGCCGCAGGGGGCCGTCATGGCGCGGGAATGCAGGCCGGTCAGCTTGCCCTCGATGTCGAAGTAGCGGATCTCGCGGAAGTTGCCGATCCGTTCGTAGAAGTTGGACCAGACGTCCATGTTGCCGCGCTGCACGTTGTGGGTCAGGTGGTCGATCTCATAGAGGCCGGCATCCCGCTCGGCCATGCGCGCCTGCCAATCGGGGTAGAAGACGAAGTCCACGTCATAGATGGAGCCCTTGTCGCCGTAGCGGTCAACAAACGACAGGGTGCTCTCGCCGATGCCGTAGATGGCGGGGATGTTGAGCTCCATGGGCCCGATCTTGCCGACGAAGGGCTTGGCCCCCTTGGCGATGGCGTACTGCTGGGCACGGCCCGCATCGCTCACCCGAAACGCCATGCCACAGACGCTCGGCCCGTGCAGGCTGGCGAACTGCTCCGCCTGGGAGTGGGGCTCGGCGTTGACCACGAAGTTGATCTCCCCCTGACGGTAGAGCCAGCACTGCTTGTGTTTGTGCTGGGCCACCTCGGCAAACCCCAGGGAGACGAACAGCGCCTTGAGGGCGGCGATGCCCTTGGCATCCGGGGCCGTGTATTCCACGAACTCGAAGCCATCGGTGCCGAGGGGGTTGATGGTATGGGTGGGGGAGGAAGAGGTGGTCATGATGCGCTCCTTGCGGCGGCCCCGTGGCCGCTTGCCGATGATGGATGAAACCCGATTGAGGGACCTGAGGTCAGGACGTCAGAGTCCCTCAAACACGATTTGTTAATACCTTGTTTCATTAGAGGCAGGGGCGCGGCAGAAGAGAAGAGGCGGGGTGCAGATAGTTTTCCGGGCGAGCGCCGGGAAAGATGTAAACAAGTTGTGACATTGCGAATGCGGCCTTGTGGATCCCCCGCCAGAGACCCACAGGGCTGTCAGCTTTGCCTTACAGGGACCAGGATTTGGGCTCTATTTGAGGCACTATTGTCCGCACGGCCTGCAACCGCGCCGGGGTCGGATTGATGAGCCAGGCCTGCTCCCCCAACGCCAGCAGCGGCAGATCGTGCAGGCTGTCGCTCAGGGCGAGAGACGGCTCGAGCGCCAGGATCTCGGGCAGGATCTTGTGGCGGCCGTGGCAGTAAAAATAGGGCACCAGGCCGCCCAGGTGATAGCGCATGCGGGATCCCAGGATGCGGTGGGGCAAGTGACCGGGCAACTGCCGATGGAGCTGGCCACGCACCAGGGCGCGGGGACTCGCGGAGATCACCCAGCAGCGATCCTGCTCAGTCATCAGCAGGGTCCGCGCCTCCTTGTATAGGCCGGGCCGGGTGCGGCAGTATTCGCGCACCAGCTTGCGCCAGCCGAGGGGAGAGAGCCCGAGGGTGATGGCCCACCAGATGAGGGAGATGCCCCAGCGCCGCTGGTGTGGCAGCCATCGGCTCGGCAGCAGATAGACGAGCCCGCCGAGGCCGATGACCGGCAACAACAACACCGGCCAGAGGCGGCGACGCAGGATGTGGCGTAGCAGACCCGCGTGGCTGTCATCCGGCGCCAGGGTGTCGTCAAAGTCCGCCAGGATCCAGCCCTCTCGCGGCCATTCAGACGGCGGCATCCCGGATGAGGCGCTCATTCCGCCAGCCCGGCGAGGGTGGCGTGCAGCTCTGGCAGCATAAACAGCTGCCCCTCATCCGGCGGACAGAGGAAATCGAATGCCTCTTCCCCCAGGGAGAACGAAAGACGCCAGGCGTGCAGATAGCCGCGATCCGCTGCGGTGCCACCGTAGCGCTCATCCCCGAGGATGGGGGCGCCAATGCTCTTCATGGCGACCCGGATCTGGTGGGTCTTGCCGGTCTGGGGCTTGATGCGATAGAGCCGCAGCCCCTCGCGCACCGGCGCCGAGTCGAACCAGCTGATGGCAGGGTTCTCTTGGCTGCGGGCCAGCATCCAGCTACCACCGCGCCCCTTCTGCATATCCCCCTTGACCCAGCCCTGCTTCTTCTTCGGCTTTCTGTCCGACAGCGCCAGGTACTGCTTGCTCACCTGCCGTTCGGCGAAGGCCATGCTCAGTGCGCGGTTCGCCTCCGGGGTGCGGGCCAGCAGCAGCAGCCCCGAGGTCATCTTGTCGAGCCGATGGACGGGATAGAGCGCCAACCCAGTATCCGCACGGACCCGGCTGACGAGGCCGGGCTCCCCGGCCTCGTCATGCATGCCAATGCCTGGCCCCTTGTTCACTACCATGAAATCTTTCTGCTGCGACAGTATCCGGTACATTCAGAACCCTTTAGAATCAATGCATCAATAAAACAAAAACCGGCCCGCAGGCCACACCCCATAGACCTTCAGCACAAGAAATCGCACGGATGACGAGATACTTGTTTTGGCTGCTACTGCTCCTTGCCGGCCATGTTTCTCCTTTACGGGCCAACGATCAGGCCGACAAGCCCCCTGATCGGGTGGTGCTGCAACTGCGCTGGCTCCATCAGCCCCAGTTTGTGGGTTATCACATGGCCAAGGCCAAGGGCTACTACGCCGAAGCCGGCCTGGATGTGGAGATAAAGCCAGGGGGCAAGGGTATCAGCCCGGTGCAGGAGGTGCTGGCCGGGCGCGCCGACTTCGGGGTAGGTAATACCGAGGTGCTCACCGGCTACGCCCAGGGAGAACCCCTGCTGGCCCTCGCCTGCGTCTACCAACACTCCCCTTCCGTGTTCCTCGCCCGTCGTGACAGCGGCATTCTCACCGTTGCAGACATGCGGGGCAAACGGATCATGATGTTTCCCGGTCATCAGGACGCCGAGCTGATGGCCACCCTCTACTATCAGGGGTTGCACGAGCGGGAACTCATCCCCGTGCCCACCTCGGTCAATATCGACGATCTCATCACCGGCCAGATAGATATCTTCAACGCCTATCTCAGCAACGAGCCCTTCTATCTGGAGGAGCGCGGCATCGCGGTCTCCGTCATCAACCCGCGCAACTACGGTATCGACTTTTACAGCGACATCCTGTTCACGACCCAGGCTCAGGAGCGGGCCAACCCGGAACGGGTGGAGCGGTTCCGGGCCGCCAGCCTCAAGGGGTGGCGCTATGCCCTCTCCCATCCCGAGGAGGCCATCGCCCTGCTGCGCCAGGAATACGGCGTCCATCGCAGTCAGTCCCACATGGAATTCGAGCTGCAGATGAGCAAGGAGATGATACAGCCGCTCTATGTGGAGATCGGGTATATGAATCCGGATCGCTTCACCCACATCATGGGCCAGCTCGCGGAGATAGGCCTGATCCCGCGGCCATTGCCCCTGGACGGCTTCCTCTATCAGGTCCCCTCCCAGCAGTGGGCCTTCTGGCGGCCCTGGTTCTTGCTGAGCCTGGGGATCGGCGTCACCATATTGCTGCTGGCCATCTACCTCTTCGTCAGCAACAAACGGCTCAACCGGGAGGTGGCCCTGCGCAAGTTGCGGGAGCAGGAGATACTGCAGCTCGCCCGGCGCGATCCCCTAACCGGCCTGCCCAATCGCCTCTGTCTGATGGAGCAGCTGGAGCGGCAGATCCTGCATCCGGCCCCCGGCTGCCTGTTGTTTTGCGATCTCGACAACTTCAAGCAGGTCAACGACAGCTATGGCCACAGCTACGGGGATGCCCTGCTCTGCCAGCTGACGGAGCGGATCTCCCACCACCTGATGCACATCCCCTTCTTCGCGAGGCTGGCAGGGGACGAGTTCATCCTCCTGCTGCCGGACCATGATCCGGTCCAGGCCGAGAGGGTGGCCGAGGGGATACGACAGGTGATCCTCACCCCCTTCGATGTCTATGGCCAGTCCCTCTCCATCGGGATCAGCGTCGGGGTCAGCGCCTATGAGTGCGACTGGAGCGCGGAAGAGTGGCTGATCAATGCCGATCAGGCCATGTATGACGACAAGGGAGGGATGCGGCGACAAGGGACCTGAGCAGACTCCCTCAAAGCAGCGGGGCCACCCCGGGGTGGCCTCGCTGCTTGCTGACCAGGGTTCAACCGAAGGTTTGCCCCAGCGACTTGAGCTGACGCGCCTTGGTGAGCAGGATGTCGCTCGAGGCGTCCATGTCCTGCATCTTGCTGCTGTTGGTGTGGGAGTGCTGGGAGATGACGTTGACGTTCTGGCTGATGTCCTCGACCACCGCCTGCTGCTGCTCCGCCGCCGCCGAGATCTGGGTCGACAGGTCCACCACCAGCTCTATCTCAGCCAGCACCTGATGCAGACTCTGGGAACCCTGACGGGTCAGGGTCACGCAGGACTGGGTCTGCTCCAGATTCTGCTGCATCATCCCCTTCCAGCCATTCAGGGTACGCTGGATCTGGCCTATGCTGCCCTGGATCTGCTCGGTCGCCCTGTGGGTGCGGGTAGAGAGGGTTCGCACCTCGTCGGCCACCACCGCGAAGCCCCGCCCCTGCTCGCCCGCTCGCGCCGCCTCGATGGCTGCGTTCAGGGCCAGCAGATTGGTCTGATCCGCGATGCCCTGGATCTCGCTCATCAGCACCCCGATGCGATCCGACTCCTCCGCCAGCGCCACCGCGGCCGTGAAGGCCTGCTCGGCCTGGGTGGCCAGCTCGGTGACCCTGTGCTGGGTATCCTCCAGCTGCTTGTCGGTATGCTGGCAATGCACCTTGGCCTGGGCTATCTGGTTGTCCGTCTCCTGGATGTTGCGGGCTATCTCGTGGGCGGTGGCCGCCATCTCTGTGATGGCGGTGGCCACCTGCTGGGTCTGGATGTCCTGCTCGGCGATGTCGGCGCTCGCCTCGCTGGAGGCCGTCTTCAGGTGCACCGCCAGATCCTGCAACGAGAGGGTGGCATCGTCCACCCGGCCGAGTACGGTCCGGATCCTGGCCTGCAACAGCTTGATGTGGAAGTCAGCGATGGCGCTGGGCTCATTGCCCGAGTAGATGAGCCGGGTCAGGCTGTCATACTCCTCGGCCAGCTGCTTGAGATAGCGGGGGGTGGTGAAAATCTCGTGGCGATAGAGGAGCCCGAGCCACAACAGCGGCAGCAACATGAAGAGGGGCTCATAACCCCCCATCAGATAGGCCCCCGCCCCCAGCATCAGCAAGAGACCGACGAGGGCCAGCCCATGGCGCATCCCCCCCAGGGAGAGACCCGTCTTGCGCTCTCCCCGCTCCACCGCCTTCAGCCCCGCGTAGGTGCGCGCGGCGATACGCTTCAGCTCGGGATCGGCCCGGTTGCGTACCGACTGATAACCGTTGATCCGCCCCTGCTCGAAGATGGGGGTGACATAGGCATCCACCCAGTAGTAGCGGCCGTCCTTGCAGCGGTTCTTCACCATACCCCGCCAGGGCTTGCCCTGCTTCAGCTTGCCCCAGAGATCGGCGAAGGCCGCCTTGGGCATGTCCGGATGTCGCACCATGTTGTGGTGCTGGCCGACCATTTCCGCCTTGCTGTATCCCGCGACCCGGCAGAAATGGTCGTTGGCATAGGTGATCACCCCCTGCAGATCCGTGGTGGAGACCAGCTGTTCGTTGGCGGGGAAATCCACTTCTTCGTCGACAAGATGAACCTGATTTTTACCCATGGCGCACGCCTCTTATTTAATTACTCAATTAGCGTAGTCAAGCCCATGACACCGAACAATGAGCCCCCTCAGACAATCACGATGATTGAGGGGACTCATGGCAGCTTTATGATGGAGCACTCAATTCAGACCGTTCCCTCGTCGTGCAGTTGCTCCCGAATGAGCCTCTTGTTCACCTTGCCGACGCTAGTCTTGGGGATCTCCCTGACCATGCAGATCTGCTGCGGAATGGCCCACTTGTTGATGCGGCCCCGTTCGACAAAGCCCAGCAGGTGCGTCTTGATGGCCTCGGGTTCCAAAAAACTCCCCTCCTTGCCGACCACCAGCGCCAGGGGGCGCTCCCCCCACTGCTCATCCGGGACTCCCACCACGGCCACCGCATGCACGTCGGGATGGGCGCTGATGAGGTTCTCCAGCGCGAGCGAACTTATCCACTCCCCCCCCGTCTTGATCACATCCTTGATGCGGTCCTTGATCTCCACCGTCCCCCCCGGGGTGATGGAGGCCATGTCCCCGGTGTGCAGCCAGCCCCCCTCCCAGAGCTCGGCCCCCTTGGCCGGCTCCTTCAGGTAGCCCTGAGTCAGCCAGGGGGCACGCACCACTATCTCCCCCATGCTCTGGCCATCGTGCACCACCTCCCGGCCCTGCTCGTCGACGATGCGCAGATCCACCAGGGGGATGGGGGTGCCGGTGCGGATCCGCAACCCGATCTGCTCCTCCATGGGCAGGGCCAGCTCCTCCTGCGTCAGATGCACCACGCACAGCAGGGGGCAGGTCTCCGACATGCCGTAACCGGCCTGGATCCGGATCCCCTGCCTGTGGGCCTGGGTGGCGAGCCCGAGGGGCAGCGCGCTGCCTCCCAGCAACATCTTCCATCCCTGCAGCGAGCTGTGCTTCGCCTCCTCGCAATCGAGGATCATCTGCAAGATGGTGGGCACGCAGTGGGAGAAGGTCACTCCCTCGTCCCGGTAGAGGCGCACCAGCTTGTTCGGCTCGTAGCGGCCCGGGTAGACCTGCTTCACCCCCAGCATGGTGGCCGCATAGGGGAAGCCCCAGGCGTGAACGTGGAACATGGGGGTGATGGGCATGTAGACATCGTCCGAACCGAGGGGGGACTGGCCCGCATGGGCTGCCAGGGTCAGCTCGTTCAATGTGTGCAACACCAGCTGGCGGTGACTGAAGTAGACTCCCTTGGGATCCCCGGTGGTGCCCGTGGTGTAGAAGAGGGTCGCCACCGAGTTTTCATCAAAATCTGGGAAGTCGTAGTGGCAATCTGCCCCGGCCAGCAGGGCCTCGTACTCCCCGAGCAGGGGCAGACTGCTTGGGGGCAGCTCCCCATCGGTCAGCCGGATGTAACCGCGCACCGTGGGCAGCGACCCCTGGATGTCGGCCAGCATGGGCAGGAAGTCGTCGTGCACCAGCACCAGGTGATCCTCGGCATGGCCCATGGTGTAGGCGATCTGCGCCGGCGAGAGGCGCACGTTGACCGTGTGCAGCACGGCGCCGATCATGGGCACCGCGAAGAAGCACTCGAGGGAGCGGTGGCTGTCCCAGTCCAGCAGGGCCACCGTGTCGCCGGGCCCTACCCCCGATGCCGTCAGCAGGTTGGCCAGCCGGTTGATGCGCGCCTTGAGGGTACGGTAGTCGTAGCGCAGCCGGTCGGCGTAGACTATCTCCCGCTCGGGATAGTAGCGCCCCCCCGACAGCAGCAGGCTCTTGATCAGCAGCGGGTAGGCATGGGCCCCCTGCGCCGGCGGTATGATCCGGGTCTTCACCATCTTCACTACTCCTTGTGGATCCATGCTCACCTCCAGGTGGACGCTCGTTGCGCTCCTGGCGGATGCTTACTCATCCTGAAAGACGAGGGGCAAATGCCCCCCGCCCGCTTGTTCATTGCCAACCGTCGAGCCGGTGCACCAGCTCGATGGCCTGGGGCCAGGGGCCGAAGCCACTCGCCGGGTTGAGGTGCCCCACGGCACCGAGATCCATAAGCTCGCTCCCCCAGTCCGCCGCCAGGGCACGCACCGCCGCCGGGCTCGCCAGGGGATCGTTCTGGCTCATGGCCACCAGGCTGGGAAACGGCAACGGCCGGCGTGGCAGAGGATGCCAGCCATCGGCCTCCATGGCTTGCGGGCTGGGGTACTGAGCGGGCCAGCTGGCCTCCAGATCCGGCGGCGTCACCAGCAGGGCACCCTGGATGCTATATGTCTGTGCCTCCCCCTTCTTCTGCACACCAAATTGCGCCGCCCAGTGCGCCACCATCAGCACACCCGCGCTGTGAGCCACCAGGATCACCGGCCCCGCTATGGAGGAGAGTGCCCCTGTGATGGCCTCGACCCTGGCCCGGCAGCTGAGCCTCTCCTTCGTCAGGGGCGGCACCGTGACCACCTTCTCCAGATGGGCGGCAAGCAGGGTCTGCCAGTGATCGGCCACGTGATCCCTCAGGCCCGGCACGATCAACACGGTGGCGCGGGTTCGCAGTCTATGCATCTCAATCCTCTGTTCCGACGGCCCGACGATGACGGGCAACCTGGGAGCCACAGTAAGGTGCGCGCCGCCCCCTTGCTTTACCTTGGGTGTCATGGACTTGTCTTTTTATGACAGCAGCGGGGTCTGGCAGCAGAAACGACAGGCAAGGGGGGAGCAGCTGAAACCTACGACCATTGGCGGCTAACAAAGCAGTTAATAGCACTTCCCACCATGTAAATGAAATGATAAAAAACAGTTAACAACCGGCAGATGAGCTGTCGCCACGGGAATCGCATCATGACCCTTCTTGCCAGAGCCGCAACCCTCACCAACTACCTTGACGTCGCCCGCCAGCTGGGTCTCAATACCCCCCAACTGTTGTCACAGGCAGGCCTCAGCGCCTCCATCCTGGACGTCCCGAACCAGAGGATCCCGGTCGCGACCATCATCAAGCTGCTCGAGCTCTCCGCCCGTACCGGTGACTGCCAGAGCCTGGGACTGCGCATGGCGGAGCATCGCCAGCTGTCGGACTTTGGCGAGGTGAGCCTGCTGCTGAGCTACCAACCCAACCTGCGGGAGGGGCTGCAGGTGATGGTGCAGTACATCCACCTGTTCAACAACGCCCTGGCCATCTTCATCGAGGAGGCGGGCAAGACGGTGATCATCCGCGAGGAGATCATCACGGATACCCCCATGCCGTCGCGCCAGGCCACCGAGCTCGCGGTCGGCGTCATGTATCGCTTCTGCGCCGCCCAGGTCGGCCTTGGGGCGAACTGGCACCCCATCAGCGTCAACTTCACCCACGACGCGCCGGCGGATCTCGCCATCCACAAGCGGCTGTTCGGCTGCAAGCTGGAGTTTGGCAGCGAGTTCAACGGCATCGTCTGCCAGTCCGCGGATCTGGATATTCCCAACCCCCTGGCGAACCAGGCCATGGCCCGCCACGCGCGCCAGTATCTGGACACCCTGCTGGTGGAGACCCAGCACTCCCTGCTGACCGACGTGCGCAAGGCCATCTACCTGCTGCTGCCCATGGGCCGCGCCACCATAGAGCAGATAGCCCGCACCCTCGGCATGAACGTGCGTACCCTGCAGCGCCATCTGGAGGAGAGCGGCGCCACCTTCAGCGAACTCATCAACGACGTGCGCCGCGACCTGGTGATGCGTTACCTGCAAAACTCCACCTACTCCCTCGGCCACATCGCCGACATGCTGGGCTACTCCATGCCAAGCTCCTTCACCCGCTGGTTCAACGCCCAGTTCGGCATGCCGCCCGCCACCTGGCGTTCGCGCAACAAGGTGCAACCCAGGCCTGTGCAGGGCGCCCAGATCAGCCTGGCCTACGGCTGAACCGGCGCCATTCTCCAGACGAGAAGAGGGAGGCATAGCGCCTCCCTCTTCTTTTTCTCTTGTTGAGCCAATCAGGCCCCCTGGCGCAGATCCCGGCCCCCCACCTGACCTTCCTCCATAACCTGGATCCCCTCGCGCAGGCTGACCGGACGCAGGTCCGGCTCATGTCGCCCCTCCCCCTGCCCGCTCGGCTGGGCGGCCGGGGCTGCCTTGGGATGACGAAGCAGGAAGTAGGAGAGTGCCGGCACCCCGATCAGGGCCCCCAGCATGTTCCACAGGAACATGAAGGTGAGCAGTATGCCCATGTCCGCCTGGAACTTGATGGGCGACCAGGCCCAACCCACCACACCGGCGGCGAGCGTGATCCCCACCAGCCCCACCACCCGGCCGGTGAAGGCCACGGCGTTGCGGTAGGACTCCACCAGGGAGAGGCCCTGGCGCTGGTAGTGCAACTGCACGCTCAGCAGGTAGAGCGCGTAGTCCACGCCGATGCCGACCCCGAGCGCGATCACCGGCAGGGTCGCCACCTTGACGCCTATGCCCATGGCCACCATCAGCGCCTCGCACAGTACCGAGGTGAGCATCAGGGGCACCAGGGCCACCACGGTCGCCCGCCAGCTGCGGAAGGTGATGAGACAGAAGACGGTCACCGCCAGGTAGACATAGAGCAGCATGGTGCGGCTCGCGGCATGCACCACCTCATTGGTGGCGGCCTCGATGCCGGCGCTGCCCGCGGCGAGCAGGAACTGGCGATCCGCCGTGCTGTTGTCGCGGGCAAACCGGTCGGCGATGGCCACCACGCCGCTCAGGGTCTCGGCCTTGTGATCCTTCAGGTAAGCGATCACCGGCATCAGGGAGCAGTCGGTGTTGAACAGCTCCGGGCTGTTGACCGAGGCCTGCTGGGCTGCGTAGTTCAGCACGTTCTGGTTGCGCTGTATGCTGGCGAGCTTGGGGTTGCCCTCATAGGTGCCGGCGGTGATCTGGCGCACCGCGTTGACCAGCGAGGTGGTGGCCTGCACCCCGGGGTGCTGCTGCAGCTCCCAGCCGAGGCGATCCGCCAGGATCAGGGTCTGGTAGTTCAGGCACCCCTCAGGCGCCGTCTTGACCATGACCGCGAACAGGTCGCTCGAGAGCGCGTAGTGGCTGGTGATGTAACCGTTGTCCTTGTTGTAGCGCGAGTCGGCGCGCAGCTCGGGGGCCCCGCTGTCCAGATCGCCGACTTTCAGGTTCAGGCTCACCAGGTAGCCGCCGATCCCCATGGCCAGCCCCAGCACCACCACGACGGTGGCCCACTTGCGCTCGGTGCAGCGGTCCAGCAGATCCCAGAGCCGGCCAAACCCCCTGTGGGCGGCGGCGTTGTTCTCCATCCGCAGGGCCCGCTCGGCCGCCTTGCGCCCCACCCCCACATAGGAGAGGGCCACCGGCATCAGCAGGAGGGAGGTGAAGATGAGCACGGCCACGCCGATACTGGCGGTGATGGCGAGATCCTGGATGACGGGGATGTCGATCAGCATCAGCACCGCGAAACCCACCGCATCGGCGAGCAGCGCCGTGACCCCGGCCAGGAACAGGCGACGGAAGGTGTAGCGGGCGGCTACCTGGCGATGGGTGCCACGGGCGATGTCCTGCATGATGCCGTTCATCTTCTGGGCCGCGTGGGAGACCCCGATGGCGAAGATGAGGAAGGGCACCAGCACCGAGTAGGGATCGATGGCATAGCCGAGCCAGGCGACGAGGCCGAGCTGCCACACCACGGCGATCAGCGAACACCCCACCACCAGCAGGGTGCTGCGCACGCAGCGGGTGTAGAGGAAGATGATCGCAAGCGAAGTCGCCACCGCCAGGGCGAAGAACATGATCACCTGGATCAGGCCATCGATGAGATCCCCCACCAGCTTGGCAAAGCCGATGACCCGGATCTTGTACTTGCCCGTCCCCTCCTCTCCCGCCTGATGAGGCTGGCCATCGAACTCAATCTGGTCGCGCAACTTCTCGATGCGCTGGGAGAACGCGTGATAGTTGAGGGGCTGACCCGTGGCCGATGCCTTGTCCAAGAGCGGCACTATCAGCATGCTGGACTTGAAGTCGCTCGCCACCAGGCTGCCGACGATGCCGGCCCGGTTGATGTTCTGGCGCAGCTGCTCTATATCCGCAGGCTTGCCCTGATAGGCGTCCGGCATCACGGGGCCGCCCTGAAAGCCCTCCTCTGTCACCTCGGTCCAGCGCACCGCCGGGCTCCAGAGGGACTTCATCCAGGCCCGGTCCACCCCTTCGGTGAGGAACAGCTCGTCGTTGACCCGCTTGAGCACGCCAAGATAGTCGGGGTCGAAGATGTCCCCTTGGGTGTTCTCCACCACCACCCGCACCGAGTTGCCGAGGCCCCGCAGGGACTGGCGGTTTTCCAGGAAGTTTTTGATGTAGGGCTGGCTCTGGGGGATCATCTTCTCGAAGCTGGGCCTGAGCTCCAGCCTCGTCGTCGCCATATAACCCAGCACCAGGGTCGCCAGCGTCATCAGCAGCATGAACAGGGGTCTGTGGTTGAACACCAGCCGCTCCAGCAGGTTGCCGGAGCGCCGATCGAAATCCGCCAGATCGCGGATCACCGGCATCGCATCTTGCTTCACATGGCTCATATCTGGGTACTCTCTCGTTATTGTTATCCGGCCACCCTTGGGCAGCCGTCCATCATTTGGCGACTCTATTTGACGATCAGGGTGCGCACGCCGCGGCTGCCCACCAGCGCCAGGGCGCCATCTTGCGCCAGGGCGGCCCCCGCCACGGGGGAAGGATCGCTCTGGGGAACCAGCTGCAGCGGCTGATTGCCGTCGACCCGCAGCAGGTGCCCCGCCTGGGTGAACAGGCGCACCTGACCGCCCCCGTCTTGCACCGCCGCGCTGATGCTGATGAGCAGCGGGCTCGCGAGCCTGGTCCAGCTCGCCCCCTCATCTGTGCTGCGATAGACGTGACCGCGCAGGCCATAGACGATCACCTGATTGCCTTGGCCGATGAGGCCGAAGAAGCTGCCCTCGTAGGGAGACGGCAGGGCCAGGAAGCGCTGCTGCCCCTCATCCCACTTGCGCAGCAAGCCCTGCTCGCCGGCGAGATAGAGGCCGCTGCCCGCCCGGGCGATGGCATTGAGATGCAACCCCTGCGGGTTGTCGGTACGATCCTGCATGGGCGTCCAGTGCCGGCCGCCGTCGTCGGTGCGCAGGATCAGGTTGAACACCCCGACCACGTAACCCACCCGCTCATCCTGGAACCAGACGCCGAGCAGCGGCTTGTCGGCCCCCTCCTCCGCCAGCCGTTGCCCTTCTTCCACCAACTGGGGCCAGAGCTCGCTCCGGGGTTCTGCCTTGGCGAGCGCCGAGTAATGCTTGAGCACCAGCTCGCCTATCTGGCGGCCATCCAGCTGCTTCTGCCAGCTGGCGCCGCCGTCGGCGCTGTGCAACACGACCCCGTCCCCCCCCACGGCCCAGCCGTGGAGCCGGGTGGGGAAGACGACGGCGGTGAGATCGACGCTCACCGGCACGCGAGCCTGCTGCCAGTTCTGCCCCTCGTCGTCGGAATAGAGGATGTGACCTCTCTGTCCCACCGCCACCAGCCGGTTGCCCGCCCTGGCCAGACTCAGCAATGGGCTGTGCTCGGCCAGGGGGCTGGCTTTCGCCGGCAAGTCCAGCACGTCCACATAGTTGGCCGCCTGCCCCGCTTGCACGCCGGCGCTCTGCATCAGCAGGGCGCAGCACATGAGTGGCGCCAACGTCTTGAATGAACCCATACCACGTCCTTGTCTTGAGCTGCGTCCGGGCAGCCCCGGCGCCAACATCGGGGAGCCCGGTTCGCCAATGACGAACCGGGCTCTTGTTACTGCCTAGCGGATCCCGGCGCCAGCCAGGGACTCCGGCGACCACTTCGCCTTGGAGAGCGAATCGCCGTACTTGATGCCGCCATGGGGCCCCACCACACCGTTGATGTTGTAGGTGCCCGCCACCAGGTCATAGATCATGAAGGGGGTAGCGTCCGGGGTCTGCTTGTCGTAGCTCTGGCTGAGGAAGGCGAAGGAGCCGCGATAGAGCTGACCACGGGCGTCGTACTGATCCGAGGCCAGGGCCACCCAGCTGTCTTCATCCAGGTAGAAGCGGCGCTTGGCGTAGATGTGGCGCTCACCGGCCTTGAGGGTTCCCTCCACCACCCAGACCCTGTGCTTCTCCCAGCGCACCTGATCCGGCGAGAGGAAGTTCGGGGTGGTCAGGGCCTTGGCGTCGGGCTGGTAGGTGAGCTTGTAGGTGTTGTAGGGGACTATCATCTCTTGCTTGCCCACCAGCTTCCAATCGAATCTGTCCAGGGCCCCGTTGAAGACGAAGACGTCATCATAGGTGCCGGCGCCCGAGGTGCCCGGGTTCGGGGTGTCATAGGCCAGGTTCGGCGCCAGCTTGACCCGGCGCTGCCCCGGCAGGTATTGCCAGGCCTTGCGCGGTTGCTCAAGGGGGTTGGCGGCATCGCGCAGCATGATGGCCTCACCGGCGCGGCGAGCCGGGCCCGTGTAGTAGAGCTTCATCTGGTAGTAGGTGTCCTTGGCCGAGATGGGCTTCTTCATGTCCTCGTAGATGGCGTAGTTGATAAACGCCTGCCCCGTGGTGGAGAGGGCCGCTACCCCGGCGGAGTCCACGTTCCAGGAGTCATATTTGGTGGCGATGTTCACCCCCTGATAGCGCAGCAGGAAGTTCCACATGGCCTCGGCCCCCGTCTTGGGGATGGGGAAGGGAATACCGGGCAGCACCTTGTCCACCGCCATCCCCCCTTCCAGGGTCTTGGCGTTCAGGGCGTTCTGCCTGGTGTTGTCCAGCACCGCCTGGGGCAGCGCCACGCTGCGGTGGGTCGGGTAGACATCGACGCGAAAGTCAGGGAAGCGCTTGAGCAGCTCCGCCGTGGTGGCGGTCAACAGCCCCTGGTACTGCCCCTCGTTCTTGCCGTCGATCACCAGCAGGGGTTTGTCACCGGCGTAAGGATCCGGGCGCATGCTGTCACCGGCCTTGAACCCGGCGGGAGGCGTGGTCAGGCCGCCGCTGTAGGCGGGGATGCTGCCATCGGCGTTGGCCCCTGCCTCGGCGCCTATCTGGGTCAGATTGCTGCCAAGCTGCTGGGCTTCGCTGGTAGAGACGGCTGCCAGGGCCTGGCCCGCGAGGGCCAGGGTGAGGGAGGCGGCCAACAGGGTCTTGTTCAGGTTCATATCTCGTTCTCCGATGCGGTCGCGTGACTCAATAAGTGGTCTTGAGGGTCAGATAGACGGCGCCCCTGTCTTCCGTGGTGGCACCGCCTCCCGAGAAGGAGGAGTAACCGCCGGCGTAACAGGTGTTGCGCTGGGTGGCATCCAGGGCGTTGGGGGTGGATCCATCCTTGGCGCCGTCGTTGCACTCGGCGGATTTGCCAAAGGAGTCCACGTATTTCAGGTCGACGAAGTACTGGTTGTAAATGGTGGCGCCGAGGCCGACCGCGTAGTTGCCGGTGTCTTCCGCCCCGCCGCCCTGCACGGGGGAGATCCCGTTCAGGCCGAGATTGACGGAGAGCGGCATGCTCATGTCCACCCCGGGGAAGACCTGATACCAGATCGGGGTGAAGTTGAGGGCCAGGCCCCAGTTATCCCGAGTCGACTTGTCGAGCCCCTGATAGCTGTCCTCCCCCTTGTAGAGCGCCTTGTTGTGCTCATCGAGGTGCAAGAGGTTGCTGTAGTAGAGCTCCGAGAGCAGCACGGCGGAGTCGAACAGCGGGGTGTCGGCTATGGTCATCAGGCCGTTGATGGTCCAGTGCAGGGTGTCGCCGGTGGCACTGTAGCCATCGCTGCCATCCACCAGGGTTCCCGTGTTGGCATTGCGCGGTGGCAAGGCACCGAAACCACTGGCCAGACTGTCAGCACCGGCGGCGCTCAGCAGCGCCGGGATGCTGGAGAGCGGCATATTATGGCGATAGTTCAAATCGCTGCCCACGCTCACCCCGGCCACATCTTTGGACAGGCTAAGGCCAAAAATGTCGATGTTTTCACCGTAAGCGAAGCTGTAGCTCGCCGTATCCACTGAGTTGCGCAGGGTCGGTATGCCTCTGAGCCCCTGTCCGCCTGTGTTCAGACCCCTGGCATCCAGCACCGCCTGGGGCAGGATGTCGGCGGTGCGGCGATAGTAGGCCCCCAGGGTGGCGTCCAGCGCCTCGGGGGACCACTTGGTCATGATGCCCCAGTCGCCGTGCTTGCCGGGCTCTATGTCCTCGCCGCGGCGGATGTTGCTCAGGGTGCCGTTCGGCCCGGCCAGGCCGGGGCCGCCGGTGTGACCCAGCAGGAAGGACTGGGCGCCGAAGCCCACCAGATCGGAGCCGCCGTAATAGGTGCCGGCCTCCGGCAATCGGGCGGCGTTCCAGTCCAGGAAGTACTGGGCGGCGAAGGTCCATTCCGGGTTCAGGGTAAAGGAGGCGGAGATCTGGTTGCGGGGCACAAACAGCTCTTTCGCCTCCGTGCCGGGGGATGCCGCCAGCTTGGCGAGATCCAGGCCGGACTGGCCGTAGCTGACCGAGTGCACCGGGTTGAGCAGTGTCTCCCCCCAGAAGATGTTGTGCTGACCTATCTTGACCCCGAGCAGGGACTCGTCACCGATCTCCATGTTGTGGAACACGAAGGCGTCGAGGATCTCGCCGGAGGGGCCGTGGTAGTAGCGGTCGGCGTAGTCGCTCAGGTGCGCACTGCCGAACATGGCGGGCGCCGCGGGTCTGCCCGCCCAGCCGGCGATGCCGGAGCGCTCGTCGTTGCCATTGATGAAGGGGTTCTCATCGGCACCCACGCCGCTGTAGGCGTAGTCATACCAGCTGGCGGCGCTGATGCGAAAACCGGTATTGCCCTTGTTCACCACGTCGAGCTCGGTCAGCAGATCGAAGCGGGTGGTGACGGTGTCGCCGGCGTCCTTGAAGTTGTAATCCCCATCGTTGTTGTTCGGGGTGGCGAGCATGCGGGAGTCCGCACTCTCGGTGCGCATGCCGTAGTTGAATTTGCCGGTGTTGTCGAAGCGCACGGACCACTCTTCGCTGCCCGTGTCGATCTCCACCGCCTGAACGCCTGGCATGAGGACGGCCGCGATGGCCGTCGCCAGCAGGCTGACGCGCAATGCGCCAGCGCCATGACTCGTGTGCTTGTAATCCATTACAGTCTCTCCGAGTGTCATCTTTTGTTATTTGTTGTTGGTCTTGCTCTGTTTAATCGCCGTTTCCGTTGGCTTGATGGTGTTGCTTGGCTTCTTGCCTGGCGGTTGTGCCAGGGTCGGCGCTTCTCTTGGAGATGAGGGGGCGCTCTGTTTGCCTCCTCCCTTGCGGGTTCCTCCCCCGGGTGCGCTCTGTGTTGTTGCTACCGACTCTACGGCCAGCCCGGCCCCCCTGCTTGCCATTGAACGTCAGCCACTTTTCATTTGATGACAGGCATTGGCAGCGCCGAAAAACGGGGGCAAAAGGGGTGCCGGACGGCTTCCGCACAGGGGATAAGAGAGGCTCAGCCAGGGACCATGGTGAAGGAACAGGGTCTGCCAAGGCGCGTACATGCCCAGTGAGTGGGTGATGGAAGCCTGTTATCGAGGTGAAAATCAGAAGGCGGGGCACCAGAGACGTCACAGAAAGTATAAAAGCGGCGAAGCAGGCCCAAGCATCCTCACTTCGCCGTGAAAATGGCCGACGAGTCGGCCTACACGTGAGTTAGCGGCATATGCGGCAGCCGGTGGCGGCCTGCAGCTGCTCGAATTCGATGCCGGGGGCCAGCTCTACCAGTTTGAGGCCGCTCGGGGTCACGTCCAGCACGGCGAGATCGCTGATGATGCGGCTCACCACCCCGACCCCGGTCAGGGGCAGGTTGCACCACTCCAAAATCTTGTGCTCCCCGTTCTTGGCGCAGTGCTCCATCAGCACCACCACCCGCTTGACCCCGGCCACCAGATCCATGGCCCCCCCCATCCCCTTGACCAGCTTGCCCGGGATCATCCAGTTCGCGAGATCCCCGCGCTCGGACACCTGCATGGCGCCGAGCAGCGCCAGGTTGATATGACCGCCACGGATCATGGCGAAACTCTCGGCGCTGTCGAAGAAGCTGCTGCCGGGCAAGGTGGTGATGGTCTGCTTGCCGGCGTTGATGAGATCCGGGTCCAGCTCCTCTTCGCTCGGGAAGGGGCCTATGCCGAGCAGGCCGTTTTCACTTTGCAGCCACACCTCCATGCCGTCGGGAATATAGTTGGCCACCAGGGTCGGCAGGCCGATGCCGAGGTTCACGTAGAAACCGTCCTGCAACTCTTGTGCGGCGCGCTCCGCCATCTCTTCACGGGTCCAGGCCATGTTATTTGCTCCTCAGCGCACGATGTTGAAAGCAGGAAGCCACTGGCAACGCCTGTGTGATGCATTGCGCCATTCCTTCACGGGTCCAGGCCATCTCAATTTTTCTCCATGACGGTACGCACTTCGATGCGTTTCTCGGGATTCGGGTTGAGCACCAGCCGCTGCACATAGATGCCGGGCAGGTGGATCTCGTCCGGCGCCAGCTCTCCCACCTCGACTATCTCCTCCACTTCGGCGACGCAGACCCGGCCCGCCTTGGCGCAGAGCGGGTTGAAGTTGCGGGCCGTCTTGTTGAACATCAGGTTGCCCGCCTTGTCTGCCCTGGCGCCCTTGATGATGGCGAGATCCGCGGTGAGCGAGCGCTCCATCACATACCAGTCCCCATCGAACTGACGGGTCTCCTTGCCCTCGGCGATCAGGGTCCCGTAACCGGTGCGGGTGAAGAAGGCCGGGATGCCGGCGCCGCCGGCGCGCAGCTTCTCGGCCAGCGTCCCCTGGGGGGTGAACTCCAGCTCCAGCTCCCCGGCCAGATACTGGCGCTCGAACTCCTTGTTGCCCCCCACGTAGGAGGAGATCATCTTCCTGATCTGGCGGCTGTGGAGCAGCGGCCCCAAACCGAACTCATCCACCCCGCAGTTGTTGCTGATGATGGTGAAGCCGCGCTTGCCGCTCTCCTGCAGCGCCCCGATGAGCTGCTCCGGGATGCCGCACAGGCCAAAGCCCCCCGATGCGATGGTGATGTCGTCCTGCACCAGATCGCCGAGGGCGGCCTGGGCGCTGGGATATAACTTGTTCATAGATTCCTCTCTGGCTAATCCGTTGGCCATCCAGCTTCGATGCACCCCATGGGGCCATCATCGAGCACTCGTAACCGTCCTAAGGCTTGATCCCCCAGTGCATCAACAGCAGCACCAGGGCGGCGAGAAACACCGTCTCCCCCACCATCAGCAAGATGGGTTTGATACCCACCGCCGCCAGCTCCTTGAGCTGGGTCTTCATGCCGATGGCGGCGATGGCGATCACCAGGCACCAGCGCGACAGATCGTTGACCCCGCTCTGGACCATGGCGGGCACCCAGCCGGTGCTGTTGATACAGGCCAGCACCAGGAAGCCGACGGCAAACATGGGCAGCAGGGGCGGGCGCTTGCCGGAGGCGGGATCCGCCCCCTGCATGCGGGTGATCATGGCGGCGACCAGGATCACCGGCAGCAGCATGGCGACCCGCATCAGCTTGACCACGGTGGCCACGTCCCCGGTCTCGGTGGACATGCTGTAGCCCGCCCCCACCACCTGGGCCACGTCGTGGATGGTGGCGCCGAGGAAGACGCCAGACTCCACCGGGGTCAGCTCGAAGAAGCGGGCGATCATGGGATAGGTGATCATCGCAAGCGTCGAGAGCACAGAGACGCCGATGACGGTGAACAGGGTGGCGCGCTCTTTTTGCGGATGATTGGGCAGGGAGGCGGCCAGTGCCAGGGCGGCGGAGGCGCCGCAGATAGCCGTGGCACCGCCGGTCAGCATGCCGAACAGGCGCTGGAAGCCCATCAGTCTGGCGGCGACGACGGAGAGGCTGATGGTGACGACCACCAGGGTCACAACCAGAATTACCGGCATCCAACCGAGCTCGGCTATCTGGCCCAGGGTGATGCGCATGCCGAGCAGGGCGACGCCGATGCGCAAAACGCTGCGCGCCGTGAACTCGATGCCCGCCTTGCAGCTCCCCTCACCGCTGAGGAAGTTCAGCGCCATGCCGAGCAGCAGGGCAAACAGCAGCACGGGGGCACCGTAGTGCTCGGCCAGGAAGGTGGCGGCCGCGGCCACCACCAGGCTGATGGACATGCCGGGGGCCAGCTCGCGCACCCGAGCGAAGCGATCCGTCAGGGCTAGGGCATGCATGAGAGGCTCTCCTCGGGTGTCAGGACGATAAAGAGGCGATCCCCTTCCCGCTCCACCGGATAACGGCCGACCTTGAGCTGGGTCGAACCCTGCAGGTAACCGGTGCGCAGGTTGAAACGCAGGCCGTGGGCGCGGCACTGGATGGTCTCCCCCTCCAGCTTGCCGCCGCACAGGGAGGCGCCCTGATGGGGGCAGCTGTCATCGATGGCATGAAACTCGCCGTCTATGTTGAACAGCACCAGGCTCTTGCCCTCCCATTCGATGAGGGCTCGCTGACCGGGGGCAGGCACCCGGCTGACGGGCACTTCGAGACGCGCTTTTTCCTTCGCCCGGCTCTCCTCGGCGGCCACCGCCAGGCGCAGGCTAGTGAGCAGTTTCTCCACCGGCTGGGCACCGGAGAGGGTCAAGCCCTCTCCCATCACGAAGCTGGGCACCCCTTGACTGGCGGGCCCCTCGGCAATCCCTGAGAAGGGGCTGCCATCTCCGTGCAGGCAGCTGACCAGGGCCCCCAGCGCGAAACCAGCCTGCTCGGCCAGGTCCAGCAGCAGATTTCCATCCCCCAGATCTCCCCCTTGCAGGAAGTGACTGGCGAACAGCGATTCCAGCAGTGTTTCCTGCTGCTCAGGCGTACCCAACTGGCAGGCCCGTTGCCACAGGCGATGGACATCGGCGGTGTTTGGCATGCGGGGAATCTTGTCAAAGTCCAGACTCACCCCCACGGTCGCCGCGGCCTGCTGCACCTGGGCCTGGCGCAGCCGCACCGCGGGCTCGCTACCGAGACGCCGCAGATAAAAATCGTGAAAATCCTCCCCCTGCAGTGGCAGATAGGGCAGCAGCTGCACCCCGTGCCAGCGCGGCTCCACCCGCAATTCGGGGCGTTCGGCCCGCAGCAGGGCCAGGGCCTGATCCAGCTGGCGCTTGCCGATCAGGCACCAGGGACAGATGAAATCGAAATAGACATCCACTTTCAGGGTTTGCAGGGAACGGCTCATGCCCTGACCTCCGTATGACCTTCGTTGATGGCGGGATCGGGGGCGATGGACGGGGAGGACTCTCCCTCCAGTCGGGCCACGTCCTTGTGGTAGTGGCGCCTGGCGTAGAGAAAGACCATGGCCGCCGCGATGCTGATGAGGGGCACCAGCCGGAAGGCATTATCCAGACCGATGTGATCGGATACCTTGCCGGTGATGAAGGGGCCAGGCGCGAGGCCGAGCAGGTTGTTGGCGAGCGTCAGGGTCGCGAAGGCGGTGCCGTGCACGCTGGCGTGGGTCAGGTTCGCCACCATGGCGCCGGCGGGGCCCGAGGTGCCGGTGGCGATGAACATGCCAAGGCAGATCAGCACCAGCTGGGGCAGGCCGAACGGCAGGGCGAACGCCAGGGACAAGAGGGCGCAGCTGCCGATGCAATAAGCGATGGCTAGGCTTATCTTGCGATCCGGCCGCGCCTTGCACAGCCTGTCGCTCAGCATGCCACACAGGATCATGCCGGCGCCGCTGCACAGCACTATGATGGCCGCCGCCGCCCCCGCCTTGTCCGTCTCCATGCCGTAGTAGCGGTTGAAGTAGCTCGGCATCCAGACGATGACGGTGCCACCGACGAACAACTGCAAGCCGCTGCCCACATAGGCCGAGATCACCGAGCGGCTGGAGTAGAGGCTGCGCAGGGGATTGCGTCCCCCGGCCGACCCCTTGGCGCCACGGCACGGGGTCGAGATCCGCGACTCTTTCACCACCAGGGGGTAGAGCGCCGCCAGCAGCAGGCCGAACAGGGCCATGCCGGCGAAGGCCCAGCGCCAGCCGAGCCAGTGGGCCAGCAGACCCCCGCTGGCCATGCCGAGCACTGAGCCAAACAGGCCGCCGGAGATAAAGGCGCCGGAGAGGGTGGCCCGCATCTCCCGCGGGAAGACGGAGACCACCACGGCGATGCCGACGCTGCCATAGGCGGCCTCCCCCACTCCCACCAGGAAGCGGGCGATGAACATCTGCTCGTAGTTCTGGGCCAGGGCGCAGCCCAGGGTCGCCAGACTCCAGAGCGCGGCCATCAGGGCCAGGCTCTTCACCCGGCCGAAGCGATCGGCGAGCAAGGAGAGCGGGAAGGTGAGCAGCCCGACCATGAGCGCCACTATGCCGCTCAGCAGGCCAAGCTGGGTATCCGTGAGCACCCACTCCCCCTTGAGCATGGGGAACACGGCATTGAGCACCTGGCGCGACATATAGTCGGAGATGAGCAGGCCGAAGGTCAGTGCAAACACTATCCAGGCGTAGCGACGGGGCACGGCAACCTCGCCGGCCGCGCCCTCATCGATATGATACGTAGCCATACAATCCCTCGCGCTACAACAAATTGGGTTGGAACCCGGTCTGGGTACCAGTGGCTGGAGCCGCCGGAAACCCACTACTGATACATCCATCAGTTTGCCGGGTGCTGCATAGTGCAAGGGCTGCGGCCCTTTGGCAAACGGAGTTGACGGGTCGCGGCGCTTATTTTTCACACCGCGACCCAACTGGCTCAGGAGCGCTGGGGCACCCCTTTCTGGCCCTGGGAGCGGTTCGGCGCCATACCGTTGGCCAGCAGTGTCTCCTCGACGCTGTCGTACTGCACCCCGATGCGATAGATGGCGCGCGCCTCCTTGCCGTTGGCCACCTCGCGGCCGAGCTCATGGGCCACCCGCACGCACTGGCGGATCTGCTCCACCGAGCTCATGCGCTGGCCGTGCTGGCCAATGATGGTGTCCTCGATACCGCAGCGCGGGTGCAGCCCCATGGACATGGCCATCATGTTGAACGGCAGCACGTTCTTGAGCAGGGACTCGGCGGTCAGGGTGCAGCCATCCGGTGCACGGTGGACGAAGTTCATGAAGTTGAACGGGTTGGGGCCATCGAAGCCGCCGCCGATACCGATCCAGGTCAGGTTCAGCGGCCCCATGTAGACGCCCCTGCGCACCAGTCGCTCCAGGGTCTCCATGGCGTGCATCCCGGTCAGCTGGAAGTGGGGCTGGATGCCGTTGGCCATCAGGCGTTTCAAGTGTTCGGCCACCCAGGCCGGGCCGGCCGGGACCGTCATCTCGCTGTAGGCGGCCTGATAGGCCGGGTGAGCCAGGGAGGTGCCTTCCAGGTATTCCGGGTAGAGCAGCTCCATGATGTTCATCTGGGTGGTGTTGATGGCGACCGTGACCTGATCCGGTTTCGGGGTCAGCTCCGCCAGCATGTGGCGGGTGTCATCGGAGAGCCACTTGGCCGCCTCCCCCTCCCCTTCCGGCGCGAAGGAGATGGAGCCGCCGACCTGGATGATCATGTCCGGCACCGCCTTGCGCACCCCGGCGATCAGCTCGTTGAATTTGGACAGCCGCTTGGAGCCTGTGCCATCGAGCTCACGCACGTGCAGGTGCAGCACGGTCGCGCCCGCCTCGTAGCACTCCACCGCCTTCTGGATCTGCTCCTCCATGGTCACCGGGATGTCTTCCGGGAAGTCCTCAGGCGCCCACTCAGGGCCATAGGGGGCGACCGTGATGACGACCTTTTCCATGTTTTCCGGGTGCAGGGAATCGTCAAAAAATTGCATCTGTTTCTCTCCTTGAGATGTGAAGTCGCGCCCGGGCTATCCACGCGCCCGGGGCATGCTGTATGGGTTGATCAGAAAGGTTTGTCACCCATGATCCCGGCCCGCTCCATCTTGCGATGGCAGGGGGCATAATCCATGGCGGCATAGTGCTGGGTGCTGCGGTTGTCCCAGATGGCTATGCTTCCCGGCTGCCAGCGCCAGCGCACCTGGAACTCGGGGATATAGGCCTGGCTGATGAGGTAGCGCAGCAGATCGCTGCCCCCCATGCTGTAGTCCTGGCCGACCCGCACATGGGCCGGGGTGTGGTAGTTGGTGAAGTGGGTGGCGAAGGCGTTGACGAACAGGATCTTCTCGTCCGTCTCCGGGTGGGTGCGCACCACGGGGTGCTCGGCATCCGGGAACTGGGCCTTGAGGGCGAGGCGCTTCTCGATGGGCATGGCGGCGCCAAAACTCGCCTCTATGCTGTGACGGGCGCGCAGGCCCGCGATCTTCTGTTTGATCTCTTCGGGCAGCGCATCGTAGGCCACCGCCATATTGGCCCAGAGGGTGTCGCCCCCCACCGGCGGGCACTCCACGCAGCGCAGCACGCAGCCCATGGGGGGTTGCTCGCGCCAGGTGGCATCCGTGTGCCAGGCGTTCTCGTAGCGATCGTTTGGCACCTCCGGCGACTTGTAAATGCGCACCAGACCGGGGTTGTCCGGATCGCTGCCCGCCACGGGGTGATCCTCCAGCTCGCCGAAGCGACGGGCGAAGGCCACGTGATCGGCCCGGCTGATCTCCTGATTGCGCAGGAACAGCACCTTGTGCCTGAGCAGTTGGGCGCGGATCTCCGTAAACAGATCCCCGTCGTGGACGGCATCCGCCAGGTTGACGCCAGACAGCTCGGCACCGATATGGCAGGTCAGTTGTTCTACACGCATGTCTCTCTCCCTAGATGACAAGTCAGGCGACCGGGCAAGTTCCCCGCCCCATGGGCGAGGAACGCGCGCCCTAGATAACGAAGATGGAGGAGCCTGTGGTCTTGCGAGACTCCAGATCCCGGTGCGCCTGCGCCGCGTCCTGCAGCGCGTACTTCTGGTTGATCTCTATCTTGATCCGGCCGCTGGCCACGTGATCGAACAGCTCGTTCGCCAGGGCGGCTTTCTCGGCGGGATCGGCGATGTAGTCGGCGAGCGCCGGACGGGTCAAATAGAGAGAGCCCTTCATGGCCAGCAACTGGGGGTTGAAGCCGTCGATGGGACCGGAGGCGGTGCCGACGCAGACCATGAGGCCACGGCGTTTCAGCGAATCAAGCGACCCCATGAAGGTACTCTTGCCGACGCTGTCGAACACCACGTCGACCCCCGCCCCTTCGGTCAGGGTGCGCACCCGCTGGGCCACGTCCTCACGGCTGTAGTCGATGATGTAGTCGCAGCCGTGGGCCCGGGCGACTTCCCCCTTGGCTTCGCTGGAGACTGTGCCTATCACCGTCAGTCCCAGCAGCTTGGCCCACTGGGCGACGATGAGGCCCACACCACCGGCCGCCGCGTGCAGCAAGATGCTGTCACCGGGTTTGAAGTCGTGGATGCGGCGCATCAGGTAGGCGGAGGTGAGACCGCGCATGGTCATGGCGGCGGCGGTCTCGCTGGCGATGCTGTCCGGCAGCTTGATGAGCGGCGCGGCCGGGATCAGGCGCTCGGTCGAGTAGGCGCCGAGGGTATTGATAAAGCCGGTATAGGTGACGCGATCGCCGACGGCGACATGGGTCACCCCCTCGCCCACCGCTTCGACCACACCGGCCGCCTCGACCCCCAGACCATTGGGCAGCGGGATCGGGTAGGTGCCGTTACGAAAATAGGTGTCGGCATAGTTGAGACCGACCGCGGCGTGGCGCAGACGCACCTGGCCAGGCCCGGGTTCACCAACACAAATCTCTTCATAACGCAGGACCTCGGGGCCCCCGGTTTCATAAAAGCGTATGGCGTTGGCCATGACTGTTCTCCAATCCATTCGTGAGTGAAAGTCTTCGTCCGGATTGAATCTAGGGGGTTACGTAAACGTCCGCTTTGCATCGGGCGACAGCCACTTTTCATCTCATGACAGTCCTTTCGAATCCGTTGAAGCCCGGTAGTGAAGAGGACAGAATCCCCCTGAACCCCCATGGCGACGGCGCCATGACCAGGCCTTGCCTGGAGACGAAGAGCCTATCTGGTTGACTTAACAGCAGTTATTGCAATGCCGCTGAAGACGGTGCCCCAAGGGCTCAGCCTTCGACCTAAGCCGCATTGACGTTAACGTAAACGTGGTGTCAGATAGTGCTATCCGCAGCAGACAAGCAGCCCATGAAAGGAGTCACAATGTCCAAGCTATCCCCCTCGGCCGGTACCCGTTTTCGCAGTGCCCTGGCCAATGAGAAACCCCTGCAGATCGTCGGTACCATCAATGCCTACATGGCGCTGATGGCCGAGCGCAGCGGTTTCAAGGCCCTCTATCTGTCCGGTGCCGGGGTGGCCAACGCCTCCTTCGGCCTGCCGGATCTGGGCATGACCTCCATGAATGACGTGCTGATCGATGCCGAGCGCATCACGGCCGCCACCCAGGTTCCCCTGCTGGTGGACATAGACACAGGCTGGGGCGGCGCCTTCAACATCGCCCGCACCGTCCGTGCCTTCGAGCGCGGCGGCGTGGCCGCCGTCCACATGGAAGATCAGGTTGCCCAGAAGCGCTGCGGTCACAGACCGAACAAGGCGGTGGTCTCCATCGCCGAGATGGTGGACAGGATCAAGGCCGCTGTGGATGCCCGCCAGGACGAGAGCTTCGTCATCATGGCCCGCACCGACGCCCTGGCGGTGGAAGGATTGGGCTCGGCCCTCGAGCGCGCCGCCGCCTACGTGGAAGCGGGCGCCGACATGATTTTCGCCGAGGCGGTCACCGAACTGGACCAGTACGATCGCTTCAAGCAGGTTGCCGGGGTGCCCATCCTGGCCAACATGACCGAATTTGGTAAAACCGAGCTGTTTGACAAGGAGGCGCTCGCCGCCCACGGCGTCGACATGGTGCTCTACCCCTTGAGTGCCGCCCGCGCCGCCAATCAGGCCGCCCTCAATGTCTATCAGCAGCTGCGCCGCGATGGCCACCAGCGCGCCGTGGTTGACACCATGCAGACCCGGGAGTCCCTCTACGACTTCCTCGGTTATCACCACTACGAACAGACTCTGGACAGACTGTTCACCAAGGAATAAGCCCGCGACCAGCCGCCTCATGCTGGCGGCTGGCGCTTCAACGGACTGAATGAGGAAACATGTGATGAGCGCCATTCCCGAAACGACCACCGGCTTCAAGCCCAAGAAATCCGTCGCCCTCTCCGGCACCGCCGCCGGCAACACGGCCCTGTGTACCGTCGGCCTCTCCGGCAACGATCTGCACTACCGTGGCTACGACATCCTGGATGTCGCCACCAGCTGTGAATTCGAAGAGATTGCCCACCTGCTGGTGCACGGGCATCTTCCCAATGTGGCGGAGCTCTCTGCCTACAAGGCCAAACTCAAGGCCCTGCGCGGCCTGCCCACCGGGGTCAAGACCGCGCTGGAGCAGCTGCCCCCGAGCGCGCATCCCATGGATGTGATGCGCACCGCCGTCTCAGTACTTGGCTGCCTCTCCCCTGAGAAGGACGATCACAACCACCCGGGCGCCCGCGACATCGCCGACAAGCTGATGGCCTGCCTGGGGTCCGTGCTGCTCTATTGGTACCACTTCAGCCACAACGGCAAGCGCATTCATGTCGAGACCGACGACGACTCTATCGGCGGCCACTTCCTGCACCTGCTGCACGGGCACAAGCCACGTGCCTCCTGGGTGCGCGCCATGCACACCTCCCTCATCCTCTACGCCGAGCATGAGTTCAACGCTTCCACCTTCACCGGCCGCGTCATCGCCGGCACCGGCTCCGACATGTATTCCTGCATCACGGGGGCCATCGGTGCCCTGCGCGGGCCCAAGCACGGCGGCGCCAACGAGGTTGCCTTCGAGATCCAGAAGCGCTACGACAATCCGGATGACGCCGAGGCCGACATTCGCGCCCGGGTCGAGAAGAAAGAAGTGGTCATCGGCTTCGGCCACCCGGTCTACACCGTCTCCGACCCGCGCAACCACGTGATCAAGCAGGTGGCGAGCGATCTCAGCCAGGAGCAGCACAACACCAAGATGTTCGATATAGCCGCGCGTCTGGAAGCCGTGATGTGGGACGCCAAGAAGATGTTCCCGAACCTCGACTGGTTCAGCGCCGTCAGCTACCACATGATGGGGGTGCCCACCGCCATGTTCACCCCCCTGTTCGTCATCGCCCGCACCTCCGGCTGGTCTGCCCACGTCATCGAGCAGCGCATCGACGGCAAGATCATCCGCCCGAGCGCCAACTACGTCGGCCCGGAAGATCTGCGCTTCGTGCCGCTCAAGGAGCGCCCATGAACCACGTCAACAGCCAATACCGCAAGCCCTTGCCCGGCACTGCGCTCGACTACTTCGACGCCCGAGCGGCGGTCGAGGCCATTCAGCCCGGTGCCTGGGACAGGCTCTCCTACACGGCTCGCGTCCATGCGGAGAACCTGGTGCGCAAATGCGATCCGGCCATCCTCACCGAGTGCCTGACCCAGATCGCCCTGAACAAGCGCGATCGCGACTTCCCCTGGTTCCCGGCCCGCGTGGTCTGCCACGACATCCTGGGCCAGACCGCCCTGGTGGATCTCGCCGGCCTGCGCGATGCCATCGCCGAGCAGGGAGGGGATCCTGCCCAGGTCAACCCGGTCGTGCCGGTGCAGCTTATCGTCGATCATTCCCTCGCCGTTGAGTGTGGCGGCTTCGATCCCCAGGCGTTCGAGAAGAACCGCGCCATCGAGGATCGCCGCAACGAGGATCGCTTCCACTTCATCAACTGGACCAAGCAGGCGTTCAAGAATATCGAGGTGATCCCGCCAGGCAACGGCATCATGCACCAGATCAACCTGGAGAAGATGTCCCCCGTCATTCACGCCGATAGTGGTCTTGCCTACCCGGACACCTGCGTCGGCACCGACAGCCACACCCCCCATGTGGACGCCCTCGGCGTCATCGCCGTCGGGGTGGGCGGATTGGAGGCCGAGAACGTCATGCTGGGGCGCGCCTCCTGGATGCGGCTGCCGGAGATCGTCGGTGTGGAGCTCAGTGGCAAGCCGCAGCCCGGCATTACCGCCACGGACGTGGTGTTGTCCCTCACCGAGTTCCTGCGCCAGCAGAAGGTGGTCGGCGCCTATCTGGAGTTTCGTGGTGAGGGCGCCGCCGCCCTGACCCTCGGGGATCGCGCCACCATCTCCAACATGGCGCCGGAATATGGCGCCACCGCGGCCATGTTCTTCATCGACGACCAGACCCTCGACTACCTCAAGCTCACCGGTCGCGACGACAGCCAAGTAAAACTGGTGGAGACCTACGCCAAAGAGGCCGGCCTCTGGGCCGATGCCCTCGCGACCGCCCAGTACGAGCGCGTGTTGCACTTCGACCTGTCGACCGTGGTGCGCACCCTGGCCGGCCCCTCCAACCCCCACCGCCGCCTGCCGGTCTCCGCCCTGGCGGAGCGCGGTATCGCGGTGGATCTGGACAAGGCCCGCACCCAGGAGGCTGACGGCCTGTTGCCCGATGGGGCCGTCATCATCGCGGCCATCACCAGTTGCACCAACACCAGCAACCCGCGCAACGTGATTGCTGCAGGCCTCTTGGCCCGCAACGCCAACAGGCTCGGTCTGATGCGCAAACCCTGGGTGAAGTCTTCGCTCGCGCCCGGCTCCAAGACA
The DNA here is from genome assembly GCF_054165525.2 of Aeromonas sp. AE23HZ002T15. Classification (NCBI taxonomy): domain Bacteria; kingdom Pseudomonadati; phylum Pseudomonadota; class Gammaproteobacteria; order Aeromonadales; family Aeromonadaceae; genus Aeromonas; species Aeromonas sp. AE23HZ002T15. The sequence continues at coordinate 709,746 of NZ_CM201342.1, forward strand.
GTTGCCCTCTACTTGAAAGAGGCGGGACTGGACGACGAACTGGAGCAGCTCGGTTTCGGCGTGGTAGCCTTCGCCTGCACCACCTGCAACGGCATGTCCGGCGCCCTGGATCCCGCCATCCAGCAGGAGATCATCGACCGCGACCTTTACGCCACGGCAGTGCTGTCCGGCAACCGCAACTTCGACGGCCGCATCCACCCCTATGCCAAGCAGGCGTTCCTCGCCTCCCCGCCCTTGGTGGTAGCCTACGCCATCGCCGGCACCATCCGCTTCGACATCGAGAAGGATGTGCTGGGGGTGGTGAACGGCAAGGAAATTCGCCTCAAAGACATCTGGCCGAGCGACGAGGAGATCGACGCCGTGGTGCGCACGGCGGTGAAACCGGCGCAGTTCCGTCAGGTCTACATCCCCATGTTCACCATCGAGGAGGATCAGGGCCCGAAAGTGGCGCCCCTGTACGACTGGCGTCCGCAGAGCACCTATATCCGTCGCCCCCCCTACTGGGAAGGGGCCCTGGCGGGTGAGCGCACCCTCAAGGGGATGCGGCCGCTGGCTGTGTTGCCGGACAACATCACCACCGACCACCTCTCCCCCTCCAACGCCATACTGCGCAGCAGCGCGGCCGGCGAATATCTGCACAAGATGGGCCTGCCGGAGGAGGACTTCAACTCCTACGCCACCCACCGCGGCGATCACCTGACCGCCCAGCGCGCCACCTTCGCGAACCCCCAGCTGGTCAACGAGATGGCGGTGGTCAACGGGGCGGTGAAGAAGGGGTCGCTCGCCCGGGTCGAGCCGGAAGGCCGGGTCATGCGGATGTGGGAAGCCATCGAAACCTACATGGAGCGCAAGCAGCCGCTGATCATCGTCGCCGGCGCCGACTACGGCCAGGGTTCGTCCCGGGACTGGGCGGCCAAGGGGGTACGGCTGGCCGGGGTGGAGGTGATAGCGGCGGAAGGCTTCGAGCGCATTCACCGCACCAACCTCATTGGCATGGGGGTGCTGCCCCTGGAGTTCAAACCGGGCACCACTCGCCTGACCCTTGGTCTGGATGGTACCGAGACCTATGACGTGGTGGGGGAGCGCAAGCCGCGCGCCGATCTCACCCTAGTCATTCGCCGCCGCAGCGGCCAGGTGGTCGAGGTGCCCATGACCTGTCGCCTCGACACTGCCGAGGAGGTCTCGGTCTACGAGGCGGGCGGCGTGCTGCAACGCTTCGCCCAGGACTTCCTGGAGTCGACGGCCCACAAGGCCGCCAGCTAATATCGGACCAGGTTCCTCTTCCTCTGGCAGAGGGTTGGGTGAGGGAAAATAGGTCTCCCTCACCCGATTCCCCCTTTCGGGCACCTTCTCCCCCAAAAGAGAAGGCGTTATCACCCTTTTTTGGACAATGTCTATGGCCCATACACCACAAGTCAAAATCCCGGCCACCTATCTGCGGGGCGGCACCAGCAAGGGTGTCTTCTTCCGTCTGCAGGACCTGCCAGAGCGCTGTCAGGTGCCCGGTCCGGCTCGCGACAACCTGTTTATGCGGGTGATCGGCAGCCCGGATCCCTACAGCGCCCATATCGATGGCATGGGGGGGGCCACCTCTTCGACCTCCAAGTGCGTGATCCTCTCCAAAAGCAGCCAGCCCGATCACGACGTGGACTACCTCTACGGCCAGATTGCCATCGACAAGGCGTTCGTGGACTGGAGCGGCAACTGCGGTAACCTCTCCACCGGTGCCGGCGCCTTCGCCATCCACGCCGGCCTGGTGGACCCGGCCCGTATCCCGGATAACGGCACCTGCGTGGTGCGGATCTGGCAGGCCAACATAGGCAAGACCATCATAGCCCAGGTGCCGGTGACCAATGGCCAGGTGCAGGAGACAGGCGACTTCGAACTGGATGGGGTGACCTTCCCCGCCGCCGAAATCGTGCTGGAGTTTCTCGATCCCTCAGATGACGGTGAAGACGGCGGCGCCCTCTTCCCCACCGGCAATCTGATAGACGCGCTGGAAGTCCCCGGCATCGGTGTGCTGAAGGCCACCATGATTGCCGCCGGCATCCCCACGGTCTTCGTCAACGCAGAGGAAATTGGCTACACAGGTGCAGAGCTGCGGGAAGCCATCAACACAGACCCGGAGGCACTCGCCCGCTTCGAGGCGATCCGCGTCGCCGGGGCCCTGCGCATGGGGCTCATCAAGAGCCCAGAAGAAGCGGCTACCCGCCAGCACACGCCGAAGATCGCCTTCGTCGCACCGGCGAAGGACTACCACACCGCCAGCGGCAAGGAGGTGAAGGCGGGCGATGTCGATCTGCTGGTACGGGCCCTCTCCATGGGCAAGCTACACCACGCCATGATGGGCACCTGCGCCGTGGCCATCGGCACGGCGGCAGCCATTCCCGGCACCCTGGTAAACCTGGCGGCAGGTGGCGGTGAGCGGGAAGCGGTACGCTTCGGCCACCCCTCCGGCACCCTGCGGGTGGGCGCAGAGGCGCGTCGGGTGAACGGGGAATGGTCCGTCACCAAGGCGGTCATGTCACGCTCCGCCCGCATCCTGATGGAGGGCTGGGTACGGGTGCCGGGGGACGCCTTCTAGCCCGGCGACTCCCTTTTGAATCATAAAAAAGAGCCATGGCGACTGCCCTGGCTCTTTTTTTACAGCGCATTTCGCTGCTGCAAGTCACTCATCATTGCGGCCTGGGCACACACTCCACCTGGCGCGGAATATTCTTCTTGGCGTCGCCACCGACGATCCGCTTCACCTGAGCGTCCGGGCAGCGACCATCGTCCACGTAGACCTGCTTGCCATAAGGCACGGCCCCCGGCGGCGGATCCTGGGGCAGATACTCGATGGGCTCGGGCGCCATCACGGCGCAACCCGATACTAGGCCAGCCACCAGCATCACCGCCAGCCAGCCCCTCCTCTTCCATGCAACCCTCATAGGCCACTCCCTCTGTGTGATCGGGTGCGGGCAGTCGTCATCCCCTGCCCCACATTGACCCCGCCAGTGTAGCCAGCCCCTCTCCCGCACCGATACCCACCGAGAGCCTCACTGTGACGAATTCAGACACAAAAAAGCCCAGGGGATTGAGTCCCCGGGCGAGCAGTACGGCCGGATTGATGGGCTGCCGCCCTGACACAGAGTCGCCCCACCTTGCATGAGGGTGGGGCCCGGCAGGCTAGGACAACAGCGGCCACCAGCCCTTGGGTATGCCGCCGGCTTACAGCCCCATCGCCTCGATGAATCGCTCGGTGATCTGCTGGGGACGGGTGATGGCGCCGCCCACGACGACCGCATGGGCCCCGAGTTGCAGACAGCGGGTCGCCATCTGCGGCGTCACCACATTGCCCTCCGCAATCACGGGCACGGTCACGGCGGCCAGCACGGTGCGCAGGAAGGCAAAGTCATCGTCATGGAGCTTGTGGCCTTTCGTCTCCCGGGTGTAACCGTGCAGGGTAGTGCCGACGCAGTCAAAGCCGAGGCGCTCGGCATGCTCGGCCTCCTCCAGGGTAGCGATATCCGCCATCAGCAGCAGCGCGGGATAACGGGCCCGGATGGCCTCGACCATCTGCGCCAGGCTCTGCCCATCGGGCCTCGGATGCAGGGTGGCATCCAGGGCAATCATCTCGGGCGAGGCCGTCATCAGCTCATCCACCTCTCGCAAGGTGGCGGTGATGTAGACCTCGGAGCCCGGATAATCGCGCTTGAGGATGCCGATGACCGGCAGGGACACCTGCTGCTTGATGGCCTGGATATCCACCACGCTATTGGCCCGGATGGCACTGGCACCACCCCGGGCGGCCGCCAGCGCCATGCGCCCCATGATGAAGTCGCTGTAGAGCGGCTCATCTTCCAGCGCCTGGCAGGAGACGATCAACTTGCCCTTGATTTGGTTCAGCATTGTACAACTCATGCGCCCAATAACTCCTCAATCTCGTTCTTGATGATGGTGACGTGGGGACCGTAGATGACCTGGATGCCATTGCCCTTGGTGATCACGGCCAGTGCCCCCGTCTGTTTCAACAGTGCCTCCTTGACGGCATCGCCGCGATGGACCGACACCCGCAGCCGGGTCGCACAGCAATCCACATCCTTGATATTGACGGCGCCACCCAGCCCCTCGACGATCGCCTTGGCGCGGTCGACGCCCACTGTCTCGCGGATCTCCTCCTGCTGCTCTTCACGTCCCGGCGTCTTGAACTTGAAGCGCTGGATCATGAAGCGGAAGGAGAAGTAATAGAGGCAGAACCAGGGCACACCCACCAGAGGAACCAGCATCCAGTTAGTCTTGGCCTGCCCCTGCAACACGCCAAACAGCATGAAGTCGATGAAACCGCCGGAGAAGGTCTGGCCTATGGTAATGTTGAGCATGTGCGCCAGCATGAATGCCAGGCCGTCGAAGACCGCATGCAACACGTAGAGGGACGGCGCAATGAACAGGAAGGAGAACTCGATCGGCTCGGTGATCCCGGTCAGGAAGGAGGTCAGGGCCGCCGAGATGAGCAGGCCCGCCACCCGTTTCTTGTTCTCGGGGCGTGCGCAGTGGTAGATGGCGAGGCAGGCCCCCAGCAAGCCGAACATCATGGTGATGAAGCGGCCGGACATGAAGCGGGCCGTCCCCTCGTAGAACTGCGCCGTAGCGGGATCCGACAGCTGGGCGAAGAAGATGCGCTGGGTGCCTTCCACGAGATGACCGTCGATCAGCGCACTGCCCCCCAGGGCGGTCGTCCAGAACGGCAGATAGAAGATATGGTGCAGACCGAACGGGCCCAGCATCCGCAGCACGAAGCCATAGATGAAGGTACCAAGATAACCGGTGGCGTCCACCAGCCCGCCCATGCCGAAGATCAGCTGCTGGAAGTGCGGCCAGACCAGGTACATGAGGCAGCCCAGCACGATCGCCGCCAGCGAGCAGACGATGGGCACGAAGCGCGAGCCGCCGAAGAAACCGAGAAACTGCGGCAGTTGCACCTTGTTGTAGCGGCTGTGCAGCCAGTAGCTCATCAGCCCCACCACAACGCCACCGAACACCCCGGTTTCCAGCGTCTGGATCCCGAGGGCCATGCCCTGGCCCGAAGCTCCCAGGTTAGTGCTCGCCAGGGTATCGGACAGCTTCAGCAGGGTACTGATGCTGGCGTTCATCACCAGATAGGCCAGCAGGGCGGAGAGCCCGGCGGTGCCCTTGTCGGAGCGGGCCAGCCCTACCGCCACCCCGACGGCAAACAGCACCGCCAGGTTGGCAAAGACGATGGCCCCCGCATCCGCCATCAGCATGAAGAGCCCCTGCAGCCAGAGCACATCCAGGAAGGGATAGGCCACCAGCGTGTTCGGATTGGAGAGCGAGCCCCCGATCCCCAATAACAGGCCGGCGGCGGGCAGCACGGCGATCGGCAACATGAACGACTTGCCAAAGCGCTGCGCCTTCTCGAAAAACGGGCTGCTTCCCGTCTTCTCGGGCTGTGACATGATAAAAATCTCCATGAGTGAATTGCATTGGTGATAATTTTTACCAAAACAACATTCAAGTCATGATAATTATTTTTATGGTGTGACAGCTCTCACATTCGGCCGGCAAAAAACGCTAGAATCACTGCCAGTTTGCATCAAGTCAGCTCTGAAGGAGTCTTCATTGAACCAAGCCGCAGAGGCCCCTCGCGTACTGCTCATGCTGCGCCACAGCCTCACCACCTATAGTCAGACCCTGCAACGGCTCGGCCAGTTCGTGCTGGATCAACCCCAGCGGGTGCTCTACCTGACCATCACAGAGCTGGCCCGCGAGAGTGGCACCAGCGAAGCGAGCGTGACCCGCCTATGCCGTGGCGTGGGTTGTCGCGGTTATACCGAGTTCAAGATGGCCCTGGCGCTGGAGACCCAGCAGGAGCAGGCCAGCCAGCCTCAGCCGCTGACTACGGATGCCACCAGTTGCCTCATCGAGGAGAGCGTCTCGGCCCTGCGAGATACCGGGGCCCTGCTCAGTGAGACGGCGCTTCGGCAAAGTGCCGGCCTGTTGAACCAGGCCCGGCAGATACAGATCTACGGTGTCGCCGCCAGCGCCATCATCGGGGATTACCTGAGCTATCGCCTGCTGCGCATGGGGATCTCGGCCCAGCAGTTCGGCGACATGCACCGCGCCGCCATGAATGCGGCGAGCCTGACGGCAGAGGATGTGGTGATTGCCGTGTCCAGCTCGGGGTCGACCAAGGATCTGCTGCACACTGTGCAACTGGCCAAGGGACGGGGGGCCCATGTCATCGTGCTCAGCAACACCAGCCGCAGCCCGCTGGCGACCCTGGCCGATCAGCTGCTGGTGGCGGCCAAACCGGAAGGGCCGCTCACCGCCGGCTCGTTTCACTCCAAGATCAGCGCCATGCTGCTCATCGAGCTGCTGGTGCAACGGCTGCTGGAAGACCACCCGGAGCGGGAGACCGCCATCTCTGACAGCGCCAAGGCCACCCTGCCCTGGCTGATATAATGCGGAGCCACAGACACCTTCACATCAATGAGGCTGTACGCGGTCCTGAAAAGATAAAGGTATGAACGGGGGATGCCCCGAGCGGGGCAAGAAGAGAGTACGCCGGCGGCATGGGAGCACCAGCCGGCGTATGCTGGAAATCGCGGATATAAAAAAGCCCAAACGACGCAGTCGCTTGGGCCATGAAGATGGCGAAGTCCCCGCCCTTAATGGGTTCGATTCTCCCAAGAGTTGCTTCATATCGGGGGTCGAAGGGCTAGGCGATGTCGCTGGGTGTTTCAGCAGGCAGATAGCCAAGTCCATCTGCCTTTATCGATAATTCCCCATATGTGAATAACGGCGCTCGCCAAGGGCCCGCACGACATCCGATAGATCTCATTCAAACAAAGAGATTGCCTGTTTGAATCACTATGCTCTCTTCCGGCTCTTGCAGCAGAGGCTGTAACGCACTGTATGCGCTATGAAGCAAATCACAGGCCGATTGACATGCCTCAGGGCTGGCCAACTCCTCTAAAGGCAGCCATAACAACAGCTTGCCGCTGCTGTCAGCCGTCAGCCTGGTCGGTTGCAGCGCCGACATCGGGCTGTTGACCTGCAACAACAGCAGCATGACCCCCGAGAGTCCATTCGAGGGCAAGGGAGCCATCGGCAGCGCCAGCACATACTGATCTCCCATTCTCTCTAGCCACAACTCTGGCGATGCCTCGAATCGGATGCGCCGACTCTCACCGGCCGCGGGCAGGGTTTGTCCCAACCCCTCTAACCATTCAATCAGCATGCTTACTCCTTCATCATCCAGGCTTGAGCCTGGCTGACCGTAGTAGAGGAGCGGGGTTTGCTCCAAGGTTTGTTGCGAGCACCGTAATTGTCTGCCAGCTCCTGCAGGGCCAGGTTCACCTCAGAGGGCGTCTTCGCATTCACCAGCGCATGCTCTGTCCGGCGCAGCAATGCCACGTTGCTGTCCGGCTGCCCTGGGCGGAAGAGGGAGGGATAGATCACCTCATGGATGATGTTGTGCGCCACCGTCATCACCTCACGGTGCCTTGCCTCACCTTTGCTCTGATCCAATATGGGGAATTGGCCAGCTGGGCTAGCCGTATTGAGCAAGCGGGCCAGTGCTGTGTTATCCGCTTGATTGAACTGAGCCACGAGCCAGTCTCGCCGGGTCGGGGAATTGGCCAGTGAATCGAGTTGCTCGAGCGCATCGGATAATGAGCCAGACAGTTCCAACCGGGCAGATGGGTCCTGGCTCAACACAGATGCCACTATGACGGAGATCTGTTCCTGAGCCGTCTGTTGAAAACGAACGGTTTCCTGTATCTCCGCATTACCTTCCAGCGCAACGGCCGCAAAGTCCCGCTCCGGCAGGGCCAGCAGGGCTGACTCCAGATCGTGGAACTGATATTGCTGCCGATCGCTCGCCCTCCCCGCCAGATGCCCCGTCACCGCATCTGCCAGCTTGTCTTGCAGATGCTGCTTGTCGGCATCACTCATGGTGAAATTAAGCGTGCCGCTCAGGGTGCCGGTGAAGTCGCCGCGCTCGGTTATGAGCGGCACAGTCACCATCTGATCGGCGAATGCGGCCAGCCCTTTGGTTTGCAACGCCGAGCGTGCCCCGACCGGTGCACCGACCACCCAATCCGCAATGGCGCCTTTGCGAGTCCCCCGCTCGGCGGGCTCGTCGCTGCCACCCTCAAATTTCAGGATCAGATTGTCATGTTCAGAAATGGGCGAGTGCCTGACAACGGGGTTGATCAACTCAGGGACTGGGACATTGAGCATGACACCGCCATCTTGCAATGACAGTTGTTCGCCTTTCATCAAGAAGGGTTGATGCTGCTCCTCGGGGCGGCTGAAGACCACCGGGAAAGAACCGGAAATATGGGCAGCACGAGCAATTTCCATGTCCGGTGTCAGGCTGGCATTGAACAGGATCATTTGTGGGCGGCCATCGAACATGCCTGTCCCCGTGATATTCAACTCCTTGATGGCCGGAATGTGGCGGTTGAGCAGGGCCAGATCGCCGAAGGTCACTCCCCCCCCTTGCTGCAGACGTTGGCGGATGGCGGCGATCTCGGGTCTGGAGTTCAGCTCAGGGTGCGCGCCAAGCTGGGCCAATACGGAGCGGCTCGACTCCTGTTTAAGTGTCTTCTCGAGGGGGGCTGCTTCGGACTGCAGGCGGGGCAAGATGTTGCAAAGCAATTGTACGAAGCTACCCAACTTGCTGAGCTTTATCTTCTCGAGCAGTCCGGCGATCGTCTTGCCATTTTCCCCACTCAGATGTTGAGCCAGCCTGATTTTTTTCACTGGGGAATCGAGCAAATCAATGAGATCCATCTCATCGGACAGGCTCTTGAATTTATCGGCATTCATCCCAGCCGCGAGCAAAGACGCCGTAATCGCCCCGGCGGAGGAACCGGACAGAGTACGGACCTCGGCTAACTTGCCCTGCTGCTCCAACGCCTTGATGGCCCCCGGATAGGCTGCCCCCTTGGCGCCCCCGCCGCTGAGCACCAGGCTGGTGAGCGGAGGGTGCTGGAGTGTGACTGAGGTTGAGCCATCCTGATGACGAGCGATGCTGACCTGACGCGGCCCGCAGCCCTCGCAGATCGCCTCTCCTTTCGACGACTCGGTGAGAGGGGACTGACTCGGGGTCTGTGGCAACACGGCCCCCGTTCCCAGCGTACTCGCCAGGCTGGGCAGCTGCTCCCGCGGCTCATGATGGAGTGGCTCGGACGCCGCGGTCTGCGTCGTGATGGACTGTCTGGCAACCTGCTGGATCTGCATGGGCAATTCTCCTGTGACTGTGGAATTGAGCCCATTCTAGGGAGAGTCGCCGTGGTCGTTTGGCAACATCGGCCGCAATTTTGTCGATGTGACGCTTTATTGTCAGGAGTGGGCGCCGGCTCGCTCGAGCGTCGTCGAGATGGCCCGCGACAGCGCCTCCAGCTGGCCATCCAGGCTGGCATCGATGATCCCCACCTCGGTTTCCAGGATGCAGCCGCCCTGATCGAGCCGGGCGTCGGCAGAGATCTCCAGATAGCCGATCTCGGGAAAGTCTTTATGCACTTTGGCTATCTGGTCGCGTACCGCCTGCACCTGCTCGGGCGCCACCCGTACCGTCACCTGTTTCTGGTTGCTCACCAGGGAGAGCGCCTCGCGCACCACCTTGAGGGTGAGCGCCACCTGATCGTAATCGTGCAGGATCTTGCGCACCGCCTGCAGCACCACCTCGCTCATCTGCCCTTCGACCATGCGGTAGTACCCCTGGCACTGCAGCTGGGTCTGGTGGATCAGCACCGCCTGTTCCCGCCGAGCCTGCTCCATACCGGCTTGCCAGCCGAGCTCCTTCTGTTGCTCGTACACGGCGCGGGCCTCTTGCACTATCTCGGCGGCCTGCACCCTGGCCGCATCGACCAGCGCCTGTGCGCTCAGATAGGATTGATAATCCTGGCTGCGCAACAGGCGCTGGCCGGGCACCAGTTGCAGGTGCTCACTCTTTATTTCAACAAATGGCAGCATTGTGGCGTTACCTGTTTCGCGATTTTGAGACAGAGCACCCTGGCCAGCGGCAACCGCTCGGTGGCCAGATGCCAGGGAGTCACGGCTGGCGCAGGCGGCAGGCGCAAGACGAGCCGCCGAGCCCAGCCGGGATCCGCCTCCCCCGTCGCCGCCAGCCAGAACTGTAGCCCGGTCTGCTCCAGATAGGCGCCGTCCGGCTGCGCCGGCAATGAGCGCTGCCAGCCGTCTGGCCAGGGGCCGATCAACAGATCGAGCTGGGACAACAGGGTCCTGTGACCCTCTTCGCCCAGCAGGCCGATGAGATGGCGCAGCATGGGTGCCTGCAGGCAGTGACGGATGGCGTTACCGTGAAGCACGGCACCGAGGCGGCGCAGCAGCAGGATAAGTTCCGCTTGGGGAAAAAGCGCCAGCCCGCCGAGCGGCACGGGTAGATCGTAGTCGATCCCCAATGCCAGCTCGTCGAGCAGGGCGCCATTGAGCGCCGGGAGTGTGCGCCACGCCGGCAAGGCTTCCCGCAACCCACACCAAGTCTTCGGAAAGTGTCCCTCGTCGAGGTAGCTTGCCGGACAGAAGCGCAGCTGGTAGGGCGTCAGACCGGCCGCCATCAGCGACTCCGGCGCCGGTGCCACAGGTACTGAGCCAGGTTGGTGGTCACTACCAGCGTCAACAGCAGGGCGATCAGGCCGGCCAGGCGCCACTTCGAGGCCTCGCTCACCTCGATGGAGAAGAGGCTGGCATTGCGCGCCACCAAGGGCATCTGGCGGATATCTGCCGAGGGTACCAGCACCACGCTGATCCTGTCGTAGGCCAGTCCCTCGATGCTGTTGTTGACCAACTGCTTGATCTGCGGGATATAGGTGTCCAGCTGGATGTCGGCGGCATGTTTGATGAAGACGGAGGCCGAGGCGGGAGAGGGTTTCTTGCCGATCCCTTCATTGCCCTCCGGCAATACCACATGCACCCTGGCCACCAGCACTCCGTCTATTTCGGAGAGGGTATGGGAGATCTCCTGTGCCTTGGCGTAGTTGAGACGGGCCCGCTCCTCGGTCGGCGAGGAGATGAGGCCATCCTTGGGAAACACGTCCTGCAGCGTGGAGAAACTTTCGCGCGGGTAGCCCTTGCGCTTGAGGGTCTCGATGGCTTGCGCCACGTCGGATTCTTCCACCAGCAGCTTGATGTTGCCGTCCTTGTCCGGCTGCTTGTCCGAGGAGATCCCCTCGGTACGCAGCAGCGCCAGCATCTCGTTCCCCTCTTTCTGGCTGACCCCGGTATAGAGCTCTACTTTGCAACCACTGAGCAGCAGGGCACTGAAAAGCACCCCCATCAGCATCGTTCTCTTCACACTACCTCACTGAGTCTTCAACAGGGTTTCTACGTTCTGGCTCATCTTGCCGACAGTCTTGGCGATCAGTTCTTCCTGCATGGTGATTCGCATCAGCGACCACTGCATCTGCATCAAGCTATTGGGATCGTCTCCCGGCGTGGAGAGTTCAGCCTTCAGGCTCTCCTTGGCCTCGGCGAACTGCTGCTTGATCTCCCCCAGCTCCCCCAGCAGGGAGCCGCCGATGCCCTGGGACGAAGGCCCCATCGCCTGCTCGAAACTGGCGACATGGGAAGCGGGCGCCTCGATCGCCTTCAGTTCATCCAGGCTGGTCACCAGGGCCTGCGCCGTTTGTGAAATGTCCATCACCCCTCCAGATCCAGTTTGTGCGAGTTGCGCATCAGATTGTTCACCATGCCGTTGAGCGGGATCAGGGTCATCAACTCACGACGGGCCAGCTCGTCGAGATAGGCGAACTCGGCGGGTACAACCCCCTGCTCCCCCTTGATCGCAGCCATCACGTTCAGCAAGACCTTCTCCCGCCGCGCGGCCAGTGGGTCAAACTCCCGCATCAGGGCGCGCAATTCGGGCTGGTCGATGGCGGCCACGACGGGCGGTCGACGTTCGCCAAAATGCTCGATCAGCCTGTCGAGTACCGGCCGGGACAGCCGCTTGCCGATCTCCTGTGCCGACTCATCTCCCCGTTGATAGATCTGCCACAGCAGATCCCGCTGGGCGGCAGGAGGGACCCCATCCAGCAGCCCCTCGAGCGGCACTCCCTGTTGCCAACGGGCGAACAGGCTTGGCTCCTCCGGTTTGTCCAGCAGGCGTTCAAACTGGCGCTGCGCCCCCTGCCCGGGTGCCGGTGCGGGGGGCTCGACCCCGGTTCTCTGAACGGCGGCCTCACCGCCATCCACCCTCATGACGCCATCTGCTCGCGCAGGCCCGCCGCAAACAGCCGCAGGGCGGGTTGATCGCTGTCCTCCAGCCTCGCCAGCCGCGCTGCCAGCTCGTCATGTTTGCCGAGCCGCCATTCACACAGCGCGAGCCAGGGCTCCACATCCGGCGTACCCTGGGTTTCCCCCAGCAGCAGCGCCTCCTGATAATGCCCCTGGTTCATCAGGGATGAGAGGCGGACCAGAGTCACGCATTCCCCCATGCCGGGATCGTCCGCCAGCCAGTCGGCGATGGTGGTGGCCTCCCGGTGACAGTGATGCCCAGTGCCCGCCAGAGCCAGCTCGGCCAGCCATCGTTTGAGTTGGATGTTCATCATCAGATCTTCTGCAAGATGCCCTGCATCAAATCTTTCATGGCGCGGGTCACGGTGGAGTTGATGTTGTAGATAACCGACCACTTGTTGATCTTGTGCTGCAGCTCTGCCAGCAAGGCCGGGTTGTCCGGGGCATTCTTCATGTCCTCGATGGCCTTGTTGACGGCTTGATTGCTCTCATTCGCCTGATCTTTCAGCGCCTTGGCCACACTATCCAGCGTGTTGTTATTGAGTCCACCGTCGGTAAAAAATCGTTCACTGGCCATGGTTGTTCCCCTCTATTTTCTCAATGATCATGAGCCCCGCCTCGATGGCGTCGGCCTCTCGTTCCCACTGTCGATACTGCAGCTGAGTGCCTCCACGCAGCAGTTGCCGCTTCACCTCCCCCTGTGCCTGGATGAGCCTGTCGTGCAGCTCACGGGCAAACTCGGGATCAGCGCCGGACAGTCGTGCTTCCAAATTGGTCATCATGACGCTCGACTCCTGTTAACTTGACGATGTATTGCTGCTTGCCCTTGCTGACCACCACGGCATCGGGACGAATGGCCAGCACCCGCACCCCGCCCGTGGTCGCCCCCCCGACCGGATAGCGTTGGTTGTCCTTCAGGATCACGTAAGGCACTCGGCCCAGCGATACGCTGCGCACGTCGAACTCCAGCTCATCCTGGCGCGGGGTCCGCTCCTGATTGACCAGTTCCAGCACGGGATGAGAGCCAAACTCCCGGCGAAATTGCTGCTGAGCCTGCTGAAACTTGCCGAGCCGGGCACCGTCAAGCGCACCGGAAACCTCGATGCGATCCCCCGTCTCCCGTATGCGCAGCAACCCGGCCAAGCCCTGCTCCTGCAGCAGGGCATCCAGCCGCTTGCGATAGGCGCCGGCAACCTGCACCTGGTTCTCTATGCCCAGCACCCCGGGCACCTCCTGCCTGAGGAGGGACTCCAGCTTGCCCCACTTCGGATCCTGCGCATCGATCTCGCCGCTGAGCCGCAGCCAGCCCGGCTCCTTGCCGTTGCGGATCTGGATCTGCTCGTAGCCGAGCTTCTGCAGGATGAAGCCAGCCCCCTGACGCAGATCCTCCATGGAGCGGATGTCCAGCCGGTAATTGAAGCCGTTGCCGTCGAGGTACTGCTGCAGGGCGAGACGGGTGCCGTTCTCGTCCACATAGCCCGACAACTGCCAGAGCCCCTGCCCGCCACCGCCGAGCACCACCTGCTGATAAGCCGGGGCGACGAGGAAGCGCCGCAACGCCTGCTCTTTGCGGGCGGCATCATTCTCACCGTTGCCCTGCCACCAGCCGTGGCCAAGCAGCGCGATCAGGGCGACCACCAAGGTCAGGCAGAGCCCCACCACCCACAGCTCGGCACGACCGGCACGCCGGGGTTGGCGCGGCGGCGCGACCATGGCAACCGACGGTTCCCACTGCTCGGGGAGCGAGAGACTGTCATCGCAAAAACTCCAGAGCAGGGGGCCGGCCTCCTGCCGGGTGGCGGCCTTGAGCAGGGTGCCGGCGGCCAGGACGATACCGTCCTGGGTCGGGGTGATCCCCTCGGCCCACTCCTGCAACGCGATGCCCTCGGCCGTCACCATCAGCACCAGGTGGACCGGTGCTACCCCCTCATCCACCAGCACCAGATCGGCCTGGAGGGGATCGGACCCCATCACCAGACGTCCCTCCGGCAGCGGTACTTCAGCCCCGCGGTTCAATCCGCGATACAGACGGCACTTCCAGCTCATCGGGTTTCCCCATCTTTCATTCCTTGCACGCACCAACTGGCGGCAGGGCTGCATTTTTTATCCTTGCTCATCTCAACCAGACGCCACCCCAGCTCTTTCCCCATCTGGCACTGAGTCAGGGACGAACTCTTGCCCCCCTGGCGCAACAGTTGCTGCACCTCGCGAGCCGCCGCCAGCGGCTGGCATTGGGCACCGCCCAGCACCTTGCCGAGGGAGAGGCTCTGGTTTGACAGCTCATCGGCACCCAGCACACCGGCGCGCAGATCCTGGCCATGGCCCAGGGACAGATAGTGGGCGATGCCGTCGTCGATCACCCTCGGCTCTATGATGAACAGCCGCACCGCGCGCCGGGTCTGGCTCTCCTTGCTGCGAAACAGGGCTCCCAGGTAGGGGATATCTCCCAGGAAGGGAACCTTGCTCAGGCTCTCGCTCAGCTCATCGCGATAGATGCCGCCGATCAAAAGGCTCTGACCGTGACCGACCCGGGCTATGGTGTCCACCACTGTCCGGCTGATGGTCGGAATGCCGTCGATGCCGGAGCTGTTGGGTTTCTGATTGCCATCCTCGATGTGCAGGCTGAGGCTCACCTCCGATCTGTCCCCCAGCTGGATCAACCGCGGCGTCATCCGCAACATGGTGCCGTAGGTGATCCCCTTCAGCTCGGCGACGCGCTCCCCGCTGATCTTGATGTAATAGGTCTCGCTGTGATCGATCACCGCCTGGGTGTTCTCCTGGGTCAGCAGGGTCGGACGAGAGATGATCTGGGCATTGCCCTCGTTCTCCAGCAGATTGACCCGGGCCAGCAGGTAGTCGAGCCCCTTGGCATCGACCAGGCTGCCTAACGCGGCCCCGCCTTCGATCCCCTTGCGATCTCCCGTGGTCTTGATGATCACCTGCTGGTTTTTGCCCGTGCTGATCCCGACCCGCCAATCCACCCCCAGCTGGGAGAGATCCTCGGCGTTGATGTCGATGATGGAGAGCGCCACCTCGATGCGGGCGGCGGGCTTGTCGAGCGCCCCGATCAATTTGCCGTACATCGCCATCCGTTCCGGCGCGTCGCGCACTATCACGGCATTGAGCGCGGGATCGGCCTGGACGACGGCCTGTCCCGAGGTGGACACAGCCCCCTTGTTGCCCTCCCCGTTGACCACCTGTACCCCGGCGTCGCTCAACAGACGGGCCAATATGGTGGCCACACCGGGCGCATCCACATCGGTATCCCGGTACTGGATGGAACGATCGACGGCCGAGGCATATTTGAGCGGAAACACCTCGATGGCCAGCGGTCCCGTCTTCTCGCTGCGCAGTTGAAGCTGCTGTTCCAGCGCCACGGCGGTCTGCTCGATCAACTCCAGGTAGCGCGGAGGACCGGAGACATAGACCAGGCGATTGTCCGCGTCGGGGCGCCAGCCGAATCGGGGCTCCCAGATCCCGGCACGCTGCAGCGCCTGCTTGAGCTCCGCCGCCCCCGTCCGCTCCAGGTTGATGAGGCGGGACTGCACCTCCCCGTTCTTGAACACATAGAGCACGCTGCCGTCGTAGTACCAGACCAGGTTGTAGAGGGAGGCGAGCTGCTGCAGAAAGGCCTGAGGTTCATCGTGTTCGAACTGGCCGTTGACCTGATCGTTGACCTTGTCGCTGACGACGACCGACACCTCGTAGTTGGCTCCGAAGTTGACCAGCACATCGCGCAGGCTCTCCCCTTCCGCCACATAGCTGTAAGGCATGGGCAGCCAGTCCAGCTCCTGGGCCGCCGCGGGTCGCAGCGCGAGCAGGGTGCCGATGCAGAGTGTCAGCAGAGGGCCTGTCAGGCGCAGCACACTCAGCCACACTCTAATCCGCACACTCAGGGGTGCCATATCATCTGTCTCCATTGGGGGGCCAGGGCGGCCTCGGTCAATTGGGGCTCCAGTCGATCCAGCAGGGCGATGTGCTGGCTCAGACGCTCTTCCAGCCGTTGCTCGTCGAGCCACTCCAGGCCGAGCCTGGCCTCCAGCTGCAGGTTGCCCAGATCGTCGAGCACCAGCGCGTGGGGGGCCTGACGTCCCCAGGCCACGACCTGTTGCAGCAGACGCTTCAACAACGCCGGATCATGGGCCTCCCCGTGCGCGCTCAGGCTGCTTGCCAAGGGGGTGCTCAACAGCAGCTCGCCGGCTCTGGGGGTCAGGAAGAGGGGGTAGCCATCGAGCCGCAGGTGATACTTTCCCTGGGCGTCGGCAACGAAAGCCCCTTGGCCGAGCTTTGCGGCCAATCGATTCAGTAGAATTTGCATAGTTCCTCGGGCTGGCTAGCGCTCGGGCGGCTGCCAGTAGAAGTGATCCTGACCCAGGGCAAGCCCCCGCTCAACGAGCCAGGTGTGCAGGGTCCGGGCCGCCGCCGGTTGCTCCGGCAAGGCGCACAGGGCTTGCCAGAATGTGCCGAGCTCGATGGGGACAGGCATCAGACAATCCGGATCCCCCTCCCGGGCCTGCCTGGCATACCAGGCCGGCCACGCCAGCTGGAGACGCTCCTCGCATTGCGTCCTCTGCAGTTGCAGCTCCTGCTCGCGCCTCGACAGCTGGGCAAGCTGCTCGGTTATCCGCGCCTCGAGATCCGCCGGGGCCTCGACGACCGTCTGCCAGAACACCGACTGGGCATTCAGCTGCCTCCGCATCACCTGCAGCTGCTCCAGCTCGTTGAGCCTGCTGCCGTAGAGAGGCTCCAGGCGTTGAACCCACCAGCGGTGCAAGGGATGGAGCACCCAGTGCCACAACAGTGGCCACTCGGCCAAGTTGATGGGATCACCCAGTTGCTGCAACCAGTCGCTGCGCTCACTGCCCGCGGCACGCAGGATCTGCTGCAGCTCCTGGCGTGACAGGACCAGGGCAGCATCCAGACGGCGCTGAAACCAGATGGATTCCAGCAAGCTCTCCAGCCGTGCTCTCGGCAACAGACGCTGCAACAGCGCCATCTGCTGCGGGGTGATCACGCCGGCCTCCTGATAACAGAGCGCGGAGAGCCGCCCGACCAGACGATCTCGCTTCAGACTGTCTGACTGGACAACGGTGACCCGGCGACCTGCAAACAGGCCCTGGTTCGGTGAATGGTGATCTTGCTGGCTCATGCTATGCCTTGCTCATCTTGCTGCGGGCAACGATGGGATGATGTGTCGTTATGGGGGCCATTCTATCCATTGCGTCCACCGCTGGCTTATAAAAAACGTCAGATTATTTTAGTCCGGCGTTAATCCTTGCCATGCCTGGCACGGCTCGGGGTACAACCGAAACGGCGGCGATAGCTCTGGGTAAAATAGGACTGGCTGGAAAACCCGGCCTCCATGGCGATATCGACGATGCTCATCTCGCTATTGAGCAATAACTGATGAGCATAAAGAATACGGCGCTCGCTGATCCAGGCTCGCGGGGAGACGCCATAAATAGAACCAAATAATTCCTTGAAGGTCGTCAGCCCCATCCCGAACTCCCTAGAGAATTCGCTCAATTTCCACTCCATCAAATAATGCTTCTCCATGAAGTGCTGCAGTCGTTCGACCTGGCGGTTGCTCAACTGGCGCAGTATGGACATTAATTGAGGGCCCTGTTCACCGAATGCCAGCAGGAACAGCAGTTCCTCGGTACGCAATTGGGAGAGCGCAGGTGGATATTCATGTTCGGTCAGGCCTCGAAGTCCCTGAATACATTGCTGCAACAGGGGAGAGGCATGGAATGGCAACAAGCTGGGTGCCATGCCATCTATTCGGGGCACCTCGCTCAGCAATGCACCGAAGCGTTGCAGGAATCCCTGCAAAAAACCACTCGAAAGGGGTAGCCAAAGCAGATGACAGGGAGCGTCACCGGTGCGGACCGCATAATTGCCACGACGCACGAAGATCAGCTCGCTGGAGGATAATTCATGGGTCTCGGTGCAGTCCTGCCAGGTCATCTCACCCTCCAAAAGGATATATATTCCCTCTTGTTGATGTTCGATGACGCTAACATCAGACATGCACCATTGGAGCTGGGTTATATCGCCCTTCTCTGCGGTAGAAATGCCCTTCATATTTTTGTTTTCCTGAATCTGCGCGTGATGCCAGTGACACCTCGGCGAGATCAGGTCTTCGCAGGGTGCCTTATTATTGGCGTTTTATTTATTTGTTTAGAATTAACTGATTCCAATGTGAACGGTTAATTAATCAACATTGAAATAGGGGGAGGCATCCTACAACAGCTATTAGCAGAAAAACCAGCCAAAAATTAGAGCCAATGCACTACAACCACCTTTATTAAAAACAATTGCCATTTCAAGAGATAGTTCGTTAAAAAAATAAACATCTCATCTGATTCAACGAATCGGCAAGCATTTGATTTCAATATTATTTACAAGAAACTCATCTACCGACATTGTGGATAGCAGGATCTTGGTTTCAAATTAATAACGACAGACTCGCCATTAAACGCCTTAAAAACTTCCTGCTGATGGGTGGCTTGCACCGCCGAATTGCCGATAAAACGCAGCCGGGTGCGCACATAAATTTGCCCCTCGGCCAGTTGCAAGGGGGCCAGCCGCAGATCAAACATCAGTGGCAATACTGTCACCTCGTATTCGGTCGCCGCCACGGGCAATGGGCGACCGTCCATCATGCTCAGCACCACGACCTCCACCCTGGCCGGGCGCGACAGGGGGCCAACGAGACGCACCTCTCCCTTCAATTGCGGGGAAGAGGGGGGCACCACCGGAGTCGCCACACAGCCACCGAGCAGGGTCAGCAGCACCCACACCAGCGGGAGCCTCATATCGCCCGGATCCTGCGTTCGGTCAGGGGCTGGTGCTCCCCCTGCTGCAGGCGCTGCAGCGTCAGCTCCTGCAACCTGTCCAGACTGATGCTCCCTCGCAGCAGCGTCGACAGAGGCAGTTGCCTCGTCGTGACCGGCACGGCCGTCATGGTTCGGTCGGCAAAGGCTCCCCTCGTCTGTTCCACCGCCTGAAGCACGGTACCAGCTTGTGATTCCTGTATCTTCATGGCTTACACCCGGACCCCCATCATCTCATCACCGCAGTACTCCGACTGCGGTTGAGGCTGCAGCAGTTCCTGCCAGAACTCGGCATGCTCCAGCATGCTGGAGAGGCTCTCTTCGAGGTGCGCCAGCGTCAGCCGACTCGCGCTCATCTGGCGATAGAGCTGCACCGTCAGGCTCTCCTCATCGAAGCCGAAGTGCAGATTGAACTGATACCAGTGGCGATTGAAGCAGGCCAACTGACGAAAGATCCCCTCCCCCACCTGGTGCAGTTCGGCCACATCGACCTGCAACACCAGATGATCCCGCTCGGGAACCAGGATCAGGCTGAGCTGCAGGCGCTCGTCAAAGCACAGCGCCGCCACCCCCTCCGTGTTGAGGGACAGGGATGGCAACCCATATTTGGCCGCAAATTCAGTGAGCAATCGATTGATGGTGGCAGTTAGGTCCATGATGTCCTCCAGCAGAGAGAGGAGGATGTTAGCCTGCCGGCGCGGCGCGGGCTGTCACTCAAGGGCGGCACTTTTAAGAAAAATGGCCGAAAAAAGGCGCCAGAAGGCGCCTTGAAGATCACGTTGTGTTTATGCGACGCCAAATGCGGCGCGCATGGCCTGATTATGGCTCTGAGCATATTGCTGCATCATCTGCAGCACATCCTTCATGAAGCTGGCGTTGAAATTCATCAGATCCTCCACCTTCTGCTTCTGGGTCTGGGCAATGCTGGAGCGCACCTCATCTTCCTTGGCATCTGCCTGGGAGTAGCCCTGATGCAGCTGGATGGCGCTATTGCCCATCTGGGTGCCCCCCTGCAGCACGGTACTGGCCAATTGCTGGCGGCTATTATTGGCCTCGAACTTCTTGTTCAGGGTCTTCAAGGCCGCCTTGTCATGCTGGTTCCTCGTCGCCAGTTCCTGGCCCGCATCCCCCACATCGAGGCCTGCCGCCTTCTTCATCTCCCCCACCTGCTGCAGACTTTTCTCTCGCCCGGCGATGTTGGCGTTAAGGGCCTTGTCCTGCTTGATGGCCTTGACCGATTTGCTCATGGAGAAGCCCCCCATGACAGCCGAGATCCCCGTCATCACACCGGACACCACCGCCATGGCGATCATCAGTTTGGCGCCGCTGCGCATCTCGTTCACCTGATCCTGCTGGGCGGAGATCACGGCCAGATTCTCCATGTCACGCTGCAGCAGGCCCATCTCGCGAGCCTTGCGCGCCATCTCGAACAGCAGGCTCATGATGCTGAGGACGTTGTCGAGCTCAGAACCGCCTTTGGTCAGCAGGCCCACATCCGGCCCCTGCCGTGGCCGGATCAGCTCGGGCCTTGGCTGGGATTGGGGTCCCTTGGCGGGTTGGTTATTGCCCGCTTCATGGGACGTTCCCTGTCTGGTGACGCCTTCCTTGCCCTGGATCCCTTCACCGCCGACGGAGATGGTGTTGTTAGTCTGGGTATTGCTATTGATCTGCATATCACAGTCTCCTTAAATGGCTGCCGGTCTGCTGGCGAGGTTGTTGAGCATGGCCCCCTTGGCCGTGATCATCTGGAAAATCATCTCCATCACCTGCTGGAAGGCCTCCGTCATCTGCGACAGAGCCTCCTTCAGTTTCTCCATGACCCCTTGCAGCAAGGTCATGGCCTGACGGTTCTCCAGCAGATCCGCCTGCTTGTTCTGCACGTTGGCCTGCTGCGCGCTATCGACCGTCTTGGAGACGCCATTGCCCACGTCGAGCACGAGATCCGCCGTCTGGGTACCAAACTTGACGGTCTTGGCGACAGTGCTCGCGGCCGAACTTCCCAGCCTGGCGGACAGATCGGCGGCCTTGACGGCCATCTTGGCGGTCACATCGGCCACCTTGCCGCCTATCTTGGCGCCCGCCTTGGCGATGGCTCCGGCGGCCCCGGCGCCAAAGGTGACCACGGCAGACAGCACGGCAAGGGCTATCTCTATGCCCATCAGGGCCGGCCCCAGTTTATCCATCACCTCCTTGGAGATGAGGCCATCTGCGGCGGCCTGCTGCACCGCCATGTTGACCACACCGACCACACCACCGGCGATCATCAGGGCGCCGGCTGCGGCACCGACCCCGGTGGCAACCAGGATGGCCCCGATGACGATGGAGGCGATGGCGCTGATCCAGCCGAAGATCTTGGAGGCCAGGCCGGACTTCTTGGCCTTCTCGGCGGCCTCGCTGGCCTCCTTCATCTTGGTCTGGTTCTCATCGATCTTTTTCAGGTTCTCGGCGCGGGTTCGCTCGATATCGGCCAGCTTCAACTTCTTCTGGGTCTGCTCCAGCTCGCTGGTCATCTTGCCCAGCTCGATCTCGAACGCCTCGGGGGAGGTGAAGGCCAGCCTGGTCAGCAGGGTACTGCTGCCCAGCAACTTGGCTGCGTTGGCGGCCCCCTGCTGGACCGTCTTCATCAGCTGGCCCAGTTCCTGCTGCTGAGCCGCACTCACCTGCTGGTTGATACCGGGCTTGGGTTGCGGCAGAGCCACCCCCTGAGCGCGCCTCCCGTTTCTGCCGTTAATCTCTCCGGCCGCCACCTGGGTGGTCTGACCGGCGCCCTTGTTGCCCTCGATCAGAGGAAGTTGAGTCCCTCCGATGATGAGAGGACGATCACTGCTTATCGGATGCATGATCCATATCCTTTTTTGCTTTGACTGCTTCCAACATGATGCCGGCGCGAGCGGCCAATTCCGCCAGCTCCGGCTTTGCTGTCGCCAGCAATTGGGCCGAGTGGAAGCCACTCTCGGCCCCCTCGAGCTCCCCCATCTGCAGGAGACACTCGGCGGCATGGAAGGGGTAACGGGGCTCTTGGAGGTCCATCATGGCGCCATAGCTGTAGCTGTCGATGGCCAGCTGGAATTGGCCAAGCGCCTGGCGGCAAGCCCCCAGCCCCAGAAAGAATCGGGCCTCGTAATGATCCAGCACGCAGAGGGCCTGAAAGATCTTGTGCGCCTCCTCATACTTGCCGGCGTGATACTGGTTGAAGCCCAGGGTGTAGAGCTGCTCAAGGGTGTCGCTGGAGACCTCATTGAGCATGGCGAGGGTGCCCCCCTCCTGCAGGAAGGCCTCTACCGCCTGTTCGTCCACCTGGGTCATGTCGTGTTCCATTGCTGCTCCTGAAAATTAAATGGCCTGAAGGATCTGTTGCATGACGCTTTCATATTTCTGGATAAAGCGATTCAATGCTTCTATGACCGAGTTATAGCGAGAGCTGATGTCATTCAGTTCGGTGGTTTTCTGACTTAGCTTGTCATTGAGTGGTTTGGCTCTGTCGCCGACCGTGGTCGCAAAATTGCTCAGTGGGTTATTATCTTTCTCATAGCTATAAGAATCTTTAACCTCACTTAAGGCACCGGTATCTTTCTTAGGTGAAAGCAGAAAATCTTTTATCGACAGGAATACAGGGCTGTCCTTTGACAAATTAGCTGGGTCTATATTTCTCTCGGTCGCGATATCTTTCAGCAACTGATATTGGGGATTGTGCTGACCATTCGCATCTTTTCTGGCAAATTCCACATGACTGCTATAGCCATACAGCTTGTAATCAAAGAGATTGATGCCATCCTTGCCGGTGTACAAAGTGCCATTGTCCTTTTTGGCTTGCGCCGTGCTGATCTCCGACTGTATGACCGAATAGGTACGTAACTCGGCGGTCAGCTTGCCCACCTCGTTCTTGAGCACATCCCGCTTGCTGCTGTGACTGCTCATGGCATCGTGCATGGCCCCGATGACATCGTCGTCGATCCGATCCGGCGTCAGCGAATAATGGGTCGCGGCCAAAAACTCTCGCAGGGTATAGCTCGTCTTGCCAGTCGCTGCCGCAGCGTTAATTAATTTCTTGAACTGTTCAAAACCGGCTTTTATCTGGGCGTCGTATTGCCCCCCCGGATTCACCGAATCAGCTGGCATAAAATAGGCGAGCACTTTTTTCAGCAGCGCTTCATCGTTGGTCACGACTAGGCTGTCAAAATATTTACCGTCTATTTTAGGGTCATGGGTGGCGGTAATTACTATTTTCTTGTCTTTGATAAGCTTGACCAGCTCATCCAATGTCGACGAGCTGCCGCCTTGCAGCTGTTCCAGTTCAACCTTTCCCAGATCCGACAGGAACAGTTGGGGATCTCTTTTATATGAGCTAATTTCCATCGCTATATCCTATATGACCAAACCGCGCATCATGGCCGGGCGCCTGGGACGGACGCCGTTGTTATTCTCTGACGGAGCAAGCTGGCGGCGACGATAAAGCTCCCCCAGCAATTCCTGTTCGGCCTGAGATTTTTCTGCCACCGACCCCTGTGAAAACAGCAAGCCGGTCACCTGCGGGCTGATACCGAGGGAGTCCCACATCTCGTTCAGCAGGGCCGTGCGGTGATCGCTGTCCCTGATCGCCAGCTCAGCCTGTGCAATCGCCGCGTCGTGCTCAGCGTCCCGGTGCTCTTTCATCTTGCCTCCTAGTCTAATTTCAGGTGTCGAACGTGCCTATCAAGGGACGTCGTCGTTTTGTTGTTTTCTCATGGATGTCAACGAGATAACCTCGGCGACATCGAGTGAGAACCAACCCGGTGAGGGCTCTGCCGCCCCGGTCCAGCGACGATAGAAGCGAGACAGCCGTTCGCTGCTCAAGGGGCTGCCATTGAGCACGCTGACATTGCCATAGAGGTGGTAGCCTGCCCCCAACACGGCAAAACCGGCCTGAGCCAGGAGATAGAGGGCGGCGAAGGGGTTGGTCAACCCCTGCCTCCCCTGCACCCTCTCGATGAACACGATCCAGATGCGGCGCTCCCCTCGTTCGACACGCCAGGCGACCCGCAGGCCGGCGTGCTCAAACAGATATCCCAGCGGGATCGGGGTGTTGCACAGGGTGTGCCTGGCGCAGGCTATCCCTCGCTCCGCAAACCAGGGCAGCAGTGGATCACCGGTCACAGGCAGACCCTCCCGAGCGGCTGGATGTTGATCTGCTGGGTCAGCTCCTGATAGGAGAGCACCGGCAGGGCGTGGTAATCCCCCTCGATGAGCTTGCGCACATAGCGGCGGATATCCATGGAGACGATGAGCACCGGCTTGTTCTGCATCTGGGCCAGATCCCCCACCGTGTGGCGGACCTGATCCAGAAAGCCCTGGGTGATGGTGGGATCGAGCGCCAGATAGCTGCCGGCGCTGGTCTGGCGAATGCCGCCACGGATCTGCTCCTCCACCTGCTGATCGAGCAGGTAGGCGGGCAATATGTTGTTGCCGTTCGCGTACTTGTAGCAGATGTAGCGTTTGAGGCTGCTGCGGATGTACTCGGTAAGCTGCACCACATCCTTCTCCTTCTGGCCCCACTCAACCATGGCCTCCAGGATGGCGCGCATGTTGCGAATGGAGATGTCCTCCCCCACCAGCCGCTGCAGGATCTCGGTCATCCGCTGCAGCGGTATGATGCGCTGCGCCTCCTTGACCAACTCGCCATAGCTCCCCTCCATCTGCTCAAGCAGATAGCGGGTCTCTTGTATGCCGATGAAGTCCTCGGCATATTCCCGCAGCACGTGGGAGAGGTGCCAGGTCACCACCTGATCCGGGGTCAGTGCCGCGAGGCGCGACTTCTCGAGCCGCTCCTGATGCTCGTTGGCCACCCAGAGCGTGGGCTGGCCCGGCAACAGCGGCGCCCCCTCCTCGAAGGGGATCCCCAGCAGCTCGAGCTGGGAGGCGTTCTCCTGCACCAGCTGGTGGCCGGGTCGCAGCAACCCGCGCGCCACCGGCACCTCCTGCAGCTGGATCAGATATTCACCGGGTCCCATCCCCTCGTTGAAACGCAGGTGGATCCCGGGGAACGGTACCCCCAGATCCAGATAGAGGGCCCGCCTGACCCGCACCAGCTCGTCGTTGAGGGCGATGGCCTCCAGCTCGGCCTGCAGGGTCGCATCCACATCGATGAGCAGGGGCACCGTCATGGCGAACTCCTCCTTCTCGCCGAGCTTGCCCCTCGGCTTGCCGCCCGGCTTGGGCTTGCTGCGGGCCGCCGGCGCTCCGGCCCCCTGAGCCAGCACGGTGGGCAGATCCTGGCTGCCGTTCAGCACCTTGCGCTGGCGCAGCCCGATGAAGTAGCCCCCCGCCGTCACCACGACCGCCAGGGCGAAGAAGGTGATCATGGGGAAGCCCGGGATCAGGCCAAACAGCACCAGCAGCACACCGCCGATCAGCATCGCCTTGGGCTGTGCCACCACCTGGGCACCGATGTCGGAGCCGAGATCGGAAGACTCCTCGGACGACACCCGGGTGACTATGATGCCGGCGGTGATGGCGATGAGCAGGGCCGGCACCTGGGAGACCATGCCGTCCCCCACCGTCAGGATGGAGTAAAGCTGCAGCGCATCGGCGGCCGATAGCCCCTTCTGGGTTACCCCTATGGTGACCCCCCCCAGGATGTTGACGAAGATGATGATGAGGCCCGCGATGGCGTCCCCCTTCACGAACTTCATGGCGCCATCCATGGAGCCGAACATCTGGCTCTCCTTCTCGATGATGCTGCGGCGCTCCCGCGCCTCGTGCACGTCGATCACCCCGGCGCGCATGTCGCCGTCTATGCTCATCTGCTTGCCAGGCATGGCATCGAGGGAGAAGCGGGCGCTGACCTCCGCCACCCGCTCCGAGCCCTTGGTGATCACCAGAAACTGGACGATGGTAATGATGAGGAAGATGACGATCCCCACCACCAGATTGCCCCCCACCACGAAGTTGCCGAAGGTGTAGACGATCTGGCCGGCGTCGGCCTGCAGCAGGATCATCCGGGTGGTACTCACCGAGAGGGCGAGCCGGAACAGGGTGGTGATCAGCAGCACCGCCGGGAAGGCGGAGAACTGCAGCGGGGAGTTGATGTAGACCGCCATCATCAGCAGCACCACAGAGATGGTCATGTTGATGGCGATGAGGATATCGAGGGCCACCGGCGGCAGCGGCAGGACCATCATGAAGACGATGGCGAGCAGCAGCACCGCCAGCATGATGTCCTTGCGCTCGCCGATGCGGCGCAGCAGCTCAAGGGAGCGTTGATTCATTCTGCTCTTCCAGTTCGAGATAGTGTTGATAGGCAAAACGGGCTTCATCGAGCCGCCCCACCAGCTGACAGGCCCGGCTGCGGCAGAGCCAGAGCGGCCCGTCCGCCTCCCCCGACCGCATCAGCAGCTCCACATGGGACAGCGCCTCCTCCCCCTTGCCCAGTTTGATCTGGGCAACCAGCAGGGTGCGCCGTCCGGCCTGATGTTCGGGATGCAGTTGCAGCAGGGCGGCCAACAGGGTGCAGGCGCGATCGGGGTGGCCGTATTGCAGGTGCAACCAGCCGGTGAGCAGCAGCAGATCCTGCTGCCGTGACGAGAGGGTCATGGTCATACCTTGTGCAGCAGATGCAGCGTCATCTGCATCAGTTGTTCATCCTGATGCATCCGCTCGAGCAGGCTGGCGGCCGCCCGCAGCTCGGCGGAGTCTCCCTGCGACAGCACGGCCCTCAGTCCCTGCATCCCCTGGTTGAAGTCCCCGGGCCGCAGCAGATCGTGGAAGCCGCTGGTGGGGGTCGCGAAGGCGAGCAGCGCCCGCTCCGCCAGACGCTCGGGATAGAGGCGGCTGATATGGGGCTCGATGGACTGGCCATCCGGCAACAGGGCGTAACGCCCAGGCAGACTGGCTTCCAGCTCATCCAGGGTGATGGCGCTGAGCCGTTCGATGCCGATATGGGCGGCGGTGATGCGACTCATGGGGCCAGCACCTCCCGCTGCAGCTGGGTCAGGGTGCGCAGCGCCTGGTGCAGCAATGGCAGGGTGAGGGCCCGCTCGTCCAGGGTGACGAACAGGATCAGCCGATCCTCTGCCAGCCAACCGACCCGCACCGGCAAGGCGGGGGCCTGGGCCGCCGCCGTCAGGGTCATGGCCCGGCGGATGGCGTCACCGCTCTGGTGCCAGGGCAGGTTGCGGGCCAACCAGAGAGTCAACTGTCCCTGGTGCTGCTCCAGTTGCAAGGTGCCGCTCTGCTCCAGTTCAAGCTGGATCAGGGGCTGAGGGTCACCCCCCAGGGTGAGGCCCAGATCCTGGCAAAACTGCACCAGCAGGGGGTCAATCCAGTTCATGATGGATCTCCAGATAGCTCGTCCTCTTCTCGTTCTATGGCACCATCGAGCGCC
This sequence comes from Aeromonas sp. AE23HZ002T15, assembly GCF_054165525.2. Classification (NCBI taxonomy): domain Bacteria; kingdom Pseudomonadati; phylum Pseudomonadota; class Gammaproteobacteria; order Aeromonadales; family Aeromonadaceae; genus Aeromonas; species Aeromonas sp. AE23HZ002T15. The sequence goes on from NZ_CM201342.1 coordinate 737,205, forward strand.
CCCTGGCAGCACTGCAGCAGGTTATGGCGCTGCTCCTCTTCGCTGAACAGCTCCACCGGCAGCAGGCGGATCAACCGTTTGAGCTCCTGGTAGAGCAGCACCTGCTCGCGGGCGCTCACCAGCGCGAGCCGCACGCCGATCTGCTCCACATCCCGCACGCTGGCCCAGCGTTTCTCGACCAGGGCGATCAGGTCCCCCATCAGATCAGAAGGCCCGTATGCCATGGGCCGACCCCTCCTTCACCCGCTGCCACAGATCGTCCACCTGAGCCGAGAGGGAGTTCAGCAGCCGCAGCTTGTGCATGTCGCTCATCACCCGCTCCAGCTTGACCGGATCGAGCCAGCGTTGCTGGGTGTCGAGATCGGCGCTGAGCGCCTTCATCATGAAGCCGGTCACCTTCTCCAGCGCACCGTTGCCAAAACGGCTGTGAATGTCGCGCCAGGCGGACGCAAGCGTGCGATAGTCCTGCACCGCATCGCGATAGAGATCCCGCAGATCCTGCGCGCTCCCGACCCCTTGCCTGGCGGCTTCGGCCGCCGGCGCCGTGATCCTGGCCCCCAGCACGATGGCGGTGCCCTGTTCGTCGGCCAGCTTGGCCAGCGCCTGCTCGACCAGTTGCAGGGTGCCCTGCAGCTCGGGTCTTCCCGCCAACGCATCGCGAGCCCGGCAGAGCGCCTCGAACTGTTCGCTCACCTCCCCCGAGAAGCTCTCGAGATAGGCCAGCAGCTGGGAGAGATTGGCCAACCGGCCGCTACCGAGGTGGCCGATCATCTCCTTGAGCTTCTGCTGGCGCTCGAGTTCCGGCACCTTCTCCAGATAGTCCCCCACCAGGGCCTCGATCTCGCTGATCCTGGCGTGACTGTCGCTCAGCTTTCGCCTGGCCAAAGAGAGCTCGGTGCGTTCGGAGAAGACAAAGGTCAGCTCTTCGGCCGCATCGGCCAGGGATTGAGCCGCGCTGGCCAGCACGACCCGCTCCCCCTGAAACTGGCCGCCCTGGGGCGCAAGCTGGCGGGATGCCCCCTCCGCAGCGCGCGGCTCCGGCTGGGTGGCCGGGCTATAGGGGTTGTTCTGGATAATGGCCATGGACGCTCCCGTGATGGGTGGATTGAAGAGGCGGCATTATAAAAATCCCCCCGGATCCCCTATGCCAAAATCGGCCGTGAATTTTTAGCCCGCTCCCAACGGTTTTCTAAAAACTCCCGGCTCGCGCTGAAATCCCGCGCGGCCGTCCTCCCCTATAGTGGCCGCCAGTTTCATCAGCCCCTATCCCTATGACCCTCTCCCTCGACCACATCGCCGGCCAGCTCAGCCACGCCATCGACGACTGCCGGCTGATCCAGATCCGTGGCAGGGTCACGCAGGTGACCGGAACCCTGCTCAAGGCCGTGGTGCCCGGGGTGCGCATCGGCGAGCTGTGCCATCTGCGCAACCCGGACAACAGCCTATCCCTGCAGGCGGAGGTGATAGGTTTCGCCCAGCACCAGGCCCTGCTCACCCCCCTTGGGGAGATGTTCGGCATCTCCTCCAATACCGAGGTGAGCCCGACCGGCGCCATGCACCAGGTCGGGGTGGGTGATCACTTGCTGGGGCAGGTGCTGGACGGTCTCGGCAACCCCTTCGGGGGCGGCCACCTGCCGGAGCCAGCCGCCTGGTATCCGGTCTACCGGGATGCTCCGCCCCCCATGAGCCGCAAGCTGATCGAGCAGCCACTCTCCCTCGGCATCCGTGCCATCGATGGCCTGCTCACCTGTGGCGAGGGGCAGCGGATGGGGATCTTCGCCGCCGCCGGCGGTGGCAAGAGCACCCTGCTCGCCTCCCTCATTCGCAGCGCCGAGGTGGATGTGACCGTGCTCGCCCTCATCGGTGAGCGGGGACGGGAGGTGCGGGAGTTTATCGAGGCGGATCTCGGCGAGGAGGGGCTCAAGAAGGCGGTGCTGGTGGTGGCGACCTCGGATCGCCCGGCCATGGAGCGGGCCAAGGCGGGCTTCGTCGCCACCTCCATCGCCGAATATTTTCGGGATCAGGGCAAGCGGGTGCTGCTGCTGATGGACTCCGTCACCCGTTTCGCCCGCGCCCAGCGGGAGATCGGTCTGGCGGCCGGGGAGCCGCCGACCCGGCGTGGCTACCCCCCGTCGGTGTTTGCCGCCCTGCCCCGCCTGATGGAACGCGCCGGTCAATCGGACAGGGGCTCCATCACCGCGCTCTACACCGTGCTGGTGGAGGGGGATGACATGACTGAGCCGGTCGCCGACGAGACCCGCTCCATCCTGGACGGCCACATCATCCTCTCGCGCAAGCTGGCGGCGGCCAACCACTACCCGGCCATCGACGTGTTGCGCTCCGCCAGCCGGGTGATGAACCAGATCATAGGGTCGGACCACAAGGAGCAGGCCGGCCGACTGCGCAGCTGGCTCGCCAAGTATGAGGAGGTGGAGCTGCTGCTGCAGATCGGCGAATACCAGAAGGGGCAGGATCCGATCGCCGACGAGGCCATCGCCCGCATCGAGCTCATCCGCCAGTGGCTCAGGCAGGGGACCCATGAACCGAGCTCGCTGGAGCAGGCCCTCTCCACCCTGGCGGCACTGACCCGATGATAGGCCGTTTGCAGAAGATCAAGGGGCTGCGGCGGGAGCGGGCCGAGCAGCAGCTCGCCACCCAGCAGGCTCGGCTGCAGCTGGCGCGCACCCGCCAGCGCGACGCCGAGCAGGAGACTCTGGATTACCGCCAGTGGCGCCAGCAGGAGGAGGCCCGCCTGTTCCTCCTCTGCCAGGAGCAACCGCTCGATCGCCGGGGGCTGGAGCAGTGGCAGCAACAGGTGGCCCTGCTGCGGGAGAGAGAGGCGCTGCTGGAGCAGACTGCCGCCGAGCAGGCCGAGCGGGTGGCCGAGGAGCGCAGCAGGCTGCAGGAACGCCAACTGGCGCTGCATAGAGCCCGCCAGCAACAGGAAAAGTTTGCCGAACTTCACCGCCAGGAGCTGGCTTCACAGCGGGCCCTGCGCGACTACAACGAAGAGCAGGAACAAGAAGAGTTCCGCCAGCAGATCAGGATCTAACCAGCCATGAATCGAGTCACTTCCATCGGTGGAGCATCCCTCCAGCCCGACGAGCCGCATCTCAGCCAGGCCGATCGGGAACAACAGGCCCGATTCGAACGGGCGATGCGTCCAGCCCGGGAGCCGAAGGCGGATCCCCAACCAGAGCGGGAACAATCGGCACGATCCGAGCGGACCATGTCCCCGGCTCGGGATCCACGAGCCGACCTTTCTCAAACAGAGCCGCAGCGCCTGGCGAGAGAGCAAGGGCCCATGCTCAAGACCGATGAAAGGCCACAAACACGCGCGCCCTCGCCCCTTCCCTGTGTACCTCTGCAATATGCACCTCTGCAAGGAGAGGGGTCACACCAGGAGGCACGCCTCGAGGGGCTGTTGCCAGACCGGCACCAGGTTGAAGAAAAACGGCAGCAGGGCGAGCTGGAGTCGTCAACCGACCCCTGCTGGCAGGAAGAGGATGAAAGACGGGAGAGCCAGGCTGGCCTGGCGCCACTCTTGCCCCTGTCGGCGGCCTCATTGCCTCAGGATCAGACGAGCCCCTCCCCTGCGGCCAGGGCGACGGCTCGCCAGCCCGGCGCAGAGCCCCATCAGGAGTCACAGATGGCCATTCCTCCCAGGCCACAGGAGGATGCCGGTTTGCCCGGGACGAACACGTTTGCCACCGAGCGCGAGGAGGATAGCCCCTCAGAGCCCGTGCCGACCTATCCTTCGCAACCCATCCCCCCCCTTGCCAGGACGCCGGGGGATCTGCAGCTGGCCAGGGTTGCCATCCCGGATCCCAGTGAGGAACTGGGTCGACTGCTGGAGCGGCTGGCGGTGGATATTCACCTCGAACTGGGGCGTGCACAGCGCCCCCCCCTGCTGCGCCTCAATCTGCCGGAGCTGGGGGAACTGGCGATCCGCATCGCCCGCCATCCGGGCGAGCTGCAGGTGGAGATCCTGACCACCAGCCAGGGGCAGTCTCAGCTCAGCCAGGGGCGCGGCGAGCTGCTCGACCGCCTGCAGCGGCTCTATCCCGGCGAGCAGGTCTCCCTCGATCTCTTCACCCGCGGGGATAGCGAGCAGGGCTCGCGCCAGCGGAGATCCCTCTATGAAGAGTGGGACGCAGACGCATGATGCCCATCACACTGCCCGCGGCCTCCGTCGCAGAGCTGGCCCTGCAACGGCGTCTCAGTCAGCATCGCCGGCACTTCGACTGGTCGGGTGGCGAGCTATCTCTCTCCATAGGCCTGCCACCCGTCGGCCTGGATACCCGGCTGCAACTGCACTGGCAGGGACTGGCTCTGACGCTCGCATGCCAGGGCGCCGAGCTGGCGCGCTGGCTGGCCCCGGATCTGCAACAGGCGGCGCTGTTCAGCCTGCCCGAACCGCTGCAACTGGCGCTGATCGAGCGGCTGGGACAGCCCCTATCCGGCCTCAGTTGCTCGGCTCTCGTCCAGAATGCGACCAGCAGTCATGCGGCTATCCCCGGCGAGCCCGCGCTGCAGATCCTGCTGAAGCGGGAAGGCGTCTGCCTCTCGCTCTGGTTGCATCAACCCGAGCCGCTGCTGGCCAGACTGCCACCACGTCCACCCCGAGAGCGTCGGCCACTGCCACTGCTCCTCTCCCTGCGCTGGGGGGAGATGCGCCTCTCGGTGATGGAGCTGGCCGGACTGGCCTGTGGCGACGTGCTGCTGCCGCCGCCCCATCCGATGCTGGGCCAACGGCTGCTGGCCTGCCTGGAGGGACGCCCCCTCGCCTATTGCCAACCCCACCCACAACATCTGGAACTGACCGATATGTATACCGCCGCCCCCGATGAACCGCTCGGCCCGACCGAGCTGGAGAGCCTGCCCATTCAGGTGAGCTTCGAAGTAGGTCGCCAGACCCTGGACTGGCACAGCCTCACCAGCCTGCAACCTGGCTCCCTCATCGATCTCGGCACGCCCCTCGACGGGGAGGTGCGCATCTTCGGCAACGGTCATCGGATCGGCGTCGGCCGACTGGTGGAGATCCAGGGGCGCCTGGGGGTGCGTGTCGAGACCCTGAGTGGAGAGCCGCAGCCATGATCCAGCTACCGGATGAGCTCAACCTCATCGTCGGCCTCGCCCTGCTGGCCCTGCTGCCCTTCATCGCCGTGATGGCCACCTCCTTCGTCAAGCTGGCGGTGGTCTTCTCCCTGCTGCGCAACGCCCTCGGGGTACAGCAGATCCCCCCCAACATGGCGATGTACGGGCTGGCCATCATCCTCAGCATCTATGTGATGGCCCCGGTCGGTTTTGCCACCCAGGATTACCTGCGCCAGAACGAGGTGTCGCTGGCCAAGTCCGAGTCGGTGGAGAAGTTTCTCGACGAGGGGATGGCGCCCTACCGCGCCTTCCTCAAGAAGCAGATCAAGCCGCGGGAGCACGCCTTCTTCGTCGACAGCACCAAGCAGCTGTGGCCGAGCGAATATGCCGATCGGCTGGAGCCGGACAGCCTGCTGATCCTGCTGCCCGCCTTCACCGTGAGCGAGCTCAGCCGCGCCTTCGAAATAGGGTTTCTGATTTATCTCCCCTTCATCGCCATCGACCTCATCATCTCCAACATACTGCTGGCGATGGGGATGATGATGGTCTCTCCCATGACCATCTCGCTGCCCTTCAAGCTGCTGCTGTTCGTGCTGCTGGATGGCTGGGCCCGCCTGACCCACGGGCTAGTCACCAGCTACGGGGGCTGAGATGAGTCACGCCGATATCCTGCATTTCACCAGCCAGACTCTCTGGCTGGTGCTGATCCTCTCCATGCCGCCAGTGCTGGTCGCCGCTCTGGTGGGCACCCTGGTCTCGCTGCTGCAGGCGCTGACCCAGATCCAGGAGCAGACCCTGGGCTTTGTCGCCAAGCTGATCGCCGTGGTGATCACCCTGTTCGCCACCACGGCCTGGCTCGGCAACGAGCTCTACAGCTTCGCCGACATGGTGCTGTTCAAGGTGCCGCAGATCCGATGACCCTGGAGACCCTGCAGGCCCAGATGCTGGCCTATACCCTGCTGCTGCCGCGCTTCATCAGCTGCTTCGTGATGCTGCCCATCCTCAGCAAGCAGATGCTGGGGGGAGCCATGATCCGCAACGGCGTGATCTGCTCCCTGGCGCTCTACGCCTACCCCATGGTGGCCCATAGCCTGCCGCCCGCCATGGATGGCATGGCGCTGGCCCTGCTGATCGCCAAGGAGGTGCTGCTGGGTCTGCTGATCGGCTTCGTGGCCGCCATCCCTTTCTGGGCCATAGAGGCGAGCGGCTTTCTCATCGACAACCAGCGCGGGGCCGCCATGGGTTCCCTGTTCAACCCGAGCCTCGCCAGCCAGACCAGTCCGACGGGCCTGCTGCTGACCCAGACCCTGATCACCCTGTTCTTCGCCGGGGGGGCCTTCCTCAGCCTGCTGGGGGCCCTGTTCCAGAGCTACGCCAGCTGGCCGGTGACCCACTTCTTCCCCGCCATCGGCAGCCAGTGGATCAGCTTTTTCTATGGCCAGTTCAGCCAGATGCTGTTGCTCTGCGCCTTGCTGGCGGCCCCCCTGCTCATCGCCATGTTTCTGGCGGAGTTCGGGCTGGCCCTGATCAGCCGCTTCGCCCCCTCGCTGAACGTCTTCGTGCTGGCGATGCCGATCAAGAGCGCCGTCGCCAGCCTGCTGCTGGTCATCTACATCAAGCTGATGATGGATCACGTCTATCGCCAGGTGCTGGCGGTGATGGATCCGCTGCGTCTGCTCGCCCCGGTGCTGGAGGCGAGATGAGCGGCGAGAAGACCGAACAGCCCACTCCCAAGAAGCTGAGGGACGCCCGCAAGAAGGGGCAGGTCGTCAAGAGCAAGGAGGTGATCTCCACCGCCATCATACTGGTGCTGATCGGCATGCTGATGGGGATGTCCGACTACTACCTAGAGCACTTCGGCAAGTTGATGCTGATCCCGGAGTCCCACATCCAGCTCCCCTTTGCACAGGCCCTCAACCATGTGGTCGAAAATCTGCTACAGGAGCTGGCCTATCTGTGTATCCCGATCCTGGCGGTCTCCGTGCTGGTGGTGCTCGCCTCCCATGTCGCCCAGTACGGCTTTTTGCTGAGCGGCGAGTCCATCAAACCGGACATCAAGAAGATCAACCCGGTGGAGGGGGCCAAGAAGATCTTCTCCATCAAGAGCCTGATGGAGTTTGCCAAATCCCTGCTCAAGGTCATCCTGCTCAGCCTGCTGGTATGGATCACCATAGAGGGCAACCTGCATACCATGCTGCAGTTGCCGGGTTGCGGCATGGTGTGCGTAACCCCGGTGCTCGGCGCCATGCTGGGCCAGTTGATGGCCGTCTGCGCTATGGGCTTCGTGGTGATCGCCATCGCCGATTACGCCTTCGAGCACTTCCAGCACATCAAACAGCTCAAGATGAGCAAGGACGAGGTGAAACGGGAATACAAGGAGATGGAGGGGAGCCCGGAGATCAAGGGCAAACGGCGACAGTTCCATCAGGAGCTGCAATCGAGCAACATGCGCGCCGATGTGAAGCGCTCCTCGGTCATCGTCGCCAACCCGACTCACATCGCCATCGGCATCCGCTACGAACGGGGGGAGACACCGCTGCCGCTGGTGACCCTGAAGTTCACCAATGCCCAGGCGCTGCAGGTTCGAAAAATTGCCGAAGAGGAGGGGATCCCCGTGCTGCAACGGATCCCGCTGGCCCGCGCCCTCTATCGGGACGCCCTGCTCAACCACTACATCCCGGCCGACCAGATCGAAGCGACCGCCGAGGTGCTGCGCTGGCTGGAACAGTGGCGTCAGGCAGAAGGGCACCATGCATCCTGATCGGGATTTTTTGCTGCACGATCGGATGACAATGGGGTAACGAGAGCCAGAGATCACGCTTCAGCAAGACACTCGTGTCGAACACTCCAGCCAGCACTAAATGCTGTACCGAGTGGCACACTCAGGATCACGGACACAAAAAAGCCCAAACGACGTTGTCGCTTGGGCTCTATAGATGGCGGAGGGGGTGACCGCCGCAAATCAGTCCTATCCGTTTCAAACAAACCAATAAAACCATTAAATATCAGCAAGTTAAAATCACATATCGTCCAATACAGGCCAACACCATGCTACCACTGCGCACGCATCGTGGCATACTGGATGGCATATCCAATTCCCATAGAGGCTACCTGATGGCAATCCTCACCGATACAAAAGCCCGCAACATAAAGCCTGAAGATAAGCCTCTTGCCCATGGCGGAGTCACTGGTTTGACGTTGCACCCTTCCACAACCAAAGGGAAAGGGAAATGGGTATTCCGTTACGTCAGCCCACTGACAAAGAAACGTCGTAACGCGGGCCTTGGGACTTACCCCGAGATCTCCATCGCTGACGTTGCTAGAGCTGCACAAGTGATGCGTGAACAACTGGCCAACAATCTCGACCCGCTAGAAATCCGGTTGCAGGAGCAGAACAAACCTACGATCCCAACTCTTGAGTCATCCGCGAGGCAGGTCTATGAGAGCTTGCTGCCGGGTTGGAAGAACCCCAAGCATGGTAAGCAGTGGATCACCACACTAGAGCAGTACGCATTCCCCACGATTGGCGCACTTCCCATCGATACCATTACGCCTGCTCATATCGCTTCAGTTTTGCAACCGATCTGGTTATCTATTCCGGAAACGGCAAGCCGTGTTAAACAGCGATTACATGCCGTCATGGCTTGGGCATGGGCTCATGGCTATACCTCTGCCAACCCTGTTGATGTAGTCAGCCATCTTCTTGCGGCTCAACCAAGCAAATCCGTCCGAGTAGAACGCCAGCCAGCAATGCCCTGGCGTGATATCCCTGCATTTGTACAAAAACATCTGAGAACGGCTCAGCGCTTCGATGTAACCCGCTCGATGTTGGAGTTCTTGATCCTGACAGCTTGCCGCTCTGGTGAAGTCCGAGCAATGAGATGGTCTGAAGTAGATCTAGAGGCAGGGGTCTGGACCTTGCCTGCCGAGCGTATGAAGGCCAAGCAACAACATCGTGTTCCGTTATCTCTTCGGGCCGTCGAGATCCTGATAGGGTTAAGAGGATTGCATGATGAGTTGGTATTCCCTTCGCCCCGAGACCAAGTGCCGCTCTCAGACACGGTGCTGACTATGCTCTTGAGAAGAGCCAAGGCGCAAAGCTGTACTCCTGGTCGCATGGCAACAGCACACGGCTTTCGTTCTAGCTTCCGGGACTGGTGCAGTGAGCAAGGCTATGCCAGAGATCTCGCCGAACGAGCGCTAGCCCATACAGTGCAGAACAAGGTAGAAGCAGCGTACCATCGCACTGACTTGCTGGATCAGCGTCGGCCTATGATGGATGTTTGGGCTCAGTTTGTGTCAGGTGATTTGCCAACTGAATAAGAAGGAAGCGGCCATCTGGCCGCTTCCTTCTATGTTTTTTATGATGTCACGCTCCATGTTGGCTTGCGCGAGCGCTTAACGTAGCCGGACCACTTCTGCCTCCAGCTCGGCGGCATAACGTTGTGGCTGTGCTGTTTATCGGGCGGCTACACAGCAATAATCGGTATTTCACGATTGATGAAACACCTAGTATGGGTTAGGTGTTGAGGGTATGGGGGTAGATTCAATTCACAACACATCCATAGATGGATTATCTATTTCCCCTTGCAGGGAAATCTCTCTTTTAATTTCATTGTCACGAAGAATGCCGGCGGATAGCTGTCCCATTCTTCGCCTAAGGTTGCTCGCCAAAACTCCTTGTCATTAATTTCATTGTTTATTTCTCTATCTAAGAATGCAGCATCGAAAGAGAAGTCATGTGGAGTACAGAACTGAGGGCTGTTGAAAATGAAAACCTTATTCGTGTTCATTTTTAACACATTAAATGTGTCCGCAATACCATTTAGATACATTATCTTTTGATTATAGGCTGATAGATTGGATTCATCATTGTATATAGCTGCATACTCTTTAAGAGATAATGCACTGACAGAAAATGATAAGGTTGAAATAACAACCAAGAACATCAAAGTACTTTTTTTAAATATTCTTTGGGGAGAGTTGAGCATGTTAAATATCGATCCTTGATTGGTGGCGATAATGGTTCTATCTAGTTAGATAAAATGGAAATAAATATTTTCGTATTTTTGCGCTTCAATATAGCAAAGACTATGTGTTATTACTGTTCAGTTATGATGGCGGTTTTTTGTTCTGACTATCCTTAACTCTCTCATATGAGCGAGGTATAGCAATATTTTTAGGGTATAGACGTCGGTATTGACCGGTTAATCCTAAGAGATAGCCACCCATATGTTTCTTACAAACTTTGTGCTAGTTTACCCCAATCAATGCAACTATTAATGCGATGGATACGCCAATAATAATTTGTCCCCACCATTTTCCAGACCAAGATGGATCGTTATTTGTGGCATTGCTGATAACAATATCAACAGTTGTGCTGCTCTCCATTACTTCAAGGCCAGCATCTTTTCGCATTTCTCGCAGAGCAATTTCCCTTTCAATTTCAGATTTTAAATTATAATATTTTATTTTCAGTGCTCTATGGTCAGCAATGAACAACGAGCAGATTAATAATACAATTGCTGGAGGAGTTACAACCTTAAATGTACTCAATAAGTCTCTATCTTCAAAATTAAAGAATGGTATCACACTCCAAACTTCATTTATGGGGTATATCCATGTTTTTTGAATTATATAATCAATGAGCGTATGGATGGTTTGAATCAGACTATATTTACTATCAGAGGATGCTAAATACCCGCCCTTTAATAAAGTCATTACGAAATAAATTATTGCCGTTAATGAAATTAGATATGATATATTTGAACGGATACTAGTTTTTTTTAATTTTTCAGTTAGTTTCAATTTTGGCTCCTCTGTTTATGGGGTCACTGCCACTCGCCTACATCAACATTCTGATATGTCATCTTTGCTGATTGGGGGGCTATCATTAGCCATAGTTTCACTTTTTGCAATGATCTACATCTATTACAGGGCCTCCGCATGAATGCTCATAAATTAGCCAACATCGGAAATCCTACCAGCAGTACTCGTTCTTAAAATTCGGGGCTCATCAAACAGCGTTTTTGCTTCACCGGGACGCTGGCCTTGGTTTCTTCAGCACGCAGCATAGGTCCACACCGCACAGAGGGTGCCGAAGAGGAGGTCAAACATGGGGTCATCGACCTTGGCTCTCTGGCGTTAGTCCTGGATGCTGATGAAATGCTGCTTGATGACGTCGATATCCATGGTGATGCCTTCCAAAAGGCAGGCATGGGATCACGGCGCGCTCCGTAGGTCAACTCCTCAGGAGAGGAACTAAAAACGTTCATGATCTTGCCCTGGGCTGATGCGGCACCTTCCCTGACCATTAGTTCGTCTATCTAGTGATTTGATTCTTCGCGGCTCAATTACTACTATGGTCGATGCATTGCCCCTGCACACACCCTATAAGCGATAAGACCTTATCATCCGGCTCTCGGATCTCTCTAGATCAACCTTGTACCTCATGAAGCATTGCGAAAGGAACAGATAATCAAGAGCATCAACGATCGGTTTGAGTTTCTCTTGCTCACCCGTCAGTGCATCGTTCTCATGTGGTTCTGATGCATTCGCGCTGAAAAAATAGAGTCTGCCATTTTGACTGTTAATGACAGGCAAAGAAGGACAGAGAAATGCGGGGGTATGTATTGATGCATGTGGGTAAATAGGGCTTCCACCCTTACCATCAACTGCGCTGATCTCTAAACACCATATTTCCATTATGGCAGTCGCAGCTTCATGTACGCGCTCTGATATGTTATTTGCCAGCCTCTCTGGGTAGTTGAACAACAACATGGCACTAGCATACCACCCTCTTGCCTCAGAGTATTTTATGGATACCACTACCCCGTCAAAAAACGTAAGCTGCTTACGCTTCCTCAGTTTAGCTATCAAACTCTCTACAGCCTGAACGATTTGAGAAAAATGGGTTTTGTGTCGTTGATGCTGGAAGAAAGTGTTGGCGTCCTTTACATCAGGATAGCGTTCATGATGAAAGAACAAGTCAATGACGCTGAGATAAGATAACTTATCAGGAGCATGAGTGAGGCTCCTGAGTTTGCTCACTCGGCCATCGACCATATCCCGCACTGACGCATAAAACGAGTATGCCTTCCTTTGAAAGGCGCTAGTGCTTATTCGCGACTGTAGCGCAACAACCGCCAAATTCCATCGTGATAAGCATATAAACGGTAATGCATCATTGCCACTGAACCACCTTAGGTCAGCCGCAACATCCAAAAAATCATTCCTCACATCCAACAATGCTTGGAGTAATGGCATCAACTCATGCTGTTGACTGTACGACCGTAAATGAGGGACCAACCTTAGCGCTTCTAAAAAAACTATCCCCAGTCGTCTAGCTTCAATGATAGGAAATCCTTCCTTCAAGTCAGGGGAGCGACATAAATATAGCCGTGAATCATTCGCCGCAGCTATCTGTGCCGACCCCATATCTGAGTGACGAATAAAGGCTGGCCCATCATCTTCGCTAGCTCGCGCTTCAAACTCCGCCAGCAACCCAATGCATCTACTCAATGTAGCCATCAACGTATAATCAACGGTCAGGATGCCCACAACACCACCGAGCTGAAGGCTCTGGACTTGCATTGTTGCTAGCTTTTTACTCTGACGAGCAACCCTCTTCGAATTGAACCGTGCTTTTGCCATTCCTTTGCTGCTCTATCGCCTGCAGGACATCGCTCTACGGCAATAACCCGTCTGACTTACCCCGAGGACGGCCCGGTTTAAGCGGCCCTTTGGGCATCTCACCTCGGCCAAACGTTCTCACCTTCCCCTTGAGGAGGCAAGCCACTTTAGCAAAAATCTGGGGCTTGGTCAGGTAGGCGAGGGCTTTGCGCACGTACTCACGCTTGGTGCCATCATGGTAATCCACAGCTCCGATGCCACAGAACCGATAGAACTCCTTCTGGGTATTACACACATAGACGCGCCCCTTGCCTTGGGTGATCGTCTTCCACTGCTCACCGATACCCAACCCGATTGTGATGTCTTCACGGTGCTTGGAGCCGTCGTAGAAACACACCAGATGGTAATGGTACCCCGTCCTCTCTGCGTACTCGAGACTCCAGGCATAGCCTACAGCGTCTTTGAGAAAGACACTGTTGCGCCGGTCCCCGAGCAATTGCTCGCGATACTTCACCACGTCTTGCAGTGACACGCTATCGCGCTCAGCCTCAAGAAAGGCTAAGTCGACTCGAATGACCAGCAACCTGGCGTAGCGGGTAAACAAGGCATCGACGTACTTTTCCAGCGCCTTGTAGTTCTTGGCAGGGCCTCGTTTAAAGTGTTTGATTGCCTTGCGCGTATCAGGGCTGTTCAGGTCCTCTTTCAAGTGCTCGAGGTGACCCAGCAACAGGGATTCATGCTCAGGGGCCCACCGCAGATTCTCCAGTTCATCATGCAACCGATGAAGCGCAATGAAATCCGCAAACAGATGGACCACAGGGTTATAGATAAACACCTGGGGTTTAATATTCACCGCAGTAATTGATTTGGCACATTGCAGCAGTTCCTGACCAAAGGTGCCCAATCGCCTATTTTTGGTCAGAAGTGAAAAAGGCGTTGTTTGCTGAGAAAGCTTATCAAGAAAGAGTATGCACGAACGCACCGCGCTAAAGTCTGAGCGGACTTTATCAACGGCCAGCACGTCATTATCCATGATATCAAAAACACTTTCACACGAGATTTTAAACGCTTCTGAGTCAACACCAAAAATAGAATACATAAAGATACCTGATAATAATCGCTATGCTTTTAGCAGCGTTTCAGGCTGCTTAATAGCCATTTAAATGAATGCTTGACTGATAATTAACTGGGTTTATTTGGTGCTCAATTCGCCCCCTATCTAGCCTATGCTATTGGTTCCCTGTAGTACTCCTCCTGATATGCACATGTTGTGTTCATCATTATTTGGCTTGCTAAATTACACTTGTATATATACTGCTATCTCTTGCTGCCACGGTTATGCTTTACCTCCTATGCAGCAGCTGCCTACTCTTTTATATCTTGGATTATCTATCCCTTCGTGTATTAGGTTGCATATATACTTACATGTTATTCATAGGTGCGCCCTATATATTTTTTATAGGCATACCTAACAAACAATAACAATAACTACAGAAGACGAATCTAATGCTCGTATTTTAAATTGAAGACCCTTATCGATGGTTGAATAAAATAAATGCCGGACATCTCTTTATCTATTTTTGGCGTGACGCCCAGAGTTAAGGTGTACGGCGCGTAAGCAGCCACTGATCGACTTCGTGCTCGAACCACCCGACGGAATTGGCACCCAAGCGGATTGCCTTGGGAAAGCTCTTATCAAACCGAGGCGAAGAGGGGGCCAGTCGATCGTAGAGCGAGGAGCGGGACAGCCCCAATTTTTTGATGAGATCCTTGCAGCGCAAGATCTTGAAACCTGATGTCATAGCTACCTCCATTGCGTTAGTGGGGAGACTATAACCAACCCAGTATCCAATGCCGAGCAATGCTACTGCCAAGTTAGCCTTACTTTAACTAAATGCAAGCGAGAATCATTAGATATGAAGAACCTCCTCGTTTCATGCCAAAATGGCTTAATCACACCGCTACTCAAGCGACCCCCAACAACTCGCTATACTTGGAGGGCATATCTCACTTCCAGAGTTAGTTCTCTGCGCCCATTGTTAGTTCATCATTGTTTTATATCAATTATTTACAAATTATTCACAACGTTTTTCAAACCTATATCTCTCGCTTGAACACAGGGAAATATCTGCCTCTCTGCGCCACAACCGGCCCCCTTCTCAGGTTGTTCAACCGTCCCTCCTGAAGCTCTGACCTGGGTCTCATTACCATGATGAAGGGGCGTAATTTCTTACGCCCCCGCTCAGTGAGCCTAACCCGGTGCTTCACTCATTTCGACCCAATCGGAACACTAGACGTTCAACGGTGTCGAGCAGCAAGGTACGGTCGGCATTATCCAGCCGGGCCAATTGCTGGCTCAGCATGATCCCTTGCTCGGTGGGTCGGTTCCCATCGTTGAACAGAGCATCCACTGTGGGGTTCTATTTCCAGAAAATCTCAGACCTACATCCCCTCATGAGTACACAGGCGTACGCCTGCATTTCAATTATCCTGGAGGACATATGGCTCACCTTATCGACACCATGGCCTATACCGGCCAAACACCCTGGCATGGCCTTGGCAATATCTTGCCACCACAACAGTCTTTGGATATTTGGCTGCAAGCTGCCGGAATGAATTGGACCATCGAGCAGAGCGACGTAATGTTTAACATCGCCTCCGATGCACTGCATATTCGCCCCTATCCCGACAGCAAGGTACTCTACCGCTCCGATACTCTGGAGCCCCTGTCGGTGGTCTCCCAGCGCTACAACGTGGTGCAGCCCCATGAGGTGCTGCACTTCTATCAAGACTTGGTGGAGGTCGGTGGCTTCGAGCTGGAAACGGCAGGCTCCCTCAAGGGCGGCCGCAAGCTGTGGGCGTTGGCCAAGACTGGCCAAGATTTGAAGCTCAAGGGCGGTGACTTGGTGAAGTCCTATCTACTGCTTGCTACCAGTTGCGATGGTACGCTGTGTACGACAGCGCAATTCACCTCCCTACGAGTCGTCTGCAACAATACCTTACAGATGGCATTGAAAGAGAGTACTGGCGCCATCAAGGTGCCCCACTCCACCCAGTTCGATGCCATGGCAGTAAAAGAAGCACTGGGGTTGGGGCTCTACCACTGGGATGAATTCCAGATCCAGACCAAGGCACTGGCAGAGCGACCAGTTGCACCTGAAGAAGCCCTGCACTTCTTTAGCGACTTGCTGGCACAACCGTTGGATGAGGAGAACATCATCCTCACCCGTCCCGTGCAAAAGCTGCACGAGCTCTATCAGGGAGCAGGCATGGGCTCGGAGCTTTCCAGCTCGCGCAATACCGCCTGGGGGCTGGTCAATGCGGTTACCGAATACGTTGATCATCATCGTCGTGCTCGTAGTCAGGATCACCGACTCGATTCCGCTTGGTTCGGCCAGGGCGCCCAGCTCAAAGCACAGGCATTAAATCGGGCTCTAACCCTGTTGCAGTAATTTCCCTTCGTTTATTTCTCGCCACATGACCCCTCACCCAGATTGGCATAGGCCAATCCGGGCTGGGGCATTTATGCCGTGTAAGCGAAAGGCAAATATGGTCAGACTCCAGCATCCGCAGAAGTCCATTCAGATCAATGCGTAGCGATTGCCCGCGCTACGAAATCACTACGGGCCGCCGATCACAGAACGGCCCGTCATTCATCTCAATCACTGGTATTTGGTCAATAGCTCAGGCCCTTGTGACACGCACGAAATAGGCACTGTTTTTAGCCCTTTTCAGGTCAATAGGGTTTGTTTGAGGCTTTTGGCTGGTGACGTCAGTGTACCCTGCCCTATTGACCAGGAGGAGACTATGGCACTGGTGGGTTATGCACGAGTCAGCACGGTAGGACAGAGCCTGGACACCCAACTACAGGCGCTGGCCGAGTGCAGCAAGATCTTCAAAGAGAAGGTGAGTGGGGCCAAGGACGACCGGCCGCAACTTACCCTGCTGTTGAAGTTTGTGCGTGAGGGGGACGTGGTGATGGTTACTAAGCTGGATCGCTTGGCACGTAATACCCGACATCTTTTGGAGATCTCTGAGCATTTGCAGAACAAGCGGGTGGCACTGAGGATCGTCAATCTAGGGATCAACACCTCTACCCCAACCGGCAAGTTGATGCTGACCATGATAGGTGCCATCGCCACCTTTGAACGGGAGCTGATGCTGGAGCGGCAAGCTGAGGGGATCCAGTTAGCCAAGCAACGTGGGGTCTATAAGGGTCGTAAACCCACGGCAATGGCCAAGGGAGATGAAGTGCTGGCGCTGGTTGAACAAGGGCTCGCCAAGGTGGAAATTGCCAGACGAATAGGGATCAGTCTCTCAAGTGTGCAGCGGATCCTCAAAACAATAAAACGTTAATACACATCCGTGTTTAAAAGGGAGCTTTATGAAAACATCCATCGCGATATTAGCAATGACATTATTATGCAGTGGTTGTGCTGCTACACAGCCGAGTTGGCAACAGTCTGACGGCAGTCTGGGGAAAACCCGCTATTACATAGCTGTTACCGAGCGCTCTGATTTTTATATTACCTGCTCTAATCATCAGGTCCAGATGGGTTTTGCCAATGAGCACAGCAACATCCGCCTTGATGCTATTGTTATTGATGGGCAACGCATTGATAACTTTTATTTTGATAGTATTCAGTTCAAATATGATGAAGATTACGAAAAATTCCGTCCCTTCTGGACTCAATTGCGCAGCGCCAAACGTATCACTGTCATAGCCGCCAATGAACCGCCACAATCATTCGAATTGCCCACTTCGAATTTAGCCAAGGTATTACCTGCCGATGTCACTCAATGTGATGGCCAGCAGAACTAACCCTCGTATCTGTCCTGCTATTTATCACCCCCGAAGCATGCTTATTGATAGAGCGAAAACTGCTAGTCAGTTCCGCAGGTGGATTGCCTTTCTGGGGTTTAAGAAAAATGAGCTTGGCCACATGTTCTGAATAGGGAAAAGATAAATGCGAAATGCACGAATTGACGGTCTGCTGAGCGCGTTGGTGCTAGCAGGCCTGCTGTCTGCAGGTAATGCAATGGCCTATGGTGAGGCCGGGCGGTGGAGCACCGGGTGGGGGCAAGGTACCACCGAGTATGCCGCTGTGGTGGATGAGAATAATCAGTTGTATATCGCCTGCAATGACCTTCGTAAAGTCAGGATGTCCGCGACGGTCAACGGCAAACAATACGGTGGCGTTGACCAGCCAGGTTTTGCCATCGTCATTGATGGTCAGCGCTTCGATGAGCCTTATGACACCGAGTCTCGAGTCGGGGAGAGTAACTTCTTCTTCCTCTGGGACAAGATGCGCAGCGCCAAGACCATGGTGGTAGAGACAGCAGATGGGCAACAGCTCGCTCTTCCTACTAAAGATGCGGCATCGGTGTTGCCCGCCACTCAGAGTGCTGACTTTGGGTGTCTGACATGGGACAAGGACGCGACAGCGTCACCGGCATCAACGCAGGTGCAGCCGTCAGCCCCAGAGCAGCAAGCCGCTCCCGCACCGGTTGCGGCAGCCCTGCCGCCCTCCACCTTCAGCGTTCGTTGGTACTTTCAGGAGTGGGCACCCCGGCAATACTTTAAGAAAGTAGAAATCGTCTCCCACAGCAACAATATCACCCTGCGCAATGCCATCCTCAATCGAGGTAACTGCCCTTTACTGCCAGCGCACGAGCTTCCGGTAACCCTTGGCTTTGGTCAGACACACACGCTTCCCTTCTCAAAGCGCTGCACCCTGCTTGAGCTGCAGTTGCTGACAGACCAAGGGGAAGTGACCTACCAGTTTGACCCGCAGTCCTAGTTGCGACTCAACCTTAACCAGCCGGTGCCTTGTGCACCGGTTTTTTTATGCCCATCGATAGGAGAACCGCATGCCACCGCTCGTCCCACCCAGCTGTGAGCCCTTCAATCACTCAGGGTTTTGGCGCAAGCTCAAGGTCTTGGCCAAACGGGCCGGCCGCCCTTTGGTTGAGGCCTGTCTGTTGCTCTACTACACCCGCCAGAAAGCACACCTGCCGTTGTGGGTCAGGATGCTGATAACCAGTGCCTTGCTCTATTTTATCGCCCCCATTGACGCTATCCCAGACCTGCTACCGATGGGCCTTGGCGATGACCTCGCTGTGCTGAGTGCCACCCTCGCCAGCATCATTGCCTTTATCGATGACGGTATCCGTGCCCTGGTCGCCAGCAAGCTGCGTGACCTGTTCGACCAAGATTAGCCCCTAAGGAGAACACCATGCCTATCTCCTTCGAGCGAGGCGACATGACCCTGCCCATCGCCTAGGTAGGGGTCACTTCCCGGCACCAGCCCATAGTGCCGGACAGCGTGCCGCACCCAATCGCCTCGAGCTCTCCTTGCCCCTCAGGGCAGGCCCGGAAGTTTCTCCGGGATCCAGGTCATAGTGCCGGAACCTGCACCGGAAAAAGCGGCGGGAGTGACAATGCACATGCCTACTGAGCTGATGCGAGGTAGAAAGCCAACGACCTCAACCGAAGCCACTTCTCTGTGCCACTAGACTACTCAACCTGAACCAACAACACCTCTGCATTTAGCCCCGGTATGCCTCGCGCTACCGGGGTCTTTCTTTTTCAGGAGACCACTATGCGTTACCACAAACTCAAAGCCGGGGAATGCCCCGGCACTTATGTCGTCACGGAGCCCGTGACCGAGCAAGACCTGCTGCGTATTGCCAACCAAATTGCCCGCAAACGGCTGGCCAAAGGCACTGCCATCACCAGTACCACAGAGGCCGCCGAACGGCTGAAAACCTTACTACAAGACCGGGAGCATGAGGTGTTTGGCGCACTGTTCCTCGACTCCCAACACCGTGTACTGGCCTTTGAGGAGTTGTTTCGCGGCACCTTGGGCAGCGCCAGCATCTATCCACGGGAAGTGGTCAAGCGGGCTCTGCAACTCAACTGCGGGGCCATCATCGTGGTGCACAATCACCCCAGCGGTGACCCGGAACCTAGCCACTCAGACAGGGTCTTTACTCAGGCCCTCAGAGAGGCCTTAGCTCTGGTGGATGTGCGGTTGCTCGATCATCTGGTGGTTGGCGCTGAGGGCGTGGTATCGCTGGCTGAACGGGGGATGCTTGTCGGATAGTCACCGCGACCATCCCATCGATCATCAACAAACAACATAAAGGGCCAGCCCTCACAGGCTGGCCCTTTGCATCCTTGGAGTCACCGAACATGACCCGTCTTATCACCGCGCTCGAGGTGCATCGCTATGCCCCCGAGCTTAACAAGTTGCATCTGTGCAACCGGCAGACGTTACCCGCTCCCGGCATCACCACCATCAAGGAGGCCAAAGCTCGCCTGTTTGGCCGCTGGCAGCCAGGACATCAGGTGACCATCACCGTGAGCCATCCCGACTACGTCAATCTATCCCGGCTCTACCGAGGGCGACTGACAAACCTGAGCGGACTCCCTGAGCATCTGACCAAGCTACGCCAGCGTCACAATGTGCCTGGCACCATTATCGACATTCAACTTAGGTATCGCTAATCATGACCACGACAACCACCAACCTCAATAACCAACAACCCGCAACACCAGGCCAGCCCACCCGGATTTTTGCACAGTGGGGCTTGCCCCATACCGTTACACCGCGCTTTGGCGCTCGTCTCATCCAGGATCATCATCGCCTGCACTTTCTGTCAGACCGGGCTTCACTGGTAGGTGAATGGGAAGAGGTGGCTATCGACCAGCTTGAAGCGGTTTTCCCGTCCATAATCAAGGAACTGGAAAGCAAACTGCTGACCGGTGAGCTCGATACCCGACGCCAACAGCGCATCACCATCCAGCACAATGAATTTACCTGCGAAGCCGATACCCTGGGCAGCCAGGGTTAAGTCTATCTCGTGATTGACCCTACGGCTGGCACGGTGCGGGGTCGTGACCTCACATCCGACTGTGGTAACATTTCGCTACCTATTCGACCGTGATAAGTGTGTAGGTCGTGGGGAAGACCAATTTGTGGCCCTCCATTTGTTTTTACGTTTTTACAGCATTAGTTGCAGCTACATACCCGAAATTTATAATAGCTGCCAACCATGACGTTACGCATAGAAGGGGCAAGATTCACTTGGATAAACTGGCTGCTATGTGGCTCGCGAGAGAGGTCTAAGGAGGTCATCCGTTTTTTACTCAGAATGCCATCTTCTTCTCAAGCCATTGAATAAGTTGAAATATATATCCCCCAGTCTGAGGAAACAAAACTATGCCCCAACGCGTTACTGAACTGCACTGCATTGTCCCCATCTGTAACATCAGCTCTGTTATGCAACACGGTATACTCTCCTATGAAAGAGCTGCTGCGTTACCCCATACGTCGGTGGCCATGCAGGCAGTGCAAGATCGGCGCGACTTAGTACAGATTCCTAGAGGATTGAAGCTACATCAATACGCTAATCTCTACTTTCATGCTCGAAATCCTATGATGTATCTGCGAAAGGGCCAAGCAGAGCAGTTGTGTGTCTTGAAAGTATCTAGGAATGTACTAGCGGTCGCTAGCGTCGTGATAGCTGACCAAAACGCATCCAGTACCTATGTTCGTTTTTTGAGCCCACAGCAGTTAGCCTCTCTGAATCTTGACAGGGTGTATGCCCAAGATTGGAGGAGCGATGACCAGATCACCTATTTTCAACAGAAGGCTGCAAAGTGCGCAGAAGTATTAGTTCCGTACAGTGTTCCTCAATCTCTGATTATCGGGGCTTACGTGGTGAATGATACCGCGAAGTCTTCGCTTCAAGCGACGGGCTTTAGTCTGCCGATAACTATCAATCCCGATCTGTTTTTCTATTGAGGCACGTCATGGTCGAAGTAATGATTGGCGACATCTTTGAGACCCGTTCGAGCACCATCGTTAACGCAGTTAACTGTGTAGGAGTGATGGGAAAAGGTGTCGCTAGCGAATTCAAAAAACGTTTCCCAAAGATGTTCAGCGACTATGCAGCCCGCTGTGCAGCCAAAGAAGTCAAACTGGGTGAGCCCTATCTTTATC
Source organism: Aeromonas sp. AE23HZ002T15 (assembly GCF_054165525.2). Classification (NCBI taxonomy): domain Bacteria; kingdom Pseudomonadati; phylum Pseudomonadota; class Gammaproteobacteria; order Aeromonadales; family Aeromonadaceae; genus Aeromonas; species Aeromonas sp. AE23HZ002T15. The sequence continues at coordinate 758,942 of NZ_CM201342.1, forward strand.
AGGATATACTGGGTACATCAGTTATTAACTTCCCAACTAAAGGCCACTGGCGATCTACATCCAGACTCACAGATGTGGTAAATGGACTCGATTACCTGCTTGCACATGTACCACAATGGGGCATTCAATCGCTTGCTATCCCTCCCCTAGGTTGTGGCAACGGAGGCCTTGACTGGGCGGTAGTCGGCCCGATCATGTATCAGAAGCTCTCAACGTTGAATATCACTGTCGAGATTTACGCTCCTTACGGCACGCCACAAGAACAACTTACTACAGCATTTCTCCAGCAATCTATTACTACTGACAATATCAAAGGACGACAGCAACAGCGACTAAACCCAGAATGGTTAACACTGTTAGAGGTCGTAGATGAACTTACAAAGCAGCCTTATGCCAACCCAGTTGGTAGAACGATTTTCCAGAAAATCGCCTACATCCTGACCGAGCAGGGAGTTAACACTGGCTTTACCTTTCAGCAGGCCAGTTATGGCCCTTTCTCTGAACAGCTACAAGAGGCAGTGAAAGTCTTTGCTAATACCAACCTCATCGAAGAGCAGACGCTAGGACGCATGACCGCCATTCGTGTCGGTCCTGCTTATGTCGAGTTTCGTGAGACCTATGCGGATGTGCTAAACGGCTATCGACGTAAAATCGTTAAGACCGTTGACCTATTTAGCAGAATCAAATCCACCGAGCAGGCAGAGGAGGTAGCGACTGTGCTATATGCTGCGCGCCAGTTAAAGCAACAAGGCCACGCGAGTGAAGTATCAGAAGCAGATATCTATCGTTATGTGCTGGAGTGGAAGAAATCCTGGAACAAAGAGGATAAACGCTTGGCACTTGCTGGCACTATCCGCAACCTTGAAATATTGAACTGGATGCGTCTACAACACAGTGCTGAACTCGTAATAGAATAACAACCCCCGTCGTTCCACTAATGGGCCTTAGCTCGCTTGACTAAGGCCCTTCTCTTTTGGTTTCTCGTTTAATCGATCCTGTTCACAGCACCGCTTGATACTTGACGATATGATAATGTCTCAAACATGTGTGTATGCTTGGTCACGGTAAGTGTAGCTGCCGCCTTGTACAGCACAGAGCAGCGAAAAATGTTTCAGGCTAGAACATAAAGGTACAGAGTTTTTTATATGCAAATGCGCCTATTTCCCGCACTAATCTTGTTTCTTGGCTCTTACTTTCCACTGAGTCTAATTTTGCTGATTCAAGATATTAAGGAATCTTCGTGGAAGGCTTCTGTTTGCAGGATCTCGGAGATTTCCTCTTGCTATCTTCCTGAGCTGACAAATCCCGATAGGGTACTAGGCCTACTTGGGATTTGTGCGTTAAGTCTCATCGTCTTCATGGTTTTAATGAAGAACCTGTCAGGGTACTCGAATCTTGAGGTTGTTGATTCGAAGTCAGTCCCGAACGATCTCATCAACTACGTTTTCCCTTACGTCGTTTCCTTCATGGGCCTCGATTTAGGTATAGATGGAAAATTTTTCGGATTTTTGCTCTTCATCGTGTTGATGTTTGTCATCACTTACCGATCTGGGCAAATCCTAATGAACCCCGTCTTGTTGGTTGCTGGTTGGCAATTGTTCGAACTGAACATCGTGACCGAGGGGAATAAACGCTGTGTAAAGGCACTTTCCAAAGAACAGGTCAAGTCAGGCGATCACCTTGAATCCTGCTTGGTACATGGAATTTATGTTTTATATCGGGGAGAAAAATGACTGTAACACAAGATCTGCAAGCCTTTACGGCTTTCGATGTCACTCAGGCAATCGCATCGCTTTGGATTTTTAAGAAACGGCCTGCGACTGAGAAAATGAACCCCTTTACAGCCGTATCTGTAGTAATGAGTGATACTTTGAGAGTCCAGCTAAAAGAGCTGGCTTCAAGCTACCAAACTAGTCATACGATTGCTGAGGAATATAACCTACTGAGTCAGCCGAGTGAAGGTGGCTTCCTTGCAGTCTCTCGCGAAGCGACTCTGTTTCCCAATCTCCAAGGGTTAATTAACCAACCCTTAGAGGAATGCTTGGTTAAAAATGTGAAACAGCTGAATAATGCCGCTGGATATGTACTTCGTCTACGCCACGGTGAATCAGTAATCTACTGCGTTAAAAAAGCAAATGCAGACTGGGCTACCCGGAAAAAAAAGGGGATGATGAACATCTTCTTCACTGAGGCTGGACTCGATATTATGGAGAGTCCGTCATTTAGCATTGCTCGCAGCTTTGATTTTTTTGTAGTAGGCGAGAACGTGTTCATAACAAACAAGCCTGCATTTGAATCCCTTTTGAGTCACAATGACACTTACGAAGAAGCGTACGTAGCTCTGAAACAAGAGCCCGGATTTTCAGCGGCTATAGCTAATTTGGCGGTGTTTGATGCCTTCATCGGCAAGAATGCTACGCATTTGCGTCGAATGGCTGTAGTCAAGGCTCGGGGTTACTACAACAATCTCAATTACATGACTCGTCTTCGTGAAATCAATACGCTACGGGGTTGGGGTATCCAGTTTGACGAACAGGGGAGAATTGAGGCAACCCCAGAAAAGATGCGTGATATTTTGCACATCCTACTCGACCACCGACTACGTTCGGAACTTTCTGACAATCAATACGATGTACCATCAACCACCCCCGTAGTTTAACCAAGCAGATGACCGATACGCCATTCTACTAGCCCTGGAGTTGATCGAATAGCTTTTGAGCCTTATCGAGCAAAGTGTGCCGGTATTACTCGAAGGTTACCAGCCCTAAGCCCGTCATGACTCCACAATAAAACAGATAACAAGAGAGGGCCAATGGCCCTCTCTTGTTATAGGTAACTTGAAGGGGGTCGTGGCAATGACCTGTCCAAAGGAGTGCTATCAAGGGGTAGGGCAGCCAACACCTAATGGCATACTCGCTGGCATACCAAAAATTGCAGACACAAAAAAAACCCAACTGAATCAATCAGTTGGGCTATATAGATGGCGGAGGGGGTGGGATTTGAACCCACGGATGGTCGCCCATCGCCGGTTTTCAAGACCGGTGCATTCAGCCGCTCTGCCACCCCTCCGAACGGCGTGCATACTACGTCAGGCCCTTGTTCATATGCAATACATATTTGTTCTGGAACAATAAGCTACAACTGGTTGGAGGGCCGCTTGAAATCAGCGCTCGTCATCCACACATTCAGTGCATACAATGCGTTAACGAAGCGGAATCTGCCGCCTCAACCCGGAAATCAAGAGGACATCAAGATGGATACCCGTTCTATCTACACTGGCACCCAGGGTGCCGTGCGCGACACCAACAAGGTGCTGCGCAACACCTATATGCTGCTCTCCCTCACTCTTGGCTTCTCCGCCGTGGTGGCCGGGATCGCGACCGTGATGAACATGCCGCCCCTGCACTGGGCCATCTTCCTCATCGGCGTATACGGTCTGATGTTCCTGACCGAGAAGAACCGTGACAACGGCATGGGGCTGGTCTTCACCTTCGCCCTGACCGGCCTGCTGGGCTATAGCCTGGGCCCCATCATCAACATGTACATGAACAACGGCGGCGGCGAGATCGTGATGACCGCCCTCGGCGGCACCGCCCTGACCTTCTTCGGTCTGTCGGCCTATGCCCTGACCACCAAGCGGGATCTCTCCTTCCTCGGCGGCATGCTGTTCGTCGGTTTCTGGGTGCTGCTGGTGGCCATGGTCGCCAACATCTTCCTGCAGATGAGCGCCCTGAGCCTGGCCCTGTCCGCCATGTTCATGCTGTTCTCCTCCGGCGCCATCCTGCTGACCACCCAGCAGATAGTGCGCGGCGGCGAGACCAACTACATCTCCGCCACCGTGACCCTGTATGTCTCCATCTACAACATCTTCCTGAGCCTGCTGAGCCTGCTCGGCGGCAACCGCAACTAATCTGGTTCGCTGTACGGAAAACCCCGCTTCGGCGGGGTTTTTATTGTCCGCCGCCCCTGCTAGGGTGAAGGCGTAGTCAATGAACCGGCATGAAGAACCCGGCCCTGATTTGGATCAGGGCTCTTTCGTGGCCAACCGGCTATGCTCTCGCTTTCGATTCGCTCAAGGGTTTCACCTGTCCCATGTCCATGGATTTTGCCAGTCTGCTGCACCACTCAATGATTGCTCACCCTGTCGATAACAAGGCGCACGAGGACAGCCTCCCCCATGCCCATTGATCTCGCCGGCCTGCTGCGCCGCCTGCTGTCTGACAGCCATATCTACTTCGCCCTCAAGGTGCTGCTGGCCATCCTGGGGCTGCTCGCCTTCGCCCTGGTGCAGGGTGACATCCAGCTCACCGTGCTGCTCTCCCTCGGGGTGGTGGCCGGCGCCATCGCCGAGACCGACGACAGCCTCTGGGGCCGGGTGAAGAACCTCGCCATGACGCTGGTGTGCTTCCTGTTCGCCTCCCTGTGCGTGCAGTATCTCTTCCCCACCCCCTGGCTGTTTGCCCTGGGGCTCGCGGGTTCCACCTTCATCTTCGTGATGGTGGGGGCGCTCGGGCAGCGCTACGCCACCATCAGCTTCGGCTCCCTGCTGATCGCCATCTACACCATGCTGGGAGCCGCCAAGGCGCCGGATCTCTTCTACCAACCCCTGGCGCTGGGCGCTGGGGCCCTCTGGTACGGGCTGGTCTCCCTCGTCTGGCTCTGGCTGCTGCCCTACAAGACCCTGCACGAGCAGCTCGCCCAGAGCTATTTCGCCCTGGCCCGCTATCTGCTGGAGAAATCCCGCTTCTTCCCGGCTGACGAACACGGCGCCCAGGCCATTCGCCACAACCTGGCCCAGCTCAACATCAACCTGGTCAGCGCCCTGAACCTGACCAAGACAGCCCTCAACGCTCGGTTGAATGCCCGCTCAGGCCGTCGTCATCAGGTGGCCCCCGAGCTCGCCAGCCTGCTGCGGCTCTACCTGCTGGCGCTGGAGATCCAGGAACGCGCCACCTCCAGCCACTACCCCTACAGCAAGCTGGAGGCCGAACTCAAGCAGGGCATAGTGCTGGACGGCTTCCAGGAGGTGTTCCTGCAGCTCTCCGAGGCGTGTCAGCAGCTCGGCTACGCCATCCTGGTGCACAAGCCCTACGTCCATCACAAGCGCATCCACTGGACCCTGGAGGCCCTCGGCGATCAGCTGGAGTTCACCCACCTCAAGCAGCACTATCCCAAGACATTGCTGACGCCGATGAAGTTCCTGCGTCGCAACCTCGCCAGCATCAACCAGCTGCTGACCAGTGCCGAGGATCTGCAAAATCCGGCCTTGCCTCCCGCGGATCTGCCCGCCCTCGCCAACCCGGCCCCCTTACCGCTGCTGGCCCTGTTCAAGCAACACCTGACCCCTAACTCCATGGTGTTTCGCCACGCCCTTCGGTTGTCCCTCGGCCTGGTGGTGGGTTACGGCATACTGCAGGCGTTCCAGCTGGACAAGGGCTACTGGATCCTGCTGACGGTGCTGTTCGTCTGCCAGCCCAGCTACAGCGCCACCCGCCGCCGGCTGGTGCAGCGCATGCTCGGCACCTTCGCCGGCATCCTCATCGGCGTGCCCGTGCTCTGGCTCTTCCCCGAGCTGCACCTGCAACTGGGGATCATGGGGCTCGCCGCCTTCCTGTTCTTCACCCAGGTGCGCAGCAACTACAGCGCCGCCGTCTGCTTCATCACCCTCTATGTGCTGATGGCCTTCAACCTGCTGGACGGCATCGGCTTCGCCATCCTGGGGCCCCGTCTGCTCGACACCCTGCTCGGCTGCCTGCTCTCCTATGCGCTGGTGGCCTGGCTCTGGCCGGACTGGCAGTACAAGCGGCTGCCGAGCCTCATCGCCAACTCTCTGTCCGCCAACGCCCGCTACCTCTCGGCGGTGCTCGCCAGCCTGCACCGTCAGCGGGACGAATCCCTCGACTATCGGGTCGCCCGCAAGTGCGCCCACCTCGCCGACAGCGAGCTCGCCATGGCCTGGCAGAGCATGCTGGTGGAGCCGAGCAAGCGCCGCCGCTTCCTCGATCTCTGCTTCACCCTCACCTGGCGCAACCACGCCCTGCTCTCCTACATCTCGGCCCTCGGCGCCCATCGCGACAAGCTGGAAGCCATCTCTGGGCTCGACGAGATCGGCCGCCACATCAGCCACACCCTGGAACGGGCCGCCGGTCATCTGGCGGGGGAGATGCCGGCGCGGCTGGAGGGGCAGTGCCCGGAGCTTGCCCCGGACAGCAGCGAGGAGCAGTTGATGCTGACCCAGCAGCTCACCCTCATCAGCGAGCTGGCGGACGAGTTGCTGGCTCTGGCCAACCAGAGCCGGTTGCTCACACAGGGACAAGGCGCTACCATGCCCGCCCAATCCTGATCCCCCCCTTCGCGAGGAGCCCCCTATGTCTGAGCATCATCAGCTGGAATTCAACGGCCAAACCATAGAAACCGATGCCAAGGGCTATCTGCGCCACAGCGAGGAGTGGAGCGAGGCGCTGGCGCTGGTGCTGGCCGAGCGGGAGGGCATAGTGCTGGAGGAGCCCCATTGGGAAGTGGTGCGCTTCGTGCGGGCCTTCTATCTGGAGTTCAACACCTCCCCCGCCATCCGCGCCCTGGTCAAGGCGATGGAGAAGCAGTACGGCCCCGAGAAGGGCAACAGCCGCTATCTCTACAAACTGTTCCCCGAAGGGCCCGCCAAGCAGGCCACCAAGATCGCCGGCCTGCCAAAACCGGTGAAATGCATCTAATAAAAAAACCGCGCCAAGGCGCGGTTTTTTTATTGCAGATGAAGGGGTCAGCCTCAGGGGTTGTAGGCCACCACAGAGCCACCGAGCCCGGTCATCTGGCTTATCTTGCTCTGCATGCCCTGCAGCCTGGCCTTGGAGACATCCGGTCCGATGAAGACCCGGGTGATCTGACCCTGTACCGGGGTTCTCGGCGAAGTCTGGGCCGAGTAGCCGGCAGCCCGCAGCTTGCTCACCAGGGCATTGACGCTCTCTGCGTTCTTGAAGGCGCCGAGCTGCAGGATCCAGCTGCCCTGGGCCGGGGCGACGGCAGGAGCCGGCGTAGTCATCTTGCTCGCGATGAGATCGTCCATGGTCTTGATCTGGCCAACCTGGGGCTTGCTCGGCTCAGGCTTTTTCACCTCCACCGGCTTGGGGGGCACAGGTTTGGGTTTGGGCTGCTCCACCGGTTTCTGGGCCACCACCTCGGGTTTGGGCTGAGGCTTGGGTTGAACCGCAGGTTGCGTCACAGGCTGGGTTGTCGGCGCAGTGGCCGGCTGCTGCGGCTGCTGACCGTTGTTCGCCAGGGTGACCGTATTGCCTATCTCCTCCACCTGCCACTGCTGGGCGGCAGAGGCCTGTTGCTGGCTCGCCAGATGTTCGGCAGGCAAGGTGCTCGCGGCCGAGACCTGCAGCTCGGGCTTGGCCGGCTCGAGCTCGGGGCGCAGCGGGATGTTGGCGAACGCCTCGTCCTTTTGCTCCAACTTGTTGCCGTCCATCAGATCCGGCAGAAAGATGACCACCAGGGCGACCAGGATGACGGTCCCCACCAATCTGTTTTGAAACTTCGAAGCCAAGTTAAGTCCTACCCATATTGCTTAATCGATGATGCGAACAAGAGTGGAAAGCGACTCAAGCACGCGTCGCCAACACCTCGGCGACAGTGTAAAACGAGCCGAACACAATGACCATATCATCAGGACTCGAAGCGGCCAGCGCTGCCTCATAAGCCTCGGTCACCGACTCGAACTGTACGGCCTGACCCTGCTCGCCCGGCGTTGCAACTAATAGTGCGGTCGCGAGCTGGGCCGAGGTGGCGGCGCGGGGGCCGTGCAGGCTCGCGAGATACCACGCATCGATAAGTCCATCGAGTTCCGCAAGCGAACCCGCCATGTCCTTGTCTTTGAGCATGCCGACCACGGCGCGCCGTTCTCCTCGGCAGGGGATCTGGCGCAGCTGGCTCGCGAGATAGGCCGCCGAGTGCGGGTTGTGGGCCACATCGACGATGACCAGAGGGTCGCTTTGCAGGCGTTGCATCCGCCCCGCCAATCGGGCATCCGCCAGCCCCTGCCGAATGGCGGCGTCCGGCAATGGCAGCCCCAGGGACTCCAACGCCGCCATAACTGTCACCGCGTTCATCAGCGGCAGGGCAGGCTTCGGCAGGCCGAGCCAGTGGTGCAGGCCATGATAATCCCAGGCGGTCTCGTGCTCTTCCCCATGAAAATCGATGCCGACCTGGCGCAAGCTGGCACCGAGGCGCTGCGCTTCGCTGGCGATGGTGGCGGGCGGGTTCGGCTCGCCGCTGATGGCGGGCTTGGCCTTGCGATAGACGCCGGCCTTCTCCACCGCCACCGCTTCCCGGGTATCCCCGAGCCAGTCGCAGTGATCCAGCGCGATGGAGGTGATCATGGCGACATCGGACTCCACCACATTGGTGGCATCGAGGCGGCCGCCCAGCCCCACTTCCAGCAAGAGCACGGCCGGCGCGGCGCGCCGGAACAGCCAGAGCCCGGCCAGGGTCGCGAATTCGAAGAAGGTGAGCGCTATCTCGGCGCGGGCAGCTTCCACCGCGGTGAAGGCCTCGCAGTGCGCGCTATCGGAGAGCTCGACACCGTCGATGCGCACCCGCTCGGTAAAGCGCAGCAGGTGCGGCGAGGAGTAGACCCCCACCTTGTAACCGGCGGCCATCAGTATGCTGGCGGCCATGGCGCAGGAGGATCCCTTGCCATTGGTGCCCGCCACCGTGATCACCTTGAACGGCAGCTCGGTGAGCCCCATGCGACGGGCGACGACCCCGACCCGATCCAGCCCCATGTCGATATTGACCGGGTGGATCTGCTCCAAATAAGAAAGCCAGTCGCTGAGCGACCGGCTTTGGGAAGATTGCATCTGTGAACTCATCTTACTCTTCGATGACTTGAGTGTTCATCAGCTTGGCCAGCAGGCCGGCCAGGCGGTTGCGCATCTCGCGGCGATCGATGATGAGATCGATGGCGCCCTTCTCCAGCAGGAACTCGGAGCGCTGGAAGCCTTCCGGCAGCTTCTCGCGCACTGTCTGCTCGATGACGCGGGGGCCGGCGAAGCCGATCAGTGCCTTGGGCTCGCCCACGTTGATGTCACCCAGCATGGCGAGACTCGCGGAGACGCCACCCATGGTGGGGTCGGTCAGCACGGAGATGAACGGCAGACCAGCCTTGGTCAGCCTGTCCAGCGCCGCACTGGTCTTGGCCATCTGCATCAGGGAGAACAGGGCTTCCTGCATACGCGCCCCACCGGAAGTGGAGAAGCAGACCAGGCCGCGGCCTTCCTTGATGCTCTCCTCAACGGCACGCACGAAGCGGGCACCGACCACGGAGGACATGGAGCCCCCGATGAAGGAGAACTCGAACGAACAGGCGACGATCGGCACCCCCTTGAGGGTCCCCTTCATCACCACCAGCGCATCTTTTTCTCCCGTCTCTTTCTGAGCGGCAGACAAACGATCCTTGTAGCGCTTGGAATCCTTGAATTTCAAGATGTCCTGCGGCTCCAGCTCGGCAGCCACTTCACTGCGGCCTTCGACGTCGAGGAAGCTCTCGAGACGGGCGCGGGCACTAATCCGCATATGATGATCACACTTGGGGCACACTTCGAGATTGCGCTCCAGTTCTGCCCGGTAGAGTACCTGTTCGCAAGACGTGCACTTGGTCCACACCCCTTCCGGGATGTTGTGACGACGGGGTGTCGTGATCTTGCTCTTGGGAAGGATCTTCTCAAGCCAGCTCATGGAATTCCTTAATGCTTTTGTGCCTGACAAAACACATCGGGCCTTGGTTGTTCAATGACTTAAGGGCTCGATGGCAATAAATAACGGGTCATTAAACCACAAATTTTCGGGCCCAGTTACTAAAAACTGGTCGTACCCGGTGCCGAGTCCGGCAGCCAGAGCGGGCCGAGGGGCAGCCGGGGCAGACCGAACTCATCCGGGTAATCCACGTCCACCAGATAGAGCCCCCCCGCCTTGGCGGTGGGTCCGGCCAGGTTGCGATCCTTCTGGGCCAGCACCTCGGCGATCCACTCCACCGGTTGGAGCCCCTGCCCCACCAGCAACAGGGAGCCGGTGATGTTGCGCACCATGTGGTGCAAGAAGGCGTTGGCGCGGATATCCAGCACTATATAGGGGCCCTGGCGGCTCACGCACAGGTGCGTCACGTTGCGCCAGGGGGTGTTGGACTGACAGGCGATGGCCCGGAAGGTACTGAAGTCGTGCTCCCCGATGAGGCTCTGGCCCGCCTGGTGCATCAGCGCCGCGTCTATGGTCTCGTGGTAGTGGCTGACGCCGCTGCCGAGGATGGCCGGACGATAGTTGTGGTTGTAGATGACGTAGCGGTAGCGACGGGCGGTGGCGCTGAAGCGGGCGTGGAACGTCTCGTCCACCTCCTTGACCCAGCGCACGCCGATGTCCGGCGGCAGGTTGGAGTTGAGCCCCAGGGTCCAGGCGGACTCGGCGCGATTGGACTCGGTATCGAAGTGGATCACCTGGCCGGTGGCGTGGACCCCGGCATCGGTACGGCCGGCACACTGGATGGACACAGGGTGGTTGGCGATGCGGCTGATGGCTTTTTCCAGCTCTTCCTGGACGCTGATCACTTCTCGCTGACGCTGCCAGCCGAAGTACCGGCTGCCGTCATATTCAATACCTAGGGCGATTCGCATGGATGAAACTTGTCTTATGGGGAAAGGATGAAAGAAACGGGGCGGATTATACCCGCTTGGCACAAAAGTCCCAAACTCGCACCCCGGGCTGCTCAGGGCTGGTGCCTTCGCCGACGGCACGCCGATATCCGCAGACGGCCAGGCTGCCAAGCTGCCAAGCTGCCAGTGAAACAAAAAGGCAGCCCGCAGGCTGCCTTCATATCCGTGGTTCGGCTTATCCCAGGCGCTTGAGCAGCTTCTCTGCCTCGTTGCGCTGGTGTTCGCTGCCCTGGGCCGCGGCCTCCTGCAGCAGCTCACGGGCGCTCTCCTTGTCGTCGATCTCGAGGTAGGCGCGAGCCAGATCCAGCTTGGCCCCCACACCGCCATCGTCCGCATCCACATCGAAGCCGGTGGACTCCGGCAGCACCTCGGGGAAACCGTCCAGCCCCACGTCCAGGGAGAAGCCCTGATAAGGCTCCTGCTCGGTGCTGCTGGCGTTGGCCTCGGCCAGGAGCTTGTCGATCTCGACGTAGTCGTTCGCCTGGGCCTGCTCGCGGGGCTTCACCTCGCTCGGCGCCGGATGGGATTCCACCTCGGTGAAGGCATCCTCGAAATCGGCGAGGGCCAGCTCGTTGGGATCCCAGGTGTCCTGCTTGCTTGTCTGATCGAGTGCCTGATCGGGGGCCTGCTTGGGCTCGGGCTCGAGGCCGAGCTCCGCCAGCATGTCGTCCACGTCGCTCTTGCCATAAGCTCCGGCGTCGTTCTGCGCCGCCGGCGCCTTATCGGCGGGCTCGTCGAAGGCAGACTCGAAATCGCTCAGGTCGAAGTTGGCCAGCTCGTCGTCCCGGCGACTCGGCGCTGCGGACTCCTTGGCCAGATCGGCGTCGAGATCCGCGTCCAGCTCGGCAAAGAGGGCCGCCTGCAGCTCCTCTTCAGTCATGATCTCATCGCGGGCACCCTTGGGCTTGTCGAACTCCCGGGAGAGGTCGAGATCCGGCTCGGACTCGATGTCGAAGCCCCCCTCATGGGCCAGATCCAGTTCGGGTACCAGATCCGGATCCCGGTTCGCCGTGGTCACGGCGGGCTCCACATCGAAGGCGGAGAGGGCCAGCTCGCCGTCATCGCTGAAGATGACATCATTCTTGCTCTGACCCTCCTCCAGAGCGCTCTCCGGTCCGTTGCGATCCGGTATGGGGCGCATGGGCTCGTCGTCAGCGATGCCCACCGTCATCAGCTGATCGAACTCGCTGCTCTCGTCCCCCATCACCATGGAGGTGGATTCGGAGAGGCTCTTCTCCTGCTCTTCCAGCTCGCGCCGGGCACGGGCCCGCAGCCAGAGCGTCACCAGCGCCAGCACCAGCAGCACGGGCAGCAGGATGATCATGGCGAGGTTCAGCGGTGAGGCGAGCAGCTCCATCACCCAGTTCTGTTTGGGTTCTGGGACCACCACGGGGGGCACCGGCTTGGCCTTGAGCTCGGCCACCTCTTTTTGCAGTGCGGTCTGATCCTGCAGCTGGGCCTTGAGGGTCTCCACCTCTTCGGTCAGGGACTGCAGACGCAGCTTGAGCCTGTGGTTCATCTCGGTGACCTGGCCGAGCTGGGCGTTGGCATCTTCCAGCGCCAGCGCCATCTCGGTGGACGGCTTGCCGACCGGTGCCGCCACGTCGGCGGGCAGCGGGGCCGGCGCCGTGCCGGCGGCCGCACTCACCGGACTCGCGACCGGCTCGGCGGTCTTGGCGACCTCCTTCGCTTCGCTCGCCACTGGCGGAGTCACCTTGGGCGCCGCCGGAATGGGGGCGGCCTTGGCCACCGGAGCCTTGACGGGCGCGGCGACGACCTTGGTCTGAGGCTTGGCGGCCTCGGCCTGCTTGCTGGCCAGGTATTTGGGACTCAGCCCCTTCCAGCTGGCGTTGTCGCTGTTGAAGCGGCGACGGGCCTCGGCATCCGTGATGCGGTTTGCCTCGGCCGCCGTGGGCAGCAGGATGCGGGACCCCACCAGGATGTGGTTGATGTTGCCATCGGCGAAACTGCGGGGATTCTTGTCGTAGATCGCCACCATGGTCTGGTAGACGGTCACCCGGTTGGAGGGTCTGTGCTTGCTCGCCAGGCTCCAGAGGGTATCGGTGGAACGGACAGGGCCATAGCTGCCAGCCTGGGTGCCCGGCACCTGACGGACGATGGGCTGCACCTTGGGCAAGGTGACGGGGGCGACCGGCTGGGCCTGGGGCTGTGGTTGCACCGCGGGGGGCGGCGTACCATCCGGGCCCTTGAGCTCGACGAAGAAAGGCTCGCGTCCCCCTTCGTCGGCCTGAACCGTGCCCAGAAGACCCAATGCCAGTAGCGTTGCCAGCGTTATGCGGGAGTGTCCCATGTTCGTTCCTTCGTATGACGGCCCTATCACATTGAAAAATCTGGATAGTTACCCCAAAACAATCGGCTCAATATAAATCAGGCGCGGGCCTCAAGCCAGCGATCCGACACATTTAGCGCTCAACTCGTGCCAGTGCACTGGCATCCGGCTAGAAAAAAGCTTAATCCACTGATCTCACGCCACATTATCAAATTTCTCGTCGGCGCCGTCAGTCCCGGCCGGGACCTTGCTGCCGACAGGCCCACGGGGTGAGACGCCTTCCCCACCCCGGGTCATTCAGGGGCTCAGAGGTAGTCGCGCACCAGCAGTTCGGCAATCTGCACGCTGTTGGTCGCCGCGCCCTTACGAACGTTATCGGCCACGATCCACATATTGATACCGCTGGGATGAGAAATATCCTGGCGCACCCGTCCCACCAGCACCTCATCCTTGCCGGTAGCGTCACGCACCGGGGTCGGGTAGTCGGCGTCGTCATCGAACAGGGTCACGCCCGGCGCATTGCGCAGCAGATCCTTGACCTGCTCGGCGTCCAGGGGCTGGTGCAGCTCGACGTGGACCGCCTCGGCGTGGCCGTAGAAGACCGGCACCCGCACGCAGGTGGGGTTCACGGCGATGCTGGCATCCCCCAGGATCTTCTGGGTCTCCCACACCATCTTCATCTCTTCCCGGGTGTAACCGTTGTCGGTGAAGGCGTCGATCTGCGGAATGAGGTTGAAGGCGATCTGCTGGGGGTAGAGGCTGGGCTCCACCGGGCGGCCGTTCAGCAGATGGGCGGTCTGGCCCGCCAGCTCGCTCACCCCCTCCTTGCCGGAGCCGGAGACGGACTGGTAGGTCGCCACGTTGATGCGGGCGATGCCCACCTCATCTTGCAGGGGCTTCAGGGCCACCAGCATCTGGATGGTGGAACAGTTCGGGTTGGCGATGATGTTGCGGTTGCGAAAATCCGCCAGGGCGTCCGGGTTCACCTCGGGGATCACCAGGGGAACGTCTTCGTCGTAACGGAAGCAGGAGGTATTGTCGATGACGATGCAGCCGTGCTCGGCGGCAATCGGTGCCCACTTGGCGGAGACTTCGGCGCCGGCGGAGAAGAGTGCTATCTGCACCTGGCTCCAGTCAAACGCTTCCACGTCCAGGATCTCGACGTTCTTGCCACCGAAGCGCACGGTATCGCCGGCGCTGCGGCTGGAAGCCAGCGGGTAGAGGGTCGCCACCGGGAAGGCACGCTCCTCCAGGATCTCGATCATGGCTTCACCCACGGCGCCGCTCGCGCCCAATACCGCTACGTTGAATTGCTGACTCATGTTCTCTCCTCTAAATGGTCCGGTGACGCACTGGCATCACCCTGTGGCAGACGGGTCTGCCCGATAACGAGTTTGGCATGGCGCCGAACCCAGCGAGGGCGGGCCCCGCAAAGAGGCCCGCCCGCATGTATTCATGACGCCCGAACTAGTCGGGCTGGATGACGAAACCGAGGCGGGCCAGGGCCTCGCCGGCGAAGGGCCCCTTGAGGCGCAGGGACGAGAATTCCCGCCGCTCCGGGTATTGCTTGCGCTGCTCATCGAAGCTGCCGGCCTGGTGGAGGCGATTGCGAAAACGGGCATCGTCCCGGCGCACGTCATAGATGAGGTGAACCAGCTGCTTGATCAATGCCTGATCCGTCGCCACCCCGGGCGTCAATTCACGCACCTCGGGGACGGGCAGCAAGGCTTGCAGATCCTGGCGCGGCACGCGCCCCAGCTGCTGGCAGAGCGCCTGATAGAGCATCCAGGTGCCGCGGGCCTTGCCCTCCAGGCTGTAACCCGCGATATGCGGGGTCGCGATCTCGGTATGGGGCACCAAGGCGGCGAGCGGATGGGGCTCCCCTTCCCACACGTCCATCACCAGCCGCAGCGGCTTGTCGCTTTGCTGGCGGGCGAGCAGGGCCTGGTTGTCCCACACCTCGCCACGGGCGGCGTTGATGAGGAACTTGCCCGCAGGCAGGGTCGCGATCTCCCTCTCCCCCAGCAGGTGGAAGGTGGCGTCCGGGCCGCTGTGGGTGATGGGCACGTGGAAGCTGACGATGTCGGCCCCCAGGGCCGTCTGATAGTCGACGAAATGGGCCGCCTCGTCCGCACTGGCTGCGCGAGCACGGGGAGGATCGCAGCGCAGCACTCGCATGCCAAGCGCCTCGGCCTTGCCCGCCACGCACTCGCCGGTGTTGCCGGCGCCGATGACGGCGAGGCTCATCCCGCTCAAATTCAGCTCATAGCGCTCCGCCAGCACCAGCAGGGCGGAGATCACATAGTCCCCCACCGAGTACTTGTTGCAGCCGGGAGCGCTGAAGAAGGGAATGCCCCAGGCGGCCAGCAGGGCGCTGTCCACGTGATCCCGACCTATGGTGGCGGTGCCGACGAAGCCGAGTCTGGGGCAATTGGCGAGCAAGGCGGCATCCACCCGGGTCACGGAGCGCACCAGCAGCACGTCCGCATCCTGCAGATCCGCCGCCGAGATCTGTCGTCCGGGCAGGGGGATCACCTCGCCAAACTCCGCAAACAGCTCCCTTGCATGGGGCATATTTTCATCAACAACGATTTTCATCAGTTTCTCTTATGAGCGCGATGGCCCACGACCGGCCACAGAGGCGCCATTCTAGCGCAAAGCGCCCCGAGTTTCAGAGGCTTATTCAGGCTCGCCCGCCACCGTGACCCCTTCTCCATCCACCGCCTGGCTCATCCCCAGACTCCAGGCCCGCATCCACTTTCGGGCGCGCAACCTGCGCCACGCAATTGTAACCGCATGTTGTTGGTCGCCCCTGACGCCTTGACCTCGGGGGTCTGGCTGGCACAATGACGCCTCTTTTCCGGTGGCTGCCAAGCCGCCCCCCATATGAGCCCGATGATGCCGACATCTTCCTCTTCGCTACCGCGCAACCAGGTATTGATTTTCAGCGCAGCCCTGATCCTGCCACTGACGCTGCTGGCCTGCCTGCCCTGGCATCCCTTCCTGAGCGATGCCCTGCAGTCCGCCTGGCTCTGGTGGCCCTATGCCCTCTCTCGCATGGTGGACGTCCCCGGCCTCGCCATCAGCATCCTGGGGCTGGTGCTGCTGACCCGACACAAGCTGACGCTAAGCCTGCCCGCCCTCTTGGCCCTGTGCGCCGCCCTGTTCGCCGTATTGGCGGGAGACTGGCTCATCAAGAGCCTCATCAAACAGCTCACCGAGGAGCCACGCCCTTATCTGCTCTGGCTGGCGGGTCAGCACCTCATCCCCGACATCCACCAGTTCTACGAGGGCAGCAGCGCCCTTCGCACCGAACAGGTCCACGCCGCCAGCCAGTTGCTGGCGCTACCAGCCTGGCTCGGCAACCACTGGCAGGGAGGGGTGAACTACGCCTTCCCCTCAGGTCACAGCATCGCCGCCATCAGCCTCGCCCAGTTCTTCGGTCTGATCTGGCTGGCGCGGGCTCCGGCCGGCGCCTGGTTGCTGCCCCTCTGGGCGGTGGCCATCGGCCTGTCGCGCACCCTGATCGGCATGCACTGGCCGCTGGATGTGCTGGCCAGCGCCCTGCTCGGCAGCCTCACCGCCCTGCTGGGGGCCCGCTGGTGGCTGCATCGCTACTGACAAGCGAACTGAACGCCGCGCACCAATGAGAACGGGCACCCCAGGGTGCCCGTTTTTTTATCCGCTGTGCGGGCTATCAGCCCTTGTTCTGCCAGCCTTCCGGGTATTTGTAACCCTTGAAGCGCTGCTCCGCATAGGTCTTGAACGCCGGGGAGTTGTAGGCGTCGATCACGTCCTTGGCAAACGGCTTGCCCGCATCGGCGCTCTTCACCACCACCCAGTTGATGAAGTCGTAGCTGCGTTCGAGGAAGAGCCCCTCGCTGAACGGAATGCCACTGGAGGCGGCGAAGTTGCCGTTGATGACGGAGAAATCCACGTCTTCCCGGGAGCGGGGCAGCTGCGCCGCCTCCAGCAACACCAGCTTGATCTCGTGGGGATTCTTCACCACGTCGAACTCGCTCGCCTTGAGGGGATTGATGCCCTCCTTCAAGGTCAGCCAACCGAGATCCTGCAGCATCAGCAGGGCCCGCGCCTGGTTGGTGGGGTCATTCGGGATGGCCACCGTGCTGCCCTCGCCCACCTCGGCGAGCTTGCCCTTCTTGCCGGAATAGAGCCCCATGGGGCCGGTCGGCACCTGGGTGATGGGGCTAAGCGACAGACCCCTGTCCTTGGCAAAGCTCTCCAGATAGGGCTTGTGCTGGAAGCAGTTCACATCGAGCGAACCGTCCGCCAGGGCGATGTTGGGGGTCACGTAGTCGGTGAACTCCACCAGTTTCACCTTGTAGCCCTTGGCCTCCAGCTGCGGCTTGATGGAGTCAATCACCATGTCGGCAAAATCCCCCACCGTGGTGCCGATGACGATATCCTGTTTGGCGGGATCCGCGGCCAGGGCGGCGAAGGGCAGGCTGCCGGCCAGCAGGGCCAGGGCGGAAAGGGTGAAAAAGGTACGACGCTGCATGGGGACTCCCTGTCAAAATAATCATCGAAACGGTGGTGGGTTGCGGTTTTTGCCACGCAAGCAGACTCGCCACAACCATCTAGCCATCCAAATGGCTAATTGAGGCCACCATAGCAGAGCTTTTCCCCTTCGCCAAGCAACAAAACCGGATGAGCTTGCCCAGATGATGGGGAAGCCTGCCCCCCTTGCCCTGGGGCATGAGCCAGGAAAATACTTGATAAGACACTCAGCCGTGCGCTTTTTCTTCTCCACTTGTGATTCAAGTGCTCCTATTGTGTGGATGTGATGCTGAAGTGGCACCATAACGTGAGAGCACCCTGATTTTTGTGATAGTCCAATGACAGGAGGTCGTGTGAAAGAAAAGGAGAAAATTGCATTATTCATTGACGCCGACAATGCACCTGCAAGCAAAATAGGTAAGGTGTTGTCAGAGCTAGCCCTTTATGGTGTAGTCAATATTCGAAAAGCATATGGGAACTGGAAAAATCCAAGCCTTAAACCTTGGGAAGATGCCCTGCATGAATTTGCTATACAACCGATACAACAATTTGATTTAGCGAAGGGGAAGAATGCCACGGATATGGCATTGGTAATTGACGCCATGGATGTGCTTTATACCAAAGATGTCGATGTTATTTGCTTGGTCTCATCAGACTGTGACTTCACCCCTCTAGTCACACGTTGCTTGGCGGATGGCAAGTTTGTCATTGGATTCGGTGAGCGTAAGGCTTCCACACCATTCGTTAACAGCTGCTCTCGTTTTCTATATTTGGATGCTGATATTCATGAAGTCCTTGAAGATCAACCCATTACCAAACAAACTAAAAATATTAAAAGTGATACTCGTCTCATCAATTTACTAAGACAAGCGATTGAAGCAGTTGAGGAAGGTGGTGGGTGGGCGAGACTAAGCCCTATCGGAAGTCATATATCCAATCATGCATCTTTTGATCAGCGTAATTATGGATTCAAGAAGCTAAGTGACCTTTTTATGGCAATTGACTTATTTGAGATGAAAAAGACAGACAACTCTGTGCTGTGGGTTAGAGATAAAAAACGGGCAACACTTCCGAATAAGTCTAAGTAAAGTTATCAATAAAGTAGTGCCCCGCACTCATGGAGTGCGGGGCCTGAAAACTGCACGGCGGCTCGCCTGAGGCGGTTACTCGACCGCCTTGCTGGCATTCTCCATGGCCTGCTTCTCGGCGGCGCCGAGGAGGGCGGTCTGGCGATTCTGCTCCGCCAGGTAACAGGCATCCTTGCTGATCCCCTGGGCCTGGCAATCCGCCATGCGCTGGGCGGGGCTGGAACAACCGGCCATCATGGTGGCAACGGACAACAGCAGTATTATTTTCTTCATGGTGATACCTATGGTTAATGAAATCTCGTCAAAGCCATGAAATGCAGTGGTTACCGCTAATGGATTGAAAGTCAGCCCTGTATTTGATGATCAGTAACGGCTCGGAGGCGGCCGTTATTGAGGGGTCCACCGGCCAGATGGCCGGCCAAGATACCGGCGTGAACAAGCCGGCCCTGTCTGCATGGCGCGCATCCTAACGCCGCCCGGGGTCCGCGTCTGCGCCGGATGTGTTTCAAGATGTACGAGGCAACGGAGTGCATGGTGACAATGCCTCCCATCCGCTATTTACCAAGGAGACAATATGTTGCAGCGCAACCACACCGGCCTGCTGGTGGTCGATATTCAGGGCAAGCTGGCACGGCTGGTGGATGAGAGCGATCGGCTCATCGCCAACACGGCCCGGCTGGTGCAGGGGGCCCAGGCACTGGGGTTGCCTGTGGTCTGGCTGGAGCAGAACCCGGACAAACTCGGCGCCACCGTGCCCGAGCTGCAACCACTGCAAGCCGGCAGCCCTGTGCTCCCCAAGTTCAGCTTCGGCGCCCTGGGGGAGCCCCAGGTGGCGGCGGCGCTGGCCGAAACCGGCGTCCACCACTGGCTGGTGTGCGGCATCGAGGCCCATATCTGCGTCTACCAGAGCGTGCTGAGACTGCTCGGCAGCGGCGCCCGGGTGTCGCTGGTGACCGATGCAGTCTCATCCCGAGACCCTGCCAACCGGGCGCTCGCCATCGGCCAGCTGGCGGCGCGGGGCGCGTCCCTCACCTCGGTGGAGATGTGCCTCTACGAGCTGGTGGGGGACTGCCGCCACCCGGCGTTTCGCGAGATCCTGGCCCTGGTGAAATGACGGCCACTCAGCACTTATTAATCTTCGAATAAAAAGTTTGATGGCCCCCACAGATCCTGATGATGCTGCTTTTATGCACAGCACCTCTCCATCTATCTTCATTCGGCGCCCATTTTTGAGCGCCAAATGGCAGCGATGACACCCGATCCCCGACGGCCTCCTTGCTGGACGCGGGCTACCGCATCCGGGCTCCCTGCCGCCGACCATCACAACAGCACAGGGATCAGCATGAAGACAGTGAAAGGACTCCTCCTGTTCGCCGCCATGGGGCTGGCCGCCGAGGCTCAGGCCGCCCGCATCGAAGCGACAGACTATCGCCTGAACTACGAGGGGCGCATCCAGCGTGACTGGGCCAACCAGGACGTGCGGCTCAACTGGCCGGCGACCCGGCTCTCGTTTCGCTTCGAGGGACGGGAGCTCGCCATCGCCATGGACGGCCAGCAGAGCCAGTTCGATCTGCTGATAGACGGCCAGTTGCAGGGCGTCATCAAGACGGGGCTGGGCATGCACACCTATCCCCTGCTGAGCCTGCCCGCCCCCCGCGCCATGCAGGTCGAGCTCGTCAAGCGTACCGAAACCTATGACGCCATGCTGACCCTGGATGCCCTCATCACGGACGGCACGGTGAGCGGCCAGTGGCAGCAGAAGCCCCACCTGCTGTTTGTGGGCGATTCCATCAGCGCCGGCATGGGGAGCGAGTCGAACAAACGCGACTGCAGCTGGGAGGAGAACCTCAACAGCTCCAACGCCAGGCTCGCCTTCCCCGCCAAGACGGCGGCTCTGCTCGGCGCCACCCATAGCCAGGTCTCCTACTCCGGACTCGGGCTCCTGCGCAACTGGGATGGCAATCAGCCCCACCACGCCCTGCCCCACTACCTGGACAAGGCGGGCGCCGTCTATCGGGGCGGCACGGATTTCGAGAGCCAGCACCCGGCGCTCATCGTCGTCGAAGTCGGCACCAATGACTTCAGCTCGGAGCTGCAGCCCCATGAGCCCTGGTCCGATCAGGAGGCCTTCCAGCAGTCCTGGATAGATGGCTATGTCGAGTTGCTGCGGGATCTGCGCCAGCGCTACGACAGCCCTCCCATCATCCTCATGGGCCAATATCTCTGGCCCCATGACAGGCTGAACCAGACCCTGGCCCGGCTTCAACAACAGCTCGCCCTGCTGGGGGAGCCCCCTGTGCTCATCGAGCAGATGCGATCCGAGAACTCAGGCTGCCTCTGGCACCCCACCGCCGCCGAGCACCAGGGCATAGCCGCCAGCCTGGCGGGGCTGATCCGCAGCCAGGGCTTGCTGCCCCGCTAGGGACGCCGCCGTCGTGATCATAAAAAAACGGCGCCATAGGGCGCCGTTTTTGTCGCTTCAATGCCTGCTCACACAGTCCGTCCCCCGCTTCAGCCCAGCGCCAACCGCTCCTGCAGGTAGTCATAACCCCCCATGCCGTCTGGCACGAAACTCAGTCTGTGGGTGAGGCCGGGGGGAGCGTCCTCGACATGGTGGGAGACGAAGAGCAACTGGGTCCCCTCACCGATGAGGCGCCCCACCATGGCACGCACCAGGTGGCGGTTGAGGGGATCCAGCCCCTGCAGCGGCTCGTCCAGAATGAGCAGGGGCGGATGCTTGACCAGGGCCCGGGCGATGAGCACCAGCCGCTGCTGGCCGAAGGAGAGGCTGTGAAACGGCAGCCCCCCCTGCTCCTTTAGCCCCAGCAAAGCCAGCCACTGGTTGGCCAGGGCCAACTGCCGATCCCCGGGCCGGGCATAGAGGCCGATGGAGTCGTAAAAGCCCGACAGGATCACCGTCTGTACAGAGCCGCTGACGCGATAGTCCAGATGCAGGGCCGGGCTCACCAGCCCGATGTGGCGCTTGATCTCCCAGATGCTCTCGCCGCTGCCCCGCTGCCTGCCGAACAGCCGGAGATCGTTGCTGTAGCCCTGGGGGTGATCCCCGGTGATGAGGGAGAGCAGGGTCGACTTGCCGGCGCCGTTGGGCCCGACCAGCTGCCAGTGCTGCCCCGGTGCTATGGTCCAGTCGAGCCCGTCGATCACCACCTGCTCCCCATAGGCGATCCTCAAGCCGCGCATCTGCACCCGGGGGCCGGGAGGCAGTGGCTCAGGGGGGGTGAGCGGCGGTGGCAGTTCGGGCGGGATGGCCTCGGATCGCGCCAGCTGGGCCACTTCCGGGCTCGCCAGCACCCGCTCCCGCCTGCCCGACAGCAGCAGGCTGAGCTCCCCGAGCAACCCCAGATGAGTGGCGAAGGGGGGGATCTCGTCGAAGCGGTTGACGATCACCACCAGTCGCTGCCCCTGTGAGACCAGCTCGGCCAGCAGTGCCATCAGCTCGCGGCGCGAGCCCTGATCCAGCCCGTCGAACGGCTCGTCCAGCACCAGCAGTTCGGGGCTGGCCAGCAGGGCCCTGGCCAGCAACAGCTTGCGCCCCTCCCCGCTCGAGAGATAGCGGTAGGGGCGATCCCAGAGCGCTTCTATGCCAAAGCGCGCCAACAAAGCCCGGGCGGCCCCCTCTTCTCCCCCCTCCTCCAGCATCAGGCTGGCGACGCTATAACCTGCCTCCTCCTCTTCCCCCAGCATGTCGGTGTTGCGCCGCTGGAAATCCCGCTCGCCGAGCTGTTGCTGCGACTCGAACGACAGCCGCACAGCCTTTAGTGCACCGGACACCTGGCCGGCACGCACGCCGAGCTCCCCGCACAGGGCCGAGGCCAGCGCAGTCTTGCCGCTGCCGTTGCTGCCGACAAAGGCCCAGCACTCCCCCGGGGAGAGGGTCAGGTCGGGAAGGAAGAGGGTTTGGTCATTGCGAAGGGCCAGCCTGGCCGAGTGCCACTGCAATAGGGTCATGAGTCCATCCTGTTGATCCGTTTGTGGTTACCTTAACAGGGATCGCGACGGGTCACAGCCATGGAGCGCACCGGAGAGATCTCCCCGGCGTGTTAAAAATAGAGGGATCTATAGACAAAAAGATCACTAAGGTTGGATGCGAATAGCTCTCAATAAAACATGATCCCTGTCTCGTTTATACCCCCATATGGGACGAATTGAGATTTATATGAAGCCTTTCACAACTCTGAATTGAGCGCCTTTTGAATCGCTATTTCTCATGTATAGATGCCAACGCACCTCGGACGGTGCGCCCTTAAGATGGAGTTTATCAATGAGAAAAACGACGATAGCGTTGGCAATCACGGGGCTGCTCTCTGCCCTGCCCATTGCCTCGGCACAGGCCAATGAGCACTGCCTGCCCCTCGGCGGCAACGAAGCCGGACTCGACACCGGCCGCAGCAGCACTGAGCGCTGCCTGCCCGGCATCAACCCCCTGCAAGATCAACAGTGGCACCTGCTCAACAGCGGTCAGAACGCGTTCAGCGCCCGGGGCGGCGTGGCGGGCAATGACCTCAACCTCTGGTGGGCCCACCGCACCGCCGTGCTGGGCCAGGGGATCAACGTGGCCGTGGTGGACGACGGTCTGGCCATCGCCCACCCGGATCTGGTGGACAACATTCGCCCCGGTTCCAAGAACGTGGTGACCGGCGGCAGCGATCCCACGCCCACCACGGCGAACACAGCCCACGGCACCTCGGTGGCGGGCATCATAGCCGCGGTGGACAACGCCATCGGCAGCCGGGGTGTGGCACCGGCGGCCCAATTGCAGGGCTTCAACCTGCTCGATCCCGCCAGCCAGCAGTTGCAGCGGGACTGGCTCTACGCCCTCGGCGACAGCCAGGCCAGCGGCGACAACCGGGTATTCAACCAGAGCTACGGCATGAGCCTGATCGCTCCCCGTGGCAGCGATGACCTCAATCGCCGTCAACTCGACACCCTGATGGAGCAGATGACCCAGAAGGCCGAGGGAGCCGCCTACATCAAGGCGGCGGGCAACGGCTTCAACCGGATTTCCTCCGGCAACTATGTGTTCAATCGCAGCGGCAACAACCCCGCCCTGCCGTTTGAAAACAGCAACCTGGACCCCTCCAACAGCAACTTCTGGAACCTGGTGGTGAGCGCCAGCAACGCCGATGGCGTACGTTCCTCCTACTCCAGCGTCGGCAGCAACGTCTTCCTGAGCGCGCCGGGCGGGGAATACGGCACCGACTCCCCCGCCATGGTGACCACGGATCTGCCCGGCTGCGACATGGGTTACAACCGGGTGGATCGCCAGACCACCAACAGCTTGCACAACAACCCGCAGCTGGATGCCAGCTGTGACTACAACGGCACCATGAACGGCACCTCCTCGGCCACCCCCAACACCGCCGGTGCCGTGGCCCTGCTGATGTCCGCCTACCCGGATCTGTCGGTGCGGGACCTGCGGGATCTGCTGGCCAGAAACGCCACCCGCATCGAGCCTGCCCAGGCGCCCGTACGGGTCAGCTACACCAGCGCCAGCGGCCAGCTGCGCCAGGTCACCGGGCTGGAAGGCTGGGAGCGCAACGCCGCCGGTCTCTGGTTCAGCCCGACCTATGGCTTTGGCCTGATAGACGTGAACAAGGCCCTGGCCAGCGCCGCCACCCATGCCCCTCTGCCGGCCCTGATCCAGGCCCCCTGGCAGAAGGTGACGGTGCGTGGCGCCGCCGCGGCCATCCCGGATGTGGGCAGCGCCCCGACTACCTCGAATATCCAGGTGGATCAGGCGCTCACCGTGGAGGCGGTACAGGTAAAAGTCAGCCTGGATCACCAGCGTCTGCCCGATCTGCTGATCGAGCTCGTCTCTCCGTCCGGCACCCGCAGCGTGCTGCTCAACCCCTACAACAGCCTGGTTGGCCAGTCCCTCGAGCGTCAGCAGAGCGGTACTGTGCGCACAACGGGAATGCGCGACATGCGCCTGCTCTCCCACAAATTCTATGGGGAGGCCGCGGCGGGTGAGTGGCGGCTGGAGGTGACCGACGTGGCCAATGGCACTCGCCAGGTCTCGCTGCTCGATCGCCGCACCAATGTGCGCAGCACCCTGACCGAGCGCAACAACAGCCAACCTGGCCAGCTCATCGACTGGTCACTGCGGGTCCTCGGCCACGAGCCGGCCCGTACCTAACAGCACAGGAGTCATAGCATGAAACAGATTCTCTTTGGCCTCACCCTGGCAGGCCTGCTGACCGCCCTGCCAGCTCTGGCGGACGAGTCCGTCACCATAGATGGCAAGCAGTATCGCGCCATCGAGGTGAACGGTCAGACCTACTTCACCCCGGACAACGGCAGCAAGAAACGGGTGGCCCGCAGCCTGGATGGCAAGGCCGCCCAGCCGGGGCTGCGCAGCGGCGACGTCCTCTTGCAAGGGGCGGCCAGCCCCGAGCTCGTGGTCAGCGGCACCCTGCTGGTGGTAGCTGAGGATACGCAAGCGAAGTCCCTGGCCAGCCGCCACGGGCTCAGCTTCAAGCAGAGCAGCGGTGGCATCGCCCTGCTGACCGCCAAGCCGGGCGCCGATCTGAACGCCATCGCCAGCCAGCTCAGGCAGGAAGGGGTCGAGGTACAGATCGAGCTGGGCGGCCCCGAGCAGCAGCCGAAATAAGCGCGCTCTCGCACCGGAATACGCCAAAACAACAAGGGGGCCCATGGCCCCCTTTTTATCCTTTCCCCCATGTCTGTTTTATCGACAACATTTTCCCATCGAACGCGCACACTGACGGGGCGCGAGGAGAGCCTGTCTCGATGCGGCTTTGGGTGTGAAACGATATGGTGCTGCAAACTTCTGCCAGCGCGGCCTGGCTCTCATGCCCCGCTCAGGGTCGCCCGCTCACGCAAGGGGATACCCTTGCCTCAATGCCAGCAGGCGTGTCGTAATAGCCGGGCTCGCCAATGAAACCCCTGCCCCCGCATGATGCCCTGCGCCCTGACAAAGGAGAGGTGATGGCGGTTTTCCACCCCTTCCACGATGACGTTGTCGTGACCCCAGGTGCTCGACGCCTGCTCGATGAAGGCCGGGTCGGCCCTGCCAAAGCATTGCCAAAAACACTGCTTCGCTATCTTGATCCCATCGAAGCATTCACGCAGTTCAGCCGGGAGGGCATGAATGGCCTGATTGACATCCATAATCCAGAACCGGATCCCCAGTGCCCTGAGGGGTTCCATGGCCTGCATCACCTGGGTGGGCAACCCGTTCAATACCTGGGCCATCTCGAATCCGATATCGATCTTGAACTGATACAGGAAGGGGAGGAAATCCATCCATGAGATGCGGCCACCGAACAAGGCCGGATCCACGTTGAGAAAGAGGCTCTGATAGAGTGCCCCGTCGTACTGGCTAATCTTCTGGAAAAACTCCAGCTGGCGAGTCAGCAACAGAGCCTGAGTGGCTTGTTGATACTCTTTGGGATCTGTCTTGTCAGGAAAAGGGCGGTTCCCAAGCAAT
The DNA here is from genome assembly GCF_054165525.2 of Aeromonas sp. AE23HZ002T15. NCBI lineage: Bacteria > Pseudomonadati > Pseudomonadota > Gammaproteobacteria > Aeromonadales > Aeromonadaceae > Aeromonas > Aeromonas sp. AE23HZ002T15. The sequence continues at coordinate 785,012 of NZ_CM201342.1, forward strand.
GACAGGACTTCGAATGACAATATCTCGCCCGCATCCAGCTCGACGATGGGCTCCAGGGTGTGTCTGAGCCGATCGCCCGCTGATTCATCTGTGCTCTCTATCATGGCTCCCCTCCACAAGAAACCCGGAACGGTAGGGATAGAAGATGTAACCGGCTCTGGCTACCGTGACCAGACAACGGCAATCGGGATCCGCTCTTCGCAATAGTTTACGGATATTGGACAGGGCCACGGAGACGGTGTTTTCACATACCACCCGGCCATTCCAGACGGTATTGAGAAGCTCATCCTTGGATACCAGATAACCGCTGTTATTGACTAGATACCTCAATACACGGGTTTCTCGGGAACCCATTCTGATCACCTGGGATTGCTGCGTTCCGGCGAAATTACAAAAAGTGAAGGTCCCCTGATTTAAATCGACGATGATGTCTCTGTCCTTATTGATCAAATATTCCACTGCTGCGCTTTTTTTTATCACTTCCAATTCCAGCATGACCGGCCTCCGTGTTAACCAGTAACTGACGTTCGACACACGCTCTGTGCTCCGTCATTACCAGCCCAATGACCTGACTCAGGCTGAACTAGGGGTATTCTCACAGAATTAATACGTGCATTGATGATAATAAAATAATATCTCTCGATTGGATTAATTTAAGATTAAAAACAAATAGTTAACTAACATTCTTCATTCACAGAGACCCATGAGAGACAGAGTAATAATCTTACATTCAACGCATCACAGAATAAAATACTAAAATTATTATGTTTGTTAGCAAGTGTAGCTGAGTAAATGCTCGCGATAGACAACTTATCCTTTCCCGAACAGAGCAAATTAAATGTTTAAAAACTCAGCATCAGATTGGAAAGCCATCGCACAGGAATGGAACATCCGCACGATGATGGATGGGATCATGAAGAGAGGCCGCCTCGACATAAACAGGCCGCATAACCCGCAGGAGAGCCTATCTATCAAGCTGGTTGAGAGTGATTAATAGCCCACCCAGCCATGAGAGAACAAAAAGCAGTCAATCTCGTGAGGGGAATGAAATAGCCATGGCGGAGGAGAGTCAGGAAGCATAATAAAACACCGCACTCAGCCACAAATAATCCGTCAACCTGTTGGCATGGAACGGGCTCTACCCGCCTCTCTGTGGGAACAATATCGAGAGGTAGTCCTCTCACCGAACCGGGATCAATAAAAAGGCGCCCATTGATTGGGCGCCTTTTCATTCTCGAAGCGTCGTGAGCGCGCTTAGCCCGCCTTGTGCTGCTCGGCCAGATAGAGCCAGGTGTCGACGACCGTATCCGGGTTGAGGGATACAGAGTCGATGCCCTGTTCGACCAGCCAGGCGGCGAAGTCCGGGTGATCGGAGGGGCCCTGACCGCAGATCCCCACATACTTGCCGGCCTTGCGGGCGGCCTGAATGGCCATGGCCAGCAGCGCCTTGACCGCCTCGTTGCGCTCATCGAACAGGTGGGCGATGAGGCCGGAGTCCCGGTCCAGACCCAGGGTCAACTGGGTCATGTCGTTGGAACCGATGGAGAAGCCGTCGAAGTGCTCGAGGAACTTGTCCGCCAACAGGGCGTTGGAGGGCAGCTCGCACATCATGATGACTTTCAGACCCCGCTCGCCACGGCGCAGGCCGTTCTCCGCCAGGATCTCCACCACCTGCTCCGCCTCACCCACGGTGCGCACGAAGGGGATCATCACCTCAACGTTGGTCAGCCCCATGACATCCCGTACCCGCTTCATCGCCTCGCACTCCAGGGCGAAGCAGGGGCGGAAGCTGTCGGCGATGTAGCGGGAGGCGCCGCGGAAGCCGATCATGGGGTTCTCCTCATGAGGCTCGTAACCACGGCCCCCCACCAGGTTCGCGTACTCGTTGGACTTGAAGTCCGACATCCGCACTATGACCCGCTCCGGCCAGAAGGCGGCCGCCAGGGTGGCGATGCCTTCGGTCAGCTTGGCGACGTAGAATTCGCGGGGGCTCTCGTAGCCCGCGATCATCTTGGTGATGGTGGCCTGGAGCTCTGGTGTCTGCTTGTCAAACTCCAGCAGCGCCTTGGGGTGCACCCCTATCATGCGGTTGATGATGAACTCGAGGCGAGCCAGCCCCACACCGGCGTTCGGCAGCTGGGCGAAGTCGAAGGCCCTGTCCGGGTTGCCGACGTTCATCATGATCTTGATGGGCAGGCGCGGCATGTTGCCCACCTCGGTCACCGCCACGTCGAAGTCGAGCTCACCGTCGTAGATGAAGCCGGTGTCCCCTTCGGCGCAGGAGACGGTGATGAGGCGGCCATCCTCGATATGGTCGGTGGCATTGCCGCAACCCACCACGGCCGGGATCCCCAGCTCCCGGGCGATGATGGCGGCGTGACAGGTTCGGCCGCCACGGTTGGTGACGATGGCGGAGGCCCGCTTCATGATGGGTTCCCAATCCGGATCCGTCATGTCGGTGACCAGCACGTCGCCGGGCTGCACCTCGTCCATCTGGCTGATGGAGGAGATGACCCGCGCCGGGCCCGAGCCTATCTTGTGACCGATGGCGCGCCCCTCGATCAGCACCTTGCCGGATTGTTTGAGGGCGAAGCGTTCCAGGGTGTTCGCCTCCTGGCGGCTGCGCACCGTCTCGGGACGAGCCTGGACGATATAGAGCTGGCCGTCCTGACCATCCTTGGCCCACTCGATGTCCATCGGGCGGCCGTAGTGTTGCTCGATGATGAGGGCCTGCTTGGCGAGCGCCATCACCTCTTCATCCGTGATGCAGAAGCGGTTGCGCTCGGCCTCGCTCGTGTCGACGATCTTTACCTGACGGCCGTGGCCGGCGTCGTCGGAGTAGGTCATCTTGATGAGTTTGGAGCCCAGCGTCTTGCGCACCACGGCGGGGCGGCCGGCCTTGAGGGTCGGCTTGTGCACATAGAATTCGTCCGGGTTGACGGCTCCCTGCACCACCATCTCACCCAGGCCCTGGCTGCCGGTAATGAAGACCACGTCGTTGAAGCCGGATTCGGTATCCAGGGTGAACATGACGCCAGAGGCGGCGAGATCCGAGCGCACCATGCGCTGCACCCCGGCCGAGAGCGCCACGCCCTTGTGATCGTACCCCTGATGCACCCGGTAGGAGATGGCGCGATCGTTGAACAGGGAGGCAAACACATGCTTGATGGCGGTCATGACGGCATCGATGCCGCGCACGTTGAGGAAGGTCTCCTGCTGGCCGGCGAAGGAGGCATCCGGCATGTCCTCGGCGGTGGCGGAGGAGCGCACCGCGAAGGAAGCCTCGAGCCCGGCGCTCAGCTTGGTGTAGGCATCGCGCACGGCCTGCTCCAGCGCCGGCTGGAAGGGGGCTTCCACCACCCAGTCGCGGATCTGCTGACCGGCCTTGTTGAGGGCGGCGATGTCATCCACGTCCAGGCTGTCGAGCAGGTCGTGGATCTTGCCGTTGAGACCGCTTAACTCCAGAAACTCGTTGAACGCAAAGGCGGTGGTTGCAAAACCGCCGGGCACGGACACGCCGGCACCGGAGAGGTTGCTGATCATCTCGCCAAGGGATGCATTCTTGCCGCCAACGCGCTCTACATCCTGCATTCCGAGCTGTTCGTACCAGAGTACGTACTGTTGCATTTGCATGTCTCCAGGTTGGTGGGCCAGGGTGCCGAGCACCTGCTGTGCCAAATCATGTGTTTTTGTATGTGTATGTTGCCAACGACCGTGAAAACGTTTTCTATTTATGGTCAAAAAAATCCCCACGCAAGATTTGGGGATGGCCGTTTGACACAGACATTCTACAATGGCGACACAAAAAGGTAACGACTCAGGTTTGCAAGCGAGTTCACAACTTGGAAACGGCAGACCTGTTGACAAAAGGGGGATGGTTTCGAGAGATACTGAATCGTTATCCCCTGCCCTCGCACTTCACAGGAGTACCCAGTGCACACCGTATTCTATGTATCCGACGGTACCGCCATCACGGCCGAGGTGTTCGGCCATGCCGTGCTGAGCCAGTTCCCCCTGGTGTTCGAACAGGTCACCATTCCCTTCGTGGAGACCCTGGAGAAGGCCCGCCAGGTGCGGATGCGCATCGACGAGCAGTTTCGCCAGACCGGGGTGCGTCCCATCCTGTTTCACACCATAGTCGACCACCAGGTGCGGGACGAGGTGCTCAAGGCCCAGGCCAGCAGCCACGACTTTCTCAACACCTTCGTGAGCCCGCTCGAGCAGGAACTCGGGATCAAGGCCGAGCCCAGGCTCCATCGCACCCACGGCATGGAGAACCGCAAGCTCTACGACGATCGCATCGAGGCGGTGAACTTCGCCCTCACCAACGACGACGGCATCACCACCAAGGAGTATGACGAGGCGGACATCATCCTCATCGGCGTCTCCCGCTGCGGCAAGACCCCGACCAGCCTCTATCTGGCGCTGCAGTTTGGCATCCGCGCCGCCAACTACCCCTTCATCGAGCAGGACATGGGATCCCTCGATCTGCCCACTCCCCTCAAGGCAAATCGCCACAAGCTGTTCGGCCTCACCATTGCACCCCAGCGGCTGCACGAGATCCGCAACCAGCGCCGGGCCAACAGCCGCTATTCATCCCTTGAGCAGTGCGAGCAGGAGCTGGCTAGCGTGGAGCGGCTGTTTCGCCAGGAGGCGATCCGCTTCCTCGACACCAGTTCCCACTCGGTGGAGGAGATCAGCGCCAAGATCCTGGAGGCGACCGGATTGCGCCGCCAGCTCTGCTGATCGGCAGATATTTGTCAGCATGAGACGCCATAAAAAGACGACATGGCAATATAAATGAACAGCAGAAAGGGGCGAAAATGACGCCGGCGTGAGGCGCCGGCGACATCTTGCTCAGGAGAGAGGGGGGGAACCTGGCTTGTTGAGCTCCTTGTTGTTCATCAACCAGCCATGCAGGGTCAGCAATCCCGTCCCCTTGCGTACCCGCTCGCTTAGCCAACAGGCGGGGAGCAACCCCGCTCCGGCGGCCAGCGCCAGCACCATGGCGATGTGGGCGACCAGATAATCCGCTCCCTGCCAGCCCCACACCATGAGGCAGGCCGCCACCATGGTCAGCAACATGGGGGAGAGCCAGATCCCGAGCCAGAGTGCGGCGACGACGAGCCCGCCGACAAATTTTTCTACCATATGAGTCCCTTTCAAATAAAAAACCAATTGCTCACGAAACATATTTGCAGTCAACCGCCAAGCAACCGATCGATCACAAAGCCATCAACCACTCCCCAAACCCCTTTCCAGATCATAAAAAACCTGCATAAAGCCGGAAATTGCAGCCGAAGCTAAGGAAAATAGGTGCATGAGCGGGCGTTTATCATTATTCTGCTCGGGTTGATAGCCACCACAAAAAACCGAAGGTGGCCATCCGTAACGAAATAAATACGGTTTTTGTCCTGTTTTCGGCACGGCGTGCTGATCCGGTTCACAGGATGCGAGCCATCTGGCGAGACGAAGACCGAGTGACCTCAGCGACCTAAGGAAGGAAGAATGGATCTTCAACAAGACGGCGAAGAGCTGAAGCGCGGCCTGAAAAACCGCCATATCCAGCTCATCGCACTGGGCGGTGCCATCGGTACCGGCCTGTTTCTCGGCATCGCCGACACCATCAAGATGGCGGGCCCCGCCGTGCTGCTCGGCTACGCCATCGGCGGCTTCATCGCCTTCCTCATCATGCGCCAGCTCGGCGAGATGGTGGTGGAAGAGCCGGTCGCCGGCTCCTTCAGCCACTTCGCCTACAAGTACTGGGGTGACTTCGCCGGTTTCGCCTCCGGCTGGAACTACTGGGTGCTCTATGTGCTGGTGAGCATGGCGGAGCTGACCGCGGTCGGCATCTATGTCCAGTACTGGTGGCCCGAGATCCCGACCTGGATGTCGGCGGCCTTCTTCTTCGTGCTGATCAACGCCATCAACCTCTCCAACGTCAAGGCGTTTGGCGAGATGGAGTTCTGGTTCGCCATCATCAAGGTGGTCGCCATCCTCGGCATGATAGGCTTCGGCGGCTATCTGCTGTTCTCCGGCACCGGCGGCCCCGAGGCCACCGTCAGCAACCTGTGGGCCCAGGGCGGCTTCTTCCCGAACGGCGTCGGCGGTCTGGTGATGGCCATGGCCTTCATCATGTTCTCCTTCGGCGGCCTGGAGCTGGTCGGCATCACGGCGGCGGAAGCGGACAACCCGGAGAAGAGCATCCCCAAGGCCACCAATCAGGTGATCTACCGCATCCTCATCTTCTACATCGGCGCCCTGACCGTGCTGCTCTCCCTCTACCCCTGGGGCAAGGTGGTCGAAGGCGGCAGCCCCTTCGTGATGATCTTCCACGCTCTGGACAGCAACTTGGTGGCCAACGTGCTGAACCTGGTGGTACTGACCGCCGCGCTGTCTGTGTACAACAGCTGCGTCTACTGCAACAGCCGCATGCTGTTTGGCTTGGCCAAGCAGGGCAACGGCCCCAAGGCACTGCTCAAGACCAACAAGAGCGGCGTGCCATTGACCGCCATCACCATCTCGGCCGCCGCCACCCTGCTGTGCGTGTTGATCAACTACCTGATCCCGGGCAAGGCCTTCGGCCTGCTGATGTCCCTGGTGGTCTCCGCCCTGGTCATCAACTGGGCCATGATCAGCCTCGCGCACTTGAAGTTCCGCAAGGTCAAGGCCGCCGAAGGCGTCACCACCAAGTTCAAGGCACTGTGGAGCCCGTTTGGCAACTATCTCTGCCTCGCCTTCATGGTCGCCATCCTGGTGATCATGTACATGAACGATGGCACCCGCATCTCGGTCGAGCTGATCCCGGCCTGGGTACTGGTGCTCGGCATCGGCTACCTGCTCAAGCAGAAGAGCCAGCGCCGGGTTGCCACCGACCTCGGTTGAGCAACCGCCTCTTCACATCACAATGCCGGTCGATGACCGGCATTTTTTATTCCTGCTCCTGCTACACCTCTGCACCGACCAGTGCCCCTCCGCCAGCTTATTCCCCCACCCCCTCTGCATGCCTGCAATCGATGTCGGCGCTGCTTCTGCGCTGGCACCCTGTCCCTGGTACGGCCAACGATAAAACGCCCATAAACAGAAGCCCGAGGGGGTGAGCCTCGGGCTTGTTGGTGTGCACTGGGTTCAAGAGGCCTGCCGCCTCTGACCCTTACTCCAGCAGGAAGACGGCTTCCACGTTGTCCGTGATGCTGATCTGCTGCTGTTGGTAGCTGTTCTCCACCATGTCGGCGGCAGGCGCGGCGGCCGCCTTCATGGCCCGGCTGTACACAGGTACCGGTGAGCTATTGCGATACTCGACGCTGTAGACCTTGCCCAGCTTCATGCCAAAGGCTTTTGCCAGAGACTCCGCCTTGCTGGTGGCATCGGCCACGGCGCCTAGACGGGCCTGCTCCTTGATGGTCTGCGGGGACTTGAGACCGTATTCAATCTGGGAGACGGACTCCAGCCCTGCCTTGAGAGCGGTGTCCATCAGCTGGCTCAGCTTGTCGAGCTGATAGAGCTTGACCGAGAGCTGACGCTGGGCACGATAACCCACCATCTCGGGCTGCTTGTTCTGGGGATATTGATACTCAGGGGAGATCACCAGATTGCCGGCCTCCACGTCGCTACGCTTGATGCCGAGGCTCTCCAGCTGGCCGAAGAAGGCCGCCACCTTGGTATCCACCTGCTGCTTTGCCTTGATGCCCTGTTTCTCCAGCGCGGTCACGGCGACATTGAGGGTCAGCATGTCGGGCTCGGCCTTCTGCTCGGCATAACCGCTGACCACCAGATGAGGCGCCTGGGGCACTTCAATGGCAAACAGGGGGGCACTGACAACCAGAGCAGACAGGGTAAGAAGGGGACGCCACATAGAAAAAAACCTCCATCGAATAGATGGAGGCCATTATGCCCATAGCCGAATGAGATTCAAATATCGTGCAAGGGGGGGATATGGTCCAATACCTGGTTGGTCATGTCGATATTGATGCTGATCTCCCCATCCAGGGTGCTCGCCGGGCTCCTGTTCATGGCCACGGAAGCCGGTGCACCGAGCAAGTCATCCTCTTCGAAGTGGAAGGAGTCCCACGACAGAACATGACCCTGGGGAGGGGACATGGGTTCGGAGGCCGTCACCACCGCCAGCGAATTCCAGTCGAGTTCATCCCCATGGCCGAGCAAGCCGTGCAGGGCGTTGTCACTCAGGCTCGAGAGTGCATACTCCTGTTGTCCCCACTCATGGCCAACCAGCACCATCATATGAGGCATGGACGCACTCTCCGCCGGGCTGAAACTGATGCTGGATGCGGCGAAGTCCACATTGAGGGAACCCGCCACCTCGCCATCTTCCGTTTCCAGCTCCAGGCCATTGAGCTTGTCACCCGTCATCGATGCCTGATAGCCAAAGCGGCCGGTGCAGACGATATTGTCCTGCCCATCCCAGCTATAGCGAATGCCATCGATGTCGACCCAATTGAATGACTGCATGGTGACTCTCTCCCGATATTGCCGCTATCTTAGCCGTCCTCGCCATCAAATAACAGGGACCGGGCGAGCCCGGCCCCCGTTTCATCACGGTTGAACCTTGAGGTTGCCATCATCCAGCAGCTGCTTGATGATGTCGTGGTTCGTCGTCAGGCCACCATTCTGATCCAGATCGAGACTGCCCTGGAACTGTATGGTCAACTGGGATCCCCCACTCGTCGAGCCATTCGTGTCTATGGTCAACTTGTTGCTCGTGGTATCAAACTGCAGATAGTTGTTCAGTGCCGTGGCCAGATCGTTGTTGTTGCCACTCGCCGGCACACCGACCAACAGGGATGACAGATCCAGCACATCACCACCGCTGGCAGTACTGCCCAGGGTAAAGTCCGTGATGTTGTCCGTACTGCCATCGGCATCCCCCGCCACCCATTTGAAGGTGTCGCTACCGGCACCGCCCGTCATGGTGTCACTGCCGGTTCCACCGAGCAGCAGATCGTTGCCATCCCCCCCGAGCAGGATGTCGTTGCCCAGGCCCCCCGTCAGGGTGTCGTTGCCGGACTCCCCGAGCAGGGTATCGTTGCCACTGCCGCCATCCAGTTGATCGTTCCCGGTTCCCCCGACCAAGGTATCCTTGCCGCCCGCTCCGAAGAGCAGATCATCACCGGCACCACCCGACAAGATGTTGTCCAGGCTGTTCCCTGTGATGCTGTCCCCAAAGTCGGAGCCGATGGCGTGCCCTTGCGTGCTGTTGAAGGTCACATTCACGGCGCTGGCGGCGGCATCATAGTCTGCGGTGAACGGGGCTTCCGGCAACAGGCTAAGACCTATGTTGCTGTGGACGGCATCCCCATCTCCGTCAGTCAGCGTGACCGGCAGTTGCAGGCTGACCGGGATCCCGGGAGTGGCGACGCTGGAGCCAAAGTCCCCGATCTTGAAGTCACTGCCCGCGGCATAGTGGAATTCCAGGCTGTTATACCCATCCGCCGTGTAGGCCGCCAACTTGGTGTTGCTCACCACCCCCACCACGGTTGCCACATAGGCCACCCCGACACCGGGATCATCATCGGTGAAGTTCACCGTAAAGTTTCGTCCTCCCACTGAGATCGTCTGCGACATGCCAGCGGCTATGCTGACAACCTTGGTCGAACCGTTGAAGCTGATGGCCACCGCAGTCAACGACTCCTTGTTGCCATCCCCGATGTCGTTGTCGCTATCAGTATCTTGGCGGGCAACCAGTTTCACGCTTGAGCCCCCGCTGCTGATGGCGGTGAACAGTGCCGAGGCGCCATTCACATCGTAGTGAGCATCAAAAGCGTGAGTCTGATTTGCCAATGTGCCATAAGAGCCCCCACTGACAGGGGATCCGGTCAGGTCGACGACAAAGTCGATCCGCATCGCTTCATTAGCGCCAACCGATGCCCCGCTACTGATCCCCCCCGTATTGGCCGAGGTGTTGACCGTGCCGCCATCCACCCCACTCGTCATCGCCGTCAACAGCAGATCCTTGCTGTCATCGTTGGCCGCAGTGTTGAAACCTGCCCAGGAGGCGTTACCACCGACGAAGTTGTAACCGCCGCCATTGAAGTCGATCGTGGTCTGTCCGCCATCGACCTCCCCTATCATCTGGATCTGGTAGGTGGCAGAGGCCGGTTGCAAGGTCGCGATAAACACAGTCCCGGCGGCCGTGGACGCCGTCAGAGTGATGCCATCGACGGAAAGCGCATAGGTGATGGGCAAGCCACCGGACGTCAGTCCGCTGTTGCTGCCATTCAGTGCACTGTCAAAGCGGATGCTCCCACCATCCGCGCCATAGTTGTTTGCCAAGGTACCATCACCATCCAGCAGGAAGGTGCCAGTCACGCCCGATTGGTTCAACATGACCCCCATGGCAGGCGTCATCACGAAGGGCACATCATCTTCCACCTGGACGATGAAGTTGCGGATCAATGCGACATTGTCCACGCCTTCATGTGCGCTGATCACGCTGGACAGATTGAGGGCCTTCAGCTCCAGATCGTTTCCATCTCCCTGGGGATGATCAATGGAGCCTTGCAGGGTGAAGGTGTAATCCCCATCACTCTCCACCTGCAGGGTGAAGATGGGTTTGCTACCAGCCATGGCAACCAGCGTATCGACCCCGGCACCATGAGTGATGCTATAGGTGATCGCCACGCCCCCCGAGGTCAGTGCAGGCAGCCCTGCCGTCGACCCCATGCCAAAGCTGACCCCCACGCTGTCCGCTACCATTTGCGCCAGAGACCCACTGACCGTCGTCAGCAGAGGATTGTTGCCTGGCAAGCCTGTGGGCAGGCCGTCTTCAAACACGGAGGCGACGATGGGGGACGTATCCAGTACCAGGATTTTCAGCTGGGCGCTGGAGGTATCGCCGTCCGAATCCACGATGGTGTAGGTGAAGACCTCCTGGGTATGAGCCGCCACATCATTGGGGGGTGAGTAGGAGTAGGAACCGTCCGCATTCACGGTCAGTCGGCCTCCTGCCGGCGTCGGGATGGGACCCGTTGTGCCGCCTTGCACCAGGAAGGTCACGACATTGCCGTTGATGCTGTCGGCCACCCCGGCATAGGCAGCCGGATTGGTGACGGTAAAGCTGACCTGCACCACGGTCACGGGGCCATCGGCACCCGCAACATCCACACCGGCACTGCCATCTACGTCGGTGATCACGTTGCCGGTCGCCGGTGGCGGCACTGTGGCTTGCAAGGTGGCATCCAGGTCATTGATGTTATCGACCAGGGTCACGGTATCACCGTTATCCTCCACCAGGGCCAGTTGCGAGATGGCCGATGCGTTGCCACTGACATTGAGGCCAACGGCATAGACCTCCACGTTGTTGTTGTTCACAAAGCTCGTCCAGCCTGCCGGCACGTTGCCCTCATTGGGCGCACCATCCGACAGGAAGTAGACCTTGGTTTCGTAGCCAGCCAATGCCGGATTGGCCAGATCGGCCGTCAACTGGTTCTGTGCCAGTACGAGAGGCGCATTGTAGTTGGTGCCACCGCCATCCGTTGGCAAGCCGGAGATGCTGGCCTTGGCCACGTCGGGATCGCTCGTCTGCGGGATCAGCACGGCCCCACTGGCAAAATCGATCACCGTGATGGTCAGGGGGACCCCCAGGGCCACATAAGAGTCGATCATGTGGTTCAACGCACTCTTGGCCAGTTCCAGACGATTCGGAGAGCCATCTGTCGTCGTGCCTATCTTCCACAGCATGCTGCCCGAGGTATCGACCACAAGGACGAGGTTGAAGGGGGGCAGCCCGGCTTCCGTCACCGCAACGCTGTTATCCTTCGCGGTCGGTACGTCATCGACAATCTGCACGCTCAGGGTGTTGCTGGTCGTGTCGTTGTCGCTGTCCACCAGGGTCACGGTGAAGTCTTCGTACAGGCTGTTGTTGCCGTTCGCCGTCGGGTGCGCCTCGTTGTCCAGCAGGGTGTAGCTGTAGCTCACCAGCCCGGTCGCCGGGTTGTACGCCGTCACCGTCAGGGTGTTGCCCAGCCCCGTCGTCACCGACTGCGGGAAGCTCGCCACCACCCCGTTGTTGACCAGCACCAGGCTCCCCACGCTCAGGGTCTTCACCCCGTCCGGCGCACTGATGTTGAAGCTGCCGGTGACCGTGGTCGACTCCTTGCTGGTGTCCGACCCCGCCGATTCCCCCGCCCCGCGCGTGCTCAGCAGGTCATCCTCGTACACGATGGCATCTCCCCCTTCCGCCTTGGGCGTCAGGTTGGTGATGGTCACCCCATCGTCATCGTTCTTGATGGTCAGGGTCAGGGTCGCCGTGCTCACGTCACCGTCCGCATCGGTCAGGGTGTAGGTGAACACTTCGCTGCCACTCCCGCCCCCGGTCAGCGCCTTGAAGTCCGCATCGTTCGGGTTGAGGGTGTAGGTATAGGTGCCGTTGGCATTGAGCACCAGGCTGCCATAGGTGCCGCTCAGGTTGGCGGCTGTCACCGCTGCGCCGTCCGCCCCCTGTACGTCGTTGGTGATGACGTTGCCGTTCAGTACCAGGTTGTTCTCGGTCGCCGCGGTCGGGTTGCTGTCGTTCACTGCAGTCGGTACGTCATCGACAATCTGCACGCTCAGGGTGTTGCTGGTCGTGTCGTTGTCGCTGTCCACCAGGGTCACGGTGAAGTCTTCGTACAGGCTGTTGTTGCCGTTCGCCGTCGGGTGCGCCTCGTTGTCCAGCAGGGTGTAGCTGTAGCTCACCAGCCCGGTCGCCGGGTTGTACGCCGTCACCGTCAGGGTGTTGCCCAGCCCCGTCGTCACCGACTGCGGGAAGCTCGCCACCACCCCGTTGTTGACCAGCACCAGGCTCCCCACGCTCAGGGTCTTCACCCCGTCCGGCGCGCTGATGTTGAAGCTGCCGGTGACCGTGGTCGACTCCTTGCTGGTGTCCGACCCCGCCGATTCCCCCGCTCCGCGCGTGCTCAGCAGGTCATCCTCGTACACGATGGCATCTCCCCCTTCCGCCTTGGGCGTCAGGTTGGTGATGGTCACCCCATCGTCATCGTTCTTGATGGTCAGGGTCAGGGTCGCCGTGCTCACGTCACCGTCCGCATCGGTCAGGGTGTAGGTGAACACTTCGCTGCCACTCCCGCCCCCGGTCAGCGCCTTGAAGTCCGCATCGTTCGGGTTGAGGGTGTAGGTATAGGTGCCGTTGGCATTGAGCACCAGGCTGCCATAGGTGCCGCTCAGGTTGGCGGCTGTCACCGCTGCGCCGTCCGCCCCCTGTACGTCGTTGGTGATGACGTTGCCGTTCAGTACCAGGTTGTTCTCGGTCGCCGCGGTCGGGTTGCTGTCGTTCACTGCAGTCGGTACGTCATCGACAATCTGCACGCTCAGGGTGTTGCTGGTCGTGTCGTTGTCGCTGTCCACCAGGGTCACGGTGAAGTCTTCGTACAGGCTGTTGTTGCCGTTCGCCGTCGGGTGCGCCTCGTTGTCCAGCAGGGTGTAGCTGTAGCTCACCAGCCCGGTCGCCGGGTTGTACGCCGTCACCGTCAGGGTGTTGCCCAGCCCCGTCGTCACCGACTGCGGGAAGCTCGCCACCACCCCGTTGTTGACCAGCACCAGGCTCCCCACGCTCAGGGTCTTCACCCCGTCCGGCGCGCTGATGTTGAAGCTGCCGGTGACCGTGGTCGACTCCTTGCTGGTGTCCGACCCCGCCGATTCCCCCGCTCCGCGCGTGCTCAGCAGGTCATCCTCGTACACGATGGCATCTCCCCCTTCCGCCTTGGGCGTCAGGTTGGTGATGGTCACCCCATCGTCATCGTTCTTGATGGTCAGGGTCAGGGTCGCCGTGCTCACGTCACCGTCCGCATCGGTCAGGGTGTAGGTGAACACTTCGCTGCCACTCCCGCCCCCGGTCAGCGCCTTGAAGTCCGCATCGTTCGGGTTGAGGGTGTAGGTATAGGTGCCGTTGGCATTGAGCACCAGGCTGCCATAGGTGCCGCTCAGGTTGGCGGCTGTCACCGCTGCGCCGTCCGCCCCCTGTACGTCGTTGGTGATGACGTTGCCGTTCAGTACCAGGTTGTTCTCGGTCGCCGCGGTCGGGTTGCTGTCGTTCACTGCAGTCGGTACGTCATCGACAATCTGCACGCTCAGGGTGTTGCTGGTCGTGTCGTTGTCGCTGTCCACCAGGGTCACGGTGAAGTCTTCGTACAGGCTGTTGTTGCCGTTCGCCGTCGGGTGCGCCTCGTTGTCCAGCAGGGTGTAGCTGTAGCTCACCAGCCCGGTCGCCGGGTTGTACGCCGTCACCGTCAGGGTGTTGCCCAGCCCCGTCGTCACCGACTGCGGGAAGCTCGCCACCACCCCGTTGTTGACCAGCACCAGGCTCCCCACGCTCAGGGTCTTCACCCCGTCCGGCGCACTGATGTTGAAGCTGCCGGTGACCGTGGTCGACTCCTTGCTGGTGTCCGACCCCGCCGATTCCCCCGCCCCGCGCGTGCTCAGCAGGTCATCCTCGTACACGATGGCATCTCCCCCTTCCGCCTTGGGCGTCAGGTTGGTGATGGTCACCCCATCGTCATCGTTCTTGATGGTCAGGGTCAGGGTCGCCGTGCTCACGTCACCGTCCGCATCGGTCAGGGTGTAGGTGAACACTTCGCTGCCACTCCCGCCCCCGGTCAGCGCCTTGAAGTCCGCATCGTTCGGGTTGAGGGTGTAGGTGTAGGTGCCGTTGGCATTGAGCACCAGGCTGCCATAGGTGCCGCTCAGGTTGGCCGCCGTTACCGCCGCGCCGTCTGCCCCCTGTACGTCGTTGGTGATGACGTTGCCGTTCAGCACCAGGTTGTTTTCCGTCGCCGTGGTCGGGTTGCTGTCGTTCACCGCGGTCGGGACGTCATCGACAATCTGCACGCTCAGGGTGTTGCTGGTCGTGTCGTTGTCGCTGTCCACCAGGGTCACGGTGAAGTCTTCGTACAGGCTGTTGTTACCGTTCGCCGTCGGGTGCGCCTCGTTGTCCAGCAGGGTGTAGCTGTAGCTCACCAGCCCGGTCGCCGGGTTGTACGCCGTCACCGTCAGGGTGTTGCCCAGCCCCGTCGTCACCGACTGCGGGAAGCTCGCCACCACCCCGTTGTTGACCAGCACCAGGCTCCCCACGCTCAGGGTCTTCACCCCGTCCGGCGCGCTGATGTTGAAGCTGCCGGTGACCGTGGTCGACTCCTTGCTGGTGTCCGACCCCGCCGATTCCCCCGCTCCGCGCGTGCTCAGCAGGTCATCCTCGTACACGATGGCATCTCCCCCTTCCGCCTTGGGCGTCAGGTTGGTGATGGTCACCCCATCGTCATCGTTCTTGATGGTCAGGGTCAGGGTCGCCGTGCTCACGTCACCGTCCGCATCGGTCAGGGTGTAGGTGAACACTTCGCTGCCACTCCCGCCCCCGGTCAGCGCCTTGAAGTCCGCATCGTTCGGGTTGAGGGTGTAGGTATAGGTGCCGTTGGCATTGAGCACCAGGCTGCCATAGGTACCGCTCAGGTTGGCGGCCGTTACCGCCGCGCCGTCTGCCCCCTGTACGTCGTTGGTGATGACGTTGCCGTTCAGTACCAGGTTGTTCTCGGTAGCCGCGGTCGGGTTGCTGTCGTTATTGGCAATAGGACCATCATCCTCGAAGCGGAACACGCCACCGGCCCCCAGATCCAGACTGGCCTTGGCGCTGTCGCCATCGGCGTCAGTCACGGTCTGCACCAGGGTCAGGATGTCACTCTTGAGGATCAGGCTGACACTGTCATCGGGATTGCTGGTATTGCCGTGCCAGACATTGTCCAGCAGGGTCAGGGTCACGGCGCCGCTGGCCGGATCCAGGGTCAGGGTGAAGTAATCCACCCCGTTGGCGCTGCCGGTGATGACGTTGCCAGACTGGTTCAAGAGGATCTGCGAACCCTGGCCGTTGGGCGCCGAGGGATCCACGGCATAGAGGCCGCTCGCCACATCGCTGCCACTGAGGGCCAGGTGGTAGCCGATGCTGCCGGCACCATCGGCACCAAAAGCGTGGCTGAACTGGGCCTGCACTGTCGCCGCCGCCAGCGTAGCACTGGCAATCCCATCGCCGTATGCACCGCCCAGGGCTGGCAGGCTTTCATCCACGGTTGCCAACAGGCGCGGGGCCCCTTCTGCCAGGCAGACGGTAGGACCGTCATCCTCGAAGCGGAACACGCCACCGCCCCCCAGGTCCACGCTGGCCTTGACGCTGTCTCCATCGGCATCGGTCACCGTCTGCACCAGGGTCAGGATGTCACTCTTGAGGGTCAAACTGACGCTGTCATCGGGATTGCTGGTATTGCCGTGCCAGATATTGTCCAGCAGGGTCAGGGTCACGGCGCCGCTGGCGGGATCTATGGTCAGGGTGAAGTAGTCCACCCCGTTGGCACTGCCGGTGATGACGTTGCCAGACTGGCTCAGCAGGATCTGTGTCCCCTGACCGTTGATAGCCGAGGGATCCACGGCATAGAGGCCGCTTGCCACATTGCTGCCACTCAACGCCAGGCTGTAGCCGACGCTGCCGACGCTGCCGGCGCCATCGGCCCCAAAGGCATGGCTGAATTGTGCCTGCACTAGGGCAGCCGCCAGCGTCGCACTCGCGACCCCATCACCGTATGCACCGCCCAGAGCCGGCAGGCTTTCATCCACCTTCACCGAGCCTAGGCTGGGCGCCTCCTCAACCAGACTGACGGTCGGGCCGTCGTCCTCGAAGCGGAAGGTGCCGTTTACCCCCAGATCCACGCTGGCCTTGGCGCTGTCACCATCGGCATCGGTGACGGTCTGCACCAGGGTCAAGACCCCGCTTTCCAGCGTCAGACTGACGCTGTCATCGTGATTGCCGGTGTCGCCGTGCCAGACGTTGTCCAACAGGGCCAGGGTCACGGCACCGCTGGCGGGATCTATGGTCAGGGTGAAGTAGTCCACCCCGTTGGCACTGCCGGTGATGACGTTACCCACCTGGTTGAGCAGGATCTGCGCCCCCTGCCCATTGGGAGCCGAGGGATCCACGGCATAGAGGCCGCTTGCCACATTGCCGCCACTCAGCGCCAGGCTGTAACCGATGCTGCCGGCACCATCTGCACCGAATGCCGGGTTGAACTGCGCCTGGACGATGGCGCCACTCAGGGTTGCATTCGCGATGCCGTCACCACCCACACCACCGAAGGCTGGCAGACTCTCATCCACGGTGACAGTACCCAGACGCGGGCTCTCGCTGGCCGATCCGGTGGTGGGGCCGTCATCCTCGAAGCGGAAGGTGCCGTTGACCCCCAGATCCAGGCTGGCCTTGGCACTGTCGCCATCGGCATCGGTCACGGTCTGCACTAGGGTCAGGACCCCGCCCTCCAGCGTCAGACTGACGCTGTCATCATGATTGCCGGTGTCGCCGTGCCAGACGTTGTCCAGCAGGGCCAGGGTCACGGCACCGCTGACGGGATCTATGGTCAGGGTAAAGTAGTCCACCCCGTTGGCACTGCCGGTGATGACGTTACCCACCTGATTGAGCAGGATCTGTGCGCCCTGCCCATTGGGAGCCGAGGGATCCACGACATAGATACCGCTCGCCACATTGCTGCCATTGAGAACCAGGCTGTAGGCGATGCTGCCGGCGCCATCTGCACCGAAACCATGGGTGAACTGGGACTGCACGGCCGCGCCCGTCAGAGTCGCACTGGCAATGCCATCGTTCCCTGCACCGCCCAAGGCAGGCAGGCTCTCATCCACAGTGACGAATCCCGGGCGCTGGAATTCGGGCACCAGCCCAGAGGCCGGGCCATCGTCCTCGAAGCGGAACATGCCGCTGGCCCCCAGATCCAGGCTGGCCTTGGCACTGTCACCATCGGAATCGGTCACCGTCTGTACCAGGGTCAAGACACCACTGCCCAGGGTCAGACTGACGCTGTCATCGTTGCTGCTGGTATCCCCTTGCCAGACGTTGTCCAGCAGGGTCAGGGTCACGGCACCGCTGACGGGATCTATGGTCAGGGTAAAGTAGCCCACCCCGTTGGCACTGCCGGTGATGACATTGCCAGACTGGTTGAGCAGGATCTGCGCCCCCTGCCCGTTGGCAGCTGCGGGATCGACGGCATAGATGCCGCTCGCCACATTGCTGCCATTGAGGACCAGGCTGTAGCCGATGCTGCCGGCCCCATCGGCGCCGAAGGCATGACTGAACTGGGCCTGCACCACGGAAGCCGCCAGCGTGGCGCTGGCGATGCCGTCGTTGTCGGCACCGCCCAGCTGCGGCAGGCTCTCATCCACGCTCATCACCCCCAGCTCGCCAGACCCCGGGAGCAGACGCACGCTGGGGACATCGTCCAGTATCACCACATCCAGGCTGGCACTGGTACTGTCGCCATCACTGTCCGTCAGCACGACGCCGAAGCTTTCGGTCAGGGCGGTGTCATTGGCAGGCTGGGTGTGGGTCTCGTTGTCGCTCAGGGTATAGCTGTAGGTCACGCTGCCGGCCCCGGTCACCGGGTTGTAACTGATACCGGTCACCAGTAACTGATTACCCAGGGGGCTTGGGATCGTCTGCGGGAAGCTGGCGATGATCTGGCCATTGCTGATGAGCGTCACCCCACCCAGGGTCAGACTCTGAATGCCATCCTCCGCATTGAAGGTGAAGGTCCCCCCCTTGGTCAGGGAGGGGGCATCCGGCGCACTGCCGTCGGCCAGGGCGGCTTCATTGAGGAGCAGCTCACCGCCTTCCACTTGCAAGCCACCGAGGGAGACACCTTCATCCACCGGGGTGATGGTGATGATGAGAGTCGAAAGATTGGTGTCGGCACCGTCCGTGACGATGTAATCGGCGGGGGGAACCGGTCCCGTATAGTTGAGGGCCGGGGTAAAGGTATAGGTGCCATCGGCATTGATGAGCAGCGTGCCGATCCCATCCAAGGTGCTTACAACCCCGGCTGGTACGCCGATGTTGTTGCCCCAGCTGTAGGTGAGGATGGATACCCCAAAGGGGCCGTCCGAGTTGGTACTGTTGGCCAGCAGATCACCGCTGACGGACTGATCTTCCAGCGTGACCGCGGCCTCGTCCAGATCGTCGAGCTCATTGTCTGGCAGAAGGTCATCCTCTTGCAGCGGGTTTTGCCCCGCGAGCGCATCATGGCTGGTATCGAAACCTGCGGTCGCTATGGTCGCATCACCGGTACGGTCGATGACGACAAAACCGCCATTACCGCTGGCGCCGGCCACACCACCAATCCCACCGCCACCACCACCCGCGGCAGGCGCACCGCCCGCAGCCGCCGCCTCGAAGTTCTTGGTCGGATCGACCCCTTCCAGTATGGATTTTTGCAGCGCGGCGATTTCCGGGGAGACATCCTTGTTCTCGGCCGATGAGGAAGGATCGCCCTGAGCCGGGGCGTCCGCCGGGGCGGGAGCATCTGGCGCGACATTGGGGCTGTCATCATAGGGAGCCAGCGTCAGCTTGGCATCGTCGGCGATGTTGAGTTTGGCCCCTGGCTGCAATATCTCTCCCGGCTGGAGAGGACGGCTGCTGCCATCGGCCAGCAGGATCTGAACATTGCCTTCCACGGATGAGACGACGACTGTCTTGTCGATGATTTGGGTACGCATATCCATTGCTCCAGGGTGACAAATCTTGATGCATACACCTTAGATTTCCTCCCTGCCGGATTCCGTTGCAAAAATGTACTGATTTGAATCTGCCCGGCCCCTTCCGATGCAGCGAATCGAACAGTGTTTTTTTACATAAACAAATCAATGCATTAACAATTCATGTTTTGGTTCATTCGCTACGCCGGCGTTAAAAAAACGCAGGCTTATTCAAAATGGATATAAAAAAGGGCCCACATCGGGGCCCTTTTCATGTTGAGGTCGCTCAGGAGAGCGGAAACGCCGGATGGACGAAGCCCTGATAGCCGTCGATGTGCAACTTGGCCAGCATCTCCACCTGCTGTTCATCCTCCACCCGTGTGGCGATGGTGGTGACACCGGCGTTGTGCGCTGCCCGGCAGACCGCCGCCAGGAAGGAGGTATCCGCACCCGGCTCCATGATCTGGCTGGTGTAACCGTGATCCACCTTGACGTAGGAGGGGGCCAACTCTTCCAGATAGCCAAGGGATTGGAAGTGGCGACCATAGTGATCGACCCCCCACTGGAAGCCATGCTCCTGCAACACCTTGACCAGGGCCGCGACCTGATCCTTGTGCTTCATGATGGCCGCCTCAGGAATTTCAAACAGCAGCTTCTCTTTCAGATCCCCGTGCTGGCCCAGATAGCCCCGCAACCAGACCAGGAATTCATCTGAACAGAGCGAGCCCGCCGTGATGTTGACGGCCAGCACCAGATCGGCCTGCTGCTGGAACAGCGGGACGCTGGCATCCAGCACGGCCTGATCGAACTCGGGCCCCATCTTGAACTGCTCGATGGCGGGCAGGAATTGGCCGGCAAAGTAATCGGTGCCATCCCGCGAGATGGAGGCAAACAATTCGGCATGCAGCCGGGTGCCATCATCAAAGCGGCAGGCGGGCTGCGCCTTGAAGCGCCACAGGCTTCTGTTGATGGCATCCTGAACCAGGTCGCGCCAGGCCAGACGTCCCATCAGCCCTTGTTCGGTGCCCCCTTCCATCACCACGGCGCCACGGCGCTCGTTGCGCGCCTTGCCAAGGGCGTTGTCCGCCTTGGTCAGCAGGGCGGAAAGATCCTCGCTGCCATCGCGGCCGGCGATCCCGATGACGGAGAGCGCACGCCCCTCGCCCATGGGGTTGACGACCAGATCCGCGATACGGCTGTTGATGATCTCGGCCAGCTCCTTGAGGCGGGAGAGATCGTCGGTCGGGCAGAGCAGAGCATATTCGGTGGCCGAGATCCGGGCCAGAGCGGCGCCATCCCAGCCATTGAGCAACTCCTTGAGCACCTGGGCGATGGATTTGACCATGTTGTCCCGGGCGGCAAACCCTTCTTCCCGATAGAGATCATCCAGCATGTCGACGGCAACCAGCATGACGCCGCCCTGCCCCGCCTCGGCAATCCAGGCATTGACCTGGCCGACGAAGTAGGAGCGGTTGCCAAGACCGGAGACGGCATCCACGTAGACCCGCGCCCGCAGGTTTTCCGCCTCGTCAGCCTGCTCCTTGAACTGCACCGCCAGCTTGCTGGACAGGATGTTGATGGCCTGCACCACCTGCTTCAGCTCGCGGGTCTTGGGCTCAGGGATGGCATGTCCGAAGTGATGCAATTCAATCTCGACGGCCTGATCACAGATGAGCTTAAGGGGCTTGAGCAGGTAGTTCAGGGCCCGCATCAGCAAGATGGTGGTCAGCAGGAAGCCGATCAGGAACCAGCTGGCCAGCCTGCTCATCCCCTCCCAGAGTTCGTAATAAGCCTGGCCGGGATGGCCCACCACCTTCAATTTGCCCAGCTGCAGCCAGCCGGAGGTCAGAATCGATTCGTTGGATACCTCGGGAAACAGCCCCAACCCGATGAACCACTGGGGCACACCCTGAATATTGTTGCTGTTCTCCAGCTCGATCACATCCTTGGAGGCCAGCAAGTCCAGACGCACCAACTGATAATAACCGCCGTCAAACACGGCCTTGATGACGGACTCGGCGCTGACCTTGTCGCCATTCTCCAGATAAGGCGTCAACGCCAGCCCCAGGGAGGTGGCGGTATTGATCACCGTGGTTTCCTGTTGCTGTGCCAGATAGTTGCGAGTCGAATTGAACTGCACCCAATAGGTGGCGGCAAACAGCAATCCGAACAGGAGCAACATGGTTGCCAATAATTGTCTGTAGAGCGTCATAGGTTAATCATCCAAATTCAGCACTGGCCGAGCCAATCGCCCCGAAGTCATGCGATTGCGTAAATCATTCCATAATCCCAAGCGTGACGACTGTCCGGTCAATTCCCCTTGACCACGCGCCTTCATCAACCACAAGTGACTACCGTTAAAGCTATAAATTGGCAGCAGATCCGCCCGTTGACTGGCCGGGCGAATGGCACCGACCAGATTGTCCAGGATCAATGGCACAGAGGCGGGCGTCTCATAATAAGCAACGACCATATGAAACTGGTTATAATCCAATGCCTTGACATATACCATTCGCATTTTTTCATCCGGAATGCCAAGTTCCAGCAGCGTAAAATACTTGGAAATGCTGAAGTCTTCACAATCTCCGCCGGCGGCCCCCAGAAACTCCAGCGGGGTCGCCCAATAATCTTTCTTGTGCCAGAGCTTGATGTCATCGATAAAACGCATCTGGTTGAAGAACTGGTTCACCTTCTCCAGTTTTTGCCGATCCGACAGACCCGCATCCCGGTTCTGCATGGCCAGAGTGCGCCAACCGGTCACCCGCTTGCCCGCCCTCACCCCATAAGTCTCTTCCGCTCGTTTGACCAGCTTGAGATCTGCCGATGAGAGAGGTTGACTGGCATTGAGCAACAGGGGCAAAGCGAGCAGGCACAGCCACAACATCGAACGCGACCCGCGCAGAGAGAGGCATGTGAACCCTCTCCACCCGGTCATCCCGTTGCGGCTTGCTTGGTACCACGACGTCACATTCTTCCCCTGCGGCATTTCATCAAAAACTTCCTGTGAGACAACAACATAAAAGAATGACTGCAGCGAGCTGCAGCCATTGCTTTGTCTGAACTCATGTCAACGGAGTGGACATCAGTTGTTGTTGGCCTGCCACTCGGCGGGCTGCTGCACGTTCATGGCGTTGAGCAGACCACCGGTGGCATTGAGGATCCGATAATCCGCCAGCAGGGAGTCATACTCGGCCGTGATGTAGCTGCGACGCGCCTCAAACAGTTCGTTCTCCGTGTTCAAGACGTCCAGCAAGGTCCGTTGGCCCAGACCGAACTGCTTCTTGTACGCCTGTACTGTATCGTAGCTCGCGTCCACGTGCTCTTTAAGGAAGACCTTCTGCTTGGCCAGCGACTCTTTGGCGTTCCAGGCCAGACGAGTGCCTTCTTCCACCTGACGGAAGGCATTCAGGTGAATGTCTTTCGCCTGGGAATAGAGCGCCGAGGTGGCCTTGCTTTCCGCCAGATCTGAGCCACCGCGGAACAGGTTGTAACGCATTCTGACCATGGCGGTCAGATCGTCGTTACGGCCCTTGACCGCATCGATATCCTCGTTCCAGTTCTGATCCACCTCGAAGGCCACGTTCGGATAGAAACCGGACTTGGAGCCTTCATGCTGGTACTTGGCTTCCTCGATGTCCTGCAGGGAGGAGAGCAGGGTCGGGTGTACCTCGGTCGCCGTCTTCAGCGCATCCTCAAGGGTCGCCGGGAGCAGCTGGCTGTTAGGCGTGGGCTGAACCAGATCCTTGGGCACCTCGTTCACGACACGGATAAACTCGCTCTCGGCATCCCGATAGTTGTTCTCGGCCGCGGCCTGGTTGGAGTAGGCGCGGGCCACACGACCGTCGATCTGGGTCTGGTCGGCGGTAGAGCCGAGACCCGAATCGGTCCGCTTCTGGATGTCGCTGCGGATCTGCTCGTGAGTCTCCAGGTTCTGCTTGGACAGCTCCAGGATCTCCTGCTGACGCAGCATGTTGAGATACACTTCGGCGACGCGCAGCGCTGTGTTCTCCGCCTCGGAGATCATGGCCAGGCGCTGGGCCTCGGCGGCGGCATCGGTACGCGCCACGTTGCTGCTGACGTCGAAGCCGTCGAACAGCATCTGGCGCAGACTGATCCCGGCCTCTTTACGGGTCATGGAGTCATCGATGGCACCGTTACCACTATTACCCGCAGCACGGGTCGAGGGGCTGTCGGTCTTCTCATAACCGACACCGCCACGCAGGTCGATGGTGGGATAGTAACCGCCCTTGGCTCCATCATGCTGGTACTGTCGTGCCTGATAGAGGTCAAAAGCTTCCTTGATTTTCGGATGGGTAGCCAGTGACTGTGCCACTGACTGTTCCAGCGTTTGAGCCTGGCCAAGGCCAGGGAACAGCACTGCGCCACTGACCAGCATGGCAACAATCGTCTTCTTCATGGTATCTCCAGTCATGTTGTTATTAGATTGTTGGCTTTATCGTTCTCTCAGTGCCGACTGCTTAGCCCTCAAGATCGGCTTTAGCAAGTAGTCTAGGACACTTTTTTTACCAGTAATGATATCTGCACTGGCTAACATACCGGGGATGATGGGAAGTGCGTTAAGCTCATCGCCCAGATAACTCTTCTCGGTACGGACCCGCACCAGGTAGAAGGAGTTGCCCTCCTCGTCCTGGATGGAGTCCGCGCTTATCTGTTCAACCTTGCCATGTAAACCTCCATAAACAGTGAAGTCATATGCCGTTATCTTGACCACGGCTTCGAGTCCTGGGCGCAGGAAGGCGATGTCCTTGGGAGAGACCTTGGCCTCCACCAGCAGGGTGTCTTCCAGCGGTACGATTTCCATCAGGTCCATCCCGGGTTGCACGACGCCCCCCAGGGTATTGATCTTGAGCTTCTTGATGGTGCCCTTGAGGGGGGCGATGACGCTGGTCCGATCGACCCTGTCACGCAACCCGACCTGCCCCTCGGAGAGCTGGCCCAGCTTGCCCTGGCGCTCGTTCAGCTCGGTCTGGGAGTCGGCCCGGAATTTCAGGGCAATGTCATTTCGCTTGGAGATGGTTTCACGCAGCACCGAGTTCAACTTGGGGATCAGCAGCCGATTGGCCTCCAGCTCCCCTTGCATCTCGTTCACCTGCCGTTCCAGCTTGATGAGCTCCACCTGAGGCACTATACCCTCTTTTGCGAGAGGGCGGCTGATATTGAGCTCCTGGCGTGCCAGATCGACACTGCGGCTCACGGTGCGGATCTTGGCATTGAGCTCTATGGTCTCCTGCTCTTTCTGCTCTATCTGCTGGCCGAGGATATAGAGCTGGTTCTGCAGGTTGTTGAGGCGATCGTTCTGAACCGACTTCTCCCGGTTCGCATATTCGGCGAACACGTTCTCGTAGCCGTCCGGGAAGACGATGGGCTGCTTGTCGATGACCACCTGCTCGCGCCAGCCCAGATTGGGCTCGTTCTTGACCACCACGCTCTTGATCTCGGCGCGCAGACGGGCGATATCCCCCTTGAGGGTCACCAGCTCCTGCTCACGCTCCCGAAAGTCCGACTTGAAGCGGGTATCGTCGATGCGCAGCAAGGGCTCCCCTTTCTCGACGATGTCCCCTTCCTTGACGAAGATCTCCTTGACGATCCCCCCCTCCAGGTTCTGAATCACCTGCAGTTGGCGAGACGGGATCACCTTGCCCTGGCCGACGGTGACTTCATCGAGCTTCGCCCAGGCGGCCCAGACGATGGCACTCATGAAGAACAGGAAACAGGCCCACAGCAGGACCCTGGCACGGGTCGGCGTGCTCAGCAGGACGGCGGCGGCGCCGTCGTCCACGAATTCCAGTTGATCCGGGGATGGCAGGACAGTGTCGGGCGCCGTTTTCTTGAACCAGTTGTTAGCCATTGGCCGTCTCCTGCACGCGGACCTTGCCTTCCTTCAATTGCTGCAACACCACCTCTTTGGGGCCGTCTGCCACTATCTGGCCCTGCTCCACGACGATCACGCGGGACGCCACGTCCAGCATGGAGGTCTTGTGGGTGATCAGGATCAGGGTAGTCTCTGGCCCGAGCCGGGCCAGTTCCTGCTTCACCAGCATCTCGGACTGGTTGTCCATGTTGGAGGTTGGCTCGTCCATCACCAGAATGGGGGGATCGTTGAGCAGGGCGCGAGCCAGCAAGATGGCCTGACGCTGGCCACCGGAGAGCTGGCGCCCCCCCTCACCTATCTGTCTGTCCAGCCCGTTGGGATCCCGGTTGGTGAAGTTGGTCACCCCGGCGCGCTTGGCGGCGCGCAGCACACGGGCATCATCCACCAGCGGGTTGCCGAGCATGATGTTGTCGCGCACCGAGCCGAAGAAGAGGGTCACATCCTGGGGGACACAGCCTATGTTGCGGCGAATGGCCGCCGGCGGCAGCTGATCGAGTTCAAAGCCATCGAGCCTGACTGAGCCATCAGTCGGGCGATAGAGACCCATCAGCAGCTTCTCCAGCGTGGTCTTGCCCGCGCCGATCCGGCCTATGATGGCCACCTTCTCGCCAGGTTCGATGCGCAGGGAGATGTTGTGCAGGGTGCTGCTCTCCATGCCCGGGTACTTGAAGGAGACGTTTTCGAACTCGATGCGGCCCTGGATCACGGGATGGTGGATGTACTGCTTGCCCTCTTCCTGTTCCCCCGGAGTCATCATGATCTTCTCGAGGATCTCGAGGGCAGATTTGGCCTGGTTATAGCGAGTGGAGAGCACGGAGAGCTGCACCATGGGCGCGATGGCACGGCTCGACAGCATGACGGCGGCAATCATGCCCCCCATGGTCACCAGCCCTTCCGAGATCTGGTAGACCCCGACGATGACGAGACCGACGGTCACCACCTGCTGGATGTAGCTCGCCAGCGATGACATGGAGTTGGTGATGCGACGGGTCTGCACGCCCCAGGTGGAGATGTGGGACACAGCCTGCTCCCAGCGGTGCTGGAACAGGCTCTCGGCGCCGAAGATCTTCACGGTCTCGAGGCCGGAGATGCTCTCGATGAGGTTGGCATTCTTCTGGGACGCGAGGCGGGAACCCTCCTCGATGGACTGCTTGAGGGGCTCCTGAATATAGAAGCTGTAGGCGACCAGGATCAGGATGGCGACGATGGGCACCACCACCATGACGCCGGCGAAGATCCAGATGATGAACAGGAAGAAGATGGCGAACGGCAGATCGATCAGGGTGGAGACGGTGGCCGAGGTGAAGAACTCACGCACCGATTCAAACTCCTGCAGATGCTTGGCAAAGGCCCCGGTCGAGGCGGGACGGGACTCCATCTTCATGCCCATCACCTTGGCGAAGATCTTGGCCGACAGCAGCACGTCAGACTTCTTGCCCGCAATGTCTATGAAGTAGCTGCGCAGCTGGCGCATGACGAAATCGAAGGTGAACACCACCATGGCACCGACCGCCAACACCCAGAGGGAGTCGAAGGCCAGGTTCGGCACTATCTTGTCATAGACGTTCATGGTGAACAGGGGGCTGGCCACCGCAAACAGGTTGATGAGGATGGAAGCGATCAGCACGTCCCGATAGATGCCACGGGACTCGAACAGCGTGCTCCAGAACCAGTGGCCGTCGCGAGTCTCCAGCACCTTGGGGGAGCGTTCGTCGAACTTGAACTGCTTCTTGACGAAGAAACAGCGGCCATTGTACTCGTCCCCGAGCTGGGCAACGCTGACCCACTGAGCCGCATCGCCGGCCTGGGGGAAGATGACCTTGCCCTGGCTTCTGTCTTCATTCCACTCCAGCAGGATGCAGGCGCCACCGTTGCGGGTCTGCAGCACGCAGGGCAACAGCAGGGAGGAGATCCCCTCGAGCGGCTGGATCACCTCACGGGCGGAGAGCCCTCCCCGCTCGGCGGCGCGGCTGAAGAGTGCGGTGCTCAGGCGACCGGATACCAGCGGCAAGCCGGTGGTCAGAGCATCCTGGCTGTTGGGCACGCCATAAAAGCGGGTCAAGAAGACCAGGCATTCCAGTAGCTCATCAATACGGCTAGTTTCTGCTTGCATAGCATCCCGTTAAATATGATCCGAACGGTTGTCGCGGGAGAGTCGCCACCCGAAGCGGCGGGGATCGGCAAAAATCACAGCGCACGGATCCCATGACTGACAACCTGATTAGCGCACGGTGACAGGATATTCCATGAAACTGCCTGACTCCCCCGCAATGGGATCGCATCGACGCGATCAATGAGGTACGGAGTGAGACGGCGACCTTGACTTCAGGATGCCCTGCACGATTCGTAAACACTACAAGCTTATTGATAACAATATATTTTTCAAGCCGACCATAGTACCAAGGCGACTTGAATGAAACTATACCGCAAAGACTGAATTTCTTCTAATAACCCCCTGTTTTTTTGATGAAATCAGAGTGACAACTCATTAAGACCGGCGAGGGAGAAGGGTCGGCCGAGGCGAGCACCCTGGGGGCCTGAACGAGCCAGTTCACTGGCGATATCGGCCATGGCGGTCCAGCGATTCTCGCACCAGGCCGGCGCCAGCAGGGTTGGACGGCGGGCCGATGCGGAGATGCGGTGGTACACCACCTCGGGCGGAGTGTGCTGGATCATGGCCACCGCCGCCTCCACATATTCCGCCAGGGTCGGTACCACGAGGCGCCCCGCCTGCCAGGCCTTGCCGAGGGTGCTCCCCTCCACTACATGCAGCGGATGCAGCTTTATCCCCTCCACCCCGGTATCGACGATGCGATGCAGGGTCTCCAGGCTGTCCATGGCCGCCTCCCCGGGCAGACCGACGATGAGGTGGGCGCACGTCTTAATGCTTCTTTGGTGGGCGCGTCGCACCGCGTCCTCATAGGCGCCATAGCCATGGCCCCGGTTGATCCGCTGCAACGTCTTGTCGTTGGCGCTCTGCAGCCCGAGCTCCAGCCACACCTCGTAGCCGCGAGCCTGATAGCCGGCCAGCAGATCCAGAACCGCATCCGGCACGCAGTCGGGGCGAGTGCCGACGCAGAGCCCCACCATGTCGCTGACCGACAAGGCCTCCTCATACATGCGCTGCAAGTACTCCACCTCGGCATAGGTGCTGGTATAGGCCTGAAAATAGGCGAGGTAGCGCTTGGCGCGGGTCACCTCGTCCCGCCGGGCCAGCAGTTGCTGCACCACCGATAGCTGCTGGGCCGACTCGTCGGCAAAAGAGGAGACGTTGCAGAAGGTGCAGCCGCCACGGCCCAGGGTGCCGTCCCGGTTCGGGCAGGTAAAGGCGCCATGAATGGAGAGTTTGTGGATCTTCTGGCCGTGACGCTGCTTGAGATCCTGGCCGAATGTATTGATGAGTTCGTGTAACTGCATGACGCCTCCGTGATGAGGCGCCATTGTAAGGGCGATGACCCTTGGGGGCGCTGAGCTGGATCAAGCCACTCAGCGGACATAAATCATATAAATATTCACATTTAGTAGAATAAATACCCACCAACTCTGTATTTGGGTTACCTTTGGAAACCATCCTCATCACCATGAGACGAACGAACATCAGCAGACATGAGCCATAAGCAATTGTTAACAATGAATAATTTCTAGATAGCCTGTCAATTTACAAATGCAAGGCACAGGTTCCTGAAATGTGATCCCTGCCCGCCCTCCAGAGGGTGAATTGGTAAGATTACTACAGGGTGCCGGCACGATGCAGTCAACCACCAAACTCGTCATTATCGGAATAAAACACTACACATAAACACAAAACCAGATTTACATGTAAACCATCGCCTTAAAACACCTCCAACCCCGCATTTTGTTATGGCGATGTAACATTGCAAACAGCAGGGATGTCCAATTGACCTTGCCCAAAATTCCCATTAGTTTGGAGATTCGCCACCTCAGGCGGACGGAACCACAAGAGCCAATCGCAATTTATGCAGTCAGTTGATGACAGTGCGATGGAAGGCCGAGCAAGGGAGAAATGCAATGTCACTATATGATCCAAAGCTGGAGAGGGATAACTGTGGCTTCGGCCTGTTGGCCCACATGGAAGGGGAAGCCAGCCACAAGCTTGTCCGTCTCGCGATGTCAGCCTTGGCTCGCATGCAGCACCGCGGCGGTATCTCCGCCGATGGCAAGACCGGCGACGGCTGCGGCCTGTTGCTGCAAAAACCGGACAGCTTCTATCGCGCTGTCGCCGAGGAGAAGGGATGGCACCTTGGCCGCAACTATGCGGTCGGCATGCTGTTCTTGAACCCGGACCCTGTCCTGGCCCAGGCCACTCGCGACATCATCGACGAGGAGCTGGAGCGGGAAACCTTGAGTCTGGTCGGTTGGCGCAAGGTGCCCATCGATACCAATGTGCTCGGTCCCATCGCCAAGGCCTCACTGCCCAGCATCGAACAGGTCTTTGTCAACGCGCCCCCCGGCTGGGTCGACAAGGATCTAGAGCGCCGCCTCTATATAGTGCGCCGCCGCATCGAGAAGCGCATCAGCGACGACTACTTCTACGTGGTCAGCCTCTCCAACCTGGTCACCGTCTATAAAGGGCTGTGCATGCCGGTGGACCTGCCGCGCTTCTATCTGGATCTCGCCGACATTCGCATGCAGGCCGCCATCTGCGTGTTCCACCAGCGCTTCTCCACCAACACCAGCCCGCGCTGGCCGTTGGCGCAGCCGTTCCGCTATCTGGCCCACAACGGCGAGATCAACACCATCGCCGGCAACCGCCAGTGGGCCAAGGCGCGCAGCTACAAGTTTGCGACCCCGCTCATTCCGGATCTGCAGGAAGCAGCCCCCTTCGTCAACACCACGGGTTCTGACTCCTCCAGCCTCGACAACATGCTGGATCTCTTCCTCGCCGGCGGTATGGACCTGTTCCGCGCCATGCGCCTCTTGATCCCGCCTGCATGGCAGAAGCACCCAAACATGGATGACGACCTGCGCGCCTTCTATGACTTCAACTCCATGCACATGGAACCCTGGGATGGCCCGGCCGGCATCGTCATGACCGACGGCCGCTACGCCACCTGCGCGCTGGACCGTAACGGCCTGCGCCCGGCCCGCTACGTCATCACCAAGGACAAGTTCATCACCCTGGCCTCCGAAGTTGGCACCTGGGACTACACCCCGGACGAGGTGCTGGAGAAGGGCCGGGTCGGCCCGGGCGAGCTGTTTGTGGTGGATACCAGCAACGGCAAGATCTGGACCAGCTTCGAGATCGACGACGATCTCAAGAGCCGCCACACCTACAAGCAGTGGATGGACAAGCACTGCAAGCGCCTGGTGCCGTTCGAGCAGATGGACGATGCCAGTACAGGCGCACGCGAGTTCCCGGACGATCGCCTCAAGACCTATCAGAAGCTGTTCGGCTACTCCTACGAGGAGCTGGACCAGGTGATCCGCGTGCTCGGCGAGAACGGCCAGGAGGCGGTCGGCTCCATGGGGGATGACACCCCGATGGCGGTGCTCTCCTCCAGCCAGCGCACCCTGTACGACTACTTCCGCCAGATGTTCGCCCAGGTGACCAACCCGCCCATCGATCCCTTGCGGGAAAATCACGTCATGTCGCTGGCCACCTGTATCGGCCGCGAGCAGAACGTGTTCAACGAGACCTTCGGTCACGCCCACCGGGTACTGTTCCAGTCGCCGATCCTGCTCTACTCCGACTTCCACCAGCTGCTGGCCCTGGAAGGGGAACACTACCGCCATGCGGTGCTGGGCCTCAACTACCTGCCCGAAGAGGGACTGCAGGCGGCCCTCGAGCGCCTCTGCGAAGAGGCCAAGACCGCAGCCCGCAGCGGCACCGTGCTGCTGGTGCTGTCGGACAGAGACATCAGCCCGGACACCCTGCCCATCCCGGCCGCCATGGCGGTGGGGGCGGTGCAGCGCACCCTGGTGGACAACAACCTGCGCTGTGACGCTAACATCCTGGTGGAAACCGCCAGCGTGCGCGACCCGCACCAGTTCGCCGTGCTGCTGGGCTTCGGCGCGACCGCCATTTATCCCTATCTCGCCTACGAGACCCTCGCCAAACAGGTAGAAGAAGGCGTGCTCAAGATGAGCCTGCGCCAGGCCATGCTCAACTACCGCAACGGCATCAACAAGGGCCTCTACAAGGTGATGTCCAAGATGGGCATCAGCACGGTGGCGAGCTATCGCTGCTCCCAGCTGTTCGAAGCCATCGGCCTCTCCAAGGCCGTGGTGGAGCTCTGCTTCCGCGGCGTGTCGAGCCGTATCCAGGGCGCCGACTTTGCCGATATCCAGCAGGATCAGGTCAACCTGGCCCGCCAGGCCTGGCTCGGCCGCAAGCCCCTGACCCAGGGCGGTCTGCTGAAATTCGTCCACGGTGGCGAGTACCACACCTACAACCCGGACGTGGTGCAGACCCTGCAAGTGGCGGTGCGCTCCGGCAACTACGCCGATTACCAGGAGTACGCACGCCTGGTGAACGAGCGCCCGGTCGCAACCCTGCGAGACCTCTTGTCCCTGAAGAAGGGCACGACTCCCATCGCCCTGGACGCGGTGGAGCCAGCGGCCAAGATGTTCCCGCGCTTCGACTCCGCCGCCATGTCCATCGGCGCCCTCGGGCCCGAGGCCCACGAAGCGCTCGCCATCGCCATGAACCGTTTGGGCGGTCAGAGCAACTCGGGTGAAGGTGGCGAGGATCCCAAGCGCTTCGGTACCGAGAAGAACTCCCGCATCAAGCAGGTGGCGTCGGGGCGCTTTGGCGTCACTCCCCACTACCTGATGAACGCGGACGTGGTGCAGATCAAAGTCGCCCAGGGCGCCAAGCCCGGCGAAGGGGGTCAGCTGCCCGGTGACAAGGTGACGGCCCAGATCGCCAAGCTGCGCTACTCCGTGCCAGGCGTGACCCTGATCTCGCCCCCGCCCCACCACGACATCTACTCCATCGAGGATCTGGCCCAGCTCATCTTCGACATCAAGCAGATCAACCCGGACTGCCTGGTGTCGGTCAAGCTGGTGTCCGAGCCCGGCGTCGGCACCATCGCCTGTGGCGTGGCCAAGGCCTATGCGGACTTCATCACAGTCTCCGGTTACGACGGCGGCACGGGCGCGAGCCCGCTGACCTCGGTCAAATACGCCGGCTCCCCCTGGGAGCTGGGTCTCGCCGAGACCCAGCAGGCCCTGGTCGCCAACGGCCTGCGCCACAAGGTGCGCCTGCAGGTAGACGGCGGCCTCAAGACCGGTCTGGACATCATCAAGGCGGCCATCCTCGGCGCCGAGAGCTTCGGTTTCGGCACTGGCCCCATGGTGGCGCTGGGCTGCAAATACCTGCGGATCTGCCACCTGAACAACTGCGCCACCGGCGTCGCCACCCAGGATGAGAAGCTGCGCCGCGAGCACTTCACCGGCCTGCCGGAGATGGTGATGAACTACTTCCAGTTCATCGCCGAGGAGACCCGCGAGCTGATGGCCGAGCTTGGCGTCGCCCAGCTCACCGACCTCATCGGTCGCACCGACCTGCTCGAAGCCCTGCCAGGCCTCACCGCCCGCCAGTCCAAGCTGGATCTGTCCGGCGTGCTGGCGAGCCCGGAGGCACCGGCAGGCTCCAGCCTGTTCAGCCAGCAGCACAACCCCACCTTCGACAAGGGTCCCCTGAACCTCAAGATGGTGGAGGACCTGCTCGGCGCGGTCGAGAGCCTGAGCGGCGGCGAGTTCCGCTACGACATCCGCAACACGGACCGCTCCGTAGGGGCGCGCCTGTCCGGCGAGATCGTCAAGCGCTACGGCAACCAGGGCATGGCGACGGATCCGGTGCGGGTACACTTCAACGGTACCGCCGGCCAGAGCTTCGGCGTCTGGAACGCCGGTGGCCTCGAGATGATCCTCACCGGGGATGCCAACGACTACGTGGGCAAGGGGATGACGGGCGGCAAGCTGGTAGTCAAACCCCACGTCGGCGTGGCGTTCAAGTCCCACGAAGCGGCCATCATAGGCAACACCTGCCTCTATGGTGCCACCGGCGGCAAGCTCTACGCGGCGGGGACCGCCGGCGAGCGCTTCGCGGTGCGCAACTCCGGTGCCCTGGCGGTGGTCGAGGGGATCGGTGACAACGGCTGTGAATACATGACAGGCGGCATAGTCACCATACTCGGCAAGACGGGTGTCAACTTCGCGGCCGGCATGACGGGCGGTTTCGCCTACGTGCTGGACGAATGCGGCAACTTTGCCAAGCGCACCAACCCCGAGCTGGTGGAACTGCTGGACGTGGCGGATTTGGCCATCCACCAGGAGCACCTGCGCGGCATCATCACTGCGCACCTCAACGAGACAGGCAGCTCACGCGCCGAGGAGATCCTGGCCAACTTCGACTCCTATGTGCCCAAGTTCAGGCTGATCAAACCCAAGTCCAGCGACGTCAAGTCCCTCTTGGGCCACACCAGCCGTTCCAGTGCAGAACTCAGAATCCAGGCGCAATAAGGAGGGAACCCTATGAGCCAGAACGTATTCCAGTTTATCGACGTCCAGCGGGTCGACCCGCCCAAGAAGCCACTCAAGATCCGCAAGATCCAGTTTGTGGAGATCTACGAGCCCTTCAACCAGGCCCAGGTCGGCATGCAGGCAGATCGCTGCCTCGACTGCGGCAACCCCTATTGCGAGTGGAAGTGCCCGGTGCACAACTACATCCCCAACTGGCTAAAACTCGCCAACGAGGGACGCATCCTGGAGGCGGTGGAGCTCTCCCACCAGACCAACAGCCTGCCCGAGGTGTGCGGCCGCGTCTGCCCGCAGGATCGCCTCTGTGAGGGGGCCTGTACCCTCAACGATCGCTTCGGCGCCGTGACCATAGGCAACATCGAGAAGTACATCACCGACAAGGCGTTCGAGATGGGCTGGCGCCCGGATCTCTCCAAGGTGGTCAAGACCGGCAAGCGGGTCGCCGTCATCGGTGCCGGCCCCGCTGGCCTCGCCTGCGCAGACGTCCTGGCCCGCAACGGCGTCACACCAGTGGTGTTCGACAAGTACCCGGAAATAGGTGGCCTGCTCACCTTCGGCATCCCCTCCTTCAAGCTGGAGAAAGAGGTGATGCAGCGCCGCCGCGAGATCTTCGAGGGCATGGGAGTGGAATTCCGGCTCGAGACCGAGGTGGGCCGTGACATCACCTTCGCAGACCTCCTGGGCGAGTTCGATGCCGTCTTCCTCGGAGTCGGCACCTATAAGTACATGAAGGGCGGCTTTGCCAACGAAGAGGCGCCGGGAGTCTACGACGCCCTGCCCTACCTCATCTCCAACGCGAACCGCCTGCTGGGCTTCGAGAAGGCCCAGGCCGACTACATCGACTTCGCCGGCAAGCAGGTGGTGGTGCTCGGCGGCGGCGATACCGCCATGGACTGCGTGCGCACCGCCATCCGCCAAGGGGCCGATCGGGTGATCTGCGCCTACCGCCGGGACGCCGAGAACATGCCGGGCTCCAAGCGGGAGGTGAAGAATGCCCAGGAGGAGGGGGTGGAATTTATGTTCAACCTGCAGCCCATCGGGGTGGAACTGGATGCCCATGGCCGCACCTGCGGTATCAGGGTGGTGAGCACAGAGCTTGGCGCCCCCGATGCCAACGGCCGCCGCAATCCGGTGGTGATCGAGGGCTCCGAGCAGGTGCTGGCCGCCGATGCGGTAGTGATGGCGTTCGGCTTCCAGCCCAACCCCCAGCCCTGGATGGCCGATCACGGCATCGCGCTCGACAGCCGGGATCGCATCAAGGCCCCCGAGCAGGCGGACTACTCCTTCCAGACCAGCAACCCCAAGGTGTTCGCCGGTGGCGACGCCGTGCGTGGCTCGGATCTGGTGGTGACCGCCATCTACGAGGGCCGCAAGGCCGCCGAGGGGATCATGGACTACCTGGCCGTTTAAGCTGCCGTCCAGACGCACAATACACCAAGCAAACAGCCCCGCACCGCGGGGCTGTTTTTTTATATGAAGAGTCCTCTCGCCCGCTCCGCTAGATGCTCCAGCTCCCCGGCAGCCCCTCGGTCAGGGTAGAGATGTAGGCCAGGGTGCGCCTTCGCCTGGGGGCGGTGAACATCTGGTGTGCGCTCCCCGCCTCCACCACTTCCCCCGCCTCCAGGAAGATCACCTGCTGGGCGATCTGGGCCGCGAGGCGCAGGTCGTGGGTGGCGATGAGCATGGTGGTCCCCTCATGGGCGAGCTGGCGCAGCACGGCGACCACCTCCAGGGCGAGTTCGGGATCCAACGCCGAGGTGGGTTCGTCGCAGAGCAGCACCCTGGGTGAGGGCGCCAGGGCCCGTGCTATGGCCACCCGCTGCTGCTGACCACCGGAGAGGGTCGCCGGCACCGCCTTAGCCTTGTGGCTGAGCCCCACCTTCTCGAGCAACTCACAGCCACGGCTCAACGCCATCTCCTTTGGCCACTTCAGCACGGTCACCAGCCCCTCAGTCACGTTCTCCAGCACCGTCATGTGCGGGAACAGCTGGAAGCTCTGGAACACCATGCCGGTCTGCTGGCGCAGGGCCAGCACCTGGGCCCGGGAGACGGGGCGAGCGAAGTCCAGATCGCTCTCCCCCAACACCAGGCGCCCCGCGTCCGGCCGCTCCAGCAGGTTGACGCAACGCAGCAAGGTGCTCTTGCCGCTACCGGAGGGGCCAATCAGCGCCGTCACCGTACCGGCCTCCAGCTCTAGCCCCACCCCTTTGAGCACCGGCTGACCGGCAAACCGCTTCTCGATACCGCTCAACCGGATCATGAGGCGACCTCCCGGGTCTCTTTGTGGATCAGCCTGCGCTCCAGCCTGTCCTGCAAGGCGGAGAGCACGGAGCTGAACATCAGGTAAATGACGGCCGTCTCCACATAGAGGATGAGCGGCTCGTAGGTAACGGAGGCGAGCCGCTGGGCCGCCTGGAACAGCTCGGGCACAGTGATGGCCGCCGCCAGCGAAGTGTCTTTGACCAAGGAGATGAAGGTGTTGGAGAGCGGCGGCACCGCGATGCGCGCCGCTTGGGGCAGGATCACCCGTCCCATGGCCTGGGGCCAGCTCATGCCGATGGAGTGCGCCGCCTCCCACTGCCCCCTGGGGATGGCGGCCAGGGTGGCGCGGATGACTTCCGAGCTGTAGGCGCCGATGTTGAGGGTGAAACCGATGACGGCGGCGCTGAAGGCATCCAGCACTATGCCTGCACTTGGCAACCCGTAAAAGATCAGAAAGAGCTGCACCAGCAGCGGCGTGCCGCGAATAAGCCAGACGTAGAAGCGTACCAGTGCGACCAGGGGCCTCGGGCCATATAAGCGGGCCAGGGCCAGCAGGAAGCCGAGCAAGATACCGAGTACGAAGGTAATAAGCGTCAGGGGAACGGTGAAAATAAGCCCCGCACTGAGCAGGGGCCAAAAAGAGTCGATAACCAGCTGTAACCAGGGGGGCACGTTAATTACCTCGAACGTGATGAGATGGCCGCGTGCTTATTGCGAGACGTCGGTACCGAAATATTTCAGGGAGACTTTCTGATAGGCACCATCCTGCTTGGCGGTGCGCAGGGCCTGGTTGACCGCCGCCAGCAACTCGGGCTGCCCCTTGGCGAGCAAGACGGCGGACTGTTCCCCCTGCTCACTGCTGGCCGCCACCTTCAACTTGGCGTCCGGCTTCTGCTTCTTGAAGTCCAGGAAGGAGAGGCTGTCGTTGATGGTGGCATCCACCCGCCCGGTCAGCACCAGCTGGAGAGACTGGTTGAACCCCTCGGTCGCCACCACCTCGGCCCCCGACGCCTTCGCCAGCTGGGCGAAGTTGCTGGTCAGGGACTGGGACGATGTCTTGCCCTTCAGATCCG
Source organism: Aeromonas sp. AE23HZ002T15 (assembly GCF_054165525.2). Taxonomy (NCBI): domain Bacteria; kingdom Pseudomonadati; phylum Pseudomonadota; class Gammaproteobacteria; order Aeromonadales; family Aeromonadaceae; genus Aeromonas; species Aeromonas sp. AE23HZ002T15. The sequence goes on from NZ_CM201342.1 coordinate 822,275, forward strand.
CGAAGCTCTTGATGTCGTCGTTGTCGCTGTGCACCAGCACCACCGCCTTGGAGGCGATATAGGGATCTGAAAAATCGTACTTTTTCAATCGCTCCGGGGTGATGGCAATCTGGTTGAGCACCAGATCGTAGCGCTTGGCATCTACCCCGGCGATGAGGCCATCCCACTTGCCCTCGACAAATTCCGGCTTCACCCCGAGACCGTGTGCGATCAGCTCCCCTATCTCGACGTCAAAGCCCACCAGCTTGCCGCTCTTGTCGTGGAAGGTGAAGGGCGGGTAGGCCCCTTCCGTGCCTATCTTGATCACCCCGGCGCTCTGGATGGCGGCAAGGCTGGACTGGGTCTGTGCCTGCACCGAGCTCATCAGAGCCATGGGCAGCGCCGCCAATAAAAACAGGGACCGTATTTTTTTCATCATTCACCTCGTTATATTTATCAATATCCAAACGCTTGCCAACGATATTCAGGCGGGAGCCATGACCTCTTTATAGGGAGCCTGACCACGGGAGTGCTTCGTTTAATTAATATTATTCGAGGCGCATCTTCATTTATTTAAAGGGTGCCGTGGTGGCATGGACAAAACATAACGCGGAGGATTCCAGAGCCAAACCATGAAATATGGGGATATTTAGCGAAAGAATGGATAACGAAGAGTGTCACGAAGCGAGCTATTAATTGCCCTGCAGCCAGGAATGCGCCGCAGGGCTCTTTATCGGATCAGCCGCACAATTGACCCCAGCCGTATCGAGGTGTGAATAGGGCGTGACGGGAGGCAGGATCGGCTTGGCACAACAGATGGCTCACAGGCGGGCTATCAGCCACTCCCCCTTGCCCACCGGTACCAGGGAGGTGATAAACGCGGGATCCCGGCGAACCTCAGCCATCCATTCCTGCATCTCCCCCTGATGGGAGATGGCGTTATCCACCACCAGCAGGCCGCGCGGGGCGAGCAGGCGCCGGATCTCTGGCCACCAGGCCTGGTATTGCTGACGATCCGAGTCCAGGAAGACAAGCTCATAACCCGATGTCGGCTGGTTGGGCAGCAGCGCATCGGCCTCCCCCACCAACTGGGTGATGACGATATCGAGGCCGGCGCGCCGGAAGTTGTGGGCGGCCAACGCGACCTTCCCCTCGTCCCGCTCCAAGGTGGTGACCCGGCCCCCCAGCCTTTGCACCGCCTCCCCCAGCCAGAGGGTGGAGTAACCGTTGGAGGTGCCTATCTCCAGCACCTCCCGGGCACCTCTCGTCTGTACCAAGACCGCCAGCAGCTCGCCGGTGTCCCTGGTGATGTTGAGCATCTTGTGACCGCGTGCCTGCTGCGCCCTGTCGTTCTCCTCGCCAAAGAGCTCTAGCTCCCGTTTAAGCCGTTCCAGTTCCATCTCTGCTCCTCGTTGTGACAAGGCTAGGCGCAGTGGCCTGGCCTCTCAGGTTTTCTTCCTGATAATGCTCAGCACTCGCGCTCTGACGGCTGATCCCCCAGCAGATAGCGGGGACCGCTCCCCATGGCGGCGGCCTGATCGCCCGGGTTGTAGAGGGCGCAGTGTTCCAGCGACAGGCAGCCGCAACCGATGCAGACGCCGAGTTTGCGCTTCATCAGTTGCAGGGTCTCGATGCGCCGATCGAGCAGCGCCTGCCACTGGCCAGCGATCCCATGCCAGTCGTGGCGATCCGGTGTGCGCCCATCGGGCAGCCCGGCCAGGGCCTCGGCAATCTCCCCAAGGCTCAGCCCCACCCCCTGCGCCACCCGGATAAAGGCGATGCGACGCAGGGCATCCCGGGGGTAGAGCCGTCGACCTCCCTCGCTGCGCACGCTGCCGATCAATCCCTTCTCCTCGTAGAAACGCAGGGCACTGGCGTTGACACCCGAGCGCTTGGCTATCTGACCGATGGCCAGCCATTTGCGATCCATCTTCGTCCTTGATCTCAAGTTAACTTGAACTTGCATAATCCTGTCTCCCCCGACCAAAGGAGTCAAACGATTATGGATTATCTGAATTCTCTGCTCGATGCGAACCAGGCCTTCGCTCTCAATGGCCGCGATACCACCAACCACTGCCCCATGGCGTTGCACGCCCTGCACGAGATGGGGGCGACCCAGGCTCAGCTGCGGCGCTTCTTCACCCGTTGGCAGAGCGCCCATGCCCTGCCGGCCGGGCTGAACCATCAAGGCGATGAGGAGGAGCGCCACTTCGTGCGACTGCGCCAGCTGCTAGCCATCCGCATTGCCGAGGAAGGCTGGCTACCCACCTTCGAAGCTCTGCTGGAAGATGGCCTCTCCCCGGCTGGCGGCGCCTTTCATCCCCTGATCCGCTTCGCCTGCGCCCTGGAGAACGGCCATCTGGGCGAGCAGGCGGCGGCCCTGGCCGCCTGGCGCTGCAAGCCGCTGATATTGCCAGAGGGTGAGGGAATGGCCTGCCAAGACATACCCGCTCTGCTCGGGAGCCTGTCCACCCAATGGGAGGGCTCACACTGGCCGGGTGAGTGGATCACTGCGCGCCTGCGCCAAGTGGCGGCGGTGCCCGACTGGCCGAACTCACTGCCGCGCAGTCTCGATGACGATGGCGATGTGCTGGCTCAGCTGGCCGAGGCCGCCCTGCCCCTCTATTGGCAGACCCGCAACTTCACCGTGCTGCACCTGGTGACCGGCAGTCGGGCCGCCGCCATCGTCGCCCGCCACCTGCCCCCTGAACTCAAAGAGCGCTGGCAGACCCTGATGTGGCAGGCGGTGGCTGCGGCCTTTATCACGGTCGGGGCACCAAGGCTGGGACCCCAACGCTGGCCGGACGTCACGGGGCTGAATTGGGAGCAGGTGTTGCCGTTGGCGATCGCGAGCCTGGACGATCACGTGATCAAGCTGGTGCACTGCTGCTGGCGGGAACAGACGGGTTCTACCCACCCCTCCCGTTACCTGGCGGTGGCCGCCCGCGCGGTGGGACTGCTGGCGACAGAAGGCGAGCGGGTGGCTTAGGGCGCCGCCACCCGGGTGAAGCTGATGGCGGGGCAACTGGGAGCCACCCCTTGCGTCAGGGTCAGGGAGTGGGGGCGATAGCTCAGATGGTATTGGCCCGGGAGGGACAGATCGTAGACCTGGGTCAGATCCGCATCCGCCCTGTTGCGCTGACCGGCTCCCAGAATGAAAAAGTCGTCAGGACCCGGGGCGCCGCGCTTGGCCAGCGGCCCCTTGTAGGCAATGGGATTCTGCTCGAGGCGCAGGTCGATGGCATCGGCAAACCAACCCTCGAAGGGGGTAAACCAGCTCAATACCTCGATGGGTCCCTCCCCCAGGTTGGTCAAGGTCATCACCAGGGGCAGGGGTTCGTTCACCGGGCTCTCGGCCTTGACCGACAGCTCGCACTGCAAAGGGGCCGCGATGGCAAGGGTGGTGAGCAAGAGCGACATCATGGTGCCTCCATCAAGAAGGGGCCTTTCGGCCCCATCATTCATCAATTTTCGCTCGGGGTATTCTCAGCGAAATATTCGTGGTTGTCGGCGTTGTTCAGCGCCGTCAACGGATCCGTGCTCGCCAGGTTGCGGGCGTTGCTTTGACCGTAACCCAGATCGTCGGTGCCTGCCACCACGTTGAAGTGGCTCAGCTCGTGGACGATAGTGCCGGCGCGGGAGTCGGTCCCGTTGACCGGCGCCGTCCAGAAGCTCTTGCACAGATAGACCTTGTAGGGCTGATCCGGATAGACGTAGGCGAAGTAGCTCTGCTGGCAGCCGCAATCGAAGGTGAGCGGCTTGTTGTCGATGGCATCCTTGATCTTGCTGAAGTTCACCTCGGCCTGATCCCAGCGGGAGGCATCATAGGCACCAAACCAGCTGCGATAGCGCTGACCGCTGGGCTTATCCACTGCCAGATAGCTGCTTGAGTTATTGGTGATGCTGCTGGCCGCATCCAGAGCGGTCAGAATGTTGCTCTTCTGGGTATTGGTGCAGCGCCCGGTGAAGCTCACCGAGGCGGTCACCGCCTGGGGTTCGGCCAGGGGGGCCGCCTTGGCCTGCAGCCGCTCGTCGCTCACCCCTTCCACCCAGAGGCTGACGGCGTTGGACTCACTCGCCTGGGCCTGCTTGGCCTTGGCACCGCTAGTTCCCTGTGCCAGGGTCGGCAGCTGATAGCGGATGCTGTACTGGCCCTGGAGGCTCATGTCGTAGAGGCCGGAGATCTCGGCCTGCAGGGTCAGGCTCTGGCCGGCCTTGAGCAGTTGGTAGTCCTTGTCGGTCGGGGCCGCCCGCTTGATCAGGGCCCCCTCGTAGCCGACCTTCTGGCCGTCGCGCTCCACCACAAACAGGGGGGCGTCCTCGCTGCCCGGCAGTTGCCACTTGAGCAGGCGAACCGGCTTGTCCCCTGTGTTGGTCAGCGTCAGGTTGACCCGCACGTCCTCGGCATTGCCGTCCACCAGGGAGAGGCGAGCATCGAGGGCGGCGGCGCAGAGCGGTGAGGCCAGGATACCGGCCAGCAGCAGGGCGATGGGAGTTGCTTTCATCGGATTTCCTCATTCATTGAGTTGCGCCATCAGGCGGTTTGCTTCCTTACTTCCTTGGCCCTCTTTGGGGCCTGTTCACCCTAGAGCAGAAATTTTGCGCCACCATCCCTCCATATGGGGGACGACGCCCATCTAAGGGGGAGCCTGGCCTGTTCCGCCAGGCTGCGACAAAAACGGGCCTTCGCGGGGGCGCCATGGCCCACGGTGCCGGCCCCTTGCCAACCTGTGCCCCATAAAAAACCCCGGCGCGGGCCGGGGTGGATGCAATGGGAAAAACCTGGGGTGATCAGTCACTGACCCGGGCCAGCAGCGCCAGCGCGCCCTGGGCATTGCCCGGCATCAGCCGGTAGGCCTTGTGATGTTTGACCAGGGTGATTTTCTTGTTGCCCTGGCTCAGCAGCAGGCCGTGCCTGAAGGCCCCCTCCGCCAGCTGTGTCTCGTCACCACGCACATAGAGGGTGATGGGCTTGAGCAGCTCCCCGCCCTCGATATGCCCCTGGTACTCGCTGACCGAGATGACCAGACTGGATTGGCCCTGGCTCAGCAGGCGCGACTTCGCCTGCAGTTCGCTGTCGGTAAACACTAACCAACCGGCCGCTTCCAACTCGGCGAGCAGGGCGGCTAGACTGGCTCCCAGTTGCGTCGGCTCGCTCATGGCGCGGCCGTACTGACAAACGATGCGCTCCAGCAATCCTTTCAGATCGGCGCCCGCCCCCAGGGTGCGCCCCTGCTGGATCCAGGCCTTCAGGTCTTCCATCACCAGGCGGGAGAAGCGCTTCTCCTTGAGGGAGTCCGCCATCCAGGTACAGAGGAAGTGGCTCTCCTGAGCCGGGGTGCGCTGGCCGGCCTTCTGGGAGGCGGTGCGTTCCAGTTCGGCCAGGCTCTGGCTGGCCATGTCGAACAGGGCCTGATTGTAGGTGGGAGTGGTCATCACGAGTCCTTTACACTGGATGCGGGCCAGAAGCCGGGTCATCAACAACACAAAGGCGCCAGCGGCGCCTTTGAATACCAAAGCCCCCCACGAGGGAGAGGGGCAACGCTCGCCTTATTTCGGCTGGCGCGGCTTCTTGGCGGCGGCCAGGCGCTTGAGGCGCTGACCCTGCAGCTTGCTCTCGGCCATGGCCTGGGCGGCGGCGTTGTCTTCCCGCTGGGGGCGCTTGCCGAAGCGACGGCGCTCCTGCAACTGCTTGATCAGATCGTCACGGCTGCTCACCTCGTAACCCGGCACCATGATGCGGCGGATCTTCTGGCCGATCAGCGCCTCGATCTCCAGCAGGGTGCGCTCCTCTTCGCGGCTGACGAAGGAGATGGCCATGCCGCTCTTGCCGGCGCGGCCGGTACGGCCGATGCGGTGCACATAGTCTTCCGCGAGGAAGGGCAAGTCATAGTTGACCACGTACTCCAGGTCCGGGATGTCCAGACCACGGGCGGCCACCTCGGTGGCCACCAGCACCCGCAGCTTGCCTTCCGTGAACTCACGCAGGGCGCGGCGACGGCTGCCCTGAGCCTTGTCCCCGTGCACCACGGCGGACTTGATGCCATCCAGATTCAGCTCGGTCACCAGCTCGTCGCAGCTCTCGCGGGTACTGGCGAACACCAGCACCTGGGGCCAGTTCTGCTTGCCGATGAGCTCGGAGAGCAGCTCGCGCTTGCGCTTCTGCTCCACCGGATAGACGGTGTGGCTGACGGTGTCGGCGGTGGAATTCTGCTTGTTGACGCTGACGATCTGCGGTCTGTCCAGCATCAGGTTGGCGAGCTTTCGCACCGCATCGGAGAAGGTGGCGGAGAACAGCAGGTTCTGGCGCGCCTTGTTGGTGGCCTGCAGGATCTGCTGCACATCGGCGCTGAAGCCCATGTCGAGGATGCGATCCGCCTCGTCCAGCACCAGACACTCCACCCCGGAGAGGCTGAGGTTGCAGGCGGTAAGGTGCTCGAGCAGACGGCCAGGGGTCGCCACTATGATGTGAGCCCCCGCCTTGAGCTTCTTGGCCTGCACGTCCTGCTTGCCGCCGCCATAGATGGTCAGCACGCTGATATCCAGGTACTTGGCGAAGTCGTTGATGTTGCTCGCCACCTGAGCCGCCAGTTCGCGGGTCGGGGTCAGGATCAGCACCCGGGTGTTGGAAGGCTGCACCGGCGCCGGATTGTCCAGCAGGCGCTGCAGTATGGGCAGCGCGAAGGCGGCGGTCTTGCCGGTACCTGTCTGGGCGCTGGCCAGCACGTCGCGGCCACGGCGTATGGTCGGGATCGCCTGCTGCTGCACAGGGGTCATCTCCTGATAACCGCAATCTGAGATGGCGCGCAAAATCTCGGGGGCAAAATCGAACGATTCAAATCTCATATTGGGTTCCTGTGTTCCAGCTGGGCTGTGATTGGCTTGAGTGGATGGATGGCTCGGCATCGCGAGGCAAGTGGCCACGGACGGCTGGGCCTGACATCAAGTCAGAGTGTGAGCCGGAAATCGCGGGCGCGAAGTGTAACAGATAGGCGAGGCAAATGCCGCCTCAAATGGTCTCTATTTTTACGCCGCCCCATCCCCACGGGAGGAACGGACTGTCATCAATGCAGAGGGGGCACCCCGGCCCCCTCTGCTTGCATGCTCTGTCAGCGCACGCGGTTGGTCGGCCGCTTGAGCAGGCGGATGCCGATGGCCGCGACGGCGATGACGAAGAGGGCGAGCGAGGTCACCAGCAGGCACTTGGTCATCAGCTCGTGGTGGTTGGCCAATACCGGGGTCGCCATCACGAACTTGCCGATGAGGCTCAGCACCAGGGCCCAGAGGAAGGCGCTGGCGAAGCTCGCCACCATTACCCTAGGCAGGTGCAGGCGGGAGACCCCCATCAGCATGGGCGTCAGCACCCTGACGAAGGGGATGAAGCGGGAGACGAACATGGCCCAGAAGCCGTATCTGTCCAGCAACCGGGAGGCCCTGGGCAGGCTCCCCTCCGGGATCATCCGCTCCACGTGCCCCATGAAGGAGGTGCCGTGCAGGGCATGCCCCTGTACATAGGCCACCAGGCTGCCGAGGCCGGCGGCGAGCGGCATGTAGAGGAAAGTCACCTCGGGGCCGAGCACCCCCATCCCCACCAGACCACCGGCCAGCAGCACCAGGCTGTCTCCCGGCAGGGGCAGGAACACGAAACTCGATTCGAGAAAGAGGATCACCACCAGACAGGTGACGAGCAAACCGATGGCTTGCATTTGAATAAGCTGATCAAAATCCTGATGCCATATGGCAAGCAGCATGTCCTGCATCCGGTGTGACTCCCATCAACGTACTGCACATCCGTCATGGAGACCCGAGGGCCCCAGCTGGCCATTCTTCCCTGATAGCAACCCCATCTATCCCTGTGGGAGGCCCGTTATACACCCGCAGAACTGAACAATAAATTAATGTCTGTGATTTATGTGGGCTTCCCGGCGCTTTCGCGGACAAGGGCCGACCCCAGCAGGCGCGATGGCGTGCAGACAGGCAAGGGGCTGATCCAGCGGGAGATTTGGCAAAGAATATAGTCAGTTGGCGCCATGACCCGCTGCCAAGGCGGCCAAAAACCATTACAGTGTAAGGACTCCTCATCGGACGAGGATGCCCACGGAGCTAGGTATGGCGTTGACCCCTCTCTTTGACAGCAAGACCCTCTCCCTGGCCGGTCTGGGACTGCTCAGCCTCGCGGCCCATGCCGACGACGAATCCCTGGTACAACGCCGAGCCAATGCTGTTGTCTCCCTGATGAGCTACACGGTGGTGCCCGACATTACCGCCAGCAACCTGGACATAGGTGGCAGCACCGGCGAACAGTCCGCCCTGACCATCACCCAGCTCGGGGGCGGCGCCACCATGAGCGCGGACTTCCCCATCTATCTGGAAGGCACCCTGGGCTACAGCCGCTACGATCCCCAGTTCGTGTTCAGCGACGGCACCGACACCCGCACCATCCCCACCAAGTGGAACAGCCTGACCGCCACCGGCGGCATAGGCTGGGACTTCACCCTGCACAAGGACAAATGGGGGGGCAATCTGGTGCTGCGCCCCATCGGCAACTTTACCCTCGGCACCCTGGCGAGCGATCTGCGCCTCGGTGCCCTCTTCATCCAGCACAAGACCGGCAAGAACCTCGACTTCCTCGATGGGGGCCGACTCAACGTCTACGGCCTGGGGGGCGCCCTGATGCTGGACTACGAGCTGTTCTCCAAACCCCAGGACATCGACGTGGAGCTGCGCTACTCCTATCAGCACCTGCAGAGCTTCGCCGGCACCAGCCCCAGCGTCACGGGTCAGGCCGAGGCGGAGAACCTGGGGCTCTACCTGCGCCGCCGCGCCCCCATGTGGGACTGGACCCTGCTGGATCGCCCCCTGCGCTACGTGCTGGAGGCGGCCCGCACCGAGTACCTGGGGGAGCAGCGCGGCCTGCTCGGCTTCAACAGCCTCAACTCCCTCGGCCTTGGGCTCGAACTCGACAGCAGCAAATACGACATCTTCGTGACCCGTACCCGCTTGGTGGCCCGCTATATGTTCAGCAACAACACCCACGGCTACTCCGTCGGGCTGGCGATGAGTTTTTAAGGGCGCGAGACGCTCATGACCTGTTCAACCACCACAGGCGGTTATCTCAATCGGGCTCGTGATGGGTTTCTCGCGGTACCGGATCCAGCGAAAGAGGCAACATGATGAACTTGACCCAGGGTCAGATTGACGACTTGCTCGCCACCTTGCAGGCCCGCTTTGAGCAATACCCTGAGCGCCACGAAGGGGTTGCCTGGTCACAGGTGCGTGCCAGGCTGGATGCCAATACGCAGGCGTTGCGCTCGCTCCACGAGATGGAGCGCAGCGGCGGTGAGCCCGATGTCATCGGCCAAGATCCGCAGAGCGGGCAGTTCATCTTCTGTGATTGCAGCGCCGAGAGCCCGGATAGGCGCAGGAGCCTCTGCTATGACAGAGCCGGGCTGGAATCGCGGAAGGAGAACCGACCCGCGGGCTGCGCGACCGAGATGGCCGCACAGATGGGCATAGCGCTGCTGACGGAGGCCGAATATCGGACGCTGCAGACGCTGGGCAGCTTCGATGCCAAGACGTCGAGCTGGGTAGAGACACCGGCGGAGATCCGGGCACTCGGCGGCGCCCTGTTCTGCGATCGCCGCTACGACAGCGTCTTCCTGTACCACAACGGTGCCCAGTCCTACTATGCCGCCAGAGGATTTCGCGGCAGCCTGCGGGTCTAGGCACCAAGTGGATGTCCGACCGCGAGAGGCTGACTATCGATCAAAGCCCAGGATACCCCAAGCACCAAAGCAGGATCCCTGTCGAGGCTTAACCCTTAAACAAACTCCCATGGAGGGTCAGTGAAATGGACTTCACTCCCGTTATCGCTCTTTTGCTATCCCAGCTCTGGTATCTGCTACCACTGCTACTGATCGCTACCGTGATCAAAACACCCTGGTTCAAGGGCATGGTGGGAGAGTGGTTTCTCAATCTCTCAATCAGGCTATTTCTCGACAAGCGAGAGTACCGGCTACTCAAGAACGTCACGCTACCGATCGAAGGTGGCACTACCCAGATTGATCACATCATCGTCTCCCGCTTCGGGATTTTCGTCATCGAAACCAAGAATATGAAAGGGTGGATCTTCGGCAATCCCCAACACAAGCGTTGGACCCAGCAGCTCTATCGCCGCAAACATCAGTTCCAAAACCCCCTGCATCAGAATTACAGCCATGTGATGACACTCAAGTCCCTGTTGGGGCTAACGGATCATCAGCTGCATTCCGTCGTTTACTTTATCGGTGACTGCTCGTTCAAGACACCGATGCCGGAGAATGTGCTAAGACGAGGCCTCATCACCTATATAAAACGCAAGACAACCCCAGTATTGAGCGTGGAAGAGGTCGAGCGAATAGTCGGCACTATCGAGCAAGGGCGGCTGGCCGCCAACTGGCAGACCCATAAGCAACATGTGGCATATCTCAAAGCACGCCATGGCACCGCCCCCATAATACCCGTGGAAAGCAATGTCACCGGCCGAGCCAGAAAAACCGCTGAGCCCGATACCATAGAGGCCAGCCATGCCGTCCCTACTTGCCCTAAATGCGGCAGCACCATGATCTTGCGCACCGCCAGTCGAGGAGAAAACAGAGGAAATCAATTTTGGGGATGCAGTGAATATCCGAGATGCAGAAAGATTATTCAGACATACAGAGATAACTCATAACACAGGTCTATGTATAAAGCTTTAATTATTGACCGTCTACTAAGGATTAACATTTATGAGCACAGTTAAACAAAGCAACAAAATAACAATAAAGCAAAATTTACAGATAGGCGATTTAGATGCAGAAACAGACACTGACTTCCTTGATTCCTGCTTTATAGACAAGGGTTATATAAAACAACTATGTGACGTACATGACCCTAAGTCAATAATATTAGGGCGAACTGGCGCAGGGAAAAGTGCAATTCTCTATAAAATATCTCAAACAACCAAAAAAAATATAAAGATTGACCCGAATGATATATCAGTAAGGTTTTTAGAGTACTCAGATATAATTCAATTCATGAATAATATCGGTGTGAATCTTGACTTGTTTTACCGATTGCTTTGGCGGCACATATTAATAGTTGAAGTCCTCAAACTTAGATATGACATAAAAAATGAATATGACAATAGAAATTTTATAGATAATATAACCGATTTTTTCAGAAAGGATGAGATTAAAAAGAAAGCCATTGAGTACTTCAGAGAATGGGGCGATAAATTTTGGTTAGATACTGACGAACATTTAAAAGTAATAACAAAGAAGCTGGAAAATGATACAAAAGCAACTTTAGGTGCAAAATATAATAGTGTAGATCTAAGTCTACAAGGTGCAAAGAGGTTAAGCGATGAGGAGAAAGTAGAAGTTAAGCAAAGGGCAAGCCAAATTGTTAGTGGTTTACAGATAAAAAAACTAAATGAGATGTTAGATCTCTTATCAGTACACTCATTCAACGACCCTCAGAAGCGATTCTATATTCTAATAGATCAATTAGATGAGCACTGGGCTAACACTGAAACAAGATGTCGATTTATTAGAGCACTTATTGAGGAGATTAAGACTTTTAGAAAGTTAGAAAACGTAAAGATCATTGCTGCCATGCGAAAAGACCTACTCGACTTAGTTTTTGATATGACTAGAAGCCCAGGGTTCCAAGAGGAAAAATATGAATCTTATATACTACAGATACATTGGGATCGAGGTGAACTTAGAGAATTGATTGAGAAAAGGATAAATGAAGTATTTAGGAAACAATACACGAAGGAAGAGGTGGCCTTCGATGATATATTTCCCACAGCAAAGAAAGGAAGAGATCAATCGTCTGGAGACTTCATTCTGGAGAGAACTTTGTATAGACCGAGAGATGTACTTCAATTCATTAATGAATGTTTCAAGGCGGCATATGGTCGAGATTGTGTGTCATGGCGTTCTATATATGCCGCAGAAGCACAGTACTCTGAGAAGAGACTTAAGTCACTCAAGGAAGAATGGGGAGAAATATACCCATCATTTGATGATACAATAGAAATATTGCGTGGATTACAGCATACCTTTACAAGGTCTACACTAAGCGGATCTCGTTTAGACAATGTCATCTCTGACCTGTGCACCCAAAGCAATAACGACCCGTGCGTCATATCATCTAAAGAATACCTAGAGACATCAGGAGAAACAAAGCTTACCGAAGTTCTAAATAAAATGTTGATATGCTTGTATCATGTCGGTGCTATAGGAATAAAAATGAGCTCCCTGAGTACATTCATATGGTCTTTTTTAGACCAGACTTCTGTTTCAAGAGGAGAAGTGAAGAGAGCTCAGCAATTAAAGATACATAAAATGCTATATCGCGCACTTGATATAGAAGTAGATGGTCAGACGAGATTTCATCCTATCGATGAATAACAGTCATATATTGATCTTTTATAAAAAAATTAAAATATTGGACAAGATGAAAATACAAAGGCAGCCAATGAACTGCCCTTTTTCCTCAAATCATCAACGAATCGTCGCCATCTTGCGCACGCAGGCTTGCTCCCTGTCATCCACCCGCTTGGCGAACCAGGCGGTGGTGAGGTTGCGGGTGATCTTGGGGCTCTTGAGCTGGATCCCGGGCAGTATGGCCCGCGGCAGTCGGGTGCCGGCCTGCTTGTCCGCCAGGGTATAGACCCTGTGATAGAGATCCGTCTTCGCAAAGTCGCTGCTATCCCCCATCCGCAGGCTCTGGCGAATGGCGGTCTGGCTCATGCTGAGGCGGCTCGCGATGCTGTAGACGGCGAGCTCCGTATTGCCCGGCTTGTCGGAGCCATAGCGGATGAGATCCCCATCCAGCGCCAGCGTCTTGCCGCTCACCCGGCTGACGGCGGCCTGGAAGGCGGCATTGCGGCTCGCGTACCAGCCGGCGTTGAAGTCGGCGAAGCGATAGAGGGTATCCGGGTAGTCGGCGGGATAGCCGAAGATGTGCCTGGTGCCAAACCAGATGCCCCCACGGCGGCTGAACACCTCGTGGCGAATGGACTCCTTCACGGGATAGGGATAGCCACGGGCATTGGCCTCGGCGAAGGCGATGCTCACCTGCATGGGGCCGCCGGTGTGCACAGGGTTGAGGTTGCCAAACAGCGTCTTGCCCATGGGCACTGTGCCTATCATGTCTTCGAAGATCTCGCTCATCTCCCGCTCGGTGCGCAACTTGTCGATGCGTTCGGCATAGGACTTGCCAGTGGGGGACTTGATACTGAGGGCCGAACGCACCACGAATTCGGGGATGAGCAGCTTGCCGGCCCGCCGGTTGATCTCCTTCCAGGCTATCTTGCCAAGACCGGGCACCACGGGATCGGCCTGATAGGTCGCCTCCTGCTCCGCCACCGCCAGCACGCTGCAGACATTGTGATCGCTCACCGTGAGGTTCTGGGTCGAGAGGGCCGTCACTACGTCGTTGGCCCACCCCTGTTTGTCCGGCACCTGGCGCGGCAGGAAGCGCACTATGCGGCTCTTCATGTCGGCTGGTTGGCGCGGCTGCATGGCCTTGGGTTGTTTGGCGATGGCGGCCGCCTCGTCGGCGGGGATGCCGGGCTCACTGGCACAGCCTGCCAGCAGGGCGGCAAGCAAGAGGGGCAAGGCAACCAGCGGATGGGCCGAGCCCAAGTATCGGGGAGAAAGAGTCATGAAGGCTTCCGATAAGCAGAAGGGGCCGGGGTCCCCATCCCGAATGACGGGCCCCGAACGCAAACAGGGAGCCATTGTAGTGGATTGGGAGGGTGATCTGAAGGCGCTCATTCAAGGGGGCAAGATGGGGACGACAGCCTATGACCGCCGTCGTCTCAGGCCGGTTCAATCAGGCTTCTGCCCGGGCTCCTGGTCCCATAGAGGGCAAGATCGGTGAAGTGTCTGAAGGCCTATTACAAGGAACCTGATGGGGCTACAACCTCTGAGCACCCCCGACTCAGGCCAGTTCAACCCGGTTTCGACCGAGGTGCTTGGCCCGGTAGAGGGCGAGATCGGTGCGCTTGACCAGGGCCTCGGCCTCCTCCCCCTCCTGGCAGATCCCGACCGCCACGCTCACCGTCACCCTGACCCCATCCGTCGTGACGAGGGACTAGGTGGCGGATCGGATCTGCTCGGCGAGGGAGCACGCCCTGACCATGGGGATGCCCGGCAGCCAGATGGCGAACTCCTCCCCCCCGAGTCTCGCGACCACACCATCCGGTGGGCAGTGCTGGCGCAGCAAGGCACCGAATTCCCGCAGCACATTGTCACCGGTGCCGTGACCATGGCGATCATTGACCTGCTTGAAATGGTCCAGATCCAGCAACAGCAGCGGGGTGCCCGCCTCCATGTGGGACTCGAGCACGGCGCCAAAGGAGCGGCGGTTGGACAGGCCCGTCAGCTCATCCGACATGGCGAGGGAGGCCAGCCGGATCTGGGTACCGTACATCTGCTTGACCATCAGCAAGACCCCCCACGCCGTCGCCAGCATCCCCAGAGAGCGCAGACTGTCCTCCACCCGGGAGAGCCACCATGGCTGGGCATAGGCCTCATCCATCACGTCGATGACCCCCGAGACGAGCCACAGGTAGAGTCCGACGGAGAGATAGAGATAGGATCGCCTGGAGAGGGGGGCGCATTGCACCACCCAGAACATGAACAACAGGGTCAGTACATTGATGATCTCGGCCAGGGCACCGATGGTGTAGAGGTGGTGCTGGGCCAGGGGTTCGAAGGAGAGTCCATCCCATCCGGCCGTCAGCAGCAGCAGGCAGGGAAGCAAGATGAGAGCGATGCGGCGACCACGGGGGAGAGACGGAAAGCGGCTCGGGTGTATGGATAATGTGAGGGGAGTCTTTAACATCTATCTGGCTCCAAGGTATCGCCATCTCGCAACGACCGGGGGTTGTCAGCACGGGGAAACCCCGTCGCCGTGGCAGAGTCCAGGCCGTTGAACTTTCGTATTGTGAACCAGATTTTCCATAAAAAACAATCCCCTCACCATCAGGGTCAGGGGATTGCCGAGGAAAAAACAGGGGCCGTAATGGCCTCTGGCAAGGGTCAGGCGCTCTGGCGCAGGGCCTGATGCTGGGCCGCCCCGTTGATCACCGCCTGCAGGGAGGCATTGACCACATCGCGCCCCACGGCGACGCCACAGAGGCGCACCCCGTCGATGCTGAGCAGCACATAGGCGGCGGCGCGAGACTCGGTGCCGGCACTGAGGGCATGTTCCGAGTAATCCAGCACGTCGATATGCATCCCGGTATGGCGCTCCCAGCCGTTGACCAGCGCCGTGATGGCTCCCTCCCCCTCCCCGCACAGCTGTACACTGCCCCCTGGAGTCTGCAGCTCGAGGCGCAGGCTCTCCTGGTTGTCGTGGCCGAGCTGGAAACGGTCGATGCGATAGCCGTGGACGGGTTCGAGGTAGTGCCGCTCGAACAGGGCGCGGATCTGCTCGGGGCTGATCTCGCTGCTGCTTGCCTCGGCCTGCACCTGTACCCGGCGGCTGAAGTCGATCTGCAGCCAGCGCGGCAGTTGCAGGCCGAGATCGCGTTCCAGCAGATAGGTCACCCCACCCTTGCCGGACTGGCTGTTGATGCGGATCACCGCCTCGTAGCTGCGACCGAGATCGGCGGGGTCTATGGGCAGATAGGCCACATCCCAATAGGCATCGGGTTTGGGCGCCGCCAGGGACTTGCGGATGGCGTCCTGGTGGCTGCCGGAAAACGCAGTGTAGACCAGCTCCCCTGCGTAGGGGTGGCGCGGGTGCAGCGCAATCTGGGTGCAGGCCCCCACGGTGGCGACGATGGCATCCATGTCACTGAGGTTGAGCTCGGGATCGATCCCCTGGCTGTAGAGGTTCATGGCCATGGTGACTATGTCCATGTTGCCGGTGCGCTCGCCGTTGCCGAGCAGGGTGCCCTCGATGCGATCCGCCCCCGCCAGCACCGCCAGCTCGGCGGCGGCCACCCCGCAGCCCCGATCGTTGTGGGTGTGGATGGAGATGCTCACCTCCGGACGCGCCCTGAGGTGGCGACAGAACCACTCTACCTGATCCGCGAACACATTGGGCGTGCTCACCTCCACCGTCGCCGGCAGGTTCAGGATCATGGGGCGGGCCGCCGAGCGCCACTCGTCGATCACGGCGTCACACACCTCCACCGCGAACTCCACCTCTGTGCTGCTGAAACTCTCGGGGGAGTACTGGAAGCTCCACTCAGTGCCCGGGTTCCTGGCCGCATGCTCCCGCACCCAGCGGGCCCCCTGCACGGCGATGGCTTTGACCCCTTCGCGGCCCGAGTTGAACACATAGTTGCGCTGGGTCGGGTTGACCGAGTTGTAGACGTGGACGATGGCCCGCTTGGCCCCCTTGAGGGCCTCGAAGGTGCGGGCTATCAGATCTTCGCGCGCCTGCACCAGCACCTGGATGGTGACGTCGTCCGGAATGAGGTTGCGATCGATAAGCTCGCGCACGAAGTCGAAATCAGGCTGGGAGGCGGCCGGGAAGCCCACTTCGATATGCTTGAAGCCGATGTGCACCATCAGCGCCCACATCTGCAGCTTCTGGGCCACCGTCATGGGCTCGACCAGCGCCTGGTTGCCGTCACGCAGATCCACGGCGCACCAGAGGGGCGCTTGTGTCATGACCCGGTTCGGCCATTGGCGATCCGCCAGATTGATCACGGGGGAGCGGCGGTATTTGCGGTGATCGAAGCTCATATTCGTCTTTCCTTGGCTGGGGCCATAAAGCGGTCTCGAAGGCGTCGGCAGGTGGGCGTTGCAGGGAGGGGGAACGGGTTGGCGCGGTAACGCTGGCCCTGTCGGGTGGTGCGGCGATGACCCCACACCCGCTTTCCAGTGACCCTCCCTGATAAGGGGGAGCCGGCCGGGGCGGCTGATAAGCCGTCGGCCCTGATCCTCTCGCACTGCCCCGATGCGCTGCCCTGTGACAGCCAGCACCTGCAGGCGCAGATGACCTTGGTGATGAGTGACCAGTATAGGGAAGGCGGTGCGGTGAGAGATTGCGAAAATGGCGATATAAGGCTGAATATGCGCAATCATTGATATGAAAATATTTAGATCATGAGTCAATATCACCTTTGCATGACGCAATGACTCATATATCCATTGGTTCATATAAATGAAAACCCCGCCATCGCTGGCGGGGTTTTGAGGGGCACGGCCCGGAGCCGGAGTTCCCGGCCCTTGGCAGGACTAGCGGTTGTTCACCTTGTGGTGCAGCTCCTGCACCGAGTTCACGTTGGCGGTGGCATCCACGCTGATGGCCATGCAGGTGGCGAAGGCCGCGTGCAGCGTGGTGGTGTAGGCCACCTTGTGCTGCAGGGCGCCGCGGCGCAGCTGCTTGGAGTCCTCGATGGCCTGACGACCCTCGGCGGTGTTGACGATGTAGGTGTACTCGCCGTTCTTGATGCGATCCAGAATGTGCGGGCGACCCTCGTGCACCTTGTTCACCAGACGCGGGTTGATGCTCGCCTCCCCCAGGGTCACGGCGGTGCCATGGGTGGCGTCGAGCTCATAGCCCAGCTCCAGCAGCTTGGCGGCCAGGTTCACCACCCGCTCCTTGTCGCCGTGGCGAACTGAGAGCAGGGCGCGGCCTTCACTCGGCACCTGGTGACCGGCACCCAGCTGGGCCTTGGCATAGGCCTCGGCGAAACTGCTGCCCACCCCCATGACTTCGCCAGTGGAGCGCATCTCTGGCCCCAGCAGCGGATCCACACCCGGGAACTTGGCGAACGGCAGTACCACTTCCTTCACCGAGTAGTAGGGCGGGATGATTTCAGAGGTGAAGCCCTGTTCCTTCAGGCTCTGACCGGCCATCACGCGGGCCGCGATCTTGGCCAGCGGCGCGCCGGTCGCCTTGGAGACGAAGGGAACGGTACGGGCGGCACGGGGGTTCACCTCGATGAGGTAGATCTCGTTGTCCTTGACCGCGAACTGCACGTTCATCAGGCCGACCACGCCGAGCTCCAGAGCCAGCTTGCGAACCTGTTCGCGCATCTCGTCCTGAATGGCCTTGGACAGGGTGTAAGGCGGCAGGGAGCAGGCGGAGTCACCGGAGTGAATACCGGCCTGCTCGATGTGCTCCATGATGCCGCCGATGACCACGTCGGTACCGTCGCAGATGGCGTCCACGTCCACCTCGGTGGCGTCGTCCAGGAAGCGGTCAAGCAGAACCGGCGACTCGTTGGAGACGCTCACCGCCTCCGCGAAGTAGCGCCGCAGATCCTGCTCGTCATAGACGATCTCCATGGCGCGGCCACCCAGCACATAGGAGGGGCGCACCACCAGGGGGTAGGTGATGCGGGCGGCAACCTGCACCGCCTGCTCCAGCGCGGTGACGGTGCCGTTTTCCGGCTGCTTGAGCGCGAGACGCTCCACGGCAGACTGGAAGCGCTCGCGGTCTTCGGCGCGGTCGATGGCGTCCGGGCTGGTGCCGATGACAGGCACGCCGTTCGCCTCCAATGCTCGCGCAAGCTTGAGCGGAGTCTGGCCGCCGTACTGGACGATGACGCCCTTGGGGTTTTCCACCCGCACGATTTCCAGCACGTCTTCCAGGGTCACCGGTTCGAAGTAGAGGCGGTCCGAGGTGTCGTAGTCGGTGGAGACGGTCTCCGGGTTGCAGTTGACCATGATGGTCTCGTAACCGTCCTCGCGCAGGGCCAGGGCCGCGTGTACGCAGCAGTAGTCGAATTCGATACCCTGACCGATGCGGTTCGGGCCGCCACCGATGATCATGATCTTGTCACGGTTGCTCGGGGCCGCCTCGCACTCCTCGTCATAGCTGGAGTACATGTAGGCGGTGTTGGTGGCGAACTCGGCGGCGCAGGTATCGACCCGCTTGTAGACCGGGAAGATATTGTGGCGCGCACGCAGCTTGCGTACCTCGCCCTCGGCCACGCCGAGGATCTTGGCCAGGCGCGCGTCGGCGAAGCCCTTGCGTTTCAGGGTGCGCAGGAAGTCGGCGTCGAGGCCGGCCATGCCGCGCTCCTTCACCTGCTCTTCCAGCTTGATGAGCTCTTCGATCTGCACCAGGAACCAGGGGTCGATCTTGGTCAACTTGAAGACCCCTTCCATGGAGAGACCGGCGCGGAACGCATCGGCGATGTACCAGATCCGGTCACAGCCCGCGTCCTGCAGCTCGTGACGGATGCGAGTCAGGGAGTCGGGAGCGTTCAGGTCCACCATGGGGTCGAAGCCGGTCTTGCCGGTCTCGAGGCTGCGCAGGGCCTTGTGCAGGGACTCCTGGAAGTTGCGGCCGATGGCCATCACTTCACCGACGGACTTCATCTGGGTCGTCAGACGGTCGTTGGCACCGGCAAACTTCTCGAAGTTGAAGCGCGGCACCTTGGTGACCACGTAGTCGATGGCCGGCTCGAAGGAGGCCGGGGTACGACCGCCGGTGATGTCGTTCATCAGCTCGTCCAGGGTGTAACCGATGGCGAGCTTGGCGGCGATCTTGGCAATGGGGAAGCCGGTGGCCTTGGAGGCGAGCGCGGAGGAACGCGACACCCGCGGGTTCATCTCGATGATGACCATGCGGCCATCTTTCGGGTTGATGCCGAACTGGACGTTGGAGCCGCCGGTCTCGACGCCGATCTCGCGCAGCACCGCCATGGAGGCGTTGCGCATGATCTGGTACTCCTTGTCGGTCAGCGTCTGGGCAGGCGCGACCGTGATGGAGTCACCGGTGTGGATGCCCATGGGGTCGAAGTTTTCGATGGCGCAGACGATGATGCAGTTGTCGTTGCGATCCCGCACCACCTCCATCTCGTACTCTTTCCAGCCGATCAGCGACTCATCGATCAGCAGCTCCTTGGTGGGCGACAGGTCCAGGCCGCGCTCGCAGATCTCGACGAACTCTTCGGTGTTGTAGGCGATGCCGCCACCGGAGCCACCCATGGTGAAGGAGGGACGGATGATGCAGGGGAAGCCCACCATCTGCTGCACACCCCAGGCCTCTTCCATATTGTGGGCGATGCCGGCGCGCGGGCACTCCAGGCCTATGCTGCGCATGGCCTTGTCGAAGCGGGAGCGATCCTCGGCCTTGTCGATGGCGTCCGCCGTGGCACCGATCATCTCGACGCCGAACTCCGCCAGCACGCCGTGCTTCTCCAGCGCCAGGGCGCAGTTCAGCGCGGTCTGGCCGCCCATGGTGGGCAGGATGGCGTCCGGGCGCTCTTTCTTGATGATCTCACGCACCACTTCCCAGGTGATGGGCTCGATGTAGGTCGCATCGGCCATCTCGGGGTCGGTCATGATGGTGGCCGGGTTGGAGTTCACCAGGATGACGCGGTAGCCCTCCTCGCGCAGAGCCTTGCAGGCCTGGGCGCCGGAGTAGTCGAATTCGCAGGCCTGACCGATGACGATGGGGCCGGCGCCGAGGATCAGGATGCTCTGTAGGTCGTTACGTTTTGGCATGGCTTCTCTCTTCCTTTTCCTTTTCCTTAGGCGCGATACTGCTTAATCAATTCAATAAAGTGGTCAAAGAGACCGGCACAGTCGTGGGGGCCGGGGCTCGCTTCCGGGTGTCCCTGGAAGCTGAAGGCCGGGCGGTCGGTGCGATGAATGCCCTGCAGGGAGCCATCGAACAGGGAGACGTGGGTCGCGCGCAGGCAATCCGGCAGGCCCTCCTCGTCCACCGCGAAACCGTGGTTCTGGGCGGTGATCATGACGGTGTTGTCATCCAGGCTCTTCACCGGGTGGTTGGCACCATGGTGACCGAACTTCATCTTCAGGGTCTTGGCACCGGAGGCCAGCCCCAGCAGCTGGTGGCCGAGGCAGATACCGAACACAGGGGTGTTGGTATTGAGGAAGGCCTTGATGGCGTCGATGGCGTAATCGCACGGCTCGGGGTCACCGGGGCCGTTGGAGAGGAAGATGCCATCGGGATTGAGCGCCAGTACCTCGGCGGCCGGGGTCTTGGCCGGCACCACTGTCAGGCGGCAGCCACGGTCCACCAACATGCGCAGGATGTTGCGCTTGACGCCGAAGTCGTAGGCCACCACGTGATACTTGAGCTCGTCGGCGGCCGGGGTGACATGGCCCTTGCCGAGCTGCCAACTCCCTTCGGTCCAGGAGTAGGCGTCGCTGACGGTCACCTCTTTCGCCAGGTCCATCCCCTTGAGACCGGGGAAGGCGCGAGCCTGTTCGAGAGCATACGCCTCATCGACCTGCTTGCCCGCCAGGATGCAGCCGGCCTGGGCGCCTTTCTCACGCAGGATGCGGGTCAGTTTGCGGGTGTCGATGTCGGCGATGCCAACGATGTTTTGAGACTTGAGGTAATCGGAGAGGGATTGCTGATTGCGGAAATTGGAGGCAAGTATCGGAAGGTCCCGGATGATCAATCCCTGAGCGTGGATTTGACTGGACTCTTCATCTTCGCTGTTGGTGCCGGTGTTGCCTATATGGGGGTAAGTGAGGGTGACTATCTGACGGGAGTAAGAGGGATCGGTGAGGATTTCCTGATAGCCCGTCATCGACGTATTGAAAACCACTTCACCAACGGAACATCCCTCGGCGCCTATCGACACGCCTTTGAACACAGTTCCATCTTCCAGCACTAGCAATGCAGTGTGATTCAAGACAACCTCCAGTTATTTAGCTTTAAATTCAGCAATTTACCTGGGTGTTGCGGGTCCGAATACTGTTTGAAACAGGGCTCAAACCCGGCAGATTTCTGGCAAATTGGGCGCATTCTACTTAAAAACGATCGCATTTCAACGTCTTTTCTCACCTGAAATGCATCTAAATTCAATAAAAAAGCAATATTACCCATTATCTATGCACTAACCCGCTTTGCAACCCCCTCCCCTAAAAGAAAATCAAAATGCAGGAGCGAAAGCCGGAAAGAAAGCTTACCGAAACACACAAATCAATATTTATCAGTTAAATTACAATAAGTTACGATTCAATAAAAAAACAAACCACAATCAACAATGGCCATTTTTAGATAGATAAGTTTTCGAACAGAAAGGAAAACGTTTTTACGTGTTTGAATTTTTAGTCTGTTTTGCCACATGTAAAAAAACGGGGTAATAGGGATCATTGAGGCCCGTCACCGTTACGCTTTGATGACATTTTCGCAATGCAGGTCGGGGGAATTCGGGGCTTTAAGGGTTTTATGACGGTTCGACTAAAAAGAGGCGTCTAAGCCTTGTTTATACCACTAATGTAAAAAACCCCGGCGAACCGGGGCTTGGCAGGGGGTGACAACCGAGGTCATCAACGGGGCGGCTGGCTGGGTAGGCAACGCCCGCGATCCCCTTATTTCAGGTTGAGGACATCCTGCATGTCGTAGAGACCGGCAGCCTGGTCCTTGAGCCACTTGCCCGCCCGCACCGCACCATTGGCGAAGGTCAAACGGCTGGACGCCTTGTGGCTGATCTCCACCCGCTCGCCGATGTCGGCGAACATGACGGTGTGTTCCCCCACCAGATCGCCGGCACGTATGGTGGCAAAGCCGATGGTGTTGCGATCCCGCTCACCGGTGATCCCCTCGCGGCCGTAGACGGCGCACTCTTTCAGGTCACGTCCGAGCGTCTTGGCCACCACTTCCCCCATGGAGAGCGCGGTGCCGGAGGGGGCATCCACCTTGTGTCTGTGGTGCCCCTCGATGATCTCGATGTCGGTGTAATCCCCCATCACCCTGGCGGCCTGCTCCAGCAGCTTGAACACCAGGTTGACCCCCACCGAGTAGTTGGAAGCGAAGACGATGCCTATCTGGCTCGCCGCCTGGTGCAGGGCGGCCTTGCCCGCGTCGTCAAAGCCGGTGG
This sequence comes from Aeromonas sp. AE23HZ002T15, assembly GCF_054165525.2. Classification (NCBI taxonomy): domain Bacteria; kingdom Pseudomonadati; phylum Pseudomonadota; class Gammaproteobacteria; order Aeromonadales; family Aeromonadaceae; genus Aeromonas; species Aeromonas sp. AE23HZ002T15. The sequence continues at coordinate 845,064 of NZ_CM201342.1, forward strand.
TGCCGATCACCATCTGCTTGCCGTGCGCCTGGGCGAACGCCAGGTTCGCCAGGGTCACCTCGGGGCGGGTGAAATCGATGATGAGATCGAACTCGTCACGCACCTTGTCCAGGCTGTCACTGATCAGCACCCCAAGCCGGCCGAGGCCGTTCAACTCACCGGCATCCAGACCTATCACGGCAGAGCCCGGTCGCTCCAGCGCCGCCCCGACCACCACGCCCTCGGCGTTGGTGATGGCCTCCAGCAGCACCTTGCCCATACGACCATTACAGCCCATCACGGCCACACGGATCGGATTGTCCATCTCCACCCTCTCATCTGTTTTTATGGAAAGATGACCGTTTTACCAGCCTGCGTCTGCTTTGAAAAGCCTGCCGTGGACGCCGTTTTGCAACCGACAAATAAACAATCCATAGGCAATAAAACCGAATATTCGACAGGTTTAATCGGTGAGGCGAAATCACAAGAGAAAAAAGATTGTCCATCTGGACGTCTATCTTGACCAAATGCCCCTGACTCACTACCTTGGGCCCCCCATAGCGGCAGGATGCCCACCCTGTGCCCGACCCGAGTCGGATCCACGCAGGCCGCGACAGGAGGTCATTGTTCAAGTTTCGAGGAACACATGATCCAGACCCAACCCAGTGCCAGGGCCCTGCTACCCCTGCTGGTCTTTCTCGCTCTCTTCATCGGTACCGGCACCTGGCTGACCCTGCAGGGAGTCGAATTCGCCTTCTATCAGCTGCCTGCCCCCGTCGCCGCCCTGCCCGCCGTCATGCTGGCGCTGATGTTGGGCAAGGAGGGGTTCAACAAGAACCTCGAAACCTTCTTCAAGGGGGTGGGTGACAGCAACATCATGGCCATGTGCCTCATCTACCTGCTGGCGGGGGCCTTCGCCACCGTGGCCAAGGCCACCGGCGGGGTGGATGCCACCGTGGCCCTGGGCCTTTCGCTCATCCCGGGCTGGTGCCTGCTGCCGGGCCTCTTCCTCATCTCTGCCTTTATTGCCACAGCCATGGGCACCTCCATGGGCACCATAGGCGCCATCGCCCCGGTGGCACTGGGCGTCGCCCAGGTGACCGGCATCAACCCTGTGCTGATGGCGGGCACCATACTCTCCGGCGCCATGTTCGGGGACAACCTCTCCATCATCTCCGACACCACGATCGCCGCCACCCGCAGCCAGGGCTGCGAGATGAAGGACAAGTTCCGCGAGAACGTCAAGATCGCCGCACCCGCCGCCGTGCTGGTGATCCTGCTCTATCTGCTGCTCGGCTCCACCGGGGATGTGCCCGCCTCCGCCGCCAGCGCCGATCTGCTCAAGGTGATGCCCTACGTGCTGATCCTGGTGCTGGCACTGATCGGGGTGAATGTGTTCGTGGTGCTGGGGCTTGGCATCATCGCAGCCGGTGGCGTGGGCCTGCTGGGGGACTATCCCCTGGGTCAATTCAGCAAGGACATCTATCAGGGCTTCACCAGCATGCAGGAGATCTTCCTGCTCTCCATGCTGATCGGTGGTCTCGGCGCCCTGATGGAGCGCCAGGGGGGGTTGGCCTGGATCAGCGCCCGCATCGCGGCCCTGATCGCCCGCTTCACCCGTGCCCACGACGGTGAGCAGAACGAGAAGGCGGCGGAGCTCGGCATCGCCGGGGTGGTGAGCCTCACCAACCTCTGCACCGCCAACAACACGGTCGCCATCATAGTGGCGAGCAAGGTGGCACGGGATCTGGCCGAGCAGCACGGAGTCACCCCGCGCCGCGCCGCCTCCATGCTGGATATCTTCTCCTGCGTGGTGCAGGGGCTCATCCCCTGGGGTGCCCAGGCCCTGCTGCTGGGTTCCATCTTCGCACTGTCGCCGCTGGCGGTAGTGAGCATGAGCTTCTACCCCATGGCCTTGGCCCTGGCTGCCATCGTTGCGGTGTTTATCAAGCATCAGACGAGAAGCGCCTCCGAGCAGCGCCAAGTGGCCTGAGCATCAGCTTCTACCGCTGATGAACACTGGCGCTGGCGGCCATCGTTGCGGTGTTTATCAAGCATCAGACGAGAAGCGCCGCCGAGCAGCGCCAAGCTGCCTGAACATCAGCTTCTACCGCTGATGAGCGCTGGTGCTGGCCGCCATCGTCGCCGTCTTTATCAAGCACCAGACCCGCAGCGCGGCGAAGAACCGCCAAGTCGCTTGAGCATCCACCCCACGAGTGAAGGGCATGGCCAGTCATGCCCTCACCGCTCTCAACCCCGATGAGCCGCCCCGGCCCCCGCTGTTAATTCCCCCACACCCTTGTTAAGGTAATCCCAGCCTTTCGCCCTCTTCTTCATCATCAAGGAGCCCCCATGCCGGATACGCAAGCCGCCGCCCCCGACGCGCGCCAGACCCTGCGCCAGCTCATCCGCCAGCGCAGGCAGGACCTGAGTCAGGACGAGCAGCAGGCCGCGGCCCAGCAGCTCGTCGCCCGTTTCAAGGAGCACCCCGAGATCCTGGCGGCCAAGCACATCGCCCTGTATCTCGCCAACGATGGCGAGCTCAACCCCCTGCCCGCCATTCACTGGCTCTGGGCCCGGCAGAAGGAGGTCTATTTGCCGGTGCTGCACCCCTTCACCCCGGGGCATCTCTTGTTCCAGCGTTACACCGCCACCAGTCCCATGCTCCGCAACCGCTTCGGCATCCCGGAGCCCGAGCTCGACATGTCGCAGGTGGTCCCCCACAGCATGCTGGACATCATCTGCACCCCGCTGGTGGCCTTTGACGCTGCGGGCAACCGGCTCGGCATGGGGGGCGGCTATTACGATCGCACCCTCGCCAGCTGGCACGAACACAGGCTGGGCCCCCTGCCGCTCGGCCTCGCCCACGATTGTCAGCAGGTGGATGCGGTGCCCAAGGAGCAGTGGGACGTGCCCCTGCCGCAGATCCTCACCCCGACCCGCTGCTGGGACTTCTCCCGCGTGGATGAGGCGTGATGAGTCACTACCCGACCCTTTTCTGACGAGATGTTCGACTGCCATGGGGCCCCATGACCAATAAACAGGCAAACGATTTACATCTTGAGGGTTTTTGCCCCGGAACGTGAGCGAGGTGGTCGCCCTCGGGGGCGGGCTTGGATATAATGCGCCCGCTTTTTCCATAAGGATCCATCATGACTCAAGATGAAATGAAGAAGGCGGCCGGTTGGGCTGCGCTCGAATACGTGGTCCCCGGCACCATAGTCGGGGTCGGCACCGGCTCCACCGTCAATCACTTCATCGACGCACTGGCGACCATGAAGGATGAGATCAAGGGCGCCGTCTCGAGCTCCGTCGCTTCCACCGAGCGCCTCAAGGGCTTCGGCATCCCAGTGTTCGATCTCAACGAGATCGATGCCCTCTCCGTCTACGTGGATGGCGCCGACGAGATCAACGCCAGCCGCGACATGATCAAGGGCGGTGGCGCCGCCCTGACCCGCGAGAAGATCGTCGCCGCCGTGGCCGACAAGTTCATCTGCATCATCGACAACACCAAGACGGTCCCGGTGCTCGGCACCTTCCCGCTGCCGGTGGAGGTGATCCCCATGGCCCGCGAATACGTGGCCCGCGAGATCAAGAAGCTCGGCGGCAACCCTGTCTGGCGTGAAGGGGTGGTGACCGACAACGGCAACCACATCCTGGACGTCAAAGGCATGGCCATTCACGACGCCAAGGGGCTGGAAGTGCAGCTCAACGCCATTGTGGGCGTGGTCACCAACGGCCTGTTCGCCCACCGCGGTGCAGACGTCGTGCTGATCGGTACCCCGGATGGGGTCGTTACCCAATAAGGCATCTGCCATGGTCGGCGGGATCACCAACTAAGCATCCCCTGTGGCGGAGCCGCTTGCAGCAGCGAGCCCGGAAGACTCCCCTCACAGAGACCAACAGAAACGGCGCCTACTGGCGCCGTTTCTGTTTATGGCTCAACGAGTTGCAAAGTCTCAGCTACAACTATCGTTGAAAACTTCAAAGAATTTGACTTTCGTCACAAATATTCCCTCTCCCGCACGTTTTTGCTACTTTACGGTTTTCTTCACATCGCATACCTGCACCGCTTTTCGCACACATATATAAAACAGAGGGATCGTCATGACAGCCAAGTTTTCGCTGGACAAGGATAAAATCAAGGTGTTGCTGCTGGAGGGAGTCCATCCCAACACGGTGGAGACCTTCCGGGCTGCCGGTTATAGCAACGTGGAGTATCTCAAGACCTCGCTGTCGGAAGAGGATCTGATCGAGCGCATTCGCGACGTGCACTTCGTGGGCCTGCGCTCGCGCACCCAGCTCACCGAGAAGGTGCTGGATGCCGCTGGCAAGCTGGTGGCCATCGGCTGCTTCTGCATCGGCACCAACCAGGTCGCCCTCGACGCCGCCCACGTGCGCGGCATCCCGGTGTTCAACGCCCCCTTCTCCAACACCCGCTCCGTGGCCGAGCTGGTGCTGGGGGAGATACTGCTGCTGCTGCGCGGCATCCCCGAGAAGAACGCCAAGTGCCATCGCGGCGTCTGGGAGAAGCTCGCCAACCGCTCCGTCGAGGCCCGCGGCAAGAAGCTCGGCATCATAGGCTACGGCCACATCGGCACCCAACTTGGCATCATCGCCGAAATGATCGGCATGAAGGTCTACTACTACGACATCGAGAACAAGCTCTCGCTCGGCAACGCCATCCAGGTACCGAACCTGGTGGAGCTGCTCAACATGTCTGACGTCATCAGCCTGCACGTGCCGGAGACCGCCTCCACCAAGGATCTCATCGGTGCCGAGCAACTGCGCATGATGAAACCGGGCGCCGTCTTCATCAACGCCTCCCGCGGTACCGTGGTGGACATCGAGGCCCTGGCGGAAGCCATCAAGAGCGGCCACCTGTCCGGGGCCGCCATCGACGTCTTCCCCGTCGAGCCCAAGTCCAACGACGAGGAGTTTCTGACCCCGCTGCGGGGCCTGGACAACGTGATCCTGACCCCCCACATCGGCGGCTCCACCCAGGAGGCCCAGGAGAACATAGGCCTGGAAGTGGCGAACAAGCTGGTGAAATACTCCGACAACGGCTCCACCCTCTCCGCCGTCAACTTCCCGGAGGTCTCCCTGCCCGGTCACAAGGGCTCCAGCCGCCTGCTGCACATCCACCGCAACCAGCCTGGGGTGATGAACCAGATCAACCAGATCTTCGCCGACGAGGGGATCAACATCGCCGGCCAATACCTGCAGACCAGCAGCCAGATCGGTTACGTGGTGATCGACGTGGAGACGGAGCACAGCGAGAAAGCCCTGACCAAGCTCAAAGAGGTCAGCGGCACCATACGTGCCCGGATCCTGCACTGATAGGCCCTGTATCGGTCCAACAAAAAGCCCGTCACCATGACGGGCTTTTTTATGCCGCAGAACCTAATCCCTGTTAGCTCCCTTCTCCCCTCGCGGGAGAAGGGTTGGGGATGAGGGGGAGAAGAGACCTCCCTCACCCAGCCCTCTCTCGAAGGGAGAGGGAAAATACGATATAGAAAATGAGGCCTGACCTACCACCAGCCCAGCAGATTGCGCCCCACCAGGGCGCCCCACACCAGGGCGTTGAGGGCCAGCGCGATAAAGACGGCGGCGGAGCCGAGATCCTTGGCGCGCCCCGACAGCTCGTGATGCTCGGAGCCGACGCGGTCCACCACCGCCTCGATGGCGGAGTTCAGCACCTCGACGATCACCACCAGCCAGCTGATGCAGATGAGCAGCAGGATCTGGTTCAGGGAGTCACCGAGCCAGCAGGCCAGCGGCATCAACAGCAGGATCAGCACCAGTTCCTGACGGAAGGCCGCCTCGTTGACCCAGGCCGATTTGAGCCCCTTCATGCTGTAACCTGTGGCGTTGATGATGCGGGTGATCCCGGTTGCGCCTGGCTTTGCCACGATAACTACCTCATTTGAAATGGCTTTTGGGTTCACATCCTAGCAGAGCCCGCAATGGTTTCCATCAGGGGGTTTTTGCTTTATTTTATCCCTCTGCCTTTTCGGCACTTCATTTGTCAGGGTTCGTCAGACGACGTCCCACACCACCCACTCGAGAATTGAGTCGTATGTCCATTCACACCGATGAATTGCGCACCCGCCGCCTGGAGTCACTGATCACTCCGAGCGAACTCGCGCACGCCTTCCCCATCAACGACCAGATCGCCCAGAACCTGCTGGACGCCCGCCGGGAGGTGGAAGCCATTCTCGCCGGTGAGGATCAGCGCCTGCTGGTCATCGTCGGCCCCTGCTCCATCCACGATCCCGTCGCCGCCCACGAGTATGCCCAGCGCCTCAACGCCTTGCGCGAGCAGTACAAGCAGAGCCTGTGCATCGTCATGCGCACCTACTTCGAGAAGCCGCGCACCATAGTCGGCTGGAAGGGACTCATCAACGATCCGCGCCTGGATGGCAGCTTCGACGTCAACGAGGGGCTCAAGCTCGCCCGCAAGCTGCTGGTGGACATCAACGCCATCGGCATGCCCACCGCCACCGAGTTCCTCGACATGGTGACCGGCCAGTACATCAGCGACCTCATCACCTGGGGCGCCATCGGCGCGCGCACCACGGAATCCCAGGTGCACCGTGAGATGGCCTCCGCCCTCTCCTGCCCGGTCGGCTTCAAGAACGGCACCGACGGCAACACCCGCATCGCCATCGATGCGGTGCGCGCCGCCCGCCACAGCCACATCTTCTACTCCCCGGACAAGGACGGCAAGATGACCATCTACCGTACCGCCGGCAACCCCTTCGGCCACGTGATCCTGCGCGGCGGCCACCGCCCTAACTACGACACCGCCAGCGTGGACGAGGCGTGCGAGGCGCTGGCCGACGTGGGTCTGCCCGAGCGGCTGGTGGTGGATTTCAGCCACGGCAACAGCATGAAGGATCATCGCCGCCAGCTGCTGGTCGCCCAGGATATCTGCGATCAACTGCGCCGTGGCCGTACCGGCATCGCCGGCATCATGGCCGAGAGCTTCCTGGTGGAGGGGCGTCAGGACGTGGAGAACGGCTGCGCCGCCACCTTCGGCCAGAGCATCACAGACGCCTGTCTCTCCTGGTCCGACACCGAGACCCTGCTGGCCATGCTGGCGGAAGCGGCTCAAGTCCGTTTGACCAAGCAACAGGGCTGAACCTCAGAGAAGTCCCGTGCAAAGGGCCAGACACCGTGGGTGTCTGGCCCTTTCTCTTTTTGTGGCTGGGTTCCCTCGGCCAAGGCTACTCCCTTCTCCTCTCGCGGGAGAAAGGCCGGGAATGGGGGCCAGGCACCTACAGGCTCGGCCTGAACCAGACTCGCCCGTCCGCCTCGATGCGATCCGTTCTTATCTGGAACACCCGTGCCAGCAGATCCTGATCGATGATCTCCACCCCGCCCTCAGCCACCAATGCCCCCTGCTGCAGGCAGAGGATGCGATCCGCCCAGTCGATGGCGAGGTTGATGTCGTGGATGGCGAGCACCACCAGCAGCCCCTGCCTAGAGAGTCGCTTTAGCAACCGCAGCAGGGCCAGCTGGTGATGCAGGTCCAGCCCGGCCAAGGGTTCGTCCAGCAGCAGCACCCGCCCCGCCGGGTTGAGCCCTGGCCAAATCTGCAGCAGGGTGCGAGCGATCAGCACCCGCTGCTGCTCACCGCCGGAGAGGCGGCTGAAGTCCCGTGCCAGAAGCGCATCGAGCTCGAGCTCCCGGCACAGGGCCAGCACCGCCTGGTTGCGGGCGTCGGGATCGTCCGCCTCGTCCAGCCCCAGGCTCAGCACCTGGAATACCGGGATATGAAACAGCTGGGGTTGACGCTGGGGCAGCATGGCCCGCCGCCTGGCGAGCTCCGGCCAGCTCATGTCCGAGATGGATTGCCCCTCGAGCAGCACCTCCCCCTGCCCAGGCAGGAGGCCGGCCAGGGCGCCGAGCAGGGTCGACTTGCCGCTGCCGTTGGGGCCGAGCAGGGCCACCAGCTGGCCGTCGGCCCAGCCCAGATCCAGGGGGGCAAGCCGTGCCGGGATGGCCAGGGCACGGGCTGCCAGCACCGGCGAGGGAGCATTAACGGGAGACATCGGCATCTTGCCTCAACAACAGGTAGATAAAGAGCGGCGCCCCCACCGAGGCGGTGATGACCCCTATGGGGAGCTCGCCGGCGCTCAGGGCCGAGCGGGCGATGAGATCGGCGCCGAGCAGCAGGGCGCCGCCCCCGAGGGCCGAGGCGGGCAAGAGGAAGCGCTGATCGCTGCCTCCACACAGCCGCAGCAGATGGGGCACCACCAGGCCGACGAAGCCGATGACACCGCACAGGGCGACCGCGAGACCGGTGAGCAGGCAGACCGCCAGCACCAGTTGCACCCGCACCCTGTCCACGTCCAGCCCCATCAGGCGAGCCTGGGTCTCCCCCAGCAGCAGCTGTTGCAGGGCCCGCCCCTGCAGGCAGAGCCAACCCAGGGTCAGCGGCAGCACCAGCCACCACCAGGCGAGTTGCTGACTGCCATAGGAGAGGCTGCCCATCATCCAGAACATGAATTCCCGCAGGGAGGCGTCATCGGCGAAATACATCAGCCAGGTCATGGCGGCGTTGGTGAGGATACCGATGGCGACCCCGAACAGCAGCAAGCGGGTGTGGCCGAGACGGGCCCGGTGCGCCAGCCGGATCAGCATCATGGTCACCACCAGAGCGCCGCCGAAGGCGGCGAGGGAGAGTCCCCAGCCCGGCAGATAGACCCCGAGGGATCTGGCCACCACCATGGCCACCATGGCCGCGAGTCCTGCGCCGCTCGAGACGCCGAGCAGGCCGGGCTCCGCCACCGGGTTGTGCAGCATCACCTGCAGCACGGCACCGCCACAGGCGAGCGCCGCCCCCGCCAGCAGGGCCAGCAGGGCGCGGGGCAGACGCAAGTCCAGCAGGATGCGTTGCTCCAGCTCGCTCAGGGGGTGCCAGGGCAACAGCAGAAACTCCCCCCAGGCCAGGGAGAGTAGGAACAGGGAGAGGGTGAGCAGCAGCAGGGCGAGCAGCCAATAACGCTGCCAGCGCTGCTGGCGATGGATGAGAGCGAGATACAAGCAGGATCCCCGATGAGAGAGGTGCGACCCAAAACGGGCCGCCAACAGGGTGCATGATAACAGCGCCAGGCCACCCGAGGTCAAGGCTGGTAGGGCTTGGCCAGCGTCCCTATCTCGCCGCTGATGACCATCTCGTGCAGGGCCTTCGCCAGCACGGGCCCGAGGCCGTGATGGGGTGAGCGCTTGCTGATGCCGAGGTAGAGCACCACGGGGGATGGCGGCAGGTAATCCGCCTTGACCAGGGCACCGGCATTGCGCCGACTCAGGGCGTAATCCACCTGGCAGTCGGTGCCTATCATCAGCGGCAGGTGGCCGCGCTCCACCATGCGCTGCAACTGGGCCTCGGTCGGCACGCCGTGCTTGTCTATCCCGAGGTCCTCATCGAAGGGGGCGAAATAGGCCGAATTGAGCACATAACCCACCTCGCGCCCGCGCAGATCCTCGTAATCCTTGATGCCGGCCACGGCCCTGGCCTTGCCGTAGAACGCCGGGTTGCACTGGTAATAGGCCGGTTGCAGGTAATCGATGAAAACGGCGCGCTCCGGGGTCTTGGCGAGCCCTATCATGAGATCGGCCTGACCGGTCTGCATCTGTTTGAGGGCTCGCCCCCAGGGCACCCGCTTGAGTTCGAGGCTGACGCCGCTGCGGGCCTGCAAGCGGCGCAAGATGTCGATATCCAGGCCGTAAAACTTCCCATCCTGCGCCAGCATGCGAAAGGGGGGCCACACATCCGTCGCCACCGTCAGGGTCGGCGCGCCGTTTGCCATCGAGGCAAGGGGCGCCATGCAGGCAAACAGCAGACCAAGCACTCCCCAGCTTGTCTTGCCCATCCATTCCAGCCTTATGTTGCTTCATCCTTGTGGGGTAAAAATACCCTCAAGCCCCACTTATGGAAACCCACCCTCTCGAGATAAAATGCGATTGATTTTAAAGGAGAACCTAATGAACCCTATCGTCACCAGCATTGGCCTGTTGATCTGCAGCAACGTCTTCATGACCTTCGCCTGGTATGCCCATCTCAAGAGCATGAACCACAAGCCCTGGATCATCGCCGCCCTCATCAGCTGGGGTATAGCCCTGTTTGAATATCTGTTGCAGGTACCCGCCAACCGCATCGGCCATACCGTGCTGTCGGTGGGTCAGCTCAAGATCCTGCAGGAGGTGATCACCCTCACCGTCTTCGTCCCCTTCTCCATCTTCTATCTGAAAGAGGATCTGAAATGGGACTACCTCTGGGCCGGCCTCTGCATCCTGGGGGCAGTATTTTTTGTGTTTCGCGAGAAACTCACCGGCATCTGACCGGATACACTCAACCACATCTTCCCCATCGCATCTTTTTGAGTGAGAGGCCCCATGGAATTGCGAGACATGCTACAGACGCTGGCCAAACAGGATGGCTCAGACCTCTATCTCTCCACCGGCGCCCCCCCCTGCGCCAAGTTCAACGGCGCCCTGCGCCCCTTGAGCGAGACCCCACTCGGACCGGGTGAGGTGGCGAAGATTGCCGACGACATCATGGATGGGGAACAGAAGCAGCAGTTCGAGAAGGAGCTGGAGATGAACCTCGCCATCTCCCTGCCCCAGATTGGCCGCTTTCGCATCAACATCTTCAAGCAGCGCAACGAAGTCTCCCTGGTGGCGCGCAACATCAAGACGGAGATCCCCCGTTTCGAGGATCTGAAACTCCCCCCCGTGCTGCTCGACACCATCATGGAGAAGCGCGGACTGGTGCTGTTCGTCGGCGGCACGGGCTCGGGTAAATCGACGTCGCTGGCGGCCCTCATCGACCATCGCAACCGCAACCACAGCGGCCACATCATCACCATCGAGGATCCGGTGGAGTTCGTCCATCGCCATCGCAAGAGCATCATCAACCAGCGGGAGGTGGGGGTGGACACCCGCAGCTTCCACGCCGCCCTGAAGAACACCCTGCGCCAGGCCCCGGATGTGATCCTCATCGGCGAGATCCGCGATCGCGAGACCATGGAGCACGCCCTCGCCTTCTCCGAGACCGGGCACCTGGCCATCTCCACCCTGCACGCCAACAACGCGAACCAGGCGCTGGATCGCATCATCAACTTCTTCCCCGAGGAGCGCAGGCCCCAGCTGCTCAACGATCTGGGCAACAACCTGCAGGCCTTCGTCTCCCAGCGGCTGGTGAAGACCCTGGATGGCGGGAGACGGGCGGCGGTGGAGATCATGCTCGGCACCCACACCATCCGGGATCTCATCAAGCGCGGGGAGTTTGGCAGCCTCAAGGAGGTGATGGAGAAGTCCCAGGCCCTCGGCATGGTCACCTTCGACAATGCCCTGTTCGATCTGGTGGTGGAGGGGGTCATCGACGACGAGGAGGCGGTGAAGAATGCCGACTCCCAGAACAACCTGCGCCTCAAGATCAAGCTGTGGCGGGAGAAGGGGCAGATAGTCCAGAGCCCGGCCGCCAGCAGTTGGAGCCTGGAGCCCACCAAGGACGGCCAGCAGGATCCCTTCTAGTCGGGCCCATTGGCAGATAAAGATGTCACCGAGATATTGAAAGGGAGCCGAGATGGCTCCCTTTTCATCGATCGTAGTGGGATCACGGGGAGCCCCTTGTCAGCCCCGCCCACTCCGGTTCTACCCTCCCCGGGCAAGATCCCTCTCGTTTCCCACCGGCCGGCTCCCCCAGGTTGAGGCTTGCCGCACCGCCAGCCCCAGGCTGGGCCTGGCTCTCATCTCCCGCCTCTCCTCGTTTCTCCCCTGCTCTGGCCGCGCTGGCCGCTCAAAACAAACTCATTTGCACCCCGGTAAAGCGAAATCGTGATTAGCGGCACTAACTCGCCAGTGGAAAACAGGCATTATCACTAATGATAGATCTAACAGGAGTGTTAAATGTTGTTATCGCCCAACAATACAGCAAAATCACGACAGTTATTGAATGAAACCATGGCTCTCGTCCTCGCCGGAGGACGGGGCTGCGGCCTGCATCAGTTGACGGACAGCCGGGCGCTGCCTGCGGTACACTTCGGCGGCAAGTTCCGCATCATCGACTTCGTCCTCTCCAACTGCGTCAACTCGGGCATTCGCCGGATCGGGGTCATCACCCAGTACAAATCCCACAGCCTGCTGCGCCACCTGCAATCGGGCTGGTCCTTCCTGCGCTATCAGATGCATGAGTTCATCGAGCTGATGCCTGCCCAGCAACGGGTGGACGAGGTGCACTGGTATCGCGGCACCGCAGACGCCGTCTATCAGAATCTGGACATCATCCGCGAGCACGCCCCCAAGTATGTGGTAGTGCTCGCGGGGGATCACATCTACAAGATGGACTACACCGCCATGCTGCTGGATCACGTCAAGCTGGGGGCCAGGGTGACGGTGGCCAGCATAGAAGTCCCCCGTCAGGAGGCGAGCGCCTTCGGCGTGATGACCCAGGGGGAGGATCGCAGGATAGAGAGCTTCATCGAGAAACCCGCCCAGCCCGCCCCCATGCCGGGCAGGCCCGACAGCGCCCTGGCCTCCATGGGGCTCTACATCTTCAATGCCGACTACCTCTACCAGTTGCTGGAGGCGGATCTCGCCGATCCTCACTCTCACCACGACTTTGGCCGGGACGTGATCCCGAAGGCGGTCAGGGAGGGGGTCGCCTACGCCCACCCGTTCGCCGACTCCTGCGTCGGCGCCAGCGCGCAGCAGCGCCCCTACTGGCGCGATGTCGGCACCCTGGATGCCCTGTGGGAGGCCAACATGGATCTGACCTCCGTCACCCCTGAGCTGGATGTCTACGATCAGGACTGGCCTATCTGGACCAGCCAGAAGATGCTGCCCCCCGCCAAGTTCGTGCAGGATCGCCACGGCCAGCACGGCATGGTGATCAACTCCCAGCTGGCCGGCGGCACCATAGTCAACGGCTCCTTCATCCTGGACTCCGTGCTCTTCCCCAACGTGCGGGTCGACTCCTGCTGCACTCTGGAGCAGGCGGTGATCTTCCCCCAGGTCGAGATAGGGGCCGGCTGCCGGCTGCACCGCGTCATCATCGACAAGGGCTGTACCCTGCCGGAGGGGCTGGTGGTCGGGGAGAACGCCGACGAGGACAGCCGCCGCTTCCATCGCACCGGGCAGGGGGTCGTGCTGGTGACCCGGGAGATGCTGGCCAGGCTGGGATAAGCCCCACCTCGGGCACACAGCGTCACAGAAAACGAAGAACCCGCCAGCGGCGGGTTCTTTTTGATGGGGTGAGCGGCAGGCTCAGCGCTTTTGTATCAACCCAATCTGGCCGGGTTCACACCACTCGAACATCACCTCCTGACTCTTGCCGCAGCAGGAGCCGCCGCACACCTGAGTCTCCCGCTTGGCGACGCGCCCCTTGCGCATCCAGACCCCGAGCATGGCCTCCACTGCATCTTCCGAGGTGTGGAAGTGGCGGGCCAGCTCCCGCCGGCTCACCCTCTGCTGGGTGGCGAGGTAATCCCCCAGTTCTCGCAGTATCATGCTTCTACCTCCTCTCGACTCACAGGGCCATCACCTTGCGGCCCGCGATGTCGCCATGACGGCGACCGAGCCACCAGAGCAGCGCCAGGGAGAGGCCATAGAAGGCCAGCCACAGCAGGCTCTGCTCCGGGTGGGCGGCAAAGGTGGCCAGCTGATAGAAGACGGTAGCGCACATGAAGGCCAAGTAGTTGCACCAGGCGGCGGTGAACAGGGCCCACTGACGGCCGGTTTCCCGCACCAGGGCGCCCATGGCGGCGGCGCAGGGCATGTAGAGCAGCACGAACAGCAGGTAGGCGAAGGCGCCGGCCACACCGTCGAAGTGGGTCTGCATGTTGCCATAGGTGGAGGTGTCCACCTCCTGCTCCTCGGCCGCGACCTGCTGGTTCTCCAGATCCCCGACCTTGATCCCCATTGGATCGGTCGGATCGATACCGGCGAGGTTCGCAGGTATGGTCGCCAGCGCCTCCTGCAGGCTGCCGAGCAGGGAGTACTCGCTCTCCTCCTCATCCCCGGCGCCACCGGCGTAGAGGCTGTTGAGGGTGGCCACCACGGCCTCCTTGGCGAAGATGCCGGTGAGGATGCCGACCGTCGCCTGCCAGTTCTCTTCCCGCACGCCTATGGGGTGCAGCACTGGGGTCACCGTCTGGCTGAGCTTGCTCAGCACGGAGTTCTCCTTGTCCTGGTTGCCGAAGCTACCGTCTGTGCCCAGCGAATTGAGCACGCTCAGCACGGCCACCATCAGCACTATGGTCTTGCCCGCGCCGAAGATGAAGGCCTTGAGCTTTTGCCAGGTGCGCAGTCCCACGTCCACCGGACGGGGCCACTCGTAGTCCGGCATCTCCATCACCATGGAGTCGCTCTTGCCCGGCAGCAGGGTGCTGCGCAGGAAGAGGCCGGTGAGTACCGCCGCCAGTATGCCGATGAGGTAGAGGCCGAACACCAGGTTCTGGCCCGACGCCGGGAAGAAGGCCACCGCGAACAGGGCGTAGACCGGCAGGCGCGCGCCGCAGGACATGAAGGGGGCCATGGCCGAGGTCATCAGCCGCTCCCGCTCCGAGTTGAGGGTACGGGTCGCCATCACCGCCGGCACCGTGCAGCCGAAGCCCATCAGCATGGGCACGAAGGCCTTGCCGGGCAGACCGAGACGGCGCATCAGGGCATCCACCACGAAGGCGGCGCGGGCGAGGTAGCCCGAGCTCTCCAACACGGCGAGGAAGAGGAACAGACAGCCCACCACGGGGATGAAGGTCGCCACCGTCTGCAGACCGGCGCCTATGCCATCCCCCAGCACCGCATCCAGCCAGGCAGGGGCACCCACCAGGCCGAGCAGATGGTGCACCCCGTCCACGAACAGGGCCGCCCCCATGATGTCGAAGAAATCGATGAAGGCGCTGCCCACATTGATGGCGAACATGAACATCAGGTACATCACCAACAGGAAGAAGGGGATGCCAATCCAGCGGTTGAGCAGCACCTTGTCCAGCCACTCGCTCTGGGCGATGGTGAGCTTGCCCTTCTGCTTGCACGCCTGCTGGCACCAGTGATGGATGTGACCGTAGCGCAGATCGGCCAGTTGCAGGTCGATGTCCTGGGCGCCATGGGCCCGGTTGACCAAGTTGCCGACGGCGGCCTGCTGGCCGGCCAGCACCGTCTCCTGCATGGCGTCATCTTCTTCCAGCAGGCGCAGGGCGCGGCCACGGGGGCTCAGATGATGGGGGGCGAGCAGGGTCTCGAGTTCTGCTATGTCGGCTTCCAGCGGCTGACCATAGTCGAGCACCAGGGCCGGCGCCGCCTTGCCGATGAAGGTCTGGATCTGCCCCTTGAAGGCCGCCACCTGCTGGCGGTTGTGGGCAGAGAGCGACACCACGGGGCAACCCAGGGCCTCGCTCAGCAGGGATTCATCTATGGTGACGCGGCGCTTTTGCAGCAGATCCATCTTGTTGAGCACCACCACCATGGGCAGGCCCAGCTCACGCAGTTGCAGGGTGAGGTAGAGGGAGCGCTCCAGGTTGGCGGCATCGATGACGTTGAGCAGCAAGTCGGGCTGCTGCCCCTCGACGAAGCGGCTGGCGATCTGCTCGTCCAGGCTCGCCTCCTGATTGGCGAGGGCATAGATGCCGGGCAGGTCCATCAATTGGTAGTCGTGATCCCCTGCGGAGAACTCGCCCATCTTCTTGTCGACGGTGACCCCGCTCCAGTTGCCTACCTGCTGGCGGGCACCGGTGAGGGCGTTGAACAGGGATGTCTTGCCGCTGTTGGGATTGCCGACGGTGACCAGGTTGTAGCTCATACCGGTTCCACCTCGATTCGATGATTCAGGCTCTTTTGCTGTGAGTGGCTCATGGTGCTTCCGCCTCGATAGGTTGAACCGGACTCTTTCGCTGCAAGTAGGTTCATACCGGCTCCACCTCGATTTGCTGTGCCAGGCTCTTTTGCATGGAGAGACAGATGCCCTGGCACTGGATCTGAAGCGGGTCCCCGAGGGGCGCCGCCCGCAGGAAGATGACCTCGGTCTGGGGCAAGAGCCCCATCACCATCAACTTGCGTCGCAGCGGGCGCGTCAACTGATTCATGTTCTTGATGCGGGCGCTCTGCCCCGGCGACAACTGCGTGAGTACCATGACGGACCCCTGATGAGAAACAAGAATAATTCGCTTTTAGTCGGGGAATTATAAGCTGTGCCCCCAACATTTATTTGCGTAAAATCAAACTCCCCTCAGCTAATCCACAAAGAACAGCCATGACCCCAGACAACAACAGCCGCCTGGTTTACAGCACGGATGGCGGCATGCTCAAAGAGCAGACCAGCCCCCAAAGCCCCTCCCCCTTCCCCGCCGACGGCACCGTTCGCATTCGCCGCGAGACCAAGGGACGCAAGGGCGCCGGCGTCATCACCATCCACGGCGTGCCGCAGGATCAGCAGAAAACCATCGCCACCCTGCTCAAGAAAAAATGCGGCACCGGCGGGGGTCTGAAGGAGGGGATCATCGAGATCCAGGGTGACAAACGGGACTTGATCAAGGCCGAACTGGAGAAGGCAGGCTTCAGCGTCAAGCTGGTCGGCGGCTGATGCCCCGGTTTTCGCCCTTGTTTCGCCCCCCCTTTTTCCCTAGAATGCCCGCTCCCATCGAGGGGGAGTAGTCTCGCGGTCGGCCCGGCGTTTCGCCAGCCCAGACTCGCGATCCTGATCAACACACTTGGTGCCAACTCACCATGGTCAGGATGATCCGGGCAATGCCGGATTTGACAAGACCTTTGACGGGCCAGTGCCAATACCGGGGACGGATGGCGCAGGCTTGTCTCAGGTATAACAATTCCGTCCCCCGGTTATTTTTTATGGAAGCCTTGTTGACCTCAACCCTGAGCGTGGCCATCGCCGAAATCGGCGACAAGACCCAGCTCCTGGCGTTGCTGCTTATCTGTCGTTTCAAGAAACCCTGGCCCATCATCGCCGGCATGCTGGTGGCGACCCTGCTCAACCACGCGGGGGCCGCCTGGATTGGGGAATTCATCAGCCGCTGGCTGGACCCCAGGATCATGACCTGGCTGGTGGCCGGTGCCTTCATCGCCATGGCAATCTGGATCCTGGTGCCGGACAAGATGGACGACGAGGAGAGCTCCCTCGACAAATACGGCCCCTTTATGGCCACCTTCGTGCTCTTCTTCATCGCCGAGATTGGGGACAAGACCCAGATAGCCACAGTGCTGCTGGCGGCAAAGTACGACTCCCTCACCCAGGTGATCGCCGGCACCACCCTCGGCATGATGCTGGCAAACGTGCCCGTGGTGCTGCTCGGCAAGCTCGGCGCCGACAGGCTGCCCCTCAAGGGCATACGCATCGCCTGCGCCATCCTCTTCGTCGGGCTCGGGGCCAGCACCCTTATCTTCGTCTGATTGGCCCCATAAAGGTGGGGAGGTCAGCGTGAGCACTGACTTACCTCGCCAGAGCGCCAACCTCATCAAGCCCCGATCCGAGATCGGGGCTTTTTCATGCCCCAAAGGCGCCCAGCCCTCTCTGGCGTGCGTCAGCCTTGTCGCACCCACTCAGGCGGGGCCTGCCCCGGCGCGCCACGCCGTGCCATAATGCGACAAACACAAGGACAGACAGGCACTTGGGAGCCCAGCCATGCATTTTACCTCAAGACAAACCCTGCTCGACTGGGTCAGACGAGGCCGCCTCGCCCCCGAGCGGCTGCCGGCGGCCCTCGCGCTGCTGGATCTGCCCCCCAGCGTGCAGCGTTGGCAGTGGCTGTTCGACCGGCTGCTGCTCTGGCTCGGCAGCCTCTGCCTCGGCGCCGGACTGGTGTTCTTCGTCGCCTTCAACTGGCAGGAGCTGGGGCGCCTGTCCCGCCTCGCCCTGCTGGAGCTGCCCCTGCTCGCCATGCTGGTGCTGCTGTGGAAGCGGCCCATGACGGGGGGCGCGCGCCAGGCCCTGCTACTGGCCATCGCCCTCAATATCGGTGCCCTGCTGGCCCTGGTGGGTCAGACCTACCAGACCGGCGCCGATCCCTGGCAGCTGTTTGCCACCTGGGCCCTGTTGCTCGTCCCCCTGGCGGCGCTCGGCACCAGCCCGCTGCTCTGGACCCTCTGCTGGCTGCTCGGCCAGCTGGCCCTGGTGCTCTACTGGCGCCTCGGCCTGTTCGACTTTTTCTTCGCCTTCAACGAGGAGGCCCTCGGCTGGAGCCTCTCCCTGTTCAACCTCGCCCTCTGGGGCGCCCTCATCCCGGCACCCGCCCGTTGGGGGCTGATGCCCTCCTGGCTGGCGGGGCTGGCCGCCGGCCTTGGCATCACGCTGCTGGCCCTGCTGGCCCTGTTCGATGCCGCCTCCCCCTGGGTCTGGCCCCTCTGGCTCGGCTGGCTCGCTGCCGCCTACCTGCGCTGGCATGGGCGCTTCATCGCCGGCCTCGCCATGGGGTGCCTGAGCCTCATCGCCGTCATCCTGGCGGCGCTCGGCAAGTGGATGGAGCCAGACATCAACGGCTTCCTGCTGCTGAGCCTCATCGCCATCGGGCTCTCGGTCGCGGCCAGCCGCTGGTTGCAACAACAAAGGAGGCTCCATGGCTGAGTTCACTTGGCCCCCCTTGCTCCCCACCCATGAGGCGTCGGGCACGCCAGATGCGATTACCCCGGAGGAGACATCATGGTCGAACTGACCCCCTGGCAGCAGCTGCAGGCCGCCCAGCTCGTCGAGGGGGATGCCCCCAGAGATGAACAACCCCACTGGTCGAGCCGTTTCCTGCTCGGCGTGGTGGGCTGGCTCGCCGCCCTCTTCCTGCTGTTCTTCCTCTTCATGGCGCTGGAGTCCTGGATCCAGGAGGCCAATCACGCCCTCGCCACCGGCGCCGTGCTCATGATGGCCGCCCTAGGCCTCAACCGCAGCACCCGGCACGGCCCCCAGGCCAGCGATCTGCGGGATCAGTTCGTGCTGGCCCTGGCGCTGGCAGCGGATGCCTGGCTGCTCTATGGCCTGCTGGACAGGCTGGATCTGGACTCGGCCCCCCTCTGGTTCGGCCTCACCCTGCTCGCGCTGGTGATCGCCGCCCTGTTCGAGCACTGGCTGGTGCGGCTGTTCCACAGCTTCGCCGGCGCCATCCTGCTCGCCCTGGGGCTCGCCTGCCTCGGCCTGCAACTGCTGGCCCTGCCGCTGGTGATGGCCGCCCTCGCCGCCTGCTGGCTGCAGGCCGAACACGACCCCAGGCGCCATCAGCTCTACGAGTCCCTGACCCTGGGGCTGGCCCTCTCCCTGCTGGTGCTGGGCCGCCTGCACCACCCGCTCTGGGACGGCGGCGCCAGCGTGCTCGACGAGCTCGGCGGCTCCCGCCTGCCCCTCTGGCTCAATCCCCTGCTCTGCGCCGCCCTGCTGCTCGGAGTCATGGTGCGGCTCAAGCTGCCCCTGCTCTATGCCTTGCCGCTGGTGCTCATCAGCGCCATCATCCCCGGCATGGGGGCCGGCGCCCTGGTGCTGGTGCTCGGCTTCTATGGCGGGAGCCTCGGGCTCATGACCCTGGCGGGCCTGCTGTTGCTGGGCTTTGGCTCCCTCTATTACTACGATCTGGGGCTCACCCTGATGACCAAGTCCTGGCTGTTGCTGGGATCGGGGGTTTTGCTGCTCGGCGCCCGCCAGCTGTTGAAACGGCTCGGTGCGAGGAAAACATCGTGAAAAAGTTAAACATCGAGATGAGACATCACACACCCACCAGCAGGAGCCCGGCATGAAGCGTCTCGCACTGCTACTGACCGGCCTCGCCATCCTGGCGGGCATCAATCTCAGCGTCTGGCGCTTCGAGCGCGCCATGGCGAGCGGCGAGGTGGTCTTGCTGGCCCTGGCGCCGGTCGATCCCCGCTCCCTGATGCAGGGAGACTATATGCGCCTGAACTATGCGCTGGCCCGCGAACTGGTGGGGCTGGAACGGGACAAAGCGGCGGCCGTCGATACCCTGGTCATCCGCCTCGATGAGCATCAGGTGGCTCACTGGGTGGAGGGGGGCAAACCGGACGCGCTGGGGGCCGATGAACGCCTGCTGCGGGTGCGCAAGCAGGAGAGCCAGTGGCGCATCGGGCCGGACGCCTACTTCTTCGAGGAGGGGACGGGGGAGCAGTTCGAGGCGGCCCGCTACGGGGAGTTCAGGCTGCAGGCCGACGGCTCCACCCTGCTGGTGGGACTGCGGGACGAGGCCTTCCAGCCCATAGGCCCCAGCCGGGCGGCCTGGTAGGCCGTCCGAACTTGCGCCCCCTGCCCACCGACAGGGGGCGCCGCCCCTTCGCTCCCGCCATTTCTCTCTGCATCCCCCTTCATCGGCCTCCCTCCGTCGCCACCAGCCGTTGCCGTCACCCCACCTCCCCCTCCATAACGGGTGGCGAAAGCCCGGGACTTGGCAACACTTGATGGGGATACCCCGCATCAGGATGGTCTGGATGAGAACAGCAACCTCAGTGGTCATGGGCGCAGCACAGCTCCTGCTCCCCCTATCGCTCCTGCTCGGCCAGGCCCAGGCCAGCCCGGCCCTCGGCCAGCTGCACTACCTCACCGAGGAGTACAAACCCTATAACTTCAGCGATGAGAAGGGGGCCCCCACCGGCCTCGCCGTCGAGCTGCTGCAACTGGTGTGGCAGAAGACCAATACCCCGCCCCAGCCCATCACCATGCTGCCCTGGGCCAGGGGCTACTACCTGCTGACCCAGAAACCCAACGCCGTACTCTTCTCCACCGCCCGCACCGAGGCCCGCAGCCCCTTGTTCAAGTGGGCCTGCCCCATCGGCTACGCCGAGATCGTGCTGATGGGGCTCGCCGGGCGGGATATCAAGATCCGCAAGCTGGAAGATGCCCAGGGCTACACCATAGGTGCGGTGCGCACCGACGTGGGGGAGCAGCTCTTGCTCAACAACGGTTTCGACGAGCAGAAGATCATGAGTGCCAACCGCCTCTCCCAGGCCCTGCGCATGCTCACCTCGGGCCGGGTCGATCTCGTCTCCACCAATAGAACCACCATGCAGGATCTGATCGCCGCCCAGCAGCTGGATCCCGTCCAGTTCACCGTGAGCTGGGTGCTGAGTTCGGAGCAGTTCTGCTACGCCTTCAGCCACCCGGTGGACGATGCCCTGGTCAAAGAGTTCCAGCACGGCCTGACCCAGGTGCTGGCGAGCAGCGACTTTCGGCAGTTGCAGGCCAAATACTTCCCCCTCCCCTAGCCCTCGGCACCACCGAGATGCCCCGCACCCAGCCAGCCCATAAGCGGCACCCACGGGAGCGGGATCGGCCGTTCATCTGCCCACGCACGCGACCGCCCCCAACGAGAAGCCATTAGCCAAGGGCAAGGGGCAGCTGTCCCGCCCGGCACCTATCGGCCATCACGGGGTGCGATCGGTAAAAGAAGGAAACATGGCTGGCACATGGGTAGCGAGAAGCTGGACACATAGCGTTGAAGCCCCCGGGCGGCAGGTGGCGCCGAGAGAGTGCGGGCAGGGCGGGAATGCCGGCAAGGGATCGGGTTGGGGGAAGAGTGGAGAGAGTGAGGGAGCGTGCAAGGCGGGCGGCCACGTGATAGGCCAGGGCCCGCAACCACCGAGGATCATGGCACCCGACGGCTATGCCGCCCCCATGCTTAATCCCCCATCATTTGACCCGCATCAACCGGTGGCTGATGGCCCCCACGGGGAGCTCGATGGCCTGGGAGGGCTGCATCTCGTCCACCCGGCGCAGCATGGCTCCGTCGTAGCCCTTGCCCACCATCCACTGCATGGGCTCCTCGAAGCTTCCCTCGTTGACGATGAAGGTGTCGGTGTGGGTGTCGTGCAAGATGCTGACAACCCAGATCCGCTGCTGGAACTCCATCAGATCGGCGGCTTTCGCCACCAGGGCGCGCACCGCGCCCATCACGCCATTTGCCATGTTCGAGACTGCCTGTGATGAAAAGATGAGCATCCTAGCACCCGGTTCGATCGGGCAACCATGCGCAGGGTCAAGCCGGGGCGATTGCCCTGGCCCGCCCACCGGAGTTATTAGGCTCATATTGAGCCCATTTATATGCCTCAGCCCTTAGCGCCTCAGCCCTGTGCGCGGCGCATCCGCTTGACCGCATACATGCTCGCGTCCGCCAGGCGCAGGGCCTCCTCGATGCCGGTGTCGGCGGGATTGACCGCCACCACCCCCACGCTGGCCCCCGGGTAGTGCAGGGTCTGGGCAGGGAGCGGCAACTGCAGCACGCTCTGCTCGAACAGGCGGCGCTGGAAGCGCAGCACCGCCAGCTCCTGCGCCTCCTCCTGCGGCAGCGGGCCCATGCCCACCACCACGAACTCGTCCCCGCCGACCCGCGCCAGCAGATCGCCGCTGCGAAGAGCCGACCCCAGCCGCTCTGCCACCATGGTGAGCAGCTGATCCCCCGCCTCGTGGCCATGGGTGTCGTTGATCTGCTTGAAACCGTCGAGATCGATAAAGGCGACCAGCACCGGATGACCGGCCCGCGCCGACAGGGAGAACAGCAGCGGCAATTCCAGCATGAGGGCGCGGCGGTTGAGCTGCCCGGTCAGGGGATCGCTCAGGGCCTGGCGCGACAGCTCCTGGTTCGCCTGCTGCAACTGCACCAGCAACTGCTCCCGCTCCACGAGCTCGGCGATGAGGCGCGCGAAGAAGGAGATGAGCTGCTCGGATCCCGGCACGCAGGGTTTCTGGTTGCCGCTGGCGGCGCAAAGTGTGCCATAGAGGGAGCCGGACGGCGTACGCACCGGGCTGCTCAAGTAGGTGCGAATGCCGAGGGCCCTGGCGGCATCGGAATCCCCCCAGCAGTCGGCGACATCATCGGTATACAATCGCCCCTCGTCCATGGCGCGCCGGCACAGGGTATCGCTCCAGTCCACGCTGATCCCCTCCGGGATCTGCAGCTCGGCCGCGTTGCGGGCGAAGCGGATGCTCTGTTTGCCCTCCCCCAGATCGATCTCGGTGAGGTAGGTCGACTCCAGCCCGGTCACCGCTTCCAGCATCTCCAGCAGCGGCCGGGTCAGGCTCTCCAGATCCCGCGCTGCCGTGACCTGTACAGACAGGGCCTGCAATATCTTGTCCATGCATATCTCCAGCTTGCATGCTATCCGTGCACACCTTACCCAAGCCGGGCATGAGCCGACAAGCGGGAGCAGGCACCAGCCCGGCAAAATTCCGCCCTCTTCACACTTTGGCGAGCCGCCCGCCTGGTACGCCCCCGGCTTCTGACCCAGACGCAGCCATAACTTTGAACCAGCGCAAATATTCATTCATTTCTGATGGTTAACTCATCAAAGCCATGGATAAGACCAAGATGGCTCCGTAAGATGGGGGTGATCTCCTGTGCCCATACGCCGGGCGACGGTTCACGACGCACTTTGGCAGCCAGCGCCTTGCGGCAGCGTCCCTGGCGGATGCCAGCCCGGCATCCCGCGCCTCGGCGAGGGGCAGCCCCCTCTCCCCTTGTGGGAGAGGGTTAGGGTGAGGGGTCAAGGTAGCGTCATTACTTTGCGGAGTGTTGTAGAGAGCCGCATTGGCACGGCTTCGCCGCGCGGGACGTGAGGACTCTGTCCTCGACGAGGTTTCGGTTTGATCCCCTCTCCCCTTGCGGGAGAGGGTCAGGGTGAGGGGTTCAGTAACCCCTTTACCCTGCAGGCACGGCTTCGCCATGCAAGACACGAGGACGCCGTCCTCGACGGGGTTTCGCCGCCGCTGCGCGGCTGGGCGAGTGACTTTGGAAAGACCCAAAGTCACCAAAGGTCTTCTCCCCCGCTTGTTCGCCCTCCTGCGTCGGGTTCCCTCGGTTCACCCGTTTGTCCGACGGCACGCGCCGATGGGCCATCCTTGGCCCAGCGCCGCTCGCTCGGCATCCTGCCTCGCGGCCTGGACAAACGGGCTCACCTCGGCGAACAAGAGGGGGTAACACCCAACCCACAGCCCCGAGGCCAGTTCACAGGCGTAGGGTGCAATAAGCGCAGCGCATTGCACCTCGGTAACAGTCCCCAGCCTTTTCGGGGCACAGATCGGACGAGTTGTTATCTCACAGCCAGCCCCTCGCCCACCCCATAGCGAGAGCAGATTGTCGCACCTATGCAACAGACTTCATCAAGATGGTTGCATAGGTTAAAAATCATAGTGAGTACAACGGCAAGCGGCACACCTCCCTATCGGGGATAGGATATTATATTAAAGTCCCGATAGTGCATTTTTCGTAGTGATAACGACCTTATTTCTAGAACGTCCGATTACGCTTCGCTAATCGAAGCGCCGACCCTAATGGCACGAACATGTCATGGAAACCTTCACTGCTTTAAAATATTCAAATTTAATTTGTTTTAATTACAGAAATACATGAGGTGAAAATGAAAATAGACATACACGTACACACTAAAAAAACAAAACAGGGTGATGCGGAAACAAGAAACATTACACCATCTGAGTTTGCAAAAATAATTCAATCTACAAGCGTGAAAATAATCGCTATAACGAATCATAATGTTTTTGATATAGAACAGTTCAATGATATAGAAAAATCCCTAGATGGTGCAGCGCAAATATGGCCAGGGGTTGAACTTGATATTGTGGATAATAGTAAAAGATCCCATCTAATCGTAATAGTCTCTCCTAATAAAAGAGATCGCTTCAATGAAATTATTGATACTTTAACACAAGATATATCACCAGACGACTTCACTATTTCCATAGAAGATACAATAAGTAACTTTGAGTGCCTTGAGCCTTTGTATATTGCACATTACAAAGGGAAAAAACCAGAGATGGCAGACTCTACTGTTGCTAAAATTATAGATCAAGGAATACCTAATACTCGCTTCATAAAGGAAGCGACTAATGCCATCTCTGCTGGTATATTTATTTCACATGGACATAAATCACTATACGGTTCAGATGTACAAGATTGGAGTAAATATACAGAGATATCAAATGACCTCCCAGAGCTAAGACTTAGAGTGGACAGCTTCGAACACTTTCTACTTTTACTTTCAAAAGACATACCAACAATAAATACTACTCTTGATAGAAAGCAATCGGAAACAATAGATCTCATTCCATTCGAAGATGCAACAAAGGTAACAATTAAAGCATTCAATGACATCAATATTATTTTTGGTCCAAAAGGAACAGGGAAGACAAAAATACTTGAAGCAATTGCTAGACATTACTCAAATAATGGAACTCAATCATCAGTATTTTCGTCCTCACAAGAGGCGCTTTCTGATAAATTCGATATAAAAGGAAAAAACATTGTCTTTGAACTAGAGAAGCATGGAATCGATCCATGTAGAGATGAAATACAGCGACTAAAGAGCTCCACTGAATGTGACATTACAAGCTTACATCAATATAGAAGTTATTTTCAAAACGAAGCAAAGAATAAGAATGCTCAAATAATAAAAATAAAGGATTTTCCAACTCAATCATCACCACACGAAATAGACTTAAAGGAATATATTGAGGCAAATGAGAAATTAAATGAGGTTATAAACACATTAAGCTCAAACAAGGTAATTAGCGCTGAACTACATAGTTCCGAAGAATACTCATCAATAATAAGTAAAATTAAATCCCTATCAGATAAAATATTAAACAAATCTTGGGGTTTTTTCCTTGACATAAAGTCTATAGAACTATTTAACTCTGCATCTAGTTGCTACAGTAATGAGGTTGCAAGGAAAACTGGTGTACAAAGCCGCCCAGCAAGTACTGGATTCAGTAGATTCTCTAAAAATCGGATTAGAATACTGTCAGATAGCAAAAAGATCTTAGAAAATATCAAAAAAAACATTCCAACTGAAACCTGTGTAGCAGGCAACCTTGGTGTAGATAAGGGCGATCTGAAATGCACTACTGATTATAAAATACAGGATGGATCACTTCATGATGCTAACTACACATCTAATTTCGAGATAAAAAAGAATAGCCAAAAAGAATTTTCAAATTTAATGTCTGAAATTTCTAAAACAGCACTCCAGACTAATGCCTTTGATTGCATAACAAGACTAAATAGTCTTGATGACATTGAAAATATAACTTCCATTGATGACTTGGTATTATTCTGGAGACGATTTACGTTGGAAGGCGAGCGCTACTCTCCATCCAATGGGGAATGTTCTATGCTTAACCTTCACAATGAACTTTACGAAGAAAAAGATATATACATACTTGATGAGCCTGAAAGAAGTCTAGGTAATGATTATATAAATGACGTAATCATCCCTTTAATTAAAAGCAAAGCAACCCAAGGGAAAAAAGTTTTTATATCAACACATGATGCGAACATTGCAGTAAGAACCCTTCCCTATAACTCGATGTATAGATGCCATGATCAAAATGGATATTCGACATACATAGGGAACCCCTTCTCAAACGACCTGGTTTCCACGACTGACACTAGCAATAAGAAAGATTGGAAAATTGTTAGCATGAAAACATTGGAAGGTGGTGAGAGCGCATTTGGCGAAAGAGGTAAAATATATGGACTACGTTAATGCTAGAGTAATGAACATTGAAGATAACCACTTCATTGAAATAGACATTGAACCACTGGTTAGAATTCCAATATCTAGTGATGAGCCAAATCATGTCAAAAGTGCATTCAGCACTATTTTGACGAAGTTAAGAAAGGGGGTTTTTCAAATAATTTTATCAGAAGAACCGCAACAAAATCTTTTTTATCTTGTTGCTGTAGAGTATATAGAACAACTTAACACCGAGCTGACTGAGGTATTTCATGAGTTAGAGCGGCATGGTTTTGTTGAAGAATAACAAATATAGCAAGATCACGGTATTGGTTCCCCCTGCAAACTGCCGAGTCGAGTTCAACGGGTCAGGAGCGCCATCAGGGATGATGGCGCAGCCGCAGCCGGCACAGGGATGTGCCGTCTGCGGCGCTCCGTCCGACCCGTTGGACGAGACGAGGGAACCCGCGAAGCGGGCGGTTTGCCGGGGGAGAAGACCTTTGGTGACTTTGGGGCTTTCCAAAGTCACTCGCCCCAGCCCGAAGGGCGGGCGAAACCCTGTCGAGGGCAGCGCCCTCGCGCCCTGCATGGCGAAGCCATGCCATTAAGGCGTTGGACGGCATTCAGCTGCGGAATGACATGAGCCCCCCTCACCCTAACCCTCTCCCCCAAGGGGAGAGGGGATTAGAGCACAGGCAACCGAGGCTTAAGAGATGTCGAGGGAAAAGCCACAAACAAAAACCGCAGCCCAAGGGCTGCGGTTTTTGTTTGGGTCAAGCTGTTGGCGCGAGCAGAACTACTGGCCTTAGGCACGGCGCCAGCTGGTCTTGCCGGCGCTGTCTTCCAGCACTATACCCATCTCGGTGAGACGGTTGCGGGCGGCATCCGCCGCGGCCCAGTTCTTGTCGGCGCGGGCCTGATTGCGCTGGGCGATCAGCTGCTCGATCTCGGCCACTTCGTCGTCCGCTTCATCGCCCTTGAGGAAGGCGTCCGGATCCTGCTGCAGGATGCCGAGTACGGCGCCGAGCTCCCGCAGGCGGGCACCGAGGCCGGCGGCGACAGACAGGTCTTCGGCCTTCTGGCGGTTGATCTCGCGCACCAGGTCGAACAGGGCGGAGTAGGCTTCCGGGGTGTTGAAGTCGTCGTCCATCGCCTCCTTGAAGCGGGCCACCTGCTCCTCGCCACCGGCGGCGGCAGCGGCCGGCAGGTCGCGCAATGCTGTGTACATGCGCTCCAGGGCGGCGCGGGCCTGCTTCAGGTTGTCTTCCGAGTAGTTGAGCTGGCTACGGTAGTGGCCGGACATCAGGAAGTAGCGCACGGTTTCGGCGTCGTAGTGGGCCAGCACGTCGCGAATGGTGAAGAAGTTGCCGAGGGATTTGGACATCTTCTCTTTATCCACCATCACCATGCCGCTGTGCATCCAGGTGTTGACGTAGTCGCCACCGTGGGCGCAGCAGGACTGGGCGATCTCGTTCTCGTGGTGCGGGAACTGCAGATCCGAGCCGCCGCCGTGGATGTCGAAGTGGTTGCCGAGGTGCTTGGAGTTCATGGCGGAGCACTCGATGTGCCAGCCGGGGCGACCCGGGCCCCAGGGGCTGTCCCAGGTCGGCTCGCCGGGCTTGGACATCTTCCACAGCACGAAGTCCAGCGGGTTGCGCTTGGCGTCCACCACGTCGACCCGGGCGCCGGCCTGCAGCTGCTCCAGATCCTGGCCGGAGAGCTTGCCGTAGTCGGCGAAGGACTCGACGATGAACATCACATCACCGTTGTCCGCCACGTAGGCGTGCTCTTTGGCGAGCAGGGTCTCCACCAGCTCGATGATCTCATGGATGTGCTGGGTGGCGCGCGGCTCGATGTCAGGGCGTACCATGCCGAGGGCGTCGAAATCCTGATGCATGTCGCCGATCAGACGCTCGGTCAGATCGTCGCAGGTAACGTGCGTCTCGGCGGCACGCTTGATGATCTTGTCGTCCACGTCGGTGACGTTGCGCACATAGTTCAGCTCATAGCCGCTGTAACGCAGGTAACGGGCCACCACGTCGAAGGCGACGAAGGTGCGACCGTGGCCGATATGACAGTGATCGTAGATGGTGACCCCACACACATACATGCCCACCTTGCCCGGGTGGATAGGTTTGAATTCTTCTTTTTGACGAGTGAGTGTGTTGTAGATCTTCAGCATCTTATGACCACTGCCTGTGAGTAAAATGGTCTGACATTCTAACCGCATCCGGGGGAGAAAACGAGGCGCAAAACGGGTTGGATCCGGCCTGAATGGCCTCTGTGCGCCACATTGGCATCACGCCAGCGCTATGCCGGGCGCCCTTGTTGGGCTAGAATTGCCACCACTTTATGCCATAACCCATGCAACAGCTGCGAGCCGACTCGCGCTCGCATATCAATGAAAGGACATATCATGGTTACTCTGCACACCAACCACGGCGACATCACCCTGACCCTGAACGCCGAGAAAGCCCCGGAAACCGTGGCCAACTTCCTGCAATACTGCCGTGACGGTCACTACGACAACACCATCTTCCACCGCGTCATCGACGGCTTCATGATCCAGGGCGGCGGCTATGCCCCCGGCTTCGAAGAGAAAGAGACCCGCGCCTCCATCAAGAACGAGGCGGCCAACGGCCTGTCCAACAAGGTTGGCACCATCGCCATGGCCCGCACCATGGAGCCGCACTCCGCCAGCGCCCAGTTCTTCATCAACGTGAACAACAACGACTTCCTCGACTTCAAGTCCGCCACCACCCAGGGCTTCGGCTACTGCGTATTCGGTGAAGTGACCGCCGGCATGGACGTGGTCAACAAGATCAAGGGCGTGAAGACCGGCAACTACGGCCGCATGCACCAGGACGTGCCGACCGAAGACGTCGTCATCACCAAGGTGACCCTTGCTGACTGATTGCTGCCACTTAGGCACTGACACAACTGCGGCCCCGGCCGCAGTTTTTCCATCTGCGCTGGCATCCCGTGCAGGCGGGGGCCCGAACTGGCGCCGCCTCGACTATCTGGCCCAGGGCAACCCGCGCCAACGCTCGGCTCATGCCCTGCTCACGTCGGGGCTCTGGGACGGACTGGCACACCAATGCCAAGACATGGCGCTGGTAAGCACTGTAGCCATCGGGCTCGACCAGCCCGGCAGCGATCTCGATATCCTCTGCCAGCATAGGGAGCCCGCCGCCTTCGCCGAGCGCCTGGGCAAGCAAGGCTGGCAGCTGAGTGACAAGGGCCGACAGATCTGGCTCGCCGAGCAGACCCTGGCAGGCCCGGACGGACGCGGCTGGCCGGTGGAGCTCTATATCACCCAAGATCCCGTCCAGACGCGCCACGGCTGGCGCCACCTCAGCCTGATGGCGGCTCTACTAGAGCGCTTCGGCCACGACTTCTACCAAGCGGTGCTCAACCTTCGCCGCGATGCCGATCTCAAGGGCGAGGCCGCCATCTGCCGGTTGCTGGACCTGCCCGGCGACCCCTACCAGGCGCTGCTGACCCTGGAAGGCAGGGATCTGGGCCGGCTCCTCTGGCCACCGGCTCCCCTAACCCACACCTCTCGCGCCGAGGACCACTCCTTACCATGACGCTCAGGACCCCATGAACACCCTCTTTATCAGTGACATTCATTTGAGCCAGGGCAGACCCGATATGACCGCCGCCCTGGTGCGCTTTCTCGAGCAAGACGCTCCCGGCGCCGATGCCCTCTACGTGCTCGGGGATCTGTTCGAATTCTGGGTGGGGGACGATGATCCCAACCCCCTCCACAACCAGGTCGCGGATGCCTTTTTCACCCTGAGCCAGCAGGGGGTACCCCTCTACTTCATCCACGGCAACCGTGACTTCCTGCTGGGCAAGCAGTTTGCCAAGCGCGCCGGCATGACCCTGCTCGGGGACCCTTGCGTCATCGACCTCTACGGGGAGCGGGTGTTGCTGAGCCACGGGGATCTGCTCTGCACCCTGGATCTGGACTATCAGAAGTTTCGCCGCATCACCCAGTTGAGATGGCTGCGCTGGCTGTTCCTGCGGCTGCCCCTCGGTCGTCGCCAGCGCATCGCCCACAAGATGCGTGGTCAGAGCCAGATGGAGAATGCCGGCAAGCAGCAGACCATCATGGACGTCACCCCGGCGGCGGTGGACGACATGCTGCGCGCCCATGACTGCGCCCTGATGATCCACGGTCACACCCACAGACCCGCCATCCATGACTTCAAGCTGGATGGCAAACGGGCGCGGCGCATCGTGTTGGGGGACTGGTTCGAGCAGGGATCCATCCTGGTGTGCTCCCCCGCCGGGCAGCGACTCGAGACCCGTTTACTGGGCTGAGTGGTACGGATCCGCCGGGGATGGTTCTCATATGACCATTTCTGACCAACCCGAGTCCCTGGCGGGATACATTCCAATCCACTGCGTATACTCTAGGTCTCTCACATAGCGAGGATAGAGTGATGGGATTTATTACCTGGATTGTATTGGGACTGATCGTCGGCATTCTGGCCAAATGGATCATGCCGGGCAAGGATGGTGGTGGTTTCTTCATGACGGTGATCCTGGGCGTGATCGGTGCCATGGTGGGGGGCTACGTCAGTACCCTGCTCGGCATGGGTGACGTCACCGGTTTCAACCTGCCAAGCATCATCATCGCCACCGTCGGCGCCCTGATCGTGCTGTTTATCTACAACAAGGTACGCAGCTGACAGGCTTGTCTCCCCTGGCATTCCCAGTGCGCGCCCTCGCGGGCAAAAATCCGAAACCCAGCGTTTCGGATTTTTTATGGGCGCACGGCGCCAGCCTGATGGCGTGACCCATCTTGCTTATGCAAACAGATCCATCAACAGATAGGTGCCGGGCTGTCGTTGATGCCGATCGATGAGCGGCACCAGTCGCCGGAAATGCTCGGTGGCACAATGGGCATCCAGCGCATCCCTGTCGGGCCACTCCTCCAGAAACACGAAGTGCCCGGGATCTTTCTGATCGACGCAGAGCTCATAAGAGATGCACAACGGCTCGGCCCTGGTCTTCTCCACCAGCTCCCGGTAAAGGGGCTCGACCTCCTCGATGCGATCCAGCTTGATAAAATCCTGCGCGAGACTCTCAGCATCAATAACCCGTCCCTTGTTTGACCTGGCGATAGCTCCAGGAGGCCGACTCTAGCCCACCCCGCCGTCCGACGCTAACACTTTGAGCTTCGTGGGGATCCGCCTTACTCGGCGACTTCTCTGGATAGACCGAGGCAACCCCCACTGGGGGTATGACCGAGTCAGCCACCGACATGAGGGGGATCTGGGCTAAACTCAGCCTTGTCTTGTCCGGCTCGACCCCGTGTTCAACCAAGCCGCCGGACAAGCGAGCTGTAGAGGACAAGGTCATGAAAAACTGGAAGATTTGCCTGATAGGGATACAACTCATGCTGGCTGGCTGCGCCTCGTCCGGTGGCACCACCCCTCCCCCGACCGGAGATGGCGGCAGCAACGGTGGCGGTGGCATGGGAAATGGCGGCGGCAGTTACCTTATCAACCCCTCTGAAACTCCCTAGTGCTCTTTGCTATGCCACTGACATAAGAACGACGAGCGCCGGCAGTTGGCCGGCGCAGACTGCCCTACCACGCCTGATTCTGCCTATTCAGAGGGCATCAAGGTAGGCAGACTTAACAAGCGCCAACGAAGTCATCTCCAAACTTTCTCACTGCCCTCGCCTTATGGGGTCTCATTGTTTCCATACAGGCGAAACCCGAAACAGCCAACCATTATCAGGGGTTCAACGAGACCCGCTGGTTACTCACCAGGTGGAACACAACCTCATCGCACGGTCACAACCACCAACTGCTCGATATGAAGCTGAAATATCTATCGGAATAAATCTGTGTGGATCAAATGTGGACACTGAAGGGAAACAAAAAAGGCCACTATCGCTAGCGGCCTTCGTAAGTCTTTGATTTTAATGGTGGCCGAGGCCGGAATCGAACCGGCACGCCGCGAACGGCGAGGGATTTTAAATCTGATTCATGCCCTAGTGGAAACAAGTACTTACATAAAAAACAAAGACTTAATAAACCAATGACGACCAACAATCACCATGCATTGAGAATTTTGTCGCCACTCTGTCGCCACTTCCTAGTACACAACGAGCCCGTTCCTACTGGGTGCTCGCTGTATCACATTTCACCACCCTATATCTAAATTGATTCATAGGAAAAACTTCTACAGCACCCTTATTCCAGATAACTAATGCATTAGGAGATGACATAACATATATGCCTGACGATTCTAACTTACCATCTATGGATAAAACTTGATAAATTTCGCTCTCAGAATCACAAACAAACGTCTTGTTTTTTTCTATTTCTTTTCCAGCTAACTCTTGCCCATATGAAAATGTACTGGCAGGAATAATGATGCTGAAGAACAAAAATATCGAAGCAGAAAGTACTTTCACAAAAATCAATATAATTTCAATTGCAAATTTATCTTTTTCTTCTTTTCTTTCACGGGCTCTTTTTGACTTCGATGCCCATCCACCTATGCCATTGATTCTTTCAGGCTTAGAATCTACTGGGGCTAGAAAAAAAACATACCAACACGTAAATGAAATAATTAAATAACATATTCCAAAGTATAAGAATTGAACGAGTAACGACCAATTAGTATCTCCGTGATTTCTCACATCGCTAAAAAAATAGGCAACTACTAGAATAGTATTCGATAATATTTGATAAATACTACGTTCAAATAAATCAACAGGTAGGCCAAATCTACTATAGTATCCCATATCGAAATATTGACCGACAAGGAACAGTGGTATAGCCAATACTGTAATTATAGCGACTAGAGACTCAATTTTAAGATTCTGTCGAAAATTAATACGCATCCGCTCACTCCATAAAAACCCAAACGAAACTCATTCTATCACTCGAACATAGCCTTTCACGATACTTGTATATGAACTCAACTAAGTCGGTGAACAGCTAATGGATTCAACCTCACCGCATCTTCCAGGTGGTCAGGTGCAAAATGTGCGTAGCGCATGGTCATGGCTATGGTGGAGTGGCCGAGGATTTTCTGCAGCACCAGGATGTTGCCGCCGTTCATCATAAAATGGCTGGCGAAGGTGTGGCGCAGTACGTGGGTATTCTGCCCGGCCGGTAGCTCCACCCCTGCCCGTTCGACCACCATCTCGAAGGCGCGATAGCAGTCACCAAACAGGCGGCCCCGCTTCCTGGGCAGCTGACCATAGAGCTCGGGGCTGATGGGCACGCTGCGGCTCTTCTTGCTCTTGGTGCGAGTGAAGGTGATGCGGTTAGGGGATACTTGGGACTGGGTCAGTTCTTCTATCTCAGACCAGCGGGCGCCGGTGGCGAGGCACAGCTTCACCACCATCAGCAGATCGGGGTTTGGGCTCTCGCCGCACGCGGTCAGCAGGCGCTTGAGTTCGTCAGGATAGAGAAAAGCGAGCTCAGCTTCGGCCACCTTGTAGGCCCGCAGACCATCGAGCGGGTTTTCCCCCTGCCACTCTCCTAGCCTTTTCAGCTCATTGAACACCGCTCGCAGGTAGGCATGCTCCCGGTTGACCGTGTTGGGGGTGACGCCCTGCTTCTCCTGGTTGATGGCGCGCCGATCGGTAATGTCACCCGATAGCCGGGCTTCACGATAAGCGGCAAAGTCGCGGGCGGAGAAATTTACCACCAGCGGATCTCCCAGGGCATGGCACACCGTCAGCAACTTGGACTTACGGGCCTCACCATCGCGCAGGCTCTGGCCATGGCGGCCAAACCAGAGTTCGACTAGCTCAGAGAGGTGCCGACCGTCGGTCGGCTCCCCCTGCCCTTCCAGCCAAGGTTTGCCCTTGTCCGGGTCCAGCACAAAGCGCTCGAATGCTAGCGCCTCGCCCTTGGTGGCAAACTGCTTACGCACTCGCGGCGCGTTGGGATTGGCCTTGCTTGGCCGCCCCTCTGGGTAGATCTCTACAAGCCACTTTCCGGATGTTTGTTTTCGTACGGCCATTCAAACTAACCTTTTCATTTAAGGTCATGAAAGTTAAATAACTTTTTCCAATAAAACACCATCATTTCGTCTAATAATTTTTTTAAATTTATAGACTTCATTCGGTAGTTTTATCTTCTTTCCACTCATGCATGATATAACCATATCATCTTTTTCATAAGAGTTAAGCAAGCGATTAATGACATCGTCCCAATAAAGGCTTGAAAAATCTCCGTAGGCATATAGCCCATACATTAAGAAATCATCAATAGATATTTCTTTTGATAATTCAAAGCTACCTAAAAATCCACTTCTAACATAGAGACTTTCAAAGTCACTTTTTTTGTATAGCCCATAATAAAATAAAAATGTCATCTCTTCTTTAGACATCTGAGCAGTTAACAGTCCCATGTAGAAAAACTTATCCTCTCTGGATAAATCAGTTCTGTCAACAAACTTAAGCAATCTATCAAGAATTTTGATGTACCTTTCAATAACCATTCCATATTCTATTAAAAAGCCATCTATATATTCATTTATCTTTACATGAAAGTAATCATGCCTATCAACATAATTCCAAACCGTCATTCTTCTGGATAGAATTGAAATTACTTGCTTCCCTACTACATTTTCCTCCTCTATTTTCTCTTGCATAAGAAGAGACTTGCTATTTTTAAAGTTTAGATTATCAACAGAATCTACATATAGTTTCAATAGCTGAAAAAACGTCGCTTCAAAATTTTGCTTGGCAAGGGTTTCGGTTTGTTTTTTAAACTGCTCACTTTGTTCTTTAAGCTCTGCTCTCGTCTCCGACAACTCTTTAGATTGCAATCTAATAGATATTATTAGCCCTGCGAATGCCAACCCAGAAAAAAGAGTGTTTAATGCGCCATATGAATCACCAAAAACCCCCATTTCAGCATTCTCAGTGTTATAGAAATAGTCCTTATATAAATAACTCCAGAGTGGATAGGAGAACCATAGCGCTAGCACAATCATCAAAACAATGATGATGAAACACCAGCCTTTTAGGCTTTCATTTTTCGACATACAACTTCCCGTTCCAATGCCTAAATTGGCATTTATAATTTATTATGCGATTAGCTGTAACTTTTTATTTATAGCAATAGCTTCACCCCAAACGACAATGCTTCAGATGCTAGTGACTTCACCAGATCAACACCATGATGGCTGGCTGCCTCTTGAAGACGCTCACCCAAGCTACCTTGCAGGCTATCAGGAACAGCTTTTAGTGTTTCCAGGCCTTTGGCCGACAGCACGGCATCACTGATGCCTTGATTGAAAATAGCCTGACCATCGATGTAGCCAGCATTAAGCAACCAGGCATAGGTGGCATAAGCGAGCTCAGCCTCTGGGGTCAGCTCTGCTCCTGTGAATCCGTCTTCCACATACACATTTTCTTCACCAATAAGTGTGCCGACACTAAGGTAGGCTGGCATCGGGAAGCGATTGTAGAGGTACGCCAACGTCTGACCGACCATCAAATCAAACTGTTCAATATTGGTGCTTGCCATGAAAACTCCCTTTCAAGAGAACAAAGAAAAGGCCGAGACCATTCACAACCTAGCCCGGACGATTCGGATGCAGATCGAGGGTGAAATGGATCGGATTAACGCCCGAGCCTATTGGGAAACCACGCTTCCCACCCTGAATCTGGAATACCTTGCCGAAGCATTGAGCTGGTCACTGCCTAATGCGTTACGTGATGCTGACCAGCGAAAGAAGTAACGGGGTAACCTATGCACACTCTCAAAACCGTACGTAATCAGCAGGCCGAGAAATGCAGAGTCGGTTTGAACCACAAACTGTTCAGTGCCGCCTCGGACTATTTCTGTTCGCTCGACCATCCCGAATGGAACGCGCTCTACAATGCGAGCCCCGATGAGTATCATCACGACCTTATGCTCATCCTCAAAAGATGGTGCGACCATGAGGAAAACAAGATGCTCGCTCGCTTTGACCGACGGGTGGTGAGCGGTGGCCCACTTTAGAGGCCGAGCTTAGCCAAAATCTCAGCAGCTCTTGCCTCACCCCAGCCGAGAGGTTGCTTGATAACAACTCTGCCACCGTTGCCGATTTGTACTGCCAATTTGGCTAATATCTTGGCGTACCGAGATTCCCATCCCAGTGCTTCCGCCTGTTGTTGCATGACATCAGGCATGAGTGTGATACCGCGTTGATGGAGAGCCTTGAGCAACTCTTTCGCCTTCGATTCATCGGCCGCACTGACAATACGCGACGAAGCGTTATTTGATCTGGTCAACTCGTTGACCACTTCTCGATTCAATACCGCGTCACTGACCTTACTATCCATCATTCCTCCTGGAATTGCGGATACAAAAAAGGCGCATCGGCGCCCTTATCTCTTTCTAAAAATCCGGTGTTCTACCATCACGCCGATGATCTCGATGTGCTGCCGGTCGGAGTGCATGGTGGGGAAGTCATCGTTGATGGGGACTAGTTCAAACACCTCTTGCCCGTTCTCATCGATGCCGCGGGGCCGGTACTTCTTGAAAGTGGCCTCTTCGCTGCCGTTCTTGGCCACCACATAGTCACCCGGGCGTGGTTGTTCATCGGGGTCGATGATGACCAGGTCCCCTTCATTGAACACTGGGTTCATGGAACGACCACGGATCCAGAGACCGAAGCCACAGGGCCCGATATCGACACTGGCCATCACATATTCGACATTGCCATCGAAGGTGGTGGCCTGTTCGCACACCTCCCGCCAGTTACCCGCCTGCACATAACTGAGGATCGGAACTCGATTCCCTTGGGGGATCACCGCTGGCTCGACGTTGTGATAGCCAGCCAGGTTTGTCCCGTCAACTCCTACTGCATCTCCTCCGAAGAGCAACCATTCAGGCTTAACACCAAGAATCTCAGCAAGCCTGACCAGGTTGTTACCTTTGGGAGAAGTGTCCCCCCGTTCCCATTGGCTTATAGAGACACGGTTTATCCCCAGCTTTTTAGCCAAGGATTCTTGGGTCAAGCCGTGGACTAGTCGTTGTGATTTTATGCGCGAATGTATGTTCATGTAAGTTATCTTACAGAACGACTCCGGAGTTTTTACTTCCTTTTTTGGTAAGTTTTTGTTGCCTTTGCCAGCAGGCGATCTTACATTAACTTCCATAAGGTAAATCAACTAATCTAGGAGCGTAAGAAAATGAAAAAAAATGAAGCAGTTAAGCATTACGGTGGCGTTGTTCAGTTAGCTACCGCCCTCGGCATCAAGCCTCAGTCAGTTTCTCAGTGGGGTGAAACCATCCCTCAAGGTCGCGCTTACCAGATCGAGTTGATGACCGGCGGCAAGCTGAAAGCCGAGCAGCCTCACACCACGCCAGATCGTGCGTAACTGACAGGAGGTCACCATCCATGATCCTTGCCCCTATCCATATCGATACCCCGGTTTGCACGGTTGAGAGTTTCGCCGAGCGCACCGGAATGACTATTCGCACCGTTGAGAACCGAGTGCGCGCCGGCCGCATCCCCATCATGCCCAAGGAGGGCAAGGCGGAAGTGGTACTGATCAACCTGGTGCTCTACACCCAGCAGGCCATCAATCAGGCGGGGCTGGCGCCCTCCCCCCAACCCATCCGCACACTTGCTCGTACACCCAGAGTGTCACGCAAGCAGGGGGAGTAACACCATGTTTGAACAGATCGCATCCAAACAGCATCACTTCGACGCAGCTTGTGCGCTTTTCGCCGCACGTTACACCTTGGCCGATGTAGCAAGAGAAGCTGGCATCGGCGAGCAGATGCTGCGCAA
Source organism: Aeromonas sp. AE23HZ002T15 (assembly GCF_054165525.2). Lineage (NCBI taxonomy): Bacteria > Pseudomonadati > Pseudomonadota > Gammaproteobacteria > Aeromonadales > Aeromonadaceae > Aeromonas > Aeromonas sp. AE23HZ002T15. The sequence continues at coordinate 883,287 of NZ_CM201342.1, forward strand.
CAAGCTCAACCCGGATCAGCCGCATCAACTGACCGGGCGTGATCTGGTGGCGCTCTATCGCGCCACCGGTGACGACACACTGTTTGATGGGCTGCTGTTTGACTGCGATCTGACGGCCGTTCGCCTCCCCGCTGGCGCCCCTATCGCACCAGAGGCCCGCGCCCAGCAGGCGCTCAATGCGGGGGCCCAGATCCTGGGGGTTACCGCTCAGGCGACCACCCTGCTCGCCGGTGAGCGTGTCACCAAATCTAACCGAAATACCGTTGTCGGCGGCTTGTGGGCGGGCATCGAGCACCTGGTGCTGCTTGCCACCGAAGTCGAAGACCGCTTTCACGCCGTCCCTGGTCTTGCGTGCGCCGCCGATATGGCCCGCGCAGCCCTCGGCGCTTAGGAGACCAGACATGAGATTGATTTGCCCCCACTGCGGATCCCGCGCCAGCACTCGCACATCCACTCGGATGAGCCCGCTTTGCGGCATCGCCACTTATCAATGCAGCAATGTGGAATGCGGCCACACCTTCAAGGCCGGATTCGAGATCATCGCCACCATCAGCCCCAGTGCCATGCCCAACCCGGCCATTGTGCTGCCCATGGTCCCGCGCAGAGCGAAGGCGGTGGCCCAATGAGCAGACTTCGCGCCGAACAGGCGGGGCTGATCCCGCTGCCTTCCTTGTTGTTTAACCGCGCAGTGATGGTGTGTGAGCCCGCCGAACCGGTGATGCGCAATACAACCCGTTTTGATGGCAGCTATCTGGAAGACAGCCAGGGGCGCCGCGGTGCTCTGCGCTTCCAACCCTGTGGCCAACGTCGCCTCTACTGGCTGACCAGGCTATTGCAGGCATAACCGGAGGGCCCCCCATGAGCACTGCACAAGTTATCGAGCTCGTTCAACAACCCAGCGCCGCCGACATGGCGCTGGCAAACATGCGTGCCCAGTTCGGCCGCAATGGGGCGGCCAGCCGCTGGTCACGCCTGCCAACCACGGCCCGCGCCGTCATCTGCTACGCCGCCGGCTTGTCGCCCGAACGGTACAAGGGCATGGAGCTGGGGGAGTTTGATTTTGAGCAGCAGGAAGCCATCCGCCACGCCCTGGGGGATTTGCTCGCCACGCTGCACACATTTGATGGCGGTGTGCTGCACCGCCGCGAGTGGCACCGCTCCACCCGTCGCCTTGAGGGACCGACCCGCAGCGAATTGGAGCAGGCTGCACACGAAGAGAGACGCCGGGCCGAGCTCAGCGAGCAGGCCGGCATTTTGGAAAGCCGCTTGGCGGTAGTGAGAAAGGTGGCCGGAAACGGCCAATAAAAAACCCCGCTATCGGTGTTGACGCACCAGCGGGGTTTCCATCAGCAACTGAGGTAACTGACATGCGAACTGTAGCGATTCCCACCGCACTACGCAATGTGAAGGCACTAAGCCGCCAGCTGGCCCACGCCGCTGGTCGCCGCCACATCAAACGGCCAGACGATAAAGCCGCGCTGGCTAATGCCATCAATGCCCATGCCTGGCGCTCACTCTGGCGGAGCATGAACTCCAAGGGGACCCAGGTATGACTGAGCACCTGTTTGAGCTCGAATCCCCGCAAGACACGCTAGGCACCACCGAATCGGGCCCTACCCATATGCAGCCACCGGCACCGATCAGCCCGCTGACCAAGCACTGGGAGGTAGCCCAGGTGGAATTCAACAATTCCGGCAGCGATGCCATGAGAAACCGTGACATCACCCGGGAGCTGCTGGCGCTTGGCGCCATTCGCGCCGTGTACTGGCTGGCCCTGGGCGCTGCTGAAGTCGCGCTGGCCAAAGACATTGCCGAATGGTGGGCAGAGTGCGAGCCGCTGCACGGGCTAGGGGAGACTATCAGATGAGCCATCAACAACTGATCGACCAGTGGGTCACCAAGATGCTGAATGCCGAGGCTCGCCTGCACGGCCTGCAGTTGGACCTGCTCGAGCTGCGCGCTGATGGCCCTCATGGCCAGCGCACCCCGGCCAGAACCCATCTGACGCTTTGCCGCCAAGCCCGCCTCTCTGCCCGCCTGGCATCCCGCAAAATCCAGTCTCTCTACACCGGAGGCGCCATCTAATGACTCACCAGAAACCAGCCGGGCTTGCCCCGGCTTTGGGCCTCGTACGCCCTGCAAACAGCAATCCCGTCACCCTGGAGCCCTGCACCAAGTGCAAACAGACCGCCGTTTGCCTGCCGGTCGCTGGCCGTCACGGTCGCCGATCCTATCCCTACTGCGTCGAAACCTGCTGGCCACTGGCCCGCGCCGCCAGTGAAACCGTGGTGAAAGCTGAAACCGTGGTGAAAGCTGAAACCGCCCGCATCTCGATGCGCTGCAGCTGCTGCGGAGAGTTCGGCCATGTGCGCCCGGTCATCCTGGCCGGCAACCGCCTCACCAGCCTCTCTTTCTGCGAGGCCACCTGCTGGTCTGATCGGCTGGCCGACATGGATCTGGTACCGACCTGCAGCGCCTGCGGACGCTACCTGCAGCCCAACGAGTACGCGAACCGTAAATGCGGGGTGTGCAAGTGATCGACGCAATCACCAATCTACAGGGCATCCAGCTGCCACAGCACTACCTTGTTGGCGTCCACGCAGCCAACATGGCCGGCGCGGCTGAACAGCTGGCCCGCATCGAGTGGCACGTCGCCAAGCCGCTGGCCAAGCACTACTTGCACCGCTACCCGGCCAACCATAAGACCGCCAACATCTGGCTGCGCCGCATGGTGGATGCCTGCGCCGCAGCTCAGAGCCGGTTCCCGGTGCCAGTGATCAACCTTCGCAACGACGTTCGCCGCGAGCTTATCGCCGCCGAGTGGGCGCGACGCTGCCAGCAATTGCTGGCGCGGGCAGGTAAAGAGTGCATCGCCGCCGAATTGCTGGCCGATCTAGGATCCCAGGCGAAGGCTTGGCACTTCTGCCCCACCCTGCCGGTTCATCCACGCATCAAGGTCGAGCGCCTGCTGGGCCGTCCCCTCAGCCAGGAAGAGCGTGACGACCTGACCGATGAGGTGGAGAAGTTCGAAGGCGCCGCAGCCTCCTTACTCGTTCGCCTGCTCGATGAGTCCTGGTGGATGCGCAAGATCAACCGTGCCTGGGCGGTTTACTGCGAGCTGATCGCCATCCTCACCGGCCAGGTTAGAAAGGGGGTCAGCCCTTATGCCAGCGCCCACGCAGTACGCGAGTTCACCCAGCGCAAGGCTGCCCAGCAGGCATGGATGGAAGGCATGAGCGCCGTCAACGAGGAGCTGGGACAAGAGATTGACCTGGCCGACGCCATCATGGCATCCGTCGCCAACCCGGAGATCCGCCGTCATGAGCTGATGGTGCGTATGCGGGGGTTTGAAGACATGGCGCAGGAACAGGGCAAGCTGGGCCTGTTCCTGACGCTGACCGCCCCTTCCAGCTATCACGCCTGGCGCCAGGGCAGCAAAGACAAGGCAAAGACCTACCAGAACGAGAAGTTCAACGGCGCCTGCCCGACCGAAACCAACCGCCTGCTGTGCAAGCAGTGGGCACGCTTTCGGGCTGCGTTGGCCCGCGAGGGGATCATGGCCTTCGGCTTTCGGGTGGTAGAGCCGCACCACGACGGCACCCCGCATTGGCATTGTCTGCTGTTCATCAACCCTGAGCATCAGCGCGACTTCTTGACCCTGCTCGCCTATCACTTCACCGCAGCCGAGCGGGCCGAGCTCAAGATGCCCAACGGCGACCAGCTGGATGCCCTGGCCGAGCTGAAAATCCGCAACAAGGCCCCGCGCATCACGTGGCTGCTGGACGTGAACAACCCGGCGGTAGTCAAGGCCATCAACCCCAGGGTGAACTGGAAGGAGATCGATCCCACTCAGGGCAGCGCTACCGGCTATATCGCCAAGTACATCGCCAAGAACATTGACGGCCACAAGGTCGGGATGGACTACGAGGCCGAAGCCCCGGTCGACCACACCACTATCGCCGTGGCGGCCTGGGCCAGTTGCTGGCGCATCCGCCAGTTTCAACAGATCGGCGGCCCGGCCGTGAGCGTGTGGCGCGAGCTACGCCGCCTAGGTGACGAGGTGATCGAGTGGGATTGCATCCTGGAAGCCGCCCGCACCGCCGCCGACAACAACCGCTGGGGCGACTTCATCGACGCCATGGGCGGCATCAACCTGCCCCGCAAGGAACACCTGATCCGCCTCTCTAAGCGACTGGACGAAGCTGCCAACAAGTACGGCGAGGACGTCCTCAAGCTGATGGGGGTGATCACCGACATCGGGATGACCACCGCCGTCACCCGCACCGAGGGCTGGCAGATAGTGCGCAAAGGCGTCGCCGGGTCGGGTTTGGGTGAGCAGCGCGAGCCTGCAGTAGGCGAGCGCAGCGAGTTGCAGTCAGGCGGCGGCCGCCGCCCCCCTCGGAGTTCTGTCAATAACTGTACGAAAGGATCCAAATCAGGGGTTAAAGGATCCACTCTGGCTAAAGAGTTGAGCCGTATGGGTCTTGATGTGAGTAACGAAGACCTGCTGCTGCAGGGCTGCATCATCAACGCCGACGGCCAATATGTGCGACTGGTCGGCGATCGGCTGATCGTGACCCGTACCTGGCCGGGTGCAGGCGATGCGGTGGCCGACCAGCTGACCGCCGAGGTCGAGGCAGAACAGGCCAGCAAGCGGGCCGCCAGCAGCGAACAACTCAAACAGCAGGCCCGCGAGCTGGTGCACTCCGGCGGCAGCGTCACCGAGTGGCTGGCAGCCCTGCCCCTGGCCAAGGCCGAAGAGGCGATCGCCATCTTCACCCGCCTGCTGGATGACGAAGAGGACAGGGCCAGTTACCAGCCCACCGAACAGGAGCAGGCCCGCGTCAACTGGCTGAAAGCAGACAACAAGCGCCATGAAGCAGAAATCGCAGCGGCCCGTCAACGCAGGGGCCTTTAACTAAGGAGGTGTGTATGAAGAAGCAACCAGCCTACATGCTCTGGACAGGCACCATTGCGTGCAAAACCACAGGAAAAAAGCTGTGGATTGCCGAAGGCTGCCACTACGACAAGGCCAACCCAGGAGCCCACTAATGGCTTAACCCCACCTTCATTCCAGACGAATACGAATTTCCAAAGCCAGAGGAACCAAGAGAAACATGGTCGCCTTATGAAGAGGGGGAGTAACGTGCAGGACATCATCCCCCGCCCCGACCTTGAGCGTCTGCTGCCGCTCTGCCAGCGGCTCTGGCCCATCCTCCAGCAACACCCGCCGGGATCGGTGGGTCGTGCCGCCATTACCAGCACGCTCGACAACATGCCGGCCACTGACCGCCATCTCTGCGATCTGCTGCTCGACCGCATGGAACGGGTCATCCAGTTCGAGGATGCCTGGTTCCCGTTCTACCAGGGTGAGATAGACACCATCACCCCACCCAAGAAGGCAAAGCGGGTGCTGCCTGTCGGCCAGACGCCAAAGCAAGTCTGGAAGGACACCCGGGCGCGGCAGGGTGTTTTTGTCCGTACTCAGAAATGACGTAGCCAAAGGTAAGGCTGCCGACTGGCATACCGCCCGATTCATGACTTTGTAGCATGAAAGATATGAACATTTAGTAGTAGTAATAAAGCGCGATAGTGCGCAATTGCATTGAATGGAAAGGAGTGTTACGCCATACTCCTACCAGTTTTAGATGGTGCACATGTGCACCACGCAAGAGTTAAAGCTATCAGTGATCAATCACTTATTGACAACCTAAGATGGCTATGGAGACACATATGAAAGCACTCATGTTCGACACGTTCATGTCTGCTGGCTCAATACTGGATATAGGCAGTAATACCAAGCAAGGCTTGACCCAAGCACAACGCCGGTTGCGCCGGCAGCAACAAAAGTTTCTGATTGTTTGCGAGTCACCTACTGACGCTATGAATCTGCGCAACGACTGGGTAACCATAGGTCAGGACATGCAAAAATCGTTCGACCGATTTGCCGTCGAGAACAACCTCATCACATCCAGCAAGTGTGAAGGAAAAGCCTGTGCCGAACACAGCAGATAACGAACACGCCCCCCAAGACTCCCCCTATCAAACCCAAGACGGTCAACAACTCGTTGACCGTCTTGAACATGAACTGCAAGAAAACCCCAACCCAGAACTGGTCGAGAGACTTGTTCAGTCGCCAGCGATTCAGCGGGTCGTTATGGAGATGCATCAGGGGCCACTGCCGCCAGCCCATGCCATGGCCGATTATGAGCGCGTATTGCCCGGTGCTGCCGAGCGGATCATGTTGATGGCAGAACGTGAACAGGCGCATCGGCATTCGGTACAGGAAGAGCAGCTCTCCCAGAGCAAGAGTCTGGCGACAGGCTATTTGAAGCAGGACTCACTAGGTAAATGGATGGGTTTTAGCATTGCCATGTTGGTCTTGATACTTGCATGCGTGATGGCTCTGCTCGGCCATGAAGGGCTCGCCGTTGTACTGGCAGGGTTAGACTTAGTTGGTCTAGCTGCTGTGTTTGTCGTTGGTCGGGTTCTTTCCCACAACGAACAACAGAATAACGGTGGTGACACCTAAATGAGCGTCGCAAGGTCGATTTGAAACTGATCGGCTGACGTTGAATGGGCCCTCTCGGGCCCATTTTTTCTATCCAGGAGTGGTCAATCCGACCACCTGGCAAGCTCGTCCCTCCCTGTGTATGTTTCCTGCCAAAACTAACGTCCCCTTCCCTGTGTAGAACCGTTACCCTGCCGGCGGTGTTGTGCTGCTGGGTGGGGGTATTGTGGCTTATCCCGCCTTATTGGGGCTGATTGGGTGTTGCTGGTCGCGCTGCGTTGCGCGATACTGCACGGGCAACGGCAAAATCCGTTGCCGGGATTGGCGTCCCGTTCGATCAAAAGCGCACAACACGCGCCCTGCGTGTTTTTTATTGTGCGGCCCAGTTGTACCCGCAATCTCAGTTATGGCGGGCTGGGCAGGGGCCCTTCGGGGCGCCGGTTTCTTTTGGTCCCGGTACGCCAACCCTGTCCAGTTCGTCACCAGAGGATTGGCGTCAATGGTGACGATCCACTCGACCAAAAGGATCTAGCCATGAACAGCATCCGCTTCCATGACACCCAGTTCACCGTTATCCCCCATCACGGCCAACCCTGGCTGACCGCCGCCCAGATCGCCCAAGCCCTTGGCTATGCCAGAGAAGATGCCGTCAGTCGCATCTACACCCGAAACGCGGACGAATTTACCCCTTGCATGACCTTGACCGTCAATTTGACGGTCAAGGGGTTCGGCAATGGCAGCAGCGAGAAAGAGGTTCGGATCTTCTCCCTGCGCGGTGCCCATCTGATCGCCATGTTCTCCCGCACCGCGCTCGCCAAAGAGTTTCGCCGCTGGGTGCTCGATGTGCTGGACAGGGAGACCGCCGCCCATCCACAGCCACTCACCGTGCTGACCGATGATGAGCTGCATTCACTGGCGTGGCTCTGGCGTGCCGCCGATTATATGATGGGAGCCGCCCGCCGCATCTATCCTCTGCTCGAAGTGGCCGAACACCGCGAAGCCGGCACCTACTACTCCATCACCCACGAATACCCGATGACCCTGGCCGCCGCCCAGCGCATCCTGGCCGACAAGACTCGCCATGTTCAGAGCGCCACCCACAGCAACCGCGACTGGAACAGGTTGATCCCCCACCTGCATCATCTGCCTACCGCAAAAAGTTGGTAAATGTGACCGGTCACGCATAGTTGTGCGTGACCGGACTCGAATAAGTAGTAAAATAAGCGCCGATAGTGCTCCTAAGTACATATTATGGTTACGGGAGGTATATTTGTCGTATATCCCCGGACATTAACCTATCGGATAAATATAAAGAGATTAAAATGGATTCTTATTTCATTGAGTGGTTAAGAACGTCAATTTCAGGGATAATTATATTAGGTGCCCTAGGGAGTATATTGTCAGTTGGTTTCCTCAAACTGACCGCGTATTGCATCGCCCGTTGGGGCTCACCAGCAAAAAATTTAGCCTATCGGGCACTATATTATTCATTATATGGTAGAAAAATAGTTATTGAACACCTCAAAGGTGAACATAGCACTCATGAACTATTGGTCACCATAATTACCCTTGGTGTATTTAACATTATAATGACAATTTTTTTAGTTACTGGACTCATCATCGTGATACTAGGCGCAATAAACATTGAACAAAATATTCAATTTAGCCTCCAACTAACTTTTTTTGGCTCATTTTTTGTTTTCACTAGCGGATTTATGTCAATAAGTAGCAGTCGCCATCTATATCAAATTTATACAATCTTCATGGGAAACATAGAGAAATCTGCGATTGATAAAGCCATAACCAATCGAGGCAAATAAGTGCGTCCCCCAAAAAAATAAATTATCAATTACTGTCCTTCCCGACAGAGAAGCGGGGGCAATTGTTGCCCCGATATTCCATAATCAACGAATACCCGATGACCCTGGCCACCGCCCAGCACATCCTGGCCGACAAGACCCTCCATGTGCCCACAGCAACCGCGACTGGAACAGGTTGTTCCCCCACCGGCACCACCTGCCAGCTGCAAAAAGTTGGTAATGTGACCGGTCACGCAGTTCAGTGCGTGACTAGTCATATTTCTTTGGGTAATGTGGCCAAACAACAAACAGCTTCATTCAAGGCTCACTGGTATTTCAGTCTCGATAGAACGCTAAAAAAATGTTTATGATGGAACATTAAATATGAGCTCAATTTATACTGCAAAAGTCTTATCTGGAAGAAAATCATTTATTGAGAGAGAATGGTATTATGACTTTCGAGAGCTAACACACCAATTTAATGAAGGTAACTGTAGAAAAGTAGCCGACAGTTTGCTTGATAAATATGAAGAGCTTACTAAAAATTGGAACCCAGAAAGAAATTCAGAATGGATATGTAGAACTTATTTATCTGCCAAAATGATCATGACCGCTACTTTACAGTTAAATGCAATTAAATACTCTCAAGAAAAAAACCTAAGGATGGTTGTGCCATATCTTGCATATTACTCCTTGCTTTCCTTGGTTAGGGCAATTGTTTATATGTTGCCTGAAGCAGAATGGAATAATAGTAAGCTGATTTCTATTTCTCACCGTGACGCTATTAATTTAGCGTTCGCTCATATCGCTAATTTTGATAAAAGTAAGTCTGAAGAATTGAAAGCGTATTGCCTTAAAGCTAAAGCATATAGAGAACTTCTATCATACAAATCTCCATCTTCCGGCGATAGAAACATCGGGTCAATAAATAACATTGAGACTATATCTACTCTTTTGTGTGAAGTGGCACAATTTTCCTCAGAGCTTATAGAAGCTTCAATCCTAGAACATGCTGATGAGAAAGATTTTATCTTTTCAAAGCCTGTTTTTGAAAAGCTGTATCGTTGTCAGATTGGAGGGGAGCTTTTCCTTGATAGCGAAGACTATTACAGACTTGATTATATAAAAAGAAAATATCCAGTCGCACCTAATATACTTCACATTATAACCGAAGGTCATTCTGAAGATTTTTTTGGGGCATGGATACCCAACGATGATGATGAAGGTGATTGCGATAGAGACATGTTTGATCCAGACAGAGACTGGCAAATAATTTTTGATATTCCATAAAATACAACTGACAAATCTATCTTTTACTTAAACATGGCAACTGTCATTCATGCATAATCTCCCGCCAAGTGCGAAAGGATCTGATGGATTCTGAAGGATCGCAAAAAGGATCCGCTATCCCGCGCGCGGCCAGTGCTGGCGCGGGGTGTAGATTGCCGCAGCCAGTCGTTCACCTGCATGATTTTCCACACATAAAGCGGGCAGGCGAGGCGGGGTCCCGATTGCGCGCCAGCGGTGCTGGCAGGGGTCGGCAGGCGGCGCCTGCCGCTCTGGGATGATGCTCAAGGATCAGGGAGTATACTGGGCGCTGTTAGCGGGTCGATGCGATAGCGGAACGTTCAGGCAGCCAAATGCGCTGAAACACAAAGCCCCCTCAGATGAGGGGGCTTCGTTTTGCCAATCGGCGCTCACAAACTCCAGGCGCTTGATGTAACTCTAGCCTTGCCTATTCCGCCTGTACTGTCAGATCTGACAGTCGGTAGGGATTGAACCGGATCACCTCCTCCCCCGCCCAGTCATTGAGCGCCAGCAGGCTGGCCTTGATGCTGTCTATCTCGTTGATGTCGAACACCTGGGCGGCCTTGGTCACATCGCCGAAGCCGCCGGTGCTGTTCGGCATGACCCCCATCAGCTGGGGCGGGACCCGGTGACTGGCCAGCTGATCGTCACGGCTCACGTTCTTGATGCTGAGGAAGTCATCCTTGGCCGCCACCTCGGCCACCGGGATCAGCTTCACCCCGTCCTTGCTGCCGCCCGGGGTGTAGAGCAGCAGGTTGCGGAAGTTGCCAGGGCCCTTGCTCTGGCGCAGCGCCTCCTTGAGCTTTGCGATGTCCCCCTCGTTCTGCACCGCGTCGGTGATGTGCATGATGAAGCCGGCATGGCTGCCGTTCTCGTAGTAGCGGTGGCGAAACAGGGTGGCCGACTCGTTAAGCAGGGTGGAGTTGAGCCCGCCGACATAGTCGGGGATACCGTAGATCTCCTGGTTGATGTCGGCCTCCATCACATGGCCCACCCTTCCCGCGGGCAGGGCCTGCTCCTGTCCCGGCTGGGCAATCCACCAATAGGCATCCAGATCAAGCCCGCGCCGAGTGTACTTGGCGCGCAGATGATCATAACGCAGCACCCCGCCGATCCGGTTCTGCACCGCCTGCAGGTAGCCGTTACCGAAGATGAGGTAATCCAGCGCCAACCCGGTGAAGGCCGCCAGGCTCAGTTTCGGGTGAGGGATGAAGCAGGAGCGCAGGATGTTGCGCTTCACCTGGATGGCCGAGGCGTGGTGCACTCCAGCCCGATAGACCCGGGACAGCCCATTCAAGGAGAGCGGCGGCTCATACCAGCGGCCGTTGTGCATCGCCTCCAGGTAGTCGAATACCTCCCGCTGGGACAGTACTGGCACCGGTTCACCAAAGCTGAACGCCTCGATGGCCTCGGCACCGGGTTGTTGGGTTGCCGTCACCGGCTGGGGGGTGCGCTGGTTGCGGCGCTTTGTCATGCGAAAATCTCCATCATGCTGGTATTGGCACCGGTGGCGCCTGCCAGCGGTTCATGTAGCAGGGCCTGCATCGTCGCCCAGGCAATGTCGGCGTGGCTGGTCTCTTCCGAGCGGCTGGCCTCAAAGGTCGGCATCTTGCCACCCGCGGTCACGGCACGGCGGATGCTCATAAAGGCGGCCGCCAGATCGGTCCAGCCGCTGTCGAACTCCAGCCGCCCCTTGTTCATCACGTCCTGCGCTTTCATCACCATCTGGATTTTCACGCTCGGGTTGTACTGGATGGCCGTCACCGCCGGATAGAACTGCTTCACCAGCTGGTAGACCCCCTCCCCGATGCCGGTGGTGTCGATGCCGATATAGCCCACGTTGTAGCGATCGCACATGGTCTTGATGGCCCGCGCCTGGGCGTCGAAGTCCATCCCGCCCCAGCGGTGGCGCTCCAGCACCCGGAACTTGCCGCCCGGCACCGTCGGCGGGGCCAGCACAGCGCAGCCGGCGCTATCCCCCTGACCGCCTTTGGCCGGGTCATAGCCAATCCATACAGACCGGTTGCCCAACGGGCGCAGGGCAAAGGGCTTGTAGTCGTCCCACAGCTCCCAGCTGTCGACCATGCAGCGCTGCAGGGTGGCGAGCGGGAACACGCTGGAGGTGTCGTCCATGAACTCGCACATCAGCAGGTTGCGGTACTCCTCCTCGGAGTATTCGCCGCGCAGCTGGGCCAGGTCGAACAGGTCACAGCCACCGCGCACCGCATCCTCGACCGTGACAATCTGCCGCCACTGGCCATCGGCGCACAGCTTGCCGTCGGCCAGGTTGGTGTGGCTGAGGTCAATCTCGACCCGGTCGGCCTTAGGCTTGCCGCGGTTGAAGTTGGCACCAGACCAGAACGAATAGGCGGGATGGGAGAGGCTGGACGGGGTGGAGATGTAGGTCTGGCGCCACTTCTTGTGCATCGCCATGCCGGAGGCGACCTTGCGAAACTCCAGGAAACCGTGGATCCAGAAGTATTCATCCATGTAGATGTTGCCGTGGTAGCTCTGGGCGGTGCGGGCGTTGGTGCCGAGGAAGTAGAGGTGCGCCCCGTTCGGCAGAACCATGGGGTCGCCCTTGAGCTCGACTCCCTCATCCTTGGCAAACTGGATGATGTACTGCTTAAACACATGGGCCTGCGCCTTGCTGGCAGACAGAAAGATCTGGTTGCGCCCGGTGACCAGGGCGTCGATGAAGGCCTCAAAGGCGAAGAAGTAGGTGGCGCCGATCTGGCGCGACTTGAGCAGGTCTCGGATCCGGTGATGCTTGCCGGCCTCGTACCAGGTGCGCTGGTAACCGAACATGGTCGACTCGAACCGCTCGAGCAGGCGCTCCTGCTGCTCGGGCTCCACCACATTGCGCTCGGGGGCCTTCTTCGGACCCTTGTTGCGGTTCGCCACCTTGGGGTTGAGATCGGCCTCGTTGCCGCCGCTGCTGTACTTGTTGACCCGGGCGATCCGCTCCAGCTGGCGGCCCAGCAGGTCAATCTCCTTGAAGTCGCCGCCGCTCTTCACCTCCTTGGCGATCAGCTGACACATCCGAGATTCGATGGCGAAGTCGACCCGGTCAATGGGTTTGATGTCATCCCAGCCGTCGCGGGATTTCCAGGTGCCGACCGTCCCCTCCGGGGTCGCCAGCAGCTCCGCAATCGCTCGGATCTTGTACCCCTGAAAATACAGGTGCATGGCCTGTCTACGGGGCTCGATATGGGGAAAAACTAAGGGTGCTGTAGTCATGGCGCCAGTCTACCCAGCTCCCGCAACACCAAACGCCCCGCCGCCATTGTGTAACGCCATTACACAATGGCGCCTGATTGCACGATCCCGCCACTCACCCAGACCATAACCGCGACATCACCACCCAATCACCAAAGGGATCCCAGCCCATGGCAAAGTCCAAATTTTTCCGCGTCGCCGTTGAAGGGGGCACAACCGATGGCCGCGCAATCACCCGCGACTGGCTTGAACAGATGGCCCAGCGCTACAACCAGTCCACCTACGGCGCCCGGGTCAATCTGGAGCACATCCGGGGCACTGACCCCAATGGCTTGTTCAAGATGTACGGCGACATCACCGCAGCCAAGACCGGAGAGGTCGACATGGAAGGCGAAAAACGCCTGGCTCTGTTCGTCCAGATTGACCCGACCCCGGAGCTGATCGACCTCAACAAGAAGCGTCAGAAGGTTTACACCTCCGTCGAGATCCACCCCAACCTGAACGAAAAGGGTGCCTACCTGATGGGGCTGGCGATCACCGACTCCCCCGCCAGCTTGGGGACCGACATGCTCCAGTTTTGCGCAGGCGCGGGCGACAAGTCGCCGCTGGCCTCCCGCAAACAGTACAAAGAGTGCCTGTTCACCGAAGCCGTTGAGTCCGTCATCGAATTCGAAGACGGACAAGAGAAAGGCCCCAGCCTGGCCGAGCGCATCACCGCCCTGTTCTCCACCCACAAGAAGCAGTCCACCGCCGACTTCAGCGACGTGCACCAAGCCGTCGAGGCCGTGGCCAAGGAGGTCACCAGCCTCGATACCGACCTGCAGAAGAAGTTCGCCGAGCTGACCAGCCTGCAGACCACTACCGCCAAGGTGCTGGCCGACCTCACCGCCAAGCTGGAGGGTCAGGAAGATTTCAGCCACAAGCGCCTGCCCGCCACCGGCGCTCAGGGCACCACCGTTCAAACCGACTTTTAAGGATCCATCTTCATGCGTAACGAAACCCGCCTTAAATTTGACCAATACACCGGCCAACTGGCAAAGCTGAACGCCATCACTTCCGCCATGCTGACGTTCAACGTCGAGCCCACTATCCAGCAAAAGCTGGAAACCAAAATGCAGGAGTCCGTCGAATTCCTCAGCATGATCAACATAGTGCCGGTCGACGAGCTCAAGGGTGAAAAGGTGAGCATCGGCATCAACAGCACCATTGCCGCTCGCACTGACACCAGCGGCGGCGTTGGTCGTAAGCCCAATGACCCTTCTGGCCTGCAAAGCAGGCAGTACGAGCTGGTGAAGACCGACTACGACACCACCATCGGCTATGCCCAGCTCGATGCCTGGGCCAAATTCCCCGATTTCCAGACCCGCATTCGTGATGCCATCGTCACCCGCCAGGGGCTGGACCGGATCATGGTCGGCTTCAACGGCACCAGTGCGGCCCCCAATACCGACCGCAACGCAAACCCCCTGCTGCAAGACGTCAACATCGGCTGGCTGGAACACACCCGCAAAGACGCCCCCAATCAAGTCATGAGCGAAGGAGAAGAAGACTCAGGCAAGATCTATATCTACCAACCCAAGGACGAAAGCGACGAGGAGAAGGCCAAGAGCGACTACGGCAACCTCGATGCGCTGGTATTCGATCTGGTGAATAGCAAGATCAAGCCCTGGTATCAGGATGACACCGATTTGGTGGTGATCTGCGGCCGCAAACTGCTGTCAGACAAGTACTTCCCCATCATCAACAACACCCACGACAACGTAAACAAACTGGCAGGCCAGGTACTGGTTAGCCAGAAGCAGATCGGCGGTCTCAAGGCTATCCGCGTCCCCTTCGTGCCAGAAAACACCCTCATCGTGACCAAAGTTGCCAATCTCTCGATCTACTTCCAGACGGGCGGGCGCCGCCGCCACATCGAAGAGCAGCCGAGCTTTAACCGCATCGTAAACTGGGAATCCTCCAACGATGGCTACGTGGTGGGGGATTACGACTGCATCGCCATTGCCGAAAACATCACCCAGACCGCCAAACCGGTTACGCCGTAAGGAGCCTGAAGATGACTCCAGCGCAACGGCACACCGCGCGTACTCTGGCCGCCCTGCAAGGGGTGGCCAATCCCCAGTTCGACCAGGCTCGCGCCAACGCCTACGAGCTCCAGCTGCTGCAGCTGGCCGAACACCGCCGCACCCTCAAAAACATCCAGAGCATCGAGCGCAAGATCGACGCCAAGCGCCCCATGCTGGCCGTCTACAAACCCTGGATTGATGGCCTGCTGGCCGCCGATCACGGCGGTCAGGATGACGTCCTGGTCACAGTCATGCTCTGGCACCTCGACACCGGCGATCTCAAAGGGACCCTCCCCATGGCCTCCTACGTGATCCGCCATGGCCTCAGCACTCCCGATCGCTACGAGCGCACCGCCGCCACCATGATCGCCGAAGAGGTGGCCGACACCGCCATCAAGCAGCAAGAGGCAGGGAACGGCCCCTCCCTGTCGTTGCTCGGCCAATACATGGCCCTGCTGCACGGAAGCGACATCTTCGACCAGGTGCGCGCCAAGCTGCACAAGGCCGTGGGCCGCGCCGCACTGGCCGAGGGACTCAAGCAGCAAGCCGCCGAGCACTACCGGCGCGCCATCGAGCTGCACGACAAGGTGGGCATCAAGAAGGAGCTCGAAGTGCTCGAGCGTACCCTGAAAAACGAACAGCAGCACGACGACACTGGCGGCGGCAGCTAACCGAGCGAACCCCGCACCCTGGGCGGCTCGGGTCTGACGATTGCCAGCGGCATACCAGACGGCCCGACCACCGCCCAACAAGCGGAAAAGGAATAACATGACCACCGGATTCATTGCCAATGCACCAACTGCGCCAGCCGAAGGGGAGATAACCTCCAGCCCCTTCTGGCCGGCGATCTCGCTGGCCGATCTGCGCGAGACCGTTCGACTCGATGGCACCGTCACCACCGCGCGCCTCACCCATGCCGTGATCGACGCCATCACCTGCGTCAACCGCGATCTGGCCGACTGGCGTACCGCTCGCCAGGCAGAAGGGCATACCGACCTGACCGTAGTACCGAGCGAGCGCATCAACAACGAATCGGCGCATCTGCACAGCTACCGGCGCGCCGTCTACGCCATGACCCGCGCCAACCTGCTGGAGCGTTACACCGACTACAGCGCCACCGGTGACGGCGTCAAAGGGGCTGATGCAAAAATCATCAGCTCTGACGACCTCTACCGCGATGCCCGCTTTGCCATCCGCGACATCCTCGGCACCACCCACAACACGGTGGAGCTGATCTGATGCAACTGCGCAGCCAACAGGGCGACACCCTCGATCTCATCCTGTTCCGGCATTACGGCTACACCGCAGGCATCACTGAGCAGGTGCTCGAACTCAACCCCGGTTTGGCCGAGCTCGGCCCCATTCTCCCGACCGGAACCCTCATCACAATGCCAGCGGCTCCGACTCAGGCAGAGCAGCCGCTGATCCAGCTATGGGACTGACCATGAGCCGCCTCGATGACGAACTCGAACGACTAGCCGACATTAGCGAGCAGCAACTTGCTGCCCGCATCCACGCCGCCCGCATTGCGGGCACAGGCCCCCACTACTGCATCGACTGTGATGACCCCATCCCCCAGGCCCGCCGCGAAGCGAGCCGGGGCTGCGAACGTTGCACCGACTGCCAGACCCTGCACGAAACAATTCACCAAGGAGACCACCGTGCCTGAACCCATTTCCAGTAGCGCTGCCACCGCAGCCGCTGGCGGACTCGCATTCCTATCGTTGATCCCCGGCCTAGACCCGGCTGCGGTGTTGGGGGCGGTTGCGGGTGCGCTGATCTTTATCAACACAGTCGATCAGCTCAGTAACTGGCGCCGGGGCGGATTATTCCTCGCCTCGGTGTTGATCGGATTGTTGGCTGCCGACATCACCGCCACTCTGCTCAGCACCGTGCTGCCACAGGTCTTCAACGTGACCAATGCCCTCGGCGCCATCCTCGCCTCGGCCATGAGCGTTCACCTGCTGCAAGGCCTGCTGCGCAAATCCCCCGATGACCTTATCGATCTCATCCGCCGCAAAGGAGGCTGACATGAGCCTGCTCTATGCCCTGATCTGTGCTGGCATCACGCTCCGACTGGCCACCTTCAACCGTCGAGGTGGCCCCCATCACGTTTGGCTTGCCCTGCTCGCTTACCTGCTAGCAGTGGCAGCAGCCTGGTCATCTCTTCTCACCCTGTTTGGGCTGATCCCCGCCCCCTATCTCGCCCAGTTGATAGTGGCCGGCGGGCTGCTGCTTGCCCTACTCAAGACCCGCGGTTCTGTTCGCCACTTGCTGCCACGCCGCCGTCAGCCCACGACGGATGCCCGCAACATTAATCGGAGGTACCTGCCATGAGCCTGAAAAAAGGGGATACCGGCTCCGCCGTCGCCGATCTGCAACGTCGCCTGACCAAGGCAGGCTACCCGGTGGAACCTGATGGCTGGTTTGGCGATGCCACTGAGCGCGCCCTGCTCGCCTTCCAGCAGTACTACATGATCACCGCCATCGGCCAAGCAGGCCCCCGCACTCTGGTCGCCCTGCTCGGCAGTGAGCGCGGCAACCAGTTGCGCATCGGAGACATGCAGGCTGGCGCAGATCTGCTGGGCCTGCCGCTGGCCACCATGGCCACCGTCGCCCATATCGAAAGCATCGGCGAGGGCTTCACTGACGCCATGCGCCCGGTGGTGCTGTTCGAGCGGCATGTGTTCTACAAGCAGCTCACCAAGCACCTGGGCAAGGCCACCGCCGACCAGATGGCCGCCAGTTACCCCAACCTGGTCAACCCCAAGCGCGGCGGTTATGCCGGGGGGGCGGCCGAGTGGGAACGGCTGCAGCTCGCCATCAGCCTGCACCGAGATGCCGCCATCGAGTCGGCCAGTTGGGGGATGTTCCAGATCATGGGCTTCCACTGGCAGGCGCTGGGCTTTGCCTCGGCCAGCGACTGGCAGACCGCGATGCAACGTAGCGAGGTCGAACACCTCAAT
Source organism: Aeromonas sp. AE23HZ002T15 (assembly GCF_054165525.2). NCBI lineage: Bacteria > Pseudomonadati > Pseudomonadota > Gammaproteobacteria > Aeromonadales > Aeromonadaceae > Aeromonas > Aeromonas sp. AE23HZ002T15. The sequence goes on from NZ_CM201342.1 coordinate 901,156, forward strand.
GCCCTGTGCCGCTTCATCCAGCAAGACCCCGCCATGCACAAGGCACTGCAGGGCCGTAAATGGGCCGACTTCGCCCGCCGCTACAACGGCCCGGCGTTCAAGGAAAACGACTACGACTCCAAGCTGGCCAAGGCATACGGCCACTTTGCCAAGGTCTACCCGGTGAAGGAGGTGGCGCATGTGGCTTAACCTGCTTCGCTCTCCCTTCACCTGGTTGCTGCTGGCGTTGCTGGTTGCCCTTGGCGGCTGGGGCTGGTCGGCCACCTCGGCGGCCACGGCAGCGGGCCAGGTCACCACCCTGCAAAGTGACCTCAAGGCAGCCGACGACAAGGCCAAAGAGGACGAGCTGCGGGAGAAGCTCAAGGACGGGGCCATCGACACCCTCACCGGCGAACTGACCGCCCAGGCAACCGCCGCCACCACGCTGCAGCGCCAGCTTGGCGAGCTGACCATCACGGCCGCCACCCGTGCAGACACCATCAAGAGGCTCAAACGTGAAAATGCTGAACTTAAAGCCTGGGCTGATCGCCCTCTGCCTGATCCTGTTATCAGGCTGCTCCAGCGCCCCGCCCTCACCGGCGCTGCAGATTATCAGGCTCACCTGTCAGGGCCTGTCCCCCTGCCAGCTGCCGCCGGCCAGTCCGGCCAATAACGGCGACTTGCTCGACCAGCTGACCCAGACCGAGGCCGCCTGGGCCAGCTGCGCCGCCCAGGTCGACAGCATCATCGCCTGCCAACAACGACACCAGAACGGGAGGGCGTATGGAAAAACCAAAACAGATCCGTGAGGTGCTGACCCGCTGCGTACCCCACCTCAAGACCAACCCGGACAAACTGCACATCTACATCGCCCCGGGTAATGTCGAAAGCACCGGCGCCCGCTCGCTCTCGTTCGAGTGGCAATACCCGCTCACCATTGGCATTGAGGACTTTGCCGGCCACCCGGATCAGATCATGGTGCCGCTGCTGGCCTGGCTGCGCCAGCACCAGCCCGAGCTGATGACCAACGACGAGATGCGCAAGGATGGCATCACCTTCGAGGCCGAATACCTCGCGAGCGACCTGATGGACCTCATCATCACCGTCAAGCTGACCGAGCGGGTCAGGGTCTGGCAAAACGAACAGGGGATTGGTTGGGAACATTTGCCAGAGCCGCCAGAAGACCCCTACGACGGCATCACCTGGGAATTGTTCCAGCGCGAGGACAACTGATGATGGCTGCCGACGAACTAAGCCGGCTGACCCGCTGGGCCGATGGCCTGCTGACCAGCATGGAGCCCACAGCCCGCCGCCAGCTAGCTGGCGAAATGGCCCGCACCTTGCGCGTCAGCCAGGCACAGCGGATCCGGGCCAACCTCCAGCCCAATGGCAACCCCATGACTCCGCGCAAGCCACAGCCCAAGTTGAAGAAGGACCGGGGCCGCCTACGGCGCAAGATGTTCTTCAAAATTAGCAACACCACCTGGCTCAAGGCCCACACCAGCGAACAGCAGGCCGTGGTGGAGTTTGTCGGCACGGCCAACCGCCTCGCCACCATTCACCAATATGGCCTCAAAGACCGCATCAAGGGTCGCGAGATCCGCTATCCGGCGCGGGAGTTACTGGGTATTACCAATCAGGAGATAGAGCAGTTGGAAGAGCTGTTGTTGGCCCATTTGACTAAATAGAAGGTTGTCGAGCGAAGCTTGAAACCATACGATACGGCGCAAACTTAATCGTGTGAGGCAAGGATGAATCAGCGCACCGAACTGCGGCCGCGGCTCCGTCAACAAGTCAAAAAGAAGATAGATAAACCGGCCAAATCCCCTGAACACACCCTTGTATTGGTGCAGATCGCTTTGGCACTGTTGCCGCTACTGACCGCTTGTATCTACCTGTTCGGTATGGCACGGCATATGGGGTACTTAAGTGTCTTTCATGTAGATAGCAGCGAGTTCCCACTATCTACAGAGCAGAACTTGCTGATGGGTGTGCTCAGCTTGGTCAGCAATGTACTGCCACTTATTTTCTATCCGATAGCTGTCGTGATCGGGCTCATGGCGCTGGGCACCGTGGTAGCCCTGACATTCAGACTGATAAAAAAAACCACTGAACAGGTACGAGACTACGGTGCTCGTATCGGTAGCAGTGAACCCATGATCCGATTCTACAAAAAGGTATTTAAATACTCGGTCGAACCACATGAAGCAAAGTGGTTTGAAGCCAGCTATGACTTGATTTTTACTTGGTACTTTCGCTTCGTCTACGTGTTTGTCGCATGTGCCATTGTCTTTGGATTAGCATTCGTCAGCTATCGTGATGGTGAAGAGTCAGCAAATCAGCAAGTTGAAAAAATGAAGCAAGGGCCTCAAGATTTTGCTGAACATCTCATCTACGCCAAGCATCCTGAAGGCGTCGCTGCAGTACGAATAGCTTGCAACGCGGCTCAATGTACCTTCTGGACGGAGAAAGATGGCACCATCTACCTGCGTCATGACCAGATTGATAGCGTGACGATCCCCCCAATCACCAACGAAAAAGCAATCTGTTCCCCGTTAGGAAAATTGGACAAGCTCCCTTCAGTACGCTGGACTGAGTGGGTCAGTGCGTCAGCCTTATCCAACTCACCGCCTTGTATTTACATTCCCCAGAAACAGACATAGCACGCTACCGCTGTAGACCTTAACCTGCTGCTGGTGTTGTGTGCAGTCGGGCGGGTTTGTGTCGATTGGTGGTTGATTGGTTGCGGTTGGTTGCGCGATACTGCGCAGGCAGCGGCAAAATCCGTTGTCGGGATTGGAACCCCGAACTCATCTAAGCGCACAACACGCGCCATGCGTGTTTTTTTGTGCGGCCCAGCAGTACCCGCAATCTCAGTTATGACGGGCTGGGCAGGGCAGCCTATGGCTGGCCGGTTTCTTAGGTGCCCGGTAGTTCCAACCCTGTTCAGCTCGTCACCAGTCAGAGATTGGAACCTCTGCGGTGACGTAACCCAACGTGGTTTGGAGAACGCACCTATGAACAGCATCACCAACTTCAGCCCTGCCGATATCATCAGCCTGCATCAAGGCCAACCTGTTACTACCTCCCTGAAAGTCGCCGAGCTCTTTGGCAAGCGTCATGACGATGTGTTGAAGAAGATCCGTAACCTCGAATGCTCACAAGAATTCAACGCCCGCAATTTTGCGGCCGTTAGTTATGTGGATGGGAAAGGTGAAAAGCGCCCCGCCTACGAAATGACCAAAGATGGCTTTATCTTTGTGGTGATGGGCTTCACCGGCGCCAAGGCCGCGGCGACCAAAGAGGCCTATATCAACGCCTTTAACTGGATGGCCGAACAGCTCGCCGCCCAGCGCCCGCAACCGGCGATCAGCCTGACCGATGATGAACTCTGCACCCTGACCTGGTGCTGGCGTGCCGCCGACCGGATGATGGATGCCGCTCGCAGCATTTATCCCCTACTCGAGGTTGCCGAACACCGCGACGCCGGCCGCTACTACTCCATCATCCACGAGTACCCCGACACCCTGAACCAGGCCCGCAAGATCCTGGCCGACCGCACCCGCCATATCCAACCCAACACCCACTGCGACAGCGACTGGTCCAAACTGATCCCCCACCTGCGCCGCGAACCCAAAGCTATCGGCTGGTGAAACACTGATGGAACAGTCACAAAATCAAAGGCCCGTCTGGGCCTTTGATTTGCTCGGATGCAACACCACGTGGCATTCTTGCATACAACGTGACACAGGAGCCTATGATGAATAAACGCTATCAGGTATTTGTCAGTTCAACTTTTGCTGATTTACAGGATGAACGTAGCAAAGTTATTCAGACATTGATGGAAATGGATTGTATCCCTGCTGGAATGGAGCTATTTCCTGCAATGGATGAGGAACAGTTCGACTTCATTAAAAAAATAATTGACGATTGTGACTATTACTTATTAATTATTGGTGCTCGGTACGGCTCAATTTCTGAAGATGATGGTCTTAGCTATACAGAAAAAGAATACCTATATGCCAAAGAAAAAGGTATGAAAGTAATCGCATTGGTACATGGTGAACCAGAGCAATTACCTGTAGCAAAGACGGACAGAGACCATATTTTATACGATAAGCTTGTCGCATTCAGAAAAGATGTATGTACAAACCGCTTAGTTAGATTTTGGAAATCAGCTTCCGAACTACCAGGTTTAGTAGCGCTCAATCTCCCTAAAACCATAAAAGCATATCCAGCAATAGGCTGGGTAAGAGGTGATAGTGTCACTTCAAATGAAGCTCTCACTGAATTACTTTCACTGAAGCAAGAAAATGAGCTACTTAAAAAAGAAATAGAACAACTTACAGACAGACCGAAATATAATATTGAAAACATAGCCGGATTAGAAAGCTCATATATTTTACGAGGAAAAGGACTTAATTCCTCTGGTGGTCAGGTAGTCGTCTCTAAGGATACAACATTTAGTCAAATATACAAAATACTCGCACCATTTATAATTACAAAGCAAGTGGATGAGACAGTGAGGCGACACTTAGAAAAAGAACTGATTAATTTAACTTACGCCAGTATGGATGAACAGTGTTATCAGACAATTAAGCTTCAATTTGAAGCGCTTGGGTTAATTGAGCTTACAGAAAGCAATGGATTTTTGTATTGGAGTTTGACTCCCTTTGGGAGAAAGACTGTCGTTGAAGCGATCGTAATTAGAGATTAACAAATCAACCTCTGCCAGTGTGCCAGCACCGTGTACACTGGCCTCCCCTCGCCTTCCCGGCCATTGCCCAAAACAATGGCCCCATGCAACCGACCCCGACTGAACTTCAACGCCTGATCGACAACCTGATCCGCATCGGCACCGTCACCGCCGTGCGTTCTGGGGAGTGTCGCGTCAAAACCGGCGAACTTGAAACCAACTGGCGGCCCTACGCAACTGCGCGGGCCGGGAAGAACCGTACCCGCCACCGCCCAAGCATTGGTGAACAGGTCATCTTGTTGTCAGTCAGTGGCGATCTGCGCAATGCGTACATCATCGCATCCCTCAATGCCACCGCAGCAGACGAGCCACTGGCTGACGATGACAACCCAGATCTCGACCGCACCGAATACGTCGATGGCGCCATCATCGAATACAACCCGGCCACCGGAGCGCTCAATGCCAGCGGCATCAAGACCGCCACCCTCTCGGCCTCCGTCACCGTCAAGCTGATCACCCCCCTGGTGGAATGCACCCAAGCGCTCAAGGTCGGTTCGACCATTGAGGCGGGCGGCAAGATCACAGCCCCCAGCGCCAAGATTGGCGGCATCGAGGTGACCACCCACAAGCACGGCAACGTCAGCTCCGGCAGCGGCACCTCCGGGGGCCCGCAATGAACTGGCTCGGCATGAATGCCGCGAGCGGCCGCGCCATCAGCGCCACCGACCACATCATCCAGTCGGTGCGCGACATCCTCATGACCCCGGTGGGCTCCCGGGTCATGCGCCGCGACTACGGCAGCGAGCTGTTTTACCTCATCGACCAGCCTCAGCATCAGGCCACCCGCCTGCGTCTGATGGCTGCCACCGTGCAGGCCCTCATCAACTGGGAACCCCGCATCACCATCACCCGGGTCGATGTGCTGGGCGGCGGCATGAATGGCGCCCTCACCGTCGAGCTCACCTGGCAGCGCAAAGATGGCGGCGCGCCGGAATCTGCCAGCATCACAATCCCAACCGGAGCCGCCCAGTGAGCACCATCACCCTCTCCCAACTACCCCAGCCCGATGTGATTGAGTTGCTGGATTACGAAGCCATCCTGGCCGAGCGCAAGGCGTATCTCATCAGCCTCTACCCGGCAGACCAGCAAGCCGCCATCGCCGCTACCCTGACGCTCGAGTCCGAGCCCATCACCAAGCTGCTGCAAGAGAATGCCTACCGGGAGCTGATCCTGCGTCAACGTATCAACGATGCGGCAGTGGCCAACATGCTGGCGTGGGCCAAGGGGAGCGACCTCGACAACCTGGTGGCCAACTGGAATGTGCAGCGCCTCATCATCCAACCGGGTGACCACACCGCCAGCCCGCCGGTACCGGAAATCAAAGAAGATGACGAAGCACTGATCCTGCGCGCACTGATGGCGTGGGATGGCCTCAGCGTAGCGGGCCCGACAGGCGCCTATGAGTATTTTGCCCTCTCGGCTGACGGCAAGGTGGCTGACGCCAAAGGCTCCAGCCCTGTGCCAGCAGAGGCTCTGGTCACCATCCTCAGCACTGAGGGGGACGGCACCGCCGACGCGGCGCTGATCGCCAAGGTCACCCAAGCCCTGAGCCATGAAGACAAGCGCCCGGTTGCCGACCGGCTCACCGTGCAGAGCGCCGGCATCATCCACTACACCCTCACCGCCAAGCTGCACATCAGCAGCCAGGGGGCTGAAGGTGACGTGATCCTGCAGGCAGCCCGTGACAAGCTCGCCGCCTTCATCAACCCACGCCGCCGCATCGGCCTCGAAGTGCCCCGCTCTGCCATTGATGCCGCCCTGCACGTGCAGGGGGTGAGCAAGGTTGACCTGATTGGCTGGGCGGACATCACCCCTAGCGCCACCCAAGCCGCCTACTGCACCGGCTTCACGGTTGAGCGAGCCCTATGAATACCCTGCTGTCACCCAGCACCAGCCGCACCGAACGTAACCTGGCTACGGCGGGCGCCAACGCCCAGCAGTTGCCGATCCCGTTTCGCACACTCTGGTCCCCCTGGACTTGCCCAGCCCACCTGCTGCCCTATCTGGCTGCCAGCTGGAGTGTCGATCGTTGGGATGACAAATGGCCAGAAGCCACCAAGCGCCAGGTCATCGCCAACAGCTACTTTGTGCATAGCCGCAAAGGCACCATCGGTGCCATTCGTCGGGTAGTTGAACCCCTCGGCTTTTTGATCAAGGTGCTGGAGTGGTGGCAAGAGACCCCACACGCCACGCCGGGTACCTTCAAGCTCGACATCGGCGTACTCGATACCGGTATCACCGAAGCCATGTATCAGGAGCTGGAACGGCTGATCGCCGACGCCAAGCCCATGACCCGCCACCTGACCGGCCTTGCCATCAGCATGGAAACCCGTGGCCAGCTCTATCTGGGGGCCGCCTGCTACCTGGGGGACGAGCTCACCATCTCCCCCTACAGCCCCGAAGCCATAGAAATCCACGGCCAGCAGTGGCACGGCGGCATTCTGCACAGCATCGACACCATGACCATTCACCCGCAACCGACAGGAGGTGCTGCTTGAGCGCCATCTATTTCGCCATCCCCACCCATGCGGGGCAGGCCAAAATTGCCAACGCCATCGCGCTGGGTATCCCGCTGAAAATCACCCACATGGCAGTGGGCGACGGTAACGGCCAGCCGATCACCCCCAACCCAGCACAGCTCGCACTGGTTCGGGAACAACGCCGAGCCCCGCTCAACACCTTGTTTCAAGACCCGCTCAACCCGGCGCAACTGGTCGCGGAACAGATCATCCCTGAGACCGTAGGCGGGTGGTGGATCCGTGAAGTGGGTCTGTTCGATGACAGCGGCACCCTGATTGCCATTGCCAACAGTCCGGACACCTACAAGCCTCAGCTGTCGGAAGGTTCAGGCCGCACCCAGACCATCCGCATGGTGCTGATCGTCAGCGACACCAGTGCGGTAGAGCTCAAGATTGACCCGTCCGTGGTGCTGGCCACCCGCAAGTATGTCGATGATGTGATGAAGGCGCACAAAGAAAGCAGAGACCACCCGGCAGGGAACCAGACGGAGAAAGGGATGCTGAGGCTGGCGACACAAGCTGAAGCCGTATCCGGGTTACTCGACTCCGTTGCCGTCGCCCCCAAGGAGATGAGGGCGGCGATGGAAGCACTGCTCGATATCGTAGCCCCTGTGGGGGTCCCCATACCATGGGTGGCAGCTACCCCGCCCAACAGTAGATTCCTCATCGTTCAGGGGCAGAGCTTTGACAAGGTGGCGTATCCAAAGCTGGGCGCACTCTGGCCGACTGGAGTGATCCCGTTCGACATGCGCGGAAAATTTCCACGAGGCTGGGACAACGGTCGTGGCGTGGATTCAAGTCGGGTATTACTGAGTGATCAGGGTGATGCAATATTGAACCACAGGCATAACACGATCGGGATGGATAGAAACTCCCAAGGAGGTGGGAATTATGTTCTCCCTAATGAGCAGTATCCCATCCTCGGCAAGGGTTTTGATACTACCGTTCCGCACTATGGCGATGGAAGTGCGAATGCTGGATATAACAATGCAACTGGTCTTATTAAGACGGCGGAAACTGGTGCGATAGATGTGAGCCGTCTCGGGACTGAAACTCGCCCGACGAACATCGCATTTAACTACATCCTGAGGGCCGCATGATGAACCAACCGCACGTCACTTGGGGCCAGAACGGCTGGGCAGAGACCGATGGCTGGGAAAAGGCCCACTGCACTGATCCGGTAACCCACGAATACAACGGTCAGATAGAAGTGTGGGTATCCGCAGGTACCGGCCTCCCTGCCTGTGCGTTTCTCGAAGCCCCGCCCCCCGCAGAACCGGGCAAGACGATCGTGCGTCATGGCGACCACTGGATGTTTGTCGCTGATCATCGTGGCCAGACGGCATACGACAAGCAGACTAAGGCGGCGAGCGTGATAGCCGAGCCTGGTGAGGTGCCGGTCACACAGACGCTTGTCGCGCCGTCCTCACCGTTCGATGTGTGGGACGAAGAGCGTGATGCCTGGGTCAAAAACGTCGAGGCCGAAAGCAACTGGCAACGGAAACAGGCCGAGGAGAAACGCAATGCGTTGATGGCCGAGGCTAACCAACAGCTCGCCATCCTGACTGATGCCGTCGATCTCGGCATGGCCACCGATGCCGAGCAGGCAGACTATACCGCCTGGCGCCAGTACCGGGTGCTGCTAAGCCGCCTCGACCTCACCCAGCAGCCCATTGCATGGCCTCCCAAGCCAGCCACAGCTAGCTGATCTACCACCCCGCCCCGTGCGGGGTGTTTCGTTACTGCCGCTCATCACCCCCTTGTCACCGCCGCTCCAGTGTATCCACGCCAGATACACTGGCAGCCGCTCGCCTGCTATCCCCTGCCACTGCATCCTGACCCTGCTCACATCACCTTGCAAAAGCTCCGTCCGGACAACAGGAGAACCTATGGCACTGGACCAATTTCACCACGGCGTGCGCGTCGTGGAAATCAACGAGGGCACCCGCACCATCCGCACCGTCGCCACGGCGGTGATCGGCATGGTCTGCACCAGCGAAGACGCAGATGCCACCTACTTCCCCCTCGACAAACCCGTGCTGATCGCCAACCTGCCGGTGGCCATCGCCAAAGCGGGCAGCGAGGGCAACCTCAAGAAGTCGCTGCAAACCATCTATGACACCGTCAACACCATCGTCATTGCCGTGCGCGTGGCCAAGGGGGCCGACGCCGCAGCCTTGACCAGCAATATCATCGGCACCATCAAGCCCGATGGCAGCTACACCGGCCTCAAGGCGCTGGAGCGGGCCGCCCCGATGACCGGCGTCAAGCCGCGTATCCTCTGCGTGCCAGACAACTGCACCCTGCCAGTGGCCACTGCGCTGGGTGGCGTGGCCAAAAAGCTGCGCGCCTTTGCCTACGTGCCGACCATCGCCGAGACCGTCGAGGCGGCCCTGGCCTACCGCGAAAACTTCTCCAGCCGTGAGCTGATGCTGATCCATGGTGACTGGACGGCGTGGGATGTTGCGGCCAATGCCAGCGTCAAACTCGATGCCTGCCTCAAGGCCGCCGCCATGCGGGCCCTCATCGACAAGGAGATCGGCTGGCACAAGACCCTGTCGAACGTTGGTGTGACCGGAGTCGATGGCATGACCAAGGCCCTGTTCTGGGATCTGCAAGACCCCGACACCGAGGTCGGCCTGCTCAACGCCAACGAGATCACAGCCCTGATCCGTGCCGACGGCTTCCGCTACTGGGGTAACCGTACCTGCTCGGACGATCCCCTGTTCGCCTTCGAGAACTACACCCGCACCGCCCAGATCCTAGCCGACACCATCGCCGAGGCGCACATGTGGGCTAACGACAAGCCAATGCACCCCTCCCTGGTGAAAGACATCATCGAGGGCATCAAAGCCAAGGGCCGCGAGCTGGTGACCGGCGGTTACCTGCTCGGCTTTGACTGCTGGTACAACGAGGAGCTCAACGACAAAGACACCCTCAAGGCCGGCAAGCTGCGCATCGATTACAACTACACCCCGGTACCGCCGCTTGAAGACCTCGGCTTCCAGCAGCGCATCACTGACCACTACCTCATCGACTTCGGCGCCCGCGTCGCGGTCGCCGCATAAGGAGCCACCATGGCACTGCCACGCAAACTCAAGCACCTCAACATGTTTCTCGATGGCGGCAACTGGATCGGCGTCGCCGAAGACTTCACCCCGGCCAAGCTGAGCCAGAAGTTCGAAGCCTACCGTGGCGGCGGCATGATAGGCGCCGCCAACATCCACATGGGGCTGGAAGATGCCGCCCTCGACACCTCCTTCACCTTCGGCGGCCTTGAGGCCGATCTGGTCAAGCGTATGGGAACACCGAAGATTGACGGAGTCTCCCTCCGCTTTGCCGGCTCAGTCCAGCGCGACGACACCGGTGAGGTGGTTGCTGTCGAAATCGTCCAGCGCGGCCGCTTCAAAGAGCTCGACCGGGGCACCCTCAAGAGTGGCGACAACTCCCAGAGCAAAGTCAGCATGGTCAACACCTACTACAAAGAGACCATGAACGGCGTCGACCTGGTCGAAATCGACCTGCTCAACATGATCTGGATAGTCGATGGCGTCGACCTGATGGCCGAGCACCGCAAAGCCATCGGCCTCTAACCCACCCAACAACCCAACGGGCGGCCAACAGCCGCCCTCACCACATCAACATCAGGAATAAACACCATGGAAAACAAGACCGTAACCCTCGACCAGGCCATCCAGCGCGGCGATAACACCATCACCGAGGTTCAACTGCGCAAACCCAAGGCGGGCGAAATGCGCGGCCTCAACATGGCCGACGTCCTGCAGATGGACGTCAACGCCCTCACCAAACTGCTACCCCGCATCACCACCCCGATCCTGACCGAAGCAGAGATCGGCAATTTGGACCCGGCTGACCTGCTGCAGTTGGGCAGTGAGGTGGCCGTTTTTTTGATGCCGAAGAAAATGGGTTACCTGGCTGCATAGATGACCTGATGGCAGAGATTGCCATCATCGCCCACTGGCCGCCGTCCGACATGGCGGCCATGGAAATCAGCGAGCTGATGGGCTGGCACCAACGCCTCGTTGAGACCCACAACCGCATCAACGGGGCAATCGATCAATGAACCCACTCAAACTTCAAATCCTGCTCGGGGCGGTCGACAAGCTCACCGCCCCCCTCAAAGCAGTCAGCGGCCAAAGCCGCACGACCGCTCAAGACCTACTCGTCACCAAGAAGCGCATCAAAGAGCTGGAAACCCAGAGCGGTCAGATTGACGGCTATCGCACCTTGGGCCGCCAGATTGGCGCCACCCGCGCCCAGCTTACCCAAGCCCAGCGTGACGCCCAGCAGATGGCCCAGCAGTTCGCCAAGGTAGAGCAGCCGACTAAGGCCATGACCCGCGCCATGGAACAGGCCAAGCAGAAGGTGCGCGATCTCTCCCAGCAAGAGCGTGAAATGGTCGCCCGCCACGGCAGCCTGAAACGGGCCATGAGCGAGGCCGGCATCAACACCAAGCAACTGGGGGATCACCAGCGCCGCCTCAAGACTGACCTGGCTGCAGCTAACGGCCAGCTCGACCAGCAACGCGCCAAGCTGGGCCAACTGGCTGACCAGCAAAAGCGCCTCAACCAGGTGAAAGCCAGCTACCGCCAGACCCAGGAGCTGCGTGGCCAGATGGCCGGCCACGGCGCTACCGCCATTGCAGCCGGTACCGCCATCGGCATGCCGGTTTACAGTGCCATCAAGGAGTATTCCAGCTTCGAGGATGCCATGAAGGGGGTGGCCAAGCAGGTAGATGGCGCTAGAACCGATGGCGGCGAGCTGACATCCGTCTACTACGACATGGCCAAAGAGATAAAGGCCATTGCAGAAGAGATCCCCCAGCTCAACGGCGCAATCGACATCGCCGCCCTGGTCGAAGGCGGCGCTCGTATGGGGGTGCAAGGCCAAGAGAACCTGCTCAAATTCGCCAGAACGTCAGCCAAGGCGGCAACCGCCTTTGAACTACCGGCCGGTCAGCTCGCCGAAGACATGGGGAAAATTGCCAACCTCTACAAGATCCCCATCAACAACATCGAACAGCTCGGCGATGCCATCAACTACCTCGATGACAATGCTCAGTCCAAGGGCGCAGACATCATCGATGTATTACAACGCATGGGGGGCGTGGCCGACAAACTCGATTACAAGAAAGCGGCCGCACTGGGCTCAACCTTCCTCAGTCTGGGAGCTGCACCAGAAATCGCCGCCAGTGCCTCCAACGCCATGGTGCGCGAGCTCTCCATCGCCACCATGCAAAGCAAGCGCTTCCAGGCCGGTATGCAGGCGATTGGCCTGAAATCGACTGACGTGGAGAAAGCCATGGTCACCGACACCATGGGCACCATCACCACGGTGCTAGAGAAAATAAAAAAGCTCAAAGCAGAAGACCAACTTAGGGTCACCACCCAGATTTTCGGTAAGGAGTACGGCAAAGACGCGGCCAAGCTCTCCAACAACCTGGATGAACTCTATCGCCAGCTGAAACTGGTGAACGCCGAGAAGTCGAGGGGGTCGATGCAACGTGAGTCAGACATCGACAAAGACTCGCTTTCATCCCAGTGGCTGATCCTGCAGGCCGGGATAAAGAACGTGAAGGCAGACTTGGGCGAGCTGCTGCGCGGCTCCCTAATGGACATCATCACATTCACCAAAGAGATCATCGCCGGTACCCGCAACTGGGTTGAAGCAAACCCCGCGCTGGCCAACACCCTGGTCAGGATCGCGGCCGTGACATCTATCATCGCCATTGCACTTGGCGGATTGTCGTTGACCATTGCCGCCCTGCTTGGCCCCCTGGCCATCATGAAACTCATATTTGGGGTGCTGGGGGTTACCTTTGGCGGCATGCTGGGTGCGATAGGTGCACTCCTTGCCCCATTGGCGGCCCTTGCCGCGCTGGGGATTGCCATCATCAAGTTTTGGCAGCCCATCAGCGCATTTTTCAGCGGACTTTGGCAGGGCATCATGACCGGGCTCGCACCTGTCTTTGATGCCTTCAAGCCGTTCACACCGTTATTCGATGGCATCGGATCCAGCATCAAGGCGCTCTCTGGCTGGTTTGGCGATCTACTCGAACCCATCCAGTTTTCCAAGGAAACACTGGAAGGGTTCGGCAACGCCGGCCAGTTCGTCGGCCGTATCCTGGGCGAGGCCTTCAATCTGGCCCTGACACCGCTCAAGGCCTTCCTGAAAGGGATCGAATGGCTGCTCGAATCGCTGGGCATTTTGGAAGCCAAGAAGCTGCCTGCATTCCAGATGCAGGCACCCACTGCGTCGACTCCAGGTTATCTGAACGGCAACTACAACCAGCCCTCATTGGCTGGCGGCTACAGCTACGGCCCACGCATCGTGCAGATCCCAAAACCGGTTGCGGCCAGAGGGGCATCGTCAACCACCCAGATCAACGCCCCTATCAATATCGTGCAGCAACCGGGGCAATCCGCAGCGGATGTAGCGCAAGAGGTGAGCCGCGAGCTGGACCGGCGCGAACGGCAAGCCGCTGCCCGTAGCCGCGCCACGCTGGGCGATCGCAACTAAGGAGCAACCACCATGATGATGACCCTGGGCTGGTTCGTGTTTCAGCGCTCGACCGTTGCCCCTCAATCCCAGCAAGACGAATGGGCATGGCGCCACCCAGGTAACAACCGGGTCGGCGCACGCCCAGCTTACCAATTCCTCGGCCCTGACGATGAAACCAGCACCCTGAGCGGGGTGCTCTACTCAGAGTTGACCGGCGGCCCGGTGTCACTCGACATGCTGCGCCAGATGGGCGACAGCGGTGTAGCCTTCCCCCTGATCCAGGGCGATAGCGTGATGCGCGGCTCGTTCGTGATAGAGGGCATCAGCACCACCCGAACCGAGTTTTTCAGCGATGGCGCAGCCCGCAAGATAGAGTTCAGCATCAAGCTCAAACGGGTCGATGACAACGACAGCACGCTGGGCAACACCCTGCTGGGGCGCACCGCTGGCAACCTGCTCGGCCGCTTGGGGGTAGGCAAACTCATGGGCAGCATCGGCGGCAAGCTGGGGGGGATCCTCTGATGGGGGCACTCGACCAGTTCGGCAACCGCCTGGCCGAGAATCTCGGCATCACCAGCTCGCTCGATGCCCTGCGACAAGGCCACCCGGTGCCGGCCTACCAGGTGCTGGTCGATGGCAAAGACATCTCGGCCACCATCCGCCCGCGCCTGATGTCGATGACCATCACCGACAACCGGGGATTCACTGCCGACACCATCGAGATCACCCTCGATGACAGCGACGGTCAGCTTGATATGCCACGCCGTGGGGCCACCCTGCGCGCCTTCATCGGCTGGCAAGGCAGCGCCCTGGTCGATAAGGGAACCTATAAAATTGACGAAGTGGAACACGGCGGCGCCCCGGATGTGCTCACCATCCGGGGCAAATCAGCAGATCTGCGCGGTGGCATGAACAGATTGCGCGAGCGCAGCTGGCACCAGACCACCGTCAGCAGGATCGTTGACCAGGTCGCTGCCCCCTACGGGCTTGCTCCCTGCGTGGGTGACTCACTCAAGGGCCAGATGATCGACCACATCGACCAGACCAACGAAAGCGATCTGGCCTTCCTCACCCGCCTGGCTGGCCAGTGCGATGCCATCGCCACCGTCAAATCTGGCCGCCTGATGTTCATCAAGGCAGGCCAGGGTACCACCGCAAAGGGCCAGCCGCTGCCAGCCATCACCATCACCCGCCAAGATGGCGATCAGCACCGCTTCTCAGTGGCAGACCGCGACTCCTACACCGGCGTGACGGCCTACTGGCAAGACAACAAGGCCGCCGAGAAAAAGAAAGTCGAGGTGAAGCGCAAGAGAAAGACCAAGCCGAAACCAGAACGGCCATTGCCACCAGGCGTCGTGGTCAACAAGAAAGAGAACGAGCTGCTGGTCGGCAGCAGCGAGAACGTCAAGGAGCTGCGCCACGTCTACGCCAACCAGGCCAACGCCATGCGGGCGGCCAGGGCTGAGTGGGAACGGATCCAGCGCGGGGTTGCCGAGTTCGACATCACCCTGGCCAAGGGCCGGCCAGAACTCTACCCCGAACAACCCACCACCGTCAGGGGGTTCAAGCCCCAGATCGACGAGGCAGACTGGCTGCTCACCCAGGTAGTGCACGACCTCACCAATCAGGGCTACACCAACCGCGTACAACTTGAAGTGAAGCTGGAAGAACTACCAGAATGAAAAATGGCGGCAGAGCTAACGCTCTGTCGCCTAATTGGTGATGATTGGTGTCACACCTCACGCTGGCTGGTTATAAGATCGTAACAGTCTGAGGTATGACACCATTTTCTCCTGTAACTCAAGCCAACTCTAGGGTTCACGATTTAGCATCATCCGATGTTTTGGCAATTATGACCCTCATTCCAGCCACATATCTCTAGTGTTTATGCCCTTTCAAAACAACCATCCCCTGCCCTGATTGAAATCTGTACCTTTTGAGTCATCTGATGTGTGCGAATCACCCTTTGGGTGAACCGTGGGTGAGTGTTGGGGTTGATTGGTGGGGGTTGGTTGCGCGATACTGCGCTGGCAGCGGCAAAATCCGTTGCCGGGATTGAGACCCCGTAGCATTCCAAGCGCACAACACGCGCCATGCGTGTTTTTTTGTGCGGCCCAGTAGTACCCGTAATTTCAGTTATGACGGGCTGGGCAGGGCAGCCTCACGGCTGGCCGGTTTCCTTGGATGCCCGGTAGTCTCAACCCTGTTCAGCTCGTCACCAGTCGAGATTGAGACCTCAATGGTGGCGATTCAACTGCATCGCATCCGAGGGCTCTTACCATGAACACCATCACCAGTTTTACTCCTACCGACCTGATCACCCTGTACCACGGCCAACCCATGACCACCTCCCTCAAGGTGGCCGAAGTCTTTGGCAAACTGCACAAGAACGTGCTGCGCAAGATTGAATCTCTGGATTGCTCACCCGAGTTCAACGAGCTCAATTTTGAGCCCGTTGAATATCTGGATGAAAAAGGCGAGACCCGGAAGGCTTGGAACATGACCAAGGACGGTTTCATCTTTCTGGTGATGGGCTTCACCGGCAAACTGGCCGCCCGGTTTAAAGAGACCTACATCAGAGCCTTCAACTGGATGGCCGAGCAACTGAGCCAACAAGTGCCTCAGAGCATCCGCATCCCTGCCCCCAGTGGCAGCGACGGCACTTACTGCGGCCGCCTGCTGGTCAGCGTGGAGTTTGATCGCATCACCGGCTGCCGCCCACTGCCGGACGATGCCTTTATTGCCACTCCAGCCACCCTCAGCGGCCACCTGCACGAAAACTGGGCAATCACCAACGAACAACTGCGCTCCGTCGCCGAAACCTGCCTGTATCGTCTGACCAAACGAGCGGTTCAATCTTCCATCCCCCTCACTCGGTGATAGCGACCGACCACTCATTTTTAGACATTGGGATAAAATAATATAATTAAGGGCCTATGAGGGCCTTTAATTTTTCAATATGATAAAATCTTCATTTTTCTTCGTATAATATGGGTGAGCAAATGGTTCTTTTTTCCAATGAAAATAATATAACGACTGTTCGCGAGGCTTACGATTCACTATCTAATATCATAACAACTACAGACAACAAGGACTTTCAACATAAAATTATAGATAACTTTCTAACAATGCTTGGAGCTATTACTGCCAACCCAAAATTCTGGGATGAACATGCAAGTTATAGCATTGAAATTCTTGGAGAACGGTTCATTACCCTTCTAAAAACACTTAAACACTCAAAAGAAGAAAAAATAATACAGCTTGAATTAATGTATTCAATGTGCTTTAGGTTTCTTTATGAAGGTTTCTTATCTACAGAGACCGATTTTGACCACGATCTTTTAGCAGTAATTAACTTCACTAAAAGCAACATAAGTAACTTTAGCGAAAATGCAAAATCAGGTATAACTTTCTCTATTAGAGATTTACCATCATATTTATTTAAATCGTTACTGAATAAGCCTGCGATAAAATCACTTGGCAACATAGGCGAAACAATTAGGCAAGCCGAGGATTTAACTAATAATTGGAATAAAACTCTACAAGAAAAAACTGACGAAGCCAATCAGCTAAAATTATCCATCGAGAAATATAAAGATGCTTTCAATTTTGTAGGTCTACATGATGGATTTAATTCACTTTACCAACAAAAGAAAAAAGAAAGAAATAACTTAATTGGCATGATGGTTTTATCTATTGTTCTTATCATGGCACCTTTAGTTTACAAAATGCTTCCCACGTTTAAGCAAGAACAGCAACTATCTAGCTTTAGTTATGTATTCGCTTTAAGTACCAGTACAAATAAAGTCATAGATAACACAGTGAGCAAAAATGCGCCCAGCGATATCTCTAACACAATAATTTCTCTGCTTCCCACGGTCTCTTATATTGCAATTTTACTTTATCTCTTTAGAGTACTACTTTTTAACTATAAATCTGTCTGTGCTCAACTATTGCAAATCGAGCTAAGAATGACTCTGTGCAGATTTATTATGCATTACTCTGAGTATGCAGCTAAAATAAGATCAAAAAGCGACATTACACTAGAAAGATTCGAAAGTGTAATTTTCGCAGGCCTTGTATCCAACGAAGGCGACTTACCTGCCACTTTTGATGGAATAGACCAACTAACAGCGCTATTCAAATCAGTAAAAACTAACTAGTTAGATTCTTAGAATACTCCCTCTGCCAGTGTGTCCAACCTAGATACGCTGGCAGCGTCAGTACCTGTAGCCATGGCCTAAGCAACCGACACCTATACGAGAATGACGAACTGATCAGCCCCCCCCTATACATCAACAATCGCTGTCGCCACTCTGTCGCCATTCGGCTAAAAATAAAAAGGCCACTATCGCTAGTGGCCTTCGTAAGTCTTTGATTTTAATGGTGCCTGAGGCCGGAATCGAACCGGCACGCCGCGAACGGCGAGGGATTTTAAATCCCTTGTGTCTACCGATTTCACCACTCAGGCACCGCAATCGGTATCAAGTCCGCGGGCGGGCTTGTCAATATGGAGGCACGTTCCGGAGTCGAACCGGACTAAACGGATTTGCAATCCGCTGCATAACCGCTTTGCTAACGCGCCATGCAAAAGAGAGTGAACTCTCTATTGTCTGAATTTGGAGCGGGAAACGAGACTCGAACTCGCGACCCCGACCTTGGCAAGGTCGTGCTCTACCAACTGAGCTATTCCCGCATCGGTCTGGCTGATTGCCTGACTACGAGGACGCATTCTAGCGATGTTCCTCGCTCAGTCAACCAAAAACATTTAATACGCTGATCGTTCGGGCATTTTTTGCCCTTTCCCCGTACTTTTGCCCCTCATCACCGTTTCCTGGCACCAAGGGCCGGGAAACGGTGCTTTGTGAGGAGACCAACTAGAAGCGGGAGTGGTAGCTCAGATCGCCCCAGGCGGCCTTCATATACTGGAACATGGACCAGAAGGTGAGCACGGTCGCCACATAGAGCAGCAGGTAGGCGAGCCACACCATCCAGATGTCGTATTGCCAGATGAGGCCAGTAAGCGACACCATCTGGATCATGGTCTTCCACTTGCCGATCCAGCTGACCGCCACCGAGGAGCGCTTGCCGAGCTCCGCCATCCACTCACGCAGGGCGGAGATGATGATCTCGCGGCCGATCATGGTCATGGCGGGGATGGTGACCCAGATGGTGTTGTAGTGCTCGACGATGACCACCAGGGCCGCGGCCACCATGATCTTGTCGGCGACGGGATCCAAGAAGGCGCCGAAGGCGGTGGACTGGTTCAGCTTGCGGGCGAGATAGCCGTCGAACCAGTCGGTCGCCGCCGCCAGGATGAAGACGATGGCGGCCGCCACATAGGCCCACTGATAGGGAAGGTAGAACAGGATGACGAAGACGGGGATGAGCAAAATCCGAAAAAACGTCAGCAGGTTAGGAATATTTGTCATTATTTTCAGCCACTTCTTGTATGCCGCTACATGGTAGCCCCAAGCCGATTGCCGATGCAACCGGGCGGTGCCCGTCTTGGTCTATGGATCCGTCAATAACCTCAGGATGCCGGTTATTATGGCATTGGCGAGCCCCCGGCGTCACGGCCCTTGTATACCGATGACGGGGCTTTACCGTATTCCATCCAGCTCAGCCCCGTGCCACACATCCCGGTCGGCCGGGCTGATGCACAGAGGCGACCCCGCCCCCTCAAAGGGAATGCAGGGCATCGTGGATGGACTGGGCCAGCTCCTGGCTGATGCCGGGTACCTTGGCGAGTTCGTCCACCCCCGCCTTCTTCACCTCCTGCAGGCCCCCCAGGTACTTGAGCAGGGCCTGCCGGCGCTTGGGCCCTACCCCCGGGATATCTTCCAGGGTGCTGGTGGTGCGGGCCTTGGCGCGCCGTGCCCGGTGGCCCGTGATGGCAAAACGGTGGGATTCATCGCGAATGTGCTGGATGAGGTGCAAGGCGGGCATATCCGCCGGCAGGTGCAGCTCTTCGTGGCTATCCCCCAGGATCAGGGTCTCCAGCCCCGCCTTGCGGGTCACCCCCTTGGCGATACCTACCAGCAGCGGGTATTTACCGCCGAGAAACTCCAGCTGGCGGGCCAGGATCTCCTCCGCCCGGCGCAGCTGACCGAGGCCGCCGTCGATAAAGAGCACGTCCGGCACCTTGTCCGGCTCCTGCTGCTTGCCGAAGCGGCGCTCCAGCGCCTGCTCCATGGCGGCGTAATCATCCCCACCGGTGATGCCGTCGATATTGAAGCGGCGGTATTCGGAGCTGAGCGGCCCCTCCCGATTGAACACCACGCAGGAGGCGACTGTGCGCTCCCCCATGGTGTGGGAGATGTCGAAACATTCCATGCGGGCGATGGGGGCCTCGAGCTCCAGCAGCTCCTCCAGCTGGGTGAAACGGGCTGTAGTAGTGCTCTTGTGGGCGAGACGGGAGCGCAGGGCCGTCTCGGCGTTGATGGCGGCGAGCTTGATAAAGCGCGCCCGTTCACTGCGAGTGCGACTCTGCAC
Source organism: Aeromonas sp. AE23HZ002T15 (assembly GCF_054165525.2). Classification (NCBI taxonomy): domain Bacteria; kingdom Pseudomonadati; phylum Pseudomonadota; class Gammaproteobacteria; order Aeromonadales; family Aeromonadaceae; genus Aeromonas; species Aeromonas sp. AE23HZ002T15. The sequence goes on from NZ_CM201342.1 coordinate 921,427, forward strand.
CCGCACCTTGTAGCCGGCGGTCTGGCTCAGGGTCTGGGCGATGACCTCTTCGTCTTCCAACGCCACATCCAGCAGCACCTCGCTTGGGATCTGCCTGCCCCCCTGCCCCGACAGGTAGAACTGCAGCAGGAAGGATTGCACCACCTCGTCCAGCGGCGTATCCGCCGGCACCTTGGGAAAGTAGCTGCGCGAGCCCAGCACCTTGCCCTGTCGAATGAAGAGCACATGGATGCAGGCGGTGCCCTGATCGAAGGCCACCCCCACCACGTCCAGCTCGTCCAGCACGTTGCCGCTCACCGACTGCTGCTCGGTGACCCGACGCAGGGCCTGGATCTGATCCCGGTAGCGGGCCGCCTCCTCGAAGCGCAGATCGCCGCTGGCGGACTCCATCTTGCCCACCAATTCGCCTATCACCTGCTGGTTCTTGCCCGCAAGGAACAACTTGGCCAGCTCCACCTGCTGGGCGTACTCAGCCTCGCTCACCAGACCCGCCACACAGGGGCCGGCGCAACGCTTGAGCTGATAGAGCAGGCAGGGACGGGTGCGGTTCGCGTAGACGGCATCCTCGCACTGGCGCACCGGGAAGATCTTCTGCATCAGATGCAGGCTCTCACGCACCGCACCGCCGGAGGGATAAGGACCGAAGTAATCGCCCTTGATCTTGCGGGCGCCGCGGTGCACACCGATACGGGGATGACGATGGCCGGTGATGATGATCCAGGGATAGGACTTGTCGTCCCGCAGCAGCACGTTGTAGCGCGGCTGGTACTGCTTGATGAGGTTGTGCTCGAGGATCAGCGCCTCTGTCTCTGTGTGGGTTACCGTCACCTGGATGTCTGCTATCTGGCGCACCAGGGTACGGGTCTTGATGCTGTCCACATTGGTGCGAAAGTAGGAGGCGAGCCGCTTCTTGAGATCCTTGGCCTTGCCCACATAGATGACGGTTCCGCCGCTGTCGTACATGCGATAGACGCCGCTCTGGTTCGTTACCGCACTCAGAAACGCCTTGCTGTCGAAGAGAGGTTCAGATATCGGCATGATGACCCCCGCGATAGACGTCGATATGCTGGTTCGTCACCGCACTGAGGAAGGCTTTGCTGTCGAAAAGGGGCTCGGAAGAAGAAAGGGTCATCGGCGACTCGACTCGGGACAAGGATTCACGGGGGATCATACTGCGCCCCGCCACTGGAACGCAAAGGCCTCGGAACGGTCCCGGCTGCAGAGGTACCAGGCTAGGCGCACCAAGCAAAAAGGCGGCCCGGGCCGCCTTCGTCAACACACCACACCCGGTTAGAGGGTGTCGGCATCCAGCATTCCGTAGCGAATGGCCAGATGGGTCAGCTCCACGTCGCCATTGATGTTGAGCTTGCTGAACAGCCGGTAGCGGTAGCTGTTGACCGTCTTCGGGCTCAGGTTGAGCTGCTCGGAGATGTCGGTCACCTTCTGCCCCTTGGTGATCATCATCATGATCTGCAGCTCGCGCTCGGAGAGGGACTTGAAGGGGTTCTCGTCCGCCGAGGCAAACTGGCTCAGGGCCATCTGCTGGGCGATCTCCGGGGAGATGTAACGCTGACCGGAATGCACCAGGCGGATGGCGTGGATCATCTCGTCCGGGGCGGCCCCCTTGGTGAGATAACCGGCGGCGCCCGCCTGCATCACCTTGGTCGGGAACGGGTTTTCTGAATGAATGGTCAGCACTATGATGCGCACATCGGGCCGGATCCGCAGGATCTTGCGGGTCGCCTCCAGGCCGCCGATGCCCGGCATGTTCATGTCCATCAGGATCACGTCTGGGTGATGCTGTCGGCAGAAGGTCACGGCCGTCTCGCCGCTCTGTGCCTCGCCCACCACCTTGATCCCGCGGACATCTTCCAAAATGCGTCTTATCCCTGTACGCACCAACTCATGATCATCGACCAGGAATACATTAATCACCCATACACCCCGTTTCTTATGTCGTTATATGCCAGTTAGGGTTAACACGGCGTCTTGCATCATAACCAAACTCGGTGATTTGGCAAACCATGGCCGGTAAAAGTTTGAACCTCTCCACCAATGCCGTTTTAAATCAACTAATTATATAAAGTTTCAACCAAAAAACGGCGCCCTGGGGCGCCGTCTCGAGTCAAACTGCTGTTACGCGTATCAAGGGGCCAGCAGGGCACGCACCTTGTCCAGATCCCGCTGGGTATCCACCCCGACGGGCGGGGCCTCCAGCGCCTGGGCGACATGGATCTTCTCCCCGTACCAGAGCACTCTCAGCTGCTCCAGCGCCTCGATCTGCTCGAGCGCGCTCGGCGCCCAATCCACGTAACGCTGGATGAAACCGGCACGATAGGCATAGATGCCGATGTGGCGCTGATAATGGGCGCCGATCTGCGCCTGAGTCTGGGCGAAGCGGTCCCTGTCCCAAGGAATGGAAGCGCGGCTGAAGTAGAGGGCATAGCCATCCTTGTCGGTCACCACCTTCACCGCATTGGGGTTGAACGCCTCTTCGGCGTCCTGGATCGGCACCGACAGAGTCGCCATGGGGGCCGTGGCAGCGGCCAGGTTGTCCGCAACCTGACGAATGATGGCGGGGGGGATGAGGGGCTCATCCCCCTGCACGTTGACGATGATGGTTTCGGCGGTGAAGCCGTAGTGACGGCACACCTCAGCCAGACGTTCGGTGCCGGACTGATGATCCTTCGATGTCATGCACACCTCGGCCCCCGTCTCTCGGGCAACCGCTGCCAGTGCGCTTTGCACCCGTACATCGTCGGTGGCGACGATCACCCGATCCGCGCCGGACTGCAGGGCTTTTTCCACCACGTGCTGCACCATGGGCTTGCCATGGATGTCCGCCAGCGGCTTGCCCGGCAGCCGGGTCGAGGCGTAACGGGCCGGGATGACGACGACGAAGCTCATGGGTTCAGCTCTTCCAGAGGCAGGTGGCGGGCGCGGTTCTCCAGCAGCACAGGGATCCCCTCCTCCAGCGGATAAGCCAGCTTGTCGAAGCGGCAGACCAGCTCATGGGCGGCCTTGTTGTAGTGCAGCTTCCCCTTGCAGACCGGGCAGGCAATGATGTCGAGCAATTTAATATCCAGTGCCACAACGAAACTCCTTTAACGATTTCGGACAGGCGATACCGGCACGGATGCCGGGTAATCCAATAGACATGTCCGGCTTCGATGAGGAGGTGCCTTCAACAGCACAAGCCTTACCTTCACGCCGGACATCTCGGTATATTTAGCTTGATGGGCCGACAGGGCGGTCATTACACAAGGTAAATCTCGCCCCTACAGCACAAACGCATTGTTTATTTATCCGCATTAGCACGTGACTCTGCCAACGAGGCCAGCAGAGTGTCCAGCAAGGAAGCCGGCAGCTCGGCACTGACCGGCAGATACCACCAGTTGTCCGGCGCGAAGGCCCGGCACTTGACCGCGTCCTTCTCTGTCATCAGCAAGGTGCGATCGGCGAAGCGAGCCAGCAGCTCGGCGCTGTCGAACGCCTGATGATCCGCGTAGCCGACGCTCTGCTTGAGCTCGTAGCCAAGGCTGGTGAGGGTCCCAAAGAAACGGGGGGGATGGCCGATCCCCGCCATCGCATCGACTTCACGCGGCAAGGGCTCAGAGGCCAGCACGTCATCCCGCACTCGGCGCGGCGCATCCGCCACCAGCGCCATGGGATACTCTCCCCTGGCCGGGACGCCGCCATTGCAGAGGATGGCATCCACCCGCTTCAAGCGGGTCATGGGCTCGCGCAGCGGCCCCATGGGCAGCAGGCAGCCATTGCCGAAGCGGCGCACGCCGTCCACCACCACCAGTTCCAGATCCCGGGCCAGGGCATAGTGCTGCAGGCCATCGTCGGTGATGATGATGTCCACCTCAGGCTCCAATAGCTGCACCGCATCGGCGCGCTTGGGGGCCACCACCACAGGGCAGCCGCAGCGCCGGGCGATGAGCACGGGCTCATCCCCCGCCTCGGCGGTGGTGCTCTGCGCATCGAGCCGATAGGGATAATGGGGCGCCTTGCCGCCATACCCACGGCTCACCACCCCGGGCTTGAAGCCGCGGGCCTGCAACTGCTCCACCAGCCAGACCACCACAGGGGTCTTGCCGTTGCCGCCGACCGAGATATTCCCGACGACGATGACAGGCACGCTGGCACGGTAGGCCTTGAACCAGCCGCGACGATAACCATAGCGGCGCACGCCGCTGATAAGGGCAAACAAGAGGGCGAAGGGGGCTAGCAACCAGCGCCAGCCACTCTTCTCGTACCAGAGCCGCTCCAGCATCAGGCCTGCTGGCTCGCGGCGGGTTGGCTGGCACCGAACTGGATGGCGCGCAGCTGGGCATAAGTGCCCTGCTGGCTCATCAGTTCGCTATGGTTGCCACGCTCGACGATATGACCCTCGTCGATGACCAGGATCTCGTCCGCCTTCTCGATGGTGGAGAGGCGGTGGGCGATGACTAGCGAGGTACGCGCCTTGCAGAGCTCATCGATGGCGGCCTGGATGTGGCGCTCGGACTCGGTATCCAGGGCCGAGGTGGCTTCGTCCAGCAGCAAGACGGGGGCGTCCCGCAGCAGGGCGCGGGCGATGGCGATGCGCTGGCGCTGACCACCGGACAGGGAGGCCCCGTTCTCACCGATGACGGTGTCATAGCCTTCCGGCATCTTGCGCACGAACTCGTCCGCGTGGGCGATGCGGGCCGCATGCTGGATCTCGTCACGGCTGTAGCGATCCGCCGCCGCGTAGGCGATGTTGTTGGCCACGGTATCGTTGAACAGGTGTACGTGCTGGGAGACCAGGGCGTACTGCTTGCGCAGCTCGCTCAACTTGTATTCGCGGATGTTGACCCCGTCCAGCAGGATCTCCCCCTGCTCGATGTCGTAGAAACGGGTCAGCAGGCTGGCGATGGTGCTCTTGCCGGAGCCCGAACGCCCCACCAGGGCCACGGACTTGCCCGCCTCGACCTTGAAGCTGACGTTGTGCAGCGCCGGGGTCTCCTTGGTCGGGTAAGTGAAGGTGACGTTGCGGAACTCGATCTCGCCGCGGGCCCGCTCCAGGGTGCGGGTGCCGGTGTCCTCTTCCGGGGTGGAGTCGAGCAGCCCGAACAGGCTCTGACAGGCGGTGATGCCACGCTGGAACTGGTTGTTCACGTCGGTCAGACTCTTGAGCGGCTTGAGCAGCATCATCATGGAGGTGACCATGACGGTGAAGGTGCCCGCGGTCAGGGTCGCCTTGACGCTGTCGATGGTCGCCACGTAGAGGAAGACTGCCAGGGCCACTGAGGCCACCATCTGCACGATGGGGCTGCCGATGGCATCCGCCGCCACCATCTTCATGGTCTGCTGGCGCATGCGGTTGCTGACGGAGAAGAAGCGCTTGTCCTCCACCTGCTGGCCGCCAAACATCAGCACCTCTTTATGGCCCTTGAGCATCTGCTCGGTGGAGGTGGTGATATCCCCCACCGCCTGCTGGATGTGGCGGCTGATCTTGCGAAAACGTCGGCTGATGAGGCCGATGAGGATGCCCACCACGGGGCCCACCACCAGGAAGATCACCGACAGCTGCCAGGAGTGATAGAACATCAGGCCGAGCAGGCCGATGACGGTGGCCCCTTCCCGCACCAGGGAGACCAGGGTCGAGCTCGCGGCAGAGGAGACCTGACCGGCGTCATAGGTCACCTTGGAAAGCAGGTTGCCGGTGTTCTGGCGGTCGAAGAAACTCATGGGCATGGCCATCAGGTGGCTGAACACCTGCTGCTGCAGCCGCATCACCACATGGTTGCCGACCCAGGCCATGCAGTAGTTGGAGAGGAAGGCGGCACAACCGCGCAGGGCGACGATGCCGAGCACGAAGAAGGGCATCCACTTGAGGACGCTGCTGTCGTCGCCGTTGAGCCCCTGATCGATGAGCGGCTTGATGGAATAGACGAAGGTGGTATCCACGGCTGCATAGCCCAGCATGCCGATGATGCCGCCAACCAGTCCCAGCTTGCGATCCCGGACATAACCGAGCAGGCGCTTGAAGACGGGCCAGCTCTCTTGTGAGGTTTCTTGTTGCATGAATAGCCGTAATTGAAGGAAATGACGGAGTATTCTAGCCAAAGCGCAGCCTTACACCAAGCGTCGCCATCACGCACCGGGATGACAACAAGGGGAAATGACGGATTCATGCCCAAGCCAAAGCGCAGCCTCACACCAAACACCGCCATCACGTACAGCGATGACAACAAGGGAAATGACGGCTTGGGGGCCTCACCAGTCCCAGAGCTTGGGTTGCCACCAGTCACCGTTTCGCCGATACCAGGGTCCCCCTTCCCGCTCGGCCAGGATGCGCAGCCCAGTCCCCTCTGCCTCCACCAGGATGGCGCCATCCTGCCCCGTCACCCACTGACGCGCGTCTTCGTATCTCGCCACCACCTCGGGTCTGGGAAACTGCCACTGGTTCATGAAGCCCGCGCTATGAACGACAAGGGTCGGGCTGACCGCCGCCACGAACGCCGGAGTCGAGGAGGTACGGCTGCCGTGATGGGGGCTAACCAGCAGGGTGCTGGCGAGCCCCCTTCCCTCCCCATCCTCTTCCTCCAGGGCCACCAGCCGGCGCTCGGCCCCCTTCTCGATATCGGCGGCGAGCAGGATACGGATTCGGCCATCGCTTATCTGCAACACGCAACCATCGTTGTTGTGGCCCGCCCCCGGCCGCTCTGGCCAGAGCACCGCAAAATCTAGCCCCTGCCACTGCCAGCGCTGACCCCGTCGGCACAGCCGGGTATCCCGGCTGAACGGGAAGGAAGAGATCTCACTGCGCACCGGCAGGGCCTGTAGCAAGGCGAGGCGGTTGCCCGCGTGATCCTTGTCCTTGTGGCTGATGATGAGGGCATCCAGCACCCGTATGCCGAGCCGGTTGAGCACCGGCAAGATGGCGGCGTCCGCCATGTTGTAGCCGCCGGGGTAGCGATCCCCTGTGTCATACAGGATGCCCCGCTCCCCGCGAGTGATGAGCACGGAAAGTCCCTGCCCCACATCCAGCACCCGCAACTGCCAGGGGCTGGGCGCGGGCCATGCCGCCAACAGCAGGCTTGCCCCCACCGGCAGCAGCAGGTAACGACCACCCGGCAGGCGCCAACTCCCCCACAGCAGGATGAGCAGCAAACTGGCTGGCATCAGCCAGCCGGGCACAGGCCACCAGAGTTGCAGATGACTGGCCAACAGCTCGAGCCCCCACATGACCCCATCCAGCCCCCAGGAAGAGAGCCAAAACAGGCCGTGAGCCAGGGCGGTAGAGAGCGGCGCCACCAACACGCCGATAAGCGCGAGCGGAATGATGCCGATGCAAAACAGCGGCAAGGCCAGCAGATTGAGCAGCAGCGCTAGGGGCGCCATGCCCTCGAACAGCAACAGTTGTAGCGGTAGCAGGCCCAGTAGCAGCAGGATCTGCAGCCGCACAAGCCCGGGTTTCGCCGCCAGATGGCTCGCCAGCAGCAAGAGCGCCACCGCGAGGAAAGAGAGCCAGAAGCCCGCCGAATAGAGAGCGAAGGGATCCCACAGGCACAGCACCACGAAGGCCCACAGCCAGACGCGATGACTGGGCCAATCCCGTTTGCGCCAGCGCAGCAGGCTCCAGACCGCCACCATGATGAGGGCCCGCTCGGTCGCCACCGCAAATCCCGCCAGGGCGCTGTAGGTCGCGGCAAACAGCAGGGAGACTAGGATGGCGCCACGCAGGCCAAACAGGCGCCCCAGCCACCAACCGAGCACGGCCACCAGAGCGATGTGCTGACCCGAGATGGCGATGATGTGAGTCAGGCCGCTGCCGCGAAACAGCTCCCACTGGGCATCCGTGATCCCGCCTTGTTCTCCAAAGGTCAGCGCCGCCAGCAGGGGGGCCTGAGCCAGTCCTTTCCAGGCGAGGCTGGCATCGGCCAGCCAGCGCGCCCGCCAACCCGGGGCGACCGCGTCCATCGCCACCACCCGGCGCAGGTTGCCGGTGGCGGTGATCCCCTTGCCGAGCAGCAGTCGTCGTCCATCCAGCCCCGCCTCGTTGGCCAGCCCGTGCGCCGGCTTGAGGGTACTCACCAGGGTGATCTGGCTGCCGGCAGGCAGATCAGGCAACGCCTGGTAGGCGTTGATGCGAATAAGGGGAGAAGGTCGGATGCTCACGTCATCCAGCGTCTCCAGGCGCAGCAGCAAGCGGACAAATTTCTCACCCTGAGGTTCTGTACTTTGCACCCGTGCGGTTATCATGTGGGTTGTCTGCTCCTCCAGCCTGTCGAGCCAGGCCAGCCGGTATTGCAGACTGGCCTGCATCCAAAGCATGCCAAGCAGCAGGAACAGCCAGGGCCAATGACGCCCATGGGCCAGCCAGAGGGCGAGTACCAGCAGCAGGGCACCCCATGCAACCGAGGGGAGCCAGGGCCAGAGCAGGGAGGAGCTTGCCCCTAGGGCAAACGACAACAGACGCAGATCCATTGAGCAAGTATTTAGCAAGGTTTCAAACATGCCCAAACAACTCATCAAACGCTGGCTACCCGATCAAGAGAAGCTCAAGGAGCACAAGCATTTACGACTGTTTGGCAAGCTGCTGCTCGATGCCAATCTCTGGCACCTCAACCGCCGCTCCGCCGCCGGTGCCTTCGCGGTCGGCCTCTTCATGGCCTGGATCCCGCTCCCCTGCCAGATGTTGCTGGCCGCCGGGGGCGCCATCGCCTTTCGGGTCAACCTGCCCCTCTCGGTAGCCCTGGTCTGGCTCTCCAACCCCTTCACCATGCCGCCGCTCTTCTACGGCGCCTATCTGGTGGGCTGTCACCTGCTGGGTCAGCCCTATCAACATATCGAGATCGAGTTCACCTGGGCCTGGCTGGTCTCGGTGTTCGAGACCCTGGCCCCGCCCCTGCTGCTGGGATCGCTCGTGCTCGCCCTGCTGAGCTCCCTGCTCGGTTACGCCTTTATCCGCACCTTCTGGCGCATCAATACCGTGCGCCAATGGCAGAAACGCAAGGTGGCGCGGGCATGCTGAAGCAGTGGGTTGCCCGCCTGAAACTGGATCCCGAGACCCTGCGCCAGCAAAAATGGTTTGCCCTGTTCGGGGAACGGCTGCTCGCCCCGGGCCTGTGGCAGGGTGGGCGCCGCGCCCTCTGCGGCGCCATCGCCTCCGGCATCTTCGCTAGCTGGGTCCCCATGCCCATGCACTCCCTGGTCGCGGTGGCGCTGGCCCTCGCCTTCAGTTTCAACCTGCCGCTGGCCCTGCTGGCGGTCTGGTTCAACAACCCACTGACCCTGCCCTTCATGTATCTGTGGGCCTATCGCACCGGCTGTCTGGTGTTGCATCAGACTCCCGAGCCCTTCCATCTCACCTGGTCTTTGCACTGGCTGGAGCACGAGGCGGCCACCCTGGTGCCCCCCTTCCTGCTCGGCAGCCTGCTGCTCGCCATGATCACGGCCGCCGCCGGGGCTCTGCTCACCCTGCTGCTGCTGCAACTGGGCCGTCTCGGCAAGGGTCATCCCCAGCGCCCTTGAGCCCTTAACTGTCGAGGCGAATGAATGACATAAGGGAGGCCGGTACGGGGCCTTCCCTTGCCATCATCTGGCTCTGCCACCACACTCCTATCAGCCTGTTTCCTCTTTGGTCGACTGCGATAAGGAGCCCTCCATGGCCGAACCACTGACCCTCGCCTACACCAATGGCCAGCCCATCAGCCTGCTGCCCGCGCTGGCCAATCGCCACGGTCTCATCACGGGTGCCACGGGGACCGGCAAGACTGTGACCCTGCAGGTGATGGCGGAGGGGTTCTCCCGCATCGGGGTGCCGGTGTTTCTCGCGGATGTGAAAGGGGATCTCGCCGGGCTGGGTGCCCCAGGTGCCCCTTCCACCAAGCTCGATGCCCGCCTGGCCCAGCTCGGGATCCCCGCCCCCCTGTTTGCCGCCAGCCCGACCCTCTTCTGGGATCTCTTTGCCGAACAGGGCCATCCGGTGCGAGCCACCGTCTCCGACATGGGCCCCCTGCTGCTGGCCCGATTGCTCGGTCTGAACGATACCCAGAGCGGGGTGCTGGAGCTGGTGTTCAAGGTGGCGGACGACGAGGGGCTGCTGCTGCTCGATCTGAAAGACCTGCGGGCCATGGTGCAGTTCGTGGGGGAGAATGCCAAGTTCCTCACCACCCGCTACGGCAATGTCTCCACCGCCTCCGTCGGCGCCATCCTGCGCAACCTGCTCACCCTGGAGAGCGCCGGTGGGGATCACTTCTTCGGCGAGCCCATGCTGGATATCCAGGATCTGCTGCAGACCGATCAGGCAGGCCACGGCCATATCAATGTACTGGCCGCCGCCAAACTGACCCAGTCCAGCCGGCTCTATGCCTGCTTCCTGCTCTGGCTGCTCTCCGAGCTGTTCGAGCAACTGCCCGAGGTGGGGGATCCGGAGAAACCCGTGCTGGTGTTCTTCTTCGACGAGGCCCACCTCCTGTTCAACGACGCCCCCAAGGCATTGTTGGAGAAGATCGAGCTGGTGGTGCGCCTCATCCGCTCCAAGGGGGTCGGCGTCTATTTCGTGACCCAGAGTCCGGCCGACATCCCGGACACCGTGCTGGGGCAGCTTGGCAACCGGGTGCAGCACGCCCTGCGTGCCTTCACCCCGAGCGATCAGAAGGCGGTGCGGATCGCCGCCAACACCCTGAGGGCCAACCCGGCGTTTGACGCCGCCGGCGTCATCACCGAGCTCGGGGTCGGCGAGGCCCTCATCTCCCTGCTCGATGAGAAGGGGCGCCCCAGCGTGGTGGAGCGGGCCTTCATCGCCCCGCCGGCGAGCCGTATCGGGCCGCTGACGGAGACCGAGCGTCAGGCCCAGATCCTGGGCTCGCTGCTGCACGGCCGCTATGAGCAGACAGAGGATCGGGAGTCCGCCTTCGAGCGGCTCAAGGGAAATGGGGCTAAAGGGGAAGAGGCGCCGGATGGGAGATCAAGCGGTTCCCCGACCCAGGGGAACCAGCCTGCGGGCGGTGGTCTGCTCGATGCCCTCAACGGCATGCTGTTCGGCCGCACCGGCCCCCGCGGCGGCCAGCACGACGGCGTGGTGCAGACCGCCGCCAAGAGCGTGGCCCGCACCCTGGGCAACGAGGTGGGGCGCCAGCTGATCCGCGGCGTGCTGGGATCCCTGCTGGGGGGCAAGGGGCGTCGCTGAAATCAAGTGACAGAGTGATGCGATAAGAAATGAAAAAGCCCGCCAAATCTGGCGGGCTTTTTGTCAGCATTCAACATCAATCCAGGTGTGCAGGCTCTCGCTTACAGTACCTTGGCGATGGCGTCGCACAGCGGATCTATGTTGGCGCGGGTGATCCCGGCCACGCTGATCCGGCCGGAGCCGACGATATAGATGGCAAACTCGCTCTTGAGGCGCTCCACCTGATCCTTGGAGAGGCCGGAGAAGGAGAACATGCCGTTCTGCTCGCGGATGAAGCCAAAGTCCTGGGCGACACCGCGCTCGGCGAGCTTGGCCACCAGCAACTCACGCATCTCACGAATGCGCACCCGCATGGCGGTCACCTCTTCCACCCACTCGGCGTAGAGCGCCGGATCGCTGACGATGGCGGTCACCACGGCGGCGCCGTGTGACGGCGGGTTGGAATAGTTGGCACGGATGACGGTCTTCACCTGGGTGAAGGCCACGTCGGCCACGGCCTTGTTCGCGCTCACCAGGGTGAAGGCGCCGACCCGCTCGTTGTAGAGGCCGAAGTTCTTGGAGAAGGAGCTCGCCACCAGCAACTCGTCGTGGCACTCGGCGAAGATCCGCAGACCTTGCGCATCCTCCTCGATACCCCGGGCGAAGCCCTGATAGGCGAAGTCAAACAGCGGCAGCCAGCCGGCGGCCGCACTCTGTTTGGCGAGGGCCTGCCACTGCTCGGTAGTCGGATCGATACCGGTCGGGTTGTGACAGCAGCCGTGCAGCAGCACCAGATCGCCGGCCTGCACCTCGGAGAGCGACGCCTGCATGGCGGCGAAATCCAGCCCCTTGGTGGCGGCGTCGTAGTATTTGTACCATTTAACGGAGAGACCCGCGGCCTGGAACACGCTGACGTGGTTGGCCCAGGTGGGATCGGAGATCCAGATGGTCCTGGCCAGTCCGTTGCGCACCACGAACTCGGCGGCGATGCGCAGGGCCCCGGTACCGCCCGGCGCCTGCGCCGTCTTGGCACGGCCGCTCGCGATCAGGGCGGCATCCTGCCCGAACAGCAGTTGCTGCACGATGCGGGCATATTCGATATTGCCCTCGATGCCGAGGTAATTCTTGGTCTTCTCGTCACTGAGCAGCTTCTGCTCGGCTTGCTTCACGCAGTGCAGTATGGGGGTGGCACCGGATTCATCCTTGTAGATCCCGACCCCCAGATTGATCTTGTGGCTGCGAGTGTCGGCACGGAAAGCTTCGGTCAGGCCCAGGATAGGATCCGCTGGGGCGGCAACAACCTTTTCAAACATGGTAGTCCCTGTATTCCATTGAATGTGTTGGGTGGCAGGCGCGTTTTTGAAACAAAAAAGTGGCAAACAAAAGCGCCCGCAGGCGAGCGCATCGTCAGCCCTTTATACCACCGTGCTCAATAGGGGAAAACCGCTTTTTCGCAGGCATCTTTGACCGGATCCACCAGCCTATCCACCGACCGCATGCCACTCTGGTGCCAGGGCGCAGACTTCGGCGGACAAACCCCTGTTTGACTCGATCAAATCGCTACAAAGTGCCAACAGTGGCCGCGGGATCCGGCTCGGCTCCCAGGGACGGGAATCCCCCAGGGGGGATGCATAGGCCTCCTTGATGGGGGCCAGGGTCAGTGGCAGCCACCAGCTCGCCGGCCGGCCCAGCCGCTCGGCCAGCATCAGCACCCGATCGATGGCCGCAGGCTCCAGGGCCCCCTGATGGCTCCAGACGGTGTGGGGCGGCAGCGCGGCGATCAGGGACTGCAAGGCACCGGGCTCCTCGGGAGGCAACCAGACCAGCAGGGCATCGGCAGGCAGTGCCAGCTCAGCAAAAACGCCGAGGGAGTCGGTGCTGATCACCCTCTGTATGTCCCCCTCTCCCCACAGGATCTTGCCAAGTCCCCCCAGGGTGCGCACGGGGAGCGCCACCTCCCCGAGGCTCTCCAGCCAGGGGCCCGCATCCAGCAGTCGCCCCCCGCTGAAGAACAGGCTGAAAGGGTGCGTCGCCCGCAGCCGCAGGGATTGATCCCGGCAGAGCCCTATCCCCTTGTCCTCAAAGTTGATCTGCTCGATGGGACTGAAACTCCCCGACCCCTTGCGATAGAGCGCCGCCAGCACGCGCTCGTTGACGCGCTCCCCCAGCTGCCAGCCCTGTTCATGCAACCACTCCTCCGGCTCGAGGGGCGCGCACGCCATCTCGGCCAGGGTCAGCTCACGGGTCAGATAACGGCGGCCCGCCGGAGTCAGCTCATAGCGATGGTTGCCGAGGGCCAGCAGCAGTTGATTGTCCCTGAGCATGCCGATGAGAGGCTGCCACTGGCGCGCACGGAGCACGGGGGCGGATTCCGCCAGCAGCTGCTGCGCCAAGGCCCGCCACTCGGGGTGGGTGAAATCGATCAATCCAGTGCTTCCCTGTCGGTCAACGTTCCTTCAACGAATTGAATAATCTAGCGATCCAACCTGGGAAAACCAAGGGAAGAAACGTGGCAACGTGATGCTGCGCGGGAATGGGCGGTGAAATGGGGGGAACGAGGGCACAAAAAATAAAACGGCCAAGCTAGGCTTGGCCGTTTCTTCACTAACTCAGTGTCAGGACTGGATTAGAAGTTGTACTGCAGGGCAACGGTGAACTCGTCGTCTAGGTTGTCGATACCCTGGATCTTGTACTCGGTGTAGGCCTTCAGCTTGGAAGTGAAGTTGTACTGCACGCCCAACAGGGTTTCGTCAACGATGTCTTCGTAAGAAGCACCAGCAGAGTTGGAAGCAACCTTACCTTCGGTGAAGTTGTAACCGGCCAGGAAGGTCCAGGCGTCAACGTTGTAGGAAGCAGCCAGCTCGTAGCCACGGCCCTTGTCCTTGTTGCTACCGGCAACAGTGTTGTCGTAGCTCAGGTCAGCCTGGGTGTACACACCGGCGAAGTAGAAGCCGTTGATGGCGTAGTGTGCGCCCAGGGCCCACTCTTTCTTGTCGCCAGAAGCGCTGCTGGTGGTGCTTTCCAGATCGGAGTAAGCGTAACCGGCATCGAAGCCCAGACCGAAGTCGAAGTCATAGCCAGCTGCGGCGGCGTAGCCATACTTGCGCTTCACGTTCTTGCCGTATACAGCGTCTTCTTTGATGCCTTGACCGATGTCGGTAACCTTGACGGCTACGTCATCGTTGGTCTGGTAGGACAGCTTGCCGCTGAAACCGCCGAAGCTGTTGGAGTAGATGATCTGGCCTTCTTGACGACCGTCGTAGAAGTTACCTACGTCACCCCATTCGTTGAAGATATCGGTCGGCTCCAGCACGTCGTAGAACGCGGTGTCGGTTTGACCAAAGATGATCTTGCCGTACTGGGTGCCGTCGAAGCCGACGTAGATGTGACGGGAGTTGAACTTGTTGTCGGAGTTTTCGGCAGAAACTTGCCACTCGGTCTTGGCGATACCGGACCAGGTGTTGTTCAGCGCAACTTTACCGGACCAGCCCAGACGGGAAGAACCAACCAGTTCACCATCCACATCAGAGTAGTGCGCAGGAGTACCTGGAGTGAACTCAGGAGCACCAGTGTCACTGAAACCCCAAGAACCGTCAGTTGCGCCAACAGACTTGTTATGGTCTGCATAATAGTTAGCCTGAACACGGCCGTAGATATCAAAAGTGACACCGTCTTTGTCATAAACCACTGCGGCGTTAGCGGCAGAAGCGAACAGAGCCGGGATAGCAATAGCCAGAATTGTCTTTTTCATAATTGTTTCCAATGCCTACTGTAATTAAACACTAAGTCCTTGTTATTCCCTGTGTTAGCGATGTTCTTTGCATCACTATGGGGCCGAGACTATCACCGGGTTTTCCAATCCGCAACGAAAAAACTTGGAACTTTTTGCGAAATGCTTAGTCAAAGCAAAAATTTTGTGAGCTGACTCCCACATTGCCGAGCTCACCAGGGAAAACGTTTACAGTCATTCTCTCTGCCTTAACAACCCGGCACTGGTGATTTATTGCACCGATTTGAGTCCTCATACTATAAATGCCGAGTCGAGGATGAAGCCCCTGTCGCTCCCTTCCTCGACCCCGGCGCCCCGTTGCGGGTATCCTGTCTCCATCTCCCCCGACACGACCAGAACTCATTTATGCTATCTACCCGCCTCAAAACCACCATTCGCAATACGTATCGACAGATTGCCGATGGCTTGCCCGGTTTTGTGCCCCGTAAAGAGCAGAACTTTCTGGTGGCCGAGATCGCCAAAACCCTGACCGGTGAATACGACAGGGCCCGCCGCATCCTGGTGGCCGAGGCGGGCACCGGCATCGGCAAATCCCTCTCCTATGCCCAGGGCGCCATCCCGGTGGCGCGCCTCACCCAGAAGAAGCTGGTGATCTCCACCGCCACCGTCGCCCTGCAGGAGCAGCTCATCCACAAGGACCTGCCCTTCTACCACAGGCACAGCGAACTGCCGTTTCGCTTCATGCTGGTCAAGGGGCGCCAGCGTTACTGCTGCGAGCACCTGTTGGAGCAGGCGGCCAGCGGCGGCGAGATGGCCAACTTCGAGCTGGATTTCGGTGCTTTGAGCAAACACAAGCCCTCGGATGCCGACAAGGATCGCTATCAGGCCCTGTGGCAGGCCTATACCGAGGGGAAATGGGACGGCGATAGAGACAACTGGCCCAAACCCATCCCGGATCTCTGCTGGGACAGGATTGCCGCCGATCGCCACAGCTGCAACAAGGCCCTGAGCCATCACCAGCATTGCCCCTTCCACCGCGCCCGCAACGACATGGACGCCGCCGACGTGCTGGTGGTCAACCACGCCCTGCTGCTCTCCGACCTCACCATGGGTGGCGGCATCATACTGCCGCCACCGGACGAGTGCATCTACGTGCTGGACGAAGCCCATCACCTGCCCACCATAGCGCGGGATCACGGGGCGGCCTCCGCCAGCGTCAAGGGTTCGCGCCGCTGGCTGGAGAAGCTGGTACAGAGTGCCGGCAAGCTGGCCCGGGCCCTCAACAAGGAGAGCCTGCTGGACCCTCAGCTCAAGTTGCAGGACGCGCTGGCCTCCCTGCAGCCGGACCTCAAGGCGCTGGAGCAGTGGCTTGTCGGCAACGATCATCTCTTTGGCAGCGAGCAGCACTATCGATTCGCCGACGGCGTGCTGCCGGATCCCCTGCCCATGCTGGCGGAGAATCTGAAAGAGGCTAGCAAGAAGGCGCTGCGAGCCCTGGACAGGATGCAGGGGGCCATCGGCGAGGCACTCAAGGATGGAGAGATCCGCCGCAAGGAGGCCGAGCCCCTGCTGGCGGAGAGCGGCTTCCATCTGCAGCGGCTGGAGAGCTTCTGCGCCCTGTGGGAGATGCTGAGCCGCCACGTGCCCACCGGCAAGACGCCGCTGGCTCGCTGGATGGCCAAGGGGGAAGAGGGCGACATCTGGCTGCACGCCTCCCCCATCGAGGTGGGTTACCTGCTGGAGGAGTGGCTCTGGTCAAAATGCCTCGGCGCCGTGCTGGTATCCGCCACCCTCACCGCCCTCTCCTCCTTCAGTTACTTCCGCCATCAGGTGGGGCTCAAGGAACACGATGGCACCCGTTATCTGCGTCTGCGCTCCCCCTTCGACTACCACAAGGCGGAGCTCTATCTGCCCAGGATGGTCCATGAGCCCAGCGCCCCCGCCTTCACCCAGGAGCTGATAGACACCCTGCCCCGGCTGCTGGCGGGCAAGGAGGCGAGCCTGGTGCTCTTCTCCTCCTACCGGCAGATGAACGAGGTGGCGGTGGGGCTCCGGGCCAAGGGGCTCTCCCTGCTGGTGCAGGGGGAGGCATCCCGCAGCGCCCTGCTGACCCTGCACAAGCAGAAGTGCGACGGCGGTCAGGCCAGCATACTGTTTGGCACCGGCAGCTTCTCCGAGGGACTGGATTTGCCGGGCCACTACCTCACCAACCTGGTGATCACCAAGCTCCCCTTCGCGGTCCCCAACTCCCCGGTGGAAGAGGCCACCGCCGAGTGGATAGAACAGCGTGGCGGCAATCCCTTCCTGCAGCTCACGGTGCCGGAGGCCTCCCGCAAGCTCATCCAGGCCTGTGGCCGCCTCATCCGCAAAGAGGCAGATCGGGGACGGGTCACCATTCTCGACCGACGCCTGCTGACCAAGCGCTATGGCAAGGGGCTGCTGGATGCCCTGCCCCCCTTCACCCGGCGCGTGGAGTAGGCCACAGGATCGACTGCCCGGCTCTTCTTTTGCGAGAAAAGAGGCTGCCAACCCCGTCAGAGACGCCCTAAACACCTATTGCCGCTCTGCGGCAAACCTGCAAAAATGAGCCCCTATTTTTCAGTGGGCACTCGCCTGACTGTTCAAGGAGATGAAATGAAACTGACTGTTCTGGTACCGGCCCTGGCTGGTCTGTTGTGGGCAGGTAGCGCCCTGGCCGCTAGCCAACTGGAAATAACGAATCCCTATGTCATCCAGCTGCTCGATGGCGAACCCGTCAACCCCCAGCTGCTCGACAAAGCCACCGTCTTCTCCCTGGAGCCCGGTAAGCACCAGGTCGTCGTCGCCTTCGAAGGCAACTACTCCAGCCGCAGCGAAACCAAGCTGGTGACCGCCGAGCCCCTGGTGATCAACTTCACCGCCGCCGACAACCAGCTGCTGTTCCTCGACTTCAAGAAGCCCCGCAAGGAAGACGAAGCCCGGCGTTTCGTCAAGGATCAGAACGTCGTCCTGAAAGACAAAGCCACCGGCCAAACCCTGAAATCCGAACAGTTCATCATGCCGACCGTAGGTGGCTTCCAGCTGACCCGTGACTATCAACAGGAGCTCATCAAGATGGGCAAGGCGTTCAACCAGCCCAAGACAGTTGCCGTCTCCACCGCCGCCGTGATGGCCGCCGCCAGCGCACCGGTGGAAGTGGCCCCGAGCAAGGCCATGAGCAACCCGGAAGCCCTGACCCAGCTGCAGAGCTGGTACAACAAGGCTGACGCCGAGACCCGCAAGGCCTTCCAGATCTGGGTCATCCAGCAGCAATGATGGCGCCTGAGTGCCAGTAATAAGGGGAGCCAGGCTCCCCTTTTTCATTTCGCACGGACTCGGATCCCATGTCCCTTCGCATCTTCCATCACCACAGCTACTCCGCCCTGACGCTGCCAGAACGCCATCGCTTTCCGCTGGCCAAGTATCAGGCGCTCTACCAGATGCTCTCGGAGCAGGGTTATCCGCTCACCCTGGCCAGCCCCGCCAGCCGGGAGCAGCTGATGCGAGTCCATGACGCCGCTTATGTGGATGCCGCCCTCGCCGGCACCCTGGAGCGGGACGCCGTCCGCCGGCTCGGCTTTCCCTGGTCGCCACTACTCATCGAACGCACCCTCCATTCTGTCGGTGCGACCCTGGCCGCCAGCCGCCATGCCCTGGCCGAGGGGTGCGGCCTGCAGATCTCCGGCGGCTATCACCACGCCCACCGGAGCTTTGGCAGCGGTTTTTGTCTGTTCAACGATCTGGTGATAGCGGCGCAAACCTGCCTCGACGAGGGGCGCTGCGAGCAGGTGCTGATCGTGGATCTCGATGTCCATCAGGGGGATGGCAGCGCGGCCCTGTGCGCAGGTCGCCGGGACATCATCACCCTCTCCCTCCATGGGGAGCGCAACTTCCCCTTCCACAAGCCCGCCTCCCATCTGGACTTCCCACTGCCCGGCGGCATGGAGGACGATGCCTACCTCACCACATTGGAGCAGGCCCTCGCCCTGGCCCTGCGCCTCTATCAGCCGGATCTCATCCTCTATCAGGCCGGCGTAGATGTGCACCATGCGGACGAGCTGGGTTTCCTCTCCCTGAGCGACGATGGGGTGCGCCAGCGGGATGCCATAGTGTTCGACAGCGCACGGCAGCACGGTCTGGCCATCGCCGCCGTACCGGGAGGCGGCTACCGACGCGACTGGCGGCAGCTGATCCCCCTGCATCTCTCCCTGTTCGAGGAGGCGCGCCGTCGCTTTGGCTAGCCCTTGCGCCGCGCCGTCGTGCGTATGTGACTTCCCACATTCCTAAACGAAGAGGCTCGCCTCTTCTTTATATAAAGCACAACAGTGACCCCATGAGCCCGCTCCCGAGCGCTGACCGTCAGCAAACGGCTCTATCTCGCAGGGTCATCAGGCATGAGCCACCGGCGTCCTGTGTTCGCCCATCTTGCGCAGCAGCATCAGCAGATAAATAAAGGAGACGCCGGCTATCATGACGAACAGCAGGTTATCGGAGTAATGCTCCATCAGCAGAGCCGTCAGGGTCGGCCCGAGCAGGCTGCCGATGGTGTAGCTCAGCAGCAGCGCCTGGTTTATCGCCACCAGCTGATGCTGTTCGACCTTCTCGCAGGCCCAGGCCATGGCCACCGGATAGAGCGTGAAGCCCGCCACCCCGAGGATGAACAGCGCCGGCCCCATGGCCAGGTTTCCGAGCATTCCCATGGCCCCCAGGATCACCACAAAGACCTGTACCCTCAGTACCGGCAGTCGCCCGAATCGGTCCGCCAGGCGGCCGATGGGCCACTGACCCAGGATGCCGGCACTCACCATCACCGCCATCCAGAAGCCGATGCCGGCATCGCTCACCCCCTGATGATTCAGGTAGAGCGGCATCAGGCCATACAGAGACCCCAGCACGATGCCGGAGATGATGCAGCCGTTGACCCCGAGGCGGGCCTGACGCAGGCGCAGCATGGGCCACACCAGGGTGGTGGCTTGCTGCTCACCGCGCTCGTGAACGATGCGGGTGAACAGCAGCGGCAAGATGGCCACCAGCACCAGACCGGTGACCCAGGGCAGCACCTCCATCAGCCCCGTCGGCACCTTGCTGACCAGCAGTTGCCCGAGCACTGTGCCAACGTAATAGACCATCATGTAGGCGGCCAGCAGACGGCCCCGATTGCGGGCGGTGCCGCTGCACATCAGCGCGCTCTCCACCACCACCCAGATCATGGCGCAGCCGATGCCAGCGATGAAACGCCAGCCGAGCCAACTCCAGAAGCCCAGGGTGACGCCCAAGCCCACACAGCCTGCGGCAAAGATCAGGGATGCCAGGTAGTAGCTGCGGTTGAAGCCGACCCGCTTGATCAGCGACCCCGCCAGCAGGGTGCCCAACAGGTTGCCACAGAAATAGGAGGAGCCGACCATGCCCACCTGCCAGGTCGGCAGCTTTTCATGGGCGAGCCAGAGCGGCACGAGTGTGTTCAACACCGCGATGGCCAGGGTCAGCAGCAGCAGGCCGCAGAGCAATAACAGCACCGGCCGGGTGTATGTGGTCATGGGTAAAACCCTGAGGAGAGGCAAAATGCGAGCGCATCATGCCACCGCCGATTGGATTGTCAATCCGCCAGAGATGGCGCTGACGGCGTTTTTCTCCGCGCATGCTCGGCAGCGTGAGTCTGCTCCGCGAGTCGCCAGGCGCTCCGTCATTTCGGCCAATCTCCTGCTCATTGAAAAACGAAGAGGCGACCCTGGGGTCGCCTCTTCTTCATACCAAGCACAATAGCGGCTATTTTTGGCGCTTCTTGGCGTACTTGCGACGGGCGCGAGCCTGGCGCTCCTCTTCCCGCTCGGCCTTCTCCTTGGCCTTCTGCTCGGCCTCGGCCTCGGCTTCCACGATTTCGACGACCACCATCTCCGGGGTCTCCAGGGAGATGCGGCCCAGCATGCCGGAGCGGAACTCGTTCACCAGGATCTCGGACGCCTTGTGCAGATCGGCGAGCCCCCCCTTGCGCATGAAACCGCGCTGGCGGGCGATGAGCTCCAGCAGCTCTATCTCTGTTTCCGGCAGCTCGCTCAGCTGGTAGCGCGCCTTGATCCGCTCGGGATACGCCTTGATGAAGTAATCGGCGGCGAACATGGCGATGTCGGCGTAGTCGAACACCGTGTCCTTGATGGCCGCGGTGATAGCCAGCCGGTAACCGCAGGAGGGCGGGTTCAGCTTGGGCCAGAGGAATCCCGGGGTATCGGTCAGGATGACGTTGTTGTCGAGTTTGATCCGCTGCTGGGACTTGGTCACCCCCGCCTCGTTGCCGGTGCGGGCTATGATGCGCCCCGCCAGGGTGTTGATCAGGGTGGACTTGCCCACGTTGGGGATGCCCATGATCATGGCGCGCACCCCGCGCAGGTCGAAGTTGCGCTCCGGCAGCATCTCGTGGCACAGGGTCAGCAGCGCCTTGATCTTCTCCGGCTCCTGCTGGGTCAGGGGCAACGCCTTGATCCCCTTCTCTTTCTCCATGTGCGCCACCCACAGTTCGGTGATCTCGGGATCGGCGAGGTCCGCCTTGTTCAGCACCTTGATCACCGGGGTCTCACCACGCAGCTCGGGCACCAGGGGGTTTTCGCTGGAGAAGGGGATGCGGGCATCAATCATCTCTATGATGACATCGACCTGGGGCATGACCTCGGCAATCTCTTTGCGGGCCTTGTGCATGTGGCCTGGGAACCAGTTGATGGACATATCCGTGACTCTCTGTAAGGGCTGCGGGCGCTGGCGTGCGGGAACGAGCGGCGAGCGATGGCGGACGTCTGGCGTCGCAAGGGGGCGCATTTTACCCGTTGGCGCCCCAATTTGACAGGTCATTCTAGCCGGATGAAGGCAAACCACCAAGCCGCAGGTCCCACCCGGCGCCCTTCATCAAGGGCGGTTAAATAACAGAAGCATCATCAATAAGTGATTGATACAACATAACATTTAGATGACGCCTTCATCGTATTGTCATCCAATTTCACTAAAAGTGTCATCTGACCCCTCTAGGCTGCGCTCAGGTTTTACAAGGAGCGAACCCCAATGAGAAAGATGGCAGGACTTGCATTGATGATCGGCGCCGCCCTGGCCGCCGGCTGCAACTCCACGAACGACAGCAATCCCCCCGAGCCCAGCGCCAGGAACGTGATCTTCTTCCTGGGCGACGGCATGGGCCTCAACACCCTGACCGCGGCCCGCATCTACGGTGTCGGTGAAGAGGGCAGCCTCACCATAGACACCCTGCCGGAGACGGCCTTCATCAAGACCTTCTCCCACGACTCCCAGGTTACCGACTCGGCCCCCTCCATGGCGGCCTACATGACGGGGGTCAAGAGCAACAACGGTGTCATCAGCATGGACAGCGACGCCACCCAGGAGAGCGACTGCAGCAAGAGCGCCGGCAAGCCGGTCACCACCCTGCTGGAGCTGGCCAAGGCCGACGGTCGCGGCACTGGCGTTGTCACCAGCACCCGGGTGACTCACGCCACCCCGGCCGCCACCTATGCCCACATCTGCAACCGGGATCTGGAGGCCGACATCGCCGCCCAGCTGGTCCCAGGCGGTGCCGGTTACAACGGGGCCCTGAAAGAGGGGCTGGACGTGGTGCTCGGCGGCGGCAGCAGCTTCTTCCTGCCCACCGCCGCCAAGGGCAAGCGCACAGATGGCCGCGACCTCATCGCGGAGATGCAGGCCAAGGGCTATCAGTTTGCCAGCAATCTGGATCAGCTGAACCAGGCCGATGCCAACAAGCCGTTGCTGGGGCTGTTTGGTTCGAGCCACATGAAATATGACCTGGACAGGCCCGCCAGCGAGCCGTCCCTGAGCCAGATGACCCTAGCGGCCATCAAGCAGCTCCAGGGCAAGGAGAAGGGTTACTTCCTGATGGTGGAAGGGGGGCGTATCGATCACGCCCTGCACGACACCAACGCCAAGCGCGCCCTGCAGGACACCCTCGCCTTCGACGACGCCATCAAGGCCGCCATCGACGAGGTGAAGAAGACCGATCCCGAGCTAAAGAACACCCTGATCGTGGTCACCGCCGATCACGACCACACGCTGGTGCTGAACGGCTATGCCAAACGCACCGGCAAGACAACGGCCAGCAACCCGGGCGTGCTTGGGCTCGTGAAGAACTACGAGACCGGCGAGCCCAGCAAGGACAGCGATGGCATGCCCTACACCATCATCGGCTTTGGCAACGGCTACAACCGGGTGGAGGGTCCGCGCAGCAGCGTGGCCGCCCTCGATGACGCCACCGTCTCGGCCAACGACTATCACCAGGAGGTGGTGGTCAGCACGGGCGACATCGGCAACGAAACCCATGGCGGTACCGACGTCTTCCTCGGTGCCATCGGCCAGGGAGCGGACAGCTTCCACGGCTCTCTCGACAACACCGCCGTGTTCGGCAAGGTCAAGGCTGCGGCCAAGCTGTAAGGAGCATTCTGATGAAATCAGCCATGAACAAAACCCTCGTCTGTACCGCCCTGCTGGGCGCCCTGGCGGGTCAGGCCCAGGCAGCCGATGCCAAGAACGTGATCCTGTTTATCGGTGACGGCATGGGCCCCACGGTGCTCACCGCCACCCGGCTATTCAAGGTCGGGGAAGAGGGGGATCTGGAGATGATGAAGCTGCCCCGAAGCGCGCGCATCAAGACCTTCTCCCACGACGCCCAGACCACGGATTCGGCCCCCTCCATGGCGGCCTACACCACGGGGGTCAAGATGAACAACGAGGTGATCGCCATGAGCAGCGACGCCAAAGCCGTGGCACCCGGCAAGGACGTGAACGGCAACAAGGGGGTCAACAACTGCGCCAGCGACAACGGCACGCCTGTGCCCACCATACTGGAGCTGGCCAAGGCGGCAGGCAAGTCCGTCGGCGCCGTCACCACCACGGAGCTGACCCACGCCACCCCGGCGGCTACCTACTCCCACATCTGCCACCGGGATGCGGCCTATGCCATCGCCGAGCAGGCGGTACCGGGCGGCGCCGGCTTCAACCAGGCGCTCGGTGACGGGGTAGACGTGCTGATGGGGGGCGGTGCCAACCACTGGACCCCTTACAGCGCCAGCAACAAGGGGGGCCGGGCCGATGGCCGGGATCTCACCGCCGAGCTCCGCGCCCAGGGTTATCAGTACGTCACCACTCAGGCCGATCTCGCCAAGGTCGGCAGCGGCAAGGTGCTGGGGCTCTTCAGTGCCAAGTCCCACCTCGACTATGAGCTGGACAGGGTCGCCAAGGGGGCCGCCAATACCCAGCCGTCGCTGTCCGAGATGACCGCCAAGGCGATCGATCTCTTGAGCCAGAACAGCGAAGGCTACTTCCTGATGGTGGAGGGGGGGCGCATCGACCACGCCCTGCACGCCACCAACGCCAAACGCTCCCTCACCGATGCGGTGGCCTTGGACGAGGCGGTGAAGACGGCGCTCGGCAAAGTGGATTTGAGCAACACCCTGATCGTGGTCACCGCGGATCATGACCACACCATGACCATCAACGGCTACTCCGCCAAGGGCAACCCAGTGCTGGATCTGGTGAAGAACCCGGACGGTTCGACTCAGAACGATGCCCAGGGCAAGCCCTTCACGACCCTGGTGTTCGGCAACGGCCCGAACCGCCCGGATGTTCGCCCCACCCTCACCAGCGATCAGGTGATGGCGGATGACTACCTGCAGGAGACCGGCGTCAAGCTCGGCTCCGAGACCCACGGTGGCGGCGATGTCATGCTGTTCGCGGGCGGTGCCGGCAGCACCCGCTTCAAGGGCACGCTCGACAACACCCGCGTGTTTGGCAAACTGCGGGAGGCGCTCGGCCTGTAAGTGGCAGGGGCCAGCCGATAAGCACTGGCCCCTGCTCTTTCGAGCGAACATCATGATTCGAATCCTGTTTCCTTTATGGCTGCTCGCCAGCCCCTTGTTGGCCCAGGCCTATTTCGACGACGTTCCGGATCTCGCCACCCGCATCAGCTACCAGAATCGCGTCACCGGCGCCGATGGCATCGCCAGGGAGAGCCACTGGCAGGAGAAGTGGATGCGGGTCGGCAACCAGGTGTGGAGCCAGCGGCTCATCCCCCTGCCGCTCGCCCGCGCCTATCACGCCACCCATGACGCCAATCCGGGTCACAAGCACTTCACCCACCAGATGGCGGCCCGCTGGGTCACGCACGGGGAAGATGGCGGGCTGCAGCTGCGCTACGCCGACGCCTGGCACAACCAGCTGGTGGAGGTGCCTGCGGAGGAGTACGGCCAGGTGGGCTTCACCCCGGACTGGGACAAGATCCGCCATCTGGTGGATCCGGCCCTGTTGCAGGGGATGGCGGCACTGGATGAGGCTGCCCCCGCCCAGGCGCGCTGGTACGAGAAGCGCGAGGGCAAGCAGCGCACCCGCATCCTCTGGTCGAGCCAGTGGCAGATCCCCCTGGTGGTGGAGTCCGCGAGCCTGGACGGCTATCGCAGCTACCGGATGGAGGTGACCCCGAGGCCATTGCCCAAACAGCTGCCCTGGCAGCAACTCGGCGGCTACCAGAGCCTGGATCTGCGGGATTTCTTTGACTGACCCCTCTTATCTATATGGGGCTGGCGGATCCGTGCCGGCGGGATGGTACACTCCCAGGCCTCATCCCCTGGCCGGCTCCCTATGCGTCTTCTCGTCTCCCTCTTCCTCGTCGCACCGTTCTGGCTGGCGGCCCAGACCGCCCAGGCCGTCACCGTCATCGCCGCCGAGGTGCCGCCCTATGTCATTCGCAGCCAGCAGGGGGCGCCGAGCGGCATGGCCATCGAGGTGCTGGAAGAGGCGGCGCGCCGCCTGCACGAGCCCCTGACCATAGAGCTGATGCCGCTGGCCCGCGCCCTCAGCCAGGCCCGCCATCGACCCGATACCCTGCTGCTCCCCCCGGTCAGGAGCCCCCAGCGGGAACAGCAGTTTCTCTGGGTCGCCCCCCTGCTGGAGGAGGCCTTCGTGCTGGCCAGCCATCGCGACCATCACCCTGCCCCGCTCACCCGCCGCGAGCTGCCGACCCTGGCGCTCGGGGTGATGCGCGGCTCCTACGGCCAGAGCCTGAGCCAACCCCTGCCCAAGGGGAGGGAGGAGGCGGTGACGGAGGAGATAAGCAACGCCAGCAAGCTGGCCATGGGTCGCATCCAGGGCTGGGCCGTGGCCTGGAACACGGCCCGTTACACCCAGCAGCAGGCCGGACTCCCCCTCGCGGACCTGGTGCGGGGCGAAACCCTGCAACGCACGGCCATCTATCTCGCCGCCCACCCCGACTTCTCCCCCAGTGAGGCCGCGCGCTGGCGTCAGGCCATCGATATCATGCGGCAAGATGGCAGCCTGGCCCGCATCCTCAGGCAGTACGACTATCAGGCACCCTGAGCGTTGGTGTGGGTAATTGCCAAAGCCGTCAGGAATGGTTATGGTATCCACATGAAAGCGCTCATGATTTTTTCCAGTCTGCTCACACCCCGCTGAGCCCCCGCCCTCGCCCCGCTGCGCGAGTCGCTCGGGGGCATCGCGCTTGCGATCTCATTACACAACCCATATTCATCTTTCGACCAGCTTGCCCGTCATCCTGGTCCCGTCAGCCATTGATAAGGAATGCCCTATGAAACAGCCACATCTCGTGATTTCCAGCCTGGATCTCGATCGCATCGAGCAACTGCTCGGCAACCACCCCCAGCACCTGGCCCTGCAGGAGGAGCTGGATCGCGCCGAGATCCGCGAGCCCGCGGACATGCCGCCGGACGTGGTGACCATGAACAGCACGGTGCGCTTCAAGATGCAAAACAACGACAGTGACTTCTGTCTGACGCTGGTTTACCCCAAGGATGCACTGGGGGATGAGACCAGGATCTCGGTGCTGGCGCCGGTCGGCAGCGCCCTGCTCGGCCTGAAAGTCGGCGACAGCATCGCCTGGCCGGGTCCCGCCGGTCGCACCATCCAGGTGGAGATCCTGGAAGTGGTCTATCAACCCGAGCGCGCCGGCGAGCTGCACCGCTGAGCCAGAGGGGCACGCGCTGCCCGCGCCCCGTGGCGCACGGCGCGTGCCCGGCCTGATCCGGATCAAGCTTTGGGCACGGATCGCCACTTATCTTGCTCACAATTTCCCCTCCCCCTTGAGCCAAGATGACGCCACGGGTATCTTGTTGGCCGCGCCAGCCCCCTGGGCGCCCATCTCAGGCTGACATCATGATAAACATTGCCCTCATCGACGATCACCAGATCGTCCGCTCCGGCTTCGCCCAACTGCTCAATCTGGAACCCGATCTGCGGGTCGTCGCCGAATTCGGCTCAGCCAAAGAGGCCCTCGTCGGCCTGCCCGGCAGCGGCGTCCAGCTGTGTGTGTGCGACATCTCCATGCCGGATCAGTCCGGCCTGGATCTGCTCAGGCAACTGCCCGCCGGCCTCGCCGTGGTCATGCTGTCGGTGCACGACAGCCCGGCCCTTGTGGAGCAGGCCCTGCAGGCGGGAGCCAAGGGCTTTCTCTCCAAGCGCTGCAGCTCGGATGAGCTCATCGCCGCGGTGCGCACCGCCGCCCTTGGCGGCTGTTACCTGACCCCGGACATCGCCCACAAGCTCGCCTGCAACAGCCGGGATCCCCTCACCAACCGGGAACGGGAGGTGGCGCAGCTGCTGGCACGCGGGCTGGAGGTCAAGGCCATCGCCGAGCAGCTCGGACTCTCCCCCAAGACGGTGCACGTGCACCGCGCGAACCTGATGGACAAACTCAAGGTCAGCAACAATGTGGAGCTGGCCCACCGCATGCTGGACAGCTGGTGATCCCCCGCCTCGCCAGCTATGCCGCCATCTCGCTGGCGGCCAGCTTCATCTTCGCCGCCGGCTGGTTCTGCCTCTGGAGCATAGGCCTTCACCTGGTGGAGCACCCGGCCCTGGCGGTACTGCTGTTCCCGTTCGGTCTGCGCCTCGGGCTGCTGTTGCAAAGCCCGCTCCCCTACTGGCCGCCACTGCTGATCTGCGAGGCCCTGCTGCTGCAGTGGCTCGATCAGGAGGTCGGCATTCCCCTGTGGCCATTTCTCCAGGCCGGCAGCCTGCTCACCCTGGTGCCCCTGCTCATCGCCCGCCGCCAGCGCGTGCGTAACGACTGGCAACAACTGCTGGTGCTGCTCGCCACCGTGACGGTGGCGGCCCTGCTGCAATCCCTGCTCTGGTATCTGGCGGGAGAGGAGGCGCTCACCGCCCTGCTGCTGACCCTGACCGGTGGCCTGACCCTCACCTCCACCTGCATGCTGATCTGGCACTACCTGACCCGGGCCACCTGGGTGCCCCTCGGCCCGGCCCTCATCGATCAGCCTGTAGACTGGCGCTTTCGCCACCTGTTCTGGTATCTGCTGCTGTTCGTGCTGAGCCTCTGGTTGCAACTCGGCCTGCCCGACTCCCTGGTGCGCTTCACGCCGTTTTGCCTCGCCATTCCCATCATGGCCATGGCCTGGCGTTACGGCTGGCAGGGGGCCCTGCTCGCCACCCTGATGAACACGGTTGCCCTGATGGCGGGCCAGGCCTGGCACGAGCATCCCCTGGATCTGCTGCTCTCCCTGCTGGCCCAGAGCCTGACCGGCCTGCTGCTCGGCGCCGGCATCCAGCGCCAGCGAGAGCTAAACCAGGCGCTCAGCCGCCAGCTCGCCCACAATCGTCAACTCACCGAACGGCTGCTGGAGACCGAGGAGTGCATCCGCAAGGAGGTGGCCCGGGAGCTGCACGACGACATCGGCCAGACCATCACGGCCATCCGCACCCAGGCAGGCATAGTGCGACGACTCGCCCCGGACAATGCCGGGGTCGGCCAGAGCAGCGCCCTCATCGATACCCTGTCGCTTGGCATCTACGACGCGGTGCGCGGTCTGCTCGGTCGCCTGCGTCCCCGTCAGCTCGACGACATGAGTCTGGAGCAGGCGGTGCAGGGGCTGCTGCGAGAGCTCGAACTCGAGCGCCGCGGCATCGTCACCCGCCTCGAGTGGGAGCTGCGGGATAGCGATCTCTCCGATGCCCAGCGGGTCACCCTGTTTCGGGTCTGCCAGGAGGGGCTCAACAACGTGGTGAAGCACGCCAATGCCAGCTCGGTGCGCATCCAGGCCCGCCAACAGGACAGCCAGTTGCTGCTGCAACTGGAGGACGACGGCTGCGGCCTGCCCGAGCACAGCCCCCAGGGTTATGGCCTGCTCGGCATCCGCGAGCGGGTACAGGCGCTCGGCGGCACCTTGCAGCTCTCCTGCCTGCACGGCACCGAGCTGACCCTCTGCCTGCCCCGCCGTAAATGGGAGGAGCCCCATGCCTGAGTCCTTGTGCCAGAAGAGATTGCCATGCTGAGCTTTATCAAGAGCCGCCCACCGGCGCCGCCGCTGCGGGATAAGCGGGAAATAGACGCGACCTATCGCCACTGGCGCATCCACCTGCTGCTGACCATGTATCTGGGCTACGCGGTCTTCTACTTCACCCGCAAGAGCTTCAACTTCGCCATGCCGGACATGCTGGCAAACGGCCTGCTGGACAAGGCCGACATCGGTCTGCTCGGCACCCTGTTCTACCTCACCTACGGGGTGTCCAAGTTCCTCTCGGGCATCATCAGCGACGGAGCCAACCCGCGCTATTTCATGGGGCTCGGGCTGATGGCGACCGGGGTCATCAACATACTGTTCGGGCTCTCGTCGTCGCTCTGGCTGTTCGCGGCACTGATGGTGGCCAACGCCTTCTTCCAGGGCTGGGGCTGGCCCCCCTGCTCCAAGCTGCTCACCAGCTGGTATTCCCGCACCGAGCGCGGCGCCTGGTGGTCGGTCTGGAACACGGCCCACAACGTGGGCGGGGCTCTCATTCCCCTCATCGTCAGCACCATAGCCCTGCAGCACGGCTGGCGTTACGGCATGATAGTGCCCGGCATCATCGCCATTCTGGCCGGACTCTTCCTCTGCTGGCGACTGCGGGACACCCCGAGCACCATGGGGCTGCCGACGGTGGGCCAGTGGCGAAACGATGCCCTGGAGATCGCCCAGCAGACCCAGGATACCGGCCTCACGCCCCGCCAGATCCTGCACAAATACGTGCTCGGTAACCCCTATATCTGGCTGCTGGCCTGCTGCTACGTGCTGGTCTACGTGGTGCGTACCGCCATCAACGACTGGGGCAACCTCTATATGACGGAAGAGCGCGGCTTCAACCTGATGAGCGCGAACTCGGCGATTTCGATGTTCGAGGTGGGAGGCTTTATCGGCGCCCTGGTGGCGGGCTGGGGATCGGACAAGCTGTTCAACGGCAACCGGGGGCCCATGAACCTCATCTTCGCGGTGGGGATCCTGCTCTCGGTGGGCTCGCTCTGGCTGATGCCCTTCTTCAGCTATGTGATGCAGGCAGCCTGTTTCTTCACCATCGGCTTCTTCGTATTCGGGCCCCAGATGCTGATCGGCATGGCTGCGGCGGAGTGCTCCCACAAGGATTGCGCCGGGGCCGCCACCGGTTTCGTCGGCCTGTTTGCCTACATGGGGGCGGCGCTGTCGGGCTATCCCCTGGCCAGGGTGCTGGAGATCTGGCACTGGAACGGCTTCTTCGTGGTGATCTCGGTGGCGGCGGGCGTCTCCGCCCTGCTGCTGCTGCCTTTCCTCAAGGCCCAGGCGCCGCGCCCACTCACCACCGAGCCGGCCTGAGCGCCAACGTGAATGGAGCGCCCCGTCAGGCGCTCTGACAGACCCGGTTCTTGCCGCTGCCCTTGGCCTGGTAGAGCGCCCGATCCGCCTGGCTGAACAGGGTATCGAAGTGCCAGCCGTGCTGGCAGGGCACCAGTCCCATGCTGACGGTGATCTGGATGCCGGCCAGCGGCAGCGCCGCTATCCCCTCGCGGATCTGCTCGCAGCGCGCCTGCTGGGTGATCGGTTCACGCTCCGATAGCAGCAGGACGAACTCCTCCCCCCCGAAGCGGCCGGCCACCAGATCCCCCTGAGCGGCGAGATAGGCCCCCACCGCCGCCAACACCTTGTCCCCCGCCTCGTGACCGTGGCGATCGTTGATCTGCTTGAAGTCGTCGAGATCCAGCACCACCAGGGCACCCCGTCTGGATGACTTGGCGCAGCGCGCCATAAAGCCGCGCCGGTTCAGCAAGCCGGTCAGGGGATCCTGGCTCGCCTGCTGGCGCAGGGCCAGCGCCCGGTACTGAGTGCAGAGCAGCAAGACCCCGAAGGTGGAGAGGTAGTTGCCCATCAGCATGGAGAGGAAGGGCAGCACGTTGACCGCGTGCTGATCCATCAATACCCGCACCTCGCCGCTGAACAGGGCTCCCATCCGCACCAGGTTAAAGCCGTACAGCAGCACGTTGACCACGGTAAACACCAGCACGGCGGGCAGGTAGGCGGGATAGCCGTGGCGCCACACCTGCCGCACAATCACGGCCCCGATCACCATGTAACTGAGGCAAGCCAGCAGCACGCGGGGCGCCATGTGATCGTTGAACAGCACGGTCCAGCAGAGGAGCACCACATAGATCGCCATGAAGAGCGCGAACGCCCGCCAGCTCGGGGCCTGGCCGAAGAAGCGCTGCAAGGCCAGGGGCATCAACGCGATGCAGAAGGTGATAAGCAGATTGGCGAACCAGATCCCCGCCAGGTTGGGGGAGAAGGCCTGCAGGAAGAACAGGGACTGGGCCGCCAGAGCGCACAGACTGGACCACCACCAGAGCCCGAGGCCGGGGATCTCCCTGTGGGTTGCCCAGATGATGGAGAGGGTGATGAAACCGAGACTGTAACCCCCGAGAGCCATCAGCATCAGGGTGAATACGTCCAGTTCGAGCAGTATTGAGGTGTCCATACCCGGGCCTTCCTGTGAGGATGGCTGAGTATATGGGAAGGCCATGGCAAGACACAGAGGGAGCCCACCTTCCCGCTCAAATAATTCCAGGGTGTACCTTGGATGCGGTGACAAAGAGGGTCATTTGACGACATGCACCAAGGGGGGGCATGCTCGTTTGATCCCCCTCAGCCATGGGAAAGTCGCGCAAAGTGACCCCGACGGCGTTTTGCACTTGAACCCGCGCCATTAGATAGATATGTTGTTTTCGTGTGGTTTTATGAGTCAAGCCACGAGGAAAAATCGTCACTAACTTATTGAGTCTTCTAGCACAATCAAGTTTTGGTACATTTTTCACTCAGCAGACCATTCATAGAATCTCATATGGGGCTTTTGCCCGACCCAAGACAATAATCCTGTCTTGCCTGTTGCCGGATGCAGCAGTCTCTTGTGCCATGGAGTCGCACGGGAGCAGGTTCAAGGCCGAACACACTTTCGACAGAGACGTCACCGATATGATCAAAAAACTCATTCTCTCTACCCTGCTGCTGTGCGGGCTGGCCAACGCCGCCGCCCCCAGCTCCACCCTCGACGCCGTGCTGGAGCGCGGCGTGCTGCGGGTCGGCTTCGACGCCGGCTATCAACCCTTCGAGATGACCAACAAACAGGGCCAGTACATCGGCTTTGACGTGGACCTGGCCAAGATGGTCGCCAAGGAGATGGGGGTCAAGGTGGAGTTCGTCAACACCGCCTGGGACGGCATCATCCCGGCCCTGCTGACCGACAAGTTCGACGTCATCATGGGCGGCATGACGGTCACTCCCCAGCGCAACCTGCGGGTCAACTTCGCCGATCCCTATATCGTCGTCGGCCAGACCATAGTGCTGCGCAAGGACAAGGCGGGCGAGATCAAGTCCTTCCAGGACTTGAACGATCCCAAGTACAAGATCGCGGTCAAGCTCGGTACCACGGGTGAACAAGCGGTCAAACGCATGATCCCCAAGGCGACCCTGCTGCAGTTCGAGACCCAGGACGACGCCAAGCTGGAAGTGATCAACGGCAAGGTAGACGCCTTCATCTACGACCTGCCCTACAACGCCATCTTCGCCTCCCAGAATCAGGGGGCCGTGGTGCACCTGGACAAGCCGTTCACCTTCGAACCCCTGGCCTGGGCCATCCGCAAGGGAGATCAGGACACCCTCAACTGGCTGAACAACTACCTGCGCCAGATCAAGGGCGACGGCAGCTACGACCGTCTCTACAAGAAGTGGTTTGAATCCACGACCTGGTTGAATCAACTCAAATAACCTCTCAAGGGGCGGCTCGCCGCCCCTTTCACGCAGTCTTTTCCCACAATAACGACAAGAGAGGTTGTGACAGTGATCAACCCCAAATCCACAAGACAGATGGAAAAACAGCCCAACCAGCTACTCTGGCACGGCGTCTTTCTGCTGATGCTGCTGGTCGCCGTCTTTTGCATCTACAAGGCCGTGCAGGCCGTCGATTACACCTGGCGCTGGGAGCGCATCCCCCAGTACATCGCCTATCAGGCCGAACAGAAACATTTTGCCGAATTTGATGGCACCGTGGTCGCAGAAAAGGGACAACTCTTCCTGCAAGACGATGCCGATGCCAGCCGTCGTCAGGCCATCGCCCCCCAGGGCGTGCAGGTAGCAGAAGGGGATACCGTCTTCCTCGGTGATACGCTCGACACTCAGTTAAGCTGGACCGCCGGCCCCATCGCCTGGGGTGTCTGGATGACGGTCAAGCTCTCCCTGGTGGCTGGCGTCTTCGCCATCCTGCTGGGCACCCTGGCGGGGCTTGCCCGCCTCTCCCCCAATCCCGCCCTGCGCAACCTGGCGGTGACCTATGTGGAGCTTATTCGCGGCACCCCGCTGCTGGTGCAGATCTTCATCGTCTACTTCTTTATCGGCACCGTATTAAATCTGGATCGCTTCACCGCCGGGGTGGCGGCGCTGGCGGTCTTCACCGGCGCCTACGTGGCGGAAATCGTGCGTGCCGGCATCACCTCCATCCACAAGGGGCAGATGGAGGCGGGCCGCAGCCTTGGCATGACCTCGGCCCAGACCATGCGCTACGTGATCCTGCCCCAGGCCTTCAAGCGCGTGCTGCCGCCGCTGGCGGGCCAGTTCATCAACCTCATCAAGGACTCCTCCCTGGTCTCCGTCATCTCCATCACGGACTTGACCAAGGCCGGGCGCGAGGTGGTGAGCTCCACCTTCAGCCCGTTCGAGGTGTGGTTCACCGTGGCCCTGCTCTATCTGGTTCTCACCGGTACCCTCTCCTTCCTGGTCCGCCGTCTCGAGGTGAAATATGCGAAAAGCAACTGACTCTATCGTTCGAGCCCGGCAGGAGTCTCAACACTTTGCGACGACCGGCACACCCCGCGCCTTTCCGGCCCGGCAGTTGGAGGTGACATATGCAGAAAGCCACTGATCCCATCATCAAGGCGACGGGCGTCGAGAAGTTTTACGGCAGCGAGGTCCATGCCCTCAAGAACGTCAGCACCCAGGTGGCCGAAGGGGAGGTAGTGGTGATAGTAGGGCCGAGCGGATCCGGAAAATCCACCTTCCTGCGCACCCTCAACCAGCTGGAGACCATCAACGACGGCCACATAGTGGTGGACGGCATCAGCCTGACCGAGCCCGGTGACGTCAACAAGCTGCGGGAAGAGGTGGGCATGGTGTTCCAGTCCTTCAACCTCTTCCCCCACCTCAGCGTGCTGGACAACATCAGTCTGGCCCCCCAGAAGGTGCGGGGGCTCTCCCGCGCAGAGGCCGAAGAGAGAGCCAAGGCGCTGCTGCTCAAGGTAGGCCTCTCCAACAAGGCCCAGAGCTACCCCTCCCAGCTCTCCGGCGGCCAGCAGCAACGGGTGGCCATCGCCCGGGCGCTCGCCATGCAGCCCCGCATCATGCTGTTCGACGAGCCCACCAGCGCCCTGGATCCCGAGATGGTGGGGGAGGTGCTGGACGTGATGAAAGGGTTGGCGAAAGAGGGTATGACCATGGTGGTGGTGACCCACGAGATGGGCTTCGCCCGGGAGGTGGCGGACCGGGTACTCTTCATGGAGAGCGGCGAGCTGCTGGTGGACGAGAAGCCCGGCGACTTCTTCGACAATCCCCCCTCCCCCCGCCTGCGTCAGTTCCTGAGCCAGGTGCTCTAATCCTGCAAATCAGCTGACAGAAGAGGGAGCCCAGGCTCCCTCTTCTCATTCAGACGACACCAGGCCACCATCAGAAACGATAGTTGCTCACCAGCCCCACATAGTGCGCCTCGGGCAGCACCACGGGTGCCAGCAGCCAGCGATCCGTGCCGTAGGCGCCCAGGGCGGCCCCCAGCGCATTGGCGCCCGCATCCAGGGCCGAGAAGTCATCCCCCGATGCTTGCTCGACCAGCTCGCCGGCGATGCCGATGCCGGTGGAGACGCCAAAACCGATCCAGCCCCTGTGTTCCCGATAGCCAAAGTGATCCGCAATGGCCGTAAAGCCCGCCCCCATGGCCGCACCGCCGGCAAAATGACTCAGCTCGCTGTTGAAACTGTCATTGGCCCCTGCACTCGCGGTCAACAGGCTGAGCATGACGCAAACCTGGTTTGCTCTCATTCTCTCCTCCTCAGCTGACATCATGCCGCTCGTGGCGCCACAGACTCTGGCGCCCGTCCCTTCAGTCTACGTGAAGATCCCGACCGGCAGAGGCCAGGGCTGGAAGCCATGAAATGTTAATGAATTTTTAAATCTCTTCGGTATGCTGGACACCAACTGGTCCAACCGGATGACTGACATGGATGTGCAACTGCTGCTGCTCTACCTCTCCCCCCTCTTTCTGGCCTTCGTCGGCTGGGAGATGCTCTACCTGCGCAAACACGGCGCCGCCTTCCCCACCGCCGGTTATCAATGGCGGGATCTGTTCGCCAATGCCTCCCTGGCCCTGATGCACCAGGGAGGCGATGCCCTGGCGGCCATCGCCATCGCCTACCTCTACGACGGGCTCTGGGGCTGGCGGCTGCTGGATATCGAGCTCAATCTCTGGAGCCTGCTGCTGCTGTTCCTGCTGCAGGATCTCTGTTACTGGCTGTTCCACTTCGCGAGCCACCATGTGCGCTGGCTCTGGGCCTCCCACGTGGTGCATCACAGCTCGGAGCGACTCAACCTCTCCACCGCCTTTCGCCAAAGCCTGATGTACCCGATCTCCGGCATGTGGCTGTTCTGGATCCCCATGATCCTCATCGGCTTCCCCCCCGAGGCCGTGGTCGCCACCGTGCTGCTGAGCCTGGGCTTCCAGTTTTTCGTCCACACCCAGGTGGTGGGCAAGCTGGGCTGGCTCGAGGTCATCTTCAACACCCCCTCCCACCACAGGGTGCACCACGCCAGCAACGCCAAGTACATAGACCGCAACTTCGCCGGCGTGCTCATCATCTGGGATCGGATGTTCGGCACCTTCGTGGAGGAGGACCCCGGAGAGCCCTGCCGCTTCGGCATCACCAAGCCCATCCACAGCTTCAACCCCCTCACCCTCACCTTCCACGAGTGGCGCGACATGCTGAGGGAGGCGCGAGGCCTGCCCTGGCGCGAGAAGCTCAAGGTGCTGTTTGGCAAGCCGGCGGGCCCTGCCGCCTCCTGAGCCGGCTCAGCGCCAGAAACAGATGAGGCCACCCCGGGGTGGCCTCATGCATTCTATCTTTGGGTGGATTAGCGCCCCGCCAGCACCCGCTTGGTCTGCTTGACCCAGTCGGAGACGCGCCCCTGCTGGGAGTAGCCTTGCCAGATCTGCTCCCACTGGGCGGGGCTCAAGGGACGACCCAGCCTGCGCTGAACCCCGGCGTAGAGGTAGTCGTGGGCCGTGGTACGGGCCTGGATCGAGGTGAGGAACTTGGAGACAGGGTCCGTCAGACGCACGTCCCGCATGCCGAGCAGGGGGTAGTCGCTGTGCACCGCCGCCAGCATGGTCTCGCGCATGGCCGATTCGATGTAGCCGCGGGCAAACAGGGCCGTCACCGACTCCAGCGACCCTTGATCCGGGCCGTGGTACTCCTCGTCGAACACAGGGTTCGGCTCCGCCACGGCACTCTGCACCACGGCGTCGGGATCGGGCTGGGGCGCCACCACGGCAGCCTCTGGGGCAACGGACTTGGGCGCGGCGGCTGGTTTTCGCGGCGCGCTCTGGCTACAGGCCCCGAGGGCCAGGGCCAGGGCCACACAGCCAAGGGCACGGGAATAAGACGGCATCTTCATGACTCCTGAACGACCTTCTCGGTCACTATGGTTTCCATTCATGGGTTCCACTTGGCCAGGCTGCTTGTCACCCGGCCCTTTCAACTTGTTGTGCGCGCATATTATCGAAAAACGGCCCATATAGGGCCATTTTTATGCACTGAGGCGAGCGCTGCCACTCAAGCCGCCGGGTGCGACTCCTGGGGCAACTTGTCGGCGGCCACGGGCTCGACCCGGGTCACCAGCAGCTGATCGATCTTGTAGCTGTCGATGTCTACGACTTCGAATTTGTAGCCCGCGTACTTCACCGAATCGGTGCGCTTGGGGATCTTGCGCAGCATGTACATGATGAAGCCGGCGATGGTCTCGTAGTTCTGGTTCTCCGGGAACTCCTCGATGTCGAAGGCCCGCATCACGTCCGAGATGGGGGTTACCCCGTCCACCAGCCAGGAGTTCTCGTCCCGCTGGACGATCTGCTCCTCCACCACGTGGGTGGCCCACTCCCCCATGACGGTGCTCATCAGGTCGTTCATGGTAACGATCCCCACCACCAGGGCGTACTCGTTCATCACCACGGCGAAGTCCCCGCGATGATTCTTGAAGTACTCCATCGCCTCGTAGAGGTTCAGGGTGTCGGGGATGATGATGACGCTCTGCACCAGGGAGCCGCTGTTGAGATCGATGCTCTGACCGCCAATGACCCGGATCAGCAGCTCCTTGGAGTCGACGAAGCCCTTGATACTGTCGAGGTTGTGGTCACACACCAGGAACTTGTTGTGGGGATGCTCGGCTATCTTCGCCTTGATGCTCTCCTCCCCCTCTTGCAGGGTGAAGTAGATGAGGCTCTCACGGGCCGTCATGGCGGACGTCACCCCGAGGGATTGCAGCTCGAACACGTTCTCGATGAGCTGATGCTCCTCGCGCTGGATGACGCCCGCTTCAGCACCCGCATCCATCACCGCATAGATATCGTCCGAGGTGATCTCGTCGTTGCGCACCATGGAGATGTGCAGCAGGCGGAACAGGCCGTTGGCCATGCCGTTGAACAGCCAGACCAGGGGCATCAACAGGGTGACGCACAGCATCATGGGGCGCACGACGATGACGGCGATCCGCTCCGGCATGGTCATGGCAAGGCGCTTTGGCATCAGATCCGCGATCAGGATGAACATGCCGGTGACGAACACGAAGGAGGCGGCTGAGCTTATCTCCGAGAGCCAGGGGCCCTGATAAAACTCGGAGATGAAGGTCTTGATGGCAGGGTTCAGGGCGGACTCGCCCAGGATGCCGCCCAGGATGGCGACGGTGTTGAGACCGATCTGCACCACGGTAAAGAAGTTGCCCGGCTGGGCCTGCAGCGCCAGCACCTTTTCGGCATGGCGGTTGCCCTCGTCGGCCATCACCTGCAACTTGATCTTGCGGGAGGCGGCGAGAGAGATCTCGGAGAGCGAGAAGAACACGCTGCTGGCGACCAGCAACATCAGGAAAAACAGACTATCGGCAAAACTCATGATTGACCTATTGCGACAGCCGCCTTGACACAAGACGGCAAACTGGGCCCGGGAAACCGGGCCGTGAGTCCATCCGGGACTCACACAGGGGCCATATTCTAGCAGATAAAGCCCCCATGGGGTGGCGTTATCTTAAGATGACTCTCAATGCAACAAAAAAGGCGCTTTACGCGCCTTTTTATTCACTTCTTGCTCAGTGCTTGCCCAGCAGGTCGCTCAGCTCATCCGCCTTGGTGTGGCGCACGTCCTTGCCCTTGACGTAGTAGACGATGTACTCGCAGATGTGCTGGCAGCGATCGCCGACCCGCTCGATGGCCCGCGCCGCCCAGAGCACGTTCAGCACCTGGGGTATGGTGCGGGGATCTTCCATCATGTAGGTCATCAGCTCGCGGATGATGGACTCGTACTCCCGGTCCACCTTGTCATCTTCCTTGTAGACGACGATGGCCGCATCCAGATCCATGCGCGCGAAGGCGTCTAGCACGTCGTGCAGCATCTTGATGGTACGGCGGCCCATGTTCTCGAGCGACACCAGCGGCGGCTGCGGCTTGTTGGCGTTGTCGGTCAGCATGCGGGCGATCTTGTCCGCCACGTCGCCGATGCGCTCCAGATCCGTGATGGTCTTGATGATGGCCATCACCAGCCGCAAATCGGAGGCGGTGGGCTGACGCTTGGCGATGATGCGAGTGCACTCTTCGTCGATGGCCACTTCCATGGCGTTGACCTTGTGGTCGTTGGCCACGATTTTGCGCGCCGCGTCCAGATCCTGGGTGTGAATGGCTGCGATGGCGTCGGTCAGCTGCTGCTCCACCAGGCCCCCCATCACCAGCACCTGGTTGCGGACGTTCTCCAGCTCGGCATTGAACTGACCGGAGATGTGTTTATTGAGGTTCATATTATCCATACGAGTAATCCTTGATGCTCCGATTATGCCTTAGCCGTTGAACCGACTACCAATCTGTTCACTGATATTCATGCGCTTCATCCCCTTGCCCCTGTTCCCTGCGACGACCTTAGCCATAACGGCCCGTGATGTAGTCTTCGGTCTTCTTCTTGGCCGGGGTGGTGAAGATGGTGTTGGTGTTCGAATACTCGATGAGCTCCCCCATGTACATGAAGGCGGTCTGATCCGAGACCCGGGCCGCCTGCTGCATGTTGTGGGTGACGATGACCACGGTGAACTGGCTCTTGAGCTCGTTGATCAGCTCCTCGATGGTCAGGGTGGAGATGGGGTCGAGCGCCGAGGTCGGTTCATCGAGCAGCAGCACCTCCGGCTCGATGGCGATGGCACGGGCGATGACCAGACGCTGCTGCTGACCACCGGACAGGCCGAAGGCGTTGTCGTGCAGGCGATCCTTCACCTCCTCCCAGAGGGCGGCGCCGCGCAGTGAGCGCTCGGCCGCCTCATCCAGGGTGCGTCTGTCGTTGATGCCCTGCAGGCGCAGGCCATAGACCACGTTCTCGTAGATGGACTTCGGGAAGGGGTTGGGACGCTGGAACACCATGCCCACCTGACGGCGCAGGGCGGAGACATCCACCCCCTTGTCATAGATGTTGTGGCCGTGCAGCTGGATCTCCCCCTCGATGCGGCAGATATCCACCAGATCGTTCATCCGGTTGATGCAGCGCAGCAGGGTTGACTTGCCGCAGCCGGACGGGCCGATGAAGGCGGTCACCTGACCTTTCGGGATCTTCATGTTGACGTTGAACAGGGCCTGCTTGTTGCCGTAGTACAGGTTGAGATCCTTGACCTCGAGGGCCGTCTGCTCAGGAGTCAGGTTGAGCAAGTCGGTCGCGGTATGCTGGGTCGAGTTCGGTGTTACGTTGATCATCTATTACCTCAATCTATTCAAGGTGGCCGGAGCGACTCCAGCGACCGTCTCATGCGTTGTTTCGAAGGTGCGACCCGCCCTCGGGCCACACCTTCCTCATCTCAGTCTGGGTCAGCCGGATCAATGTTCCAGCGACCGGAATGTCTCGCGTAAATGGTTCCGGATGCCCGTGATACCGGTCAGCTTCACCTGCATCAATGTTCCAAAGAGCGGAATTTCTCGCGCAGGTGGTTACGTATTCCGATGGCGGTCAGGTTCAGACCCACGATCACCGTCACCAGCAGGAAGGAGGTGGCATAGACCAGGGGACGCGCCGCCTCGACGTTCGGGCTCTGGAAGCCCACGTCATAGATGTGGAAGCCCAGGTGCATGAATTTGCGCTCCACGTGCAGGTACGGGAAGTTGCCATCCATCGGCAGGGTCGGCGCCAGTTTCACCACCCCCACCAGCATCAGGGGCGCCACTTCACCAGCCGCACGCGCTATCGCCAGGATAAGGCCGGTCATGATGGCCGGGCTCGCCATGGGCAACACGATGCGCCACAGGGTCTCGGCCTGGGTGGCCCCCAGGGCCAGGGAGCCCTGGCGTATGGTGCTCGGGATCCGGGCCAGCCCCTCTTCGGTGGAGACGATCACCACCGGCAGGGTCAGGATGGCCAGGGTCAGGGCCGACCAGATGACGCCGGGGGAACCAAAGGTCGGGCTCGGCAGCGCCTCGGGGTAGAACAACTGGTCTAACGAACCACCGAGCGTGTAGACGAAGAAGCCCAGACCGAACACCCCGTACACGATGGAGGGCACCCCCGCCAGGTTGATCACCGCGATGCGGATGATCTTGGTCAGGCTGTTCTTGCCCGCGTATTCGTGCAGGTAGACCGCCGCCACCACCCCGAGCGGGGTCACTATGATGGCCATCAGCAGGACCATGAAGACGGTGCCGAAGATGGCTGGGAAGACGCCGCCCTCGGTGTTGGCCTCACGGGGATCGTCGGAGACGAACTTGCCTATCTGGTGGAACCAGTGCCCCACCTTGGCCGGCAGGCTCATGTCGTTGGGCCAGACCACGTCCAGCACCCTGGACATGGGCATGGTCACCAGCTCGCCGCGCATGTCCTTGACGGTAATGGAGTCCCTGTCAGCCTGGGTACGCAGGGAGAAGAGCTCCTTCTCCAGCACCTGGTAATTGTCGTTGAGGGCCTGACGCTGACGTGCCAGATCGGCCTTGAGTTCGTCGGTCAGCTTGCCTTCCAGCTCGGCCTTGCGCTCCTTGAGGCGCAGCCGCTCCAACTGGTAGTTGATGCTGCCGATGTCACCCTTTTGCAGATCATTGGCTTTCTCGGACAGGGCGTTGGCACGCTCCAGCACCCGCTGCAGGGCGGGATGCAGGTCCTCGGTCAGCGCCTTGCCATCCTCCTTCACCCCGACGATGTAACCGTAGAAGTTGCCGTTGGTGGTGCGCTCGACCATGGCGAGCTCGGCCGGCTGGGTCTGGGACTTGATGTCCGTCTCCAGGATCCAGCGAAAATCGAGGTCGACGAACTCCCGGTTGCCGGTCTTGACCAGGTAGCGGGTCAGCAGCTCGCGCTCTTCCCCGGCCAGGGCCAGCCCGGCGGAGCGCAGCCGCTCCACCGGCACCTGCTCGCGGTCGTTGATCTCGCCGATGAGCACGCTCTTGTTGCCCTGCTCATCCTGCAGTTGCCACTCATAGATGGGGTGAGGCCAGAAGTAGACCAGCCCACGCCAGCCTATCAGCAGCAACAGGCCCAGTACGGCGACCAGACTCAGGCTGACGGCACCGCCTGTCATCCAGATCCAGGGAGCCCCTGATTTAAACCACTTACCCATTGTCGATTCCTTGTCCATGACAGAGTCGTTCCTTACAGAGAGCTGTATTTTTCACGCAGCCGCTGACGCACGAACTCTGCCAGGGTGTTGAACATAAAGGTGAATACAAACAGGACGAAGGCCGCGAGGAACAATACCCGGTAGTGGGAGCTGCCCACTTCCGATTCCGGCATCTCCACGGCTATGTTCGCCGCCAGGGTGCGCAGCCCCTGGAACATGGAGAAGTCCATGATGGGGGTGTTGCCGGTGGCCATCAGCACTATCATGGTCTCGCCCACGGCGCGGCCAAGGCCCATCATCACCGCCGAGAAGATGCCCGGACTCGCGGTCAGGATCACCACACGGCTCAGGGTCTGCCAGGGGGTCGCACCCAGCGCCAGTGAGCCCTGGGTGAGGTGCTTGGGCACCGAGAAGACCGCATCTTCGGCGATGGAGAAGATGGTGGGGATGACCGCAAAGCCCATGGCGATGCCGACCACCAGGGAGTTGCGCTGGTCAAACTTGATGCCCATCTCGTGGGTCAGCCAGATGCGCGAATCCCCGTGCATGAAGGCGTTCTCGATGAGCGGGCTCAGGGCGAAGGCCCCCCAACCGATGAAGAGCAGCACAGGAATGAGCAGGATGGCGTGCCAGCCGTCCGGCAGCCAGGTGCGGCCGCGCTCCGGCAGGTAGTTCCAGATAAGCGCCGTCAGCAGCATGCCCATGGGCAGCAGGATCAGCAGCAATATCACCCCGGGCAGGGCCCCTTCGATGATGGGGGCGAGCCAGAGACCGGCCAGGAACCCCAGGATCACGGTCGGCAGGGCCGCCATGATTTCCACCGTCGGCTTGACGTATTTGCGCAGACCCGCCGACATGAAGTAGGCGGTATAGATGGCACCGGCGACGCCCAGCGGCACCGCAAATACCATGGCGTAGAAGGAGGCCTTGAGGGTCCCGAATACCAGGGGCACCAGGCTCAGCTTGGCTTCGAAGTCGTTGCTCGCCGAGGTGGACTGCCACACATACATGGGCTCGGGGTAGCCTTCGTACCACACCTGCTGCCAGAGCGCCGACCAGGTCACCTCGGGGTGATCGTTCTCCACATCAAACAGCTTGAACCCATCCCCTTGCTGGGCCAGCAGGAGGTTGTGGCGCGGGGAGATGGCGAGCGCCGCCATGGCGCCGCCTTCCACCTTCTCGGTCAGCAGCTTGGTCTCGCCGGTGGCGTGGAAGAAGTTGATGGTCCCATCCTGCGCCGCACTGATGAAGCCCTTGCGAAAATGCTCGGGAGTCAGCAGTGCCACGGCGCCATCGCCCTTGAAGTCACGGATCTGGGTAAACTGGCGCTTGCCATCCTTCGCCACTTCGAACCACTGGGAGATGACACCGTTATCGTTGCCCACCAGCAGGGAAGAGGCACCGGAGAGCAGCTCGACCCGGGTCACGTTGGCATCGGGGGCGTTGATCTCCATGACATCCCGCAGGGAGATATCGTTCAGGTTGTGAATGTCGTAAACGGAGAGACGGTTGCCATCGCGCACGAACAGGATGCGCAGGTTCGGGGTCAGCAACATCTGATCCACGTGACGCGGCAGGGAGGGAATGGCGTAGTTCTCGCTGCTCCACTCGATCTCGCCAGAGAGGAAGTTCTCCTCGCCGCTCATCACCGTCATCACACCGCGGCCGTCTTCGGTCACGGCAGCGGCGGCCATCTTGTCCTTGGTCGCCTCGAACACCAGGCGTGTCAGGGCCTTGCCTTGCGGATCCACCACCATGGGCTCATCGCCGAAGGGATGCTGCAGGCTGGGCTCGATGACCCGCACGTCGTTGGGATAGGAGACCTTGAAAGCGGGCTGGACCACCAGCGCCTTGCCATCGGCGAAGCCGTAGGCGATGAGTTTCTGGCCTGGGGCCGGAGCCGCCACCGAGGTGATCTGGCCGGCCACCTGGCTCTGACCCAGCACCTGACCCACCTTGAGGTTGCCATCGGCCTGGACGGCGAAGAAGCTGACCTGGCCCTGGTCGCTGAAGCGGTAACCGATCTCGTTCTGCTCCTCGACACCGAGCCAGGCGGTCTTACCCTGCACCGGCAGCGTGAAGGAGGAGGTCGCTTCCATGCTGGCGCCATTGAAGATGGGCTTCACCACGTAGAGCAGATAGAAGAAAATAAGCAATAAGGCCACCAGCACCAGACCACCACCCGTGGTGACCCCGTACTTGGCCAACTTGTCCTTGATCCGGCGTTTTCTACTGCCCGCCATGACCAGGTTGATCGATTCCGATGACATGCAAAACCTCAATGTGAGCTAGGCTTGGCGGCATTATATGGCGGTTGCATGACAGTTTTGTTACATGAAGACGCCGATGAGGCGCTTCTTTTCGGGGCGGGAAACCGGGCCGATCGGCCGATAAATAGGGAGTGCTTCTCCCAACTTATAAATAGGCAAGGCACCCAGGGACGAGAAGGGGCCAGGTTGCTCCGCCCTACATAGGCAAAGCCCCAAATAGGCCAGGCCCCAAGGGGACGGGGACAGAGAGCCCCGCCAGATCA
Organism: Aeromonas sp. AE23HZ002T15; assembly: GCF_054165525.2. Classification (NCBI taxonomy): domain Bacteria; kingdom Pseudomonadati; phylum Pseudomonadota; class Gammaproteobacteria; order Aeromonadales; family Aeromonadaceae; genus Aeromonas; species Aeromonas sp. AE23HZ002T15. Next base: position 966,057 of record NZ_CM201342.1, read on the forward strand.
GGCTGAGGGGAGTTCCGTTGGCTTGGCGGCCTGCTTCGCCGCCTTCTTTTCGGCGCGGCGCCGCTTGAAGAAAGCAGACAGCTGGGCCGAGCAAGCCTCGGCCAGCACGCCCCCTTGCAGTTCAACCCTGTGGTTGTGACGAGGGTCCTGCAGGATCTCGAACACAGATCCCGCCGCTCCCGTCTTCAGATCCTTGGCCCCATAGACCACCCGTTTGACCCGGCTGTGAATGAGGGCGCCGGCGCACATGCAGCAGGGCTCCAGGGTCACGTAGAGCACGGTATCGAGCAGCCGGTAATTCTGCAGCCGCTCACCGGCCGCGCGGATCGCCATGATCTCCGCATGGGCGCAGGCGTCGTGCTCGCTGATGGAGCGATTCCACCCCTCCCCCACGACCTCACCGTCCAGCACCAGCACGGCACCGACCGGGATCTCGCCGATCCCCTCTGCCTTGTTGGCCAGCGCCATCGCATGCCGCATCCAGCGCTCGTCTTGCGCCGTCTGGCTCATCTCGTCACTCTTCTCTGATGGCGTCACGCCCGCTCCTCTCTCGTCAATCCCGGATATTCTGGCCACGGGCAAGGGTTGTTGCTGCCGCAGCAGGCTGCGCACGCATGGCGCTGTGCCGAGTGGGCGGCGATTATGCCAAATCTCCCGCCGGCGCCCAAGTTGCATCGACTCTGAACAATAAAGAAGCAGTCGGCATCTCTCTGATAAAAAAGGAGTTGCGTCCGCAGAGCCAGTTCATTAGACTCCTTTCCAGTCAGCCGAGCTGACTCCGTCGGTGTGTAGCGCAGCCAGGTAGCGCATCTGCATGGGGTGTAGAGGGTCGGAGGTTCGAATCCTCTCACACCGACCAAATTCCCCGAAAATAGCCCAGTCCCTCGACTGGGCTATTTTTTTATTCGCGTGTCCCGACACCTCCTGCATGTCACCCTCCTCCATCACAGTCCATCGACGCTCTGTTTCTTAGGGCGCTTTATCCCTGTTTTTTTCTGATATGGCTGTTTTCACTGCGCATTCATGCTGCCATCAAGGGAAAACACAGCGGCGGCATGTTTTTTATACAGAACCGCTTGAAGCTTTCTGAAAGTCTCGCTAGGATACGCCACTTTTCCGCCGGCCATGCAAACAGGGAGGTGGATATTCGGGTGAGGGAGTCACCAACCGGCTTGCAATCCAATGAGGCAAGCACCCATGACGCAAGCAGTTGATACCCAACCCGACCAGCCCCTGCTCCCGACCCCGGCCAGCGAATCCGGCAGCACAGAACACGGCAACATGGTACACCTCGACGTGATCGATCTCGCCGCCCCGGACGAGGACTATTGAGAGACGCTCAGCCCTCCCCCCTGGTCAATGCCCCCTCCATGAGGGGCTTCTTTTCCCTCTCATACCCCATCCGGAAGTGCTTCCTTCCCCCGATGTTTAAAATAACAACAAAACGCTACTAAACACCAAATCAACAGCATAATCAGCTAGTCCATTCTGTTGCCCCCTCGCCTCCGAACCATCGGCCCTCCGATACAAACCTACGTTATTGCCCGTCATTTTCAGGGGGCATGCCCGCCTGCGACGCTTGCTCGATTTTCAGTCATTCAGTTTTAAACAGCAGTTCATCATCAAGCCCTCTGCTGAGTTGGACGCCGACTGAGTTTGTGATGGGAATTTCATACAGATGTTTTTTCAAAGCCTGGAGTGAGGTCGGGATTTGTTTTTGCATTGGTAATTTTATTACGTAATAAATTACATTTTCGATTCCTGACCCCATCCCCGCCCCCACCCTCTGGCGAAGCCTAGAGGTGAGAGCATAACCATCTGCACAGAGCTTTTGCACTAATCACATAAATCCATTAAAAACAGCATCTTAACTATCAGTAAAAAACAGGCGTTTTAAAAATCAGGTTGACGAGCCGGACAAACTTTTGCACCTTATGAATCGTGTTGCCCCGCTGTTACGGGGTCTTTAAGAAAAACAGGGATCGACGTTAGTCGTAGTTAATAAGTTCAAAATGTAACTTTCAAAGGAGTGAGCCCTATGTCGGCACCGGCCCAGACCATCAGCAGCACCCGTCTGCGCATACAAGGCGAGATGCTTCCCGAATACGCGCAAATCCTGACGCCGGATGCGGTGGCCCTGGTATCCGAACTGGTGGAGCGCTTCGCCCCCCAGCGCAATGAACTGCTCAAACAGCGCGTGGCCCGTCAGGCACGCATCGATGCCGGTGAATTGCCCGATTTTCTGCCAGAGACCGCCCATATCCGTGAAGGGGACTGGACCATACGCGGCATCCCCGCCGACCTGCAGGACAGGCGCGTGGAGATCACCGGCCCGGTCGAGCGCAAGATGGTGATCAACGCCCTCAACGCCAACGTGAAGGTCTTCATGGCGGACTTCGAGGACTCATTGGCGCCAGCCTGGAATAAGGTGATCGAGGGTCAGATCAACCTGCGCGATGCGGTCAACGGCACCATCGCCTACCAGAGCCCGGAGGGAAAATCCTATTCCCTCAAGGCCGATCCCGCCCTGCTTATCTGCCGGGTGCGCGGCCTGCACCTGCCGGAGAAACACGTCACCTTCGACAATGACCCCATTCCCGGCGGCCTGTTCGACTTCGCGCTCTACTTCCTGCACAACCACAAGGCGCTGCTGACCAAAGGCTCAGGCCCCTACTTCTACCTGCCCAAGCTCCAGAGCCATCTGGAGGGTCGCTGGTGGAGCGAGGTGTTCGCCTGGACCGAAGACCGGTTCGGCCTGCCCCGCGGCACCATCAAGGCGACCGTGCTCATCGAGACCCTGCCGGCGGTGTTCGAGATGGACGAGCTGCTCTATCAGATGAAGGATCACATCGTCGCGCTCAACTGCGGCCGCTGGGACTACATCTTCAGCTACATCAAGACACTCAAGAACCACCCCGATCGCGTCCTGCCGGACCGTCAGGTGGTCACCATGGACAAGCCCTTCCTGAGCACCTACTCCCGCCTGCTGATCCAGACCTGCCACAAGCGCGGCGCCCTGGCCATGGGCGGCATGGCGGCCTTCATTCCGGCCAAGGATCCGGCAGTCAACGCCGAAGTGTTCGCCAAGGTGAAGGCGGACAAGGAGCGTGAGGCCAACAACGGCCACGACGGCACCTGGGTGGCACACCCCGGTCTCGCCGATACCGCCATGGCCGTGTTCAACGCCGCCATCCCGGCTGGCGCCAGCAACCAGATCGACGTGCTGCGCGAGCAGGATGCCCCCATCACGGCCGCCGAGCTGCTGGCCCCCTGCGAGGGTGAGCGCACCGAGGCGGGCATGCGCACCAACATCCGGGTCGCGTTGCAATACCTGGAGGCCTGGATCAACGGCAACGGCTGCGTGCCCATCTACGGCCTGATGGAAGATGCGGCCACCGCCGAGATCTCCCGCACCTCCATCTGGCAGTGGATCCGCCACGGCAAGTCCCTGTCAAACGGCCAGGCGGTGACCAAGGCCCTGTTCCGCCAGATGCTGGCCGAGGAGCAGGAGGTGGTCAGACGCGAAGTGGGCGAGGCCCGCTGGCAGGCTGGCCGCTTCGCGGAGGCGAGCGAACTGATGGAGCAGATCACCTGCGCCGACACCCTGATCGATTTTCTGACGCTGCCCGGTTACGAGCGGCTCTGAAGATGAGCCCCTCGCGGGGCCTACCAATAACAAGTCAATGGACACGTGAAATCAATGGAAGAGGGAACTGATATGGCACTGACCCGTGAGCAACAGATCCAGGCTATCGAGAAAGACTGGGCGGAAAACCCCCGCTGGAAAGGGATCAAGCGCGGTTACAGCGCCGAAGACGTGGTGAACCTGCGCGGCAGCTTGCAGCCGGCGCACACCCTGGCTCAGCGCGGTGCCGACAAGCTGTGGGAACTGATCCACGGCGGCGCCAAGAAAGGCTACGTCAACTGCCTCGGCGCCCTGACCGGTGGTCAGGCGGTGCAGCAGGCCAAGGCGGGTATCGAGGCCATCTACCTCTCCGGCTGGCAGGTGGCGGCGGACAACAACTTGTCCTCCACCATGTACCCGGATCAGTCCCTCTACCCGGCCAACTCTGTGCCGTCCGTGGTGGAGCGCATCAACAACTCCTTCGCCCGCGCCGACCAGATCCAGTGGGCCAACAAGGTGGGGCCGCAGGACAAGGGCTTCATCGACTACTTCCTGCCGATCGTGGCGGATGCCGAGGCCGGTTTCGGCGGCGTGCTGAACGCGTTTGAGCTGATGAAGGGGATGATCGAGGCGGGCGCCGCCGGCGTGCACTTCGAGGATCAGCTGGCCTCCGTCAAGAAGTGCGGCCACATGGGTGGCAAGGTGCTGGTGCCGAGCCAGGAAGCGGTGCAAAAACTGATCGCGGCCCGTCTGGCGGCGGACGTCTGCGGCACCACCACCCTGGTGATCGCCCGTACCGACGCCAACGCGGCGGACCTGCTGACCACGGACGCCGATCCGTACGATGCAGGCTTCCTGACCGGTGAACGCACCAGCGAGGGCTTCTACAAGGTGCAGGCCGGCATCGAGCAGGCCATCTCCCGCGGCCTGGCCTACGCCCCTTATGCCGACATGGTGTGGTGCGAGACCGCCAAGCCGGATCTGGACGAGGCACGCAAGTTTGCCGAAGCCATCAAGGCCCAGTACCCGGACAAGATCCTGGCCTACAACTGCTCCCCGAGCTTCAACTGGAAAAAGAACCTGGACGATGCCACCATCGCCCGCTTCCAGCAGGAGCTGTCCGACATGGGCTATAAGTACCAGTTCATCACCCTGGCGGGTATCCACAACATGTGGTTCCACATGTACGAGCTGGCCTACCAGTACGCCCGTGGCGAGGGGATGAAGCACTACGTCGAGATGGTGCAGCAGCCTGAGTTCGCCGCCGCCGAGCGGGGCTACACCTTCGTGGCACACCAGCAGGAAGTGGGGACCGGCTACTTCGACAAGGTCACCACCGTCATCCAGGGCGGCCAGTCCTCGGTGACCGCCCTGACCGGCTCCACCGAAGAAGATCAGTTCCACTGATGACTTGCCGATGGCAATAAAAAACCCCGGCCTGGTGCCGGGGTTTCTTTTGGTGTTTTTTCTCACCCTGTCGAGAGTCAGCCCCAGGCCATGTCAGCGCGGGATCAGAGTTCGAGGATCTCTTTGACAAAGGGAATGGTGAGCTTGCGCTTGGCGCGAAAGGAGGCGTTGTCTAGCTGATTCAAGGTGGTGAGCAGGGTGCGCATGTCGCGCGACAGCCGGTTGAGCAGGAAGCGGCCCACGTCGATGGGGAGCTTGAAGCCCCGCAGCTCGGCGCGCAGCTGCAGGGCGCTGAGCTTGCCCTCGTCATCCAGCTCGTCCAGGTGGAAACTCACCCCCCAGTCGAGGCGGGAGGCGAGATCCGGCAGTTGCAGCCCCAGCTTGCGCGGCGCGCTGCAACCGGTGACCACCAGCGTCCCCTCGCCTTTTTCCTTCCAGCGATTGTAGAAATCGAACAGGGCCCGCTCCCACAGGGCGTTGCCGGCGATGGCTTCCAGGCTGTCGAGGCAGACCAGGGGCAGGCTCTCGAGAGCGTCGAGCATGCTGGGATCCAGCTTCTCGAACTGATCGAGGGAGAGATAGGCGGCGGCGGCGTCGCGGGCATTGACCTCGGCGCAGGTGGCGTGCAGCAGATGAGAGCGCCCCGAGCCCTTGGCACCCCAGAAATAGAGGAAAGGCGAGCCCTGACCGATGGCCGCGTTCTTGAGGGCGGTGATCAGATGGGCGTTGTTGCCGGGATAAAAACTGACGAAGGTTTCATCATCCGGTAATTGTACGGCTAAAGACAGTTGGGCCGGTTGCTTCACTCGTTGGGCTTTGACTGTGATATTTGTGCCCAAGTGTACCACCCAAGCGGCAGATAGAGAACCGCCCGGACTCGGCCGGGCGGTTAGGATCATCATTCAGGATCAAGGATGTGGCCATAAGTAACACAGGCGTCTACGCCTCAGATCGCTCAGAGAACCGCACAGAGAACCGCACAGAAACTCTCGGCCGGGCGGTTGGGATCCTCATTCAGGATCAAGGGTGCGACCATGAGTGGCGCGCCTCCCATCCTGTGGAGAGGGTCAGGATCCCGTTCAGGATCAGGGCTGCGACCATTGATAGCGCAGGCCCTGCTCGTTGTCTTCAACCTGGCGCAGCCGGCTCTCCAGTTGCAGACCCCGAACCAGCTCGGCCTTGTCACCCTGCAGGGTGAGGTTGAAGGTGACCCTGTCCCCTTCCAGCTGGCCGATCGTCACCTTGGTGACCGTGGCCATGCCCTGCAGCATCTTCTGCAACTGGATCATACCATCGATGCCGGAGAGGCCCTCCACCACCAGCACCTGGCTGGAGACGACCCCAGAGATGCGTGAGCCGTAGTGCTCCACCAGCCAGCCGGCCAGAGCATCCGCAAACCCTTGCGCCACCTCGGCCTGAGTGCCGGAACCCGCACCCTTGGTCAGCTCGGTCAGCTCACCGCCGGTCTGGGCACCCTGCTTGGGACCGTAGAGACCCCAGTCGATGCTCCACTTGCCCTCTTCCTTATCGTCAGGGGTCAGCTTGCCGAGCACCACCATCTCGGCGCCGTAGCGCTGGCTCGCGGCGAGGATGGGATCGGCGAAGCGGCCCCAGACGTCGGTGGCGTTGACCGCCATGTTGTCATCGAGATCCATCAACGGGATGCTCACCGGCAGCCCCATGGCCTGGGCCTGGGCCCGCAGGGCAGCGGCCCAACCATCGCTGGACTGATCCGCCAGGATGCGGCGCTCCCCCTGATCCAGCACCAGCCAGATGGCCATCTGCGGGCGCGCGGGCCCGAGCAGGGCAAACTTGCTCTGACCGATCAGGGCGTTGACTTTGGCGACGTTGAAGTCCGCCTTGAGGAACTTGACCGGCCCCACGTCCTGATAACCATATTGCTGCACATAGTCCGCCGGCGCCGCCAGCGCCTTGACCACCTCGGGCTGGGTCAGGATGTCGCGTTTGCCGCTCACCTTGATGAGCACCTCCCCCAGCGCCTGGGACTGAGCGGCGGCCGTGTCGCCACTGGTGGGCGCCTTGCCCTGATAGAGATCGCTCACCTGGGCCGCCGACACCACCAAGGGCAGACAACAGCAGAGAAGTGTTGCTAAGCGTTTCAGCATAAAGAAGATTCTCGAAATGGGAGATGGTGCTTATGGTAGCGGCAAGGCCGCTTTCTCAGCAAGGCGAGCGGCCGGTGCAGCACCAAAAAGCGTGAAGCCGGCGCTGGGCCGGCTTCACGGAGAGAGTATCAGGACTTACTTGGTGCCGAAGATCTTGTCACCGGCATCGCCGAGACCCGGGACTATGTAGCCCTTCTCGTTCAGACCCTGATCGATGGAGGCGCAGTAGAGCTCCACGTCCGGGTGAGCGGCTTCCAGTGCCTTGATGCCTTCGGGGGCGGCGACCAGCACCAGCACCTTGATGGACTGGCAGCCCTTCTTCTTGAGGAGATCTATGGTGGCGATCATGGAGCCGCCGGTGGCCAGCATGGGATCGATGACCAGGGCCAGACGCTCCTCGATGTTGCTGACGATCTTCTCGAAGTAGGGCACCGGCTGCAGGGTCTCTTCGTCGCGGTAGACGCCGACCACGCTGACGCGGGCGCTCGGCATGTGCTCGAGCACACCGTCCATCATGCCAAGACCGGCACGCAGGATGGGCACGACGGTGACCTTCTTGCCCTTGATCTGGTCAACTTCTACTGGCCCGTTCCAGCCATCAATGGTAACCTTCTCCGTTTCGAAGTCAGAGGTCGCTTCGTAGGTCAACAAACTGCCCACTTCTTTGGCCAGTTCACGGAAACGCTTGGTGCTGATATCGCCTTCACGCATCAGACCGATCTTGTGCTTGACCAGGGGGTGTTTGACTTCAACGACTTTCATTATTATCTCCTCTAACTGCCGCAAAAAAATCGCGGAATCATACAACAAAAGCCGCCGCTTGTAGAGCATTTCCGCGCAAAAACGCGCAAACGATTTCCTTTCTGCTTTTACCCTCCCACTGTTAGAATACGCCCCGAATTTTACCCTCCACTTGTTTATATGACGGGGAATACGCGTGACTGACAAAACCTCACTGAGCTACAAGGATGCTGGCGTGGATATCGATGCCGGCAATGCACTGGTTGAACGTATCAAGGGCGTGTCAAAACGCACTCGTCGTCCTGAAGTCCTTGGTGGTCTTGGCGGCTTTGGGGCCCTGTGTCAGATCCCTGCTGGCTACAAGGAGCCGGTGCTGGTCTCGGGCACCGACGGGGTGGGCACCAAGCTGCGTCTGGCCATCGATCTGAAGAAACACGACACCGTCGGCATCGATCTGGTGGCCATGTGCGTCAATGATCTGATCGTCCAAGGCGCCGAGCCCCTGTTCTTCCTCGACTACTACGCCACCGGCAAGCTGGATGTGGACACCGCCGCCGCCGTGGTGACCGGCATCGGCGCCGGTTGCGAGCAGTCCGGCTGCGCCCTGGTGGGCGGCGAAACCGCCGAGATGCCGGGCATGTATGAAGGGGAAGATTACGACATCGCCGGTTTCTGCGTCGGCGTGGTGGAGAAGAGCGAGATCATCGACGGCAGCAAGGTCGGTGACGGGGATGCCCTGATCGCCCTGGCCGCGAGCGGCCCCCACTCCAACGGCTTCTCCCTGGTGCGCAAGATCCTGGAAGTCTCCAAGGCCGACGTGCATCAGCCGCTGGGGGATACGACCCTGGCCAATGCCCTGCTGGAGCCGACCCGCATCTACGTGAAACCCGTGCTCAAGCTCATCAAGGAGTGCGAAATTCACGCCCTGTCCCACATCACCGGCGGCGGCTTCTGGGAGAACATCCCCCGCGTGCTGCCCGCCAACACCCAGGCGGTGATCGACGAGCAGAGCTGGCAGTGGCCGGCGGTGTTCAGCTGGCTGCAGCAGGCCGGCAACGTCACCCGCCACGAGATGTACCGCACCTTCAACTGCGGAGTCGGCATGATCATCGCCCTGCCTGCGGATCAGCTGGAGAAGGCCCTGACCCTGCTCAAGGCAGAGGGCGAGAACGCCTGGCACATCGGCCACATCGCCAAGGCGGCCGATGGTGAGGAGCAGGTCATCATTCAATGAATGACCGGATCAACAGCCAAATGACCTCTCCGATGAAACGCATCCTGGTGCTGATCTCCGGCAACGGCAGCAACCTGCAAACCGTGCTGGACCATTGCGCCAGCGGCAAGATTGCGGGTCAGGTGGTCGGCGTCATCAGCAACAGGGCCGATGCCTATGGGCTGGTGCGTGCCCAGGAGGCCGGAGTGGCCACCAGCGTGCTGGCTCAGCAGCAGTTTGCCTGCCGGGAGGATTACGATCTCGCCCTGCAGGGGCTGATGGCGGGCTATCAGCCGGATCTGGTGGTGCTGGCGGGCTTTATGCGGATCCTGAGCGGCGATCTGGTACGCCACTTCGCCGGGAAGATGATCAATATCCACCCCTCCTTGCTGCCGAAGTACCAAGGCTTGCACACCCACCAGCGCGCCATCGACGCCGGTGACAGTGAACACGGTGCCAGCGTCCACTTCGTCACCGAGGAGCTGGATGGCGGTCCCGTCATCCTGCAGGCCCGCGTGCCCATCTTCGAAGGGGATGACGCAGACGAGGTGGCGGCCAGGGTGCAGGCCCAGGAGCACAGCATCTACCCACTAGTAGTGCAGTGGTTCTGTGAAGGGCGCCTGCGGATGCAGGAGGGCGCGGCCATTCTGGATGGTGTGGCGCTGGGCTCTGCGGGTTATGCCAGCGAATAAGCCGATCCGATTCGACCTGTGAAAAAGGAGGCCCATGGCCTCCTTTTTATTTCCCGAATTTTCCCACAACAGACGCGGGCTTGAACCTGTTCACGACCTGCTGCAAGAAGTCGTCAGCAAGGTGAAGAGCTGCGCAGAAACCGGAGCGTATATGAATTCATGAGCACTCTTTCCTGCACATAAGCGAGCAGCACATGGGTCTTGATCACGGCTTCCCAGCAAGATCGTGGACAGGTTTAGACCGGGTTATCGATATCGATAAAGGTGACATCCAGCCCATGCACTGTGGCGAGCCATTCCCCCAGCGCCTTGACGCCGTAGCGTTCTGTGGCGTGATGGCCGGCGGCGTAGAAGTGCATGCCCATCTCGCGGGCGGTGTGGATGGTCTGCTCGGAGGCTTCGCCGGAGATGAAGGCATCTATGCCCTGCTCCGCCGCCAGATTGATGTAGCTCTGGCCGCCGCCGGTGCACCAGGCCACGGAGCGGATAAGCTCGGGGCCAGTATCGCCGCAATAGAGCGGCTCGCGGCCGAGGCGCTCGGCAATCAACTTGGCGAAGTCCGGCCCGCTCATGGGCTCCTCCAGCTTGCCCACCATGGCCACGCTCTTGCTGTTCCAGGGCTCCAGGCCACGGCGCACCTTGATGCCGAGCAGCCTGGCGAGCTGGGCGTTGTTGCCCACCTCGGGGTGCACGTCGAGTGGCAGATGATAGGCGAACAGGTTGATGTCGTGGGTCAGCAGAGTCTTGAGGCGACGCTGCTTCATGCCGGTTACCTGGGCCGGTTCACCGCTCCAGAAGTAGCCGTGATGGACCAGGATGGCGTCGGCGTTGACCGCCACAGCCGCATCGAGCAGGGCCTGGCTGGCGGTGACGCCGGTCACCACCTTGCGGATGCGCTCACGCCCCTCCACCTGCAAGCCGTTGGGACAGTAGTCCTTGATGGCATGGGGTTCGAGCAGGTGGTTGAGCAGGGTTTCCAGTTTTCGATGAGAGATCATGGGGGTCTCCTAACAGGGGCTGGCGCCGGCCATGGCGGCGCTAGCCCGGATACGGAACATCAGGTCCCCATGATAATCGAGCCGGGCCAGCAAGGCCACGGCGCAGGAGGGCGAGTGTCAGGCGGGCAGCTCGATGCCGGCGTCCCGCATCTGTGCCAGCTTGTAGCGCAGGGTGCGCGGGCTGATGCCGAGCCGATCCGCCACCGCCTTGCGGCTGCCGTTGCACTCCTGCAGGGTGTCCAGGATGATCTGGTGCTCCTGCAATTTCAACTCGCTGCCGAGCCCCTCGCTCGCGGCCGGTCGCTCCAGCGGGCGCAGGGCCTCGTTCATGTCCTCGTCGCTCTCCTCCAGCAACAGCTCGGGCTCCCCGATCACCCCGTCCGGGCTCAGGATCAGGGCGCGCTGCACCACGTTGTCGAGCTCGCGCACGTTGCCGGGCCAGGGGTGGGCCAGCAGCCGTGACTTGGCGCTCTCTTTGAGCCTTGGGGCTGGCAGCCCCATCTGGCTGGCGTGCAGCGCCAGCAGGTGCTCCGCCAGGGGGATGATGTCGCCGGGCCGCTCCCAGAGCGCCGTCCAGCGCAGGGGGAAGACGTTGAGGCGGTAGTAGAGATCCTCGCGGAACAGGCCATCCTGCACCGCCTTCTTGAGATCCCGGTTGCTGGTGGCGATGACCCGCACGTCCAGCGGGATCATCTTGCGGCTGCCGAGCCGCTCCACCTCTTTCTCCTGCAGCACCCGCAGCAGCTTGGCCTGCAGGCCGAGATCCATCTCGGTGATCTCGTCGAGCAGCAGGGTACCGCCCTGAGCCTGCTCGAACTTGCCGGGACAGCCCTGCACGGCGCCGGTGAAGGCCCCCTTCTCGTAACCGAACAGGGTCGCCTCCAGCATGTTCTCCGGAATGGCGGCGCAGTTGATGGCGATGAAGGTCTGCTCCGCCCGGTTGGAGTTGTCGTGAATGTAGCGGGCCAGCACCTCCTTGCCGGTACCGCTCGGGCCCGTCACCATGACGGTGGCCTCGCTGCGCGCGACCCGGGTCGCCAGCTGGAACAGCTCGGCGGTCTTGGGATCCCCATGGACCACGGCCCGCTTCTCTATCTTCTGGGGTGGCACGTAGCGGCTCACCTGGTTCAGCAGCACCTCGGGGGAGAAGGGCTTGGCGAGATAGTCGATGGCCCCCTCCCGCATGGCCCGCACGGCGCCGTCGATGTTGGCGTAGGCGGTCATCAACAGCACGGGCACCTGGGGATATTGCTGGCGGATGTTGGCCAGCAAGGTCAGGCCGTCCATGCCCCCCATCTGGATGTCCGAGATGACCATGTCGAAGCTCTGACGAGAGAGCGCCAGCAGGGCTCGCTCGCCGCTATCGGCCTCGCGGCACTCATAACCGCCGAGCAGCAGGGTATCCACCAGGGCCTCGCGCAGGCCGCCGTCATCCTCCACCACCAGAATACGGGCCTGAGTCATGCCACACCTCCAAGGCGCACCACGGCCTGATGCAGGGGGAAGGAGAGGGTAAAGCAGGTCCCCTCACCGGGCACGGAGGCGACGCTGACCTCCCCCTGATGGGCCCGCACCACGGATTGCACCACGGCCAGACCGAGGCCTGTGCCCTGGGAGCGGGTGGTGAAGAAGGGTTCGAAGATCTGGCCCAGCAAGGCGGCGGGCATCCCCTTGCCGTTGTCGAGCACCCGCAGCTCCACCCGGGCGCCGCGGCGCACCGCACTCACCAGCAGAGAGGTCGCACCGGCCTGCTGGGCGTTGGCGATCAGGTTGTTGATGGCCCCTGCCAGGGCGCTGTTGTTGGCGAGCAGGCAGAGATCCGGCTCGGGAGTCTCCATGTGCAGGGTGCAGCCCTGCTGCTGGCAGAAGGCCTCGGCCCCCGCCTGCACCTCAGCCAGTAACCCCTGTACCGAGACCGGGGCCACCACCTGGTTGTCGCCGTTTCGGGCGAACAGCAGGATGTCGTTGATCTGCTTTTCGAGATCCTGGAGCCTAGCCATCAGTTTTTGCTGGAACTGGCTGCGGGATTCGGGCTTGAGGGTACGGTTCGCGAGGTTGGCCGCATAGAGCATGGCGGCGGAGAGGGGGGTACGGATCTGGTGCGCCAGGGAGGCGGCCATGTTGCCGAGGGCAGACAGCCGCTTCATGTGGTTGACCCTGTCCTGCAATTGGCGGGTCTCGGTGAGATCCGTGATGAACACCAGCTGGCCGGGTTGATCCGCCAGGGGCTGGGTCGAGAGCTGGACCCGGCGCCCATCCCGCAGGGAGATCTCGTGGCCGTCGTCTTCACGGGGCTGGAAGCTGCGGGCGATGATCTCGCGCCAGGGCTGACCCTCCAGCGGCTCCCCCAGCAGCGCCAGGGCGGCCGGGTTGGCGCGGGTGATACAGCCCTCCCCGTCCAGCAGCAACACGCCGGTCGGCAGTGCCTGGAAGATGGCGTAGAGCTGGCTCACCTCGTGAGACTGGAGCGGATTGTCCTGCTGGAGAATTGTCATAAACCTGACCTCAAACTGGGTTTGGGGTAAGCCTATTCAATTTCCATGCCATTAAAATATCTGTTTAATATCAATATGTTGAAGTCAGGCGTCAAAGCCTTGACCTCAGGCTTCCTTGCTCATGCCGTACTTCTTCATCTTCTCCACCAGGGTGGTGCGGCGCATGCTGAGCAGGTCGGCGGCGCGGGCCACCACCCCGTCCTGGGACTCCAGGGCCTGGCGGATCAGCTCCACCTCCAGATCCGCCAGCATCTCCTTGAGATTGACCCCCTCCTGGGGCAGCTGCATGGGCAGTGCCACGGCGACCGGGGTCTCCAGCTCGGGGGGGCTCTGGAACACGGCGGCCAGGGCGTCCCGCTCATCCATCTCGGTGAGGCGCTCGTCCCGCGGCTCGCAGGGGAGCAACCGGTAGCGGCCGGGCAAGTCCGCCACGTCGACGATCTGGTTCGGGTACAGGATCAGCAGCCGCTCGATGAGATTCGAGAGCTCCCGCACATTGCCGGGCCAGGGGTACTGCATCAGGGATTCCATGGCGCGCTGGGTCAGGCGGATGATGCCCTTGTGCTGCTCCGCGTGGCGGTTCAGCAGCTCCTGCAGCAGCAGGGGGATGTCGTCCGAGCGCTCGCGCAGGGGGGGCGTCTCGATGGGGAAGACGTTGAGGCGGTAGTAGAGATCCTCCCGGAACACCTGGGTGCGGATCATCGCCTCCAGATCTCGGTGGGTTGCGGCGATGACTCGCACATCCGCCTGCACCGGCTTGCCGCCGCCGACCCGATCAAACTGACGCTCCTGCAGCACCCGCAGCAGCTTGACCTGCATGGGCAGCGGCATGTCGCCTATTTCGTCGAGGAAGAGGGTGCCGCCTTGGGCCAGCTCGAAGCGACCGCGACGGGCGGCGATGGCACCGGTGAAGGCCCCCTTCTCGTGGCCGAACAGCTCGCTCTCCAGCAGCTCGGCCGGGATGGCGCCGCAGTTGATGGGGACGAAGGGGCCCTGGCTTCGGGCAGAGAGTTCATGGATGGCGCGGGCCACCACCTCCTTGCCGGTCCCGGACTCACCGAGGATCAGCACGTTGGCGTCGGTCTCGGCCACCTGGCCGATGAGGCGGCGCACCTCCTGAATGCCCCTCCCCTTGCCTACCAGCAGGCGCAGCAGGGCCTGGCCCTTGTCGTGCAGTTGCTGGCGGGGATGCAGGGAGAGGAAGGCCTGACAGAAGTGCAGATGGCGGGTCAGGGATTCATAGGTGAAGGGCTCGTCGCTGCCACCGATGAAGTTGCTGTTGGAGTGATCCGCCTGCTGCAGGGAGAGGAAGGGAATACGGGGGAAGGCGCCGAGCAGCTCGACGAGGGGGCGCTCAAGCAGCTCGCCCGCCAGGATCCCTTGCAAGGGACCCGAGGATTCCACCGCCATGTCGAGCTCGGCCTCTTCCACCTCCTGCCAGGGGATCCCCATGAAGGAGAGCACAGTACCCAGTTGCTGACGCCGCTGTTCATCGGCATCGACAATCAATACCCCCATCGCCATCATATCCATCCTGTCGAAGCCTCTGAAATAACTTATTGTTTTTTAACTATTTTAATCTGGACGTGTCGATGCATCGCCCATTTTGTCGAGATGCACAAGGTGCCAAAATTCTGGCGGATTGTCAAAAAGTGTCGCATCTGACCCGTCCCTCTGTGGGCGGGATCACGGTGTGGGCATCTTGCCCGAGGAACAGGGAGAGAAGATGACAGGGGAAAGTCGGTAAAAAAGAGGAAGGGCCCGCAAGGGGGCCCTTTTGGAGACTCAGTGACGCATCTGCTCCCGGGGAGCGGCGTAACGGCATGCCGGGAAACGGCTGCAAGCCAGGAACAGACGACCGGCATGGGGGCCCTTCTTGGCCTCCCGCTCCACCAGCAGGGCATCGCAGCGCGGGCAGTGGGGCTGCGCCTTGGGATGCTCCTCTTCGTCATCCGGATCGCTGAACAGGTTGTCCAGCAGCTCGGGTTCCGGCAGCCCCTTCCCCGGTGCCGCCGGAGCTGGGTCTGGCTGCGGGCTGCCCAGCTTGTGCCCATGATGGCTCTCGCTCAAGTCCACCCCGTCGAGTTGCAACGGATTGAAGGTCGGCTCGCGGCGCTCACCGGGCAGCAGATCCTCGGTGGGGGTCACCGCCCTGGAGAGCAGCGGCAACAGCTGCTCGCGCAGCTCCTCCACCTGATAGTGGCTGCTGGCGGGGATCTGCAGCAGCGGTAGGCCGGCGCTGTCACAGGCCTCCTTCAGGAATTGATCCCGCGCCTTGCGCTTCTGGTGGCGGTGGGAGCTGTCATCGAGCTCGACGGCGCAGAGGAAGGAGAGATCCCCTGGGTGGCAGAGCAGGTAGTCAAAATGCTTGGCGCTGATCTTGTTGAAAGCCTGCTGCCACTTGCTCTTGCCCATGCGCGCCTCCGGCGTCAGCACGTCCGCCACCCGCACCTTGGCAAAAACCCGCGCCTTGTCACCCACAGCGAGATCCAGCACCCCGAGGAAGGAGCGCTCCGCCGGGCTGAACAGGGTCTCCTGCAGATCATAGGGCAACGTCTTGCCTTGCTTGCCGCGGGACCAGAAGATCGCCAGCAGCAGGAGCACCAATAACACCAATCCCGATACGACAAGGGTATTCATGAGGGCACTGTCCAGTTCACAAAATGAGAGAGAAGGGGCGCCACTCTAACACAGGGGGGCGACGACACGCATAGCCCCGCGAACGGCGATCGCGGGTATCGGTGTTTTTCATGGGATTTACGCGTGACGGGGCTTCATATGACCTGCCACAGCAGGCACAATGCTGGTGGAACTCATTCAAAGGAGAGCAGGATGCAAAAGCAATTGGTGGTCACCGTCATCGGGGCAGACAAGCCGGGTATCGTCGAGAGCCTGGCCAATACCATCAGCCATGAGCAAGGGAACTGGCTGGCCAGTTCCATGAGCGAGCTGGCCGGACAATTTGCCGGTATCTTGCACGTCAGCGTCCCCGATGAGCACTATCGCAGCCTGTGCGAGGCGCTGGTGATGCTGCCCGGCCTCACCGTGAGCTTCGCCGAAGGCCAGCTCAGCCCGGAACCCGCCCGCCAGGTAATGCTGAGTGTCACCGGCAACGACAGGGCCGGCATAGTCCACGAGGTGGCCAGCATCTTGCGCCAGCTCAACATCAACGTGGCCGATCTCACCACGGGCTGCGAGCCTGCGCCCCACTCCGGCGCCCCCCTCTTCTATGCCCATGCC
This sequence comes from Aeromonas sp. AE23HZ002T15, assembly GCF_054165525.2. Classification (NCBI taxonomy): domain Bacteria; kingdom Pseudomonadati; phylum Pseudomonadota; class Gammaproteobacteria; order Aeromonadales; family Aeromonadaceae; genus Aeromonas; species Aeromonas sp. AE23HZ002T15. The sequence goes on from NZ_CM201342.1 coordinate 982,594, forward strand.
CTGGTGGCCCTGCCCCCCCAGCTCGAGCTGGACGCCCTCATCCAGGCGCTGGAGTCCCTCTCCGATGATCTGGTGGTCGATATCGATCAAGACCTCACCGAATAGCGCTGGCTGTCATAAATTTGTCATGGTTTGACCCCATAACTGCCGCCCAGACGCAAGCTGATCACAGAGGCACATATGAGCACCGACAAGCAGTATGAAGAGAAAGAGCTGAGTTGGCTCTCATTCAATGAACGGGTGTTACAAGAGGCGATGGACAAGACGGTCCCCCTCATCGAGCGGGTCCGCTTCCTCGGGATCTTCTCCTCCAATCAGGATGAGTTTTTCAAGGTAAGGGTCTCGGACGTCAAGCGCCGCATCCTCATCAACGAGGTGCACGGCGGTGACGACGAGGCCAAGGTATTGCTGCGCGCCATCCAGCAGAAGGTGATGGCCCTTGGGGAGGCGTTCGACAACACCTACAAGGATCTGCTGATCGCCCTCGCCCGCCACAACATCTTCCTGGTCAACGAGAACCAGCTCTCCGACGCCATCCAGCAGTGGCTGCGGATCTTCTTCAAGGAGAAGGTGCTGCGCCACATCATTCCCATCCTGCTGAACAAGGAAGTGAACCCGGTCAAGTTCCTGAAGGACGAGCACACCTACCTCGCCGTCGAGATGAAAAAAGCCGGCCAGGTGATCCAGTACGCCCTGGTGGAGGTCCCCACCGACGATCTGCCCCGCTTCTTCCAGCTGCCGCCGGAAGGCACCCGCCGCAAGAAACAGATCATCATCCTGGACAACGTCATCCGCTTCTGTCTGGACGAGATCTTCAAGGGCTTCTTCGACTACGACGAGATCGCGGCCTATGCGGTCAAGCTGACCCGGGACGCTGAGTACGATCTCTCCGACCAGCTGGACCTCAGCCTGGTGGACAAGATGAGTGATGGCCTCAAACAGCGCCTCACCGCCATGCCGGTACGCTTCGTCTACGAGCGGGAGATGCCCGCCGCCATGATTAGCTTCCTCAAGCTCAAGCTGCAGATAAGCTCTTACGACGCCATCATGCCCGGCGGCCGTTATCACAACTTCAAGGATTTCATCGGCTTCCCCAACGTGGGCCGGGACTATCTGGAAAACCCCAAGCTGCCGGCCCTCGATTGCCACGACTTCGACGGCTTCGTCAACGCCTTCGACGCCATCACCAAGCAGGACATACTGCTCTATTACCCCTATCACAAGTTCCATCACTTCACTGAGCTGGTGCGCCAGGCGGCGTTCGACCCCATGGTGAGCGCCATTCGCATCAATATCTACCGGGTCGCCAAGAAGTCTCGCATCATCCACTCCCTCATCGACGCCGCCAACAACGGCAAGAAGGTGACTGTCGTGGTGGAACTGCGCGCCCGCTTCGACGAGGCGGCCAACATCGACTGGGCCAACATCCTCACCGATGCCGGGGTCAAGGTGGTGTTCGGGGTGCCCAGCCTCAAGATCCACTCCAAGCTCTGCCTCATCACTCGCCACGAGCACGGGGAGGCGGTGCGCTACGCCCACATCGGCACCGGCAACTTCAACGAGAAGACGGCCAAGATCTACACCGACTTCTCCCTGCTGACCCGCCACCCGGACATCACCGCCGAGGTGGAGGGGGTGTTCGAGTACATCGAGTACCCCTATAGGCGCTACAAGTTCAACCACCTGCTGGTCTCCCCCATCAACAGCCGTCGCCAGCTCTATCGTCTCATCGACAACGAGCTGGCCAACGCCAAGGCGGGGCAGCCCAGCGGCATCACCCTCAAGATCAACAACCTGGTGGACAGGGATCTCATCAACCGGCTCTATGCGGCCGGCCAGGCCGGGGTGCCCATCCAGATGATCATCCGCGGCATGTGCGCCCTGCGCCCCGGGGTGCCGGGGCTGAGCGAGAACATCCAGGTCATCAGCATCATAGATCGCTTCCTCGAGCACCCCCGGGTCATGGTGTTCCACAACAAGGGCAATCCCCAGCTGTTCATCTCCAGCGCCGACTGGATGAGCCGCAACATCGACGGCCGCATCGAGGTGGGCACCCCCATCTACGACGAACGCCTGAAACAACGGATCCTGGACATCCTCCAGTTGCAGTTGGGCGACACCTGCAAGGCAAGGGTCATCGATGCCGACCAGAGCAACGAATACGTGAAGCGGGGCAACCGCCGCAAGGTTCGTTCTCAGGTGGCGATTTACGATTATCTCAAACGCATAGAGTCAAACCATGGACAATAGTCTGTACGCCGCTGTCGATCTGGGCTCGAACAGCTTTCACATGGTCATCGCCCGCCTCGCAGAGGGGCGGATGCAGATCGTCGATCGCATCAAGGAGCGGGTCCGGCTGGCGGAGGGGATGGACGAGCAGCGCCGCATGTCCGAGGAGGCCATGGCCCGCGGCCTCGACTGCCTAGGCCTGTTCGCCGAGCGCCTCACCAACATCAAGCCGGATCAGATCCGTATCGCCGGCACCTACACCCTGCGCCGCGCCAGCAACGCCCGCGACTTCGTGCGCGAGGCGGCCCAGGTGCTCAACCACCCGGTCGAGATCATCAGCGGCCAGGAAGAGGCCCGCCTCATCTATCAGGGGGTGGCGCACACCCAGCATATCGAAGGCCAGGTGCTGGTGGTGGACATCGGCGGTGGCAGTACAGAGCTCATCATCGGCGAGGGGTTTGACCACAAGGCCCTCACCAGCCGCAAGATGGGCTGCGTCAGCTTCACCCAGAGCTTCTTTGCCAACGGCAAGCTGAGCGAGAAAGCCTTCAACAACGCCGTGCTGGAGGCCCAGCATCAGCTCGCCCCCATCGTCAACCAGTACCGCAAGCTCGGCTGGCAGAGCTGCCTCGGCAGCTCTGGCTCCATTCGCACCGTGCGCGACGTCTTGCAGGGGGAAGAGTGGACCGATGGCAGCATCACCCTGGCGGGGCTCGAGCGCCTCAAAGCCGAGATGCTCAAGCACAAGCGGGTCGATCAGCTCAAACTCGCGGGTCTGACCGAGGAGCGCCAGGGGGTGTTCGCCGCCGCGGTCGCCATCCTGCTCGGCCTCTTCACCTCCCTGCCCATCGAGCGGATGGAGTACTCTGACGGCGCCCTGCGCGAGGGCCTGCTGTACGAGTTCGAGGAGCGGCTGCAGCACCACGACATCCGCGAGCGCACCGCCCTCGCCCTCATCAGCCACTACCGCATCGACAAGCGCCAGGCGGCCCGGGTCGAGCAGAGCGTGCTCTCATTGTTCGACGCCCTGAGCGATCCCTGGCAGATGCCTATCGAGCCCTACCGCGCCATCCTCGGCTGGGCGGCGCGGCTGCACGAGATTGGCCTTGCCATCAACTACAGCGGCATCCACAAACACTCAGCCTACATCTTGCAAAACACCGATCTTCCCGGTTTCAACCAGGACGATCAGGCCCTGCTGGCGGCCCTGGTGCGCTTCCAGCGCAAGGGACTCAAGCTCTCGGAGCTGCCCGCCCTGCCCAACCACGACGAGCAGACGGTGCTGCGCTGCATCCGCATCCTGCGCCTCGCGGTGGCGGCCCACCACAGGCGTCAGGACAACTTGCTGCCGCCGCTGAAGGTGCTGGCCGCCGGGGATCAACTGGTGGTCACCCTGCCGACCGAGTGGTGCGAGGATAACCGCCTGCTGATGCAGAACCTGGAGAAGGAGCACCGCTATTGCCAGGAGCAGGGCTGGCCCCTGCTGTTTCAACTGAGCTAAACCCCCTCTCCCGATACAAAAGAGGCAGCCCATTGGCTGCCTCTTTTCTTATCGTGGGTTTGCTTGCCTGCTCAGTGCAACTCCGGCAACAGCAACTTGGCGATCTCGAAGTAGATGATGAGGCCGGTACCATCCACCAGGGTGGAGATGAAGGGGGCAGAGACCACGGCCGGATCTATCTTGAAACGGCGCAGCACCATGGGGATCACGGAGGCGACGGTGGCGCTCCAGAGCACGATGGCGATGATGGTCAGGGTCACGACCATGCCGATCTCGGGACCCACCCCCAGACTCCAGGCCCGCACCCAGGCCGCCAGGGCGATGGCCATGGAGATGAGCAGACCGGTGGAGAGCTCCTTCTTGAGCACTGTGCCGAGGTTCCTCATGCTCACCTCTCCCACCGCCATGGCGCGCACTATAGTGGTGGTGATCTGGGTGCCGCTGTTACCGCCGGTGCCGATCAGAAGCGGAATGAAGAAGGCCAGGGCGATGGCCGCCTCCAGCTGCTCCTCGAAGGCCCGCAGCACGGTGCCGGTATAGGCCTCCGCCACGAACAGGATCAGCAGCCAGCCCACCCGCTTGCGCCACAGCTGCCAGGGGGTCGCCTGCAGATAGGGAATATCCAGCGGCGAGGAGCCCCCCTGCAGCTCCGCATCCTCGGTGGACTCGAGCTCCAGGATGTCGGCGGCGTCGTCCACATGGAAGACCCCCACCAATCGTCCCTGATCCTCCACCGGCAGGGTCGAGATGTCGCGGTCAATGAGCAGGCGGGCCGCCAGTTCCTGATCCGCCCGGGCATTGATGCGCACCGCCTCCCGGTCCATCAACTCGCTCACCGGCCGCGAAGGGTCGGCGATGAGCAGGGACTTGAGAGAGAGGCTGCCGAGCAGGCGCTGATCACCGTTGACCACGAACAGCTGCTGGAACGGCTGGCCCTTGTCCCAGGCGTCGTGGAGCCGCTGCTTGGCACTCTCCACCGTCTCCCCCTCATGGATGGAGAGGAACTCGTGGCGCATGTTGGCTCCGACCGATTCACTCGGCCAGTTCAGCAGGGCATAGAGGCCCGACTGCACCGACTCGGGGAAGCGGGAGAGCAAGGTGTTGCGATCGCCGTCATTGAGCTTGCGCAACATACCCAGCAGCTCGCGCCGCGGCATGGCCCCCTGCAGCACGCCGACTATGCTGGCGTGCAGGCGCAGCAGCAGCCTGCCGGCGCAATCCGGTGGCAGGGAAACGAGCAGCTCGGCCCCCTTGGGGGTGGGCAGGGTATCGAAGATGCAGTTGAGCTCTTCCGGCCGCAGGGTCAGCAGTTGGTCGGCCCGCTGTACCGGATCCAGGTTGCGGGCAAGCCAGCCCTGCAGGGCGGGGAGATCGAGCAGTTGATGACGGTTGAGCAGGGTGTGTGTTTTCTTCATCACAGATGTCCTCATGTGATCCCGGGTCAGGCCCGGAAGCAGCCGATACGGCCGCCGTTTGCAAGAAAACAGCAATTTGATTGACGAGTAACAGGCAGGAAATGACGCCGTCCGGCGTGTATTCATCCCCACGTACCAGCTTTAGCACTGCATAACGTATCCGGCATGCCGGAAGCCACTTGGGTTAACACCTTAATCCGATGAAAACTGTCCTGATCTTGGGCGTCTCTGGACGTCGTGAGATCAGTGGCCTGTGTTTATGCAGGAGCCTCGCCTAACGAGATGCTGCGAAATAGGCAGGGCCCTTGGGCCATGCGGGCGGCATCATCGGCGAGGCGCCGGTCCGAGTCAAGCCAAACGGCCACTCAGCAATGGGTTGTTACAAATGGCGGGAAACAGGGCAGATAAGATGGAAACACGATGGAAGAGATGACGCAGCGGTGAGCGAGGCTCCCCCGCAGGGGAGCGCAACGGTCAATGGACAGGCATCAGCGGATATAGTCGAACAGGGTCAGCTGGCTTATCTTGCTGAACGCGAGCTGGGAGGCGCTCATGGCCGCATCTTCCTTAGAGAGGGTCGCGATCACTTCATACATGTCCGCCTCCGAGACCTTGGCCCGCGCCTGCTGATTCAGGGTGCTGAGGCCATCATTCGAGCTCATCACCTGCTCCAGGCTGTTGAGCCGGCTGCCCAGATCCCCCTGCCCCCGATCGACCTGGGTCCTGGCATTGCTCATGTGGGTGGTGGCATCGGCCACCGCCAGCTGGAAGTCATCCGCCGAGATATTGGGGTCGCGCAGGGCCGAGATGAAGTCGGACATGCCGTTGAGCACGTTGTCGTTCTTGGGGGCATCGAGGGCGAAGGTCTGATCCGCCCCCCCCGCGGGCAGGTCCAGGGTCAGCTCCAGCCCGTTGAACGAGATCTTGTTGCCCGCGCTGTAGTCGCCGCTTTGCATCACGGTGCCGCCGGCATCCTTGATCTCATAGCTGGCCGGCGGTCCCGCCAGGGTGCTCACCGTGAAGCTGTTGCTGGCCAGGGACGAGTCATAGTTGTTGCGATAGAAGCTCTCGAAGTTGCCCTGATCCCCCACCCCCACCTTGATGTTGGCGCTGGTGGCGCTGGCGGTGCGCCGGGTCGCCACCATCTCGAACAGATCGAACCCCGAGTCGTTGGCCGGGATCTGCACCGTGGGGGAGACCTGGATGCTGCGCTGGCCCGTGTCCCCCTGGAACACATAGTTGCCGCTCGCATCCTTGACGAAGGGCTGGGTCTTGCTCTGGTTGCCGCCGAAGATGAACTCTCCCTGGGAGTTCTTGCTGTTCATCAGGTCGAACATCTGCTTTTGCAGCCCTTCCAGCTCGCTCGCGATGGCGTTGCGCTCCTCGGAGCCCATGGCCGAGCTGTTCGCCTTCTGGATCAAGGTCTTGGCACTGAGCATGGCGTTGTTGATGGAGGTGAGCACAGTATCCGCGTGGCCCAGGCTGTTCTCCAGCAGGCTACCGTTGACGCCGTACTGCTTGAAGAGATCTATCTCCTTGGTCAGGGCCAGCTTCTGGCTCATGCCGGAGGGATCCTCCCCCGCCCGGGTGAACTTGTCCCCTGTCATCAGCTGGTTGTAAGCCGTGTTCTGACGCTCGCTGACCTTGCTCATGGTGGCCAGGTTGCGATCGTAGATCATGTTGGTGGTGATGCGCATGGATTACCTCACGGAGGAGAGCAGGGTGTCGAAGATGGTCTTTGCCGTGTTGACTATCTGGGCCGAGGCGGCATAGGACTGCTGGAAGCGGATGAGGTTGGCCGCCTCCTCCTCCAGGTTGACCCCGGAGACGCTCTCGTAGATGCCGGTGCTCTGGGTCAGCTTGGCCTCGTTGGCCTGCAGCAGTGTCTTGGCCTGGCTGGTCTTGTTGCCCACCCCTGTCACCAGGGCGCTGTAGGCGTCGTTGAAGGTCATCTTGTCGTTGCTGGTGGCGGCGTTGTTGTTCTTGCGCACCAGCTCCTTGTTCTGCAGCTCCGCCAGGGCCAGACCGTTGGCGTTGTCGGCAAAACCATTCTTGTTGTAACTCAGGGTGAAGCTGTCTTTCGCCTCCACCTTGCCGGTAATGCTGAAGTCATACCCCGGCGCCGTCTTGGGATCGGCATAGACCTTGGGGCCTCCCAGCGGGCTCTCGAGGGCGGCCATCAGGTTCTGCCCCTTGCTGGAGGCCGGCGCCACCCCGATGAGGGTGGTGCCATCCGCCGCATAGACTTCGTAGTTGCCGCTGTTGTCTATCTTCACTACCTGAGGCGCCGCGGGATCCAGGTTGTTGGTACCAAAACCCGAGCCTGTGCCCGTGTTGTAGACACCTGTCATCTTTATCTCGCCAGAGCCGATGTTCTGAGCGTTCTTATCCGCCTTGATGGGGGAAGCCAGCGCGATATCCTCCGGGCGAGTGATGGCGGCTTCGAGTCCTGCGGCGGCATGCTTGGTCGGCTGCAGCAGTATCTTGTCGCCGGCGGCCGGGGTACCGGAGAGATCGATCTCGATGCCATGCCCCGCCACGCCCACCTTGGCGGGCGGCGTGGTACCCGTCATGAGGGAGGTACGGTTGCCGCTGCCATCGATGGAGAAGATCTCATAGCCGGTGGCGCTGCTGAACTGCACCTCGTAATCGAAGGTGGTCACCTCGGTGCCCTTGCCGGGTACGAAGCTGACGCTGGCGGCGCCGCTGCCGGTGTTACTGCCATAGGGCAGCCCCTGGCTGGGCTTGAGGGAGAAGAGATCCCCGCCAATCTCGTTGTCCAGATCCATCCCCAGGCGGTTTTGCTGGTTCATGGCATCCGCCATGGCGGCAGCCAGCTGCCCCAGCTCCCGCTTGGAGGGCTCCAGATCCCGACGGGCGGCGAAGAGGCCGCCGATGCCGCCACCTATGTCCTTGTCGTTGACATCGGCCTTGTTGTTGCCGAGGGTGAGCTGCAGGGTCGAGTCCCGGGAGTCCGGGTTGCCCGCGACCACCTTGAACTGTGCCACCCCGCCGTCCAGCACCAGGGAGTGACCCGTGCTCATGTTCACCAGCATGCTGCCGTTGGGCTGGGTCACGGTGCGGATCTCCATCTTCTCGGAGAGCTGGCGCACCGCCTCGTCCCGCTGATCGAACAGCATCAGGCTCTCTTCCGGCGTCCCCTGGGTACGGATGATGGCCTGGTTCAGATCGTTGATACTGTTGAGCAGGCTGTTGACCCCGTCGGTCTCGTCGCTGATGGTGGCGTTGATGGTGTCGGACTGCTTGTCGAGCTGGGCGGAGAGGGTGTGGTACCTGTTCACCATGCCGTTCAGCTCGCTAAGCGTGGTTTTGCGACCACCGATCTCGGCCGGCGACTCGTTGGCGGTGTGGAATGCCTTGAAATAGGAGGTGATGGTGGTGCCCACGCTGTTGCTGCTGTCGCCGAGCAGGCTGTCGAGCTGGAACAGCTGGTCGTAGCGATTGCCGGAGGCGTGGTAGGCGGAGGTATCGCGGCGCACCTCCCCCTGGGCATAGCTGTTGATGACCCGCTGGGTCACCATGTCCCCCGTCCCCAATCCGACGGAATTGGTGTACACCAGGGTACGCTCACGTACATAGCCCTGGCTATTGACGTTGACGATGTTGTTACTGGTGGTCTGCAGCAACCGCTGCTGGGCCATCACACCCGAGGTTCCAATTCCAAGCAGATCGCTTGCCATAGCTTACAACTCCATCTCTGTGTTGCTGCTTGCGGAGTAGCCGGCGATGGCGTCACTGCGCAAGACCTGTTTCAGTTTGCTGGCGTATTGGGGATCAGTGGCATAACCGGCCTGCTGCAGTGCCTCGAAGTAGCGATCCGGACTGTCCACCTTGGCCAGCGCCCCCTTGTAACGGGAGCCGGAGGTGAGGAAGTCCACGTAGTCGTTGAAGCTCTCCTCGAACGACTCGTAGGAGCGAAACGCCGCCTTCTGGCGAGAGGCCACCCCTTGCTCATACTCCAGGGTACTCACCACCGCCTTGGGCCCCTCCCAGCGGGGATCGGCCTTGATGCCAAACAGGTTGTGGGTTATCTGCCCCTCCCCGTCCTTGATGACCCGCTTGCCCCAGCCGCTCTCCAGCGCCGCCTGGGCCACCAGTACCGCCGGGCTCAGCCCCAGCTTGTCCGCCGCCTTCTTGGCGAGCGGCATCAGCCTGTCCACGAACTCTTCCGGGCTGTCGAACACCAGCGCCGTCTTGTCCAGGGCCCGGTCACGATGCACGGCCTGTATGCCTTGCGCCGGCCCCATGGGGGGAATGGCGCGACGGCGGTGGGAGCTGGCCGTCGATTGACTCCCCCCCATCTCGTTATCAGCAAAATCTTTGCCAACTTTTGAGGCGGCAATCAGATCGTTCGGCGCCGAGGTGGGGGGCTGGTAGGGTTTGTAGACCCGCTCGGTACGCTCCGGCAGCCTGAGCACCCGGCCGTCGTTGTGAGTGAAGGTCTTCTGCTCGGGGGCCAGCTGCTTGGCCACCATCTCGGCGATGCCAATCCCCCCCTTGCTCGACATGTCGGCCACCCGCTGCTCGTCCAGCATCCCCTCGTAGAACTGGGTGTAGCTGCTGTTCATGGGATTGCCTTCCGTCAGCACAGAGTTGGCCTGGCGCATCCCCTTGAACAGGGTCTGGGTGAAGATGGACTCGAACTGGCGGGCCGCCGCCATCAGCGCCTCCCCCTTGCCTTCCTTGCTCTGGCTCATGCGGCGCAGCTTGTCCAGGTTCTGGACGTCCTGCACCATGCCAAGGTTGATCCCGCTCTGGGTGTCGAACTCTGCCATAACCTACCTCTTTGCCGCCCGTGGCAAGCCCTTGCCGCCCAACACCGACCGGATGGCCGCCCGCCCAGCGGCGAGGCCCGTCATCCCCTCATCACCCCAGCGGCCCATTTACAGGATCACCAGCTGACCCTGGATGGCGCCCGCCTGCTGCAGGGCCTCCAGGATGGCCATCAGATCGCCGGGAGCCACTCCCACCTGATTCACCGCCCGCACCAGATCGTCCAGGGTCGCGCCGGTGTCGAGTTTGAACATGCGCCCGGGCTCCTGCTGCACGTTGATGGTGGAGTTGTTGGTGATGGCAGTCTGGCCGCCCGCCAGCGGATTGGGCTGGGAGACCTGCTGGTTCTCGGCGATGGTGACCGTCAGGCCTCCGTGGCTGATGGCCGCCGGCCGCAGCTTGACCTGGCTGCCGATAACTATGGTGCCAGTGCGCGAGTTGACGATGATCTTGGCGGCTTCGCTCGCCGGATCCACTTCCAGGTTCTCTATGGTGGAGAGATAGGAGACCCGCTGGCCCGGATCCCGCGGCGCGAACACCTTGATGGAGGTGGCATCCAGCGCCTGGGCGGTGTTCGGCCCCACCAGATCGTTGACCACGTCCGCCACCCGCCTGGCCGTGGTGAAGTCGGGCCGGTTCAGGTTGAAGGTGATGGTGTCCCCCTGGCTGAAGGAGTTGGGCACCTCCCGCTCTACGGTTGCACCGTTGGCGATGCGCCCCACGGTCGGGGTGTTGACCACCACCTTGGAGCCATCCGCACCCTCGGCCCCGAGGCCCCCCACCACCAGGCTGCCCTGAGCCACCGCATAGACACGGCCGTCCAGACCTTTCAGAAAGGTCTGCAGCAGGGTGCCGCCCCGCAGGCTCTTGGCCTCGCCGATGGCGGAGACGGTGACGTCTATGGTCTGGCCGGGCTTGGAGAAGGCGGGCAGATCCGCGTGGATGGCCACAGGGGCCACGTCCTTGATCTTCGGCTTGATGTTATCCGGCACCTTGATGCCGAAGTTGTTGAGCATGGTCCTGAAGGTCTGCTCGGTGAAGGCGTTGTTCTTCTCCCCCGTGCCGGGCAGGCCCACCACCAGGCCGTAGCCGATCAGCTGGTTGCTGCGCACCCCTTCCACCGAGGTGAGATCCTTGATGCGCGAGGCGTGCGCCAGCCCGAGCGGCAGGCAGCAGCACAGCAAGGCGAGCAGACGAAGTCGATTCATGAGAGCTCCTAAAAGACCACCAGGGCCCTGAATGCTAGATGGGCCACCAGGGGCCGTTGAAGAAGCTGGTGAGCCAGCCCTGTTCCTGGGTGTTGGCCAGATCGCCGGTGCCGCCGTAATGGATGCGCGCGTTGGCGACCCGCTGGGAGGAGACGCTGTTTTCTGAGCTCACGTCCTCCGGGCGCACCAGACCGGTGATGCGGATGTATTCATTGCCGTTGTTGAGCATGATCCACTTCTCGCCGCGCACCAGCAGATTGCCGTTCGGCAAGACCTTGACCACGCTGACCGAGATGTTGCCCTGCAGGCTGTTACTCTGATCCGCCTTGGCCTGGCCCTTGAAGGCGCTGCTCTGATCCACGGAGGCGGACAGATTGTAGGGGCTGGCCGTCACCGGCACCCCGCCAAGACTCACGGGTGACAGGTCAAAGCTGTTGTCCTTGCCGCTCTGGGTATTGGCCTTCTTCGACGCCGAGGTGGACTCCGCCAGCTCTATGGTGATGATGTCACCGATCTTGTGGGCCTTGATGTCCGAATAGATGCCGTTGACCTGCTCAGGTTGGAAGATGGCGCCGGTGGGGCGCACCGACACGGGCTCGGATTCGCCGTAGACGGGGGCGAATTCGGGATCGTCGGGTCTGGCGGTGTTGGGGGTACTGGTACAGCCAGCCAGCGTCAGCAGGCTCAGCATCCATATGGCTTTCATCATGGGTCTCCTACATCAGGTGCGCTGGGTCAGGAAGGACACTAGGACCTCCACCGCCAAGCGTTGCCAAGATAGTCTCTTTATCACGCCGCCTTCCCTTAGGTCCGCTGAGTCAGGAAGGACATCATGGAGTCCACCGCCGAGATGACCTTGGAGTTCATCTCATAGACCCGCTGGGCCTGGATGAGGTTCACCAGCTCCTCGGTTACGTTGACGTTGGAGGTCTCCAGCATCCCCTGCTTGATGACCCCTAGCCCGTCCGCACCGGCGGTGCCCTGGATGGGCGCGCCGCTGGACTGGGTCTCGAGGAAGAGGTTTTCCCCCATGGGTTGCAGGCCTGTGGGGTTGACGAAATCCGTGGTGTTGATCTGACCCACCACCTGGGACTGACCATCCCCCTTGAGCTGCACAGAGACCTGCCCATCCTCCCCTACTGTCACGCTCTGGGCATTCTCGGGGATCTGGATCTCCGGCTGCAGCGGATAGCCGTTGCCCGGGGTGACGATAGTGCCCTCATCGTTGAGGGTAAACTGGCCGTTGCGGGTATAGGCGGCGCTGCCATCCGGCAGCTGAATTTCGAAGTAACCGCGCCCGCTTATCATCAGATCCAGGGAGTTGTCCGTGGTCTGCACATTGCCCTGGCTATGGTTCTTCTGGGTGGCGACCACCTTGGCCCCCGCCCCCAGCATCAGGCCGGAGGGGAGTTCGGTGTCCGCCGAGGAGCGCCCACCGGGCTGGTTGATGTTCTGATAGAGCAGATCCTCGAAGATGGCGCGGGCCTTCTTGTAGCCGACGGTGCTGGCGTTGGCCAGGTTGTTCGAGGTGACCGATATGTTGGTCTGCTGGGCATCGAGGCCGGTCTTGCTGATCCAGAGTGCAGGATTCATTTAATGCTCCTTGATTAGCTGATACGCAGCAGCTGGGTTTGGGCCTCGTCATTCTCCTCGGCGGTCTTCATGATCTTGACCTGAGTTTCGAACTGACGTTGCAAGCGAATGAGGTTGGTCATCTCGTCAACCACGTTGACGTTGCTGCCTTCCAGCGAGCCCGCCAGCAGGCCGACATTGGCGGAGGCCGGTTCGGTCTGGCCATCCTTGCGACGGAACAGGCCATCCTGCCCCTTGGCCACCGCATCGGCGGGAGGATTGACCAGCTTGATGCGCTGGAAATCCTCCGGCAGGTTGGCGGCGGCCCCTTCCGGGCGACCGCTGATGGTGCCGTCCCGGTTGATCTCGATCTTCTCCATGGGCAGGGGCAGCACGATGGGCTGACCGCCGTCATCCACCACGTTGAGACCGGTGGAGGTCTGCAGGTTGCCGGCTTCGTTCAGCTGCAGGTTGCCCATGCGGGTATAGGCCTCACCGCCGTTAGGATCCTGCACCGCAATCCAACCCGGACCGTCGACGGCGACGTCAAGATCCCGACCCGTGGTCTGCAGCAGGCCGTGCTGCAGGTTCTGACCCGGACTCTCCGTCATGGCAAACACCCGCGTGGGCAACCCTTCGCCAAACGCCTGCATGCTGCGCGCCTGCTCGAAGTCAGACTTGAAGCCGATGGTGTTGGCGTTGGCCAGGTTGTTGCCACGCACAGCCAGGCTGTTCATGTTCTCCTTGGCCCCGGACATGGCGATATAAAGCAGGTGATCCATGGGATCCTCCGTCAAACTGATGACTCTCGGGGGACAACTGCAAGTAGGATGCCAAGTGAGGGTAGTGGCGAGACAGGCAAGGAAAAAGACAGGGAATATAGAGAACGACAAGGGGCGCCGAAGCGCCCCTTTATCACCGACCTGCAGATTAGCGGATCTGCAAGATGCTCTGCTGCAGGGAGCTGTTCACTTCTAAGGAACGGGAGTTCGCCTGGAAGTTGCGCTGGGCGGTGATGAGATCCACCAGCTCAGTGGTCAGGTCCACGTTGGACTGCTCCAGGGCCGAGGACTTGATGGAGCCGAAGGTGCCGGAGTTCGGGGTACCCGGCAGGGCGTCACCGGAGAGCATGGACTGACGCCAGGAGGTGTCCCCCACCTGGGTCAGCCCCTGGGAGTTGGCAAACTTGGCCATGGCCACCATGGCCACCTTGACGGTGGTGGCGTTGCTGTAAGTGGCGGAGACGATGCCGTCCGCCCCGATCTCGACCTTGGTCAGACGACCGACGGTGGAGCCATCCTGGGTCAGCTTGCTCACTTCAAAGGGCGAGGCGTACTGGGTCACTGTACCCAGTTTGAGCTCGATCTCCTGGGTGCCGTCGGCACCGTTGGTGATGATGCCGGCCCCCGCCGCCCCCAGTTGTTCGGTTTTGATGACGGCCGGCGTGGTCGGCGTCACCATCTTGCCGGAGGCATCGAAGGTCACACGGGCACTCAGAGGCGCCTGGCTGACGCCGGTCGCCATGGTAGTGGCAACCCCACCCGCGACGTCGATGGGCTTGTCCCCTTGATAGAGGTACATGCGCCAGGCCGTCGGCACAGCCGCCTGGGTCGGGTCGGCCGGGTCGGCTTCTTTCACGAAGTACTGAGTGATGGTGTGGGGCTCACCCAGAGAGTCGTAGACCACCACTGAGGTGGAGGATGAGTAGGTGCTCGAATCCTTGGGATCAAATTTGGAGGCATCCCCCGCCCCATTGCCCGCCGCCAGCGCCTTTGCCGTAGAAGGCAGGTTGAAGCCGGCCTCGACCTTGGAGGTCTGTACCGGCTCACCGGCCCTGTCCGGGATCTGGATAGGCTTGGTGGCGTTGATGCTGACCGCCTTGGGGGTGCCGTCGGAGTTGATCTCATACCCCTGCAGGTAGCCGCCGGAGTTGCTCACCATGTAGCTGCTTTCGTTGAGCTTGAAGGCGCCGGAGCGGGTGTAGGTACGATCCAGATTGGACAGGCCATCGGATGTCACGAAGAAGCCGTTGCCCTGGATGGCGAGATCCAGCGCGTTGTTGGTAAATTGCAGCGCCCCCTGGTGGAACTGCTGAGCCACGGCGCCGGTCGCCACACCATTACCCACCTGGGTCTTGGCGTTGACGAAGATGGAGTTCGCATAGACGTCTGCAAACTCGGCGCGGGACTCCTTGAAGCCGGTGGTGTTGACGTTGGCAATGTTGTTCGCGGTGACGTTCAGGTCTTTTTGAGCCGCATTGATGCCACTGAGGGCATTGTTGAATGACATGTCTTTATCTCCTTAGATCACTGCGTTAGGGGTCGGTTCCGGGGTCGTGGTCGACTTGCCGTTCGTCCCGCCAATTTCCAATACATCGGTCAGATAGATGCCACCCAGTCCCTTGAGTTTGAGGGTGCTGGGGTTGGAGCTGGTACCCAGGGTCACGCTCTCCACCTTGGCGTAGGTGAGAGCCGGCATGCTCTCGGACTTGCCATTCACGGTACCGTGCGCCTCGATACTGTATTTGCCGCTCTTGACCAGGTTGCCGTCCTTGTCCTTGCCATCCCACTCGAAGGCCACGTTGCCCTTCTTGTCTCCCTCGAGGGAGAACTCCTTGATGACCTGGCCGCTCTCATTCTTCACCGTCACCTTGATGTTGCTGGCGCCGTCGCCGGTGGCGATCACACCCGAGATGTTCTCCCCCTTCTCCAGGTAACCGGTATTGGAGGGTATCAACACGTTCTGGCCCACCAGGGCCGACGCCTGCAGCGCCTGGCTGGAGGTCATCAGGCTGTTGAGACTCTCCATCTGGGTGGAGAGGCTGCTGATCCCCTGGGAGGTCGACATGGATGTCATCTGGGACAACATCTGGGCGTTATCCACCGGCTTGAACGGATCCTGATAGGAGAGCTGCATGGTCAGAAGCTTGAGGAAAGACTCCTGATCCAGCTCCTTTTTCTGGGTGCTGGTGTTGGCCGTACTGGTCTGGTTCGTGGTCCGGTTGACCCCCAGCAGGCTGTCGTAGGTATCTGCCATCTATGCGCCCCCTTATCAGGACTTGCCGAGGCCAAGGGTCTGCTGCAGCATCTTCTTGGCTGCATCGGCGACCTGGACGTTGGTCTGGTAGCTGCGGGAGGCGTTGATCATGTCCGCCATCTCTTCCACCATGTTGACGTTGGGCTTGAAGATGAAGCCGTCCTTGTCCGCCATGGGGTGATTGGGGTTGTACTCCTTGAGCAAGGGGGCATCGCTCTCGACTATGCCCTTCACATCCACCCCGACCGAGGCCTGCTTGTCGGACATGGCCTGATCCAGCTGGGCGGCAAAGACTGGCCGCCTGGCATGGTAAGTTTTTTCCACGCTGGAGCTGACGCTGTCGGCGTTGGCCATGTTGCTGGCCACCGTGTTGAGGCGAACGGACTGCGCGCTCATGGCAGAGCCTGCAATGTCAAAGACCTTGAACAAACTCATTACTGTTCTCCTTTCAGCGCCTTGAGCAGGCCGCTTATCTTGCCGTTCATGAACTCGAGGGAGGCCTGGTACTCCAGGCTGTTGCGCAGGAACTCGCTGCGCTCCTCCTGCACATCCACGGTATTGCCGTCACCGGTATCCGGTTGCAGGGGGTTGCGGTACTGGGTCGTGCCCGGGGCATCCATCTGCAAGGCGAAGTGTTTCTCGCTGGTGGTGGCAAGACCGAACCCTTGCTGGCTCTGGGCTTGTTGCAACGCCTGTGAGAAATCGATGTCCCTGGCCTTGAAGCCCGGGGTATCCGCGTTGGCGATGTTGCTGGATAGCACCTCGGCACGCTTGGCGCGAACGCTCAGCGTGTACTGGTGAACCCCAAATGCCTTGTCGAATGAAATTGCCATAGCACACCTCCTGCTTCACGAATGTTTAGCAAGAGGTGTGCCAAAGAGGGACTAGAAGGGTGTTATTTGACTTTGTAGACGATGCCGGGGTTGCAGCGGATCATCTCGAACTTGTCGGTGAGGCCGGCCAGGGACTCCGAGGCTCCCAGCATCAGATAGCCGCCAGGATTGAGGCTGCTGGCAAACTGGTTGAGGATCTTGGACTTCACCTCGGGGGCGAAGTAGATGAGCACGTTGCGACAGAAGATGATGTCGAACTTGCCGAGCAGGCTGTAGCTCTCCAGCAGATTCAGGGGGCGGAAGCTGGTCAATTTTCTGACACGCTCCGACACCCGCATCTTGTTGTCACCGCAGGGCTCGAAGAACAGCCGCTTGCGCTCGGGGGAGAGGCCTCGGGCCAGGGCCAGGCTGTCATAGACCCCCTCCTTGCACTGGTTGAGCATGGTGCTGGAGATGTCGGTGCCCACGATCTGCACCCCCCCCGGCAGGGTACCCGGCCGCTTGACCTGCTGCTCCAGAGCCGTCATGGCGATGGAATAGGGCTCCTGGCCGGAGGAGGAGGCGGCAGACCAGATCTTGATGGGACGGCCGCTCTTGCCCAGTTCGGGGAAAATCTTGTCGCTCAATAACTGAAACGGATAGGTATCGCGAAACCACAGGGTCTCGTTGGTGGTCATGGCGTCCACCACGGCCATCTTCAGCTCCCGCTCCCGGATCCCCATGGAACGGGTCACCAGTTCAGACAGACTCTCGATACCAAACTGAGTCATCAAGGGCGACAGGCGGCTCTTGACCAGATACTGTTTGTTGTCACCCAGCACGATCCCGCTCTGTTGCGCCAGAAAATTGCTGAATTGTTTGTATAAGTCGTCCGAAAGTGTCTTCATGCAGTTTTTTCTTCTTTATTAGAGTGCGCCTTGTACGGCCTTGGCCAACTCATCCGGCTGGAACTTGGCGATGAAGTTGTTTGCACCAACCTTCTGAACCATGGCCTGATTAAACACCCCACTGAGGGAAGTGTGCAGAATAACATGCAAATCCTTGAGTGCGGGATTGTTGCGGATCTCGGCGGTGAAGGTGTAACCGTCCATCTCCGGCATCTCGATGTCCGAGATGACCAGGGCCAGCTGATCCAGGATGGGCCCCTGCTTGGCCATCTCCAGCAGCATGTTGAGGGCCTCACGCCCGTCCTTGGCCAGCACGCACTGCACGCCGATCGCCTCCAGCGCCCGCTGCACCTGCTTGCGCGCCACCGAAGAGTCGTCCGCCACCAGCACGGGACGGCCATGGGGATTGCGCTCCACGCTGGCATCCACCAGCTCGGCGCTCACCTCGGTGGAGACCGGCGAGATCTCGTTCAGGATCCGCTCCACGTCCAGAATTTCCACCAGCTCGCCGTCCACCTCAGTCACCGCCGTCATGTAGTTGATGCGACCGGCCCCCTTGGGAGGTGGCAGGATGGACTCCCAGTTCATGTTGATGATGCGCTCGACCGAATGCACCAGGAATCCCTGAATGGATCTGTTGTACTCGGAGATGATGATGAAGCACTTGGAGAGATCCTGGATGGGGCGCTTGCCCATCGCCATGCTGAGATCGATGACCGAAATGGTCTGGCCACGGATGTGAGCCACCCCGCGGATGCAGGAGTTCAGCTTGGGCATGACGGTCAGGGGAGGACACTGCAGCACCTCGCGCACCTTGAAGACGTTGATGCCAAATCTTTGACGTCCGTTGAGACGAAACAACAATAACTCCAGCCGGTTTTGCCCCACTAGCTGGGTACGTTGATTGACCGAATCGAGAATACCCGCCATAAACACTCCCTAAAAACGCTTGGCATTAATCATGCATATGTCTTCGCATACAGGCTGGCGTGCGTCAGACTCTTGTTGTCTGGGCTGCCGAATTCTGCAGCAAGCATAGTTAACTACGGTGGTATACGTGAACAGCTTATCGACCGGCAAGCAAAAATGATTAGTAGACTTTTCCTCATCTTACTGCCCTTTTGCGGCCTCTCTCAGGCCATGGCGTCCGAGGTCACCCAATACCTGCAAGAGCAGGCACAGGAGTTCGTGCTCGGCCAGCTGGATATCCCCCTGGATGCCCAGGCTGAGGTGACCGCCGCCTCCATCGATGAACGCCTCCCCTTGAACCGCTGCGAAGAGGCGCTGACCATCTCCTTCCCCGGCAAGATAGAGATCCGCCGCAACACCACCGTCTACCTCAAGTGCGAGGGGGAAAAGCCCTGGGATCTCTACCTGCCGGTGCGGGTCAGCATCCAGAAACCCTATGTCACCGTTTCGGTCCCCGTGGCCAAGGGGGATATCCTGAGCGAGGGCATGCTGACCCTGGCCTATCAGGATCAGACCCTGATCCGCGGCGACTATCTCAGCGACCCCGCCCCCCTCATCGGGGTGCGCAGCAAGCGCGAACTCAAACCGGGCCAGCCCATCCGCCTCACCCAGGTGTGCGTGGTGTGCAAAGGGGATCAGGTCACCCTGAGCGCCGAAAACAGCAGCATGCAGATCAAAACCATGGCCCGAGCCTTGCAAGATGGCAGCTTCGGAGACATGATCAGGCTCGTCAACATCCGCTCGGGCAGGCAGGTACAAGGCAAGGTCGATGCCGTCGGCTCGGTGGTGGTCACGTTCTGATTGTTTTGTTAATGATCCGATATTTTTTTCTAAAGTTCTGACCGCCGTCACCGATAACCAGATAAGCGAACAGCAAAGCAGACGAAGGTAACCCTATGGCTATCAACAATATCAACAACTTGGCTAACAGCCGGCTGCAAAATAATGCAACCAGCACCGCCAACAAGTCTACGACTTCGGCCGAAGGCAGCCGCGCGACCCCCGTCAAGGCTGACTCTGTCTCCTTGACCAGCGAGGCACAGCAATTGCAACAGATGAGCAAAACCCTCAACACCGTCTCGACCGGCAACGAGAGCCGCGTCGAGAGCCTGAAGAAGGCCATCGCCAGCGGTGAATACAAGGTCGATAGCGAAGCCGTCGCCAAGAAGATGTTCAGCTTCGAAGCGGATCTGGATAAACGGCTCGGATGATGGACCTGCCTTCGCTGCTCCGCGCCCAGGACGACAACCTCTCCCAGATGCAAGGCGTACTGGCAGAGGAGTTTGACCTGCTCAAACAGCACAGGGCACTGGCCCTGCCGGCCCTGGCCGAGCGCAAGCAGCAACTGCTGACAGCCATCGAAGCCCTGGACAAGACCCTGGCCGAGCAGCCGGATCTGCGCCAGCAGCTCAGCGCCTTCCCCGCCCAGTTGCAAGCCCTGCAAAGCAAGCTGGATGCCTGTCAGGAGCAAAACGACCTCAACGGCCGCCTGCTCGAACTCAGCATCATCTCCAACCGCCGTCTGGCCAGCTTCCTCAGCAAGCTGAGAGACAGCAGCTCCCTCACCTATGACGCCAAGGGCAACACCCGCTCGGGGACGCGCTCCCTCGGCATCAAGGCCTGATAGCCCCTTTTCTTCCTCTTACCGTTACAACGCCAGCCGCATCAGCTCTGCCCCATCGGCGCAGCCGTGAATACTCAGGATGCCATCTTCGTAACGGCCATAACTTGCCGCCCACTCGCCCCGCGGGAAACAGACAGACCCCGGATTCATCAGCACCAACTCTCCCTCCCGTTTGAGCACTGGCAGGTGGGTGTGGCCGCTGATGAACAGGCTGCCCGCCGGCAGGGGCACCGCCTCCGGCTGATAGAGGTGGCCGTGGCTGACGAACCAGCGCCGCCCGTCCACCAGCAGCTGGTTGTAGGGCGCAGTAATGGGGAAGTCGAGCAACATCTGATCCACCTCGGAGTCGCAATTGCCCCGCACCGCCATGATCCTCGGCGCCAGCTGGTTGAGCCGCTCGGCCACCGCCGCCGGGGCATAGCCCTCGGGTACCGGATTGCGCGGACCGTGGTTGAGCAGATCCCCGAGCAGCAGATAGTGATCCGGTTGCCAGGGCTCTAGCCGCGCCAGGGTCGACTCCAGCGCCGGCAGGCTGCCGTGCAGGTCGGAGATGATGGCTATCTTCATGGTGCGCTCCCTTCCTGTGCCACAGACGGCTGGCTGAAATAGAGATCCTTGGTGGCGATGGATCCCTTGAGATTGCTGCTCGGCAGGCCGTGCAGGGAGGGATCCACCAACCGCATCTGGTTGTAGTGATAGACGGGAATGGCGGGCATCTCCTCCATCAGCAGCCGCTCGGCCTGATGGTAGAAGCCGTTGCGGGCGTTGCCATCCAGGCTGTCCGCCGCCTGTTGCAGCAGGGCATCGAAGGCGGGGTTGCAGTAGCCGCTCTCGTTCTGGGGATCCTGACAGCGGAAACTGCCGAGCATGGAAGACGGCTCGACATAATCACCAAACAAGAATGACCTGGCCAACATGAAATCACCGCTGTCCTTCGCCACCTGGTAGGCGTTCCACTCCATGTTGTTGAGCGCCACCTCCACCCCCAGGGGCTTCCACATGGCGGCCACCGCCAACGCCAGCTTCTTGTGATTCTCCGAGGTGTTGTAGGTCAGGGTCAGCTTGAGGGGGTGGGTGCTGTTGTAGCCCGCCGCGTTCAGCAGGGCCGTGGCCTTGGCGAGGCGAGTCGGCTGATCCAGCGTGGACCAGTCGGAGCCAAGCTCCTCATAACCCGGCATGGCTGGCAGCAGGGACCAGGCCGGCGGCTCCCCCTGGCCGCTCACCTTCTCGGTCAGCAGCCGGCGATCGATGGCCATGGCGAGCGCCTGACGCACCCGCACATCCTGCAGCTCGGGGCGGCGCAGGTTGAAGGTGTAGAGATAGGTGCCGAGCAGGGGCAGCCCCCAGATCCGCTCAGGGGTCGCCTCCCTGGTCTTCTGGTAATACTCCAGCGCCACCTTGTTGGTGAGCTGAATTTCCCCCGCCTCGTAGCGCAGTCGCTCCGCATGCTGGGAGGCCAGCGGCAGATAGGTGACCCGCTGGATGCGGGTATGGGCATCGTCCCAGTACTGGGCGTTGCGCTCCGCCTCGATCCGCTCGTTCGGCACCCAGTTCACCAGCTTGTAGGCCCCGTTGCTCACCAGCTTGCCGGGCTGGGTCCACTGCTTGCCGAACTGCTCGATCACCTGCTGGTTCACCGGCACGAAGGGGCGCTGGCTGATGAGCTGCAGGAAGTAGGGCACGGGCCGCTCCAGGGTCACCTTGAGGATCTGGTCGCTCTCGGCCTCCACCCCCAGGGCGTTGAGATCCAGGGCGCCGGCATAGATGGACTGGGCGTTGTTGATGCCGGTGGCGAGCAGCAAGCCGGCGGACGGAGAGCCTTGCGCCGGGCTCAGCAGTCGCCGCCAGGCATAGACGAAGTCCTGGGCTTTGAGGGGGTCGCCGTTCGACCACTTGAGCTGGGGGCGCAGGAAGAAGCGCCACACCAGCCCGTCCTCGCTGGTCTCCCAACGCTGTGCCTGGGCCGGCACTATCCGGCCCTGCCCATCCTCGCTCACCAGCCCCTCGAACAGGTCCACCAGCACCACCTCCCCGGGAAAGCCTGAACGGATCTGGGCCGGATCCAGAGACTCGGGCTCTGCCCCGTTCCCCTTGACCAGGGTCTGTCTGTCCGCCAGCACGGGGGCTTGCACGACCGTGGTCGCCTGCAAGGGGGAGGCCAGCATCAGGCCAAGCAGAAAGGGGGGAAACCAGCGGCGAGCGGGTTTGGGGGCAAGGGGGTAAAGCATGACATCAACCTCATTCAATTCTGTTCACTGCAACATAGGGGGAAGGCCGGCGGCGCGCCTTGAACAAGAATGCATGATGCCGCGCTTGTTATCCCCGAAGACGGCCCGTATTGTATCGGGCTTGCCCGGCAGATGGAGTCTTTCGGGCTATTTTTTTCAGAAGTTTTTTGCGATGTCCGCCAGCCTGGGAGCCCCCATGACCTGGCACGCCTTTTCGACCATGTATGCAGGGATATGTTATGGGGTACGAGTGGCTGGCGCTGGCCGCAGCCGGCTTATGGGCGGTCGCCGCCCTGATTTCCGTCAAACCGGCCCGTCATCTGGGGGCCTTCGCCTACAGCCGCTGGCGGATGTTCCTGGTCAGCCTGATGCTGGGAGGCGCCAGCCTGGCCACCGGCGGCTGGCAGACCCTGACCGAGAGTGCCCTGCCCCTGCTGGCCCTGTCCGGGCTCATCGGCATCTTCGTCGGTGACACTGCTCTCTTTGCCTGCATGAACCGGCTGGGCCCGAGGCGCAGCGGCCTGCTCTTCTCCTGCCATGCGCTCTTCTCCGCCCTGCTCGGGCTCTGGCTGTTTGGCGAGCAGCTCGGCGGCTGGCGGCTGGTGGGGGCCTTGCTGGTGCTGGCCGGGGTCATGCTGGCCATTCTGTTCGGGCGGCGCGGCGGCGCGCAGGACAACGAGTGGGAACAGGTACGCGGTCACCTCGCCATCGGCATCGCCCTCGGGCTCACGGCCGCCCTGTGCCAGAGTCTGGGCGCCATCATCGCCAAGCCGGTGATGATGGGCGGCGAGGTGGATGCGGTGAGCGCCTCCGGCGTTCGCATGGGCAGCGCCCTGCTGGCGCACTGCACCCTGCGGCTGTTGCGGGTGCCGCTGGCCATGCCGCACTACCCCATCAACCGGCGGGTGCTCGGCATGATAGGGATCAACGGCTTCCTCGCCATGGCCCTCGGCATGACCCTCATCCTGGTGGCCCTGCGCCAGGGGGATGTGGGCATGGTGGCCATCCTCTCCTCCACCACTCCCGTCATACTGCTGCCCCTGCTGTGGTGGCATTCGGGCACTCGCCCCGCCCTGCCCGCCTGGGCGGGCGCCCTGCTGGCGACCCTGGGCACGGCCCTGGTCCTGGGGATGGGGATGGGGGGAAGCTGATCCCCTTGGCCTCTTCCCGCTCAACGAGTCCGGGCGGGGGAAGGTAAGCGCTTCCCCCGCCCGGCGGTCTCCCTCGTCATCCCCTCCATCCTGCCGCTTCGTTAGCCCCGTCGTCATCGACGACGGTTATTGCGTGGCAGGATCGGACATCCGTTGCCGGGTCGAGAGATTAGAACTGCGCGATCTCCTCGGCGGTCAGCTCGCGGTACTCCCCTTCTGCCAGGTCGTCATCCAGAGTCAGGGCGCCGATCCGTTCCCGATGCAGCCCCACCACCTTGTTGCCGATGGAGGCAAACATCCGCTTCACCTGGTGATATTTGCCCTCGTGGATGGTCAGGCGCGCCTCGCACTCCCCGAGCAGTTCAAGCTGGGCCGGCTTGGTCTTGTCGCTCTCGTTGCGAAGATAAACGCCATCGGCGAACAGGGAGATGGCATCCTCGCTCACCGGATCCGCCAGCCAGACATGGTAGGTCTTGGCGCATTCGTGGCGCGGGGAGGTGATGCGGTGGGACCACTGGCCATCGTCGGTGACCAGCACCAGCCCGGTGGTGTCGAGGTCCAGACGCCCCACCACGTGCAGCTTGCCCATGGAGGGCTCGTCCATCAGGAAGAAGACGGTGGGGTGATCCGGGTCTTCGTTGGAGCAGACATAGCCTTCCGGCTTGTGCAGCATGAAGTAGCGGTTCTGCTGGTTCAGGGTCAGCATGACACCGTCAAACTCGATCTGGCTCTGCTCGTTGATATGAAAGGCCGGCTGCTTGACCTGAATGCCATCCACCATCACCTCCCCCTGGCGGATCAGCTTGCCCGCCTGGGAGCGAGTCAAATCGGAGCAATCGCAAATAAATTTATCGAGCCGCATGCACAACCTCGGAGTCCATGATGAAAGGGGCGTCATTATATCGGCCAGGCCCCGCAACGCCAGTACTATGGCCGCACTCTGGCCGGCCCCCTGGCGGACGGCTAGCCGCCAGCGGCCATGACGCCACCGCCGCCCGGTGGTAGACTGCCAACAGAGGGCCCACGTTACGCATAATAAGAATCGCAGGAAGTCGTATGAAGTCGAACACGCCTCATCCCGTCATCCCCGTCAGCCAGTTGCAGCCCGGCATGTATGTCATCGCCATCACCAGCCAGACCGGCACCATGGAGATCGCCCAGATGGGGCTGGTCACCGATCGCAAACAGATAGCCTCTCTCGTTCGCCGCGGCGTCAGCACGGTGCGGGTGGATCTCGCCCGCAGCAAGCTGGCGGGCGTCGACCAGATCCTCTCCCCCGACCCCGCCGCCCCTACCGCCGGTCCCCAACGGCCGGGCAGCCCTGCCAACGGCGAGGGGCGCGAACTCAAGATCCGCCGTCTCTATCAGGAGGCGCGGGAGCTGCAGGGCAAGTTCATCCGGCAACTCAAGGCGGGAGAGCCCATCGACATCACCCCCCTCGCCGCCGTGGCCGAGGAGATGGTGGATACCATGTTCAGCCACGGGGATGCCATGCTATGCCTCGCCCGGATCCGGGCCAAAGATGCCTACCTGATGGAGCACTCCATGAACGTGGCCATCCTGCTGGCCAACTTTGGCCGCTACCTCGGCCTCGAGCGCAACGTGCTAAAGGAGCTGACCCTGGGGGGATTGCTGCACGACGTGGGCAAGATCATGACCCCGGACGAGGTGCTCAACAAGCCGGGCAAGCTCACCGATGAGGAGTTCGGCATCATGCGCCAGCACGTGGTGCACAGCCACGACATCCTGCTCGCCACCGCCGGCATCACCCCTACCATGCTGGAGGTGGCCGCCAACCACCACGAGCGGCTCGACGGCAGCGGCTATCCCCGTCATCTGAAGGGGGAGCAGCTCTCCCTCTACACCCGCATGAGCGGCATCGTCGACGTCTACGACGCGGTGACGGCGGACAGGGTCTACAAGCAGGGGATGCAGCCGACCCAGGCGTTCCGGATCCTGCTCAAGGGGGCGGATCACCACTTCGACCGGGAACTGGTGACCCGTTTCATCAAGTGCATGGGGGTCTATCCGGTCGGTACCCTGGTGCAGCTCTCCAACCAGCGCCTCGCCATCGTCATGCAGCGCAATCCCCAGGAGCCCCTCAAGCCGGTGGTCAAGGTGATCTATCACGCCGCCCAGCGCCACTACCTGGAGGTGCAGTGGCTGGATCTCGCCCGCAGCGGGGGACAGGAGACCATAGAGTGCACCGTGGACCCCAAGGAGTTTGGCATCAGCCTGGCCCACTTCGTCTAGCGGCTCTGGGCGCCGGGGGCCTGTTCACGGCAATGGCGGATAAGAAACTCCTCATCCAGGGGGGACAGATCAAAACGCAGGCTCGCCTCCTCGATGGCCCGCAGATCGTGCTGATGGTGCTCGCCCAGCCAGCGTATAGCGCGGCGCAAGTCTTCACCGTGAGGCAGCAGGGAGTTATCGCTCATGGGGTTAGCTCCGACCAAGGGGCCCGGGATGCCGGGCCCTCCCCCAGAGTCTAGTATTCCCTCCCCTTCCCGGCCTTAACCGAAGGCCCGTTGCCAGTCCTCATCAAACTTCACCAGGGCCGCATCCACCGCCGGCACCCTCAGCAACTGCTCGGCCACATCCAGCGGCAGTGTGATGGACTGGCAACCCGCCAGCAGACAGTCCAGCGCCTGGCGCGGGGTACGGAAAGAGGCGGCCAGCACCTTGCTGCCCGGTGCATGCAGCGCCAGCAGCTGCTGCAGCTCCTGCACGGTGGCGATGCCATCCCCCCCCTGGGCATCGAGCCGATTGACATAGGGCGCCACATAGTGCGCGCCGGCCAGCGCCGCCAGCGCGCCCTGCAACGGGGTGTAGACGGCGGTGCCCAGGGTCGGTACGCCGTTGGCCGAGAGGGTCTTGATGGCCGCCAGCCCCTCTTCACACACCGGGATCTTGACCACCAGATCCCGGTCAAGATCACGCAGGGAAAACGCCTCGCGCACCATCTCTGTCTCGGTCTTCGCCATCACCTGGGCAAACAGCCGCCCCTTGGGTCCCAGCACCTCCCGCAGGGCGGGCAGCAGCTCGGGCAGCGGCATGCCGCCGGCAGCCGTGATGGATGGATTGGTGGTGACCCCCGCCAGCGGCAGGATCCTGGACCAGCGACGTACCGCGGCCACATCGGCCGTATCGAGATAAAGCTCCATCTCTGACTCCTTAATGGGATGTTCAAGCCGCCCCATTCTAGCGACAACCGATCCCGAGAACACTTGATCAAAATCAAATCAACTTACGAACGAAAGCAAATAGAATGTCGAACATAGCATTTGAGCGGGTGTCGTTCGCCACCTTCAGTCGGCGCAGCGCACCACCGGCAGCCCCGAGCACCATGATGAGGTCCCATGATTTTCGATCTGCAGCGTTATTCCACTCACGATGGCCCCGGCATCCGCACCCTGGTGTTCCTCAAGGGTTGTTCGCTAGCCTGTCGCTGGTGCCAGAACCCGGAGAGTCGCTCCCCCAGACCCGAGCTCCTGTTCGACCCCAGGCGTTGCCTGAGCGGTTGCGACCTCTGCCAGAACGCCTGCCCGACTGCCATCAGCCGCCGGGAGGAAGTCCTGCAGATCGATCGCGCCCATCTGACCCGGGACCATCTGCTGTCCCTGCGGGATCTCTGCCCGAGCGAAGCCCTGACCGTCTGCGGCCATGAGCCTTCTCTCGATGAGCTGATGGCCGAGATCCTGCGGGATCGCCCCTTCTTCGAGCGCAGCGGCGGCGGGGTGACCCTCTCCGGCGGCGAGCCCTTCATGCAGCCGGAATTTGCCGCCACCTTGCTTGCGCGCTGCAAGGCCGAGGGGCTGCACACCGCGGTGGAGACCTGTCTGCACGTGCCCTGGCAGCAGATAGCCCCCAGCCTGCCCCACCTCGATCTGGTGCTGGCGGATCTGAAACACGTCGACGAGCAGCGCTTCTTCGGCTGGACCTGCGGCAAGGCGGATCGGGTGCTCGCCAACCTCAGGCGCCTGGCCGAGCAGGGCATCCCCCTGCAGATCCGGGTGCCCCTCATCCCCGGTTTCAACGCGGATGAAGATTCCATCAAGGCCATCATAGAGGCCGCCGCCGGCCTGAAGGGGGTGACCGAGATCCACTTCCTGCCCTATCACACCCTCGGCATGGGCAAATATGCCCTGCTGGACTTGCCCTACGAGGCGCCGGGCCGGCCCCTCGATGATCCGGATTTGCTCCACTTCGCCCACACCCACGCCCAACGCCAGGGGCTGACCCCTGTCACCCGAGGATAAGATCATGACCCAGCTCGACCTCAATACCCTGAGCCCCCGGATCCGCGCCCACAAGGAGAGCCTGATCCATATCGTCCAGCCGCCGGTCTGCACCGAGCGCGCCCGCCACTACACCGAGGCCTACCAGGCCCACCTGGCCCGCCCGCTGCCGGTGCGCCGGGCCCTGGCCCTGGCCCACCACCTGGCCGAGCGCACCCTCTGGATCAGGCACGACGAGCTCATCGTCGGCAACCAGGCGAGCCAGGTGCGCGCCGCGCCGCTCTTCCCCGAATACACCGTGGGCTGGATTGAGAAGGAGATAGACGAGCTGGCCGAGCGGCCCGGCGCCGGTTTTGCGGTGAGCGAGGCAGACAAGCAAGTCATCCATGGCCTCACCCCCTTCTGGCGCGGCCAGACGGTGCAGGATCGCTGCTTTGGCATGTTCACCGAGGAGCAAAAAGCGCTGCTGGAGAGCGGCATCATCAAGGCCGAGGGCAACATGACCTCGGGAGATGCCCACCTCGCGGTCAACTTCGAGGAGCTGCTCGGCAAGGGGCTGGCAGGCCTGCAGACCCGCGTGAGCGAGCGCCGCGGCCGACTCGATCTGGCCGACTGGGCCGATCTGCAAAAAGAGCAGTTCCTGCAGGGGGTTGCCATCACTCTGGATGCGGTCAGTGCTCACATCGAGCGCTACGCCGCCCTGGCCCGGGAGATGGCCCGGCAGGAGCCGCGCACCGAGCGGTGCGAAGAGCTGCTGCAGATCGCAGCCAACTGCGCCCACATCGCCCACCAGCCGCCGGAAACCTTCTGGCAGGCACTGCAGCTCTGTTACTTCATCCAGCTCATTTTGCAGATCGAGTCCAACGGCCACTCGGTGTCGTTTGGCCGCATGGATCAATATCTGTACCCCTGGTATCGCAGGGAGGTAGAGCTGGAAGAGACTCTGCCCCGCGAACGCGCCATCGAGTTGCTGCAATCCTGCTGGCTGAAGCTGCTGGAGGTGAACAAGATCCGCTCCGGCACCCACTCCAAAGCCTCCGCCGGCAGCCCCCTGTACCAGAACGTCACCATAGGGGGCCAAAACTGGCGCAACGGCGAGGCGAGTGATGCGGTCAACGGCCTCTCCTACGCCATCCTGGAGTCCTGTGGCCAGTTGCGCTCCACCCAGCCGAACCTCTCGGTGCGCTACCATGCCGGCATGAGCGAGGACTTCCTCGACGCCTGCATCCAGGTGATCCGCTGCGGCTTCGGCATGCCCGCCTTCAACAACGACGAAATAGTCATCCCCGAGTTCATCAGGCTCGGGGTGAGCGTGGAGGATGCCCACCACTACGCCGCCATCGGCTGCATCGAGACCGCCGTGCCCGGCAAGTGGGGCTATCGCTGCACCGGCATGAGCTTCATCAACTTCGCCCGCATCCTGCTGGCGGCCCTGGACGGCGGCCGGGACGCCACCACGGGCCAGGTGTTCCTGCCCCAGTCAGAGACCCTGCGGGACGCCTCTTTCGGCGCCTTCGAGGAGGTGATGGCCCGCTGGGACGAGCAGGTGCGCTACTTCACCCGCAAGTCCATCGAGATCGACTGCGTGGTCGACAGCGTGCTGGAGGCCCAGGCCCACGACATCCTCTGCAGCGCCCTGGTGGACGACTGCATCGAGCGCGGCAAGACCATCAAGCAGGGGGGCGCCGTCTATGACTGGGTCTCAGGCCTGCAGGTGGGGATAGCGAACCTCGGCAACAGCCTGGCGGCCATCAAGAGGCTGGTGTTCGAGCAGGGGATCATCGATCAGGCCGTGCTGGCCGAAGCCCTGGAGCAGGACTTCGCGGGACTGTCCGGCGAGCTGCTGCGCCAGCGCCTCGCCAATGCGGCGCCGAAGTACGGCAACGATCAGGACGAGGTGGATCTGCTGCTGGTACGCGCCTACCAGAGCTACATCGACGAGCTGAAGGGGCTGCACAACACCCGCTTCGGCCGCGGCCCCATAGGCGGCACCTACTACGCCGGCACCTCCTCCATCTCCGCCAACGTGCCGTTCGGCGCGGCCACCATGGCCACCCCGGATGGGCGCCATGCCAAGACGCCGCTGGCGGAGGGGGCGAGCCCGGCCTCCGGCTCCGATCGCCTGGGGCCCACGGCGGTGTTCAATTCGCTGGGCAAGCTGCCCACCGCGGCCATCCTCGGCGGCGTGCTGCTCAACCAGAAGCTGAGCCCGGCGAGCCTCGAGAACGAGCGGGACAAGGCCAAGCTGATGAGCCTGCTGCGCACCTTCTTCGAGGTGCACAAGGGGTGGCACGTGCAGTACAACATCGTCTCTCGCGAGACCCTGCTGGCGGCCAAGGCCCATCCGGATCAGTACCGGGATCTGGTGGTGCGGGTGGCGGGTTACTCCGCCTTCTTCACCGCCCTCTCCCCGGATGCCCAGGACGACATCATAGCCCGCACCGAGCACAGCCTCTGAGGGGCGGACGAGGCGGTGAAAATACCGAATTAACAGGCTTTTCACCGCCTTATCGCCGCCGGCACAAGATGCTATCATCCCGCCCATCGAGCACAGTCTCTGACGGGTATCTTCATGGCGGCCGCGGCCGCCATGCCTTTTCATCGTTCGCATCGAGCCACAGCCATGAACCTACGCCGCCAACAGATCCTTACCCTGGTTCACCAGGCCCGCAAGATGAGCGTGAGTGAACTGGCCCAACACACGGGCGTCTCCGAGGTGACGGTACGGGGCGACCTCACCGCCCTGGAGAAGCAGGGGCTGCTCAAACGGGTGCACGGCTCCGCCATGGCGCTCGACAGCGACGATCCCGACGCCCGCATGAACATCAACTACCCGCTCAAGGAGCGCCTCGCCGAGCGGGCCGCCCAGTTGGTGGAGGACGGGGAGACTGTGTTTATCGAGGGGGGCAGTGCCAACGCCCTGCTGGCCCGCCACCTGGCTCTGCACAAGCGGGTGACCATCATCACCATCAGCAGCTTCATCGCCCACCTGCTCAAGGACACCCAGACCCAGGTCGTGCTGCTGGGGGGCCTCTACCAGCAGCAGAGCGAGAGCGTGGTGGGGCCCCTCACCCGTCTGTGCATAGAGCAGGTGCACTTCTCCAAGGCCTTCATCGGAGTCGATGGCTTTCACCCCGAGATGGGCTTCACCGGCCGGGACATGATGCGGGCCGACGTGGTCAACAGCGTGCTGGCCAAGGGGGTGACCAACGTGGTCATCACCGACAGCAGCAAGTTTGGCGCCATCCATCCCAGCCCCCTCGGCGCCCCGGGTCAGATAGGCGTGCTGGTCACCGACGACGCCCTGCCCGCCCCCATGCGCAGCGCCCTCGAAGCCCGCGGGGTGACCCTGCACTGCGTCGCGGCCTGATCCCTTTGGGGAGAGATTGCCCCTCCTGCCGTCTCACGGGTTGACGCCGATCACCCTTTAGCGGTTATGCTCGAGCCTCTGCCCGAGCGCCGGCCCGTCCGACGCCTTCTCATACCAAGCCATGCGAACAAGGACGTATATGCAAGCCAAGGACAAGTGTCTGGCCGCCCTGGTCATTCTCTGCTGGGGACTCAACTTCGTGGTGATCAAGTGGGGACTGGAGGGGATACCACCCCTGCTGCTCGGGGCCCTTCGCTTCATCGGGGTGGTGTTCCCCGCCATCCTGCTGGTGCCCAGACCCGCCATGCCCTGGCGCTGGCTGCTGGCCTATGGGGGCGCCATCAGCCTGGGGCAGTTCGCCTTCCTGTTCAGCGCCATGAAGTTCGGCATGCCGGCGGGCATGGCCTCCCTGGTGCTGCAATCCCAGGTGCTGTTCACCCTGCTGTTCGCCATGATCTGGCTGGGGGAGCGCTGGCAGACCCATCACTGGGTGGCCTTGCCCCTGGCCGGGGGCGGCCTCTACCTCATCGCCGCCTTTGGTGAGGGCAACCTCACCCTGCTCGGCTTCGTACTCACCCTGTGCGCCGCCGCCTGCTGGGGCCTTGGCAACGTCATCAATCGCCAGATCGGCCTGCGCTACCAGACCACCTTGCCGAGCCTCATCGCCTGGGGCGGCCTGGTGCCCATACTCCCCTTCCTCGCCCTCTCCTGGCTGTTCGAGGGGCCGGAGCGCATCGCAGACAGCCTGCTGCACTTCAGCTGGCAGGGGCTCCTGTGCGTCATCTATCTGTCGTTTATCGCCACCTGGCTCGGCTATGGGCTCTGGGGGCGGCTGCTGATGCGCTACCCAGTCGCCCAGGTGGCTCCCCTCTCCCTGCTGGTGCCCTGCGTCGGCATGGTGACCGCCGCCCTCTTGCTGGACGAGCACCCCAACATGCTGCAATGGCTGGGCTCGGCCCTGGTGCTGCTCGGCTTCGTGGTGCACCTGCTGGGAGGGCGCCTGCGGCTGTTCAAACCACAGACCGATCACTGAGGCGACAACCCATTGACCCACACGGATAAACTTTCCATATTGAAACAGGCCCCTCGGGGCCTGTTATCGTTTGTTGCCGGCAGGACGCCCATCATCAGGAGAGCAAGGATATGCTGCACCCTTCGTCACCGACCCTTTCACGGCTTTCGCGCATCTCACGATTCACAGCCCTCACAATCCCTCTGCTTTTTAGCACCTTCGGCTGGTGCGCTGCCTTGCCGGCCGATCTTGTGTGGGAGAGCAACGACACAGACCCCGTCTACGCCGATCCCGCCGCCCAGCGAGGGGGCACCTTTCACGACTTCATGACCAGCTTCCCCCTCACCCTGCGCAAATACGGGCCGGACTCCAATGGCGGCTTCGCCGGTTACATCCGGGAGGGGACCCTGCCCCTGCTCGCCACCCACCCGATCACCGGCAAGCCCATGCCCATGCTGGCGAACCAGTGGGCGTTCGGGGCCGACAACAAGACCCTCTATTTTCGCATCAACCCCAAGGCCCGCTGGTCGGACGGCCAGCCGGTCACCACGGACGACTGGCTGTTTACCCTCAAGATGATGCGCAGCAAGGAGATCAACGACCCCTGGTACAACAACTACTACTCGACCCAGATAGTCGATGTGACCAAGTTCGACGACCACACCTTCTCCATCACCAGCGGCACCGAGAAGAGCCGGGAGGATCTGCTGGACTCCCTCCCCTTCTCCCCCGAGCCGAGCCACGCCATTCAGCTCACCGCCAACTGGGTCAAGGAGTACAACTGGAAGGTGTTGCCGGTCACCGGCGCCTATCGGATCGGCGAGGTCAAGAAGGGCAAATCCGTCACCTTCCTGCGGGTCAAGGATTGGTGGGGCAACGACGAGCGCTACTTCCAGCACCGCTTCAATCCGGACAGGATAGAGGTCAAGGTGCTACGGGATCAGAACATCGCCTGGCAGCACTTCCTGCGCGGCGAGCTGGACACCTTCGGGCTCGTCATGCCGAACTGGTGGCATGACAAGAGCAAGACGGCGGAGTTCGAGAAGGGCTATATCGAGCGGCTCTGGTTCTATACTCAGACCCCCCAATCCCCCATGGGGCTCTACCTCAACACCGCCGATCCCCTGCTGAGGGATCTCAACGTGCGGCTCGGCATCCAGTATTCCCTCGACATCGACAAGATGATAGCGACCCTGTTGCGGGGGGATTACCAGCGCCTCAACACCTATGGCTCCGGCCAGGGAGTTTTCACCAATACCGATCTCAAGGCGCGCCCCTTCGATCCCAAGCTGGCGCGGGAGTACTTCGCCAAGGCAGGCTTTACTAGGACGGGGCCGGACGGCGTGCTGCAAAACGACAAGGGACAGACTCTCTCCCTCACCATCACCTACACCACGGCGGAGCATGCCCAGCGGCTGACCCTGCTGCGGGAGGAGGCGAAGAAAGCTGGCCTCAACCTGGAGCTGAACCTGATGGACGCCTCCGCCGGCTTCAAGTCCATGCTGGAGAAGAAGCACCAGAGCGCCTGGATGGGCTGGAGTACCGGCCGCTATCCCGCCTACTGGGAGTATTTCCACAAGGTGAACGCCAACAAGCCCCAGACCAATAACATCATGAATATCAACGATGACGCCATCTCCGCCCTGGTGGAGCAGTACGACAAGGCGTTCGACTTCGCCAGGAAGGCCGAGCTCTCGCGCCAGATCCAGCAGCGGCTGTTCGAGCTCGCGAGCTTCGTGCCCGCCTATCAGGTGCCCTACACCCGGGCCGGCGCCTGGCGCTGGATCAAGCTGCCCAAGACGCCGGCAACGCCACAGAGCGATCTGCTCTACTGGCCGCTGGACGGCGCCAACTCGGGTTACAGCTACGGCGGCCTGTTCTGGATAGATGACAAGGTCAAGCAGGAGACCCTCGCCGCCATCAAGCGCGGCCAGGGCTTCCCCCCCGTCACCCTGGTCGATACCCGCTATCAACAGCCCTGAACCTGAGGGAAAAAGATCTCACCCTATGGGAGCGAGTTTTTATCCATCGCAATAAACGAAAGACCCTGCACCATAGGGTCGGGGTCTTCAATCAGCACTAGCGTACCCATTGTCATAAAAAAGACCCCGCACGATGGCGGGGTCTTTTTTTGCAGCAAGGAAAGCGGCGAGGCTTAGCCGCGCTTGGCTTGCTTCTGGGCGATGGCGTCGGCCACGTCGGCCGGCTCCAGCACTATACCTTCCTGATCCGGGGTCGGGAACACGGCGACGCAGAGCTCATCTTGCTCCATGCCATCGACCCAACGCTCCAGCCACACCTTGAGGGTGATGGATTGCGGCTTGCAATCGGCCCACTCGCCTTCGGCCCAGGCCTTGGCGTATTCCGGGTGCGGCCAGACGGGAATGCAGTCTTCATCTTCTGTGGTCAACATCATGACGCCGTGTTCGTCGGTCAGGACAAACAGCTCTTCGTGCTCGACCAGCTTGCTGATGAAGTGATCAAAGCGGTAGTCGGCGTTCAGTTGCAGCGCAGCATTGCGCTCGGTGTCGCTAAGTTCATAGCTCATCGGTCAAGTCTCTCATTCAATAAAGGGCGACATGTTCACATCTTGCCGGCGGCTTGTCCAGCAGGAGCGCGTTATCGGCGGGCGGTTCACGCCAGGGTCGGGACCACGAGGGCGACGCCGGGCGTCTCGCTCAGGCGCTGACGCAGCCAGTAGGCAGACTCCACCTCCACGAAGCAGAGTTGCGCCCGCCCGGCCTGCCCCCCTTGCATGATCTGCTCGAAGCGCGCCAGTTGCTGCTGCTCCCAGGCGCTCGCCAGCTTGGCACCGTGGGCCTCGTCCACCACCTCGCGGCGCAGTTCGAACAGGTTATCGGTGATCGGGCTGTTGATCTTGGCCGGGTTGCTCCAGTACATCAGCAGGTTGTCCATCATCTCCTCGTCGTAGCTCGCCAGCGCGTCGAGTTCGGGGGTATCTCCTCCCTCGCTGGTCGCAAAATCGCACCAGCCCGAGGCCAGCGACGCCAGCACCTGATGGGGTCGCCCATGCTGATGCAGCACCGTCAGATCTGTCCCCTTGATGGCAGGCAGCCACAAGTCCCCCTGATGAGCGTCGAGCAGGGGTAACAGCAAGGAAGGGGCATAGACTGGAAAACGGGGGGCAAGCCTGTGCAGCAGAGAAACCAGTGTGACTGTGATCATGAGCGACGCCTTGAGCTGGAAGGCCGGGAGCATGCCTGGCCAAAAAGACAGAAGAGGAACTATTCTACCATGTTTAATGGTCGACGGGCGGGCCAGCTCGCTTGCCCATGTTGGGAGTGCGGCCAAAAAAGCAGCGCTTGCACAACGCCAGCTCTCACAAAGCCCAATACTTTGAGCCAGCGCCCACTAAAGTGAAACCGGGAATGTTAGTTTGCATACATCTTTAGCGTTAAGGAGTGCATCCATGAGTGGGATCGACCAGGTTTCCGAGGATTTTGTGAATGAGCTGAAAATACTGGCATGCTTTGATCCGGCCAACATGAGCCAGGGGATCAAGCTGCGCAGCGATCTCTCCCCGGCGCTGAGCCTGGCGGCAGAGCGCCTGCACAGCCAGGGCATGATCAGTGCCGTCGACGGCGGCTACCTGACCCCCTTTGGCATGACCATGCTCGAGCATCTCCAGCATCTGTTGGTGGCGCTCAAGCCGAATTGAGCTCCTGTGGCGCCCAGAGCGAGAAGTTGAGCAACTCCCAGTTCTTCTGGTGTCGCAACAAACAGGCAAACAACAAAGGACCTTCGGGTCCTTTTACTTGGCCGTCCACCAGCCACTCCCCCGCCCGCTTGGCCACGGGCTGAGCCTTGACCTCCTCGGGCTGGGCCGCCTTACCCAGGCGAACCTGCACGAATTGCTGGCACACGGCCACGGCCTTATCGGCCACGGGGTCGGGCGCAGGCGTCGCAGCAAGCAGGGAGGCAGTCAGCAGCAGGGATGGGATCATGGTGGTTGGCACGACTCAGACATGGTTCAAGAATATGCCATAAACAAAAAGCCGCGGTACCAGAGGCAACGCGGCTTTCTTAAATTCTGTAAGAATTACAGAGCAGTTACGTTCTCAGCCTGCGGGCCTTTCTGACCTTGGGTCACAGAGAACTGTACGCGCTGACCTTCAGCCAGGGTACGGAAGCCGTTACCGCTGATGGCGCTGAAGTGAACGAAAACGTCCGGGCCGTTTTCTTGCTGGATGAAGCCAAAACCTTTGGTTTCGTTGAAAAACTTAACGGTACCGGTGATCATGTTGGACATATCTTTAACCTGTATTCAAAATAATTACTTATGCTTTTCAGCGGGTAAAGCTCAAAAACGGGATTTACTTATGAACAACAGGAAAAGATGTAAAACATCGTATTCATTGACATAACAATCGCCTTTTCAAGCTGCCTGAGATTATACGTCCCTTTGTCGATTACGCAAACAAATTCGTACCCTGCCAGCGGCAGGGTACGAGTGCTTACACATCGGCAGATTCCAGTGCCTGGACCAGGGCTTTGAGGAAGCGCGCCGCCTCGCCGCCGGTGCAGGCGCGGTGGTCAAAGGTCATCGACAAGGGCAGCGCGCGAACCGGTCTCGCCTCCCCGTGGATGAACACCACCTTCTCGAACAACTTGCCCGCCCCGACGATGGCCACCTGGGGCGGTGTGACCACTGGGCTGGCGTAGCGGCCCGCGATGGCACCGAAGTTGGTGAGGGTGATGGTCGCCCCCTGCAGCATCTCCCGCGGCACGGCGCGCGCCTTCACATCGGCGATCATCCGATCCAGCCCCTGACGGATATCCGCCCGCTCCCGCTCGGCCACGTTCTCCATCACGGGCACATAGAGGCCGTGTTTGGAGTCGACGGCGATGGCCACGTTGATCTCGTTGAACAGCCGCCTCGAGAGCGTATCCCCGTCGAACCAGGCGTTCATGGAAGGCTCGGCCCGGCACGCCACCCCGATGGCCTTGATTAGGCGAACGGTGACGTCTTCATCGGCGCGCCAGTGGCGCAGGTCCACCTCGTCGGTGAGGCTGACCGGCACTACCGTCTTATGGGACAGCTCCATCGCCTTGGCCATGGCCCGGCGAGAGCCCTTGAGGAACTCGTTGCCGCTCTCCTGCATCGCCTCGAACGCCGCTTGCACGTCCTGCTCGGTCACCATGCCGGCGCTGCCGCTGCCCTGGATCTTGTCGATGTCGAGGCCGAGTTTTTGCGCCAGCAGCCGCACCGCGGGCATGGCCTGCACCAGGCTGCCGCCGGGGGCCATGGCGCCCACCACGAAGTGATCCTCGATATGCTGCTGATGGGCGCTCACCTTGCCCACCACTGTGCCGTCATCTTCCCCCCCTTCAAACTCCACCAGGGGGGCGCCGATGTGGAGGATGTCCCCCTCCTGGCCGCACAGACGGGCGATGACCCCGGCCACTGGCGAGGGCACGTCCACCAGCGCCTTGGCGGTCTCTACCGACAGCAGCACCTGATCGACGCTCACGGTATCGCCGGCGCTCACCTTCCATTCCACTATCTCGGCCTCGGCCAATCCTTCGCCCAGATCCGGTAATTTGAAAAATTTCATGACCCGTTCTCCATCCGCTGGGAAATCACCGCACGTTGAAAAATTCCATGCCCGTCGTTTGCGCGATCGCTCAACCGCCCATCTGTGTAAAAGGTCATAGCCAATTCTTCTCCATCAGCTGGTGTGCCGCATCCGCAATATCCTGCTCGGTGATGAGGTAATACTCCTCGTTGCGATAGTAGGGCACGGCGGCGTCCACCCCGGTGAGGCGCCTGGGCGGCGCCTTGAGGGAAGTCAGCGCCTCCTCGGTGACCCGCGCCACGATTTCGGCACCGACCCCGAAGCTGCCGCAGGCCTCGTGCACCACCAGCAGCCGACCTGTCTTGCGCACCGAGCTGAGGATGCTCTCCATGTCCAGCGGCTTGATGGTGGCCAAGTCCAGCACCTCGCACTGAATGTCCCGCTCCGCCAGTTGGGCGGCGGCCCGCATCACCTCCTGAATGCAGGCCCCCCAGGCAACTATGGTGAGATCCCGCCCGGGCCTCAGGGTGAAACAGACGTCGAGCGGCAAACCGATGCCGTCATCCACCACGTCCGATTTCATGGAGCGATAGATGCGATCCGGCTCGAAGAACATCACGGGATCCGGGTCCCGGATGGCGGAGAGCAGCAGGCCATACGCCCGCTTGGGGCTCGACGGGATCACCACCCGCAGGCCGGGAATATGGGCGAACAGCGCCTCCACGCTCTCGCTGTGGTGCTCAGGCGAGTGAATGCCGGCGCCATAGGGAGAGCGGTAGACCAGGGGGCAGGAGAGGCGGCCACGAGTGCGATTGCGCATGCGCGCCGCCTGGCAGATGATCTGCTCCATGCCGGGGAAGATGAAGCCCTGGAACTGGAACTCGGCCACGGGCTTGAGCCCCTGGGTGGCCATGCCGACCGCTACCCCGGCGATCAGCCCCTCGGCAAGCGGGGTGTCTATCACCCGCTTGAAACCAAACTTGTCGCGCAAGCCCACGGTGGCGCGAAATACCCCGCCGTTGACCCCCACGTCCTCGCCGAGCACCACCACGTCCGGGTCGCGCTCCATCTCGTGATGCAGAGCCAGGTTGACTGCTTCAAGCAGCGTAATTTCACTCATGATGTGTCTCCCCGCCCTGCAACTGCATCCCCTTGGCGATGATGCGTTGACGCTGGGTGCGATAGTCCTTCGGCAGCTCGGCGAACTGGTAGTCAAGCAGGGTTTCAGGCGCCTGGGGCGCCGTCCCCTCGTAGGCGGCGACGGCGCGCTCGACCTCACGGGCGGCCTCTGCCAGCAGCGCTTGCTCCTGCAGCTCATCCCACCAGCCCTGCTCGGCCATGAACTGGCGCAGCCGCTTGACCGGCTCCTTGGCCCAGGCGACTTCCACCTCGGCGGATTCCCGATAGCGGGTGGCGTCATCGGCTGTGGTGTGATCCCCGAGCCGGTAGCTGACCGCCTCGATCAGGGTCGGCCCCTTGCCGCTGCGGGCCCGCTCCATGGCGGCGCGGGTCGCCTCATAGACGGCCACCACGTCGTTGCCGTCGACCTGCAGGCTGCGCACCCCGGCCCCTATGCCCTTCTGGGCCAAAGTGGGGGCGCTGGTCTGCAACTTGCGCGGCACCGAGATGGCCCACTGGTTGTTGTTGATGATCATCACCAT
Source organism: Aeromonas sp. AE23HZ002T15 (assembly GCF_054165525.2). Lineage (NCBI taxonomy): Bacteria > Pseudomonadati > Pseudomonadota > Gammaproteobacteria > Aeromonadales > Aeromonadaceae > Aeromonas > Aeromonas sp. AE23HZ002T15. The sequence continues at coordinate 1,021,859 of NZ_CM201342.1, forward strand.
GGGGAGGTGCCAGACCCCGGCGCAGTTGAGCCCCTCGAGGAAGTCCCCCTTGGAGGTGCCCCCATCGCCGATGGTGACCACGGCGACCCTGGGCTGGTTGCGCAGCTTGAAGGCCGCGGCGATGCCGGCGGCGTGGGTGATCTGGGTGGCGATGGGCACGCAGATAGGCAAGTCTTCCGATAACTCGCCATCTGGCTTATAGAAAACACTGCCCCGCTCATCCCCGCCCCAATATTGCAGGTTTTGCTCCATGGGCACGCCCCTCACATAGAGGGTTGGCATGTCCCGATAATAGGGTACGTAGACATCCTCTGGCCGCATGGCAAGCCCGACCCCGATCCCCACCGCTTCCGCCCCCAGGTGGGAGGGAAAGGTGCCGAGTTTGCCGGTTCGCTGCAGCGCTATCGCTTTCTTGTCATAGCTGCGCACCATCACCATGTTGCGGTAGAAGGTGTGCAGTGTCGCCTTGTCCAGCCAGGTCGGCAGTGTCGCGACCGGGCGCCCCTCCTCATCGAGGTAACGAAGGAAAGGGATGTCGACATGGGTCATAACTGGCTCCTTGCCGTTGTCAACGTCACCACCATGAGGTGACCCTCAAAATGTAAACAATATGTTAACTTGGTGGCAATGGGATTTCGTCAGGTTAGACCAGTAGAAACTTCTTTAATTTCAGAAAGAAGATGAGATTTTCGGCGAGCAGGAACGAAGAAGGGAGCCCGTTCGGGCTCCCTGTCGGGGGGATTTCGGGATCACTCCCAATCTCTGTTCTGCCCCCGCGGCCGCCTGGGGCGCCACTTCGTCGGGCAGAATCGGGCTCAGATCACTCCCATAACCGGGTCGGCACTACCAGCAGCATGGTGCGCTGGCCGATGGCCACGTTGGCGTTGGGGAAGACCACCGCCTCCCGCGGTTTCTCTACCCTGTACTGCTGCTCCCCGTCCTCCGCCAGCACAAATCCCTGGGGAAACTCGGTGAAATTGTCCACGTCGCTGGCAAACAGGAAGCGGAACTGCTCGGAGCGCTTGTTGATCACCCGATCGATGGCGAACAGGGTGAAGTCATCCGCCCGCCAGGGCTCCAGCGCCATCTCGTCCTGGGTCACCAGCTCCTGCAACGCCTGACGGGCCTCGATAAAGCGGGTCATGTCGTTCTCGCCAAAGGGGCGCACCTTGCCGAGTTCCACCGTGAAGGCGTGGGCGCCGTGGCGATGGGAGCTGTAATAGCTGAAGGTGGTGGTCGGCCCGCCGGAGAGCAGTATGGTGCGCACCCCGCAGGCACCGAGGAACTGCACCTGCTCCCTGCAGTGGGGACGCTCGTGGGGGAAGGGGTAGACCGCAAACTTCTCGTGGCGCGAGCCGCGGATCGCGGTGTGCAGATCGTAGTGATAGCGGGGCCTGGCGGGGTCGGCGAAGAAGCGGCTCACATATTGCTCGAGGCGCATGGCGCGGATCCGTTCCCGGTTGCACAGCCCCTCCCCCTTGCTGTGGGCGCCGGAGAAGAGGCGGTTCATGTTCTCCTCCACCTCCCGCAGCCCCAGGTTCATGGCCGCCGGGTTGCCAAACAGGAAGAGCACCCGGTGGCGGGCCTTGAGCTCACCGCCGAGCAAGCGCGACAGCAGCTGGTTGCAGATCTCGATGGGGGCGGTCTCGTTACCGTGAACCCCGCAGGAGAGCACTATGTCCTTGCGACCACCCGGCTCATCACCGGCGCCGCTGGCGGGCTCCAGGCAGAGCACCCCCGTGTCCCACACGCTCACCTTGTCACCGTTTGGCAGCGCATAGGCGAAGGGGTCGAGCTGCCACTCGTGGCGGCGGGTCAGGGCCAAAAAGTCATGCTGGGGAATCATCCGTCTCACCCTCTTGTCGGTTCACACTTGTCGATGTCAGACAAGGCGGATTATACGCAAGGCGCCTTGGCTTAGAATCAGTTTTTAAACAAATTCAAACAGTAAGGATACAAATGTGACAACAAGTGATGACAAGTGACGCTATGGGGATGGCGAGCGGAAAGCGTGGACGTACAGGGCATTCAAACGGGGCGGTACGAAAGGGGATCAGGCCAGTGATGGCGGTACGACAGGGACTATGGGTAAAGAAACACTATCAACAGAAAAACGAGGCATCCATGCCCGGTCGATCAACCACGCCAGAACGGCTTGGTGGTCTCTTGATAACGGTCGGCTTCGTTCAGGCCGATGTCTTTGAGCAGGTAGGCAGGCAGCTCGGAGAGCTGTCGACGGCTGCGGCTGCGCTCCAGCCAGGTCAGGACGGTCGTTTTCACACGAGCCATCAGGTTAGATTGGCTGGAATGCTGGTAACCGGCTTCGGTATAAGTCATGTTGGCCATGGGATGGCTCCTCTCAATTGAGTTCGACACTGGGTTCAAATTTGTTGCGCAGAGCTTAGTCAGGGAACAGAGGCGTCTCAATTGACGAATTTTGATACAATGGATTAGTAAAACTAATGATAAGACCCACAGAAGATGATGTTATAACCAATTGATTTTAAACGATAATGTTATTTTAATGCTCTGAATGGTGACCCCGCAGCATTTTCTCCTGCCGCCTTCGCTTCTAACTATGCAATTTCTCGCAGTAGCTATGCATGCCCTCAAGCCGTCAAGGGGCCCGATAACCACGGGTTCACAACCAGTTGTTAATCAAGTGATCTTTCATTGATCCTTATTTAACAGGCAGATACAGATAACCAACACTCAAACGACGCCAACTTTTCCGTCCCGGCTGGCGGATTGTGAAGGGGACACTTGGCGCCCAGCTCCCATGCTGATATGGTTATTTATACAGTAGTTTAGCCAAGTCCCCCCTCGCCGCCTGTCACGCAAAGCGGCAGGGGATGACCACAGGATATGCCGATGGATGCCTTTACCCCCACCGCCGCCCTGCGCCAGCAGATGGAGACCCTGGAGGCCGCCCTGGCGCGCCTCGCCGACCTGCTCGGTCAACTCGAGCCGCTGGAGGCCCATGTCTATCCTCTCCCCGCCGTGCCCATGGGGGAGGAGCACGATCCCATCGACACCATAGAGGTCGGCTATCTGAGCGGCGAGGCCGCGCTGGCCGCCACCCTGGCCGCCTATCGGGATCACAGCGCCCGCCCCGGTTGCTCCACCAAGGCGACCCTGCGCCTGCCGGGCTGGCTGCGTTTCCCCGCCGCCAGCGCCCCCCTGCTCACCCCGCTGATCAAGGAGATCAACGGCCACAAACTCGCCTTCAAATCCCTGGTGCAAGAGGCCGGTGGACGAGATGAGAAGTTCGAACTGGTGCACGGTGCCCTGCCCGGCGTCATCACCTTGCAGGTCTATCGCAAGCTGACCCTGCTCACAGGGGAGCTGCATTCCCTTGGCTTTACCTGGGCGGACAAGCAGAGTATCAGCCGGCTCACACGGGAGCAGGTGCTGGAGATGCTGGAGCGCAGCCGCCGCTATGTGCCGGCCCTGTCGGACAACGAGGAGTGGAGCAAGATGGTGGATCAGGAGGTGTACGACATCCGCCGTCTGCCCGCCAACGTGGAGCTGCGGATCCGGCGGCCGGTCAAGACCCACCCCATGATCAACCTGCTGTGGCAGGACAGGGAGCCGCGCAAACAGCAGCTCAAAGCGAGCCTGCCCCTGCTGCTCTGCTCGGACACGGCGCCGAGCGTCACCCACCTCGGCCACTATCCCCCCAAGCTGCGCCAGGCGCGGCGGGATCGCAAGATAGGCGGCGAGGCCATCATAGAGCGCCTGCACCTCTACCGCTATCAGGGGTAGGCAGGGCTTCGCCCGTGGGGCCAAAACGACGAGGGGAGCATCGCCGGATGCTCCCCTTGTTGCTTTCACCCGAAGAGGCTCTCAGCTCATCAGCAGGGCCCGCAGGCTCTCCACATCCAGCCCCTTCACCTCGGACTGGCCGCTCAACAGGCCGTCGGCCAGCGCCCGCTTCTCGTCGTGCAGGGCCACGATCTTCTCCTCCACCGTCTGCTCGCACACCAGGCGATAGACGGTCACCGGCTGGGTCTGCCCCATGCGGTGGGCTCGATCGCTCGCCTGATCCTCCACCGCGGGGTTCCACCAGGGATCCAGGTGCAGCACCGTATCGGCCTGGGTCAGGTTAAGGCCGGTGCCCCCCGCCTTGAGGCTGATGAGGAACAGGGGCACCGGCTCGTGGCGGAACCGCAATATGGACTCCTGGCGGGACTTGGCGGAGCAGCCGCCATCCAGATAGCAGTAGTCCCACTGCTTCTGTTCGATACGCGCGCGCAGCAGGCTCAGGAGATCCACGAACTGGCTGAACACCAGCACCCGGTGGCCGCCGTCGATGGCCTCCTCCAACAGGTTCATGGCCTCGTCCAGCTTGCTGCTGGTCTGATCCCATTCCGGCATCACCAGCTGGGGGGAACAGCAGAGCCGGCGCAGCCGGGTCAGGCCGCTCAGCACGTGCATCAGGGCGCGGCCATCGGCGCTTTGCACCTGCTGCACCACCTCCCGCCTCGTCGCCTCGTAGAGCTGGCGCTCCTCCGGGGAGAGGCTGATGTGGTGGATGATCTCCGTCTTGTCAGGCAACTCGGTCAGCACCTGCTGCTTGAGGCGGCGCAGGATGAAGGGGCTGATCACCGCCCGCAGCAGCGCCATGTGGCGGGGATCCTTGACCGCCTTGCCGAAGCGGCGCTTGAACTCCCCCAGGCTGCCGAGCAGGCCCGGGTTGATGAAGGTGAAGAGACTCCACAGCTCGCCGAGGTGGTTCTCGATGGGGGTGCCGGAGAGGGCGAGGCGAAAATCGCCGTCGAGCTGGAACAGCAGCTTGGCGCGCTGGGTACCGGCATTTTTGATCTGCTGCGCCTCATCCAGCACCATGCTCGCCCAGTGGCGAGACTTGAGGGCCTGGGAGAGGCTGCCGAGCATGCCGTAGTTGACCAGGATGATCTGGCCGGGTCTGGCCTCCTGGATCAATGCCTCCCGCTCGGCCGGGTTCTCGAAGATGACCACCTCCAGCTCGGGGGCGAAGCGGGCCACCTCCTCCTGCCAGTTGGTGACTACTGACTTGGGCACCACCACCAGGGCTGGGCCCAGATGCTGGCGCATGCGCAGCAGGATCAGGGCCTGCAGCGTCTTGCCAAGGCCCATGTCGTCCGCCAGGCAGGCGCCGAAGCCGTGGTGGGCCAGGGTCGCCATCCAGCGCACCCCCTCCTTCTGGTAATCCCGCAGCGCAATCAACAGCTCAAGCGGACACTCCACCTCCTGCTGCCACTCCTGCTGGAGGGACTGCCAGGCATCATCCCCCGCCGTAGTCACCGCCGACAGCAAACGGGCCAGGGGGTAGGCCAGCTTGTTGTTGATACGCTGATCCGTGTCCAGCATGGCCCCCAGCATGGTGAGGCGCTCCACCAGCTTGTCGGTCAACATCAAGCTGGTCTTGTCGTCGAGCTGGACGGTGCGCTGGCCCGGGGTGAGCTGGCGCAGGATGAGGCGAAGGTCGAGGATCTGGTGCTCGTCCAGGGCCAGGGCCCCCTCCACCTGGAACCAGTCCTGGCGCCGCTCGATGCGAAGGCTCAGGGCCGCCTCGTCCAAGCTTTTGAGGCGTGCGCTGTCCTGGTGCCAGTGAATGACCACTCCGGCGTCCACCAGCTCGGGCAGGGCGTTGACCAGGGTCAGTGCCTGCTCCCCCTCCAGCTTCCACTCGTTGCCCGGCAACCCGATGGGCAACTGGTTCCGCAGCCGCTGGGCCTCTTCCTTCTCCGCCGCCAGATCCCGCTGCCAATATTGGTACGCCTTCATCCCCTGCCGGACGATGGCCTCCCCCTTGCCGAGAGGCAGGGGGGGCAAATCCCCTTCCCGGGTCACCAGCTGGACCACCAGCTGGCCATCCTGCCAATCCAGCTGCACCGAGGCCACCCCCGGCCAGGGGCTGAGCTCGGCATTGCCGTGCAGACCCGCCACCTGACTGTGCCAAGGGAGATCCGGGATGGCATCCAGGGTGCGTTGCAACTCCGCCAATCCGGCTTCGGGCAAGGGGGGAATAGCGGCCAGGGCAGGCAGTCTGTCCAGCAAGGCTTGCGGCGTCAGAATAAGCTGCCACAGATCCTGCGCCAACGGCACTATATGGGCCCCACGGGCCGCCGCCTGGGGGTTTAGCAGGACGCGCATACCCGGCATCTGGGCAGCATGCTCCGAGACATGAGCTATTTGTTCCAAAGCCTGAGGGTCGCTCTGACTCTCGTCCGGCACGATCTGCAACAGGGGGGCGCTGATGGCCAGTTGCAGTTTCTGTCCCTTGGCGTTGAACAGGCGGGGATGTTCGGCAAGGGGGGCCCAGGCCTCCCGCGGCAACTTGCCGAGGGTACGCGGCAGGGTGCGTACCAGCGCCCAGTCGGCCTCGTCCAGCAGGGCCGCATACTGGGTGGAGAGCAGGGCCGGATCCACTCGCCGACCGGCGGTCCACTCCCCCTTGGTGCTCTGCTTCTGGATCTTGCACTCGAGCTCAGGCCCCTCGGCGTGGAGCAGCCACACCAGCCGCTCCTGCGCCTTGCGCACGCCGCTGGAGCGCCCAAGGCCCTGCAGCCAGTTCAACCAGCTGGCGGAGGCGGGCGCCTTGTCATCCTCCGGATCTTCACTGCCCTGCCCCGCCGCAGCGACCTGCAACTGATTGAGGGGGAGGCGCTGCGCCCCCTGCCCCAGCAAGCTGCGCAGCAGATCCTGGCAAAAACCCATCAACCGATGGCGGGGCTCGGCCTCCAGCAGGTGGGAGAGATCCCACTTGTGCAGTATGGCCACCTGGGGGCTCTGCTCCCCGTGGCGCGCGAGGGCGCAGAGATCGAGCCAGAGATAGCCCCAGTGCAGCTCCTCGAGGGGCAGTTGCAGGGTATCGAACAGGCCGACCGCCTGACCGTGGCGATCGCCGGCCCACTGCCCCAGCAGATCGCCGAGCAGCGGGAAACCGTTGCGCGAACCCGGCTGGCCGAGGCTGCGCTGCCACTGCTTGCGCTGCTCGCTGGCGAGCACGGGATCGGCCTGCTGCAGCCAGCCAAGCCAGAGCAGGGTGCTGAACATGGGGGGCCAGGCGGGGCGATCCCCATCGGCCTGCCGCCCCTCCTTCGATTGCGCCAGGGCCCCGAGCAGACGCTCCCCCAGGGGTTGCTCATCGGCCTGCTCCGCCAGCCGCTGCAGCGCCGGCCAGTGCGTGGCAGCCTCGCCCCTTGCCTCATCCGAGCCACAGAGCCATTGCCATTCGGCAGACAGCGCCAGGACTCGCGCAGACAGAGGGGCCGCACAGGCGGCGGCGACCTCTGCCAGCGGCCAGCGGGCCTCGGGCTCGGCATCCAGCAGGGCTTGCAGGGCGAAGTGGTCCAGCAAGAGTCGCTGCCAGGCGGGGCTGGCCCCCGGCAGCAGGCGATGGGCATCGGGCAAGTCCAGCAGGCTCAGCAGCTCGGCACTCTGGTAGTAGGCGGGGATCTGGCCCGCCTCCCCCAGACAGAGCTCGCGCACCAGGGATTGCGCCATCTCCTGACCGGTGACGGAGGGTACCCGGGACCAGTCCGGCATGGGGCAATGACCGCCGCGCACCCCCAAGATCAACGCCAGCGTCCCCTCGGCCGTCAGGCTCCACTGCTGCTCTCCCCGCAGGCGCACCAACCCCTGCTGCTGCAACTGCGCCAGTTCCTCGGCCAGCAGTCCGGGGGACTGGGACCTTGACCTCGATGCCTGCAAGGCGTCGAGCAGATAGCGGGGGCTGGCGGCGCGCTGCAACTGCAGCTCGCTGAGCAGGGCATAGCAATCCGAAGAGAGGGTGAAGGCTGACATCAGGACTCGTGGGCTGGTGCAAAGGCGGAATTTTACCGAGAAAGGGGCGACGGCTCGACCCTTAAGCACGAATTAGTACAAAAAAAGCGGACTGCCTCATAAAACCCGGCAGGGGAAATGTGGCAAGGATCGGCAACAAACGGGGGAAAATAGGCAGGAAGGCGGTGAGATGGCAGACGTTGGCGACGATCGATGGATGCCGCCATCAAGCAATAAACCGGCGCAATAAAAAAGGCGCCAAAGCGCCTTCTTGCAAGCCATCAACGGATTTCAGCCTTCCAGCTGTGCCAAGCGGGACTCCAGGGCCAGCAGCCGCGTCTTGAGGCTCTCCACCTCCTCCTCGAGCTGACTCAGGCGATCGGCGTCATGGCCACTCGCAGACGCGGCGGCATAGCCGCTGGCGGGCGCAGCCTGTGCCAGCGCCTGCAGATCGATCTCCCCGCTGAACAGGTGAGCGTAACGGGACTCCCGCTTGCCCGGCTCCCGGGGCAACTTGACCACATAGGGGCCCCGCTCGGCGAGGCCGGCCAACACGGCATCCACCTGGGTCACATCGTCGAAACTGCACAGGCGGTTGGTGCGCGAGCGCAGCTCACCCGGCGTCTGGGGACCCCGCAGCAGCAGCTCGCAGATGATGCCGAGCTCCTGGGCCGTGAATTTGAGCTCACCGAACTCGGTGTTGCAGAAGCGGTGCTGATAGCGCGGCACCCGCGCATTGAAGCCGGCGGTGTTGACCACCAGGCGACGGCGGATCAGCTCGTCGATCACGGCGCGAATGTCCAGCTCGGCGAGATCCAGCACGGGCTCGCGATTGCTCTTCTGGTTGCAGGCGTTGACCAGCGCGTTGAGGGAGAGGGGATACTGATCCGGCGTGCAGATCTCTTTCTCTATCAGACAGCCGATCACCCGGGCCTCCAGCGGGCCTAGCACTAACTCCATTTCAACCTCCCTTGCCAAACGTTAAGAGACTCATCTTAACCAAGGCGTACACAGCGTCCAGCCCTGAACCGCAATTTTGCGACCAGGGGAAACAGTTGATGAAACATCGCACAGCGATGGGTCAAAATCAGAGTCACTAGAGCCCTGAAGCTAGGCACTCCAAGGCCGACGGCTCAGTGTCCCGGCCCGGGCCCAGCGATCATTGCGATAGGATCATGGCGCTTAGAGAGACTTGTCGACGCTGGTGTCAGAGCCCGAGGTCAGGATGCGCACCCTGTCCCCCTTGGTGAAGCTGAGCCTGGGATCGCTCGCCTGCACTATGCTGAGCACCTTGCCCCCGTCCGTCTTGATCTGCAGCTCCACCGATTGGGTCGACTCGGACTGGCCATGGCTGCTCTGGCGCCGGCGGGAAACCTCGGCACCCGCCACCGCGCCGGTGACGGTGGCTATGGTCTGACCCGAGCCGCCGCCGAACTGGTTGCCGACGGCCGCGCCGAGAGCCGCGGCCCCTATGGTACGAAGGGGTCTGGCCCCTTGATGGGAAGGCTCAGTGGTCTGGGTGATGAGATGACTCTCCTGTACCGTGCCGTATTCGACCTGGGCGCTGGTCCCAGCCATGGCGGATGAGGTGGTCAGGATAAGCAGACTGGCGGCGATGAGTTCCACTTTCTTCACGATATAGACTCCGATGGCGAATGAGTGCCCAGAGCTCCGGGCGACTGGTTGATGAGTGGCTGGTAGATAATCGATAGTTTTTGCCATTTTCCAACGAGACTACACCGCCAAAGCTGACTGCAAGCTTGCCTGACATGGAAATGATAACGGCCGCAGAGCGGCCGTTATGAAAGAGTGCAGAACCGTCCAGCCATCAGGAAGAAGGCTTGCGCTCCAGGGTCGCGGCGACCGATTTGGCCGCCGAGGCGGTGAGCAAGGGCTCACCCGGATAGAGCACCAGGGCCTGGGTCCGCAGCCGATTGGCCTCCTCCGGGCGACCCAGGGCATTGAGGGCGATCACCATGTTGGCGTAGATGTTGGCCCGCGGGGTATGGCGCACGAACTCCTTGCCCCAGTCGAGGTAAGCCTCCAGCTCGGCCTTGTTGTTCGTCTGCAGTCCCACCATCAAGCGCACCGCGTTGACGTCGAACTCTACCCGGGTCAGCCAGGCCATGGGGTTGACCACCTCCAGCAGCAGGGTCGGATCCTTGTAACCGCCGCGCTCATACTTGGTCACCACCCAGGCGGTATGGATAGCGGTCAGCATGAAGGGCACCACTACCAGGGGGATCGCTATGGCCGCGAAACGCAGCAGCAGCCAGGGACGATAGACATATTCCCGCCAGCTGACCTGACTCCCCTCCTCCACCTCGGCATCCACCACATAGATGAGCAGCAGCAGGGCCCACCAGAGGGCGATGGCATGGTAGAAGGGATACTCGGTCTGGCTGTGCAACAAGATGGGGGTCACCAGCGCCAGCAGCGCGGCCCCCTTGACCCAGCCCGCTCGGCTCAACCGCCACAGCAGAGCCCCCCCCATCAGCACCATGCCGAGCATGGGGGCCAGCCCTCCCTCCACCGCCCAATAGAGGAACTCGTTGTGGGGGTGATCCAGGTTGTATTCGATCTGCACCATAGTCGGGTCGAGCGCCTTGTCGGCCATATAGTGTTCAAGAAACACCGGCTCGAAGCTGCCATAGCCCCAGCCCGTCCAGGGGGACTCGGTAATCAGCTTGGCGGCATAAGGCCAGTAGATGGAGCGCATGCCGCCGGACTGGTAGATATCCAGACCCCGCTTTGCCCCCGCCATGCCATATAGGGAGACGAGGCCCAGGGCGATGCCCAACCCAACCAATCCAAGGATACGCCCAAGTTGCCGCTGGCGTTTCAACTGCGGCACCAGCAACAGCAGGGCCAGCAAGCCACCAAGCTGGCCGCCTCGGGATTGCAGCACGACCAGCAGCACTGAGGCCGTTAGGATCACCCCATAACGCAGCCCCCTGAGCCAGGGGTTGGCACTGCCTCTCAGCTCGAGCCAGACCGCCAGCGACAAGCCGGTCGCCATAAAGCTCGCCATCACATTGGGTTGCTGGAAGATGCCGTAGGGGCGGTTGGCACGGGTGTCGTATCCCAACCAGTTGCCTGGCGTCAGCAGATAGAACTGCACCAGGCCGAGAACAGCCTCAATGGCAACGGCTCCCAGCAACAGATAAAGCAGCTTGCCCCGTTCTTGACGATCCCATTGCCATTGATAGAGACAACTCAGAAACAGCAGGCCGGCAAAGAGACCCAGCAGCCGGGGAATGGCGTAATCCTTGAGCTCGAAGCCAGGGTAAGCCATGGGCAGCAGCAACAACATACCCCCGAGCCAGAACCCAATCTGCAGTGGAGACACGACCAATTGTTGGCGCAAGGTGACCTGCCAGAACCCGAGCCCCATCGCCAGGCTCGCAAAGATCCAGCCCCAGGCATTGAACGGCAGATAAAGCCCTGAGCCACCAGGGTTGTGCATAAAGAAATGCATGCCGAGCAGCCAATAAAGCGCACTTATCATCCCAAAAGACTTTGTCATCATCCCTGGTTCCTCACACCCATTGTTTCTGCCACCATCTTGCGCCCAAAAAACAAAAAAGGGGGCTAATGCCCCCCTCTTGCTCATGGGTAGATACTATACCTGTTCCGGTTTGCGAAACGCATGGCGAACCAACACTATGCCAACCCCCAGCATGCCACCCAGCAGGGTAGCCAGCACCATAATCAGGGGGCGCTTGGGCTTGTCACGGTTCACCGGTTCTTCAGGAGAGTCGATGGTGTAGAAGGATTCGAAGGAGGCATCCTTGAGATCCAGCGCTTTCAGGCTACCAAGCTGGAGGCGGATCTTACCCAGCGTCGGATTGAGCAGCTCTGGATTTTTCATCTCTTCCAGAATCTTCAATTTTTCAGCCAGAGCCTTGCTACCCAGATCGATATTGAAAACATCCTTAGTGTTCAAGTTTTCAAGGGGTCTCTCAACACCGGCCGCCTCACTGATACGCAGGCTATATTGAGTTCTGCGGATCATATCAAGGCGGTCCTGAATTGTATCCGCCTTGATGTTCGCATACTGAGTCGTCAGGGTGTTGATACGGTTCTGCCAGATAGATTTTAGCTCGGCGTTTTTCTGCTCAACTTGCCCCTTCTGAATGAAAGCGATGTAGTTCACCAACCGCTGCTGAGCTTCCTCAGCCGTCTCAGCTGAAAAGCTAAGAGTGATATCGGTACTGGTTTTATCCATTAACTTGGCAGAGATACCTTCAGCTAGTTTGTTCATTAATGCCCGCTCATCACGGCGATCTGAAGTATTCGCTCGCTTCATTTCATCAACAAAAATACCTTCTGTAGTTAGAAACATTCGCTTATTGTTCATTGCGTTGAACGCAGAAATAAACCCTTGATATAGTGCAGGACGCTGTAAAGTAGAAAGATCTGCCCCTTCACCTCCACCAGCAGCCCGAAACTGGTCTAGATTAAGTTGTAAACTGGCAACCTGAGTCACTGTTGGCTCACTCACTAATGCTTGGCTGGTCCAAACCTGACGCGCCAACAGGGTATAAGTGATTCCCAATACAGCAAAAAAGCAGGTAAATGTTAGGATCACCAATTTCCCTTTCCATAACACCATAACTAATTCGCGCATATCAATTTCATTAGAAGCAGCACACCAGTTTTGTGGCAAATTAGAATCAGCACTTGATGTTATATTTTTATTAGCCATAACAATACTCACCTCCTAATCAGCTCGAAAAACAATAAGAAAATGTATTGTTTTTCACCAAAAATATTTAGGTAATTCATTAAAGATGATTTAAAGTAGATTATTAATAGTTTTATAGTGAGCTGCTCTCGTTATAGCAGTATGACTCATATCATAAAATAATTTTAACGGGCACCAAAACCAGTCAAAATAGTACGAATGGTTTTAAAAACTATTAAAACATCCAACCAAAGTGAAAAATGCTTGATGTAATAAAAATCGTGCTCGATTTTGATACGCGTATCATCAGTATCAGCGGCATAACCATGTACAACCTGTGCCCAACCACTTATCCCTGGCCGCACTATATGGCGATACATATAGAAGGGAATCTCTTGCTCGAACTGATCCACAAAGGTACGTTGCTCAGGCCTTGGACCAATAAGACTCATGTCCCCTTTCAGCACATTGAAGAACTGAGGTAGCTCATCAATACGAAGTTTTCGAATTATTTTACCTACCCGGGTCACACGCATATCTCCTGCTTGAGCAAACTGCGCGCCAGCCTCCTCTGAGTCTCTGCACATGCTGCGGAATTTATAGATACAGAAGTCCTTATTTCCCTTTCCTACCCGATTTTGTAAAAACATCACTGGCCCCGGACTTTCCAGCTTAATCAGAATAGCGGTAATAAGCATAATAGGAAAAACTAATGGAATGGCGATCAATGCAGCTAATAGATCTAGTAGGCGTTTTACACAAGAGTAAAGTGGTGACGGCAATAAAGAACCCAATTGGTTCTCATGCAAATGATCCACTTTTACACGGCCAGTCAATGATTCGTACGCCTGCTTGATATGGTAAACGGGGATATGAGAGAGAGCACAACGCGCCAGAAAACGCTCCCAATCACCTTCCAATGCAGGATCTCTTAAGTCAGCGACGACCGCATCATACCTGATCCCGCCCATATCAGGTTTGTCCAGCTTACGCCACTCTACACCTTCAATATGCATTAACGCCTTATATTCACCGACTGGAATGACCGCATACTTTAAGCGCCGATAACGACGACCAATAAAATAAGCCACCCAGCAACCTAATATCGTCAGAAAATACGACTCAAAGATCATTTGACGACTATAGTCGAGGCGAGTAAAAAGCAGCGCACCAACTAATAATCCATACATCGCAGTTACCGTGGGGAGCATAAATGCTGCCGAACTGGCGCCAGGATAGCGTAGAAAACGATATAGCACGACCTCTATCAATAAAAATGTAATGAACACCCCGACTAACGTATTAATACGAGCTGAGTCTAAATATAACCAGAACTCCCATCCCCAACGATCCAGTGCAGGAGCTAAAACGGAGACAAATATTCCGGCAAGCAATAAAACAATAGGGTTAAATAAAGCACGCTCATACCAGCGTGAGTGACGACGTTGATAACTCACAGAAACCTCTTAGCTTAATTTATTTCAATAGGCTTTTCGCCAACCAAATTAAACTTGTGAAACACCTATAAATGCTTCCTAAAAATACAACAATGCACATTAAATTAAAAAACATTCAAAAATAAAAAAATAGCCAAAGCTAGTTTGTCCCGAGTTCTACGTCTTAATTTATTCAGGTTAATCAAAAAATATAGATTGCCAAAATAACCATTCATCAATCCACTTTTTACAACCGGAGTATCTTTTAGGCCCAATAGGGATGCGATACTAATAATTTGATTTCTATACCACTTATTTTTAATCAATCGAAATCTTTTTTTGGCTGCCAAAAAATTATTATTAGTACCTACCTGATTATTCTGATGCTGACGATATTGCATGCTAGGATTTGGATCTATATACCAACTATAGTTATTATGCCTAGCAAACGCATATATCAGCCAATCATGTAAAGATACGTTTCTTGCTATTTTTTCGTGATGACTTATTAACCACTCTTGGAAGACAATACCAAACTCTCGCCTGAAAACATAAGTACACCCTGGCCCCGCGGCTTCAAATAAATAATCCCAGCACTGCTGAGGTTGTGCTTTATTAATCAAAACTTCACGGCCATCCGCCCAAATTGCAGTAACATTTGAAGAGTAGCAATCGTAATATTGCAATGTCTTTATGGCATTGGATAATTTATCTTTATACCAGATATCATCTTGATCACTGAATGCTATATAATCAAATCCTGTAAAGTCAACATCCTTTATTAGGCGATAGAAATTTCTACCAGCACCACCAAATTTTTCACCATATGGAAGAACATAAATATTGTCATAACTATGCGAAAGAGATAAACAGTACATATATGTTCCATCAGTAGATGCATCTACACTTATATAAATACTGACATCAACATCAATTTGCGCAAGAATAGTTTCTATTTGCTCTTTGATCCACGCAATCCCATTATATGCAGCCAATAACACCGCGACTTTCTTATTCATCTTTCATCTCTATATATTAAAACATTAAAACATTAAAACATTAAAACATTAAAACATTAAAACATTAAAACATTAAAACATTAAAACATTAAAACATTAAAACATTAAAATAGGAATGTATTATATTTCATTATATATTTTCACATAATGCTCAGCCATTATCTCCCTGGTATATCCTTGCAGATATTTTGACATTGCATGATGAGAAATAGCAGTCATATTATTAAGAGCGTAATGTACAGCACTCGCCATTGACTCTATGTTGTCTAATTGGAAATAAGATGTTGATTTAACATCTAAGATCTCCTTAAAAACGGCTATATCGGAGCAAACCGTAACGACACCGGTGCTTATTGCTTCGGTCAATGCTAATGGAAAGCCTTCTTCACGGCTTGGCATCACATAACAATCAAACAAGAAAATGTTTTTTTTACCGTCATTTTTGAATCCAGAAAAAAATACCCTATCAGATACGCCTAGTTGCTTAGCTTTGTTTTTCAGCTTATCTAATGATGGGCCGTCACCAATCACTATATAAGAAAACTCTCGTTCTATTGCCAATAGCTCTATTACCTGCTCCAATCCCTTTCTGTCATTAAACAAAGCCACTGAACCTAAAACACTGTAGCCTTTCCGCTTAAAAGATGTAACAACATCGAATATCTCGGGATCAAAACTATCAGGTTTTTTTATTTGCTCAACACCATTGTTCACCACATGAACACTCTGAGAAGGAAAAGAGAATTTTTTTATATAATACTCTTTCGCAACATCAGTAAGGACAACCTTCTTATCGAGCAACATCCATACATATTTCCATGCTCGACTAAAAATAAAAGAAACCGTCTTGCCATGAGAATAGAAAAGGTCTGTTTCCACAATATTATGGATTGTAGAAAGCCTCTTACCTCTATGTAAGAAAAGAAGCGCATTTATAAGGTCAGGTCTAATCATGTGTGAATGCACGATATCAAAACTATATAATTTATAAAAATTAATAACATTCAACTTTGTTGATTTACAAGGAAAAATAACATCACCAACGGGATCAAAATAAAAAATCTCAAAGTAAAAATATTGAGACCGCTTACGTAAAACCTCGGTTATCAGATCATAGGCAACTCGAATCGGCCCAACATTTCTAAGCGAAGGCACTAACATCGCGACTTTTATCATTATTTAAATCTCCATCCTTTATAAATCAAGCACTGTTTCATAATCTGAGAATATATTCTTTATTTCAAGATTTACGTATAGCAATAGTACACTCAACATTACAACAATAAAAAACACAGCTAATCCAGTGGATAACCGATTATTCTTCAGAAGAGTTGAGATGGAATATGGTACAAGGATGTACTCCGAGCAAGCTAGCATATTGGAAAGCCTAGCCCCTAAAATAGCGATGTCATTAAATGTTATATAGAAACATATGGATAGGAAATATGAAAACAAAAAAGGATTCAACTTTTCATCCCAAAAATACTTATCTTTAATATACAAAAACAGAATAAAAAAACCTATTTGTCTCAATAGAATTGGGTTAAGTAACGACAATGAGTAATTATAAGAGTCCCAAGCTAAATATAAATTAACTTTTTGAACTATAGAAATATCCTGTGGCAACATCAAAAATATAGAATGCCATGTGAAATACATGAAAAATGAAAACGCAAAGCCGAAGTAATAGAAAGAATTTTTATATCGGGTAGCTCGTTTATAAAATACAATCAAAAAGCTGACAATACCTGATGAATGAGCTAAGAATGATAAAAGAAATGTAAAATATGCCTTAATATTTTTCTTATCACCAATGTAGCATAGTGCCAAAAGTATGAATGCGGAAGAGAGTCCATTTCTTATTTGTGTCATTTCCTTGTTTAAGAAAGAATGACAAAAATAAATAAATAGAGACAACCAAGGTAAAGATGATGATTTTAAAAAGCATCGCCAGTATATTGTTAGTGATAATGTGGAAAAAGTAAAAAACAGAAAATAGCTTGGTGCACCTAGTCCATTTATCATAGATGATATTAAATATAATATTGGATCGCCGTGAACGTCCGATAGATCATAAAATAAAACATCAGGAAAAGGAGGTATTTGTTTTAATATATTTAGATACTCAGGGTAATCGCGATCTACCCCTTGCCCTCTAAAGCCACAAAAAAATATAAGAAATAAAAATAAAAACGTATATCCAACTCTGTGAGTTATATATATTTTTTTATTATTTGCAAAAAGAAAAAATTCAAACAATGCTCCTGCAAATAAGAAGGATGCGATCATATAAAAAGGCATATCTTCACCAATATCATTGCTAAATAATAGTCACATTGAAGAATGCAGCTACTGACCATATAGCTAGTAGCGATTTCACTGTTAAATAATATAAACCACTGTATATGAAAATCAAAATGCTTAATTTAACACAATATTCTTAAAACAATCAATAATTTCAACTCTCATTATAAAATGTAAAATTCCCATACTTAATATACATTAGGATTTCATGTCAAACATCCTGGATTTAAAGTTATAACTATCACCTGAGACCGGCTTTAAACCGGAGTTTTGTTTACACTGCTTTAGTACACATTTCCCCAGTATCAATTTCAGACCCTTCCTAAATATGCAGTAGAGTTTGTCCTTATCATCCGGCTCTGATGTGGCCGTGAGTTGCTGTAATATTACAAATTACCGTTTAGGTCTATCTGCACTCGCAACACCGGCTCACAATATGCCGTCCTTCCTTTGATTTTGATATGGGAGCCTTCACCCAGCAAGATGTAATTTAGCCACTTGGTAAAGCCGTTACTCTATAGCCTGTACACCGTGCCAACCCCGCGAAGACAGTATCGACCCTGAACTTCTATCGGAGCTCGAGGCTGAAACACTCGAACAGACGAATCTGCTCGTAATTGAGCTCAACAGCCTGTTCTCGATGGGCTTTTTCTCTAGGCACAACAGGCTGTTGTGCTTGGAAAGCAACTCGGGACGCTACGTACACCGCCAGCACTGGCATTGATGCAATGCAGAGCCTAGCACCTGCTCGATCCGCTGTCAGCAGTGAGTGACTTGATAATGGCATATAATCGAGGGGAGATTATTTAACCCAGAAAGAGCTCCATCTATCACCCCCTCCAGTTTACAACCACAAGCTTATAAGGTTGACCCTCGGCCCCATAGGTCTATTAGTTGCGGAAATGTCGTTGAACCAACTGACGAATGCAGCTGATGAGCTTGCAGGCTTTACAGACGTTATTAAGCTCTATTTTCGAGCTTTTAGCAAGCTAGGTTCACAACGTGCAACTTTCTCATTGGTGGCTATACGATGACTTTAGATAATACGGTAGAGGACCGCTCTATTATCCTGTTTCAAATCGTATGGCCACTTCCTTTTATGGGCCACCCTCAGGTGAATACCACCATATATCCTGAGAGATAGTGTATAGAATTAAATGTAGAAATTAAACTTTCCTTTTTGTAGATACTGATATATAGATTTCTTTTTTACAAATTTAAAAACGCAATTTAGTAGCCATAAGTAAATGTGCGGTGATTTAATTGCACAGGATAATAAATGTGCTCTAACTTTCTCCCCTCCACTCCCATATTCTGTGTAAATTTTTAAAATCCGTCTAGAATAACTACTAACTCTATCACTGCTTCCCTCCTGCAATATTTTATAAAAAGACAGTTGTGCGACCAGTTTTTCCGGTGCAGGAAGGCTTTCCATAATCTTCCTTATTGCTTTCCTTCTTAACTCAGCATCTGATATTACATCAGGAAGGTACAACAAGTTATATAAATTAGAAAATTGCCAACTATCATCTGATGAGTTATTTTCCCAATGAACTATTGACCGTGATGATAATAGTATTTTTGACCCATATTGTAAAGAAACAAATACCGGAACCAAATGTGGTGCATTTACATATACACCCCAATAAGAGAATGACAAATAAGGTAAAAAAGCACTGACACGATAAACATTATTTGACATTAGCAAATGATTGCTAATTCCAGAATTGATAGCATCAAAATATTCATTTAGCGTTCTACAAACAGCATCCCGTCTAGAAGTTGGCAGCAACTCACTAGAGAAATTAATAAAGTCAACGTTGTTTTTATTCAGTTCTTCTTTAATAATATCTAATGAATTATCGAATATAGTATCATCATCACTCAAAAGCCACATCCATTCCGTATGAACCTTTTCGAAACATCTCAGTATATTAGCATTAGCACCAACATTGATATTATTTCTATGAACCGATATTCTTTTATCTTTTTGCAAATACTGTAACTCATCCAGCGAATATGTAGAGCTTGCATTATCAATAATGATAATTACATCATTTCTTGATAGCTGGGGGAGTAATCGCTCGACTTGTTTTTTTAGCTTCTCTAGCCGATTATATGTAGGTATTGTTATCGTTACATTACAAGTATCTTTATACACATCATTTAAATTCAATTTCTTATAGCCTTTATATAAATATTAAAAATGGATTTTAGCTAAAAAATTAATCTCGACGAGGTGATTTAAATTTCAAATATGTAATTATTCCGTGAGGGGTACAAATGAACCAGATTGCGATGAAGTATGAAACCACGATACCCTCAGCGGGAAGCTTCAATAACACGACAATCCCTAGACCAGTACACATCGAAATTGCTGATAATATAGCATTAGGAAGATACTTCTCTACTTTATGTGCTCTAACATAGGTTGCTTGACATGCAACGATATGATTTCCGATAGCAGTAAGACACAGCAGCATAAAAAGCTCTGGAGATAATAGCCTATCTACTATTGGCATTCCTGTTTTACTTAAGATAAATAAGACAATATTAGCCATTAAAATGACTAAACATAAAAATATTATTGACTGTTTAAATGTGCTTTCATAAAGGGCATTCAGTTCTTCTGTCTTATCTTGCGCAATATAATTGCCAAAAAGAGGGGCCTTTGTCATAACCCATGACAGGGATAAATTCAACATCAGATTGACTATCGTAATAGACATCCCGAGCTTGCCAGCAAATTCAACACCATAATATTTGAAGGCAACGGGATTAAACATGTTGAATATAAAATAACCGCACAACCAACTTATTGCAATGCGCCATTGTAGTGGTAATATTTCTGTTTTCCACGAGATAGCGTTTACTGTTCCAACAGCTCGAGCGAATGCCTGTCTTATTACTTTGTAAAAGTTAAATCTTATCCAGATAACCCCAACAAAAAAGAGAGAAAATGAAGATGCGGCTGTTGCATATAGACCAAAGCCAGACAGCAGCGCAGACCACATTAACACACTACCTATTAATGTCTGAATCAACCTCAACTTGGCAATGCGAGCAACAAAACCACACCCCTCTGCGATTGATAATATAGGCGTTATCCATAAGGATAATGCCGAGCAGGCAACAAGAGACATCCAAGGGAATACCCATTTTTCCGATAGATTTACAGATAAAAAGTCCCCTTGCGCAGAAAAAAAATTTATTCCTATCGGGATAATGAATGAAACAATCCCAATAGCAATAATACTATACCATTTGATGGAAAATCGAATTAAAGACAGTAATCTATCCAATCTTACTTTATCTCCAAAGAGACTACCATCTATGAATTTCAGCCCTGACATCTCATGGCTTGCAAATTGAAGTAATACTGTACCAAGGCCTAACTCAAATATTATTTGAAGAGCGAGAATACTAGCAAAAGTATAATAATACCCTTGTAACTCTAATGAAAGGTAATGCGTAATCAACCATAAACTGATCACTCCAGAAATGACCCCCCAACCACGGTTTATAATTACATAAAGAATAGATTTATCTATCCCAAGCTTAAATAAAAAATGCTTCAACATAATAGATTAAACCTAGGTAAAACCAGCGAATTAATATACATCGTTAAAATATTTCGTTAAACTCTGTAATTATTGTATCTAATGATGAGTATTTTGGCTGATAGCCAAATTTTTCCAACTCGTGATTAGTACTATAATAATTGCACTTTATACCAGTCGCATGAACAACGGAAGCCTCACTTTTAAAGCGCCACTGTAAATTAAAGGTTTGATGCAATGCATTTAATAGGGTTAATTTATCTACTGGCGATAGTGAATAACAGTCAACAGCCATATTAATATTATCAGCGCATAACAAACAATCGATAATCTGACAAAAATCCCTTGGATGAAGGTAATCACGGACCATTGGTTCTGGGCTGACATCACAAACTGTTGAATTAATTATAGATCTCAGTAAATCGGTAATGAAAAACTTTGATGATATATCCTGATTTCTACTGAAAAAATTAAATACCCTCACATCGATTATTGATAGATGTTGTAAATTACGGTGTTTTACTTCTGTGATAAATTTTGCAAGCCCATACTTTTCATTTTCCTGAAAATGATTAATATAAAAGCTTGCTTTTCTATCCACTGAAGCTGGCATTGAAAAATCACTACCATAAGCCGCACCACTACTCAAAAATATATATTTACAGAGGCGATTTTTATCAAGATAGTTTAATACTATATCATCATACTGGGATGTCACATCTATTATGCAATCTGACATAGCTTTGGCTTTAGCAGGGTCGCCAACACCGATGAAGTTTATAACCACATCGTACATCTCAGAATCAGGAAAACTAGATAATAACTTGGGAGTTAATAGCCTTCTATCTGAAGATATTCTTTCAATAAATCTGTCAAGGTTATCGACACTTCTAGCATATAAATGAATATATACCTTTTTTTTATTAGCAACCCACTCTCTAACTAACTCTTGGGCAATAAAACTGGTCGCACCTAATATAGCAATCTTCATAATTAGCCTTTTAAAGGAAATTGTTTATCAATTGGGTGCCCAAAAGCAAGTCTTGGCCTGCACTCTCTCGCATCGCTCATTAGCACCTCAATTAACATGGGCTCCGGGTGCAGAGTAAACTTAAGAAGCAATGATTGAAGCTCGTCCATATTTGAAGTGGAAAATGAGGGTATATTATAAGCTCGCCCAAGACTACAGAATGAAGAGCTATAGCCATTCCAATATGTTGATTCATTTCTACCGTCAAAATACATTTCTTGGAATGCACGAACCATCCCCAGCGATTCGTTATTGAAAACAATTGTTAATATTGGCAACCGTTCACGTGCAATAATATCCAGTTCCTGAATATTAAGTTGTGCACCACCATCACCAGTCAAAATAACAACAGGATGGCTGGTCGCATACGCAACACCAATAGCGGTTGGAATAGCAAAGCCCATGGCACCCAAGCCACCAGAGTGATGAATCGCCTGCCCTTGATTTAATAGTATTGAATGAGCGGCCCACATTTGATTGTTACCGACATCAGCAACATAGTGTACAGGAATCAACTCGAATATTTTTTCTAGCTTCTTACAAATATCAAATGGGCTAATACTCCAGTCTTGATACTCATCTGCATAATTATCAGACCAATGTTTATTCAATTCTGATGTCCACGCCTCGGACATAACAAAATCATTAACAAGCTCATCATCAAAACAAAAGAAAAATTTTTCACAGTCTGCATTTACATCCAGATCAGCTTCGACTCTATTAGCAAGTTGGGCTGCATCTATATCAATTTGGATAATTTCTGCATTTCGGGCAAAATCACTCGTATCAGCCCCAGTTTGACGGACATCCATTCTACTGCCCAAGACAATCAGTAAATCACAATTTTGAATAGCGTAATTCGCCGTTCGAGTGCCGTAGCTACCTATCAGACCATAATAATTTTGAAGTGATTGGCATTTCTCGCTGCCTTTTAGGCTAGCGACATGGGGTATACCAATACGAGCTATTTTTTGTTGCCAAAGAGAAAAAGTGTCCGCATTCACCGCACCGCCACCGATCAAAAACAGTGGTTTTTTTGCTTGCGAAAGCCGTTGAAAAACAGAAGAAAACCCCATGGTGTTCGAAGTCACAGCATTCGGTTCTTGTAATGACGGCTTCAAATAGTCGAGAACATCATCTGGCAACTCAGCACGCTGTAAATCCATCGGTATATCTAATAAGACAGGCCCGGGACGGCCACTTTTAGCAATGTTGATTGCTTCCTGCAACTTCGGAATTAATTCATCTTGGGTTTTAATCTGATAAGAAAATTTGGTAATGCTTTTTACTATGCTAACGATATCCAGTTCTTGGAAGCCTTGTTGCCTAATCGCTCTATCTTGCTTTAATTCATAAGTATTCACTTGCCCAGTAATAAAAATACAGGGGTAGCTGTCCAACCAACAATCTGCAATTCCCGTTACCAGATTTGTTGCTCCTGGCCCGCTAGTACCTAGAGCCAACCCTATCTGCTTGTTATTACTTGCACGAGCAATTCCCCCCGCAGCGAATGCGGCAGCTTGCTCATGATGAAGTGAGATCAGTTTAGTTTTGCCAATTTGATTAATGCTATCAACCAAATGTGCAATCATGCCACCGATCAGCTCAAAGCCGTGAGTGACATTGTTAGCGCCCAGAACATGAGCCACTGCATCAGATGCTTTCATCAACAAACCTCAATGTAAAATAGGAGCCAACAATTGTTGGCTCTCCAAGTTATTCTTTTTCGAAGAATTAGAAACTAACGCCAAAGAATTCTTCAAACTTGGCAATCACATAATCCAAATGATCGTGCGTCAAGCCTGGATAGATACCTATCCAGAAAGTCTGATTCATAATGCGGTCTGTATTCGTCAGCTCACCAACAACCCGATAGTTACGGTCAGCAAAATAAGGTTGACGGGTCAAATTGCCAGCAAACAGCAATCGAGTACCCACCTTGGCCTCGTCCAAGAACTTGACTAGCTCAACACGGCTGACGCCAGCAGTTTCTTTCAAAGTGATGGGGAAACCAAACCAAGACGGCTCTGAATTATCGGTGGCTTCTGGCAGTTCGAGGACATCGACGCAGTTGGCCAAGCCCGCCTTCAGATAGGCAAAGTTTGCCTTACGCTGTTCAACGAACTCTTCTACGCGCTCCAACTGTGCTAGACCACAAGCCGCCTGCATGTCGGTGATCTTGAGGTTGTACCCCAAGTGGGAGTAGGTGTACTTGTGATCATACCCCTCTGGCAGGGAACCAAGCTGTTGGCTAAAACGCTTGCCACAGGTGTTGTCACAGCCAGGAGCACAGTAGCAGTCACGACCCCAATCGCGGAAGGACTCGATGATCTTCTTCAGTTCGCCTGACTTGGTGAATACAGCCCCACCCTCACCCATGGTGATATGGTGTGCCGGATAAAAGCTGACGGTACCAATATCGCCGAAGGTACCAACCATTTTGCCATCGTAACGAGTACCGAGGGCATCACAGCAATCTTCAATGAGCCACAGGTTGTATTTATCAGCAATACGACGGACTTCGGCCAGGTTGAACGGGTTGCCCAAGGTATGGGCGACCATTATGGCTTTGGTTTTATCTGTTACAGCGGCTTCAATCAGCGCTGGATCAATGTTATAGGTCGGGATGTCTACATCCACGAACACCGGGACCAGGCCATTCTGGATGGTCGGGTTGACTGTGGTCGGGAAACCAGCAGCAACAGTGATCACTTCATCACCCGGTTTGAGTGCACGTTCACCCAGTTTGTGGGAAGTTAACGCAGTCAGGGCCAGCAGGTTGGCAGAAGAGCCTGAAGTGGTGGTCAGCACATGGGGAACGCCGATGTATTCACCCAGTTTCTTTTCGAAAGCATCGTTGAAACGGCCGGTGGTCAACCACCCATCGAGCGAGGCTTCCACCATCAACTGTAGTTCACGGGCACCGATCACCTTTCCGGATGGCGGGACGACGCTGCTGCCAGCTACAAATGGCTTGGGAGCCATGGCTTGGTCAGCATACTGAGCTACCAGTTGGGAAATTTGTTCACGCAGAGCTTGTGCACTCATTTATCTCTTCCTGTTAAAAGTCTTGCCAATGTCATGTTCTGGCAATGGATCATTGTTCGTCAATCAAGGGGGGGCTGGATGTTACCTAGCTAAGTGGGGAAAGTCATCCAGACCGATAGGCATCACTGAGCAGCCATGTAGTCACGGATCTCACGCAAGGTCACCTCACGCATATCCTCACCTGCCAGCCAAGCCTTGTGCCACTTGATGATACGCCCCAGGGTGGTGACCAGATCCCAGCGTGGCTGCCAACCCATCCGCAGCTTCGCCTTGGAGCACTCGAGTTTCAGGTAATGGGCTTCATGGGGATGATCGGCACCATCAAGTTGCCAACAGGCATTGTCACCCCACAGCTGTACCATCTTCTCGACAATAAACTGTACCGGCTGGGCATCGTTGTCGCTGGGCCCAAAGTTCCACCCTTCTGCATAAGCACAACCTTCGCGATAGAGGTGCTGTGCCACTAGCAAATATCCCGACAAAGGTTCGAGCACATGCTGCCATGGCCGAATAGAGTGGGGATTGCGGATAACCACTGGCTGGTCGTTTTGGAAGGAACGCAGGATATCCGGGATCAAACGATCTTTTGCCCAATCACCGCCTCCGATCACATTACCAGCGCGTACCGATGCCAAAGCCACGCCATGACGTGCATAGTCCTTCGGATTAAAGAATGAGTTGCGGTACGCAGAGGCCACCAGCTCGGCACAGCCTTTGCTGTTGGAATAGGGATCATAACCACCCATGGCCTCATCTTCACGATATCCCCATACCCATTCGCGATTTTCATAACACTTGTCGCTGGTAATATTGACTACAGCCTTGACACCACCGACCGCTTTAATGGCTTCAAGCACATAAACGGTACCCATAACATTAGTGGAATAGGTCTCAATAGGATCATCATAAGAGAGCCGTACCAGAGGCTGAGCTGCCATATGGAATACGATTTCGGGTTTGAAATCAGTCATGGCTTCACGCAGATGGAAGAAGTCACGAATATCACCATCTTCCGATAACAATCCCTGCCGAACCTTGGCTACCTCAAAGAGGCTGGGTTCAGTAGGGGCAGGAAGGGAATAACCACGCACAATGGCCCCCATCTCCTCCAGCCACAACGCCAGCCAGCCGCCTTTAAAACCAGAGTGCCCGGTCATAAAGACCCGTTTGTTTTTCCAGAAATCAGGATCGATCATGGCCATTACTTCCATACCTTCCAAGGTGCTTTACCTTTTTCCCAAAGTCCTTCGAGGTAGTGCTTATCACGCAAGGTATCCATGGGTTGCCAGAACCCACTGTGCTCATAAGACATCAGTTGTCCCTGCTCTGCTAATGCCATCAGTGGCTCTTGTTCCCAAGTCGTTGCATCATTTTCAATCAAGTCAATAACCTTGGGGCTTAATACAAAGAAGCCACCATTAATCAAGGCTCCATCACCTCTTGGTTTTTCCTTGAAAGAGAGGACTTGATTATTCTGGATATCCAGTGCACCAAATCGACCTGGCGGATAAGTTGCCGTAAGTGTCGCCAATTTCCCGTGGCTCATATGAAAATTGATACTCGCACCAATATCAACATCGGATACGCCATCACCATATGTAAACAAGAATGCCTCATCATCTTTCACATATTCAGCAACACGTTTTAGACGACCACCGGTCATGGATGCATCCCCAGTATCAACTAGGGTCACATTCCATGGTTCTGCACGTTTTTCATGCACCTCCATTCGGTTTTCTGCCATATGGAAAGTGACATCAGACATATGAAGGAAATAGTTGGCAAAGTATTCCTTGATGACATACCCCTTATAGCCACAACAAATGATGAAATCATTTATACCGTGTGCGGAGTACATTTTCATGATATGCCAGAGGATTGGCTTGCCACCAATTTCAACCATCGGCTTAGGTTTGACAACAGTTTCTTCACTCAGACGGGTGCCCAAACCACCGGCAAGAATTACCGCTTTCATGTTTTCTCCCACTTATTTTGATACCGTAAAGGCATCAGAAAAAAATTGTTTCTCTGAAAGCCCAACATTGATGAAGTCATTTTTTGCAGCTGCGATCATCTGAGGCGAACCACAAGCATAAACACAGAAATCAGACAAATTACAAAAATCTTGCAGTACTGCTAGATGGGCAAAACCTGTTCGTCCATTCCACTCAACATCGCTACCTGAGACAACTGGGATGAAGGTAATATTTTCATACTTACCTTCCCACTCAGAGGGAAGCTTTGAATAGAAGTCGATAGCTTTATTCATCCCCCAATAGATGATAATTTCTCTCTTTGAATTACTACTTATGAGCGCTTCAACCATAGCTTTAACCGGAGCGAATCCGGTACCGCCAGCCAAGAAAATGATAGGGCGGTCATCCTCTCTGATGAAGAATGTTCCAATCGGGCCATCTATCCTCATCAATGTATCTGGCTTGACTCCGGCAAAAAGTAGATTACTCATTGCGCCATTATTAATAAGGCGGATATGGAGTTCGATTCCATCTTTACTACTGGCATTAGCAATGGAATAGCTTCGAGTAATCCCCTGATAGCTGAGATTTATATATTGCCCTGGTAAATAATCAAATCCCGCAGTAGGGGGAAGCCTGAATTTCAAAATCAAAAATTCATTATCAATTTCTGCCAATGTCACCTTACATGGCACAGTTTTACGAGAGAGAGAGACCAGCTCAGGGTAGTATTCTGCCTCAATAATTAGCTTTTCACAGGCGCTCTTACATTGGCACGTCAAAAAACGTTGCCCTGATGAAAATGAGCAGCCTTGCTCATCAATTACTTCACCCTCTATAATTTTTGACTCACACAATCCACAAGAGCCATTCTTACAACTATGTTCCAATACTATGCCGGCGCGAATAGCTGACTCAAGAACTGTTGTATTCTCAATAGCATTAAAATTAATATCTGATGGTTTTATAATAATGGATTTCATAATTCACTCAAAAATGACAGCATCTTTTAAACAGACACCTTGTAAATCTTTGGAGGAAAGTTGTGGTTTAAAATCAAGCGGCCATTTTATAGCAATATCTATATCGTTCCACCTTATGCTAGCTTCGCTTTGAGGGGAATAATACGCTGTTGTCTTGTATAGGAACTCGGCAGTATCACTCAATGTTACAAAACCATGAGCAAACCCTTCCGGAATCCAAAATTGACGCTTGTTTTCGGCTGATAGATTCACTCCAAACCACTGGCCAAAGGTAGGGGAGCTTTTGCGAATATCAACAGCCACATCAAATACCTCGCCAGTGACACAGCGGACTAGTTTTCCTTGGGCATGCGGGGGTAATTGATAATGAAGCCCACGGAGTACTCCTCGACTAGATTTGGAATGATTATCTTGAACAAAGGTAACAGCTCTACCAATCACTGATTCAAATTGCTGCTGATTAAAGCTCTCGAAAAAAAAACCTCTTTCATCACCAAACACTTTTGGCTCAATGATAAAAAGATCGGAAATCTTTGTTCTGATGATGTTCATTATGTCAATCCAAATAGACAGGTAGACAATACAATTTATTTATGAAATCTTAGTGATTAACTTGAGAAGATACTTTCCATATTCATTCTTAATCAGTGGTGTGGCCAATTTCCGGACTTGATCTGAATTGATAAATTTTTGACGATAAGCAATCTCTTCTGGGCAAGCCACTTTCAACCCCTGACGAGTCTCAATCGTTTGGATAAAATTACTCGCCTCAATCAGGCTTTCATGGGTACCGGTATCCAGCCAAGCGTAACCACGTCCCATCATGGCTACCGACAGATTGCCTTGCTCAAGGTAGATACGGTTGACGTCGGTGATTTCCAGCTCGCCACGAGGTGAAGGTTTCAGGCTTTTGGCAATTTCAACCACACTGTTATCGTAGAAATAAAGGCCAGTAACAGCATAATTGCTCTTGGGTTCCAATGGCTTTTCCTCCAGAGAAACCGCCGTCCCTGAATTATCAAATTCCACCACCCCATAACGCTCTGGATCCTGCACATGGTAGGCAAAAACAGTCGCACCACTAGCCTTGGTTGCAGCAGCTTCCAGCTGCTTTTGCAGGTCATGACCGTAGAAGATGTTGTCCCCCAGCACCAACGCGCAAGAATCTGAACCGATAAACTCTTCCCCCAAAATAAACGCCTGGGCTAAGCCGTCCGGGCTCGGCTGCACCTGGTATTGCAGATTCAAGCCCCATTGGCTGCCATCCCCCAACAACTGCTCAAAACGAGGCGTATCTTGCGGCGTGCTGATGATCAAAATATCGCGAATACCTGCCAACATCAGGGTGCTCAGCGGATAATAGATCATCGGCTTGTCATAGATGGGCAGTAACTGTTTGCTGACTGCCATGGTGACGGGATAGAGACGGGTACCTGACCCACCCGCAAGAATAATGCCTTTACGTTTCGTCATAATACTTTAGTTCTTATATGGAATTATGTAACCCATCGAAATGAGTTCCCCCAGCGGTCACTCATCTCGTTCTTATCCTGTTGGTCAGGGCGGGGCACAGAACCACCGTCCTCCCACCTTAGCTTACTTACCGAGGATCTCGGCTAGCATCCTTTCAACACCAACGGTCCAGTCCGGCAACACCAGCTCGAAGGTGCGCTGAAATTTGCTCGTATTGAGCCGTGAGTTATGAGGACGTTTGGCAGGTGTTGGAAACTCGCAGCTCGGGACAGCATTAACCTGGCTAACCGCCAACTCCACACCCGCTTCACGGGCTTTGGCAAATACCAGCTGAGCATAGTCAAACCAGGTGGTGGTACCGGAAGCAATCAGATGGTACAGCCCGGCAACCTCAGGTTTGCTCTGCGCTACGCGGATCGCATGGGCGGTGCAATCGGCCAGCAACTCGGCACCGGTCGGGGCACCGAATTGGTCATTGATGACCGACATCTCGCTACGCTCCTTGCCAAAACGCAGCATGGTCTTGGCAAAGTTGGCACCACGGGCGGCGTACACCCAGCTGGTACGGAAGATCAGGTGACGAGAGCACAGCGTGGCTGCCTGTTCCCCTGCCAGCTTGGTCTCGCCGTAGACATTGAGCGGGGCGGTCGCATCGGTTTCAAGCCAAGGGCGCTCACCGCTACCATCGAACACATAGTCGGTGGAGTAGTGCACCAACCAGGCTCCCAATGCCTCCGCTTCCTTGGCAATCGCCGCCACACTGGTGGCGTTGAGCAGCTCGGCAAACTCCCGCTCGCTCTCGGCCTTGTCGACAGCGGTGTGGGCAGCCGCATTGACAATCACATCCGGCTTGAGCAGGCGCACCGTTTCCGCCACGCCAGCCGGGTTGCTGAAATCGCCGCAATAGTCGGCGGAATCAAAATCAACCGCGGTAACATGGCCTAACGGGGCGAGCGAACGCTGTAACTCCCAGCCTACCTGGCCATTCTTGCCGAACAACAGGATATGCATCAGGCACGCACCCCGTAGTTTTGCTCGATCCAGGATTGGTAGGCACCGCTCTTGACGTTGTTGACCCACTGCTGGTTATCCAGATACCACTGCACCGTCTTGCGGATACCCGACTCGAAGGTTTCTTGCGGTTGCCAAGCGAGCTCGGCGCTCATCTTGCTGGCATCGATGGCATAACGGCGGTCATGGCCGGGGCGATCGGCCACATAGGTGATTTGATCGCGGTAGGAACCCGCCTTGGGCACCATTTCGTCCAGCAGATCGCAGACGGTGCGTACCACATCCAGATTCTGCTTCTCGTTGTGCCCGCCAATGTTGTAGGTCTCGCCAACCACACCTGTGGTCACCACGGTATAGAGTGCGCGAGCATGGTCTTCTACGTAGAGCCAGTCACGGATCTGGTCGCCCTTGCCATACACCGGCAGCGGCTTGCCATCCAGCGCGTTCAGGATCACCAGCGGGATCAGCTTCTCGGGGAAGTGGAAAGGACCGTAGTTGTTGGAGCAGTTGGTGACAATTGTCGGCAAGCCGTAGGTACGACGCCAGGCACGCACCAGATGGTCGCTCGATGCCTTGGAGGCAGAATAGGGGCTGCTGGGAGCATAGGGGGTCGTTTCGGTAAAGAGCGGTAATGTTTCACCGGGAGCCACTTCATCCGGATGGGGCAGATCGCCATACACCTCGTCGGTGGAGATATGGTGGAAGCGGAAGGCCGTCTTTCGCGGTGCGCTCAGGCCGCTCCAGTAAGAGCGAGCAGCCTCCAGCAGCATATAGGTACCGACGATATTGGTCTCGATGAAGTCGGCAGGACCTGTGATGGAGCGATCGACGTGGCTCTCGGCGGCCAGGTGCATCACGGCATCGGGCTGATGCAAAGCAAACACCCGATCCAGCTCGGCACGATTGCAGATATCGACCTGCTCGAACACATAGCGATCGCTGCCTGATACCTCCGCCAGCGATTCAAGATTCCCCGCGTAAGTGAGCTTGTCGAGATTGATTACTGAGTCTTGGGTATGCTGAATGATATGGCGTACAACCGCAGAGCCGATAAAACCTGCGCCACCAGTCAAAAGAATCTTCATAGGATGTAATGCTCTTGAAGGATTAGCTGGATAGAATAAGAAAGCACTGTCTTGATGAGGTTTAGAGTAAATTGGCTACGATGGATTGTGGTCAGGCCCGCGTCCGAGTCCATTCAGACACCTTCCCATTAGCAATGGGGTTAGCTACCGCAGTGGGTTACAGCTCCCAACATGCTGATTTTAACCTGATTGTGAGCGCTGTTGGTCATCATATCCTCCAGCATCTTGTATTGGTTGATGCTTAACAATGACTTCAGATCACCTTACTCATCTGAGTACCTCGAGAGCACGCCATGCATTGTTCACATCTGGAGCTGCCAAAGCCCTAAACCCGATTGGCGCAGATTCTATCTTGTTTATCCATAGAATGAATAGACAAACCCAAGATTTACATCACCAAAGGAGATTCAAAAAGAACAAACCAATAACTCATCCTTCCTCCCTGTCAAAGGTGGTCAAAACATGACCTCCATTTGATGGAGCCTTGACGATGCCATGAAAACACATATATTTCAATGCATTACAAAAATGCACCAGCTTTAACTTCGTGAAATTAATATTGTTTTTCGCAAATGAGCGTGACAAGGGCCCATGTCGCGCCAACGCAAACGCCCCACTCTGGTTGCTGCGAACATAATAGTCGCAAAGTTTTCATGCAGAGGGCAGTTCTCAGCACCCTTATCGGTGGTCTCGCTCAGCTGACATACCATCAGATGGCGCGCCATCATCGTGAATACTCCCTTGGGAATATTGAAGATGCGATTCAGTCTCGATACAGCGGGGGCTATGTAGGATCCGGATTGACTCTCTTCCTCTTACCCTCTCTAATTGACAGCCTGGACCCTCATCATCATGCATCTTATGAAAATCCTATTGGTCGAAGACGACAAGCTGCTCAACCACCATCTCACCACGCTGTTGACCGAGGCCCAGAATCAGGTTCACAGCACGGACAAGGCCCAGATTGCGCTGCATTACGCTCGCGACTATCCCATCGACGTGGCCATCATAGACCTCGGCCTGCCGGACATGGACGGCCTGCACCTCATCACCCAGCTGAGAGAGCAGCAGATCCCCTTCCCCATCATAGTGCTGACCGCCCGTGGCAGCTGGCAGGACAAGGTCGAAGGGCTGGAGGCCGGTGCCGATGACTACCTGGTCAAACCGTTCCAGAAAGACGAGTTGCTGGCCCGCCTCAATGCCCTGGTGCGTCGCAGCGCCGGCTTTATCTCTCCCCGGGTGAAGGCCGGTGACTACGAGCTGGATCTCTCCCGCAAGGAGCTGACCATCGCCGGTGAAGTCACAGTGCTCACCAGTTTCGAGTATCTGATCCTGGAGTATCTGATGCGCAACGCCCGCCAGGTGGTCTCCAAGCAGCAGCTGCTGGACCAGCTCTACGGCGATGGCGAGGGGGATCCGAACACCATAGAGGTGATGGTGAGCCGGCTGCGCAAGAAACTGGATCCGGAAGGGACCATCTCTCCCATCTCCACCATCCGTCGCCAGGGCTACATCTTCAACCTGTCATGCAGCTAAGCACGCCGTTCGCGCAGTGACCGCCATGAGAAGCCCAATGCAACTGATCCGCCGCTCCCTGCACATCAAGCTGATGATGAGCGCCATGCTGGTCATCGCCATCATCATGGCGTTTTCCGTCTATATCCTCTATCTCGGTCACACCGAGGAGCAGGCCCAGAAGGCCAGCACCCGCATGCAGGAGAACCTCTCCAAGCTGTTCTCCTCCAAGCAGCCGGATCCCCACGCCATCACGGATCTCGCCAGCATCACACCGGATGCCATCGACCCCAATCTCGATACCCTCATCTGTCGCTCTGACGGTCAGCTCAGCTGGTCCAGCCTGCACATGCCTGAGGTGATCACCATCAAGGGCACCATCTGCCAGGATCTGATGAAGTACTTGGGCGGTCTGGATCAGGATTACTTCTTCAAGCTGCACACCATCAAGAATGGCGACAGCTACTTCATCTACAGCCTGCGCTTCCTGCGCAATCACGGTGATGGCCCCACCACCTACTACGTGGTCATGGTCGACTCCGCCAAGCGCTACCAGGATCAGACCCGGGAATACCTCTACCAGTGCATCCGCCAGGCGCTGCTCGCCTACTGCCTGCTCGGCGCCCTGCTGCTGCTCACCAGCTTCTGGAGCCTCTCCTCCCTGCGCACCATGGCGCGGCAGATCAACGAGATCCGGGCCGGTCAGCGGGAGGCGCTCTCCAGCGACTATGAGCGGGAACTGCTGCCGCTCACCGAGTCGGTCAACCAGCTGCTGGAGAACGAGCGCCAACAGACCCTGCGCTACCAGCATGCCCTCAACGATCTGGCACACAGTTTGAAAACCAGGCTGGCCCTTATCCAGATCACGGCCCAGGAGTTCAAACTCGGTCACCCGGTGCACGACAACATCAATGAACAGATCACCACCATGGATCAGATCATCCAGTACCAGCTGCGCCGCGCCGTCACCGGTCGCAAGCGCCTCGCGAGCAAGGGCACCGAGCCCGTGCCCCTCATCGAGAAGCTGCTGGCGAGCCTGGCCAAGGTCTATCGCCACAAGAAGCTGCAGACCCAGTTCCAATTCGACGACGATGTCTTCTTCCATGGTGAACAGGGGGATCTGATGGAGATGATGGGTAACCTGCTCGACAACGCCTGCAAGTTCGCCATCAGCGAGGTAAGGGTACAGGTGCGCCGTAAGGGCAGCGGCCTGCTCATCCTGGTGGAAGACGACGGCCCCGGTATCCCCCCAGGCAAGTCGGAACAGATCTTCCAGCGCGGAGTACGGGCCGACAGTTCCCCCGGTCAAGGCATAGGCCTCGCGGTCGTGACCGAGATAGTGCACAGCTATGGCGGCGACATCCGGGTGGATGAGTCTCCCCTTGGCGGCGCCCGCTTCCAGATGACCCTTCCCTGACCCCATATTTCTCGTCAAGGGAAGGGCCTCTGACGCCCTTCCCTTCTGATTACCCTCAGCCTTCCGTCATCACCTCTCGCAGCGCCTCCCGACGCCTGTGGCAGCCCCGTTTATTCGATATCGATCCAAATTGATGGCGGATGACGGATGACGGATGACGGATGACGGATGACGGATGACGGATGACGGATGACGGATGACGGATGACGGATGACGGATGACGGATGACGGATGACGGATGACAAGGACTATCGGACTGCTTTCACAAGAGGCAACAAGTGCGGGTGAGATTGCGCAGATAAAAAAACCGGCCGCGAGGGCCGGTGAAACAGTTCAGGCTTCGCAAATCAAATTGCGCCTAACTCTTTCATTCCACTCACAATATCATAAAAGTCATGACCCAATATGACCCAATATGACCCAATATGACCCAATATGACCCAATATGACCCAATATGACCCAAAAACCCCTTGATGTGTAAAGGAGAGGTTGCGCCCCCCCCTGAGTCACGGCTTGGGTCACGGATTTACAGACTACCGACTAGTCCTACTGCCTCTATATTACCGAGGTTGATATAGATCTGAGCTTGGATCAGGGTGAGACCACAACAACAAAAAGGATGGCATGACCCATAAAATGGGTCATATTGGGTCACGAAACTTATTAACAAGTCACGCAATATTTTGATTTTTAAATAAAAAAACCGGCCGCGAGGGCCGGTGAAACAGTTCAGGCTTGTCAGGTGACAAACGCACCCAGCGGATGAAGACCGGTTTCAATTCCTTATGAAGCCCCGTCCTCTTGAGTACGTGGGTTCACTCTACGCCCTAGTCACTGAACCAAGACTTAACCGCCATGAAATCGTTTCCCTGGCCTCAGATCCGGATCCCGAGGGACTGGCGCAGGTAGGCGCCGGCCCCGAGCAGGCCAGGCCCTTCGTGGGTGATGAGGAACACGGGAATGTCTTTGAGATAAGGCTTGAAGCGCCCCTTGTCCTCGAAGGCCACCCGGAAGCCGGAGCCGATGAAGAACTCCTGGAAGCGGGGCACTATGCCACCGGCGATGTAGACGCCGCCGAAGGTGCCCATGTTGAGGGCCAGGTTGCCGGCAAAGCGCCCCATCAGCACGCAAAACAGGCTTAAGGTGCGGCGGCAGTCCAGACAATCCCCCGCCAGTGCCCGCTCCGTGATGTCCTTGGGGGCGAAGGCTTGTGGCTCGCGGCCATCGGACTTCACCAGGCCGCGGTAGATGTTGACCAGACCCGGGCCAGACAGCAGCCGCTCCGCCGACACATGGCCGAGTTCGGCGCGCATCACCTGCAGCACGGCATCTTCCTCTTCGCTGTTGGCGGCAAAGTCCACGTGACCCCCTTCCCCCGGCAGGCTCAGCCACTGCCCGGCGGCCTGCACCAGGTGGGCGACCCCGAGACCGGTACCGGCGCCATAGATGGCGATGGGTTTGCCCGCCACGGGGGCCTCGCCGCCGAGCTGGATCCTGTCCCCTTCCCCCAGCACGGGTACCGCCATGGAGACGGCGGTAAAGTCGTTGATCACTTGCAGCTCGGCCAGCCCCAGGTTGGCCTGCATCTCGCGAATGGAGAACTCCCAGCTGTGGTTGGTCATGGCGACCCAGTCACCATTGACGGGGCAGGCGATGGCGATGCAGGCCTCGCTCACCCTGGCCTCATGCTCTTCCAGATAGAGGCGGATCACCGCCTCCAGGCTGGGATGGGCCAGGCCGGAGTAGGTCTTGGCCTTGGAAATGGTGCCGGTTGTCAGCTCACAGAGGGCCAACCGAGCATTGGTGCCGCCGACATCGCCGACCAGCGCATGGGTATGCTGCATAACAAACTCCTTCGTTACCAACTCGGGGCGGCCCTTACCGTCCCGATCTTATTATTTGGCAGCGATTCTACCCGAGCCCACCCCGAGTCAGAGGGTTTGTTGAGCGCAACTGTGCGCCCGCTCACAGTGTTGTTGCTTTGCAACATCTGTAAGCGTTTTCACGGAGTAAATGGAAGTTTGTAACCAAAATAACGAAATAATTAGACATGAGTCATACTTTCTGGGGCCGAGGTTAGTTTGGATAAGAGCTTGTCTTGTATAGTCCTCGGGTGAATTATAAAGATGCCATGTCGTGAACTTAGTGCAAAGACACTTGAAGCTAAATTACAAAAATGCCTGGTGGTAATGATGAATACCCTCGATAAGATTACGAACAATCTGGAAAGTTTCAGTAAATCAGAGCGTAAGGTGGCTGAAGTGATCCTGGCGTCCCCCCAGACAGCCATCCACTCCAGCATTGCCACCCTCGCCAAGATGGCCGATGTCAGTGAGCCGACCGTCAACCGCTTCTGCCGTCGCCTCGATACCAAGGGCTTCCCTGACTTCAAGCTACACCTGGCCCAGAGCCTGGCCAACGGCACCCCCTATGTGAATCGCCACGTGGAAGCGGAAGACGGCCCCGACACCTACACCGCCAAGATCTTCGAGTCCACCATGGCCTGCCTGGATGCCGCCAAGAACAGCCTGGACATCTCCGCCATCAATCGCTGCGTCGACATCCTGACCCAATCCAAGAAGATCAGCTTCTTCGGCCTGGGCGCCTCCTCCGCCGTGGCCCGCGATGCCCAGAACAAGTTCTTCCGCTTCAACATCCCTGTGGTGAGTTTCGATGACATCGTCATGATGCGCATGAGCTGCATCAACAGCAGCGAAGGGGACGTGGTGGTGTTGATTTCCCACACCGGCCGTACCAAGGCGCTGGTGGAGATTGCCGCGCTGGCCCGTGAAAACGATGCCACCGTCATCGGCATGACCGCCAAGGATTCCCCCCTGGCCCGGGAGTGCAACCTGGTGCTCTCCATGGACGTGCCGGAAGACACAGACGTCTACATGCCCATGGCCTCCCGCATCGCCCAGCTGGCCCTGGTGGACGTACTGGCCACCGGTTTTACCCTGCGCCGTGGCATGAAATTTCGCGAAAACCTGAAGAAAGTCAAAGAAGGTTTGCGCGAATCCCGCTTTGATACCCCGCACACTTCCTGAAGGCTCGGGGGGTCATCCCCCGGCTGTCTATGCCAACTCGCTTGGTGTAGTATCGTAATTTAATAACATAAGGCCACTCAGAGGGCCTGCAGGCGGGCGCCAACGCCATACGCTTGACGGGGCAGTATTTCAAGTCATATCAACTTCACATTGGAGTATTTCATGCCAAGACGTACCAAGATTGTAACCACACTGGGTCCGGCTACCGACCGCGACGGCATCCTCGAGGGGATCATCCGCGCCGGTGCCGACATGGTGCGGATGAACTTCTCTCACGGCACTCCTGAAGATCATATCCAGCGCGCCAACCAGGTGCGTGAAATCGCCGCCAAGCTCGGCCGCCACGTCGCCATCATGGGCGATCTGCAAGGCCCCAAGATCCGCGTTTCCACCTTCAAGGATGGCAAGATTTACCTGGCCATCGGTGACAAGTTCGTGCTCGACGCCGCCCTCAGCAAGGGGGAAGGCTGCCAGGAACAGGTCGGCATCGACTACAAGAGCCTGCCCGATGACGTGGTGCCCGGCGACATCCTGCTGCTGGATGATGGCCGCGTGCAGCTGAAAGTCGAGCAGGTGGAAGGCACCCGCATTCACACCAGCGTCACCGTGGCGGGCCCCCTCTCCAACAACAAGGGCATCAACAAGAAGGGCGGCGGTCTCTCCGCCCCGGCCCTGACCGAGAAAGACAAGGAAGACATCAAGACCGCCGCCCGCATGAACGTGGACTATCTGGCCGTCTCCTTCCCCCGCAACGGCGATGACCTGCGTTACGCCCGCGAACTGGCCCGCGAGGCCGGCTCCAACGCCAAGATAGTGGCCAAGGTCGAGCGCGCCGAGACCGTCACCAGCGACGAGGCCATGGAAGACATCATCCTCGGTTCCGATGCCGTCATGGTGGCCCGTGGGGACCTGGGCGTCGAGATTGGCGATCCCGAGCTGGTCGGCGTGCAGAAGAAGCTGATCCGCCACTCCCGCCGCCTGAACCGCGTGGTGATCACCGCGACCCAGATGATGGAGTCCATGATCAACGCGCCGCTGCCGACCCGTGCCGAAGTCATGGACGTGGCCAACGCCGTGCTGGACGGTACCGATGCGGTGATGCTCTCCGCCGAGACCGCCGCCGGCCAGTTCCCCATCGAGACCGTCACCTCCATGGCCAGCGTCTGCGTGGGGGCCGAGAAGCACCCGAGCCTGAACGTCTCCAACCACCGCATGAGCTACACCTTCACCTCGGTGGAGGAGGCCGTGGCCATGTCCACCATGTATGCCGCCAACCACCTGGAAGGGGTCAAGGCGATCGTGGCGCTGACCGAGTCTGGCACCACTCCGCTGCTGATGTCCCGCATCAGCTCGGGGCTGCCCATCTTCGCCCTCTCCCCCCACAACAAGACCCTGGCCTGGGCCAACCTCTACCGCGGCGTCACCCCGGTGCTGTTCGACGGTGACGAGACCAAGCCGGTGTACGAGGTGTGCCGCGAGGCGCTGGACGTACTCAAGGCCAAGGGCCTGGTCCAGAGCGGCGACATGGTGCTGCTGACGCACGGTGACAAGATGGAAACCGTGGGCAGTACCAACACCTGCAAGGTGATGATGGTCGAGTAATTCCCCATCGACCTTCACAAAAACGGCTCCCGCGGGAGCCGTTTTTTATGGCGCATCCCCAGGCTTAGCCACGGAACAGCTCCACCTTGTCACCGTCCTGCAGGCTGCCGGCACCGCGCACCACCACCTTGTCTCCCTGCTTGAGGGCGCCGCTCACCGCCACCTGCTCGCTGTCGCCGAACAGTACGGTCACCGGGACTCTGCTGACCTTGAGCTCCTCCCCTATCTGTTTGACCTGGTAGACCACGCTGCCCTCGGTATTGAGCACCAGCGCATCCCTTGGCAGCAACATGGTCTGCTGCTGACCGAGGGGCAGGGCCACCCGCACCGGCGAGCCTATGATGAAGCGGCCGGGTTCGGGCTTGAGCCTAAGCTCGATGAGGCGGGACTTGGGATCCGCGCTCGCCGCCCGTTGGTAGTAGCGGGCATGGCTGCTGAGCTGCTCCCCCTCCACCCGCAGCCTGGCCCCCTCCCCCAGTTGCTGGGCCCAGACGATGGGCGCCCGCAACCGGATGTCCGGTACGTCCGGGTTGACCAGCTCCAGCGCTTTTTCGCCCGCGTCCACGTGCTCTCCCGGCTGGATGAAGTGCTCGTTCACCACCCCGTCGAAGGGGGCGAAGATGTGGGTCCGCCGCAGTTGCTCCTCGATCTGGCGTACCTGTACCCTCGCCAGCCGCTCGGCCAGGGTCGCCTGATCCACGTCGTAGCGCGCCTTGTCGTACTGGCTCTGGGAGGCGCTCTTCTGCTGATGCAGCCGTTCGAGGCGCTGGAACTCGGCCCGGGCGAAGCCCAGGTTGCTCTCCTCCCTGGCCTGCTCCGCCTGGGACTGCTCGAGCGACAGTCGCAGCGCCGCATTGTCGAGACGCAGCAGCTCATCCCCCGCCTTGACCCGGCAGCCAAACTCCGCAATCCACTCCACCCGGCCGCTCACCTCGGCGCTCAGGGCCGCCTGCTGACGGCTCGCCACTGTGCCGCTGACCCAGATGCTGGCCGCCGCATCCCCCTGGGTCACGTCCGCCAGGGTCACCATCTTGGCCTGAGCCGGCAGACTCAAGCCGAGGGTCAGGGCCAGCATCATCCTTGATATCACTCGCTTCATA
Organism: Aeromonas sp. AE23HZ002T15; assembly: GCF_054165525.2. NCBI lineage: Bacteria > Pseudomonadati > Pseudomonadota > Gammaproteobacteria > Aeromonadales > Aeromonadaceae > Aeromonas > Aeromonas sp. AE23HZ002T15. The sequence continues at coordinate 1,061,923 of NZ_CM201342.1, forward strand.
TTGCGCTCCTTGCACAGTCCCGCTGCCGGATGGCATGCGGCGTTTCCACCCGCTCGCCCAGTCGCAGGAAGGCGGGTAACAGGATCAGGGTAAACAGGGTGCTGCAACTCATGCCGCCGACGATGACGGTGGCCAGCCCCCGGTAGATCTCGCTGCCCTCGCTCGGGCTCAGCATCAGGGGCAACATGCCGAAGATGCTGGTCAGGCTGGTCATGGCGATGGGGCGCATCCGGCTTTGCAGCGCATCGGCCACCGCTTCGGGTCGACTCATCCCTTCCCGCTCCGCGGTGCGGGTCTGGTGCACCAGCAAGATGGCGTTGTTGACCACCAGCCCCAGCAGGATGACGAAGCCTATGATTGTCAAGAGATCCATCGGCAGCGGCACCAGCAGGCCGCTCAGGTGCAGCGCCAGCACGCCTCCGACGGTGGCAAGAGGCAGGGTCAGCAGCACCAGGATGGCGTCTTTCAATGAGGCGAACACACCCCACAGCAGGATGAGCAGGATCAGCACGGCAAACAGGAAGATGCTGCCGAGGTTGTCCAGCGCCTGCTGCAGGCTGTCGGCATTGCCGGCGACCTGCAGCTCCCCGCCCGCCGGCAGGATTGGCCGGATGGCGGCGAAGCTCTTGCTCTGCAGGGTCTCCAGCACCTGCTCCATGCTCATGCCTTGCGGCGGGGTGATCCAGAGCTGGATGCTGCGCCGGCCGTCGGCCCGAAAGATGCTCTCCGGCCCTAGGTTGTGCTCCACCCGCAGCAATTCGCCGAGGGGCACTATGCGCCCGGATGGGGTCGCGAGCGGCACGGCCCTGAGCTCATCCGGGTTGGCCGAGCTCTGCCCCATCAGCAGAATATCCAGCCTGTCTTCCCCATCAAAATACTCGCCCACTCGCAGGCCATCTCCGAAGGTCTGGATGATGGTGGGCATGGGGGTGCGATCCCAGCCCACCTCCGCCAGCCGCCTGTCCTGCGGCACCAGCCTCAGCTCGGGGGCGGTGAAGTCGAGACCGGGCTCGGGCCTTATCTGGGCCCCCGGTAAATCCTTCTGCACTATGTGCATGCTCTCGCGGGCCGCTCGATAGAGCTCGGGCAGGGTCCCCCCCTGAATGAGCAAGGAGATGCTGTTCTCGCTGTCAAAGCCGCCAAACAGGGAGCCCTGGCCGCCAAAGGCCCGGGTATCCGGGATATTGGCGAGCAGGTCGTCCATCAGCAGGCGTTCGAGCACCTTGATCTGGGCCTCATCTTTGGGGCGAACCCCGATCTGGGCACCGCCCGGATAGCGCAATATGTAGTAGTTCTTGAGGGCCGGCTCCTTGACCCCCTTCATATAGGGATCCAGCCGGGCAATCAGGGTGTCGATCACCTCTTCGCGCTGGGCCTTGGGGTTGACCCCAGGGGTGAAGGTCATCCACACATCGATGGCGTCGCGCTTCACGTCCGGCAGGTAGTTCATCTTGGGCAGCAGCAGCCAGCTCGCCAGCACGGGCAGGCTCATCATCAGGGTGATGATGGTCCAGCGCCGGCGAGGCGTCGCGGTCAAGCGGATCACGTGGCGGGTGGTGCGCCGCCACAGGCTGTCATAAGGGTCGGTCAAGCGCTCGCGCCCCATCCAGCGCGCGGCCACCGCCGGCAAGACGGTCACCGCCACCAACATGGAGACGGTGACGGCGCAGGCGATGGTGAGGGCGAGATCCGCAAACAGCTGCCCCTCGACGTCGTTGAGCAGCAGCACAGGCAGGAAGATGGCGACCGTGGTCAGGGTCGAGGCCACCAGCGCCGTCCACACCCGGCTGGTCCCCTCCAGCGCCGCCTCCGCCTTGCTGATATCCCCCCGCTCGTGGCGCCGGTAGATGCTCTCCAGCACGACGATGGCCGCATCCAGCACCATGCCCACCGCGAAGGCGATACCGGCAAGGGAGATGACGTTGAGGGTGCGCCCCATCACCTTGAGCAGGCAGAAGGTGAGCATGATGCTGATGGGGATGGCGATCGCTATCATCAGGGTCGCCTTCAACTGGCGCAGGAACAGCCAGAGGATGGCGCAGGAGAGCAGCACCCCCAGCCCCAGGTTGGCGGTCACCATGCCCACCGCCCGGTTGATGTAGAGGGAGGCATCAAACGACTGCTCCATGTGCAGGCCGACCGGCTCCAGCACCTCCCGATTGAGCTCCCCCACCCTGGCCTTGATCCCTTCAAGCGCCGCCAGGGCATTGGCCCCGCTCTCCTTGAAGATCTGGGCAGCGATGGCAGTGTTGCCGTTCTGGATGCGCAGCACAGGGTTCTCCTCCCGGGCCAGCCGCACCTCGGCCACGTCCCTCAGGTATATGGGCAGGCCGTCGCGCCAGTCCACCACCTTGTCCCCCAGAGTCTCGACGTCGTAGCGACCGGCGAAACGCAGCTTGTACTCCCAGCGGCCGATGTCGAGGGTGCCGGCAGACACATCCCAGTCGGTGCTGGCCCGGCTGGCGAGCACCGGGATCTCCACCCCGAGCTCGGCGGCGCGGTAAGGGTCGAAGCGTACCTGGATCTGACGCTCGTTGATCCCCTCCACCTCCACGGTGGAGACCCCGGGGATCCGCTCCAGCTCCGGCTTGACCCGCGCCTCGATCAGCGCCTGATGATCGTCGATCAAGCCCTTGGCGCCGGGCAGCTGCTGGATGAAGAAGAAGGTGAGGGTGTCGTTGCTGCTGTAGTTGTTGACGTAGGGACCGTCGATCCGATCCGGCAGGCCGGAGACCCGGTTCAGCCGCGAGATGACGTCGAGCTGGGCCCGCTGCATGTCGGTGCCGAGGGCAAACGCCATGTCGATCTCGGTGAAGCCGGGGTAGCTGTTGCTGCCGATGCTTTTCAACCCCTGCACCCCCTGCATCTCCTGCTCGATGGGGTCGGTTATCTCGGACTCCATCTCCTGGGGCGAGGCGGAGCGCCAGCTCACCGAGATGTTGAGGTGGGGACGGTCTATGTCGGGGAACAACTGGATAGGCAGCCCCCGGATGCTGAGCAGGCCCAGCAGGAAAATAAGCACGACCGAGACCGCCACCCAGATGGGGCGTTCGATCGCCGTTTTGGCGAGGTTCATTCACTCTTCCTGAGTTGTTGTTATCGGCCATTCCGCTGGCCTGGCTTCCTGCCCAAGGGTGAGGGCCATTGCATTAAACTGGAATTAATCGGCATTGTAAATGCCTGGTTAAACAACAAAAAAACCGGCCACATGGGCCGGTTTTCAATCTAGCGTCAGACTCAGGCGGCGTGCACCGCCGGGGCCGGTTGAGACAGTCCTTCCAGCTCACCCGGGGCGAAGTTGTCCACCTGGATCGCCTCGTAGCGCAGGGCATCGGCGGCCAGCAGCTTGTCCCCCTCATCCTGGCTCAGGATGGACTGAGACAGGGCGGCGGCAATCAGCTCGGGCAGGGCCATCTTGCGTGGCAGCTTGCCCTCTTTCTGGGCCTGGACCAGCTTCTTCTCGATGGGCTGGACGGCGACCATGGCCTGGAAGGCGCGCTCCATCTGGCCGACGGGATCCGCCTCATCCTTACCCACGTAGCAGAGGGCGGTCAGACGATCGCGGAACTCGCCCGGCTTCATCATGGCCAGACAGATGGCGTGGCAGCGATCGTCCGCCGGCATCTTGTAACCGACCCCGAACGGGAACACTACCCGCTTGAGCACGGCCCCCGCCACCTTGTTCGGGAAGTTCTGGAAGAAGCCCTCGAACGCCTTGCCGATGAGATAGAGGTTGCGCTCCACCGCGTACTGCACGAAGGGCAGATCGGAGACCATGCGGCCCTGATCCTCGTAGTGCTTGAGGGTGGCGGAGGCCAGATAGAGGTGGCTCAACACGTCACCGAGGCGAGCGGAGATCATCTCCTTGCGCTTGAGATCCCCCCCCAGCATCAGCATGGAGACGTCGGCGCACAGGGCCAGCCCTTTACTCATGCGGGACAGCTGCTTGTAGTAGCGAGCGGTTTCGCCACCCACCGGGGAACCGTTGAACTGACCCAGGGTCAGCCCCTGGAACAGGGCGCCGAAGAAGTTACTGGTACCGAAGGCGATGTGCTTCATCAGCAGGGCGTCGAACTTCTCGAGACCACGCTCCACGTCGGTGTCGGCGGCCGCTTCCAGCTCGGCGAACACGTAGGGGTGACAGCGGGTGGCGCCCTGGCCGAAGATCATCAGGTTGCGGGTCAGTATGTTGGCCCCTTCCACCGTGATGGCCACCGGGATCCCCATGTAGGCGTAGCCGGTGTAGTTCTTCGGACCGAGCTGGATGGCACGACCGGCGTGAATGTCCATGGAGTCATCCATGATCTGGCGCGCCATCTCGGTCATGTGGTACTTGGAAATAGCGGTGACGATGGCCGGTGCCTGCCCCAGATCCAGGGAGCCGGCGGTCATGCGGCGAGCCCCTTCCAGCTGATAAGTCAGGCCGCCGATGCGAGCCAGCGCCTCCTGCACCCCTTCGAACTTGCCGATGGACATGCCGAACTGCTTGCGCACATAGGAGTAGGCACCCACGGTGCGGCTCGCCATGTGACCACAGGCGGTACCGAGGGCCGGCAACGAGATGCCGCGACCGGCGGAGAGGCATTCCACCAGCATGCGCCAGCCGCGACCGGCGTATTCAGGGCCGCCGATGATCCAGTCCAGCGGGATGAACACATCCTTGCCGAAGGTCGGACCGTTCAGGAACGCCAGCCCCATGGGGTAGTGGCGATCGCCGACCCGCACACCCGGGTGGTTGGTCGGGATCAGGGCACAGGTGATGCCGATCTCTTCCTTGTCCCCCAGCAGTTTGTCCGGGTCATACATCTTGAACGCCAGCCCCAGCACGGTGGCGCGCGGCGCCAGGGTGATGTAGCGCTTGTTCCAGTTCAGGCGAAGCCCGAGCACTTCCTCACCCTTGTACATGCCCTTGCAGACGATCCCCTTGTCCGGGATGGCGCCCGCATCCGAGCCCGCTTCCGGACCGGTCAGAGCGAAGCAGGGAACTTCCTTGCCGTTGGCCAGACCCGGCAGCCAGAAGTCTTTCTGGGCCTGGGTGCCGTAGTGCATCAGGAGCTCACCCGGGCCCAGGGAGTTCGGCACCATGACGGTGACCGCCACGCTCAGGCTCTTGGTGGCGATGCGGGTGACGATGGTGGAGTTGGCAATCGCCGAGAACTCGCGACCACCGTAGGATTTCGGGATGATCAGCGCGAAGAAGCCTTCCTTCTTCAGGTAGTCCCACACGGGCTCTGGCAGATCCTTGGTCTCGTTGACGATCTTGAAGTCATCCACCATGGCGAGCAGGGTCTCGACCTGGTTGTCGATGAAGGCCTGCTCCTCGGCGCTTAGGGTCGCCTTGCCGTAGCCATGCAGCTTCTTCCAGTCGGGGTTGCCGCGAAACAGCTCGCCGTCCCACCAGACGGAGCCGGCTTCCATGGCCTCCCGCTCGGTGGCCGACAGGGGCGGCAGGATTTTTTTGAAGATGCCGAACACCGGACGGGTCACCACCTTTTTACGGATGGCAGGGACGCCGAGCACCACGGCTATCGCCAGCACCAGCAGGACAAGCAATGTGATCATACGAAAGTTCCTTTTATTTCACTGTTTCCGTTGATTATTGTTGGGCACTACACGGCCAGGGAGAGCCTGGTCGACTCCACGGGCGCACCGACACCGGACGCCAGATAGGGAATTACGTTGCGCACCAGCCCCTCCACATCGAGCTGCTGGCCAAAATCGGCCTGGGCGATGTCACGCAGGGCATCGGCGGAGGCCATGGTGAACACGACAGTGCCCAGGGTGAAGTGCAGGCGCCAGAACAGATCCGCCGGCGACAGGGCCGGATTGGCCTTGGAGATCGCCTGGGTGATCCCGTGCAGGGTGGCGCCATAGTGGCTGGTGATGAAACGGCGCAGGTGGCCCTGGCTGTCGATGTAGCCGCGACCCAGCAGCTGCATGAAGAGTGCAGGCCCGTTTGAGCGCACCTCCACCAGCTTCATCAAGGGGTCGACGAAGCTCTCGAACACCTGCAGCAGGGTCAGCTGCTCCTGCGCCATCAGGGTGTGCAGCCGCGCATCCAGCGCCGGCATGAACAGGCTCAGATAGCGGTCGAGCACAGCCTGGATCAGCTCCTTCTTGGAGCCGAAGTGATAGTTGACCGAAGCCAGGTTCACATCGGCCTCGCTGGTGATCAGACGCAAAGAGGTATCGGCAAACCCCCGCTCGGCAAACAGCACCTCGGCGGCATCGAGAATACGGTTCTTGGTATCGATTTTACTCACAGGACACCTCACTTAAACGAATGTTTAAAAAGTACGTTTCACGCCCAGCCATGTCAAGAGAATGTGAATGAGTGTTGAGGAAATGTTTTTTAATCAGAAAGAGGGAACAAGGCGGGAACTTAGCCGGGAAACGGCACTCTATATCTATGCCACTGCAATTAAACATTAAGTCTCGCCCAACTAACGCCATGTTAGTTGGGCATTTTTTTATCCAGCAAGTAATCGGCCCCAGGGATCCTGGCGAAAAAAAACCGTCGCAGGGGCGACGGTGGGGAAACGGGTCTGACTATCCAGTGTCGACCCATCGATGGGTGTTCAGGCTTGCATCGATAGGGTCATCTTCCCAGCCAAAGTTGGCCAGACTTTGTCAGCCTTGCCGTAATTTGTGACAGAGTATGGCAAGCCGTCTCATGGCCCCTCCCCGCCATTTTTGCTATGCTGGCGCCTCATGCCAGAGGGGGAGAGAAGATGAAGTATACGGTCGATACCCACACGCACACCGTCGCCAGCACCCACGCCTACAGCACCATCCACGATTACCTGCCCATCGCCAGGGCCAAGGGGATCAAGCTGTTCGCCACCACGGATCACGGCCCCGAGATGGCCGATGCTCCCCACGTCTGGCACTTCGTCAATCTGCATGTGCTGCCCAGGGTCGTGGACGGGGTCGGCATACTGCGTGGCATCGAGGCCAACATCAAGAACATCGCCGGCGAAATCGACTTCCCCGAGCGCTATGAATCCCGCCTCGACATGATCATGGCGGGCTTCCACGAGCCGGTGTTCCCTCCCTGCGATCAGGCCACTCACACCCAGGCCATGATCAACGCCATCAAGAGCGGCCGGGTCGACATGATAAGCCACCCCGGCAACCCAGCCTTCCCCATCGACATCCCGGCCGTGGTCAGGGCCGCCGCCGAGTATCGGGTGGCCCTGGAGCTCAACAACTCCTCCTTCAGCCACTCCCGCCCTGGCAGCGAGGGCAACTGCCGCGCCATCGTCGAGGCGGCGCGCGATCTCGGCGCCTACCTCACCTTCGGATCCGACTCCCACATCGCCTTCAGCCTGGGGGATTTCGAGCACTGCCAACGACTGGTGGAGGAGGCCGGTTTCCCCGAGGAGCGGATCCTGGCTCGCTCCCCCCGCGCCCTGCTCGATTTCCTCGAGAGCCGAGGCCGCGCCCATATCCCTGAGTTTGTCGATCTCTGAGCCATAACCGTAACTCCATGAGCCGATTCATAAAAATGCTTCAGGCTCATTGACTTGCCCCACTATTTTCGGGAATCTAACGACACGCCGGTGTAGCTCAGTTGGTAGAGCAGCGCATTCGTAATGCGAAGGTCGCAGGTTCGACTCCTGTTTCCGGCACCAGCCAAAACAAAGGGTTAGCTTCATAATGAAGCTAACCCTTTGTGCTTTTGTCATTTGGACCCGGCAAGGGAATCTGGATTGACAAGCCCTACGTATAGCCCACTCCTTTCATATGCCAACCATGAACTTTCTGACGCACCGGCTCGCATGCATGAGGGGCCAGGAGTCTGCCCCCTACAAATAAATAGTCCCGGCATGAGACAGCCGGGATGGCTTTATCCAAGACGCCATTTACTGCACCGCATAGACCTGGTCGAACACGCCCCCTTCCTTGAAGTGAGTGCTCTGGATCACCGGCCACTCGCCGAAGGTCTTCACCACGTTGAAGAAGGTGACTTGCGGGAAGCGATCGGAGAATTCGGCGAGGATAGCGGGGTTGCGCGGGCGCAGGTAGTTGTTGGCGGCGATGCGCTGGCCTTCGTCAGACCACAGGTACTTCAGATAGGCCTCGGCCTCTTTACGAGTGCCCTGCTTGTCGACAACCTTGTCGACCACGGCCACCGGGAGCTCGGCCACGGCGGTGACGCTGGGGTAGATCACCTCGAAGTTGCCACGACCAAACTCGCGGGCGATCATCTCGGCTTCGTTTTCGAAGGTGATCAGCACATCGCCTATCCGGTTCTGGATGAAGGTGGTGGTGGCGGCGCGGCCACCTGTGTCGAGCACGGGGGCTTGCTTGAACAGTTTGCCGACGAACTCCTTGGCCGCCTTCTCATCGCCCCCCTTCTCCAGTACATAACCCCAAGCCGACAGATAGGTGTAGCGGCCATTACCCGAGGTCTTGGGGTTCGGCACTATGACCTTCACTCCCTCTTTGAGCAGATCGGGCCAATCCTTCAGACCTTTGGGGTTGCCCTTGCGCACGATGAACACGGTGGCCGAGGTGAAGGGGGCGCTGTTGTCCGGCAGAAGGGTCGCCCAATCCTTCGGCACCAGGCCGCCATGTTCGGCAAGGGCGTTGATATCGGTGGCCATGTTCATGGTGATCACGTCGGCGGGCAGGCCCTCGATGACTGCGCGCGCCTGCTTGCTCGAGCCGCCGTGGGACATATTGATCTGCAGCGGCTGGCCGCCTTCTGCCTGCCAGTGTTTCTGGAACACTGGGTTGTAGTCCTTGTAGAAGTCACGCATCACGTCATAGGAGGCGTTGAGCAGGGTGGCAGCCTGAACCAGCGGGGTGAGGGCCAGTCCTGCGGCGAGCAGGGTGGCGGGTAGCAGTCGTTTCATTGCACGTCCTTGGAATGAGAGTCGAGTGACCAACTATAAGAGCCCCCCATTTATTCTTTGAAAGAATAATTAGTTCGCAGCTTATGCGATTTGTGACATGACACTGGCTGGGCTCAACGGACAAAGCGCATGGCTGCTGGAATGGGGCTTTTGCTGGTCGATGATGACAGGAGAAGGATGCACATTATCAAGCGCCTCTTGTACGGATTGATGCTCATATTGGTTGGATGAGCCAGCCTACTGCATCAGCTTGCCATCAAAGGGATGTGGTCTGCCTGGTGCCAACGCAGATAAAAAAGGGCGAACCCTGTGGTTCGCCCTGTCGTTTTAGTGCCTGAGAAGCGGGATCAACCCTGGCTGTCGGCCGCCGGGGTGGTGTCTTCTGGCGCCTGCCAGCCGCCGCCGACCGCCTTGTAGAGGGCGACCTGGTTGCTGAGCTGGGCCAGCCGGGTGCTGATGAGCCCCTGGCGAGCACTGAACAGGGAGCGCTGGGCATCGAGGCGGGTCAGATAGCTGTCCACCCCTTGCTCGTAGCGGAACTCTGCCAGCCTGAAGTAGGTCTGGTTCGCTTCCACCAGATCCTGCTGGGCCTGCAGCTGCTGCTCATAATCCGCCTGGGCGCCCAGGGTATCGGCGACCTCCTTGAAGGCGATCTGGATGCTTTTCTCGTAGCTCGCCACTGCCTGCTTGGCGCCCACTTCCGCCACGTCCAGATCGGCAATGCGCTTGCCACCGTCGAAGATGGGCAGATTGATCTGGGGCATGAAGGTCCAGGTGCCGGTGCCGCCGTCAAACAAGCCGCTCAGCTGGTTGCTGGCGGTGCCCGCCGTCGCGGTCAGCGAGATGGTCGGGAAGAAGGCGGCGCGGGCCGCCCCTATATTGGCGTTGGCCCCCTTCAGGCTGTGCTCCGCCGCCAGTATGTCCGGGCGTTGTTGCAGCAGGCTGGAAGGCGCACCCACCGGGATGGCGGCCAGTTGCACCTCCTCCAGGGTCTTGGGTTGCCCCTCCAGCACCGGAACCTCTGTGCCGAGCAGCAGGGCCAGGCCGTTTCTATCCTGCTTCACCTGGCGCTGATATTGCGCCTGGCTGACACGGGCATTCTCAAGCGCCGTGCGCCCCTGCGCCAGTTCCATCTCGGAGGCAACCCCCAGCCGGTATTTGTGCTGGGTCAGGGCATAGCTCTCCTGCTCGGTGGCCAGGGTCGCCTGGCTCAGCGCCAGCAGCTCCTGATCCGCCAGCAGGGTGAAGTAGACGTTCGCCACCGAGGCGACCAGGGCAATCTGGGTGCTGCGCTGAGTCTCGATCTGCGCCAGATAGTTTTCCAGCGCCTGATCCTTCAGGCTCTGGATCCGGCCAAACAGGTCCAGCTCATAGGCGGTGATGCCGATGTTGGCGCCGTATTGGCTGCTGATGCGGCCCTGCCCCGTGGCGCTGAGATCGTCGGATCCCTGCTGGCGGGTGCCGCTGCCATCGGCGGCCAGGGTCGGCAACTGCGCCGCCCGCTGGATCCGGTATCTGGCCTCATAGGCCTCGACATTGAGGGCCGCGAGGCGCAGGTCCCGGTTGTTGTCGAGCGCCGTGCCGATCAATTTTTGCAGGGCCGGATCCAGGAACTGCTGGCGCCAGGGGGCAAGCTCCCCCTTGGCGGCCAGGTTGTCTTGCCAGGAGGCGCCTTGGGGCAACTCGGGACGCTGGTAATCGGGGGCCATGGAGCAGGCCCCCAGCAGCAGGGTCACGCTCAGGGCGATCAGGGTCTTAGTCATGTTTGATCTCCTTGGCGTGGGCGATGCGCTCCTCGGCGCTGTGGTGCTCGGTGAAGTAACGCATCACCAGCACGAAGAACAGCGGCACGAAGAAGATGGCCAGCACGGTGGCGGTGATCATGCCCCCCATCACGCCGGTACCGATGGCGTTACGGCTGCTGGCGCCGGCGCCGGTGCTGATCACCAGCGGCAGTACGCCGAGGATGAAGGCGAGCGAGGTCATCAGGATCGGGCGCAGACGCTGGCGCGAGGCCTCGACCACGGCTTCCCCGAGTTTCATCCCCTTGTCGTGCAGCTCCTTGGCGAACTCGACGATGAGGATGGCGTTCTTGGCCGAGAGCCCGATCGTGGTGAGCAGGCCCACCTGGAAGTAGACGTCGTTCTCGAGGCCTCGCAGGGTCGCCGCCAGGATGGCGCCCAATACCCCGAGCGGCACCACCAGCATGACCGAGAACGGAATGCTCCAGCTCTCGTAGAGCGCCGCCAGACAGAGGAACACCACCAGCAGGGAGATGGCGTACAGGGCCGGCGCCTGGGAGCCTGCCTGCCGCTCCTGGAAGGAGAGACCCGTCCACTCGATGCCGATCCCTTCCGGCAGCTGCTTCACCATCTGCTCGATGGCGGCCATGGCGTCACCGGTACTCTTGCCAGGCGCCGCTTCACCGACGATCTCCATGGCGGAGACACCGTTGTAACGTTCCAGACGGGGTGAGCCGAAGCTCCAGTCCGTGGTGGCGAAGGCGGAGAAGGGTACCATCTGGCCCGCGCTGTTGCGCACGTACCACAGCTTGAGGTCTTCCGGGTTCATCCGGAACGGCGCATCCGCCTGCAGGTAGACCTTCTTGACCCGGCCTCTGTCGACGAAGTCGTTCACATAGGAGGAACCCCAGGCCGCCGACAGGGTGTTGTTGATGTCGGTGATGGAGAGGCCCTGGGCCAGCGCCTTCTGGTAATCGATCTTGATGTCGAGCTGAGGCGTGTCTTCCATCCCGTTCGGGCGTACCCGCACCAGGTTGGGATCCTGCGCCGCCATGCCGAGCAGCTGGTTACGGGCCGCCATCAACTTCTCGTGCCCCAGACCACCGCGGTCCTGCAGGAAGAAGTCGAAACCGGTGGCCGTGCCGAGCTCGGGGATGGGAGGCAGGTTGAAGGCGAAGACCTGAGCTTCCTTGATGCTGAACAGGTAACCCATGGCGCGGCCTATGATGGCATTGGCGCTGCGCTCCTCGCCCTGACGTTCACTCCAGTCCTTCAACTTGATGAAGGCCATGCCGCTGTTCTGACCGCTACCGGCGAAGCTGAAGCCCGCCACCGTCAGCACGGAGTCCACGTTGTCCTTTTCGGTCTCGAGGAAGTAGTCGCGCATCTCGGCGAGCACCACCTCGGTACGCTCCTTGGTGGCGCCGACCGGCAGCTGCACCATGGACATGATGACCCCCTGATCCTCTTCCGGCAGGAAGGAGGTGGGCAGGCGCATGAAGAGCACCGCCAGCACCGCCAGCATGGCCAGATAGATGATGCTGTAGCGGGTACCCTGCTTGATCACCTTGCGCACGCCGTTCTGGTAACGGTTGGCGTTGGTGTCGAAGAAGCGGTTGAACCAGCCGAAGAAGCCGCGCTGGGTGCCGTGCTCACCCTGCTTGATGGGCTTGAGCAGGGTCGCACAAAGCGCCGGGGTCAGGATCAGGGCCACCAGCACAGAGAGCACCATGGCCGAGACTATGGTCAGGGAGAACTGGCGATAGATGGCACCGGTGGAGCCGCCGAAGAAGGCCATGGGCACGAACACGGCGGACAGCACCAGGGCGATCCCCACCAGGGCGCCGGTGATCTGGGTCATGGACTTGCGGGTCGCCTCCAGCGGGGAGAGACCCTCCTCGCTCATCAGACGCTCCACGTTCTCCACCACCACGATGGCATCATCCACCAAGAGGCCGATGGCCAGCACCAGACCGAACATGGTCAGGGTGTTGATGGAGAAGCCGAACGCCGCCATGACACCGAAGGTACCGAGCAGCACCACGGGCACCGCTATGGTCGGGATCAGGGTCGCCCGGAAGTTCTGCAAGAACAGATACATGACGCAGAACACCAGGAAGATGGCTTCCACCAGGGTCTGCACCACCTCCTCGATGGAGATCTTCACGAAGGGCGTGGTGTCGTAGGGGTAGACGATCTTCATGTTCGCCGGGAAGTACTCGGCGAGTTCATCCAGCTTGCCACGAACGTGATCGGCCGTGTCCAGGGCGTTGGCACCGGTGGCGAGCTTGATGGCGAGCGCTGCGGTGGCCTGGCCGTTGTAGAGCGCGGAGGCGTCATAGCTTTCGCCGGCGAGCTCGACCCGGGCCACGTCCTTGAGCAGCACCTTGGAGCCGTCCTGGTTCACCCGCAGCAGTATGTTGTTGAACTCCTCCGGGGTGGAGAGACGGGTCTGGCCCATGATGGTGGCGGTAAATTGCTGATCGCTCACCGAGGGGGTACCACCGAGTTTACCAAACGCTACCTGGGCGTTCTGGGCCTTGATGGCGGCCTGGATGTCACCCGGTGTCATCTGTACCCGGTTCAGCTTGTTCGGATCCAGCCAGACGCGCATGGAGTACTGGCTGCCGAACAGGGTGATGTCACCCACGCCGTCCAGACGGCTCAGAGGCTCCTTGATGTTGGAGACCACGTAGTCCGCCAGGTCGTCGTTGGTCATGCTGCCATCGGTGGAGATGAAGGCGGCCACCATCAGGAAGCTGCTGGAGGTCTTCTGAACGCGGACCCCCTGCTGCTGCACTTCCTGCGGCAACAGCGACATCGCCTGCTGCAGCTTGTTCTGCACCTGCACCTGGGCGATATCGGGATCCGTGCCCGGCTTGAAGGTGAGGGTCACGCTGACGTTGCCGGAGGAATCGGATTGCGCCGACATGTAGAGCAGGTGATCCAGCCCCGTCATGTTCTGTTCGATGATCTGGGTCACCGAGTCTTCCACGGTTTTCGCGGAGGCACCCGGGTAGCTGGCGGAGATGCCAACCGCCGGCGGGGCTATGGTCGGGTACTGGGCGACCGGCAGGCCTATGATGGCCATGACCCCGGCCAGCATGATCACCAGGGCGATCACCCAGGCGAAGATCGGTCTATCTATAAAAAATCGTGCCATGAGGCGACTACTCCATCCTACTGCTTGGTTACCTGGGTCTGCTCAGTCTGTGCGGTGGCGGTCTTGCTGACGCGCTCCGCCGGGGCCACCTCGGCACCGGGTTTGACTTTCTGCAGACCGGCAACGATCACCCGTTCACCCGCCTTGAGACCGGACTCCACCACCCAGCTCTCGCCGGACATGCGGCCGAGCTGGACGTCCCGCAATTCCACCTTGTTGTCCGCGGTCACCACCATGACGTTGGCACCACCCTTGGGGGTGCGGGTCACGGCGGTCTGCGGCACCAGCAGGCCTTCGGGGCGCTCGCCCTCCTGCAGGGTGGCGCGCATGAACATACCAGGCAGCAGCAGATCGTGGGGGTTCGGGACTATCACCCGCAGGGTCACCATGCCGGTGGTCTCGTCCACGGTCACGTCGGAGAACTGCAATGAGCCCTGCTCCCCATAGGTGCTGCCATCTTCCAGCTGGAAGCTGACCTTGGCACCATCCTTCTGGCCCTGGGTCAGCTGACCGGCGGCCACTTCGCGCTTGAGGCGCAGCAGATCGGCGGTAGACTGGCGCACGTCCACGTACATGGGATCGAGCTGCTGGATGGAGGTGAGGCTGTTGGCCTGCTGGGCGGTGACCAGGGCCCCCTCGGTCACCGAGGAGAGACCGATGCGACCGCTGATGGGGGCAGTGATGCGGGTATAGGCCAGGTTGATGTTGGCGCTCTGCAGCGCGGCCTTGGCGGCCCCGATCTCGGCAACCTGCTGTTTCCAGGCCGCGTCGGCGTCGTCATACTCCTGACGGCTGATGGCCTTGACCTTCACCAGCTCGGCGTAACGCTGGGCCTTGAGGCGGGCGCTGCGCTCGTTGGCCTCGGCCTTGGCGAGGTTCGCCTTGGCACTGGCCACGGCGGCCTGATAGACGGCGGGGTCGATCTGGTACAACAGCTGGCCGGCCTTGACGTCGCTGCCTTCGGTGAACAGGCGCTTGAGGATGATGCCGTTCACCTGGGGACGCACCTCGGCCACCCGGCGGGGGGCGGTGCGGCCGGTCAGTTCGGACATGAGTTGCAAGGGCGCGGTCTGGAGGGTCACCACGTCCACGGCGGCGGGGGGCATAGCGCCCATGGCCTGCTGGGCCTCTCCTTTATCACCACAACCAGCCAGCAGACCACTTGCCAGCAAGGCAAGGCCGACCGAACGTGCGAGAATATGTTTGTGCATGAATTTTCTGAGCCTCTGTTTCAAACAACAAAAAACAACAAAACCACAGGGTTTATGGGGCCCCTGTTGGTAAATCCGCGAAGATGAGGCAATATACATACATTCATAAATGTATGTAAGTAACTTTTTTACCCTTTTAGACAGGTACGGATCCCATGGCCAGACGAACCAAAGAAGAGGCGCAGCAGACCCGCTGCCACATCATGAGCACGGCCCTGACTCTGTTCTGCCAACAGGGGCTGGCCAAGACCAGCCTGACCGACATTGCCAATGCCGCCGAGCTGACCCGGGGGGCCATCTATTGGCACTTCAAGAACAAGGAGGAGCTCTTCATCTCCCTGTGGGAGGAGCTCTGCTCCCCCCTCTCCCATCAGCTCGACGCCTGCGTCGACGAACAGGAGCCGGATCCCCTCGGCAAGCTGCGGGTCTTCCTCAAGGAGGTGATGGTCAAGATCAGCACCGAGCCCGCCCACCAGCAGATGTTCACCATCATGTTCAACCTGGAGTCCCTGGAAGGGGAAGCCAGCGCCCTGCGCGAGCACATGCGTGCCCAGTCCCTCAACTTCTTCCGGGATCTGGAGCTCACCCTCGCCAATGCGGTGCGCCTCGGCCAGCTGCCGGCGGATCTGGATCTGCGCCGGGGCGCGACCCTGATGCACTGCACCCTGGATGGCTACATCATCAACTGGCTGCACTTCCCGGAGCGCATCAACCTGATCCGGGATGCCGACTTCTTGCTGGACACCCTGTTCGCCCTCATCGCCCAGCCCCATGGGCCTGCGGTGCCACGCCGCTAAGCAGCACAACCAAGAGGCGGGTGCTGACCCGCCCTGCCCTCCAGAGTCCTCTTCACAGGGGCGCCACGATATCAAGGCCTGACACAGACCCGGATCGGCCCTCAACGCCGCGACAAAATCTGGTAGAATAGTCGCCCCCGAATCGAGGTGATCCCGTGTCCATGTCCGCCCAATCCTTATCCAGTCCGCTCGCCCCCCTGGCCCACGACAACTTCCTGGCCCTGCTGCCAGAAGGCGCCCATCTGCTGGAAGCGGGCTGCGGTGCGGGGGAGGATCTGCGCTACTTTCGCGAGCAGGGGTTCGTGGTCACCGCCTTCGATGCCAGCCTGAGCCAGGCCAAAGCGGCCTCGCGCCTGTGCGGTCAGCCGGTGCGGGTGTGCCATTTCGAGCAGATGCACAACGTGCTGCCCTTCGACGGCATCTGGGCCAGCGCCTCCCTGCCCTGCCTCACCGAAGCCGAGCTCTCCCCCGTGCTGACTCACCTCGCCGGCCTGCTCAGGCCAGAGGGGCCGCTCTACTGCTCCTTTCCTCTCCTGGGTGGACAGCAGCGCCATGACCAGTCGGCACAAGGCGACACGGGCGAGGAGTATCCCCTGCGCACCCCGCTCGATGAGGCCCGCCTCACCACGCTCATCGCCCCCCTGCCTTTTGAGCTGCATGCGTGCTGGCACAGCGATGACGGCGTGCAGGGTCGCTGGCTGCATGCCCTGCTGATCCGCGGCCCCAATCCCGCCACAATTAATCAATATCGCGGTCGTCGCTCCAAACAGGGTGCCCGGCGCGATTTCGCATCCAGATAACAATATTTAACTCCGAGTTAACCATGCATTGGCAGACAAGATGCGGAATTTGTGTTAAAAATCGGCATCAAAATCAAGATTAAATAACAAAACAGACACCAACACCTGGATTAACCCATGAAACTTGTCCTTAAACTGATCGCCGGCATACTCGCCGGTCTCCTGCTCGGTCTCTACGCCCCGGAATGGGTCGCACGCGTGCTGTTTACGGCCAAGACGGTCATCGGTCAGCTGATCACCTTCACCATCCCCCTCATCATCCTGTTCTTCATCATGAGCGGCATCGCCAGCCTGCCGAAGAACTCCGGCAAGCTGCTGGGCAAGACGGTGGCACTCTCCTACTGCTCCACCATCTTGGCGGGCCTGTTCGCCTTCACGGTGGCGAGCAACCTGATCCCGCGCCTGACCACGGCCGCCGAGCCCACCGCCGAGGCGGTCATCAAGCTCAGCTCCTACATCAATCTGGAGATACCGCCGCTGTTCGGGGTCATGTCGGCCCTGGCCGCCGCCTTCGTGTTCGGCATCGGCATCAGCGCCACCCAGGCCACCGATCTGCGCCGGGTCGCGGATCAGGGCCGTGACATCATCGACCGCCTGCTGGCCAGGGTGATCATCCCGCTGCTGCCCTTCTACATCGCCGGCGTCTTCGTCGAGATGACGGTGGAAGGCACCGTCTTCGCCACCCTGAAGACCTTCGGCGTGGTGCTGGTGATGGCCATCGCCATGCACTGGCTCTGGCTCTCCGTGCTGTTCGTCGGCACTGGCCTGGCGCTGGGTCGCTCCCCGGCCATGCTGATCAAGAACATGCTGCCGGCCTACTTCACCGCCCTGGGCACCATGTCCAGCGCCGCCACCATCCCGGTGGCCCTCAAGGCCAGCAAGAACAACGGGGTGAGCGAGGGGATCGCCAACTTCACCGTGCCTCTGTGCGCCACCATCCACCTGTGCGGCTCCACCATCACGCTGGTGACCTGTGCCACCGCCGTCATGTTCCTGTCCGAGCACCTGGCCATCCCTGGGCTCTCCACCATGCTGCCCTTCATCATGATGCTGGGCGTCATCATGATTGCGGCCCCCGGTGCCCCGGGTGGCGGCGTCATGTCGGCGCTGGGCCTGCTCACCTCCATGCTGGGTTTCGGTGAGGCCTCCATCGCCCTGATGATCGCCCTCTACCTGGCCCAGGACAGCTTCGGCACCGCCTGCAACGTCACCGGTGACGGCGTCATCGCCCTCTGGGCCGACCGCTTCGCCAAGGGTGAGGAGAGCCTGCCGGCCGCCGAGCAGGAAGCGGCCTGACAGTTCAAGTCAGCCAATAAAAAACGGGAGCCAGTGGCTCCCGTTTTTTATTGGACGTGTTCTGCCGGCGGCAGCGGCTCGGTAAAGACCAGCCGATTCCCGAAGGGATCCCGCACCGTGAGCTCCCGGCAACCCCAGGGCATGGTCTCGATGGCGGGCCTGGCGTTGGGATACACCTTGACCCGCCACTCCGCAAACAGGGCGTTGAGCTGGTCGGTGGAGAGGCGCAGGGCCGCCCCAGGGCAGGCATCTCCGTGGTGCTCGGAGAGGTGGATAACCCAGTCTCCCCGGGAGACCTGCAGGTAGAGCGGCATGTCCGGGCCGAACCTGTGCTCCCAGTCGATGACAAACCCCAGGTAATCGAGGTAGAAGGCGCGCAATTTGCCTTCATCGAAGCTGCGCAAGATGGGCACTATCACAGGGTAGCCCCCCGGCCGCCTGGCCTTGTCATGCCCCTGCGCCCCGGCGGCGGATCACCCCTTCCTGCATGGTGCTGGCCACCAGCACGCCGTCACGGGTGAAGAACTGACCGCGCACCAGGCCGCGGCCGCCGCTGGCGCTCGGGCTGTCCACCACATAGAGCAGCCAGTCGTCCAGCCTGAACTCCCGGTGGAACCACATGGAGTGATCTATGGTCGCCACCTGCATGTCCGGCTCCCAGTAGGAGACGCCGTGGGGCTGCAGGGCGGCGAACAGGAAGTGGAAGTCGGAGGCGTAGGCCAGCAGGTAGTTGTGCACCCGCTGATCGTCCGGCACCGGGCCGTTGGCCTTGAACCAGGTGTAGCGCAGGGGTTCGTGCACATCCGGGCGTATGGGGTCGACCAGGGTCACCGGGCGGATCTCGATGGGCTTCTCGCACAGGATCTTGTCCCGCAGGGCCGGGGGGATCACCTGCTCGTAGGGGCGCACCAGCTCCAGCTCGCTCTTGAGCTGCTCCGGGGGCGTGATGCCCTCGGGCATCCTGGCCTGGTGTTCGAAGCCTTCGGCCTCCACCTGGAAGGAGGCGTTGAGATAGAAGATGGGCTTGCCGCCCTGGATGGCCTTGACCCGGCGGGTAGAGACGGTCTGACCGTCGCGGATGTTCTCCACGTCGTAGACGATGGGCTTGTTGGCATCCCCAGGGCGCAGGAAGTAGGAGTGACAGCTGTGCACCTGGCGATCGCTCGCCACCGTCTGCTTGGCGGCTGACAAGGCCTGCCCCATCACCTGTCCGCCGAACACGGCCCGCAGACCGAGATCCTGGCTCTGGCCCCGAAACAGGCCCTCCTCGATTTTTTCGAGCGCCAGCAACGCCAGCAGCTCATCCAATACCTTGCTCATTCTTCTCTCCTGTGTCAGTGCGGGAAAGGCTAACAAGCCAGCCCTGGCAGAGCAACCGCTCCCTCGTATGGCGCAACGTGATAGAGAAACTCATCAACATCAGAATCCAATGGCGCCGTGAATGAAAATGGCGCTGACCGTAGGGGATCTGCCTTCCCGGCCGGGCGTTGCCAGCAGCAATAAAAAAGCCCGCACCGAGAGGTGCGGGCTTTTGAAGGACCGGGGGACAGGGTCACCCAGGGGCGAGCTTACTTGCTGCCGGTACCCGAGTTGCGGGTGGAGGAGGTCGGCTTGCGACGGGCGGTGGTGGCGCGGGCGCGCGGCTCCTTGCCCTGCATCTCCTTGTGGCGCTTGACGGCGCGACGGATCTGGGCGGCCTGCTTGTGGCGACCGGCCTTGCCGTCCTGCTGCAGATCGACCTTGGACTCGGTCTCGTTCGGCAGATTCACCAGGCCGCGCAGGTAGTTCACCTCGGGGAGTTTGAGCTCCTGCCAGCCACCGCGGGGGATGCCGCGATCCAGGGTGACGTCGCCGTAGCGGATACGCATCAGGCGGCTCACCTGCACTTCCTGGGATTCCCACAGACGGCGCACTTCGCGGTTGCGCCCCTCGGTCAGGGTGACGTTGAACCACTGGTTCAGGCCCTCACCGCCGGCCGGCTTGATCTTGTTGAACTTGGCCATGCCGTCTTCCAGCTGCACGCCCTTGCGCAGGCGCTGCAGCATGGCTTCGGTGATCTCGCCAAAGACGCGTACCGCGTATTCCCGCTCCACTTCGTGGCTCGGGTGCATCAGCCGGTTGGCCAGCTCGCCGTCGGTGGTGAAGAGCAACAGACCGGAGGTGTTGACGTCCAGACGACCCACCGCGATCCAGCGGGCGCCGTCCATCTTGGGCAGGCGATCAAACACGGTGGGGCGCCCTTCCGGATCGTGACGGGTACACATTTCCCCTTCGGGCTTGTGGTACGCCAGCACGCGGCAGATCTGCTCTTCCGCCGCACGGGTCTTGACCTGGTGACCATCCACCCGGATCACGGCGTTCACTTCGACGCGATCCCCCAGCGTGGCGACCTTGCCATCCACACTGACCCGACCTGCGGTGATCAGGGCCTCCATCTCACGACGGGAGCCTTGACCCGCGCGGGCCAATACTTTTTGCAGTTTTTCACTCATCGGGTTTACCTGATTGTTGATCGCTACCCGTTTGATACAGGGCAACGGTGACTTACTGTGGCGGCACCCGCTCGGGTTCGCCGCCACCGCTTGATACTCATCTTGCTAGGACGGCACGCTCTGGCCGCCGCTCCCCTCACCCAGCATACCGGACAAGGGGGACTGCAGTTCGGGATCCAGCTCGGGAAGCTGCTCCAGACTGCGCAGGTTGAAATAATCCAGAAACTCCCGGGTGGTGGCGAGCAGCTCGGGGCGCCCCACCACCTCCTTGTGGCCTATGCTGCGCACCCAGCCACGCTCCTTCAGGGTATTGACGATCTGGCTCGACACCGCCACCCCGCGGATGGCCTCGATCTCGGCCCTCGTGATGGGCTGGCGATAGGCGATCAGCGTCAGCGTCTCCATCACGGCCCGCGAGTAGCGCGGCGCCCGCTCGCTCCAGAGCCTCGAGAGCTCCTCGGCATACTCCTGGCGGGCCTGGAAGCGCCAGCCGGAGGCGACCTCTTTGAGCTCCACCCCCCGCGTCTCATAGTCTTTCCTGAGCTCCGCCAGCAGCAGCTGGACGTAGCGACCGGTGACCGGGTAATCCGAGAGCACCCCGGCCTTGAGCTCGCTCACCGAGAGCGGACGACCGGCGACGAAGAGCGCCGCTTCGATCAGGCTCTTGAGCCGCTCAGCAGGCAATGCCATGACGCCCCTCCCCCGGGTTTAGGGTTTTAGACCGCTCAATGGGCAACGCCATGGTTGCCCTCCTCGGACGCACTGGCCAGTGCAAAGTGGATGGGACCGAGGGGCTCGGCCTGCAGGATCCAGATCAGGGACTCCTTGCACAGCTCAAGCAACGCCAGAAACGTCACCAGCACCCCCATGCGCCCCTCTTCGGCCTTGACCACCTGATCGAGGCGCAGGGTCTGCCCCAGGGACAACATGGCCAGGATCTCCGCCATGCGCACCCGGGTCGGGATCTGTTCCCGGCGGATCTGGTGATGCTCAAAATGAGTCGCGCGTTTTACCACACTTTGCATGTAAAGGGCGAGCTCAACCAGCGAAACATCGGGCGCCAGCGGCTTCAGGGCGCCGAAATCCGGCGGCAAGGCGCTCGCCACATAGATCTCCCGCTCCAGCCGGGGCAGGGCGTCCAGCCGCTCGGCACCCAGCTTGTAGCGCTCGTACTCCTGCAGTCGGCGAATGAGGGTCACGCGGGGATCCTCCCCCTCCTCCTCGTCCTCCAGCTCCGGCGCCTTGGGCAACAGCAGGCGAGATTTGATCTCGGCGAGCCAGGCCGCCATCAGCAGGTATTCCGCGGCGAGCTCCAGGTTCAGCCCCTGCATCAGCTCCACGTACTCCATGTACTGGGCGGTGATCTGCAGGATAGGCAGGTTCAGGATGTCCAGCTGCTGGCGACGGATGAGGTAGAGCAGCAGATCGAGAGGCCCCTCGAAGGTGTCGAGGAAGACTTCCAGCGCATCCGGCGGAATAAACAGATCCTGGGGCAGCTCATGATAGGGCTGCCCCAGGACGGTGGCGATGGGCGGCGCAGGAATGGGTGGGGGCTGGTCTCCCTCACCCTGGGCCTGGGTCGCCGTGTCGGCGGCCTTATTCAAACGGCGTGGGATCCCCGGCGCCGCGACGACGCAGCACGGGCTCGTCGTCGGAGAAATCCACCACAGTGGTGGGCTGCTCGCCGAGATAGCCGCCGTTGACCACCAGATCCAGCTGCTTGCCGAGCTTGTCGGCGATCTCTTCCGGGTCAAACTCCGCCATCTCGGAGCCCGGCAGGATCAGGGTGGTGGAGAGCAGGGGCTCGCCGAGCTCTTCCAGCAGCGCCAGGGCTATGTTGTTGGCCGGCACCCGGATGCCGATGGTCTTCTTCTTCTCGTTCATCAGGCGGCGCGGCACTTCCTTGGTCGCCTTGAAGATGAAGGTGTAGGGGCCAGGGGTGTTGTTCTTGATGAGGCGAAACGCGCTGTTGTCCACCTTGGCGTAGGTGGCGATTTCGGAGAGATCCCGGCACACCAGGGTGAAATCGTGGTTCGGCTCGATGCGGCGGATGCGGCAGATGCGCTCCAGGGCATCCTTGTTGCCCATCTGGCAGCCCAGGGCATAACCGGAGTCGGTGGGATAGACGATGACGCCGCCGTTTTGCAAGATCTGCACCGCCTGGCCGATGAGGCGGGCCTGGGGATTATCGGGATGTACGTAAAAATGCTGACTCATATGCTGTTCTCGCGATGGGGGCACGCGGCGTGCCCGCTTCATGGTCGAGGGCCTGCGCCCATGACACTACCTTAACGCCTTTGGCGCAGACTCGCTCGCGCCAAAAGTTGAAATTGGCCCCATTGGCCTGCCGAACCGCGTCTCAGCGGGCGGCCAGCAGGCTGGCATGCTCCTCGGGGCTGAGGCCGAAGTGGCCGGGATAGCCCAGCCAGAGCGGCGTGCCCTCCTTGGGTAGCCAGAGATGGCGGCCGAGCTCGGTCCAGCGGGAAGGGAAATGGAAGTCCGATCCCACCGAGATGTAGAGATCGTGATCCTTGGCCCACTGACCGAGGTTCGCCCGCTCCTGGGGGCTCTGCTGGGGCAGGGAGACCTCCATGGCATCCCCCCCGGCGACCTTGAAGGCCACCAGCAGCCGTTTGATCCACTTGGCGGTGAGATCGTAGCGGCTGGGATGGGCCAGCACCGCCAGGCCACCTGCGCCGTGGATGACCTCGATGGCCACCGCCATCTCGGGCCATTCGGCGGGGACATAGCCCTTGTTGCCCCGGCTCAGGTACTTCTTGAACACCTTCTGCATGTTGTCCGCCACCCCGCGGGCCATCAGCACCCGGGCGAAGTGAGCACGGGTCACGGCGGCCTCGCCGGCGAGGGCCTTGGCCTCTTCATAGGTGCCGGGCAGCTGGCACTTCTCCAGACGGCGCCCTATCTCCTCGGCGCGCGCCTCCCGGCGGGCCAGCTGGGCGGCCAGGAAGGCGTTGAGCCCCGGGTTCTGTTCATCCACCCCGAGCGCCACTATGTGGATCTCATGATGCTCCCAACCGGTGGAGATCTCCACCCCGCTCACCAGCCGCAGGGGCAGCTGCTCCGTGGCTATGGTCTGGCGCACCTCATCAAGGCCGGCGAGGGTGTCGTGGTCAGTGACCGCTAACACCTCGACCCCTTTTTCGGCGGCGCGGCGCACCAAGTCGGAGGGCGAAAGTACCCCATCCGAGGCCGTGGTATGACAGTGAAGATCGAATCTCATCGGCTTGTTTCGCTCTCGTTGACTGATCCGCTCGGCAAAAAGCGGCAAAAAAGCGACTTGACTTGGCCGCGGCTTTAGCGTTTTCTGTAGACACTTCAAGTGCAAACAGATCGATACAGGATTTTATCATGCAAACGACAATCACCCTGACCCATAGCTGGTGGTGGCACATTCCCTGACATGCGGGCGTGTGGTCGTTGCTGTACCTGAAATCTGACAGCAAATTAAGAACCCAGAGAAAAAGCCCGCTGACCCCAGCGGGCTTTTTTATTATCCGGCAAATGGACATCTGATGAAACCGAGAATTCTGATCAGCGTACAAGCAGGGCGATGGCGGGCCCACTGAGGCAACCCCATCCATCCATTTTCAAGAGACTCAACATCATGAACATCGGTTACACAGAACAGCTGCAAGGGAACGCATCATGACAGGCAACAAGACCCGGTTACCCCTGGGCGAATTCGATACCATCCGGCTCAACGCCCCCTATGTGACGGACCCGCTGGCGCTCTACAGCCAGCTCTGCCAGGGCCGCCCCAACAACCTGCTGCTGGAATCCGTGGAGATCGACTCCAAGGCCGGCACCCAGAGCCTGCTGCTGGTGGACGCCTGCCTGCGTATCGAGTGCCGCGGCCGCACCGTGCGGGTGCGCGCCCTCAACAACAACGGCGAGCGGTTGCAAGCCCTGCTCGATGAGCGCCTGCCCGCCCTCATCGCTCGCACCCAGGACGACGGTGAACTCCGCCTCGCCTTCCCGGCCTCCGATCGGGAGCTCGACGAAGACAGCCGCCTCAAGGGGATCAGCGTGCTGGACGTGCTGCGCACCCTGCAACGGGAGCTGCAATGTCAGTTAGGTAAAGAGGCGCTCTTTATGGGGGGCAGCTTCGCCTACGACCTCATCGCCTCCTTCGAGGATCTGCCACAAGTGCCGGAAGGGAGCAACGACTGCCCCGACTACTGCTTCTACGTGGCCGAGACCCTGATCACCATCGATCACATCAAGCAGAGCACCCAGCTGCTGGCTTGTCTCTTCGGCGGCGGTGACGAAGACGACAGCCAGCTCGATGAGCGTTACGCCCGCCTGACCGCCCGTCTCGAGACCTTCAAGCTTGCCTGCCAGCAGCCGCAACCCAGGCAACAGGCGACCCAGCCCCTGACCTGGGCGCTGGCGGTTGACAAGAACGACAAGCAGTTCTGCGCCGAAGTCGAAAAACTCAAAGGCTTTATCCGCCGTGGCGACATCTTCCAGGTGGTGCCGTCCCGCAGCTTCTCCCTGCCCTGCCCCGAGCCCGTCGCCGCCTACCGTCGCCTCAAGCAGACCAACCCCAGCCCCTACATGTTCTACGTGCAGGATGAGGGCTTCACCCTGTTTGGCGCCTCCCCGGAGAGCGCGGTCAAGTTCGAGGCTGGCAGCCGTCAGGTGGAGATGTACCCCATCGCCGGCACTCGCCGCCGTGGCCTCAACCCGGACGGCAGCATCAACCTGGACCTGGATGGCCGCATCGAGCTGGAGCTGCGCCAGGACGAGAAAGAGGTCGCCGAGCACCTGATGCTGGTGGATCTGGGCCGCAACGACATCGCCCGCATCTCCGAGCCCGGCACCCGCTACGTCAAAGACTTGCTCAAAGTGGATCGCTACAGCCACGTGATGCACCTGGTCTCCCGGGTGGTCGGCACCCTGCGCGCCGATCTCGATGCCCTGCACGCCTATCAGGCCTGCATGAACATGGGCACCCTCACCGGCGCTCCCAAGCTGCGCGCCAGCGAGCTCATTCGCATGGTGGAAGGCAAGCGCCGTGGCAGCTACGGCGGTGCCGTGGGCTATCTCAACGGTGAGGGGGAGATGGACACCTGCATCGTCATCCGCTCCGCCTTCGTGAAAGACGGGGTCGCCCATGTCCAGGCCGGTGCCGGCGTCGTCTATGACTCCAAGCCCCAAGCAGAAGCGGACGAGACCCGCGCCAAGGCCGCCGCCGTGCTGGCCGCCATCGCCGCCAGCCATGGCACCTCCCTGCAAGCCCTGAGCCTGCAGGAGCACCAGTCAGAGAAGCACAAGGAGGCGCGCCATGACTAACATCTTCCTGCTCGATAACTTCGATTCGTTTACCTACAACCTGGTGGATCAGTTCCGCACCCTGGGCTATCCGGTGCGCATCTACCGCAACAGCCTGCCGGCGAGCCGCATCATGAATGAGATCGAAGCCGCCGGTGGCGACGCCGTGCTGGTGCTCTCCCCGGGCCCGGGTGCCCCCCACGAGGCGGGTTGCCTCATCGATCTCATCAAGCTGGCCCGTGGTCGGGTGCCCATCATCGGCATCTGCCTCGGTCATCAGGCGCTGTGTGAAGCCTATGGCGGCACAGTCGGCGCGGCGGGTGAAATCGTTCACGGCAAGCGCTCCCTGATCGAGCACAACGGCCACGGCGCCTTCGCCGGTCTGCCGAGCCCGCTGCCGGTGGCCCGCTACCACTCGCTGGTCGCGACCTATGTGCCGGAAGAGCTGCAGGTGATTGCCCACTATCAGGGCATGCCCATGGCTGTCGAGCAGAGCGGCGAACGCGTGCTCGGCTTCCAGTTCCACCCAGAATCCATTATGACCAGCGAAGGGGCCCGCCTGCTCACCCAGGCCCTCGCCCACGTGACGCGTCCCGAAAGTACGGTGCGGTAAGGAGACCCCCATGCATCAACATCTCAATACCCTCTATCAGGGGCTGTCTCTGTCGCGCGATGAAGCGCGCGATGCCTTCGGTCAGGTCGTGCGCGGCGAAGTGGATCCCATCGTGCTCTCCAGCCTGCTCACCGCCCTCAAACTCAAGGGGGAGACCCCGGAGGAGATCGCCGGCGCCGCCGATGCGCTCCTGGCCGAGGCCCGCGACTTCCCACGCCCGGATTATGCCTTCTGCGATATCGTCGGCACCGGCGGCGATGGCCTCAACACCATCAACGTCTCCACCACCTCGGCTCTGGTGGCCGCGGCCTGCGGCCTCAAGGTCGCCAAGCACGGCAACCGCTCCGTCTCGAGCAAGTCCGGCTCGAGCGACCTGCTCGACAAGATGGGGATCAAGCTCGACATGAGCCCAGAGCAGGCCCGCCGTTGCCTCGACGAACTCGGCATCTGCTTCCTGTTCGCCCCCCAGTACCACGCCGGGGTGCGCCACGCCATGCCGGTGCGTCAGGCCCTCAAGACCCGCACCCTGTTCAACGTGCTCGGGCCGCTCATCAACCCGGCCCGGCCCACTTACCAGCTGATGGGGGTCTATGCGCCGGAACTGGTGCGTCCCATCGCCGAAACCCTGCTGGCGCTGGGTCTGAAAACCGGTATGGTGGTACACGGCGCGGGGCTCGACGAGATAGCCATCCACGGCCCGACCCAGGTCGCCGAGATCCGGGACGGCGAAATTCGCGAGTACCTCATCACCCCGGCAGATTTTGGCCTCGAGACCTACCCGGTCAGCGCCATCCAGGGCGGCGAGCCGGAAGAGAATCGCGCCATCACGGCCGCCATCCTGGCAGGCGAAGGCAGCCCGGCCCACAACGCCGCCATCGCCGCCAACGTGGCGCCGCTGCTGGTGATGGCGGGCAAGGCACCGGACTTCAAGCAGGCCGCCGCCTTGGTGCTGGCCAAGCTAGCCAGCGGCGAGTGCAGCGCCCTCGCCAAGGCGCTGGCCACCCTGAGCCATCAGGAGGCATGATGTCAGCCACGACCAAAGAGAGCCCACAAGGCACTCACTCAGAACGCCCGAAGGGCAGTCAGCTTCGCAAGGATAACGAGATGTCAGACGTCATTGCCCCCCATGCGTTCTTGAACATGGACTCCATCAACCAAACCATCCTCGGCAAGATAGTTGCAGCCAAGCAGGGCTGGATTGCCGCCCGCAAGGAAGCCCAGCCGCTGGCGAGCTTCCAGGGCCCTCTGGTGCCAAGCGATCGGGACTTCGAGGGGCAGCTGAGGGCAGGCTCTACCCGCTTCATTCTCGAGTGCAAGAAGGCTTCCCCTTCCAAGGGCTTGATCCGCAATGACTTCAGCCCGGAGGCCATCGCCGATGTCTATGGCAAATACGCCACCGCCATCTCTGTGCTGACCGACGAGAAGTTCTTCCAGGGGGACTTCGCCTTCCTGCCGAGGGTGCGCAGCCGCGTCCAGCAACCCGTGCTGTGCAAGGACTTTATGATCGACCCCTATCAGGTCTATCTGGCCCGCCACTATCAGGCGGACGCCATCCTGCTGATGCTCTCCGTACTCACCGACGAGGGCTATAACGCCCTGTTCGCGGTGGCCAAGGAGCTGGGTCTCGGGGTGCTGACCGAGGTGAGCAATGAAGAAGAGCTGGAACGTGCCATCGCGCTTGGGGCGCCGGTCATCGGCATCAACAATCGGGATCTGCGGGACTTGAGCGTCGACATCGCCCGCACCGGTCAGCTGGCCGCCCGCATCCCGGCAGATCGGGTTGTGATCAGCGAGTCCGGTATCCGCAATCGCGCCCAGGTGGCCGAACTGCGCCAGCATGCCAAGGGCTTTTTGGTGGGATCGTCCCTGATGGAAGAAGAGGATCTCGAGGCCGCGGTGCGCAAGCTCACCCTGGGTCAGAACAAGGTGTGCGGCCTGACCAAGCCTGAGGACGCGGCCGCCGCCCATCAGGCCGGCGCCGTCTTCGGTGGCCTCATCTTTGTGTCCAAGAGCCCGCGTTACGTGGACATTCCGGCCGCCCGCACCGTGATGACTGGCGCGCCCCTCAACTATGTCGGGGTGTTTCGCAACGCCCAGGTCACCACCATCGCCAAGACGGTGGATGCCCTGAACCTCGCCGCCGTGCAACTGCACGGGGATGAAGACGCCGCCTATATCGAGAGCCTGCGCCCCCTGCTGCCCCCAGGCTGCGAGATCTGGAAAGCGGTCGGTATCACGAGCGGCGAGCCCCTGCCCTCCCTCGACTTCCCGGCGGATCGCCTGCTGCTGGACACCAAAGTCGGCAGCCAGAGCGGCGGCACCGGCCAGGCGTTCGACTGGGCCCTGCTGGCGGGGCTCGATAAATCCCGCCTGATGCTGGCCGGCGGCCTGAACGCCGATAACGCATTGCAAGCCGCCCAGGTCGGTTGTCTGGGCCTTGATTTCAACTCCGGGGTGGAGAGTGCGCCTGGCCAGAAGGATCCCCAAAAGCTCGCCGCGGCCTTTGGCGCCCTGCGCCAGCTTTAAGCGTGCCCTTGAACATGCACCAAATTGATGAATCGCTTTCGCCTATAAATACAAGGAATAGTCTCATGACACTGCTCAATCCGTTCTTCGGGGAATTTGGCGGCATGTATGTCCCCCAGATCCTCGTCCCCGCCCTGCTCCAGCTGGAGAAGGCCTTCGTCGATGCCAAGGATGAGCCGGCCTTCGTCGCCGAGTTCGAGGCGCTGCTGACCGAGTACGCCGGTCGCCCGACGCCCCTCACCCTGACCCGCAACCTCACCAAGGGCACCAAGACCCGGCTCTATCTGAAGCGGGAAGATCTGCTGCACGGCGGCGCCCACAAGACCAACCAGGTGCTGGGCCAGGCCCTGCTCGCCAAGCGCATGGGCAAGACCGAGATCATCGCTGAGACTGGCGCCGGTCAGCACGGGGTTGCCACGGCTCTGGCCTGCGCCCTGCTCGGCCTCAAGTGCCGGGTCTACATGGGCGCCAAGGATTGCGAGCGCCAGAAGCCGAACGTCTTTCGCATGAAGTTGATGGGCGCCACCGTCATACCGGTGCATTCTGGTTCCAGCACCCTCAAAGATGCCTGCAACGAGGCGCTGCGTGACTGGGCTGCAAACTACGAGTCGGCCCACTACCTGCTCGGCACCGCCGCCGGCCCCCACCCCTTCCCCACAATCGTGCGGGAATTCCAGAAGATGATCGGGGAAGAGGCCAAGGCCCAGTGCTTCGAGAAGGAAGAGCGCCTGCCCGATGCGGTGATCGCCTGCGTTGGCGGCGGGTCCAACGCCATCGGCATGTTCGCCGATTTTATCGACAACCCTGAAGTGCGCCTGATCGGCGTCGAGCCAGGCGGTCACGGCATCGAGAGCGGCGAGCACGGGGCGCCGCTCGGTCACGGCAGCAAGGGGGTCTTCTTTGGCATGCACTCCTACCTGATGCAAGACAGCCAGGGCCAGATCCAGGAGTCCTACTCCGTCTCGGCGGGGCTCGATTTCCCCTCCGTCGGCCCCCAGCACGCCCATCTGGCCGCCATCGGCCGGGCAGAATATGTCTCCATCACGGACAAAGAAGCACTGGATGCGTTCCAGGAACTGGCCCAATCGGAGGGGATCATCCCGGCACTGGAGTCCTCCCACGCCCTGGCCCATGCCCTGAAACTCGCCCGCAGCGAGCCTGAGAAAGAGCAGGTGCTGATCGTCAACCTCTCCGGCCGTGGCGACAAGGACATCTTCACCGTCGCCGACATCTTCGAAAAAGAAGGAACCCTGTCATGAATCGCTACGCACAACTCTTCTCCCGGTTAGCACAAGCCAAACAGGGCGCCTTCGTCCCCTTCGTGATGCTGGGGGATCCCACCCCTGAGCTGTCCCTTGCCATCGTCGATGCCCTGGTCGAAGGGGGCGCGGATGCCCTGGAGCTCGGCATTCCCTTCTCGGATCCGGTGGCGGACGGCCCCACCATACAGGGGGCGGCCCTGCGCGCTTTTGCCAGCCACACCACCCCGGATGACTGCTTCGGGCTGCTTGCCAAGATCCGCGCCAAGTACCCTGAGCTACCCATTGGCCTCCTGGTCTACGCGAACCTGGTTTATGTGCGCAAGATTGACGGCTTCTACGAGAAGTGCCAGCAGGCGGGCGTCGACTCCGTGCTGGTGGCGGACGTGCCGGTGCAGATGTGCGAGCCCTACAAGGCCGCCGCCGACAAGTACGGCATCGACAGCATCTTTATCGCCCCGCCCAATGGCGATGCCGAGACGCTTAAGGCCGTGGCGGAATTGGGCAGTGGTTACACCTACCTGGTGAGCCGCGCCGGTGTCACCGGCGCCGAGACCAAGGCCGGCATGCCGGTGGAAGGGCTCATCAACTCACTGCGCGAGTTCAAGGCGCCCCCCGCCCTGCTCGGCTTTGGCATCAGCGAACCGGCCCAGGTACGCGATGCCATCAAGGCCGGCGCCGCCGGTGCCATCTCGGGTTCGGCCGTGGTGAAGATCATCGAGACCCACCACCAGAACCCGGAGCATATGCTCACTCGTCTGAAAGAGTTTGTGGAAGGGATGAAGGCGGCGACCCGCCACCCCTGATACCGGACCGGGCCTGGCTTGGCCCCACAGCCCTGACCCTAAGCAACAAGGGAGCCCGAATGGGCTCCCTTTTCTATTCCCTATCGTTCTACTCCCCGCATCTAGGTCCCCTCTCCCCTTGGGAGAGGGCTAGGGTGAGGGAGATCAGGACTCCCCGGTAATTCCCCGGTAATTCCCCCGAAGGTTATCGATTTGATGGGTACCCGTAGGTTCGAGTAGGGTCGCGTATTCGGACGTTCGCGGATTGGATGTGATGGCTCGGCTTCACCGCGCAGGACGCGAGGGCGCCGCCCTCGACGGGGTTTCGTCCGCCCTTCGGGCCTGGGCGAGTGACTTTGGAAAGACCCAAAGTCACCAAAGGTCTTCTCCCCCGCCAAGCCGCCCGCCTGCGGCGGGTTACCTCATCTCGCTCTCTGGGTCGGACGGTACACCGCAGATGGGCCTTTGTCCTTCACCATCCATGGCTCCGGCCAAAGTCCGCTTCGAACATCCGTGTTCTCGCGCCAAATCGGGCTGAGCCTTGCTCATCCATAACCGATTTGGCCCCTGTACCAACTGCGGCTGCGCCGTCATCCCTGACGGCGCCCCTAACCCATTGAGCTCGGCTCGGCGACTTGGAGGGGGATCAAAACCGTGCCAGCCCTCAGCTCCCGTCTAACCGCAAACAAGCACCCTTTCCCCTTGGGAGAGGGATGGGGTGAGGGGAACTTCCGTACTATCTACTAACCCAATACCCCACTTAAAACAGCAGTTTCTCACTAATTCATTGAACCAGCTCAGATTTCTATCAACAACCCCTTCCCATGCCTCAATCCGGCCCCTTAAGATAGCCAAACGACAATCAGCCTCTGGGGAGAGCGTCATGGCAGCGATGGTTGCAATCTTGCGGGTGAAAGCAGCGGACTGGGGGCTGTAACTCAGGGGCGGTAGCCTTGCCGACGGTTGCCATCACCGACTCCTTCACTGTTTCTTTAATACAGGGGCAATGGTAGCGTTAAACAAGGAAGTCAAACGATCACGTTCAGCTACAGAGATAGGCTGGAAACGTAAAGATTTAAAATACGTTTTTCACGGTGGTGAATGAGGGTGTGGCGGAGTTATATGGAAGGCTCCGTTATCTGACTTATACTGCCTTCCATCTAATCACTATTATGAGAACCCTAGGAAGAACAATGAACAAAATAGGGATCGTTAAAAATCCACTCTCAGTAATTGCGATATTCGCGGGGATCGCTGAAATAAGTGGAACAGGGATTTTGCCTTTTATCTCGCCAGAAAACCAATGGCTATACATCTGGTTTTTAATGACCTTTCCATTCACCCTGGTTATTCTTTTCTTTGCCACCCTAAACTGGAACCACAAAGCTCTTTATGCTCCATCCGACTATAGTAGCGATGAGTCTTTTCTAGAAGGAATACGCACATCAAGGGCAGCACGTCCTGAGGTGTCGGGCTTGGAGCTAACTATTGAGCACGACATTGAAGCGGCGCTTAGCTCAGCTCTCCCTGAAAATGAGAAAGACCCTAAGGAAAGAGCACGGGTTGCAGATGCAATTAAAGCATCAATAAAGAAAAGTTCATTTATCACCATTGATGCCCGACCGTTAACTGGCAACAACCAACATGTATTCGAACTACCATTCGTAGCTTTTCCATCTCTAAACAATTTGACCGACGAGGTTTATTTTCTCCTTGATGAGTACGTTAAACCATTTGAATACGGCCATTCTTGGGTGCTGAGAAAAGCCGAAGATGGCCAAGTGATCAAAAACGCAAGAATGATCACAGGGACTGAAAAAGGCGTTCCTTGCCCTGACACAAGAAGCCTGAAAGAAGTCGGTATTGAGCCTGGCATGTCCCTGAAGGTAACTCGCCCCTAATCTCATAACAACTGGTTCAAGCCGCTCGCTTCGCTCACTCGGGACCGGCTGAAGCCGGCCCCTTAACCAAACGTTAGGAGTAATGGATTGTCAATATTCTTCGATATAATAGAATTAACAGCTGTGTTTTTTCTTGCTGCCGAAGCTATCAAGTTGGAAAATCTGAAAGTTTTGGTGGAGAAATATTTGAAGCCTTTGGTTGCTAAGTTAAACCCAAAGATTGAGTTAGTAGATGATGTATCTCATTTAAGATTTTTCGAACGAAACCAAATTTGTATTTTCTGCCTCGTTTTCTATTCATTTGGGGTTATCATTATAATTTCAATTTTCTATCTGAATAAAATTAGTCCAAGCGTCATTCTGCATGACCTAGCTCCTATTTATTGGGTGCTTTTAATCGTAGGCGTTTTGTTTATTCCATTTGTTATCGGTTTTCTACCTTATCAATTAGTCGTGTGGTTCTTTGAATACTCCATAAAAGCTTTGACTTGGGTGCAAACTCATACCCATACAGGAGCTGTTGGAATTCTAGGGTTTATATTTTTCGTGTTTCAATACTTGGGTCGCAGAGTGTTTTCCTAACAAAGTGGACAAACGCCGTTCCGCTTCTCTCCACTGGACATAATTTAAGTCACGGCTTTGTGGTTTTGCTGCGAAAAAGTATTCCACAAAGCCACTACTTAAATTCTTCCGTTTACCGAGGCGTTATGTAACAAATATGATTTTCTCCATCGCATACATATAAGAGAAATAGCATGATTATTGTAATACCTGATCCAAATTCACCAGACTCTATATTCGAAGCATTATGGCAAAAGTGCCATACTAGAATTGGTCGAGGAACTTCTAGGGATGTTTATGAAATCGTAGATGAACAAAATGATAAAGTCTTAAAGGTATGTATCTGGCCATCTAACTACACGAACTGGGCTGAAATTATCATTTTTAACAGTGCATCAGATACTGATAAAGAGCATTTCGCTAAAGTTATTTCCTGGAGTCGTTCTGGAAAATTTCTTGTAATGGAACGTCTAAAACCGCTAGTGACCGGTGATATAGTGGGGCACAAAACACCAATGTGTATAACAGACAAGAAATCTTCAAACTTTGGTCGTGATAATACAGGAA
Source organism: Aeromonas sp. AE23HZ002T15 (assembly GCF_054165525.2). Classification (NCBI taxonomy): domain Bacteria; kingdom Pseudomonadati; phylum Pseudomonadota; class Gammaproteobacteria; order Aeromonadales; family Aeromonadaceae; genus Aeromonas; species Aeromonas sp. AE23HZ002T15. Next base: position 1,095,792 of record NZ_CM201342.1, read on the forward strand.
GAATAAAAATGCTAGACTATGCAGCATTTAATTTTAAAGCTCACCCTTTGTTCGAGTTTCCAAGCACATGATGCATGTATTTGCATAACAAACGCTTTAAACGGAACGTCAAGAGTTGACTATTGTTCGTTCCTAACAATTTCGGCCAACTATTTCCGTCCACTTAAGCGGGCGTTAAATTTCAGGAATAAGCATCGTGCTAGATTTCAAGGAAGATGAAGGCCAGCAGGGATGGAACACCACCAGCCTTGAGCCCATGGCGGGCATTGCCTACAATGGCCCACTTTTTATCAAACTCAGGTCTATAAAATGAGCGACAACAAACCAGCACTGCCCGACCGTCTGGCGGCCAACCCGCGCAGCCCGTACTATGTGGCGGAGTGCTTCGAGCACGAGATCGGCATTCGCGTGAACGGCAAGGTGCGCACCAATGTCGAGGAGTACTGCATCAGCGAAGGTTGGGTGAAGATCCCCTCCCCCAAGGCCAAGGATCGCTACGGCAATGCCATGCTGATCACCGTCAAGGGCACCGTCGAAGCCTTCTACGCCTAAGCGTTTCCGCGCCCTGCTCAGGGCTCTACTGTCTATCCAAAACACCGGCCTCGCGCCGGTGTTTTGTTTTTCAGCATCAAAATGCACAGTTAGCCGCCTGGGCTCCTATCCGATGCCCCTATCCGTATCCGACCCTTGCGGCATCGGGCCGAGAATCCATCCCCAGCCATATAAAAAGCCCCGTCTGGCCTTACTGCGAGACGGGGCTTTATCATTTTTCATGATTGAAAGGACAATTTCATTAGCCAGCCTAATGAACTGACATCTTCTCTGGACCAGAATCCCGGGCCTTAGCCCAGTGAGGCGAAGATCCCTGCCAGGGTCGCGCTCATCAGGTTCGCCAGGGTCGCGGCCAGCACGGCCTTGAGGCCCATGTTCGCCACGTCGTGGCGGCGCTCCGGCGCCATGGTGCCGATGGAGCCAAGCTGGATGGCAATCGACCCCAGGTTCGCGAAGCCGCACAGGGCGAAGGTGATGATGATCTGGGTGTGGGCGCTCAAGTTCTCCTTGATGCTGGCAAAGTCCAGATAGGCGACGAACTCGTTCATGATGACCTTCTGGCCGATAAGCGAGCCTGCCGCCATCATCTCGTTGCTCGGCACCCCGATAAGCCAGGCGACGGGGGCGAACAGGTAGCCCAGCAGCAGTTGCAAGGAGAGCTCGGGCCAGCCGAACCACTCACCGAGCGCGGCAAAGCCAGCGTTGAGCATGGTGATGACGCTGACGAAGGCCAGCAAGATGGTGCCGATGGCCACCGCTATCTTCATGCCCCCCATGGCGCCGCCAGCCAGCGCGTCGATGGCGTTGCTGTAGTCGCTCTTGTCGAGCGTGATCTCGTCTTGCTCGCGTACCCGCTCCTGCTCGGGCACCAGCAGTTTGGCCATCAAGAGGCCGCCGGGCGCCGCCATAAAGGAGGCGGCGATCAGGTATTTGAGATCCACGCCAAGCCCGGCATAACCGCCAAGCACCGAGCCTGCCACCGAGGCCATGCCGCAGGTCATCACCGCGAACAACTCGGAGCGGGTCATGCCCGCCAAGAAGGGGCGGATCAGCAGGGGCGATTCCCCCTGGGAGAGGAAGATGTTGCCGGTGGCCACCAGGGACTCGGCGCGGCTGGTGCCGAGCAGGCGGTGAATGCCGCCCCCCAGCACCCGGATCACCCACTGCATGATGCCGAAGTGGTAGAGCACGGCGATCAGCGCGCTGATGAAGATGACCAACGGCAGCACCCGCACCGCGAAGATGAAGCCGTTGCTCGCCAGATCGCCGAACACGAAGCGGATGCCGCTATCGGCAAAGCCGAGCAGGGCGGAGACACCGTTGCTCATGGCGCCGAGCAACAGCTGACCGGGGGGGAAATAGAGCACCAGGGCGGCGAAACCGGTCTGCAGGGCCAGGGCCCCGAGCACGGTGCGCCAGCGGATGGCACGGCGGTTCTCACTGGCCAGCCAGGCGATAAACATCAGGGCCAGCATGCCGACCAGACTCAATAACAGGGTCATCTTGCACCTATGAAGAGAGGAGTTTCATATGGCAAGTCTGCAGACGGGGGGCGCGAGGGCGTCAGGCGGGGCGTGCCGACCACGCGACACACAAACCACAAACCTACGGTTCAGTGGCGGGTCCCATCCTGGGGTCATTCACGTTCCGGGTGACGGCGAGTATCGGTGACGCCAGCCGCGTGGGAGAGACGGCGACTGGCAGGTCGGGCGGCGATGGTACAGTGATCCACGTCACATAAAAAGCGGTAAAACGATTCGCCCCAGCAATTTTTTTGTCGCCGACATAATCCATCCCAAAATAACCCCACGAGGAAACCAATATTTAACCCAAGGTGACTCATTGCTTATGAAAATGAATATCAATATCGGAGATTAGTACTAGAAAAGTATTAGCCACGGCATCCAGTGAACGTCACCTGAAAAACGTTTTTTATTTAAATCTTTTAAAAATCTTTATTTTGCATCTGAACGAACATGGCCGTTCATATAATGAACGCCTTTAATATGCACCACACAGTAAATAACAAAAATATAAATAGCTCAGCCCATTAGGAAAAGCATCACATGTTCAGAATCCTGCTCGACCAACCAATGCAGATTACCCAGGCTCAAGATAAATCTTGGCTGGTGTTAAACGATGGCTCGATAAAAAATGTCCAAATCGGGGACTTGATACCCAAGGGAGCATTGCTGGTTTCCAACTCAGAAGTGGAACTCAATCCACCCTCCCCCATGTCTGATGCATTCGATCCAGCGGTCCAACCCGCCATGGCGCTCGAGATTGAGCCCTTGTCGCCCGAGGAGCAGCAAGAGCTTGCTGAGATTCAGAACGCTGTCCTGGACGGCAGGGATCCCACCGAGATCGCACAGGCCACCGCCAGTGGCGGCGATGCATCGGGTATAGCCGCAGCCTCTGGCAATGCGGGCGCTATCGTGACCGAACGCACCAACAAGGCAACTATTTCCAATGCCGGGTTTGACACTGAACATAACGCGCCAGAATTTATCCGATATCGGGATATTTTGGGGGAGTTGACCATCGAAGAGACTGAACACGATCCGATCGCATTTGACCAATCACATATTATTTCGGAAGATATCCCGGCACTTTACGCTCAAGTTCCCGCGGCACAAGATCCCGATCATGACGGTATAGACCCCCAGGGCTATTTCCTCGTGATGGATGTAGAACGGGGTCAGCTGATATTAAATACCGACGGAAGCTATATTTATACTCCCCCCGTAGAGTTCCAATCTCTTACAGAAGGGGAGACCCGGCAGGTTTCCTTTACCTATATTGCCACCGACCCCAATGGCAATCAGAGTGCCCCTGCGACGGTCACCATCACCATCACCGGTACCAACGACGACGCCACCATAAGTGTCGCGACCCCGGGCGCCGACCAGGGCGCGGTCAAGGAGGATGTGACCCTCACCACCGGCGGCAAGCTGGTCGCCACCGATGTCGATAACGGCGAAGCGGTATTCCAGCCCCAGACCGCTATCAAGGGCGCCCACGGTAGCTTCACCATCGATGCCGACGGCAACTGGAACTATCAGCTCGACAACGACGATCCCGCCGTGCAGGCCCTGAAAGAGGGCGAGACCCTGCCGAGCGAGCACTTCGTGGTCAAGAGCGCCGATGGCTCCGCCGAGCACACCGTCACCGTCACCATCACCGGTACCAACGACGACGCCACCATAGAGGTCGCTACACCCGGGGCCGACCAGGGCGCGGTCAAGGAGGATGTGACCCTCACCACCGGCGGCAAGCTGGTCGCCACCGATGTCGATAACGGCGAAGCGGTATTCCAGCCCCAGACCGCTATCAAGGGCGCCCACGGCAGCTTCACCATCGATGCCGACGGCAACTGGAGCTATCAGCTCGACAACGACGACCCCGCCGTGCAGGCCCTGAAGGAGGGCGAGACCCTGCCGAGCGAGCACTTCGTGGTCCAGAGCGCCGACGGCTCCGCCGAGCACACCGTCACCGTCACCATCACCGGCACCAACGACAATGCCACCATCGACGTCGCCACCCCGGGCGCCGACCAGGGCGCAGTCAAGGAAGATGTGACCCTCACCACCGGCGGCAAGCTGGTCGCCACCGACGTCGACAACGGCGAAGCGGTGTTCCAGCCCCAGACCGCTATCAAGGGCGCCCACGGCAGCTTCACCATCGATGCCGACGGCAACTGGCGCTACCAGCTCGACAACGACGACCCCGCCGTGCAGGCCCTGAAAGAGGGCGAGACCCTGCCGAGCGAGCACTTCGTGGTCAAGAGCGCCGATGGCTCCGCCGAGCACACCGTCACCGTCATCATCACCGGTACCAACGACGACGCCACCATAAGTGTCGCCACCCCGGGGGCCGACCAGGGCGCGGTCAAGGAGGACATAACCCTCACCACCGGCGGCAAGCTGGTCGCTACCGACGTCGACAACGGCGAAGCGGTATTCCAGCCCCAGACCGCTATCAAGGGCGCCCACGGCAGCTTCACCATCGATGCCGACGGCAACTGGCGCTACCAGCTCGACAACGACGACCCCGCCGTGCAGGCCCTGAAAGAGGGCGAGCCCCTGCCGAGCGAGCACTTCGTGGTCAAGAGCGCCGATGGCTCCGCCGAGCACACCGTCACCGTCACCATCACAGGCACCAACGATGTCGCCACCATAAGTGTCGCGACCCCGGGCACCGACCAGGGCGCGGTCAAGGAGGACATAACCCTCATCACCGGCGGCAAGCTGGTCGCCACCGACGTCGATAACGGTGAGGCCAACTTCCAGCCCCAGACCGCTATCAAGGGCGCCCACGGCAGCTTCACCATCGATGCCGACGGCAACTGGAGCTATCAGCTCGACAACGACGATCCCGCCGTGCAGGCCCTCAAAGAGGGCGAGACCCTGCCGAGCGAGCACTTCGTGGTCAAGAGCGCCGACGGCTCCGCCGAGCACACCGTCACAGTATCCATCACCGGTACCAACGAGGCACCCGATGCCCGGGACGATGGCCTCAGCAGCCGGCAGACTGTCACCCTCGACGGTGAAAACTGGGATACCAGCGGCGATATCAAGGTGGATTACTATGTCATCGATGCGAAGACCGGGACCAGGGTCGCCGATGCCGAGAAGTCGGATTACACCGGCGATGGCGACCATCGCTTCGGAGTGAAATCGGATATCGAGCATCCCGAGGCGGATGCGGTTCAGGCGGGGCAGCTCGGCTATCTGGACAGTGAAGACAAGAGCGAAGCCATGCGCTTTACCTTCCAGCAGGGACAGCTGGCCAATCATGCCGCCATCGAGATCAGGAACCTGTGGTCCGATCGCGCCAGTGGTGGCTGGGAGCCCGGCTGTGAGCGCGGTGTCTGGAAAGCCTTCTACAAGGGTGAACTGGTCGCGAGCGGCATCTTCGAAGGCACCTCGGGTGGAAAGCAGACCCTCCAGATCGAGGCTGGCGGCCGCTACTTCGACAGCATAGAGATGTCGGCGATTGGCTATAAAGATGGCATCGTCGACCCCCAGGGCTCCGAGTACTTTATCACCAAGGTCACCGCGGATCTGACCCACTTCGATCAGGCATTCCAGACCAACGAGACGGGCAGCCTCTCCCTCGACGTGCTGAGCAATGACTCGGACCCCAATCAGGATGCGATCGCTATCGTGGAGGGCAGCTACCCGGACTATGTCACCCTGGTGGATGGCAAGCTGTTCTTCGATGCCGCCAAATACCTCCAGACCCTGCCGGCGGGGCAACGTGATCTGCTCCCAGGAGAGGCCAAGTCCATCGAGTTCGAATACGGCATCCGCGACACCCACGGGGCAACCGACAAGGCCAGGGTCAATGTCACCATCATTGGGGAGCCCCTCTCCGACCCAGCCCCGCTGCATGTCGAGTTGCAGGAGAGTGATCTGGGTAAAGGGACCCCGGCTCACGGCGAGGGCCTGTTGCCCGGCGCCCACGAGGCAACGCACCACGAGTATCGGTTTGCGACTCAACAGGACGGCAGCAAGGTCAGCAGTGGTGGCAGTCCCCTCGCCTACGAGGTCAGCCCGGATGGACTGCAACTGACCGGATTCATCATGGAAGGGGGGCAGAGGGTCGATGTGCTGAGTGTGCAGCTTGACCCGCAGAACGGCTCCTACCAGCTGGATCTCTTCCGGCCGCTGGACCACGGGAGCCAGGGCAAGGATCTGCTCTCCCTCCCCTTCGACATGCATATCCAGGTGGGCAATCAGAAGACCCAGGGGCAGTTGATCGTCGATATCATCGACAGCGCCCCCACCCCTGTCCCCATCACCCATTCCGTCGGCGATGTGGCACCGCAGTCCAACTCCGTCATCATAGCGCTGGATATGTCCGGCTCGATGAAGGACTACGTGCGCGATGGTAACGGTCAGTGGACTACCCGCTGGTCGATCTCCCAGCAGGCCATCAAGGCAATGTTCGAGCAATATGACAAGATGGGCGACGTGCAATTCAAGATCGCGACTCATGCGGGTTATCCGGATGGTCAGACGTCAGGCTGGCTGCACTCTCTGGAGGATATCCAGAAGTTCTTCGACACCCTCTCCCCGGCAGGCTGGACACCCTATTACCAGGCCCTGAACCAGGTGGACGCCATTCTGGGCAACCAGCAGGATCAGACCGCCATGGAGGGGACCAGCAAGCAGTTCTATTTCCTCTCCGACGGCGCGCCCTCTGACTTCGGTTACTGGGCCAGCGGGGCCTACAAGTCCCAGGAGATACGTGACCGGCTGATGAGTGGCATCAGCCCGGATGAGGTGGGCGGAGAGAAGCACTATCAGGATCTGCTCAATGGCAGGGTGGAACCGACCAAGGCTGAGCAATTCCTCATCCTGGGTGAATCCATGGATCACATCATGGACAAACATGGCCACCCCTTCGACAACATGAACATGTTGGCCATTGGCAAAAGCGCCTCACTCGAGTATCTTGAACCCCTGGCCGGCAAGGGTGGGTCTGCCATTCAGGTAGAAGATGCCGATGTCGTCAACATCCTGACCGAGTCGGTGCCAGGCCAACTGCACGGCGACCTCACCCAGCATGCCGTCGAGGGGGAGTGGGTACAGAGCCTGAACTACGATGGCCGCACCTACTTCTACGACCGGGCCAAGGGTGGCATCTTCCTCCATGACGGCACTCCAGACAACAAGGTGGCCGACGGCGCCAAGCTGACTCTGGATACGACCAACGGCAAGCTGGCACTGAACTTTGAAACCGGGCAGTACGACTATCAGGCCATGGATATTCATGGGAATGGGCAGGATAAATTCCTGCTCACCTTGCGTGACGGTGATGGCGATACCGCGGATACCTCTCTGGTTATCGATGTCACCGATCTGCAAGGGGGCATCTCTCCCTCACCGCTGACCCTGGGGGCCCAGGAGAAGGCATCCTACTCTGTCTTCTCTGCCCCATTGCTCGGCTCGGAGGCACAGGACGAGCTCATAGTGCTGCCCACCGGCCACAAAGCTGCGGAGCCGACCAGCCCTGTAGAGACCCGGATAGCCGTCAGCGATCTGCTCAGTCATGATGAGATGGACGGCCTGCTAGCCCGGGTGGCGCCCGTCACTCAAGACGCAACAGGCACTGCCGGTGAGCCGCTGATCCTGTCGGCGCAACCGGCTGGCGATACCCCTGACTTGCTCAGTCAGACCATGCCGAACCCGGTATTCGATGAGCTGCTGTCACAACAACAATTTATCCAGTAATCCCTCAAGCCAGGCCCCTGACCAGACCGGCAGGGGCTTTTTGCATACAGACCCGCCCCCATTCGCAATCCGATAAACGCCCTCCCATCGTTTGAAATCCAGCTCAAGAACAGCACTCCCCCTATGTCGCCTCACGCTCAGCGAGTGCATGCCCCATCGCCGCTCAACGAGGCATTTTTCGCCCGGCATAGGCCCGTTGCAACCCGGCCCCCGCCAGTACCAGGGCAGCCCCCAGCAGGTCGTCCCAACCGAGGCGCCCCGCCAGGGCATCCAGGGCCACGCCCCCCACCAGCTGGCCGGTGATGATGAGCAGGGCACAGGCCAGGGCACCGACCCGACCTATGGCCCAGCTGCTGATGGCGACGAACAGCGCCCCCAGCACCCCGCCCACCAGCAGCCAGGGATCCAGCCCCGCGAGCCGCTCCCAATGGGCCCCCGTCAACAGCAACATGGCGCCGAGCAGCAGGAAGCCGAGCAGATGGTTGGCCAGGGACGCGCCCAGGGCTCCGCGGGCGGTGGCGAGACGGCCGTTGAGGGTGCGCGACAGGCTGACCGCCACGCCGTTGAGCAATCCCAGCAGGATCAAGATGGTCATCGTTCTCTCCTTATCGGTGAAAGGGGTCAGGGCAGGCACTGCGGGAAACCGCCACCCACGCATCGGCAGCGTTATCGCGCTCTCCCCAGTCTGTGGTCATCCAAGATGCTTCGAGCTCACAGGCCCAGCACGATCAGCAGGGCGCCGGCCATCACCAAGAAGGTGGCGAAGAGATCCATCCCTTCTGGACGGCGGCGGGGCAGGCCGAACCAGCCGAGGGCATCGCACAGGGCCCCGAACAGCAGCTGACCGAGCAGCAGCAGGGCCAGGGTGCCCGCCATACCCAGGGGTGAGTTGAGGCAGAAGGCCGCCAGCACCACGGTGAGCGCCCCCGGCAGACCGCCAAACCAGGCCCAGAGCGGGACTCTCTCCACCTGGGCAGGCCTTGTCTTCGCCTGAGCAGGGGCAGTCTCGCTCTGGCTGGGGTCGGTACTGCTGCTATCTGGCGCAGAGGAGGATGCAAGGGAGCGAGTCCCGGCGGCCTGTCTCCCCACCGATCCAGTCCCGGCTCTGCTTCTGCGGTTAGTATTCACTCTGGCCATAAGCCCCCATAGCAGGGCGGCCACCAGGGTGCCTGCCCCGTGGGCGAGCCAGCTCGCGAGCCAGGGGTCGGTAGCCAGGGCCAGGGCGCCGTTGCGATCGATCATCAGCGCCAGCAAGAAGCCTGCGCCGAGGGCCGCCAAGGCCCCGACCGCCTGCTCTGCACAGAGGCTCCGCGACCTGAGGGAAGTGATGGATGTGGATGACATGGCAGGACTCCGTTAACACGATAGGAGCAGGATAGATTGTCTTTGTTCAGGGGATAATCCACCATAACGTCACAACTTTGTTTCCAGTTCGAGAACGACATGAACCAGGATGCCTTCGCCCTGCTCCCCGCCTTCGTCGCCGTGGTGGAGGCGGGCAGCTTCTCAGGCGCGGCGCGCCAGCTGGGGGGCAGCAAGTCGGCGCTGAGCAAGAAGGTGAACCAGCTGGAGCAGCTGCTCGGCTGCCAGCTGCTCTATCGCACCACCCGCTCCCTCAGCCTCACCGAGGCGGGAGAGCGCTATTTCGAGACGGTGCGCCACGCGGTGCGCCTGGCTGGCGAGGGGGAAGATGCCATCGGTGCCCTGCAGGCGGCGCCCCGGGGCCTGCTGCGGGTGACAGTGCCCATGGTCTATGGCCGCCGCCATCTGGTGCCCCTCATCCCCGACTTTCTCGCCCGCTACCCCGAGGTGCAGCTGCAGTTCGAGATGAGCGACGAGCAGCGGGACCTCATCACCGAGGGGTTCGACGTGGGGCTGCGCATCGGCGCCCTGGAAGACTCGAGCCTCATCGCCCGCCGCCTCGCCCCCTGCCACAGCACCCTGTGCGCCGCACCTGCCTATCTGGCCCGGGCGGGGGTGCCGCAGACCCCGAGCGATCTCGAGCGCCACAACTGCCTCTTCTACTCCCTGTTCCGTGGTGGCACCCGGTGGCGCCTGCTGGGCCCGGAGGGCGAGGTGGGGGTGACCCCCAAGGGCAACTTCGAGGTCAACAACAGCGACGCCATCCACAGCGCCCTGCTGGCGGGACTCGGCATCGGCAACATGCCGGACTTCATCGTGGGGGAGGATCTCGCCGCCGGCCGGCTGGTGCCCGTGCTGCCCGCCTACCGGCTGCCGGAGCACGGCATCTGGTGCCTCTACCCGCGCCGCCGCCATCTGCCTGCCAAGGTGGCAGCCTGGCTCGCCTTTCTCGACGAGCGGCTCGGCCAGCCGTGAATGGGGTGCCATTTCGGGTTCGCCGGAGTGGTTCACGTTTTCTTCATCCCAAACGGGGTAGAATGCCAAGACCAAGCTCATGTTTTTATTGGAAAAGCGGCAGGATAATGCAAGCTCCCCTGCCCCAAGGAAGCCCTCGATGAAAAGAACCGCGATTGCCCTGACCCTGGCCAGCCTGCTGGCGCTGCCGGCCCTGATCCCGAGCGTCGACGCCGCCCCGGTGCGCTCCCTGCAAAAGGAGCAGAACTACGAGCAGTACATCAGCAAGCGCCAGGTGGTGGATCAGCTGCTGGCGGATGCCCTGCACATCTTCAAGTCGCCGGCCCGGGTCTCCGATGCCGGCTTCACCGCCAAGATGCCGAGCAACATGGAGCAGGTGACAGATCTGCTGCTGCAGGCCCACCAGCTCGAGCCCTATCGCACCGATCTCCTCATCTCGGCGGCCAACGCCCAGATCTACAACGGCAACGTGGACAGGGCCATCGGCCTGTTCGAACAGGCCCTCACCGCCGCCCCCGACGATCTCGACATCAACAGTTACCTGGCCACCTTGCAGCGCTTCAAGGGCAACCAGGCCAAGGCCGACGGCTATTTCAAGCGGGTGAGCGAGCTTAATGGCGGGCGCGCCGCCGACTTGCAGCGCCTCTTCGAGACCGTGGACAGGGTGGTCGCCACCCCCCTCAAGGAGCGTCAGGGCCGGGTGGAGAAGAGCGGGCGGCGCGCCATCGTCACCCTGGGTTATGCCCTCAACCCCGACGGCACCATGAACGACATCCTGCTGGGGCGCCTCGAGACCACCCGGGTGCTGGCCCAGGCCAACCCGGCGGCCCTCATCATAGTAACAGGCGGCGTGCCCCAGAACCGGCAGACAGAGGGCAAGCTGATGGCGGACTGGCTGGTGAAGAAGGGGATCGACAGATCCCGCATCATCGAGGAGAACTACGCCACCAGCACGGTGGACAACGCCCTCTACAGCGGCTATGCCCTCGCCCGCCACCAGATAGAGTTCGCCACCCTGGTGAGCTCCGCCAGCCATGTGCGTCGGGGCCAGACCCTGCTGGAGATCGCCAGCTGGCAGAGCGGCCCCGCCGGACTCAAGGTGGACAGCGTCGCCTACCCGGACAAGCCGCTCTCCACCCTCGCCAAGGTGAGCGACGGCGAGCTGCTCGGCATCTACCGGGATGCCCTGCGCACCTATGGCCTCTGGAGTTATCGCTCGGCGCCGCTGATTGAGCGTTGAGGCGCTCTAACAAAAAAACCGCCAAATGGCGGTTTTTTTGTTCTGTCAGTAGTGTTTATGCTTCTTTAGGGTCTTCACCAAAACGGTTCGCCCCTATAGTCCCTGAACAGAAACTAAAGTAGAGAAAAATAAACGGTCCAACCACAGGAATACAGGATATGAGGATCCACCACCCACTTCTATCGGTATCATGCAACCGACGGACCGTCACCGCAAAACCGGGGATGGCGGTAAATAACAAATAAACAAAGAGTACTGAGACACCAACTTCTTGGCTAGCAAACAAGGCACACACCATACAAATTACGCTACCAACCAGAATGTTGAGGAGGCTGTACATCCAATACTCTTTACGACGAGCTCGCCCACGTAGTACTGCGTATTTTTTAAGAACAGAAAGATACCAATGCATTGTATTAACCCGAGTTTATCTATTGTTATGTTAGACGCTATGTAAAGCTCAAATACTTTACCACCAGAGCTCAACAGAGTCCAATAAACTATGTTTGAAAATTGGCATAGCAATTAACTTAAATACTACCATGTGAAATTTAATAGCTGATGCAGTATTACTTGGCTCACTCTATTAATACCGCCCATTAATTACAGCGGAACTCTGCGGCAATCCAACATATATGAAACAATGATTTGTTTTTCATCATTTTTTCTAAGAACCATAAGGCATGAGAACACCTTTCTCGTTCCTTCATTCCCGAGGGATGTTCGGACAAAGATGTGGCTTCCAACACCCCCGACAAGGAAGTGCATCATGACAGCGAAAGGCATCTCTCTGTGGCTGGCGGCATCCGTCCTGCTCAGCCAGTCCGCCCAGGCGGTGGACGTCACCGTCGCCTACCAGACCTCCGCCGAGCCCGCCAAGGTGGCCCAGGCCGACAACACCTTCGCCAGGGAGAGCGGCGCCAAGGTGGAGTGGCGCAAGTTTGACAGCGGCACCAGCGTGGTGCGGGCACTGGCCTCCGGCGACGTGCAGATAGGCAATATCGGCTCCAGCCCCCTGGCGGTGGCGGCGAGCCAGAACGTGCCCATCGAGGTGTTCCTGCTCGCCTCCAAGCTCGGCGACTCCGAGGCGCTGGTGGTGAAGCAAGGACTCGCTAACCCCCAGGATCTCGTCGGCAAGCGCATCGCCGTACCCTACACCTCCACCACCCACTACAGCCTGCTGGCGGCCCTCAAGCACTGGGGCGTCGATCCGGCCAAGCTGCAGATAGTGAACCTGCAGCCACCGGCCATCATCGCCGCCTGGCAGCGCGGTGACATCGACGGCGCCTATGTATGGGCCCCGGCCCTCAACCAGCTCGCCAAGGAGGGCAAGGTGCTGACCGACTCGGCCCAGGTAGGGCAATGGGGGGCGCCGACCCTGGATGTGTGGGTGGTGCGCAAGGACTTCGCCAAGGCTCACCCCGAGGTGGTGCAGGCCTTCGTGAGCAGCACGCTCGCGGCCCAGCGCGGCTATCTCGACAACCCCGAGGGCTGGCTGGCCCGGCCGGAGAACCTCGGCAAGCTCTCCCGCCTGAGCGGCGTGCCCGAGGCGGATATTCCTGAACTGGTCAAGGGCAACACCTACCTGGACGCCCGTGCCCAGAGCGACGAGCTTGCCTCTCTGGTGAACCAGACCATAGTCGACACCGCCCGCTTCCTCGAGGGGCAGGGCAAGGTGGCCAGGGCCGCTGGCGACTATCGCCAGTTCGTCACCGACCGCTTCGTGAAAGCACTGCCTCAATAAGCCGGAGGAGGTGATCATGCTGCAGATATCCCATGTATCCGCCGAGTACGCAGGCAAAAAGGTGCTCGACAACATCAGTCTCTCCCTCGCCGAGGGGGAGCTGATGGTGGTACTCGGCCCCTCCGGCTCGGGCAAGACCACCCTCCTCAACCTGGTGGCCGGTTTCGAGCCCTGCCGCCACGGCCAGATAAGCCTCGGGGGCGAGCCGGTGACCGGACCCGGTGCCGAGCGCGGCGTGGTGTTCCAGAGTGAGGGGTTACTCCCCTGGCGCAACGTGCAGGACAACGTCGCCTTCGGCCTGCAACTGGCCGGGGTGCCCAGGGCCGAGCGCACCGTTCTGGCCCAGGATCTGCTGCGTCAGGTGGGGCTGGAGGGGGCCGGCGATCGCGCCATCTGGCAGCTCTCCGGCGGCCAGCGCCAGCGGGTCGGCATCGCCAGGGCCCTGGCCACCCGGCCGCAACTGCTACTGCTCGACGAGCCGTTCGGCGCCCTGGATGCCTTCACCCGGGAGCAGATGCAGACCCTGCTGCTGCGACTGTGGTCTCTGGGCCGTCGCCAGGTGTTGCTCATCACCCACGACATCGAGGAGGCGGTGTTTCTGGCCACCGACCTGGTGCTGCTCTCCCCCTCCCCCGGCCGGGTGCTGGAGCGACTCACCCTGGACTTCGGCCGCCGCTTCGCCGCCGGGGAATCCAGTCGCAGCATCAAGTCCGATCCGGCCTTTATCGAGCGGCGGGAGTACGTGCTCGGCCGGGTGTTCGCCGAGCGGGAGGCCTTCGCATGAACCAGACCCTGATCCAATCCCTGGACGCGCCCGTCGCCACTACCAACAGCAGGCGGGCTTTGCGCTGGCCCTTCGGCCGCCGGCTTGGCCTGAGCCTGGTTACCCTGACCGCCCTGCTGGCCCTCTGGTGGCTGGTGGCGCATCTGGGCTGGATTGACCCCCTGTTCCTGCCGCCCCCCGAGCGGGTGCTGGGCCAGCTCGTCACCATCGCCGGGCCCCAGGGCTTTATGGACGCCACCCTGTGGCAGCACCTGGGAGCGAGCCTCGGCCGCATCCTGATCGCCCTGACGGCGGCGGCGGTCTTTGGCATAACGGCCGGTATCGCCATGGGGCTCAGCCCCACGGTGCGCGGGGTGCTGGATCCATTCATCGAGCTCTACCGGCCGGTACCGCCGCTCGCCTACCTGCCGCTCATGGTGATCTGGTTTGGTATAGGCGAGACCTCCAAGGTACTGCTCATCTATCTGGCCATCTTCGCCCCCGTGGCCATGGCCACCCTGGACGGGGTGCAGAGCGCCCAGCCGGTGCGGCTGCGGGCGGCCCGGGCATTGGGCGCCACCCGGACTCAGGTGCTCTGGCATGTGATCCTGCCGGGGGCCCTGCCCCAGATCCTGACCGGGCTTCGCATCGGCCTCGGCGTGGGCTGGTCCACCCTGGTGGCCGCCGAGTTGATTGCCGCCACCCGGGGCGTGGGCTTCATGGTGCAATCCGCCGGCGAGTTCCTGGCTACCGACGTGGTGCTGGCCGGCATTCTGGTGATCGCGGTGATCGCCTTCGTATTGGAACTGGGCCTGCGCGCCCTGCAGCGCAAACTGACCCCCTGGCATGGAGAAACATCATGACCGACCAGCTGATCATCGGCCCCTCGGCCCCCGTGGTGATGGCTCACATCCCCTTCGTATTGGAACCGAGTCTGCGCGCCCTGCCGCGCAGGCTGACCCTCTGACATCCCATGGAGAGAGACTATGATCGACAAGTTGACCATCACCCCGCTGGGTCCCCACATAGGCGCCGAGATCGCCGGACTGGATCTGGCACAGCCCCTGAGCCTCGGGCAGTTCGAGCAACTGCACCGGGCCCTGCTCAAATACCAGGTACTGTTTGCCCGCAACCAGCCCATCACGCCGCGGGAGCAGCGGGCTCTGGCGAACCGCTTCGGGGATCTGCACATCCACCCCGTCTATCCCCACAGCGAGGAGGCGGAGGAGATCATCGTACTCGACACCCATGACGACAACCCGCCGGACAACGACAACTGGCACACGGACGTCACCTTCATCGAGACGCCGCCGGCGCTCGCCATCCTGGCCGCCAAGCAGCTGCCGCCGACCGGGGGGGACACCCTCTGGGCCAGCGGCATAGCCGCGCTCGCGGCCCTCTCCCCGCCCCTGCAGAAACTGCTGGCAGGGCTGGAGGCGGAGCACGACTTCACCAAGTCCTTCCCCGCCCATCGCCATCAGGGCAGCGAAGCCGAGCGCCAGCGCTGGCAGGCGGCGGTTGCCAGCAACCCGCCCCTGCGCCATCCGGTGCTGCGCACCCACCCGGTGAGCGGTCGCCAGGCGCTGTTCGTCAACGAGGGCTTCACCACCCGCTTGCCGGAGCTGCCCGCCCGGGAGAGCGAGGCGCTGCTCGGCTTCCTGTTCGATCACATCCGCCGCCCCGAGTTTCAGGTGCGCTGGCGCTGGCAGGAGAACGACATCGCCATCTGGGACAACAGGGTCACCCAGCACTACGCCAACGCCGACTACCTGCCGGCCCGGCGGGTGATGCACAGGGCCACCATACTCGGGGACAAGCCCTTCTGGCGCGCCTCCTGAGGCCCATGCATAGCGAGCGCCCATAAGAAAGCCCGCCGATTGGCGGGCTTTTTGCGCGGCAGCAGGGACGGCGTCAGGCCTTGAACTCCAGCACGGGACTGAAACCGCCGTAGATCATGCGGGCACCGTCAAACGGCATCTGCTGATGCATGGGACTGCCCGGATCCATCCTGGGGTCCTGCATCATCTTCTGCATCGCCTCGTCCCGGGTGGCCTTGTCCGGCCACTCCACCCAGGAGAAGACCACGGTCTCATCCTCCTTCGCCGCCACGGCGCGGTAAAAATCGGTCTGCTTGCCGTGGGGCACGTCGTCCCCCCAGCACTCCAGCACCCGGGTGGCGCCGAGCTCGAGGAAAATGGGATCTATGTATTTCGCATGGTCGATCATGGCCTGCTTGTTGGCCGTGGGCACGGCCAGTACGAATCCATCCACATATGACATGGGGCGTCCTCCTTGCTTGGGGATTTCAGCATAGCAAGGGAGTCCGCCCGCCGCCCCGAGCCTCAGGCGGCTATCAGTCGCTCCAGATCGCTGCGACTCAGGTGCTTGGTATCCACCTTCACGTAGAGAGAGCGTTCCTCGGCCACCAGCAGCACGTCGCTCACCCCGTCGCAGGCGCGCACCTTCTGCTCCAGTGCCGGCGTCGGCGCGACCCCTGCCGGCAGCACGATGCGCAGGCTGCTCACATAGGGAGGATCCTGCATGGTGAGGCTGACCCCGAACCAGATCAGCGCCAGCAGGGCGCAGCCGCCAAACACCAGGGGGGCCCCCCCGGTGCCGTAGAGCAGGCCACCCAGGCTGCCGCCGATGGCGACACCGATGAACTGGCTGGTGGAGTAGACCCCCATGGCGGTGCCCTTGTAGCCGGGGGGTGACTCCTTGCTGATAAGGGACGGCAGCAGCGCCTCCATCACGTTGAAACCGATGAAGAAGATCTGCAGCCCCGCGAGCAGGCCCCAGAGCTGCAGACCCGCTTGCCAGAGCACCAGCTCGGCAACCAGCATCACCAACACGCAGAGCTGGAATACCCGCTTCATCTGCCGGCGCTTCTCGGCGTAGACGATGAAGGGCACCACGCTGACAAAAGCGATCAACATGGTCACCAGATAGGCCTGCCATTGGCTGTCTCGCGGCAGGCCCGCCTGTTCCAAGAGCGGCGGCAGCGCCACGAAGCTCGACATCAGCAGGGTGTGCACGCAGAGGATGCCGAGGTTCAGCTTGAGCAGGCGCGGGTTGGTCAGCACGGTGCGAAAACCGCCCCGCACCATGGCGGACTCGCGATTCTGCAGATGGGCCTCGGGCCTGGGCACCGCCCAGATCACCAGGGCGATGGCGGCCAAGGCCAGCAGGGCGATGAGCCAGAACAGGCCGGACAGGCCCAGGGCGTGGGTGATGAGGGGCCCGGTCACCATGGCGACGGCGAAGGTGATGCCAAAGCTCACCCCGATGAAGGCCATGGCCTTGGTGCGGTTCTGCTCCCGGGTGAGATCCGAGAGCAGGGCCATGACGGCGGCCGAGATGGCGCCGCTGCCCTGCAGGGCGCGCCCGACGATGACCCCCCAGATGGAGTCGCTCAGGGCGGCGATGCAACTGCCTGCGGCAAACATCAGCAGGCCGCCGACGATGAGGGGCTTTCTGCCGATGCGATCGGAGAGCAGGCCGAACGGGATCTGCAGCAGGGCCTGGGTCATGCCGTAGATGCCGATGGCCAGGCCGATGAGCGCCTCGGAGGCGCCGGCCAGGGACATGCCGTAGGTGGTCAGTACCGGCAGCACCATAAACATGCCGAGCATGCGCAAAGAGAAGACGGAGCCGAGCGCCCAGGTGGCGCGTCGCTCGCCCCTCGTCATGGTGAAATCATTCATGATGGCCTCGATAGACAAGAAGAGAGAAGGAGTCCGGGTGAATGGCGCCCTGCCACCACCCGACAGACATCGGGAATACGCCCCGCACGGGGGCCACATAATAACAGAGCCGGGAAGGTTCCCGGCTCTGGATTCTATTGATTTTCCTGCGTCATATCACAGCAACTCAAGGCAGCATGGTCACCAGGACCGGCGCCGCATCGGGCTGGAAGTCCACCGACATCATCACGCTCAGGCAGGTGATGGTGACGATGGAGAACATGAACAGCTTGCGGGCCCAGAGGGAGTCATCCACCGCGGCCTTGTAGCCGGACAGCGCCATCCCCAGCCACCAGACGCTCACCGCCGTGGCGACGATCAGATACTTGTAACCGGCGTAGCCGCCGAGGAACAGCATCAGGGTCGGTACCATAAAGGCCAGGATGTAGAGGGTGATGTGGTGCTTGGCCACGGAGATCCCCTTCACTACCGGCAACACCGGGATGTTGGCGGCCTGGTAATCCTTGAAGCGGAAGATGGCGATCGCATAGGAGTGCGGCATCTGCCACAGGCTGAAAATCGCCAGCAGGATCAGCGCCCCCGAGTCGAACTGGCCGCTCACCGCGCAGTAGCCGATGACCGGCGGTGCGGCGCCGGAGAGGCTGCCCACCAGGGTGCCATAGACAGAGTGGCGCTTCATGTAGAGGCTGTAGACCCCCACATAGACCAGGAAGCCCAGCACTGCCAGCAAGGCGGCCAACGGATTGGCCGCGAAGTAGAGCAGTGCAATGCCCGCAACGCCGAGTACGCTCGCATACCAGAGCGAGACCCCCGGCGCTATCAACCCCTTCACCAGAGCGCGGTTCTTGGTGCGCTCCATGATGCAGTCGATGTCCCGGTCGATGTAGTTGTTGAACACGCAGCCGGAGGCGACCACCAGTGACACCCCGACCATGGTCAGGATGAACAGAGGGACGTCGAGGCTCCCCTTGGACGCCAGCAGGAAACCCCCGATAACCGAGATGAGGTTACCGAAGATGATGCCTGGCTTGGTCACTTGCAGGTATTGCTTCATCATCACATCAACCCGCTTAGTGAACCATCATGTTGATGTTGAGGTTGTACATGATCCACAGGGAACCCACCACGACTATGGCGATGATGAGCACGGTGAAGACCAGGGCCACCAGGTTCCAGCGCTCCTCGGAGGAGGTGTTCATGTGCAGGAAGTAGACCAGGTGCACGAAGATCTGCACCACCGCCATGCCGACCACGGTGCCGAGCACCACGGCGTGGGAGGCGGAGCCGTCCATCACCATCCAGAACGGAATTGCGGTCAGGATGAGTGACAGCACGAACCCTATCATGTAGGACTTGACGCTGCCGTGGCTGGCGCCGTGATTGTCAACAGAATGACTCATTACATGACCCCCATCAGATAGACCACGGTGAAGACGCAGATCCAGACCACGTCCAGGAAGTGCCAGAACAGGCTCAGGCACATCAGGCGAGTACGGTTGCGCTCGGTCAGCCCCTTCTTGGTGATCAGCACCATCATCACGATGATCCAGATCAGGCCGCTGGTCACGTGGATACCGTGGGTACCGACCAGGGTGAAGAAGGCAGACAGGAAGCCACTGCGATCCGGGCCCGCATCGTTGACGATGAGGTGATGGAACTCGTAGATCTCCATGGCGATGAAGCCGGCGCCGAGCAGGAAGGTCACAAACAGCCAGGTGTTGACGGCGGCGACCTTGTTCTTGTTCATGGCCAGCATGCCGAAGCCGAAGGTGATGGAGCTCAGCAGCAGCAGCATGGTTTCGGCGAACACGAACGGCAGTTCGAAGATGTCCTTGCCGGCGGGACCGCCGGCGGTGCCGTTGACCAGGACTGCATAGGTTGCGAACAGGGTCGCAAACAAAATGCAGTCACTCATCAGGTAGATCCAGAAGCCGAATACCTTGGTGGCACCGGCATCATGGTGCCCATGATCGTCATGGGCGCCGTGAGTGTGATGGAGTACGTCAGTTGCCATAGCGTCAGGCCACCTTGTTGATATTGTCGAAATGCTGACCTTCGATGCGCTCGATCTCGTCAACCTGTACGTAGTAGTCCACATCGTCGTTGAAGCTGTGGATGATCCAGGTGGCGATCATGCCGACGAAGCCGGCGATGGCCATCCACCAGATGTGCCAGATCATGGCAAAGCCGAACACCACGCTGAAGGCCGCGATGATCACGCCGGCACCGGAGTTCTTCGGCATGTGGATGGGGGCATACTGGGCCGGCTTGCGGTAGGCGCTACCGTCTTGCTTGGCTTCCCAGAAGGCATCCAGACCCTTGACCTTCGGCTCGATGGCGAAGTTGTAGAACGGCGGCGGCGAGGAGGTCGCCCACTCCAGGGTACGGCCACCCCAGGGATCGCCGGTCAGGTCGCGGTTCTTCTCGCGGTCACGGATACTGACCACGATCTGGATGACCTGGCACAGCACGCCGAGGGCGATGAGGCCGGCGCCGCAGGCGGCAACCACCAGCCAGCCGTGGAACTCGGGATCGATGTTCTGGCTGACACGACGGGTCATGCCCATGAAGCCCAGCACGTAGAGTGGCATGAAGGCCACGAAGAAGCCGACAATCCAGCACCAGAAGGCGCGCTTGCCCCAGACGTCATCCAGCTTGAAGCCGAACGCCTTCGGGAACCAGTAGGTGATACCGGCGAAGCAACCGAACACCACGCCGCCGATGATGACGTTGTGGAAGTGAGCGATCAGGAACAGGCTGTTGTGCAGCACGAAGTTGGCGGCCGGCACGGAGAGCAGTACCCCGGTCATGCCACCCACGGTGAAGGTGATGATGAAGCCGACAGTCCACAGCATGGGGGAGCTGAACTCGATGCGACCCCGGTACATGGTGAACAGCCAGTTGAAGATCTTCACCCCGGTCGGGATGGAGATGATCATGGTGGTGATGCCGAAGAAGGCATTCACATTGGCGCCGGACCCCATGGTGAAGAAGTGGTGCAGCCAGACCACGAAGGAGAGCACGGTAATGGCCACCGTCGCCCACACCAGGGAGGTGTAGCCAAACAGCTTCTTCTTGCAGAAGGTCGCCACCACTTCGGAGAAGATCCCGAACACCGGCAGCACCAGGATATACACCTCGGGGTGACCCCAGGCCCAGATCAGGTTGATGTACATCATCATGTTGCCACCCATGTCATTGGTAAAGAAATGGGTACCCAGGTAGCGGTCTGCGGTCAGCAGGGCGATGGTGACGGTCAGGATCGGGAAGGAGGCGATGATCAGGATGTTGGCGCACAGGGCGGTCCAGGTGAACACCGGCAGACGCATCATGGTCATGCCGGGGGCACGCATCCGGATGATGGTGGCAAAGAAGTTCACACCGGTCAGCAGGGTTCCCAGACCCGAGATCTGCAGACTCCATATCCAGTAATCGACCCCGACACCCGGACTGAACTCCAGTCCCGACAAGGGCGGATAGGCCAACCAGCCGGTCTGGGCGAATTCACCGACCCCGAGGGAGACGTTGATCAGCACCACGGCCGCGGCGGTAAACCAGAAGCTCAGGTTGTTCAGGAAGGGGAAGGCGACGTCACGGGCGCCGATCTGCAGCGGCACGACGATGTTCATCAGGCCGATCACCAGTGGCATGGCCACGAAGAAGATCATGATGACGCCGTGGGCGGTGAAGATCTGGTCGTAGTGATGGGCATTCAGGTAGCCTTCGCCACCGGCGGAGGCAATGACCTGCTGACCACGCATCATGACTGCATCGGCGAAGCCGCGCAGCAACATGACCATGCCCAGGATGAGATACATGATACCGAGGCGCTTGTGGTCCACCGAGGTGAGCCACTCTTTCCACAGATATTGCCACTTGCCGTAGTAAGTGATGAGACCGGCGATAGCCAGCCCACCCAAGATGATACCGGCTATCGTGACCATGATGATGGGTTCATGGTACGGAACAGCCTCGAGTGTCAATTTTCCAAACATCGATTATTCCTCGGATCCTGCTTTCACACTCTTGTCAGCCATCGACGTGGCCATGTGTCCTGCATGCTCGTCATGATTCATGGCCTCGTGGTCCATGGTGTCCTCATTCGCGGACTCATGCTTCATGGCGTCGTGATCCATGGCGCCCTCTTGCTTGGCGTCATGCTTCATGGCCTCGTGGCCACCATGGGACATGCCACCCATGAACTTGTTGATCACGTTGACGAACAGCTTGGGATCGGCGCTCGCGAAGTACTCCACCGGGTGGTTTTCGCTCTTCTTGGCCAGGGCATCGAACTCATCCATGGTGCTCAGCATCTTGGGAGATTGCTTCACCTTGGCAACCCAGGCGTCGAAGCCGGCTTGATCCTGCGTCGCGATAGCCTTGAACTTCATGCCGGAGAAGCCGGCACCGCTGTAACTGCCGGAGATCCCCTTGTACTGACCCGCCTCGTTGGCGATCAGGTGCAGCTTGGTCTGCATCCCCGCCATGGCGTAGATCTGACCGCCCAGCTGGGGAATGAAGAAGGAGTTCATCACAGTATCCGAGGTCACCCGGAAGTTGACCGGGGTATTGACCGGGAAGGCCAGCTCGTTGACCGAGGCGATACCCAGTTCCGGATAGACGAACAACCATTTCCAGTCCAGCGAGATCACATCGACCTGGATCGGTTTGACATCCGATTCCAGCGGCTTGTAGGGATCCAGCGAGTGGGAGGTTTTCCAGGTGATCACCGCCAGGATGACGATGATGATAACGGGTACGGTCCAGACAACCGCTTCAATCTTGTTGGAGTGAGACCAATCCGGGGTATATTTGGCGTCGGTGTTGGATGCTCTGTATTTACGAGAGAATGCCACCGCCATAATAATCACAGGAATCACCACGATCAGCATCAACCCGAGTGCGGTCAATATCAGTGATTTCTGCTCCAGACCAACCTGCCCCTTGGGGCTCATCAGAGCCATGTCGCAGCCGCTCAGCAAGCCAGCAGTCGCGATCAACAGCAAAGCGCCCAAGCCCCTCTTCACATCAAAAGGTCTCATGCAATGTCCTCATCTTCCCAAGGCTTATTGGTATAATTAAAAAATGCAGCATTTTATTGCATCAGACAGGCATGTGAACAACATGAAAAATTAATCCCAAAATTGTTTTCAAGCTGATACAAACACACATTGGATGTTAATCACTTGACATCGACCAATTAACTCGGATCACAGCCACGCAATTCATCCTGCGTTAATTTTCCACACCACCGAAAACGCTCACTAATTAAGCAAAAACATCATTCATCCTTATATTTCCCACGGGTAAACGGAAAGAAAGGCCTCATACCACTCCCTTCCATCCTGACCTTTCTTTACCAGTTCCTTGATCTGGCACCATGAAACTATCACAAAAATAAAAATTAATTAATCAAACGATCGTATGATTAACTTCTTGCATTCGAAAAAGAGCCATTTTTCCCCTTCCTCCCCTCCATTTCCGCCTCCCCGGGATGAAAAAAAACGGGTCACCAGCGGGACCCGTCATCAGCACATTCTGTTGTCATTTTAATTTAACACAACATTAACAATTGCAGAGCCATATCAGCCGTGGGAGTGTTCCATGCGGGTGGCGACGGCGACCCGGTTCCAGGCGTTGATGGTGATGATCTGCATCAGGCACTGGGCCAGCAGGGTCTCCCCGAGCAGGGCCAGCCCCTTCTGGTAGCTCGCCTCGCTGAGCCCCTGATCGGCGATCAGGGTCACCTCGTCGGTCAGGGCCAGCACGGCCCGCTCCCGCTCGTCAAACAGCGGTGACTCCCGCCAGGCGGCCAGCGCCAGCAGGCGTTGCGGACTCTCCTGCTGCTTCATCGCCACCTCGGCGTGCAGCTCGATGCAGTAGGCGCAGCCGTTGATCATGGAGGCGCGCAGCTTGATGAGCTCCTTGAGGCTTGGGGGAATGTCGGTGCCGCCGAGGTAGGTTTCCAGCCCCCGCATGGCCTGGATAGCGGCGGGGATCTGGCTGGCGAGCTGGATACGGTGGGACATGGCAAGACTCCTTGGATGAGCGCCCTCCTGGGCGATACCGACATTGTTCACTCCCGCCAGGATGAATAGAATAGGGGCATAATCGGCAACAGTTTTGCATTTTACGCAAAGGATGAATCATGCTGGATCGCATCCGTATCCTGGCCCAGGTGGTGGAGTCCGGCGGCTTCTCCCGTGCCGCCCGCGCCCTCAACCTGGCCCCCTCCTCGGTGACCCGCACTATAGACAGCCTGGAGCAACAGCTCGGGGTGCCCCTGTTCAAGCGCAGCACCCGCCAGCTGGTGCTGACCGAGCAGGGAGAGTACTTCCTCGCCCGCTCCATCCCCCTGCTGGAGGAGGCGGATCAGCTGGTGCAGTCCCTCCAGCCCCTGTCCGGAGCGCCGCGGGGAGGATTGCGCGTCTCGGTGTTCGAGAGCTTCGGCGCAGCCTGGCTGGCGCCGCGGCTGCCCCTCTTCCTCGCCCGATACCCCGAGGTGCGCCTCGAGATAGAGCTCGACAACCGGTTGGTGGATCTCGACGCCGAGAACGTGGATGTGGCCGTGCGCATCGGGCGCCCCCTCGACAGCGGCCTGCACGCCCGCCGACTGCTGGCGAACCGCACCCTGCTGGTCGCCTCCCCCGCATACCTGGCACAGCACGGGGAACTCGCCCATCCCGATGAGCTCGCGAGCCACAACTGCCTCATTCGCGGCCAGGGCCGCCAGCGCCAGCACTGGTACTTCGAGCGGGAAGCACAGAAGCGGCGCGTTCCGGTGCAGGGCAACCTCGCCTCCATCGGCGGCACACCGCTGCTGTGCGCCGCCAAGGCGGGCTGCGGCCTGTTGCTGCTGTCGAGCTGGATGGTGCAGCAGGGACTGGACGATGGCTCCCTGCTCCCCGTGCTGCCCGAATGGCAGGCCTCCCCCTATGAGGATCGCCACGACGAGATCTATGCGGTGTTTCGCGGGGGTCGCTTCCTGAAGCCCCAGACCCGCGCCTTCATCGACTTCCTGATCGAGGTGATGACCCCCCTGCAGGGGCCGCGCTGAAGCTGAGGGAAGGTGCATATGGATGGAAAGCAAACGCCGGGCTGAACCCGGCGTTTGTCATCGTCTGCCGTCCGTCAATGGGACTTGCGCCCATCCGGATCCGGGGTCGGGCCGCGATAGTCCCCGTAGGGGAAGATGTTGCGCAGCCGCTGGGCCACGGGTTCAGGGATGGAACGGGAGAAGACGAGGCGCACCCCGTTGCCGTCCCGTTGTCCCAGGATGCGGCCACGCACCGGATCGTGCTGCAGCACGTGCTTGGCCTCGGCCAGGAAGCGCGGCGACACCGATCCCCGCTTCACCACCACCTTGCCGGGGGCGAGCCGGATCTCGAACAGGGCGCCGCGCCCCAGCTTCATCAGCCACCAGATCAGAGCTATCGCCACCACCAGAGACAACCAGGCCATCCGTGCTTCTCCTTCATGCCATTGTTGGCCTCAGTATAGGCCCCCTCGGTGACCGATTACCGGGGGAACCTCACGCTTTGCCCATCGCCAGCGCCTCTCTTAGCGAGACTGACCCCAGGCCACCAGGGTCTCCCGATAGAGTGAGAGCAGCGCCTGATCCCGTACCGCCACCCCGACCCGCTGGGCGGGATAGGGGGCCCACTCATCGTGGGGATGGGGCTTGCCGTCGAATTTTTGCAGGGTATGGCCGATGGCGGGGCCGCTGTGGATGACTCGCACCGGCCCTTCCCGCAGGGTGAACAGGGTCGGGTCTATCACATAGGCGATGGCGGATGGGTCGTGCACGTGGCAGCCATCCAGACCGATCCTCTCCGAGTAGAAGCGCAGGTAGAAGCGGCTCACCTCCCACAGGAAGCGGCCCGGCTCCCCCGCGTCATCGCGCAGGGCATCTAGATAGGCGCTGCTGAAGAAGCTCTGCTGGGTCACATCCAGCCCGATGATCACCACAGGCCAGTCGGCGGTGAACACCAAGTCGGCGGCCTCGGGATCGTCGTGGATATTGGCCTCCGCATAGGGGGTCACGTTGCCGCGATGGCCATTGACGCCAAAGGCGCCCCCCATCACCACCACCTCTTTCACCAGTTGGGTGATCTCGGGGGCCGCTTTTAATGCCAGCGCCAGGTTGGTGAGGGGGCCTATGGTCACCAGGGTGATCTCGCCGGGGGCCGCCTTCAGGGCCTCGACGATGTATTGCCAGGCGGGGCGGGCATCCGCCTCGATGCTTACCTCCCCGGCACGCACATCCCCAAACCCCGTCGGGCCGTGCACGACTGTGGTGGGGCCGACCGGCTCGCGTTTAAGCGGCGCCGCGGCGCCCTGGGCCACGTCCGCCTTCATGGCATATTTCTGCTTGAGCCAGAGCGCGTTATGGGTGCCGTTCTCTATGGTGGCATTGCCAAATACCGTGGTGATGGCGAGCAGGTCGATGGCGGGGTGCGCCTCGGCGAACAAAATGGCCATGGCATCGTCGATGCCGGGATCCGTATCCAGAATGATCTTGTGAGTCATGGTGCCTCCATACAACGAAGCAGCCAGTGTAACGAGTCCGGGCCGCTTTAACAGCGCCCCCATCACAGCCTCGAGGTTTCGTGGGGGCCGGGGCGCGGGGTTGGCGACAGATTGCACAACCCGGAGCCATCAGAAGAGCGGCCGTTACCGAGATGGCCCCTCCTTCCCCCTCCCGTTGCCCAGTAAATGGCCAACCGGACGGGCCCAGAGGCGGCTTGCCTTGTGGGGGAGCGGCCGGGATGGTATCACTTGGCCTCATCCCCCATTGCCCACAGAGGTCCACAGTGATCCGCCTGATCAAAGAGTCTGACCAGTTGAAGATGCCCTGGAAGAACAAGCAGGGCATCACGGCCCAGATCCTCATCGCCCCCGAGGGGGCTAGCTTGGACAAACTCGATTTTGACTATCGACTCAGCTCGGCCCCCATCAAGGGCGCTGGACCCTTCTCGAAATTCCCCGGTTATCAGCGCATCCTGCTGCCCATCAGCGGCGCCGGCTTCGTGCTGAACGGCCACCCCTATGCCACCCATGAGGCCGCCCATTTCAGCGGCGACGACGAGACCCACTGCGAGCTATTGAAAAAGGAGGTGGTGGATCTGGGGCTCATCTACGACCCGACCCGCGTCAGCGCCAACCTGAGGGTGCTCAACCTGCCCTTCCCCTTGAGCCTCACCCTGGAGGCGGACAAGACCTACCTCTGTCACCTGCTGAGCGGCCAGTTGGAAGTGGACGGCAAGCCGGTCGCCATCAACGAGACCCTGGTCGTCAGCGGGGAGGAGAGCATCCGCTTCGAGTGTCAGAAGAAGACCACCATCGCCTTCTTTACCCTGCAATCGCTCGGCTAAACGGCAACCGAAATCAGCGCTTGGGGGCCCGGCCCCCGCTATCGAGACAGGCCTGCATGCTGTCGTAGGGCTCGTAGTACTTGGTGCGGCTGTAGTAAGTTCCGCCCTTGGGATGGCAGATACCGTTGCGGCTCTTCTTGACCGGGGGCTCCGCCGCCAGCGCGATGGCACACACCAGCATGAGGCAACCACTGAGCACCCATTTGACGGCTTTCATACTCTCTATCCATTCGATGCGAAGATGGGGATCTGACCCGTTTGCGGCCTATGTTATCCCAACCCTGTTGCAGGCACTCTCCGCCAGATCACGAAACAGGCGAGCCATTCCCCTTGGGTGCAGCAAGCAGGCAATAAAAAAGCCGGGAGATCCCGGCTTTCTTCGGCATATCGAAACTCAAAGCGACTTAGACGACCTTGAAGGTCCCCTTCATCATGGCGAAGTGACCGGGGAAGGAGCAGAAGAAGGTCAGGTCTTTACCGGCCAACCCCTCGGTCTTGAAGGTGACGCTGGTGCTCTCGCCGCCCCCCACCAGCTTGGTGTGCGCCAGGATGCGAGCGTCGTCCTTGGGCAGGTAGTCGTGATCGGCCCCGGCGCTCATGCCGGCGGTGGCGAGTGCCTGATAGTCGGCGGTGTTCGACAGCACCCAGTTGTGACCCATGGCGGTCACCGGCATCTTGCCGGAATGGTGCAAGGTGATGGTCACCTCCTTGCAGGTGGCCGGGACACTCATCTCCTTGAGGTTGTACTGCATGGCGTCATTGCCTTCGATCGCCAGCGCACACTCGTCGGCCTGAGCCGGCGCAACCATGCCCAGAGCGGCCAGTGAGCCAAGAAACAGCAGGGTAATTGCCTTTTTCATCATCTTCTCCTTCGTTTGGCTATGGATGGCAACACGCTTGCCTGCAGACTCGCCGAGGCGATGGGCAAAGATGCTGTCGTAATCGATCTTCATTCTACTTAACTGTCGTCAATCGACGATGGCTTTTGCTCAAAGCTGCGGACCAGGTCACCGTCTGAGGCTGATCTCTTGCCATCCTGAGACAGATTCATCTGATCAAGACCCTGTATCGGTTAATTATTTTTCCCCCCGAGTCCGCGAGAGGCTCGTCACCCCGGACCGGGTTGGCTAAGCTGCCCGCCCGGATTTCATTGCATATGAGCGTAGCCGATGTCGTTTTCCCTCAAGGCCCCCACTTTCCTTCGCCGCGGCGCACTGCTGGCCATGATGATGCTGCTCGCCGCCTGCCAGCCGAGCCCCACCCAGACCCGCATTCAGGGCAATACCATGGGCACCTACTTCGTGGTGACCATCACTGACCCCTACCCAGGCGGCCAGGCGGCCCTCGACCAGGAGGTCAACGCCCTGCTGGTGCGGATGAACAAGGAGATCTCCACCTATGATCCGGACTCCCTCATCTCCCGCTTCAACCGAGGGCCGGCCAACGAACCCCAGATCATTCCGGCAGCCATGGCGAGGATAGTGCAGCAGGGCATAGACGCAGGGCACCTCACCCGGGGCAAGCTGGACGTGACCGTGGGGCCCCTGGTCAACCTCTGGGGCTTCGGGCCGGACAAGCGTCCGATCAAGCGTCCCAGCCCGGAGCAGATCGCCAAGGCCCGCGAGCGGGTCGGCATCGACAAGCTGACCCTGAGCCGGCAAGGGGATGACTTCCTGCTCGCCAAGTCCATTCCCGACCTCTATCTCGATCTCTCCACCCTAGGGGAAGGGGCGGCATCCGACGAGATAGCCGCCCTGATGGAGAGCAAGGGGGTCGACAACTACCTGATCGAGGTGGCGGGCGCGGTGCGCAGCAAGGGGCACAACAGCCAGGGCAACCCCTGGCGAGTGGCCATCGTCGAGCCCTCCGACCGGCCCGGTGCCATCGAAGACGTGGTGACCCCAAACGGCATGGGGCTCAGCACCGCCGGCAGCTATCGCAACTACTATGAGCTGGACGGCCAGCGCTACTCCCACATCATAGATCCCGCCACCGGTGAGCCCGTGACCCACAAGCTGGTCTCCGCCAGCGTCATCACCCGGACTACCCTGGAGGCCGATGCCCTGGATACGGCGCTCATGGTGATGGGCCCAGAGCAGGCCATGGCCTTCGCGCGCCGGCATCATCTGGCCGTCTACCTCATCGTCAAGACAGAGCAGGGATTCGAGGCCATATTCACCCCGGAGTTTGCCCCTTATCTGCCCGCCAAGGAGCAACCCGAGGCGTCCAGGCCGTCCACCTGAGTGCAACATGCGGGGCCAGCCACTGGCCCCCAAGCCCGGAACGATAACGGGATCTGGCCGCCAACCCGCGGATTTGTGAGGGATGACACGGGCAATTGCGCCATCGGATTGCCTGTCTGCGGACTTTGGTGGCACACTTCCCTCATCCCATCCCAGCGCCTGACCCAGACAGATGCAGACTCCCGAGCCAGAGAAGAAAGCCCAGCCCAAGCCCAGACGCATACTGTTGGTCAACGAGCAGCGCTCCTTCCAGATGATGATGAAGGCCATGCTGCTCAACATCGGCATCAACCGCATCACCTACATCAACTCCGCCGAGGAGGCGCGGCGCCGCTGCCAAAAAGAGAGCTTCGACATCTACCTGCTGGACTATGAGCTGGGGAGCGGGGAGAACGGCCGCCAGTTGCTCGAAAGCCTGCGGGATCAGAAGCTCATCCCGCCCCAGAGCGTGGTGATCATGGTCAGCAGCGATGGCTCCCGGGCCATGGTGCTGAGCGCCCTCGAGGCCGAGCCCGACGAATACCTGATGAAGCCCTTCTCCCAGGAGCAGTTCTCGTTTCGCCTCAAACGTGCCCTCGCCCGCCGTCAGGCCCTGGAGAGCGTCTTCACCGCCCTCACCCAGGACGATCTGCCGGCCCTTGTCGAGGCGTGCGCCACCCAGGCGGATCTGGTGCCCCGTTTTGCCAACTTCTGCCGCTGCCTGCAGGCCGATACCCAGCTCAAGCTCGGCCAGGCCAGGGAGGCCCGCAGCCTGATGCGCCAGCTGCTGGCCGGGCAGGAGAACAGCTGGGCCCGGCTCACCCTGGGCAAGGCCTGTCATAACCTGGGATTGCACGAGGAGGCGGTGAGCCACCTGCAGGCCATGCTGAAAAATGCCCCCCTGATGGTGGAGGCCTACCTCTGGCTGGCGGAATCCCAGCTCGCCCTCGGCAATAGCGATCTGGCTCAGCAGGAGCTGCGCCGGGCGGTGGACATCTCCCCCCAGTCGGTGCAGCTCTCCCGCCGCCTGGCGGAGGTGTGCCTGCTGCGCCACGACTACGGTCAGGCCAAGGATGTGCTGCTCTCCCTCATCGACCTGTCCCGCAACTCCATCCACCGTACGCCCCATTATCTCGGGGCCTATATCCAGACCCTGACCCTCTACGCCCTCAACAGCAACGACGGTTACCACATCGCCAACCTGCAGAAGCAGGTGAACTCGGCCCTGTCCCGCATTCGCGACTCCCTGATGATGGCGGAGTTCAACTACCCGGTGTTCGAGCAGATCTGCCAAGCCAGGGTACAGATCGCCCTCGGCGAGCTGTTGAGGGGCAAGAAGATGCTCTACCGTGCGAACCAGAACTGGCTGGAACAACCGGAGACCATGCCCCCCGCCCTGTTGGGAGAGACCATTTTGGCGCTCTATCAGCTCGGCGAGTTCGAGTACGCCGAGAGTCTGCAGGCCCTGCTGGCGGAAGATGAGGACAGGTTGCTCACCACCTGCATCCAGGTCACCCGGGATGACAAGACGGTGCAGGAGCGCCGCCAGCGCTACCAGCAGCTCAACGAGCTGGGCATCAAGGCCTATCAGGGTGGGGAGCTGGAGCAGGCCCTCAGCCACTTTCGCGAGGCCTTGCGCCGCACGCCGGCCAATACCGGGGCGGCCCTCAACAAGATCCAGGTGCTGCTGCAACTGATGCAGAAGAACCGCAAGAGCCCGGAGTTTGGCGCCGAGTGCAAGGAGACCCTGGAGGTGCTGGAAGGCATCCCCCTGAATCCCGCCCAGCAGGAGCGCTTTCGCAAGCTGCGCCAGGAATATAACCAGCTCAACTGAGCATCCCCCGGCCCCCCTCACCTATGCTGATACCAGTTCAGCGAGGAGGGGACAGCATGGGGATGTGCCGATACCTGGTGGCGGATGGCCGCCACTGCAGCGAAGAAGCGGGGGATCACGACCTGTGCCGCTGGCACGATCCCAAGGGGGATCACCAATCCCCCGGCACCACCCAGGCGCTGGAGAACTATGTGCGTCAGGGGGGCCTCTGCCACGGCTTGCAACTGGCCCGCGCCGAACTCGCCGACCTCAACCTGGTGAACAAGCAGGGCCCCCAGGGCTTCTTGCTGGAGCAGTGCAACCTCTATCGCGCCAACCTGCGCGGTGCCCACCTCTATGGCCTCAGGGTTCGCGGCGGCAGCCTGATGAAGGCCGACCTCAGCGAGGCGAACCTGCACTGCGCCGAACTGCACGACGTGAACCTGCTCGGCATTCGCTGGAAGAACACCCGCCTCGACAACCTCGACACCGGCAAGCGGCTGATGCAGGACAGGAAGGGGCGAAAGGAGCGGGATCCGGCCCAGGCCCGCGTCTGGTTCAAGGAGGCAGAGGAGACCTACCGGGATCTGCGCAAGGCCTCGGAGGCCCAGGGCATCTTCACCATGTCGGGGCGCTACATCCAGCAGGAGCTCACCATGCGCCGCCTGCAGATGCCGTTTTGCTCCTATCAGCGCTTCGCCTCCTGGATAGTGGATCTCTTCTGCGGCTACGGGGAGGCCCCCATGCGGGTGGTGCTCTTCTCCCTGCTGCTCATCCTAATCTGCAGCGTCTTCTACTTCTTCTTTGGCCTCAGCTTCAACGGCAACCACCTCATCTACCGGCCCGAGGCAAGCCTCGAGCAGAACGCCTTCTTCCTGCTCGAGTGCCTCTACTACAGCGTGGTGACCTTCACTACCCTGGGTTATGGGGACTTCACCCCCGTCGGCCTGTCGCGGATCTTCGCCGCCTTCGAGGCCTTCACTGGCAGCTTCACGCTGGCGCTGTTCGTGGTGGTGTTCGTCAAGAAGATGACCCGTTGACCAGCGGCGGCTCAGGGACTGGCCGCTGGTCCGCCCCTGAACTTGCATCCGGAGCGGATCCCGAGTTCAATAGCGACTAATAAAAACGACATGAGCATCCCGACATGAAGATCATCTCTTTCAATATCAATGGCCTGCGCGCCCGTCTTCATCAGTTGCAAGCCATCATCGACAAGCACCAACCGGATGTGATCGGCCTGCAGGAGATCAAGGTTCACGATGAGGCCTTCCCGGTGGCCGACGTGGAGGCCATGGGTTATCACGTGGCGTTCCACGGCCAGAAGGGCCATTACGGGGTCGCCATCATGAGCAAGCAGGCCCCCATCGAGGTGCAGAAGGGCTTCCCCACCGACGAAGAGGATGCCCAGCGCCGCATGATCATGGCCAGCTTCAAGCGGGAAGATGGCTCCATCATCAAGGTGATGAACGGCTACTTCCCCCAGGGGGAGAGCCAGGATCACGAGACCAAGTTCCCGGCCAAGCAGAAGTTCTACGAGGACTTGCAGCACTACCTCGAGACTCACCACAGCCCGGACGATCAGATAGCGCTGATCGGGGATATGAACATCTCCCCCACGGATCTGGACATCGGTATCGGCGAGGCGAACCGCAAGCGCTGGCTGCGAGACGGCAAGTGCTCCTTCCTGCCCATCGAGCGGGAGTGGATGGAGCGTCTCAAGGGCTTCGGTCTGACCGACACCTTCCGCGCCGCCAACCCCACCGAGTGCGAGCGCTTCTCCTGGTTCGACTACCGCTCCAAGGGCTTCGACGAGAACCGGGGCCTGCGCATCGACCTCATCATGGCGTCCAATGCCCTCAAGGACAAAGTGACCGAGACCGGCATCGACTACGAGCTACGCGGCATCGAGAAGCCGTCGGACCACGCTCCCATCTGGACCTGTTTCGCCTGATAGGGAGGTGCAGGCCCC
This sequence comes from Aeromonas sp. AE23HZ002T15, assembly GCF_054165525.2. NCBI lineage: Bacteria > Pseudomonadati > Pseudomonadota > Gammaproteobacteria > Aeromonadales > Aeromonadaceae > Aeromonas > Aeromonas sp. AE23HZ002T15. Next base: position 1,128,748 of record NZ_CM201342.1, read on the forward strand.
TGGCCTGCTCACCAGATACATCCAGAGTGGGGACCGCCGGGTCCCCACTCTCATTTCAGCTCCTCTCTGTGCCTCCCCCAGCCTCTCCCCCTATTGCAGCCCCCGCCTGCCCTGCATTTTCTTCCCCTTATGGAGCCAGCATCTGAGGGTGCCAACAGCTCCAGTTCAACTTTGACATTTTATTATTAAAAACAGCATGTATAACAAAAGGTTAAATTTCAGGTATGTCATTAACAAGGCTGGCAGGCAAACAGGGCATGAAACGGCAGATTGATCATGCCGACAGACCGCAAACAGGGTCATATTCCCTCACAAAAGGATGGTTATTCACACGCGCTGGCATCACCCTGGCGCTGATGGGCGCACTGACAGGCTGTGGCGACAAGGCAGGGGACAGCGCCCAGACCCTGCCCCCGGTGCCCGTGGTGGTGGCCGAGGCCAAGCTGACCGATGTGCCGCTCACCACAGAGATGGTTGGCGAGACCGCAGGTTTTCGCGAGATTGACGTGCGCTCCCGGGTGAGCGGCATCCTGCTGCAACGCACCTATATCGAAGGCCAGCCGGTCACCGCCGGCCAGGCCCTGTTCCTCATCGATCCCGAGCCCTACAAGGTGGCGCTGGAGCAGGCAAAGGGCACGCTGGCCCAGGAGCTGGCCCGCCTGAACAAGGCACGGGCGGATCGCGAGCGCATCATACCGCTCTACAAGCGCCAGGTGGTGAGCCGGCAGGACTATGACACCACCATCGCCAACTACGAGGCAGCCGTGGCCAGCCACCAGGCCGCCCAGGCCAAGGTGAAGGAGGCCGAGCTCAACCTCAGCTACACCCAGGTCACCGCCCCCATCAGCGGCATGGCGAGCAAGAGCTCCCAGTCCGAGGGCAGCCTCATCGCCACCAGCGGTGACAGCGGCCTGCTCACCACCATCACCCAGTTCGATCCCCTCTATGTGAACTTCTCCTACTCGGAGCAGGATCGCCTGAACTTCGAGAACTCGGTGAAGAGCGGCAAGTTGCAGGCCTTCAGCGCCGACAACTGGCGCACCCATATCCGCCTCGCGGACGGCTCCCTCTACCCGCAGGCGGGCAAGCTGAACTTCTCCGACAGCCGGGTCGATCCCCAGACCGGCACCATCCGCGCCCGCGCCATCTTCGACAACAAGGAGGGCAAGCTGCTGCCAGGCCAGTTCGTGCGCATGACCATCGACCTCGGTCTGCGCAAGGATGCCATCCTGGTGCCGCCAAGGGCCGTCATTCAGTCCCAGGCCGATCGCATGGTGATGGTGGTGGACAAGGACAACAAGGTGGTGCCGCGGCCGGTCAAACTCGGCCAGAGCGTGGAGAGCGGCGTGCTGATCGACAGCGGTCTCGTCCCCGGTGATCGCTACATAGTCGAAGGGCTGATGAAGGCCCGTCCCGGCACCGTGGTCAAGCCGGTCTCTGCCGCCGAGATGAAGGCCATTCAGGCCAAGCTGGCCCAGCCAGCCGCCGGCAAGTAAGGAGCGCCCATGTTTTCCAAGTTCTTCATCGAGCGCCCCATCTTCGCCAGCGTCATCTCCATCATCATAGTGCTGGCGGGGCTCGCGGCCATGCGCTCCCTCCCCATCGAGCAGTACCCGCAGATAACGCCCCCCGTAGTGTCGGTGACCACCTTCTATCCGGGTGCCACCCCGGAGGTCATCTCCCAGACGGTCGCAGCCCCTCTCGAGCAGCAGATCAACGGCGTCGAGAACATGCTCTACATGCAGTCCGGCTCCGCCTCCAACGGCCAGATGAACCTCAACATCTACTTCGAGATAGGGACGGATCCGGATCAGGCCACCATCAACGTCAACAACCGGGTCAGTGCGGCCATGGCCCAGCTGCCGGAAGAGGTGAAAAAGCAGGGGGTGACGGTCAAGAAGAAGTCCACCTCCATATTGCAGGTGGTGACCCTGCAATCCCCGGGCGGCACCTTCGACACCACCTATCTGTCGAACTATGCCCTGCTCAACATCATCGATGAGCTCAAGCGCATCCCGGGCGTCGGCGATACCACCCTGTTCGGCGGCACCGACTACGCCATGCGCATCTGGCTGCGGCCGGACCGGCTGGCCCAGCTGCAGCTCACCCCGAGCGATGTGATCAACGCCATCCGCGAGCAGAACACCCAGTTCGCGGCGGGCAAGATAGGCGCCCAGCCCACCACGGCCCCCGTCGACTTCACCTACACGGTACAGACCAAGGGGCGGCTCGAGGATGTGAACGAGTTCCAGAACATCATCATCCGCGCCATGCCGGATGGCGCCAAGATCCGGGTCAAGGACGTGGCCAGGGTCGAGATCGGCGGCAAGGATTACGATCTGCTGGCCAAGGCCAACGGCAAGCCCACCATAGGCATCGCCACCTACCTGCAGCCAGGGGCCAACGCCGTGGCGGTCGCCGATCAGGTGCACGCCACCATGGCGCGCCTCAAGGAGCGCTTCCCCCAGGACATCGAGTACCAGATCCCCTACGACACCACCGAGTTCGTGAAGATCTCCATCGAGGAGGTGGTGCACACCCTGTTCGAGGCGATCGTGCTGGTGTTCGTGGTGGTCTACCTGTTCCTGCAGAACTTCCGGGCCACCCTGATCCCCTGCATCGCCGTGCCGGTCTCCCTCATCGGTACCTTCGCCGGCATGCTGATGCTGGGCTTCTCCATCAACCTGCTGACCCTGTTTGGTATGGTGCTCGCCATCGGCATAGTCGTGGATGACGCCATCGTCGTGCTGGAGAACGTCGAGCGGATCATGCAGGAGAAAAAGTGCTCCCCCAAAGAGGCCGCCATCCTCGCCATGCAGGAGGTCTCCGGCCCCGTGGTTGCCATCGTGCTGGTGCTGTGCGCCGTCTTCCTGCCGGTCGCCTTCATGGGTGGCATGACGGGGGTCATGTACAAGCAGTTCGCCATCACGATCGCGGTCTCGGTCGCCATCTCGGGTCTGGTTGCCCTCACCCTGTCACCGGCCCTGTGCGCCGTCTTGCTCAAAGAAGGTCATCACAAACCGGCCCGCTTCTTCGTCTGGTTCAACCATGCCTTCGACGGCCTGACCCGTCGCTACGTGCGCGGGGTCGCCTTCCTCAACCGCCGGGTCGGGGTGGCCTTCACCCTGATTGCGCTGATCCTGGTCGCCATCTATGGCCTCTTCACCCGGGTGCCCGGGGAACTGGTGCCGAACGAAGATCAGGGCTACCTGCTCTCCGCCGTCATGCTGCCGGATGCGGCCGCCCTCACCCGCACCCAGGCGGTGGCGAACGACTTCGACCAGATGGTGATGGCAAACCCCAACGTGAAGGACGTCATCACCTTCTCGGGCTTCGACATCCTCTCCAACGCCGTCATCAGCAACAGCGGCATCAGCTTCATCACCCTCAAGGACTGGAGCGAGCGCCAGAACGAGGGGCAGGACTCCTTCTCCCTGGCCAAGACCTTCCAGGGGCTGAGCCTGATGGGGCTGGCGGATGGCTTCGTCGCCTCCTTCAACCCGCCTCCCATCACCGGCATGTCCACCACGGGCGGGCTGGAGGCCTACCTGCAAAACCGCGGCAACGGCGATACCCAGGCCTTCTCCGCCGAGGTGCAGCGCTTCCTCGAGGCGGCCAAGCAGCGCCCCGAGTTTGCCAGCGTCACCAGCACCTACCGCGCCAACGTGCCCCAGGTCTATCTGGATCTGGATCGCGAGAAGGCCAAGGCCCTGGGGCTGCCCATCAATGCGGTGTTTGACACCATGCAGGCCACCTTCGGCCAAGTCTATGTCAACGACTTCAACCAGTTCGGCCGCACCTACCGGGTCCAGCTGCAGTCCGAGGCGGACTACCGCGCCAAGAAGAGCGATATCAGCAACGTCTATGTGCGCTCCAACACCGGCGAGATGATCCCGCTCAGCAGCCTGGTGACGGTGCGCGACAGCACGGGCCCCGAGCTGGTTGAGCGCTTCAACATCTTCCAGGCGGCCAAGATCATGGCGCAGCCGGCGCCGGGTTACAGCTCGGGTCAGGCCATCGCCGCCCTGGAGGCCGTGGCGGGCGAGACCCTCGGCAACGACGCAAAGCTGGAGTGGACCGGCTCCGCCTATCAGGAGAAGGCGGCCGCCGGCAGCGCCGGCACCGCGTTCGGCTTCGGCATCGTCATGATCTTCCTCATCCTGGCGGCCCAGTACGAGCGCTGGAGCCTGCCCTTTGCGGTGATCACCGCCGTACCCTTCGCCCTGTTCGGCGCCCTGCTCGCCACCTGGCTGGTGGGGCTCACCAACAACGTCTACTTCCAGATAGGCCTGGTGACCCTGGTGGGGCTCGCCGCCAAGAACGCCATCCTGATCGTGGAGTTCGCGGTGATGAAGCACGAGGAGGGGATGAACCTCATCGAGTCGGCGCTGGAGGCGGCACGGCTGCGTTTTCGCCCCATCATCATGACCTCGCTCGCCTTCATCCTCGGCTGTGTGCCCCTGGTGACCTCGAGCGGCGCCGGCGCCGCCAGCCGTCACGCCCTCGGCTGGCCCGTGATAGGGGGCATGCTGGCGGCCACCTTCATCGCCATCTTCTTCATTCCGCTCTTCTTCCGCCTCATCATGAAGCGATCGGAGCGAAAAGACGCTAAGGCACCCAAGGAGACACACTGAGAGTGACAAGCCCCCGCCCAGGCGGGGGCTTGCTTCTCTGCCCCCTGCCCGGCGGCCAGCCACCTTTTCCCTGTTAGCCTCAAGTCCCTGTCAGCCCTCACAAATTGCGCGGCCCACAGCCGCCACACCTTGACCTTCACCTTTCGGTAAGGTTTACATTCGCCACATCCGTCATTGGGAAGCTGCCCATGTTGTCATCCAGATTGCCCACAGAGCTCATCGCCCGGCTGTTGCTGGCGCTGGTGCTCATCTGCAATCTGACCCTGTGCATCAGCTGGCACAGCGCCGCGGTCGACGAGGGCGCCTCCCCGGATGCCATGATGCTCATGAGCGGCAACGCCGAACCCTCCCCGGCCATGCAGAGCCTCCCCTGCCACGACGGCCAGGCCAGCGCCCAGAGCCAGGATGACTGCCAGATGCATGGCGGCCTCACCGGCGGCATCCCCTTGCTGGCGGTCCTGCTCACCCTCTTTGCCCTGCCCCTGCTGCTGATGCCCCGACTGGGCATAGGTCTGCTGGATCAGTGGCTGCGTGACCCCTTGCTGCGCCTGCGCGGCGCCCATCCCCCCTCCTGGCCCAGACGGCATCTGATGCTCTCTGTGCTGCGCCATTAAAAACCTCTTCTCCCGCTAGCCCGCGCGATGGCATGCCCATCGCCAACAGCAACTCGTGCCAGTAATTCCTGTCGCTGGCGCCCTGTTTGCCGACCAAGCCTGCTAGTCAAGATCCCGTTTCCGGCGGCCTTTCAAGGTCAGCCCGTGCCGCGCCTTCTGTACAGAAGCGTCTGCACCTAACCTGGGGATCCCGACCCGGCCTGGCGGCTCGTTAGAAGAGAAGATGTACCATGCCATCAGCCAAGATGTTTGCGCCCCTGCGCGCCCGGCCCACCTGTCCGACTCATGCAGGAGGCCTCTTATGAACAAGTCTCTGATCCTCTCAGCCCTGCTGCTCGCCCTCGGAGCCTGCGGCGGCTACTGGGCCGCCAAACAGACCGGTGATGGCGCCGGTGCCAAAGAGAAGACACCGCTTTACTGGGTCAACCCCATGGATCCCCGCGACAGGCGCGACGGACCCGCCAAGGACAATATGGGGATGGACTTTATCCCCGTCTACGAGGAGCAGAAAAACGGCTCACCGGGCACCGTCACCATCAGCCCCGAGATCCAGCAAAATCTGGGGGTGCGGCTCGCGAAGGTCGAGCGACTGCCCGTCCACCAGCAGATCGAGACCGTGGGTTACGTGGGTTATGACGAAGAGCGGCTGGAGGCCATCAACGCCCGCATGGCGGGCTGGATCCGCACCCTCGCCATCAAGAACGAGGGGCAGAAGGTCGCCAAAGGGAGCTTCATCTACGATCTCTACGCCCCGGACCTGGTGAACGCCCAGCACGAGTATCTGCTGGCGCTCAACACCGCCAACCCGCTGCTGCTACGCGCCGCCGAGGGCAAGCTGAAATCCCTGCAGGTGCCGGCGGATCAGATAGCCGCCCTCAAGCGCAGCCGCCAGGTGCAGGAGACCATCCGCATCTATGCCCCGAGCAGCGGTTATGTGTCCGAACTGAAAGTGCGCGAGGGCCAGTACGTGGAGCCCGCCGCCGCCCTGTTCAACATCAGCCCCCTCCAGCAGGTGTGGGTGAGCGCCGAGGTGTTCGAACGTCAGGCTTCCCAACTGAACGTCGGGGATCCGGTCACCATGACCCTGGACTACGCCCCCGGCCGTCAGTGGCAGGGCAAGGTGGACTACCTCTACCCCACCCTGGATGCGGTGACCCGCACCCTCAAGGTGCGCCTGCGTTTTGACAACCCCGACGAGTTCTTGAAGCCCAACATGTTCGCCAAGATAAGCATTCGCAGCGGCAGCGGTGCCCCCCAAACCCTGGTCCCGAGCGAAGCTGTGATCCGCACCGGCAGCCAGGACAGGCTGGTACTGGCCCTGGAGGATGGTGGCTTCAAATCGGTGGCGGTGACGCTCGGCCCCCAGTTCGGCGACAAGGTCGCCATCCAGAGCGGGGTCGAATCCGGCGATCGTATCGTCTCCTCGGCCCAGTTCCTGCTCGATTCGGAGTCCAGCATCACCTCCGACTTCCAGCGCATGACGGCGGTGCGACCTCAGCAGATCTGGACCCAGGGGGAGATCCAGGGGGTTGATCTGGCCGGCCGGACGGTAAGCGTCGCCCACCAGCCCATCCCGGAGTGGCAGTGGCCCGCCATGGAGATGGACTTCACCGTCGCGGACGGCGTCGATATCAGCCAGTTGAAACAGGGTCAGGCCCTGCACCTGCAGGTGGAGCAGGAGGGGGACGAGTACAAGATCGTCAAAATCCATGTCGAGGATGCCCCGACCACCAAGGCCACTCCCGCCAAAGATGACATGAAAGACATGGGCATGGAGGGTATGGATCACAGCCAGCACGATATGGGGGATAAATCATGATCCCTGCCATCCTTTGCCGCTTTGCTGGCAACCAGCCCTCCCAGCCGCCCGCGGGCCCTGAGCGAGGTGCCACATCATGATCCCGTCGATTATTCGCTGGTCCGTCGGCAACCGTTTCCTGGTGCTGCTGTTGACCGTCATGCTCACCGCCTGGGGGCTCTGGTCGGTCAAGCAGACCCCGGTGGACGCCCTGCCGGATCTCTCCGACGTCCAGGTGATCATCAAGACCTCCTACCCGGGCCAGGCGCCCCAGGTGGTGGAGGATCAGGTCACCTACCCCCTCACCACCGCCATGCTGGCGGTGCCGGGCGCCACCACGGTGCGTGGCTACTCCTTCTTCGGTGACTCCTTCGTCTATGTGCTGTTTGACGACAGCACGGATCTCTACTGGGCCCGCGCCCGGGTGCTGGAATACCTGAGCCAGGTGGCCCCTAGCCTGCCGGCCTCGGCGCAGCCCCAGCTCGGCCCCGACGCCACCGGGGTGGGCTGGGTCTACCAGTACGCCCTGGTAGACAGAACCGGCAAACACGACTTGAGCGAGCTCACCTCCCTGCAGAACTGGTTCCTGAAATACGAGCTGCAGACGGTGAGCGGCGTCTCCGAGGTCGCCACCGTCGGCGGCATGGTGCGCCAGTATCAGGTGCGGGTGGATCCGGACAAGCTGCGGGCCTACGGCATCCCGCTATCCCTCATCCAGACCGCCATCGAGATGGGCAACCAGGAGACGGGTGCCTCCGTCATCGAGATGGCGGAAGCGGAATACATGGTACGCTCCAACGGTTACCTCAAGAGCGTGGAGGATCTGAAGCAGATCCCGCTCGGTACCAATGTGCGAGGCGCCCCCCTGCTGCTGGGGGACGTGGCGGACGTGGTCACCGGCCCCCAGAGCCGGCGCGGCCTCGCCGAGCTGAACGGCGAGGGGGAAGTGGTGGGCGGCATCATCGTCATGCGCTACGGCGAGAATGCCCAGCGCACCATAGACGGGGTCAAGGCCCGGCTCGCCGAGCTCAAATCCAGCCTACCGGACGGGGTGGAAGTGGTGACTGTGTACGACCGCTCGGATCTCATCCAGCGCGCCATCGACAACCTCTCCGGCAAGCTCATCGAGGAGTTCGCCGTGGTGGTGCTGGTCTGTCTCGCCTTCCTGTTCCACCTGAGATCCTCCCTGGTGGTGGTGATCTCATTGCCCATCGCCATCCTGGTCGCCTTCATCGTCATGCACCTGCAGGGGATCAACGCCAACATCATGTCCCTGGGCGGCATCGCCATCGCCATCGGCGCCATGGTGGATGGTGCCATCGTGATGATAGAGAACGTCCACAAGCATATGGAGCGGGAGGCCCTCACCGACAAGAATCGCTGGCGGATCATCGCCGAAGCGAGCATAGAGGTGGGCCCCGCCATCTTCTTCTCCCTGCTCATCATCACCATGAGCTTCCTGCCGGTGTTTGCGCTTGAGGCGCAGGAGGGACGCATGTTCCACCCGCTGGCCTACACCAAGACCTACGCAATGGCGGCGGCGGCCGGGCTCTCCATCACGCTCGTGCCCATCATCATGGGCTACTTTATCCGCGGCAGGGTCTTGCCCGAGCAGGCCAACCCCCTCAACCGGGGTCTGAGCAACGGTTATATTCCGCTACTCAACGCCGTGCTGGCGCGCCCCAAGACCACGCTCGTCGCGGCTCTCGTGGTGACGGTCGTGGGCTTCTGGCCCCTCAAGCATCTGGGCTCAGAGTTCATACCGCCCTTCGATGAGGGGGACATCATGTACATGCCCACCACGGCGGCGAACATCTCGGTGGGCAAGGCGCGGGAGATACTGCAGCAGACCGACAAGCTCATCCGTACCGTGCCCGAGGTGCAGAACGTGTTCGGCAAAGCGGGTCGCGCCGACTCCGCCACCGATCCCGCCGATCTCGTGATGATGGAAACCAGCATACAGCTCAAGCCGCGGGGTCAGTGGCGCCCCGGCATGACCCCGGAGAAGCTGAAAGAGGAGCTCGACTCCCTCATCCGCTTCCCCGGCCTCACCAACGCCTGGGTCCCCCCCATCAAGACCCGCATCGACATGCTGGCCACCGGCATCAAGACCCCGGTGGGTATCAAGATAGCGGGCCCGGATCTCAAGGTCATTCAGGGGATAGGCCAACAGCTCGAGCAGATCGTCGGCAAGGTGCAGGGGGCGTCGTCCGTCTACGCCGAACGGGTGGCGGGCGGTCGCTACGTCAAGGTGGATATAGACCGGCTGAAGGCGGCCCGCTACGGCCTCAATATCGCCGAGGTGCAGGCGGTGCTCGCCACCGCGGTGGGCGGCATGGACGTGGGTCAGACCATAGAGGGGCGCGAGCGCTACCCCATCAACCTGCGCTATCCCCAGAGCTATCGCGACTCGGTGGCGAGCCTCGAGCTCTTGCCCCTGGTGACCCCCAAGGGGGAACGCATCGCCCTGGCGGACCTGGCCCGGGTCTATATCAGCGATGAGGCTCCCATGCTGCGCAGCGAAAACGCCCGCCTCAACGGCTGGGTCTACGTGGATATCCGGGACAGGGACATCGGTTCCTTCGTGGACGAGGCCAAGGCCGAGGTGGACAAGCAGCTGGTGCTGCCGGCGGGTTACGCCCTCACCTGGTCCGGGCAATACGAGTACATGGAGCGGGCCAAGGCCCGTCTGACCTACGTGGTGCCGCTGACGCTCGCCATCATAGTGCTGCTGCTCTATCTGGCGTTTCGCCGCTTCCAGGAGGTGCTGCTCATCCTCACTACCCTGCCGCTCGCCGTGGTGGGGGGGATCTGGACCGTCTGGCTGCTGGACTTCAACCTCTCGGTCGCCGTAGGCGTCGGCTTTATCGCCCTGGCCGGGGTGGCGGTGGAAACCGGGGTGCTGATGCTGGTCTACCTCAACCACGCCTGGGACGATCTCGTTGCCCGCGGCAAGCCCACCCTGCAAGGCCTGCACGACGCCGTCATTCAGGGCGCCGCCCTGCGCCTGCGCCCCAAGATGATGACGGTCGTGACCATCATCGCCGGCCTGCTGCCCATCATGTGGAGCCACGGCACCGGCTCCGAGGTGATGCAGCGCATCGCCGCCCCCATGATAGGCGGCATGGTGACCGCTCTGGTGCTGACCCTGCTGGTGCTGCCGGCGGCCTTCTATCTGTGGCGCAAACGCAGCCTGCCCGCTCATGAACAATCCGAATGACTCGAATACACAATCAACCATGAATCAGACATGTAAGGAAAACACCATGAACTTCAAGACGTTGACCCTGACCCTGCTGCTCGGCTTCGCCTCCCTTCAGGCCCAGGCCGAGATGACCATGAGCCACGAGGGGCACGACATGTCCCAGATGGAAGGAATGGAGATGGGTGACACGACCATGACCCGGGGGGTCATCACTCGCATCGATGCCGCCAACGGCAAGGTGGGGATCAAGCACGAGGCCATCAGCAATCTCAAGATGCCCCCCATGACCATGACCTTTCGGGTGGCGGACCCCGCCCTGCTGGAGGGATTCCAGGCCGGGGATGCGGTTAGCTTCCACGCCGCCAATCCGGCGGGCAAGCTGACAGTGACCATGCTGCAGAAACAGTAACGGGGCCGGGATCAACAGGGATGGGGGAGGAAGATTCTCCTCCCCCATCCCTTTTATTGAGCTTGGCTACCGCCCCATGTCAGCCGACGTTCCTTAAACATCCCGGATATTATTCGACACGAAGTGCACACGATATTGCGAATATCATCCTGCTTGCTATGTCTCGTATTTAGAGCAACAGCGTCATATTGATTAAGATAAAAACAATAAAATATTAACAACCATTCAGTTGGCATTCAGCAAAAAATACACATCTCCCCTTACTATCGAGACTCCCATTCATGATAGGAGTCATACCAAGCCAATAAACCAAACAGCCGATAATTCCATTCAATATAACCCTGTATGAGAGCAAGGATATTGCTTTCGGCTCTACTGCGCTCTTGTAGAGAACAATAAGGACATTATATGAAAAAGCACATTCTGTTCGGTATATTCACCGCACTGGCTGCCGGCAATGCGATGGCACAATCCCCGGAGATCGCCGCCTACTATTTGAGTGGGCCGGATGCCCCGGCCAATACTCCCGCCTATTATGCCTCGTTGGATAATCTGGAAGCCTTGAGTCAGCAGGTCGCCAGTCAGAAGAGCAACTTCAATAAATTGGTGCTGTCGTTCGTCCAGCCCAGTCTGGTCAATTACACGCAAAACGATCTCGCCTGCACCGGGTTATTCGGCTATGTCTGCGACACGGCCACCGCCAATAAAAAATCAAGAGACAATAAATCCACCGCCGACTTTTCCCAGCTCAAGGAGATCATCAACACCTTCAAGCTACACGGGGTGGAGACCTATATCGCCGTCGGGGGATGGAACTTCAGCTGCATCCCGGAATACTACGATGTCACCGCGGGCAAGGTGGATGCCTGTGGCCCAGCCGGGGAGAAATATGACTCCTTCCCCAACCCTGGCCCCCGTAACCGCTTCGACAATCCCATCTCCGGCCAGGCCGCGGATCAGGCCTACCGAAACGTGGTACAGCTGGCCAGCGATCTCGGCGTGGCGGGCATCGATCTGGACTACGAAGAGTTCTGGCATGCGGACCTCAACGCCTACAGCTGGCGCCTGACGCCGGATTCGGTGCAGACGCCTGCCAGCAGTCCGGAGTACCTCGACACCGCCGAGCTGATGAGCCAGGGCAAGGGGCCGCTGGTCTATGACGACAACATGCAACTCGATCCCGCCCAGAAGCCCTACCCCAGGATCATGCCGGACACGGTCGACAAGTTTGCGGCCATCCTGGGCTCCCTCTACAGCGCCATCGATGCCATCGATCCCGGGCTGGCGCTGAGCACGGCGGCGCCGGCCACCGGCGGGCTCCCCAATATGTCGGCCAACTGGGGCAGCAATGCCCAGACCAGCCACACCTATGGGGGTGCCTGGTGGGGCGGCAACCTGTATGGCCTCATCTACAACACGGCCCTGCAATATCCGGACAAGATCGACCGGCTCAGCACCATAGGCATCATGTCCTATGACTTGAGCGAAACGGACTGCGGCGGAGATACCAATATTCCCTGCGATCTGGCGGGACAGGTCGATTATTACTATGGCTCCTTCTTCAGCTGGTTGAAATCCGGCGATACATTGCGACCTGGGCATGCACTGATAAAAGGGGCCCCCAATTATGCGACCGCATCCATTCAACCACAGAAGTTGTTGATTTCTCCGCCCATCACGGTCGGCTTCGAAGTCGGCAGGCCGGCCACCGGCAATTTGGTACTGAGCAAGGACTTGCTCAATGAAATAGCCAACCGCACCGCAAAATATGCCCCCTCCGGCATGATCATGTGGGATCTCTATAAGGACAAGCGTCATGATGAACCCATGGGGAGCTGGGATCCCGAGTGGGCCAGGCCCAATGACGTATTGACCGTCACCTGTGACGTCATGGGATTAAAGGGCGAGCACTATGACTGTGCCAGCACTGTCCCCAATCCCTGATATCGAGACCGGAAATATAACCTGAACGAAACATGCCGGCGCATCTCGCGCCGGCATGTTTCCATCATATATTCATGGTCATCCATATTATTGCCGTTTTATTGATGGCCATCCCTGATTCCATTTCTCCAAGCCGGAGGATGAAATAACAGTCCAATAAAAATGGGCAGGTTATTCCTGCCCATTGGTTATATGGATGCGCCGTTCTCAGCCGCGAATATGCTCGATAAAGGCGTCGATCTGCTCGCGGCCACAGGCCGGGTTCATGAAGACCGCCTTCTCGCCGGCGATATAGGAGTACTTGCCCCGCTCGTCGTACTCGGAGTGGGCCACCGCCTCCACCCAGTTGGTGAAGAGCCCCACCTTGCCGCGATGCTTGAACAGGTCGCGATGATAATCGGTGTTGCGTTGCAGCCGCGCCTTGTAGGCGGGATCGGCGCTGCGGGCCAGCTCGAAGGCGAACTCGGCTTCCGGATCGCTCACCCACTCAGGGTTGTAGATCTTGAAGCCCACGCTCGGCCCCTGGTTCTCCTGGGCCACCAGCTTGACGTTGCCGAGCTGGCTCAGGCGGAAGCGGAAGTAGTTCGCGTTCTGCAGGCAGTGGGCCAGCACGGTGCGATACCCCTCCACCCCCATGTAGTTGAGGGCCGCATAGGCGCCGAACAGGCCGCTCGCCCCACGGGAGCATTCGATGGTGGACTGCAGGTGGGTCTGACCCTGGATGTCCCGCTCGAAGTAGGAGAAGTTCTCCGGATCGTTCTCCATCGCCTTGAGATCGTCCTGCTCCTTGATCATCACCAGGCTGGAGGTGTAGGGCACATAGCCCCACTTCTGGAAGTCGACGGTGAAGGAGTCGGCGTATTTCAGCTCGGCAAAACGCGTCACGTTGCGCTCAATGCCCGCCAGGGTGGCGGCATTGATGGCCAGCGGGTTGGCGGCAAAGTCGTAATCCAGGAAGAAGATCATCGACCAACCGATGGCGGCATCCACGTGGATATGAGGCTTGACCGCCACCTCGAAGCGTTCGCACAGGCGATCCCTCAGCTCCACCACGGGTTTGACCTGATCCACCCCGAAGGTGTCCGTGGTGCCCATGGTGAGCATGATGGTGGGGACCACGTGTTTGAGGGCGAAACAGGCGGTCAGGGTGCGCTCGAGATCCACCAGATCGATGTCGTTGTTCTCACCGACCTGGATGCGGATGGTCTTGTTCTCGATGTCCACCCCGAGCAGGGAGAGGTTGGTGATGTTGGAGTAGTGGCCGCCCTGGGAGTTGATGATGCGGTAGTCCTGATAGTGGCCGAGCCCCTTGTGCTTGGCCTCGGGCAGGCTCTTGCGGATGCCGAGCAGATAGCCGTAGAGGTTACAGAAGGTCCCCCCCTGGGTGAAGATGCCGGTGGCGCGATGGGGATCATAGCCCGCCAGCAGGGCTATCTGGCGCACCACCTTCTTCTCGAGCTCCTCGGCCACCCCGGCGTACTCGGAGTAGACCAGGTTCGGGTTCGCCAGAATGCCCATCTGGGCGCCGTAGATGGCGGGATCCGCCGACATGGTGATGACGTTCTCGACGCTGGAGGGGTTCTCCCAGTCTTTGGAGAGGGCACCGGCGAACAGCAGCTCGGTCATGGGCTCGCCCGGGGCGCGCATGGCCTGCGGCACCGGCATGGTCTCGCAGAGATCCGCGAGGCGGGCGCGGCCATCGGGCCAGGCATTGAGGCGCGCATCCGGCGCCAGGCCGCGGGCGCGAAACTCGTTGAGGGTGGCGAAGCCGGGCTCGCGAAACACCGGCCAGAGATCGGGATTGCGGGAGAAGTAGTGAGCCTTGACGGTGGCGAAACGGGCGGCGAATGCGGGGGAGACGGCGTTGACGCCGTCGTCTTTCAGATAAACCAGGTCACTCATTGTTGTTACCATTAATACTGCAGAGGTGGCCCGGTTATACCCCTCGGGTAGCGTTTGAAACAGCGACAATAACTAATGGCCTGCCCTACTTTTTATCATGCTCCAGGCGGGACAAGGGCTGGCCGTGAGGCCGCCACCCAGGCCGGCTCTCGTTTCGTGATCCCGCTCTCACCCGCCGTGATGCCGCGCGAAAGCGGGTAACCCGGCAGGCCTGATGCAGCTCCTAACGCAGTGCCGCCGCCAGCCAGCTCTCCAGCTCCGCGAGCTCGGTCCGCTGGGCGGGGAACTCCTCCTGCAGCGCCCTGATCAATGCCGAGACCGCCACCGGTTGATAGAGGGTGCCCGGCAGTCGCTCCGCCAAGACATCCAGGGGGGCCGGCTCCAGGCTGTCGCTGAAGATCTGCGCCCGCCCTATGACCCCCTTCTCCACGTCGAAGTGCAGCTCGACCCCGCCCCAGCCGAAGCGCTCGTCCAGCCGATGGCTGAACGCCGGCGCATGGCCGAAGTTCCACTCCCAGCTGCGCTGGCGGGCGAAGGTCTCGGCAAAGCCGGGCAAGTCCGGCAGCCGTTCGGGGGAGATATGCTCGGGCTGAACCCGCTCACCATAGTGGCTGAAGAAGGCCTCCATGAGGGCCTCGCTCACCCCTTGATGGTCGATCCCCGGCAGCAATTCGCTGAGGTTGGCGACCCGGCTGCGCACCGAGGTGATGCCCTTGGCCGCGAGCTTCTTCGGGTCCGGGTTGAGGTAGTTGGCGAGCCGGCTGAGATCGGCGTCCAGCAGCAGGGTACCGTGATGAAAGCCGCGATCCTGGGTCTCCCGGTAGGCCGAACCCGACACCTTGCGATCCCCGTCCGGAGTCGCCACCAGCAGATCGTTGCGACCGGAGGCAAAAGCCTCCACCCCCAGCCGCTTCAGGGCATCCAGCACGATGGCGGTGGAGACCTGCTTGTCATAGCCGGGCTTGCCCGCCATGAAGGTGAAGCAGCTGTTGCCAAGGTCGTGGAACACGGCACCACCGCCGCTGCTGCGCCGGGCCAGGGTTATCCCGTCCTCCTCCATGCGGCGGGTGTTGCACTCCTTCCAGGGGTTCTGGGCACGGCCTATCACCACGGTATTGGCGTTGCGCCACAGGAACAGCACCCGCTGACGCGGGTCCATCTGGCGGAAGATGCACTCCTCCACCGCCAGGTTGAACAGGGGGTCGTGGGAATCCGAGATAAGCAGGCGCAGGGGGAGCATAGGCAAGCCTTGTCGAGAGGATGGGAGTCCGATAGTACCATCTTGGGCCGACAGATGAGCCCTGGTCTCTGCGCAAAAGCTGCCAACGCGGGATCAGGGGGCCCGTTGCCAACCCCTGTCCACCAGCAGCACGCCTATCACCATGGCGACCACGAAGAGCCTTATCAGGGGCTGGCCTGCCGTGATGAGGGCCAGGGCCGGACCCGGGCAGATGCCGGCCATGCCCCAACCGATGCCAAAGAGGGCGGCCCCCCCGAGCAGTCGAGCATCCAGGGTCGGCACGGGCACGGCGGCCATGGGCTCCCCCAGCAGGCTCTGGTGACGGGGCCGCACCAGCAGGAAATAACCCGGCATAAACACCAGCAGGGCGCCCCCCATCACGAAGGCGAGGCTGGGATCCCAGGCGCCTGCCACGTCGAGGAAACCCAGCACCCTCTCCGGATCCACCATGCCGGAGAGGGCGAGACCCAGCCCGAACAGTAGGCCACAAAATAGACTCATCAAGCGTTCCATGGGGTCTTCCTCACAACAGGTGGTGGCTGACAAAGACGGTGAGCACGGCGGTGGCCATGAAGACGAGGGTGGCCACCAGAGAGCGCCGGGAGAGCCGTCCCACCCCGCAGATGCCGTGACCGCTGGTGCAGCCGTTGCCAAGGCGAGTGCCTATGCCCACCAGCAGGCCCGCCAGCGCGACCCAGGGCCAGGCAGGCAACACCGCCAGTGTCGGCAGGCTTGCCCAGCCGAGGGCAAAGGCCAGCAGCGCCCCACCGGCCAGGCCCAGCAGGAACAACCAGCGCCAGCCGCCTCTCTCCTGCAGAGCTCCCGCCAGTATGCCGCTGATCCCGGCCACCCGGCCGTTGAACAGCATCAGCAGCAGGGCGGACAGGCCGATCAGCAGGCCGCCACCGAGGGCAAACCACCATTGGCTCTCAAACATAGGGACTCTCCAGTCAGGGGGCGGTATGGGCGCCGTATCCGCTCTCAGGGCGGCAAATGGGCCCACCCATTTAATTAGCAAGCTCTAATATTGATCATTCTATCGCCTACCAAAACATTAGCAACATCTAATTTACAGCCGCCATCGGGGACAACTCGCCACCCGGCGAAGCGTCATGGATGCCGTTTCGGATCCCGGAAACTTGTTTCCGGATGTTGCAAGACAGGTCCCATCCTTTACCTTCCCGGCCCGGTTCTGTACCATCTTGCCGTTCATTCACAGCGGAGACCATCAGTGGGCAACTCATCAAGTGACAGTAGCAAGCCGGCCATGGGCGTCGGCAGCCAGGTCGCGAGCTAGCCGCAGCAATCGTTCTGCCGCGCCTCGCGATCCCGCGAGAGGCGAGCATCTCCTCCCCTTCTCTTTTCACACTTGACGTCAAGTGACCGGCCAAGCACCGGACACCTTGCCTGCATAGTTTCTGCTTCCCACAAGGAGGCTGCTATGCGTTTTGTTTCAACCCATTTTGCTTCAACACCCGTCATCTCTGCCGCGACATCTGGCGCACACGCCCTGCTCGGCAAGCTGGGTCTGGGAGCCCTGTCACGCAGGCTGGGCAGGCAGCGGCAACACCATTACCGGTTGCGGATCCGCTGTCAGGACAGGGCCGACATGCTCCCCGTACTGGCGCTGGTGGCTCATACCCTGCAACCGGCGGGGCTAGTGCCCTCGCAATCCATGAGACCGGGACGCGACGGGGGACGGGAGCTGGTACTGGATCTCTACTGCACCCCGCCCCAGCGCCGCTACCTGGTGCAGTTCGTGCATCAGGCCGGGCTCAGCCACCCGGTACGCTGGGAGCTGCGCCCGGGCCCCTGATCCCGGACTCAGGCGCCAGGGCGCAGAGAAGCGTCGCAGGCCCCCGGGTGCCGGGGGCCTGCTCATCATTCACGGCCAGCCACTCTGGGTGCTGGCAGCCTCGATCCGTGCAACATTTTCATCTGCCATGATGGCCTTCCACGCACGGGTCTATCTTCACTTTGCACATGACAGGTGTTTCATCTGCCATCTCGAAGGCCATCGTCATCAAGAGGAGTACGCCATGAGAATGTGGCAACAATTTGATCTGCTGGCCCTGACAGATACCCTGGCCAGCCTGCTGCTGGCCTTCGTGCTCGGCAGCCTGGTGGGGCTGGAGCGCCAGTACCGCCAGCGCACCGCCGGCCTGCGCACCAACGTGCTGGTGGCCGTGGGGGCGGCCCTGTTCGTCAATCTGGCCCAGCGCATCTATGACCTGCACGGGGGCAGCTACGGGGTGGTCCACGTGGTGGCCTATATCGTCTCCGGCATCGGCTTCCTCGGCGCCGGCGTCATCATGCGGGAATCGGGCAACATCCGCGGCATCAACACCGCCGCCACCCTCTGGGGGGTCGCCGCCGTGGGGGCCGCCTGCGGTGCCGGCTTCGCCATGGAAGCCATACTCGGCGCCCTCTTCGTGCTGGCCGCCAACACCCTGCTGCGCCCTCTGGTCAATCAGATCAACCGCCACCCGGTGGACAACGAGGATACCGAGCTGACCTATCGCGTCACCGCCCTCATCCGCCGTACCCACCAGAAAGAGGTGCTGCCCTGGCTGGAGCAGCAGCTGGAGCAGGCCAACTACCCCCTGAGCGAGCTCGATATCGAGCCGTTCGGGGAGCAGGACCTGGAGATCTCCGCCGTGCTGCTCGCCACCTCCATCGACGGTGACGAGCTGGACGCCCTGATGAAGACCCTGGGCCAGCATCCCCGCATCAAGCAGGTGTTCTGGCGTACCAGTACCACGGATTGAGTGCCAAACGAACGGAGAGATACACAGGAAAAAATGCAAAAAGAAAGCCGGCACTGGGCCGGCTTTCTCACATCACTCGCGTGATCACTTGGTCAGGTCATCGAAGAAGCGTTTCACTCCTTCGAAGAAGCCTTCCGATTTGGGCTTGTGGGTCTTGGCGGCGGCGCCACTGAAGGACTCGTCCAGCTGGCGCAGCAGATCTTTCTGGGTGTCGGTCAGCTTGACCGGGGTCTCGATGACCACCTTGCACATCAGATCGCCGACCTGGCCGGAGCGCACGGACTTGACGCCCTTGCCCCGCAGGCGGAACAGCTTGCCGGTCTGGGTCTCGGCGGTCACCTTCAGCTTGACGCGGCCATCCAGGGTCGGCACCTCGATCTCGCCGCCAAGGGCAGCTGTGGTGAAGCTGATGGGCACCTCGCAGTAGAGATCGTTGCCGTCACGGACGAAGATCTCGTGCTCCTTGACGTGAACCTGTACGTACAGATCCCCGGCCGGTGCGCCGGCCTCCCCCGCTTCCCCTTCCCCGGAGAGACGGATGCGATCGCCGGTGTCGACCCCGGCCGGGATCTTGACCGACAGGGTCTTGGTCTTCTGGTAGCGGCCCTCGCCGTGACACTTGCGGCACGGATCCTTGATGATCTTGCCGCGACCGTGACAGTGCGGGCAGGCCTGCTGCACCGCGAAGAAGCCCTGGCGCATCTGCACCTGACCGGCGCCGTGGCAGGTCGGGCAGGTCTGGGCCGAGCTGCCGGTGTGGGCACCCGAACCGTTGCAGACCTCGCAGTGAACCTGAGTCGGGATCTTGATCTCCTTGGAGACCCCGCGCACCGCCTCTTCCAGTGTCAGCTCCATGTTGTAGCGAAGGTCGGAGCCACGGGCCGGGCCACGACGGCCACCGCCACGGCTACCGCCGAAGATGTCGCCAAACACATCGCCGAAGATGTCACCGAAATCGGCACCGCCGCCGAAGCCGCCGTGACCGCCGCCCTGGCTCTGATCCACGCCGGCATGGCCGTACTGGTCATAGCGGGCACGCAGGTTCTCGTCGGTCAGCACCTCGTAGGCTTCCTTGACCTCTTTGAACTTCTCTTCGGCGGCCGCATCACCCTGGTTGCGATCGGGGTGATACTTCATCGCCAGACGCTTGTACGCCTTCTTGATCTCGCGCTCGTCGGCACCTTTTGCCACCCCGAGCACTTCATAGAAATCGCGCTTCGACATACTCATCCTGTTGCTATATCAGCAGTTACGCAGACGGGCGTTGGTCACCCAACGCCCGTAAATTCATCGACCAAGCCGCTGGGCGGAGTGACTCCGCCCAGCTGGGTGTGGCTTATTTCTTGTCGTCTTTCACTTCTTCGAACTCGGCGTCGACCACGTCGTCGTCAGCCTTGGCAGAAGAGGAGGACTGACCGGCGTCAGCACCGGCGGCGCCTTGCGCCTGAGCCTGCTGCTGAGCGATCTCCATCAGCTTCTGGGACGCTTCCATCAGAGCCTGTTGCTTGGCTTCGATGGCGGCCTTGTCGTCGCCCTTGATGGCGCTTTCCAGCTCGGACAGAGCGGTCTCGATCTTGGTCTTGTCGTCCGCCGGCAGGGCTTCACCGGCTTCGGTGACCTGCTTGCGCACGGAGTGGACCAGACCGTCAGCCTGGTTGCGGGTCTGCACCAGCTCTTCGAACTTCTTGTCCTCGGCCGCGTTGGCTTCGGCTTCGCGTACCATGCGTTCGATCTCGTCATCGGACAGACCGGAAGAGGCCTGGATGGTGATCTTCTGCTCCTTGTTGGTCTCCTTGTCTTTCGCGGAGACGTGCAGGATGCCGTTCGCATCGATGTCGAAGGTCACTTCGATCTGCGGCAGACCGCGCGGTGCCGGGCGGATGCCTTCCAGGTTGAACTGGCCCAGGGACTTGTTGTCGCTGGCGCGCTTGCGCTCACCCTGCAGCACGTGAATGGTCACGGCAGACTGGTTGTCTTCGGCGGTGGAGAACACCTGGGACTTCTTGGTCGGGATGGTGGTGTTCTTCTCGATGAGCGCAGTCATCACGCTACCCATGGTTTCGATACCCAGAGAGAGCGGAGTCACGTCCAGCAGCAGTACGTCGGTCTTGTCACCGGACAGTACGGCACCCTGGATGGCGGCGCCCATGGCCACGGCTTCGTCCGGGTTGACGTCCTTGCGCGGCTCCTTGCCGAAGAAGTCGGCGACTGTCTTCTGCACCAGCGGCATACGGGTCTGACCGCCCACCAGGATGACGTCGTCCACTTCAGACACGGACAGGCCGGAGTCTTTCAGGGCGACACGGACCGGCTCCAGGGAGTCTTTCACCATGTCTTCAACCAGGGATTCCAGCTTGGCGCGGGTCACCTTGATGTTCATGTGCTTCGGACCTGTGGCATCTGCGGTGATGTACGGCAGGTTCACGTCGGTCTGCTGAGCGGAAGAGAGCTCGATCTTGGCCTTCTCGGCGGCGTCTTTCAGACGCTGCAGGGCCAGCTGATCCTTGCGCAGGTCGATGCCTTGCTCGCGCTTGAACTCGTCTACCAGGTAGTTGATGACGCGGTTGTCGAAGTCTTCACCACCCAGGTGGGTGTTACCGTTGGTCGCCAGTACTTCGAAGGTGGTCTCACCTTCCACTTCGTCGATCTCGATGATGGAGATGTCGAAGGTACCGCCACCCAGGTCGTATACGGCGACCTTGCGCTCACCCTTGACCTTGTTCACGCCATAGGCGAAGGCCGCGGCGGTCGGCTCGTTGATGATGCGCTTGACGTCCAGACCCGCGATGCGACCGGCATCCTTGGTAGCCTGACGCTGGGCGTCGTTGAAGTAGGCCGGTACTGTGATGACCGCTTCGGTCACCGGCTCGCCCAGGTAATCCTCGGCGGTCTTCTTCATTTTCTTCAGCACTTCGGCAGAGATCTGCGGCGGTGCCATCTTCTTGCCTTTGACTTCGACCCAGGCATCGCCGTTGTCAGCCTTGGCGATGGTGTACGGCATGATCTCCAGATCGCGCTGTACTTCGTCATCTTCGAAACGACGGCCGATCAGACGCTTGATGGCGAACAGCGTGTTCTTCGGGTTGGTGATGGCCTGACGCTTGGCCGGCTGACCAACCAGGATTTCGCCGTCATCGGCATAGGCAATGATGGACGGAGTAGTACGGTCGCCTTCCGCGTTCTCGATCACGCGAGCATGGTCGCCATCCAGAATAGCGACGCAGGAGTTGGTAGTACCCAGGTCAATACCGATGATTTTACCCATTTGACGAATCTCCAAATACTTTGAATAAACTGGCGAGGTACTCGCCTTAAATACGTTAACGGCTAGGTGGGGCCTGCCACTGTGGCTTTCAAGCTCCCGGCATCAAATTCTTGTCGCCCCGCATGGCAGGGGGCAGAACGAGGATGCCGCCGTGGCCTTGTCACTTATATGGGGTCGCAACTTCGCGCTTCAAGCCCCGATGCAAAAAAACTGTATCAACTGTGCCGATTTAACCTGAGCCCGGCAGAGGCCAGGTCTCGGCCAACAAAAAGCCCGCCGAGCGGCGGGCTCAATGGGGGGGATGAGGCTCAGGCCGGTGCCTTGGAAACCATCACCATGGCCGGACGGATGACGCGACCGTTCAGCTCGTAGCCCTTCTGCATCACGGCGATGACGGTGTTTGGCGCCAGCTCCGCGTTCTCGATCATGCTCATCGCCTGGTGGGCGTTGGGGTCGAACGGCTGGTTCTGGGGATCCAGCGCCACCAGACCGAACTTGGCTACCCCGCCCTGCATGGACTTCAGGGTCAGCTCAACCCCTTCGATCATGGGCTTGAGGGCTTCATTTTCCTTGTCGGCGAGTTCGATGGCGCGCTCCAGGTTGTCCAGCACGGGCAGCAGCTCACCGGCAAACTTCTCCAACGCGAACTTGTGAGCCTTCTCCACGTCCTGGGCCGCGCGGCGGCGCAGGTTTTCCATCTCGGCGACGGCGCGCACGGCACGCTCACGCTCGTCGGCAGCCGCCTGCTGGGCCGCCTCCAGTTGCGCTTCAAGCTCGGCGATGCGGGACTGCTCGGCTGTCACTTCACTGTCTACATCGGTCGGCTCGACTGGCTGGGCTTCCACTTGCTCCATCGCTTCAACCTTTTGCTCTTCGTGGTTCATGACATCTCCAATATTCAGGGTTACTTCAAACAATCGGGGCAGCCTAGCTGCGATCAATGGCGCTATTATGGGGACGCAGCCCTCGCTTTCAAGGGGAAAAGGCCAGAACATGGATGAGGAGGCCCTCTTGCCCACTCTTTCATCGCCGTTCAGGGCGGGATCAGCCAAGTCCGCATGGAGGCAGACAAATCCATACCAAAGCGCGGTATACTCCCCTCAATACTTGGCCCAGACCCGATAACCTATGGATTCTCCGTTCAAAACCGTTGCCCTCATCGGCAAGCCCCATCATGAGGGCGCCAACCAGACCCTCAAGGGCCTCTATCAATACCTGAGCACCCGCGGCTTTCGGGTGCTGCTCGAGAGCCGGGTCGCCCAGACCCTGGGGATCCAGAACGACAGCCTGATGGACTTGGTGCAACTCGGGGAGCAGGCGGATCTCGCCATCGTCGTCGGCGGGGATGGCAACATGCTGGGGGCAGCCCGGGTGCTGTCCCGCTTCGACGTGGCGGTGATCGGGGTAAACCGGGGCAACCTCGGTTTTCTCACCGATCTCTCGCCCCAGGATTATCTGCTGCCCCTGGAGCAGGTGCTCTCCGGCCACTTCAAGAGCGAACACCGCTTCCTGCTGGAGGCCGCCGTCTATCGCCATGGGGAGCGCAAGTCCAGCAACCTCGCGGTGAACGAGGCGGTGCTGCACCCGGGCAAGATCGCCCACATGATAGAGTTCGAGGTCTATATCGATGGCAGCTTCATGTACAGCCAGCGCTCGGACGGCATCATAGTCGCGACCCCGACCGGCTCCACCGCCTACTCCCTCTCGGCGGGGGGCGCCATCCTCACCCCCAAACTCAACGCCATCACGCTAGTGCCCATGTTCCCCCACACCCTGAGCAGCCGCCCCATTGTGCTGGACGCGGACAGCGAGGTGCGCCTGCTGGTCTCGCCGGATAATCAGGACGACGCCATGCAGGTGAGCTGCGACGGCCAGGTCACCCTAGCGGTGCATCCGGGGGACGAGATCCTCATCAAGAAGAGCCACCACAAGCTGCACCTGGTTCATCCGCTGGATTACAGCTACTTCCACGTGCTGCGCAACAAGCTCGGCTGGGGCAGCAAGCTGTTCTGACGCCATAGTCAAGCCCCTTTTGCATCCTGCTACGGGCCGACACTTTACTGTATGTAAAACCAGTATATACTGGATGCATACACAGTA
Source organism: Aeromonas sp. AE23HZ002T15 (assembly GCF_054165525.2). Taxonomy (NCBI): domain Bacteria; kingdom Pseudomonadati; phylum Pseudomonadota; class Gammaproteobacteria; order Aeromonadales; family Aeromonadaceae; genus Aeromonas; species Aeromonas sp. AE23HZ002T15. The sequence continues at coordinate 1,152,627 of NZ_CM201342.1, forward strand.
ATGTTGGCCCATACAGGATGAAACCATGCTGACCCAACTGACCATCACCAACTTTGCCATCGTCAAGTTTCTCGAACTCGACTTGCAAGCCGGCATGACCTGCATCACAGGGGAGACCGGGGCGGGCAAGTCCATCGCCATCGATGCTCTCGGGCTTTGCCTCGGGGAGCGGGCCGAAGCCAGCATGGTGCGGCCTGGCAGTGACAAGACCGAGGTCAGCGCGCGCTTCCTCCTGGATGGCAACCCCGCCGCCCGGGCCTGGCTCGTCGCCAACGAGCTGGAGAACGAGGGCGAGTGCATAGTGCGGCGCGTGCTCTCCGCCGAGGGGCGATCCCGCAGCTACATCAACGGGGTCCCGGTGCCTCTGGTACAGCTCAAGAGCCTGGGCCAGCTCCTGGTCAACGTCCACGGCCAGCATGCCCACCAGTTGCTGCTCAAACCCGATTACCAGCTCGCCCTGCTGGACGGCTACGCCGGCCATCACCTGCTGCTGGACGATGTGCGCCACCATTACCAGCAGTGGCGCCAGTTGCAGAACGAACTGAACCGACTCAAGGCCGAGCAACAACAGCGGGAGGCTCGCCGCCAGCTCATCGAGTACCAGGTGCAGGAGCTGGACGAATTCGCCCTGCAACCGGGGGAGTTTGAAGCGATCGAGGAGGAGCACCAGCGTCTGGCCAACGGCACCGAGCTGATGCAGGAGTGCGGCGCCTGCCTGGATCTGCTCTATGACAACGAGGAGACCACCATCGCCGGTCTGCTGCAGCTGGCGGTGGACAGGACCGAGACCCTGGTGGCCATGGACAGCCGGCTCGGCAACGTGCTCGGCATGCTCAATGAGGCCCTGATCGGCGTGCAGGAGAGCCACAGCGAGCTGCGCAGCTATCTCGATCGGCTGGAGCTCGACCCCGAGCGTTTCAACGAGCTGGAGGCCCGCCTCTCCCGCGCCATCAACCTGGCCCGCAAACACCATGTCAAACCGGCGGAGCTCGCCCACCATCATCAGGAGCTGGCCAGCGATCTCGCCCGTCTCAACTCGGACGAGGAGCGCCTCGAGGGCATGGAAGACGAACTGATTCGGGCCCGCCACGCCTTCGTACAGGCGGCGGAGGTGCTGAGCCAGAGCCGCCAGCGTTATGCCGAAGAGCTGGGGACCAAGGTGAGTGCCAGCATGCATGAGCTCGCCATGCCGGATGGCCGTTTCACCATAGAGGTGCGCCCCGATGCCCAGAGCAGCCTGTCGCCGCTCGGCATCGATCGGGTGGAATTTATGGTCACCACCAACCCGGGGCAGCCCATCCAGCCGCTCGGCAAGGTCGCCTCCGGCGGTGAGCTGTCACGGATCAGCCTCGCCATCGTGGTCATCAGCGCTCGCAAGATCTCCACACCGACCCTCATCTTCGATGAGGTGGACGTGGGGATCAGCGGCCCGACCGCGGCCGTGGTGGGGCGCCTCTTGCGCCAGCTCGGCGAGTCCACCCAGGTGATGGTGGTCACCCACCTGCCACAGGTGGCGGGCAAGGGCCATCAGCACATGGTGGTGAGCAAGCACACCGACGGCAAGACCACGGAAACCCAGATGCAGGCGCTCACTGCCAAGGCGCGTCTCAACGAGCTGGCCCGCCTGCTCGGGGGAGATCAGATCACCGACAACACCCTGGCCAATGCCCGCGAGCTGCTCGCCTCCTGACGCTCCTGACGGGAGGGGCCCAGTGCCCCTTCCGCCAGCATGGCACTGTCGACATCAGCATATTTGACTGCATAACCGTCATCTGGCGACGAATTTCATCCATCACAGCATCTCTGTCAGTCACAACCCGTTCACTCAAGCCGCCGCTGACCGATGTTGATCCCGTATCGCCCTGGCAGTAGAGTGAGTCGGCAACGCCGCTGGCTCAACTCTGAGTCTTCCCGGCCCTATACTCCTCTTTACCACGGCCTTCTTTACCATTGCGCATGACAGCTTCATGCAGCCGAGGCCCCCTATATCAGGACTCCCCCATGCTTCATGTGTTTGGTCACAAGAATCCCGACAGCGACAGCATCTGCAGCGCCCTGGTCACCGCCGACTGGCTCAATAGCCAGGGTCGCCCCGCCCAGGCCTTCGCCCTCGGTACGCCCATCGCCGAGACCCGCTTCATCCTGGAGACGGCAGGGGTCGAGGCGCCTCCCGTGCTGACGGGCAGCGTGGCCGACAAACCTGTCTTTCTGGTAGATTTCAGCGAGCTGGAGCAGGGACCGGAAGGGTTGGCCGATGCCGATGTGCAGGGGCTTATCGATCACCATCGCATCGGCACCCTGATCACCCGTGGCCCCCTCGATGCCTGGGTGAGGGCGGTGGGCTGCAGCGCCACCGTGCTGCTGGAGCTGATGGGTTATGATGACTTGTCCCGCGCCCAGGCAAGGCTGCTGCTGGGGGCCATCGTCAGCGACACCTTCAACTTCACCTCCCCCACCACCACGGAACAGGACAGGCTCGCGGTCGAGCGGCTGCTGCCCATCGCCGAACTGGAGCTGGCCCCCTTCGCCCAGACCCTGCTCGAGCGCCGAACCCAGCTGGGGGACCTGCCCCTCGCCGAGGCCCTAGTCGCCGACGAGAAGGCCTACCAGATGGCGGGTCATGCCCTCATGGTGAGCCAGATCTGTGTGATGAACCCGGCCGAGATAGAGGCCCGCACCGCCGAGCTCTACCAGGCCATGACAGAACGGCTGGCGCAGGACAAGCTGGATGGCTATGTGCTGATGCTGACCGATCTTGCCAGAGGGGAGAGCCAGCTCTTCTTCGCAAGCCAGGGCATACTGCCCGCCGAGCCTGTGCACCTGGCCGGCGCCGTCAGCCGCAAGAAGGAAGGGCTGCCCTGGCTGACCCGCTATTTCGCCCAGCAGCCAGCTTGACGCAATCCCCAGACCCTCGCCATCGCGAGGGTCTTCATTTCGTTAACAGATCTTTATCACCTTCTGCAGCATTTCCTTCATTTTCTATTCAACTCAGCCTGTTATGATGATGTAAACGGAGCCGGAGCCCACTGTTGTCGCTGACAACGAGTGACGCAGTCGGTACCGGGTTCGTTTGTTCTGACATTTCGCGGGCAGCCAAGATGGATGCCGTCTCAGGCCTCACCTGTCCCGCACCTGCCGAGGAGAACTGCTTATGAGCCCGACCAATATAGTGCTGTTGCTGGAAGGCAAGGATTACGAGCAGGAGACGCTGGCCAAGGCGAGCCGACTGGCCCAGGCCATGGGCAGCAAACTGACCCTGTTGCACCTGACTCACAGCAGCAAGATACGCCAGCAGAGCCTGTCGCTGTCACAGGAAGAGCGCAGCGCCCAGGGCACCCTGGATGCCAAGGCCGTCATCAGCCAGCTCATCACCCAGTTGCACCATCCGGTGGATTACCAGTGTCTGGTGGTGGACGACGTGGTCTCCGAGCTCAGACGCTGGCTCTCCTCAGAACCCGGTACGCTGCTGCTGGTAGGCAGCCGCCACCACTGGATGGAAGGATCCCTGGCACGCCTGCTGCTCTACAAGCTGCCCGTCGATATCCAGATCTGCCATGAGCCCTATGCTGAGCCCCTCAAGGCCGTCGGCTGACTGACCCGGGCCCGCCCCCTGCGCGGGCCCTCTCCCCTCCAACCTGCTGGTTTCTCTGGGCCTGTTGAGAGGCCCTCTCTTGCTACCTCGCCATTGCGTGAGCCCACTAGCCGCGGCACGACCGCCAAATGACGCCCGAACCCGCCCTGGTGACAGTTCTATCTACACGTTTACTTACATATTGTTCGCTGTTTTTTAAGCCCCATTTGCTGCAGCATAGGGCCCCTGCGCCTCTTCGCAGGTTTCCGTTCAGGTAGATAAATGAAAAAACTCCCCAGACAGGGCAAGCTTGCCCTGCTCGTGATCGTCCCGCTGGCTCTCATCATCGGGTTCGCCTGGCCCAGCAAGAAACCGGATCCCGTCCTGACCGCCACCGTCACTCGCCAGGACGTGGAGCAGACGGTGCTGGCCAGCGGCGTCCTCCAGGCCATCGAACAGGTGGATGTGGGTGCCCAGGTCTCGGGCCAGGTCACCTATCTGGCGGTCGAAGCCGGACAGCAGGTCAAGCAGGGGGACCTGCTGGCACAGATCGATCCCCTCATCGCCCAGAACAACCTCAAGACCGCCGAGGCGGATCTCGCCAGTCGCCGTGCCCAGCTCAAGATCAAGCAGGCTCAGCTCAAGCAGAACGAGCTGGCCTGGCGCCGCCAGCAGCAGATGTTCAGCCAGGAGGCGAGCTCCCGCGCCGATCTCGAGAGTGCCGAGGCGCAACTGGCGGTCACCAAGGCGGAGTTACAAAGTGCCCAGGCCGACATCGACAACGCCGTCATCAAGGTCGAGCGCACCAAGACCGAGCTCGGCTACAACCGCATTCAGGCCCCCATGGACGGCACTGTCATCAGCATAGTGACCCGCCAGGGGCAGACCCTGGCCGCCAGCCAGACGGTGCCGACCCTGCTCAAGCTCGCCAATCTCGACACCATGACGGTCAAGGCCCAGATCTCCGAGGCCGATGTGACCAAGGTCAGAGCCGGCATGCCGGTCTATTTCACCCTGATCGGGGACCCGGATACCCGCTATCCCGGCACACTGCGCACCGTCGAGCTGGCCCCCACCAATATCAACGATCAGACCACCAGCACGGCGACCACCAGCAACGCCGCCATCTACTACTACGCCCTGTTCGATGTGCCCAACCCGGATCACCATCTGCGGGTCGCCATGACGACCCAGGTCACCATAGTGCTTGGGGAACGCAAGCAGGTGCTGGCCATCCCCCAGACCGCCCTCGGCAAGAAACTCGGCGACAGCGAATATGAAGTGACCCTGCTCAAGGGGGATGAGCACAGGGAGACCCGTCGCATCAAGACCGGCATGAAGGATGACATCAAGATTGAGGTGCTGAGCGGCCTCGACGAGCAGGACAAGGTGCTCCTGGATCAGGGCAAGCCCATCCACGACGATGAGCCGGAGGGCATGCTGTGAGCGAGCCGCTGATCCAGCTCAAGGGTATCGAGAAGCGCTACCAGAGCGGGGAGCAGGAAGTCACCGTACTGCACCCGCTGGATCTCTGCATCCAGGGGGGGGAGATGGTCGCCATCGTCGGCGCCTCCGGCTCCGGCAAGTCCACCCTGATGAACCTGCTCGGCTGCCTCGATCGCCCGAGCGGAGGCCAGTATCTGTTTCACGGGCAGGATACCGCTCGGATGGATGCCCTGGCCCTGGCCCGCCTACGCTGCCACCATTTTGGCTTCATCTTCCAGCGTTACCATCTGCTACCCCACCTGGATGCGGTCGCCAACGTGGAGATCCCGGCGGTCTACGCCGGCACACCCCGCGCCGAGCGTCAGGCCCGTGCCCAGGCCCTGCTGACGCGCCTTGGCCTCAGTGAGCGCGGCCACCACAGGCCGGGGCAACTCTCCGGCGGCCAGCAGCAGCGGGTCAGTATCGCCCGGGCTTTGGCCAACGGCGGCGAGGTGATCCTGGCCGATGAGCCCACCGGCGCCCTCGACAGCCACAGCGGCAAGGAGGTGATGGCCATCCTGAAGGAGCTGCACGCCCAGGGCCACACCATCATACTGGTGACTCACGACATGGCGGTGGCCAACCACGCCGACCGCATCATCACCCTGCGCGATGGCCGGGTAGTGGAAGACAGCACCCGGGCCACTGGCCCTGACGAGGGCTCCCCCACGGCTGAACAACGCCAACCTTCGGGGCAGCCCGATGCCCCCAAGGCCAGTCACGGGCCGCTGGGCACGAGCATCAGCCGGCTCGGCAGCCAGGGCTGGGATCGCTACCGGGAGGCGGGGCGTATGGCCCTGCACGCCATGCTGGCCCATCGCATGCGCACCTTCCTCACCATGCTCGGCATCATCATCGGCATCGCCGCCGTCGTCAGCGTGGTCGCCCTCGGCCAGGGGGCGCGCGCCAAGGTGATCAATGACATCAATGCCATGGGCACCAACACCATCGACATCTTCCCCGGCAAGGACTGGGGGGACGAGAAGGCAGCCAGCATCCAGACCCTGAATGAGGGGGATCTCAGGAGCCTGCTCGGCCAGCCCTATCTGGAGGGGGCCAGCCCCCAGATCGCCACCTCGGGCCAGCTCCGTTATCGCAACAAGACCAGCAGCGGCAGCGTGGTGGGGGTCGGCAGCGACTTCTTCCGGGTCAAGGGGATGACCCTCACCCAGGGTCGTCTGCTCAACGAGCAGGATATCCAGCGCCGGACGGCGGTGGCCGTGGTGGATGGCAAGACCATAGAGAGCCTGCTCGGCAAGGTGGACCCCGTCGGCCAGGTGGTACTGGTCGGTACCCTGCCGGTGCGCATCATCGGCGTAGTGGCCCAGGAGACAGGGTTTGGCCCCAGCAGCCAGTCGGTCAACATCTGGCTGCCCTACAGCGCCGTGATGAGCCGCCTCATCTCCCAGAACCACTTCAGCCAGCTCACCATCAGGGTCAAGGACGGGATCCAGCCCGCCCTGGCGGAACAGGCGGCGGTGGCCCTGCTAACCCAGCGCCACGGAGTGAAGGACTTCTTCACCTTCAGCAGCGACAGCATCATCAAGTCGGTGGAGAAGACCACGGCCACCCTGACCATGCTGGTCTCCGCCATCGCGGTGATCTCCCTCATCGTCGGAGGGGTCGGGGTGATGAACATCATGCTGGTCTCCGTGGTGGAGCGCACCCGGGAAATAGGGATCCGCATCGCGGTGGGGGCCCGCCAGTCCGACATATTGCAACAGTTCCTGATAGAGGCCGTGATGGTCAGCCTGCTGGGGGGCCTGCTCGGCATCGGCCTGGCGCTGCTTATCGGCTTCATCTTCTCACTCCTGGTAGCGAGTTTTCAGATGTCCTTCTCCCTCTTCTCCATCCTGATGGCCTTCGGCTGCTCCTCCCTCATCGGGATCCTGTTTGGTTACCTGCCTGCCCGCAACGCGGCCCGGCTCGATCCGGTCGAGGCGCTGGCGAGAGAATGATGATGCACCACTTACCCAGTCAGAGGCGGCGCCTCTTGTCAAAACCGGCGCTCGGCCTCGCCCTTACCCTGGCCCTGAGTGCCTGCAGCCAGCAGAGCACCTATCACAGGCCCGAGCTTGCCGTGGCGCCGCAGTGGCAGCAAGCCAGCGAGGGACTCCAGCAGCAGCAGGCCGGTCTCTGGTGGCAGGGCTTTGACGATCCCGCCCTCAACCAGCTGGTGGAGGCGGTGCTCGCCGCCAACCCCGACATGCAGGTGGCGGGCCTGCGGCTCAAGAGCGCCCTGCTCGGCACCGATCTCGCCGACACCAACCTCACCCCCTCGGTCAACGCCAATCTGGGGGCAAGCGGCACCAAGAACCTCAAGGACGGCAGCGCCAGCAGCAGCATGGGCCCCTCCCTCACCCTGAGCTATGAGGTGGATCTCTGGGGCCGGCTCGCCGCGGTGCGGGATCAGGCGAGCTGGGAGGCAGAGGCCAGCGAACAGGATCTCGCCTCCACCCGCTTGCTGCTCATCGGCAAGACCCTGGAGCAGTATTGGCAGCTGGCCTACCTCGGCTCGGCCATCACGCTGGGGCAGCAACAGCTGCTCAACTATGAGCGGGCCGAGCGGCTGACCCGGGCCAAATATGAGGCGGGCGCCATCACCCGCCTCGATCTGGTGCAGGCCAGCCAGCAGAAGGCGGGCAAGCAGGCGGAGCTGGCCTCCCTCATCCAGCAGCGGGAGCAGGCCGGCAACGCCCTGCGCCTGTTGCTCGGGCGCAGCCATGGCCCGCTGGCCTTTGCCCCCACCGCGCTGGCCATGCACCCCATTCCGACCCTGGCGGTCGGCATACCGGCGGATGTGCTGGCCCGGCGCCCGGATGTACGAGCCGCCGAACTCAGGTTGCGCAAGACCCTCGCCAGGGGGGACGAGATCCGCACCGGCTTCTACCCCGCCCTGAGCCTCACCGGCGGGGCCAGCACCACCTCGGACACCCTGACCCAGGTACTGAGCAACCCGGTCGGCACCCTGGGAGCTAGCCTGGCCCTCCCCTTCCTCGAATACAACAAGACCCGGCTCAGCATCGCGAGCTCCGACATTGACTACCAGATTGCCGAGACAGAGTTCCGCAAGCAGCTCTACACCGCCCTGCTTGAGGTAGAGGACGGCCTGGCGGCGCGCCGCCAGGGGGAGCAGCGCCTGCACTATCTCGAGCAGCAGCTGGGGTACGCGAAAGAGGCCGAGCGGCTGGCCCAGGCTCGCTTCCGGGCCGGGGCCAGCGGGGTTCAACCCTGGCTGGATGAGCAGAACCGCCTGTGGGACGCCGAGCTGGCCCTGCTCGCCCAGCAGCAGGCCCAGCTCAACACCATGGCCGGGATCTACCGGGCCCTGGGGGGAAGCGATCGGGGTTAGGGGATGCCGGCGAACTCGCCACATCCTGCAACGAGGGGGACAAAGTCCCCCTTTTTCGTGCCGTTTTCTTGTTCACAAAGCAATTGATAATAGTTTTCATTTGCCTGAGAATGGGCGCCATCGCCTGTCAGGAGTACTCATATGTCACAGCCCGCCCCGGTCAACCGCCCCCGCCTGCTCACCGTCAAGCATGTCCACGATGTGGGGCCGAACCTGCGCCGACTCTGCCTGACCAGCCCCGAGCTGGCAGATTATCCCTTCACCTGTGGGGGCGCTCACATCAAGATCATGCTGCCCCAGGCTGGTCAGCAGCAGATCGTGCTGCCGACTCCCGGCCCCAAGGGACCCCGCTGGGAAGATCCCAGCCAGAAGCCCATCATCCGCACCTTCACCATACGGGCGTTTCGCCGCGAGGCTCTGGAGCTGGATATCGACTTCGCCCTGCACGGGGACATAGGCCCAGCCAGCCGTTTTGCCCTGCAGGCCAAGCCCGGTGATCAACTGGCCGTCTCCGGCCCTGGCGGCCCGGATCCCATGCTGCAAGCGGCCGAGCACTACTACATGGTGGGGGATCTCAGCTCCCTGCCCGCCATCAGCGCCATGGCCGAGACCATGCCCGCCACGGCTCAGGGCCACATCGCCCTGCTGGTACCCCATCAGGAAGATGTGCAGGATCTGTCGCTGCCAAGCGGTGTCAGCCTGCGCTGGTTTGTCGGCTCGCCCGAGCAGACAGAGCCATTGGTGAGCTATTTCACCGCCCTGCCCATGGTCTCGGAGCTGAGCTATTTCTGGTTCGGCGGCGAGGAGGGATTGGTGGTGCCCCTGCGTCGCCACGTCAGACGCACCCTGGAGGTGGATCGCCAACGGGTCTACGCGGTGCCCTACTGGCGCAGCGGCAAGGATGAAGACGCCTATCATCAGGACAGACACGCCGTGATGGACAGCTGATATCCGCTATTTTCCTTATATAAATCAGGCCTATCCCGGCTCGGGGCAGGCCTGAACTTCAGACCGATTTCCACTCTTTTTTTCCCCTCCCCCCCATCTTGGTGATCCCAACACCAGGGCTTGCATTCGAGAAAGACAGCAAGATAATGATAATCACTCTCAATAAAGTGTTCTGTCATTGCCTCACGCCCTAACCCGGAGCCAGTGAGTCGAGGCAGGTCACCCACCCCAGGTACAGCAAGGTAATCCAGATGGCAGTTTTGAATTCGGTAATGCGCGCCTTTGCAGTTGAAGCCCTCCCCACCCCTGCCGACCTGTTGGCACAACACCCTTGTCCCAGTGAGATGGCGCAGCAAATTGACCAGCACCGCCACCAGGTGCGCCAGATCTTGAACGGCGACGACGATCGCCTGCTGGTGGTGATAGGCCCCTGTTCCATTCACGATCCCCTCGCCGCCCTCGACTATGGGCGGCGCCTGGCAAGGCTAGCCGCACAGTATCAGGACAGCCTGCTCATCGTGATGCGCACCTACTTCGAGAAGCCCCGTACCACGGTCGGCTGGAAGGGTCTGGTGTTCGACCCCCACCTGGATGGCAGCAACGACATCAGGCACGGCCTCCACCTGGCCCGCCAACTGCTGCTCGACATCAATCAACTCGGGCTGGCCACCGCCACCGAGTTTCTCGACACCACCAGCTTCCTCTATCTGGCCGATCTTATCAGCTGGGGTGCCATAGGGGCGCGCACCACGGAGTCCCAAGTGCACAGGCAACTTGCCTCGGCCCTGCCCTGCCCCGTCGGCTTCAAGAACGGAACGGATGGCAATATCCGGGTGGCCATCGATGCCATTCAGGCCAGCGAGGCGTCGCACCTGTTCACCGCACCGGGCAGCCAGGGGGGCATAGTGGTTATCAAGAGCGAGGGTAACCCGAGCGGCCACATCATTCTGCGGGGCGGCACTCTCCCCAATTACCATCAGAGCGATGTGGAGGAGGCCGCCGAGCGGCTGGCACGCCAGGGGCTCAGCCATCGCCTGATGGTGGATTGCAGCCATGGCAACAGCCAGAAGCAGCACAAGAACCAGATCCGGGTCGCTGGGGAGCTTTGCCGCCAGCTGAGTGAGGGGAGTGAAGCCGTCGCCGCCGTCATGGTGGAGAGCTTCCTGGAAGGGGGCAGCCAGAAACCGGCCCCCCTGGGTGAGCTGCAATACGGCCAGTCCATCACAGATGCCTGTCTCTGCTGGGAGGACAGCCAGAGCCTGCTGGCCATGTTGGCCGATGCGGTGAAGGCCCGCCGACGCGCAGCCCAATCAGCCGCGGTCCAGAGTCATCCCGAACATATCCAGCCCATCAGCCAGAGCGTCTTATAAATATCGGAGACGGGGCCATCGCGGCCCCGTCTTTCCATCTGGTTCCTTCATCTCGTCAATTTCGTTAATCCCCCCAAATAAGGGTTTCAAATAGACCATAAATAGTCTCTGAAATAATACGGGAAGGACATTTCCTATTTCATCGGAACGAAATGTATGCACGACGTCCCTGCCACTCCCCCCTGCAGTCGGTGAAACATGAGGGGCAGTCCTGGATTCATGCCAACATGGTCGATTGAACAGACGGGCTGTATGAGTCCTTAATAAGAGGGGTCGGGATAGTGATAGGGATAGCAATGGCTTAGGCCCTTGTGTCAGACACTGTCATTTATTGCCTGACGGTGAGCCCAATCACTCAGAGTTCGGCCGCATAAATAGTAGGCGGCTCGCCGTGCCTATCGGCCAATATGACCCCACAAATAATAATGCCGCCCAGCAGGCGGCATTATTGATCAACTGACGAAGGCTATCAGATCAGGAAGTCGTTCAGATCCTTGCCCAACGCAACTTGCTCGGCAATGGCCTTGGGCATACGGCCCTGACCGGTCCAGGTCTTCTCCTGGCCATCTTCCTGATACTTGTACTTGGGAGGACGCGGGGCACGCTTGCTCTTGGTGGAGCCAGTGGCCGCAGGCGCCGCGGCAGTACCGATCAGCTCGCGGGGATCGATGCCGGCTTGCTGCAACATCTCGGTGAATTCGCTCAGCTTGCGCTGACGCTCTTCTTGCTCTGCACGCTCTTGCTCAACAGATTCGGCGCGCTCGTTATATACCAGATCAAACTTCTCTTTCGCTTCTTGCAGCTGTTCAAAGGGCAGTTCACGAATGGCAGCACGCAGGCTGCGAATGTTCAGCAGAACTTTCAGAAACTCGTTCATTACTTCCTCACAGAATTATTTTTGTTTGTCACAGGGGTAACACAATTTGAGAATAGCACGGCTGTTCCATAACAACATAATGATTTTATAGCCATCAGAGAATGCTTGGCATATCCATCATCATTATTCACGGAGGTAAATTCATTCTCATATTTTATAGATAAGCCGCCTTAACAGGCATAATTAAACTCACCAGTACGCGGGAGAGTTTACCGCTGCTATCGCTTATCTGATCACCACCCACAATGTTGTCGCCTCAATCCAGCGCCTTTTCATCCCCATACTCAGGCCGACGTTCTTGGTGACTGGGTACATGCCTGTCGAATATTGGCCCCCATGCCGGACCAGGGTCGCGGCGACTCAACGTCACTCAATATGGCGCCTTGGCCTGGTCGCTTATCCAATCGATAAATGCCTGGATCTTGGGACACTGGCGGTTGGGCAGGGTGGCGAGGTAATAACGCTGGGTGCAGCGCACCTCCATGGCCGGGAAGGGGGCAACCAGCTCATTGCGCGCCAGCCGCTTGCTCACCAGGCGCTTGCGGCCCATGGCGACGCCGGCGTGGTTCATGGCGGCGATAATGGCGAGATCGGAGCGATCGAACCCCATGTTCGACTGGCAGTCTGTCAGAGAGAGTCCCACCTGCTCGGCCCAACTGCGCCACTCGTCGGCCTCCGAGTCATGACCCCAGGCCTGCCTGTCGTGCAGCAGGCGACAGTGCTGCAAGTTGTCCGGGTTGTTCCACAGCCGATGTTGCTCGGCGTACTCCGGGCTGCATACCGGCACCATGTATTCGTCCATCAGGGGGTGAATGGCGAGTCGCGCTGGTGTCTTGTCATCGAAATAGAGCGTCAGATCGATGCCGTAGCCGTGCAGGTTGATGTTCTCGTTACCGGTCATGATGTTGAGCTCGATCTGGGGATGCTGGCGGGAGAAGTCCGCGAGCCTTGGCACCAGCCAGCACTGGGCGATGGAGGGGCGAGAATAAACCGTCAGTGATCCCGACAGCTCCTGGCTCTTGATCTCCAGGATCTCCTGATTGATGAATTCCAGCGACGACTTGAGCGCCCAGAACACACGCTGCCCCTCCGCCGTCAGCTCTACCTTGCGATGAAAACGCTGGAACAGCTTGAAGCCGAGCTCCTCCTCCAGGGCGCTGATCCTGTGGCTCACCGCACTCGGGCTGAGGGCCAGCTCATCGGCCGCCAGGGCGAAGGAGCCATGTCTTGCCGCCGCTTCGAAGGTGTGCAGCTTCGATAGCTGATAGCCATTGAGCAGCTTGTTTCTCGATAGATAGTTCTCTTCGGTATACATCCGGCGTCACCCTTTCCTCGCCCAAGAAGGGAGACAGGATACCCAAGACAGCCCCACTTAGGATGCACCAACCGAATCCAAATCACATTATCTAGATTAAATGTGATGCAAGTGGTGGTTTTGCATCAACTGAGCTCATCCAAGACGCCATTTTCATCATTTGTCAGCCTCCTCGTCCTTGCCGTTCAATAGCCCCATCAATCACAGCCCATCACTCAAGTCGAGGCGCAGTATGAATTCTGAAATGTGGGTCGTCGGTACCTTGCTGACAAGCATCATCCTGATCGTCTTCACCATAGTGAAGGGCAAGGTGCATCCCTTCCTCGCCCTGCTGCTGGCAAGCTTCTATGTGGGCACCATGATGGGGATGAACCCGGTCAAGATGGTCAACGCCATGGAAGAGGGCATAGGCGGCACCCTGGGCTTCCTCGCCGCCGTCATCGGCCTTGGCACCATACTCGGCAAGATGATGGAGGTGTCCGGCGCCGCCGAGCGCATCGGCCTCACCCTGCAGAAATGTCGCTGGCTGTCGCCCCAGGTGACCATGGTGCTGGTCGGGCTGGTGTGCGGCATCACCCTGTTTGTCGAGGTCGGGGTAGTGCTGCTCATTCCGCTCGCCTTCTCCATAGCCCGCAAGACCAACACCTCCCTGCTGACCCTGGCGATCCCGCTCTGCACCGCCCTGATGGCCGTACACTGCATAGTACCGCCCCATCCGGCCGCGCTCTATGTCACCAACCAGCTGGGAGCCGACGTGGGATCCGTCATCGTCTATGGCCTCGCGGTCGGGCTGTTCGCCTCCCTCATCGGTGGCCCGCTGTTTCTGAAATTGCTGGGCAAGCGGGTTCCCTTCAAGCCGGTGCCTGCCGCTTTTGCCGACATCCAGGCACGCAACGAGGTCGACCTCCCCTCCCTTGGCGCCTCCCTCTTCACCGTGTTGCTGCCCATCCTGCTGATGCTGGCCAAGACGGTGGCCGAGCTCAACATGGATCAGAGCACTCACCTCTATACGGTGCTGGAGTTTATCGGCAACCCCATCACCGCCATGTTCATCGCCGCCTTCACCGCCTACTACGTGCTGGGGATCCGCCGGCGCATGCAGATGGAGGGGCTGCTGAACCAGACCGAGCAGTGCTTCTCCTCCATCGCCAACATACTGCTGATCATCGGCGCCGGCGGCGCCTTCAACGGGGTGCTCAAGGCCAGCGGCCTGGGGGACAGCCTGGCCGGCATCCTCTCCCAGCTGGACATGCACCCCATACTGCTGGCCTGGCTGGTGGCCATCATACTGCACGCCGCCGTGGGCTCCGCCACCGTGGCCATGATGGGCGCCACCGCCATCGTCTCCCCCATCATGGTGCACTACCCCGACATCAGCCCCGAGATCATGACGCTCGCCATCGGCTCAGGGGCCATCGGCTGCACCATGATCACCGACTCCCTGTTCTGGCTGGTCAAGCAGTATTGCGGCGCCACCCTGAACGAAACGCTCAAGTACTACACCAGTGCCACCCTGGTCGCCTCCCTGATGGCGCTTGCCGGCACCTTCCTGCTCTCCTATATCGTATGAACAGACAGAGATATCCCATGAAAAACATCGATGTTTCCCAGCTCACCGCCCAGTTCCCGCTAGCTCAGAGGTTGATCGATCTCGAGCCTGTGACCTGGTTCAATCCCAATGCCACCTCCCTCACCGTCGGTCTGCCTTATGTCGGCCTGAACCTGCAGGATGTCGCGGATGCTTCGGCCCGTCTCGCCCGCTTCGCCCCCTACCTGTGTGAGGCCTTCCCAGAGACCCGCGCCAGTCAGGGGATCCTGGAGTCAGAGATCGCCGCCATTCCCGCCATGCAGGCCACCCTGAACCAGCGTTACGGCGTCGAGGTGAGTGGCCGGCTGCTGCTCAAGAAAGACAGTCACCTGCCCATCTCCGGCTCCATCAAGGCCCGCGGCGGCATCTACGAGGTGCTGACCCACGCCGAGCAACTGGCGATCAAGGCGGGCTTGCTGCGCACAGAAGATGACTACAGCAAGTTGTTCTCCGACGAGTTCCGCCAGTTCTTCGGCCAATACAGCATCGCGGTGGGATCCACCGGTAACCTCGGCATGTCCATCGGCATCATGAGCGCCAAACTCGGCTTCACCGTCACCGTCCACATGTCCGCCGATGCGCGGGAGTGGAAGAAGCGCAAACTGCGCGAACATGGCGTCATCGTGGTGGAATACGCCGAGGATTATGGCGTTGCGGTGGAGCAGGGGCGCAAGGAGGCCGAGCGCGACCCCAACTGCTTCTTCATCGACGACGAGAACTCCCGCACCCTGTTCCTCGGCTACTCGGTGGCCGGCGAGCGGGTGAAGAAACAGTTCGATGAGATAGGCATAGTGGTGGACGCCGAGCACCCGCTGTTTGTCTACCTGCCTTGCGGCGTGGGCGGTGGCCCGGGCGGGGTCGCCTTTGGCCTCAAGCTCGCGTTCGGGGATAACGTGCACTGCTTCTTCGCCGAACCCACCCACTCCCCCTGTATGCTGCTCGGGGTCCACACCGGGTTGCACGATCAGATTTCGGTACAGGATTTGGGCATAGACAACCTCACCGCCGCCGACGGCCTGGCGGTGGGGCGCGCCTCCGGCTTCGTCGGCCGCGCCATGGAGCGGTTGCTCGACGGCTTCTACACCCTGACCGATCAGGAGATGTATGACCTGCTCGGATTATTGGCCCGTGACGAACAGATCCGGCTCGAACCCTCGGCGCTGGCCGGCATGCCGGGCCCCTGGCGAGTAACGGCCGACAGCGCGTGGCAGGCGGCGCAGGGACTGGATACCGCCCGCATGGCCCGGGCGACTCATCTGGTGTGGGCCACCGGCGGCGGCATGGTGCCTACCGAGGAGATGGCAAAATATCTGACCACAGCCAAGATCTAAGTTTTTTCAACTGTCAAACCCGCCTTCATGGCGGGTTTTCTCTTCATGGATCAGCGAGATGGCACAGCTTTTGATCTGTGGATACTGACCCCAGCCTCCTCACCGTTGATGTCAATCCCCCCAAGTTGGTTATTTTGTGATACGATAGTGGCCGTTTTTTGACAATTGCGCGTCGTTGTCACCCAGATCCAGCGAGATCTGGGGCAAAATCACTGCCGATGACGAGCCGATGTGCGATGCAAAAAGTGACCTGGATGAGCCTGACTGATGGGTATACCCGTCGCAGGGCAATCACCAAGCGCACCTTAGATAAGGAGATCGGACGATGAAACAATATCAAAGCTGGCTGGGACAATATCTGATGAGCCGCCGCGATGGCGACCATGCCATGGCATCCGAGCTCGCCAGCTCCATCTGCGAATTCTGGCAATCTCAGGGAGATGAGGCCGAGCTCAGCAAGTGGCAGCAGATCTACCAGCAACACGTCGACAAGACCACCTGACGGCTGAGGTGACAAGCCGTCACCCATAAAAAACCGGCGCTCATGGCGCCGGTTTTTGCTTTCCAGAAGCGGGATATTACATCTGGTCGATCATGTCCTGGGCAAACTGGGAGCAGGAGCGCAGGGTGGCGCCTTCCATCAGTCGCTCGAAGTCATAGGTGACGGTCTTGTTGGCAATCGCCTCTTCCATCCCCTTGACGATGAGGTCGGCCGCCTCGGTCCAGCCCAGGTGGCGCAGCATCATCTCGGCAGAGAGGATGAGGGAACCCGGGTTGACCTTGTCCTGACCGGCGTATTTCGGCGCGGTGCCGTGGGTCGCCTCGAACAGGGCCACGCCGTCGCCGATGTTGGCACCCGGGGCGATACCGATACCACCGACCTGAGCGGCCAAGGCGTCGGAGATGTAGTCACCGTTCAGGTTCATACAGGCGATGACATCGTACTCGGCCGGGCGCAGCAGGATCTGTTGCAGGAAGGCGTCGGCGATGACGTCCTTGACGACTATAGTCTTGCCGGTCTTCGGGTTCTTGAAGGAGCACCAGGGGCCGCCGTCGATCAGCTGGGCATCGTACTCTTTCTGGGCCAGGGCATAGCCCCAATCCTTGAAGGCACCCTCGGTGAACTTCATGATGTTGCCCTTGTGCACCAGGGTCACGGAGTCGCGATCGTTGTCGATGGCATACTCGATGGCGGCACGGACCAAGCGCTCTGTACCGGCCTTGGACATGGGCTTGATGCCGATGCCACAAGACTCGGGGAAGCGAATTTTCTTCACGCCCATCTCGTTTTGCAGGAAGGCGATGACCTTCTTCGCTTCATCGCTGTCCGCCTTCCACTCGATGCCGGCATAGATGTCTTCGGCGTTCTCGCGGAAGATCACCATGTCGGTCAGATCCGGACGCTTGACCGGGCTCGGGGTCCCCTCGTAGTAACGGACCGGGCGCAGGCAGACGTAGAGGTCCAGTTCCTGGCGCAGGGCCACGTTCAGGGAGCGAATACCGCCACCGACCGGAGTGGTCAGCGGGCCCTTGATGGCGACGCAGTATTCACGAATGAAATCCAGGGTTTCGGCCGGCAGCCAGGCACCTTCGCCATAGACATGAGTCGACTTCTCGCCGGTATAGATCTCCATCCAGGCGATCTTGCGCTCGCCTTTGTAGGCTTTCTCGACCGCGGCATTCACCACATTCAACATGGCAGGGGTCACGTCCACACCGATGCCATCCCCTTCGATGAACGGGATGATCGGGTTGTGGGGGACATTCAGCTTGCCGTTGGCATCGACTGTGATTTTTTGGCCCTGGGTCGGGATAACTACTTTGCTTTCCATCGGCATCTCCTAACTTCCGTTTGTTATCAATCTGATCGTTGCGCGCGGCCATCTTAGCCCATCCATTTGCATAATCAAATGGCGGGCGTGCATGTCCGACCATAGTCGAGTACTGGATCACAATGCGTCCAATCCACTCGCATCGGACTCACCATCATGCCAGCCAGCCTGTGTTTTCCGAAGGCGCTGATGGCGTCAGGCCTCATCCTGGCAGCGCCTCCCCCTGCCCTTGTGGCTGGCTCAGGGAGCGATACTGGGAGGGTGTCAATCCGGTCTTTAGCTTGAACACCCGGCAGAAATAATTTACATCGCCGTAACCACAGCGGGTCGCCACCTCTTCCAGCCGGAATCGATACTTTTTGAGCATGAATTTCGCCCTATCTATCCGCACCCAGCTGATGTAGTCCGCCAATCGCATGTGGCCCTGCTCGCGAAACAGGTGGGAGAGGTGGCTCGCCGAGACGTTGAAGCGATGGGCGATGGAGTCCCGGCTGATGGGGCGGTGGAAATTTTCCTGGATATAGATGCAGATCCCGTGGAACAAGTCCGCCCCCCGCGGCCGCTCGGCGGCTGACTCTGCCAACAGTTGGCGCGTACTGGTGAGCAGCGCCTGCAGCAGGTGGTTGTCGGTGGGGGAGCGACCGGAATCCTCGACCAGCGCATTGAGCGCCGCCAATATGTGTTCAATCACATGACCGGCCCTGGCCATGATGCTGTGTTTTTGCACGTCGAAAAAATCGGGCTCGTCGCGGCGCTTGCTCACCAGGCTGAAACCGAGCTGGCGCTTGCCAAACAGCAGGCTCAGCACGGAGCAGTCGGTGGTCCATTCTGGCTTGTTCCAGCCGTTGGGGGGGATGTAGAGTGCCTGCCCCGGTAGCACGCTGACTTGCTTGCAGCTCGATTCCCTGTCCCAGATCTGGTTGAGGTATTCACCGCTGAACACCAGTTCGAGGCGGGGAAAATTGACCTGATAGCTGAACCCCGGCGGCACCCCCTGATCCTGGGCGAACCAGATCTGGTCAAAAGGAGCCTGCTCGTTGATGGCGCCATCGAGCAGTTGGCTGAAGATGAGTGACATGTTGATCCCAGTCAAGAGAGGGGCAAGCGATTGCGGCGCACGCGACCGCCCATGTTATAGTCCGGCCCTGGCGTGCAATACCACCTTTTTCTTCACCCGGACTTTTTCAAAATTAACGAGGCGTCCCATATGAGCTGTCGCGATCTGCCCTCCTTTTTGTTGATGCACAACCCGATCCAGGGCTACGACTGGGGTAGCCATGACGCCCTCACCCGCCTGTTTGACATCCCCAACCCGGATGGCAAACCCCAGGCCGAGCTGTGGATGGGCGCTCATCCCAACGGCTGCTCAGAAGTGACGATCGCAGGCAATGCCCAGAAGCTCTCCGCCCTGATCGACGCAGCCCCCGCCGCCGTCCTGGGCGAGGCGACTGTCGCCCGCTTCGCGAGCCTCCCCTTCCTGTTCAAGGTGCTGTGCGCCGAGAAGGCGCTCTCCATCCAGGTGCACCCGAGCAAGGCCCAGGCCGAGGTCGGCTTCGCCAAGGAAGAGGCCGCCGGCATTCCCCTCAAGGCGGGCAATCGCAACTACAAAGACCCTAACCACAAGCCGGAGCTGGTGTTTGCCCTCACCCCCTACCAGGCGATGAACGGTTTTCGCGCCATTCCCGCCATACTGGCGCTGTTCGAGCGGGTCAAGGTGTCAGCCCTCGGCGAGCTGGTCGCGGGTCTTGCCGCCAACCAGAACGAGGCGGGCTTGCAGCACTTCTTCCATCAGCTGCTGATCCTGGAAGGGGCGCGCAAGGATGAAGCGCTGGCGGGCCTGCTGGCCTATGCCGCCGCGCATCAGGACGAAGAGACCTTTGCCCTCATCACCAGCCTGGCCGCCCAGTACCCGGGAGATGTGGGCCTCTTCTCGCCACTGCTGCTCAACGTAGTGACCCTGCAGCCGGGTCAGGCCATGTATCTGGATGCCTGCACCCCCCACGCCTATGTGCGCGGTACCGGCCTTGAGATCATGGCGAACTCGGACAACGTGCTGCGCGCCGGCCTCACCCCCAAGTACATAGACGTGGCGGAGCTCCTGGACTGCACCCGCTGTGTGGCCAAACCGGATGATCAGATCCTGCTTGCCCCCCGCACCGAGGGAACCGTACAGCACTTCGACGTGCCGGTGCCGGATTTCACCTTCAGCGTCTATCCGGCCGGTGAGCACGCGCTCACCACCGCCAGCGCCGAGATCCTGTTTGCCATCGATGGCGACGTCCTGCTCAAGCAAGGGGACGAGACGCTGCGCCTGGAGAAGGGGCAATCCGCCTTCATCCCCGCCGCCACCGGCCACTATCAGCTGCTGGCCGAGGGCCGGGTCGCCCGCGCAGGCAACCGCTGCTGACAGGTGGCCCGGCGCCTCTCGCTATGATCGATAGCCACTGGCTGACCCCGCTCTGGACGCTATTCGAGCAACAGCCCTTGGCTCAGGGTATCGGTCTCGCGGCCATGCTGGTCGGGATCAGCGCCTTCCGGCAGCGGGATGACGGGCGTTTTCGACTGCGCCTCTGCCTCTATCAGGGGGCCATAGTCCTTCACTTCCTGCTGATGGGGGCGAACACGGCGGCCCTCAGCGCCGGCCTCAGCTGCGCACGCACCCTGGTCTCGGGGCGCACCCGCAGCCCCTGGATCATGTCATTCTTTCTGGTGCTGGTCTGGGGCCTCGGCATCCCGGGGATCAGCAGCCCGGTGCAGTGGCTGCCCATCATAGGGACCACCATAGGTACCTGGGGGCTGTTTCGCGCCAAGGGCATAGGGCTGCGCCTCTCCATGTTGGCGGGCGGCCTGTGCTGGACCTGCCACAACATCCTCATCGGCTCCATCGGCGGCAGCCTGATCGAGCTGAGCTTCCTCTTCGTCAACTGCCACACCATGTACCGCATGTGGCGCCAGCCGGTGCCAAGGGCCAGCTGACACACAGGATGACCCCCGCAGGGCGCAGAGACGAGCCAGGTGCATACGGCAGACACAATAGAAAACCCCCACCGTCCTCGCGGGCGGTGGGGGTTTTGATTATCGGCCAGATAGGTGGGCCCTTGGGGCCATCACCTGGCTAGTGTTCTGCCGTTTCCGGCTGGGGCGCCTCGGCGCGCTCCCGCTGCAGTTCATCGACCCTGGCCTGCCATTTGTCGTGGGCCTGTTTCTGGCCCTGTGATTCAAACTCCTGGCGCATGGTGTCGATCTCTTGGTCAAGTTTTTCCATCAGGATGTCTCCTTACATCTCGGGTTACACACTGGCTGACGGCACTGTTTGGCCAACCTGCTCCCTCGTTTCGACTGTGCTGTCTCTTCGAAGGTTCAGTGAAATTAACGATTGATTGTGGATAATTCAATCTAAAAATTGGTTATAAATGCAGATCACAGGGCCATGCCCCACTCACAAACAGGGGCTGAGTTTTGCCAAACAGCTCACAGTTTACCCAGGGAGCAAGGCGCACAAATCTCCAGACCAAGCTTCACCTGCCACCCCATCGATTCTCCCGTCTCTTTCCAATCCATTTTCACAACCACTCATAACCAACTGTTTAAAAAGAAAATATTCATTTACTTACTGTCATCGTGAAGAGCACTCGAAATGCGAACCGGATCACAGCGCGGTTGGGATGACACAAAACTCCAGTAAACGGCACATTTATCCGATTCCTGTCGGAGGGCGATGGCGAAACAATAGACAGGTCAAACACTTACCATCAGTATGGCTTCATGACTAAGCCAGGAGACAGTTATGCTCACCACCTTGATAGATGAAGGACTGATCTGCCTCGACCTTGCCGCCACCGACAAGCAGACCCTGTTTGTCGAACTGGCCACTCAGCTCAAGAACCGCGGTAAAATCAGCGATCAGGATGCTTTCGTGCGCGATCTCTGGGCGCGGGAGCAACTCGGCAACACCGGCTTCGAGCAGGGGGTCGCCCTGCCCCACGCCAAGAGCGAGGCGGTGTTGCAACCGGCCATCGTCGTCGGCATCAGCCGGCAGGGGATAGATTTCGGTGCCGAGGATGGCTTGCCCTCCCGCCTGTTCTTCATGATTGCCTCCCCCACCGGGGCCGCGAACCACCATATCGAGGTGCTGGCGGAGCTCTCCACCAGGCTGCTGGAACCCGGCTTTATCCCACAGATGCAGTCGACTACCGGCAAGGCCGAGGTGCTGGCCCTGCTCTCGGGCAAGGGCGCAAGTAGCCAGCCCGTCCAGACCCATACCAGCACTCAAGCCGCCAAAAGCGTGCCCGAACCGCAGGATCGCAGCATCAAGGCCCAGCTCAATACCCTGAAGCAACACCTGCTGTTTGGCACCTCCCACATGATCCCCTTCATCGTCGCGGGGGGTGTGCTGCTGTCGCTCTCTGTCATGCTGAGCGGCAAGGGCGCGGTGCCCGAGGCGGGCTTCCTGAAAGACATGGCCGACATGGGCATCGCCGGGCTCACCCTGTTTACCGCCGTGCTCGGCGGCTACATCGCCTACTCCATGGCGGACAAGCCCGGCCTGGCGCCCGGCATGATCGGCTCCTGGATCGCGGTGCAGCAGTTTCACACCGGTTTTCTCGGCGCCATTTTGGTGGGCTTTATCGCCGGGCTTATCGTCAATCAGCTCAAGCGCATAAAACTGCCGGACTCCATGAGTTCGCTGGGCTCCATCTTCATCTATCCCCTCATCGGCACCTTCCTGGTGTGCGGCATCGTCATGTGGGTCATAGGTGCGCCCATCGCCGCCATGATGGAGGGGATGAACCACTGGCTCTCCAGCATGGCGGGCTCCGGCAAGGTGATGCTCGGCGCCATCCTGGGCGGCATGACGGCGTTTGACATGGGCGGCCCGGTCAACAAGGTCGCCACCCTGTTCGCCCAGACCCAGGTCAACACCCAGCCCTGGCTGATGGGGGGCGTCGGCATCGCCATCTGCGTGCCGCCGCTCGGCATGGCGCTGGCTACCCTACTCTCCCCCAAGCGCTACAAGAAGGAGGAGCGTGAAGCGGGCAAGGCAGCCGCCATCATGGGCATGATCGGCATCAGCGAGGGGGCCATCCCGTTCGCCGCCGCCGACCCGGTGCGCGTCATTCCGGCCATCGTCGCGGGGGGCATAGTCGGCAACATCACGGGTTTCATGATGCACAGCATCAACCACGCCCCCTGGGGCGGCTGGATAGTGCTGCCTGTGGTGGAAGGCAAGATGGGCTATATCCTCGGCACTGTACTCGGCGCCCTCACCACGGCCCTTATCGTCAACCTGCTGAAAAAACCGGTCACCGAAGAAGATGACGTGACCGTTGCCGACGCCGACTACCAGGCCATCGAGGCGGAAGGAGAGGCAGACGTGCTCGCCATCACCGCCTGTCCCTCCGGTGTGGCCCACACCTTCCTCGCCGCCAAGAGCCTGCAAAAAGCGGCAGCCAAGGCGGGGATCAAGCTGAAAGTGGAAACCCAGGGCGCCAATGGCATCATCAACCGTATCACGGCCAGGGACGTGGCCAACGCCCGCTGCGTCATCCTGGCCCACGACGTGGCCATCAAGAACAAGGAGCGCTTCACCAATATCGAGATAATCGATGTCAAGACGAAGGATGCTATCCATAATCCAGATGGATTGCTGGCCCGCACCCAGGCGGCCAGCAACAAGGTGGCCTGATAAACCCATGTGAATGCGATAACTCGTTGAGATGAAAAGGGGCCCTAGGGCCCCTTTTTAGTCGATGTCTCGGTACATTCCCCATCAGATGGCCCAACCACCGAGCCCTCGGTAGCAGGTCCCCAGAGCCAGGGTCTAGTGCCTCTTGCCCCTATTTTCCTTACCGTTTTGACTGAGCCACGAGGTCTCTATTCGCAATGGGACTGACCCAAGTGGGGATGGCCACGTCCTTCGCCGACTCGTTAAGATAGGCCCCCAGGCGCCACGCCTTTTCCCCCCGGAGTCATAGATGGATCTTATGTTGTTGCTCGGCCTGATCGCCATGGGATGCACCTTCTATGCCATGCGCTTCTGGGACAAGCGCCACGCCAACCCCGACTGGCTGCGCCTGCCCAGCCGTGCCGAGTACCTGGACGACCACCCGGATTGCGCCACCGGGGATGAGCTGGGTGCCCGTTGCTGTGCCTGCGGCTCGGACAAGGTTGTCGGCCATCCCCAGACCGGCTGGCCGGATCATCGCTATCGTCACTCCTGTCTCGCCTGCGGCAAGGCGCTGTTTCGCACCCAAGAGCCCAGGTAAAAACCTGGTAGCCTACTGATATACACGAGTGACTGAATTTAAAAGGATTTCCATGAGCGAGCCCATATTCACGACCCGTTGGCGCTGGCTACGTCAGCATGTGAAGAAACTGCGGGCAGGCACGCCAGAAGCGGAAGATGAGGGAAGCATCTGGCGTTTCGTCGGTGTAGTGATGGCGGCGATCCCTGCCCTTACTGCGGCGACTTATCTGCTGGGGATGGCCTACCACTATGGCTATACAATGGCCTTTCGTCTTGATTATGCGGAGTTTTCTCCACCGGCGGACTATCTGCTGGCCTTTGGGCTCATGACGACGCTCAATATACTCAAACCCTGGATGTGGCCCGTACTGGGCTTCATCATTTCGATTTTCACCATTTGTGCCGTCCTGATCTTTTGTCCGCGCTGGAGGTTCCGCCTCACCTGGTGGTGGCAAACATCCTGGCTGTATCGGGCGGCCCGCAAGCAAACCAAGAAGAAAAAGCGCTACCCAGCCCCCTCCCTTCGCCGAGCATTTATCTGGCTAGGCGATAACTACTACAAATTTGCCTTCCTGGTTCTGGCGATACTGATCCCCGTCCTGGGCGCTATCGGCTTCTTTATAGAAGGGTTAAAGACAGCACAGTCACAGATCACCCTCCTCGAACAGGGCAACTGGCCAGAGAACGAAGCCCATAGCCAGTCGCCCCTGCTCGGGGATGAGCCCCATATCCGCATCGCCTGCAATAGCTCCCACTGCGCCTATTGCCTCAAAGGCGGCGATACCCTGATCCTGCGTTTCGAGCAGATTGAGCAGACCCGCTATCGCGCCAAGCCATCTACCCCAAACACAGCGGGCCACCCATAGGCGGTCCGCTTATCATCAACGCTCCATCAATTTGCCAGCAGATCGGTGAGCGCACCGATCAGGGCATCCAGTCCCTTGTCGAGCTTCTTGCGCGAGCAGCCGACGTTGAGACGGATAAAGCCGCGCCCCTCGGGGCCATAGGTGTCGCCACGCATGATGGCGACTCGGTATTTCTCCACCAGCAGGGTTTGCAGGGCGTCCATCTTCTCTGTCGTATCGATGCCAAGCCCGCGTAAATTAATCCAGGCGAGGTAGGTGCCTTCGGGCACCCGATAGTCAATGGCGGGGAAAGCCCCATTGAGCCGCGTGGCCACTCGGCTCAAGTTGTCGTGCAGGTGGATTTTCAGGGCGTCCAGCCAGGCATCGCCGTCGTGATAGGCGCTGATATGGGCCAGCACCCCTAGGATGGGGGGGGATGAGAGGCCGTGGGCGGCCTTGAGGCGGCGCAGATAATCGGCGCGCGCCGCGGCATCCGGAATAAAGGCGTAGGCGCCGCCGAGGGCCGGGATGTTGAAAGACTTGGAACCCGAACTCACCAGGGCCCAGCCATCGTTCATGGCCACCTCGCTCCAGGGCGTGTAGGGGGCGAAGCTCATGTCCATGTGGATATCATCCGAGATGACCCTCACCCCATGGCGCTGGCAGATGGTCGCCATGCGAGAGAGTTCGTCCCGCGTCCAGACCCGGCCCGTGGGGTTGTGGGGGTTGCACAGCAGCAGAACGCGGCAATCCGGGCGGGCCGTCAAACGCTCGAAGCCCTCCCAGTCGATGTGATAGCTCCCCTCCCGCTTTTCTAGCGGGCAGGAGAGCAGCACGCGGTCGTTGGCGCCGAGCATATTGCCGAAGGCATCGTAGGCCGGGGTGTGTACCAGCACCCCTTCGCCGGGAGCGGACCAGAGGCTTATCAGCTGGGCGATGATATAGATGACGGAAGGGCCGTAGACCAGGATTTCTGGGTCCAGTTCGGCGCCATAGCGGCGGGCAAACCAGTGGCAGATGGCCCCCTTGAAGTCGTCGTGATTCCAGCGGCTGTAGCCAAAGACCCCGTGCTCCAGCCGTTTGGCCAAGGCCGCGCGAATGCAGGGGGCCATTTCCAGATCCATGTCGGAGATGGTAAAGGGGAGCAGGTCGGCATGGCCGAAGCGGTCCGCCACATAGTCCCACTGGGTGCAGTAGGTGCCGTGGCGGTCGACCTCTCGCTCGAAGTCATAAATCTGATGCATGGGGTTTGATTCTCCATCGATGCGGCGAATAACCAGGAGGAAGAGACAAGGGGGCCTCGGCCCCCTTGTCGTGATTGTCGGTCCGCACTCAGGCGCCCATCAGGCTCTGCAGCTGGTTTTTCACCAGATGGACCTGGGGCCCTATCACCACCTGCAGGTTGTGCTCGTCAAGCTTGATCACCCCGATGGCGCCGTTGGCCTTGAGCAGCTTGTCATCGACCCGGCTCATGTCCTGCACCGACATCCGCAGCCGGGTGATGCAGTTATCCAGCGCCAGTATGTTGTCGGCGCCCCCCAGGGCATTGAGGATGATCTCGCCGTTGTAACCGCTGCTGCCCGCCTTCTTGCCGGCCGGTTGTGGCGCGTCGTTGCTCTCGATCTCCCGGCCCGGGGTTTTCAGGTTGAAGCGCACTATGGCGAAGCGGAACACCCCGTAGTAGATGGCAAACCAGATGGCGGCCGCCACCGGCACCAGGTACCACTTCGTGGCGGTGCCTTGCAGCACGCCGAACACCAGGAAATCGATGAGGTTGCCATCGGTGTTGCCTATGGTGACCCCGAGCAGCCCCATGGTCATGAAGCCAAGGCCAGTCAGGATGGCGTGGATGACGTAGAGTACGGGGGCGACAAACAGGAACAGGAACTCGAGCGGTTCGGTGATGCCGCCGATGACACAGGCAACGACCCCGGAGACCAGCAGCGCCTTGATCTTGCCGCGATTCTCCGGACGGGCGCAGTGATACATGGCGAGGGCCGCGCCCGGCAGGCCGCCGAGGAAGGCCGGCATCTTGCCCTGGGAGAGGAAGGAGGTGGCCGACACCGAGAACTGGGTGGTATCAGCGCAGGAGAGCTCGGAGTAGAAGATATTGAGGGCCCCGCTCACCTCGTTGCCACAGACCAGCTGAGTGCCACCGGCCTCGGTGAAGCGAATGAGCGCCACCAGGATGTGATGCAGACCGAGGGGCAGCAGCAGACGTTCACCCGTGCCAAACAGGAAGGGACCGAAGGGGCCGGCGTGGGAGATGACGGCGCCGATGCCGTTGATGCCGGCGGCAAACCAGGGCCAGACCAGGGGCACCACCAGACCGACCACCCCCAGCACGATGGCTGTGATGATGGGCACGAAGCGGGCGCCGCCGAAGAAGGCCAGGGCGTCGGGCATCTTGTAGGTGTAGAAGCGGGCGTGCAGCTTGGCGACGATAACCCCGACTATGATGGCCCCAAGGATCCCGGTGTCGATGGAGCTGATGCCGAGGATGGATTTCACCCCGTAGGCCTTCTCCGCCGTGGCGTCGCCGATGACGTTCGCCACCGTCAGATAGAAGTTGATGGAGAGGTTCAGGGCCGCGTAGCCGACGAAACCGGCGAAGGCCGCCACCCCCTTCTCTTCACGGGCGAGGCCGAGGGGAATGGCGACGGCGAACATCACCGGCAGGTAGATGAAGGCCACCAGCCCCACCTTGGTCATCCAGAGGAACAGCAGTTGCAGCACGGTATGATCGAGGAAGGGCATGCTCTGCTTCACCGCATCGCTGGTGAGTGAGCTGCCGACACCGAGCAGGATACCGGAGAAGGCGAGCAGGGCGACCGGCAGCATAAAGGTCTTGCCGAGGCTCTGCAGGAACTCCCAGATCGTGGATTTGGCGGGGGACTTGGCCATCTGTCTAATCCTTGTGAAGTGAAGGTCAGGTCCTGTGCCTCCCCTTCTCCTGCCCGTCAGCAGTGCTGGACGGAGAACAAGGGATCGCATCAGGTTTTTTTGAATGATAAAACGTTTTATCAACTAAAAATCCGCGACAAGATCACAATTTCACCGCCATAAACGCCATCGTCACCAGATCTGTGAGGCAGATCTCTCCCTGCGTGCTGTAACGTTTTA
Source organism: Aeromonas sp. AE23HZ002T15 (assembly GCF_054165525.2). Taxonomy (NCBI): domain Bacteria; kingdom Pseudomonadati; phylum Pseudomonadota; class Gammaproteobacteria; order Aeromonadales; family Aeromonadaceae; genus Aeromonas; species Aeromonas sp. AE23HZ002T15. Next base: position 1,180,511 of record NZ_CM201342.1, read on the forward strand.
CTCCCCTCCCTCTGAGGGTATGCTGTGCCTCTCGGCTCTCCTTATCGTCCCATGCCCTCGCCTATGTCGCTCAAACCGCTGCCATCCAAGAATGCCAAGATCACCGACGTGGCCCAGCTGGCGGGGGTCTCGGTCACCACAGTCTCCATGGTGCTGCGGGGCAAGGGGCGCATCTCCCCGGCTACCGCAGAGCGGGTGCAGCAGGCCATCAGCCAACTCGATTATGTGCCCAACAGTGCCGCCGCCAACCTGCGCAGCCAGCACTCCAACCTGGTGGGGCTGATCCTGCGCGACATCACCGACCCCTTCTATACCGAGGTAACCGCCGGGGTGAGCGAGGTGCTGGAGCAGCAGGGTTATCTGCTGTTTCTGACCCAGTGCGGCCACAGCCCGGAGCGGCTGCAGCAGAGCATCCAGTCCCTGTCGCGCCAGGGGGTGGCCGGCATCATCTTCAACCCGGTGCGCGGCGCCGCCGCCAAGACGCTGCAGACCCTGCTCGACTCCCAGTTGCCCGTGGTGTGCGCCGCCCGCTCCTACTATCGCGACGACGTGGACTTTATCGGCCCGGACAACACCCACGCCGCCCAGCAGGCCGCCACCTACCTCATCGAGCAGGGCCATCGCCATATCGCCTACGTGGGCGGGCGGGCGGACTCCCTCACCCGGGCCGAGCGGATCGGCGGCTACTGCGCCAGCCTGCTGCAATACGGATTGCCGTTCAAACCCGAGTGGGTGCTGGAGTGCGACCGTACCCAGCGCAGCGCCGCCGACACCATAGCCCAGTTGCTGCACCAGCATCCCAAGGTGACCGCCATCCTCTGCCACTATCCCGAGGTGGCCCTCGGCGGTATCTACGGGGTGGAGGCGAGCGGGCGCACCGTGGGCAAGGACAACTACATAGGCCAGCAGGTGGCCCTGCTCGGCTTTGACGACATCGCCGAGGCCGAACTCACCTTCCCCGCCCTCACCTTCGTCGACTCCCCGGCCCGGGAGATTGGCCGCCAGGCCGCCCGCCGTCTGCTGACCCGCATGCAGCAACCCGAACTCGCCCCCAACCGCCATATCATCACCCCGAGCCTGCAGAAGCGGGAATCGGCATAAGATCCCCGTGCGCAGCCGCCCGGCCCCGCAGCAGCTCATTTCGCTATGGGGTAGTATTGCCTGCTGCCTGTCAGCCGATATAGGCACCCGATAGGCGCCCTAGCCTGAATCGGCCCCCGCATGGGGAGTCTCCGTTCATCGGTGATAGGAGTGCCAAGTGGATAAGAATATGATGGGCCAGCCCCCCAGTTAATGAGCCCGGATCAAGATGAGTACTCAGAGCAGAGAGCAACAACAGACAGAGCCGCAGAACGAGATCCACCGCTGTGGCCAGTGCGGCGAGCGAACCCGCCATCTGGTGGTGCTGGTCGCCCGCGATCACAGCCAGGACATCATGCCCAAGGATCCGCACAAGGCCTTCTGGCAAGCTTTTCGTGCCAGCAGCATCACCAACGCGGTATTCGGTGACAAGCTCGCCTACCAGGCTCCCAATGTGAGGCACCTGATCTGCGAGCGCTGCGGCGAAACATTTCTCGAGCGCTGAGTCACGTGGCCGCCCCCATGGTGCGTGGCTGTGAGAGAGGCCCCGAAACAGGTGGAGTACCAACATGGCATACCAGATTGCCCCATCCAGGCAACGAAGTGAGACGAAGATGGAATATCACGAGGTCGATACAGGCGAACTGCCCATGGCGCTGTTGCTGGAAGCGGATCCGGCCAAGCCGCGCATCGATGCCTATCTGGCCGGCTCCTGGGGCTTTGTCACCAGAGAGGGGAATGAGGTGGTAGGTGCCTGCGTAGCTGGCCTGATTGGGGAGCGAACGGCCGAGATCTTCAATATCGCCGTGGCCCCATCCCACCAGCAAAGAGGCATAGGCTCAGGGCTGCTGCACTTCGTACTGGCCCGCCTTGCCGACAGGGGTGTGCGCCGCGTCGAGCTCGGTACCGGCAGCTTCGGCCATCAGCTCACCTACTACCAGCGCCACGGCTTTCGCGTCCATGCCGTCCTGAAGGATCACTTCCTTATTCACTACCCAGAGCCTCTGATGGAGCACGGCATCCAGCACAAGGATATGCTGCGGCTCTGCCTTGAACTAAACCCAGCGGTCTCCTCTCAGCAACCAGTAACTAGCTAACACGGATGCTATACGCGCTGAAACCAATACATCTGGATCATCAAATAATTTATTGATTTACCGCCAGTTATTATCTACTTCCTATTTTACTCACACGTCAGCTTGGTTAAGATGCCCCTCTTGGCAATCAAGGCCTCGCTGGAGTCTTCATGATGTTGCAGCACAGCTGCCATTACGAGAAGCTATCCGAGCCTCGCTGGGCCATCAATAGGACAAAAAAAGCAGACTGAGGGCTGAAACTCAGGGGCGGTAGCGTGGTTTTATGTTCTATCTCCAGCATGGGGCTGATCAATACGCTGGTTGTCGAAGCGAAGAAACTGGCACTGGTGCAAGGGGTCACTTCGCCTATCTTCTCCAACCAGAATGTGGATGGTTTTGATAACGATGATGTCTACCGCCATTTTCAGGGGCAGTTAAAAATGATGTAAGAGTGCCGCTAATTAGTAAACAGATTAGATTAATGTGAATCGGGGATAGACAATATCACCATTGACAAGCACTTCGCAAAAAATCCATTTACGCATCACTAATCGAATCTATGGTTAAAAATAGAACTTAAAATATTCTCATCACAAACATGAAATAAACAACAGCAGGATAATAATTTATGAAAAACCATCAAAACATTATCTATCATTTCTCAAAATTTAATAGTAGTGTCTCTATAGATATAGAACCTACAATTATTTACAGAGATATTTAATATTTCGATAAAATCACAAAGTAATAACTAAGTGAAATCCTTAATAGCAAGGGATGATTGATGATTTCACGAAGAACCTGCAAGCCAAGAAAATATTTAATAGTGAAGTCATTGTCAATACGATGTTAGGCGGAGAATATTATGAGAGTGATGTTTAAGGAAAATCTAGTGCTCGGTGTATTACCTTTATTGAAATGGCCTTTAATAATCACCACCCTTTATTTAGTTTTTCCTAGGTCCATTGGGAATGATTTGTCGTATTTTATAAAAGAAAATAACATTAAAAAACTAGAAGCAACTACAGGTGGCGTTTCTGTCGAGGTTGACACAACCAAAGCCATTCAGAACATTGAAAATGCAAAAGAAATCAAAAGATTAATTGGTTCAGTCAGCGCAGAAAAAGAATTAAAAAGTCAACGAAATGAGGTTGATAACATTTTAAAGAAAGTTGAAGAAAAGTCAGACGAAATAATAAAAACATCCTTAAGTGCTTTCGCTAAGAATAAAGAAAGAAATTTTGTTGTCGGTGATGTAATGAATAGCATTGCTGAGTTTCAATACGTAATAGAGAAAGATGGTGAGAACGATATAGTTTTGAAAGTGTTTATCGATAAATTTCCTTATTATAAAAAATTTGATCTTTGCAGTAAAGAAGGTCACTATAAATTTCTTAGAAATATAAAAACATATAAATCAGGTGAGCCAGCCCAAGTAACCTACATTGACGAAATAGTTAACTGCAAGAGTAGCATTGAAATAGCTCCTCTTAGAAATGGAGAGTTTTTATATAGTTATAACTTGAACATATTAGATGGTTACAATATTGTTAAGGTACAAGGATTTGATACATTATTACCTCAAACTATGAATAGATTACGCGGCAATGTAATTTACACCCCCAATAGTGATAACATTATCAACTCTAAACTTGAAAAAAACAAATTAGTTGAAAGGGAATTTGTTAGTATAAATACATTTTAAATATGCATAGAGCATGCGGGTTTAGTGAGCACCTGGCACCGGCCTAAAACCGGTGTTTTGCCTACACTCGGTTAGTAGCCTAATTATCTAGGTATTTATTTTACATCGTAGGCACATTTGAACATTCGAATAATCACCTCTCCCCTCCTGCCAACACACTTTCAACTACCAAATAAGCTGTGTAATTCACTCCGTTCATTGCACCCTACGGCGCCCTTGCCTGTGGTTTTACTCGTTCACAGTGATGGTCCACCACGCCCGACGGCTCAACCCATTTCTCCACTTTTCTCTCCTCGTTCCTCCCTTGCACTCAACCATCACCGCCCTCAAACAGGGCCATTTATGTGCGTTGGCTCACATCCAGAAGACTCTCATTACCTCACAAATTTATAGAAATGCAGCTCCCCTCGCCCAGGTAAGGGCTGGCTCAATGGATGATGCCCATCGGCACATATATTTTTAATCTACTGATTTTTAACTATAAAAAATCACTCCATGGTTCAGTCCAGGCCTGCTTTGTCAGCTGGTCTGCTGTGAGATCGGGGTCACACTCAAGGTGATAGCGCACAAAAATCCAGTATTTCGCAGTTTTGTCCGATAGGGAGAAGGTTGCACGCCCACCATAATAGGAGGGTCAAATTTGTCTGCATGTCCCGGGGTAGCACCTGTCGTGGTCACCCGGGAAACGATGCCAACAGGCTCCAGCGAGGAGCGGGGAGAACACCATGATCACCACCCTTATCAACGAGCAGCTGATCGCGCTCGATTTAAAGGCCAGCCGCAAGGAGGAGGTCTTCAGCGAGATGGCCCATCTGCTGGCGGCGCAAGGCAAGGTCAGCGACGAGCAGCAGTTCATCAAGGACTTGTGGGCCCGGGAAGCGCTGGACAACACAGGTTTTGAGGAGGGGGTAGCCCTGCCCCACGCCAAGAGCGCGGCGGTGAGTACTCCGGCGGTGGCCATCGGCATCAGCCGCGCCGGCATCGACTACGGCGCCGAGGATGGCAAGCCGTCCCGCCTGTTCTTCATGATTGCCTCCCCGGCGGGCGGCGCGAACCACCATATCGAGGTGCTGGCCGAGCTCTCCGCCAAGCTGATTGAAGAGGGCTTTATCGACGCCCTGCTGGCCGCCAAGACCCCGGCCGAGGCGCTGGCGCTCTTGCTCGAGAAGAAGGAAGAGACGGTAGCCGCTCCGGCTGCCGACAAGGGCCTCATCATAGGGGTCACCGGCTGCCCGGCCGGTATCGCCCACACCTATCTGGCGGCCGAATCCCTAGAGCGCGCCGCCAAGGAGCTGGGTTACGAGGTGAAGGTGGAGACCAACGGCTCCATCGGCGTCAAGAACAGCCCGACTGCGGCCGAGATCGCCCGTGCCAGCGCCATCGTGGTGGCCTGCGACAAGCAGGTGGACATGGCCCGCTTCAACGGCAAGCCGCTGATCAAGACCGGCGTCAAGGCCCCCATCAAGGATGGCAAGGGGCTGATCGAGCAGGCCCTCAAGGCCCCCGCCTATGTGGCGGACAAGGATGAGCGCAAGAGCGAGGAGAAGAGCGCTGGCGGTACCTCCGATCTTTACCGCTACCTGATGAACGGCGTCTCCCACATGATCCCGTTTGTGGTCACCGGGGGCTTGCTGATCGCCCTGGCGCTCGCCATCGGCGGGGATCCGACCCCGAGCGGCATGCAGATCCCGGCAGGCAGCATGTGGAACCAGATCCTCAACGTGGGTGTCGCCGCCTTCACCCTGATGATCCCCATACTCGCCGGTTACATCGCCTACGCCATCGGTGACAGGCCGGCCCTGGCCCCCGGCTTTATCGGCGGCTGGATCGCCAACAACGGCAGCTTCTACGGCGCCGACGCCGGTACCGGCTTTATCGGTGCTATCATCGCGGGCCTGCTGGTCGGTTATCTGGTGCGCTGGATCGCGACCCGCCAGTACCACAAGATGGTGCAGCCCCTGGTGCCGATCCTCATCGCCCCCATCGTCGGCTCGCTGTTTATCGCGGCGGTGTTCATCTTCATCATCGGTGCCCCCATCGCGGACATGATGACGGGCCTCAACGCCATGTTGCTCTCCATGAGCGGTGGCAGCCTGGTCCTGCTCGGTATAGTGCTCGGTGGCATGGCGGGCTTTGACATGGGTGGCCCAGTCAACAAGGTGGCCTTCCTGTTCTCCGTGGGCATGATAGCCTCCGGCCAGACCCAGTTCATGGGGGCCATGGCCTGCGCCATCCCGGCCGCACCGCTCGGCATGTCGCTGGCCACCGTGCTCGGTCGCAAGCTCGGCATCTTCGATGCCACCGAGATCGAGGCAGGCAAGGCCGCCGGCGCCATGGGCCTGGTGGGGATCTCCGAGGGTGCCATTCCGTTCGCCGCCCGTGACCCGCTCGCCGTCATTCCGGCCAACATGCTGGGCAGCATGACAGCCGCCGTCATGGCCTTCCTGTTTGGCATCACCAACAGTGTGGCCCACGGTGGTCCCATCGTCGCCCTGCTCGGCGCGGTCAACAAGCCGTTGCTGGCCCTGCTCTGCATGATCTGTGGCGCCGTGGTCACCGGTGTGGTGGCAGTCGCCCTGAAAAAGCTGCGGATGAAGAAGACGGACGAGAGCGCGCTGGCCAAGGCCGCCTGATCCCCTCCTCACAACAAAATGCGAAGAGGCCACCCCGGGGTGGCCTCTTCCTGTTTCTGCTCTTTGCATTTGGCTTGTTGCCCGGCGCAGAGCCTGTTCCTCGGCTCCCCTCACCCGCTCGTTTCTTCCCCAATGGCGGCGCCTTGCCGTGATCCCCTTCACAGTTCGGGGACGGATCCCGCCAAACTAGGAAATTTTCCTACCCCCCCTAGGGATGGCTCTCACGCCATGGCGAACGGCCCTCATTACAGTCGACCCACCTGATGCAGTGATCCGCCTCGCCAAGCGGGCTGGACACAGGTTCAACGGGCAGGAGAGCGAGACAAGAGTCCACCCTGCCGCCTTTCGTGGCGTGACCTCCCAACGCGGGCCGACTCATCGGCCGCCAACCGGCCGGGGCCGCGGCGAAAATACCGTCTATTCGCAGAGGAAGAACGAAGATGTTGAAACTGCTCGAACAGGTCAGGGTCCCCACCCTGGACCTGCCGGTCGAAGCCCGGCGCAAGCTCTGGTTCAAGCCCTTTATGCAATCCTATCTGGTGGTCTTCATCGGCTACCTGACCATGTATCTGATCCGCAAGAACTTCAACATTGCGCAGAACGACATGATCCAGGAGTACGGTCTCTCCATGACCGAGCTCGGCATGATCGGCCTTGGCTTCTCCATCACCTACGGGGTGGGCAAGACCATCGTCTCCTACTACGCCGACGGCAAGAACACCAAGCAGTTCCTGCCGCTGATGCTGATCCTCTCCGCCCTGTGCATGCTGGGCTTCAGCGCCAGCATGGGAGGCACGGGTTTCAGCCTCTACCTGATGATCTTCTTCTATGCCCTGAGCGGTTTCTTCCAGAGCTGTGGCGGCTCCTGCAGCTACTCCACCATCACCAAGTGGACCCCTCGCAACAAGCGCGGCACCTACCTCGGCATGTGGAACCTATCCCACAACGTGGGGGGCGCCGGCGCGGCCGGTGTGGCGCTGTTCGGTGCCAACTACCTGTTCGACGGCAACGTGCTCGGCATGTTCATCTTCCCCTCCATCATCGCCCTCATCGTCGGCTTCGTGGGCCTACGTTTTGGCAGCGACTCGCCGGAATCCTATGGCCTCGGCAAGGTGGAGGAGCTGTTTGACGAAGTGGCGAGCGAAGAGGATGTCGCCACCGAGGAGCAGAAGCTCACCAAGTGGCAGATCTTCGTGAAATACGTGCTGATGAACAAGGTGATCTGGCTGCTCTGCTTCGCCAACATCTTCCTCTACGTGGTGCGCATCGGCATCGACCAGTGGTCCACCGTCTACGCCCACCAGGAGCTCGGCTTCTCCAAGGATGTGGCTATTCAGGGCTTCACCTTCTTCGAAGTGGGCGCCCTGGTCGGCACCCTGATGTGGGGCTACCTCTCCGATCTGGCGAACGGTCGTCGCGGCCTGGTGGCCTGCGTGGCCCTGGCACTCATCATCGCTACCCTGGGACTCTACCAGCACGCCACCACCCAGTTCATGTTCCTGGGCTCCCTCTTCCTGCTGGGCTTCCTGGTGTTCGGCCCGCAACTGCTGATCGGTGTCGCCGCCGTGGGTTTCGTGCCGAAACAGGGCATCAGCGTGGCCGATGGCGTCAAGGGCACCTTCGCCTACCTCATCGGTGACAGCTTCGCCAAGCTGGGCCTTGGCATGATCGCCGACGGCACCCCCATCTTCGGCCTGACCGGCTGGGACGGCACCTTCGCGGCGCTGGACATGGCCGCCGCCGCCTGCCTGGTGTTGATGGCCTGCGTGGCCGTGGCCGAGGAGCGCAAGATCCGCCGCATCAAGCGCGACATGAAGGCCGCTGAGCTGGCGACCCAATCCGCCTGATAACCAAGTTTCACTCCGTTGTGTGCATTCGGCTCGCCTCTGGCGGGCCGTTTTTTATGGCGCCACCATCGCCTTCAAATGGCGCCATGCCTTGCCCAAAGTGGCGTCAGAGCGCCGCCAAGATCCCACTTTTGCGGCCCCCCTTTGGCAAAAACGTCCCCTTGGCGCTATTGTGTTGCCCCACCCGAATTTGCCGTGAGAACCCATGAAGATCCTCGCCGTCACCGCCTGCCCCACCGGCATAGCCCACACCTACATGGCCGCCGAGGCCCTGCAAAAAGCCGCCGACAAGCTGGGACTCAAGATCAAGGTCGAGACCCAGGGGGCCATGGGGCTGGAGAACGTGCTGACCGCCCGGGACATCGCCTGTGCGGAACTGGTACTCATCGCCTCCGACATCGAGATTGAGCAGAAGGAGCGCTTCGCCGGCTGCTCCCTGCGCCTGGTATCGCTGGAATCCGTGCTGCTGGACGCCACCGCCGTGCTCAAAGCCGCTACCGCGGGTGCCTGATGCTCAACCGCGAGCTCACCTTCTTCTGCCGCCAGGGGCTCACCATCACCCAGGCCAAGCAGCTCTGCCGACTGGCGGGGTTGTTCAAGTCCCATGTCCAGCTCGTCAATGTGACTCGCCGCCAGAGCGTGGGGGCGGCCAATCAGCTCGCCCTGCTCACCCTGGCCACCCAGCCCGGGGACCTCTGCCAGTTGCAGATAGAGGGGCTGGACGCCGAGCTCGCCCACATGGCCTTCACCTGCTGGTGCGGGGAACTGGGCCAACCCCTGGGTCGCCCCTGCGCCTCCCCTCAGGCCGAGCAGCGCCTGTGCCAGCTCCAGCCCGATTATTGCTTCACCCAGTCCCAGCTCGGTCACACCAGCGCTCCCCTCGACAAGGCCCTGGCGCTGAGGGTGTTGGTGGATCTGCTGCCCGCCGAGCTGGTGCGAGACAGGCCGGCGCTGGAGCAGGCCATCGACGAGCGGGAGCGACTCGCCCCCACCATCATACGGCCAGGCCTCGCCATGCCCCACGTGATCAGCCCCGCCATCCGCCAGCCCTCTCTATCCCTACTCAGCTGCGCCGAGCCCATCGAGTGGGGCTCGGCCCTCGGGCCGGTGGAAGCCATCATCTTGCTGGCGATCCCGGCCGGGCTCGCCCCCGAACAACTGCGCCCCCTCACCCGGTTGGCCCGCGCCCTGATGGACGAGGTGGTGAGCACGGCCCTGCTCAAGGCCGGCACGGCCACCGCACGCCAGACCATCGTCATCGACGCCCTGCTCAGCTGAGCACTCAGGCCCCACGCTCCCGTTCATCCCCGTGCCAGCCCCTGTGTTACAATCCCCCATCCCCTGTTTTTGGTATGCCTGCGATGAAACCAAGCCGTCCCCGTCTCTCCCTCTCCGCCCGCCCTAGCGGCACTGACCGCGCCGCCAAGGTGGGCACGGTCACGCCAAGGGCGCGCGCCGGGAACAGCGAGCGCAAACCCGAGGTAGTGCCGGCGGATCGCAAGCTGCTGCTGCTGAACAAGCCCTACATGGTGCTGTGCCAGTTCACCGACGAAGGGGGGCGAAAGACCCTCAAGGATTACATCTCTGAGCCCGGTATCTATGCCGCCGGCCGGCTGGACCGCGACAGCGAGGGGCTCTTGCTGCTCACCAACGACGGCAAGCTGCAGGCCCGTCTCACCCAGCCGGGGGAGAAGACCCCCAAGACCTACTGGGTGCAGGTGGAAGGGATACCGAGTGAAGAGTCCCTGGCCAGCCTGCGGGCCGGAGTGGAGCTGAACGACGGCATGACCCTGCCCGCCGGGGCACGGATCATGGACGAGCCTGTTGTGTGGCCGCGCAACCCGCCCATCCGCGAGCGCAAGGAGATCCCCACCCGTTGGCTGGAGATCAAGATAGTGGAGGGGCGCAACCGCCAGGTGCGGCGCATGACCGCCCATATAGGTCACCCCACCTTGCGCCTCATCCGCTACGCCATCGGGGAGTGGACCCTCGACGGTCTGGCCCCGGGCCAGAGCCGCGCCCTGCCCGCCCCCGAACTAGCGGTGCTCCCGCGTGCCGGCGCCCCTCACCGAGGAGACAAGGCAGCGGGACCTGCTGATCGCTCATCCAAAAACCACGGTCAGCATGGTACCAAACCAAGTCCCTCCCGGCCCCTGGCCGGCAAACCCCGCAGCCCGGGGCGTGGCACGGCCCGTCGTCCGGCTCGCAGCGGCAACGGCCAGTCCTGAATAACAGCAAGCGACAAGGAGTCCTTATGACAGATCATCCCCCCCTGCTGAGTCGCCTGACGGTGGCCGCCCTGGTGCACTGGCAGGGCCGCTTCCTGCTGGTGGAAGAGGAGATTGCGGGGCGGCGCCGCTTCAATCAGCCCGCCGGCCATGTGGAACCGGGTGAAGATCTCATCCAGGCCGCCTGCCGCGAGCTGAAGGAGGAAACGGGTCTGACCGCACCTCCCACCGCCTGGCTCGGGGTCTATCTCTACAAGCCGGCGGACAGCGAGGCCACCTTCGTGCGCAGCGCCGTCATCTTCGACCTTGAAAAGGCGCCGGGTCAGCACCATCCAGAGGATCCCGACGGGGACGTGCTGGCCTGCCACTGGCTCACCCTGGACGAGATCGCCGAGTGCAAACCGGCCTTGCGAAGTCCATTGGTGTGGCAATGCATCCAGGATTACCTGGCCGGTACCCGCCTGCCCCTGTCGGCACTCAAGGCCTTTATCTGAGGCCATTTGGCACCGATTGCTCCGTTATGGGCGGATGACAAGAAAAACGATTTCCTGCCGCAACTCTTCATACAAAGCCGCGCGCAGTGAGATGTGACCGGGGGCGCAAAACTCTGGTAGAATACGCCCCGTTTAAACGAACTGGTAACAACACGCAATGACAGACAACAGCCAAATCAAGGTGATCGTCGGCATGTCCGGCGGTGTGGACTCTTCCGTCTCGGCCTACCTGCTCCAGCAGCAGGGCTATCAGGTCGAAGGCTTGTTCATGAAGAACTGGGAAGAAGACGACACGGACGAGTATTGCTCTGCCTCCCAGGATTTGGCTGACGCTCAGGCCGTCTGCGACAAGCTGGGCATGAAGCTGCACACCATCAACTTCGCCGCCGAGTACTGGGACAATGTGTTCGAGCACTTCCTCGAGGAGTACAAGGCGGGGCGTACCCCGAACCCGGATATCCTGTGCAACAAGGAGATCAAGTTCAAGGCGTTCCTGGAGTTTGCCGCCGAGGAGCTGGGTGCCCGCTACATCGCCACCGGCCACTATGTGCGCCGTGACGACAGCACGGGCCGCCCGCGCCTCTTGCGTGGTCTCGATGGCAACAAGGATCAGAGCTACTTCCTCTACACCCTGAGCGAACAACAAGTCGGTCAGAGCCTGTTCCCGGTGGGGGATCTGGAGAAGCCGGAGGTGCGCCGCATCGCCGAGCAGCTCGATCTCATCACCGCCAAGAAGAAGGATTCCACCGGCATCTGCTTCATCGGTGAGCGCAAGTTCAAGGACTTCCTCGCGAAATTCCTGCCCGCCCAACCCGGCCCCATCGAAACCGTGGATGGCAAGGTCATCGGCGAGCATCAGGGCCTGATGTATCACACCCTGGGTCAGCGCAAGGGCCTTGGCATCGGCGGTCGCAAAGACGCCACCGAGGAGGCCTGGTACGTGGTCGACAAGGAAGTGGAGCGCAACACCCTGATCGTCGCGCAAGGGGAGCATCCCCGCCTCTACTCCGACGGCCTGATCGCGAGCCAGCTGCACTGGGTAGATCGCACCCCCATTCGCGCGCCGCGCCGCTGCACCGTCAAGACCCGCTACCGTCAGGAAGACATTCCCTGCCTCATCCAGCCCATCGACGATGAGACCATCAGGGTCATCTTCGACGAGAAGCAGGCCGCGGTCACCCCGGGTCAGTCCGCCGTCTTCTACGACGGGGAAGAGTGCCTGGGCGGCGGCATCATAGAACAACGCTTCAGCCACCCGGTCTAAGGGATCAGGCATCAGGCTCCTTCTTCCCAGGCGGGAGAGGGGTCAGGATGAGGGGCAAGGCCCCTCTCCCCAAGAGAGCACAGAACAAGGATCATGGCTTGCTACGGCATCAGCCAATGAGTGAACAAGACAGGGCCGTGAAACGATGAACGATAAATTCCAAGACAGAACCATGGCCTTTGCCGGCATCTGCCAGGCGGCCTACCTGGTGCAGAAGGTGGCCCGCGACGGCACCTGCGACGAGGCCTCCCTTCGCGAGAGCCTGCAGAGCGTGCTGGTGACCGATCCCAAGCAGCCCCTGGAGGTGTTCGGCAGCCACCTCGCCATTCGCGACGGCTACCGCGCCCTGGTGGAGCAACTGGGCGCCGACGGCAACCAGAAGAACGCCGAGCTGACCCGTTACGTGGTGAGCCTGATCGCGCTGGAGCGCAAGCTCGCCAAGCGCAAGGACATCCTCAACATGCTGGGGGAGCGGATCAGCCAGATCGGTCGCCAGCAACAGCATTTCGACCTGCTCGACGAGCAGATCCTGGCCAACATGGCGAGCATCTACAGCGATCTTATCAGCCCGATAGGCCCCAGAATCCAGGTGGCGGGCACCCCGCTGTTCCTGCAGCAGCCCCTGGTGCAGCACAAGGTGCGTGCCCTGCTGCTGGCAGGCATCCGCGCCGTGGTGCTGTGGCGCCAGCTTGGCGGCAGCCGCACCCAGATCATCTTCGCCCGCAAGAAGATGGTGGAACTGGCCAAACGTTTTTAATCCCCCACACCAATCATCAGGAGTTCACCCCATGGAGCTGTCCGCGCTGACTGCTGTTTCCCCGATTGACGGTCGTTATGGTGACAAGGCCGATGCCCTGCGCCCTATCTTCTCCGAATTCGGCCTGCTGCGTTTTCGCGTCGAAGTCGAGGTGCGCTGGTTGCAAAAACTGGCAAGCCACGCCGGGATCCCGGAAGTCCCAGCCCTGAGCGCAGCCGCGAACAGCCTGCTCGACGGCATAGTCCAAAACTTCAACGAGAGCGACGCCGCCCGCATCAAACAGATCGAGCGCACCACCAACCATGATGTGAAAGCGGTGGAGTACTTCCTCAAAGAGAAGGTGGAAGTGAACCCGGAGCTCGCCGCCGTCAGCGAGTTCATCCACTTCGCCTGCACCTCGGAAGACATCAACAACAACTCCCACGGCCTGATGCTGAAAACCGCTCGTGAAGAGGTGATCAAGCCTTATTGCGAGAAGCTCATCAGCGAACTCAAGCGCCTGGCCCATGAGTACCGCGACATGCCTCTGCTGTCCCGTACCCACGGCCAGCCGGCCACCCCGAGCACCATGGGCAAGGAGATGGCCAACGTCGCCTATCGCCTGGAGCGTCAGTACAAGCAGATCATGGCGGTGGAGATCCTCGGCAAGATCAACGGCGCGGTGGGCAACTACAACGCCCACCTCAGCGCCTACCCGGATGTGGACTGGCACCAGTTCTCCGAGGAGTTTGTCACCTCCCTGGGCCTTTCCTGGAACCCCTACACCACCCAGATCGAGCCGCACGACTACATCGCCGAGCTGTTCGACGCCATGGCCCGCTTCAACACCATCCTGATCGACTTCGATCGCGATGTGTGGGGCTACATCTCCCTGGGCCACTTCAAGCAGCGCACCATCGCCGGCGAAATCGGCTCCTCCACCATGCCCCACAAGGTCAACCCCATCGACTTCGAGAACTCCGAAGGCAACCTGGGTCTCGCCAACGCCGTGTTCCAGCATCTGGCGAGCAAGCTGCCCATCTCCCGCTGGCAGCGTGATCTCACCGACAGCACAGTACTGCGCAACCTGGGTGTCGCCGTGGGTTATTCCCTCATCGCCTATCAGGCGACCCTGAAGGGGATCTCCAAGCTCGAAGCGAACGCGGATGCCATGGCCGCCGATCTGGATGCCAACTGGGAAGTGCTGGCCGAGCCCATCCAGACCGTGATGCGCCGCTACGGCATCGAGAAGCCCTACGAGAAGCTCAAGGAGTTGACCCGTGGCCGCCGCGTCGACGCCGAAGGCATGCGCACCTTTATCGACACCCTCGAACTGCCTGAAGAGGTGAAGGTAGAGCTCAAGAAGCTGACCCCGGCCAACTATACCGGCGAGGCTCAGCGCCTGGTGGATCTGCTGAAGTAAGCGGTTGACCCGGCAGGACAGGGGCCCAGCCATGGCGGCGGGGCCCCTGCTATTTTTCATCCCACAGGATCCCGAGAGACCTTTCCCAAGCCCGATTTTGGCAAGATCTCTCACAAGATACGAGAAGCACCATGTACGAACTCAATCTGGATATCGCTCACTTCCTCGAGCATCACTGGCAGAAGCGCCCGCTGCTCATCAAGGGCGGTTTCAAGAATTTCCAGGATCCCATCAGCCCGGACGAGCTGGCGGGTCTGGCCATGGAAGAGGTGATTGAATCTCGCCTGGTCACCCGCTTCAACAACAAGTGGGAGGCGGCCCACGGTCCCTTCGAATCCTACGATCACCTGGGGGAAGAGAACTGGACAGTGCTGGTACAGGCCTGCAACCACTGGGCTCCCGAGGTGCACGAGCTGGCACTGCCGTTCCAGTTCATCCCGGGCTGGCGTTTTGACGATGTGATGGTGAGTTTCTCCACCCCTCACGGCGGTGTCGGTCCCCACATCGACAACTACGACGTCTTCATCACCCAGGGTCAGGGCAAGCGCCACTGGCGCGTCGGCGATGCCAAGCCCTTGAACGAGTTTGCCGCCCACGCGGCCCTGCTGCACTGCGAGCCGTTCGAGGCGATCATCGACGTCATCATGGAGCCGGGCGATATCCTCTACATCCCGCCTGGATTCCCCCACGAGGGCTATGCCATCGAGCCCTCCCTGAACTTCTCCGTGGGCTTCCGCGCGCCGGATGCCAAGGCGCTTATCTCCTCCTTCGCCGATCACCTGATCGACAACGAGGTGCGCACCGAGCGTTACGGCGATGCGGATCTCAAGCCCCGTGCCCGCCACGGCGAGATCCAGCCCCACGAGCTGCACCGTCTGCGCGAACTGATGCAACAGGCCCTGGACGACGAGACCCTGTTCAAGGAGTGGTTCGGCACCATGATCTCCGAGGCCAAGCACGATCTGGACGTGAATCCGGTCGAGCCTGACTACAGCGCCGAAGAAATCGCCGATCTGCTGACCCAGGGCGAACCCGCCATCAAGGTACCGGGCCTGCGATCCATCTGGTTCAGCGGCGAAGCCCAAGTCTGCTACATCGACGGCGAAGCCTGGACCCTGCAAAGCGAGGACGCCGCCGCCATTTCCCTGTTGTGTGACAAGGACATCATCACCCAGGCCGACATGGTGGAGCTCGCCGATCAGGCAGGTTTCCTGCAACTGCTGACCCGCTTGGTCAACCGCGGCTACTGGTTCTTCGCCTGAGCCAACCGGATCATATCAAGATCGCGTTGTATGGGGCGTTATAGCGCCTCATACAATCACGTGAGCCCAAATTGCTTTCCCGGTTCTAACGCTACCTTGATGGCTGCTGAAGCGACATAGGGGCCATCCGATTGGCTCAGCTGGCTAGCGATATACCGGCAAACATCTCGCCAATAGGCCGACACAACCCGTTATTGTGAGGATGAAAAGTACGGTTCAGGAGAGAATCGTGCCGAACCAACTCACGCTTTGGAAAGCAGGCACAAGGGCAGCAGAACGGCAGCCAAAAGTGTGTTTATCAAGAAGCGGTAAAGTGGGCTGACCTCTCCCTGAGTGAGAATGCCTTATAAAAAAGGGGAGCCATTGGCTCCCATTTTTGCATGTTCTCTTTCCTGCATGATGGGCTGCTGCCTTATTCGGCGGCGGCATCATCCTGCTTGTGCTTGGCGGCGACTTCCTTGATCAGGGTCTGCAGCTCGCCGGCCTGGAACATCTCGATCATGATGTCGCAGCCGCCGATCAGCTCCCCTTCCACCCACAGCTGGGGGAAGGTCGGCCAGTTGGCAAACTTCGGCAACTCGGCACGGATGTCCGGGTTTTGCAGGATGTCGACGTAAGCAAAGGGCTCGCCGCAGGACATCATGGCCTGGGAAGCCTGGGCAGAGAAACCGCAGCTCGGAAGCTTGGGGGAACCCTTCATGTAAAGGATGATGGGATTTTCAGCCAGCTGCTGTTTGATCTTTTCGATAGTTTCCATAGATGCCTCACTAGAGCGATTTCGGCGCTCATTCTACTGCAAACCGGGCGGAGCACAAACTGGCAAACCGGGAGAAATGGAAGAAGAGACGCATCAATAGTCGCCCCGTTGATCCAGGTCATGGCACGAATCAAGAGTTGTTAGCCCATCTTTGATACTGCTACAATCGGTGGGCTTTGGGCCATCCGGCCCCCTATTTTAACAACAATTCTTTTCAGATATAGAAAAGAGTACGCAATGTCTTGCAACCGTCGCTGTCGCACGGTCCAGCCAATGGAGAGTAGAAAATGGCATTCGAACTTCCCGCTCTGCCCTATGCAATCAATGCTCTGGAACCGCACATCTCCCAGGAAACCCTGGAATATCACCACGGCAAGCACCACAACACCTACGTGGTCAACCTGAACAATCTGGTGCCGGGTACCGAGTTTGAAGGCAAGTCTCTGGAAGAGATCATCAAGACCTCCACCGGTGGCGTCTTCAACAACGCCGCCCAGATCTGGAACCACACCTTCTACTGGCACTGCCTCTCCCCGAACGGTGGTGGCGAGCCGACCGGTGCCCTGGCCGATGCCATCAACAAGGCCTTCGGCTCCTTCGCCGAGTTCAAGGATGCCTTCACCAAGTCTGCCATCGGCAACTTCGGCTCAAGCTGGACCTGGCTGGTGAAGAAGGCCGACGGCTCCCTGGCCATCGTCAACACCTCCAACGCCGGCTGCCCGCTGACCGAAGCCGGGACCACCCCGCTGCTGACCGTCGACTTGTGGGAGCACGCCTACTACATCGATTTCCGCAACCTGCGCCCGAAGTACATGGAAACCTTCTGGGCCCTGGTCAACTGGGAATTCGTGGCCAAGAACCTGGCTGCCTGATAAGCCCGGTACTTGCCAAGACGCCCCGCATCGCGGGGCGTTTTTTTATGGCCGCTCTCCAACAAGAAAGGCGCCCGTAGGCGCCTCTCTCATACACACAACCTTACTGATCTATCTCGTCGAGATAGTCATCCAGGTTGCTGTCATCTTCCTGAGGCTTCTGATCCTTGAGCTCAGGCTGGCGACCGCTCACCTTGCCGTCGTTGTACTGCAGGTAGAAGTCCTTGGTCAGGGCATAGGGATCGAGTGCGTTGTCGATGATCCGCTCCTGATCGATGAGCTTGGAGCGGGTGCCCAGACCATCCAGTGCCCAGTGCACCACCCGCAGTGGGAAAGTCAGCAAGGCATAGGGGAAGTAGATGGTATCGATGGTGTCCCCCACCAGCTCCCGGGTGGTGGTGGGGCCGTAGACGGGCACCATGACGTAGGCGCCATCGCCGATGTCCGCCTTGCCGAGTACGGTATCCATCTCCAAGGTATTGCGCGCGAGGCCCGCATGCTTGGCCACATCGAAGAAGCCGAACAGACCCAGGGTGGTATTGATGGTGAAGCGACCCAGGTTGGTCCCCGCCCCCGGCAGATCCCCCACCAACAGGTGGTTCACCATGCTGCTCGGTTCGTCGAAGTTGTCCACGAAGTTATCGATGCTGTCCCTCACCCCTTGCGGCACATAGCGGGCGTAGCCGTGCACCACGGGGCGAGCCACATAGGGTTCGAGCACGTCGTAGTTCACCGCCCACATGGCCCGGTTGGCCCCTTGGAAGGGGTCACGGGGATCGCTGGCCGTGCTGGTGGCCTCGGGACGATGAGGGGTCTCTTCGAGATCCAGGCTCTCTGGGCCCGGCTTGGGAGGGCCACCCGCACAGCCCCCCAACAGCAGCGCCACTGCCAATGCTCCTGAACGCAGATACATATGATAATCCTAAGCTTTTATAATGAATCAGTCTGAATTATAGGTGGCCCGCCCCATCCCGGGGCCGGGCCAAGGGAGTATTAGAGGGCGTGATCGATACGGATGTCAATCGGCGCTGAAGGAATGGTGGTGGTCGGTACCGTCACCGAGACCCCTTCGAAGGCCCCTTCCTTGTTCATGACGTTGCCACCCCGGGAGAGTCGCGCCTTGAACTGCAGCTCCGGGTAGGCGGCCAGCTTGCTCCCCTCCATCATGGCGTCCCCATCTCCCAGCGACAGGGTCAGCGGGAAGCCCGGGCCCGGGATACGCTTGACCGCGATGGGCATGGGCGGGCCATTAGGGATCACGGCGAACACGAACAGATGGGCATCCTCCGGCATCTGGATGCCGGGGGCCAGCGTGATGTGCAGCGGGTATTCCCCCTCTTTCACCGTCAGCACCTGGGCTTGTGCCTGCGCACCGGCCTGTTCACCCTGCGCCACTGGCGCCAGGGCCACGGTGATGCCACGCTGGCGCAGCTGCTGCTCGGCATACTCGATGGAGCGCTCCACCATCACATAGCGGGTCGATCCCTTCTCCAGCAGCGGCAGCATGGCCTGCCAGCGGCCGAGGGCGGTCTGGAAGTCCTCTTTCTGCAGCGCCATGAAGGCATAGACGGAGCGGGCCTCGATATTGGCCGGATCCTGGGCGATGGCCGCCTGCAACAGGCGATCCGCCTGGGCTTCATCCCCTGTCATCATCAGGGCCTGGGCATAGGGCACAGCTACCATGGCCTTCTGGGGTGCGAGCGAATAGGCGCGCTCCAGCGCCTCACGGGCCATCTCGGGATCGTTGCCATCCAGGGTCAGGCGGCCCAACAGCAGCCAGCCACGATAGTCGTTCGGTTCTTCCTGGAGACGGGTACGCAGCGCCAGCGTGAAGTCCAGCAGATCCTGCTCGGTCACCTCGCTGTCACGCTCCACCAGGATGCGGTTGCTGAGCTCCCCGAGGCGGCTGCTGGCATCCTGCCAGCGCTGCACCTCCTGCCAGGCGCCGAGCTTGAAGTAGAGGCCGACGCTCACCACCACCAGCACCAGCACACCCGGGATCCAGATCAGGCTCTTGCCGCCGCGGGCGGTTTGCTCCACGTCTGGGATGTCGTCCAGCAGGCTACGCTGCAGCTCCACCAGGGACTCAGACTCCTCCGCCAGCACCCCCTGCTCGCGCTCTTCGCCTATTTCCAGCACGCGCTGGCGATAGAGCTGTTTGTTGAGGGCCGAGCGGCTGATGCTCTGGCGGCCCTCACCCCGCCACAGCGGCAGGATCAGGGCCAGGCTGACCAAAACCAGCAGGGCCGCGCCCAGTATCCAAAATGCGGTCATTGTTTCTCTTCCTCTTTGAGCAGGGCGGCCAGCCGGGCCTGCTCCTCTGGGCTCAGGGTAGGCTCGGGCCGTTGTTCGGTGGCGGGGGAGCGGCGGCGGCTTCGCACCACCACAGTAGCGGCGCCGATGACGATGACCAGCAATGGGCCGAGCCAGAGGATCAGGGTCGAGGCCATCAGGGGCGGATCGTAGAGGATGAAGTTGCCGTAACGGGCCACCATGTAATCCACCACCTCCTCCTTGTCCTTGCCGTCCCGCACCATCTGGTAGGTCTTGTCACGCAGGTCCTTGGCGAGCCCGGCATTGGAGTCGGCGATGTCCTGGTTCTGACACTTGGGGCAACGCAGCTCCTTGGTCAGCTCGCGGAAGGTCTGCTCCTGGGCGTCGCTGTCGAAGGTGTAGACATCGATGGCGGCCCGGGCCTGACCGGCGCCAAACAGTCCCGCCATCAGCAGCAAGGACGCAATAAGCGTTTTCATCGGTCGCTCCCTTATTTCATGGCGTCATAGATGGGTTTGAGGGTCGAGGCCCAGATCTCGGGATTGACGTCCCCCACGTGGCGGTAACGGATGATGCCCTGACTGTCGATGAAGAAGGTCTCGGGGGCGCCGTAGACGCCGAGATCCAGCCCCAGCATGCCGTCCGGATCGTAGAGGTTGATCTGATACGGGTTGCCGAGCTCGGCCAGCCACTTGATGGCCTTGTCCCGCTCATCCTTGTAGTTCATGCCGACGATGTAGATCCCCTGCCCCGCCAACTGCTTGAGGTAGGTGTGCTCCCCGTAGCAGGTCGGGCACCAGGTGGCCCAGACGTTGAGCAGCATGGGGCGCCCCTTGAGGATGCTCCTGTCGTGCTGCTTGTCGAGATCATAGATGTCCTGCAGGGTGAACACGGGCACCTCCTTGTCCACCATCACGGATTCCAGCTTGGTGGGATCGGAGTAGAGCCCCTTGAACAGGAAGACGGCACCCATCAGGAAGATGATAAACGGCAGCAAAAACAACCAGGTTTTACGGCTCATGCTTTAGATTCCTCTTCACGACGACCGAAGCGATAGCGTTTGTCCAGCATAGCCAGCACGCCGCCGATGGCCATGAAGACGCCGCCGAACCAGATCCAGCGCACGAACGGCTTGTAGTAGATGCGCACCGCCCAGGCGCCGTTGTCGAGCTGCTCGCCGAGCGCCGCATAGAGATCCCGGGTGATGCCCGCATCGATGGCCGCTTCCGTCATCGGCATGCGGCTGACGGTGTACATCCGCTTCTCGGGCTTGAGGGTGGCCACCTGCTTGCCATCCCTGTGCACCTCCAGCACGCCTTTGAAGCCGTCGTAGTTGGGGCCGTTCTTCTCGGCTATCCCGGTGAAGACGAACTCGTAGTCCGCAAAGTGCACCCGATCGCCGGCCTGCATGCGCAGATCCTTCTCGATGCTGTAGTTCTGGGTGCAGGCGATGCCGATGATGCTGACCGCGAGCCCCACGTGACCCAAGATCATGGCCCAGTGGCTATTGCCAAGCCTGCGCACCCCGGTGGTAAAGCTGTGCTTGTGGGTGGCGCGCACCCAGGTCTCCTGCACGCTGGTAACGATGATCCAGACACCGAGCCCGATGCCCAGCGCCGCCCAGGGCTTGAACGCCTCGGCAAAGAGATATGGCAACCCGATAGCGGCGGCCAGGCTCAACACCAGAGCCAGCACCACCTTGCCCTTGAGCTCACCCAGCTCCTGACGGCGCCAGCGGAACAGGGGGCCCAGCCCCAGCAGCAGGGCGAATGGGATGATGAGCCAGCTGTAGATGTGGTTGAAGAAGGGGGTGCCGATGGAGATGCTGCCGAGACCCAGCTCCTTGTGTACCAGGGGCAGCAGGGTGCCGAGCAGCACGGTCAACAGGCCCGCCACCAGCAGGATGTTGTTGCCGAGCAGCAGGGTCTCCCGGCTCCACAGCTCATGCTTGCCGTGGCTCTTGACCTGGGAGCCCTTGAAGGCGAACAGCAGCAAGGAGCTGCCGATCACCGCCAGCAGGAAGCCCAGGATGAAGAGGCCGCGGGTCGGGTCGGAGGCGAACGCATGGACCGACACCAGCACGCCGGAGCGCACCAGGAAGGTGCCGAGCAGACTCAGGGAGAAGGCGGAGAGCGCCAGCAGCACGGTCCAGGCCTTGAAGGTGGCGCGCTTCTCGCTCACTGACAGGGAATGCAGCAGGGCCGTGCCCGCCAGCCAGGGCATGAAGGAGGCATTTTCCACCGGATCCCAGAACCACCAGCCGCCCCAACCGAGCTCGTAATAGGCCCACCAGGAGCCGAGCACTATGCCGAGCGTCAGGAAGACCCAGGCCGCCATGGTCCAGGGACGGGACCAGCGTGCCCAGGTGGCGTCGAGCCGTCCCGTCATCAGGGAGGCGATGGCGAAGGCGAAGGCCACCGAGAAGCCCACATAGCCCATGTAGAGCATGGGGGGGTGGAAGATGAGGCCGGGATCCTGCAGCAGCGGATTGAGGTCACGCCCATCCACTGGGAAGTACGGCAGGGTGCGGGTGAAGGGATCCGAGGTGAACAGCACGAAGGCGGTGAAGCCCACCGAGATGAGGCCGAGCACGCCGAGCACCCGCGCCACAGCATCGAGCGGCAGGCTGCGGCTCAGCAGTGCCACCGCGGCAGTCCAGCCACCCAGGGTCAGCACCCAGAGCAGCAAGGAACCCTCGTGAGCCCCCCACACCGCCGAGATACGGTAGGCGAGCGGCAGCAGGCTGTTGGAGTTGGTGGCCACGTATTGCACGGTGAAGTCGTTGTCCACAAAGGCCCAGGTCAGGCAGAGGAAGGAGAGCAGCAGTAACAGGAACTGGGCATAGGCGAGCGGGCGGGCCGCCGACATCATGCCAAGACGCCCCCACTTGGCCCCGAGCAGCGGATAGCTGCCCAGCAGCAGGGCGGTGGCGAAGGCCAGGATCAGGGCGAATTGCCCGAGTTCTGGGATCATGCTTGAGCTCCTTTCAATCGAGCCGCGACCTGAACCTGTTCACGGGCGAGCAACGGTGAAAACGACGCAAGGAAGGAGGGGATCATTGCTTGGCTCCCTTCAACTGCGCCTCGGTGTATTCGGGTTTGAAGTGCATGCCGTTGGTGGCATCGGCCACCTCGGGCGGCATGTAGTTCTCGTCGTGCTTGGCCAGCACCTCGAAGGCGCTGACGGTGCTGGCATCCTTGAGATTGCCCTGGGCGACTATGCCCTGCCCTTCGCGGAACAGATCCGGCAGTATGCCGTCAAACTCCACCGTCACCATGTGGCCGCCGTTGTCCACCAGCTTGAAGGAGACCTTGAGGCTCTGGGGATCCCGCACTACCGAACCCGGCACCACCAGGCCACCGATGCGAAGACGCTGCCCCTCTTCGGGCTTGATCTTGTCCGGTCCCTTGCCTTCCACCAATTCGCTCGGGGTATAGAAGAGGTCGATGTTCTGGCTGAGGGCGTAGAGCACCAGGCCAATCACGCTGGCGAGGCCGAGGCTGATCGCCAGTATGATGGTGAGGCGTTTCTTGCGTCTCGGGGTCATAGGGTGTTCTCCATCTGCTGGGCCGCCTTGCGGCGCTCCTCCCGTGCCTGCTTGTTGCGCAGTTCGCCGATCAGGGCGCGGGTTTTCATTCGGGTGGAAATGACGATGCCGACCAGGCAGAGCAGGGTCAGACCGAAAGAGAGCCAGACGTAGAAGGCGTAGCCTCCCATGGCCAGGAAGTCACTGAACGAGGCAAAGTGCATGCTTACTTCTCCTGCTCGGCAATCTCTTTGACCCAGGGGCGATGCCACTCCCGCATCAAGAGTTCATTGCGAAAACGCATCAGGGTCAGGGCGCCGAGGAAGGCCGAAAACGCCAGTATCATGATGAGCAGCGGCCACAGCATCTCGGGGGAGATGGAGGGTTTGTCGAACTTGGTGATGGTGGCCCCCTGGTGCAAGGTGTTCCACCACTCCACCGAGTAGTGGATGATGGGCAGGTTGATCACCCCCACCAGCGCCAGTATGCCGGCGGCACGACCCGCCACCACCTTGTCGCTGAAGGCGTTGTAAAGCGCGATGACGCCCAGATAGAGGAACAGCAGGATGAGCTCGGAGGTGAGACGGGCATCCCAGACCCACCAGGTGCCCCACATGGGTTTGCCCCAGGCGGCGCCGGTAAAGAGCGCGATGAAGGTGAACACGGCGCCGACCGGGGCGATGGCTGCCACCGTCATGTCGGCCATGCGCAGCTGCCACACCAGGCCGATGAAGGCGGCCACCGCCATGGTGGAATAAGCCCCCATGGAGAGGATGGCGGAGGGCACGTGGATATAGATGATCCGGAAGGAGTCACCCTGCTGGTAATCCGAGGGGGCGAACGCCAGCCCCCAGACGGTGCCTATGATGAAGGCGAGCAGACTCGTCACCGCAAACCAGGGCAGCAGTGTCCCCGCCAGCCGATAGGCTCGCTCGGGTTTGGCATAAGGATGCAACCATTTCCACATAGCTCACAAAACCTTTCAGTTATTAATTTTTTAGTGGCGAGGCCTACCATACCCACTGCTGGGAAACATCATATCCCCCGAAAGCGATAAGCAGCCATCCCCTTGATCTATCTCAACTATAGGTTCTCAAAACAGGCTTCAAAGAAGCCTTTTTCAGTAATTAATCAGTTGACGCTGACCCGCAGTGCCGCCGAGATCGCCAGGGGCGTCAGGGTCAGGGCCCCCACCAGCATGGCCCCCAGGATCGCGAGTTGTCCGGCATAGGGCATGCCCATGCTGGCCGCGTCGATGGCGGAGGTGGCGAAGATCAGCACAGGGATATAGAGCGGCAGCAGCAGCAGGCTGAGCAATACCCCACCCTTGCGCAGCCCCGCCGTCAGCGCCACCCCGACCGCCCCGAGCAGACTCAGCACAGGGGTGCCGAGGGCCAGGGTCGCCACCACGGCCAGATAGGTCTTCATGTCCAGGGAGAGCAGGATGGCGAGCAGCGGGGAGACCAGCAGCAGGGGCAGACCGGTCAGCAACCAGTGAGCGATCACTTTCGCCAGCGCCAGCAACCCGAGCGGATGGGGCATCAGCATCATCTGTTCGAGGGCGCCGTCGCTGAAGTCGTCCCGAAACAGTCGCTCCAGGGAGAGCATGGCGGCCAGCAAGGCCGCCACCCAGATGATGCCGGGGGCGATACGGGCCAGCAACTGGGGCTCGGGCCCTATGCCGAGGGGAAACAGTGTGATGACGATGAGGAAGAACCAGAGCGGGTTGAAGATGTCGGCGCGCTGGCGCAGGGCCATCAGCAGCTCCCGCTGGATCAGGGTGAATACGGCGCTGAGCATCCTTCAGTCCTGCAGCATGGGGGTGAGGGAGAGGGTCTTCAGGCGCCCCTGCATCAGGGTCAGATCCTGATGGGTGGTGAGCACCACTATGCCACCCCGATCCGCGTGGGCCAGGAACAGGCGTTCGAGCACCTTGACCCCCTGCTTGTCGATGGCGGTGAAGGGTTCATCCAGGATCCAGAGCGCCGGTTTGTCCGACAGCCAGAGCCGGGCCAGGGCCACCCGCCTCTGCTGACCGGCTGAGAGCTGGCCGGCGGGATAATCCTCGAAACCGGCGAGACCGACCTGGGCTAGAACCTGCCACAAGTCCACGTAGGCGACCTCTGTGCTGTGCAGCTTCTGGTAGAAGGCGAGGTTTTCGAGGGGGGTCAGACTTGCCTTGACGCCGGGCTGATGACCCAGATAGAGCAGATTGGCATGGTATTCGTCGCGGCAGCGGCGGATATCCTCCCCGTTCCAGCACACCTCCCCCGCGAAGGGCTGGGAGAGTCCGGTCAGGAGCCGCAGCAGGCTGGTCTTGCCGACCCCGTTGGGGCCCTCGATCTGCACCAGATCGCCAGCCGTCACCCTGAAGGTGAGGTGTTCAAACAGGGTGCGATCTTCACGCACGCAGCTCAGATTGTTGGCTTGAAGCAGCATGAGGAGTCAATCATCGAGAATGAGGCGGCCTGCATATTAACACAGGATTGCTGAGCGTCTTTTCAAAGATGCCGATTATCAACAGGATTTGTGGGGAAGATCGCGCCATGGCGCGGGATTTTATGGCAGGAATAAGGGGGAAGCGGGCGCCTCCCCCTCCGGATTCAGGAGCGGCCCTTGCGCAGGGAGATCAGCAGCTCGGCCTCCGCCTGCGGCAACTCGCATTCGCTCATCACCTCGTCGAGGTCGGCACCGAGCTCCACCATCTTGGCGGCGCGGCTGTAGAGGCGGCGTTCCGGATCCTGCAGGGTCAGCTCCTGCTGGCTGTCCTGGATCTTCTGCATGGCCCCTTCCGCCGACTGCAGGCGCTGGCCCATGCCGATGGCGCCGGTGTGCAGCTCCATCATCTGCTTGCGCAGACTCTCGAGCTGCCCTTGCAGCGTCTCGACCCTGGCCTCGGACTCTTGCCGGGCCCGGCGCAGACCCAATACCCCGTAAAGGGCCAGCACCAGCGCCAGCAAGGACAACCCCAAGGCGGCAAATTCAATCATCAAACCATCACCTCTGTGTTAGAGGGAGCCAACGTGGCTCACTCTCCTGCCCTCAGCCCCGATCAGAGGGAGCCGATGTCTTCCCACTCTTCGTCGGAGAGCAGCTTGTTGAGATCCACCAGGATCAGCAGCTGGCCGTCGCGGTTGCTGACACCCTGGATGAACTTGGCGCTCTCTTCGGTGCCCACTGCCGGGGCGGCGTCGATCTCGGAGGAGCGCAGGTAGACCACCTCGGCCACGCTGTCCACCATGATGCCGATCACCTGCTTCTCCGCCTCTATGATGACGATGCGGGAGTTCTCGCTCACGTCCCCGGCCGGCAGGCCGAAGCGGGAGCGGGTATCGATGACGGTCACCACGTTGCCGCGCAGGTTGATGATGCCGAGCACATAGTCGGGAGCACCGGGTACGGGGGCGATCTCGGTGTAGCGCAACACTTCCTGCACCTGCATCACGTTGATGCCATAGGTCTCGTTTTCCAGCTGGAAGGTCACCCACTGCAGCACTTCGTCTTCCGCCAGATTCTGGGCGATATTGCGCTTGTCTGTCATGTTCCTGATCCTTTTATGAACCCGTCAACGGGTAAAATTAGCAATAAAATCACGCAAGTGCCGATGTTATCAGCGACCTTCAATGTTCACTCCACGGCCGAGCAGCACCAGCAGCTCCCTGACGTGGAGCAAGGCACACATCTTCTCCTTGACCATGCCCGCCAGCCAGGGGCGTTTACCCTCCTGATGGCGCCATTTTACCTGATCCCGGCGCAGCAGCTCAGTGCCCTTGAGCTGATGGCAGGCCAAGCCCCAGGGAGATTCTCCCAGCATGATCAGATACTTGTATTCGGGGACCTCCAGCGTCTGCTCCGGCATCACCCAGAGCGCCGTGTCCACCACGTTCATCTTCTGCTCCCGAGACGCCATGATGCCGCGATACCAGGCCGGTTGGCCGAACAGGGAGGTCACCTCCCCCAGCTGATGGATGCCGCCGAGTTCGGTCAGAGGCACAGCGAAGGTCACCCCGGCCACATCGAAGAAGAGGGCCTGGAACTCGTTGCCTGTGTCCAGATTCTCCCATTGGGAGGGTGCCGGCGCCACCTCGGCCGCCAAAGCCACCTCGGGCTCGGTCACCAGCGCGGTGACGGGCTCCACTATGGCCGGAGTGATGGCCGGTGTGGTGACGGGGATTAACTCGGGCTGGATCTCCTCCACCAGGGCCTGCTCGCCGGCCTCGAGCTGGAATGCCTCGACATGAGTCTCCTCATGGCTCAGCACCTCCATCTCGTCCTGCACCTGGCTCACCTGGGCCAGCAACTCGCTCAGCTGCTCGAGCCTGGCATCCGCCTCCCGGTAGGGGGCCACCACCTCGCTGTGCACGATCGGTTGCCGCTGCAAGACCGGCGCCTCATCCTCCAGGCTCTCCCGCAGCAGGGCATCGTCCAGCAGCAGGGAGTGGAAGTAATCATCCATGGCCCGAACCTGGGTGGTCTCTCTCATGCTGTCACCTCATGGGTCCGTTGACGCTCCAACGCGTCGAGATAGTTGAGCAGGGTCTCATAGGCATAGGTGCCACGACTGCCCGGCGCATAGATGGAAGGGGGGATGTGCAGCAGGCTGGCATCCCGGAACTTGGTGTCGATGGGGATGACGGCATTCCACACCGCCTCGCCATACTGCTCCTTGATGGACTGCAGCGTCATCAGGGAGGCGCGGGTACGCTTGTCGAACATGGTCGGGATCACGGTATAGCGGAACTTGTCCCGCTTGGAGCGCTGCATGATCTCGAAGGTCTTCATCATCCGCTCCAGCCCCTTCAGGGCAAGGAACTCGGTCTGCACCGGCACCAGGATGCGATCGCAGGCGGCCAGGGCGTTGACCATCATCACCCCCAGCACGGGCGGGCAGTCGATGAGCACATAGTCATATTGATCCTGCACCCGCAGCAGCGCCCGCTTGAGCACCAGCCCCATGCCCTCCCGGTTGCCCATGACCCTGTCCAGGGTCGCCAGGGTGATGGAAGCCGGCAACAGGCTGATGTTCTCGAACTTGGTCTTGAGGGTCATGCGATTGACCAGCTCGGCGCTCGGCTTGGCCGCCTGGAACAGCTCGTACAGGGTCCCCTCCAGCCTATCCGAGTCAAAATCGAGATAGGAGGTCAGGGAGGCGTGAGGGTCGGTGTCGATCAGCAGCACGCGCTGGCCCTTCTGAGCCAGAATGCCCGCGAGGGAGACCACTGTGGTGGTTTTACCGACTCCACCTTTCTGATTGGCTACCGTCCAAACGATCAATGTATCAATCCTGTCTTGTTGTTATGCGTATGCCGCCACCAGGCAGCGTCACCACCCTGACATCGTCATTGTCCACCACAGCCGGTGTCGTCGTTGCCGGGGCCTGCACCTGGGGAGCAACGGGGGCGGATGGTACCCAGGCGAACCTGGATATGGCGACCACCACCTTGCGATTCTGAAGTCGCCCCTGCTCGGTACTGTTATCGGCAAAGGGAGAGAATTCCCCATAGGCTTCGTAGGCGAGGCGCTGGGGCACTATCCCTTTTGTGATCAGGGCCCCGAGCACGGCCTCGGCTCGCGCCGCCGAGAGCGCCCAGTTGGAACTGAACATCTCGTTGTGGATCGGCTCGTTGTCCGTATAGCCCCGCACCCTGACATAGTTATCGACCGGCTTCAAAATACCTGAAAGCGTATCGAGCACGGGGGCCGCGTTGGGACCGAGGAAGGCGCTGCCACTGTTGAACAGCAGGCCAGCGCTGAGCTCCACCGTCAGCCAGTCGTCATCCTGGGTGATCTTGACCACCCCCGCCTCCACCAGAGAGCCCATGGTCTGCTGCAACTGCACGTCTATGGTGGCGAGGGAGGCTCCATCCTGCTGGATCGGAGTCCCGGTGATGGGGGCAAGGGACGGTGCGGGAGACGCCTGGCTCTCCAGCAGGCTGGGGGCCGCCGACACCGGCTGATCCAGCAAAGACTTGCCTTGCCCCTCCAGCAGGCCGTCGCTGCGCGGAACCTGGTTGAAGGCCTGGGTCATCCCCTCGATGACGGCGCGATACTGCTCCTTGTTGACGATGGCGACGGAGTAGAGCACCACGAAGAGGGCGAAGATGAGGGTCATGTAATCGGCGTAGGAGACCAGCCAGCGGTCGAGATGCTCTCGTCCCTGCAGGTGCAAACGATAGCGCTTGCGCATGGCTATTCTCCCTTCAGTCAGATAACCCGTAACCGCCCTTGCGCTGCCAATCGGTCTCCCTCTGGACGAGTGCCAAGGATCGACTACTCCCCTTTCAGATAGGCCCGTAACCGCCGTTCAACCTGCAGGCCGTTCTCCCCGTGGGCGATGGCCAGCAGCCCCTCCAGCGTCATCTCCTGATAGAGACCGTAATGGTAGTGGAATGCCCGCAGACGATTGGCGATGGGCAGATAGATGAGGTTCGCAAACCCCACCCCGTAGATGGTTGCGACGAAGGCGATGGCGATGCCGGCACCGAGGGTTCCCGGCTCCTCCAGGTGGAACATGGCCTGGATGAGGCCGATCACCGCCCCTATGATGCCGATGGTGGGGCTGTAGCCCCCCATGGCCTCGAACACCCGGGCCGCGTGCTCGTTGCGCTCCTGCTCGATGTCGATGTCCGCCTCCAGCAGGCGGCGCAGATCCTCGATGGCAACCCCGTCCACTATCATGGTGAGCCCCTGGCGGGTGAAGGGCTCCAGCTCCTCCTCCGCCTGGTTCTCCAGCGCCAGCAGGCCTTGCTGGCGGGCGAACTGTGCCCAGGTCTGCAGCCGCTCGGCCTGCTGTGCCAGATCCCACTGGGGCGGGAACAGCATCCAGCGGGCCTGCTTGAGGGCCGCCAGCATGTACTTGCGGGGGGTCTGCAGGATCACCGCCCCCCAAGTGCCGCCGACCACGATGACGAAGGCCGGGCCGTCCAGCAGGGTCAGCAGGCTGCCCCCGTGCCACCACTGGGCGATCGCCAGGGCAGCCAATGCCAGCACCAGGCCGAGCATGCCCATGCTCAGCGGCCCAACTCGACCAGGATGCGCTGGGCGACCCTGTCCAGCGGCAGGGATTCACTCGCTATGCCCGCCTTGGCGACCGCCTGGGGCATACCGTAGACGACGCAGGAGGCTTCATCCTGCGCCCAGATGGTAGCCCCCTGCTCCTTGAGCAGGCGAGCCCCGTCCCGGCCATCGGCCCCCATGCCGGTCAGCACTATGGCCAGCACCTTGTCGCCGTAGATCTTGGCGGCGGAGGCGAAGGTGATGTCGACGCAGGGTTTGTAGTTGACCTTGTCATTGCCCTCCAGGATGCGGATCCGCGAGCCGGGGCCGCGCCCCTCCAGCAGCATCTGCTTGCCGCCGGGAGCCAGGTAGGCGTGACCGGGTTTGAGCACGTCACCGTCTTCGGCCTCCTTGACGCCGATCTGGCACAGGCCGTTGAGGCGAGCGGCGAAGGCGGCGGTGAAGGTCGCCGGCATATGCTGGATCAGCAGGATCGGGTGCGGAAAATCCCCCGGCAGCTTGGTCAGCACGTTTTGCAGGGCCACGGGCCCGCCGGTGGAGGTGCCTATGGCCACCAGCTGATAACTCTTGCCGCTGCGCTTGAAGCTGGCGGGTACACCCGGCGCCCGTGGCTCAGCCATCCGCTCGGCGGGACGCCCGGCAGCACCAGCGACGGTGGAACTGGTGGCACCACCAACCAGGGGGCGCGCCACGGGCTCGGGAGCCCTGGGTTTGGCCGCCATCAGGAAGCGCTTGCGGGATATCTCCCTGACCCGCTGCTGCAGCAGGCTGACCGCCTCGTCCTTGTCACGGGCGATGTCTTCAAATTTCTTGGGCAGAAAATCGAGGGCACCGGCATCCAGGGCATCCAGGGTCGCCTTGGCACCGTCGTGGGTCAGGGAGGAGAACATCAGTATGGGGGTCGGGCACTTGGCCATGATCTCGCGCACGGCGCTGATGCCATCGAGCACCGGCATCTCTATGTCCATGGTGATGACATCGGGCCGCAACTGCTGCGCCTTGTCTACCGCCTCCCGACCGTTCTGGGCCGTGTCGATCACCGTCATCAGGGGATCCTGATTGATGATCTCGCTCACCCTGCGGCGGAAGAAACTCGAATCGTCGACCACTAATACCTTGACTGCCATCGTGCTTTTTCTAACTCCTTGGGCCAAACCGATCAGTGACGACGTGCATAGGCCTTGAGCAGGCTGGGCACATCCAGAATGAGGGCGATACCGCCATCGCTGGTGATGGTGGCACCCGCCATGCCCGGGGTTCCCTGCAGCAGGTTGTCCAGGGGCTTGATCACCACCTCCTCCTGGCCGATGAGGTTATCCACCACGAAGCCCACCTGCTGGGTGCCGATCTGGACGATGACCACGTGGCCTGTGTCCTGGCGTGCAGACTTGGCGCCACGCACCAGCCACTTGTGCAGGTAGAACAGGGGGATGGCCTTGTCGCGCACTATGATGGTGAGCTGGCCGTCCACCATGTTGGCCTTCTTCAGATCCAGGTGGAAAATTTCGTTCACACAACCGAGCGGCAGGGCGAAGGTCTGTTGACCCACCTCCACCATCAGGGTCGGCAAGATGGCCAGGGTCAGCGGCACCTTGATCTCGAGGCGGGTACCCTTACCCCAGGTGGAATCGATGTGTACGGAACCGTTCAGGCTGACGATGCTGGTTTTCACCACATCCATGCCGACGCCACGGCCGGAAATATCGGAAATCTCAGATTTGGTAGAGAAACCGGGGGCAAAAATCAGGTTGTAGGCGTCGTTATCGCTCATGCGCGCCGCGCTGTCGGCGTCCAGCACGCCCCGGCTGATGGCGATGGACTTCAACTTCTCCGGATCCATGCCGGCGCCGTCGTCCTCGATGCAGAGCAGGATGTGATCCCCCTGCTGGGAGGCGCTCAGGGTGATGGTGCCCTGACGAGGCTTGCCCGCCTTCTCCCGCACATCCGGCATCTCGACGCCGTGATCGCAGGAGTTGCGCACCAGGTGAACCAGGGGGTCGGCCAGTGCCTCTACCAGGTTCTTGTCAAGATCCGTGTCCTCACCCACCATGATGAGTTCGATATCTTTCTTGAGGGTACGGGCCAGATCGCGCACCACCCGGGGGAAGCGGCCGAACACCTTCTTGATAGGCTGCATGCGGGTCTTCATCACCGCCCCTTGCAGGTCGGCGGTCACCACATCCAGGTTCGCCACCGCCTTGGACATCTCTTCGTCGTTGCTGGCGATGCCGAGACTCACCAGGCGGTTACGCACCAGCACCAGCTCACCCACCATGTTCATGATGACGTCCAGGGTCTTGGTATCCACCCGCACCGTGGTGTCGCTCTGCACCGCATTGCTCTCGGCGGGAGCGGCGGGCTTGGCCGCAGCGGGGGCGGCGGGCTTGGCCGCAGCGGGGGCGGCAGCGGGCTTGGCAACGGGAGCCGGTTTGGCCGCCTGAACCGGGGCTGCCGGAGCTGCCGGAGCTGCCGGAGCTGCCGGAGCTGCCATGCTATGTTGCGGGCTCTGGCCGCGGCCATGCAACTCGTCCAGCAGGCGTTCGAACTCGTCGTCACCGATGAGATCATCCACCTCCTGCTGAACCGATTGCAGCGGGGCGAGATCCGGCTTGCCGCCGTGCTGACCCTGACCGTGCAGTTGATCGAGCAGGGCCTCGAATTCGTCGTCCGTGATATCGCCGGAGTCGCTCAGCACGGGTGAAGCCGAGATGGTCGGCGCTTTGCCCACACCGTGCAGCTCATCGAGCAGCCGCTCGAACTCATCGGCGGAGATCTCGTCGATGGAGCCGCCACCGTTGACCGCGGCAGGCGTGACCGGCGCAGCCACGACAGGCTCAGGTATGGGTTCGGGTATAGGTTCTGGTTCAGGCTGCTGCACGGCGGCGGCGCGGGCAGTCAGCAACTGCTCCTGACCCTCAGGTTTGCACAGCTCGTGCAAGTCGTGCAGCAGATCGGCGGAGGCCGGGCTGGTCGGCTCCCGGTTCTGTACCTGGGCGAACATGACGTTGATGGCATCCAGCGCCTGCAGGATCACATCCATCAGCTCGGCAGTGACACTTCGCTTGCCATTGCGCAGGATATCGAAGATGTTCTCGGCGCCGTGGCAGACGTCCACCAGCTCGGTCAGGGAGAGGAAACCGGCCCCCCCCTTGACGGTATGGAAGCCGCGGAAAATGGCATTCAACAGATTCTTGTCATCGGGTCGCTTTTCCAAGTCGACCAGTTGTTCAGACAACTGTTCCAATATTTCTGATGCTTCGACCAAAAAGTCTTGCAGTATGTCTTCATCAACTTCGAAGGCCATGCGTCACTCCATTAAAATCCCAGGCTAGACAGCAGATCGTCCACATCATCTTGACCGTTGACCACATCGGACCGCGTCTCTGGGTTCATGATGGGGCCTTCTGCCTCGATGCCACTCATGGGCTGGCTGCGGGCGACATGTTCGCCGGCGGCCTCACCAAACATGGTCAGCATCTCTATCAATTTCGTTTCCACTTCCTGCACCAGCTTGATCACCTTGCGGATCATCTGACCGGTCAGATCCTGGAAATCCTGTGCCATCAGAATTTCCGTCAGCAGTTGCCGTAACTTATCGGCATCTGACTCTGAAGCCTTAATGAAATCATTCAGTTGATGGCAGAGCGCCTTGAATTGGCCCACTTCCAATTCCCGGCTCATCAAGGCATTCCAATTGGGCATCACCAGCTGGATGTTGTCATTGAGGCGATCGGCGATGGGCAGGCTGGCCTCTACCGCATCCATGGTGCGGTTGGCCGCCTTGTCCGTCATGTCGATGACGTAGCTCAGGCGCTCCCGGGCATCGGGGATCTCGTGGGTGGCGAGATCCGGGATCCTGGGATCCAGACGAAAGTCCTGCAAAGAGTTGTGCAACTGGCGAGTCAGCTGCCCCACCTTGTCGAACAGGGCCGCCGCATTGGGGGCACACACATCGGCGAGAATGGTATCGGCCTGTTCAAACTCCTCGCGCTCCAGATGGGCAACCAGCATCCTTGCCTGCTCGAGGGAGATCATGGCACTCGTTTTGGCCTTCATCCCTGCCACTCCTTAGCCGATTCGTTCGAAGATTTTATCGAGCTTCTCTTTGAGGGTGGCGGCGGTGAACGGCTTGACGATGTAGCCATTGACCCCGGCCTGAGCGGCTTCGATGATCTGCTCGCGCTTGGCTTCGGCAGTGACCATCAGGACCGGCAGGTGCTTGAGTTTGTCATCCAGACGAATGGCCTTGAGCAGGTCGATGCCCTGCATACCCGGCATGTTCCAGTCGGTGACCACGAACTGGTAGTCGCCGTTCTTGAGCATCGGCAACGCCGTGTTGCCGTCGTCTGCCTCGTGGGTGTTGTTGTACCCAAGGTCACGCAGCAAGTTCTTGATAATCCGGCGCATCGTTGAAAAATCATCGACGATGAGGATTTTCATGTTCTTGTCCAAAATTCCCTCCTAAAGAGCCGTCAAGACGGCTCACTTACATGATGCTGAACGTAGCTTTAATGGTGCGGATTATGCCTTAGAGTTGGGTTTCAGTGTAGCCAGTACAACCACTTATAAGTTCCAATCTCTCAGGCGGGCCCGCAATCTGTGCATGGCCTGACTGTGGATCTGGCTCACGCGAGACTCGCTCACGCTCAATACCTCACCGATCTCACGCAAGTTCAATTCTTCGTCGTAATACAGGGAAAGCACCAGGGCCTCCCGCTCGGGCAGGCGGGCGATGTGCTCCGCCAGCGCCCCCTGGAAACGCTCGGCCGCCAGATCGTCGTAGCCGCCGTGGCTGACGTCGTCGGGATGACCGATCACATCCTCGCTGACCCCCAGATCCTCGATGCCGATGATCTTGCCGCAGGAGACGTCCTGCAGCATGGTGTGGTAGTCACCGAGGGAGACCCCCATCTGGGATGCCACTTCCGTGTCTCTGGCATCGCGGCCGTGGGTCTGCTCCACGTTCTCGATGGCCTCGGCGATGGCGCGGCTGTTGCGGTGCACCGAGCGCGGCACCCAGTCGCCGCGGCGAATTTCGTCCAGCATGGCACCGCGGATGCGGATGCCCGCATAGGTCTCAAAGCTGGCGCCCTTGCTGCCGTCAAAGTTGCGGGAGGCTTCGAGCAGCCCAATCATACCTGCCTGGATCAGGTCATCCAGCAAGACACTGCTCGGCAGGCGAGCCAATAGATGCTGGGCGATCCGCTTCACCAGCGGAGCATGGCGCTCCACCAGCACGTAGGAATCCTGATGACGCAAGTATGCTTGGGCTTTATTCACGGGAGTCTTCCTGTGCTATGACCGGCTTTTGCAATAAGTTCTCGAGGAAAAACTCGAGGTGACCACCCGGCTGGTTCGGGATGGGCCAGCTCGCCGCCTTGTTGGCCAGGGCGCGAAACGCCAGGGCCGCCGGTGACTTGGGGAAGGCCTCGACGATCAGCTTCTGCTTGCGCACGGCGGCGCGCAGGTTGGTGTCATAAGGCACGCAGGCCACCAGCTCCAGAGAGGTGTCGAGGAAGCGATCGGTCACCCGGGTCAGCTTGGCGTAGAGCTCCTGCCCCTCCCGCAGGGAGCGCACCATGTTCGCCACCACCTTGAAGCGGAAAACCCCGTGATCCTTGGAGAGGATCTTGATGAGGGCGTAGGCATCCGTGATGGAGGTGGGTTCGTCGCAGACCACCACCATGATGTCCTGGGCGGCGCGGGTGAAGCTCAGCACCATGTCGGAGATTCCCGCCGCCGTGTCCACCAGCAGCACGTCCACCTGGGTCTTCATCTCCCCGAAGGCGCGGATGAGCTCGGCGTGCTGCACCGGCGAGAGCTCCACCATGGACTGGGTACCCGAGGTGGCCGGCACTATCATCATGCCGTAGGGGCCCTCGACGATGATGTCGTCTATGGTGCACTCCCCGGCCAGCACGTGGGAGAGGTTGCGGTGTACCCGCAGCCCCAGCATGACGTCGACGTTGGCCAGACCCAGGTCGGCATCCAGTACCATCACCCGCTTGCCCTGGGCGGCCATGGCGCCTGCCACGTTCAGGGTGACGTTGGTCTT
This sequence comes from Aeromonas sp. AE23HZ002T15, assembly GCF_054165525.2. Taxonomy (NCBI): domain Bacteria; kingdom Pseudomonadati; phylum Pseudomonadota; class Gammaproteobacteria; order Aeromonadales; family Aeromonadaceae; genus Aeromonas; species Aeromonas sp. AE23HZ002T15. The sequence goes on from NZ_CM201342.1 coordinate 1,216,760, forward strand.
GCCCACGCCCCCCTTGCCTCCGGACACGGCGATCACTTTCACTCTATTGTTTTGACGCATTTTGCGCAGACCACTCGCCTGATCCATATACATGTTACTCATAAAACTCCGAATCCTCGGTCTCGCCAAAGCCCGCTCCCCAGAAATAGGGGTCTTCCGCTTCCCGCTCCAGCGAACCCATGGCGGCGCCGACCAGCAGCGCCGCATTGGCAACTTGAATATCTTCCGGCACCCGCTGCCCGTCGGTGATGTAGCTGATGGGCAGCGCATTCTGAATGCATACGTTGATCACCTCCCCCAGATTCAGGCTCTCGTCGAGCTTGGTCAGGATGCAACCGGAGAGCGGGATACGCCGGAAGTGATCCACCGCCTCCTGCATCACCCGGCGCTGGGAGGTGGCGGACATCACCAGATAGCTGCGAATGCGTACCTTGGCATTCTTGACCAGGGTGTCGAGCTGTTCGGTCAGGCGGATATCCCGCTGCCCCACACCGGCGGTGTCGATGAGCACCAGCCGGCGATGGCGGAACTGGTAGAGCGCACTGGCCAGCTCCTCGGCATCCCGCACCTGGCGCACCGGGCAACCCATGATGCGACCATAGGTCTGCAACTGCTCGTGGGCACCGATCCGGTAGTTGTCCGTGGTGATGAGGGCCACCTGCTCGGCGCCGTACTTCATGGCGAAGCGGGCGGCCAGCTTGGCGATGGTGGTGGTCTTGCCGACCCCGGTCGGGCCGAGCAGGGCCACGGCACCGCCCTGACGCAGGATGTCATCTTCGCTGATCTTGAGCTGGGCCGTCAGCACCTCGGCCAGCTGGGCCATGGCCTGATGGATGGGCATGTCTTCCGGGATGAGGCCCGCCAGCTGATCGGCGAAGGCGTCATCGAAGCCCATCTTCTTGAGCTCCTTGATGAGCAGGGCTCGCATCGGTTCACGGCGCTCCACCTCCTGCCACATCAGGCCTGAGATCTGGTGCTCCAACAGCTTGCGGATGCTGGCCATCTCCTTGCGCATCCCCTCCATCTCCTGATCCCGCTGCGGGGCCTGAGCCGGACGTGACGGGGAGGCGGGACGGGGCCTCGGCTTGGCGGGCTCGGGGGCAGTCCCCCACTGGCCCTGTTCCGCCAGGGTTTTGGGGGCGGCGCTGGCCGACACCAGACCGGCAGACTGGTTGCTTCCCCTCTCCCCCGCCGGATTGGCGGGGTTGAGCTTCTGCTGGCGCGCCAGCAGGGCAGCCAGGGTGTCGGCGTAATATTCGTTCTGCTCCTTGGGAGCCTGGCGCGTCATCTGCTTGCCCGCAGACGAGATATTGACGCTCTCATCGTTCAACTGACGGCGAACCGGCGCATCTTTAGGCCCGGGTACCTGGGACTGATAATCGACAGCGGCGACTATCTCCACCCCACCGGTGACCTTCTTGTTGGACATGATGACAGCATCCGGCCCGAGAGTCTCCTTGACCTCGGCCAGCGCAGTACGCATGTCTTTGGCAAAAAACCGCTTAATCTTCACCCGTCATCTCCGCTAACTAGCCCTGTCCTACCGCACTGACGATGCGGATTTGCTTGTCATCAGGGACTTCCTGATAGGACAGGACGCGCAATCCAGGAATGGCATTCTTGACAAATTTCGCCAGGGTATTGCGCAGAATCCCCGATGTCAGAAGCACGGCCGGTTGGCCTTCCAGTTCTTGTCGTTGAGTGGCTTCCACCAGGGAGCGCTGCATCCGCTCCGCCAGTCCCGGCTCTATGCCGGCGCCATCTCCCCCACCTGCTTGCAGGGATTGATGCAATATACGTTCCAATTCTGGTGATAGTGTGATCACCGGCAGCTCGGGCTCGGGGCCGGCGATCTCCTGCACGATGAGCCGGCGCAGGGCGATACGGCAGGCGGCCGTCAGCACTTCCGGATCCGGGCTGCGGGGCGCATATTCCACGAGGGTCTGCAGGATAGTGCGCATATCGCGAATTGGCACGCCTTCATTGAGGAGATTTTGCAATACCTTGACCAGGTTGCCCATGCTGATCACCTCGGGAACCAGGCCTTCCACCAGCTTGCTCTGGTGCTTCCCTATCATGTCCAGCAGCTGCTGCACCTCGTCATGACCCAGCAGCAGGGCCGCGTGGCTGGAGAGGATCTGGCTCATGTGGGTGGCGACCACAGTCGCGGCGTCCACCACCGTGTAACCCAGGGTCTGGGCCTGGGAGACCTGCTCCTTGGCGACCCAGACCGCCTCCAGCCCGAAGGCGGGATCCTGGGTGGCGATGCCCTGGATCTGGCCAAACACCTGACCCGGGTTGATGGCCATCTCCTTGTCGTGATAGACGGTGGCCTCACCCGTGCTCACCCCCATGAGGGTGATGCGGTACTGGTTCGGGGCGAGATCCAGGTTGTCCCGGATATGCACGGCGGGCACCAGGAAGCCGAACTCCTGGGAGAGCTTCTTGCGCACCCCCTTGATCCGGTTGAGCAGCTCGCCCCCCTGGCTCTTGTCCACCAGCGGGATGAGCTGATAACCCACCTCGAGGCCGATCACATCCACCGGCATGACGTCATCCCAGCTCAGATCCTTCTGCTCATGGGGCTGATCCGCCGCCTGTGGCAACAACTCGCCACTGGCTACCTTGGCGGCACGCAGCTTGTCACGGCGCAGCAGCCACCAGGCACCGACCGCGGCGATGCCGCCGAGGCTCAGGAAAGCCAGATGGGGCATGCCGGGCACTATCCCCATCAACAGCAGGATGCCGGCGGAGATCACCAGGGCCTTGGGATTCTCGAACAGCTGGCCGAGCACCGCCGTGCCCATGTCCTGATCCGTGTTCTGACGGGTCACTATGATGGCGGCGGCGATGGAGAGCAGCAGGGAGGGGATCTGGGCCACCAGGCCGTCACCGATCGCGAGCAGGGTGTAGACCTGGGCCGCCTCGCCGAAGGTGAGCTGGTGCTGCACCATGCCGATGATGAAGCCGCCGATGATGTTGATGAAGAGGATCATGATGCCGGCGATGGCATCCCCCTTCACGAATTTGGAGGCACCGTCCATGGAGCCGTAGAAGTCCGCTTCCTGGGTCACGTCCTGACGGCGCTTCTTGGCCTCCTCCTGATTGATGAGGCCGGCGTTCAAGTCCGCATCGATGGCCATCTGTTTGCCGGGCATGGCATCCAGGGTGAAGCGGGCGCTCACCTCGGAGATCCGGCCCGCACCCTTGGTGACCACCACGAAGTTGATGATCACCAGGATCATGAAGACGATGATGCCGACCGCATAGTTGCCACCGATCACCACGTTGCCGAAGGCCTCGATCACGTGACCGGCGGCCGCGGTGCCGTTGTGGCCTTCCAACAGCACCACCCGGGTGGAGGCGACGTTGAGGGCGAGACGCAGCAGGGTCGCTATCAGCAAGACGGTGGGGAAGGCGGCGAACTCCAGGGGGCGGCGGGTGTAGACGGCCACCAGCAGCACCACGATGGAGAGGGCGATGTTGAAGGAGAACAGGATGTCCAGCATCAGGGGCGGGATGGGCAACACCACCATGCCGAGGGAGGCGAGCACCAGCAACGGGGTCCCCACCCCCTTGCCAAGCAACCACCTGTACTCTTTTAAACGGCCCAATCCTGCCTTGAATCCCATCGTTGTTCTCAACTATCGACTGCCAGTTGGCGGATTAAAGCAAACATCAAGCCAAAAGTTCAATCAGTTGATATATAAGGATTTTATTTTAAAGCTGTCAGAAGTTCGACGTTGGTGAAATATGCAGCATGGGAAGGGCCAGGACGGACAGGTGCAGATATTGGCAATCCGGAAGACAGGCTGGCAAACCATGGTGGCTCATCTGCAGGCGCCATCAGGCAAGCACCTACGCAGCAATGAGGGTGATGGCGGCGCCAACGTCGACACGCCAGGGGGATCGGCAACCCTTCGGCGATCGGGAACGGGCGGAAATCGCGGCCAAAGCGGAACCTCTGGAGCTGAGGGATGCGAACCTCTAGACCCTGACGGCACAGGGTGACAGTGACCCTGGATGCTCGTTCGACGCACCGCCAGGAAGGCAGGCGCTACTTGCGAAACTCCGGCGGGATCGGCAGATCCTTGGCGATGGGGGTCGGGCGGCGACCGCGGCCACGGCGGAACTTCTTGAGCTGATAGACGTAGGCCAGTACCTGGGCCACGGCGGCGAACAGTCCCTCCGGGATCTCCTGCCCTATCTCGGTGGCATGGAAGATCGCGCGGGTGAGCGGCGGCGAGGCCATGATGGGTATATCGTACTCCCGGGCGATCTCCCTTATCTTCATCGCCACCTCGTCCGTGCCCTTGGCCAGCACCTTGGGGGCCGCCCCCGGCTTGCTGGCGTCGTATTTCAGCGCCACCGAGTAGTGGGTCGGGTTGGTGATCACCACGTCCGCCTTGGGCACATCCCCCATCATGCGGCGCATCGCCATCTGCATCTGCAACTGGCGGATCTTGCCCTTGACCTCGGGCTTGCCCTCGCTGTCCTTGAACTCGTCCTTGATCTCCTGCTTGGTCATCTTGAGCTGACGAGTGTGGTTCCAGGTCTGGAAGGGCACGTCGATGGCGACGATGGGGATGAGGGCGCAGCAGAGGATGATCAGCATCCAGAGCAGCAGATCCAGGGCGTCTATGATGCCGCCGGGAAAGCCCTCGAGGGAGAGATTCAACAGGTGATTGAACTGGCTGGATAGCATCCACCAGGCGAACAGGCTGATGAACACCACCTTGGCGATGGATTTGAGCAGCTCCACCAGGGATTGCACCCCGAACATCCGTTTGAGGCCACTCAAGGGGCTCAGCTTGCTCCACTTGGGCATCATGGCCTCGGAGGAGAAGTTCATCCCCCCGAGCAGGGTATTGCCGACGAAGGCGGCGATGGCCACCAGCAGAAACAGCATACCCAGCGGCTGCACCAGCTCCCACAGCAGGGTCGGCAGCATGACCCCCATGGCATTGGGATCGAACACCTGCTCCCGCTCCAGGGTGAAGCCGGTGGTGAGCACCTTGACCATGGCCCCCGCCAGGCTCTCCTTGATCATCAGGAGACCAAAGACGGTGGCCAGCAGGACGCTGGCGGTTCCCAGCTCCTTGGAGCGCGCAATCTGCCCTTTTTCCCGGGCTTGTTGCAGTCGTTTGCCCGTGGGTTGTTCGGTACGTTCCTGATCGGTATCAGCCATGCTGACCTCCGAGGCTGGCCATTCCTGGCGGCATGCCGCCCAGGCCGGCCATCAGGACGAAGGGGATGCCCTCAGTGCACTCAGCCATTCTGGCCCCCGAAACAGCGCACATCGATCAGCTCGCAGCTGGTCTCCTGCACCCGCTCCCAGATGGCTTCGAAGTGCCCCATGAAGCCCCCTATGGTGAGCCAGAGGATGAAGAGACCGGACATCATGCTGACCGCGAAGCCGATGCTGAAGATGTTGAGCTGGGGGGCGGCCCGGGTCATGACCCCGAACGCGAAGTTGATGAGCAGCAGCGCGACTATGGCCGACAGGGCCATCACCAGGGAGGCCTGGTACATGACCCCGAGGAAGCTTATCAGGCTGCGGATAGCGGGCAGGGAGAGCCCGCTGTCCGACACCGGCAGGGTCTCGAAGCTCAGCACCACCATCTTGATCATCAGCAGGTGGCCATCCACCGCCAGAAACACCAGGGTCGCCAGCATCAGATAGAACTGGCCCACCACGGGGGCGGACTGGCCGTTCATGGGATCCACCAGGGTGGCGAACCCCAGGCTGGTCTGCATGGCGATGACCTGACCCGCCATCACGAAGGTTTCCAGCAGGAACTGGGTCATCAGACCCAGCGCGATGCCAATAAGCAGCTGCTGACCCAGCACCAGGAAGCTGCCGACGGAGAAGAGTTCGACCTTGGGCATGGGGGGCAAGAGGGGGGCGATGATGAAGGTGATGGCGAGCGCCAGGCCCATGCGCACCCGGGCGGGGGCCAGGCGGCTGCCAAATACCGCCATCACCATCAGCAGGCTGCTGATGCGGGCAAGGGGCCAGACGATGGACGCCAGCCACTCCATGATCACCGCCGTGGTGTAGGTCATAGGGACCCCTGACTCACCCCACCACCTCGGGGATCTGGCTCACCATCAGCTGGAAGAAGTCCATCAGGCTCTGCAGCCCCCAGTGGGCGCCGAGTCCCAGGGCCAGCAGGGTCACCACCAGACGGGGCAAGAAGCTCAGGGTCTGTTCGTTGATGGAGGTTGCCGCCTGGAAGATGGCGACGACCAGACCCACCATCAAGCTCGGCAGGATCACGGCGCAGACCATGATGGTCACCAGCCAGAGCGCCTCGCGAAACACGTCGACAAAGGTTTCAGGACTCATCGTCTCGGCTCCTCTCTATTGGCCGGCTAGCCGGCACCCAGCCCGAAGCTGTTGGCCAGCGACCCCAGGATCAGGTTCCAGCCGTCTACCATGACGAACAGCATCAGCTTGAAGGGCAGCGACACCAGCATGGGTGAGAGCATCATCATCCCCATGGCCATCAGGATACTCGCCACCACCAGGTCTATCACCAGGAAGGGCAGGAACAGCATGAAGCCTATCTGGAAGGCGGTCTTGAGCTCGCTGGTGACGAAGGCCGGGATCAGCACCCGCAGGGGCACGTCGGCGGGCTTGTCCACCTGCACGTTCGCTATCTCCATGAAGGTGTTGAGATCCTTGACCCGGGTCTGGGCCAGCATGAACTGGTGGATGGGCAGTTCGGCCTTCGCCAGCGCCTCCTTGGGACCTATGGTCTCTGCCAGATAGGGCTGCAGCGCCTCCTCGTTGATGCGATCCAGCACGGGGGACATTATGAAGAACGACATGAAGAGGGCGATGCCGATCAGCACCTGGTTGGAGGGGCTCTGCTGCAGGCCGATGGCCTGACGCAAGATGCCGAGCACCACGATGATCCGGGTGAAGGAGGTCATCATGATGACCATGGCCGGCAGGAAGGAGAGCGCGGTCATCAGCGCCAGCACCTGCAGGGTCAGGCTGTACTCCTGACTGCCATCCGCCATGGTCTTGACGGTCAGCGCCGACATGCCGTCCTGGGCCAGGGCCAGGGGGGCAAGCAGGCCGAGGGACAACCAGATCCAGTTAGCTTTTTTCATGCTTGCCCATCAATTTGCCGAGCTGCTGGGAGAAGGCCTGGGGCTGGCTCTCGTCCAGGGGCTCTTCCAGGCGGTAGAGGAAGTTGACCTGCTGGGGGGTCACCCCGATGAGCAGCTGCTGCTCCCCCACCTTGACCACCATCAGCTTCTCCTTGTAGCCGAGCGGCAGGGTGGCGATCACCCTCATCTGGCCGCCCCCCATGACGCTGGTGAGCTTGCTCTTCTTGAGCAGGAAACCCAGCACCAGGATGAGGCCGATGACCATCAGGCTGGAGAGCAGCCAGGAGGTGATGCTGGGGGGATTGACCCCCTCCGCCAGCGCAGGAGAGGCGAACAGTATCAGGGCGAGAGCGCGGATCATTTGAGTTTCTCGATCCTTTCGGCCTGGCTGATGATGGCATCGGTCAACGCAATGGTGCTGGTCATTTGAGTTTCTTGATCCGCTCTATCTGGCTGATGACATCGGTCAACCGGATGCCGAACTTGTCGTTCACCACCACCACCTCGCCGTGGGCGATCAGGGTGCCGTTGACCAGCACGTCCAGGGGCTCGCCGGCCACCCGATCCAGCTCCACCACCGAGCCCTGGTTCAGTTGCAGCAGGTTGCGGATGCTGATCTGGCTGCGACCCACCTCCATGGCGATGGTTACCGGAATGTCCAGAATGGTATCCAGCTTGCGCCGCTCCTCGGCACTGATGGGGGCGTCGTCTTTGAGCTCCTCCAGGGGCGCAGGCTTGGCCTCGGCCGTCACCTGCTCTTCCAGCGCGGCCGCCCAGGCGTCAGCCATCAGATCCTGCTCGTCATCGGTTCCGCTCATCTCGAATTCCTTATGCTGCTTGTTGCTGCTTAATGCTGCTTTCATGCCCATGGTGACGGGCCGTCAATCAGGGGTGTTTATCGGCGATGCTGCGCTCGAGCTCTTCCAGCTCGGCTTCGCCATCGATACGCACGCCCCCGCGGGTCACCAGATGCATCTCTGTCTTGACCCCGTCAGGGCGCTTGATTTTGTCGGTGATCTTGAGCGCCACGTTCTCCTTGGTGCGCCCCATCTTGGCGTGGAAGGTGGGTAGGTCCTCCACATAGACCAGCAGGTTCTCCGGCATCTCCACCGGGATGATGTCGCCGGGTTTGAGTTCCATCAGATCCCGCAGGGTCAGCTCGGTTTCCAGCAGCTTGGCCTTGAGCTCTACCTTGACGTCCATGATCTCGTCCCGCAGCGCCTTGCTCCAGCGCACGTCCGTGTCCCCCTTGTCGCTCTGCACCCCGGCATCCAGCAGTTCACGGATGGGTTCGAGCATGGAGTAGGGCATGGCCACGTGGAAGTCGCCGCCGCCGCCGTCCAGCTCGATGTGGAAGGAGCTCACGACGATCACCTCGGTGGGGCTGACGATGTTCGCCATGGCCGGGTTCACCTCGGAGTCGAGGTACTCGAAGCCCACGTCCATCACGGGGGCCCAGGCATCCTTGTAATCCTCGAACACCAGCTTGAGCAGCATCTGTATGATGCGCCGCTCCGTGGGGGTGAATTCGCGCCCCTCTATCTTGGCGTGGTAACGGCCGTCACCGCCGAAGAAGTTCTCCACCAGGATGAAGACGAGGCGCGCCTCCATGGTGATGAGGGCCGTTCCCTTCAAGGGACGGAAACGCACCATGTTCAGGCTGGTGGGCACGAACAGGGTGTGCACGTACTCACCGAACTTCAGCATCTGCACGCCGTTGATGGAGACCTCGGCGGTGCGTCGCATCATGTTGAACAGGCTGATGCGCATGTGACGGGCGAAGCGCTCGTTCACCAGCTCCAGGGTCGGCATGCGGCCACGGACGATGCGGTCCTGGGAGGAGAAGTCAAACTGGGCGATGCCGGGATCCCCGGCCGCCCCTAACTCTTCCTCTTCGACATCATCGACACCGTGCAAGAGGGCATCAATTTCGTCCTGACTTAACAGATCGCTCACGCTTCACCTTTATCCATGACTATGTCGGCTCGTTACTGCATCACGAAGCCGGTAAACAACACTTGTTCTATGACGGGAGTGGCGACCAGGTCGTTGAGCACCCGGCGACACTCCTCCAGTGAATCCTTGCGCAGCTTCTCCTTGCCCTCGAAGGTCATCAGCTGCTCGGCGCTGGCGGCGCTGAAGACGCGCAGCAGGGTCCCCTCGATCAGGGGGATGTTCTGCTTGGCCAGGGTCTCGTCGGCGGCACCCCGCACCATCAGCTGGATCTTGATCTGCACCAGTCGATCCCGCTGGCCACCCGCCACGTTGAACACGAAGGGGCGCGGCATGCCCACGTAGAGCGAGGGCTGGGGCACATTCTCTGCGGGTGTGGCCTCGGCGGCTTGTGCCGCTGGCTTGTCATCCCCGGACAGCATGAACCAGGCGCCGGCTCCCCCGCCCCCCAGCAACACAACGGCCAGGGCGATAATCATGATCAGCTTCTTTTTCTTGGCTGCCGCCGGGTCCTTCAGCGTCAGTTCGTTATCGTCTGCCATCCCTCGTCCACCCTAGTCTCAAACTTGTTCGGTATCATAAACTTACTTAAGAATGCATCAAGCATAGAAATCAATTCCGGCATCGTTTGCCGATTCCACCAGCAGACTCAGGGTGTGGGTCGTCCCTTCGGCCTCTCCCTGGCCCCGGCCACCGAAGGCACCGCTCCCCTGCTGGCCCTGCCCACCCAGATTCGATTGCCCCTGGGATTGCTGCTGCGCCAGTTGTCCCTGCTGCTGGGACTGTTGTTGTGACTGTTGCTGTACTTGGGTCTGACCGAGCTGGATCCCCTGCCCCGCCAGCATGTCCCGCAGCCGCGGCATGGCCTGCTCCAACATCTCCCGGGTCTGGCCGTGCTGGACCACGAAGTTGACGTTGGCCTGGCTGTCCGCCCCCATCTGGATCTGGATCTTCATCTTGCCAAGCCCCAGAGGATCGAGCTGGATCTCCGCCTGCTGCAGCTTGTCCGTCAGCATCAGGTTCACCTTCTGATGCAGCTGAACGGGGGTCTCGGGCGTGGCCAGCTTGAGGTGCGGCAGGCTCTGGGCCTCCCGTCTGGCGGCCACTTCGGCGGCCGGCTTGTTGTCACTGGCCTGGGTCTGGGCCGCTTGCAGGGAAGAAGCTGACTCGCTCTGCTCCAACCCCTTGGTCTCCAGCACCGCCTGCTTGCCCGGTTCGTTGAACTTGGGTTTCACCTCCGCCGGCTTCAGGTCGGCGGCGGCCCTGACGGCCACCGCAGGCTCGGCCTCCATCTGCTGGATGCCGGCCGAGAGAGCCGTCAGCGAGGCCTGTGGCCCCTGGGACTCGTGACGAGCCAGTACCTGCTGGGGCGCCGCCATCACGGGATCCGGATCCGCAGCCTTGGCCACGGGGGCGGCACTGCCGGTCGTGCTGGCGTCGGGCTTGGCCGCAGCGGCCTGCGCCGGCTTGGATTCTGACTCCTGCGCAGCCGCGCTAGGCTTGCGGCCCTCTTCAGCGGCAGTCGCTGCATCCCTGTTGGACTCAGGGTTGCCATTCACGCCGGTGTCCACCTTGACCAGCCCTTCACCGAAGGCCTTGGCCGCACTGGCCTGCACGCTAGGAGAGGTTTGTGCGCCCGCACCATTGGTAGCTGACTCCGGGGTCGTCTGTTGCTGGGATTTGTCTGCCATCGGCAGGGATTTGTCTGTCACCTGGGCCCCTGCGCCCTGTGGCTCGGCGGCGGATGCGCCGGCCACCACCTTGGCCAGCAGGGCGGCGCGCGCCTCGCCAGACAAGGGTGTCGTCGGTTTAGAAGATGCAGACGTAGAGTCGACCGGCTTGTCTTCGGCCACGGCCTCTTCTTCCGACTGGTTGATGGGCAGAGGATTGGTTGACTGGGCTGAGGCAGAGATGTTTTGAGCTCCCTTGTCAGCGTCACCCGCACCATCTGCCTTGCCTTGATGATCAGGCGCCTGCGCAGTGCTCCCCTCACCCGCTTGTTGCAACAGCGCCTGCTGCGCGGCGGCCACTTGCCCTGCGGCGCCCCGGGTCTGGGCCGGCTTACTGGTCTCAAGCAGCGACTGCGACTCGGGCGGCAAGTCGTTGCCGTCGGTGGCCACAGGCGCTGCCTGTGTCGCCTGTGTCGCCTGGGCGGCAACAGGCAGGATCAGGCTGGTGTCCTGGCGCAGGGAGGCCTGCAACTGCTGCAGGAAATCATCGGGGGGAAGTTCTGTCTCGCCGGCCTTTGCCTTGTCGGCTTTGGGCTCTGTGTTCGGAGTACTCTCATCGATCGCCGCCAAAGATTTGGCATCCGGGGCGGGTGCGGCGAGCACGTCGCCGCTCACGGCCGTAGCGGCAGAGCCCTTGTCGACCCGCTGCGCCAAGGCCATGGCGTCAGCGAAGGCGACCTTGCCGTCACCCTGCACCAGCGCGGCACCATCCTGAGTGAGGCCTGCGAGGGCGACACCACTGTCGGCAGGGGTGGCCTGAGTGGCGGCCTTAATCAACTGGGTCTGTATCATGCTGGGATCCTGACGACAATCCGGTGTGATGGCCGCACGGCCAGCAGGCAGGTACGGCGTCTTAGCGCTTTGCCGAGATAAGAAGCAAATTACAGGCCAGAATGGTGATACCGACGCTGGATGGCGTAATCATCCAGCATCTTCTGCTCCTGGCGCTGGGCTTTCTGGCGCACCTTGTCGGCCTTCTTCTCCAGCAGGAGCTCGACGGCCTTGCGCCTCTGCTGGGCCTCCAGCCATTGGGTACGGCACACCGCCAGCGCCTCGCGCACCTGCAGCACCCCCTCATACTGTTGGGTCGCCGCGTTTTCCAGCTTGTTGATGAAGGCGTGATACTGGCTGTTCTGCTGGGGGCTGATCCCCTGCAGGCCACGGTCGGTCCATTGCTGGTGATAGATCTGGCGATACTGGTTGAGCGCGTTTTGCTGATCCATGAACAGCTTCAAGTCCTGCTGCGCCTTGGCCAAGGCCAGCGCCGCCTGATTCTCGGCCTCCAGTAACCTGGTCGACAGCAATTCCAGTCCTTTACTCATCACCCGTCTCCCGGTTCATCTCATCAGCGCATCAGTGGCATGGCCACCAGTTGCAGGGATTGCAGGCCTTCATCGTAGTGAATGACCTCCCGCATCTTCTGCTGCAAGAACTGATCCAGATAGGGTTTCTGGATGATGGCCCGGTCGATGCGCGGATCCGATCCCTGGCTGTAGGCCCCTATGGTGATGAGATCCCGGTTCTGTTGATAGAGGGAGTAGAACTGCTTGAAGGTGCGTGCCAGCTCCATGTGCTCCGGCGAGGTGACCATGGGCATGACCCGGCTGATGGACTTTTCGATGTCGATGGCCGGGTAGTGGCCCGCATCCGCCAGCTCCCGCGCCAGTACTATGTGGCCGTCGAGGATGGCCCGCGCCGCGTCGGCGATGGGGTCCTGCAGATCGTCCCCCTCGGTCAGCACGGTGAAAAACGCCGTGATGGATCCCTGGCCGTCGCTGCCGTTGCCGGCCCGCTCCACCAGCGCCGGTAATTTGGCAAACACAGAGGGCGGATAGCCCTTGGTGGCCGGCGGCTCGCCCACCGCCAGCGCAATCTCGCGCTGGGCCTGGGCGTAGCGGGTGAGGGAGTCCATCAGCAGCAGCACGTTGAGCCCCTGCTCGCGGAAATACTCGGCGATGGCCAGCGCCGTCTCGCAGCCCTTGAGCCGCATCAGCGGCGAGGCATCGGCGGGCGCCGCCACCACCACGGCGCGCTCGCGCCCCTCGGCCCCCAGGATCTCCTCGATAAACTCCTTCACCTCCCGGCCCCGCTCGCCGATGAGGCCGACCACCACCACGTCCGCCACCGAACCTCGGGTCATCATGCCAAGCAGCACCGACTTGCCGACGCCTGAGCCCGCGAACAGCCCCATGCGCTGGCCCTGCCCGACGGTGAGCACGGCATTGATGGCACGCACCCCCACGTCCATCGGTTGATGAATGGGGCGGCGGGAGAGTGGATTGATGCGCTGCTGGGCAAATTGCACCGTCTGGGAGGCGATGATGGGGCCCAGCCCGTCGAGGGGCTGGCCTATGCCGTCGATGACCCGGCCGAGCAGGCTCATGCCCACCGGGATGCCGTGATCCTCGGTGACAGGCACCACGCGGGCGCCGGGGATCACCCCCTTGAGCTGTTCGCTTGGCATCAGGAACAGGCGATCGCCGGAGAAGCCGACCACCTCGGCTTCCAGCCAACCATCCTGGGTATCGATGCGGCACAGGGCGCCGATGGCGGCGCGGCAGCCGATGGCCTCCAGGGTCAGCCCCACCACCCGGGTCAACTTGCCCGCCACCGGCGGGGTGGGCGCCACATCACGGACCCGATAGGCTTGCAGTCGACCCAGCAGAGCTGTCATGTCGCCTCCGACGATAAGAAGAGATAAGGCCCCGGCAGCCTGGCTGCTAAGACCCGAAAAGTGAGCGTCATCATAGTGCCAACGGGGCTAGTGCGCATGGTGTTGCGAGCCGATGAGATAAGTCACCTCAATCGGCATTATCACGCAGGAAGTTGCGCAGCAGCTGATCGATGCGCCCCGACAGGGTCAGATCGATGCTGGAGAGCTCGGTAGCCAGTTGCAGATCGCCGGGGGAGAGGGTGGGATCACTTTGCAGCCGCCAGTGACGCTTGGCACACTCCTCGGCGCCGAAGGCCTCCTCGACCCGGGCCACGTCGTCCGGGTGCAGCATCAGGGTGACGCCGTGCTCGGCGGCAGGCAGCAGGGAGAGCCCTTGCTTGAGCGCCTCTAGCAACAGCCTGGGGGAGGTTTCGGCCTCGTGGCGGATGAGGGCGCGGGCGAGCTGCTGCACCAGGCTGATGAGCTGCTGCTCCACGGCGGCGTCCAGCTCGCTCAGGGGATTGGCGAGGCGATCAGCCAGCCCCTGCCAGTGGGCAACCTGCTGCTCCACCTGCTCGCGACCCATGGCAAGCCCCTCTTCCCTGCCCTGTTCGAGCCCCGCCTGATGGCCCTGCTGCAAGCCTTCCAGCTTGCCCTCCTCGAGCCCCTTGGCAAAACCGGCCTCGCGTCCCTCGGCCATCCCCTCCTCCCAGGCGGCCTGGCGAATGGCTTCCAGCTCCTCGGCGGTGATGCTGGGAGCGGGTTCTTCCTCGGGCTCGGGGTCTGGGGTTTCGACTTCCTGCTCCTGCCGATACCAGTCCGGGCTGAGCCCCAGGGCGTTGCTCTGGATCTCAGACTCGACCTCCATCTCGGGCCAGCCCCAGGCCTGCGCCGGCAGCTCGTCCGGCTCGGGCCTGACGTAACCGCGCAGCTTGTTATTCTTGTTGTTCATGCTCTGGCAGCACTCCTCACCGGGATGATATGGCGTGACAATTCAGGGTGACAGACCAGGACATCATAGGAACTCTTCGCCACCACCGGCCCCCAGCATGATCTCCCCCGCATCCGCCAGACGGCGGGCGATGGAGAGGATTTCCTTCTGGGCGGCCTCCACTTCGGAGACCCGGATCGGTCCCATGGCCTCCAGATCGTCCGCCAGCATCTCGGCGGCCCGCTTGGACATGTTCTTGAACACCTTCTCCCGCATCTGATCGTCGGAGCCCTTAAGGGCCCGTTGCAGCAGATCCCCCGGCACTTCCCGCAGCAAAGTCTGAATGCCGCGATCGTCCACGTCGATGAGGTTCTCGAACACGAACATCAGATCCTGGATCTGCTGGCTCATCTCCTCGTCCGAGTCGCGGATGGAGTCCATCAGCTGACCCTCGATGTTGGTGTCGAGGTAGTTCATGATGTTGGCGGCAGCCTTGAGGCCACCCATCTTGGCGGCCTGAGCCCCGGCCGCACCGGCGAACTGTTTCTCCATGATGTCGTTCAATTCTTGCAGGGCCGCCGGTTGCACCTCTTCCAGGTTGGCGATACGCATCACCAGATCCAGGCGTACCTGCTCCGGGAACTGGCTCAGGATCTCGGCAGACTGCTCCGGCTCCAGGTAGGACAACACGATCGTCTGGATCTGCGGGTGTTCGTTCTGGATGATGCTGGCCACCTGGCGCGCATCCATCCACTTGAGAGAGTCGAGGCCACGGGCACCGGATCCCAGGATGATCTGATCCACCAGGTTGCTGGCCTTGTCCTCCCCGAGCGCCGCCACCAGGGCCTTGCGCACGAAGTCTTCGCTGCCGATGCCGATGTTGGTGTACTTCTGGATATCGTCGATAAATTGACGATGCACCGCCGCCACCCGGTCGTGACTGAAATCCGACATGGAGGCCATGGACATGCCGAGCCGCTGCACCTGTTTGGGCTCGAGGTGACGGAAGATCTGGGCTGCGTCCTCTTCGTTGAGGCTCAGCATCAGCACGGCCGCCATCTCCATCCCGCTCATCTGATCCAGGATCAGGCGCTGGCTGTCGGTAATCTCGTTACCGGTGACTTGGTTCTTGTTCTCTTCAGGCATCTCGGTTCGTTACCCATTCTTTAATGACCTGAGCGGCCAGATCCGGTTCATTCGCCACCAGCGCACGCACCGCCTTGAGCAAGTCTTCATCCTTGTGCAGATCCGGCAGCTTCAAGTGGCCGTCGCGCACCCCGAAGATGGGCTCGGCCTCAGCCTGGGCCGCCAGCAGGCTGAGCTCGTCATCCCCGCCCAGCACTATGCTGTTGTCCAGATCCAGCTCCCCTTCCGGTCTCGCATCCGGGTAGAGCAGACGTTTGAGCATGGGCCTGACCACGGTCACGATCAGCACTATGATGACCAGCACAGAGGCGGCGATACGCACCGCACGCCAGAACCAGGGCTGCTCGTAGAGCGGGATGTCGGCCACGGCCTCGAGTTCGGGGCGATTGAACGGGATGGCGACCACTTCCAGGGTATCCCCCCGGGTCACGTCGAAACCGAGGCCGCCGCTCAGCAGGCGGCGCAGGGTGTCGAGCTCGGCCTGGGTGCGGGGCTCCCGGGTGACGGCACCCTCGGCGCCCGGGGTCGCCTTGTAATCCACCGCCACCGACACCGTCATGCGGCGAATGCCGCCCTGCTGGCGCCGGATGTGGCTGATGGTACTGTCCAGTTCGAAGTTGCGGGTCGCCTCCTTGCGGGAGCGGCCGCTCGATGCGGCGCTGCCATCCGCGGCGGTCGCCTCCTGGGGAATGCTGGAGGCCGCCGGGGGCTGGTTGGAGAGGGCACCGGGCACGCCGCCATTACTGCCGCCCGAGCTGTTCTCCTCCACCGTCATCTCGGAGCGCACCGCGGGCAAGTCCGGGTTGAAGGTCTTGCGGGTCTGCTCCTGCTGGGAGAAGTCTAGGGAGAGATCCACCTCGGCGGTGTAGTTGTCCGCCCCGAGCACCGGGATCAGGATGGCGTCAATTTTTTGTTTGTACTCCAGCTCCTGCTTCTGCTGCATCGCAAACTCTTTGCGGGTCTGGGCGGAGAGGGGATCCTGGGAGCCGGAGTTGAGCAGACGGCCGTTCTGATCGGTGACCGTGACCCGGGTCGGCTCGAGGCCGTGGACGGCGGAGGCCACCATGTCGACGATGGAGTCCACCTCACCCTGGCCGAGGGCGCTGCCCCGCAGGCTCAGCACCACGGTCGCGCTCGGCTTGCGCTCGTTGCGGGCGAACACGTTGTCTTTGGGAATGGCCAGCAGCACCTGGGCCTTGGCCACGTTCTGGAATTGTTCGATGGCGCTCGCCAGCTGGCGCTCGCGGCTTAGCTTGAGGCGCTCCCCCTCCATGCGCTGGCTGACGCCGAAGCTGGAGTCCTTGAGCAGGATGGACTCGCCGTCGTTGCTCACGTCGTTGCTGCTGGCGAGGCCGGCCCGGGTGAGGCGCAGGCGGATGTCCGCATAGTTCTCGGCGCTGACCAGCACGCTCTTGCCATCCACCTGATAGGGGATCTTCTGCTGATCGAGGTAGTCGAGGGTGGAGACCAGCTCCTGGGTGTTGAAGGTGCCGAGGGGACGCATCTCCGGCTCCTTGCCCCACAGCAGGATGAAGACGGCGATGGCCAGACAGATGGTCAGCCCCAGGATCAGGGTGATCTGGCGCAGCACGTCCGTGTTGGAGAGGAACCCCAGCGCCGAGCTCTTCTGCTCTTGCTCATCCAGGGTCGCCGCCCCTTCGTTGTTGATCAGCAGATCGCCGTTTTGATCGTTAGCCACGGTTTATGTCCTTATTGCTGACATGTTCATGATGCTCAGTCGCCATGGGCTGCTTATACCGGCATGTTCATGATGGTCTTGTAGGCATCGACCATCTTGTTGCGCACCTGGACCGTCGCCTCGAAGGCGATGGAGGATTTCTGGCCGGCGATCATCACCTCGGAGAGATCCACCGACTTGTCGCCGAGATCGAAGCGGGTGCGCAGATCGTTGGCGCTGCCTTGCAACTCGTTGACGTTGTCGAGGGCCAGCTTGAGCATCTGGCCGAAATCCGAGCTGACCGGGCGACCGGGCTGGGCCAGCGGAGTCGCCCCCGCCTCGACCTTGAGTGCCTGCATCTCTTGCATCAGGCTGCTTGCACTTATTTCCATCTTTCATCCCCAGACAAATCATTGACGCTGACAGGCTTGAAGCAATAAGGGTGCCAACCAGGGCGAACAGCTGGGATCAGGGGTGAAAGCGGCGGGATGATCAGGCCGGTGGTGACCGGCCATCGGGGATCAGATCGCGGGCCAGGGCTGCTTGCCCAGCAGCAGCCGCAGGTAACTCAGGTGCAGATCGTAATGCTCGCCGGCGGGCAGCTTGGCCAGCACCTCATCGCGCAGGTAATGCGCCTTGGCGCTCGCCTCCCCGGGAGCCACCAGTCCCACGGCCACCAGCTTGGCCATGATGGCGTGGGAGAGGGCCAGGCTGGCCTCATCGGCCTCTCCCCAGCCGAACCGACCCTGATGGCCAGCAGGCGTCAGACAAGGCTCGAGCGGAGCAACCCTATCCCCCCAGACCCAGAAGGCCATGGGGATCCCATCCTGCAACCGCAGAGAGATGCTCTGCTTGTCCCACTCCCGGCTCTGGGCCGCCATCACATCCTGTTCAGGCTCATGGGCCATATCCTCTCCTTGTCCTGGGTTGTCCTGGGACCTTGTCAGCGTGCGCCCATAAAAAAGAGGGCCGAAGGCCCCCTTTTTACTGCAAGTCCGCGGATTTAAAAAGACGTTGCCGCTCTGTGATCGCAGAAAAACATGCACCCGCTCAAGGGCTGCACGATCACTTGTTCAGATCATCGTCCAGCCAGTATTTGGAGCCGGAGATATTGGCGTCAAGCAGCAGTCCCTTCTCCCCAATCTGGTAGATGGCCATGCCGCCATTGTACTTGGCGGTGAGCTCGGCACTCTCCTTGCCCGCCACGGCCCCCACCTCCGAGGTGGCCTCCCAGCCCTGGTTGACGAAGGCATCGAAGCGGGCCTTGTCTTCAAACAGGATCACCTGCTGGTAGAACTTGCCACCTAGCCCGGCCGCCAGACCGGCACCGAACATCTTCATATAGGTGTGCTTGCCGGTTTTGCGGTTGACCGCCACCCCCGCGCCCTGGTTCGTGTGGATCATCAGGGAGAACTTGCGAGAGTCGAACACCGCGTAGCCATAGGCCTTGTCAAATAACAGCTTGGCGGAGGGTTGTTCGTTGAACAGCCGCACCAGGGCGGTGTCGGCCATGGTATCCAGGGCGGTACGCGCCTCGGCGGGGGTCTTGGGCTCCAGCATGGTGTCGAGCTTCTTGTCGGCGGTGTTCAGCCACTCCTTGCCGGTGGCCGCGCTCTCTTCGGTCCAGGCCCCCGCCTTGTTATAGGCATCGGATCCCCAGGTTGAGACGGACTCCCAGGTCGCCTTGGAGAAGTCGGTGATCCCCTTCCACGCCTCCTTGCTGGTGTCGCTCACCGCGGTGCCGAGCTCGGAGGCGGCCTCCTTCAACTTGGCCCAGTCGGCGTGGCTGGGGGTGGATGCCAGCACCAGGGCGGCGGCAATCAGCCAGGTTTGGCTCTTCATGGTCTACTCCTTCTGCTCGTCAGCGAGTCATTACCCTATCAGATTTAATCGTACGTCAAAACGCATCCCGTTCACGACTATGCCTTGTGGCTCAATCACCTGCGCCACTTGCCCACCAGCGCATCATGGCGACCCTGGCGTTTCCCACCGCCCTCCCCGGGAGGAAGCGAGGCTGCCGTCATCGGACGATAACTGTCACCGGCACCAGCGGAGATCTCCCTCTTCATGGCCGGTGCAGGGGGGAGGAAGCCGTAAATATTGTTCGGCCAGAGACCCCCGGTTGTATAGTTTTTGGTTAGCCATTCCGGTAAAATCCGCGCCCTTATAATAGAGCCACCTAAGAGTGATTGAGCGATGTCCAACACAAAACAGGCCCCCAAAGTAGGATTCGTCTCCTTGGGTTGCCCCAAAAACCTGGTCGATTCCGAGCGCATCCTGACCCAGCTGCGTACCGAAGGGTACGATGTGGTGCCCAGCTATGACGATGCGGAGCTGGTGGTGGTCAACACCTGCGGCTTCATCGACAGCGCGGTACAGGAATCCCTGGAAGCCATCGGTGAGGCCCTGGCCGAGAACGGCAAGGTGATCGTCACCGGTTGCCTCGGCGCCAAAGAGAACCAGATCCGCGAGATCCACCCCAAGGTGCTCGAGATCACCGGTCCTCACGCCTATGAAGAGGTGCTGGGTCACGTCCACAAGTACGTGGAAAAACCCACCCACAACCCCTTCACCAGCCTGGTGCCGGCCCATGGGGTCAAGCTGACTCCCCGTCACTACGCCTATCTGAAAATTTCCGAAGGCTGCAACCACCGCTGCACCTTCTGCATCATCCCCTCCATGCGTGGGGATCTGGTGAGCCGTCCCATCGGCGAGGTGCTGGCCGAGGCCAAGCGCCTGAAAGAGGCCGGCGTGAAGGAGATCCTGGTGATCTCCCAGGACACCTCAGCCTACGGCGTGGACGTCAAACACCGCACCGGTTTCTACGACGGCATGCCGGTCAAGACCAGCATGGTGGCCCTGTGTGAAGAGCTCGCCAAGCTCGGCATGTGGGTGCGCCTGCACTACGTCTACCCCTACCCGCACGTGGATGACGTCATCCCGCTGATGCGCGACGGCAAGGTACTGCCCTACCTGGACATCCCGCTGCAACACGCCAGCCCGCGCATCCTCAAGCTGATGAAGCGCCCGGGCACGGTCGAGCGCACCCTGGAGCGCATCCAGAAGTGGCGCGAGATCTGCCCCGAGATCACATTGCGTTCCACCTTCATCGTCGGCTTCCCCGGCGAGACCGAGGAAGAGTTCCAGATGCTGCTGGACTTCATCGACAAGGCGGAGCTGGATCGGGTCGGCTGCTTCAAATACAGCCCGGTCGAGGGTGCCAAGGCGAACGAGCTGCCGGATCCTGTGCCGGAAGAAATCCAGGAAGAGCGCTTCCAGCGCTTCATGGAGCTGCAGCAGCAGGTATCCATCCGCAAGCTGGCCCGCAAGGTGGGTCAGGAGATGACAGTCCTCATCGACGAGGTGGACGAAGAGGGCGCCACCGGCCGATCCTTCGCCGATGCCCCCGAGATCGACGGCCTGGTCTACCTGAACGGTGAGACCGGCCTCAAGCCCGGCGACATGGTCAAGGTCCGCATCGACGAGGCGGACGAGTACGACCTCTGGGCCAGCCTGATCGACTAAGGCCAGCCGCCTCGGCAGCCATGCCGCTGCCAACAAGCCAGTCAGTCCTGCTGACTGGCTTTTTTATTGCCCGCCGACGTCCAGTCCCTGGGGGTCACCCCTACCGCTTGCGGTCAGCCCGACCACACGCCCTCTCAATCCGTTTCACTCCATTCCAATCTGCTCGACTCGACCCCTGAAGGGGGATGGGATGACCTTCTGCCCCCTCCGTGACCCAGCGCACAATCTCGAAGTGCTTTGCGGCTTGCTTGTTTCATGCTCAAAAAAAAGCCACCAACCAGGGGAAAAAACGAGCACGATCCAGTTCACAGTATCGTCTTTGAACTGTCATAAAGGGTGACTTGGTGTTTCTTGAGAATTAATGTAACCATATAATTTTAAAAGCTTAAAATCACAGTTTGACGATATTGACGAGCCGTCTTGGGTTTTTACGATATCGACGAAATGAAGAGTTGTTGTTTTCCTGTTAATTCTGCTTTTCTAAGGGCGTTGGATGACACAACTACAAGGGTGCAAAACCTGACCAACATAGAGGGCCGATGTCCAAGCATGCGATATCGGTGCTCCATTCCAAAACCATGGAAGACCAATAAGAAAGGAAAAAATATGCTTGCCAAAGTATCCAAAATCGCTACCTCAGTCATGCTGGGGACCCTGCTCGCCGGCATGACCGGCACAGCCATGGCCGCCGAGAACAAGACGGTGCTGACCCTGGTTGCCCAGCAGGAAACCGCATGGGTGAAAAACTTCAACCCCTTCCTGCAGGCCGGTCTGCTGCACACTACCCGTCACTTCATCTATGAGCCGCTGGTGATCTTCAACGATATGCAGGGTGGCAAACCCGTCTATCGTCTGGCCACCAACTATGCCTTCAGCGATGATCTGAAGTCCGTCACCTTCGATCTGCGCGAAGGGGTCAAGTGGTCTGACGGTGAAGCCTTCACCGCCGACGACATCCTCTTCTCCTTCAACCTGGTCAAGGCCAACAAGGCGCTGGATGAGCGCTCCATCTGGACTCAGATCAAGGGTGTCGAGAAGCTGGGGGATCACAAGGTCAAGTTCGACCTGGCCGAGGTGAACACCAACGTGGTGAACGACCTGGTACTGGTGCCCATAGTGCCAGAGCACCAGTGGAAATCCGTCAAGGATCCGGTGGCTTTCACCAACGACAAGCCGGTCGGTACCGGTCCCTTCACCGAAGTGGACAACTTCTCCGCCCAGCTCTATACCCAGTGCCGCAACCCGCACTATTGGGATAACGCCAGCCTCTCCATCGACTGTCTGCGCATGCCGCAGATGGCCACCAACGACCAGGTACTGGCCGCCGTGATGAAGGGTGACGTGGACTGGTTCGGTTCCTTCGTGCCGGACATCGAGCGCCTCTACGTCGGCAACGATCCGAAGAACAACAAGTACTGGTTCCCCGCCTCCGGTACAGTGGCGTTCAACGTCAACTTCCAGAGCAAGAATCCGGGCAACCACGAAGCCTTCAACGACATCAACTTCCGTCGCGCCTTCTCCATGGCCATGGACCGTCAGTCCATGGTGGACATCGCGGGCTACGGCTACCCGACCGTCAACGAGTACCCGTCCGGTCTTGGCAAGGCGTTCGCCTCCTGGGACAACCCGGACGTCGAGAAGAAGTACGGCAAGTACAACAAGTTCGACCTGGAAGGGGCCAAGGCACTGCTGAAAGAGGCGGGCTACAAGGACTGTGACGGCGACAAGTTCCTCGACACCCCGAGCTGTAAGAAGATCGAGTTCAAGGTGCTGGTACCGAACGGCTGGACCGACTGGGTCAACACCGTCCAGATCGGGGTCGAAGGCCTGCAGGCCCTGGGTCTGAACGCCAAGACCTCCACCCCGGAAGCCACCGTCTGGACCGAGAACCTGATCACCGGTGACTTCGACGTCGCCCTGCAGGGTTACTTCGCCGGTGCCAACCCGCACAAGTACTTCGAGACCGCCTTCCACTCCCGCAACATGGGTGAGCGCGGCAACCGCTTCGCGGCGCCTCGCTACAAGGATCCGGCGCTGGACAAGCTGATCGACGACTTCACCCAGACCGCCGACGCGGCCAAGCAGAAAGAGATCATGTTTGCCATCCAGGAGCGTGTCGGGGCCAACCAGACCATCATCCCGGTGTTCAACAACCCGACCTGGTACGAGTACAGCACCAAGCGCTTCAATGGCTGGTTCAGTGCCGACAACCCGGTTGCCAAGCCGCAGGTACACCCGGATACCCCGGAGCGTCTGCTGCACGTGTTGTCACTCAAGCCAAACAGCTAATCTCCCCGGCCCCCTGCGGGGGGCCCTCTTCCCCGCCCTCACTTCATCCCCCGGCTCTCGCGGGGTTGGGGTAGCTTTGCCCGGCGCGGGGCAGGCTTGCAGTAAAAGGTATCACCATGGGATTTATACTCAGACGTTTCTCCTTCTATTTGGTCGCCTTCCTGGTGGCCGCTACCATCAACTTCCTGTTGCCCAGAGCCATGCCGGGGGATCCCGTCTCCGTCATGTTCGCCCGGGCCGGCGCCATGATGGAACCCGCCGCCCTGGAAGCCCTCAAAGCCACCTTCGGCTTCGTTGACGGCCCCATCGGCACCCAATTTCTCACCTATGTGAAGAGCGTCTTCACCTGGGATCTCGGCACCTCGGTGCGCTACTACCCACAGCCAGTGGCAGATGTACTCGGCCGCGCCATCGGCTGGACCCTGTTCCTGGTGGGCACCTCCACCATTCTGAGCTTCTCCATCGGCTCCATCGTCGGCATCTTCGCCGCCTGGTACCGGGGGGGACGCATGGACAGCATCCTCTCCCCGCTCACCCTGGTGATGCAGGCCATCCCTCCCGTGGTGGTCTCCCTGCTCGCCCTCTTCCTGTTCGGGGTCAGCCTCGGCTGGCTGCCCATCGGCTACGCCTACAGCCCGGAGATCAAGGCCGATTTCGGCTGGGAGCACATCAAGAGCATCATGCTGCACGCCATCATGCCGGTGGGCACCCTGGCCATGGTGCAGGTGGGGGGCTTCCTCATCACCATGCGCAACAACATGATCAACCTGCTGGGTGAGGACTACATCACCATGGCCAAGGCCAAGGGGCTCTCCAGCAACCGGGTGATCTTCAACTACGGCGCCCGCAACGCCGTGCTGCCGAGCGTCACTGCCCTCTCCATGGCGCTGGGGTTCGTCATCGGCGGCTCTCTCATCACCGAGGTGATCTTCAACTATCCCGGTCTCGGCCTGACGCTCTATCAGGGCATCCTCGCCCGCGACTACCCCCTCATTCAGGGCCAGTTGCTCATCATGACCATCACCATGCTCAGCTTCAACTTCCTGGCGGACGTGCTCTATGTCTTCCTGGATCCCCGTCTGCGTACAGGAGGCAAATAAGATGCGTATGCCGACTATTTTAAAAATCCTGCTGGGCAACAAGAAGGCGGCCTTCGGCCTCGCCATCGTCGTCACCTTCGTGTTGATGGCGCTGTTCGCCCCGCTGCTCGCCAGCAACGAGCCCACCAAGCGGGTCGCCCGCCCGCACCAGCCCCCCAGCGTGGAGCTGGTGATGGGCTCCAACCGCATGGGCCACGATCTCTGGTCCCAGTTCACCCACGGTGCCCGCATCTCCCTGCTGGTGGGGTTCGGGGCGGGCCTGCTGGTCTGCGCCCTCGCCATCACGGTGGGGATCACCGCCGGCTACTTCGGCGGCGTGGTGGACGAGTGCCTCACCTTCCTGATGAACGTGGTGCTGGTGATCCCTAACCTCCCGTTATTACTGGTGCTCGCAAGCTTTATCGGGGAGGCGTCACCGACGGTGATAGCCCTCATCATAGGCTTTACCTCCTGGGCCTACGGCGCCCGGGTGATCCGCGCCCAGACCCTGGCCCTGCGGGAGAAGGAGTTCGTCATCGCCGCCGAGGTGCTGGGTGAGCCGGCCTGGCGCATCATTTTGGTGGAGATACTGCCGAACCTCATCTCCATCATCGGCGTGAGCTTCATCGGCTCCATCATCTACGCCATCGTCACCGAGGCGACCCTGGAATTCCTGGGGCTCGGCGATCCGACCGTGGTGAGCTGGGGCATCATGCTCTACAACGCCCAGACCTCGAGCGCCATCCTGGTGGGCGCCTGGTGGGAGATCCTGGCCCCCTGCTTCGCCATCGCGACCCTGGGCGCCGGCCTCGCCATGCTCAACTTCGCCATCGACGAGATAGCGAACCCACAACTGCGATCCCACAAGGGCCTCAATCGCTGGAAGAAACTCGCCGCCCCAGCCCCAGTCACCGCTACGGCCGCACAGGAGAAGACAGCATGACCTCGCAACAACCCCTGCTGTCGGTGCGCCAGCTCTGCGTCGACTACATCACCGAGAACGGCGACGTGCGCGCCGTCAACTCGGTCAGCTTTGACATCATGCCGGGGGAGGTGTTCGGCCTCGCCGGCGAGTCCGGCTGCGGCAAGTCCACGGTCGCCTTCTCGGTGGCCAGGCTGCACAAGCCGCCCGCCTACATCAGCGGCGGCGAGATCCTGTTCAAGGGGGAGAACATCCTGCACTTTGGCGACGAGCGGCTGCGCAGCTACCGTTGGCGCCAGGCGAGCGTGGTGTTCCAGTCCGCCATGAATGCGCTGAACCCCGTGCTGCGCATGGAGGAGCAGTTCTGCGACGTGCTGCTGGCCCACAACCCCGGTCTGACCCGCTACGAGGCGATCAAGCGCGCGAAAGAGCTGCTGGAGATCGTCGACATCCACCCTAGCCGGCTCAAGGACTACCCGCACCAGTTCTCCGGCGGCATGCGCCAGCGGCTGGTGATCGCCATCGCCATGGCCCTCAACCCCGAGCTGCTGATCATGGACGAGCCCACCACGGCGCTGGACGTGGTGGTGCAGCGGGAGATCCTGCAGAAGGTCTATGCCCTGAAGGAGAAGTTCAACTTCTCCATCCTCTTCATCACACACGACCTGTCCCTCATGGTCGAGTTCTGCGATCGCATCGGCATCATGTACGCCGGCGAGCTCATCGAGATAGCGCCCTCCAAGGCGATCCTGAGCGCGCCCCTGCACCCCTACACCCGGGGGCTCGGCAACTCCTTCCCGCCCCTGCACGGCCCGAAGACCGTGCTGGAAGGGATCCCGGGCACGCCGCTCAACCTGCTGGAGGTGCCGGTCGGCTGCCGCTTCCAGGCCCGTTGCAACCGGGTACACGAGCGCTGCCGCCAGGAATACACCCGACTGGCCGAGATCCGGCCGGGACAACAGACCGCCTGCCACCTCTATGACGCGGCGGAGCAACAACAGGATCTTCCGATCTATCTGGACAAGGCCGCTGGCTGTTAAGGATGTCTGTCATGCAAATCGCCCAAACCGACGCCCCCATCATCGAGGTCCAGCATCTCTACAAGGACTTCCCCGTCAACTCCAATGCCATCAAGAGTGGCAAGATGCGGGCCCTGTCCGACATCACCTTCAACCTGCACCGGGGTCGCGCCCTGGCGGTGGTGGGTGAGTCCGGCTCTGGCAAGAGCACCATCGCCAAGATCATCGCCAAGATGTACAAGCTCTCCAGCGGCCGCATCCTCTATCGCGGCCGGGATCTGGAGGAGTTCGACAAGGGCACCGCCCTGCTCGACTACCGCCAGAGCGTGCAGATGGTGTGGCAGGATCCCTTCGGTTCGCTGAATCCGACCCACACCATCTACCACCACATCGCCCGCCCCCTGCTGCTGCACAGCAAGGTGCTCGACAAGAGAGACCTGCCGGACATGGTCTACACCCTGCTGGAGAAGGTGGGGCTGACCCCGGCCAAGGCGACGGCGGCCAAGTACCCGCACCAGCTCTCCGGCGGCCAGCGCCAGCGGGTCAACATCGCCCGCAACCTGGCGGTGGAGGCGGAAGTGGTGCTGGCAGACGAGCCCACCTCCATGCTCGACGTCTCCATTCGCATCGGCATCCTCAACCTGATGGAGCAGATGAAGAACGAGCTCGGCGTCTCCATGCTCTACATCACCCACGACATCGCCACCGCCCGCTATGTGGCGGAAGATCTCGCGGTCATGTACGTGGGCCACATGGTGGAGTGGGGGGAGGTAGACGAGATCCTGCACCACCCCCAGCACCCCTACACCCAGCTGCTCATCTCGGCGGTACCGGATCCGGAGAAGAGCATCCACGCCGAGCTGGAGGGGGGCCGCAAGGGGGAGATCCCGCTCTGGACCCCGCACTCTCGCGGCTGCCCCTTCGCCGGTCGCTGCCACCAGGCCATGGCTCGCTGCAAGGAGAGCCTGCCGCCGGTGACCAAGCTCGCCGACAACCACTTCGTGCGCTGCTACCTGTACGACTGAGCCAGCCTACCGTTTCACTGCGGGCCCGTGAGGCCCGCCAACCGCCTCGCCTGCTGCGGCAGGCCAGGGGAGTCAATCTTCGATGGAACTCTTGATCAATCAGGTGGGCTACGACTGCGACGGTCACAAGGTGGCCCTGCTGCAGGGCTCCCCGGAGCAGGCCCTCGACGGCCGGGTGCGGCTGCTGCGTCTGGACGATGGCCAGATCCTGTTCGAGACCGAGCTGCAGGCCGCGGGCCAGGTCCCCGGCTGGCAGGGCCGCCGCTTCTGGCGCGCCGACTTCAGCGCCTTCAGGGAGCCCGGTCACTACCGGCTGGAGGCCGTCACCCTGAGCGAGGGGGAGACGGCCCCCTCCGTCACCCGCTCCCCCCGCTTCGCCATCGGCCCCCAGCTGCTGAGCCACACTTGCCTCTCCGATGTGGTGCATTACTTCAAGGGCCAGCGGGCCAGCGGCGCCTTCGACAGGGCCGATCGCCAGGCCCGCCTGTTTGGCACCGACCAGCGCCGGGATGTGCGCGGCGGCTGGTTCGATGCCAGCGGCGACATGAGCAAGTACTTAAGCCACCTCTCCTATGCGAACTTCCTCAACCCCCAGCAGACTCCCATGGTGGTCTGGGCCCTGCTCAAGTGCCGGGAACTGCTCTCAGGGCGCACCGACATCGACGGCCTGAACCTGTGCAAACGGCTCGGCGACGAGGCCCTGCACGGGGCGGACTTCCTCTGCCGGATGCAAGACGAGAGCGGCTTCTTCTACATGACCCTGTTCGACAAGTGGAGCAAGGATCCCGAGCAGCGCGAATTGTGCGCCTACGCCACCCAGCAGGGGCTCAAGTCGAAGGAGTGGCAGGCGGGGTTCCGGCAAGGGGGGGGACTCGCCATCGCCGCCCTGGCCCGGGCCGCCCGGGAGCCTGCGGTCGGTGATTTCGATGCCAGCCACTACGCCGAGGCCGCCAGCCGCGGCTTCCTGCACCTGCGCGAGCACAACCTCGCCTATCTGGATGATGGCTGCGAGAACATCATCGACGACTACTGCGCCCTGCTCGCCGCCATCGAGCTGACCCGCACCCTGGGCCAGGGCTGGCTGGGGGAGGCCAGGGAGAGGGCCGGCAAGCTGTGCCAGCGTCAACGTCCGCACTCGGAGCTCGGTCACTACTGGTCAGCCAACGAGGATGGCACGCGACCCTACTATCACGCCGCCGAGGCGGGCCTGCCGGTGCTAGCCCTGCTGGAATATCTGGAGATTGAGCCGGATCCCGAGCGCAAGGCCAGGGTGCAAACCGTGGTGCAGCAGGCGCTGGCGGCCGAGCTGGCGCTGGCCGCTCAGGCGGGCAATCCCTTCGCCCTCGCCCGCCAATATGTGAAGGGCGTCGACGAGGCGGCGCGCATCAGCTTCTTTATGCCCCACCACAACGAATCCGGTTACTGGTGGCAGGGGGAGAACGCCCGCCTGGCCTCCCTGGCCGCCATGACATTTGCCGCTGCCCGCGTGCTGCCGCAGCAGCGTAAACCCCTGATGACTTTCGGCCAGCGACAGCTCGACTGGATTTTGGGGCAAAACCCCTTCAACGCCTGCATGCTGGCGGGGCACGGCATCAACAACCCGAGCTACACCGCCGGCTATCCCAATGCCCTCGGCGGGATCTGCAACGGCATCACCGCCGGGTTCGACGACGAGGCGGATCTGGCCTTCATCCCGGACGCCTACAAGGAGAGGCTGGATCAGAACTGGCGCTGGGGAGAGCAGTGGATCCCCCACGCCGCCTGGTTCGCCCTGGCCATCAGCTGGCAGAGCACCCTCGGAGGCCTGCATGATTGAGTACTGGGTCGGTGTAGACGGCGGCGGCACCCACACCCGGGCCCGTATCCGCAGCAAGACGGGAAAACTGCTGGGTGAGGGCCGGGCGGCGGGCTCCAATCTGGAGCTCGGCATCGAGCTCGCCCACGCCAACGTGCTGGCCGCCATCGATCAGGCCCGCGTCGAGGCAGGCCTCGGCAAGGAGGCCGAGCAGCAGATGGGGGTGGGACTGGCGCTCGCCTCCGCCGAGCTCGCCGACTGCTACCACGCCCTCCTGGCCATGCCCTTCCCCTATGCCAGCGTGAAACTCACCTCAGATGCCTTCGGCGCCTGCCTCGGCGCCTTTGGCGGACGGGAGGGGGCCATCCTCATCGCCGGCACCGGCTCGGCCGGGCTCATCTACCGGGAGGGGCGGCTGCGCACCTGCTCCGGCCGCGGCTTCCCCATCTCGGATCTCGGCAGCGGCGCCTGGCTCGGGCTGCGCGCCCTGCAGCAGGCCCTGCTCTGCCACGATGGCATCCTGCCCCCCAGCCTGCTCGCCGTGCGCCTGCTGGATCACTTCAAGCGGGATCAGGCCGAGGTGGTGCGCTGGGCGAGTCGCGCCATCCCGGCGGATTACGGCCGCTTCACCCCCTGGGTGTTCGATGCCGCCAGCGACGGGGACGAGCTCGCCTGCCAGCTGCTGGACGAGACCTGCGCCCAGCTCGACACCCTGCTCATGGGGATGCGGCAGCTGGGTGCCAGACAGATAGCCCTGCTCGGCGGCGTCGGCACTCGCCTGGCCCCCCGCCTGTCCCACCTCCACCTGGTTCCCCCCAAGGCAGATGCCCTCGAGGGAGCCATCCTGTTCGCCCAATCAGAGGAATTTCCATGTCTGCACCCCTGATCCATACCCAAGTTGACCGACGCGACGGTGATGATGTCTGGTTCCGTTTCACCCTGAGCCAGCTGCCGAGCGGCCCCTGGAAGCTGCACTTCTGCCTGCCGCGGCAGATCGATGCCAGCTCGGTCGAAGGTGGTACCCTGGAGCGCCAGAGCGGCAGCTACAAGGTGCTCGTCCCCCTGGAGGGGGGCAGCGAGCTGCGTTTTTGCTGTCGCAGCACCCCCATCAAGCGTGACTCGGATCTGCCCCAGGGCTTCTTCCTGAGCCTCAGCGACACGGCCACCGGCCCCAGGTTGCTGCCGGTAACCCTGGCAAGCCAGGCCCTCGGCCTGCCGCCACAGCCCGCCGTTGCCCCCGAGCTGCCCGAGGTTGAACCCGCCAACGGCATAGTGCCCCAGCCCGCCCATCTGCTGTTGCCGGAGGGCAACTTCCGGCTGGCGGAGCGGGCCCATGTGAGCGGCCCCCTGCCCCTCACCCCCCTGCTTGCCCACTTCAACGAGCTGACGGGGCTGGCCCTCAGCCAGGATCACGATGCCGAGATCCACCTCGTCGAGGCCCCCCTGGCCCCCGAGGCCTACAAGCTCTCCATCAGCCCCCGTGAGGTAGTGATCCAGGCGGCGGGTGAGGCGGGCTGGCGCCACGGCCTCGTGAGCCTGGCCCAGTGGGCGCTGCAGCACGGGGAGAGCCTGCCCTGCCTCGAGCTCGTCGACGAGCCCCGCTTCGGTTTTCGCGGCGTCTTCCTCGACTGCTCCCGCCACTTCCATTCCATTGCCACCATCAAGCGGCTGCTCAAGCAGATGAGCCTCTACAAGTTTAATCGCTTCCACTGGCACCTGACCGATGACGAGGGCTGGCGCCTCGAGATCAAGGCCTTCCCGCAACTGACCGAGGTGGCGGCCTGGCGCGGTCACGGCCTGGCAGTGGATCCCCAGCTGAGCGGCGGGCCGGACCCTTACGGCGGTTACTACACCCAGAGCGAGGTGCGCGAACTGGTGGCCTATGCCGCCGGACTGGGCATCACCATCATCCCGGAGATCGACATCCCCGGTCACTGCCACGCCGCCATCAAGGCGCTGCCCGAGCTGCTGCGGGAAGAGGCGGACCACTCCCGCTACCTGTCGGTGCAGTTCTTCGATGACAACGTGCTCAACCCGGCGCTGCCCGGCACCTACGAGTTCCTGGACAAGGTGATGGACGAGGTGTGTGCCCTCTTCCCCGGGGAGCAGATCCACATGGGGGGGGACGAAGTGCCCCACGGGGTCTGGACCGACAGCCCGGCCTGCCAGCAGCTGATGCAGCGGGAGGGCTATCAGGATTGCCGCGAGCTGCAGGGCCATGTGCTGCGCCACTGCCAGCAATACCTGGCCGCCAGGGGCAAGAAGATGCTGGGATGGGAGGAGATGCTGCACGGGGACAAGGTGAGCCGGGATGCCACCGTCTTCGCCTGGACCAACTTCCAGGCGGGGCTGGATGCCGCCAGCCAGGGCTATCCCGTGGTGATGGCCCCCGCCCAGCAGCTCTATCTGGATCAGGCCTACAGCCATGATTATCAGGAACCGGGCCTCTACTGGGCCGGTCCCGTCAGCCTGGAGCAGGTCTACGCCTGTGACCCGGCCCCTGTCGATTTCCATGCCAACGATAACATCCTGGGGGTGCTGAGCCCCTTATGGTCCGAGCAGATCATCTCGCGGGATAGGCTCGACTATATGTTGTTCCCACGCCTGCTGGCCACGGCCGAGGTGGCCTGGAGTGCCCCTGCCCACAAGTCATGGGAGCACTTCGTCGCCCGCCTGCCCGGCCAGTTGCAGATCCTCGATCAGTTGCAGGTGCGTTACCGGGTGCCACAGAGGTAGTGTTATCTTTCTCTTTTCGGCGACCTTTTGGTCGCCGTTTTTTTACCACCAATCAACAAAAATCCAACCTAGCCCCTACTCTTCATCCGCCTTTATTGGCAAAATAAGGCCCCTGATGAAGCCAGACGAAGCGCACAACGTCCAGCTCATTCGGCTCAAACCACAATAACAATCAGCACGAACATCGGAGCTTATCCTTATGGCCCGCAGAGACGTCCCGACAGTGGACAGCGAAGTGGAGTTTCCTGCCGACGTACAACTCGTCTCCACCACGGACTTGCGCGGCGTCATCACCTACGCCAATCCCGCCTTCTGCCGCATCGCCGGCTACCAGGTCGATGAGCTGGTCGGCCAGAACCACAACCTGGTTCGCCATCCCGACATGCCCAAGGCCGCCTTCGCCGATCTCTGGGATCGCCTCAAGGAGGGCAACCCCTGGCGCGGCGTGGTCAAGAACCGCTGCAAGGATGGCCGCTACTACTGGGTCGATGCCTATGTGACCCCCATCTACGAGCAGGGCCAGATAAGCGGCTACCAGTCCGTGCGCTGCAAACCCGAGCCCCGGCTCAAGCAGGTGGCGAGCCAGGCCTATCAGGCCCTGCTCAAGGCCGAGCGGGGGGAAACCCGCAAGCTCCCCTCTCTGCAACCCTTCAGGCCCATACTGCTCGCCGGGCTGATGCTGGGGTTGCTGGGCTGGGCCGGCGCGACCCGGGGCGTGATGACGGCGCTGCTGATGCTGCTGCCCCTGCTGCTCGTCACCGGCGCTTACTGGCGCGAGCTCATCGCGCTGCCGCGCTACCTCAAGCAGCTTGGCCAGCAATATGACAGCCTGACCCGACTGGTCTACTCGGGGGATGCACCGGGGGCCATCGCCGATTTTCACCTGAAGATGCTGCAGGCCCGCATCCGCACCGTGCTCGGGCGGGTCAACGACGCCACCCACCCGCTGCAGACCCTGGCCACCGATCTCAAGGACTCCTCCCATCAGGCCTTCCTCGACATCAACGAGCAGGACGCCCAGACCCAGCAGATGGCGGCGGCCATGACCCAGATGGCCAGCACGGCCCACGAGATAGCCCGCAACATCCAGGACACCAACGGTCAGGTGACCGAGGCCCGCAGCAGCTGTGAGCACACGGTGCGGCAGCTGGATCAGACCGAGCGGCAGATGGAGCAGCTGGCACACCAGGCGGAACAGGCCTTCCACTCCGCAGTGGAGCTCGCCAGCGAGTCCCAGCGGATCGGCAGCGTCATGGGGGAAATTCAGGGCATCGCCGAACAGACCAACCTGCTGGCCCTCAATGCCGCCATCGAGGCGGCCCGCGCCGGCGAGCAGGGCCGCGGCTTCGCCGTAGTGGCGGACGAGGTGCGCACCCTCTCCACCCGCACCCACAAGGCGACCGAGCAGATCCAGGGCAGCATCCAGCAGATCCAGCACACCCTGGGGCGCTGGCAGGGCATGATGCAGGACAACCTGGCCCAGACCCGGGAGTGCGCCGAGATGACCCGCCAGGGCTCGGGCAACCTGCATCTGGTGCTGGGGGAGATAGAACAGGTCACCGAGTTCTCGACCCAGATAGCAGCCGCCGCCGAGCAGCAGCAGGCGGTGGTGGAGGAGATCAGCCGCAACATCCATCAGATCTCCCAATACTCCCGCGCCAACAGCCAGAAGATGCAGGCGGTGGACGACTCCAGCCAGGAGCTGCTCCAGCGCGCCCGCGAGCTTCGCGGGCTGAGCCAGACCTTCGGCTAGCCCTTGCCCCGCAGACGACGGAAGCGCCACAATGGCGCTTCTATTTTTTCAGGAGACGGCCAGACCCATGATGATGGATCCCCAAAAATCCAGCTTGAACAAGGTGGCCCGTATCGAGGCGATCCTGGCCCTGATCCCCGCCGGTCGCGTGGTGAGCTATGGCCAGGTCGCCGATCTCGCCGGTCTGCCGGGACGTGCCCGCCTGGTGGGCAAGGTGCTGCGGGAGACCGACAAGGTGCTGCCCTGGCATAGGGTGCTGGGAGCCGGAGGGACCATCTCGCTGCCAAAGGGGTCGGCAGGCTTCGATGAACAGACGGGGCGATTGCAGGAAGAGGGGGTGGTGGTGGTCGGCGGTCGAGTCAGGATGCGGGAGTGGCAGTGGCAGCCCGACCTGGCCGAGCTGCTCTTTCTCATCCCCTTCTAGGGATCCCGTTCAGTCACTGGCGAGAGGGCCCAGGATCTCGTCGCTGCGCACCTGCACCGGGATGGTTTCATCTTCCCGTTGCAGCAACACCAGCAGACTCTGTCTGTCCACTTCCAGCACGTAGGCCGTTCCTTCACGGGTCAGGCAGGTCATGCCCGGCCGGATTTCGTGTATCTCCATGACAACCTCCGTGTCTTGCGCTGCCATCCATGCAGCCAATTCAGTATATCCCCTTCTCCCAATAAAAAGGCCCCTGGGAGGGGCCTCTTTCGTCAATGTGTGAACCACAACGCGTCAGGATTTCTTCGCCTTGGCGAGACTCTCCTGCCATTTCCCGTTGTCGTAATGGGCCGTCCAGCCTGTCGCCTTGCCGTTGACCTCGGTCATCACGTACTGCTCCTTGCTCTTGCGGCTGAAGCGCACCACGGACGCGTTACCGTCAGGATCTGACGCCGGTGCATCCGCCAGGTATTGATGCTTGGGCGAGAGGCGGTCACGGAAGCGCTTGAGCTCCTCAACCAGAGGCGCACGAGTCTCACGGGATTTCGGGAAGTTGCTGGCGGCGAGGAAGAGGCCAGCGGCACCGTCCCGCAGCACGAAGTGCGCATCGGACTGGGTGCATTTCAGCTCGGGCAGC
Source organism: Aeromonas sp. AE23HZ002T15 (assembly GCF_054165525.2). NCBI lineage: Bacteria > Pseudomonadati > Pseudomonadota > Gammaproteobacteria > Aeromonadales > Aeromonadaceae > Aeromonas > Aeromonas sp. AE23HZ002T15. The sequence continues at coordinate 1,251,177 of NZ_CM201342.1, forward strand.
GGCACCGGATCTTCCTTCGGCGGCGCTATGTCACCGTTTTTCAGGATCTTGCGGGTGTTCTTGCAGGTCTCGTTGGTGCAGCCCATGTACTTGCCGAAGCGGCCGTTCTTGAGCTGCATCTCGGATCCGCAGCGGTCGCACTCTATGCTCGGCCCTTCGTAGCCCTTGAGCTTGAACTGGCCCTGCTCGATCTCGTAGCCGTCGCAGTCCGGGTTGCGACCACAGACGTGCAGCTTGCGGCTGTCGTCGATGATGTAGGCATCCATGGCGGTGCCACAGACGTTGCAGCGGTGCTTGGCACGCAGCGCCTCGGTTTCCGCCTCGTCACCGTCATCGGTGGCGGAGACGAACTCGTCGGCACTGACCAGGTTGATGGTCTTCTTGCAGCGCTCTTTGGGCGGCAGCGCATAGCCGGAACAGCCGAGGAAGACCCCTGTGGTGGCGGTCCGGATCCCCATCTTGCGGCCGCAGTCCGGGCAGTCGATGTCGGTCAGCACCATCTGGTTGGCGCGCATGCCCCCCTCTTCATGGGGCTTGTCAGCCTGCTCCAGCTCCTGGGTGAACTCGGCGTAGAAGGCGTCGAGCACCTTCTTCCACTCCAAGCTCCCCTCGGCGATGCCGTCGAGCTTGTCTTCCATCTTGGCGGTGAACTCGTAGTTCATCAGCTCGACGAAGTTCTCCACCAGGCGGTCGGTGACGATCTCCCCCATCTTCTCGGCGAAGAAACGGCGGCTCTCGACCCGCACATAGCCGCGATCGACGATGGTAGAGATGATGGAGGCGTAGGTGGACGGACGGCCGATGCCGCGCTTCTCCAGCTCGCGCACCAGGGCCGCTTCGGTGAAGCGGGCGGGCGGCTTGGTGAAGTGCTGACGGGGATCCAACTTGACCAATTTCAGGATCTCGCCGACGGTCACCGCCGGCAGCTGGCTGTCTTCGCCCTTGCGACCCATGGGGGGTAGGGCCTTGGTCCAGCCGGCGAAGCGCAGGGTACGGCCACGGGCCTTGAGCTCGAACTCACCGGCCTTGACGGTCAGGGTGGAGGAGTCGTATTGCGCCGGAGTCATCTGGCAGGCGACAAACTGACGCCAGATGAGGTCATAGAGACGCATCGCGTCCGGCTCCATGCCTTCGAGCATCTCGGCGGTGACCTGGACGCTGGAGGGACGGATCGCCTCGTGCGCTTCCTGGGCATTGGCCTTGGCACCGTAGAGATTCGGCTCGGCCGGCAGGTAGGCGGCGCCATACTGCTCGCCGATGTATTCCCGCACCGCCTCCACGGCCTCCTTGCTGAGGTTGGTGGAGTCGGTACGCATATAGGTGATGTAACCCGCTTCATAGAGACGCTGGGCCATCATCATGGTCTTCTTCACCCCGAAGCTCAGACGGGTAGAGGCCGCCTGCTGCAGGGTGGAGGTGATGAAGGGGGCGGAGGGCTTGGAGCCGGTCGGCTTGTCTTCCCGGTTCACCACCTTGTAGTCGACCCCTTCCAGGGCGGCGACGGCGGCGAAGGTCTCAGCCTGGGTGACCGGCTTGAAGTCGGCCCCGTTGCGGCTGACCACTTCCATCCGCAGATCGCTCTTGTCACCGGTCAGCAGATCTGCGTTGAGATCCCAGAACTCCACCGGCACGAAGGCCTTGATCTCGCGCTCCTTGTCGACGATGAGGCGCACCGCGACGGACTGCACCCGGCCGGCGGAGAGGCCGCGAGCCAGCTTCTTCCACAAGAGCGGGGAGACCATGTAGCCCACCACCCGGTCGAGGAAACGACGGGCCTGCTGGGCGTTGACGCGATGGATGTTCAGCTCGGACGGCTGGGCGAAGGCCTCCTGGATGGCGGTCTTGGTGATCTCGTTGAACACCACCCGCTTGTAGCGATCCTCGTCACCGCCGATGATCTCCCGCAGGTGCCAGGCGATCGCCTCCCCTTCTCTATCCAAGTCGGTTGCGAGATAGATGGTGTCAGCCTTGGCGGCCAGACTCTGCAACTCGCTGACTACTTTTTCCTTGCCGGGCAAAATCTGGTAGTTGGCCTGCCAGCCTGCGGTCGGATTGATCCCCATCCGTGCGAACAGGGCATTGCGATCCTTGGCAGCCTTCTCGGATTCGCTGAGCTTGATGCCGCGAATAACAGGTTTTTTGGGCTCCGTGCTGGCGCTGCCGCTGGTCGGCAGATCCCGCACATGACCTACGCTGGATTTGACCACGTAGTCCTTGCCCAAATATTTGTTGATGGTCTTGGCCTTGGCCGGAGACTCCACGATGACCAGTGATTTGCCCATGCTGTAACTATTATCCTCATTGCACCCGACGGGGTTGGCGTGCGGTTTTGTGGGGCTGTATAAGAGATTTGACAGGAAAAAGCAATCTTGGCGACAAATTTGCTTGACCCATACGCCCCCTACCGACTCTTTATTTATTAATGCGAAGCCGACGCGAGGGAAGCAACCGCTTTTTTGTTTTTATGCCATATACCCCCCTTTTTTAGATTGGAAATGACATATCCAGCCACCCTTGTTACATAAAAAACCAGCAGAGTTATCAGCTTGTTACAAAGGATGAAATCTCTTTATAATGGCCACTCGCCGCAGCTTTGTGCGCGGAAGGACTCGCAACCCATATAAAAATCGAAAGGATGTCATCATGAAGCACTTCGAGGTCAACTTCGACGGCCTGGTCGGCCCCACCCACAACTATGCCGGCCTCTCTTACGGCAACGTGGCTTCCCAGAGCAACGCATCGGCGGCATCCAATCCGAAGGAGGCGGCCAAGCAGGGGCTGCGCAAGATGAAGGCGCTGACCGAACTCGGCATGGTGCAAGGGATACTGGCGCCTCAGGAGCGACCCGATCTCGCCACCCTGCGCCGTCTGGGCTTTAGCGGATCAGATGCCAGCGTGCTGGCCCAGGCGGCGAAACAGGCCCCCGCCGTACTGGCCGCCTGTTACTCCGCCTCCAGCATGTGGACCGCCAACGCCGCCACCGTCTCGCCGAGTGCCGACACCCAGGATGGCCGCATTCACTTCACCCCCGCCAACCTGACCAACAAGTTCCACCGCTCCCTCGAGCCCGAGGTAACGGGCCGCATTCTGCGCGCCGTGTTCAACAACGATCGCCACTTCTATCACCACCCCCATCTGCCGGAGAACGATCACTTCGGTGACGAGGGGGCCGCGAACCACACCCGGCTGTGCCGCGCCTATGGCGAGGCCGGGGTCGAGCTGTTCGTCTATGGCCGCAGCGCCTTCGACGCCTCCCAGCCCGCCCCCAAACGCTACCCGGCCCGCCAGACTCTGGAGGCGAGCCAGGCCATCGCCCGTCTGCACGGGCTCGGCGACGAGAGCGCCGTCTTTATCCAGCAGAACCCGGACGTGATCGATCAGGGGGTGTTCCACAACGACGTGATCGCCGTGGGCAACCAGAACGTGCTCTTCTTCCACCAGCAGGCCTTCCTCAACACCGCCTCGGCCCTGGCCGAGGTGCGCGCCAAGTTCGGTGAAGGGGATCTGCACTTCATCGAGGTGCCGACCGCCGAGGTGTCGGTGCAGGATGCGGTGAAGTCCTACCTGTTCAACACCCAGATCCTGACCCTGCCGTCCGGCGAGATGGCGATCATCGCCCCCACCGAGTGTCGCGACAATCCGGCCGTCTCCACCTACCTGGCCAAGCTGGTGACGCTTGGCACCCCGATCAAGGGGGTGCATTTCATGGATGTGAAGCAGAGCATGCGCAACGGCGGGGGCCCCGCCTGCCTGCGGCTACGAGTCGCCATTAACGATACCGAGCTCGCGGCGGTCAACCCGGCCTGTCTTATCAACGACGCGCAGTTTGCCCGCCTCGACAACTGGGTCGATCGCCACTACCGCGACAGCCTGGCCCTTGACGACTTGCGGGATCCGGCCCTGGTGCTGGAGAGCCGCACCGCCCTGGACGAGCTGACCCAGATCCTGAAACTCGGCTCCGTCTACCCCTTCCAGCGCTGAGGCGCAGGCAACAAAAAGCCGGGCAAATGCCCGGCTTTTTCATTTGGTTTTTGTTGTCGCGACTCAGCGCCAGGGGCTCTGCTGCCACAGCCGCCCCAGCCCCGCCTCCAGCGCCTGGGCCCCCTGCTGGCCCAGCTTCTGGGTCAGGCTCCTTGGTCTTCGATAGCTGATGCCGATCACCTTGTGATGACTGGCCTGGGCCAGCAGGTAGTCGTCGCTGGTACAGAGGGTATCCACCAGTCCGAGCTGCCGGGCCTCGCTCGCCAGCCAGTGCTCACCGGTCGTCACCTTGTCGATGTCGAGGGCCGGTCTGTGCTCGGCCACGAACGTCTTGAAACGCTCGTGGATGGCGCCGAGCTCCTCGCGAAACTTCTCCCGGCCCAGATCGTCGTTCTCGCCGAACATGGTGATGGTGCGCTTGTACTGCCCCGCGGTGTGCATCTCGAACTCGATGTCGTGTTTCTTGAGCAGCTTGTTGAAGTTCGGCATCTGGGCAATCACCCCGATGGAGCCGACGATGGCAAACGGGGCCGCCAGGATCTGATCCGCCACGCAGGCCATCATGTAGCCTCCGCTCGCCGCCACCTTGTCGATGGCCACGGTCAGCTTGATGTCCCGATCCCGCAGGCGCTGCAGCTGGGAAGCCGCGAGGCCATAGCCGTGCACCACGCCGCCGCCGGACTCGAGGCGCAGCAGCACCTCGTCACCGGGCTGGGCGACGCCTATCACGGCGCTCACCTCTTCCCGCAGGGAGGCCACTTCCTTGGCATCCATGCTGCCGTGGAAGTCGATGACGAACAGCCGGCTACGCTCATCATCGGCCTTGGCACGGGCCTTCTGCTCGGCCTTGCGCGCCTTCTCGAGCTGCTTGCGCTGCCCCTTGTCCGCCAGGGCCGCTTGCAACTGGTGACGCCCCTGCTCCAGCTCGCTGGAGAGGTCGGTCACCACCAGCTCCCCCTTGCGCGCCTTGGGCTGGCGGCTGCTCACCACCATCATGATGACGGCGGCGATGGCCAGCAGTAAGGTGAGAGTCTTGGCCAGAAACAGGCCATATTCGGTCAAAAATGCCACTTGGTACTCCGCTCGATGTTCGGTTTTTTCACATAGTAAGGAGTTTGGCTACGGGGTGCAAAAACTCTGCCATGCGGGCTCCCATTTGCCGATAAATTGCCACAACCCCGCTGTTTTATTCACATTTTTAGCCTCTCATACTGGCCAAACGCGGGGCCGCCTCAGTACACTCCCCTCCATTGCTGCCCCCGGGCCGATCACATTGTTAACAGGAGTCCACATGCTCGACTATCAGGCCCCCAAGGCACTGCTCAAGGACAAGGTCATTCTGGTGACCGGCGCCGGTGACGGCATCGGCCGGGAAGCGGCCCTCACCTATGCGGCCCACGGCGCCACCGTGATCCTGCTCGGGCGCACCAGCACCAAGCTCGAGGCCGTGTACGACCAGATCGAAGCGGCCGGACATCCCCTACCCGCCATAGTGCCGGTGGATCTGAAAGGGGCGACCAGGAGTCACTACCTCGGCATGGCCGAGACCTTCGCCCAGCAGTTCGGCCGCCTCGACGGCGTGCTGTTCAACGCCGGCCTGCTCGGCACCCTGTCGCCGTTCGAGCACATCCAGGAGCAGGAGTGGGACGAAGTGATGCAGGTCAACGTCAAGTCCGAGTTCCTGCTGACCCAGGCGCTGTTGCCCCTGCTGCGCCAGACCGCCAAGGCGCACGGCGATGCCTCCATCGTCTACACCTCGTCCAGCGTGGGTCGCAAGGGGCGCGCCTACTGGGGCACCTACGCCATCTCCAAGTTTGCCATCGAGGGGATGATGGAAGTGCTGGCGGACGAGCTGGAGAACACCAATGTGCGGGTCAACACCCTGAACCCGGGCGGCACCCGTACCAGGATGCGGGCCAGCGCCTTCCCGGCGGAGGATCCCCAGACCCTGAAGACCCCCGCCGACCTGATGCCGCTCTATCTCTATCTGATGGGGAGCGACAGCCAGGGGCAGACCGGTCGAACCTTTGTTGCTCAACCTAAATAAAATCAACAAACTAACCAGATAGGGTTAAATTGAATAGGGGTGCCAGCAGCGCCCTGTTGAATCCCATCGGCACCCTGACAGGTTGAACTATGTTTCGTCCCAAGAGCACCTTTGAGCAATGGCGGATCTTTCAGGCCGTGGTGGACTGTGGTGGTTATGCCCAGGCCGCCGAGGCGCTGAACAAGAGCCAATCCTCCCTCAATCATGCGGTGGCCAAGCTGCAGCAGAGTCTGGGGGTGGCCCTGCTGGAGGTGCGGGGGCGCAAGGCCGTGCTGACGCCGTCCGGGGAGATCTTCCTCAAGCGGGCCCGCCAGCTCAGCCAGCAGGTGGAAGAGCTGGAGAATCTGGCCAACAACCTAGAGCGGCAGTGGGAGCCGCAGATCAACCTCTATGTCTCGGTGCTGCAGCCGCGGGAGCGCCTCTACCGGGCCCTGGCCAACTTCTATCCCCGCAGCCGGGGTTGCCGCATCAATCTGCACGAACGGATCCACTGCCACTTCAACGCGCTGCAGGTGGGGGATCTGATGCTCTCCGAGCACCTGCCCCAGGATCGCACCGGCCTGCCCCTGGACGAGGTCTGCCTGCTGCCCCTGTGCGCGGCCACACATCCCCTCGCCAGCCATGAGGATCCCATCACAGCCGAGCAGCTCGGCAACCACAACCAGATCAGCCTGCATCCCCCCATCCACCGCTCGGTGGACTGGAACGATGCGGATGACACCGGCTGGAAGGCGACCCACTATCACGAGGTGCTCGCCATGCTGAATCTGGGTCTCGGCTACGCCTGGGTGCCGCGCCACCTGGTGCGCAGGGAGCTCGCCGACGGCAGCCTCAGGCAGCTCAATCTGGAAGGGGGCAGCGAGCGCTACCTCTACACCTACCTGCTCACCCCCTCGGCGGACGCCCTGGGGCCGGCGGCCGAGCTGCTGCTGCGCTGCCTGCGCAACGAATACCAGCAGGGCGAGCGCGGCAAGTAAGCCTTATACGTTCGGCACCCGCCAGCAGGCCGCCAGCGCCGCCAGCGCCAGCGCCATCGCCACCATAAAGACCCCGTGGAAGCTCCAGATCTCCGCCACAGTCCCGGCGATGGCCCCCGCCATGATGGAACCGGTGCGTATGCTGTTGGCAAACAGCGTGGTCGCCACCCCGGCCCGACCCGGCATCAGATCCTGGAAATAGGACATGCCGATACCGGCGACGATGCCGATGAAGATGGCGTTGAGCAGTTGCAGCGCGATCAGCGCCGTCTGGCTCGACAGTGTCACCAGCCCCACGTAGAAACCCACCCCGGCCAGCACCGCCAGCAGCATCATGGGCCGCTTGCCGAAGCGCCGGGTGTAGTAGCCCGCCAGCAGCATGAAGGGGATCTCGAGGGCCGCCGCCGTGCCCATCAGGATGCCCGCCAGCTTCTCCTCCAGCCCCAGCTCGCGGGTGATATAGAGCGGCATGTTGATGAGATACATGCTGTTGCAGGTCCACATCAGGGTGGAGGCGATGAAGAGCGCCCGCACCGAGGGCATTCGCCAACTGCTGATCCGCTCCTGCTCTCCCCCCGACTTGGGCAGCGGCAGGGAGGGCAGCCAGCGCCAGACCACGAAGGCACAGACCAGGTAGGCGAAGGCGGAGGCCAGATACATCACCTCGAAGCCATAGCCGATGGCCAGCGCGAAGGCCGCCGGCGGCCCGATGACCCAGGCGAGGGAGAACTGGGCCCGCAGCACTGAGCTGAACATGTCGGCCCGCTTGTTGCGGCTGTCGGCATACTCCCGCGCCAGGGCGAACAGCTGGGGGCTGGCGGTGGCGGTGAGACTCGCCAGCACCACCCCCAGGCTCACCAGCAGCCAATACTGCCGATTCCAGGCGAACAGCAGGGAGAGCACTATGCCGGCGAAGCAGCAGCGCAGGATCAGCTGCTTGCGATCCCCCTTGCTGTCGGAACGGTGGCCGAGCCACTGGCTGATGAGGATGCCGATGACGGCGTTGATCGTATAGAAGAGCCCCACCAGGAAGGGGCGCACCTGCACCTCTTCGGCGAGAAACAGACTCAGGGTCGGCACCTGCAGTGCCACTGCCACCCCGGTCATGAAGGTCACCGCCAGGAACGAGAGGGAGACGGGATCCGGCCTCTGGCGGACAGCTGTCAGCAAACGCATAGAGATACCATTGATATGGAAGAGAAAAAGGCGCCAGAGAGCGGCGGGAGCATAAAATGACGGCAGCTATCTTATGTCATTATCAACAACTACCTCAAGGCTTGCGAGGCCGCGCCCGAGCCCGTACATTGAAAGCCCATTGGCCAGCACAAGGATTTCACATGTTTGATTTTGACCGGGAGATAGATCGCAGCGGCACCATGAGCCTGAAATGGGACAAATACAAGGGACAGGACGTGCTGCCCATGTGGGTGGCCGATACCGACTTCGCCTCTCCCCCCGCCGTCATCGAGGCGCTCACCCAGCGGGTGGCCCACGGCATCTTCGGCTACTCCCGCCCCTCTCCCCGGTTGATCGAACTCATCCAGACCCGGCTGCAGCAGCGCCATGGCTGGGACGTCAAGCCCGAGTGGATCGTCTTCCTGCCGGGGGTGGTGCCGGGTCTGAACCTCGCCTGCAAGGCCTGGAGCCAGCATGGCCGTGGCATCATCACCCCCAAGCCGGTCTATTACCCCTTCCTGCAGGCCCCGGGCTTCAACGATCGGCCCCTGCTCAATGTCCCCATGGTGGAGGAGGCGGGTCGCTGGGTGCTGGATCTGGAGGAGCTGGAGCGCCAGGCCCCGAGCGCGGATCTGCTGCTGCTGTGCAACCCCCACAACCCGGGAGGCACCGTCTTCACCCGCGAGGAGCTCCTGGCCATCGACGCCATCGCAGAGCGCCACAACCTGGTGATCTGCTCCGACGAGATCCACTGCGATCTGCTGCTGGACAAGGATGCCCGCCACATCCCCTACGGCGCCCTCAGCCCGGCGGCGGCCGAGCGCAGTGCCGTCATGATGGCGCCGAGCAAGACCTTCAACATCGCAGGCCTCTGCTGCTCCTTCGCGGTGATCCCGAACGCCAGGCTGCGCCTCAAGCTGCAACAGGCCATGCGCGGCATCAGCGCAGACGTCAACCTGCTGGGCTTCGTCGCCGCGGAGGCGGCCTACGAGGGGGGCGAACAGTGGCTCGTCGAGCAACTCGACTACCTGAGAGCCAATCTGGCGTTGATAGAGCAGGCGGTGGCCCGCTGGCCCGGCGTCACACTGGCCCGCCATCAGGCGACCTACCTCGCCTGGATCGACGTGAGCGGGCTTGGGCTCGATGACCCCATCGCCTTCTTCGAGCAGGCCGGTGTCGGTCTCTCACCGGGTGCCCAGTTTGGGGACGGCCAGTTCGTGCGCCTCAACTTCGGCTGCACCCGGGCGACCCTCGTCGAGGCGCTGGCCCGCATGGAGAAGGCCATACTCCAGCGCGGTCGCTGACGGGCGAGGCGCCAGCGCTGGCGCCCGGCATTCATGGCGAAAGCCATTTTGACCCACATCTGGTATAGATAAGATGTGACTCATGACGGGATGAGCCGGGCTCATCCTTTTTTATCCGCCATTGACCCGGTTTCCTATGCACCCACGACCCCCGCGCCGCCTACTGACACTGTCCCGCCTCGCCCTGCCCTGGCTGGCGGCCATATTGGCATTGCCGCTCTCTGCCGCTCCCGCCTATGTCACCATAGGCACGGGGGCCCTCAATGGCGTCTACTATCCCACCGGGGGAGCCATCTGCCGGCTGCTCAACGAGAACAGCGGGCAACACGGGGTGCACTGCACGGTGCAGAGCACCTCGGGCTCCCTCGCCAACCTGGCGGATCTCGCCAAGGGTGAGGTCCAGTTGGCCCTGGTCCAGTCGGATGTGCTCTATCACGCCGTCCACGGCACTGGCCCCTTCGCGGGGCAGGCACCCGACGAGACGCTGCGCAGCCTGTTCCGGCTCCATCAGGAGTCCCTGACCCTGCTAGCCAGCGCCACCAGCAACATCAACACCCTGGCCGACATCGAGGGCAAGCGGGTGGATCTCGGGGCCCCCGACTCCGGGGACAGGGTCACCAGCCGGGCGCTGCTGGAGGCCATGGGCTGGCAGGAGAGCAGCTTCGCACCGCCCCCTGTGGCCGCCCCGGGCAACCGATTGGAGGGGCTGTGCAACGGTACCCTGGATGCCGCCCTGCTGGTCGCCGGCCACCCCAATCAGGGGATAGGGGATCTGACCGGGCGCTGCAAGGCGCGCCTCATTCCCATCGAAGGGGAGCAGATAGACAGGCTGCTCAAGCAGTATCCCTATTACCAGCGCAGCCGCATCGGCGCCAACCTCTATCCCGGCCAGACCGGCGGGGTCAACACCTTCGCCGTGACCGCAGAACTCGTGGCCGAAGCCAGCCTGCCCGAGGAGACGGTGCGCACGGTGCGCGACGTGCTCACCAGCAACCTCAAGCAGTTCACCCGCTTGCACCCGGCCCTGACCACGCTCACCCCGGAGTCCATGCAGGCGGGGGCCATGATCCCGCTCCACCCGGGCATGCAGGATGCCCCGCCGACCCCGACCCTGGCCCCGGAGTCCCTGACCCCATCAGGCGAAGCGACCACGGCTGCGTCCGCGGCCGTCTCGACGGGCGAGCCCCAGGCCCCCTCACCGGAAGGCTCTCCCGCCACCGCCCATGAGCAGGCAGCCGGAGCCACCCTGCCCACGGCATCGGGGGCGACAGGCACGGACCCCGACGCGGCCAAGGTGCTGGAAGGGGCCGCCGTGGGTCAGGCACCGCTGAGCGATGGGAACCTGGCCTCCCCCTCCGCGGCCCAAGGGACAGGGCAAGAGGCGCCACCGGCACTGCCTGCTGCCCCTTCATCTGCAGAGGCGGCCCCCGCAACGCCAGCACTTTCCTCCCCCGCCAGTGGCGCCGCCATCAGCCCGGAGCACGGCGCACCCGCCCAATGATCCAGACCCATAACGCAAAAAGGCCACCCTCGGGTGGCCTTTTTCATGACGGGCTCAAGCCCTCGCAGGACTCACTCCCTAGGTTCCGGCGCCAGCTCAGGCCCCTGTATCGCCTCCTCCACCCAGTGCAGCAGTTGCTTGATGGCCCGGGAGAGCACCTGATTCTGGCGTACCACATACCCCAGGCTGGTGCCGGGAAAGTCGGTCAGCCGGGTGACCGGGGCACTCAGCTTGAGGCGGGGGTGGAGGGAGAAGTCCGGCACTATGGCCACACCGAATCCCGCCTCCGCCCAGTCCAGCTGGGCGTCCACGCTGCCCACCTCCATGATGCGGCAACTCGGTAGCCCCAGCAGGGGCAGTGAGGGGTCGATCAGCGCCCGGGTACGGGTGTCGTGGCCCAGCAGGATGAGGGTGGGCTCGTCCTGAGGGTCGCTCTCACCGGCCTGGCTGCGGGCCTGCCAACGCGCGAGCCCATGCCCAAGGGCGCACCAGGTCACCTGCTGCAGCTCGGTATAGGAGAGCGGCTCGCTGCGCTTTTGTGCCATCACGAAGCCGAGATCCGCCCGCCCCGTCTTGACCAGCTCGGCGGCCTGATCCGAGGTGGTGTTGAACAGGGTGAGGTCGATGCCGGGGAAGGTCTGCTTGAAGCGCTGGAACGGCTGGATCAGCAGGAGCCGCGAGAGGATGTCGCTGGCGGCGATGGCGAGCGTCCCCTGACTGTGCTGATTGAGGGCGTTGAGGTCGGACTGGCACAACTGCAGCTCGTTGATGGCGCGCTCGGCGCTTTGCAGCAACCGCTCCCCCGCCTGGGTGAGGCGAAAGGGGCTGCGCTCGATGAGCTTGACCCGGGTCGCCTGCTCCAGGTTCTTGAGGTGCAGGCTGACATTGGGCTGGGTCATGTGCAACTCGGTAGCTGTCTGGCCGAAGTGCTGCAGGCGGGCCAGGGTGACGAAGGTGTTTAACCAGTGAATATCCAGCATGAGGTAGCTCTCCCCCGCGGCTGGCGCGACATGGCGGGGCTTTGTCGATAAAGTGGCCGCAATTATATGCCTTCCTTATCGGAACTATAAAGATAATTAATTTTTCTAATCCACCCCAGGCTCCTAGGATGAACGCCTAACGTCTTAGGAGAATGAGTCATGTCGTCTATCGTAGTCGTAGGTGCTAACTGGGGTGATGAAGGCAAGGGCCGCATCGTCGATTATCTGGCAGGTGAGTCCGCCGCCAGCATCCGCTTCCAGGGCGGCAACAACGCCGGCCACACCGTGGTCAACGATCTCGGCACCTTCAAGCTGCACCAGCTGCCGAGCGGCGTCTTCAACCCGGATTGCCTGGTTGTACTCGGCCCTGGCATGGTCATCAGCCCGGAGCCGCTCACCAAGGAGCTGGCCGAAGTGAAGGCCGCCGGCGTGACTCCCAAGCTCGCCATCTCCGATCGCGCCACCTTCTGCCTGCCGATCCACGCGCTGGAAGATACTCTGGAAGAAGTGCGTCTGGGCGACGGCGCCTACGGCTCCACCCGTCAGGGCATTGCCCCCGCTTACGGTGATCGGGTCATGAAAAAGGCGATCCTGGTTGGCTGGCTGAAACAGCCGGACGTGCTGGTCGAGCGCATCCAATTCTTCCTCGACTGGAAACTGCCGCAGCTGAAAGCCCTCTACCCGAGCTTCGAGTTCAAGCAGACCGCCCAGGAGATGGCCGACTGGCTGCTGGAAGTGTCTGCCTCCTGGCGCGATGCCATCTGCAACGTCAGCGAACCCCTCAAGGCGATCCAGGCCCAAAACGGCACCCTGCTGTTCGAAGCCCAGCTGGGCGCCGGCCGTGACCTCATCTACGGCGAGTACCCCTGGGTGACCTCCTCCCACGTCTCCGGCGCCTACGCCGGCATCGGTGGCGGCCTGCCGGCCCTGCGCCCAGAGCGCGTCATCGCCGTGGCCAAGGCGTTCAGCACCTCTGTCGGTACCGGCACCCTGATCACCGCCATGGAGAATCAGGAAGAGTTCCGCAAGTTTGCCAACGAGTTCGGCGCCACCACAGGCCGTCCCCGTGACATCGGCTACTTCGATGCGGTCGCCACCAAGCAGGGTCTGGAGATCCAGGCCGCCAACGAGATCGCCCTGACCAAGCTGGACTGCCTCTCCGGCATGCCGGATCTGAAGATCTGCGTGGCCTACGAAGGGGCTCACACCGAGAACCCGATCTGGCCGCAGACCGCCGGTCTCAAGCCGGTGTACGAGTCCATGGAAGCCTGGAGCGAAGACATCTCCCACATCCGCAAGTTCGAAGACCTGCCCAAGGCTGCCCAGCACTATGTGCTGCGTATCGAAGCCCTGCTGGGTGTGCCTGTGCCCATGGTCTCCGTCGGCCCGGGTCGCGATCAGATGATCCTGCGCTAAGCAACAGGATCTGCTCGCAGCAAGGTGTCAGAACCGGCCTCCTCGAGGCCGGTTTTTTTATGGGCATTCGGCCCGCTCATCGACTCTCTTTCCCCTCATCCCGCCAATATACAGATCGGCTCAGTATTGTCCTCTTATGGCACAAGGTTGAGCCTTTCTGTGAATGCCTGCTCAGCCCCCCTCGCTACACTGGTCCCTCATCCATCGAGGAGCACCACCATGAAGATTGCCACCCGATCCACCCTGGCAGCCCTGCTGTGCGCCGCCGCCCTGCCCGCGGGCGCCATGACCCTGAGCAGCACCGACATCCACGAAGGCCAGTTGATGGACAAATCCTTCAGCTTCAACGGCTTCGGCTGCAAGGGGGAGAACCGCTCACCCCAGCTGAGCTGGCGGGATCTGCCGGCGGGCACCCAGAGCCTGGCCGTCACCGCCTATGATCCCGATGCCCCCACCGGCAGCGGCTGGTGGCACTGGCTGGTGGTCAACCTGCCCGCCAGCCAGAGCTCCCTAGCCAGCAACGCCTCCGGCTCGCTCAAGCAGGGGCTGGAGCTTGGCACCGACTTCGGCAGCCAGGGCTATGGCGGCCCCTGTCCCCCCGCCGGTCACGGCATGCACCGCTACCAGTTTACCGTCTGGGCCCTGCCCCAGGCCCTGGATGTCAAGGCGGACACCCCGCCCGCCATGGTAGGCTACATGCTCAACGCCATGGCGCTCGGCAAGGCGACCCTGACCGCCACCTTCTTCACCCCCAAGGAGTAAGCTGATGAGCACCCCCTTGTTGCAGCAGAGCCGTTATCGCGGGATCCGCCAGCAGCCCCTGCATCGGGTGCTCATCTATGCACCGACCGTCATCTGGGTGCAGCAGGGGCACAAGCAGCTGTGGTGGCAGGATCGGCGCCTCTCCTTTAACAAGGAGAGCTGGCTGCTGATCCCCGCCGGCCACCAGCTCACCTTCGTCAACCAGCCGGAGCAGGGCAGGTTCAGCTCTCACGCCCTGACCCTGCTGGCCCCGCCACCGGCCGAGTGGTTGGAAGCCGAAGCCAGCCCCTTGCGCCTCCAGGATCCCAGGCAGCGGGTCACCCCCGGGCTCGCCTACTGCCACGAGCTCATCTGCGCCATGGAGGAGCGCCGCCTCAGTCGCGCCACCCAGGCTCAGCTGCTACACGGCTTCTACGCCGAGCTTCAGGCCGAAGGGGCCCTTGGCCTGCTGTTTCCCGCCGGCACCATGACGCTCGGGGAGCGGCTGGCCCGTTTTCTCAGCGTGGAGCCCGGCGCCGATCACAGCCTGGAGGGGCTGGCCCCCCATTTCTCCATGAGCCGCGCCTCCCTGGTGCGCAAGCTGGCCGCCGAGGGGCGTAGCTTCCGGCAGCTGCTGACCCAAGTACGCATGAGCCATGCCCTCACCCTGCTGCAGCGGGGACTGAGCCCGCTGGAGGCCGCCCTCGCCTGCGGCTACGATGCTCCCAGCCGCTTCTCCGCCCGCTTCAAGCAGGAGTTCGGAATGACGCCCCATCAGTATCTGCGCACCTGCCCCAGGCCCGAGTCGCCACAAAAGGTAAATAGTTACTAAAAATAACTTGGATGTAACCCCGTGTAACCGGGTGACGCACCTCACATATCCCCGCCACCATTGTGTGACACAGCTCCAATCTTTCCCGTCTTCTTGCCATACAATGGCATTCGCAAGCGCTTTCACTAAAAACAAGATAAAAAACACCTTCCTTAACCTACAAGATCGCAATTGGAGCGAGATATGTTTCGTAAAAATTTACTCTCCATCGCCCTCGGCGTCGCCCTGTTTGGCCTGACCGCCTGCAACGGCAACGATTCCAGCGCCCCGACCACGGCCACCCCGACCCTGGCGAGCCAGTATCAGGACGTGATCGACCGCAGCGGCACCCCGCTCCAGTTCCGCGACTTTGACAGCTACTCCAACCTCAAGTACAACCCGCTGCTGGATCTGGGGGCCTGGCACGGCTTCCTGCTGCCCGCCGGCGAGAACGAATGGGGCGGCTTCACCGGCCCCATGGTGATCGCCGAGGAGTACAGCCTGTTCTTCGCAAGCGAATTGGACAAGCTGACCCTGAGCGATGAGCGCGGTCGCCAATATCCGCTCACCGCCGCCAGCAAGCACGACATCCACGCCATCCCGGGGGCACTCATCCAGCGCTTCGAGTTCGAGCCCTTCACCCTGGAGCTGGAGCTGCGCTACGGCGATGCCCGCACGGCGCTGGTGCGTACCCGCC
Organism: Aeromonas sp. AE23HZ002T15; assembly: GCF_054165525.2. Classification (NCBI taxonomy): domain Bacteria; kingdom Pseudomonadati; phylum Pseudomonadota; class Gammaproteobacteria; order Aeromonadales; family Aeromonadaceae; genus Aeromonas; species Aeromonas sp. AE23HZ002T15. The sequence goes on from NZ_CM201342.1 coordinate 1,266,808, forward strand.
TCATCAACAACCAGGACGCGCCGCTCACCTTGAATCTCAGCTGGCAGGGTGAGCTGCTCAAGCAGTGGGATGCCAAGAAGACGGTGGCCGAGCAGTACCCGGACTGGACTCGCACCGTCAGCCAGAACGAACAGGGCATCGAGTTCCAGTTCGGCGAGCTGCGCAGCACCTGGAACATGATGCAAAGCGGCAGCGCCCGTTATCGCATCGATCGCACCCTGCCGACCCGCACCACGCTGGATGAGAAGGAACTCGGCTATGTGAGCGAGGCCAGCCTCACTCTGGCGGCCAAGGGCCAGCAGGATGTGTACACCCTGCAGAGTTATGTGCACTCAAGTGACGAGGCGAGCCGCTTCGAGCAGAGCCGCCAGGCCCTGCTGGCCAATCCCGCCAACTATTTCGATGACTCCATTCGCCGCTGGGAAGGGTATCTGGAGCGCGGCCTCTCCAATCAGGGGATCAGCGAATCCGAGCGGCGCATCGCGGTCAAGGCGATGGAGACCCTCAACGGTAACTGGCGCTCCCCGGCCGGCGCCATCCTCCACGACGGGGTGACCCCCTCCAACACGGCCCGCTGGTTCGACGGCGTCTGGGCCTGGGACAGCTGGAAGCACGCCTACGCCATGGCCCACTTCAACCCGGAGGTGGCCAAGAACAACGTGCGCGCCATGTATGACTACCAAATTCAGCCAGACGATCCGGTGCGTCCCCAGGACGCAGGCATGGTCATCGACGCCGTCTTCTACAACAAGCTCTCCGATCGGGGCGGCGACGGCGGCAACTGGAACGAGCGCGACACCAAGCCGCCCCTCTCCGCCTGGGCCATCTGGGAGATCTACAGCGCGACCAAGGACAAGGCCTTCATCGCCGAGATGTATCCCAAGCTCCAGGCCTACCACGACTGGTGGTACAGGGCGCGGGACAACAACCGCAATGGCATCATAGAGTACGGCGCCACCCGCCACGTCGAGCACAACGACGAGTTCGGCAATATCACCTTCAAGGTGCAGTACGCCAGCGTGCCGGCCGGAATCGATCTCTCCAGCTGTACCGTCGAGGGAGATGGCTGGTACGCCTGCGCCGGCATGCCGCTCTACCAGAAGGTACTCGCCGTCGGTGGTTACAGCGACATGGATATAGGTGCCCAGCACGGCGCCGGCTGGGAGTCCGGCATGGACAACGCCGCCCGCTTCGGCTTTATCGAGCAGGATCAGCTCAAGCGCTACGCCGACAAGACCTATGGCGGGGATCTGGCCCGTGCGCGCCAGGACTGGAACGTCGCCTTCTTCGAGAACCACGAGGACGACGGCAGCCTCATCGGCTTCTCCATCGATCAGGAGTCGGTGGAGCTCAACGCCTTCCTCGCCAAGGAGAAGCGCATCCTGGCGGACATGGCAGATCTGCTCGGCAAGCCCGATGACGCTAACCGCTATCGCGAAGGCGCCACCCAGCTCGCCGGTTACATCAATACCTGCCTGTTCGATGAGACCTCCGGCTTCTATTACGATCGCCAGATCCATCAAGGGGACGTGGCAGACGCCAACGGCTGCGTCGGCAAGCTGCTGACCGCCCGTGGCCGTGGCCCGGAAGGCTGGAGCCCGCTCTGGGCCGAGGTGGCGGATAAAGAGAAGGCGGCGCGGGTGCGCGAGGTGATGCTGAGCAGCCAGGAGTTCAACACCAAGGTGCCGCTCGGCACGGCGGCCCTGACCAACCCGGCCTATGACCCCAACATCTACTGGCGCGGCCGGGTCTGGCTGGATCAGTTCTACTTCGGGGTGAAGGGGCTGGAGAACTACGGTTATCGCAGCGATGCCCAGATGCTGGTCAACAAGCTGTTTGCCAATGCCGAGGGGCTGGCGGGCAGTGGCCCCATTCGCGAGAACTACAACCCGGAGACAGGCGCCATGCAGGGGGCCAGCAACTTCAGCTGGAGCTCGGCCCACCTCTATATGCTCTATCGCAACTTCCTGAAGAAAGAGGGCTAATCCCTTCTTCCTGCGGTAATGAGCCAACAAAAAGGCCTCCAGATGGAGGCCTTTTTTATCAGGAGAGTTTGGCTTACTTGACGGTGACCCGGGCAAACTTGCGCTTGCCGACCTGATAGACGGCGGTACCGGCACCGATAAGCGCCTTGCCATCGTCCAGCTTGTCGCCGTCACGCTTGACCGCGCCCTGCTTGATCATGCGCAGCGCCTCCGAGGTGGTCTCCACCAGACCGGCGTCCTTGAGCAGGTTGGCGATGGGCAGGCCTTCCCCTTCCAGGGCCAGCTCGACCTCCGGCATCTCGTCCGGGATGGCGTTCTTGGAGAAGCGCTGGGTGAAGTCTTCGTGGGCCGCTTCGGCCGCCGCTTCGTCGTGGTAGCGGGTGATGATCTCTTTCGCCAGCCAGATCTTCACGTCACGCGGGTTCAGGGTCCCGGCGGCGATGCCGGCCTTGAAACCCTCGATCTCGGTGAGGGGGCGGAAGGAGAGCAGCTCGTAGTAGTTCCACATCAGATCGTCTGTGATGGACATGATCTTGCCGAACATCTCACCCGGGGCATCGTGCACGCCTATGTAGTTGGCGGCGGACTTGGACATCTTCTTGACGCCATCCAGACCCACCAGCAGCGGCATCATCAGCACACACTGGGTGGCCATGCCGGCGTCTTTTTGCAGCTCGCGGCCCATCAGCAGGTTGAACTTCTGATCGGTACCGCCGAGCTCCACGTCCGCCTTCAGCGCGACCGAGTCATAGCCTTGTAGCAGCGGGTAGAGGAATTCGTGAATGGCGATGGACTGGCCGCCGGAATAGCGCTTCTTGAAGTCGTCGCGCTCCATCATGCGGGCCACTGTCTGCTTGGCCGCCAGCTTGATCATGCCGGTCGCCCCGAGCTCGCTCAGCCAGGTGGAGTTGTACTCGATGCGGGTCTTCTTGGGATCCAAAATCTTGAACGCCTGCTCCGCATAGGTGAGGGCGTTGTGCTTGATGGCCTCTTCGGAGAGCGGCGGACGGGTGGCGTTCTTGCCGGAGGGATCCCCCACCATGGCGGTGAAGTCGCCGATCAGCAGGATGATCTCGTGCCCCAGATCCTGGAAGGTCTTCAGCTTGTTGAGGATCACTGTGTGGCCGAGGTGAATGTCGGGAGCCGTCGGGTCCATCCCCAGCTTGATGCGCAGCGGGCGCCCTTCCTTCAACTTGGCGACAAGTTCTTCTTCCACCAGAATTTCTTCCGCTCCGCGCTTGATCTCGGCTAGCGCCACCTCGAGCTGGGACATTTTTTGACTCTCCAATCACGATTCCACAGGGCCAAACATATTACTGGAATGGCGGGCCAATTGGAAAGGCTGTAAAATCCGACGTTCTTTCTCTTCTCGACCCGTCTGCCTCGATGATTATTTGGAACGCCTTCAACTCTCTTCCTACCTGGCACCGTAAAATGGTGCTGATCCTGAGCATCATGGTGATGATGCTGGCGGCCTGGCCGAGCGAGCAGGCCGTCGCTACCCGGGTCAACGATGACCAGCCCCTCGCCGATGCCTCCCCCCTCGATGACGGTGAGGCCCAGCCCCAGGCCCTGGCACAGAAGTCCGCCAAGCCGAGCTATGTCACCAAGCAGGTAAAAGTGCGCCGGGGTGACAACATGCAGGTCATCTTCCAGCGCCTCGGCCTCAGTGCCAGCGATCTCTACCTCATCGCCCAGTTGGAAGAGACCAACCCGCTGCGCACCCTGCAGCCGGGTCAGGAGCTCACCTTCAAACTCACCAAAAGCGGCGATCTGCAGAGCCTCTATTACCCCCACAGCCTGGAGCAGGCCCTGAAAGTCAGCCGTAAGTCCGAGGGCTTCGTCGCCAAACCGGTCAAGCTCGAGCTCGACACCCGCGAGCAGGTGGCCAAGGGCGAGATCCGCTCCAGCTTCTGGGGCGCCGCCGCCGAAGCGGGCATGACCGAGGATCAGATCATGGACCTCGCCGCCATCTTCGGCTGGGACATCGACTTTGCCCAGGATCTGCAGCCGGGAGACAGCTTCCGGGTGGTCTATGAGGACAAATACCAGGATGACGAACGGGTCGCCTCCGGCGACATCCTGGCCGCCGAGTTCATCAACCAGGGCGCCATCTATCGCGCCGTGCTGAACGAGGATGGCAACTACTACACGCCGGAGGGCAAGGCGATGCGCAAGAGCTTCCTGCGCGCGCCGGTCAACTTCAAATACATCAGCTCCAACTTCAATCCGCGCCGCCTGCACCCGGTCACCGGCAAGGTACGCCCCCACAACGGCATCGACTACGTGGCGCCGGTGGGCACTCCCATCATGGCGGCGGGTGGCGGCAGCGTGGTGGCGGCGGGTTACAACCAGTTCAACGGCAACTATGTCTTTATCAAGCACGCCGGCAACTTTGTGACCAAGTACCTGCACCTCTCCAAGCGCACGGTCAACAAGGGCCAGCGGGTCAAGCAGGGGCAGACCATAGGTCTCCTGGGCGGCACCGGCCGGGTCACCGGGCCGCATCTGCACTATGAATTTGTGGTGGGCGGCGTGCACAAGAACCCGCGCACCCTGAATCTGCCCCAAGCTGAAACCCTGAGTGGACGAGAGCTGGCGAACTTCAGGGCTCAGGCCATGCCCCAGCTCGCCAAGCTCGGCAGCAACGAGCTGCAGCTGGCGCAGCATAAACAGGACAGTGGCGGCATCTAACCCGCCGCCAGGGAGTGTGGGATGAAAGAGCGCTATATCGGATTGATGTCGGGGACCAGCCTGGATGGCATAGACGCCGTGCTGATCGAAACGGACGGGGATGCACTGCGGGTCGAGGCGGCCCTCTGCCACCCCTGGCCGAGCGATACCGCCCGCGAGCTGCACGCCCTCTGCACCCCGGGTGAGAACGAGATCGACCGCATGGGGGTGGCGGACAACCTGGTGGCGCGGGAGTTTGCCGCCGCCACCCAGGCGTTGCTCGCCAAAGCAGGGCTCTGCCCTTCCGACATGCGCGCCATCGGCTCCCACGGCCAGACCATCCGCCATCGCCCCCACCTGGGTTTCACCCTGCAGATAGGCAACGCAGCCCTGCTGGCGGCCCTGACCGGCATCGACGTGATCAGCGACTTTCGCACCATGGACATGGCCCTCGGCGGCCAGGGGGCGCCCCTGGTGCCCGCCTTCCATCAGGCCCTGTTCGCCAAACCGGACGCTCTGCGGGTGGTGCTGAACCTCGGCGGCATCGCCAATATTTCCGTGCTGCCGGGCACGCCCGACGGGGTTTATGGTTTCGACACCGGCCCCGCCAACACCCTGCTCGATGGCTGGTATCGCCGCCATCACCCCCAGGGTGGCGACTACGATGCGGGCGGCCTTTGGGCGGCCAGCGGTACCCTCCTTCCTGAGCTGCTTGCCAATCTGCTGGCTCATCCCTACTTCGCCGCCCCCTGGCCCAAGAGCACGGGGCGGGAGATGTTTACCCTGGAATGGCTGGACGGCGAGCTGACCGGCGACTCCTATGCCCCCGTGGATGTGCAGCGCACCCTGCAGGCGCTGACCTGCCACAGCATCGCTCGCCAGTTGCCTGCGCTGGACAAGGCCCATGGTCAGGCCGAGCTCTTCGTCTGCGGTGGCGGCGCCCATAATGCCCCCCTGCTGGCAGAGCTCGCCGCCCTGCTGCCCCGGTGGCGTATTGCCAGCACGGCAGAGCTCGGGCTCGCTCCCGACTGGGTGGAAGGGGCCGCCTTTGCCTGGCTGGCGCAGCGCTTCATTCACCGCGAACCGGGCAACCTGCCCGCCGTTACCGGCGCCAGCCGCCCCGCGGTATTGGGCGCCCTCTATCCCGCCTGAGCAATATCTGCCTCAATCCAGGGAGGGCACAGAGCCCTCCCTACCCTCTCAACGCCAGTGCCAGCGTCCCAGCCATTGATTTCTCGGCAAGTGGATCGGCCTCCTCTCCGAGCCGCATCACCTGATGATCCCGGTTTGAGCAAATTCGCCGCACCGCTCGCCAATCTGGCTCAGGCCACCACCTTCTCCCTGTCACCCGCCCGCAGCAGGCTCTGACGACCGAACCAATAGCCCTGCAGATAGCCGGATTCCAGCTTGGAGAGATCCTGGGTAAAGCGGGAGACCGGAAAATCCGTCGGCGGCGCTATCACCTCGATCTCGCAATCGGCGGGGGGATGGGCGATGAAGTCGAGGGCACGGTTGTAGGAGCGATCCCGCTCCAGCATGGCCTGCGCCAGCGCCGGTTGGGTTTTCAACAGCGCCTTCACCATCCAGCAGAATCTGGGGGGCTTCTTGCGATAGCCATAGGGCTCGGATAACACCACCGTCATCCGGCGCACACCGCGGCGATAGGCCTCTATCACAGGGATGGAGTCGCTGAGCCCCCCATCGGCCATGGGGCGGCCATCGACGCAGGGGGTGCCGTGCTGCACCACAGGCAGCGCGCAAGTGGCGGTCAGCACCTGGTCCATGTTATCGGGCCGCACCCTCAGGTAGGCGGCGGCCCCCGTGCTCACGTCGGTGGCGACCGCATAGAAGGCGATATCGCGGGCGCAGAAGGTCTCGAGATCCAGCGGGAAACGATGACAACTGGTGTGCCACAGCCAGCCGATGTCCACCAGATCCCCCCCTTTCACGAAACGCAGGGGATCGAGGAAGTCGCTGCTGCAGGCCAGCTCTGTGATGATGTGGTGGTTGCGGCGCGGCTGTTCGCTCAGATAGGAGACCAGGTTGGTGGCACCGGCCGACACCCCCATGACCAGATCAAAGGGGTAGTAACGGCTCTCGACGAAAGCATCGAGTACGCCGCTGGCGAAGATGCCGCGCATCGCGCCGCCCTCGACAATCAGGGCGGCAGAGTGGGAACTGAACATGGCAAGGCTCCGTCAGCGGTAATGAGCGCAGGGACTGGCCCTGCCCAGTGATGGACGCCTTCATGCAGAACACCAAGACGCCGCAGCGGGGCGGCTCAGGCAGGCTGTTGACGAGGAGAGGCCAGGCCGCTGCCAACCCGAGAACGTGAAGCAGGTCACAGTATATGCAGCGCAACAACCTTCCAAAAATGAATTTAAATAATAGGAAACATGCGATTTTGGAATGATTTAGGGGGCTGGCGCTTGGCTAACGAGCCTCACTATCTGCGCTAACTCACTAGGCTCAGGCCCGGTCTGAAGGTCATTGAGGGAGCACAGCGAGCATGGCTAGCGGCCAGCCCCCCTGCATGGATCACTGGCTTGGACGATCGCCGCCGATAAGCCTTGCCACTTATGTGTTGATGAGGCGTTTGAGCTCCATCGCCTGCGCTTGAAAGAGTTCATGGTCGGCGGCATGGCGGCTCCTGGCCACCGTGATCCACTGCACGCCGGTTTCATCCGCGTGGGCAAACTCGATGCGAAACTCATATTTCGCGCAGGACAGCAACCCCATCAATGCCCCTGCCAAGAAAGCGGCCATGGGCAGAAAGAGCACGAGAAGCGCACTTTTTGCCTGCTCCTCAGTGGGGATGAAATAGAAGAGCACGCTGGAGGTCACCAGGCCCAGCAAGACCATCTTGCGCAGATGATCTTTCCAGCTCAGCACCCACACCTCGACCCCCTTTATTTTATTCAGGTCATAGCTGTCGTTGTTTATCTGCAATCTGTTATCCGGCTGCCGGATGGAAATAGCACACGCCATTCGATATACCCCTGGATGCGAAAAGCACACGTCAATATGTCTCTTGTCTTGCGATGCCCATTCCGTCGGCGCTGATGAAGATGGAATGGGTGGCCGCATCGGCACTGAGCAAACAGTCATTGCCCATACGAGTCACACGCGACGGATAGTATCGAATGGCGCCAAATTACCAAGGGAATTGAAGAGAAATAGCGACCTGGATCCGATTCGAGTGCCCTGCGCCACCCATATGCGGAGCATCACGCCGTACAGGAGCTTTCCCAGCTGCGATGGAGGTAAAGAGAGACACGCCTTCCATTCAGTCGCGGGAGACGCGCTTCGAGCGGCACAGGAGAGGCACGGATGGCAGGCAAGAGGCGCCCTGGGACAGAGCGCCTCACACAGTCAGCATCCCTAGAAGGCCCCTCTCAGGAAGCGGCTCACCTGCCGCTTGACCGGTGCACACAGGGGGGGCTTGGGGGGCACCAGGTTGATCTGGGTGCGGCCGACCCTGGCCTCACAGCGCTGCAAGATCTGCAGGTAATGGGGGTGGTGGCGCTGGATAAACAGAGAGACCTGATAGGCCCAGGGTTTGGGCACGCCCCAGAGGGTGCTGGCGATGGCGCCGACGATGCAGAAGAAGGCGGGTTCGCGCAGCCCCATCCTGATGCCGTTCTCCAGCGCCTCCCTGAGAGACCCCGAATGGGCGATGCAGGTCATGATGTTGACCATGAAGACCACGTAGTCCTCCTCTCCCCCGCCGCCGACCCGGGCCACCAGCTCGGGCTCGGGTTTGTAGCCGAACTGATGGCCTATGTTCTCCAGGACCGCATTGCGCTGGCGAATGACCTTGGCGTAGAACATCAGCATGGCGGTGCAATCGAGCACCTGGCAGAGCACATCGTGATGAGGATGGGTCTTGGTGGGACGCGGTGTGGTCAGCAGCGCTATCTCCTCCGAGATGGCGAGCAGGCCGATGGGCACCGCCGTGCTGATGAAGGAGAGATCGACGGACACCTCCAGATCCTGGCTGCTCTCCATCTGGGCGATGACCACGTGCTCCGCAAACAGGCGGCGCTGACGTTCGATGAAGGCCCCATAGACCAGATCCCTGAACTTCTTCTGGGGATAGGGGGTATCGAGCAGGGTCTCTATGGTCATGATGGCGGCGCCGGCGCGGCCACGCAGCTGATAATCCGGCGCCAGGGGGAAGTGTTTGCCAAGACGGGGGGGCGGCCTGAAGGTACAGGTTCGACAGTACATATCACCCAATATATAGCCCAGCATAAATCCTCCAACAGTCAGCTCATGATGATCACGGGCGCCGCCTCTGGAGAGTCTCTTGCCTGTGCGTCCAGTCGCCCCCGACGGGGTGCCAGCGGCACAGTTAATCTTATGATTAATAACAGATTCAAAAAGCGACTCCCCTCCCATTCGAGCCACTTATTAACTTTTTAATCAAAAACTGTGAGCTGGATGGCCCCTGGTCCGCTTCCGGCATCCATATCCCCGGAACGACCCGTGAGGATCAGTGCCGCAGGAGGCGCGCTAGAAAATAGGCCGCCGCAAGCAAGAGACTGAAGGTTAGCCACTGCCCCGGGATCAGCCACAGATACCCACAGCCAGCAATGGAACTGGTGAAATATATGAGATGCAAAACCTCAATCACTCGATAGTCAATTCCATAAAGAGGCTGTTGGGGTCGGGCTTGTACTCCCCAAACGGCTCGCAATCCACGAAGCCGTGCTTGCGATAGAGGGCATGGGCCGGGGTGAAGAAGGCCATGGCACCCGTCTCCAGCTTCAGGGTGCGATAGCCCCGCCCCCGCGCTATGGTGATGAGGTGCTGCAAGATGGCCGAGCCAACTCCCCTGCCCCTGGCGGCACCGTGCACCCGCATGGATTTGATCTCCCCGCCATCGGGGGCCAGCTCCTTGATGGCGCCGCAACCCACCAGGGTCTGATCGTCGTAGGCAGACCAGAAGGTGATGGCCGGTGCCTTGAGCCCCTTGAGATCCAGCGCATGCTTGCTCTCCGGCGGCGAGACGGCACGCATGTCATCCAGATGGGCCTGCAGGAAGGCGGCTATCTCGGGGCCGTCGAGGCGGTCGATGACTATCTCCATTTGGGCGATCTCCTTGAAAAGGGGTGGCAAGGGCTCCGGTGGCCGGCGTCGGCCCCCTGGAGTCAGCCCTTATTGATACGCCATCGAGCACGCCAGATCCAGTCAGCCCGGTTAGCCCTTCCTAAGGGAGCACTCGCCCGGACAGCTATTCCGATCCTATCCCTGGCAATATCAAACCGGCCGGAAAATATATGCCATAAGGGACGACGAATATCGAGGGCTGACGGGATATGAAGAGAGCCAGCATTCAGAAGCGGTGAATCATATTTCAGGGCATATATCGATAAAGGCGGAATCAAGAACCGCTAGCATATTTTTAGCCGGCGAGATAGCCCCTCCTTTTAGCCAAGATTGCATATTCATTCACAATAAAATCCATTTTCTGCAAGATGGCGCATAATGTTAACCCTTTATTCACACTCCGCCTTGCCCCAGCCTCGGTGAAAGGCCTGTCCCGGCGGCCTTGCCACGAGAAAAGTGCTGTTTGAATCGTCTTTTTCCTGCCTTTATCGTGAATCTAAGTGCAATTTGGCGATATTTCAGAGCATTGAGCCATCTCATAGAAATGAGATCCCGGTTTGCATCGCGGTCAAAGGCGCTCCTAGAATCCTCCCGACTGAAATAATCCAAACCAACCCTCTCTTATCCAATCCCTCTGCCTGGTGGATTGCCGCAATAACCGAGGAGAGGTTGTCGTTGATGGTTGTTCATCGAAACGGGCTCGCCAATATGCCAGGCGACCCTGGGTGCAGCCATTCGACAACCCCTGGTCAGGACCCTACCTATATCAATAATGAATATTTAGAAGAGGAACATCCTATGAGTGGCACCATTATCAAGGCGGCAAGAAATACCGAACTCGCTCCCCAGCAGCTGGGTCCCTACACCCAGAGCGTGGCCTTCTCCCACTACAACAATATTTCGGCTCAACTGCCCGTCGATCCCAAGACCGGCAAGCTGATCGGTGGTGATATCAAGGATCAGGCCAGACAGTGCCTCACCAATATCAAGGCCATCGTCGAGAGCATCGGCCATGTGATGGACGACACGGTGAAAGTCACCATCTTCCTCAAGGAGATCACCGATCTGGACGCGGTCAATGCCGTGTATGCGGAATTCTTCCCAGGCTATGTGCCGACCCGCACCGTGCTCGCCGTGGCCGCCCTGCCGATGCACGCCCTGGTGCAGATGGACGCCATCATCTCCAACGGGGAAGGCACCTTCCCGCAAGATCCCTGCCCCTTGGTCAAACTCGCCCGTAATAGCGACAAGGCACCGCGCAGCGCCCTCTCCACCCAGACCGTCGCCTTCTCCCACTACAACAATATCGGTGCCCAGTTGCCCATCGATATGGCATCGGGCAAGCTGGTCGAGGATGGCATCAAGGCGCAGGCCGCCCAGTGCCTGGCCCATATCAAGGCCGTGCTTGAAGGCATCGATGTGCCGTTCGATGACATCGTCAAGGTCACCGTCTATCTGCAGAGCCTTGCGGATCTCGAGGTGGTTGACGAGGTCTACCGTACCTTCTTCCCGGACTCCGCCATCGCACGCGCCGTCGCCTACCTGCCGGCCCGCTCGGTGATAGCCGCCTCCGCCCTGCCCATGGGCGCCCTGGTGCAGATGGATGCGGTCATCTCCCACGGTGACGGCACTCCGCCACAACTGGTGGAAGACAGACACAACCTGGTGATCCGCGCCCGCAACACCGACAAGGCCCCGCGCAGCGCAATGCACACCCAGACCGTCGCCTTCTCCCACTACAACCATATCGCGGGCCAGCTGCCGCTGGATATGGCCACCGGCAAGGTGCTGACCGGCTGCGTTCGTGAGCAGACCGCTCAGTGTCTCGGCCATATCAAGACCATCGTCGAGAGCATCGGCCATGTGATGGACGATATCGTCAAGGTCAATATCCAGGTGAAGAACATCGAGGATCTGGAGGCGGTCAACGCCATCTATACCCAGTACTTCCCGAGCTACCACCCCGCCCGCACCGTGATCGGCGTGAGCGAGCTGCCCGCCGGCGCCCTGGTACAGATGGATGCCGTGATGTCCAATGCGGAAAGCACCCCGCCTTTGGTTTAAGGCATTGCTTTAACGATAAAAAGACACCGGCCTAAGCCGGTGTCTTTTTATTTAAAAATTCAATAGCAACTGACAATATCATTTTTTATTTTCGTCAGTACTTTGACTTATTTCACCAACTAAATCACGAATGGACTCAATACAATATAACAATTCAGCAATGCTAATGGTCGGCAACCCTAACTTCTCATATGAATATCGGCTTCTCACGAAAAGCTTATCGTAATGCTTAACTAACTCGATTAATTCATCGAATGAATGTTGTATCCTTCCATTATTAAACAAATCACCAATGTTGATTTTAATAGCATCATCGACATTAGACAAAATAATGCTTAAGTCGTGTTCGCGTGTCTCTGTTTTTTTTCCGTAACCACACCACCTTCACTACCATCTGAATATTTTTCATAGCTTTCAATAACTGACAGTGTGTTTAGTGACTTTATATATAGCTCCATTGCCAGTGCTGCATTTGTGAGCATTGGAAGTAATACTCCGGAGCCTGTGGCATATATCTAATAATTTTTGCACTTTGATAAAACTGTTCAGCCGCATCCAATACTACGATATTAGGTATATCTAAGCGTTTATATTTATTCATCATGCTTTACCATTTTCAGCCTCACATTGATAAAACTGATCAAATCACTGAATAGCTGGTATGTACAGATAATAGAACTCAGGCTGACTAAATAAAAAAGCGCCTCCCGAGGGAGGCGCTTTTCAGTTCAATGCAAAGCAATCAGGGATTACAGGGATTCAGCGGTAGCAACCACGTTTTCCACGGTAAAGCCGAATTCCTTGAACAGCAGCTCGGCCGGTGCGGACTCACCGAAGGTGTGCATGCCGATGATCTTGCCGTTCAGGCCCACGTACTTGTACCAGTAGTCGGCGATGCCCGCTTCGATGGCGACGCGCTTGGTCACGGAGGACGGCAGCACGGATTCCTTGTACTCGGCGGATTGGGCGTCGAACACGTCGGTGGCCGGCAGGGAGACCACGCGCACGGCACGGCCCTTGGCGGTCAGCTCGACGTAGGCGGCCACGGCCAGCTCCACTTCGGAACCGGTGGCGATCAGGATGATCTCCGGGGTACCGGCACAATCCTTCAGCACGTAACCACCCTTGGCGACGTCGACCAGCTGCTGGGCAGTGCGGTCCATCTGGGCCAGGTTCTGACGGGAGAAGATCAGGGAAGTCGGGCCGTCGGTGCGCTCGATGGCGTGCTTCCAGGCGATGGCGGATTCCACCTGATCGCACGGACGCCAGGTGCTCATGTTCGGGGTCAGACGCAGGGAGGCAATCTGCTCGACCGGCTGGTGAGTCGGGCCATCTTCACCCAGACCGATGGAGTCGTGGGTGTAGACGAAGATGGCGCGCTGCTTCATCAGGGCGGCCATGCGCAGGGCGTTGCGAGCGTATTCCATGAACATCAGGAAGGTCGCGCCGTAAGGAATGAAGCCACCGTGCAGGGCGATGCCGTTCATGATGGCGGACATGCCGAACTCACGCACACCGTAGTGGATGTAGTTGCCGGAGGCGTCGTCGTTGGTCAGGGACTTGGAACCGGACCACATGGTCAGGTTGGACGGCGCCAGATCCGCGGAACCACCCATGAACTCGGGCAGCAGCTTGCCGAAGGCTTCCAGAGCATTCTGGGACGCTTTACGGGTCGCGATCTTGGCCGGGTTGGCTTGCAGGGCTTCGATGATCTTGGCGGACTCTGCGGCCCAGTTGGCCGGCAGCTCGCCAGTGGTGCGACGCTTGAACTCGGCAGCCAGGGTCGGGTGCGCGGCTTCATAGGCGGCAAACTTGGCAGCCCAGTCGGCTTCCAGCTTGGTGCCCTTCTCCTGGGCATTCCACTCGGCGGCGATGTCAGACGGGATGACGAAGGGCGCGTGGTCCCACTTCAGGAAGGCACGGGCGGCGGCGATCTCGTCGTTGCCCAGCGGTGAGCCGTGGCAATCGTGGGAGCCGGACTTGTTCGGGGAACCGTAGCCGATGATGGTGCGGCAGCAGATCAGGGTCGGCTTGCCGGTCTCGGCCTTGGCGGCTTCGATGGCGGCATTGATGGCTTCCGGGCTGTGACCGTCCACGGCCGGGATGACGTGCCAACCGTAGGCTTCGAAGCGCTTGGGGGTGTCATCGGTGAACCAGCCTTCGACGTGACCGTCGATGGAGATGCCGTTGTCATCCCAGAAGGCGATCAGCTTGCCCAGTTGCAGGGTACCGGCCAGGGAGCAAGCCTCGTGGGAGATACCTTCCATCAGGCAGCCGTCGCCCATGAAGGCGTAGGTGTAGTGGTCGACGATGTCGTGACCCGGCTGGTTGAACTGCTCGGCCATGGCCTTCTCGGCGATCGCCATGCCCACGGCATTGGTGATGCCCTGACCCAGCGGGCCTGTGGTGGTCTCGATGCCAGGAGCATAACCGTACTCCGGGTGACCCGGGGTGCGAGAGTGCAGTTGGCGGAAGTTCTTCAGGTCATCGATGGAGAGATCGTAACCGGAGAGGTGCAGCAGGGAGTACAGCAGCATGGAGCCGTGGCCGTTGGAGAGGATGAAACGGTCGCGGTCGGCCCACTTGGGGTTGTTCGGGTTGTGCTTGAGGTGGCCACGCCACAGCACTTCGGCGATGTCTGCCATTCCCATGGGGGCGCCCGGGTGACCGGAGTTGGCTTTTTGAACGGCATCCATACTCAATGCGCGAATGGCATTGGCAAGCTCTTTACGAGAAGGCATCTGTATCTCCTGCGATTGCTTCATTTGATGGCCAAGAATAAGGCGCGTTATTGTCCCAGCAGGGGGCGTGGCGTGCAAATGTTATCTGGACGAATAAAGCCGCTTTGGGAGCACAATCGCTTTTCTTGGACAGGAAAACGATTCAATTCGGCCCTCCCCTCACCCCAAATGGGGTAGATGCCGACTCGGGCGGCGCCAAACCAAAATAGTGCTGGCAATCACCCATGGGGCTAATTAAAATAGACGTCCAGATGTAGATACCTCTACAGTCATCCTGTCATTATCCGGTTATGGCCGCGGCGATAACCCCACACGATTGAGAACCAAACATGGCAAAGCTGTTTACTTCCGAGTCGGTCTCCGAAGGCCATCCCGATAAAATCGCCGACCAGATCTCCGATGCGGTCCTGGACGCCATCCTAGTACAGGACACCAAGGCGCGTGTCGCCTGCGAGACCTTGGTCAAGACCGGCATGGTGATGGTCGCCGGTGAAGTGACCACCTCTGCCTGGGTCGATATCGAGCAGATCGTGCGCGATACCGTGCGCGAGATCGGTTACACCCACTCCGACATGGGCTTCGATGCCGACTCCTGCGCCGTGCTGAACGCCATCGGCAAGCAGTCCCCGGACATCAACCAGGGCGTCGACCGTACCGATCCGTACGAGCAGGGCGCCGGTGACCAGGGCCTGATGTTCGGCTACGCCACCAACGAAACCGACGTGCTGATGCCAGCCCCCATCACCTACTCCCACCTGCTGGTAAAACGCCAGGCCGAAGTACGCAAGAACGGCACCCTGCCGTGGCTGCGCCCGGATGCCAAGAGCCAGCTGACCTTCGCCTACGACAACGAAGGCAAGATCCTGGGTGTGGATGCCGTGGTGCTCTCCACCCAGCATTGCGACTCCGTCAGCCACAGCGACCTGGTGGAAGCGGTGCGCGAGGAGATCATCAAGCCGGTGCTGCCGACCGAGTGGATCACCAAGGACACCAAGTACTTCATCAACCCGACCGGTCGTTTCGTCATCGGCGGCCCCATGGGTGACTGCGGTCTGACCGGTCGCAAGATCATCGTCGACACCTACGGCGGCATGGCCCGTCACGGTGGTGGCGCCTTCTCCGGCAAGGATCCGTCCAAAGTTGACCGCTCCGCCGCCTACGCCGCCCGCTACGTGGCCAAGAACATAGTCGCCGCCGGTCTGGCGGATCGCTGTGAAGTGCAGGTCTCCTACGCCATCGGCGTGGCCGAGCCTACCTCCATCAGCGTCGAAACCTTCGGCACCGGCAAGGTTGCCGAGGAGCTGCTGGTGAAGCTGGTGCGCGAGTTCTTCGAGCTGCGCCCCTACGGCCTCATCGAGATGCTGGATCTCAAGCGTCCCATCTACCAGGCGACCGCCGCCTATGGCCACTTCGGTCGCGACGAGTTCCCCTGGGAGAAGACCGACAAGGCCGCCCTGCTGCGCGACGCCGCCGGTCTGTAATGTCCCGAGGCATGTGCCTGTGATAAAAGGGGAGCCTGGCTCCCCTTTTGCTTATCCGCCGACCGACAGGATTGCCCATGACGGCCCTCCCCTCCCCCTCTGCCTTGCTCACCGAGCGGGTCGACGTCTGTTTCTCGCAGGCCGAGGCACGACTCGGCCGCTCCTTCCCGCGCCCGTGCATTTATCTGAACATGCGTGGCCGGGCGGCGGGTTCTGCGCGGCTGCAAACCTGGGAGCTGCGCTTCAACCCCGCGCTCTATGAGGCCAACCAGCAGGCCTTCATGGAGGAGGTGGTGCCCCACGAGGTGGCGCACCTGCTGGTCTATGCCCTCTGGGGCGAGGGGCGCGGCAGGAACCGGGTACTGCCCCACGGCCGCCAGTGGCAGTCGGTGATGCGGGAGGTGTTCAACCTCGAACCCAGAACCACCCACAGCTTCGATCTCGCCGTGCTGGGGGAGCGCACCCAACCCTATGTCTGCGCCTGCCAGCAACATCGGCTCTCCATTCGTCGCCACAACAAGGTGATGCGCGGGGAGGCCCGCTACCACTGTCGCCGCTGTCGCCAGCCCCTGGTGTATCAACCGGATACGGATTGAGTCAGGTTATGGCGCCAGCCTGTGGTAGGGTGCCCGACGTCGTTTCATCGTTTCATTTTCAAGGATCCCCATGTCTCGCCCCCAGTTCGCTTATCCCCTGCTCTCCCTTGGCCTGACCCTGCTGATCAGTGTCCCGCTCCAGGCCCAGGAGGCCCAGACTTTCCGCGCCGCCAAGCAGGATCTCGTCAAGCTCTATCAGAGCCACCCCACCACCTTCTACTGTGGCTGCAACATCAAGTTCAACGGCAAGAAGATGGCCCCGGACTGGGAGAGCTGTGGCTACCTGCCCCGCAAGCAGGCCAATCGTGCTGCCCGCATCGAGTGGGAGCACGTGGTGCCCGCCTGGGAGTTCGGCCACCAGCTGCAGTGCTGGCAGGAGGGGGGTCGCAAGAACTGCGGCAAGAGCGCCGAGTTCAACAAGATGGAAGGCGACATGCACAACCTCTTCCCCGCCATTGGCGAGGTGAACGGCGATCGCGCGAACTACCGCTTCTCCGACTGGAACGGCAAGCCGAACCAGTACGGCAAGTGCCAGATGCTGGTGGACTTCAAGGATCAGCGGGTGCAGCCCCCCAAGGGGCCGGTACGTGGCCAGATCGCCCGCGCCTACCTCTACATGGGGGAACAGTACGGGCTGCGCCTGGCGGCGCAACAGCGTAAACTGTTCGAGGCCTGGGACAGGCAGTACCCGGCGGATCGCTGGGAGTGCGAGCGCAACCGCCGCATCGGCAAGCTGCAGGGCAATACCAACCCCTTCATTGAAAAGCAGTGCCAGTAGCCCAATCTATGAAAGAAGGGATTTAACATCCCTTCCCTTGAGCAAGAGACAGAATTCATCCATGCGCATTCCACGTATCTATGAGCCGGCCTCCCTGCAGGTCGGCCAGACCCTGGCCCTGTCGGAAGACGGCGCCAACCACATCGGCCGGGTGCTGCGCATGCAGCCGGGCCAGCAGCTCGAGCTGTTCAACGGCGATGGCAACCAGTACCCCGCCACCATAGCGAGCGTCGGCAAGAAGTCGGTGGAAGTGCACATCGACCGTTGCGATGCCCAGTCGGTGGAATCGCCGCTCGCCATCCACCTCGGCCAAGTCATCAGCCGCGGTGACAAGATGGACTTCACCATCCAGAAATCCGTGGAGCTCGGCGTCACTTGCATCACCCCGCTCTTCTCCGAGCGCTGCGGCGTCAAGCTGCCGGCGGATCGGCTGGAGAAGAAGCGCGAGCAGTGGCAGAAGGTGGTGATCAGCGCCTGCGAGCAGTGCGGTCGCAATACCGTGCCCGAGGTGCGCATGCCCATGGAGCTGGACGCCTGGCTGGCGGAAGAGACCAAGGAGCTCAAGCTCAACCTGCACCCCCGCGCCGAGTACAGCATCAACACTCTGCCGGTGCCGGAACATGGTGTGCGCCTGCTGATAGGCCCGGAAGGGGGCTTGTCCAGCGACGAGATCGCCCGTACCGTGCAGGAAGATTTCAAGGAGATGCTGCTCGGGCCCCGAGTGCTGCGCACCGAGACCGCCGCCTTGACCGCCATCACGGCGCTGCAGTGCCGCTTTGGCGATCTGGCCTGACACCTGTCCAACGTCTTGCTGCGAGGCCCTGAACAAGGCCCCTGCGCCGTTTGCGGCCTCTCGCGGCAGACCTTGAACAAGTTCTGATAATCTCAACCCTATCGAGCCACAGAAGGAATTTCGGATGACCATCAAACTCGGCATCGTGATGGACCCCATCTCGGCCATCAACATCAAGAAAGACTCCAGCTTCGCCATGCTCGAAGAGGCGCAGAAGCGCGGCTACGAGCTCTTCTACCTGGAGATGTCGGATCTCTACATGGAGGCGGGCCGCGCCTTCGGCACCATGCGCCCCCTCAAGGTGCAGTACGACTACGCCAACTGGTTCGAACTGGGTGAGGTTGTCGATCAGCCCCTCTCCACCCTGGACGTGATCCTGATGCGCAAGGATCCGCCGTTTGACACCGAATTCATCTACGCCACCTACATGCTGGAGCGAGCCGAGGATGAGGGCTGCCTCATCGTCAACAAGCCCCAGAGCCTGCGCGACGCCAACGAGAAGCTCTACACCGCCTGGTTCGCCGAGCACACCCCCACCACCCTCGTCACTCGCAGAGCCGACAAGCTTCGCGCCTTCCACGCCGAGCATAAAGACGTGATCCTCAAACCCCTGGATGGCATGGGTGGCGCCTCCATCTTCCGCATGAAGGCAGACGATGCCAACGTCGGTGTCATCATCGAGACTCTGACAGAGCACGGCAGTCAGTACTGCATGGCCCAAACTTATCTGCCCGCCATCAAGGACGGTGACAAGCGGGTGCTGGTGGTGGACGGCGAACCCGTGCCCTACTGCCTGGCCCGCATCCCGGCCCAGGGGGAGACCCGCGGCAACCTGGCGGCCGGTGGCCGCGGCGAGGCGCGCCCCTTGAGCGAGGCCGACTGGGCCATCGCCCGCGCGGTGGGTCCGACCCTGAAAGAAAAAGGCCTCATCTTCGTCGGCCTCGACATCATCGGCGATCGGCTGACCGAGATTAACGTCACCAGCCCCACCTGCATCCGCGAGATCGAGGCGGCCTTCGACGTCTCCATCACCGGCATGCTGATGGACACCATCGAGCGGCGTCTGGGGCGCTGATGGCCTCATGGGTCGGTGCCGCTCATCTGGCGGCACCGACTCGGTAGCCAAGCACCACAGGGGCCCTCGCGGCCCCTGTGGTTTTTGCGCCAGGGCTCCCGCCACCTCCCGGAGTTGTGTCCCAGCCGTGAAAAAGCGGTTTTGCCCGCCGCCCCTAACTGCCATAATCACCCCAAACACCTTTGCACTATTTGATGTCTATGCAAACACTGCAAAATCACTATCTGCTCGCCATGCCGAGCCTGACGGACGCCTACTTCGAGCGCTCTCTCGTCTATCTGTGCGAGCACAGCAGCGAGGGGGCCATGGGGCTGGTGGTCAATATCCCGGTCGACATGTCCCTGGATGCCATGCTGGCCAAGCTCAAGCTCAATCCTCCCGACACCGCCCAGATGAAGCAGCCGGTGCTGCAGGGGGGCCCGGTCCACGCGGATCGCGGCTTCGTGCTGCACAGCTTCCGCCCCGGTTTCAACTCCACCCTGCAGGTGAGCGACGAGATGATGGTCACCACCTCCAAGGACATTCTGGAGACGCTCGGCACCGACGAGGCCCCCAGCCACTGGCTGGTGGCGCTGGGCTACGCCGGCTGGAGTGCGGGCCAGCTCGAACAGGAGCTGGTGGATGGCGCCTGGCTGGTGATCCCCCCCAACGCGGATCTGGTGTTCAACACTCCCATTCACCAGCGCTGGCAACAGGCCGCCGCCAGCATAGGGGTCAATCCCTTGCACCTCTCCAGCCAGGTGGGGCATAGCTGATGCGGTTCAACACCACTCTGTTCCACCAGCGCTGGCAGCAGGCCGCCGCCAGCATAGGGGTCAACCCCTTGCACCTCTCCAGCCAGGTGGGGCATAGCTAGCCTTGCACCAAGCGGGCCCCAAGGGCCCCTTTTACTTGTTTCGTTTTAAGGAATTCCATGTCATCACGCAGCATCATGGGCTTTGACTACGGCACCAAGAGTATAGGTGTCGCCATCGGCCAGGAGATCACCGGCACAGCCCGCCCCCTGCGCTCCCTCAAGGCCAACGACGGCGTGCCCAACTGGGATGAAATCGAGAAGCTGCTCAAGGAGTGGCAGCCGGATCTGCTGGTGGTGGGCCTGCCGCTGAACATGGATGGCACGGATCAGGAGATCACGGTGCGCGCTCGCAAGTTCGGCAATCGCCTGCACGGCCGCTTCGGCAAGCCGGTGGAATTCAAGGACGAGCGCCTGACCACCACGGACGCCCGCGCCCGCCTGTTCGAGCGCGGCGGCTACAAGGCGCTGGACAAGGGCAGCGTGGACGGGGTCTCCGCCCAGCTGATCCTGGAAGCCTGGATGGAAGAGCAGTACGGCTGAGCCCCGGGACCAGCCATTTCCTGGCCCTTACGGCTAGGGATGTGTCACCGCTCAGCCCTCATCAGCCGTCACACCGCCCCATGGAAAGCGGGCGCCTCCCCTCTCCGATGCAAGGCCATAGAGCCGCCTTATCTCGTTGCGCAGCCACATCACCTTGGCATCCCGGTTATGGCGCTTGTGCCACAGCAGGATGAAAGAGATCTCCAACTGCACGTAGAGTGCCTCGGTCAGTGGCAGCGGCATGGCGATCAGATTGGCGTGCTGTCTGGCGGCATAACCCGTGCAATAGGATGGTGCCACCGCGATCAGCTCATGGCTCGACTGGGAGGCGATATGCAGTGCCTGCTCGAAGCTCGCGACCATGATGGGGACCTGACGATGCAGCCCCTGGTCCTCCAGCAGATCATCGAGGGCCCAGCTGTCGCTGGCCTCCCACACCACGCTGATCTGGGGGCAGGCGAGAAAATGCTCCAGCGACCACTTCTGCTCCAGCAACGGGTGGTCCTTGCGCAGGAACACCACGGGTCTGTCTCTGAACAGCACCTCGTGATCGATGTAGTAGGGCAGCCGGTTGACCCTGGCCTGGGAACGACCATGGGTCTCCCGGGCACAGAAGCCGAGATCTGCATCCCCGTTGACGATGTCGTTGAGGGAGTGGTGATCCCACCCCAGCATCCTGACCACCGAATAGGGGTATTTCTCGTATATGGTCATGGGTAGTTCACTCAGGAAACTGATGCCAAAGGGGGACTCCATCGCCAGACTGAAGCGGGCCCCTTCGGGGATCGCCTCGCTACTCCGGGAGGTGATGCTGTCGGTGAGCTGGAACCAGGCTCTGAGTTCCTCCTCCAGCGTCAGGGAGAGGTTGGTCGGCTGTAGCCCCTGCCGCACCCGCACGAACAAGGGGTCCTCAAACCAGTCCCTCAACTTGCCGAGCGACTTGCTCACCGCCGAGGGGGTGACGCAGAGCTTCTTCGCTGCCCCCGCCACGCTGCGCTCCTGCATCAGGTGCTTGAAAACCACCAGCAGGTTCAAATCCAGTTCACCCAGGTTACGCATGTTTCCTCTCACTTATCCCCGCAACCGCGCTTCGCGCACCGCAAGCCATGGTAACAGCACCCTGACGGCCAGGTAACTGAACAGAGCCAGCAACAGGGAGCCAAGCAGCATCTCGGACGGAGTCAATCCCAGATGTCCCGTCAACCAGATATAGAGACCGGAGAGGCTGATCTGCATGATACAGAGCACCGAGCTGGCGAACGCCACATGGTGCCGGCAACCATCCAGCGCCTCCCCCATCGCCACTCCGAAACCGCAGGAGAAACCGACGCAGACCATCGCAAACCCAGGCAGCAGCAACCGGATATCGCCCCCCAGCTGCCAGCAACCGAGCAACAAAACCATCGCCAACAGATAGGCAAGGTGGGAGAGCGCCAACACCCCGTGCTTGCCGAGCCGGCGCAACAGCAGCGGTGTCAGGAAGGAGGTGGACATGCTCACCCCGGCCATCACCATCATCACGATGGAGTACTGCTCCGCGGTGAAGCCGAATTCCTTCATCAGGATCAGCGGCGAGACGCTGACATAGACCAGAATGGCGGTCACGCCAGCGCTGGTCAGCAAGGAGAGCAACATGAAGTGCGGGGAGCGCAGCAGGGCAAATGGCAGCGCCCCACCACTTCCCGGTTGGCGGGCCGGGCGGGTCTCCTTGAGCAGCAGCAGGTTGACCAGACCGCTGCAGGCGGCCACCAGCGCCATCGCCACGAAGATGCCGCGCCACTCGAAGCGGGCGAGGATGAGGTAGCCGAGCACCGGCGCCAGCACAGGGATGACGCAGATCACCCCGTTGATCATGGAGAGCGCCGTCGCCAGCCGCTCCTGGCTCAGCACATCCCGCAGCACGGTAAAGGTCATGGCGTAGAGTGCGCCGGCCCCGACTCCCTGCCAGAAACGCCCCAGATAGAAGCCGTCGATGCTGGCCGCATTGGCCGCCACCAGCGAGGCGATGACAAAGATGAGGGCGCCCCCCAGCACCACCCGGCGCCGGCCGTAACGATCCGCAATCATGCCTCCCAGCAGCACGGTGGCCGCCATGCCGAACAGATAGATGGAGAAGGCGGTATGGATCTGCGCCTCGCTCGCCTGCAGGGCATCGGCTATCCGGGGCACCGCCACCAGATAGAGGTCGATCCCGACCGGATAGAGGATGATCATCAGGAAACTGCACAGCAGGAAGATGCCCATGAATGCTCCATTGAAGAGGGCCCCACCGGCAAAGACGATTTATCGACGACGCAAGGAGGCGAGACCGGGTGAGGATGGGGAGCACTATAGGGGTGAGATCCGCTCGCACCTAGTGAAGAGATGGCGATCGGTAGATTCCTGTTTGGAAATGTTGCGCCTGACGTGACGCCTGTCTGGCAATGTTTGCGTGCTGAGTGAGGGTGCAGAGGCCGGGGTCATCGACAGGCACGCCAGTGACCCGGCGTACCTGACTTCATCAAAACAACAACCTCCTCCTTAGTCGGTCAGCTGACTCAGGATGGTGTAAGCCGTTTTGATGCGCACCTCGTTGGGGTAGTTGCGATTGGCCAGCATGACGATGCCTATCCCCTTGGCGGGCACGAAGGCCACGTAGGCGCCAAAGCCGTTGGTGGAGCCCGTCTTGTTGAACAGGGTGCTGGCCTTGGCCGGGGCGGGCTTGGGCACAGGGGTCACCGGATGGGGCTTTAACACCATGTCGGTGCTGTTGCCGGCCTGCAGGGTCTCGAGGCTGAGCGGGTAGTCATACATCTCCCACCCCAACCCCTGGGTCATGGCTCCCACCGAATAGAGGCCGGTATGCGTCAGGGCGATGGCCGCCTGCAACCGCTCGTTCGGCTGCTTGCCCTTGCTCACCCCGCTCCTGTTTGCCTCGGCCATATTCGCCTCGACGAACCTGAGCAGATCCCGCGCCGAGGTCTTGATGCCATAGGCCTCGGCGGCCAGCATACCCGGATTGACCCGGATGGCCTTGTCGCCCTTGTCATAGCCAAAGGCATAGTGCGCCATGGCCGCCTCGGGCACGCTGATATAGGTGTGCGCCAGGCCGAGCTGGGGCAGCAGGGTCTGCTCCATCAGCTGCTCGAAGGAGCGACCCTGACTGCGGGCAGCCAGATGGCCGAACAGCCCTATGCTGGGGTTCGAATACTGGCGATGGGTGCCGGCCGCATAGGCGGGTGACCACTGCCGGTAGTAGGCCTGCATCTTGTCGGCGGTATCCACCTCATCCGGGAACTGCAGGGGCAGGCCGCCGGCGCTGTAGGTCGCGAGCTGCCCCATGGTCACCCGATCAAACGCGCTGCCCTTGAGGGCGGGATCCAGCGTGCTCACCCTGTCATCCAGACGAAAATGACCGCCGGCGACCCCATAGGCTCCAAGCGTCGCGGTGAGCGTCTTGCTGACCGAGCCTATCTCGAACAGGGTCTGCTCATCGACCCGGACGCCCGCCTCCTTGTTGGCGAGGCCATAGTGGAAGAGATGGGTCTTGCCCTCCTTGAGCAGGGCGACCGCCATCCCCGGGATCCGGTACTGCGCGAGCACAGGCTCTATGGCCGCATCCACCGAGGCCTTGAGCGCCTCCGGTTCAGTGCCGGCCTGGGCCAGACCGGCCCACAGCAGCGTGGTCAGGGCCAGCCAGTTCATCCCCTGTCGTTGTTCCATGATCTTCTCCTCATCTATCGGTTTGGATTGCCGCCTCGGCGGCAGGCAGGGCGCCATCCTAAACCGGCTGAGTGTGCTCAATGTGAAGTCCGGATGAAAGGCGATTAGAAACCGCCGCCAGCCATCCGCCAAAAGAAGAGGGGAGCAAACGCTCCCCTCTTTCATTCACATAGAACCCGGCCGCACTCAGGCCTGCTTGTTCTTCGGCGGATTGTCCCAGATCCCCTCTTCCAGCTGGCTGCGCAGCTCGGGATACTTGTTGGCATCGAAGGTGGGCACCCGGCCCAGCTTGAGCTGATCGTTGTAATCCTTGGCCAGCTTGATGGCGACCCCGGAGAGCAGCAGTATGGCCACCAAGTTGACGATGGCCATCATCCCCATGGAGACGTCCGCCAGCGCCCAGACGGTCGGCAGTTCGCCCACGGAGCCGAACATCACCATGCCCAGCACGAACATGCGGAACAGCATCAGACCGCCCTTGTGGTTGTGCTCGAGGAACACCAGGTTGGTCTCGGCGTAGGAGTAGTTCGCGACGATGGAGGTAAAGGCGAAGAAGAAGATGGCCGCGGCGATGAAGATGTTGCCACCGCCCCCGATCTGGGAGGAGAGCGCACGCTGGGTCAGCTCCACGCCGGTCACCCCTGAGCCCGGTTCGAACTGGCCGGACATCAGGATAATGGCCGCGGTACAGGTACAGATGACGATGGTGTCGAGGAAGACCCCCAGCATCTGCACATAACCCTGGGAGGCCGGGTGCGGCGGGTATGGCGTGGCGGTGGCGGCGGCGTTCGGGGCCGAGCCCATGCCCGCCTCGTTGGAGAAGAGGCCGCGCTTGATGCCGTTGATCATCGCCTGGGAGATGGCATAGCCCATGGCGCCGGAACCCGCCTGCTCGATGCCAAACGCCGACTTGATGATGAGGGAGAACACATGGGGCAGCTCGCCGATGTTCATGATCACCACGAACAGCGCCATCAGGATATAGGCCATCGCCATGAAGGGCACCACCAGCTCGGCGAAGCGGGCGATGCCGCGAATGCCGCCGAAGATGATGAGACCGGAGAGCACCACCAGGGCCAGGCCGCTCACCCAGTCGGGGATGCCGAAGGCCACGTTCATGGCCAGGCTGATGGAGTTCGCCTGCACCGCGTTGAACACCAGACCGAACGCCAGCAGCAGGCAGAGGGAGAAGACCACCCCCATCCAGCGCATGCCGAGACCGCGCTCCATGTAGTAGGCAGGGCCGCCGCGGTAGTTGCCGTCCTCGTCCTTCACCTTGTAGAGCTGGGCCAGGGTACTTTCCACGAAGGCGGTGGCCATGCCGATGAAGGCGATCAGCCACATCCAGAAGATGGCGCCAGGGCCACCGAGGTAGATGGCGACGGCGACGCCCGCCAGGTTGCCGGTGCCCACACGGGCCGCCAGACTGGTGCACAGTGCCTGGAAGGAGGAGATGCCGGCCTGGTCGGATTTACGGCTGTTGCGCAGTACCGAGAACATGTGGCCGAAGTGGCGAAGCTGGATAAACCCCAGGCGGAACGTGAAGAAGATCCCGACCCCGATGAGCAGGTAGATGAGCACGGCTCCCCACATCAGGTCGTTAATCATTGCGATCAAGGTGTCCATAATTCTCTCGTTGTTGTTATCACATCCATGGCCAGTCTGCGCTGACCGCTCTCTGTCGATTTTGGGTTTAGCTTTTCGCTAAAGGGGCGGAATCTAGCATAGGGAGGCCGCCGGGAATAGTGATTCAGTTCACTACAAAGACAAAAAACGAACGATTTGACCCAATAAAGCTTCATTTAGCACGCAAACTTTCAACAAATTTTGGTGTGCAATCCATCGGCCGACAAATTAGCGCCAAAGGAATACTGGTCGCAATTCCCCCTTCGGGAGAGACAAATGGAAATGAGGTCTGGATCGCGGGAGGCAAGCGTTTACCTGTTGGACAGTGGTCGGCGCAGGCTGTAACGCAAAACGTTTTACACGTAATTAAATTTCAAGTGGCTGATGAAAGTATTTATGTGACGGGCTGCACAGATTTGATAATCAACTAAAAAATTTGTATTTATCTGGGCCGGAGCCAGCCGGGATAGGCCCCATTAAAATCACTACTAATCAACTAGTTACCACCTTTTACCCCCTCCCCTTTTCGCAACTGGACGAGAAGCATACACCCCCCCCTATTGCAGGATGCGCCACATCCGTATTAATTAGGCAGGCAATGGCGATGGGCCCCGCCCGTCATGCTTTTCTGAGCCTGAGCCGCCGAGTTCCTGTAATTTTATTTCAGAACGCCCGTCTCACGCCCGCAACCCCTGGGATTGCTCCCGCATAAAGAGATGATATTTGCTATGGCCGATAAATTGACCCAGCTGAAAGCCCTGACCACGGTAGTTGCCGACACCGGCGACATCGAAGCCATCAAGCGCTACCAGCCCATCGATGCCACCACCAACCCCTCCCTGGTGTTGAAGGCATCCGAGATCCCCGAGTATGCGGCACTGATCGACGACGCCATCAGCTGGGCCAAATCCCAGAGCCAGGACAAGGCACAGCAAATCATCGACGCGGGCGACAAGCTGGCGGTCAACATCGGTCTGGAGGTGCTGAAGATAGTTCCGGGTCGCATCTCCACCGAGGTGGACGCCCGTCTCTCCTTCGACACCGCCGCCAGCATCGCCAAGGCCCGCAAGCTGATCCGTCTCTACAACGAAGCTGGCATCACCAACGATCGTATCCTGATCAAGCTGGCCTCCACCTGGGAAGGGATCCGCGCCGCCGAGGTGCTGGAGAAGGAAGGCATCCAATGCAACCTGACCCTGCTGTTCTCCTTCGCCCAGGCCCGCGCCTGTGCCGAAGCCGGCGCCTTCCTGATCTCCCCCTTCGTCGGTCGCATCCTCGACTGGTACAAGGCCAAGCACAACCGTGACTACACCGCGAGCGAAGATCCGGGCGTGGTCTCCGTCACCGCCATCTACGACTACTACAAGCAGCACGACTACCCGACAGTGGTCATGGGCGCGAGTTTCCGCAACACCGGCGAGATCCTGGAACTGGCCGGCTGTGATCGTCTGACCATTGGTCCTGCCCTGCTGGAAGAGCTGAGCAAGGCCGAAGGCACCGTAGTGCGCAAGCTGAACTACACCGGCGAGCGCAAGGCCAAACCGACCCCCATGACCGAAGCCGAGTTCCGCTGGGAGCTGAACCAGGACGCCATGGCCGTCGAGAAGCTGGGCGAAGGCATCCGCATGTTTGCCGTCGATCAGGGCAAGCTGGAAACCATGCTGGCCGGTCGTCTGTAACCAGGGCGGTATCCGGTCCAGCACTCGCCGCCAGACCGCTGTTTTCACACCGAAAACAGAGACCGGCGCCTCGAGACCAGGGGCCGAGCATCCACGATAAAAACCGGGCTCCCGCGAGGGGGCCCGGTTTTTTTATGGGCCCTTTCCGGTTGTCACAAGCTCGTCACAAAAACGTTTTATTTTCAAAGCCACCGTGTTATACGGATGGTGACAACCATAAAACCAAGGAGGGAGCCATGGACATGTTCAACTTCGATTTTGACGAGGTCGTTGAGCTGGGTTCACGTAGCCGCGGGACATCGGGAAAGAAGCGTAAATGGCGCGAGATCGAGGCGCTCAAAGACAAGCACCGCTTGCAGAAGGAGCTGCAATCCATCGATATCGCCTACGAAGGATCGGACGAGCTGGAGCTCTGAGCCACGAGTCACCAGAGCGGGTCCTAAAACCCCATAACAAAACGCCCCGAACCTGTCGGGGCGTTGTCGTTTCTGGCGGGGATCAGGGGGAGAGGGGCAGTGAGAGCTGCCTGGCCAGGGCCTGGAAATGCTGGCTCACCTCGGCCCCGAACAGGGGATCGTTTTCCGCCCTGTTGTGCCAGAGCTGCTCCAGGTGGCGCCAGTCATCCTCGGTCAGGGAGTCACGCAGGTGAGGGAAGATCACCCCCTCCTCATAGTTCATGTGAGCCTCCTGCTGCTCGATGAACTGCTCCAGCCGCGCGGTGAACTGATCCAGCGGGATGACCGCATCCATCAGGATCATCTCCACCATCTCCTTGAGCTCGGTGCCCGTCTCCAGCAGTTGGGCGTGCTCCTCATGCAGGCGGTTCGCCACCTCCCCCTCCACCACCCGGTATTTCAGGTAGTAGTCGTAGATCATGTCCTCCTTGGGGTGGTGAACCTTGTCGGACACCTCCCGCAGATAATCCACCACGTCCCGGATCAGGAAGTAACTGATGGGCTGTTCGCCGCGAATGGCGACCAGCTTGTACTTCAACAGCTGCAGCAGCTTGGCGATGTTGAGGTGATCCTTGTGCAAACTGGATAACATGGGCACTCCTTGCGCTCGGTAGATAAAGGTTCTGTCTCGAGTATACGGTCATTTATTGCGCCAACTTTGCACTCAATCAAATCTGGCGCAGACAGTTTTCCCTCCTTTACCTCAACGCCAAGCCCGGATCCCGGCACCCAACCCGCCAGAAATGGGCCACCACCGGCCCGCGGATGCAATCATCCGGCGAGCGCCATCAGCCCGCGGTGGACGCATCGCAGACCGAGAGCCAGTCGATGGGCGCCTTGCCCTGACCCGCCAGCAGCCGGTTGGTCTCGGAGAAGTGGCCGCAGCCGATGAAGCCGCGGTGGGCGGAGAGCGGACTCGGGTGCGGCGCGCTCAGCACGTGGTGACGCTGGCGGTCGATGAAGCGCCCCTTCTTCTGGGCATGGGCCCCCCACAACAGGAAGACCACCCCCTCGCAGCTGGCGTTGACCTGCTCTATGACCCTGTCGGTGAAGGTCTCCCAACCGAGATGCGCATGGGAGTGGGCCATGCCCGCCTGCACCGTCAGCACCGTATTGAGCAGCAGCACCCCCTGTGTGGCCCAGGACTCCAGGAAGCCGTGGTTTGGCGTGACAAATCCTGGCAGGTCCCGCTGCATCTCCTTGTAGATGTTGACCAGAGAGGGGGGCGTGCGCACCCCGGGCAGCACGGAGAAACAGAGACCGTGGGCTTGGTTCGGGCCGTGATAGGGATCCTGGCCCAGGATCACCACCTTGACCCTGTCCAGCTCGGTCAGCTTGAAGGCGTTGAACACCTCGGTGGCGGGGGGATAGATCACCTTGCCCGCCTCCCGCTCACTCCTGACGGTCGCCAGGGTGGCCTTGAAATAGTCCTGCTCCTTCTCGGATCCAATCACATCTGTCCAGGTCAGCACACCACTCTCCTCTTGAATACCCCAATACCAGATCCCCGCCCTCGGGGTCGAATTCCACAACGCACGGGCGCAGGGTTCGCCCCAGAGGCAACGAGGGGCCCAGAATAGGGGCCAAGGCAGGCAGACGCAACCGTGGCCGAGCCGTAGAGACCCCGATCAGGCGGGACAGCCCCCTCTGCACCCGAATCCACCTGATTAGACGATGCATTAACCATGAACTTATCCTTTTTATCGATGCATCCTGGCCCCGATACGTCCTCTCACCCAGGTTTCGGCCGCCTCGCCAGCCATTCTTGCCCTCGCAGGCCCAATCCCGGCAACGGCAAAACCATAAAGATGTAGTTAAATTACTAGATTTACCGATTATAAAATGCATAATTTATATATCTTACGAAATCATAAAAATGAGAGATTTTTGATTAACCTCAATAATTTAATCCTCTCAAGACTCGCCAATCAGACTATTTTTTGATTTAGATCAACTTTCATATTATTACACTCGTGGTATATATGACCCCAACGAAGCAAAGGTGTAAGGCAAGGCCCCTTTAAATCATCCATTCGATGAGGTGGTTTAAAAACATCAGGGGTATCTCCTTACCAATGAAATCCCTTCCTATTAGGAGTCATACCATGATCAAGGGCATCCAAATCACCCAGTCCGCCAACGCCGCTCTGCTGAACTCTTTCTGGCTGCTGGACGAAGAGAAACAACAGGCTCGCTGTATCTGCGCCAAGGGCGACAGCTTCGCCGCCGACCAGGAAGTCGCCTTGTCTGATCTGGGTCAGTTCGAATACCGTGAGCTGCCGGTTCAGCAAGAACCCGTGGTGGAAGGTGGTCAGCACCTGAACGTCAACGTGCTGCGCCGCGAGACCCTGGAAGACGCCATCGCCAATCCGGAAAAATACCCGCAGCTGACCATCCGCGTCTCCGGTTATGCAGTGCGCTTCAACGCCCTGACCCCGGAACAGCAGCGTGACGTGGTCACCCGCACCTTCACCCAGAGCCTGTAATCGCCTCTGCAGTGACAACAAAAAACGGCCCATGAGGGCCGTTTTTTTATGGGCGATGGCCAACGCTCGCACCAGGAGCTCCGGCCATCTTCCTAGCCGTGCTGCTCGACGCTCTGCACGGCGGCAGGCTTGGCGAGCGCCGCCTGCATCTGTCCCTCGTCCAGCTGATCGCAGTAGCGGGCCACCACCAGGGTCGCCACCCCGTTGCCGATGAGGTTCGTCAGGGCCCGCGCCTCCGACATGAAGCGATCTATCCCCAGGATCAGCGCCAGCCCGGCCAGCGGCAGGTGCCCCACCGCCGAGATGGTGGCCGCCAGCACGATGAAGCCGCTGCCGGTGACCCCGGCCGCCCCCTTGGAGGAGATGAGCAGCACCACCAGCAGGGTGATCTGATGGAACAGATCCAGCGGGGTATTGGTCGCCTGGGCGATGAAGACGGCGGCCATGGTCAGGTAGATGGAGGTGCCATCCAGGTTGAAGGAGTAACCGGTCGGGATCACCAGGCCCACCACCGACTTCTTGCAGCCGAGGGCCTCCATCTTCACCAGCATGCGCGGCAGGACGGACTCTGATGAGGATGTGCCGAGCACGATCAAGAGCTCCTCCCGGATATAGGCAATAAAGCGCAAAATGCTGAAACCATTGGCCTTGGCGATGCTGCCGAGCACCAGGAATATAAACAGCAGACAGGTCAGATAGAAGCTGGCAATAAGTTGTCCGAGCTGGACCAGGGAGCCGATGCCATATTTCCCTATGGTGAAGGCCATGGCACCGAATGCACCCACAGGCGCCAATTTCATGATCATGTTGATGATCCCGAAAATAACCTGGGAGAAGCTGTCCACCATATTGAAGATCAGTTTTCCCTTCTCGCCGATATGGTGCAAGGAGAAGCCAAACAGCACCGCAAATAACAGCACCTGCAGAATATTGCCGCTGGCGAAGGCGCCGATCACGCTGGCCGGGATCACGTCCAGCAGGAAGGGGATGATGCCCTGTGACTTCGCCTGCTCTGCATAGGCCGAGATGGCGCTGGTATCCAGGGAGGCGGGATCCACGTTCATGCCGGCCCCCGGTTGCAGCAGGTTCACCACACACAGGCCGATGACCAGGGCCAGGGTGCTCACCACCTCGAAGTAGACCAGGGCGATGGCCCCCGTCTTGCCCACCGCCTTCATGCTCTCCATGCCGGCGATACCGGTCACCACGGTGCAGAAAATAACGGGGGCGATGATCATCTTGATTAATTTCACGAAGCCATCGCCAAGGGGTTTCATATCGGCACCCAGGCTCGGATAGAAGTGTCCCAACAATACCCCTATGGTGATGGCCAATATCACCTGAAAGTAGAGGCTGCTTAATATTTTCTTGTGCATGCTCAACGTCCTGTTAATTAATTGACACGGGCGATGGCAAAAAACGCGTGCAGGGATCCGCGGCGAGATAGTTAACTCATCTCACCCGGTTCATGCCATTTCGCCATTCCAACGGCGGCACTTTCACACGTTATAAGAATCAATTTAGCGACATCAATCACACAATATATTTAACATCATTAACACCACAGCAACCGTGATATAGCTGGTCAATGATTTATTTGAGACCTCATTGAGGACCTATCAGATATAAAGACAAATATAAAAGCGGATATAAAAATGCCCCGCATGGCGGGGCATTGTTAAGCAAGGGATCCCTTGGGATCAGGCTGAGGTATCCAGCGGCTCGAACCCCTTGATGAGATCGTCGATGGCCTTCATCTGCTTGAGGAAGCCTTCCAGCTTGTCCAGCGGCAGGGCGCTCGGACCGTCGCAGCGGGCCACTTTCGGATCCGGGTGGGATTCGATAAACAGGCCCGCTAGGCCCACCGCCATGCCGGCACGGGCCAGCTCGGTCACCTGATCACGACGACCACCTGAGGCTGCCCCCAGGGGATCCCGGCACTGCAGGGAGTGGGTCACATCGAAGATGACGGGGTAGCCACCCGTGGTCTTCTTCATCACCCCCAGACCCAGCATGTCCACCACCAGGTTGTCGTAACCGAAGTTGGCACCGCGCTCGCACAGGATCAGGCGATCGTTGCCGCACTCCTCGAACTTGTCGGTGATGTTCTTCATCTGGCTCGGGCTCAGGAACTGGGGCTTCTTGATGTTGATGACGTTGCCGGTGCGGGCCATGGCCTCCACCAGATCGGTCTGGCGCGCCAGGAAGGCGGGCAGCTGGATGACGTCAACCACCTCGGCCACCGGCTTGGCCTGGTGTACCTCGTGCAGATCCGAGATGACCGGCATGCCGAAGGTCGCCTTCAGCTCCTGGAAGATCTTCATCCCCTCTTCCAGACCCGGCCCCCGGTAGGAGTGGATGGAGGAGCGGTTCGCCTTGTCCCAGCTCGCCTTGAACACGAAGGGAATGCCAAGCTTGGTGGTCACCTCGACATACTTCTCGCACACGGCCATCGCCATGTCGCGGGACTCCAGCACATTCATGCCGCCAAACAGCACGAAGGGCTTGTCGTTGGCCACATTGATGTCGTTGATCTTGATATTTTTCTGTTCCATCTCAGCATCCTTAAGTGAAGGGGCTTCCCCGGGTCCCTCAATGGAGGGGCTTGGGGCTCAGATCCAGGGCGGCCAGCTGTGTCTTCAACACGTCCGCCACAGGATCGTCCGGGCATTGTTCAATAAAGTATTCGAAATCGTCTGCCGCGAAGCGGGGGCAGTCCAGTTGCTCGTAGATGAAGCCCCGATCCCGCGTCTCCAGGGGATCCCCGGGCTTCATGCGCAGCAGCAACTCGCTGCAGCGCAGCGCCTCCGTCATCCGCTCCTCCCGCAGCAAGGCGCCCTTGCTGACGTTGAGCAGTCGCTCGATGATCTCCCACTGACCGGAAGGCTGCAGCAGATCGTCGCTCAGGGTCGCGAGGTTGCCGAGGGCACCGCGCAGCAGCAGCTCGATGCGGTGCAGGCTCAACTCGTCGCCGTTGAAGGGGTCCACATAGACCTCTCCCTCGCTGCCGGCGAAGCTCACCAGGAAGTGGCCAGGGAAGCAGATCCCCTCCACGTCCAGGCCAATCTTGCGGCCCAGCTGGATGATGAGGATGCCGAGGCTCACCGGGATGCCCTTGCGCCGCGTCAGCACCTGGGCGAGATCGCAGTTCGCGCTCGAGAAGTAATCCTGCCAGTCCCCCTTGAACCCCAGGGTCTGGTAGAAACCGGCAAGTAACTGGCGGCGCACCTCGTCGCAGTTGCCTTCGACTATCGCCTCGTCCAGCCAGCCATCCAGCCAGGCCAGCTGTGCCTCACCGCCCCGGCTGCCCCCCTGGATCTCGTCGCTGACGCATAGCGCCAGCTCGGCCAGATCATGAGCCTCGAAGTCGGTCCATTCATCCACACGCATCATCTTCGTCATTCCTAGCCGAACAGGCTGGCCTGTTTCAGGACAGCGAGCTTGGCGATAAAGAAGATCCACCCCAGGGCCCCCAGGAAGGCAAACCAGCGGATGGCATTGCTGCGCGCCAGACGCAGCGCCATCATGGCCAGAAACGCCACCACCAGGATGGCGGTCAGCTTCTCGCTGAGCCAGGGGGTACCATTGTTGAGGGGATTGAGATCCAGCACCATGCACAGCAGCACGCCAGAGAGTATGACCAGGCCGTTCAACCAGCCCGTCAGCTTCATGATCTGGCCGCTGTAGGCACGGCCGGAGCCGGTCTGCACCCAGTAAAACCGCAGTATAAACATCAGCACCGCCGCCGCGATCAGCACCAGGTGCAGGTGTTTGAGAGCAAAATACATCACTTGTCCTTACCAATGTGTGAATCGGACGCCGGCTCCCCGGGCCATTGCCCCAGGCTCACCCTGTCGTTATCCCCGTAATCCCGCACCGTGGCTACCTGAAGGTAGCCCTGTTGCAGCAGGAGTTGACGCACCGCGTCCCCCTGCTCCCAGCCGTGCTCCAGCAGGAGCCAGCCACCGGGCAGCAGATGGGCCGGTGCCTGCCCTACGATAAGCCGGATGTCCGCCAACCCCTGTTCGTCCGCCACCAGGGCGGAACGGGGTTCGAAGCGCACGTCCCCCTCATCGAGATGGGGATCCGCCCCGTCGATATAGGGGGGATTGGAGACGATCATCGCAAAGCGCGGCGCCCCCTCTCGCAGGGGCTCGAACCAGCTGCCGTCCCGCACCTCGATGGGCAACCCCAGGGCCACGCTGTTGTGGCGCGCCAGGGCGACCGCCTCCGGCATCCTGTCCACCGCCCAGACATCGGCATCGGGCCGCTCGGACTTGAGCGCCAGGGCGATGGCCCCGGTACCCGTACCGAGATCCAGCAGGGCGCAAGGGCCGACTGGCAGGCGAGCCAGCGCCTGCTCCACCAGCACTTCTGTGTCCGGGCGCGGGATCAGGGTCGCCGGGCTCACCTTGAGGGGCAGGGACCAGAACTCCCGCTCACCGACGAGGTGGGCGATGGGCTCCCCCGCGAGGCGGCGGGCGAGCCAGCCTTGCAGGGTGGCCTGCTGGCCCGCATCGAGCTCGCGCTCCGGCCAGGTCATCAGGTAGCTGCGTCGGCAGTCCAGCAGGTGGCAGAGCAGGGCGTCGGCATCGGCACGGGGGGACTCCCCCCCGGCCAAGACCGTCATGATATGGGTTCGAGCCTGCTGAATCTGCATCAGCCGTTGTCTGCCAGGGAGGCGAGCTGATCCGCCTGGTATTCCTGCACCAGCGGCGTGATCACGCAGTCCAGATCCCCCTCCAGGATCTCGCCGAGGCGATAGAGGGTGAGGTTGATGCGGTGCTCGGAGAGGCGCCCCTGAGGGTAGTTGTAGGTGCGGATGCGCTCTGAGCGATCGCCGGAGCCCACCAGGTTGCGGCGGGTGCTCTGCTCGGCGGCGCGGTGACGCTCATCCTCGGCCGCCTGCAGGCGGGCGGAGAGCACGGACATCGCCTTGGCGCGGTTCTTGTGCTGGGAGCGCTCATCCTGGCACTCCACCACCAGACCGGTGGGCAGGTGGGTGATGCGGATGGCGGAGTCCGTCTTGTTGACGTGCTGACCACCGGCCCCGGAGGCGCGGAAGGTGTCTATCTTCAGCTCGGACGGGTTGATCTCGATCTGCTCGGCTTCCGGCACTTCCGGCAGCACGGCCACGGTACAGGCTGAGGTGTGCACCCGGCCCTGGGATTCGGTCTCCGGCACCCGCTGCACCCTGTGGCCGCCGGACTCGAACTTGAGGCGACCGTAGACGCGCTCGCCGTCCACCTTGGCGATCACCTCCTTGTAGCCACCGTGCTCGCCGTCGTTGCAGCTGACGATGGAGACGCGCCAGCCCTGGCGCTCGGCGTAGCGGGAATACATGCGGAACAGGTCCCCCGCGAAGATGGCCGCCTCGTCGCCACCGGCGCCGGCGCGGATCTCCAGATAGCAGTTGTTGTCATCCTTGGGATCCTTGGGCAGCAGCATCACCTGCAGCGCCTGCTCCTGCTCCTCGAAGGCGGCCTTGGCGAGTGGCAGCTCCTCCTGGGCCATCTCCCGCAGATCGGCGTCATCCTCCTCCAGCATCAGCCTGGTGGTCTCCAGATCTCCTTCGGCCTGACGGAAGCGCTGGAAGGCCTGGACTATGTCTTCGAGCTGGGCATATTCCCGAGTCAGGGCACGGTATCTGTCCTGATCCGAGGCCACGCCGGGCTCGCCGAGCAGGGCCTGTACTTCTTCGTGGCGCTCGATGAGGCCTTCCAGCTTTCTGATCAATGACGGGTTCATGACTCTTGTTTCTCGATAATTCGGGTTCTGGATGGGGGAAGGGACGGCAGACGTGCCAGCCCCTGAACTATGACTCTTGTGACAATCCCAGCACCTGACGCAACTGGGACAGCTTGTGGGCATCCCCCTGGGAGGCGGCCTGACGCAGGGCCTGGGTCGGTGCATGGATCAACTTGTTGGTGAGGCGGTGCGCCATGGCCTTGAGCGCCTGCTCGGCGCTCTCGCCCTGCTGCAGGGCCAGCAAGGCCCGTTGCAGCTCCTCGTCGGCCACCTGCTGGGACTGGTGGCGATAATCGCGGATGAGATCCACCGAGTGCAGGCTGCGATACCAGCCCATGAAGTCGTCGCGCTCTTCCTGCACGATGAGCTCGGCCTCGGCGGCGGCCCGTTTGCGGGTCTCGAGGTTCTGCTCGATGATCCCCTGCAGATCGTCCACCGTGTAGAGGTAGGCGTCCGGCAGCTCGTCCACTTCGGCCTCGATGTCCCGCGGCACGGCGATGTCCACCAGGAACATGGGCTTGAAGCGGCGCGCCTTGAGGGCCCGCTCCACCATGCCCTTGCCGATGATGGGCAAGGGGCTCGCAGTAGAGCTGATGACGATGTCCGCCTCGTGCAGGTAGTCCGGGATCTCCTCCAGGGTCATCACCTGGGCACCGAACTCTTCGGCCAGCAGCTGGGCCCGCTGCAGGGTGCGGTTCGCCACCATCATCTGGGTGACGTTCTGCTCGCGCAGGTGACGGGCCACGAGTTCTATGGTCTCGCCGGCGCCCACCAGCAGCACCTTGGTCTGGGAAAGATCGGAGAAGATGCGCCGACCCAGGCTCACGGCGGCGAAGGCCACCGACACGGCGCTGGCGCCGATCTCGGTGTCGGTACGCACCCGCTTGGCCACTGAGAAGGATTTCTGGAACAGTCGCTCCAGCGAACCTTTCACCGCCTCGGCCTGCTGGGCATGGGCGTAGGACTGCTTGATCTGCCCCAGGATCTGGGGCTCCCCCAGCACCAGGGAATCCAGGCCGCAGGCGACCCGCATCAGGTGGCGTACCGCCTCCTCGTCCCGGTGCCGGTAGATGGCGGAGACCACCTCGGCCGCATCCAGCTTGTGGAAGTGCTGAAGCCAGTGCAGCACCTGCTCCCCCTCCCCCTGCTCCAGGCTGCAGTACAGCTCGGTTCGGTTGCAGGTGGAGACGATCACCGCCTCGCTGACGCCGGGCTGCTCCACCAGCTCACGCAGGGCGCGATCGATGCAGTCCGGGCCAAAGGCGACCCGTTCCCGCAAGGCGACACTGGCGGTGTTGTGGTTGATTCCGAGGGCAAGCAGACTCATGAGTGGGTGGCGATCATTTCGTGCACAGGGTGTAGAGGCCGTCAATTGTACGA
Organism: Aeromonas sp. AE23HZ002T15; assembly: GCF_054165525.2. Classification (NCBI taxonomy): domain Bacteria; kingdom Pseudomonadati; phylum Pseudomonadota; class Gammaproteobacteria; order Aeromonadales; family Aeromonadaceae; genus Aeromonas; species Aeromonas sp. AE23HZ002T15. Next base: position 1,304,518 of record NZ_CM201342.1, read on the forward strand.
GAAAGGGTAAGTCTTTAAAAGCGATACGGCCGCCCCTTATACTGTGGCAAATTCCTTCTCCGGAGCCTGACCTTGTTCTTGCGCATCTTCTCTCTCGCCTGCCTGCTGGTGCTGGCCGGCTGTACCACCACCTCCCCCCAGCGGGATCAGGTCAACTGGCAACAGGAGCGAGCCCGCCTCGAGCGCCTCGATCACTGGCAGCTGTCTGGCAAGATGGCCATCATCACCGCCCAGCAGAAGGGCAGCGCCCGCCTCAACTGGCAGCAGGACGGTGACGACTATCGCCTCAACCTCACCAGCCTGATCGGCACCCATATTCTGGAGCTCTCCCGCACCAAGGGCGAAGTCACGCTCATAGACAATGACGGCAAGACCCACCAGAGCCAAGACGCCGAGGCGCTCATCTACCAGCTCACCGGCTGGAACATCCCGGTACAGGGGCTGCCCGAATGGATCAAGGGGCTGCCCGGCCGGGCCGAGTTCGAACTCAACCCCGACGCCAGCCTGGCCAGCGTGCGGGACGGCCAGTGGCAGATCGTCTACGGCGACTACCGGGATCAGGCCGGCTATCGCCTGCCCCACCTGCTGACCATGACCGGCCAGGGCAGCCGCCTCAAGCTGCAGATCAACCAGTGGAACCTGATGCCATGATGGCCGGCTCAGCGCAGGCGCAGCTGCCGACCCTCCGCTGGCCCGCCCCGGCCAAGCTGAACCTCTTCCTGCACGTCAATGGCCGCCGCCCGGACGGCTATCACGAGCTGCAGACCCTCTTCATCTTCCTCGACCACGGGGACTGGCTGGAGTTCGAGCCGCTCGAAGGCACGGATTTGCTCACCCTGAGCCCCGCCATCCCCGGCGTCCCCGACGAGCAGAACCTGATCATCCGGGCCGCCCGCCTGCTGCAAGCCAGGTTGCCGAGCCCCCGGGGGGCCCACATCAAGCTGGAGAAGGTGCTGCCCATGGGGGGCGGCATCGGCGGCGGCTCCTCGGATGCGGCCACCACCCTGGTGGCCCTGAATCATCTCTGGCAGGCGGGTTTGAGCGAAGATGAACTGGCGGAGCTTGGGGTACAACTCGGCGCCGACGTGCCCGTGTTCGTGCGCGGACGGGCCGCCTTCGCGGAGGGGGTGGGTGAGCGGCTGCAGCCGGTCGAGGTGCCATCGGCCTGGTATCTTGTGCTCAAGCCAGATTGCCATGTGGCGACGGCCGTCGTGTTCCAGGATCCGGATCTGCCGAGAAATACCCCCAAGATGGCATTGCACAACCTGCTGGACGGGGAGTGGAAAAACGATTGCGAGTCGCTGGTGAAAAAGCGCCACCCCGAGGTTGCCAATGCGCTCGGCTGGTTGCTAGAATACGCGCCGTCAAGAATGACGGGCACTGGAGCCTGCGTCTTTGCTCAATTTAAAGACGAAGTGGCTGCTCGGAAGGTGTTGGCAAAGGTGCCGGAAGGCTGGGATGGGTTTATCGCCAAGGGCGAGAACATATCACCACTCTTCGTCACTTTGCAACAAGTCAGTGATTGGGGTATCGCCAAGCGGTAAGGCAGCGGGTTTTGATCTCGCCATCCCTAGGTTCGAATCCTAGTACCCCAGCCATTCTCTTGGTGAATGAGACAGGCAATCGATGACGGTCCGGACAGTGTGAACAGACATTCTCCCCAAACCGTCCGCTTTTGACCCTGCCCCATCACCAATGGCTGACTGCACCCCAGGCCGGTGACAGCCTGTGGCGACCTCGCCCGTCAACGCTATGAATCGTTTGCCAAAGAACGATATGGGTCCAAACAGACCCTCCACAAACTGGATGCAACCCCGAGGTTTCAAACCGTGCCTGACATGAAGCTGTTTGCTGGTAACGCAACGCCGGAACTAGCCCAGAAGATCGCAGATCGCCTGTTTATCAAACTCGGCAATGCTGCCGTAGGTCGCTTTAGCGACGGCGAGATCAGCGTACAGATCAACGAGAATGTACGTGGTGGCGATATCTTCATCATTCAATCCACCTGTGCCCCGACCAATGACAATCTGATGGAATTGATCGTCATGGTGGATGCACTGCGTCGTGCTTCAGCTGGCCGTATTACTGCCGTAATCCCCTACTTTGGTTATGCCCGTCAGGACCGCCGCGTCCGCTCCGCCCGTGTGCCCATCACCGCCAAGGTCGTCGCCGACTTCCTCTCCAGCGTGGGTGTGGATCGCGTGTTGACCGTTGACCTGCATGCCGAGCAGATCCAGGGCTTCTTCGACGTCCCGGTGGACAACGTGTTCGGCAGCCCAGTGCTGCTGGAAGACATGATGTCCAAGAATCTCGAATCCCCCGTGGTTGTATCGCCGGACATCGGCGGTGTGGTGCGTGCCCGTGCCATCGCCAAGCTGCTGGATGACACCGACATCGCCATCATCGACAAGCGTCGTCCCCGCCCGAACGTCTCCCAGGTCATGCACCTGATCGGTGACGTGGCCGGCCGCGACTGCATCATCGTCGATGACATGATCGATACCGGTGGCACTCTGTGCAAGGCGGCCGAAGCCCTGAAAGAGCGTGGTGCCAAGCGTGTGTTCGCCTATGCGACTCACCCCGTCTTCTCCGGCTCCGCCGTGGAAAACATCAAGAATTCGGTCATCGATGAGCTGATCATCACCGACTCCATCCCGCTCACCGCCGAGATGAAAGCCGTCGGCAAGGTCAAGCAACTGACCCTGTCCACCGTGCTGGCCGAAGCCATTCGCCGTATCAGCAACGAAGAGTCCATCTCTGCCATGTTTGAGCATTGATAGACCCCGTTGTGACAAAAACCGCCAACTGGCGGTTTTTGTCTTTTTAGCTCCCCCGGTATTGCCCTGCCCCGGCAGGTTAAGGATTGTCCATGAAGTGCCCCCGTCTTCTGCTTGTTTTCCCGCTCTGTGCCCTGCTCTCTGCCTGCTTGCCCGGCAAGGAGAGCTCTCCCTTCACCCTGACCCTGGCGCACATGAACGACACCCACTCCCAGTTCGATCCGGTCAACGCCGAGTTCAAGGGCACCATCTTCAACAAGGCGGAGAGCGACACCCTCTACACCCGCATCGGCGGCTACCCTCGCCTGCTCACCATGGCCAAGGCCTACCAGGCCGAGGCGCTGGCCAAGAATGAACCCCTGCTGCTGCTGCACGGCGGCGACGCCTGGCAGGGCAGCGGCTACTTCAAGCTCAACGAGGGGATGGCCAACGCCGAGCTGCTGAGCCAGTTCGGCCTCGACGCCATGGCCCTTGGCAACCACGAGTTCGATCTCGACAACCAGAAGCTGGCCCGCTTCATCCAGGGGGTGAACTTCCCGGTGCTCGCCGCCAACCTGGATGCCAGCGACGACGAGGATCTCGCCCGGGCCGACAACCTCAAGCCCTTCGTGGTCTACGCCTTCGAGGGCAACCAGAAGAGCCCGGTCCCGGATCTCAACCACCTGCCCAAGGGCAAGCAGCTGGTCGCCGTCATGGGGTTGGTGCTGGAGGACATGGCCAACATCTCCCCCAACGTGGGTGAGCTCCATTTTCGCAAGGAGGTCGAGGCGGCCCAGGCCACGGTGGATCTGTTGCAGGCCAAGGGGATCAACCAGATCGTCGCCCTGACCCACATCGGCAATGCCCGGGATCTGGCCCTCGCCGCCGAGGTGAACGGGCTGGACGCCATCGTTGGCGGCCACTCCCACAGCCTGCTCGGCGACTTCACCAACGTCGGCTGGGGCAACACGGGGGAATACGCGGCCCTGATCACCAACCCGGACGGAGTCGGCCTCACCTGCGTGGTGCAGGCGGGCTCCTACGCCCAGGCCATCGGCCGCGCCCGCGTCAGCTTCGACGGTCATGGTCGGGTCATCGGCTGCAAGGGTCAGAACCAGCTGCTGGCGAGCCGCGACTTCTTCGCCGACCCCGCCCGCCAGCAGCCCCTGGACAAGGCCCGCAGCCGACAGGCGAGCAAGTTTGTCGATGCCCAGCCGAACCTGGTGGCGGTGGATGAGGATCCGCGCCTGCGCGGCCTCATCGACAGCCACTTCAAGCCGGCCCTGGACAAGGCGTTCGGCCCCGTCATCGCCACCCTGCCGGCGGCACTGCAAAACGCCCGCCGCCCCGGAGACAACGGCAGCGACAGCCACGGCTCGGACGTCGCCCCCCTGGTGGCCGAGGGGCAATATTATTGGGCCAACACCCCGGTGGTGCAGGCCCTGACCGGTGGCCCGGTGAACTTCGCCCTGCTGGCGGTGGGGGGCGTGCGCGCCGACCTGCCCGCCGGCGAGCTGCGGGAGGGGGACCCCGCCCTCACCCTGCTGCCGTTCAAGAATCCCCTCAGCGTACTGACCCTCTCCGGTGCCGACGTGCGGGCCCTCTTGACCGAGACCATCACAGCCACCCTGCCCGCCAGCGCCCACGCCGGCAAGTTCCCCTATGGCGGGCACCTGCGCTACCGCTTCACCGAGACGGTGGCGGGCAAGCGCGGCACCCTGAGCCAGTTGCAATGGCAGAGTGCCGATGGGCAGTGGCAGGATGTCGTGGATAACCAGCGCTACAAGGTGGTGACGAACGCCTACAGCGCCAACGGCAACGACGGCTGGCAGGCGCTGGCCCGCGCCCAGGCGCAGCAGGCCGAGCGGGTGGATCTCGCCTGGGTCGATGGCAAGCTCACCGCCTTCCCTGTGCTAAAGGTGGAGCAGAACGGCGCCCAGCTGAACGCCCGCTACGCGGAAGGTCAGACATTGGATTGCAAGGCCCGTGGCGTGGATTGCGGCACGGACGCAGCCTCCTTCGTGCAGTACGTGAAGGAGCAGCGCCCGACCCTGACGGCCCTCGCCGAGGAGACGGTCACCCTGCTGCGAGCCCAGTGACGGGCACCCGGGAGGATTACAGAGACGGGCTCTGACAGGGCCCGTTTTTTCTCCTGTTTGTCGCCCTGTCAGCCCTAATTCCCCACCTGGCCTGCGCTTTGGTTGAGTGATCGCCACTCGGCGGCTAGAATATTGCGTCCCATTGCCCTGGGCCATCGGTTGATGGCGCCCAGCAGTGCAACTAGCGAGTGAAGACATCAAGCGTGACGAATCAAATCAAACTGATTGTCGGGCTGGGTAATCCCGGCCCCGAATACGCCAAGACCCGCCACAACGCGGGGGCCTGGTATGTGGAGCAGCTGGCCCGCTGGCACAACGTCAGCCTGCGCGAAGAGCCCAAGTTCTTCGGCCACACCGCCCGCATCCTGGTGGAGGGGCAGGATGTGCGCCTGCTCATCCCGAATACCTATATGAACCTCTCCGGCAAGGCCGTGGCGGCGCTGGCGCGCTTCTACCAGATAGCCCCGGAAGAGATCCTGGTGGCCCACGATGAACTGGATCTGCCCCCCGGCATCGCCAAGTTCAAGCAAGGGGGCGGTCACGGCGGTCACAACGGCCTAAAAGACATCATCGCCAGGATGGGCAACAACAATAACTTCTTCCGCCTGCGTCTGGGGATAGGTCACCCCGGCGCCAAGGAGCTGGTGGCCGGCTTCGTGCTGACCAAGGCCCCCAGCAGTGAACAGAGCCTGATCGAGGCCGCACTGGACGAAGCCCTGCGCGCCACCGACGTGCTGTTCAAACAGGACATGACCAAGGCCATGAACCGGCTGCACAGCTTCAAGGCCGAGAAAGTCTGAATACGGATACCTGGCAAGTGTCAGGGTCACACAATATGACAGGGTCGCCTCCGCGGCCCTCACACAGCATCCATCAATAAGGTAACAATCCATGGGTTTTAAATGCGGTATCGTGGGCCTGCCCAATGTAGGTAAATCCACCCTGTTCAATGCGCTGACCAAGGCCGGCATCGAAGCCGCCAACTTCCCGTTCTGCACCATTGAACCGAACACGGGTGTGGTCCCCATGCCGGATCCCCGTCTCGACGCCCTGGCTGCCATCATCAACCCCCAGCGCGTGGTGCCGACCACCATGGAATTCGTGGACATCGCCGGCCTGGTGGCGGGCGCCTCCAAGGGTGAGGGTCTGGGCAATCAGTTCCTGGCCAACATCCGCGAGACCGAGGCCATCGGCCACGTGGTGCGCTGCTTCGAAGACGAGAACATCGTCCACGTCGCGGGCAAGGTCTCCCCGGCCGATGACATCGAGGTGATCAATACCGAGCTGGCCCTGTCTGACCTGGACGCCTGCGAGCGCGCCATCAACCGTCAGTCCAAGCGCGCCAAGGGCGGTGACAAGGACGCCAAGCTGGAAGTGGAAGTGCTGGAGAAGATCAAGGTGGCCCTGGAAAACGGCCAGATGATCCGCGGCATGAAGCTGGACAAAGACGAGCTGGCCGCCGTTGCCCACCTCAACTTCCTGACCTTGAAGCCCACCATGTACATCGCCAACGTGGCGGAAGACGGCTTCGAGAACAACCCCTTCCTGGACAAGGTGCGTGAGATCGCCGCCGCCGAGAACGCCGTCGTGGTCGTGGTCTGCTGCGCCATCGAGGCAGACATCGCCGAGCTGGACGACGCCGATCGCGCCGAGTTTATGGCAGATCTGGGCATCGAAGAGCCGGGTCTGAACCGGGTGATCCGCTCCGGTTACGAGCTGCTGAACCTGCAAACCTACTTCACCGCCGGGGTGAAGGAAGTGCGCGCCTGGACCATTCCGGTCGGTGCCACCGCGCCGCAGGCCGCCGGCAAGATCCACACCGACTTCGAAAAGGGCTTCATCCGTGCCCAGACCATCGCCTTCGACGACTTCATCACCTACAAGGGTGAGCAGGGCGCCAAGGAAGCAGGCAAGATGCGCGCCGAAGGGAAGGACTACATCGTCAAGGATGGCGATATCATGAACTTCCTGTTCAACGTCTAACGACGCAGCCATCCAGAGGGCCACCGCCAATCCGGCAGTCCCCTCAGCGATGCAAAAAGCCCGTCCAATCCTGGACGGGCTTTTTTATTGCAGTCAAAAACACTGCAAGGTGGCGACCTTAAAGATCACAGATGATGCCAATTCCACATTGGCAATATAAACGCCAACCAAAGACGAGCCATTTATAGGAAACGCCCTCGCCCGCTCTCAGGGGCGCATCCAGGCACTGCCAAACTGCACATAGACGGCGGATCCCTCCCGGCTCCAGGCCAGATCCAGCCCCATGTGCAGGCCGTACTTGCGCGCTATCTCGTAACGCACGCCAACTCCCCCCGCCACCACGCTACGCTCGTCGAAGAGGGCGCTGCCCGAGTCGCCAAACCCCTTGCCCACCCCGCCAAAGCCCACCAGGCTGTAGCGATCCCAAACGGGCCACAGCAGCTCCGCTTCCAGCTGCGCCACCCTCTGCCCCTGATAACGCATGGCGGGTACCCCGCGCAGGGAGACATAGGGAGACATATAGAAGGGGGTATCGCCGGCGTTGCCGCTCAGGGAGCCGTTGATCCCGAGGCTGGCCCGGTGCGGCAGGGGCACGTACTGGATGCCGGTCAGGTCATAGCGGGTGAAGTCGAGATCGCTGCCAAGACCCGGCGCGAAGACGGTGGCGCTGGCCTCCAGATAACTGCCCGCTCTCGGGGTGAAGATGTTGTCGCGGCTGTCGTGGGTGAAACTGGCGCCGAGACCGCTGATGCGTTGCTCCCGATCGCTCTGGGGCAACACCATGGGCGAGTCGAAGGTGGCCTTGGTATCGGCGAGCAGGTAACTCAGCCCCAGCCAGCTGTCACTCTCCCCCAGCCGGTAGCGCTCCCGCACCAGGCCGCCGGTGAGATCCAGGGTATAGGAGTAAGCGCGCGGCTCCCCGCCACCCAGCCCGCGCCCGTAATAGTCGAGGTTCAGGCTGGTCTTGATGGCCCCCAGATGGGAATTCAACCTGTTGTCGAGCCAGTAGCGCAGATCGCCGCCAAAGTAACCGTGCGTCCCGTTCTCCGTCCCCAGCCCACCGACGAGGGTGATGTTGGGGCGGTTGAAGCCGCTGCCGGGATCCGGCCTGTCGATAAAGGCGAGGGCACCGACCGCCCCCAGCCCCAGGGCCGGCTCGGTGATGGGGATCACCACGGGCATGAAGCCATAGGCCTGGTCGATGAAGCGGCTCACATCCAGCCTGCCATCGTCACCGCGGATCAGGGAGTGGGTAGGCTGGCCCGTGCCGAGAGTACTGGCGTTGGCGGTGCCGGCAATCTCTGCCCCCTCCTTCCGTGCCTCGCCCTTCTGCTCCTTGCCCACCACACTGGCGGTCTGGGTTGCGGCGGCCAGCGCCACTCCGGACGTCAGCGTCATCGCCAACAGGCGGATGAACAACGCAGGCAGGCAGAGTCCCGCCTTCAGCCAAGACTCATAGCCGGACGCCGGCAACAGAGCACCGGGCTTTTTCAATCCAGGGCTGTTTTTGTGCAACGGAAGACCTCTTCTTATGGGGATTTGACCCCGTCGGGCCCGGCCCCTCGGCGTCAGTAGCCAGGGTATGTCCGGAAAACAGTCGGGCGGCGCAGGAATATGGAGAGCAATCGCTCAAAAAATCGCTGTCGAATAAAGCAACAAGCTGATTTTAGATGATATTTAATGACCGGATTGCGCCGATCTTCACCCTTTGGCCGCCCACCCGACCCTCTCTGAATGGGCTCCTGTGCCCACCGATTTTACGTTTGATCGGCCCTCGCCGGTCGCCAAGATCCGCGAATTGTTGGGGTTTTGTTCAATACGGGCGAAGAAGTCGCCAAACACACTGCTTTTGCGCTTTTCAGGGGAAAAAAGGGTTGACGCCCCAGAGCCAGATACGCATAATTCCGGCCGCACAGTGATGAGGCAACGACTCACTGGAAGCAAGGTTGGCTATGTAGCTCAGTTGGTTAGAGCATCGCACTCATAATGCGGGGGTCACAGGTTCGAATCCCGTCATAGCCACCATCTCAAGTTGGGGTATCGCCAAGCGGTAAGGCAGCGGGTTTTGATCTCGCCATCCCTAGGTTCGAATCCTAGTACCCCAGCCATTTTTAAAGATGTTGGACAGTCTCTGTCGGGCATCGCTGTTGGGGTATCGCCAAGCGGTAAGGCAGCGGGTTTTGATCTCGCCATCCCTAGGTTCGAATCCTAGTACCCCAGCCATTTTTTTGTTCTCTTCCACTCAGGTGGTCGATAACAACGGCTATGTAGCTCAGTTGGTTAGAGCATCGCACTCATAATGCGGGGGTCACAGGTTCGAATCCCGTCATAGCCACCATTATTTCTGTTGGGGTATCGCCAAGCGGTAAGGCAGCGGGTTTTGATCTCGCCATCCCTAGGTTCGAATCCTAGTACCCCAGCCATTTTTAAAGATGTTGGACAGTCTCTGTCGAGCATCGCTGTTGGGGTATCGCCAAGCGGTAAGGCAGCGGGTTTTGATCTCGCCATCCCTAGGTTCGAATCCTAGTACCCCAGCCATTTTTCTGTTCTCTTCCACTCAGGTGGTCGATAACAATGGCTATGTAGCTCAGTTGGTTAGAGCATCGCACTCATAATGCGGGGGTCACAGGTTCGAATCCCGTCATAGCCACCATTAATTTTGCGGAAGTGGCGAAATTGGTAGACGCACCAGATTTAGGTTCTGGCGCTTAGGCGTGAGAGTTCGAGTCTCTCCTTCCGCACCATTGATAGCAGTACCAAACAGACCAGCTCAGGCTGGTTTTTTTGTATCCGTTTTTCGCAATTCCTCCCTTTTTCCCTTTATCGCTTCTCCCCTTTCACCCAACGCCTGCAGCCTACCGTCGACGAATCGGCTGGATGCCCGTCCTCGCAATCAACCATGGGGTCATAAAAAAGCGGCCCAGAGGCCGCTCGTGTCGTATTCCATCGTCAGAACGGGAAGAACCAGGGGATGGCGATGACGCTCACCACCATCACCAGCAGGGTGAAAGGCACCCCGATGCGGATGAAATCCACGAACTGGTAGTTGCCAGGCCCCAGCACCAGCGTATTCACCGGTGACGAGACCGGCGTCATGAAGGCCGCCGAGGCCGCGATGGCGATGGTCATGGCAAAGGGATAGGGGGAGACCCCCATCTGCTGGGCCGTGCCGAGCGCAATGGGTGCCATCAGCACCGCGGTCGCCGTGTTGGAGATAAAGAGTCCGATGACGGCGCACAGCACGAACAGGCTGGCCAGCATCACGCGAGGCCCCATCTCCCCCACGGCACTGATGAGGGCGCCGACGATGAGATCCACCCCGCCGGTCTTCTGCAGTGCCAGGGCGAAGGGCAGCATGCCGACGATCAGCAGCAGGGTCGGCCAGTGGATGGACTTGTAGGCGCTCTCCATGTCGATGCAGCGGAACTTGCCCATCAGCAGGCAGGCGATGAGGGCCGCGATGACGTTGGGCACGGGATCCGTCACCATCAGGGCTATCATGACCCCGAGCGCGATCAGGGCGTGGATGGCCTGACTGCGGGCGGGTGCCATCTCATCCACCTCGGCGGGCAGGCCCAGCAGCAGGAAGTCTCGTACCCTGGCCTGCAGCTGGCGAATGAGGCTCCAGTTGCCCACCACCAGCAGGCTGTCCCCCATCTGCAGCGGCTCGTCCACCAGCTTGCCGGTGAGCGCCTCCCCGCCCCGGCGAATGCCCACTACGCTCAGGCCGAAATGGGTGCGAAACGCCGCCTCGCGGATGCTCTTGCCGAGCAGACGGGATTCGGGGATGAGGGAGACCTCGGCCATGCCCACCTCCCGCGCCTGATCGGAGAAGTATTCGCCCCGCAGTATCATGGGTTCGAGCCGCGCCTCGCTGCAGAACTCGCGCACATCCACCTCGGGGTCTGACATGTCGATGAGCAGCACGTCCTTGGCCTGGAACTCGGTGACGCCGGAGACGGTTACCATCACCCGCCGAAACTTGCGCCAGCGCTCCAGCCCGATGACATTGGCGCCGTAGCGGGCCCGCAGTTGCAGCTCGTCCAGGGTCTGACCGATCAGCGGCGAATCCGGGCGGATCGCCAGTCGGCGGGCACGGCCCGCCAGCCGGTAGTCCCGAATGAGATCGCGCATGGTGCTGCGCCCCGCCGGCTTGCCCTTGCCTTCTTCCCCACCCCGCACCAGACGGTTGCGCATCAGCAGCATGTAGAGCACCCCCAGCCCCAGGATCAGCACCCCCATGGGGGTGAAGCCGAAGAAGCCGAAGCCCTGGATGCCGTGGCGCATCAGCTCGCTGTTGACCACCATGTTGGGGGGGGTCGCCACCAGCGTCATCATGCCGCTGATGAGACCGGCAAAGCCGAGCGGCATCATCAGCCGACCGGCCGGGATCCCCATGCGGTTCGCCACGCTCAGCACCACTGGGATGAAGATGGCCACCACCCCTGTGCTGCTCATCACGGCCCCCAGGGTGGCCACCGCCACCATCAGGAGCACCAGTAAACGGGTCTCGCTGCTGCCCGCCACCTTCACCAGGCCATCCCCCACCTGGTAGGCGATGCCGGTGCGCACCAGCCCCTCCCCCACCACGAACAGGGCGGCGATCAGGATGACGTTGGGATCGCTGAACCCCGCCAGCGCCTCCGGCAGGGTCAGGGTGCCGCTCAGCACGAACAGGATGACAACCCCCAAGGCCACCACGTCCATGCGCACCTTGTTGGTAATAAATAGATAGATGGCGCCCACCAGCATGCAGAGGACCCAGATCAGCTCGGAATTCACACTCGCTCCTTATGTTCAGCTCCACCCCGGCCTGCCAGGGTGGCTCCCATCAGACCACAGCCTGTGCGCCCCCATTTTGTGACATATCAATAAAGGGGCAGGGCATCATCGCATATCAGGGCGCCATTGGGGGCTCAAACTTGTGCCCCTCTCTTTGCGCATTCTTTGAGGTGACAAGCCCGGGGCCGGACAAAAGTCCTGCCGGCTCCCCTGCGCCGCCCCTAGAATAGGCCCGGTCCGAGCACCTTCCCAATTTTCAAAGGAAACGAAAATGAGCATATTCGAGTGGTTCAGCATCCATCACACCCTGGTGACCATTCCCCTTGGCGGTGGCTACGCCATGTCCTGGATTGAGGCCATCGGCACCCTGTTCGGGTTGGCCTGCATCTGGCTCGCCAGCCAGGAGAAGACCATCAACTACCTGTTCGGTCTCATCAACGTCAGCCTGTTTGCCATCATCTTCTTCCAGATTCAGCTCTACGGCCTGTTGCTGCTGCAGCTGTTCTTCTTCTGCGCCAACCTCTACGGCTGGTACGCCTGGAGCCGCCCCGCCAACGCGCAGGGGGAGAGCCTGCAGATCCGCTGGCTGAGCAAACCCAAGCTGCTGCTGACCGTGGTGGTAAGCGTCGTCGCCATCGCCCTGCTGACCCGCTACATAGACCCGGTATTCGCCGCCCTGGCCCGCACCGCAGTCTCGCTACTGAACCTGTTTGGCGCCAACCTCGCCATCCCCGAGCCCTCCCCCGACGCCTTCCCGTTCTGGGATGCCTGCATGACGGTGCTCTCCGTGGTGGCCCAGATCCTGATGACCCGCAAATACGTGGAGAACTGGATCCTCTGGGTGGTCATCAACCTCATCAGCATCGGCGTCTACGCCGCCCAGGGGGTCTATGCCATGTCCCTCGAGTACCTGATCCTGCTGTTCGTCGCCGCCAACGGCACCCGCCTCTGGATGCTGGCCGCCAAGCGCTCCCGGCAAGGAGCGGTCGCATGAGCCTGCTGCCTCATCTGCAATGCTCCCCGGATCAGATAGCCGAGCGGGTCATACTGTGCGGCGATCCGGCCAGGGTCGATCGCATCGCTGGCCAGCTCGAGGGCAGCGTATTGCTCGGCCAGAACCGGGAGTTTCGCCTCATCAACGGCCTCCATCAGGGCCTGCCCATCACCGTCTGCAGCACAGGCATCGGCGGGGCCTCCGCCGTCATAGCGCTGGAGGAGCTGGTACAGGCCGGCGCCCGAACCCTGATACGGGTCGGCTCCGCCGGTGCCCTGCAGCCTGAGATGGCGTTGGGGGATCTGATCGTGGTGGAGGGGGCGGTGCGCAGCGAGGGTGCCTCCCTGGCCTATCTGCCCCCCGAGTACCCCGCCTGCGCCGACATCCGCCTGCAGGTCGCCCTGCTCGAGCGGATCGCCGCCAGCGGTCACCCCCACTGGCACGGACTGGTGCGCTCCCACGACAGCTTCTACCGGGATGACGAGCTGGCGGTGTGCCGCTACTGGCATGAACGCGGGGTGCTGGGGGCGGACATGGAGACCGCCTCCCTGCTCACGGTCGGGCGCCTTCGCAGGGTGCGGGTCGCCGCCGTGCTCTGCAACGTGGTGGCGTTCGAGCAGGATGTGCAGCAGGGGGTGAGTGACTACGCCAGCAGCGAAACCGCCATGATGGAGGGAGAGCGGCTGGCCATCGCCGCCGCCCTCCACGCTCTGGTGCAATAGGCCCGGGGCCCACTCAGGGCCCCGGCAAAACGTTAAGCCCGGCACATTCGGGGGCGACCGCGCTGGTATCCGCCCCGCCCTCTTGCTAGCCTCATGGCCCTCGTCAATCCGGGTCGCCTCTCATGCAGCAACAACCCTACCCCCTCGGCCGCTTTCACGTCGAGCTTGCCGCACTCGAGCCGCGCTTTGCCAGCGCCCTTGAGGCGTGCCGCCTGCACCTGCGCCGCTACCTGCCGGGCGAAGCCATCATGCGCCAGGGAGAGCAGTGTGAGCACCTCTATCTGGTGGAGCGGGGCCGGGTCTCCCTCAACAGCGCCGTCCATTCCGGGCGGCTGTTCCAGCTCGGCGAGATTGAGTGCCAGTCACAGATCTTCGGCGAGATGGAGTTCTTCAGTGCCACCCCGGTACAGTGGAGCGTGGTGGCCGAGACGGAGCTGGATGCCAGCGTCATCTGTGGTCACAAGCTCGCTCAGCGGCTGCTGGCCGAGCCCGAGCTGACCCTGTTCTTCGCCGCGGCGCTGGCCAGCGACTATCTGGATACCCTGGACATCACCACCAGCCGCCTGCTGCACCCCATCGCCTACAACATCGCCTATGAGTTGTGGCGCGAGCGCCAGCGCACTCCCATGCTGGGGTCGCGAAAACGGGCCCACGAGGCGGCGCGTTTCGGCACCACGGAGCGGGTCTATCGCCGCGCCCTCAAGGAGCTGATAGAACAAGGCATCGTCGGTGAGGGCAGCGACGGCCCCGTCATCGCCGATCTCGCAAAGCTGCGCGCCTACCTCGATCTCTGATCCCCATTCACCCTTTTCAGGAGCCAATATGTCCGCCCATCCCTACCCCGAGTTCACCTTCTTCAGCCGTTTCGTGGATGACATCCAGGGGGGCCGCAAGACCATCACCATCCGCGACGAGAGCGAGGCCCAGTGGCAGCCTGGCCAGCGCCTCTCCCTCTTCACCAACCCGGAGCACCAGCCCTTCGGCGCCATCGAAGTGCTGACGGTGCGGCCTGTGGCCATCGATGCCCTGAACGACGAGCACGCCCGCCAGGAGAACATGACGCTCGCCGAGCTCAGACAGGTGATCCGGGACATCTACCCCGAGCTGCCGCCGCTCTATGTGATTGAATTCAGGCTGATCTAGCCTCTAATCTGTGAGCGCACTCACGGCGGGTCTCTTGTCATGGACGGCCAGAGGCGCATAATCACTGTTTTTATATACAGTTATTGTGGAGTGCCCCCATGCAAACCTCTCTCGAACCCGCCATCGCCGAGATAGTCGACGGTTTTATCGCCGCCGGCCGCCCCAAAGCCAGTGAGCTGAGCTGGCAAGCGAGACGCCAAGGCTATCTCGCCTCGGCTCCGCTCGGCGGCGAGCGGGAGCAGGTCGGGGCCATAGCGGAGTGGCACGAGCCCCACTATGCCGTACGTCTCTATCGTCCGGCCAAGGCGCAGACTGCCCACCCTGCCCTTATCTACTTTCACGGCGGCTGCTTCGTGAGCGGGGATTTCGAGACTCACGATCGCCAGCTGCGCATGCTGTGCAACCGCGCCAATGCCCTGGTATTCGCGGTGCACACCCGCCTCGCCCCCGAGCATGTCTACCCGGCCGCCCACGACGACGCCCTGGCGGCGACCCTGGCCATCATGGCCCGTCTCACCGAGTGGGGCGGGCACAGCGAGCGCCTGATGCTGGCCGGTGACAGCGCCGGCGGTCATCTGGCCCTGGTCACGGCGCTGCGCCTCAAGGCCATGCAGGCGCCCCAACCTGCGGCGCTTTGCCTCCTCTATCCCATGCTGGACGCAAGCGGTGCGAGCGACAGCTATCGCACCTATGGCGAGGATTACCTCATCACGGCCGACATGCTGCTGAGCGGCTATCGCGCCTATCTGGGAGATCTCCCCATCGCTCACCCCGAGGCCAGCCCGCTCTACCATCCAGAGCTCAAAGGTCTGCCCCCCACCCATATCCTCACCGCCGAATGCGATCCTCTGCGCGATGAGGGAGAGGCCCTGTATCACGCCCTGCTCGCAGCCGGGGTAGAGGCCAGTTGTCAGCGCCAGCTCGGCGTCATCCACGGCTTCTTCCAGCTCGCCCAAATCAGTCCGGCGGCGCGCCAGGCCATCGACCAGGTGGCTGCCTGGCTGCGCAGTCTCTGAGTTGGCCTTGCCCGGCGGTTGTGCTAATAGTGTCTCCTTTGAATCGATAAGGAGTTCAAGGTGCTTGAGATAACCGGTTTGCGAGAAGCCATGATGCACGGGGTCGAGCTGTTTCAGTTGCTGCTGGAGCTCATCTCCATCGCCTGCGTGGTGATTGGCCTTGGCAAGACGCTGTGGCTGGCGGCGCGGGTGCGGGATCACGCCCCCGGCTTTCCCCGCATCCGGCTCTGTTTCGGCAGCTGGCTCATCCTGGCGCTGGAGTTTCAGCTCGCCGCCGATATCCTCGCGACCACGGTGTCGCCAAGCAAGGAGGAGCTGATCCAGCTCGCCATCATCGCGGTGATCCGCACCTTCCTGAACTACTTCCTCGGCAAGGAGCTGGATGCCCAGACCGAGCGCCAGCAGGAAAAACAGGCATAAGCCAAGGCAGCAGCCCTGCGGTTGATTCTATGGACTGCAATATGGAAGCACTGCCAGCCCCATGCCGTTCAATGATAAATAAATGACCATAACCGATTGAAAATAAATGAGTAAATAATCTGGCCCGAGCTGATTATTTATCCCGTTTGATGCAGATCACACCCCCTCTTACTATGTTTGTGACCTATCCATGGTCGGCCGCTCGCGGCCGGCCTCGACACTGGCATAGCAAGTGGACAATGCATGATCACCACAGACGGTAATAACGCGGTCGCCTCAGTGGCCTACCGCACCAGCGAAGTCATCGCCATCTACCCCATCACCCCGAGCTCCAGCATGGCTGAACAGGCGTCGGCCTGGTCGAGCGATCGCGGGAAGAATCTGTGGGGAGACGTGCCGCGCGTGGTGGAGATGCAGTCGGAGGGGGGCGCCATCGCCACCGTCCACGGCGCCCTGCAGACGGGCGCGCTGGCGACTTCCTTTACCTCGTCCCAGGGCCTGCTGCTGATGATCCCCAACCTCTACAAGTTGGCGGGTCAGCTCATCCCCTTCGTGCTGCACGTGGCGGCGCGCACCGTCGCGACCCATGCCTTGTCCATCTTCGGCGATCACTCGGACGTGATGGCGGTGCGCCAGACCGGCTGCGCCATGCTCTGCGCCAGCAACGTGCAGGAGGCGCAGGACTTCGCCCTGATCGCCCAGGTCGCCAGCCTCAACAGCCGGCTGCCCTTCATCCACTTCTTCGACGGCTTTCGCACCTCCCACGAGATAGCCAAGATAGTGCCGCTGGCGGACGACACCCTGCGTGCCCTGCTGCCGGAGGCGGCCATCCGTGCCCACCGCGAGCGCGCCCTGAGCCCGGATAACCCCGTCATTCGCGGCACCGCCGCCAACCCGGACACCTATTTCCAGTGCCGGGAGGCAACCAACCCCTGGTATGACGATGCCTACCGTCACGTGAGCGAGGCGATGCAGGCCTTCGGCACGCAGACCGGCCGCCACTACCAGCCGTTCGAATACCTGGGTCACCCGGAGGCCGAGCGGGTGCTGGTGCTGATGGGTTCCGCCATCGGCACCTGTGAAGAGGTGATAGCGCGGCTGATTGAGCAAGGAGAGAAGGTGGGGCTGGTGAAGGTGCGCCTCTACCGCCCCTTCAGGGCAGAGCATCTACTGACAGTCATCCCTGAGAGCGCCCGCAAGATTGCGGTGCTGGATCGCACCAAGGAGCCGGGCGCCCAGGCCGAGCCGCTCTATCTGGATGTAATGAGCGCCCTGGCCGAGGCGGTCAGCCGGGGCGAGCGCGACAGCCTGCCGCGGGTCATCGGCGGCCGCTACGGCCTCTCCTCCAAGGAGTTCAATCCGGCCTGCGTACAGGCCATCTTCGATGAGCTGACGCTGGACAACCCAAGGCCGCGCTTCACCGTCGGCATCTTCGACGACGTCACCGGCCTCTCCCTGCCACTGCCGACACTCGATTATCCGAGCCCCGGCATTGGCAACCAGCACAAGCTGGAGGCACTGTTCTATGGCCTCGGCAGCGACGGCACAGTGTCGGCGGCCAAGAACAGCATCAAGATCCTCGGCAACCACACAGAGCTCTATCCCCAGGGCTATTTCGTCTACGACTCCAAGAAGGCGGGGGGCCTCACCGTCTCCCACCTGAGGGTGAATGAAGGGCCGGTGCAATCGGCCTACCTGGTGGACGAGGCAGACTTCATCGGCTGCCACCAATGGCAGTTCATCGACATGTACCAGATGGCGGAGCGGCTCAAGCCGAACGGGATCTTTCTGCTCAACAGCCCCTACGACGCCGATCAGATCTGGCAGCGACTGCCGCAAGAGGTGCAACAGGTGCTGCGCGAAAAGCGCGCCCGCCTCTACAGCATCAACGCCGCCAGGATTGCCCGGGAATGCCAGCTCGGCAGCCGTATCAATACCGTGATGCAGATGGCCTTCTTCCAGCTGACCGCCATCATACCGTCGGCAGAGGCCACCGACTTGCTCAAGCAGGCCATCGCATCGAGCTATGGCAACAAGAGCAGCGAACTGGTCGAGCGCAACTGGCAGGCCCTGGCCGCCACCTGCGCAGCACTGATCCCAGTGCCACTGCAAGAACTCGATCCGAGCAGCCACCAGCGCCCCCCCGTGGTGTCGGCCAAGGCCCCCGACTTCGTGCAGACCGTCACCGCCGCCATGCTGGCTGGGCTCGGCGACAGCCTGCCGGTCTCTGCCTTCCCGCCCGATGGCACCTGGCCGGTGGGCACCACCCGCTGGGAGAAGCGCAACATCGCCCAGGAGGTGCCCATCTGGCAGGCGGACCTCTGCACCCAGTGCAACTACTGCGTGGCCGCCTGCCCCCACTCGGCCATCCGCGCCAAGGTGGTGGATAAAGAATCACTGGAGGGTGCCCCCACGACCCTGGACGCGCTGGATGTGAAGGCCCGCGACATGCGCGGTCAGCAATATGTGCTGCAAGTAGCACCGGAAGATTGCACCGGCTGCAACCTCTGCGTCGAGGTGTGCCCGGCCAAGGATCGCACCGATCCGAGTCGCAAGGCGATCAACATGGAGTCCAGGCTCGACCACCTCGAGGCTCAGAAGGTGAACTACGACTTCTTCCTCGATTTGCCTGAGCGCACCGCCGAGCAACTGGAGCGTATCGACATTCGCACCTCCCAGCTCATCTCACCGCTGTTTGAATACTCGGGCGCCTGCTCCGGCTGTGGCGAGACTCCCTACATCAAGCTGTTGACCCAGCTCTATGGGGACAGGCTGCTGATCGCCAACGCCACCGGCTGCTCGTCGATTTATGGCGGCAATTTGCCTACCACCCCCTACACCACCAACGCCGAGGGCCGTGGCCCGGCCTGGGCGAACTCCTTGTTCGAGGACAACGCCGAGTTTGGCTTGGGCTTCAGGCTCACCGTGGATCAGCATCGCGATCGGGTACGCCGCCTGATGACAAGCCTGGAGGATGTCGTTCCGGCCGAGCTGCAACAGGCGTTGCAAGACGCCAGCCTGCCAGTCTCCGAGCAGCGGGCCCATATCCAGCAGCTGCGCAGCCTGCTGCAGGGGCGCATCGAGCCGGGCGCCGCTGAGCTCGCCCGGGACGCGGATCACCTGGTGGACAAGTCGGTCTGGCTCATCGGCGGCGATGGCTGGGCCTATGACATCGGCTTCGGCGGCCTCGACCACGTGCTGAGTCTGGGGGAGAACATCAACGTGCTGGTGCTCGATACCCAGTGCTACTCCAACACCGGCGGTCAGCAGTCCAAGGCGACGCCGCTCGGCGCCATCACCAAGTTTGGCGAGCAGGGCAAGCGCAAGGCCCGCAAGGATCTCGGCGCCAGCGCCATGATGTATGGCCACGTCTATGTGGCGCAGATCTCCCTCGGCGCCCAGATGAACCAGACGGTGAAGGCCATTCAGGAGGCGGAAGCCTATCCGGGTCCGTCCCTCATCATCGCCTACAGTCCCTGCGAGGAGCACGGCTACGATCTGGCCCAGAGTCACGAGCAGATGAAGCAGCTCACCGCCACCGGTTTCTGGCCGCTATACCGCTACGACCCCCGTCGCAGCGAGGAGGGCAAGGCGCCGCTGGCGCTGGACTCAAGGGCGCCGACGGCCTCCTTGGCCGAGACATTGCAGCAGGAGCCTCGCTTCAAGCGCCTCGAGCGCCAGTTGCCGGAGATCGCCACCCAGCTCTATCGGGAGGCGGAGCTGGATGCCAGCCGCCGCTTCGCCTGGCTGAGCCAGCTCGCCGGCAAGGAGGCCCCAGCCCAGGAGTAAGCGGCCTGACGGTCGACCACAGCCAATAAAAAAGAGGGCTCCCCATGGGGAGCCCTCTTTTTATCTGCGATACCGCCATCAGGCAGGCCTGCTGGCCAGCTCGTGGCGTTTCAAGGCCAGCAGGGTGATGAGCAGGGCGGCGCTGGCGATCAGCGCCATGCCGACATAGGTGGCGCCGAAACCGGGGGCCAGCTCGGCAGGGCTCAGGCTCGCCAGGTTGTGACTGCTGCCCGCCGGCAGGGCGGAGTGGAACAGCATGGCGCAGATGGCGACCCCGACCGCCCCACCCAGCTCACGGCCGAAGTTGAACAGGGACATGCCGATGCCGCGATCCTCCCGTGGCAACGCATTCTGCACCACCACTGAGAGGGCCGGCAGTACCAGTCCGAGGCCTAGACCTGCGAGCCCCAACCCCAGGTTGGCCCAGAGATCGAAGTGAATTTGCCACAGCGCCAGCGCCGCCAGGGCGAAGCCCGTCACCACGAAGCGTCGGTAGTGGCCGCTGCGGCCGATCAGCTTGCCGCCGACGAAGGCGCCCGCCGTGATGCAGACCATGAAGATCACCATGTAGAGCCCGCTCTCGCTGGCCCCCATCCCCTTCTGCCACTGCATCTGCAGGGGCAGATAGACCAGCACGGCGAACATCAGCAACTGGGAAGCCAGCGCCAGCAGCAAGCTCACCAGATAGCCGGGCAGCCGCACCAGATGGGCCGGCAGTATGGGGTCGTGGGCGCGCCGCTCCACCAGGATCAGCAGCAACAGGGCCAGCGCCAGCCCGGCGGCCAGCCAGATAGCGGGCAGGCTGGTTTCCGGCGAGAGCAGCAGCAGGGTGAGGGTGGTGACTGTGATGAGCAGCCCTGCCCCCTTCCAGTCGAAGCGGCTGTGGCGCCGCACATTGAGGTGGCCGAGGTTCCGATTCACCAGCCAGAGCGCTAGCGCCCCGAGCGGCAGGTTGATCCAGAAGATCCAGCGCCAGCTCAGCTGCTCGCTGAAGTAACCGCCGAGCAGGGGCCCGGCGATGCTGGAGACCGCATACACAGCCGAGATGTAGCCCTGATACTTGCCCACCTCCCGCGGCGGTATGCTGTCGGCGATCACGGTGAAGGCCAGGGCGATGAGGCCCCCGCCCCCCAACCCTTGCAACACTCTGGCCCCTAGCAGGGTCGGCAGATCCTGGGCCAGGGCGCAGGCCACGGATCCCGCCAGAAACAGGCCTATGCCGATGTTGAGCATCCGCACCCGGCCAAACAGATCGCTCAGCTTGCCGTAGACGGGCAGGGCGGCGGTGGCGGCCAGCAGGTAGGCGGTGACCACCCAGGTGAGGGCGGCGCCGGCGTTCAGCTCGGCCCCTATGATGGGCAAGGGGGTCGTGACTATGCTCTTTTCCAGTGATCCCAGGGCGATCACCAGGGCCACACTCGCGAAGATGGTTTTGGGGGACATGTCGGGGGCTCGCTCATATAAAATGCCGAAAACGGCACAGCAGGGCTCATTATTGTCTCATAAATCATCAGCCGATGGCGAAAACCACTGACTCTGCCGACAGACATGACCCGAGTCGCGGCATCCCGCCGGCAAATCTGATAGGGTGGGTGCTTCGCCCAAGAGGAGTCAGTCCCATGACCGAGCAGTACCGCTTTGCGCAATACGACGCCCTGATCTTCGATATGGATGGCACCCTGGTGGACTCCATGCCATTGCACCTGGATGCCTGGGAGATCACCAGCGCCGAGTTTGGCCTGCCGTTCGATCGGGCTGAACTCAATGAATATGGCGGCATCCCCACCCGCAAGATTGTGGCCATTTTGGCCGAGCAGCATGGGCTGAACATCGACGTCGAGGCCTTCGCCCGCCGCAAGATTGCCCTCTATCTGGAGCAGATCGACAAGGCCCGGGTCTTCCCCCAGATGTGGGAGCTGGTCAAGGCGTATCACGGCAAGGTGCCAATGGGCATAGGCACAGGCTCGCCGCGCAATCAGGCGGAGCAGATCCTCAAGAGCACGGGTCTGGACGCCTACATCTCTGTGGTGGTGAGTGCCGACGACGTCGACAACCACAAGCCCCATCCCGACACCTTCCTGAGAGTCGCCGAGCTGCTGGGGGCCAATCCCGCCAACTGCCTGGTGTTTGAAGACACCCGGATCGGCATCCAGGCCGGCAAGGCCGCCGGCATGGCGACCCTGCTGGCCACCGAGGGTGAGCTGCAACCCGCCTGACCTCGGTTCTTAGCCATAAAAAACGCCCCTTTCGGGGCGTTTTTTTCAATATGGACTGCGACTACATGGCGTTGGTGGATTCGAAAATCTTGTCCGCCGAGGCCTCGACGAAGCCCGGGTAGAGCACGCCGTCGGCCTGCGGGTAGCGCAGGGCGAATTCGTAGAAGCAGCTCGGGATGGTACGCACACCGTCGGTGAAGGCCACGTCCGCCTTGTCCGCCATGGTGGAGGACTGCTCCAACATCACCTGGGGATCCCCCTTCACCTCGCCGCCCACACCGTTCAGCACGAAGCCCGCCGCTTTCAGGGCCGCATTCACCTGCTGGATGGTGTCGAAGTCCGCCAGACGGTTGATGTTGACCGTGAAGTGGTTGGCACGATAGCCCCAGGCCGCCATCCAGGCCGCGTACTCGCTCTCCGCCAGCAGGGTCTGGTAATCGGTCCAGGAGACCTGCCAGGGAGCGCCGGCATAGAGGAAGGCCTGGGTATCGGTCAGGTGATCCGGCACCTGGGCCACCAGCTTGTGGATGATGGCCTGAGCGGTCTCGGAAAGCTCTTCCACCTTCAGCTCGCTGATGAACACCTTGGGGGCGTCCTGATCCGCGTGTTCGAAGTGCTTGGCGTAGAGCTTCTTGGCCTTGAACACATACTCACCCTTTTCTTCATACCCCAGGGCGCGGAAGTGGGCCGCCAGCTTCTCCAGCCCGAGTTTGGGCAGGTTGTAGGTCCGAAACGCCACGTGATCGTTGATGATGGGGGCGCCGCCTCCCAGCAGTTGGTGAACCTTGTGGGCACTGGGGGTGACTTGAATGTAGTTGTCCCACAGATGGCCAAACAGGGTCTCGATATCCTTTTGCATCTCTCTTTCCTTTGATTGCGGGTACAGACAAGGGCACCCTGGGATGCCCCTTTGATTGTTAGAAGGTCAGGCCCGGGGAGAGCTGATCTGGCATGGCGGCCTTGCTGTCCTCTACCGAGGCGACCGGGTACGCACAGTAGTCTGCGGCGTAGTAGGCGCTCGCCCTGTGGTTGCCGGAGGCACCTATGCCGCCGAACGGCGCGGCACTGGAGGCGCCTGTGATGGGCTTGTTCCAGTTGACGATACCGGCGCGGATGCGCTTGAAGAAGTGCTGCCAGTCCGCCTCGCTGTCGCCGAGCAGGCCGGCCGACAGGCCGAAGCTGGTGGCGTTGCCTTGATCGATGGCGGCGTCGAAGTCGTCATAGCGAATGAGCTGCAGCAGGGGGCCGAAGTACTCTTCATCGGGCAGTGCGCTCACGGCGGTCACATCTATGATGCCCGGGGAGACGAAGCCGGTACCCGCTTCCAGATGCTTGAGGGCGAGCAGGCTCTCGCCGCCGAGGCGCTGCAGGTTCGCCTGCGCCTCTACCATGCCGAGCGCCGCACGTTCGCTGATCATGGCCCCCATGAAGGGTTGCTCGGCAGCGTCGTAATGGCCGACCTTGATCTGAGCGACTACCTCCACCAGGCGCTTGACCAGGGCATCGCCCTTGACGCCACGCTCCACGAACAGGCGGCGCGAGCAGGTGCAGCGCTGACCCGAGGTGATAAAGGCGGATTGCACTATCGCGTGCACGGCGCCGTCGATGTCGCTCACGTCCTTGACAATCAGCGGGTTGTTACCGCCCATCTCCAGCGCCAGGATCTTGCCAGGCTGACCGGCGAACTGCTGATGCAGGAAGTGACCGGTGCGGGACGATCCGGTGAAGAAGAGGCCGTCGATGTCCGGATTGCCGGCCAGCGCCTTGCCGGTCTCCACTTCGCCCTGCACCAGGTTCAGCACCCCCTTGGGCAAGCCCGCATCGATCCAGATCTTGAGCATGGCTTCGGCCACCATGGGAGTCAGCTCGGAGGGCTTGAACACCACGGTATTGCCGGCGATCAGCGCCGGCACTATGTGACCGTTGGGCAGATGGCCCGGGAAGTTGTAGGGGCCGAACACGGCGACCACGCCGTGGGGCTTGTGACGCACGAACGCCTTGGCGCCCGGCATGGGGTTCTCGACGGTGCCGGTACGCTCGTCATGGGCGCGGATGGAGATGGCAATCTTGCCCTGCATGGCGGCGACCTCGGTGCGGGTCTCCCACAGCGGCTTGCCGGTCTCCCGGGCTATGGTCAGGGCCAGGGCTTCCTTGTGCTCACCCAGCAGGTCGGCGTAGCGACGCACTATGGCCAGACGCTCATCCAGGTTCAAATCGGACCAATGGTAGAAGGCGCTGCGGGCGGCCTTGACGGCGGCCTCCACCTGGGCGGCACTCGCCGCCTCCCCACGCCAGATCACGGCATTCTTGGCCGGGTCTTTTGACTCGAACGCCTTGCCTTCACCGGCAAGCCACTGACCATCGATAAGCTGAACTAAAGACATAACGGATTCACTCCCTGTGGTTCGCAGGCAGCCTCGGCTGCCTGCTGCATATGCTGTGGTATCAGACCGCTTATTCCAGGTCGACGATGCGCACCATGTCGCCATTCTCCACCTTGAGGGCGGCCGCCATCTTGGGCGGTATGATGGCTTCGTGCTTGTCCAGATCGACCCGGATGTTGCCGTAACAGGCGCGATACTGCTCGAAACGGGTGTTGCAGATGAGATAGGTGCGGCCACCGATGGGCTCACCCACCAATACTGCCAGCTTCTGGCTGCGGCGCACGCTGCGGATGTGCTTCACGTCGCACTCGACCGTGGGGCCCGCATCGAAGATGTCCACGTAACCGCGATTCACGAAACCCTCGTCCTGCAGCATCTTGATGGCGGGGCGGGTCTTCTCGTGGGTCTGACCGATGACGGCGCGCGCCTCGTTGCTCAGCAGGTTGACGTAGATGGGGTACTTGGGCATCAGCTCGGCGATGAAGCGCTTCTTGCCGATGCCGGTGAGATAGTCGACGGTGGGAAAGTCCATCGAGAAGAAATGCTTCTGCAGCCACTCGTAGAAGGGGCTGTGACCGTTGGCATCGGAGACGCCGCGCATCTCGGCGAAGACGGTCTCGTCAAACAATTCCGGATGCTCGGCCATGAACAAGAAGCGGTGCTTGGAGAGCAGCCGGCCGTTGAGCCCCTCGCGGGCGCATTCGCGCAGAAACAGGGTGCACAGCTCGGAGTTGCCCGTGTAGTCGTTGGAGAGGGTGAGGGTCTCCACCACGTTGTAGATGCCGAGCTTGGGGGAAGAGTGCACCACCTTGCCGATGTGATAGTTGTAGAACGGCTGGGACAGGCCGACGGCCGCATCGATGGCGCAGGTGCCGACCATCTCGCCGGTCTCCAGATCCTCGGCCACGAAGAAGTAGAGGCAGTCTCCCTTGCCGGCAGGCTTGTCCAGGAAGGTCTGGGTCGAGGCATCGATCTTGCGTTGCAGCAGCTCGTCGTTCACCGGCAATGACGTCATGCCGGTGCCGGATTCGATGGCACAGGTTTTGAGGCCGGCGAAGTCGCGCTGCTCGATAGGACGGATAACCAACATAAATGACAACTCCCTTTCATTGACGACAGGTGGGGTCCCGGCTCCTGCCGGGAGGACTCCCCACCTCAACTAGGCTCAGGCAATCTGGATCAGGCGTTGACCACCTGAGCGACCGCTTTCTCGAACCGAGCCAGACCTTCTTTGATATCCGCTTCCGGGATCACCAGGGAGGGGGCGAAACGCACCACGTTGGTGCCCGCCACCAGGGCCATCAGACCCTGGTCGATGGAGGCCAGCAGGAAGTCACGGGAGCGGCCCTTGAAGTCGTCGTTCAGCACGGCGCCCAGCAGCAGGCCCTGACCACGCACCTCGCTGAAGCAGTGGTACTTGGCATTGATGGCCTCGAGACCGTCGCGGAACAGCCGCTCGCGCCGCTTGATGCCGCTCAGCACTTCCGGGGTGTTGATCACGTCCAGCACGGCTTCCGCCACGGCGCACGCCAGCGGGTTGCCGCCGTAGGTAGAGCCGTGAGTGCCCACTTTCAGGTGAGCCGCGATCTCGCTGGTGGTCAGCATGGCACCGATGGGGAAACCGCCGCCGAGCGCCTTGGCGCTGGTGAGGATGTCCGGGGTAACGCCCAGACCCATGTAGGCGTACAGATCGCCGGTGCGGCCGACGCCGGATTGCACTTCGTCATAGATAAGCAAGGCGTTGTGCTTGTCGCACAGCTCGCGCACACCCTTGGCAAACTCGTCGGTGGGACGAATGATGCCACCCTCCCCTTGCAGCGGCTCCATCACCACGGCACAGGTGTTGTCGGAGATGGCGGCAGCCAGCTCTTCCAGGTTGTTGTAGGTGACATGGGTGATATCGGCGGGTTTCGGGCCGAAACCATCGGAGTAAGCAGCCTGACCGCCGACGCTGACGGTGAAGAAGGTGCGACCGTGGAAGCCCTGATGGAAGGCGATGATCTGGGTCTTGTGGGCACCGAACTTGTCGATGGCGTAGCGGCGAGCCAGCTTCAGGGCGGCCTCGTTCGCTTCGGCGCCCGAGTTGCAGAAGTAGACCTTCTCGGCGAAGGTGGCGGCGACCAGCTTCTTGGCCAGGCGCAGGGCCGGCTCGTTGGTCATCACGTTGGAGAGGTGCCACAGCTTCTCACCCTGGGTTTTCAGGGCCTCGACCAGCTTGGGATGGCAATGACCGAGGCCATTGACCGCGATCCCACCTGCGAAGTCTACATACTCGCGGCCTTCCTGATCCCAGACACGTGAACCCTCGCCGCGCACCGGAATGATCTTGGCGGGGGCATAGTTCGGAACCATCACTTCATCAAACACTTCACGTGTCACTGCCAACAACTCTGACATCTTGCTCTCCTTCTAACTGGCAGCAGAATAATCCACCACCCAAAAGTTAAATCCGTGTAAACGTGGCGGAATTATCACAGAAAAAAAGTAAAAAGTCTGCAACATCCCGGCCTATGAGGAACAATATTCGATTGCCCGTGAGATTTTAGGCAACCGCATTGCATAACGGCTCAGGGGGTGTTGGCAAGAGATAATTTGGGCAGGGAGGGAGGTGAATAAAGTGTCAGGAAAAAATTTTTTTGCCCCATCGCGATTCTGGGACTAGCGTCACGATTTTTTCAGGAAGAGGCCAAAAAATTGGCCAATAACTGGTGGCCCTGCTCGCTGAGGATGCTCTCCGGGTGGAACTGTACTCCCTCCAGCGCCAGTGTTTTATGTCGCAGTCCCATGATCTCGTCGACGCTGCCATCGGCGTGCTCACTCCAGGCGGTCACCTCGAAACAGTCGGGCAGGGTCTCGCGCTCCACCACCAGCGAATGGTAGCGGGTGACCCGCAGCGGATCATTCAATCCTTTAAAGACCCCCTGCCCCTTGTGACGGATGAGGGAGGTCTTGCCGTGCATCACCCGACGGGCGCGTACCACATGGGCGCCGAAGGCCTGAGCGAGGGACTGGTGGCCGAGGCAGACACCCAGGATGGGGATCTGGCCGGCGAAGCGGCTGATGGCGGCCAGGGAGATGCCCGCCTCGTTTGGCGTGCAGGGGCCGGGGGAGATCACCAGATGGCGGGGGGCGAGCCGGGCAATCTCCTCCAGGCTCAGCTCATCGTTGCGCTTCACCAGCACCTCCTGCCCCAGGGTGCCGAAGTATTGCACCAGGTTCCAGGTGAAGGAGTCGTAGTTATCGATCAACAACAGCATGGGATTATCGGCGGCAGGCGATCAGCGGTCCAGCAGGCGGCCCTGCTCCAGTTCGCGCTCGCGCTGGCACTCCGCCAGATAGATGGCGGCTGCGATGGCGGGAGTCTTGTAATGCTTGTCGATGGCGTTGGAGACCATCAGTTGCAGGGTGTTCAGGTTCTTGGCCTTGCGAAACTTGCGCAGCCAGTGGCCCTTGTCACTCAGCTCTTCAATCACGGAATTTGATTCGACGGACATGCTTTCTCTTGGGGCAAAAACCCGCGTTGGCAATGGGAAGGTGAAGGCTCGAATACCGGGTCGGTAAAACAAAGAAAGCCAGGCAAATACCCAGCTCTCTTCAACTACACCTTCCCAGTATGTCAGGCTCGAGGAACGAAGCCGACTACATCATATACATTGATCAGCGTTTTTTCAGCCCTTTCCCGCGCTTTTTGTGCCCCGGCGGCCAGAATTTTCATCAGATGGGTCTCATCCTGACGCAACTCGCGGAAGCGCGCCTGGATGGGCTCCAGCAGGGCGACCACGGCCTCGGCGGTCTCGGTCTTGAGGTGACCGTACATCTTGCCCTCGAAGTGCTGCTCGAGCTCGGGGATGGAGCGACCGGTCACCCCGGACATCAGGGTCAGCAGGTTGGAGACCCCGGGCTTGTTTTCCGGATCGAAACGCACCACGGCCGGCTCGTCGGAGTCGGTCATCGCCCGCTTGATCTTCTTGACGATCTGCTTGGGATCTTCCAGCAGGCCGATGAAGTTGGCCTCGTTGTCGTCGGACTTGGACATCTTCTTGGTCGGATCCTGCAGGCTCATCACCCGGGCACCGTCGGTGGGGATGAAGGGCTCGGGCAGGGTGAATACCTCGCCATACAGGTTGTTGAAACGGGTGCAGATGTCGCGGGTCAGCTCCAGATGCTGCTTCTGGTCGTTGCCGACCGGCACCTGATTGGCCTGATAGAGCAGGATGTCGGCCGCCATCAGCACCGGGTAGCCGAACAGACCGACGTTGACGTTGTTCTCGAAGCGGGCGGACTTGTCCTTGAACTGGGTCATGCGCGACAGCTCGCCCATCTGGGTGTAGCAGTTCAGGATCCAGCCGAGCTCCGCGTGCTGCGGCACATGGGACTGGATGAAGACGGTGCTCTTGGCGGGATCGATCCCCACCGCCAGATAGAGGGCCGCGGCATCCAGGCAGGCCTTGCGCAGGGCAGCCGGATCCTGGCGGGTGGTGATGGCATGCAGATCGACGATGCAGTAGAGGCAGTCGAAGTCATCCTGCATGTTGACCCACTGACGCAGGGCCCCCATGTAGTTGCCTATGGTCAGCTGGCCGGAGGGTTGGGCCCCGCTCAGTACGATTGGTTTGGTCATGAAATGTGGATCCTTGTTATTAGGCCAGCAGGGCATCGAGCTCGGCAAACTGCTCGCAGACCCAATCCGGATGGGAATCCGCGATGGGGCGGCCATAGTTGTAGCCGTAAGTGAGCCCCGCCACCTTCATGCCGGCGGCCTGGGCGGCCAGCACGTCGTTCTCGGAATCCCCCACCATCAGGGTGCGGGACGGGGCTATGCCCAGCTCGTGGCAGGCGTGCAGCAGGGGCGCCGGGCTCGGTTTCTTCTCGGGGACGCAGTTGCCCCCCAGCCAGAGCGCGAAACAGTCACCGATGCCGAGAGCATCCAGGATGGGCTGCACGAAGTGACTCGGCTTGTTGGTCACCACAGCCTGCTGATAGCCGAGTCGCTGCAGGCGGCGCAGGCTCTGCTCCACCCCTTCATACATGGCCAGCCCTTCCAGCAGACAGGCGCGATAGTGGGCATCGAACAGGGGGCGCGCCTTGGCGAAGAGATCCGGCGCCCCGCGGTAATCCAGTGCACGCTGGATCAGCTTGTCGGCACCGTTGCCGACCCAGGTCCGCACCACGGCCTCATCGGCCTTGGGCAGATCCAGATCGACGAGGGTACGGTTGACCGCCAGGGCCAGCTGGGAGGCGCTGTCGATCAGGGTGCCGTCCAGATCGAACAGCACCAGGTCAAAGGGACGTTCAACGGACATGAGCCAGCTCCGCACGCATCTGGTCGATGACCGCCTTGTAGTCCGGTTTGCCGAAGATGGCGGAACCGGCCACGAACATGTCGGCACCGGCCGCGGCGATCTCGCGGATGTTCTCCACCTTGACGCCGCCGTCGATCTCGAGGCGAATGTCGCGGCCACTCTCGTCGATCAGGCGACGCACCTGACGCAGCTTGGCCAAAGTGCCAGGGATGAAGCTCTGGCCCCCGAAGCCTGGGTTGACCGACATCAGCAGGATCACGTCCAGCTTGTCCATCACGTATTCCAGGCAGGAGAGCGGCGTGGCCGGGTTCAGCACCAGACCGGCCTGGCAACCCTGCTCCTTGATGAGCCCCAGGGTGCGGTCCACGTGATCGGACGCTTCCGGGTGGAAGGTGATCAGATTGGCACCCGCCTTGGCGAAATCGGGCACGATGCGGTCCACCGGCTTGACCATGAGGTGCACGTCGATGAGCGCCTCGATGCCGTAGTCACGCAGCGCCTGGCAGACCATGGGGCCTATGGTCAGGTTCGGGACATAGTGGTTGTCCATCACGTCGAAATGCACCACGTCGGCCCCGGCGGCCAGCACCTTGGCAACATCCTCACCCAGACGGGCGAAGTCGGCGGAGAGGATAGAGGGAGCAATCAGAAAATCTTTCATCAGCGTCATCCATTGGCAGCTAGGCAGAAAAAACGGCGTAATTTTACCGCAAATGTCCGATGAAAACGACCCGCAAGCACGGTAGAAGCGGGTGACTCGCTTTATCGCGTCGATCCGATGAAAACCGTCAACAGGAGGAGAGAAATGCAGGCAAGTGTCGCCCGCCGCTCGCCCAAAATGATGGCGGCACCCGAAGGTGCCGCCAGCAGACTAGCCGAGCTCGGCCAATACGGCGTCGCTTGGATAATAACCCTGCTCGGGCTCGATGCCGGGCGGATAGAGCGCCAGCAGCTCCGCCACCTTGTTGCGGCCACCGCCGTTGCGGCTGATGGTGCGCTTGACCAGGATCTCGTCCAGCCGGGCGCCACGATACAGCTCGCGCGTCAGCTCGATATCGTGGTTGCTGATGAGCACGGGCACCCTTTTGTGAGCGGCGGTGTGCCGTGCAAGACGTGCCAGCAACGCCTGATCGTCCAGGGTGAAGCCACCGGCCGAATAGGTGGTGAAACTCGCCGTGGTGGAGAGCGGCGCATAGGGGGGATCGCAGTAGATGACCCAGTCGGACTCCGCCCTCGCCATGGCGTCGGCATAGCTCTCGCAGATGAAGGTGGCTTTCTGCGCCTTCTCCGCGAAGGCCCACAGCTCTTTCTCCGGGAAATAGGGCTTCTTGTAGGAACCGAAGGGAACGTTGAAGCCCCCCTTCTTGTTGTAACGGCACAGGCCGTTGAAACCATGGCGATTCAGGAACAGGAACAGCTGGGCCCGCTCAAAACCGGCCTCGGTCTGGTTGAACTGGCTGCGCAGGCGGTAATAGGCGGTCTTGTGGTTGTGCTCGGCCACGAACAGCTTGCGGGCCTCGCCGATGAAGTTGTCCGGTCGCTGCTTGAGATGATTGTACAGGCCGATCAGATCCGGATTGATGTCGTTGAGCACATAGGCATCGTAATCCGTGTTGAGAAAGACCGAGCCCGCCCCGACGAAGGGCTCCAGCAACACACGCCCGGCCGGCAACCGCTCGGCAATCTCTTCGACCAGGGAGTATTTTCCCCCGGCCCATTTTAAAAACGCGCGTGTTTTTTTCATGGAAATCCGGTGTTAAGAAGGCAACGCCCAAAAAAGGGGGGAGATTCTACCCCCTTCACGGGCAGCATGGCTATTGCTTCAACTCTTTTTGTATCTGGGCGAACGACTTGGGCCAGGGTTGTCCCTTCAGCAGCGCCGGCGACAACTTGCGGATCGCCGTCTTCGCCTGGGCACTGTTGGCATAGTCACCCTGTATCACCACATACCAGGGGCTGCCACGGAAACGGGTCTTGTAGACCCATACCTTGCCCGCGAGGGCATGCTCGGCGACAAAACTGTCGACAACCTGGGTATTGCTCGCCCCCATCAGCTGGATGCTGTAGTGATTCTTCGGTTTCTTGTTGAGGGTCGCGACCGGGGTCAGTGTCACCTTGGGCGCCACCAGGGCGGCGGGGTCGGCAACCTGCTTGGGCGCAGCCGTGCCTTGGGCCTTCTGCGCCGAAGGCTGGGTGGAGGGCGTCGCCTTCTGGGTTGCTCCCGCCTGGGAGCTCACACCGGTCAGCTCGTTCACCACCTCGGTAGGCAGGGCACCGCTGACGTTGGGCTGCGTCATCAGCTTCTCGACCACCTCGTCGGAGATGACCACACGGCGTCCCTCGTAGTTGGTCGATTCCGTGGTCACCGTCTCGCTCTCGACCTTCTTGGGCAGGGTCTTGACATCCGCCTGCCAGTCGCGCGCCACCTGGCTGCCATTCGCCTCGGCCGAGCCGCTGGCTTGCGCCCCGCTCGCGGCGTCTGCCGTGAGAGGATCGCTCCCTATCGGAGACGGCAGCGCCTCCTCTTGAGGCTGAACCCTGGCCTCTTCCTTGCCCATCTCATCGAACATGGGCAGATAGCTCAGCCCCAGCAGACCGGCCACGACCAGGGCCAGTACGATAGCAATCTTCTTCACGGGCAACTCGGCCTGACGTTTCTTGGGCCTTCTGTCGGTCATGATATCCTCCAGTGACTGCATGATGGCGGACGGATGTCCATGTGCGCCATTCAGGATCTCCTCTACCTTGGGCTTGGGCAAGAGGGCTGTCGGGATCTTGAGCTCTTTGGCCTTCTCATACAAGAAGATACGTTGCTCCGGTGGGCTCAGTGGCGCGACCTCCAGCTCGAGAGCCGGCATGGCCCGCCCCTTGAGTCCCCCCT
Organism: Aeromonas sp. AE23HZ002T15; assembly: GCF_054165525.2. NCBI lineage: Bacteria > Pseudomonadati > Pseudomonadota > Gammaproteobacteria > Aeromonadales > Aeromonadaceae > Aeromonas > Aeromonas sp. AE23HZ002T15. The sequence goes on from NZ_CM201342.1 coordinate 1,337,006, forward strand.
TCTGGGTGCGACACCAGGCGTCACTACCGGAGACCATGATCGCCAGCTTGTGGGGGCTTGCCAGGGTATCGTTGTGACGACAGAGCGCCCACAGCTCCCCCACCAGATCTGCAGGCAATTCGTCGGCCCGCTCGATGAGCAGCAGCAGATTCGCTGGCTTGCCATCCAGCATGCGGAAGAAGCTGTCGGCCAGGGCATCCTGCGGGTTGAACAGGGGTCTAGCCACCACCTGCTGGAGCAAGAGCTGGCGCACGTCCGCCATCTTCATGGCGGCGCTGCCGATAAGGCTCACCACCCGCACCGTCTCGGGCAGGCCGTTCAGCAGACTTTCACACAGGGTGCCGCGACCGCTGCCGGGTTTGCCGGAGAGAAAGATGAAGGGGTGATTGAATTCAATCAGGTGCAGCAGCCGGTCGACCAGCTGCCGCTGGGAAGGAAGTTTTAGCAGTTTGCTGTTAGTCACGACCAGACTCGATTACCGCCATCAATTGGGTATCAGTCACATCACCGACGACCTGGGCATGCCCGATCCCGACCGGCAACACCAGTCGCAGCTTGCCTTGAAGCACCTTCTTGTCGCGGCGCATGTGGCGGATGAAGGCGTCAAAATCCATCTCGGGGGGAGCCTGTACGGGCAAGTCAGCCGCCAGCAGCAGGGCACGGATCCGCGCCACCTCCTGCTCGGTCAGATCACCGCGAGCCAAGGCAGTGTCCGCCGCCAGCATGATGCCGGCTGCAACCGCCTCGCCATGCAACCAGTTGCCATAACCTTTTTCGGCCTCGATGGCATGGCCGAAGGTGTGGCCCAGGTTCAGCAAGGCGCGCACCCCGTGTTCGGTCTCATCCTCGGCCACCACCTCCGCCTTGATCTCGCAGCAACGGCGGATGGCATAGGAGAGGGCGTCCGTGTCGAGGCTCTGCAGGCGCCCCATGTTGGCTTCGAGCCAGGAGAAGAACTCGGCATCCCAGATGATGCCGTACTTGATCACCTCCGCCATGCCTGCGGCAAATTCGCGGGCGGGCAGAGTCTGGAGGCAATCGGTATCGATGATCACATGCCTGGGCTGATAGAAGGCGCCCACCATGTTCTTGCCGAGGGGATGATTGACGGCGGTCTTGCCGCCGACGGAAGAGTCAACCTGGGAGAGCAGCGTGGTAGGCACTTGAATGAACGGAATGCCACGTTGATAGCTTGCCGCAGCGAAGCCGACAACGTCACCTATCACGCCGCCCCCCAGGGCGATGAGGGTGGTATCACGACCATGGTTGGTCTCAAGCAGAGCAGACATGATCTGCTCGAAGGTCGCCAGGGTCTTGTAGGCCTCGCCATCCGGCAGGATCAGGTGTTCAACCTGAAAACCGGAGAGCAATTGAATGACCCGCTCAAGATACAAGGGGGCGACGATGGTGTTGGTCACTATCATGACCCGCTTGCCCTTGATCGTCTCTGCCAACACCTCGGGGCGTTGCAACAGACCCGCAGCTATCTCAATCGGGTAGCTGCGCTCACCCAGTTCGACCTTCAACCTTTCCATGGACGTCCTCTATCGATTACATGCCGATCAACTTAACGATTTGATTGGCAACAACTTTTGCACTCTGTTCATCGGTGTGGATGACAAAGTCCGCGACTTCTTCATACAGGGCGTTGCGCTCGAGGGCCAGGCGCTCCAGCACTTCACGGGGCGGCTCTTCGGTTTGCAACAGGGGACGACGCTTGTCTCTCTGGGTGCGTGCCAGCTGCTTCTCGATGGTGGTTTCGAGGTAGACGACGATGCCACGGGCGGAAAGCTTGTTGCGCGTCTCACGGCTCTTGATGGCACCGCCACCCGTCGCCAGCACGATGCCCTGCTGCTCGGCGAGTTCGCCGATCACCTTCTCTTCGCGGATCCGGAAACCCTCTTCGCCTTCAACATCGAACACCCAGCCGATATCGGCACCACTGCGGCGCTCAATCTCATGATCCGAGTCGAAAAACTCCATGTGCAGTTGTTCTGCCAGATGTCTACCTATGGTGCTCTTGCCCGCACCCATGGGACCTATCAGGAAAATATTGCGTTTCTCAGCCATGTCTTTTCGTTAGTAATTACAAACTGTATGGCCCCGGTAAACTCTCGACCGGGGTACCTATGAACCTTATCTTGCGATGGATCAGGAGGGGGATTATCTCAATAGAAATCAGGACTGGCAACCGCAGCCCTTACGCCCCAGCCTCATTGGGGCGTAAGGTTATATGTGTTTTACCCTCACATGTAAAGCATTCAGAGGGCGTCGGTCACGATCCGCGGGGTGACGAAGATCAGCAGTTCCCGCTTCTTGTTCTCGCTGGTGGTTTTCTTGAACAGGTAGCCAAGACCCGGGATGTCCCCCAGCAGCGGCACCTTGCTGACGTCGTTCTTGATGGTCTGCTGGTAGATGCCGCCGAGCACCAGGGTCTCGCCGTTGTTCACCAGCACCTGGGTGGTGATGGACTGGGCGTTGATGGAAACCGCATCCCCGGTACCGGTCGGCACGGTTTCCCCCTTGGTATCCTGAGTCACGGTCAAGTCCAGGATCACCCTGTTGTCCGGGGTGATCTGGGGAGTGACCTTGAGGCTCAGTACCGCCTTCTTGAAGGTGACAGAAGTCGCGCCGCTGGAGGAGGACTCCACATAGGGGATCTCGGTACCCTGCTCAATCAGCGCAGGCTTCTGGTTCGCCGTGGTGACCCTGGGGCTGGCGATGATCTCGGCCTTGCTCTCTTTCTCCAGCGCCGACAGCTCCAGATCCAGCAGGGTGCCGTTGGCAAGACGAGCCACCTGGAAGGCGAGGGTGCCGGCGGCATTGGTCACCGGCAGGTTGACGTTCAACCTGTCTTCGACCCCGGGTCTGGTGATGGTGGAGGTGCCATCGTTGTTGCCCGACCCGTCGTTGCCCTCTATGGTGCCCGAGGTCCCGTTGCCGTGCCCATCCGTCTTGGTCACCCCCCAGCGCACCCCCAACGCCTCGTCGAAACCATCGTCGATGGTCACCATGCGGGCTTCGATCACCACCTGCTTGACCGGGATGTCGAGAATATCCAGCATCCGTTTGACGTTGCTGATGACATCCGCCGTATCCTTGACCACCAGCACGTTGGTGCGCTCATCCACGCTCACTGCCCCCCTCGGGGAGAGCAACTTGGTACTCTCGGAGGAGAGCAGCGCCGCCACTTCCGCCGCCTTGGCGTAGTTGATCTGCATATATTCGGTATAGAGCGGCGCCAAGTCGGCCACCTGGTTGCGACTCTCCATCTGCTGCTTCTCGCGGGCAGCTATCTCTTCTGCCGGGGCCACCAGCAGGATGTTGTTGTCCAGCCGCTTGTCCAACCCCCTGACCTTGAGGATGATATCCAGTGCCTGCTCCCAGGGCACACCATCGAGGCGCAATGTGATATTGCCGGAGACAGAATCCGTGGTCACCAGGTTCAGATTGTTGAAATCGGCGATGATCTGCAACACGGTTCTCACCGGAATATCCTGGAAGTTCAAGGAGATGGGCTTACCCTGGTACTGCTTGGCCGCCGTGGTGGCAACCCGTTTCTTCACCTCGATGATGAACATCTTGTCGGCCTGATCGTAGCGATAGTCGAACTGGCCGTTGACCGACAGCTCAAACAGGGTGTCGTTGCCCTGACGGAACACCTCCACCTGAGAAACCGGGGTCGCGAAGTCCTGCACATTGATGAGATTGAGCTGATCATCCGGGATCCGGGTGCCGTGGAACTTGGCCAGCACCTTCTGGCCGCGGCTGCTGACATCCACCGCCGCCGAACTGTTGTCCAGGGTCACTAGAAATTCCCCCTGCCCCTCCTTGCCACGCCTGAAGTCCACCCCCTTGACCGAGTTGAAGTAGGCTCCGCTATTGGTTTGCTGGGTGGACAACACGGGTTTGTAGGCTGCTACCGGCGTGGGAGCCGCAACCGGTTGAGGGGCTGGCATGGCTTGATTCTGGGCCACTCGCTGGGTATCAATCAAAGCTGACTGGGTGACAGGCTGGTTTCTGACCAGAGCAGACTGGGTCGCCACCGGCGTCGTGGTGGCTACCGTGGTCGGGGCTGTCGATTGGCCAACCTTCTCCCCCAGCGACACCAGCAGCTTGCTGCCCTGCTGGTGAACCTGATAGGGAGTCAGCTGGTCGAGGGCTATCTTGATGTCGAGCCCCTCCCCCTTGCCTTCCACCTTGAGATTGTCCACCCCTTGCTGCTTGATGGGCAGCGGGTTGACCGTCAGCGCGCCGACGGCACCGGGCACATGAAGCAGCAACTGATTCGGTTCATAGGACAATCTGTCGCTGAAACCGCTCACCGGCTCGCTGAAGCTCAGTTCCAGCAGCAGTTGATCGGCCAACAAGGGGTTCACCTTGACCTCTTGCAGCGTCGGTACCGCCCACACCTGATGGCAGGCCCCAAACCACAGCAGCGCCACGCCGGTCATCCTGCTTATTGTTGTTCTCATCTCAGCTCATCCCTGATCATTGTTTTGCGTCGAGATTGGCCATGGCCAGCTGGGTTTCTCGTGTGACCCAGCATCCCTTGCCATCCGGTACCGTCTCCATCAAGTCGACATGGGTATTCGTTATCTTGATGACTCTTCCCTGATCCAGCCCCATATGTTGATTCAGCCCGATCCGCACCGCCTGCCCATCTGGCGTGTTGATCAGGGCCCATAACTGTCCCTGTTTGCCGATGGAGCCCTTCATGCTCAAGCTGGCCAGTGAGTAGCGCTCCAGTACCTCCTTCTCACGGTTGGCCACTATCTGGGCACAATCCGGTTTGACCCTGGCATCCGCTCTGGAACTGTTCTCAGGCTGAGGCTCGATGAAGGGGCTGCGCTGCTCAGTGTGCTGATAGGCCATGGGCGAGAATGGCTTGATCTCCGGCAAAGGTTCGATGGGCACTGGGGGTCTCGCCTTGGTCTGCTTCACATATTCATCCATGTCCTCCTGCCCGCCGCAGGCGGAGAGCAGCAGTATGGGTAACAAGAGGCAGAGCGGTCTCAGATTCATGGCTGCGCCCCCACCGTCTTGCCGTTGTACTTGTAGGTCTTGGCCAGCATGGACATGCCGATCATCTCGCTCCCATCCTTGTCCTGATTGAGCGTGAATGACTCCAGGATCACTATCCGCGGCAAGGCCGCCATATCGGCCGCAAACTTGCCGAGCTCGTGATAGGTGCCGATCACCTCGATGCGCATGGGCAGTTCGGTGGAAAACTCGCGCTGGACCTCGGGCTCCCAATTGATCCGGTTGAGTTTCAAGCCATTGTCCGTGGCGATGAAGCTGATGTCATCGAGCAACCCAGCCACTTCATGGGTGTTGGGCAACTGTTTGAGCTGGGTATCCACCAGATGCTCCAACTGCACCATCTGTTTCTTGTAGGCCCCCAGATTGGCCGCTTGCATGGCCTTGGTCTCAAACTGCCCTTTCAGTTCGCCTTCCTTGGCGGCCTCCTGGCGCAATGCCGTCAGGGAACTCGCGATCACGTAGTAATAGATGCCGCCCCCCACCAAGGCACAGCAGATGCCGATGAAAATCCCCTTGGCAAGCTTGGGCCAGCGGGCAATGTCGTTGAGATCGAGTTCATTGAGCTGCTGCAAATTCATGGCTGCCCCTTGGCCGAGTTCAGGTTGGTGGAAGCAATCAGGAACATCATGGAGAATTCGCTCAGCGCTATGGGGGCCACCTCGGCGGTGAAGATGGTGCTGAGCTGGGATTGGCCCAGCCAGCCTGAGCCGTCTATGCGCCGCATCATGCTGGCCACCCGCCCGTAGGCTTCCGCCTTGCCGTTGACATCGATCCGGTTGGCCTGCAGCGCCAGGGTATTGAGATAGACTCCGTTGGGCACCAGCACGGGCAACTGATTGAACAGGCGCACCGGCAGATTGCGGCGCATCTGCAGCTGTTCGATGAGCTGCATGCGATCGATAAGCTCCTTGCGCCGCTCCTGCAGTAAACGGATCTCGCCGAGCTGGGCATCCAGCAGGGTCATCTCCTGCTGTAACCGCTGGTTACGCTGTTGTTGGTGGGAGATCTGCTGCACGACCAGCCAATCGATGGCAAAAGCCAGAGAAGCCGTCGCCGCCAGAAACACCCCCAACAAGACGCCAAACTGTTTCTTCTGGCGTTGAGCCCTGACCACCCGCCAGGGCAGCAGGTTTATATTTGACATGGTGTGAAGCTCCGCAGCGCCAACCCAAGTGCAGCCATGTATTTGGCCCCATGAATGAGTCCTCCCTCTCCCTTGGGTTTGCCAAACAACACAAAGGGATCCGGATGAGATACATCACAACCTAGTTCACTACCAATCTGCTTGGCAAGGCCTGGCAGCAGGCTGCCTCCCCCCGTCAGCACCAGCCGGGAGAGTTCCTTGTTCCCCGATGAGCTGCAAAACAGCTGCACGTTGCGCTTCACCTGCAGCACCAGGGTATTGAGGTGAGGCTGCAGCACCTCGATCTCATGGTCGACGGGCAGGGAGCCTTGCGTCTTGGCAAGCTCGGCCTCTTCCAGACTCATGCTGTAAAACGAGGCCAGGGCCTGGCTGTATTGATCCCCACCGAAGTTTTGCAGGCGGGAGTAGATCACCTGACCCTTGATCAGGGCGGCAAAGGTGATGGCACTGGCGCCGATATCGACGATCCCGACCGGTTTTTCCCATGTCTGAAGTTCCGGCAGGCAGGCCAGCACGGCGCGCCCGAGAGCATGGGCGCCAACGTCCACGACCTTGGTGTTCATGCCCGCTTCCGTCAGGGCGCTGACCCTGCCGCTGACGCTCTCGGTGCGGGCTGCGCTCAGCAACACCTCCTGACGGCTCTCATCGGTCGTCACCCCCAGGATCTCGAAATCCAGGCTGACTTCATCGAGGGGGAAGGGGATGAGTTGCTCGGCCTCCAGCTGCACCTGGCTCTCCAGTTCGCTGTCGTTGATGTTGGTATCGACCTGGATGACCTTGGTGATGACGTTGGAGCCGGTCACCGCGGTGGCCACGTGCTCGCAATCCCCCTGAATGAGCCGCTTGAGGGACTTGAGGGACTGGCTGACCCGTTCGATATCCTGTAATTGATAATCGACCAGGGTGCCCTTGGGCATGGGGATCTCGGCGACAGACTCGAGATGCAACTTGCCGGGACGCCCGCTGAGGGTGACGGCCTTGATGGTTTGACTGCCAAAATCAATACCCGCCAAGGAGAGGAGGGATCCTTTGCTGAATAGCCCAAACATATACACATCCATGCGTTATTGGGTTTTAGGACTTATTGTAGGACAGCTCATCACGGGGTGATGATTTAACTCAATATAATGCTCTATCTATCAATGTCATAAAGTTTATGTCAAAAATTGACCCACCTCTCCCTTCCTCCTCTGCCCGCCCCTCGCCTTGGTAATTGCGCCATGAAGTGCTACCCTCGCGCCTCTTCTCGAGGTCCGGGTCCCTAGACAGGAAAACCTCGAATCTGCAGGGCTAAAAAGGCTATACTCTGCGCCCGTTGGCTAATTTTAAGACGATTGGTAGTTCTTCCATGCTGAAATGGCTCGTTCGCCTCTTTATTGTGATGATGCTGGGTGCTGTGCTGGGTGTTGCCAGCCTCATCGGCGTCTACTTCTACATCAAGCCCCAGTTGCCGGATGTGAGCGCCCTGCGCGATGTCAAACTGGCTACCCCCATGAAGGTCTACAGCCGGGACGGTGAGTTGATCTCCCAGTTCGGCGAGATCCGTCGCATCCCGCTGCGTCTGGACGAGATACCCCAGTCCATGATCGACGCCGTGCTCGCCACCGAGGATGCCCGCTTCTACGAGCACCCGGGCATAGACCCCATCGGCATCATCCGGGCCGCCACCGTCTGGGCTGTCTCCGGCCAGGCCCGCCAGGGCGCCAGTACCATCACCCAGCAGGTCGCGCGCAACTTCTTCCTGAGCAATGAGAAGACCCTGGTGCGCAAGATCAAGGAGGTCTTCCTGGCATGGCGCATCGAGCAGAATCTCTCCAAGGACGAGATCCTGACGCTCTATCTGAACAAGATCCCCCTCGGCTACCGGGCATTCGGGGTCGGCGCAGCCGCCCAGGTCTACTTCGGCAAGGATGTGAAGGATCTGACCCTGGATGAGATCGCCATCATCGCCGGTCTGCCCAAGGCCCCGTCCATGCTCAACCCCATTCGCTCTCCCGAGCGTGCCTTCGCCCGCCGCAACGTGGTGCTCGGTCGCATGCTGGAGACCGGCAAGATCACCCAGGCCCAGTTCGACGAGGCGTCCAAGATGCCGGTCAAGGCCCGTTACCACGGCGCCGAGACGACGCTCAATGCCCCTTACCTGAGCGAGATGGTGCGCCAGAAGATGGTGGAGCAGTTCGGTGAAGATGCCTATACCATGGGCCTGCACGTCTACACCACTGTCACCGCCAAGCGTCAGCGGGCCGCCCATCGCGCCCTGCTGGACGGTGTCTTCGACTACGACACCCGCCACGGCTATCGCGGTCCCACCGCCCTGCTGTGGAAAGCCGGTGAACCGGCCTGGGACTACGAGCAGATCATGGCCCACTTGGCCAAGCAGCCGACCTATCAGCCGCTGATGGCGGCCGTGGTCACCAAGCTGACCGACAAGAGTGCGACCCTGGTACTGAAGAATGGCAAGCAGGCCGAGCTCGGCTGGAATGGCATCAAGTGGGCGCGTGCCTTCATCACCGACGATCGTCAGGGCTTCTCCCCGAAATCGGCGCGGGACGTGCTGAAAGTCGGCGCCCAGATCTGGGTGCGGGAGAAGGGTGAGGAGCTGCTGCTCTCCCAGATCCCCGAGGTCAACGCCGCCCTGGTGGCCATGAACCCGCAGGATGGGGCCATCGAGGCCCTGGTCGGTGGCTTCAGTTTCGAGATCTCCAAGTTCAACCGGGTGGATCAGGCGCGCCGCCAGGTCGGCTCCAACATCAAGCCCTTCCTCTATGCTACCGCGCTGGAGCAGGGCTACACCCTGGCCTCCCTGATCAACGATGCGCCCATCAACCAGTGGGATCCGGCCAAGGGCCCCATGTGGCAGCCCAAGAACTCACCGGCCATCTATGAGGGCCCGACCACCCTGCGCCTCGGCCTCGCCAAGTCCAAGAACGTGATGTCGGTGCGACTGATGCGCGCCATCGGGCTGGATACCTATATCGACGGTCTGACCCGCTTCGGCTTCGCCCGGGATCACATCTCGGCCAACGAATCCCTGGCCCTCGGCGCCGCCGAATTCACCCCGCTGGAAGTGGTGCGCGGTTACTCCGTGCTGGCCAACGGCGGCTTCCAGGTCAGCCCCTACTTCATCACCGAAGTGACCGACAGCTTCGGCCAGCCCCTGTATCAGGCCAATCCGGCCGCCGCCTGCCGCGACTGCGGCGTGCTGGCCGCCGCCGGTCTCGACAGCGCAGATGCCTACCTCAATACGGCTCCGGACTGGAAGGCCCAGTGCCCGATCGACCCCGTGGTGCCCAACAACATGGCGCCCCAGACCATCAGCGCCCAGAGTGCCTTCCTTATCACCGACACCCTGACCACCGCCATCTGGGGTGGCAACGGTTGGCGCGGTACCGGCTGGCGGGCGGCCCGTGACCTCAAGCGTCACGACATCTCGGGCAAGACCGGGACCACCAACGAATCGCGGGATGCCTGGTTCTCCGGCTATACCCCGAACCTAGTGGCCACCTCCTGGATCGGCTTTGACAACCATCAGCGCGGCCTCGGCCGGGCCGAGTTCGGGGGCGGCGCCGCCCAGCCCATCTGGATCGACTTCATGAAGACGGCCCTGCAGCAGATCCCCGAGCGCAAGATGCCGGTACCGGAAGGGGTGATGCAGGTGCGCATCGATCGCGAAACCGGTCTGTTGACCAACCGCACCGATGGCAGCACCACGGAAGAGTTCTTCAAGGAGGGGACAGAGCCGACCCGTTACTCCAGCCAGCTCTCCGATGGCAATCAGGTCTATGGCGGCGATGGCTCCAGCAGCGATGGTCCCGTCTCCACGGACGACATCTTCTAAGCTCGCAGACATGCAAAAACCGGCGCCAGGGCGCCGGTTTTTTTATGCACGCATTACCACATCATGCCAACAGTGACTTCATCAACAGCGAGATACGCGCCGCCAATTCATTGAAGCAGGGCCTTCTCACCGAGTAGTGACGGTAGAGCAGTGATATGGTTCGCCCCGGAATGGGGTCGATCACGGGTCGGTAGCTGACGCCCCCCTCCTCCTTGTTGGTCGGCACGGCGAGACGGGGGATCAGGGTCAGGCCGCTGCCCGCCGCCACCATGTTGCGCAAGGTCTCGAGGCTGGTGCCCTTGAAACGCTGATCCTCCCCGATACCGGCGGCGAAGCAGAAGCCCATGGCCTGATCCCGCAGGCAGTGACCATCCGCCAGCATCAGCAGCTTCTTGCCCTTAAGATTGTGCAGCGGCACCGCCCTGGCCTGGGCCTCGGGATGCTGCCTGGGCACCGCCAGCCACATGGGCTCCTGATAGAGCGGGATTGTGCCAAAGCCTTCCATCCCCTCCAGCTCCGCCAGCACCACGCAATCCAGCTCCCCCTCCTCCAGCCGCTTGAGAAGCACTTGGGTCTGTTCCTCGTAGAGGTAGAACTCCAGCTTGGGGAAGTGCTCCCGCAAGTCTTGGATGATGTGGGGCAGCAGGTAGGGGCCGACGGTGGGAATGAAGCCGATGTGGATCTCGCCGGACATGGGCTCGGCGAAGTGCTGGCCTATGCTCTTCAGCTCGCGTACCTCCTTGAGCACCTTGCGGGCCTGCTGGGCCATGGCATCGCCGGCCGGCGTGAACAGCACCTTGCGGGAGGTGCGTTCGATGAGGATGACCCCCAGTTCGTCCTCCAGCTTGCGCAGCTGGCCGCTCAGGGTCGGCTGACTGACGAAACAGCGCTCCGCCGCCTTGCGAAAGTGCTTCTCCTCTTCCAGCGCTACCAGGTATTCGAGATCGCGAAGGTTCATACGACTGCATCCGGCCCATTAATGAGTCCGCTAGCATGCCCAAGAACGGGCGACGGGACAAGGGATGTCCATGGTAGGATGAATGGGGGGATGAGAGGAAGCGGGCCTGAACGCTCGTCCAGGCCCGCTCAATGTGCCGCGCGGGGAGATCCTCACACCCTGAAGCGGCGTACCATCTCCTGCAGCTGGGTAGCCAGCTGATTGAGGTCGTTGCAGGCAGCCGCCATCTGGGTCGCCCCGGCCACCACCTCCTCAGAGGCATGGCTGATGTTGACCACATTGCGATTGAGCTCCTCGCTCACCGCCCCCTGCTCCTCGGTCGCCGTCGCTATCTGGATGTTCATCTGGGAGATGCTCTCGACCGAGCCGCTGATCTCGGTGATGGAGGCTCCCGCCTCCCGCGCCGTGCCCACGGTTGCCTGCATCAGCGCCTGGCTCTGCTGCATGGTGCTGCCGGCCTGCTCCGCCCGTTGCTGCAGCTCGGAGATGATGGTGTTGATCTGGGCGGTGGAGTCCTGGGTTCGCTTCGCCAGCGTGCGCACCTCGTCCGCCACCACCGCGAACCCGCGACCCTGCTCGCCGGCCCGGGCCGCCTCGATGGCGGCGTTCAGCGCCAGCAGGTTAGTCTGCTCGGCAATGCCGCGGATCACCTCCAGCACCATGCCGATGTTGCGGCTGTCGTCGCCCAACTGGCGGATCACCTCGGCGGTGCTCTCGATGGCGGAGGCGACCTGCTCGATCCGTACGATGGAATCGTTGACGGTGTGGGCCCCCTGCTCGGCGGTGCCGCTCGCCTGGGTGGCCGCTTCCGCCGCCTCGTTGGTGTTGCGGGAGACCTCCTGCACCGTCGCCTGCATCTCGTTCATGGCCGTCGCCAACTGATTGAGCTCATGCTGCTGACTGTTCATGCTGGTCGCCGACTGCTTGGCCACCACGCTTATCTCCTCGGCGGCCGAGCTGAGCTGCACCACGGAGCCGGACACCTCGCTGACCAGGCTGCGTAGGCGGCCCTGCATCTCGCCAAAGCCCTTGGCCAGCTGCCCCAGTTCGTCGTTGTTGAACAGGTCAAGATCGAGCCGGGTCGCCAGATCCCCGCCCGAGACCTTCTGGGTCTGGGCCAGCAGCAGCATGACAGGGTTGCGGATGAGCCGCGTCAGCAGCCAGGCCACCACGACCACGAACACCACGGTGAAGAAGCCTATCAGGATGCTGAGCGTCCTGGAGTTTTCATATACCCCCTCGATGGTGGTTGTCATGTTGCGGGCCACCTTGTCGTTGATGTCCCGCAGCACCAGGGCCTTCTTGCTGACGGCGACCAGGGCTGTCATGGTGATCCCTTCGCGCAGGGCCATGACCCTGTCCATATCCCCTTGCTGCAGCGCGGCGGCGAGCTCGTCATGGGCATCGAAGTATTGTGCTGCCGCCTCTGTGAGCGCCTTGAACTCCTGCTCTTCCTGAGCCGAGGTAAACGGCATGGCCGCATAGGCCTGGGCGGCGGTGGCAAATTCCTGCTTGGCCGTCTGATAGACCTTGTCATAACGCGCCACCCCCTCCTTGTCTTGCCCTGAGATCACCATGTTCAGCTCGGCCCGACGCGAATTCAGCAGGGAGGTCTCCATCTGGTTGGCGGCCTGCATACTCGGGATCAGGTTGCCCGTGATCAGGGTCGTGTCACGAAATAGCCCCGACAATTGCGACACCGAAAACCACGCCAGTGCGACCACCAGCACGGCCAGGGTGGCAAATCCAGCGCTCAGCTTCTGACTAATTGACATGTTTTTGAACATGATGCGTATCCTTGACGACCTGAGAGGCATCTGGGTATTTCATACCCAAATGATGACTATTCATACGGAGATAAATCTAGCTGCATCTCCCTATATCGTCAGCCTCAGGTCAAGCATGAGTCCATGCCGGCGCTCAGAAGCACTGTTCAGACCAGATCACCTATCTAGATTGTGGTTTTACCTGCCCCAGCTGTGCCGCGAGATGATCGGTGAAGGCCGCAGGATCTCCGAGGAAGGTGGCGAGGGGAAGCACAACCAGGCACTCGCCCTGCATCAGCCCCAATGTGGGATAGCCCTGCCCGCCGAGACGGCGCAACCAGGCCTGGCTCTCGGCCAGATGTTCATCGAGACTGGCCTCACGATACGCCAGCTCGAATGCCTCCCTATTGAACCCCTGCTCCTCGGCCAAGGCGGCGAGCCGGGGGAGTGACCCCACCCAGAGACCATCGCGGTAATGGGTCTGCTGGATGCGGTGCAGCATGGTCAGGGCATCTCCCCCCAGGGCGCGGACCGCCAGGATGGCGCGAATGGGGGGGTCGGAGTCGAGCAGCAGGCCATCGCTCAGCAACAGCTCATCGAAATAGCGTGCACCGAAGGGCTGGCCGGTCAGGGCCTGGATCCGCTCGTCATGGGGGCGTACATAGTCGCGCAGAGCCGTCCCCATGGGCTGGCGGCGATCCCCCAGCCAGAGGCCGCCGCCATGCAGCGCGATCTCAAACCCGGAGATCTTGGCCGCGGCCGCCAGCAGGGGGGCCGCCCCATAACACCAGCCGCAGAGGGGGTCGTACACATAATGCAGGGTCGCATCGCTCATCGCGCTTTACTCCAAACCGATTGAAAAAACCGGGCGCTCGGCCCGGTAAAAAAACACAGGGAACAGACTCAGGCTATTACCACGTCATCTCGCCGGTGGCGACCTTGGCACCGATATCCAGGCCGTCATCAACGGGCAGGGCGGGGTAGGCCTGCTTCAGCTCCGCCACCAGCCCGGCGGAGCCCTTGGCCTTGGCCAGCGCCTGTTCGAAGCGCAGCACATAGTCGCGAGTGAAGGTCACGGCATCGACGCCCTTGGGTTCAGCCCCGAGGAAATGACCGGGCACGACCCGCTCGGGTTTGAGCGCCAGCATCTCGTTCAGGGTCTGCACCCACTGGGCACGCGCGGCCTTGGTCTGGCTGTCCGCCATCCACACATGGGTGTTGCCATACACGGGTACACCGCCCAGCGCCGTCTTGATGGAGGGCAGCCAGAGGTAGGCACTCGGGGTATTCATGGCCTTGATCTCTATGGTTTCCCCTTCCAGGGTCAGGTGAGAGGCGGTCAATACCTCGGGCACGATCAGTTGCTTCGGAGCCTGCTCGGCCAGGATGGGGCCCCAGTAGGCCAGCTTGGCATCCTTGGTCTGCTTGATATGGTCAACCACATGCTGGCTGGCGAGGATCCTGACCTCGGGGAAGGCCGCCTTGATGGGCTCGAGCCCGAAGTAGTAGTCCGGATCCCCGCCACTGATGTAGACGGTGGTCAGTTTCTTGCCGCTCTGCTTCACCAGATCCACCAGCGCCTTGCCATCCTTGACCCCGAACTGGGCGTCGATGAGGATGGCCTCCTTGTCGCCGGTCACCAGCTCGGAGGAGACGGGGAAGATCCCCTTCTCGCCGGGGTTGTAGACGGTCACCGTCAGGGGCGAGGCGAGGGCGGCGCCGCCGAGCAGGGTGGTGGCCAGGGTCAGGGTACGCAGTACAGTGTTCATCGGATATGCCTCATCGGTTGTTTGTTCATCGAGTAGTTGTAGTTTATTGAAACCTTATCCGCTCAAATACCGCATAATGAGCGCATCACTGTTGCATGAATCGAACATATAGGGGCAAAAATGGATCGGCTGACCGCATTGCGAGTCTTCGTCTGCGTGGTTGAGCAGGGCAGCCTGAGCGGGGCGGGCGAGCGACTGGAGATGTCCCGCGCCATGGTCTCGCGCTATCTGGCGGAGCTGGAGCAGTGGATGGGGGCGCGCCTGTTGCACCGCACCACCCGCCGGCTCAGCCTCACGGGGCCGGGGGAAGAGGCCCTCAATCGGGCCAGGGCCATGCTGGCGCTGGGGGAAGAGATGGAGCAGCTGGCCGTGCGCAGTGACGAGGCCCCCAAAGGGCAACTGCGCATCACCAGCAGCTACTCCATCTCGGATGCCCTGCTGGTAGAGGCCGCCAACGCCTACCTCGCTCGCTATCCGGGGACGGCCATCGACATCCTCTTGCTGGACAGAACCGTCAACCTAGTGGAGGAGCGCATCGATCTCGCCGTGCGCATCACCAACGATCTGGACCCCAACCTGGTGGCCCGCCGCCTCGGGACCTGTCACTCCGTGGTCTGTGCCAGCCCGGCTTATCTGGCGCGCCACGGCACCCCGCAGCGGGTACAGGACCTCGCCCTGCACAACTGCCTCACCTACACCTACTTCGGCAAGAGTCTGTGGGAGTTTGAGGGGGCGGATGGCCCGGTCTCCGTACCGGTGAGCGGCAACCTGAGCGCCAACATCTCCAACCTGCTGCTCAAGGCGACCCTGGAGGGGGCCGGCATCAGCCTGCAGCCCCGCTACTCGGTGCAAGCCGAGCTCGCGAGCGGCGCCCTGATCCCCCTGCTCGGCCAGTGGCAACCCAAGCGCCTCGGCGTCTACGGGATCTATGGCACCCGCAAGCAGATGTCCCCCCTGCTGCGCAGTTTCCTCGACTTCCTCATCGAGCGCATGGCCGGGGATCCCCTCTGGCAGGGCGGATCATGAACAGCAAAACGGGGCCTACGGGCCCCGTTTCATGCATGGCAAGCTTATGCCTCGAAACCAAACTCCCTGGTTGGGGGCGTCTGCTCGGTGATGGTCTCGTCCTCCAGGTAGATGTCCCGATAGGCCGCGTAGATGGAGTAGTTGATGGCGGGCAGCACCACCAGCAGGCCCACCAGGAAGAGCGCCGCGCCGAGCAGCATCAGCAAGGCCCCGATCAGCCCCCACCAAAGGAAGGGCCAGATGTTGCGCAGGCAGCCCATGAAGCTGAGCCTGGCCGCCTGCAGGACCCCGACACCCTGGAAGAAGATGAGGGCAGGGGCGAAGGTGATGGCCATCAGCATGGGAACCACCAGCGCCATCCCCAACAGCAGGCAGAGCAGGAAGCCCTGTGCCTGCGCCGGAGTCAGGGTCAGCGTTTCCGGGTTCTGGGCCAGCAGCCCGGTCAGATCCCACAGATGCAACAGGGCGAAGCAGACAAGCAGGATCAGGCCGAGCATGCCGAGCACCAACAGGCCCCCCAGCACCAAGGGGGTCAGACGGTGGCGAAAACCGGCGAAGAAGTCCGCAAACTGGAGGGATTGCCCCTCGAAACCACGCCGGGCCACGGCTACCCAGCCCGCCCCCCACACCATATAGAGCAGCTGCGAGATGAGGCCGCCCGCGGGGAGCTGATCCAGCACCAGACCCACCACGAACCAGAGCACTATCATGGCCACGCTGGCCCCCATGCCCCGATTGAAGATCTCGAAACCGGTTCGGATCCAGACCCAGCCCCGCCCGATGGGGTGGCGCTTGGGTTCGCGTCGCAGGCTGGGTTCTGTGTTCATCATCGACCTCGCAGGAAAACAAACGAAAAGCCCCTCAGGGCACGGTCACCGTGACCATGATGGTGCCGGTATAGGCACCGGTCCGCACCACCTGACCCGGCAGCTTGGTCGGGTACAGCCTCACCTTGTAGTCGGTGTTATGGGTGGCTGCCGCATAGGGTACAGGGATAGCGGTAGCAAATGGAATAGGGGTCTGGCTGCTCTGCTCCAGCATGCCCACGCCGACGCCAGCCAGGCTGGTGGTGATAAAGCGGTTCTGGCTGGTGAGCGCTCCCCCGAAGCTGTAGCTGAGCGGGACCACGTAATCGCTCGGGATCTGGCTGCAAGTGACGCTGACATTGACGGTGCGGGGGGCATAGCCCCTGGGGACATCCCCTTCCACGAAGGCGCTCTGGGCCACGGCGCCGAGATCGATGGGAATATTGGTGCCCGCCGGGAACTGGCAGGTCGGGGTCGAGGTGACGCTGATATTCATCGCCAGGGTGCTGAAGGCATTGGCCGGATTGGTATCGGGTGTACTACCGCGACGCACAAAAAGATAGGCGACATTGCCGCTGAAGGTCTGGGTGCCCGTGACCCCTTTAAGCAACTTGAGGGTATATTGACCCCCATTGATAGAAATGCCACCGACATTCAAAGTAATGATGTTACTAACACAGAGCGATATGGTGAGCGGTGCATAGGTAAATGGAACCTCTCGATAAGATCCCCCCACGTTAAACTCGACCTTGATCCCGAAATATTCATTTAGTTTGAGCAGATTTCCACCGGATGGATTAGCGATTTGCGGAAAACTGGATCCCCCTGAAACTTCTGTCGTTAATCCCAAAATGAGGCCAGTACAGTCGCAGGTAGCAGAGCTGGTCGTAGAGAAGGCGGTGGGGCCGCTGGTTGCACCAGGCTGGTAGAGGGTATTGGTGGTACTGATGGGCCCGGTCGCCACAAAGGAGCTGGTACATTGACCAATGACGGCATGAGCCCTGGGCTGCCATAGCAGGCAGCCCAGCAGCAAGGCTCCCATCAACCAGAGGCTCGACCTACCCGGCCAATCGCGTCCCACTTGCTCAGTCATGCGTATTCCCCCCCTCCTTGCCGGGCACAAACCCCTGCTCATGATAGGTGCCATCGTCATCAATCCAGCGCGCACGCCCCTGGATGGCAGTAGCCCCCCCCCCGTGAAGCGGGATTTTCAGCATCCCATAGGGCGGAATAAGGCCAGCCTGCTGCCAGCCAAGCCTGCGTGAACCCGCCTCGATCCACACCTCGCTCAGGCTGATATAAAAAGGGCCCGGATTGCTGACCCTCAAACCATCGGCCAGCACCCGCCAATCGAGCAGAGCAACGGCATCCGCCACCCGCCCCTGCAAGCCGGGGGGGCGGTAGAACAGCTTGATCCGGGTGCGATAGGCGAGCTGCACGCTGGCCTGGGAGGTGCTCGCCTTGGGCGGCAACCCCAGCACATTGAGCCAGAACAGGGACTCCCTGTCCTGAGGCAGCAGCGCCAGATCCTCGGCCCCTAGGATGCGCAGGCTCTGCCCCTTCTGCGGCCCCAGCCGCATCATGGGGGGGGCCACCAGGAAAGGGGTCGAGACCTCGGCCGGCCCCTGCTGCTCGTCCCCCCCGTCGACCCAGGCCTGCAGCAGGCTGGGCTCGGTGCCATCGTTGCGCACCAGCAGACTGGCCTCCCCCCCC
Organism: Aeromonas sp. AE23HZ002T15; assembly: GCF_054165525.2. Lineage (NCBI taxonomy): Bacteria > Pseudomonadati > Pseudomonadota > Gammaproteobacteria > Aeromonadales > Aeromonadaceae > Aeromonas > Aeromonas sp. AE23HZ002T15. Next base: position 1,355,069 of record NZ_CM201342.1, read on the forward strand.
TGATAGACGAGCCGGGTACGGGTCAGATTGAGCGCCGCCTCCCCCGCGAGTCCCCACAGCAAGGCGATCAGGCACAGAGTCCCACGCACGCAGATGGTCATGAGTCCCCCGAGCCGATGCAACGGGCTCTTACCTGCTGATAGGGCACCGCCGGATCCGGTTTTGGCATCCGGTAATCCAGCTTGCACTGCTGGTTCGACTCCTCTCCCCACTGGACATAGAGAGCCCCTTGCTCGCCGCGCACGAAGACGAGGCCCCCCTGCCCCACCACGGCCACTGAGCCACCGTCACCATCGACCACCTCGGCACCGAAGGGGGGGCTGGAGCCGTCCTGCCGCAGCACCTTGAGCAGCAGCGGCTGGCCGAGGTGGGTCTCATAGTCCAGCTTGACGATGGCACCGCGGCGCGGCGCCACCATCTGGGCGCTGCCCTCTATCTCCACGTCCAGCGGCAAGCCGCTCGGATCCAGGCTGATGACATTGGTGCGATAGGGGTTGAGCCCCGCCAGCACTGCGTAACCATCTCCATCGATTTCACTGCCCATGCCCTGGCTTATCTTGGCACCCTGGGCGCCCTTTGCCTCCACCAGCGCCATCGTCTCCCCCTGACTCTGTCCCAGCACCCAGCCATCCTCGTGCACCAGCAGGGTTCCCTTGGCCGAGGCCACATACTGGGAGTAACCCTCCCCCTGACTGGTACTGATCCCGAGCTGGGTGGTCGCCGCCTGATACTGCAGATTGGCGCCATAACCCTGATTGCCGGCCCCGCTCCCCTGCCCCTGGCTGCCGTAGAGGCCGTAGTAGAGGCGGCCATCCTGGGTCCCGCCGTTGAGGTCCAGCCTGGCGCTGTAGCCCTGCCCCTCCTGGTAGGAAAGGGTGCTGCTCAGGCGGGGAGAGCCGAGCCTGTTGCCGATGGGGATGCTGAGACTCAGCATGTATTGATCCCCCACCCCGTCGTCCAGGGAGTGGCTGGCGGAGAGCGTCAGGTTGCCCCAGTCAAACCCCCGGTTATAGCCGAGCTGGAAACTGCTGCTCTCGGTCTGGCCGCCCCAATAGTCACGACGGATCCCGTTGAAGTAGAGATCCCCCCAGTCCCCTATCGGCTGATTGATGTTGAGCTGGAAGCGATTGCGCTCCCGCTGCAGCTGATCGAAGCTCTGCGACTGGGCCGCCGCCACGTCGGCCAGGTCGAGATAGCCTTCGCTGGAGAAGCGGTAGGCCGCCAGGGTGAAGTAGGTCTGGGTGATATCCATCTGCTTGCTGTAGGTGAGGCGATAGCTCTGACCAGAGGGGGATGAAGGCAAGCCCGAGTCGGCGGGCAGATCCCGCGCCCAGGAGCCGGTGACATCCAAGGCCAGGGCGCCATAATCGGATCCCACGGCGCCCCCCCCAAGCAGGGCACCGTAGTCTTCGGCGGCTATGGTGCCGCCATAGAGGGTCAGGGTGTTGGAGAAGCCGCGCCTGTAGGTGCCTTGCAGGAAGTCAGGGCCATCGGGGCCCGTATCGTTGCGATAGCGCCCCAGGGTCAGGCTGAAACGGGAGCTGTCATCTCGCAGCATCTGCACCACGGAAGAAAATGGCAGGGTGAAGCTGCGGGAGCTGCCATCCGCCTCCGTGATGGTCACGTCCAGATCCCCGGCGAAGCTGGTGGCATAGAGATCATCGATGGCGAAGGCGCCCGGGGCAACCTGGGCCTCATAGATGAGGGTGTTGCCCTGGCGGATGCTGACCCTGGCATTGCTCTGGGCCACGCCGCGCACCACGGGGGCGAAGCCCCGCTCGAAATCCGGCAGCATGGCATCGTCGCTGGCCAGCTGTACGCCGGTGAACGGCACACTGTCGAAGCTGTCCCCGGGAGTGAAGTACTCCCCCAGGGTGAGCTGGGCGGTCCGGGAGGTGACATCTCGCTGAGCATAGCTGTTGAGAGTCTGATAGCTGCCCCCGTCACTGCCTTGCCAGGAGCCGTTGTGGCGCAGCCGCCAGGCCCCGAGATTGATGCCGGCATTGAGGTTGACGCTGTTGCTGAACCCCTCGTCGACCCCCTCCTGCTCGCTGTAATAGAGGTTGGCGTTGTAGCCGACGAAGGCCGCGTCGATCCCCTGGACCCACTGCTCGGGCCCCACATAATCGCGCCTGACCCGCCCCAGATAGGCCTGGGGCAAGCTAAGTGTCCCGCTCAGGCTCGCCAGATCGAAGCCGAAACTGGCCCCAGGCACCAGCGACTCCACCCTGATGCAGTCGCTTTGCAACTGCTGCTTCACCGAGGGCTGGTTCGGCAACTTGTCCACCAGCAGGCCCCACTGCTTGAGCTGATCCTGTTTGAAGCAAAACAGCGGGATCTTGGGATCCGGGCCCGCTCTCACCTCCACTTGCTGGCTCAGGGAAACCTTGCCATTGAGGGTGATGTCGAGCTGATAGAGGCCGGGAGGGATGAAGTCGGCGCGGGTGAAACGGGCGAGATCTATGTTCACCCCCAGGCTGTCGAGCAGGCGGCTGTCGAACTCCACATCGGGTGCGGGCGCTGTGGCCTGGGTATCAGAGGAGGATTCAGCCGTCTGCGCCATGACGAGGGATCCCCAGAAACATGACAACAGCCAGCATCCCGAGAGGGCTTTCAACCCCCTCGCAACGGGAGGCCTGCAGAATGGTGCGAGACTTGGGGGTGTGCTGGCAATCATGACGCTCCCCCCTCATAACCGGCAGACGTTCCAGACGGGAGGGGGCCAACTTCTTGCACCCCCATCATGACTCGCGCTCAATGGAAGACGAATTGACCCACCTCCCGGGCGCCGTAGTCATTGAGCCAGTAGAAGGTCACCGCCTTGGCATGGGAACTGGCCGGCAACCTGTCCACGGGGAAATCGAAATAGCCCCCCGGCGCCACCATGCCACCGCTCTGGTTGCTGTACTGCCTGGCCTCGGCCGTCTGCAACTCCAGATTACTGATGCTGACATGATAGAGGCTGGGGTTGCTGGCGCGCAGAGCATAGCCCTGCCCCTGCTTGACGAGGCGCCAGGTCAGCCGGTGGGCGGAGCGCTCCACATTGCCAGCCAACCCCTCCGGCCGGTAGAACAGCTTGATGCGCGAGCGAAAGGCGAGCTTGACCTGGTTCTTGTCTACCTGGGTCGATTTGGCGCTGGGGGGAACCTCCAGCACATTCAACCAGAACACCGACTCCCTGTCCCTGGGCAAACCCTGCCCCACGTAGGCAAGGCGCAGAGACTGGCCACGCAGGGCCTCGATACGGGTGATGGGGGGAGTGATGAGAAAGGGCACCGCATCGGCGCCAGGGCGGATGGAGCGATCGCCGGCATCGATCCAGACCTGTACCAGGGAAGGCAGGTTGCCCTTGTTGAGCAATTCCAGCGTGACTTCCCGGACGGCGGCAGGATAGATGACCCGGGAGCCGGAGATCTGGACATAGCCCCAGGCTTGCCAGGGCAGTAACAGCAGCCCCCCGACTATGACCATGTGTCTCACCCAGTCAGGCAACCTCATGGGGCGATTCTCAGTGGTAATCCAGGGAGTAGATGAGATCCGATGAGACCAGACCGGCAACAACGGCACCAGTGGCCACATACTGGGCACTGTAGTAGAGGGTGGCCGTTCCGGCACCGCTGAAATTGACCAAAGAGTTGTTGGTGTTGGTGCGAAGATCGATGGGGCTGCTGTTGGCCGAGAGGATCTGCACCTCCACATTCTGGGCCGGGTTCTTGCCGCCGGCGGCCACTGCCTTGTTGGTCAGGTTGCCCGTGGCCTGGGCCACCCCGACGTTCTCGAAGTAGGCCCGTACCGACCCCGTCACCGGGCAGCCGGTGAGCGCCAGATTGAAGCCCGTCGCCCCCGCGGTCTGGCCTATGCTGGTCAGCGCGTTGGTACTCACAGTGGGCAGGGTCACTATGGCCGAGGCGTTGCCGCCATTGACGGCGATGGCGCAGGTGCCGGCGGTCACTTCACCGTTGATGGTAATGGTGCCATTGAAGGCGGCAGCGGGCAGGGAGACCAGCCCGCCCATGGCGAGTGCAAGTATCGTAGAGCGAGCGTTCGTCTTCATCACAACCTCCACCTGTCTGGATGTCGCTGGCGACTGCCGTTTTCCCTGCCAGTGCAATTTCCTTGTCACCATGGGTGTCATTCAACAACCAATTCATAGTGATACATTAGTAAATAGCACAAAGACGCCGAGCTTGCTCGCCCCCGGATAACATCTTTATTCGGCCCCCTTGTCCGGAGTGACGGACAGTCCGGTGGGAATGTGGCATCATTTTCCCCCTCAGATTTCATCCGCTTTTTTTCATGGAGCCTTCATGCGCCGCCTCTTGTGTCTTGTCCTGCTGCTTTGCAGCGCCCAGCTCCATGCCGAGCCCGGTTTCATCAGTCGCCTGCTCAACCATCCCGTCCCCGGCGGGGTGGCCGTGGTGCCGCTGGGAGACGGGGCCGAGGCTCCCGGCGTCCGCTATCAGGGCAAACCCGTGCTGGTGGTGCGAGAAGAGGGTCGTCGCTGGATAGCCATAGTCGGCATCCCCCTCAAGAGCGCCGCCGGTGTCCAGCAGCTGACCCTGAGTGATGGCCGGCAGCTCAGCTTCACCGTGGGTACCAAGCACTACCGCGAACAACACATCAAGTTGAAGAACACGCGCCAGGTCAATCCGCTGGCCGAGGACATGGCGCGCATCAACCGGGAGCTGGCGGAACAGACCAAGGCCTACCAGACCTTCAGCCCGGCCCAGCCCAGCAACCTGATGTTCGACAAACCGGTCAACGGCCCCCTCTCCAGCCCCTTCGGCCTGCGCCGCTTCTTCAACGGCGAGGAGCGCAATCCCCACTCCGGTCTCGACTTCGCGGTCGGCGCCGGCACCCCCATCAAGTCTCCGGCGGCGGGCAAGGTGATCCTGATTGGCGACTACTTCTTCAACGGCAATACGGTGTTCGTCGATCACGGCCAGGGGCTCATCAGCATGTTCTGCCATATGTCCAAGGTGGACGTGAAACTGGGCCAGAGCCTGCCAAGGGGCGGCATCATCGGCCGGGTCGGCGCCACCGGCCGCGCCACCGGGCCCCACATGCACTGGAACGTCAGCCTGAACGATACCCGCGTCGATCCCGCCATCTTCATCGGGGCCTTCAAGCCCTGAGGCGTTTTCCATGACAAGAGAGGCAGCCCAGGGCTGCCTCTCTTGTCTCTGATAATTGCGCCGCGTCGATCACTGCGCCCTTGACGCCCCGGCATGCAGTGCCGCCTCCTTGCCCATGGCACGCCACATCAGCAAGACCAGCACTGTGCTGCAGGTGGGGAGCGCCAGCCAGACCCCGGCGACCCCCCACAGGGAGGAGAAGCCCCACAGGAAGCCGCCGATCAGCACCAGCTTGCCACCGGTGAGCAGGGAGGCGATGCGGGCCCGGTTGATGGCCTGGAAGTAGACGGCCCCCACCAGCAGCAAGCCCTCCATGGGCAGACCCCAGAAGTAGAGCCAGATACCGAGGGTCGCCACCGGCAGCAGGGCCGCGTTGTCTCCGGCAAACAGATAAACCACCCCCTCCGGCCAGATATAGAGCGGGATCATGCCGCACAGCGCCACCACCAGGGTCACTCCCAGCGCCAGGTTGCGCACTTTCAGTACCCGCTGCCAGTTGCCGGCCCCGGCATTGAAGCTGGCGATGGGCTGGATGCCCATGGCGATCCCCTCGAAGATGAGATAGAAGAAGGCCTCGCTGTAGCTGAGCACCCCGTAAGCGGCCACATGCAGCGAGGTCCCCACCGCGAGCAGCGCCTTGTTGTGCAGCGCCAGCACCACCGACAGATAGAGGTACATCAAAAAGCTCGACACCCCGAGTCGCAGGGTTTCCCCCATCAGCCGCCAATCCGGTATCAGGGTATCCCAGCGGATACGCAACTGGCTGCGAGGGGTAAAGAAGTGCCACAGACACAGGCCGCCGGTCACCGCCTGGGAGAGCATGGTGGCGATGGCCGCCCCCGCCAGCCCCCAGGGGATCACCGCCATCAGCAGGTAGTCGAGCAGCACGTTGAGCACGCCGCCACCCACCAGGATCCAGGTGGTGAGGCCGGGGCGGCCGTCGTTGCGCAGCAGGGCGGTGAAGGCCATGGAGAGCACGGCGAAGACCCCGAGCCAGGCGTACCACTGCAGATAGGCGAGGCCGGCGTCGAAGATGACCCCTTCGGCCCCCATCCAGGCCAGCATATCGTCCCCATAGCGGATGCCGATGAAGGCGAGCACGGCGGACGCTACCAACACCATCACCAGCGCATTGCCGACGATGTGCCGCGCCCTGGCCTGTTCCCCCTTGCCCAGATAGAAGGAGGCAAGGGACGAGGAGCCCATGCCGATCAGCGCCCCCACCGCATAGAGCACGGCGCAGATGGGATAGGCCAGCATCATGCCCGCCAGACCGTCCTGCCCCAGGATATGGCCGACGAAGATGCCATCTATGGTGACATAGACGCCGGTGACCAGCATGGCCGCCACCGTCGGGGTGACATAGCGCAGGAAGAGGCGGGAAAGGGGCGCCGTGCCCAGATCGAGGGTGGACATAGGATGCTCAGCAATAGGGGAGAAACGAGCGGGATAATAGCCAAACAAAGCCCTGAGTACCCGTTATTTGTGTTGAGAATCATTAATATGGAAAACTTTACCCACCTCGCCCCCTGCTTTAGGCTAGGGCCAACTCTCATGAACGGAAACGTGCGCCATGTTGCAACGCCTGCTCTGTCTGATGCTCTGTCTCAGCCTGCTCCCCTTTTTCGCCAAGGCCGACGACGCCATCACCCAGGTCGAGGAGCTGTTGCAGAACGTGCCCAAGACCGAGAGTCCGGAAAACCAGCAGCTGAGGGAGAGCTACCAGCAGGCGCTGCAATACGCCCGCGACGCCCAGCGCTACCGGGAGCAGGGCAAGGCCTATCAGCAGCTCCTCATCGACTACCCCAAGGAGTCGGCGCGCCTCAAGGAGAGCCTGCACAACTACCAGCCCCAGTCCCGCCCCTCCCTCGCCTCCCTCAAGGAAGATGCCCTGCGCCAGGCCATCAGCCTGAGCAGCAACCGCCAGCTCAACCTGCGCAAGGAGCGCCAGGGGGTGACCGATGCCCTCAACCAGCTGGAGAGCACGGGCCAGGAGTATCACCAGCGGGTCGACGAGCTGCGCAAGCAGTTGCAGCAGACCCGCACCCAGCTCGATCGCCTCAGCTTCAGCAGCGGCTCGGATCGGCTGCAGGAGGCCCAGCAGCTGGCGACCCGGCTCAAGGAGCAGAGCCTGTCCGACCGGATCCAGATGCTGGAGCTGGAGCAGCTCTCCGCCCAGCAGCGCAACGATCTCGGCAAGCTGAAGCTGCAGGAGCTCAACCTCGCCATCACCGACGAGGACGAGTGGCAGGCCAGCCTGCTCGCCCAGCAGAACCAGCTGCGGCGGGAGAAGACCGAGCTGGCGCTGGCCGAGAGCGATCGACTGCGCAGGCAGCTCACCTCGGACTTGCCCCTGCTGCAGGAGCAGCAGCAACAGAACCAGGCCCTCTCCATCCAGCTCGGCGCCCTCGAGGATCAGATTGAGCGGGTGCAGGATGAACAGCGCGGGGTCGACAAGTCCCTCTCCGGCCTGAATGACCTGGTCAACTCGGTGCGCGAACAGCTGGAGTGGCTGCAGATCAGCAACGCCTATGGGGAAAACCTGCGCAGCAAGCTCGCCGATCTGCCCGCCTATTTCCCCCTGGACAAGCTGGAGTCCGCCATCGTCAAGGCCCGCATGGCCAAGTACCAGTACGAGACCGAGCAGGATGCCCTCAAGGATCCCGCCCAGGTGCGCAACAACCTGCTGGAGGGGGTAAGCCTCGACCGGGCTCAGCGCTCCGTGCTGGACAACCTGCTCAAGGCCAGGCGGCAGCTGCTGACCCGGCTCAACGACGCCTCCGACACCCTGATCCAGGAGCAGACCCGGCTCAAGCTCATCTACAGCCGCCAGAACAGCAAGATCGATGAGGTGCGCGAACTCAGCGCCAGCCACCTGTTCTGGATGCCGGACGTGCGCCCCCTGAGCCCCGCCGTGCTGCTCGGCGTCCCCGCCGCCCTGGGGCTGGCCCTGGATCCGATCAACTGGCTGCAACTGCCGAAGGCCATCGCCGACAACAGTCCCATGAGCCTGACTCTGGCGGGACTCGGCCTGCTGGGCCTGATCTGGTGCTGGGTGAAACTCGCCCTCCACCTGACGGAGTACAGCCAGTACATAGCCCCGCGTATCGGCAAGGTGACCCAGGACAAGTTCAGCCTCACCAGCCGGCTGCTGATCCGCTCCCTGCTGGCGGCCCTGCCCCTGCCCGCCATGGTGCTGATGCTCCACGGTCTGCTGGATAGCGCCTGGCAATACCCGTTCGCGGTGGCGGTGGCCCGCGGTCTCGGGGAGATCTGGTTCCTGCTGCTGGCCCTGCTGGTGGCCCGCCACCTCACCCTGGACAAGGGGATCCTGATCCTGCATTTTCGCTGGCAGAAAGAGCGGGTGCAGCGGGTCTGGGGCCAGTTCCGCACCCTGCTGCTGGTGCTGATCCCCTGCTTCTTCGTGCAGGGCATGGCCAGCAGCTATCAGGAGCACGCCTTCTACGACTCCCTCGGCCGGTTGGCCTTCATCGTCGGCGCCCTCTGGCTGCTGCTGTTCTTCGCCCGCCTCAACCGGGAGCGGCTGCCGCTGACCTGGGGCCAGGCCGACATGAGCAAGCCCCACCTGCTGCACCACTTCATCTGGAACAGCCTGATGCTGGCCCCCCTGCTGGCGGTGCTAGGCTCCCTGTTCGGCTACTTCTATACTTCCCGCACCCTGCTGCGCCAGCTGGAGCTGAGCCTGCTGACCGGGCTCGGCTGCCTGCTCGTCTACTACCTGGCCCACCGCTGGATGCTGATCCAGCGCCGCCGGCTCGCCTTCGATCGGGCCAAGCACAAGCGGGCGGAGATCCTGGCCCAGCGGGAGCGGGACGAGGAGGATCTCAGCTCGGAGATCCCCGACGTGGTGGACGAACCCGAGCTGGATCTGGACACCATCAGCGCCCAGTCCCTCGGTCTGGTGCGCACCCTGCTGATGCTGGGCTTCACCATGCTGGTGCTGGTGCAATGGTCGGATCTCAACTCTGCGTTCAGCTTCCTCAGTAGCATCGAGGTGTGGCAGGTGAGCAGCAAGGTGGCGGGCATAGAGCAGCTCTCCGCCATCACCCTGCAGGATCTGATGCTGACCGCCTTCGTCTTCATTCTGACCGTGGTCACCGCCCGCAATCTGCCCGGGCTGATGGAGCTCAGCCTGCTCCAGCACCTGAGCCTCTCCCCCGGCACCGGCTTCGCCCTGACCACGGTCAGCAAGTACCTGGTGCTGCTGATCGGCGCCCTCACCGGTTTCTCCATGCTCGGCATCGACTGGTCCAAGACCCAGTGGCTGGTGGCGGCCCTCTCGGTGGGGCTGGGCTTCGGTCTGCAGGAGATCTTCGCGAACTTCGTCTCCGGCCTCATCATCTTGTTCGAGAAACCGATCCGGCTCGGTGACACCGTCACCATCCGGGATCTCACCGGCACCGTCACCAAGATCAAGACCCGCGCCACCACTATCGTGGACTGGGACAGGAAGGAGATCATAGTCCCCAACAAGGCCTTCATCACGGAGCAGTTCATCAACTGGTCCCTGTCCGACGCCATCACCCGGGTCAAGCTGCGCATCCGCATCGGCCTGACCCAGGATCCCAAGCGGGTGCAGCAGTTGCTGGAGCAGTGCGTGCAGGAGTCCACCCTGGTGCTGGATACCCCCACCCCGGAGGTGTTCCTCATCGAGTTCACCGACTCGGCCCTCATCTACGAGATCCGGCTCTACGTCAACAACATGGATCACCGCATGCCGATCACTCATGAGGTGCATTCGCTGATCCTGGAAAAACTGCATCAATTAGGCATGCATCTGCCCCACCAGCAGATCGATATCAGGATGAGTCGGGGGTGATCGTGCCGCACAGGGATCACCGCATGTCCCCATGCGCCCACGAGGTCCATTCGCTGATCCTGGAAAAACTGACAGCGCTAGGCATGCATCTGCCCCATCAGCAGATAGACATTCGAATGAGCCGGGGCTAACACTGGGGCTCAGCCCGGAGACAGGAGTGACATTAATGCAGATCATTGCCCATCGGGGCGCCAGCGGGCTGGCGCCGGAGAACACCCTCAGGGCCATGGCGCTCGCCATCGAACTCGGTGCCGGCGCCATCGAGCTGGACGTGCAGCAGGCCGACGGCGAGCTCTGGGTCTTTCACGACAGGCGGCTGGAGCGCTGCACCGACGGACGCGGAGTGCTCAGCGAGCAATCCCGCGCTTATATAGAGAGCCTGGACGCGGGCCAGGGGGAGCGGATCCCGACCCTGTGGCAGGTGATGAGCCTGATCGCGGGGCGCTGCGAGTTGCACATCGAGCTCAAGGGGCCCCATACCGCCGAGGCCGTGGCGGCCCTCACCCACCGCGCCGAGGTGGAGCTTGGCTTCAGCCCGGCCCAGTGGGTCGTCTCCTCCTTCCATCACCCCGAGCTCGCACGCTTCAAGGCATTGCGGCCGGAGATCCGGCTTGGTGCCCTGACCGCCAACCTGCCGCTCCAGCTGGCCCAATTTGCCGAGCGACTCGGGGCCTGGTCCCTCAATTGCGACGTGGACTTCGTGGATGCGGATCTGGTGGCGGATGCCCACCAACGAGGGTTAAAGGTTCTGGTCTATACGGTCGATGAGATGAGTGACAGAGACACACTCGCGGCCATGGGTGTCGATGGCATCTTTACCAACCGACCGGATCGATTCAAGTGAGTATTGGCGCGGCCTGGCGGGCCATGGGGAGGTGAAAAAAAACTGAAAATAAGTGCGCATCGGGATATATAAAGTGCCATTTCAGCCGATACATGATCGGCCCATAACAATAACAGACACCACACAGATCTCAGATTGACGCTCACAAGGATGTAACCATGAATCTATCCATCAAGAACAAGCTGGTCCTCGCCATCGGGACCATCATTTTGCTCATCACTGGCCTGCAGGTCTGGTACAACACCACCCAGCTGCGCAGCGAAACCCAGCGTCTGATCTGGAGCTTCATCGACGACAGCTCCGCCGCCAACGTCAAGGGGATCTCCCGCTGGCTCGACGCCCGCATCAGCATGGTGACCTCCACCAAGGAGGCCTTCGCCAAGGAGGATGAGCCCATCAGCCACCTGGCCCAGTCCATGCACGCGGGCAACTTCGACCTGGTCTACGTGGGCACCCAGGATGGCCGCATGATCCAGAGCAAGCAGACCGATCTGCCAGCCGGCTATGATCCCCGTCAGCGTCCCTGGTACAAGGACGCCACGGCGGCCGGCAAGCTCGCCATCACGGCCCCCTATGCCGACGCCGCCTCGGGCAACCTCATCATCACCATCGCCGAACCCTTCACTCGCGGCAACACCCAGGGGGTGATCGCCGGTGACGTCTCCATCGACGGCCTGGTCAAGGACGTGCTGGCCATGAACTCGGAGGGCACCTACGCCATCCTGGTGGACAGCAACGGCACCATCATCGCCCACCCGGACAAGGGGCTGACCCTGAAGCAGGCCACCATCCTCTCCCCCGAGCTGACCGCCGCCAAGGTCAACGAGCTGGCCCACGACAACACCATCTCCGAGATGGAGATCAGCGGCAAGGCGAGCGTCTTCGACCTGACCGAGATCCCCAACACCAACTGGTATTTCGGCATCGTCGTTGACGAGGCGGTGGCCTATCAGTCCGTCTCCCGCATGGTCACCTCGGCCCTGCTGCAGGGGCTGCTGACCATCCTCATCGTGGCGGGCTTCTCCTACGTGGCCATCAACGGCTCCCTGGCACCGCTGAAAACCCTGGGTGACGCCATCGCGGATCTCTCCCGCGGCAACGGCGATCTGACCCGCCGCATCAAGATCGAACGCCAGGACGAGGTGGGGGCCGTCGCCGGCCACGTCAACACCTTCATCGAGCGCATCCACGTGATGGTGCAGGACATCTCCAACTCCTCCGGTCAGCTGAACCAGCAGGCCAGGTCCTCCCACGACATGGCGGAGAAGTCCAACCAGGGGCTGGCACGCCAGCAGAACGAGATCTCCCAGATTGCGACCGCGGTGCACGAGATGTCCGCCACCGCGGTGGAGGTGGCCAGCAACGCCGAGCAGACCGCCGAGGCGGCCCGCAGCAGCTCCAGCAGCTGCGAACACGGCAAGCAGGTGATCGCCCGCAACCAGCGCTCCATCACGGATCTGGCGACCCAGGTCAAGCAGGCCTCCGGCATCATCCAGGAGCTGGAGAAGAACGCTCAGGAGATCAACACCATACTCTCCACCATCCAGGGCATCGCCGAGCAGACCAACCTGCTGGCGCTGAACGCCGCCATCGAGGCGGCCCGGGCCGGGGAACAGGGTCGCGGCTTCGCCGTGGTGGCGGACGAGGTGCGGGTGCTGTCCCAGCGCACCCACAGCTCCACCGTCGAGATCCGCAGCATGATAGAGACACTGCAGCGCAACACCCAGGGCGCCGTCAGCACCATGCACGAAGGCCAGCTGCTGGCCCAGAACAGCGTGGAAGACGCGAACGATGCCACCCAGGCCCTGGAGCAGATCACCACTTCCATCAACCAGATCTCCGACATGGCGACCCAGATCTCCAGCGCCGCCGAGGAGCAGCGAGCGGTGACCGACGAGGTCAGCCGCAACATCCAGGCGGTCAAGGACGTCTCGGACGAGCTGGCGGTGGATGCGGACAGCTCCCGCAATCTGTCGGCACAGCTCAAAAATATCTCAGGCGAGCTGAACAATCAGGTGGGCATGTTCCGGATTTGATCCCATTCCGATACGTCAGACAACGAGGGCCTTATGGGCCCTCTTTTTTTATAAAACCCTTTTCATTTCAATGGTTATAATTGCCCTTCAGACTCTCTTTGCTGTGATCTGCCTCCCCCTTCGGCCAAGGAGATGACGCATAAGAATCCCATCATGGCTATATTCGCATTACTTTTTCGAAGCCTTTTGGCCACAAACAAGATGTGAATAATTATTATTAAATTTTCTTGATAAAAAACTTAAAAACTTTATGGGTAATACCTAAAAAGAGAGGTGTTTCTCATTTTCCTGAAAGAAAAATACGTACAATCTTGGGGTTAAAGCAATGAAGGCAATGGCTGTGGCCGATCCGGCTCATCGACGGATGGCGATAATGACGGCATTTTTCTCCAAGGAATGGGGTGGTTTCAACGAAAACCACCATTGCCACGCACTAAAACAAAGCAATTTGACTTGCATCAAGCCTGAATTTTTTTCATAGAGCAAAATCGTGCCCAGCAAATCTATCCCTAAGGAGGCAGATGTGGATATTATCAAGACCGATGTCGCCATCATCGGTGCCGGTGGTGGTGGCCTGCGTGCCGCTATCGCCATAGCGGAGGCTCACCCGGAGCTTGAAATCGCCCTGATTTCCAAGGTCTACCCGATGCGCAGCCACACTGTGGCCGCAGAAGGTGGCGCCGCCGGTGTCGTCCGTGATGATGACTCCCTCGAGAACCACTTCAACGACACCGTATCCGGTGGCGACTGGTTGTGTGAGCAGGACGTGGTCGATTACTTCGTCAACAACGCCACCAACGAGATGATCCAGCTGGAGCACTGGGGCTGCCCCTGGAGCCGCAAGCCGGACGGCAAGGCGAACGTGCGCCGCTTCGGCGGGATGAAGATCCCCCGCACCTGGTTTGCCGCCGACAAGTCCGGTTTCCACATCCTGCACACCCTGTTCCAGACCTCCATCAAGTACCCGAGCATCAAGCGCTTCGACGAGCACTTCTGCATGGACTTGATCGTGGAAGATGGCCGCGTCCAGGGCGTGCTGACCTTCGACATCCAGAACGGCATCACCCGCTTCATCCAGGCCAAGTCCGTCATCCTGGCCACCGGTGGCGCCGGCCGTGTCTATCGCTACAACACCAACGGCGGCATCGTCACCGGTGACGGCATGGCGCTGGCCTACCGCCATGGCGTGCCCCTGCGCGACATGGAATTCGTCCAGTATCACCCCACCGGCCTGCCGGGCACCGGCATCCTGATGACCGAAGGTTGTCGTGGTGAGGGTGGCATCCTGGTGAACAAGGATGGCTACCGCTACCTGCAAGACTACGGCCTGGGCCCGGAAACCCCGGTCGGCCAGCCGAAGAACAAACACATGGAGCTGGGTCCCCGCGATCGTCTCTCCCAGGCATTCTGGCAGGAGCAGCAGAAAGGCCGCGTGATCCAGGGCCCCATGGGGGATGTGGTTCACCTGGACCTGCGTCACCTCGGCGAGAAGTACCTGAAAGAGCGTCTGCCCTTCATCTGCGAACTGGCCAAGGCCTATGTGGGTGTGGATCCGGTGAAAGAGCCGATCCCGGTCCGTCCGACCGCCCACTACACCATGGGTGGCATCGAGACCAACGGCCAGTGCGCCACCCGCATGCCGGGTCTGTATGCCCTGGGCGAGTGTGCCTCCGTCGGTCTGCACGGTGCGAACCGTCTGGGCTCCAACTCCCTGTCCGAGATAGTGGTATTTGGCAAGGTGGCCGGTGAGCACGCCGGTGAATTCGCCAAGACCCAGACTCACGGCAACACCGCCGCTCTGGCCGCCAAGGCCGAGGCGCTCATCAAGCAGCACCTCTCCCTGCTCGACATCGACGGCACCGAGAACCCGGCCGATATCCGCAACGAGCTTGGCATGTCCATGGAAGCCGGCGTCGGTATCTACCGTACCGAAGAGCTGATGCAGGGCACCATCGACAAGATCAACGAGCTCAAGGCCCGCTACAAGAAGATCAAGATCAACGACAAGTCCTCCGTCTTCAACACCGACCTGCTGTACGCCATCGAACTGGGCTACATGCTGGACGTGGCCGAAGCCATGGCCCACTCCGCCATCAACCGCAAAGAGTCCCGTGGTTCCCACCAGCGCCTCGACGGTTATGAGGAGCGCGATGACGTGAACTTCCTCAAGCACACTCTCTCCTTCTACAACCAGGAAGGCGTCCCGACCATCGATTACTCCGATGTGAAGATCACTAAATCCCAACCGGCCAAGCGCGTGTACGGTTCCGAGGGTGAGAAACAAGACGAGGCTAAGAAGAATGGCTGAGATGATCGAAATTGAGATCCTGCGCTACCGACCGGAGCAGGACAACGAGCCCTGGATGCAGACCTTCCAGGTGCCCTACCTGAAAGAGATGTCCCTGCTGGACGCCCTGCAGTACATCAAGGATCAGCTGGACTCCACCCTGAGCTTCCGCTGGTCTTGCCGGATGGCGATCTGCGGCTCCTGCGGCATGATGGTCAACGGCATTCCGAAGCTGGGCTGCAAGACCTTCCTGCGGGACTACCTGCCGGGCAAGATGACCATAGAGCCGCTCAACAACTTCCCCATCGAGCGCGACCTGGTGGTGGACATGTCCGACTTCATCGAGAAGCTGGAGAGCATCAAGCCCTACATCATCCCGGCCGAGCCGCGCAGCCTGTGCGACGGCGAGTACACCCAGACCCCGGCGGACATGGCGAAGTATCACCAGTTCTCCATGTGCATCAACTGCGGTCTGTGCTACGCGGCCTGCCCGCAGTACGGCATCAACAAGAAGTTCACCGGTCCGGCGGCCCTGGCTCTGGCCTATCGCTACAACGCCGACAACCGCGACAGCGCGTCCAAGGAGCGGATGAAGATCCTGAGCCAGGACGAGGGCGTCTGGGGCTGTACCTTCGTGGGTTACTGCTCGGAAGTCTGTCCGAAGGGCGTGGATCCGGCCGCCGCCATCCAGCTTGGCAAGGTCGAGAGCGCCAAGGACTACATGATCGCCATGTTCAAGCCGGATTGAGACCAGGAGTGAGACCATGAACAACACCCAGAGCAAACGTAAGCCCTACGTGCGCGAAATGAAGAAAGACTGGTGGCTGAAGAATGCCTTCTACACCGGTTACATGATCCGCGAAGGCACCAGTATCTTCGTCTCCATCTACGCCGTCGTGCTGATGTGGGGCCTGATGCGACTGGTACAGGGTCAGGAGGCGTTCAACGGCTGGCTGGAATCCCTGCAGAGCCCCATCGCCATCCTGTTCCACGTCATCGCGCTGGCAGCCTGCCTGTTCCACGCCAAGACCTGGTTCGCCCTGGCCCCCAAGGCCATGCGTATCTTCCGCGGTGAAGACCTGGTACCGGAGAAGCCGATCGTCATCGCCCAGTACGTGGCACTGGCGGTGGTATCCCTGCTTGTTCTGATCATCGTGGCCTGAGGAGAGAATCATGAGACGTTCTGACGAACCGATTTACTGGGGCCTGTTTGGTGCCGGTGGCATGGTAGTCGCCATGCTGCTGCCGGTGCTGGTCCTCATCACGGGTCTGCTGGTGCCCATGGGCATCATGGACGTGGAGACCATGAGCTACGAGCGCGTGCTCGCCTTCGCCAGCTCCTGGTGGGGTGCCTGCATCCTGCTGGTGGTCATCGCCCTGCCCATCTGGCACGGCATGCACCGGATCTACCACGGCCTGCACGATCTGGGGATCCACACCACCAAGCTGCACCACTATGTGTTCTATGGCTTCGCCTTCCTGGTGTCTGCCATCACGGTCGGTCTGCTGATGGTGCTGGTATTCCAGTAATCCCTCAGTTGCCAGCAACACATAAAAACCGGGCCCAGCGCCCGGTTTTTTTATGGCCGCCCTTCAGCCAGGGTCGCCAGTCTCTCGCCCCGCCAGCAGCCATCCCGCCCCACGAATTAATATTCCAATAAATAGCAGACAAGCATCACAAAACACTGACAACCATATCATTTTCAGAACCCTATCTTGACCCCCATCAAGTTCGCAACACCTCGCTCCACCATAATCAGCAACGATTAAATATTTCTTCATATGGAGCTAGAACATGACTGACAAGAAACGCTCGGTGACCCTGGGCAGTTATCTGGCACTGGCCTTCGCCATTGTCTTCTTCTCGGGGCTGCTGCAGTCCAATCAGTGGTACGGGGTATTCGATTTCACCACCCTCAACGGCTCGTTCGGCACCATGGTGCAGAGCGTCAGCGACAGCGGTGACGGCATCAAGACCGCCATGACCGACATGCGGGGCAAGGGGGGCAACGGTGCCCGGGACGGCTTCCTGTTCGCCCTCACCCTGATCCCCACCGTCATGTTCGCCCTCGGCATGATCAACGTGCTGGAGCACTACGGCGCCCTGGAGGCGGCCCGCAAGCTGCTGACCCCCTTGCTGCGCCCCCTGATGGGGGTCCCGGGCAACACGGGCCTCGCCCTCATCGCCTCCCTGCAGAGCACGGATGCCGGCGCCGCCATGACCCGCCAACTCAAGGATGAGGCGCTCATCACCCAGCGGGAGACCGACGTCTTCACCATGTTCCAGTTCTCCGCCGGCGCCACCATAGTCAACTTCTTCTCCTCCGGCGCCGTGCTCTTCACCCTGACCCTGGCGGACGGCACCCCGGCGGTCGCCTCCTCCATCGGTCTCGCGGTGATCGTGATGTTCGTCTTCAAGTTCGTCGGCGCCAACCTGTTCCGCCTCTACCTCAACCTGACCCAGGGCAAGTCAGACGAGAGCACCACCACTTCATCCGTCCAGGAGCAAGCCAAATGAGCCAGGCCAACGTCAAGAAACCCATAGTCACCGACATCTTCGTGGAAGGGGCCAAGAAGGGCTGGGTCATCGCCACCACCTCCACAGTGCCCAACGTGCTGATGGCCTTCGTCATCATCAAGGCGCTGCAGATCACCGGCGCCCTCGGCGCCATGGGCACGATTTTCGCCCCCATCATGGCCGTCTTCGGCCTGCCCGGTGAGGCCGCCGCCGTGCTGATCGGCGCCTGGATGTCCATGGGGGGGGCGGTCGGCGTGGTCATCACCTTGTTCGATCAGGGCATCCTGACCGGTACCCACATCGCCATCCTGGCCCCCGCCATCTACCTGATGGGCTCCCAGGTGCAGTACGTGGGCCGCATCCTCGGCTGCATCGGTACCGAGGGGCGCTACATCCCCATCATGATCGCCATCTCCGTGCTCAACGCCTTCGGCGCCATGCTGGTGATGAACCTCATCCTCTGACCCCGACTCACCCAATGGCGCCACGGCGCCTGGAGTAATAGATGACTTTTTCGCTCAATGATTACCTGGCCGAGCTGGCCCCCCTCATCAACCTGGATTGCGGCTCCCTGCACAAGCCCGGCATCACCCGGGTCGCCGAGCTGATGGCGGCCAAGTATCAGGCCATGGGTGGCTGGCACATCAGGCAGGTCGACTGCGGCGTCGCGGGTCCGGGTCTCGAGATCCGCAACCAGCCGGACGCCGCGCACATCGACGTCGTGCTGATCGGCCACATGGACACCGTCTTCCCCCTCGGCACCGCCGCCACCCGCCCCATGACGGTCGATGGCGATCGGGCCTATGGCCCCGGCGTCTCCGACATGAAGTCCGGCCTGCTCAACATCGTCTATGCCCTGCGCACCCTGCCCCCTGCGGTGCGGGATCGCCTCAGCCTCTGCGTCTGCATGAACCCGGACGAGGAGATAGGCTCCCTGCACTCCAGCGACTGGCTGGCGGGGGTCGCCCGCCAGGCGCGCCATGTGCTGGTGGCCGAGGCGGCCCGCGCCGATGGCTCCCTGGTCAAGGCCCGCAAGGGGATGGCCCGCTATCGCATCGATTTTCATGGCAAGGCGGCCCATGCCGGCAACGAGCCCGAGAAGGGGCGCAGCGCCATCTCCGAGCTGGGTCACTGGATCCTGGCCATCGACGCCCTCACCGACGTCGAGAGCGGCACCACCCTCAACGTCGGCCTGGTGCAGGGGGGCAATGGCGCCAACATAGTGCCGGCCGAAGCCAGCGCCGTGGTAGACGTGCGTTTCTGGGACAATCAGGCCTATCGGCGGATAGACGATCGACTTCAGACCCTGAGCACTCGCCCCCACGTCGAGGGGGTCGGCATCCGCCTGACCCGGGAGGCTCACAAGCCCGCCATGGTGCCGTCAGAAGGAACTAAAGCCTTGATGCGCCTGGTGGAGGAGTGTGGCGATGAGCTGGGTTTGCCCATCCGTTGGCAGGCGGTCGGCGGCGGCTCGGACGCCAACCTGACCGCCGCCCTCGGCATCCCCACCCTGGATGGACTGGGCCCCATTGGCGCCGGTTTTCACAGCGAGGAGGAGTATCTGGATCTGCCGAGCATAGGGCCCCGCATCGCCCTGCTGCAGCGGCTGCTAACCCGACTGGCAAATTAAGGCGCGCCTCTTGCTAAAAAGCCAGCCGGTTCATACCGGCTGGCTTTTATCCTTGCTGGGGCTGGCGTGACGCCTATGCCTGCCACAAGGCCAGCAGGGGCGCCGGGATGGCGCCAAGGCGCAGGCTCGGAGTCTGGTGCCAATCCGCCAGCTTCTGGATGGCTTTCAAGAGATCCTGGGCCAGGGCCTGGCTCATCTTGACCCCCTCTTCCAGATAGAGGCTCTTGACCTCGAACACCCCCTCCTTGCGGTGGGCCTTGGCATCGAGGCGGCCCACCAGCTTGCCGCGGCGCAGCAGAGGCAGCACGAAGTAGCCGTACTGGCGCTTGGGGGCCGGGGTGTAGCACTCGATGCGATAGTCGAAGCCGAACAGTTCGCTGGCCCGCTTGCGATCCCACACCAGGGGATCGAACGGCGACAGCACGGCGCTGTGGGTCGCCTTGAGGTTACCCTCCTGCGCCAACGCCAATTCGTCCGAGAGGGAGGCGTGTACGAAAGCGCCGTGCTTCCACCCCTCCACCCGCACCGGCAGCAGCTCCCCTTCGTCCGCCAGCCGATGGAGCAATTCATCGTACTTGCCCCGGCGCAGTCGGTAGTAGTCCGCCACCCAGCCTGTCTTGACCAGGCCGAGCGCCCGGCAGCTAGCGCGCACCATGTCCCGCTGCACTCGCTCCGGGCTTGGCAAGTCCCGGGCGTCGTCCCAGTCCGGACGCACCCGCTCGGCGAGATCGTAGATGCGCTGGAAGTTGTGGCGTTCGCTCACCATCAGCTGGCCGGCGGTGAACAGCACCTCCAGATGGCGCTTCTCAGGTTTCCAGTCCCACCAGCCGTTGCCCTTGCCCGTCTTGCGCTCGAAGTCGCTGGCCCGCACAGGACCCTCCTGGCGAACCCGCTCGAGGATCTGCCCTATCTCGTCTTTGTGAGTCTCGAGCCACTGGGCGGAGAACTTCCAGCCCATGGCGGCAGGATCCAGCATGCGGTGGCGCAGCAGCCGGTAGTCCTCACGGGGCACGAAGCAGGCCTCGTGGGCCCAGTATTCGAAGATCTCCCCCCGCGCCAGCAGGCTGTCCAGCCAGCCGGGTTCGTACTGGCCGAGACGGCTGAACAGCACCAGATAGGGGCTGCGCGCCACCACCTGTATGGTGTCTATCTGCAGCAGCGCCATGCGGCGGATGCAGGCCAGCACGTCGGCCGAGGTTGCCTTGCGTCTGGGAGGGGTGAGCAGCCCCTGGGCCGCGAGTTGCAGGTGGCGGGCGTCTTGCAGTGAGAGATGGGGGATGGACATGGCAATACCGGCTCCTTGGTAGCAGGTCATCAGCATGCCCAACTCGGCGGCAAATGGAAACGGCCGCTTCAGGGTTTGGTGAAGACCACCACATCCGGATGGGGGAACTCGACCCCGGCCCGCCAGCGGGTGGCCAGGGTGCGGAACGATGCCTCGGCGAAGAAGGTGATATGGGTAGGATCGTGGCGATAACGCCAGGTGATGAAACGCTCGTCCCCCAGCACCCGCTGGGTCTGCAGCACCAGCAGACCGCCGGGCTTGAGGCAGTTCCAGAGCCGGTCCAGAACCGCCTTGGGGTCGGCGATATGCTCCATCACCTCGGTGCTGGTGATAAAGTCATACTCCCTCTCCAACAACTCGGGCGCGTCGGCGTAGAACTTGTCATAGCCCGCCATCTGGTAACCTGCCTCGCACCCCATGGCGATGAGGGCTGGGCCGGGGCCGCAGCCAAAGTCGAGGCCGCTGGCCGGCGGCGCCAGCCGGCTGGTCACCTCCCCGAAGGCGCGCATCAGGAAGCGGCGATAACCGGGATCGTCCACCCGGTTGTCGTGATCGTCATAGACCGCCTTCTCCGCACGGGCATCCAGGTGATCCGCCGCCTCCAGCCAGACCAGCTCGCAGCCCTGGCAGCGATGGTAGCGCTTGCCCGCCACGGGCAAGGGGTAGCTGTGGGGATGCTCGCAGAGCGGACAGGACGGGGAGGCGGACATCTCGGGTTCTCGCTGTGGCTAAATCAGAGTGCAGATTGCCCGCAGGGTGCCTGCCAGGGGCGGCGCTGACAAGGTTTTTTGCCCCTAGCCCCCTATGATGGCCACGAGACTCTCTTATCGCCCCCTTAAGCCTTCCTTAAGCCTCGCCCGTTAACCTTGAGAGCAATGGGCCAGGTAGCGGTTATCCCCGATGATCGCCCTTGCCCGCTCGCCGCCCTTAGGCCTGCACTCAGATGGACACCTCACCATGAACCTGCAAGGAAAATCCGTGCTGCTCACCGGCGCCAGTGGTGGCATAGGGGAAGTGCTGGCCCAGGAGCTGGCGGCGCAAGGGGCTCACCTGCTGCTGCAGGGGCGCAAGGGCGCCGCACTGGAGCGCCTGCGCCAGGAGCTCCCCCACCCTGAGCGCCACCAGATAGCGATAGCCAACCTCGCCCTCGCCGCCGAACGCGCCCAGTTGTTGCAACACCCGGCTCTGGACGAGGGGCTGGATGTGCTGATCAACAACGCCGCCACCCTCCAGTTCGCCTGGCTGGAGGATCAGAGCATGGAACAGGTGGAACGCCAGCTGCGCCTCAACGTGGAAGCCCCCATCCAGCTCACCCGCGCCCTGCTGCCGAGGCTGCGCAGGCCCGCCATCATCATGAACATCGGGGCCAACCTAGGCGCCGTCGGCCATCCGGGTTACAGCGTCTATTGCGCCAGCAAGTTTGCCCTGCACGGATTTAGCGAGGCCCTGGGCCGCGAGCTGGCAGGCTCCGGCATCCGTGTTCTCCACTTCGCCCCGCGCACCACTCGCACCCGGCTGGATTCCGAGGCCGCCTACGCCATGCACCTGGCCATCGACACCCCCATCGACAGCCCCTATGAAGTAGCCGAACTCGCCATCATAGCCCTGTGCAACGAGACCCGTCGGAGCTGGCTAGGTTGGCCCGAGAGGCTGATGGTGCGTCTCAACGCCCTCTGCCCCTGGCTCATCGACTGGCAGATGGCCCGCAAGGTCCCGCTCATCGAACGCTATGCCCGCCAAGGGCCCGGTGACGCTCAGCACAACGCCCGGTGAGGGTCCCCTGTCACCCCTTATGATGTAAACTGAGGCCGCCCACCTCTGGGGCGGCCTTGAGCTATGGAGAACGACGACGATGCGGATCCTGCTGGTGGAGGATGATGTGATGCTGGGGGATGGCATGCAGGATGCCCTTCGCCACAGTGGCTACACGGTGGATTGGTTGCAGCAAGGGCTGCCGACGCTCGCCGCCCTCAAGAGCGATGAATTTGCCGCCATGATCCTGGATCTCAACCTGCCGGACATCGACGGCCTCAGCCTGCTGCGCAAGCTGCGCCGGGAAGGCCACCAGCTGCCGGTGTTGATCCTCACCGCCCGCGACGCCCTGGATGACAGGGTGATAGGGCTGGACGCCGGCTCCGATGACTACATGGTCAAACCCTTCGCCCTGCAGGAGCTCAATGCCCGCCTGCGGGCCCTGGTACGCCGCAGCAAGGGGCAGGCCCAGGCCAGCCTCAGCTACGGGGAGATCCTGATCCAGCCGGACGCCCAGCAGGTCAGCTACCGGGGAGAGACTGTCAGGCTCACCCCCCATGAGTACAAGATCCTGCTGGAACTGGTGAGCCACTCTGGCCGGGTGCTGAGCAAGGAGCAGCTGCAGCAGAGCCTCTACGGCTGGGACGAGGGGGCCGAGAGCAACGCGGTGGAGGTGCACATCCATCACCTGCGCAAGAAGTTCTACCCCGAGCTCATCCGCAACATCCGCGGCGTCGGCTACATAGTGCCCCCCCTGGACAACCCGCCGAAGGACACCCATTCATGACCCGGGTCCGCTCCATCCGTCGCTTCCTGCTGTCGGGGATCCTGGCCCTGGTCAGCGTCAGCCTCGCCGTCAGCGGCTTCATCGGCTATCTGGAGGCCAACCACGAGATGGAGGAGCTGTTCGATGCCCGTCTCGCCCAGTCTGCCCGCATCACCAATCAGCTGCTGAAGGGCTACATGGCCCAGCACAGCCGCCTGCCCGAGGGGGGAGCCATCTATCAGGAGTGGGAGCAGAGCGCCCCCGAGCCCTACCAGAAAGACACCAGCCTCAATCTGCTGGCGCGGGATCGGGAGTTCACCCCCTACGGCCATGAGTTCGAGCGCAATCTCTACTTCCAGTTGCTCAACGAGCGGGGGGACATACTGCTGCGCTCACCCAGTGCGCCGACCCAGCCACTGACCACGTTGGAGCGCGGTTTCAACAGCGAGACCAAGGATCACCACGAGTGGCGCACCTTTACCCTCTACAACGAGGAGGAGGGCACCTGGCTCATCGCCGCCGAGCGGGATGACGAGCGCGGCGAGCTGGCCAGCACCATGGCCACCCTGACCATGCTGCCGCTGTTCATCACCCTGCCCTTCCTGCTCGGCCTGCTGTGGTGGCTCGTCTCGACGGGGCTCTCCCCCCTGCGCCGGGTCGCCCAGGCCATCAGCGAGCGCCACCCCGCCAACCTGAGCCCGCTCACCCTGACCATCAAGGCCAGGGAGCTGACCCCCATAGTCAACGAGATCAACCGCCTGATGCACACCCTGGCGGACACCATAGCGCGGGAGAAACAGTTCACCAACGAGGCGGCCCACGAGCTGCGCACCCCCCTGGCGGTGCTGCGCATTCACAGCGAGAACCTGATGGCCGCCGAGGATGAGCGCGAGCGCGAGCAGGCCCTGCGCAAGATGTTGCTGGCCCTGGATCGCAGCGATCGGCTGATCCGCCAGCTGCTGACCCAGGCCCGCATCGACAACCAGCAGGCCCTGGCCCTGGTCCCCCTCGATCTCAGCGCCCTGCTGCAGGGGGCCCTGGCCGCCCTGGCCCCCCTAGCGCTGAAGAAGGGGCAGCAGCTCTCCCTGGACGGAGAGGAGCATCTGCAGGTGATGGGCCAGGCCGTGCTGATGGACCTGATGTTCAGCAACCTCATCGACAACGCCCTGCGCTACACCCCGGCCGATGGCGAGATCGCCGTCCTGGTCACTTCGGAGGGGAATCGGGTGAGGGTGGACATCCGGGACAGCGGCCCCGGCATCCCGGCCTCGGCCCTGCCCCGCCTGTGCGAGCGCTTCTTTCGGGTCAATCCCCAGCAGGGAGATGGCGTGGGCCTTGGCATGGCCATAGTCCGGCGCATCGCCGAGCTCCACGGGGCGGATCTGGATGTGCACAACCGCCCCCAGGGCGGGCTCGAGGTCAGCATCTGGCTCCCCATCCCCCACCCCGCCAGCGCCCCTCTCCACCCGCACCAATAGAAAACGGCCCCGTGGGGCCGTTTTCATTCACAGAAGCGAGGACGCTAGTCGCAACTCGGCTGCACCGTGAAGGTACGGGCGGAATCCACCGGCCCCAACTCAGCCAGCAGGCGCCGCCCCAGCAATACCGGATAGTTCATGTCGCTGCGATCCCGCAGGGTGAACCACTCCTTGTAGACCTTGTTCCCCAGACAGATGGACATGGTGACCGTGGGCCTCTCCTCCATGCCGCCGGCACCGCGCACTGTGACGGTACGTTCCACCGGGCGCTCCAGGGTCTGGCGCACCTCCTTGTCCGTGTTCGCATCGGTCAGCGCCAGGGTGAAACGCACCCAGGGCTTGCCGTCGCGCTTGAAGTGCTGCAAGGAGCGGGCATCCATCGAGGAGGTGAGGGCGCCGGTGTCGAGCTTCATCTTCACCGCCACCCCCTTGCTCGCGCGGGTATCCGGCATGATCAACCCCTTCTCGACCCAGCCATAAACATCGGGGGCCGCATAGGCTGCCGCAGGCAGACAGAGCAGGGTCAGTAACAGCCAACTGGCCTTCGGTGATCCGGGCATGATTGTTTCCTCATCGGCCTCTGGTGGCTCGCCCTGCCAGAGTGAGCAGGAGCAAGGGGGCTGTCAACTGACAAGATCCCCGCAGCCGGTCTGGGCCGGCCATGAAGGGTTCTACGGCCAAGTCCAGCGACAGCGGCTGACTCCAGGGGGACATTGCGAACGGTGGGGGATGAGATGACCCCATGAGGTGGGGCTGGATGAAACCTGTCACTACCCTCAGGTTGTGACGCCAAAGGCTACCACAAGGTAGCGTGAATTATCAGTCTTGTTCTTAAGGGATTTTTGCCTAGACTGTTGTAAACCGGAGGCCTTGAAAACCTGCGGTTTTTTTGTGCCTGCCGACAATTTGCCACTGCAAAGTGACGCACCAACGAGGCTCAAAAAGGAATTCGCAATGCGTATCGAAGAAGACTTGAAGCTCGGTTTCAAGGATGTACTGTTCCGCCCCAAGCGCTCTACTCTCAAGAGCCGTTCCCAAGTCAGCCTGACCCGTCAGTTCACCTTCAAGCACACTCAGACTCAATGGCAGGGGGTGCCCGTCATCGCCGCCAACATGGATACAGTGGGCAGCTTCGCCATGGCCCGCACCCTGGCCGGCTTCGAGATGATGACGGCGGTGCACAAGCACTACAGCCTCGCCCAGTGGCAAACCTTCGTGAACGAAACCGACCCGGCCCTGCTCGGCCACATCATGGTTTCCACCGGCACCTCAGAAGATGACTTCACCAAGACCCGCCAGATCCTGGCCATGTCAGAGGCGCTGCGCTTCATCTGCGTGGACGTGGCGAACGGCTACTCCCAGCACTTCGTCGAGTTTCTGCGCAAGATCCGTGAGGCCTGCCCGAACCACGTCATCCTGGCGGGCAACGTGGTCACCGGCGAGATGGTGGAGGAGCTGATCCTCTCCGGCGCCGACATCGTCAAGGTGGGCATAGGCCCGGGCTCTGTCTGCACCACCCGAGTCAAAACCGGCGTCGGCTACCCGCAGCTCTCCGCCATCATCGAGTGTGCCGATGCGGCCCACGGCCTCGGCGGCCAGATCGTCGGTGACGGCGGCTGTACCTGCCCGGGGGATGTGGCGAAAGCCTTCGGCGGCGGCGCCGACTTCGTGATGCTGGGGGGCATGCTGGCAGCCCACGAGGAGTGCGGCGGCGAAATAGTCGACGTGGATGGGTCCCCCTTTATGAAGTTCTACGGCATGAGTTCGTCCAGTGCCATGGACAAGCACGCCGGCGGCGTCGCCGACTACCGCGCCTCCGAGGGCAAGACGGTGCTGCTGCCTTATCGCGGCCCGGTGGAGAACACGGTGCGCGACATCCTCGGCGGCGTGCGCTCCACCTGCACCTACGTGGGCGCCAGCCAGCTCAAGGAGCTGACCAAGCGCACCACCTTCATCCGGGTGCGCGAACAAGAGAACAATGTCTACGGAAAGGAGTAAGTTCCTCTTCAGCCAAGTGCCGACCGTTAGGACCTCAACCACCGGTGTGCTACCCTGCGCACCGGTTTTTTTATCTCTTTTTCGTATCCGGTGATGCATCCATGACGACCCCTGCGCCTCTTTCTCTGCCCCCGTTTGACTGGGATATCTTCTGCTGCGTCGTGGACAACTTCGGCGACATCGGCGTCACCTGGCGACTGGCCAGCCAGTTGCAGCGGGAAGGTCGCGGCAAGGTGCGGCTTTGGGTGGACGATCTGGCGAGCTTCGCCCGCATCTGCCCCGGGCTGGATCCCGCACAGGATAGCCAGTGGGTGGAGGGCATCCATGTCCAGCACTGGCGCGACGCCCTGCCCGCCGATGTCATCCCCGCCAAAGTCGTCATCGAGGCCTTCGCCTGCGAACTGCCGGCGCCCTTCGTGCAAGCCATGGCCGAGCAGAGCCCCCCTCCCTGCTGGATCAATCTGGAATACCTCTCGGCCGAGGCCTGGGTCGAGGATTGCCACGGCCTCGCCTCCCCCCAACGGGTCGGCAATACCAGTCTGAACAAATACTTCTTCTTCCCGGGCTTCACGGCCAAAACCGGGGGCCTCTTGTGCGAGCAGGGGCTGATCGCGGCGCGGGAACGGTGGCAGCAGGACGAGGCGGGGCTCGCCGCCTACTGGGCCAGTCTGGGGTTAGCCCCCAAGGCAGCGAGCGAGCTGAGGGTCAGCCTCTTTACCTATGAGAGCGCCGCACTCCAGAGTCTGGTGGCGAGCTGGTGCCAGAGTTCGACCCCGGTCACCCTGTTGCTGCCGCTGGGACGTTCCCTCAGAGACGTGCTCATCGGCGCCGGGCTGGAAGGGGCCAGTGCCGGCGCGGGGGATCTGCTGCAGGCGGGGAGCCTGTGCATCAAGCTGCTGCCCATGACGGATCAGGCTGGCTACGATCGGCTGCTGTGGAGCTGCGATCTCAACCTGGTGCGTGGGGAAGACTCCTTCGTGCGAGCCCAGTGGGCCGCCCGCCCCTTCCTGTGGCACATCTACCCCCAGGACGACGAGGCTCATATTGCCAAGCTGGGCGATTTCCTCGAGCACTATCTGGCGGCGCTGCCCGCAGACACGGCCCGGTGGCTGCGCGACTTCAGCCACGCCCTCAACCACGGGCAGGATGTCGGCGAACTCTGGGCCCAATGGCCGCAATACGCCACCATTTGGCAACAACATGCGCGAGCCTGGTCACATAAGTTGCTCGCCGACGGGGATCTCGTCACTCGGCTGGTGAAATTTTTAGAAAGCCGTATATAATCTGGCAGTTTTTATCTGCCCGTATACGAACAGGAATTTTTTACATGAAAACCGCACAGGAAATCCGCGCTGGTAACGTCGTCATGATCGGTACCGAGCCGATGGTGGTCCAGAAAGCCGAATTCAACAAATCCGGCCGTAACTCCGCCGTGGTCAAGATGAAGCTGAAAGGCCTGCTGAACGGCAGCGCCACCGAGACCGTATTCAAGGCTGACGACAAGCTGGAAGTCGTTCAACTGGAGCGTAAAGAGTGCACCTACTCCTACTTCTCCGACCCCCTGTATGTCTTCATGGATACCGAGTACAACCAGTACGACGTCGAGAAAGACAACCTGGGTGACGCGCTGAACTACCTGGTAGACGGCATGGAAGATCTGTGTGAAGTGACTTTCTACAACGAGAAAGCCATCTCCGTAGAACTGCCGACCACCATCGTTCGCGAAGTCGAGTACACCGAGCCGGCCGCCCGTGGCGACACCTCCGGTAAAGTGACCAAGCCGGCCCGCCTGAAGGGCACCACCTACGAGCTGGCCGTTGCCGCCTTCGTAGAGATCGGCGACAAGATCGAGATCGATACCCGTACCGGCGAGTTCAAGCGTCGCGTCAACTAATTTGACCGCTGAAACCCGTTCGGACAAAAAGCGAGCCCAAGGCTCGCTTTTTCTTTATCTGCCCAGGACCCCTCGTGGTTCAGCCGGGGTCCATGACGTTCCGCCCGGGATAGGAGAAAATGGGGTTGCCCCTTTTCATTGGGGCCGATTGCGGCTACATCATGAAGTCAGGTTTCTTCTCCCTCACAGGCGCCCTATGACATCTTCTCAAAAAATCCTGCTGCTGTTGCTCACGCTAGCTCTGCTGGTGATCTCCGGCTGGCACCCCTATGACAGGCTGACCTGGCTGCTGGAGGTGATCCCCGTGCTCATCGTCATGCCCCTGCTGATCCTGAGCCATCGAAGCTTCCCCCTCACCACCCTGCTCTATCTGGGGATCACATTGCACGCCGCCGTGCTTATGCTGGGGGGGGCCTACACCTATGCCAGGGTGCCGCTCGGCTTCGATCTGCAGCAGTGGTTCGATCTCGGTCGCAACCCCTATGACAAGATTGGCCACTTCTTCCAGGGCTTCGTGCCCGCCATCGCCTGCCGGGAGATATTGCTGCGCGGTCACCATGTGCAGGGCAAGCGCATGCTGGCGTTTCTCGTCGTCTGCGTGGTGCTGGCCATCAGCGCCAGCTATGAGCTGATCGAATGGGGCGCCGCCCTCGCCCTCGGCCAGGGGGCCGACGAGTTCCTCGGCACTCAGGGAGATCCCTGGGACACCCAGTCCGACATGTTCTGCGCCCTGGTCGGCGCCATCAGCGCCCTGCTGATCCTGACCCCGTTGCACGACAGGCAGCTCGCCAGACTCCACCGCTGAGGCAAGCGGGGAAGGGATAGCCCTTCCCCGCTCATCGCCTGTCGCTTCATCGCCGCGCATTCCCCTTCAGAAAACGGGCCGGCCGCCGCTAACCCAGTGAACCCGGGAGCGCATATGGTCAAATCATCCTTACTGCTGTTGTTGAGCCTGCTGGCAAGCACCGCCTTGCCGGCCAGCGAGATCACGCCTCCCGCCCCCCTGGATCACTGGCAGGCGGGCGACTGGAAGGATCTGCCGGATAGCGCCCAGGTGGACAAGCAGCGGGTGCTGTTCGCAAAGCACGACGGCGGCAGCTATCTGGGGCTGGCCATCCTCTTGCCGGACTGGCAGCGCAGCGGCCAGCTCTGGCAGTTGACCCGGGCGCTCGGTCGCCTCGGCTTCGATACCCTGCTGCTGCTCCCCTCCCCCCAGCAGTTCGAGCTGGATCCGGCCGCCGAGAAAAAACAAAAAGCCATCGACAGCTTCCGCCAGCAATTCGCCGAGCGGATCGTCAAACTGAGCGACGCCAAGCTGCAGGAGGGGGGCTTCAAGCTGCTGCTGGCCCAGGGCACCAGTGCGGCCTGGGCCGCCAACCTCATCGCCAGCGAACAGCTGCCCGCCCCCGACGCCCTGGTGCTGCTGGACGGCTTCTTCCCCAATCAGCAGAGCAACCAGACCCTGGCCAAGCAGGTGGCTCAGGCCAGCATACCAACCCTGGATCTCTATCAGGAGGAAGGAGGGCGCTGGCCCCTGCTGGCGGCCGAGGCGAGGCGCAGCGAGAGCCGTCGCAGCCACAAACTCAACTACCGCCCCTATGCCCTGATGGAACTCGAGGAGACCCCGGGCCGCATCCAGGGCTGGCTGACCCATCTCGGCTGGATTTGATCCGTTCAGGGTCGATCAGAGGATCCGGGCCAGGCTGCGCCACAGTCAGCACACTGGTCATCCCGCCCCCCTTTTTGGCATCATGGCCTCATCAACGGCAGGAGGCTTCATGCAGCAAATCGTGTTTCTCGACAGCGACACCCTGGACGCCGGCATCAAGCTGGGTCGCCCCGACTTCCCCCATCACTGGCAAAGCTATCCCACCACGGCACCGGATCAGGTGGTGGAGCGGCTCAAGTGCGCCAGCATCGCCATCATCAACAAGGTGCGCATCGGGGCCGCCGAGCTGGCCGAGCTGCCGGAGCTCAGGTTGATCGCCCTGGCGGCCACCGGCAGTGACAACCTGGATCTGGAGGCCTGCCGCGCCGCCAACGTCGCCGTGTGCAACATTCGCAACTACTCGGGCCCCTCGGTACCCGAGCACGCCATGGCACTCATGCTGGCCCTGTCACGCAACCTGTTCGCCTGGCGCCAGTCCCTGCTGGAGGGACGCTGGCAGCAGAGCGGCCAGTTCTGCTTCTTCGATCACCCCATCTCGGATCTCCACGGCAAGCGCCTCGGCATCATCGGCAAGGGCACCCTGGGACAGGCCCTCGGCCAGCGTGCCAGCGCCATCGGCATGGAGGTCTTCTACGCCCAGAGCCAGGTCGGGGCCCCGGGAGACGACGACCGCCTGCCCATGGAGGCCCTGCTGCAGAGCTCGGATGTCATCAGCCTGCACTGCCCCCTCACCCCCTATACCCGCCACCTGATCGGCGAGCGGGAGCTGGCCATGATGAAACCGGGGGCCCTGCTCATCAACGTGGGCCGCGGTGGTCTGGTGGACGAGCAGGCCCTGCTGATGGCGCTCGCCAACGGCCGGCTCGGCGGCGCCGGCTTCGATGTGGCGAGCCAGGAGCCGCCCCCGCCGGATCACCCGCTGATGCGGGCTCTGCAATACCCGAACTTCATCCTGACTCCTCACGTGGCCTGGGCCAGCGAAGAGTCCATGCAGCGCCTCGCCGATCAGCTGATCGACAACATCAACGCCTTCGCCATCGGTCGGCGCCAGCATAGATTGGTCTGACGACCGGGCTGATGAGCCGCGAGCAGGATCGAAAAAGGGGCCATGGGCCCCTTTCTTGTGGTCGGTGACGGGATCAATCGTCGTCATGCCATCTGTGCTTGCGGTGCTTTTTGTATTTCTTGTGGTGCTTGTGATAGCGCCTGTCGTCGTAATAGCGATCGTTCCTGCTCTCGTGGCCGTCACCGGTTCTGGCCCCGATGGCCGCGCCACCTGCGCCGCCCACACCAGCCCCGATCAGGCGACCCGTGTCACCCCCCACGCTCTTGCCGATGGCCGCACCGCCGAGGGCCCCGACCGCGCCACCGATGGCCGCTTCGTTCTTGTTGCCCTTGTTCGCCGTGGCCGCGCCGCCGGCGGCGCCACCCACAGCAGCCCCCACCAGGGCACCGGTGTCACCGCCGAGCTGCTTGCCGATCATGGTCCCCGCCACCCCGCCGAGGCCACCCCCCAGCACGGTATTGAGATCTTCCGAGGCCAACGCCGGGCCCGCCATCAACAACGCACCCAACAGCATCATCGCGCCCATGCCGTGTTTTTTCGCGTCCATGGAGTACTCCTGTCAAACCTGATTGATTATTTTCCTGCACTATACAAAGCGGCAGGCGCGCCGCTACTGGATCTGCGGGAACTCAACCGCCAGGCAGAGTGTCGCCCCCCCGCGACAGGACCCGATGAAATAGGCTAACCAACTGAAAATGAATTAAAAAAAAAGGTCACAAGAGAAATCATCTCCCCCGTGACCGGTTTTTCGGGTGCAAGGACCCGTTTTCCCCCCTCAACGCTCGGACAGATCCTGTCAGCAGCCTCAGGATCCGGACCCAAGGGGAGCGAGATGCCAGCAGTCCCGCCCACTGTGCTTGCTCCGATAGAGACACTCATCGGCCAGTTCGAACAGCGCCTTTGTCTCATCCGGATAGCGGGCCCCGCCCGCGCTCAGGGTGATGGACGACTTGAATTCCCGCCACTGTAGGCTCCGTACCCTCGCCAGCAGATGGGTCAGGCGCTGCTCCACCTCAGCTCCCCCCCAGGGCAACAGGGCGGCGAATTCGTCCCCGCCGATGCGATAGACTCGACGATCCCCCAGGGTACGCACCATGATGGTGGCCACCCGGCACAGCACCGCATCCCCCACGCTGTGTCCCCAACAGTCATTGACCCGCTTGAAGTTGTCCACATCGAACAGCACCAGCCAGTAAGGGGTATCGGATTGCTCGAACTCGGCCCTGTCCTGCTCGAAGGCCCGCCGGTTCATGATGCTGGTGAGGGGGTCGCATAGCAGGGCATCCTGTTTCTGCAGCAGGCTGGTACGCACCTGATCTATCTCTCCCAGGCTGTCGTGCACGAACCACACCGGCTGCTCCGTGGGGATCATGGCCCCGCCGCTGCGACGGATCCCGCTCAGGGTCTCCTCCACCAGGGTCTGCTCCTGGCGGAATATCCTGATCAGGAACAGCAGGCTGCAGAGCCAGGTGGTGAGCAGGGCCAGGGCGGGCAGCACCACCATCAGCAGGGTCTCCCACAGGCTGTCGTTGAACACCGCCGGCGGCAGATAGAGGTTGAGATCCCAGCCGATGTTCTCCAGCGGCACCTTGAGGTGAACGCCGTGCAGGCTGGCGCTGCAGCCGGTGATCTCGGCCGGGATCGCAGTGCCTTCGGCAGGCAGCAGCACCATGTTGTGTCCTACAACCAGCTGGCCACTGTCACGGTTCGTGAGATAGATGGCCACCGGCTTGTTCCCCATGGCCCTCTGCAGCGCGTGCTGGAGCGACTCGAACGACATGTCCACCATCAGCAGCCCCAGCAACCCCTGCCCATCCAGGACCCGCTTGATCAGGGTCAGGCTCTGCTTGTCGGAGCCAAAGTCCGGGTACGGGCCGAACCAGATCAACTCCTCGCTGTCGCTGGCGAGCGCCCGATACCAGGGTCTCTGCTGCGGGTGGTAATCCGCAGGCAGCGGCCTGTCCGGGTAGCTGCTGATCCGCTGGGTGCGGGCGTTGTAGAAGTAGAGGAAGTGGGCATCCCGCTTGAACTGGTGGGCGATGGCCCAACTCGGATTGACGGCGGAGCGACCACGGGCGATGGCCTCCTTGTCGAGGGACGCCTCCAGCACGGCGAGCTGGTTCTGGTTGCGCAGCGCCATCTCCTGGAGCAGGGTGGCGTCGATGGAGACCAGCATCTGCTCATAGCTCCCCACGGTCTTGGCGATGCTGCGCTGGTAGCTGGTGAAGGCCAGCAGCAGGGTGGCGATCAGCACCAACACCCCGAGCAGCACGGAGAGCGGGGTCAGCACGTAGTAACGCTGTTTCAGAATGCAACTCGTCATCCAACCTCCACAAAATGCTACCGAATGTGGATTCTATGGTGGAAACGATTGCCCAGAAAATGATTGAAATCATTAACCGTCAAGGTTATTGATTTAAAAGACATCAACGCGATCCAGGTCGCTATCCCGCTTTTCCGATGTGCATATCCACAATTAGTGGAAACAGTCATCACCTCAGGTTGACGGCAAATGGTTTGAGGGGTGTTATAGTCGAGCCTTCGAGAAATCGGAGCCAACTGGCCTTAACGACCGCGTCTGGCGACCACGATTAATCACACAAAGGAGATGTTATGAGCAGTCCATTTATCGAACAGATTAAGGTACGTCGTTCCATCTATGCCCTGGGTGACCAGGTTTCCCAGACCCCGGCGCAACTGACCGCCCTGATCCAGGATGCCGTCAAGCAGAGCCCCTCCGCGTTCAACTCCCAGAGCTCCCGCGCCGTCATCCTCTTTGGCGAGCAGCACCACAAGGTGTGGGACATCGTCAAGGCGGAGCTGAAGAAAATAGTGCCGCCCGAAGCCTATGCCCAGAGCGAAGGCAAGGTGGATGGCTGCTTCCGCGCCGGTTTCGGCACAGTGCTCTTCTTCGAGGACACCGATGTCATCAAGGGGCTGCAGGAGCAGTTTGCACTCTACGCCGACAACTTCCCGGTCTGGTCCGAACACTCCACCGGCATCGCCCAGTTCTCCGTCTGGACCGCCCTGGCCCAGGAAGGGATTGGTGCCACCCTGCAGCACTACAACCCGCTGATCGACGAGGCCGTGCGCAAGCAGTGGGATCTGCCCGCCAGCTGGCGCCTGCGCGCCCAGATGCCCTTCGGCAGCATCAAGCAAGCGGCCGGCGACAAGACCTTCATCGACGACGACGTGCGTTTCCGGGTCTTCGGTTAATCTCCCCCGCGCCCCCTCCCCGAGGGGGCGTTTTCTCAGCGCCCCGCTCCCTGCCTTTTTCCATTTCCTGCATCCATACTCTGTGGCAACGCCACCAGTGACCGCGAGGAGAACCTCATGAGGGAGGCCGGACATCCGCATGTCTCACCCAGACTCTATCCCCTGTTTGCCTTCCTGTGCGTCACCACCCTGATCCTCATCTTCTCCCTGCTCGGCATCTTCACACGCCCCCCCGACCTGCTGGCCGCCTTCTGGCCCGCCAATGCGGTGCTGCTCGGCATCATGCTGCGCTATCCACGCCTGGCCTCACCGGCGGGCTGGATCGGGGGGATCGCCGGCTATCTGCTCGCGGCCCTCTTCACCGATGACAGCGCCATCAAGACGACGCTGCTGACCCTGGGCAATCTGGCGGGCGTCGGGGTCGGCTACCTGCTGTTTCGCCGCCTTGATCACGAGGATGTCCGGCTAAGACGCCCCACCTCCATCGTCTATCTGCTGCTGATCACCATGGCGGCGTCCCTGGCCGCCGGGCTGGTTGGTGCCCTCGTCAACCCATTGCTGTTCAAGGGGGACATGCTCTACGGGCTCGGCTTCTGGTTTGCCAGCGAGCTGGTCAACTACATGGCCATCTTGCCGGTCATCCTGACCCTGCCCCCGTTAGCCGTCCTGGCCCAGTGGCGCATCGATTTCTATCGGCCCAGTATCTCCTGGGCCAACATGCTGCCGCTATTGAGTTTCCTTGCCACCCTGCTGCTGGCCCTGCTGATCGAGGGACCTGGCTCCATCGTCTTCCCGGTGCCCGCCTTGCTGTGGTGCGCCGTCACCTATTCGCTGTTTACCACCAGCCTGCTCTCCCTCTGCTTCAGTTCCCTGACCCTGCTGGCACTCTCCTACGGCTACCTGACCATCAACCACGATGCCCAGACCCAGTACTGGATGTTCTCGGTCCGCATCGGTCTCATGCTGATCGCCCTCACTCCGCTCACGGCCGCCAGCATCATGGCCGCCCGCAACGCGCTGCTGAGCAGGATGGAGCACCTGGCCCATCACGATCATCTCACCGGCACCCTCAATCGCACCGGCTTCTGGCCGGTGGCCCAGGCCATGCTGGCGACTCACGAGCAGCGCCAGCATCCCATCGCGGTCTGCATGCTGGATCTGGACAACTTCAAGCGCATCAATGACACCCATGGCCACGAGGCCGGTGACACCCTGCTCAGGGCCTGCACCGAGGCGGTGCGACAGCACCTGCGCCAGGGGGATCTGTTCGCCCGTCTCGGGGGAGAGGAGTTTGCGCTCCTGCTGCCGGCGGCCACCCAATCCCAGGCACTGGAGGTGATCGAGCGGTTGCGGGAGAGAGTGGCCGGGCTCAGCGTGATGGATGAGGCGGGCCGGCCGGTCGGCGCTACCATCAGCATCGGCATGGCCTGTCAGCAGCGCGGCACCTACAACCTGGACAGGTTGCTCTCCCGCGCCGATCAGGCGCTCTATCAAGCCAAGCGTAATGGCCGCAACCGGGTGGAACTGCATGAGGATTGTGGGCAAGAGAGGGTCACCCACCCGCTCGGGGCCTGAGGGTTCCCCCCAGGCCCCGGGCCGTGCGCCGGCGAGTTCAGCCGCACAGACGCTCTAGTTGCCCTGTCAGCGCAAGCCGCAGACCCTGTGCCTCTTCTGTGACCCGGATCTGGCACCAGTCATCCACCCAGCCGCTCACCCTGGCATTGAGCAAGCTATCGCCCCCTATCTGCACCACCCGACAACCGGCCTGCAGGGCGCTCGCGATGCCGGCATGGGCATCCTCGAACACCAGGCAATCGGCGGGATCCAGGCCGAACCGGGCCGCCGCCAGCAGATAGGGCTCGGGATCCGGCTTGCCCCGCACCACGTCATCTCCACCCACCATCAACCCAGGCTGTGGCAATCCGGCGTCGGCGAGCCTACCCCGTGCCACCCGTCGGCTGGCGGAGGTGACCAGGGCCCAACGCTCGGCTGACAGGCCATGGAGCAGGACACTTGCCCCTTCGATGGGCTCGGCCACCCCCGAATGCGCGAGTTCCAGCTCGTCCAGCCGGGCCATCTCCTGCGCCATGTCCAGCTTAGGGGCCAGCGCCTCGATTACCTCCTTGGCCCGCACCCCGTGGCACATGGCCAGCACGGGCTCGGGCGCCAACCCATGGTGCTGGCACCAGAGTCGCCACACGGTCTCCACCCCCTCAGTCGACTTGACCAGGGTGCCATCCATGTCCAGTAGCAGGGCCCTGGCCCGCAAGGTGATGGAGCTCATGTCGCCGCTCCCGCCAGCATGGGTTCGACACCGGACAGCGAGCTGGCGAGCGCCTGACGCTGAGCCCTCGCCTCATAGCAGGCCAGGGCCTGTTCGGTATCGCTCGCCCACACCAGCAAGGGGGCCACCACAAACCCCTGTGACAACAAACTGGTCAACAGCTCCCCCGTCTCGGCCGCCGCCAGCGGCTGGGCCATGATGAGGCTTCCCTTGATTAGAAACAGATAGCGTTCGCTTTGCATGATGTGACTCCTCGTTCCCCGTTCGGGTCGACTCCCGATCCGCTGCAACACCATTAGAACAAGGCAGATAGATAATTTATAATCACTAAATCGCCACATTTGATAATCAAACGGAATGGATAACCAAACGGAATGAAATTCGATCTGAGGCAGTTGCATGCGTTCGTGACCCTGGCCGAGACGGCCAACTACCGGGAGGCAGCCAACCGGCTGTTCGTCACCCAGCCGGCGCTCACCAAGCAGATCCAGGGGTTGGAGCTGGCCCTCGGCAGCACCCTGTTCAACCGGGGACGCCACGGCGCCGAGCTGACCGCCATCGGCGTTCAGCTGCTCAGCCAGGCCCGCGCCCTGGTCGATCACGGCAAGGAGTTCGAACGCCACGCCCTGGCGCTGGCGAGCGGTCTCGCCGGGCGGCTCAAGATGGGGTTCGGCCTGTCGAGCTTCGTGCTGGCCCCCTCCCTGGTGGCCCGTTTCAAGCGGCAGGCCCCCGATGTGATGGTGCACCTGCAGGACATGCCCTCCGCCATCCAGCACGAGATGCTGCTCTCCGGCCAGTTGCAGGTCGGTTTCATGCGAAGACCAGAGGCACCGCAGCTGCACGAACACAGGCTGCTGACGGACAGCCTGGTGCTGGCGGTGCCCACCCAGCTGATAGGGACGGATCCCGCCGCCTTCGATGTGGAGCGGGCCCTGGTGCAGCAACCCCTGCTGCAGATGGTGGGTCATCGCTGCCCGGGTCTCACCCAGCAGATCGCCAACTTCCTCGGCGCCAACCGCCTGACCGGCGTCATCCAGGAGGCGGAGGATATCCAGACCCTGGTGGCCTTGGTAGCCGCCGGCATAGGCAACGCCATACTGCCCCGCAGCGTCAGCTTTATCGCAGGGCCGGATGTGACCCTCTATCCCCTCTCAGGCCCCTATTCACAGTGGGAGATAAGCCTGGTGTGGAACGCGACCTTCGCCGATCCGATTCGGGATCAGTTCCTGGCGCTGGTCAAGGCGGCCCACCCGCAGGTCAGGTCCGCCACCTGACGTATGAGCACCCAAGCATTCCGTTCATCCGAGCAGGGTTAAAAGGCCAGTCAGCCTGGGTGGGCTGACCCTTTTGCTAATAGGGCCGGTGACTCAACGGCCGCACCACTGGCTTTCACAAGGAATGCCGTTTCCTCTGCCATGGCCATCCATCTTGGTATTGGGGCAATTTTGCAAAAACCAGGTTGCCTCCTCACAGGAGGTCATCTGGGAGCAGTACTGCCTGCCATCGCATCGGCGAACGAAGGTGGGGGCCGGCGGGGCGCTCTCAAAAGCGCTCACCCCGGCACTCGCGGGGGAGGATGCAGGCTGCGGTGAGACCGATTCGGCCGAGAAGCGGGAATAGATTGAAAACAGCCCCGCCAATACCAGCAGGGGGATCAGCTTGCCCTGCCAGCGGCCCTTACGCCTATAGGTTGGCTGTGGGCGGGCTCTCGGCGCCGTGCTCTGCCCCTTGGAGGGGGCCGCGAAGGACGCTGAGCGACTGGATTCATTGCCCGTGGACAAGGGCCGATCCGGCGCCGGACTGAACCCATCCGCCAGCGACAGGGGACGGTCGGGGAAAAACACCTGCACGGCGCAGGGCCTGTCATCCTTGCCGGTACCGAGCCGATAAGAGACGCGCTCCCCTGGCTCGGGCAGCCTGCCGTCGAAGGTCAGGGAGGATATGTGCACGAAGAGATCCCCATCTCTCTGCTCCTGCTGTGACTGTGACTGCGGCCTGATAAAGCCAAAGCCGCGCTGGGTGTTCCAACTCGCGATTTTTCCTTGATAGCGCATGCCCTCATCCTTGTGGTCAGCGGTTTTTTACCATCTTGCCCAAAACAACATGGTTTCAACAGCGGCCCATGAGCAAAATGTGAGCGACCCGATAGGGCGTGTCACGTCAGCTGGGCCACCTTGATGATCTCGGCGATGCGTCCAAGCTGGCGCAGGGAGCCGTGATGCTCCATGGCATCGGCGGCGGCGCAGGCGTCCTCGAGGATGGTGATGGCGTAATCCCGATCGTGCCCGTCCCGGGTGGCGGCCTGGATGGCCCAACTGGTGCTGACACCACAGAGATAGAGGTGATCGATCCGGTTGGCCCGCAGGGCCGGCTCCAGCGCCGTGCCGTAGAAGGGGCTGACTCTGGGCTTGGTCAGCACCAGATCGCCGGGCTGCACGTCCAGATCGGGGTGAAAATCCGTGCCGCCGCCGGCCAGGGACAAGGCGCCTAACTGCTGGGCCCGGCCAAACATGGGGGAATTCTTGGGCTGCAGCAGATAGTGCTGGTCAAAGCCCACCTTGATAAGGATCACCAGCCAGCTCTGGGCGCGGGCATGGGCCAGCGCCTGGTTCGCATGCTTGATGGCATCCTGCTCCACCACGTGGGCCGCCGAGGCGGCGATACGCCCATCCGGGTGAGCGATGTCGTTGATAAAGTCGATCACCAGCAGTGCCTTGTTCATGGTTTGCTCCACGATTGTCGGATATCGTTCGGCCCTTGCGGCGCCGAGATCACCAGCGGCACCGCGTCAGGCCATATAAAACACCAAGCACATCAGCCCTGTAGCTTTATGCTCCACCAGAGAATCAATGGGCAGTGCACAGCACACAGCCTTTATACCAACCCCAGGGCGTAGCGCAGCGCCATCTCCTTGAGGGGGCCCGCCTTGTCCGCCAGATTCAGCGCCAGATTGCGGGCAAGTCGCAGGGGACCTATCTCGTTGCTGAAGACCCCGTAAAAGAGATCCATCCCCGACTGCATCAGCAGGTTGTCCGGGCGGCGACGACGCTCGTAGCGCTCGGCCAGCGCCATCTCATGCCAGTCGCTGCCCGCCTTGGTGAGCAATTCCACCCAGCAGGCCACGTCCTTGAAGCCCAGGTTGACCCCCTGCCCCGCCAGGGGGTTGATGGTGTGGGCCGAGTCCCCGAGCAGCAGCACCCGCCCGGCGTGATAGTCGTTGGCATGGCGGCGCACCAGGGGGAAGCTGCCCTTGCCGGTGACGGTGAAGCCGCCGAGCCGGGCCGGGAAATGGCGGCGCACCTCGGCCGCCAGGGCCTCGTTGCTCATGGCGGACAGGGTGCGGATGCGGGCCGGGCTGTCGTACCACACCAGGGAACCGTGTTGGCCCGGCAGGGGCAGGAAGGCGCGCGGGCCGCTCGGGGTGAACTGCTGCCAGGTGATGTCTTCCTGCTCGAACTCGGTGTCGATATTGATCAGCATGCAGTGCTGGCGGTACTCAAAGCGCGACACCCCGATGCCGGCCAGCTTGCGGGTGTAAGATTCGGCGCCGTCGCAGGCCAGCACCCAGCGCGCCCGCAGCTCGGTGCCATCGTCCAGCAGCAGGGTGGCGTGCTCCCTGTCCTGAGTGAGGCTCTGCACCGCCGCCGGGGTATGGGTCTGGATGCTCGGGAAATCTTCCATTCTCTTGAGCAGGGCGAGCTGCACCAGCCGGTTCTCGATGATGTAGCCGAGCTGGGGCAGCCCCAGATCGACGGCGTCGAAGCGGGTGGCGAAGCCGTCCAGCTCCCAGGTCTCCAGCCGGCGATAGGGGCAGAGCCGCATCTGCTGCAGGTGTTGCCAGGCACCGGCCTGGGCCAGCAGGGCTACCGAGGCCTGACTGATGGCGGAGACCCGCAGATCCAGCGGCTGCTCGGGGGCATAGGGCTCGGGCAGCCGGGTCTCGATGACCCGCACGGAGAGGCCCTGGCCCGCCAGCAGACAGGCGGTGGCGGCCCCCACCATACCGGCGCCGACGATGGCGATATCGCAATGTTCCATGACGTACTTCCTGAAATGGGCGCCCCGCACAAGCATAGAGGGGCTAAACCGAATGGGGGCATGATAGCGCAAGGAGGGGGGATAAACAGTGAGAGAGGCGGCGAATTGCCTTGCCCAATCAAGGGCAAAGCCGCTGTTGACGCGGCCAGCCAGCCCCTGGCCCCGCCGGATATTAACTAGTCAGCCCCGCCATTGCGGAGTAAAATGCCCGGTCCTTTGACCCTGTCGATAGCAAAAAACAGTCAAGAGTAGCGATGAGCAAGAAACTTCATATCAAGACCTGGGGCTGCCAGATGAACGAGTACGACTCGTCCAAGATGGCGGACCTGTTGGACGCCAGCCATGGTTATCAGCTGACGGAGGAGCCCGCAGAGGCCGACGTCCTGCTGCTGAACACCTGTTCCATCCGCGAGAAGGCCCAGGAGAAGGTGTTCCACCTGCTCGGTCGCTGGAAGAAGCTCAAGGCCAAGAAGCCGGGTCTGGTGATCGGGGTGGGTGGCTGCGTCGCCTCCCAAGAAGGGGACAACCTGAGAAAACGCGCCCCCTATGTGGACATCGTCTTCGGCCCCCAGACCCTTCATCGCCTGCCCGCCATGATCAAGCAGGTGCAGGAGGGCCACGGCGCCCAGGTGGATATCGCCTTCCCCGAGATCGAGAAGTTCGACAACCTGCCGGAGCCCCGCGCCGAAGGCGCCACCGCCTTCGTCTCCATCATGGAGGGCTGCTCCAAGTACTGCTCCTTCTGCGTGGTGCCCTACACCCGCGGCGAAGAGGTGAGCCGGCCCCTGGATGACGTGCTCTACGAAATAGCCCAACTCGCCCAGCAGGGGGTGCGCGAGGTCAACCTGCTCGGCCAGAACGTCAACGCCTATCGCGGCCCCACCTTCGAGGGGGATGACTGCACCTTCGCCGAGCTGCTCAGACTGGTGGCCGCCATCGACGGCATCGACCGCATTCGCTACACCACCAGCCACCCCATCGAGTTCACCGACGACATCATCGAGGTCTATCGGGACACCCCCGAGGTGGTCAGCTTCCTGCACCTGCCGGTACAAAGCGGCTCGGATCGCATCCTGACCATGATGAAGCGACCCCACACCGTGCTGGAGTACAAGTCCAAGATCCGCCGCCTGCGGGCCGTTCGTCCCGACATCACCATGAGCTCGGACTTCATCGTCGGCTTCCCGAACGAGACGGACGAGGACTTCGAGGCCACCATGAAGCTGATCGAGGAGATCAACTTCGACATGAGCTTCAGCTTCATCTACAGCCCCCGCCCCGGCACCCCGGCCGCGGACCTGCCTGACGATGTGGACATGGAGGTGAAGAAGGCCCGCCTCACCCGGCTGCAGAACCAGATCAACCACCAGTCCATGCTCATCGGCCGCGCCATGCTGGGCTCGGTGCAGCGGATCCTGGTGGAAGGCCCCTCCAAGATGGATCCCATGCAGCTCAGCGGCCGCACCGAGAACAACCGTGTGGTCAACTTCGAGGGCTCCCATCGCCTCATCGGCGGCTTCGCCGACGTGGAGATCACCGACGTGCGCCCCTTCTCCCTGCGCGGCCGTTTCATCCGTGGCGAGGACGAGATGAACCTGCGCATCGCCACGGCGCCGAGCGAGATCTTGGCCCGCCGCCCCGACAACGTGCCCGATCCCCTGGGTGTTGCGGCCTTCACTCCCCATTAATATCTCTTCCCTTTCGGGGGAAGAGCCTTGAGACGAGGTCAATTTGAGCCGACATATCGCGACCCTGAACCTGCACCTTGAGCCCGCCGACAACCTGCGGCTGGCCAGCCTGTGCGGACCCTTCGACGACAATCTCAAGCAGTTGGAGCGTCGCCTCGGCGTCGAGATCAGCTACCGCGACAACCACTTCCAGCTGCTCGGCAAGCAGGCACAAATCGACGCCGCCGCCGTCATCCTCAAGCACCTCTATGTGGAGACCCAGCCGCTCAAAGGCGGCAAGGTAACCGACATCACCCCGGAGATGGTCCACCTGACGGTGCAGGAGTCCCGGGTGCTGGAGCAGGATGAGGAAGAGGCCCCCAGCCTGCCCTACGGCAAGGAGGTGACGGTCAAGACCAAGCGCGGCCTCATCAAGCCCCGCAGCCCCAATCAAGCCCAATACATCGCCAACATAGTGCGCCACGACATCAGCTTCGGCATAGGTCCGGCCGGTACCGGCAAGACCTATCTGGCTGTGGCCGCCGCGGTGGACGCCCTGGAGCGCCAGGAGATCCGCCGCATCCTGCTGACCCGGCCGGCGGTGGAGGCGGGGGAGAAGCTCGGCTTCCTGCCGGGGGATCTCTCCCAGAAGGTGGACCCCTACCTGCGCCCCCTCTACGACGCCCTGTTCGAGATGCTGGGCTTCGAGCGGGTGGAGAAGCTGATGGAGCGCAACATCATCGAAGTGGCGCCGCTCGCCTATATGCGCGGCAGAACGCTCAATGACGCCTTTATCATCCTGGACGAGGCTCAGAACACCACCACCGAGCAGATGAAGATGTTCCTGACCCGCATCGGCTTCAACTCCAAGGCGGTGGTGACCGGCGACATCACCCAGGTCGATCTGCCCCGCAGCACCAAGTCCGGCCTGCGCCACGCCCTGGAAGTGCTGCAAGGTGTCGATGGCCTCTCCTTCAACTTCTTCGAGTCCAAGGACGTGGTGCGCCACCCCGTGGTGGCCCGCATCGTCCAGGCCTACGAGGCGTTCGACGCCCAACAGGCGGCCGACAAGGCCGCAGCCAACACCAATAAAGAGAGTGCCCAATGAGCCTGACCCTGGATCTGCAACTGGCCTGTGCCAACCCGGAAGGTCTGCCCACCGAAGCCCAGCTGCAAGGCTGGCTCGAGGGCACCATTCTCGGCTTCCAGGAGGAGGCCGAGGTGACGGTGCGGCTGGTGGATGAGGCGGAGAGCCGAGAGCTCAACCACA
The DNA here is from genome assembly GCF_054165525.2 of Aeromonas sp. AE23HZ002T15. Classification (NCBI taxonomy): domain Bacteria; kingdom Pseudomonadati; phylum Pseudomonadota; class Gammaproteobacteria; order Aeromonadales; family Aeromonadaceae; genus Aeromonas; species Aeromonas sp. AE23HZ002T15. The sequence goes on from NZ_CM201342.1 coordinate 1,398,742, forward strand.
CCTATCGCGGCAAGGACAAGCCCACCAATGTGCTCTCCTTCCCGTTCGAAGCCCCTCCCGGCATGGAGCTGCCCCTGCTCGGGGATCTGGTGATCTGTCGCCAGGTGGTGGAAGCCGAGGCCATCGAACAGAACAAACCCCTCATGGCCCACTGGGCCCACATGGTTGTGCACGGCAGTCTGCATCTGCTAGGTTATGACCATATCGAGGACGAGGAGGCCGAGGAGATGGAGCAGCTCGAGCGCGACATCCTGCAGGAGATGGGCATCCCCGATCCCTACCTCGACGACGAAGAGTGAGGCCAGGGGGATGGTCAACCGATTGAAACAGTCGGCCGCCATCCTCATAGTGCCGAGACAACGACCCTGTGTTCACACGAGTAACCAAGAGAGAAAATGACCGACGATCACCCTAGTACCGGCTCGCCGAAGAAAACCTGGCTCGACAAGCTCAGCCAACTCTTCCAGGGCGAGCCAAAAGACCGCAACGATCTGGTGGAAGTCATCGCCGATGCCGAAGAGCGAGACCTCATCGATCAAGACACCAAGGACATGATCGAGGGCGTACTCGAAATTGCCGAGCTGCGCGTGCGTGACATCATGATCCCCCGCTCCCAGATGGTGACCATAGAGAAGTCCCAACCGGTGGACGAGTTCCTGCCGGTCATCATCGAATCCGGCCACTCCCGCTTCCCGGTGATCAACGAAGACAAGGATCACGTGGAGGGCATACTGCTCGCCAAGGACCTGTTGCCGTTCGGTTTCGGCGGCCAGCACGCCAGCGAGCCCCTGCAACTCGAGCAGATCCTGCGCCCCACGGTGATAGTGCCGGAGAGCAAGCGGGTCGATCGCCTGCTCAAGGAGTTCAGGGAAGAGCGCTACCACATGGCCATAGTGGTGGATGAGTTTGGCGGTGTCTCGGGTCTGGTGACCATAGAAGACATCCTCGAGCTCATCGTCGGCGAGATCGACGACGAGTTCGACGACATCGAGGATGAGCCGGAGGAGATCCGCCGCATCAGCAAGCGGGTCTTCTCCGTCAGCGCCCTCACCGAGATCGAGGACTTCAACGAATTCTTCGGCACCCAGTTCAGCGATGAAGAGGTGGATACGGTGGGCGGCCTGGTGATGCACGCCTTCAGCCACCTGCCGAAGAAAGGGGAAGAGATCGAACTCGACGGCTACCTGTTCAAGGTGATGCATGCGGATCGTCGCCGCCTGCAGCAGCTGCAGGTGAAGATCCCGGAGAATCACGCGGCCGCCCAGCCGGAATCCTGATCTCTCCCTCCCCGGATCTGACGTTCAACGCCCCTGCCAAGGGGCGTTTGTCATTCTGCCAGGCCCCTTCCTCCTTCGATCCCCCCTGCCACCGCCCCTCGATGCCCGGCCGCCGGGAGGCTCGCCGTTGGCACCGTTTGCGGTTAAGATGTCGGCCACTTAACTTTATTCAGTCCAATTCGAGCCCCTAGCCCAGTGAAATCCAAATTTCTGACCAGCCTGTTTGCCCTGGCCTCCGGTGCCATCGCCGTCCTGGCCTTCTCCCCGTTCGGCTACTGGCCCCTGGTGATCCTCTCTCTGCTCGGCCTCTACGCCCTGCTGGACAAGGCGAGCCCCAAACAGGCGGCCTGGCGCGGCTTCGGCTACGCCATGGGACTCTTCCTGCCGGGCCAGTGGTGGATCCACGTCAGCATGACGGAATTCGGCGGCATCCCGCTGCCGGCGGCCTTTGTGCTGCTGGCCGGGCTTTGCGCCTACCTTTCTCTCTACCCGACCCTGGCCTGCTGGTTGTTTGCCCGCTTCTTCGGCGGCCGCCACTGGAGTCGCTGGCTGCTCGCCTTCCCGGCCCTCTGGCTCGGTGCCGACTGGCTGCGGGGCTGGGTGATGACCGGCTACCCCTGGCTCTGGTTTGGTTACACCCAGATCGACGGCCCCCTCAAGGGCTTTGCCCCCATCCTGGGGGTGCAGGGCATCACCCTGGCGCTGCTGCTCTCTACCTCCGCCCTCTGGCTGGTGTGGCAGAGCCGCAAGCCGGCCTGGCTGCTGGTGCCGGTCGCCCTGGTGGGCGCGGCGCAAGGGCTGATGCAACTGAACTGGGTCACCCGGGGCGAGCCGGTCAAGGTGGCTTTGGTGCAGGGCAACATCGCCCAGTCTCTCAAGTGGGATCCTGAAGCGCTGATCCCCACGGTGCGCACCTATCAGGATCTCAGCCGCGAGAATCAGGATGCCGACATCATCGTCTGGCCGGAGTCCGCCATCCCGGCCATCGAGAAGGAGATGGGCACCTATCTGGAGAGCCTGGACAAGGCAATGAAGGTGAACGACACCGGCCTGCTGGCGGGGATCATTCACTACGATCTCCAGCAACAGCGCTTCTACAACACCGTGCTCGGCATGGGGGTGCAGGACGCGGCGGGCAAGGAGTCCTACCACTACGAGCACAAGAACCGCTACTACAAGTACCACCTGCTGCCCATCGGCGAGTTCGTGCCGTTTGAAGATCTGCTGCGTCCCATAGCGCCCTTCTTCAACCTGCCCATGTCCTCCTTCAGCCGGGGTGACGAGGTGCAGCCGAACCTGATCGCCAAGGGGCTCAAGTTCGCCGCCGCCATCTGCTACGAGATCATCTTCCCGGACGAGGTGCGCCGCAACGTGCAGCCGGATACCGACTTCCTGCTGACCGTCTCCAACGACGCCTGGTTCGGCACCAGTATCGGCCCCTGGCAGCACATGGAGATCGCCCGCATGCGGGCGCTGGAGCTGGCTCGTCCGCTGCTGCGGGACACCAACACCGGCATCACAATCGTCACCGAGATAGACGGCAGCATCCTGGCCCAGATCCCGCAGTTCGAGGCCGGGGTGTTGAGAGCCGAGGTGCGTCCGGCCCACGGTCAGACCCCTTACCTGCGCTTTGGCAGCTGGCCCATGTACAGTATCGCCGCCCTGCTGCTGGGTCTGGGGCTGGCCCTGCGCCCCCGCGCCCATCCCTGGGCCCGCAAGGGCTGAGCCGCTGCCGGCCGATAGCCATCAATAGAAAGAGGCGCCCCTGGGCGCCTCTTTTCTTATGAGCTTATCACCCGATATCAGGGTGAGAGCGGCTCACGGTGATACTCATTGGCTCCGCACTCCGGGCAGGTGCCGAGCTGTTCGGGGTGCAGCACGGTATGGCGCCACTCGCAGTGATCGCACACCAGCACCCCGAGGCCGACCCAGTCCCCGGCGCGATAGATCCCCTTGTGCTCCAGCTCCTCCGCCAGCTCCTGCCACTCCACCTGGGCACGGTCCGTCACGTCGGCGAGCCAGGACCAGGCGGTGTCTTTCAATGCCAACATGAAGGCGGATTCCGGCGCCTCGCTCTTGCCCTCGTCGTAGTTGCCGAGATCCCGCTTCACGTATTCGGCGATGAGTGCCAGCTCGTCCTTGGTCAGATCGCCGGCCGCCTCCAGATAGGCCTGCACCCTGGCGATCATGCGGTTCAGGCGCTCTCCCTGAAACTCCTCCGTCTCCTCCCACTGCTTCCTGAGCTGGGCGATGAAGGCTTCGTACCCTTTTTGCTGTTTGTCCATGGCCGTTACTCCTCTGCTGCAAGCTGATCATGGCCGGCCCGAGACCCGGCGGATGCTGGCGGTTGTTGCCGCCGCAGGATATGGGTATTCTATCGGGATTTCCCAGCTGATTTATCTATTCATTTCACAGATCCGGATGTCACCAATGCAAGAGCAATACGTTCCCCAATCCATAGAACCAGCAGTGCAGCAGCACTGGGATGCCAAGAAAACCTTCAAGGCCGTGGAAAAAGTAGACAAAGAGAAGTTCTACTGCCTCTCCATGTTCCCCTATCCGTCTGGTCGTCTACACATGGGGCACGTGCGCAACTACACCATAGGTGATGTGATCTCCCGTTATCAACGGCTCAATGGCAAGAACGTGCTGCAACCCATCGGCTGGGATGCCTTCGGTCTGCCGGCCGAGAACGCCGCCATCAAGAACAACACGGCACCGGCCCCCTGGACCTACGAAAACATCGAATACATGAAGAACCAGCTGAAGATGCTGGGGCTCGGCTACGACTGGGATCGCGAGCTCGCCACCTGCAAGCCGGATTACTACCGCTGGGAGCAGTGGTTCTTCACCAAGCTCTACGAGAAGGGTCTGGTCTACAAGAAGACCTCCTCCGTCAACTGGTGCCCGAACGACATGACGGTGCTGGCCAACGAGCAGGTCATCGACAACTGCTGCTGGCGCTGTGACACCCCGGTGGAGCAGAAAGAGATCCCCCAGTGGTTCATCAAGATCACCGACTATGCCGAAGAGCTGCTGAACGACATCGACAACCTGGACGGCTGGCCCGAGATGGTCAAGACCATGCAGCGCAACTGGATTGGCCGCTCCGAAGGGGTCAATATCAGCTTCAAGGTCGACGGCCAGGCTGATCACCTGGAGGTCTACACCACCCGCCCCGACACCTTCATGGGCGTGACCTATGTGGGCATCGCCGCCGGCCATCCGCTGGCGACCCTGGCCGCCGAGGGCAACCCCGAGCTCGCCGCCTTCATCGAGGAGTGCAAGCACACCAAGGTGGCCGAAGCCGACATGGCGACCATGGAGAAGAAGGGCATGGCCACCGGCCTCTATGCCATTCACCCCCTGGATGGCCGCAAGGTACCTGTCTGGGTCGCCAACTTCGTGCTGATGAACTACGGCACTGGCGCCGTGATGGCGGTCCCCGGCCACGACCTGCGTGACCACGAGTTCGCCACCAAGTACGGCCTCGAGATCAAGCCCGTCATCAAGCCCGCCGAGGGCGAGGTGCCGGACGTGATCGCCGCCGCCTACACCGACAAGGGCGTGCTGTTCAACTCCGGCGAGTTCGACGGTCTCGAGTTCCAGGCCGCCTTCGATGCCATCGCCACCAAGCTGGAGAGCCTGGGTTGCGGCAAGCGCACCGTCAACTATCGCCTGCGCGACTGGGGTGTCTCCCGTCAGCGTTACTGGGGTGCCCCCATCCCCATGCTGACCCTGGCAGACGGCTCAGTGGTGCCGACGCCGGAAGACCAGCTGCCGGTGCTGCTGCCGGAAGACGTGGTGATGGACGGCATCCAGAGCCCCATCAAGGCCGATCAGGAGTGGGCCAAGACCAGCTACAACGGCCAGGAAGCGTTCCGCGAGACCGATACCTTCGACACCTTTATGGAGTCCTCCTGGTACTACGCCCGCTACTGCTCCCCGGACTACGACAAGGGCATGCTGGATCCGGCGGCCGCCAACCACTGGCTGCCGGTGGATCAGTACATCGGCGGCATCGAGCACGCCTGTATGCACCTGCTGTACGCCCGCTTCTTCCACAAGCTGCTGCGCGACGCAGGCCTGGTGAACAGCGACGAGCCGTTCAAGCGCCTGCTCTGCCAAGGCATGGTGCTGGCGGATGCCTTCTACTACAAGGACGAGAAGGGCGGCAACGTCTGGGTCAGCCCCCTCGACGTCAAGATCGAGCGTGACGACAAGGGTCGTATCACCAAGGCCGTCGACCTCGAGGGTCGCGAGGTCATCCACTCCGGCATGACCAAGATGTCCAAGTCCAAGAACAACGGCATCGATCCCCAGCTGATGGTGGAACGTTACGGTGCCGATACCGTGCGCCTGTTCATGATGTTCGCCTCCCCGGCCGACATGACCCTGGAGTGGTCCGACTCCGGCGTCGAGGGTGCCCAGCGCTTCCTGCGTCGCCTGTGGCGCATCACCTTCGAACACGTCAGCGCCGGCGCAGCCCCAGCCCTGAATGTGGCGGCACTCAGCAGCGAGCAGAAGGCCGTGCGCCGCGAGCTGCACAAGACCATCGCCAAGGTGAGCGATGACGTGGGTCGTCGCCAGACCTTCAACACCGCCATCGCCGCCATCATGGAGCTGATGAACAACCTCTCCAAGCTCGGCTGCGACGAGCAGGACCGCGCCCTGATGCAGGAAGCGCTGGAGGCCGTGGTGGTCATGCTCTACCCCATCACCCCGCACATCGGCTTCGAGCTGTGGAAGATGCTGGGCAAGGAAGGGGACATCGACGTGACCGGTTGGCCAGTCGCCGACGAAGCGGCCATGGTCGAGACCGAGAAGCTGGTGGTGGTACAGATCAACGGCAAGATGCGCGGCAAGCTGACCGTGCCGGCCGAGATCAGCCAGGCAGACGTCGAGAAGCTGGCCATGGAAGATGCCTCGGTGCAGAAATTCACCGAAGGCCTGACCGTGCGCAAGGTGATCTACGTGCCGGGCAAGCTGCTCAACATAGTCGCAAACTGAGGATGGCAGACCGGGCACCGGTCACTGCACATCCATGAATGATGACGGCGGGCAGGCGCCCGCCGTTGTTCAAAGGTTTCAAAGAGGATTATCCATGGGCATGCCCTTCATTCGCTGGATTGCCATCATCTTGACGGGCCTGCTGCTGCAGGCCTGCGGTTTTCAGATGCGCGGCACCGCCATCCCCCCCGAGCTGATGACCATGAAGGTGGTCGGTGACAAGACAAGCGACTTCTATCGCCTAGTGACCACCCGCCTCAAGGCCTCCGGGGTGACCCTGGCAGACAAGGAAGGCATTCCGGTGCTGACCCTGGCCGGTGTCAGCAGCAGCAGTCAGGTCGCCTCCGTCGACTCCATCGGTCAGGATCGCGAATACCTGCTGGGCTACAGCACCCAGTTCAGCGTGACCGTGCCGGGCAAGCCGACCCAGGTCTTCCCCATCACCTTCAACCGCAGCTTCCTGAACAAGCCGGATGCGGCGCTGGCCTCCTCCCGCGAGCAGGAGCAGCTCGGCAAGGAGATGCAGGAGCAGGCCGCAAACCTGGTGATCCGTCAGCTCAGCCAGGTCAAGTTCTGATGCGAGTCTCCTGATGAGAGTCTATCCGGAGCAGTTCGCGGACCATCTCAAGGCAGGGCTCAAGCCCTGCTATCTCATTTTTGGTGACGAACCGCTGTTCAAGAATGAGCAGGCCATCGACCGTGCGTCCTCCCCTCTCAACCAGGCCAGGCTCTGATGCGGATTTACCCTGAACAACTCGCAGACCACCTCAAGGCAGGGCTCAAGCCCTGCTATCTCGTTTTTGGTGACGAGCCCCTGCTCAAGCTGGAAGCCATCGACGCCATTCGTCAGCTGGCGCGCAAGCAGGGTTTCGACGAGCGCCACAGCTTCGTGGTCGAGGCCGGGCTGGACTGGAACCAGGTCTATGACGCCTGCCAGGCCATGAGCCTCTTCTCGGCCCGCCAGATCATCGAGCTGGAGCTGCCCGCCAAGGTCGACAAGGATCTCGCCGCCCGCATCACCGAGATCGGCAAGCAGTTGCACCCCGACCTGCTGCTGGTACTCTCGGGCGGGCGCCTTAACCAAACCCAGATGAAGGCCGCCTGGTTCGACAAGCTGAGTCAGCTCGGCACCTATGTGCCGGTCAACCACCCCGAGCCCCGTTTCTTTCCGCGCTGGATGAGCGCCCGTTTCCAACGCTTCGGTCTCAAGGCGCTGCCGGACGCCATCAACTTCATGTGCCACGCCTATGAAGGCAATCTGCTGGCCGCGAGCCAGGAGATCGAGAAGCTGACCCTGCTCTCACCGCCCCAGCCCATCAGCGTCACCTATCTGCAAGAGACCATCATACGTCACGCCCACTTCACCCCCTTCCAGCTCATCGACTGCCTGCTGGAGGGCAAGGTGAACCGGGCCCAACGCATCCTGCTGGCGCTGCGGGCCGAGGGCACTGAGCCCGGCATGCTGGCCTGGACCCTGTGCCGGGAGCTGGAGCAGCTCACCGAGCTGGCCTTGGCGGCGCGGGCGGGCCAGCCCCTGGTGGAGCACTTCTCCCGCCTGCGCATCTGGCAGAGCCGTCAGCAGCTGATCCAGCAGGCCCTGACCCGGCTGCCCTTCGCCAAGATACAGCAGCTGTGGCAGCTGATGGCCCGGCTCGACGACGCCCAGCGCCGCTTCGACACCGAACAGGCTTGGCTGATGCTGCAAACCCTGGCGCTCGGTTTTCGCGATGGCGCCCCGCTCCCCCTGCTGGAGGCGGAATCATGCTGAAGCCTCCCATCGGGATCCTGGGAGGCACTTTCGATCCCATCCACATCGGCCACCTGCGTCCGGCCATCGAGGCCCGCGAGGCGCTGGGGCTGGCCGAGGTGCGCCTCCTGCCCAACCACATCCCTCCCCACAGAGCCAACCCGTTCTGCTCGAGCGAGCAGCGCCTGGCCATGGTCAGGCTGGCGGCGGCAGAGACGCCGGGATTCGTGGTGGACGAGCGGGAGCTTGGGCGGGACAAGCCCTCTTACACCATAGACACCCTCGTCGAGCTGCGAGCGGAGCTGCCGGACACCCCGATCTGCTTCCTGATGGGGATGGACTCCCTGCTCGGCCTGCCGGGATGGCATCGCTGGCAGGAGCTGCTCGATTACGCCCATCTGGTGGTGAGTGCCCGTCCGGGCTGGCAGCCGGATTACCCGGCCGATGTGAAGGCTCTGCTCGGCCGCCACCTGAGCCAGGACAAACAGGATCTGCATCGCCATCGTCACGGCCATATCTGGCTGGCGGGCAACCTGCCCGTCGAGCTCTCCGCCACCGGGCTGCGGGCCCTGCTGGCAGCGGGGCGGGATCCCAGATATCTGCTGCCGGCCTCGGTCGCGGACTACATCGCCCGGCACAAGCTCTATCAACCGACACCCTGAGGCGCAGCGAGGGCCGGTACGACTATTGTCCGCGCAGGTTGCGCACTATAGTGATCAACAGGGGCTCGCCTCCTTCGAGGTGGCCCCGGATGCCTTCCCCTTTGCCGGACTGGGAAACGGGAATGACCATGATATAATCCGCCGCCCTGAGGTTATGCAGCGCGCCGGACAGAGTAGGAGAAGACATTGCAAGGCCAAGAATTACTCGCCTTTATCGTCGACAAGATCGATGACATGAAGGGCCGCGACATCATCACCCTGGATGTGCGCGGCAAGTCCAGCATCACGGATACCATGATCATCTGCTCCGGCAACTCCAATCGCCACGTCACCGCCATCGCCCACAACCTGGCCAGCGAGGCTCGCCACGCCGGGCTGGATCTGCTCAGCGTGGAGGGTGAACTCACCGGTGAGTGGGTACTGGTGGACATGGGCTCGGTCATCGTGCACGTGATGCAGGATGAATTTCGCGATTTCTACCAACTGGAAAAGCTCTGGGGCGGCCCCCAAGTACAGGTGCAATAAGGGTGCAAGCGTAAAGAACGATGAAGATCCAGTTGATTGCGGTGGGCACCAAGATGCCCGCCTGGGTAGAGCATGGCTTCGAAGAGTACCGTCGCCGTTTCCCCAAAGACATGCCGTTTGAACTCGTCGAGATAGGCGCGGGCAAACGGGGCAAGAATGCCGACATTCCCCGTATCCTGCAGAAGGAAGGGGAAGCCATGCTGGCCGCCGCCGGCCGCTCCCGCATCGTGACCCTGGATATTCCCGGCAAGCCCTGGACCACGGAGCAGCTCGCCGTGCAACTGGAGGCCTGGAAGCTGGATGGCCGCGACGTGGCCCTGCTGGTGGGTGGCCCCGAGGGGTTGTCGCCGGAGTGCAAGGCCGCCGCCGAGCAGAGCTGGTCCCTGTCGCCGCTCACCCTGCCCCACCCGCTGGTGCGGGTGCTGGTGGCCGAGAGCCTCTACCGCGCCTGGAGCATCACCACCAACCACCCGTATCACAGAGAGTGAGCCATGCATTGCATCACCCTCAAACATCCGTATCACAGGGAATGAACCATGCACAGCTGGCGCATCACCCCTCCCTGTCACCCGTATCACAGAGAGTGAAGCATGTTTCCCCTGCGCCGCCTCTCCCGTCGTATTCATGGCACCAGACCCCGGTCTGGTGCCATCGCTCATAAGGTAGCGGCATGCTGAAGATGAAGAATCGCATCGAGATGCGCGACCACAGCGCCGAAGGACGGCTGTTCTTCCGGCGCACCCTGGTCGCCTACATCGGCATGGTGGTGCTCATGCTGGTGCTGCTCGGCAACCTCTACTACCTGCAAGTAGAGTCTTACGACACCTACCAGACCCGTTCCAACGACAACCGGATCCGGGTCGTGCCCGTGGCGCCGCCACGGGGCCTCATCTATGACGCCAACGGCGTGCTGCTGGCGGAGAACCGTCCCGTCTACAGTTTGGAAATAGTGCCGGAAGAGACCGACGATCTGGAGAAGACAGCGGACGCCCTCATCGAGCTGCTGAAGCTGCCGGAGGGGACCAAGGAGAAGTTCCTGGCCGAGGTCAAGCGCCAGCGCCGCTTCAAGCCGGTGCCCCTGTTCGAGAAGCTGACCGAGTACCAGGTCGCCCTCTTCTCGGTCAACCAGCACAACTACCCCGGGGCCAGCATCGAGGCCTACCTCAAGCGTTACTATCCGTTCGGGGATACCCTCACTCACGCCCTCGGCTATGTGGCGAAGATCAACACCCGTGACGTGGAGCGCCTCGAGAAGGAGGACAAGCTCGCCAACTATGCCGCCACCAAGGACATTGGCAAGCAGGGGGTGGAGAAGTTCTACGAGGATCAGCTGCACGGCGTCGCGGGCTATCAGGAAGTCGAGGTCAACAACCGCGGCCGGGTGGTGCGTACCCTCAAGTTCCAGCCGCCCGAGCCCGGCAAGGACATCTACCTCAACATCGATATCCGTCTGCAGTTGAAGGCCCAGGAGCTGCTGGCCGGTCGCCGCGGCGCCATCGTCATGATGGATCCGAACACCGGCGCCATCCTGGCCATGGAGTCGAGCCCTAGCTATGACCCCAACCTGTTCGTGACCGGCATCTCCAGCACCAACTACTCGGCGCTGCTCAACGATCCCGCCCGTCCGCTGGTGAACCGCACCACCCAGGGCATCTACGCCCCCGCCTCCACCGTCAAACCCATGATGGCGGTGATGGGGCTGAACGAGGGGGCCATCACCCCCAACTACCGCTACTTCGGCGGTCCCAGCTTCTCCATCCCGGGCACCACCAAGAAGTTCCGGGACTGGCGCCGCTGGGGCCACGGCTGGCTCGACGTCTATCGCGCCATCGAGGTGTCGGCGGATACCTACTTCTACGATCTCGCCTACCGGGTCGGCATCGACAAGATCAACAGCTACATGACCAAGTTCGGCTTCGGTCAGTATAGCGGCGTCGATCTGTACGAGGAGACCAAGGGGGTCATGCCCTCCCGTGACTGGAAGATGGCGCGCTGGCGCCAGCCCTGGTATCAGGGGGACACCATCTCCATCGGCATCGGCCAGGGCTACTGGAGCTCGACCCCAATCCAGCTGGCCAAGGCCATCAGCATACTGACCCAGAACGGCCACGACGTGACGCCGCATCTGCTCAAGAGCACGGCCTCGGCAGAGGGCGTGGTCAATGCCCCCATCAACCCGAACATCGCTATCGCCGCCAAGAGCGACACCTACTGGCAGGTGGCCAAGGACGGCATGTGGCGCGTCATCAACGGCCACGAGGGCACGGGTAGGCGCGCCTTTGCCAACACCCCCTATGTGGCGGCGGGCAAGTCCGGTACCGCCCAGGTGGTGGGGCTGAAAGAGAACCAGGTCTACAACGCGGCCACCACCAAGGTGGAGCATCGCGACAACGCCCTGTTCGTCGCCTTCGCCCCCTTCGAGGCCCCCAAGGCCGTGGTCGCCCTGGTGCTGGAGAACGCGGGGGGCGGCAGCGCCATGGGGGCGCCGGTCGCCCGCCACATGCTGGATGCCTACCTGCTGCCGCCCGAGCCCCAGTTGCCACCGGCGCCCCAGCCATCCACCCCTGCTCCGGCTCAGGGCGAGGCCACAGCCAATGAGTAATCCTGCATGCCAGAAGGGAGTGAGTTGCCCATTAGCACAGCTCACGGCGCCTTCGACTCCGAGTGAGGTAATGCCCAATGAGTAATTCCGCCCGCCAGCAGAGCATCTGGTACAAGCTGCACATCGACCTGCCGCTGCTGCTCGGCCTGCTGGCCCTGATGACCCTCTCCATGGTGGTGCTCTACTCCGCCTCGGGTCAGGACTTTGACTCCATCGTGCGCCAGCTGGTGCGCGGTGGCCTGGCGTTCGCGCTGATGATAGGACTGGCCCAGCTGCCGCCCTCCCTCTACGGACGCTGGTCCGTGCCCCTGTTCGCCGTGGTGGTGGTGCTGCTCATCGCGGTGGACGTGTTCGGCCATATCGGCAAGGGGGCGCAACGCTGGCTGGACCTCGGCTTCATGAAGTTCCAGCCCTCCGAGGTGATGAAGCTCTCCATGCCCATCATGGTGGCCGCCTGGCTCAGCCGCCACTCCCTGCCCCCCAAGTTCAGCCACGTGCTGATCGCCCTGGTGATGGTGCTGTTGCCGACCTTGCTTATCGCGGCCCAACCCGACCTCGGCACCTCCATCCTGGTGGCGGCCTCCGGCTTCTTCGTCATCTTCCTGGCGGGGATCAGCTGGTGGCTCATCGGGCTGGCAGCCCTGCTCATCGCTGCCTTCATGCCGGTGCTCTGGTTCTTCCTGATGCACGACTACCAGCGTCAACGGGTGCTGATGCTGCTGGATCCCGAGAAAGACCCGCTCGGCCGCGGCTATCACATCATCCAGTCCAAGATAGCGATCGGCTCAGGGGGCGTATTCGGCAAGGGCTGGCTGCAGGGGACCCAGTCCCAGCTGGAGTTTTTGCCCGAGCGCCACACCGACTTTATCTTCGCGGTATTCAGCGAGGAGTTCGGCCTGGTGGGGGTCGCCCTGCTGCTGGTGATCTACCTCTATATCATCAGTCGCTGCCTGTTCATCTCCATGCAGGCCCAGAACAGCTTCGAGCGCCTGCTCGGCGGCGCCCTGACCCTCACCTTCTTCGTCTATGTGTTCGTCAACATGGGCATGGTGAGCGGCATACTGCCTGTGGTGGGGGTGCCCCTGCCCCTTGTCAGCTATGGCGGCACCTCCATGGTGACCCTGATGGCGGGCTTCGGCATCCTGATGTCCATCCAGACCCACAGACGACTGCTCGCCTGATGAGAGGAGGCTGGCTGGCACTCTGGCTCTGTTCGCTCACGGCGGGGGCCACTGTCTCCCCCGAACGGCTGGCCGAACTGGCCAGCCAGCAGCAGGTGCCCCTCGCCGAGCTGCAGGCGGCCACCGCTCAGGCGCAGCTGCGTCAGGAGATCCTCGACACCATGGCCCGCCCCTGGGAGGCCAAGCCCTGGCACCGCTACCGGCCGCTGTTCGTCACCCCAGAGCGGATCAGGGACGGGGTGAGCTTCTGGCAGCGCCACGCCGCCGTGCTGGCGCGGGCCGAGCTGCGCTACCAGGTGCCTGCTTCCCTCATCGTCGCCATCATAGGCATCGAGACCTTCTATGGCCGCCAGATGGGCCGTCACTCCGTGCTCGACAGCCTCTACACCCTGGGCTTTCACTACCCCGAGCGCGCCGACTTCTTTGCCAAGGAATTTGCCCAGCTGGTGCTGCTGGCCCGGGAGGAGAAGTGGCCGCTCACCCGTTTGAAGGGATCCTACGCCGGGGCCATGGGGATGGGGCAGTTCATGCCCTCCAGCTATCGCCACTACGCCGTCGACTTTGACGGGGATGGCAAGCGGGATCTGTTCGCCAATCCGGCGGATGCCATCGGCAGCGTGGCCAACTACTTCGCCGAGCACAAGTGGCGCTGGGGGGAGTCCGTGGTCGAACCCGCCTTGATCGGACTGGCGCCAGTGGATACCCTGCTGACACCCGGCCCGGAGTTCAACCAGCAGTGGCACGAGCTGGCCGCAGCCGGCATCGAACTCGCCGCCCCGCTGGCCCCGGATACGCCAGTCAAGCTGCTGGCCTTGGAGCAGGCAGACGGACCCGAGTACTGGGTCGCGCGCCACAATTTTTATGTGATCACCCGCTATAACCGCAGCCCCCTCTATGGGATGGCGGTGCATCAACTCAGTCAAGCAATCCAGGACGCTTATGCATTACAGCCACAGACTTCTTCCCCTCAGCCTGACCTTGTTGCTGGCCGCCTGTAGCAGCCAGCCGGAGCCTCAGCCCCTTCCCGAAGAGCCCGTCCAGCAGGAAAAACCGCAAGTCATCGAGATCCCTCAGGCCACCGGCGCCATCCCGCGCCCCGAGCCCCTGAGTGCGAGCGGCAACCGGGACTACTGGATCGGCAAGCAGAAGTACGAGGTGTGGCGCGACATCAAGCACTATCAGGAAGAGGGGACGGCCAGCTGGCTCTCCCGGGATCTGGACGGCCAGAAGACCGCCAATGGCGACGTGCTGGACAGCAAGCTGTTCAGCGCCGCCCACCGCAACCTGCCGCTGCCGAGCTATGTGCGGGTCACCAACCTGGACAACGGGCTGGAGACCATAGTTCGCATCAACGATCGCGGCCCCTTCGGCAGCGATCGTCTCATCGATCTCTCCCATGCGGCGGCCAAGCAGCTGGAGATGGTGGAAGGGGGGGAGGCCCGCGTGCGCGTCGAGCTCATCAGCGACACCCCGGATCAGATGGTCGAGATGGTCCCCATGATCCCGATGCAGCCCATGCAACCGGCAGCGACCGCCGAGGAGGGCACCTTCCTGGGCGAACCCAAGCCGGCGGCTCCGGCACCCGCCCCTGCGCCAGCCACCCCGCCCAAGGCCACAGCCAAGCCGGTTGCCACCGCCACCACCACGGTCACGGCGACTCAGGCCGCCAGCGGTCAGGGCAAGATGATCCAGGTGCTGGCGAGCGGTTCCCAACCCAGGGCCGAGGCCCTCGGCAAGGTGATGACCCAGCGCTACGGGGTGCCCTATCAGGTGGTGGCCCACGGCGCCATCTTCCGGGTCCTGCTGGGGCCGGTTACGGCCGATCAGCAGACCGCCTTGCTGGAACAGATCCGTCAGGGTGGGCTGGAGCAGGCCTTCATCGTTCCCTGAGGGGGAAACGCTGCACCACAACCCCCTGCGCGCGGTATCACGTCGTATCCCGGCGTGATACCGCGCATTGGGCCATAAAATCCCAGCCAGATCGCATGTCGGGCTATGACCGACCAGCACATCTGGTATAGTGAAGCCCGCTTTTTTTAACATTGGGTACACCCCATCCAGGCACCAGGAATTTCAAGATGTCCAAATTTGCCCGCTCCGTCATTCTGGCCTCCCTGTTAAGCGCCACCGCCCAGGCCAACCAGCCAGTGCCGACACCGGATTCAGCCCTGCCGACCGCCCAACCGGTCCCGACCCTGAACGCCGCACCCATGGTCGTGCCTGCCGCGCCGGAAATCGCCGCCAAGGCTCACATCCTGATCGACTACTACTCCGGTCAGGTGCTGGCTGAGCAGAACGCCGAAGAGCGTCTGCCCCCCGCCAGCCTGACCAAGATGATGACCTCCTACATCATTGGCCAGGAGCTGGCCAAGGGGAACATCAAGCGCACCGACATGGTGACCATCAGCCAGAACGCCTGGTCCAAGAACTATTCCGACTCCTCCAAGATGTTCATCGAGGTGGGCAAGCAGGTCTCCGTCGATGATCTGAACAAGGGCATCATCATCCAGTCCGGCAACGACGCCTGCGTCGCCATGGCCGAGTACCTGGCGGGCAGCACCGACTCCTTCGCCAGCCTGATGAACAGCTGGGCCGCCAAGCTCGGCATGAACGACAGCCACTTCATGAACCCCCACGGCCTGGATGCCGAGGGTCACTACAGTACCGCCCACGACATGGCGCGTCTGGGTCAGGCCCTCATCCGCGATCTGCCGGAGGAGTACAAGATCTACGCCCAGAAGTCCTTCGTCTTCAACGGCATCACCCAGCACAACCGCAACCGTCTGCTGTGGGATCAGTCCCTGCAGGTAGATGGCATCAAGACCGGACACGTCAGCCAGGTCGGCTACAACCTGGTCTCCTCCGCCACCAACAATGAAGGCATGCGCCTCATCGCGGTGGTGCTGGGTGCCGGCAGCGAGGCCACTCGCGCCGCCGAGAGCAAGAAGCTGCTCACCTACGGTTTCCGCTTCTTCCAGAGCCTGACCCCCTACAAGGCTGGCACCGAGCTGGTGACCCAGAAGATCTGGATGGGTGACAAGTCCGAGGTGAAACTGGGCGTGGATCAGGACGTCTCCGTGCTGGTCACCCGTGGTCAGGGCAACAACCTCAAGGCCGACTTCCAGCTCGAGAGCGAGCTGAAGGCACCGCTGGCCAAGGGTCAGCGCGTCGGTACCGTCTTCCTCAAGCAAGGGGACAAGGAGATCAAGCAGGTTCCCCTGGTTGCCCTGGAAGAGGTGCAGGAAGGTGGCCTGATGAGCCGCCTGTGGGATTACCTGGTGATGCTGGTTTCCAGCTGGTTCAAGTGATCCACGCACAATATTGACCAAACAGCGGCGCCAACAGGCGCCGCTGCTGCCTCTGGCCTGTCCAACCAGTCAATAACCCTGCAAACTGCAGGTTCCGCCGACAACCGATTTGTGGTAAAAAGCAGCACCTCCACGACTTGTCGCATCCCCCGGGCCTTGATCCCGGCGTGGGCCGTGCCCATATTGACAGGGACTGGCGGCCCCGCGGGGCCATGCAAGATTAAAGATGACGTCGCCCTGTGGACGACGAAAAAGGTGAGCAAATGAATACCAAGTTTGATGAACTGCTGGAGTTCCCCTGCAAGTTCCCGTTCAAGGTGCTCGGCGTGGCCGACCCCGCCCTGCCGGACATGGTGGTGGAAGTGCTGCAGCAGCACGCCCCCGGCACCTACAGCCCGACCGTTCAGCCCAGCTCCAAAGGCAACTATCACTCGGTTCGAGTGACGGTCACCGCCCAGAGCAAGGAACACATCGAAGCCATGTACACCGCCCTTGGCAAGATCGAGCTGGTGCGCTACGTCCTGTGAGTCGCCTCCCTCGCCCCGCCTCAGGGGCGAGCAATTTTTGAGTACCCGGTTTCTGGGTGCAAGCGCCCGTCAGTGAGGAAAGATGTCACTTCAAACGCCTGCTCAGCCACAGTTGCTCGTCAGACAGCTTGGCCGCCGCCCCTACCAGCCGGTGTGGGATGCCATGAAGGCTTTCACCGACAGCCGCACCCCCGACACCCCGGACGAGTTCTGGGTGGTGGAGCACGATCCCGTCTACACCCAGGGTCAGGCCGGCAAGGCCGAACACCTGCTCGCCCCCGGTGACATCCCCGTGGTGCAGAGCGATCGCGGTGGCCAGGTGACCTATCACGGCCCGGGTCAGCTGGTGCTCTACGTGCTGGTGGATGTGCGCCGCAGCAAGCTCTCGGTACGCGAGCTGGTGACCTGCCTCGAGACCGCCATCATCAATACCCTGGCGAAGAGTGACATCTCGGCTTACGCCAAGGCCGACGCCCCCGGCGTCTACGTGAAAGACGATCTCGGCATGGAGGCCAAGCTGGCCTCCCTGGGCCTGCGCATCCGCAAGGGCTGCTCATTCCACGGGCTAGCCCTCAACGTCGACATGGATATGACCCCCTTCCTGCGCATCAACCCCTGTGGCTACGCGGGCATGGCCATGACCCAGACCAGCGCCATCGGCGGCCCACAGAGCGTGGCCGAGGCACAATCCGTGCTGGTAATGGAGTTGGCCAGGCTGATCGGCTATCAAGGGATCACGAATACCGAAGAGGCGGCATGAACAGACTCATGCCCCGCGGTCATCAGGGCACAGCCCGAATGACCATCAATCAGACAATAACAAACACCGAGAGTGAATCATGAGCAAACCCGTTCGTATGGAGCCGGGCGTCAAGCTGCGCGATGGCGACAAGATGGCCCTGATCCCGGTGAAATTCATGCCGGATCCCAACGAGGAAGTGCTGCGCAAGCCGGACTGGATGCGGATCAAGCTGCCGCCGTCGAGCCAGAAGATCGAGCACA
Source organism: Aeromonas sp. AE23HZ002T15 (assembly GCF_054165525.2). Classification (NCBI taxonomy): domain Bacteria; kingdom Pseudomonadati; phylum Pseudomonadota; class Gammaproteobacteria; order Aeromonadales; family Aeromonadaceae; genus Aeromonas; species Aeromonas sp. AE23HZ002T15. The sequence goes on from NZ_CM201342.1 coordinate 1,416,583, forward strand.
TCAAGAGCACCCTGCGCAAGAACAAGCTGCACTCGGTATGTGAAGAGGCCTCCTGCCCGAACCTGGCGGAGTGCTTCAACCATGGCACGGCCACCTTTATGATCATGGGCGCCATTTGCACCCGTCGCTGTCCCTTCTGCGACGTGGCCCACGGCCGCCCGCTGGCGCTGGATCCCGATGAGCCGAAGAAGCTGGCACTGACCATCAAGGAGATGGGCCTCAAGTACGTGGTGATCACCTCGGTGGACCGCGACGATCTGCGGGACGGCGGTGCCCAGCACTTCGCCGACTGCATCAAGCAGATCCGCGAGCACAGCCCCCAGACCCGCATCGAGATCCTGACCCCGGACTTCCGCGGCCGGATGGAGCAGGCCCTCGAGGTGTTCCGCGAGACCCCGCCGGACGTGTTCAACCACAACCTGGAAACCGCCCCGCGCATGTACCGGGTCGCCCGTCCGGGGGCCGACTACAAGTGGTCGCTGGAGCTGCTGCGCCGCATCAAGGAGATGCACCCCCATGTGCCGACCAAGTCCGGTGTCATGATGGGTCTGGGTGAGACCAACGAAGAAATAGTGCAGGTCCTCAAGGACTTGCGCGAGCACGGCGTCAACATGCTGACCCTGGGCCAGTATCTGCAGCCGAGCCGTCACCACCTACCGGTGAAGCGCTACGTGCCGCCCGCAGAGTTCGACGAGCTCAAAGACGTGGCCATGGATCTCGGCTTCTCCCACGCCGCCTGCGGTCCCTTCGTGCGCTCCTCCTACCACGCGGATCTGCAAGCCAAGGGTGAAGAGGTCAAATAACCTCGCACGAAAGAGAGGTCAAGTAAGCCTCCCTGCCACAGACAGCAAAAGAGCGCCCTTGGGCGCTCTTTTTATTGAGCATTCCGGACTCGGCCAGCCCCTTGGCTAACCCGGACTCCGGGGTTAAGGTAGCGGCTCCCTTTCCTTGAGCGAGGCACAGGATGCCAACCCCTATCGTTCGTCTGATCCCCATGGGTGAGGCGGATTTTCCCGCCTACCGCGCCTACTTCATCGACGACTACGCCCAGGATCTCGCCAGCAATCACGGGCTGACCCTGGCCGATGCCCGCCAGCAGGCCGAAGTTTCCTTGCAGCAATACCTGCCCCGAGGGGCCGCCACGCTGGACCAGAGCCTGCTCTGCATCATTCCTGTCAGCAACACTATGAGTGGCAATACGGGAAACGAGGTCACATCGACGGCGAGCATAGCCGGCTATCTCTGGCACTGTGTCGACGGCACCGCCCACACCACCTTTATCTATGACTTCTACATACTCCCGGCTCATCGCGGCCAGGGGTATGGCAAGGCCGCCATGGCGGCGCTGGAAGCCGAGTTGAAGTGCCTTGGCGTCAGCCAGATCAAGCTTCGGGTCGCCTATGACAATCCCAAGGCCAGGGCGCTCTACGAGGAGCTGGACTTTCACATCACGGGCTACAACATGGCCAAGACGCTCGGTTGATGGCCCCCGCCATCAACCCTCCTCCCAGTTTCGGTTCGCTCGGGCCCTCAGAGCGAGATCCCGGAAAACGACATAAAGCCCAGCGACATCAGCCCCGCCACGATAAAGGTGATGCCGATGCCCCTCAGCCCCTCCGGCACATCCGAGTATTTCATCTTCTGGCGCAGGCCGGCGATGGCGACGATGGCCAGCAACCAGCCGAGCCCCGAGCCCGCGCCATACACTATGGATTCGATGAAGTCGTAATCCCGCTGGGCCATAAACATGACGCCGCCGAAGATGGCGCAATGCACCGTCAGCAGCGGCAGATAGATGCCCAGCGCGTGATAGAGGGCCGGGAAATGTTTGTCGAGCACCATCTCCATCACCTGCACCAGGGCCGCCAGCACCCCTATGTAGACGATGAAATCGAGAAAGCTCAGATCAAACTCCCCGAGGAAGGTGCTGTCAGGACGCAGGATATGGCGGTAGATCAGGTTGTTGAGGGGGATGGCGATCACCATCACCACCAACACCGTCATGCCGAGGCCGAAGGCGGTGTTGATGTTCTTGGAGACGGCCAAGAAGGTACACATGCCGAGGAAAAAGGCCAAGGCCAGGTTTTCGACAAAGACAGAGTGAATGAACAGGCTTACATAATATTCCATCGGATAGGCTCACGGATTTGCGCAGACAGGGCCGGCCCCAGGGCGAAGGGCCTTGGGACGGGATCAGGAAGCGCGTGGCGAACGCCGGGAATGGGCAGTCTGGCTCCGGGGAGCCAATCAGGCAGACAGGGATCCGGCCGCGCGCTTGGGGGCAACCCCGTCGTCAGTCACCGTGGCAGAAACGAAATTGCAGATGGTGGCACCCCAGCAGGCGCCGATGGAGAGAGCCGAAGTGATCGGGAACCTGCCTGAGGTAGATGAGCGGCAGGAAGAACAGGAGCCCGCACAGCAACCCCAGGATGTCGTGCTGGAACCAGGCGAGCAGCTCCCGATAAAACTCCGGGGATGAGCTGCTTTCCAGTCGCCTGCCCTGCTCCAGACTGAGTCGCCACTGGCCGCCCGGTGGCAGACCGATTTCCTTGGTCAGTCGGCCATCCGCAACCTGATAGAGCTGCATCGTCGCCGGTGACTCCGCTCGCGCGGCGCGCACGGATGCATCCAGCCCTGCCGCCATGATGGCGGCCAGCCACAGGATGCAGGCGATGCCAAGGGACATCAACCCTGTCTGTAATCGACCAAGGCTTGGCAAGGGCGCGGGTACCTTCAGAATATGGTGAGCAGTGCGGTCAAGGGTGCAGTGCATAAGACAGGGCAGAATATATCACGATTCGACCCTGTTTTGCAGGAGGAAGGGGCCAGGCTGGCACCTTTGAGAAGGGAAATTCGGCCGCGTCTCGGGTCGCGTGAACGGGCCTTAAACAGGCAGGGCATCCCTGCCCTCCCCTGACCACCACCCAGGCTCAGCCCTGGTTGAAGGCGCAGTGATAGCTCACCTCGCCGCTGGCCAGCTCATCCCCGTGGCGTCTGGCCATGAAGTATTCCGCCGGCACGCCGGGCAACCGCAGACGGGCATCGGCCACGAAGCCGAAGCGGCTGTAGAAACCAGGATCCCCCAGCACCACGCAGCCGGCGACCCCCTCCGCGTCCAGGGCTGCTAGTCCGGCCCGCATCAGGGCGGCGCCTATGCCCTTACCCTGCTTCTCGGGCGCCACGGCGATGGGGCCGAGGCCAAGCCAGCCCTGACTCCCATCGCTGATGGTCACCGGCGAGAAGCAGAGGTGACCGACAATGATCCCGTCTTGCTCCGCCACCAGGGAATGCCTGAGGACGCCGGCCGCGCGCAGGTCGCGAATGATCAGCTGTTCGTTGTGATCGGTGTGGGGCGCCTCCAGGAAGGCGGCTATGGTCAGCGCCTCGATGGCGTCGCTGTCGGCACGGGTTTCGGGTCGGATATGGATAGTCATCTTGTCTCCTGTTGAATGTTGTTGTCAGACTGCCCGCAGGCAGCACATCACATAGCCGTAATGGCCGAGATACTGGCGGTGCATGGCAAGTTCCTGGGTTAAGTCCCGGAAGGCCGCCGACTCTCCCAGTTCCCCTTCGAGGCGCGCCAGATTGCGCACCATGGGCTCCAGATAGTTGTGCCACGCCCGCTCTGGCAACAGGGTATGGGAGAGGCACTCATAGCCCCTGGCCCGGATGGTCGCAAGCAAGCCATCCAGGGTCTGCATGCCGGAATACCCCTGCTGCCAGAATACCCTGGCCTCGGCCGGGGGCTCGTCGGTCAGCCACACCAGTTCGCTGACCACCAACCTGCCGTGGGGAACGCTCAGCAGGGGCAGCCAGGCGGTCAGCGCCTCGGCGAAGCCCATCACGTAGGCGCTCCCCTCCGCCCAGATAAGATCGATCGGCGCAAGTTCCATGGGCAGGGCCGCCATGCTTGTACACAAGGTGCTCACCTGACCGAAGCCTGCCGCCCTGGCCGAGCGCTCGACGGCAACTAAGGCGCTCTCATCGAGATCGATGGCCAGGATGGGGGCGTCGCATACCTGAGCCAACGCCAGGGTGGCGGCGCCGCGCCCGCAGCCGATGTCGAGGATGCGCTTGGGGGTCATGGCGAGGGCCTCGAACTGCTGCTGGGTGAAGGCCCTGTCCCCCGGCCCCCAGTGGCTCATTCCCTCCAGCAAACGCTTGAAATCCCTGATGTAGCGCTCGTGCTCGTTCATGTCCTTGCTGAGCCACTGCAGGTGATAGCGGTCCCGTTCGCCAAAGCCCTGCTTCATCACCCAGTCGAAATAGGCCTGGGGCGCTTCTTGCTGCAGGCGCAACTGCCAGGCCTTGAATGCCTCGCCGGACTCATGGCTCATGCCCGCCAGATCCGCCAGCAGATCCCGCGCCCGCTGCATCCGGCTGAGCTCGATGTCCAGCTCCTCCACTCGCACCCGCAGCTCAGCCTTGTCCATCTCGCCAGCCAAGCAGGCGAGACACTGCTTAAGGCTGAGGCCGCCGGCCTGCAGCGCCTGCACCATCTGCAGCCGCTGCAGATCGGCCTCGTCATAATGGCGATAGCCGTTGGCAGCCCGCACGCCCTCGATCACCCCCAGCTTCTCGTAATAGAGCAGAGTGGAGCGGGCGAGGCCACAGCGACGGGCCAATTCGGATATTTTCATGGCAACCACTCTTGGTGTGGGTCGTCACTTGACCCGATGAAGGAGAGCTTAAACTGTGAAGCTATAGACGGGTCAACCCTGCCTTGCCATCTCCCATAGCAAAACGGCCACCCAGGGGTGGCCGTTTTGCTCAGCAGAGTACGGGGTCTGACTAGAGGCCAGCCGCCTCCAGATGCTCCACCAGCAGCTGCACGCTGCGATTGCCGCGCCACTCGTTCACATCGAGGCGATAGACCAGACGCACCCGTTTCACCGAGGCGTCGGGCCAGCGCTTGAGATCGACCCCGAAGGCGATGGCATCCACCGCGTGGCCGGAATCCGTGGTCAGCATCATCTTCAAGTGCTTTTCCCCCACCAGCCGCTGCTGCACCAGCAGGAACTCGCCGTCAAACAGCGGCTCGGGGAAGGCCTGACCCCAAGGGCCGGAGGCGCGGATGAGCTCGGCCAGCTCCAGGCTCAGCTCGTCGGGCAGCAGCTCGCCATCGGTGAGCAGCACCCCGGTCAGCAGCTCGGGGGTCACCAGTTCGCCTATGATGGCCTCAAATGCGCGGCCAAAGCCCTCGACATTGGCCTTGGGCAGGGTCAGCCCCGCCGCCATGGCGTGACCGCCAAACTTGCCCATGAGGCCGGGATGGCGGGTGTCGAGCAGTTCCAGGGCGTCCCTCAGATGCACGCCCGGGATGGAGCGGCCGGAGCCCTTGAGCTCGGTATCGCTGCTCTCGGCGAAGGCGATCACGGGTCTGTAGTACTTCTCCTTGATCTTGGAGGCCACCAGCCCCACCACCCCCTGATGCCACTCGTCCCGATGCAGCACTATGCCGTTGGGCACCTCGCCATCGCGGAAGCGGATCTGCTCCAGGGTGGCCAACGCCTCCTGCTGCATCCCCTGCTCTATCTCCTTGCGCTCCTGGTTGAGGCTGTCCATCTCGGCGGCCAGCTGGCGCGCCAGGTTGAGGTCGTCACACAGCAGGCAGGTGACCCCGAGGGACATGTCGTCGAGCCGCCCCACCGCATTGAGGCGCGGGCCGAGGGCGAAGCCGAGATCGGCGGCGCACAGGCGGCGACCGTCGCGGCCCGACACGTCCACCAGCGCCTGGATGCCGGGTCGGCAACGGCCAGCCCGGATCCGCTGCAGCCCCTGATGCACCAGGATGCGGTTATTGCCATCGAGCGCCACCACGTCGGCGACCGTGCCGAGGGCCACCAGATCCAGATAATCCGCCACATTGGGGGGGCGGATCCCCAAACGTTCGTACCAGCCCGCCTGGCGCAGATGGGTGTTGAGGGCCGCCATCAGGTAGAAGGCGACCCCGACCCCGGCCAGGGATTTCGAGGGAAAGTCGCAACCCCGTTGGTTGGGGTTCACTATGGCATCCGCATCTGGCAGCTCGTGGCCCGGCAGGTGATGATCGGTGACCAGAACCTGCATGCCGGCCGCCTTGGCGGCGGCGACGCCGGCGATGCTGGAGATGCCATTGTCCACCGTGATGAGAAACTCGGCCCGGCGAGCCACCGCCAGTTCAACGATCTCCGGCGTGAGGCCGTAGCCGAATTCGAAGCGGTTGGGCACCAGGAAATCGACGTGTTCCGCCCCCATGGCCCGCAGGGCCAGCACGCACAGGGCCGAACTGGTGGCGCCGTCACAGTCAAAATCCCCGACGATGAGGATCCGCTTCTGGATCGTCAGGGCCGCCGCCAGCAGGGGCACCGCCTGCTCCATGCCGAACAGGCGCTGGGGGGGCAGCAAGTGGCTGGCGCTGCGCTCCAGCAAGGCGGGATCCTCCACCCCGCGGCTCGCGAAGATCTGGCGCAGCAACGGATGCAGGTTGGCGGGAAGGTGGGAGTCATCCACCCGGGGACGACGGCGAATTTGCAGGGGCATGAATTCAGTCCTGTCTTCTAATGGGATGGGCCAATGGCGAGGCGGTATCATACACGCCAGGGGCCTGGGGGTTAACAGCGGCGGAGCGCCGGGTGAAGGGGAAAGCCCCTCAGGAGAGCTGAGCCTCCGGGGGCAGCGGGGGGGTCGATCGCTCCAGCACCCGGTAGAGGGTGAGTCTGGAGATCCCGAGGTGGCGGGCCGCCTCGGTCACATTGTTACCGCAGAGCACCAGGGCACGGCGCACGGCCTCACACTCCGCCTCCGCCCTGACCAGGTTCAGAGGCCGTATGCCTCCCTCCGCCTGCGGCAGGGACAGCCCCAGGTGCTGATGGTCGATACGGTGCCCGTCACACAGGACCAGCGCCCGCTCCAGCCGGTTCTTGAGCTCCCGCACATTTCCCGGCCAGTGATATTGCAGCATCTGGCGCGTGGCACAGGCGGTGAATCCCTGCACCTGGGGGTTCAAGATGCCCCCCATCTTGGTCAGGAAATACTGGGCAAGCAGCATGATGTCCTCCCCGCGTTCCCGCAGAGGGGGAAGCGCGAGATCCAGCACGCAGAGGCGATAGAAGAGATCGGCCCGGAAGTGACCCTGTGCCATCTCCTGATCGAGGGATCGATTGGTCGCGGCGATGACCCGGATATCCACCTCGATGGGCTCAACCCCGCCGACCCTCACTATGGTGCGCTCCTGCAGGAATCTCAGCAGGTTGACCTGCATGGACAGGGGGAGATCCCCTATCTCGTCGAGGAAGAGGACGCCGCGATGGGCCATCTCCACGCAGCCGATGTGGCGCCGCCAGGCGCCGGTGAAAGCCCCCTTCTCATGACCAAAAAGCTCTGACTGGATGAGGGAGGGCGGGATGGCGCCGCAGTTGATGGCGATGAAGGGACCATCCGCCCGCACTGACTGGCGATGGATCTGGCGAGCCACCAGCTCCTTGCCGGTGCCGCTCTCCCCCTGCAGGATCACCGAGGAGTCGACTTTGGCCAGGCGTTCGACTCGCCCCATGGCCTGCTGCATGGCGGGGCTGTTACCGATCAGCCCCCCGCTCTCCTTGCCATGGTCACAGGGGCGCAGCGCATTGCCCCTCAGGCAGGCGATGCCAAAGGCATGCCCCAGCACGGCCAGCAGCCGATCATCTCCCGCCGGCAGGCTGTGATAGTCGAAGCAGTAGTTCAGCAGCAGCTCCTGCATCCTGGGCTGGGCGAGCAGATGAGGGGGGACGAGGGCCACCCAGATCATGGTGCCGCAGGTCTGGCGAAACAGGGCCTCCAGCGCCTCGGCGGAGCCCTCGCTCAGCAGCACCAGACCCACTCTGGGGCCCTGCTGTGCATAGAGACTGAAGGCCTCCTGCGGCGAGGACACCAGGCAGATATGCCACCCAAGGGAAGAGAGCTGTGGCGGGGGGCACCAGACTTCGTCGGTGTTGACGCACAGCAGCGTACGCATATTCATTTACAACACTCCACCGCACCACGGCTGAATAATGTGCAAAGTATTGGATAGACGGCGTACTTGTGCCACTCATGAGACAGGATGCGAAATGGGATTCAAAAGTGAGCAAAAAACCAATAAATCATTATCAATCAATCTGATATCAATGATTCTTCAACAATTCTGGCGGCCATGATGCTCAGAACGTCCTCCCCCTGTTCCACTGCGGAGACAGTGCCAAAAGATGCCTTTTCCCGCCCGCCGGGCCCCGGCGCCGGGCACTCCCGGATCTTTGCTCCATTCGGCTAACAACACCTCAGCATTCCAACCCGTCGATTTTTGCATTTTATGTTCATTTTCAATGCATTAATAACTTGGAACAAAGCCTGCACTGGTGCTGCGCCGATCCCGCTACGCAAGATGAGCCGGACGACATGGACAACACCAAGCAGAAGGAATGCAACATGGGTACTCAATTCACGCATCTCTGGCCCCGCTGTTGGCGCCAGCGCCTGGGCCTCACGGCCCTACTAATGGCACTCAGCGTACCGGTATGGGCCGCGACGGCGGAGTCACCGTTCGAGCTCGATGCCAACCCCCAGGATGATAACCCGGTCGCCAACAGCGATGACTGGGCCACCCCGCCCAGCAGCGGTGGGGCCACCAAGTTTACCGGCATCATTCAGGACACGGCCCCCAGAACCATCCACGGAGGGGGGGACAAGGACATACTGGACATCGATAAATGGGCTTGGAGCGATGGATCCGTCCCCGACAAGGATGATCTGACCCATGCCTATGCCGCCGCTTACAACGAGAACAACGATCTGTTGCTCTATTTCGGCGCCGACAGAATTTCAAACGTCGGTGATGCCTTCATGGGCTTCTGGTTCTTCAAACAGAAGGTGACTGCCCTGCCCAACGGCAAGTTCAGCGGCAAGCATACCGCCGGGGACACACTCGTCCTCATCAACTTCCCCCAGGCGAGCAACGCGGTCCCCTACCTGGCCGTCGTGACCTGGGATCCGACCTGTAGCAAGGCTGCCAACAACAACCCGCAAGCGGGTCAGTGTGCCGCCACCAACCTGCGACTCAAGCTGCAAGGCTCGGGGGCCAACGACGTCGTCTGCGCCAATCAAGGCGGTGCCAACCTCGCCTGCGCCCTGACCAACACGGGTAATGTGCCCGTCCCCGGCAGCGCCCTGGCGAACGGTGTCAGCGGCCTGTGGAGCGACTACACCCCGAAGAGCGGCACCAAGGGGATCTTCCCCTTCGAGAGCTTCTTCGAGGGGGGGATCAACCTCAGCCAGATAGTGGGGGGCAGTGATGGCTGCTTCAGCAGCTTCATGGCCGAGACCCGCTCCTCCAGTTCCTTCACCGCGGCACAGAAAGACTTCGTGCTGGATAACTTCGAGCTGTGTAAGGTCGAGATCACCAAGACCTGTACCAGCGGCGATCTCAACGGCGATGAAACCGGCTTCACCTTCAACTTCGAGGGGACGGTCACCAACGGTGGCTTCGGTACCATCTATAACGTGGTCGTCACTGATGACAACGGCACCCCGGCCGATACCAGCGATGACTTCGTCGTCGATACGTTCGACTCCATCGCCAAGGGAAGCGCTGAAAACTACACCGGCAGCTTCGAGTCCACCGGTAATGCGCCGACCAACGGCATCAGCGTCAAGGCCGCCTCCAGCAACGGTGGGGTGCAGTCGATCACGGCTTCCGCTACGGCCGCCTGTCCCCGTGTAGAGAGAACGCCGGGGATCAGCGTCACCAAGGCCTGTAATACCAAGGTCATCGATGCGGGTAGCCAGCTGGTGATCAGGGTCGACTACAGTGGTCAGGTCTGTAACACCACGGGTCTGGGTGGCGTACCGCCACTGAACCTGAGCGGGGTCACGGTCACCGATGATCACGGCACACCGGCCAATACCGCCGATGACTTCGTTCACGCCATAGGCGCGCTGAGCGCGGCGAGCTGCAAGGACTACTCGGGCTCCTATACCCCGGGCAGCGCAGGCTCCGAGAATCCGGGGTCCATCTCCTTCAGCGATACGGTCACGGCCACGGGGACGGCGCCGCTCGGCTTTGGCAGCGACACGGATACGGCAACCGCCACCTGCCCGCTCTGCCCGGTCTGTCCGAATTGCCCGACTCCTTAAGGGCGTAAACAGGGTTTCCTAAAACCTCCAGGGCCATGGCTGAGACCATGGCCCTTTTCTTTCTTTCTCCAATGCCATCGGTCACAAGCCATTCACCCGGCCAGTCCAGGCTTCAACGCCAGCGGCTCGACTGCCGACTCAGCCCCCGTGACCGATTTAGTTAGCGATAGATTAATAGGGCCGAATGTTAAAAATTCCTATTCCGGAAGGTTGCCAATTGGACCGATGCCCCGCAAGCTAAACGGGACGACAGGAAACACGATGGTCATCCCTCTGTTTTCCTGATGCTTTATTATTCAAACCGAGGGGCGGTAGCGGCCGCCTCCATCCCATTTTTGGAGGGGAACATGAGTCTGATTCAAGAGTTCAAGGCCTTTGCGGCCAGAGGCAACGTCATCGACATGGCGGTGGGTATCATCATAGGCGCCGCCTTCGGCAAGATAGTCTCCTCCTTCGTGGGCGACGTCATCATGCCCCCCATCGGCCTCATCCTGGGGGGCGTGGACTTCAGCGATCTCGCCGTCACCCTGAAGGCCGCCGAGGGAGATGTTCCCGCCGTGGTCATCGCCTACGGCAAGTTCATCCAGACCATCATCGACTTCCTGATCATCTCCTTCGCCATCTTCATGGGGCTCAAGGCCATCAACACCCTGAAGAAGAAGCAGGAAGAGGCGGCCGCCCCCGCCGGCCCCACCAAGGATCAGGAGCTGCTGACCGAGATCCGGGATCTGCTCAAATCCCAGCAGGGCAAATAATCCCACCTCCTGTCGTGCATTGAAAAAAACCGCCTGCTGGCGGTTTTTTTATGGGTGCAATACTCGCAGACGGCCTGCATCAGGCCCGGGGGTGGTGCTCCCCGTGCAACGCCTTGAGCCGCTCGTTGGCCACATGGGTGTAGATCTGGGTGGTGGAGAGATCCGCGTGGCCCAGCAGCATCTGCACCACCCGCAGATCGGCGCCGTGGTTGAGCAGATGGGTGGCGAAGGCGTGGCGCAGGGTATGGGGGGAGAGCTCGCCCCGGATCCCGGCGCGCTGGGCATAGAGCTTGATGCGATGCCAGAAGGTCTGGCGGGTCATCATCCTCGCCTGTTTGGAGGGGAAGACCACGTCCGAGCTGGTACCGCCGAGCAGCAGGGTGCGCCCCTCCCTGAAGTAGCGCTCGAGCCAGTGAATGGCCTCCTCCCCCATGGGCACCAGGCGCTCCTTGTTGCCCTTGCCCACCACCCGCACCAGCCCCTGGCGCAGGCTGACATGCTCGGCGGTGAGCCCCACCAGCTCGGAGACCCGCAGCCCGGTGGCGTAGAGCAGCTCCAGCATGGCCCTGTCCCGCAGCTCCAGGGGATCGTCCACCAGGGGGGCCATGAGCAGCGCCTCCACCTCAGCCTCGCTCAAATCCGCGGGCAGCTTCTTGGGCAACTTGGGCCCCTCCAGCAGCACCGTGGGATCGTCGGCTCGCAGCTTCTCCCGATTGAGATACTGATAGAAACGGCGCAGGGCCGACAAGAAGCGGGCCGTACTGCTCGGGGCAAACTGCTGATCCACCCGCCAGGCGAGGTAGTGCTGGATCTCATCCAGCTTCGCCAGCAGCAGGGAGCTGCCCTGCCCATCCAGCCAGAGTGCAAACTTCTCCAGATCGGTGCGATAGGAGCTGACCGTGTTGTCCGACAGCCCCCGCTCCAGCCAGAGGGCGTCGAGGAAGGGCTCTATCAGGGGATGATGGTGCTGGGCGGGAGCTGGCTTGGTCATGGGGCTCGGATCTTTGGCAAACGAGGGGCCATTGTAGCGCGACCCGATGCGCCAGGCATCGGCCAAGTACCCTCTTGCCCGATGAAGGGCGACCGGCAATCTGCTAGACTGGCGCTCTTCCCCCGGTCCCCCTCAGGGAGCCCGGCACCGGCAGCCCCACCGGCTGCGGCCAACTGCGTTCAAGAGAAGTGCGATGAAGATAGGTTTGTTTTACGGCTCAACCACCTGCTACACCGAGATGGCCGCCGAGAAGATCCGCGCCCTCATCGGCCCGGAGCTGGTCGATCTCCACAACATCAAGGATGTGCCCCTCGCCCGCATGCAGGAGTACGACATCCTGATCCTCGGCATCTCCACCTGGGATTTCGGCGAGCTGCAGGAAGACTGGGAATCCCGCTGGGAAGACATCCAGGACGTCGAACTGGAGGGACGCATCATCGCCCTGTTCGGCATGGGCGATCAGCTGGGTTACGGCGAGTGGTATCAGGATGCCCTGGGCCTGCTGCACGATCAGCTGCTGCCAAAGGGGGTCAAGCTGGTGGGCTACTGGCCGAACGAGGGCTACGAATTCGATGCCTCCAAGGCGCTGATCGACGATGGCCGCCACTTTGTCGGCCTGGCCCTCGACGATGCCAACCAGTACGACCAGACGGATTCCCGCATCGAGCAGTGGGTCGACCAGATCCTCGGCGAGATCCACGAACTGCTCTGACTTGCCAGTTTGACGATGGCCGTCGCCTCGGCGGCGGCCTGACCCGGGACCTTCCCAAATCCGGGCGACCCCGCCGCTCGGGTGCAATTACTGCTCCTGTTTTTCCAATCGGACTCATCGCCTGATGCCATGGCGACTTTTTCATCTTGGTCTGCAACAATGCAGACGACGCTCCATAACAATCTCAACCAAAGCGTCGGAAGCAAACAGGAAACAGACCAGAAAAGGATATTCTATGACTCCATTCTCCCTGTTGGCCCCCGCCATCGCCCGCGACGTGCTCGATCACGCCCTGGCGCTGGGTGCCGACTTCGCCGAGCTGTTTGTGGAGCGCAAGCGCCGCAGCCAGCTCAGCCTGCTCTCCAGCCAGATCGAGGCCATCAGCGGTGGCCTCGATTTCGGCATAGGGGTGCGCCTCTGTTACGGCCACAAGGTGCTGTACGGCTACACCAACCTGGCCGATCGCGCCGAGCTGCTGCGCATCGTGAGCCTCCTGGCAGCCAAGGACAGGCGGGATCCCGTGGTGACCGCCACCGCCTTTGATTTCACCCGGCTCAACGATCGCAACCCCATAGCCCTGCCCCTGTCGGCGGACAAGCAGCTGGAGCAGAAGATTGCCTACCTCCATGCCATGGACGCAGCCGCCCGCGCCGAGAGCGCCAAGGTGAGCCAGTTCTCCGGCAGTGCCCTTGGCTGGGAGCAGGAGGTGGAGATCTTCAACAGCGAAGGGCTACAGGTGAGTGATCGCCGCCACTACAACCGCATCACGGCCCAGACCATAGCCCTGGACGGCGGCGAGCAGAGCGTGGGTTATGAGGCCCCGGGGGCCATGATGGGCTGGGAACATGCGGCCCTCATCGATCCCCGGGAGCTGGCCCTCTCCTCCACCCGCCAGGCGCTGGTGAAGCTCGGCGCAGCCCCCTGCCCGAGTGGCACCCTGCCGGTCATCCTGGAGAGCGGCTTTGGCGGCGTCATCTTCCACGAGGCGTGCGGCCACCTGCTGGAGACCACCTCGGTGGCCAAGAAGGCCTCTGTGTTCCACGACAAGATGGGCCAGCTCATCGCGAGCCCCGTGGTCAACGCGGTGGATGAAGGGCTGCAGGGCAACGCCTGGGGCTCCATCAACGTCGATGACGAGGGGATGGCGACCCAACACACTCAGCTCATCAAGGACGGCATGCTCACCGGCTTCCTGGTGGACAGGATGGGGGCCCTCAAGACCGGCTATGCCCGCACCGGCTCCGGTCGGCGCGAGTCCTACCGCTTCGCCCCGGCGTCGCGCATGCGCAACACCTACATAGAGGCGGGCCACCACAGCCTGGATGAGATGCTGGCATCGGTGGAATACGGCATCTATGCCAAGCGCATGGGGGGCGGCTCGGTGCAACCGGGTACCGGCGAGTTCAACTTCAACGTGCAGGAGGCCTACCTCATCGAGAAGGGCAAGGTCACCAAGCCCCTCAAGTCGGCGACCCTGATCGGCACCGGCCCGCAAGTCCTGCAGGAAATCTCCATGGTGGGTAAAGATCTGGCCATCTCCGCCGGCATGTGCGGCTCGGTGTCGGGTTCCATCCCCGCCTCCGTCGGTCAGCCCCAGCTGAAGGTCGACAACATCCTGGTAGGAGGTAACGCCTGATGAGCACCCTCGACATGAACCCGCTGCTCACCCGCCTGTTGGACAAGGTCGCGGACCTTGGCGCCGAGGCGGACATCATCGCCAATCAGGACAGAGCCTTCTCCCTCAAGGCGGACAAGGGGGAGCTCAGTGAATACAAGGTCACCAGCAGCCAGCAGCTCGGCATCCGCCTCATCAAGGACGGCCGGGTCGGCCTCGCCTACTCCGAATCCCTGGATGAGTCGGCACTGGACGCCATGGTGCAGGATGCCCTCGATGCCAGCCGCTTCGCCAAGGTGGACCCGGATCAGCGCATCTCGGTGCAGCAGAGCCGGCTCAGTACGGATTGCGCCGAGATCCATCAGCCAGACGGCACGCCGGTGGAGGAGAAGATCGCCCTGGCCCTGCGTCTGGAGTCGGAGATCCTGGCCCTGCCGGATATGACCGGTGCCCCCTACAACAGCCTGTATGAGGGGGAGAGCCAACTCTGGCTCGCCAACAGCCAGGGGACCCTCTGCCAGCACAGGGAGTTCAGCGTCGGCTGCTACAGCTCGGCCCTGGTCGAGCGCGATGGCCGCCACGCCATGCACTATCAGGGGCAGATCGCCCGCCGCTTCGATGAACTCGACCCAAGCGGCCTCATCGCCCAGATCCATGCCATGGCCGATGGCCTCCTGCCCGGTGAAGCCGTGCCGAGCGGTCGCTACGGCGCGATCTTCAGCCTCGATTGCCTGGCCAGCCTGTTTGGCTGCTTCCAGTCGGCCCTGTCGGGCAAGTGGGCCCAGCAGGGGATCAACCCCTGGCGCGGCAAACTCGGCCAGAGCGTGGCCTCCCGCTGGCTCACCCTGGAGAGCCGGGTCTATATGCCGGGGGGCATGCGCATCAAGGGGTTCGACGGTGAGGGAACGCCGACCCGGGATCTGCTGCTCATCGGTGAGGGGGAGCTCAAGACCCTGCTGCACAACAGCGCCAGCGCCCACCACTTCGGCGTGACCAGCAACGGTGCGGCAGCTCGCAGCGCCCGCGGCGCCCTGGATGTGGCTCCCCGTCACCTGGTCTTTGGCACGGGTCCTCACACCGAGGCAGAGGTCAAGGCCGGCGAGTATCTGGAGCTGGTCAAGCTGGATGGCCTGCACTCCGGCGCCGATGCGGTGAGCGGCGACTTCTCGTTCGGCGCCTCCGGCTTCCTGTGCCGGGATGGCGAGCGGATGCAACCGGTGCGCGGCATCACGGTGGCGGGCAACTTCTACCGTTTGCTGGGAGAGCTGGAGGCGATTGGCGATGTGCTGCATCACGACGATGGCAAGGGCTTCTACGCCCCCCTTATCCGCTTCGGTGGCCTGAGCGTCGCGGGCAAGTAACCTCTCGCTTCCTCACGCAAAAACGGCGCCATCAGGCGCCGCTTTTTTATGGCTGGCAACCGCCATTGACCGCTCCTACCCTCTAAGAACCTGTTGACGATCTGTCGCGAGAGGTCGGAAGCTCGGTAAAGAGCAGCGCAGGAACCTTGATCACGCCTCGCAGTAAGATCGCAGGCTGGTTCCAAGAGCCGCCGGTCGCATCGGCCGGATATTGCTGGAGAACACCAAGATGGACAACACCCTGGTTTGGGCCGACATTCCGACCCGGGATCTGGATCGCGCCATGGCCTTCTACGCAGCCCTGCTCGACGTGGAGGTCACGCCGGTCCAGGAGGAGATCCGCTTCGCCATGCTGCGCCACGATGGCAACAACGCGGCCGCCTGCCTCGGTCCCATGGATGAGTACCACCAGCCGGGTGGCACAGGCCCTCTCATCTACCTCGCCCTCGGAGACAGGTTGAGGGCGGCAGAGGAGATGGTGCCGAGGCTCGGCGGTCGGGTACTGGAGCCCCTGCACAGCATCGGCAGCGGTCACGGCTCCCGGGTCATCATCGAGGACACCGAAGGCAACCGCCTCGCCCTCTACGCCCCACCTGCGGCCTGAGTCAGTCGAACGTGCAGAAACAACAACGGCGACCCTGGGGTCGCCGTTGTTGTTTCTCTCTACCCTGAGGCTATCAAGCCTGCGGGTTGAGGCGCGTCGGCATACCGGAGCGCTGTTCCAGCACCTGTTTGACCAGGTTGGAATCGCTGTCGGCGTGGGCGATGAAGCGGGTGATGGCCGGGGTCATGGGCAGCGGCACCGAGGCGGTGGAGTTGAACTCGGCCTCGGTACGGGACAGCGGCTCATGGACCTCCATGTAGCGACCGCCATCCGGCTCGACGGTGGACTTGACCGGCTGGTTCACGAACTGGACGCGGGTACCGACCGGTACCTTGTCGAACAGGTACTTGATGTCGTCGGCGCGCAGGCGCACGCAACCGCTGCTCACCCGCAGGCCGATGCCGAAGGTGGCGTTGGTGCCGTGGATGGCGTACAGGTTGCCGATGTAAAGGGCGTGCAGACCCATGGGGTTATCCGGGCCGGCCGGCCAGACCGCGGGCAGGGTCTTGCCCTGGGCGGCGTAGCGGCGACGGATATTCTCGGTCGGGGTCCAGGTCGGGTTGGCACGCTTGCGCTCCACCTTGGTGATCCAGTTCTCCGGGGTGTTCACCCCTAGCTGGCCGATGCCGATGGGCAGCACCTGCACCACGTTCTGGCCTTTCGGGTAGTAGTAGAGACGCATCTCCGCCACGTTGATGACGATCCCTTCGCGCGGCGCATTCGGCAGGATCAGCTGGTGGGGGATGATCAGCTTGCTGCCCGGCGTCGGCAGATAGGGGTCGACGCCCGGGTTTGCTTCCATGATGTTGGTCAGGCCCAGCTGGAAGTCGGAGGCGATCTGCTCAAGCGGACGGTTATCCGCAGGCACCACGTACTCCTGGTTTTCACCGATCAGACGGCTGTTGGCGGCGGGCAGCACGTATTCAACGGCGGCGGCCTGCTGGCTGACCAGGGTCAGAGTACAAAATAGGGCCGAAGCGGCAATGCGAAGGGGATTCATAAAATTCCTGTGTAGTTCCTGTACCTGTGGGCCTGAGACCATTTTCTCCTCGGCGGGCCTGGCTGCGATCCGCTCGCGCCCGAGACCAATCACCGAGCGCGCATTCTTTCCCGAGTCGGCCAAAATTTCAACTTGAAGAGGCGGCTTTTTCACGGAAAAGATCCATTCTCCGGTCAACTCTCGGTTACGTACTCCCTCCGACACCCTAACATCGGCAGTCTGAGCGTAAAATGAACAGAATGGGCGCCTCAACATACCCGCTCAAATTGCATGATGAGCCGCTGGCGAGTACAATCTCGCACCCTTTATATCGGGAGTATCGAGCCATTTCGTACTCCGGGTGAACCCTCATCGGAGGCCGTGCGTCGAGTACGGTCGCGCAGTGCCGATGAACCTATACGACGCCATCAGGTGGCGCCGTCCTGATTTGCAATCAGATATTAAGAGTCCAACATGTTCAAACCAGAATTGCTCTCCCCCGCCGGGACCCTCAAAAACATGCGTTACGCCTACGCCTATGGCGCCGACGCCGTCTATGCGGGCCAGCCGCGCTACAGCCTGCGGGTACGCAACAACGAATTCGATCACGAGAACCTGCAGCTTGGCATCAACGAGGCCCACGCCCTCGGCAAGCAGTTCTACGTGGTGGCCAACATCCAGCCCCACAACTCCAAGCTGAAGACCTTCATCCGCGACATGAAGCCGGTCGTCGACATGAAGCCGGATGCCCTCATCATGTCCGACCCCGGTCTCATCATGATGATGCGTGAAGCCTTCCCCGACATGCCCATCCACCTGTCGGTGCAGGCCAACGCGGTCAACTGGGCCACGGTGAAATTCTGGCACCAGATGGGCCTGACCCGCGCCATCCTCTCCCGCGAACTGTCTCTGGACGAGATCGAAGAGATCCGCATGCAGGTGCCGGAGATGGAGCTGGAAGTCTTCGTCCACGGGGCGCTCTGCATGGCCTACTCCGGTCGCTGCCTGCTCTCCGGCTACATCAACAAGCGCGACCCGAACCAGGGCACCTGCACCAACTCCTGCCGCTGGGAATACAAGGTGCACGAGGGCAAGGAAGACGAGGTGGGCCAGATCGTCCATCGTCAGGAGCCCATCGCCGTGCAGAAAGTCGACCCGACCCTGGGCCAAGGCAAACCCACCGACGCCCTGGTACTGCTGGAAGAGTCCAACCGCCCCGGTGAGTTCATGACAGCGTTCGAGGACGAGCACGGCACCTACATCATGAACTCCAAGGATCTGCGCGCCGTCGAGCACGTGGAACGCCTGACCAGGATGGGGGTGCATTCCCTCAAGATCGAAGGCCGTACCAAGTCCTTCTACTACTGCGCCCGTACCGCCCAGGTCTATCGCAAGGCCATCGACGACGCGGTCGCCGGTCGCCCATTCGATCCGACCCTGATGGGCACCCTCGAGAACCTGGCCCACCGCGGCTACACCGAGGGCTTCCTGCGCCGCCACAACCACAGCGAGTACCAGAACTACGACTACGGCTACTCCGTCTCCGACACCCAGCAGTTCGTCGGCGAGATCACCGGTCGCCAGGGCGACATGGTAGAAGTGGAAGTGAAGAACAAGTTCCTGGTGGGCAACAGCCTGGAGCTGATGACCCCCCAGGGCAACCTCAGCTTCAACCTGGAGCAGATGCAAAACCGCAAGGGCGAGCTCATTGACACGGCACCGGGCAACGGCCACGTGGTCTATGTGCCGGTCCCGAAAGAGGTCGACATCAACTACGGCATCCTGCTGCGCAACCTCGGCGAGCGTCAGGATACCCGTCAGCCCCACTCGGCAGCCTGAGATGGCACTGCTCATCACCAGCAAATGCATCAACTGTGACATGTGCGATCCCGAGTGCCCGAACCAGGCCATCACCCTGGGGGCCAAGATCTACGAGATAGATCCGGATCGCTGCACCGAATGCGTCGGCCACTATGAGAAGCCCACCTGCATCAGCGTCTGTCCCATCGATTGCATCATCTGGGATCCCGCCCATGTGGAAACCGAGGAGCAGTTGCTGGACAAGTTCGTCCGGATGCACCGGCAGTAACAACTAAGGTCGACGGCTCCAGGGCCGCACCTTACACCCATAGAAAAAGCCGGGCATGCCCGGCTTTTTCTATTGCGCTGCTCGCCCTCAGGGCTTGACCAGTTTCTGCAACGCCTCGAGTTCACGCTGACCCTCCAGCAGCTCGGCCTGGGACTCCTCCAGCTTGGCCTGCTTCTTGGCGATCTTGTCCGGCTTGCCCGAGACCCGGGCGCTCTGCAGATCTGCCAGCCGCTCTTCCACCTCTTCCCTCTGCTTGGCGACCTTCTCTTGCTGCTCCTCGATGAGCCTGGCATCGGTGCAGTGGGTCTCGATGTTGCGCAGGGCCTGCTCCAGCCCGGCCACCTGATCGGCGTTGTTGTGCGCCTTGGCGAACACGAGCTGATCCGTCACCGCCTGATGCTTGGCCTTGCAGCCGACGTTTTCACTGGCATGGGCCTGACCGGCCAACAGTAATATGCCAATTCCGGCAATTTTCCACATAACGACCTCATGGTGCTTTCATACTGGATGGCTGCCCATGAGACCCGACTCATGCGCTCAGGTCAAGCCAGCAGGGCAAGGGCTACGACAGAGTTTGCACTGCATCATGCTGATCGAATCCGTCTGGCGCTACAATGACATTTTTCCCTGTGGAGAGACCCATGAAGCAGCAAGTCGTCATCATCGCCAACGGCGCCCCCTACGGCAGCGAATCCCTGTTCAACGCCCTGCGCCTCGCCATCGCACTCAACGAGCAGGGCGGTGTCGTCCTGAAGCTGTTCCTGATGTCCGATGCCGTCGGCGCCGCCCTAGCGAGCCAGGCTCCGGCGGAGGGCTACAACCTGCGCCAGATGCTGGAGATCCTGCTGGCCCAGGGCACCCTGATCAGGCTGTGCAAGACCTGCACCGATGCCCGCGGCATCAGCCCCCTGCCCCTCATCGAAGGCATAGAGATAGGCACCCTGCCCCTGCTGGCCCAGTGGACCCTGGCCGCCGACAAGGTGCTGACCTTCTAGTCTCAGGACTCGGCCTCGGCCCGGATCCGGGCTGGCCGGGGAGTCCTCGCCCCCCATCCGTAGAGCTGCAAGATGGCCAGGCAGAGCAGGGCCATCACGCCGTAAAGCCAGGCGCCTCCCCAGTTCGCCAGGATCCAGCCCCCCAGCAAGGCCCCGATGGCGATCCCCAGCCCAGACATGGACGCAGCCCCGAAGTAGCTCCCCTTGAGGTGCTCCGGCGCCATCTGGTCGACCAGCACGTTGAGCAAGGGGAACAGGATGCACTCGCCGATGCTGAGCAGGATCACTGCCACTATCCAGTGCCACCAGATGGCGGTGTCCCCGAGTGCAAATTGCAGCTGGGCGCCGAGGAAGAAGGCCACCCCGAGCTGCAGCCTGCGCTTGGTGTGCCAGCTGGCCGTGAGATGCAGCAAGGGAAACTGCAGTATCACTATGGTCAGGGCATTGGTCGCCACCAACCAGCCGATGAGGTGCTCCACCTCGGGCGTCCCGGCCCGGGTCAGGTACTGGATGAGGGGTGACTCGAACTGGGCGTAGACCAGCATCAGCAAGAGGTTGGCCAGGGTCAACAGCAGGAAGCCACGGTCCAGCCAGAGCACCCGCAGCACGGCGCGCATGTCTGGACCGGCCGCCCGGCTCCCCTGACAGCCCGCCAGCCGAAAGCCGATGATGAAGATGAAGCCCAGCAGCAGGTAGCTGGCGCTGAGCAGCAGGAAGGTCTCCTGCCGGGCGCTCAGACCGTAGCTGACCCCGAGCAGGGGGCCTATGGCCGTCCCCAGGTTCAGCAGGAAATAGCGCAAGTGCAGCGCCAGCTCGCGCGCCTTGGGCTCGACCAGGCTATCGGCCATCAGGGCTTTGCCCGGCGAGTCGATCAAGCCGTAGGAGAGGCCGCTGCCGATCACCCCGAGCGCCAGCCAGGAGACCTGATGGGAGAGGCCGAGCAATCCCACACTCAGGGCGGAGATCAGGCAGCCAAACAACAGGATATTGCGCCGCCCCCACTTGTCCGACAGCCAGCCCCCATAGAAGCTGACCAGGGTGGAGAGGGCCGCCGTCGCCCCCAGGATGAGACCGATCAGGGTCGCCGAGAGATCGTAATCGCGGTAGAGCAGGATAGAGAGGAAAGGCCAGACCATGAAGAAGGTGGTCCGCACCATGAAGGTGCCCAGGATGACGATCCAGACCAGCGGGGTAAATTGCCTGAGATAGGCCCATGACATACTGCAATTCCTTTTGACAGCGAGGCGGGGAGTCGTCTCTTATAACAATTGGTGTCGAAAGGAACAATCTCTCTTGCTGACAAAATCAACCGCAGGAGAAAAGAAGCATAAAAAAGCCGACCCTGAGGTCGGCTCTTTCACAGCGTTGCAGCCTTATTCGGCGGCAGGTGCCTCGACGGCAACGGCTTCGGCGGCCGGAGCGGCCTCGGTCGGTGCATTCGCTTCCTTGATGGAGAGACGCACACGGCCCTGACGATCCACTTCCAGTACCTTCACCTTCACCACATCGCCGATCTTCAGGAAGTCGGCCACGTTCTGCACGCGGGCATCGGTGATCTGGGAGATGTGCACCAGGCCGTCTTTACCCGGCAGGATGTTGACGAAGGCACCGAAGTCGGCCAGACGCACAACCTTGCCTTCGTAGATGCGGTTCACTTCGATCTCGGCGGTGATGGCCTCGATGCGACGGATCGCTTCCTTGGCGGCATCGTTGTCGACGGCGGAGATGCGGACGGTACCGTCATCATCCAGCTCGATGTTGGTGCCGGTCTCTTCGGTCAGGGCGCGGATCACGGAACCACCCTTGCCGATCACGTCCTTGATCTTCTCAGGATTGATCTTGATGGTGTGGATGCGCGGGGCGAAGTCGGAGATCTCGGCGCGCGGCGCCTGGATGGCTTCGTCCATCACCTTCAGGATGTGCAGGCGAGCGCCACGGGCTTGCTTGAGGGCAATCTCCATGATCTCCTTGGTGATGCCTTCGATCTTGATGTCCATCTGCAGGGCGGTCACACCCTCGGTGGTACCGGCAACCTTGAAGTCCATGTCGCCCAGGTGATCTTCGTCACCCAGGATGTCGGACAGCACGACGAAGCCCTCTTCTTCCTTCACCAGACCCATGGCGATACCGGCGACGGAGGCCTTGATCGGCACACCGGCGTCCATCAGCGCCAGGGAGGAACCACAGACGGAGGCCATGGAGGAGGAACCGTTGGATTCGGTGATCTCGGAGACCACGCGCACCACGTACGGGAACTCGGCGGCGCTCGGCATCACAGCAGCGACGCCGCGCTTGGCCAGACGGCCGTGACCGATCTCGCGACGCTTGGGGCTGCCCATCATGCCGGTCTCACCGACGCAGTACGGCGGGAAGTTGTAGTGCAGCATGAAGCGGTCGGCACGGTGGCCGGACAGCTCGTCGATGTTCTGGGCGTCACGCTCAGTACCCAGGGTCGCGACCACGATGGCCTGAGTCTCACCACGGGTGAACAGAGCGGAGCCGTGAGCGCGCGGCAGGATGCCGGTGCCGACGGACAGGGCGCGGATCATTTCCGGATCACGACCATCGATGCGCGGCTCGCCACGGACCACACGGCCACGGACGATGCGGCTCTCCAGGCTGTGGAACTCTTCGCCGATCTTCTTGGCATCTTCTTCCACGCCGGAGGCGATGACTTGCTCCACCACACGGGCCTTGATGGCACCGATGGCTTCGTAGCGCACGGCCTTCTCGGTGATGCGGTAGGCTTCACCCAGATCGGCAGAGGCCAGCTCGGCCACCTTGGCCTTCAGGGCTTCGTTGACGGCAGGCGCAGTCCAGGCCCAGGGCTTGGTACCGACTTCTGCGGCGAATTCGTTGATGGCGTTGATGACGGTCTGCATCTGGTCGTGACCGTAGACGACCGCGCCCAGCATGGTCTCTTCAGACAGGATGGCCGCTTCGGATTCCACCATCAGCACCGCATTGGCGGTACCGGCAACCACCAGGTCCAGATCGCTCTCCGGCAGTTCCTTGGTGGTCGGGTTCAGCACGTACTGACCGTTCATGTAACCCACGCGGGCTGCACCGATGGGGCCGCCGAACGGGATGCCGGAGATGGCCAGGGCCGCGGAGGCACCGATCATGGCGACGATGTCCGGGGAAACCAGCGGGTTCACGGACATGACGGTGGCAACCACCTGAACCTCATTGAGGAAGCCTTCCGGGAACAGCGGGCGGATAGGACGATCGATCAGGCGGGAGATCAGGGTCTCGCCTTCGCTCGGACGACCTTCACGACGGAAGAAACCACCCGGGATACGACCAGCAGCATAGGTACGCTCCTGGTAGTTGACGGTCAGCGGGAAGAAATCACGGCCGTGATCGGCCTCTTTCTTGCCGACGACGGTCACAAATACGCAGGTATCGTCCATGCTGACCATGACGGCCGCAGTGGCTTGACGGGCCATCACACCGGTTTCCAGGGTAACGGTGTGTTGACCGTACTGGAATGACTTTACAATAGGATTCACGTGAATTTCCTTTTTACAATTTGGGCCTTTAAATTCGCGTGCAAGTATACTTGATTCGAGCCAAAAGGTAAGCGGCGATACCCATTCTGTGAGGCAGGCAACGGCTTGCGGCAACCGAAAAACAGGCAAGAAAAAAGGGGAACCCTGAGGTTCCCCTTTTTCGCGAAATCTGATGGTCGATTAACGACGCAGACCCAGCTTGGCGATCAGAGCAGCGTAACGCTGAACGTCTTTACGCTTCAGGTAGTCCAGCAGCTTACGACGCTGGGAAACCATGCGCAGCAGACCGCGACGACCGTGGTGATCCTTGGCGTGCTCCTTGAAGTGACCTTGCAGATGGTTGATCTGGGCAGTCAGCAGGGCAACCTGCACTTCGGGGGAGCCAGTGTCGTTGGCAGCGCGAGCGTTGTCAGCAACGATGGAAGCTTTGATCTCAGCATTTAGAGACATGGTATTACTCCAGTAGAGAGTTTAAAGGTTCACAGCCGATCTCTAATTCAGCCATGAAATGAGGGCGGTATCATAATCGCACCCGCTCGCTTTCGCAACGAGAAAGCGCAGCGATCGGCAAGATGGCCTATACCGCCTGAGGATCACTCCTCGTCCTGTTCGTCGTGATAGCGCACCAGACGCTTGGGCGCCACGCGCCCGTCGTCGTCGATCTCGCCCACCCCGATGAACTCACGCTCCGGACCGACCGTCATGCGGACCTGACCGCTCTGCGGCGCACCCGCGACCTGGACCGCCTGGCCCTGGTTCACATAGGCGGCGACCGTTGCCAGCATGTTCACCTCGGGCAGGGACGCCACGGCGGTATCCATGGGCAGCAGTAGGGGATCCAGCTGCTCCCGCGGCGGGATGCTCTCGGCCTTGGCCTGCTCGAAGATGCACTCGAGCTGATCCAGGGTCAGCATCCGATCATAGGGATAGGTCGCGACCTGGGTGCGGCGCAGCTGGGTGACGTGCGCGCCACAGCCCAGCACTTCGCCGAGATCGTCCACCAGGGAACGGATGTAGGTACCCTTGCTGCAATGCACCTCGAGGCGCACCTCATCCCCTTCGAAGCTCAGCAGTTTGAGCTCGAATACGGTGATGGGGCGCGCTTCCCGCTCGATCTCGATGCCTTCACGGGCGTACTCGTAGAGCGGACGGCCGTTGTGCTTGAGGGCGGAGTACATGGACGGCACCTGCATGATGAGGCCGCGGAATTGGTCCAGGGCCTCGATCAGGGTACCCACGGCCACGTTTACCGGTCGGGTGGAGACCACCTCGCCGTCGGAGTCGCTGGTGTTGGTGCGTTCGCCGAGCTTGGCGGTCACCTCATAGCGCTTGTCCGCCTCCAGCAGATACTGGGAAAACTTGGTCGCCTCACCGAGGCAGATCGGCAGCATGCCGGTCGCCAGGGGATCCAGGGCGCCGGTGTGGCCGGCCTTGGCGGCGTTGTAGATGCGCTTGACCTTCTGCAACACATCGTTGGAAGTCAGGCCGGTGGGCTTGTCCAGCAGCAGGATACCGTGTACGTCACGGCCCTTGAAACGACGTCTTCGAGACATCTCAGGCTTTGTCCTCAGTAGTATCATCCGGTGCGGCTTCGTCTTCGTCACGGCCGGCTTCGGTCATGCGACGCTTGTCTTCACGCACAGTGTTGGTCACCAGGTTGGAGAGGCGCATCCCCTCGACCAGGGTCTGGTCGTAGTAGAAGCGCAGCTCCGGCACCACCCGCAGACGCATGGCGCTGCCCAGCAGGCTGCGGATGTAGCCGGCGGCTTCGGTCAGGCCCTTGAGCCCTTCCGCGATGCGCTCGGCGTCATTCTCCAGCTGCAGGAAGGTGACGTAAATCTTGGCATAGTTCAGGTCCTTGGACACTTCCACATCGGAAACGGTCACCATGCCGATGCGCGGGTCTTTCACCTCACGCTGCAGGATCAGCGCGATTTCACGCTGGATCTGCTGCCCGACCCGACGGGTCCGGCTGAATTCTCTGGCCATATTCTATCCTGCGATAAAAGGGGGCCGTGGCCCCCTATTTTGATTCACGCTCGGCTTACAGAGTCCGCTGGATTTCAACGGTCTCGTAAACTTCGATCTGGTCGCCTTCGCGTACGTCGTTGTAGTTCTTGACCGCGATACCACACTCGTAACCATTGCGGACCTCGT
The DNA here is from genome assembly GCF_054165525.2 of Aeromonas sp. AE23HZ002T15. Lineage (NCBI taxonomy): Bacteria > Pseudomonadati > Pseudomonadota > Gammaproteobacteria > Aeromonadales > Aeromonadaceae > Aeromonas > Aeromonas sp. AE23HZ002T15. The sequence continues at coordinate 1,442,481 of NZ_CM201342.1, forward strand.
TGACGTCATCCTTGAAGCGACGCAGGGATTCCAGCTCGCCTTCATAGATAACCACGTTGTCGCGCAGAACGCGAATACGGTTGGAACGCTTGACCACACCCTCGGTGACCATACAGCCGGCAACAGCGCCGAACTTCGGTGACTTGAAGACGCTGCGGACTTCAGCCAGACCGATGATCTCCTGACGATACTCAGGGGCCAGCATGCCGCTCATGGCCTGCTTCACTTCGTCGATCAGGTCATAGATGACGGAGTAGTAACGCAGATCCAGGCTCTCGGCATCGATGACCTTGCGCGCGGAAGCGTCGGCACGGACGTTGAAGCCCACCAGGATGGCGCTGGAAGCGGCAGCCAGGGTGGCGTCGGTTTCGGTGATACCACCTACGCCGGAGCCCACAATCTTGACCTTGACCTCGTCGGTGGAGAGCTTGACCAGCGCATCGCAGATCGCTTCCACGGAACCCTGTACGTCGGCCTTGATCACCACGTTCACTTCGGACACTTCGCCCTCGGTCATGTTGGCGAACATGTTCTCCAGCTTGGCCTTCTGCTGGCGAGCCAGCTTGACTTCGCGGAACTTGCCCTGACGATAGAGCGCCACTTCGCGGGCTTTCTTCTCGTCACGCACGACGGTGGCTTCGTCACCGGCAGAGGGAACGCCGGACAGGCCGAGGATTTCCACCGGCAGGGACGGACCCGCTTCCTTGATCTCGCGACCCAGTTCGTCACGCATGGCGCGCACACGACCGTATTCCAGACCGCACAGCACGATGTCGCCCTGACGCAGGGTACCTTCCTGTACCAGCACGGTGGCAACCGGACCACGACCCTTGTCCAGGAAGGACTCGATCACGACGCCGTTGGCCATGCCATCGAACACCGCTTTCAGCTCCAGGACTTCGGCCTGGATCAGGATGGCTTCCAGCAAATCGTCGATGCCCTCGCCAGACTTGGCGGAGACATGGACGAACTGGCAATCGCCACCCCAGTCTTCGGACATGACGTTGTAACGGGCCAGCTCGGTCTTGACGCGATCCGGATCCGCTTCCGGCTTGTCGATCTTGTTGACCGCCACCACCAGGGGCACACCGGCCGCCTTGGCGTGCTGGATGGCTTCGATGGTCTGCGGCATGACGCCGTCATCGGCCGCCACCACCAGCACCACGATATCCGTTGCCTGGGCACCACGAGCACGCATGGAGGTAAAGGCCGCGTGACCTGGGGTATCCAGGAAGGTGATCATGCCGCTTTCGGTTTCGACGTGATAAGCACCGATGTGCTGGGTAATGCCACCGGCTTCGCCTGCGGCAACCTTGGCTTTACGGATGTAATCCAGCAGCGAGGTCTTGCCGTGGTCGACGTGACCCATGATGGTCACAACCGGCGCGCGCGGCTTGGCTTCGGAGGTCTCGTCACGATCGGACAGCACCGCCTCTTCCAGCTCGTTCTCACGACGCAGCACCACTTTGTGGCCCATCTCCTCGGCAACCAGCTGAGCGGTTTCCTGGTCGATGACCTGGTTGATGGTGGCCATGGCACCCATCTTCATCATCACCTTGATGACTTCGACGCCCTTGACGGCCATCTTGTTGGCCAACTCGGCCACAGTGATGGTCTCACCGATCACCACGTCGCGGTTCACCACGGCGGCCGGCTTGTTGAAGCCGTGCTTCATGGCGTTCGGCATGGCAACCTTGCCACGCTTGCCCTTGCGAGCGCGCGGGTCACGGGAGTTGCGATCGTTGCGATCGTCGTCACGGCGACCGACTTTCTTCGGTCCCTTGGCGGCGGCCGCGGTACGACGGCTGGTTTCTTCCTTGCGATCCAACTCATCTTCAGCCGCTTGCGCGTGCTTGTTGGTGGTCAGATGGTAGTCGCTGCTCTCTTTGGCACGAGCGGCTTCTTCCTCGGCCCAGCGAGTTGCGTTCTGTTCCGCCATGACGCGAGCCTCTTCGGCTTTCTTGGCGGCGAGTTCCTCAGCCTTGGTCAAGGCTGCTTGTTCTTGTTGGCGCTTCAGTTCTTCTGCTTCGCGCTTGGCCATCTTTTCTGCCTCTTGCTGAGCTGTGCTAACGGCTGCTTTGGCGGGCTTTTGAGCCTGTCGAGCCTTCTGTTGTGCCTCGATCCGCGCCTTTTCCTCAGCTTCACGACGAGCCTGCTCAGCCTCACGGCGAGCCTTCTCCTCAGCCTCGCGACGGGCCTTGTCTTCGGCCTCGTGGCGAGCTTTTTCTTCTGCTTCCAAACGCGCTTTTTCCTCGGCTTCCGCCTGACGCTGTTCATCTTCCAGCGCCGAGCGTTTTACATAGGTGCGAGTCTTGCGTACTTCTACCTGCACTTCTTTATTCTTGCCGCCAGTCCCCTGAACACTCAGGGTGCTCTTGGTCTTGCGCTGCAAGGTCATGCGGGCAGGCGCGGTGATCTCGTCACCTCCATGCTGTTTCTTCAGATGAGCCAGCAGAGTCTGTTTCTCAGACTCGCTGATCATGTCGTCGGCCTTGCTCTTAACGATACCGGCATCGGCGAACTGCTGGAGAAGACGATCAACCGGCGTGTCGATGTCAGTGGCAAGTTGTTTGACTGATACTTCTGCCATTCATTTTCCTCCGTTTGATCTTAACTAGACTGCTCTTCTCCGAACCAACAGATATTGCGAGCAGCCATAATCAACTCACCTGCCTTCTCGGCGGTCAGCTCTTCAATGTCGGCAAGGTCATCGATACCTTGCTCTGCCAAATCTTCCAGGGTACCCACACCGCGAGCAGCCAGGGCATAGGCCAGGTCACGACCCAGGCCAGCCAGATTGAGCAGGTCTTCGGAAGGCTCGACGCCTTCGAAGGATTCTTCTTTGGCCAGGGCCTTGGTGGTCAGTACATCCTTGGCACGCTTGCGCAGCTCTTCGACCATGTCTTCATCCAGACCGTCGATGGCCAGCAGCTCGTTGACGGGCACGAAGGCGATCTCTTCCAGGGTGGAGAAACCTTCTTCCATCAGCAGGCTGGCGAAATCGTCGTCGATGTCGAGGGCGCTGGTGAACAGGGTCAGGATGCGATCGTTCTCGGCCTGGTGCTTGGCACGCATGTCCTCGACGGTCATGACGTTCAGCTCCCAACCGGTCAGCTGGGAGGCCAGACGCACGTTCTGACCGTTGCGACCGATGGCCTGAGCCAGGTTGGCGGCCTCCACGGCGATGTCCATGGTGTGGTTGTCTTCATCGACGATGATGGAGGCCACATCGGCGGGCGCCATGGCGTTGATCACGTATTGAGCGGGGTTGTCATCGTACAGCACGATGTCGGCACGCTCACCGCTCAGCTCGGCGGAGACGGCTTGCACACGGGCACCGCGCATGCCGATGCAGGCACCGATCGGGTCGATGCGACGATCGTTGGTCTTCACCGCGATCTTGGCGCGGGAACCCGGATCACGGGCGGCGCCCATGATTTCGATCATCTCTTCGCCGATCTCCGGCACCTCGATGCGGAACAGCTCTTTCAGGAAGTCCGGGCTGGAGCGGCTGACGAACAGCTGGGAGCCACGGGCCTCCGGGCGTACGGCGTAGAGCAGACCACGGATGCGGTCGCCCGGACGGAAGGTCTCGCGCGGCAGCATGTCATCGCGGAATATCACGGCCTCGGCATTGCTGCCCAGATCCAGGATCACGTTGTCGCGGTTGCTCTTCTTGACCACGCCGCTGATGATGGTGCCTTCCTTGTCCTTGAACTGGTCAACGACTTGGGAACGCTCGGCCTCGCGCACTTTCTGCACGATGACCTGCTTGGCGGTCTGGGTGGTGATGCGGTCGAAGGTCACAGAGTCGATCTGATCTTCCACATAGTCACCGATCTGGATTTCCGGCTGCTCGATCTGAGCGGCTTCCAGAGTGATCTCGGCGTAGGGGTTCTCCATCGCGGCCTGATCGGCGATGACCACCCAGCGGCGATAGGTGTCGTAGTCGCCGGTCTTGCGATCGATCTCGACCCGAACTTCAATCTCGCCTTCGTATTTTTTCTTGGTCGCAGTCGCCAGCGCCGTCTCCAGAGCCTGGAAAATCTTCTCACGGGGAACCGCTTTTTCGTTGGACACAGCGTCAACGACCAGCAAAATCTCTTTATTCATATCCGATAGCCTCGTTAACCAAAGTTCGGCACTATGTTCGCTTTTTGGATATTGGTGAAAGCCAACACCTCGTCCTTACCATCCACCGTCAGGGTGATCATGTCTCCCTGCACGGCTTTGATTACGCCTTTGAACTTGCGGCGGTTGTTTGTTGCCATCCGAAGCGAAACCGCCGCCTCCTGGCCAACGTATTTTTCGAACTGGGCGACCTTGAACAGGGGGCGATCCAGACCGGGAGAAGAGACCTCGAGGTAATACTCCTCGGTGATGGGATCTTCAACGTCCATGATGGCACCGACCTGGTGGCTCACCTCGGCACAGTTTTCCACCGTCACGCCTTGCTCGCCGTCGATGTAAACGCGCAGGGTCGAGTGCTTACCCGCGCGGATAAACTCGACACCCCACAGTTCGAAACCCAAGGCAACGACAGGAGCCTCGAGCAGATCGGTCAAACGTTGTTCCAACGTAGCCAAAGTCACCCTCCGAAAAACAAAAAAAGGGCATATAGCCCAGATAGAGATCGATTCAGAGTAAATCGCACATAACAAAAAGCCCCGATGTCAAATCGGGGCTTGGCGCTTTACCCTGATTGTCGCCTCGCAGCGACCGCCTTCCCGAGCGTAGGAAATGCGTGAAATTTGGTTGCGGGGGCCGGATTTGAACCGACGACCTTCGGGTTATGAGCCCGACGAGCTACCATGCTGCTCCACCCCGCGTCCGAAATCGTGCGAGATTATAGCCACTTCATCCTCGTCACACAAGACTGACTGGCTATAACACCCCGGTTACCCGGGTTCACTGCTTAATTGGTGCCGTGGGCGGGACTCGAACCCGCACACCCTAGAGCACTACCCCCTCAAGATAGCGTGTCTACCAATTCCACCACCACGGCAAAAACTTTTTATTCGGGAACGTCAGTATCTTTCTTCACTGGCGCTTTGCTCTGCTCAACTTGTTGAGTCTGTTGCAGATTTTCCCATTCGCTACCCTGTTTTACCTTGTTGCTTGACATCGAGCCGAGCACCAGGCTAATCAAAAAGAACAGAGTCGCCAAAATTGCAGTTGTGCGGGTCAGGAAACTGCCTGAACCACCGGAGCCGAATACGGTATTCGATGCCCCTGCGCCGAAGGAGGCGCCCATATCAGCCCCTTTACCTTGCTGAATCATCACCAGACCAATCAAGGCCAGCGAAACCAACAGATAAACGACCAAAAGAATCTCGTACATTTAACTTGCACCCTTTGCCGCTTCAACGATTCCTAAAAACGCCTTGTCATCGAGACTCGCACCGCCGATCAGACCACCGTCTACATCAGGCTGGGCAAACAAATCTCGCGCATTGGCCGGTGTCACGCTCCCACCATAGATGATTCTGACTTTCTCACCTATTACCGGAGTATCCTCCGCCAAGCGACCGCGAATAAAGGAATGAACCTCTTGTGCCTGCTCGGGTGTGGCGCATTTACCTGTACCTACAGCCCAAATCGGCTCGTAGGCGATGATAGCATTATCGAAAGCCATCGCGCCATTTTTCTCTATGACGATATCCAGCTCTTCGGCGATCACCTCGAAGGTTCTTCTCGCCTGCCTCGCCGCACCTGACTCCCCCAAACAGAGGATGGGGATCAAGCCTGCCGCTCTGGCTGCCGCGAACTTCTCCGCGACGATGAAACTGGTCTCACCAAAGAGACGCCTGCGCTCGGAATGCCCTACCAGTACGTAGCGACATCCTGCCTCAACCAGCATCTCACACGAGACTTCCCCCGTATAAGCGCCCGATTGGTGCTGGCTCACATTCTGAGCCCCCAACTTCATCACCCTTTGCTCATTGAGCAAAGCGGCCGTGAAGTCGAGATGCACATGGGATGGACACAAGACCACGTCTACCCGTTCGTCGATACCTTGAAGGCACTGACCAGTAAACTGCTCTAACTGCGACCTACTACCGTGTAACTTCCAGTTGGCTGCTACAAACGGCTTGCGATGTCCCATCGGCAACTCCCTTGCGAAAGCGGGGCTGATAATATCCAGAGGATGCTCAGCTGACAAGTGCTATTTTCAAATTTTCGAATCGTTTGAACAAGATACGAACAAGGCGGCTAAAAAGCCGCCCAAAACGCTCATTAAAACGCCGATTCGACCCGTTTGGCGATGCGATTCGCCATATCCAGAACCTGTTGTTCGTGTTCCCCTTCCACCATGACCCGGATCAGGGGTTCGGTACCGGATTTGCGCAGCAGGACGCGGCCACGACCGGCCAGCTCCTGTTCCACGGCGGCAACCTCTTGCATGACGGCCTCGGCCGCCAGCGGGTCCTTACCCTCGGCAAAACGGACGTTCACCAGCACCTGCGGGAACTTGCTCATGCCGGAGCGCAGCTTGGCCAGCGGCATCTCGGCGCTGCAGACGGCGGTCAGCACCTGCAGGGCGGCAACGATGCCGTCCCCGGTGGTAGTCTGATCCAGGCAGATGATGTGACCGGAATTCTCGCCGCCGATGCGCCAGCCCTTCTCGTTCATCATCTCCAGCACATAGCGGTCACCCACCTTGGCACGGGCAAACGGAATGCCGAGGGTCTGCAGCGCCAGCTCCAGCCCCATGTTGGCCATCAGGGTACCGACCACGCCCCCCTTGAGGCGGCCGTTGCGCAGGGCGTCGCGGGCGATGATGTAGAGGATCTCGTCCCCGTCGATGATGTAGCCGGTGTTGTCCACCATCACCAGGCGGTCGCCGTCACCGTCGAAGGCGACGCCGAGATCGGCCTTGCACTCCAGCACCTTCGCGGCCAGCGCCTCGGGAGCGGTTGAGCCGACGCCGTCGTTGATGTTGAGGCCATCCGGGCTACAACCGATGGCTATCACCTCCGCACCGAGTTCACGAAACACGGAAGGGGCGATGTGGTAGGTGGCGCCGTGGCCACAGTCCACCACCATCCTCAGCCCTTCCAGGCTCAGATGGGTGGGGAAGGTGCTCTTGCAGAATTCGATGTAACGGCCGGCGGCGTCATCGATGCGCTGGGCCTTGCCGAGCTCGGCCGACTCCACGCATTTGAGCTCGTGATCCAGCTCGGCCTCGATGGCGAGCTCCACCTCGTCCGGCAGCTTGGTGCCATCGGCGGAGAAGAACTTGATGCCGTTGTCGTAATAGGGGTTGTGGGAGGCGCTGATGACGATGCCGGCCTCGGCACGGAAGGTACGGGTCAAGTAGGCCACCGCCGGTGTCGGCATGGGACCCATCAGTATGGCCTTGAGGCCGGCGGCGGAGAGCCCCGCTTCCAGCGCCGATTCCAGCATATAGCCGGAGATGCGGGTATCCTTGCCGATCAGCACCTTTTTGGTGCCCTTCTTGGAGAGCACCTTGCCGGCGGCCCAGCCCAGCTTCATCACGAAATCCGGGGTAATGGGGTATTCACCCACCTTGCCGCGCACACCGTCGGTGCCGAAGTACTTTCTGGTCATTGTCTGTTCTCTTTTTCTTATTTGGATACGAAATCTTGTCCCGTCATGGTCATCCAGCCGACTCGCAGCGCGTCCATGGTGGCGCGCACGTCGTGTACCCGGATGATCCTGGCACCCTGTTGCAACCCGATGAGGGCACAGGCCAGACTGCCTGCCAGCCGTTCATCGACCGGGCAGCCCAGCAGATTGCCTATCATAGACTTTCGCGACATGCCCACCAAGAGTGGCAGGTTGTAATCGAGCAACTTGTGCTGCTCCGCCAGCAGCTGATAGTTGTGAGCCACCGTCTTGCCAAAGCCATAGCCGGGATCCAGCAGCAGATGCTCGCGCCTGATCCCCGCCGACAGGCAGGCGGCGATCCGCTCGTCGAAGAAGGCTCTCACCTCCCCCAGCAAGTCGTCATAATGGGGCTCGGCCTGCATGGTGCGCGGCTGCCCCTGCATGTGCATGAGGCAGACGGGGACGCCAGCCTCTGTCGCGGCGGCCAGCGCTCCCGGCTCCAGCAGGGCGCGCACATCGTTGATGAGGTGGGCCCCCGCGGCGCAGCCCTCCCTCATCACCACGGCCTTGGAGGTATCGAGGGAGATCATCACCTCCAGCTCCTGCACCATGCGCTCGACCACGGGGATCACCCGGTCCAGCTCCTCCTGCTCGCTCACATCCGGCGCCCCGGGCCGGGTCGACTCACCGCCGATGTCGATGATGGTCGCTCCCTCCGCCATCATCTGGCGAACACGGCTCAGCGCCAGCTCCACCTGATTGAAACGACCACCGTCCGAGAAGGAGTCCGGGGTGACATTGAGGATCCCCATGACATGGGGACGTTCGAGGGAAAGGCTGCACCCTTTACTGCTTAATTGCATCTTCACTTCCACCTGTTCAGAAAATCACGCGTATCCGCATAAAGAAAAACCCCGGGCAAGCCCGGGGTTTGGATGATCACGACTTATTTGGCAGGCACGTCATTCGCCTTGTCGATGTCGGTCAGCGAGGCGCTGTTGTCATCGGCCTGAGTCTTGGCCTCTGGCTCGCTGCTCACGCTGGCACCGCCTTGCGGGGTGTCGCCGTGCTCGTCGTGCCAGTTGCTGGGAGCACGTACCTCGCGACGGGCCATCAGATCGTCGATCTGCTTGGCGTCTATGGTCTCGTACTTCATCAGCGCATCTTTCATGGTGTGCAGCACGTCCATGTTGTCCAGCAGGATCTGCTTGGCACGGTCGTAGTTGCGATCGATGACCTGCTTGACCTCAGCATCTATGATGCGGGCGGTATCGTCGGACATGTGCTTGGCCTTGGCCATGCTGCGACCGAGGAAGACTTCACCGTCCTCTTCCGCGTAGAGCATGGGACCGAGACGCTCGGACATGCCCCACTGGGTCACCATCTTGCGGGCGATGTCGGTGGCGCGCTCGATGTCGTTGGAGGCACCGGTCGATACCTTCTCGGCACCGTAGATCAGTTCTTCCGCCAGACGGCCGCCGTACAGGCTGGAGATCATGGATTCCAGGTGCTGCTTGGAGTGGCTCCAGCGATCCTGCTCCGGCAGGTACATGGTCACACCCAGGGCACGGCCACGGGGAATGATGGAGACCTTGTAGACGGGATCGTGATCCGGCACGACGCGACCTATGATGGCGTGACCCGCCTCATGGTAGGCCGTCATCTCCTTCTCGGACTCCTTCATCACCATGGAGCGACGTTCCGCCCCCATCATGATCTTGTCCTTGGCCTTCTCGAACTCGCTCATGGAGACCACGCGGCGGCTCTCACGGGCAGAAAACAGGGCGGCCTCGTTGACCAGGTTGGCGAGGTCTGCACCGGAGAAACCCGGGGTGCCGCGGGCGATCAGGGCCGCATTGACGTCATCCGCCAACGGCACCTTGCGCATGTGCACCTTCAGGATCTGCTCGCGACCACGGACATCCGGCAGACCGACCACGACCTGACGGTCGAAACGGCCCGGACGCAGCAGCGCGGGATCCAGCACATCGGGACGGTTGGTGGCGGCGATGACGATGACACCTTCGTTGCCTTCGAAACCATCCATCTCGACCAGCATCTGGTTCAGGGTCTGCTCACGCTCGTCGTGACCACCGCCGAGACCGGCGCCACGCTGACGACCGACCGCATCGATCTCATCGATGAAGATGATGCAGGGGGAGGACTTCTTCGCCTGCTCGAACATGTCGCGTACCCGGGAGGCACCGACACCCACGAACATCTCGACGAAATCGGAACCTGAGATGGTGAAGAAGGGTACCTTGGCCTCGCCCGCGATGGCCTTGGCCAGCAGGGTCTTACCGGTACCGGGCGGGCCGACCAGCAGCACGCCGGTGGGGATCTTGCCGCCCAGCTTCTGGAACTTGGTCGGATCGCGCAGATAGTCGACCAGCTCCTTCACCTCTTCCTTCGCCTCGTCACAACCCGCCACGTCGACGAAGGTGGTCTTGATCTGATCTTCACTCATCAGGCGAGCCTTGCTCTTACCAAACGACATGGCACCCTTGCCACCGCCGCCCTGCATCTGACGCATGAAGAAGACCCAGACACCGATCAGCAACAGCATCGGGAACCAGGAGATGAGAATGGACGTGATCAGAGACGGCTCTTCCGGCTTCTCACCCACCACTTTGACGTTGTGGTTGAGCATGTCGTTGAGCAATTGGGGATCCGGCGCCGGTATGATGGTCGTGAAACGTTCACCGGTGCGCTTGACGCCATTAATGACCTTGCCATCCATCCGCACTTCACGGATCTGCTCTTGGGTCACTTCTTTAACGAAGCTGGAATAGTCCAGCTGGCGACTGTTGGTATCGCTGGGGCTGAAGCTATTGAACACCGACATCAACACGACGGCGATGACCAGCCACAGGATTAGATTTTTCGCCATGTCACTCAAATCAATGACCTCGCAGACTGACAGTTAACGATGAGGGTTAGGGTACTACAGTTTAAAACCGGTAGCCACAATGTAGACTTCTCGTGAACGGGCACGGGATGAGTCGGGTTTTCGAATCTTGACGGCAGTAAAAAGCTTACGGATTTCATTGAGATAGGCGTCGAATCCCTCCCCCTGGAACACCTTCACCACGAAACTGCCGTTGGTGCGCAGCACCTGGTTGCACATGTCCAGCGCCAGTTCGACCAGATACATGGAACGCGCCTGATCGACCTGCTGGGTGCCACTCATGTTGGGGGCCATGTCGGACATCACCACATCCACCTTGTTCGGGCCTACCCGATCCAGCAAGGCACCGAGTACAGTTTCCTCCCGAAAGTCCCCTTGCAGGAAATCGACACCGGCGATGGAATCCATCGGCAGAATGTCGCAAGCGATCACTCGCCCGTTGTCGCCCACCTGGTCGATGGCAAACTGGGACCAGCCACCGGGCGCCGCCCCCAGGTCCACCACCGTCATGCCCGACTTGAGCAGCCTGTCCTTGCCCTGGATCTCGTCAATCTTGAACACGGCGCGGGAACGCAGTCCCAATTTCTGGGCTTTTTTGACGTATTGATCGTCAAAATGCTCTTTTAACCAGCGGGTTGAACTCGGGGAATGCTTTTTCTGGGTCATGATTGTCGACTTTAAAAAACCACAAGGGTTATTAGTATTAAGGGCTAAGTGGGGGTAGAATACGCCCCTTTCAACCCTGACTTATGAAGAAATTGCCATGATTCTCAACAATAAACAGAAACAGTACCTCAAGGGCCTGGCCCACAGCCTGAAGCCGGTCGTCCTGCTGGGACAACACGGTCTGACCGAAGGGGTGCTGGCCGAGATCGATCTGGCGCTGAACCACCACGAGCTGATCAAGGTTAAGGTTGCGTCTGAAGATCGTGAGATGAAACAGCTGGTGATGGACGCCATCGTCCGTGAGACCGGTGCCATCAAGGTACAGAGCATGGGCCACGTGCTGACCATCTACCGTCAGGCCACAGAACCCAAGATCCAATTACCACGCAAGTAACAGGAAAGAGCATTCGCTCTTTCCTTCATTCATTTCCCTTCTTCCCAAGTCGCTTGCCAAAATAGTCATCAGGCCCTTAACCTGCGATGAATACTTGCGGATACCTCTATGGACAAGCAACCTATCCTCACCGATGAGGAGCTGGCCATGCTGCGGGAACTGGGAGACTCCGAGGAGTTGGCCACCGGCCAGTTCCTGCGGGGTTATCTGAACCCTCCCCTGCAGAGCCTGCTGCAACGCGCCGACTCCCTGGTGCTCGAAGCCCAGATCGCCGGCCACCAGCTACGCTTCCCCCTCCATCACGGCGAACCGGAGGAAGGCCATAGCGAGCTGCGCATCGCCGCCCCGGCCATCTCCGAGCTGGGTCATGCCCATCTGCGCCCCTGGCGCCTCGATGTCAAGGCCAGCCTGCAGACGGCGGATGGAGACTATGAAGTGCCCAGCCTCTCGGTGGGCGGCCTCATCGCAACGGGGCTGCCCCCGACCCTTGCCAGGGGCGATACCTTCGAAGGCATGCTGCTTATCGAGACCCTTCCCCCCTTGCCCATCACCGCTACCCTGATAAGGCCCATCCGGTCCCACAAGCCGCGGCAGGATTGGGCACTGCAATACCAGCTGGGTCAGGGAGATAGGGAACGGCTGCGGGACTGGATCTTCCTGCGTCATCAGGATGCCTTCACCCGGGAATATCACGCGGACTGAATGCAAACAGGGGAGCCGGGCTCCCCTGTTTCATCGGTCACATCCCTTGATCAGAGATATTCGACTTCCAGGATCTCGTACTCCACGTCACCCGCGGGTGTCTTGACGATGGCGACATCGTCCACTTCCTTGCCGATCAGGGCACGGGCGATGGGGGAGTTCACGGAGATCATGTTCTGTTTGATATCCGCCTCGTCGTCACCCACTATGCGGTAGACCACTTCCTCTTCCGTCTCGCTTTTCAGCAGGGTCACGGTGGCGCCGAAGATGATGCGACCATTGTTGGCGATCTTGGTGATATCGATCACCTGGGCATTGGAGAGCTTGCCTTCGATCTCCTGAATGCGGCCTTCACAGAAGCCCTGTTGCTCGCGAGCGGCATGGTATTCGGCGTTTTCTTTCAGATCACCATGCTCACGGGCCTCGGCGATCGCTTCGATAATCTGGGGACGCAGCTCGCTCTTCAGATAGTCGAGCTCTTGGCGCAGCTTCTCGGCGCCGCGAACAGTCATCGGAGTATGATTCATAGTCGAAACCTGGGTTGCTTTATAAAGAGAAGCTGCGGCAATCAAAGAGAGCCGCAGCTATCGGTTCGGATGAGGCATCTTAATATGAAGCCGTCACAAAATCCATGTCAGCCCCTGCGAGCGGGATCCCGCTTTAGGGGGAAACCGGCCTGGGCTCGGACACCCCTATGGGGGCGGAGACGGTCGGTTTGCCCTGCATGATGGCGATCTCCACCCGCCGGTTCATGCGCCGGTTCTCCGGGCTATTGTTGGGCACCAGTGGCTGGGAATCCGCCATGCCCTGCACCACCAGTCGGTTGGGATCAAACCCCGGCACCTTGATCATCTGGTGGGCCACCGCCACCGCCCGCTGGGAAGACAGTTCCCAGTTGGACTGGAACAGCTCGTCTTCGGTGGCCACATCATCGGTGTGACCGGAGACGGTGATCTCCCCCGGCACATCCTTGAGCAGGGCCGCCACCTTGCGGATCACCGGCCAGAACTGGGGCTGCAGGAAGGCAGAACCCGCGGGAAACGCGGCTTTCTCACGAATGCGAATGATGATCTGCTGCCCCAACGCCTCTATCTCGATGGCCCCGTCCTGGATCTGGGCCTGCATCTGCTCGGCCAGGGACTTGGCCAGATCATTGGACTGCTCCTGCGCCTTCTGGGCCTGGTGGGAACTGTCGCCACCGGTCAGGTTGCCGTCCGTCTTGTCCTTGCCACCGGCCTGATCCGCATCCCCCGGCTGAAAATCCAGCTCGGTCTGGGTCAGGTCTATGGTCTGCTGCATGATGGTGTCGATGGGGGTCGGCTCGGGCCGCCCCGGCCTGAACTCCTGGGCGATGACGGAGGTGCCCTTGGGGATGTCTTTCACCTCCAGGATGTTCTGTACCCCGAACGCCTTCTCCATGGAGCCCGCTATCTGCTTGAACTTCTGCACATCCATCTCGGCGAAGGAGAGCAAGAGTACGAAGAAGCACATCAAGAGCGACATCAGATCGGCGAAGGTGCCCATGTAACCGGGTAGACCAGGAGGCGGACACTTGCACTTAGACATGGCGGCTCCTACTCCATCCCGTTATTGCGCTTGGACTGGTGCAGATAGTTCTGCAGCATGGCCTGGATGACGCGAGGGTTCTGGCCATCCTGGATCCCCATGATGGCGTCCAGGATCAGGGTGCGGCTCAGGCGCTCCTCGCCGCTGCGCAGTTCCAGCTTGTCGGCGATGGGGATGGCGATCATGTTCGCCTCGATGGCGCCATAGAGGGTGGTCAGCAGGGCCACCGCCATGGCCGGACCGATGGATTTGGGATCGCTCATGTTCGCCAGCATGGCCACCAGCCCCACCAGGGTGCCTATCATGCCCATGGCCGGGCCGAGATCCCCGAGGGAGCGGAACACCTTGATAGCGATGACATGGCGCTCCGCCGTCAGATCGATATCCTTCTCCATCACGGCCCGTACCACATCGGCGTCGTGGCCATCCACCAGCATGTCGATGCCCTTCTTCATGAAGGTATTGGGGATCTCCGCCGCCTCCAGGGCCAGGAAGCCGCCCTTGCGCGCGGCATCCGCCAGCTCGACCGCCTTGGCGATGAGATCGTCGAGCTTGTCCCCCTTGTACATGAAGGCCTTGCCCGCCACCTTGAACGCCATGAAGAACTGGCTGAGGTTGAACTTCATCATGCAGATGAACAGGGACCCCAATATGGTGATATAGACCGACGGCATATCCACATACATGGTCACCGGACCGCCCAACAACATGCCATAAACAACGACACCAAAGCCCAGCACTATGCCTATCAGACTGCCTAAATCCACATCCCTACTCCTGTCACCGAACTTGCCTTCTATTTATACTGCGTTGAATTTTCTGCTATTGCGCCGCGGGCAGCAAGCCCGGCACGAGGCAATCTGCGCCTGGCAATACCTGGCTGCCAGTCCCGCCTTATCGGCCAAAGCCGCGATAGTTTGAGCACGGTGCGCTTTTCTGCCTCCCCCCTGTGGCCGGTCGATGTTAAGATGAGCCGTTTTTTTCAATCCCCGAGGATGGACATGGCCAGTAAAAAAATCGACCGTCTGAGTTTTGATGCCACCCTGGAAGAGCTGGAGACCATAGTGCATCAGCTCGAACAGGGTTCGCTCCCCCTCGAGGAGGCACTCAAGCAGTTCGAACAGGGTATCCACCTGGTGCGGGCCGGCCAGCAGAAGCTGGAGCAGGCCGAGCAGAAGATCCAGATCCTGCTGACCCAGGCCGACGGCAGCGAACAGGCGGTTCCCTTTTCCCCTGAACAAGGAGAGGAGTGAGTGACGCTGGACGATTTCACCCGCCTGCACCGTCGCCGCATCGACGACTGTCTGACGGCGCAGCTGGATGCCCTGCCCCCCATGGCGCCCCGCCTGCGGGATGCCATGAGATACGGCCTGCTGCTCGGTGGCAAACGGGTACGCCCCTTCCTGGTCTACGCCGTGGGCGAGATGCTGGGGGTGAAGAGCGAGTATCTCGACGGCCCGGCCGCCGCGGTGGAGTGCATCCACGCTTACTCCCTGCTGCACGACGACCTGCCCGCCATGGACGACGACGATCTCCGTCGCGGCCAGCCGACTGTACACAAAGCCTTCGATGAGGGCACCGCCATCCTGGCCGGGGATGCCCTGCAGACCCTGGCGTTTTCCATCCTGGCGGACCACCCCCTCCCCGAGGTGCTGCTAGCCAACCGGGTACGGATGCTAAGCACCCTAGCCCGCGCCTCGGGATATCTGGGCATGTGCGGCGGCCAGGCGCTGGATCTGGAGGCCGAGAGCCGCCGGATCAGCCTCGCCGAACTCGAACAGGTGCATCGCCACAAGACGGGGGCCCTCATCGAGTGCGCCGTCACCCTGGGCGCCCTCTGCAAGGAGGATGTCGCACCACAGACCCTGGCGGCCCTGCAAACCTATGCCGCCGCCATCGGCCTCGCCTTCCAGGTGCAGGACGACATCCTCGACATCACAGGCGATACCGAGACACTCGGCAAGCCGCAAGGCTCGGATATGGCGCTGGAAAAGAGTACCTATCCCGCCCTGCTCGGACTCGACAATGCCCGTGAGCTGGCTCGCGAACTGCATGACAAGGCCTTAACAGCCCTGCAATCCTTGCCCTACAATACCGACATTCTGGAAGCGTTTGCCGATTACATCATCGAGCGAACCCACTAAACGCTGGATAACAGTAACAAGATGAGCGTTGATATAAGCGAATACCCCAACCTGGCCCTTGCGGACACGCCGGTCGAATTGCGATCCCTGCCCAAAGAGCGTCTGCCCGTGCTGTGCAACGAGCTACGTGAGTACCTGCTGCGCTCGGTGAGCCGCTCCAGCGGTCACTTCGCCTCGGGCCTTGGCACCGTCGAACTGACAGTGGCCCTGCACTATGTCTACAACACTCCCTTCGATCGACTGGTGTGGGACGTGGGCCATCAGGCCTATCCCCACAAGATCCTGACCGGTCGGCGCGATCGCATTCACACCATCCGCCAGAAAGACGGCCTGCACCCCTTCCCCTGGCGCGGCGAGAGCGAATATGACGTGCTCTCCGTCGGTCACTCCAGCACCTCCATCGGGGCGGCCCTCGGCATGGCGGTCGCCGCCGAGCACGAGGGACTGGGCCGCAAGGTGGTCGCCGTCATCGGTGATGGCGCCATCACCGCCGGCATGGCGTTCGAGGCCCTCAACCACGCCGGCGACGTCCACAAGGACATACTGGTGGTCCTCAATGACAACGAGATGTCCATCTCCGAAAACGTCGGGGCGCTGAACAACCACCTGGCCAGGCTGATGTCCGGTAAGCTCTACACCACCATCCGCGAGGGTGGCAAGAAGGTGCTGGCCGGGGTTCCCCCGGTCAAGGAGCTGGCCAAGCGGGCAGAGGAGCATCTGAAAGGCATGGTGGTGCCCGGCACCCTGTTCGAGGAGTTCGGCTTCAACTACATAGGCCCCATCGACGGCCATGACATCGGTGCTTTGGTCGAAACCCTGCGCAACATGCGCAACCTCAAGGGCCCCCAGCTGCTGCACGTCAAGACCAAGAAGGGCAAGGGTTACGAGCCTGCCGAGAAGGATCCCATCGGTTACCACGCCGTGCCCAAGTTCAACCCGGATGAGTGCATACTGCCCAAGAGCGGCGGCGGCAAGCCGACCTTCTCCGCCATCTTCGGCCAGTGGCTGTGCGACATGGCGGCGAAAGACGAGAAGCTGGTCGGCATCACCCCCGCCATGCGCGAGGGATCTGGCCTGGTCAAGTTCAGCCAGCAGTATCCGGATCGCTATTTCGACGTGGCCATCGCCGAGCAGCATGCGGTCACCTTCGCCGCCGGTCTCGCCATCGCGGATCAGAAACCCGTGGTGGCCATCTACTCCAGCTTCCTGCAACGCGCCTACGATCAGCTGATCCACGATGTGGCCCTGCAAGAGCTGCCTGTGCTGTTCGCCATCGACCGGGCCGGTCTGGTGGGAGCCGACGGCCCCACCCATCAGGGGGCGTTCGACATCAGCTTCCTGCGCACAGTGCCGAACATGGTGGTGATGACGCCGTCCGACGAGAACGAGTGTCGCCAGATGCTCTACACCGGCTATCAGTGCAATCGGCCTGCGGCGGTGCGCTATCCTCGCGGCAGCGGCTGCGGTACCGAGATCCAGAGCGAAATGACGGAGCTGGAGATTGGCAAAGGTCGTGTCGTCCGTGAGGGTAAGGGCCTCGCCATCCTGGCGTTTGGCACCCTGCTGCACCAGGCCAGGGCCGCCGCCGAGGCGCTGGATGCCACCCTGGTGGACATGCGCTTCGTCAAACCCATGGACGAGGCACTGGTGTTGTCCCTTGCCGCCACTCACGACCTGTTCGTCACCCTGGAAGACAACGCCATCATGGGCGGCGCCGGCTCTGCGGTGAACGAGCTGCTGATGCGTGCCAAGCAGTGCAAGCCGGTGCTCAATCTCGGGCTGCCCGACCGCTTTATCGAACAGGGTACCCAGGACGAGATCTATGCCCTGCTGGGGCTCGATAGCGCTGGGATCCTCGCCAGCATCCAGGCTTGGCAGCAAGCCTGACCATCATCCGATAAAGAAAAAGGGCGCCATCATGGCGCCCTTTTTGTTATTCATTGTTCCAGGCCAAACCTGTTCACGAACTGTCGCGAGAAGGCCGTCAACAAGGTGAAGAGCAGCGCAGGAACCGGAGTGTATGTAAATACATGAGGATTCCGAGCAGCACATGAGCCTTGATCACGGCCTCGCAGCAAGTTCGTCGATAGGTTTATCAGCCCTTGTAGATCTTGGGGTTGAACACATCACGCAGCCAGTCGCCGAGCAGGTTGATCACCAACACCAGCACCACCAGGCAGATCCCCGGGAAGGCGGTGATCCACCAGGAGCCGGAGAAGATGTAGTTGAAGCCCACGCTGATGAGGGACCCGAGGGACGGCTGATCCACCGGCATGCCGAGGCCGAGGAAGGAGAGCGCCGCCTCACTCATGATGGCGTTCGCCACCTGCACGGTGGAGATGACCAGGATGGGTGACAGGCAGTTCGGCAAGATGTGGCGGAACATGATGCGCGGGGCACGGAACCCCATCACCTGAGCCGCTTCCACATACTCCTTCTTCTTCTCCGCCAGCACGGAGGCACGCACGGTCCGGGCATACTGGGGCCATTCGGCGATGCCGATGATCACCACCAACATCAGGATGGCAAACTTGGAGTAGAACTCCGAGCCAAAGGTCGCCTGGAAGATGGCGGAGATGATGATGGCCACCATCATGGTGGAGAACGACAGCTGCACGTCGGCGAAACGCATCAGCAGGTTGTCGATGCGGCCACCGAAGTAACCCGCCAGCAGACCGATGACGATGCCGAGCAGCAGCTGCAACGCCACCGCGAACAGGCCTATGGTCAGGGAGATGCGGGCACCGTACAGGATGGTGCTCCAGATATCCCGACCCTGGTTGTCGGTACCGAGCCAGAAGCGCTCCTCCCCCCCTTCCAGCCAGGAGGGTGGCAACTCGGCATCCATCAGATCGAAGCTGGTCAGATCGTAGACGTTGTGCGGTGCCAGCCAGGGCGCCAGGAGCGCCGCCAGCACGAACACCACGAACACGGCGAAGCTGAACATGGCTACCTTGTCCCGCAGGAAGTAGTAGACGATGTCAGAGTTCTTGATACGGGCCCAACGGCTTGGGCTTGCAGTCACTGCGTTACTCATGCTTACCCCTTGGCGGTCAAGTTAACGGTCGGGTTGATGAACCCGTAGAGCAGGTCGACCAGGGTATTGGTCACCACGAAGATCAGGCCGACGAAGATGACGTAGGCGGTGATGAGCGGGGTATCGACCCGGTGGATCGCCTCGAGGAACAGGAAGCCGGTCCCCGGCCACTGGAACACGCTCTCGGTCAAAATGGTGTAGGCCACCATGGTCCCGATCTGCACGCCGCCGACGGTGATCACCGGCAGCATGGTGTTCTTCAGGGCGTGCTGGTAGTAGACCTTGTTGTTGTCCAGCCCCTTGGCGCGGGCAAACTTGACGTACTCGGAGGAGAGCTGCTCCAGCATCTCGGAGCGCACCAGCCGGATGAACAACGGCAGCATGATGGAGGAGAGGGACACCGCGGGCAGGATCAGGTGCTTGATGCCATCCCAGGTGAAGAAGCCCGACTCCCAGCCCAGCAGGTTGTAAGTCTCGCCGCGGCCATAGGCCGGCAGCCAGCCGAGCTGGATGGAGAACAGATACATCAGCATGATGGCCGTCAGGAAGACCGGGATCGAGATACCGATGCTGCTGACCGCCATGATGAACTTGGTCAGGACGCTGCGCGGTCTGATCGCCGAATATACCCCCAGCGGAATGGAGACGACGACGATGATGATGGCGGCGGCAAACACCAGTTCAAGGGTAGCCACCAGCTTGTCGAGGATCACCTCGAGAGCCGGTCGCTTGAAGAAGTAGGAAGTCCCCAGATCCCCGTGCACCGCATTCTTCAGGAAGCGGCTGTATTTCACCAAAAAGGGATCGTTGAGGCCCATCTTGTCGCGCAGCTCCTGGCGCACGGACTCGGAGACGGATTGTCCCACCAGCTCGCGCAGCGGATCCCCCAGGTTGTCCTGGATGGAGAAGGCGACCAGGCTGATGACGAACATCACTATCACGGCCTGATAGAACCGTTTCAGCAGGAATGTAAACATGCTTGTCCTTCTACGTGGCCTGTGTCTTGGCACAGGCTTCTGTTAATGGCGGGGGCGCCACAGGCTGCCCCCGCCAGGTCCTTCCTTGAGACTCTCTTACTTGTTGACCACCAGGTCACCCAGGTAAGGGAAGTTCATCACGTTGACGATGGGCTTGATGTCGACGTTCTTCTTGGCGCCGTAGGCCAGATCTTCCCAGTGCAGCGGCACATAGGCGGCGTCGTCGATCAGCATGGCTTCCACCTTCTGCAGGATGGCGGCACGCTTGGCCGGATCGGTCTCGGTGTTCGCTTCCATCACCATCTTGTCAGCTTCCGCGTTGGCATAACCGCCGCAGTTATACTGGCCCATGCCGGTCTTGGCATCCTTGGTGAAGGTCAGGAACTCGAAGAAGTTCGCGGTATCTTCGGTATCCGCGTGCCAGCCGATCAGCTGCATGTCGGAGGCGCACTTGTCAAACTCCGGCCAGTACTGGGCCACCGGCATGGTCTTCAGATCCACCTTAATGTTGATCTTGGACAGCATGGCGGAGACGGCCTGGGCGATCTTGACGTCGTTGACGTAGCGGGCAGCCGGGGAGATGAAGGTCATCTTGAAGCCCTTCTCGTAACCGGCTTCCTTCATCAGCTCCTTGGCCTTGGCCAGATCATACTGGGGCTTGAGCGCCTCGTTGTAGCCGGCATAGCCTTTCGGGCTCAGCTGGCCGGCCGGGGTGCCGAAGCCTTTGTTGATCTTGTCGACGATACCCACCTGGTTGATGGCGTAGTTGATCGCCTGACGCACGCGCTTGTCTTTCAGCGCCGGGTTGGTGTTCTGGTTCAGCTCGATGATGATGGCGCGGGTACCGGACAGGGTCACCAGCTGGGAATCCTTGCCATTCTTCACGCGCTCCAGATCGTTCGGGGCAACCGGGTAGATCATGTCCACGTCACCACCCAGCAGGGCGGCCACGCGGGTCGCGTCTTCCTTGATCGGCACCACGGTCAGGTTCTGGACGTTGCCCTTGGAGGCCTTGTCCCAGTAGTTGGCGTTGCGCACGTATTCCAGCTTCACGCCCTGCTCGCGGAACTTGACGCTGAACGGACCGGTACCGGAGACGTGGGTGGAGGCGTAGGAATCGCCATTCTTGACGATCTCGCCCTTGTCTTTGCCCGCATCGCTCTTGCCGGTATAGAACTTGGAGTCCATCGGGAAGACATAGGTGACGGTCTGCAGCACCAGCGGGAACGGCTTGGCGGTGATGAAGTCGACGGTGAAGTCATCCACCTTCTTCGCTTCGGCGATGGGGTCGAAGATCGCCTTGAAGTCCGGGGAGCTCTTCAGACGGTTGACGGTCCAGACCACGTCGTCGGCGGTGAAGTCGTTGCCGGAGTGGAACTTGACGCCCTTGCGCAGGTGGAAACGCACTGTCTTGTCGTCGATACGCTCATACTTCTCGGCCAGACGCGGCTCGAATTGCAGATCCTGGGTGTAACGCATCAGGGGATCGAACACCAGGTGAGACATCTCCAGGGTCTGACCGGAGAGCTGCTCCTGCGGATCCAGCGAGGTGGCGTCGGAGGCGACGGCTACCTTGATGTCGGCGGCAGAGACGTTGAACGCGAGGCCAGCGGCGAACAGCGCCATGGCGATCTTGGATAATCCTTTCTTCATGTCTTTCTCCATGCTTTTGGCTTTTTATTGACACTTTTTTTGACAAACAGATCGGCGAAGCCTTTTTCCTGACTCGGCTTTCCTAGCTTGCGATCTCCAGCCCCTCGCGGGACATTCCCTTAAACTCCGGCATGAGCGAGATCAGCTTGCGGCTGTACTCATGTTCGGCATTGGTAAAGAGTTTCTCGGTCTCGGCCACTTCCACCAGATGACCGTGGCGCATCACCCCGATGCGATCGCACATCTGACGGATGACCGGCAGATCGTGGCTGATGAACAGCATGGTGAGCCCGAGCTCCTGCTGCAGGTCTTTGAGCAGGTTGAGGATCTGGGCCTGCACCGACACATCCAGCGCCGAAGTGGGCTCGTCGCAGATGAGGAAACGTGGCCGGGTCGCCAGGGCGCGGGCGATGGAGATACGCTGGCGCTGACCGCCGGAGAACTCGTGGGGGTACTTGACCCCGGCGCCCCGACCCAGGCCCACGTGATCCAGCAGGTCGCTGACGATGCCCTCGATCTGGCCCTCGCTCTCCGCCAGCTTATGGAAGCGGATCGGCTCTGCGATGATGTCGCGCACCTTCATGCGCGGGTTCATGGAGGAGTACGGGTTCTGGAACACCATCTGCATCTGGCGACGCAGGGGGCGACGGGCATGCTCCCCCTTGAGGGCGGTGAGATCGATGCCCTCGAACACTATCTTGCCCGCATCGGGCGGATAGAGGCCTGTGATGGCGCGGGCTATGGTGGACTTGCCGGAGCCGGACTCCCCCACCAGGCCGAAAGTCTCGCCCTCGAAGATCTCGAAGTTGATGTTGTTGCAGGCGTGCACGAACTGGCGGCGGCTCGGGAAGATGGAGTTCTTGGTGACGAACTTGAGATCCACGTTCTCCACCCGCAGCAGGGCGCCCTCATAGCTGCGCTCGTCCTGACTCTGGCCAAGCCAGTGAGTCTTGAGATCGATGCTGGTATCCGCCGCGCCCGCCTCTTCGATGTAGGAGACCAGGGGGAAGCGCACCAGCTTCACATCCGAACGGGGCACCGCCGAGATGAGGCTGCGGGTATAGGGATGGTTCGGGGCACCCAGCACCTGTTCGGTGGTGCCGAACTCCACCAGATCCCCGCGATACATGACCGCCACCTTGTCGGTGACGTTGGAGACCACGCCCATGTCGTGGGTCACCAGCATGCAACCCACCTGACGCTCCTTGCACAGGGTGCGGATGAGCTGCAGGATCTGGTCCTGAATGGAGACGTCCAGCGCCGTGGTCGGCTCATCAGCGATGATGAGCTCGGGATCGCCGGAGAGGGCGATGGCGATGACCACCCGTTGGCGCATGCCACCGGAGAACTGATGGGGATACTGCTTGATGCGCACTTCCGGTTGCGGGATCCCGACCGCGGCCATCAATTCGAGGGCCTTGGCGAAGGCCGCCTCGCGAGCGAGGTCGGTATTGGCCAAGATGGTCTCCACCAGCTGTTGTTCGACGGTGAACAGCGGGTTGAGGGAGGTCATGGGATCCTGGAAGATGAAACCGATGCGAGAGCCGCGGATGGCTCGCATCTCGTTCTGGCTCTTGCCGGAGATGAGTTCACCGTTGAGATAGATGTCGCCACGGGCGATACGGCCGGGCGGACTCAACAGGTCGATGACGGCATTGCCTATGGTGGATTTGCCGGCACCTGACTCGCCGACCACACCGACGATCTCCCCCTTTTCAACGGAAAAAGAGAGATCCTTCACCGCGGCCAGCACCCCGTAGCGGGAGGGGTACTCGATCCGCAAGTTTTTCACTTCGAGCAAGGACATGTTTACCTCTGCGGGGGACATCCGTCCCAAATAATTCGTCCGTAAATCAGCGCAGATGCTGGAGGTGCCTTGGTAGCTATCTTGAGTGTTTGTTTTGAATGAAAAACGCTCAATCCATGAGGCCATCAAACCAGCGATCCGGGCGGGTTTTTTGCATTTTTTTGGAATAACCCGCGAGTAAGTTAGTCGGTTTGCCCGCGGGTGTAAATGATCCTGTTATACAATTTCGCAATACTTTGCGCAGATAACGCTCTCATCATAGGCACAAAATGTCGATAAACATCACACTATCAGATGTTGTGACGGCAATACCAGAGTTAACATCGCTTTAGTTTCAACAAAACCATAACAACCAATCATATTCACTATTCCATCCAGACTATCAAGCCTCGAATGAGTAGTGAATATTTATGTGAAATGATTTTTTAACGACAGCATATATGGATGAAGGAAAAATAAGCAGCGATAAATAGGGTCAAGGCAGCATCTTCCACCGAGACCCGGGGAGCGCTGTGAAAGGTAACGGAGGGAATTGCATACAAAACGACTCTGGCCCGGCAAATGCCGGGCCAGAGTGCTTGTCCAAAGAACCCCTGATCTGCACCGACAGCCTTGGGCTGCCGCGAGAGGGATGCACCAATCCCAGCTGGGCTGGCCTGTCAGCTCAGCCAGCCTGCCAGCAGTTGCATGCAGATCAGCGCAAACAGGCCGGCGATGAGGTCGTCCAGCATGATGCCGAGCCCGCCATGGATGCGGCGATCGAACCAGGAGATGGGCCAGGGCTTGAGCACGTCGAACAGCCGGAACAGCACGAAGCCGGCCAGCACCCACTCCCAGCCGGTGGGGGCCGCTATCATGGTGACCCCGAAGCCGATCACCTCATCCCAGACGATGGAGCCGTGATCCGGCATACCGATGGCGTCGGTCGCCCCCTGGCAGAGCCAGATCCCCACCAGAAAGCCCAGCACCAGCAGGGCGACAAACCAGGGGGTAGAGAGGCCGCTCACCAGCAGATAGAGCGGAATGGCGACTATGGTGCCCATGGTGCCCGGTGCCCAGGGGGAGAGGCCGGCCCCAAACCCCACCGCCAGCAGGTGGCGCGGGTTCTTGAGATTGAGCTGCTTCAGCTCGGGTTTTATCATCATCCTTGTTGATTCCAATCTGTCGGTTTTAGCTCGCAGCCGCGGTTCCAGGCCATCATGCGAAGTGATCCCATCCCTTGAGCTCAAGCGCTACCGGCTGTTCATCCAGCAGATAGTCGATGCCGGGCTCCCCGGCCAGGATACGGCCGATGCGGGTGAACTTGACGCCGCAGTTCGCGAGCGCCGTGTCCAGGGCGCCGTGATGCTCCTGGGGCACGGTGAAGCAGAGCTCGTAGTCATCGCCGCCCGCCAGTGCCAGCTGCCAGGCCGCCTCGGCGGAGACCGCATCCTGCAGTACCGGCGAGAGAGGCAGCAGATTGAGATCGATCTGGGCACAGACGCCGGAGGCCTTGAGGATGTGGCCGAGATCCGAGGCCAGGCCGTCGGAGAGATCCAGCGCACTGCTCGCCAGCCCGCGCAGGGCCTGTCCCGCCAGGATGCGGGGATGGGGATGATCGAGCCTGGGCAGCACGGCCGCCAGCTGGTTCTCGTTCAATACCCGCTTGCCAAGCAGGTGGGAGAGCGCCAGGGCCGCATCCCCCAGGGTGCCGGTCACATAGATGCCGTCTCCCGCCTTGGCACCGCTGCGCAGCAGGGCGCGGCCGGTGGGCACGGATCCCTTCACCGAGACGGTGATGGAGAGGGGGCCACGGGTCATGTCGCCCCCCACCAGGGCCACGTTGTAGTACTCGGCGAGCTCGAGGAAACCCTCGGCGAAGCCGGCTACCCAGGCCTCGTTGATGGCGGGCAGGGTCAGGGCCATGGAGACCCAGCGCGGCTCTGCCCCCATGGCGGCGAGATCGGACAGGTTGACCGCCAACGCCTTGTAGCCGAGATCCACCGGATCCATGTCGGGGAAAAAGTGGACGCCGCTCACCAGGGTATCCGTGCTCACCGCCAGCTGAGTATCCGCCGGCAGGGTCAGCAGGGCGCAATCATCTCCCGGGCCCAGCACCACGTCCTTGCGGGCGTGGGGGACCTTGAAGTACTTCTCAATCAGCTCAAATTCACCCATACAGTAAAAAGCCAGCGGTTAGGCTGGCTCCTCTCTTAAGGCTGATGGACAGCGGATCAGCGCTTCGGCAGCGTCTTGATCACCTTGTCCAGAACACCGTTGACAAACTTGTGGCTGTCATCGGCGGCGAAGGCTTTGGCCAGCTCGATCGCTTCGTTGATCACCACGCGCGGCGGCACATCATCACGACGGGTCAGCTCGTAGGTCGCCAGACGCAGGATCGCCTTGTCCACCATGTCCACTTCTTCCAGCGGACGGGAGAGGAAAGGTGCAAACACCTTGTCCAGCTCGTTGCAGTGGAGGGCTACCCCGAACAGCAGATCGCGGAAATAGTTCAGGTCCACACCCTTGGTGTCCTGATCGATCTTGAACTGCTCTTCGATGTCGCCCACGTTGGCCTGGGTCATCTGCCACTGGTAGATGGCCTGGGTGGCGCAATGACGGGCCTTACGGCGCTCGGACGGTTTCAATGTACTTCTCCTCGTTACACGTCCAGTTGTTTCAGGACGTTGATCATTTCGAGCGCGCTCAGTGCAGCCTCTGCACCCTTGTTACCCGCCTTGGTACCGGCGCGCTCGATGGCTTGTTCGATGTTTTCTGTGGTCAGCACGCCGAAGGCGACGGGAATTTCATATTCCATCATCACCTGGGCCAGACCCTTGCCGTTCTCGCTCGCCACCAGTTCGAAGTGGTAGGTACCGCCACGGATGACGGTGCCGAGGGCGACGATGGCGTCGTATTGGCCACTCTTGGCCAGCTTCTTGGCCGCCAATGGGATTTCAACGGCACCCGGCACGCGAACCAGGGTCAGATTGCTCTCCTGGATCTGGCCTTGACGCTTCAGCACGTCCAGCGCGCCGTTCACCAGGCTGTCATTGATGAAGCTGTTGAAACGGGCAACGACAATAGCTACACGCGCCTCGGGAGCGGCGATATTTCCTTCGATGATCTTCATTGGAAATCCTGTCTCTGTGCAATCAGTAGGGCCGTCAATGGGGCCGCGGCCAAAAGTGCGCACATTCTAGCACAAAGGCAATGGGACAAAAACAGGCATCACCACTCCGGTCACCAGGCCCTTATTAATTTTTTTCTTAACTGCTCCGACCTGCTAATAATACGTGCGCCTGTCACGGGGTAAAAATAATAATATCAAGGAGTTCAATATGTTGTATTTCAAACGCAGCGGCGTCGCACTCGCGTGCCTGCTATCATTTTCCGCCCAGGCCGATAGCGGCGCACCACGCATCATAGGGGGCAGCGCCACGACAGCCCCCAGCTGGATGGCGGCAGTCGGTGAAGTCGTCGACGGCACCTGGGTCAACTTCTGCGGCGGTACCCTGATCGGCAGTCAGTGGGTGCTGACCGCCGCCCACTGCGTCGCCGATGCCCAATCCGGCCCCATGGAAGTCGCCATCGGCGTGACGGACTTGAGCCGCCCCCACACCCGCAGCAGAGTCGATCAGGTGCTGATGCACCCCGAGTACTATCAGAATCTGATGAACCATCTGGGGAGTCCCGACCAGACCCCCTCCTCCTCGGATCTGGCCCTGCTGCACCTGGCCAGCCCCGTCTCCCTCGCCCCCATCAGGATCGCCGATCTGACGGCCAAGGACACCTGGCAGCTGGGTACCACCCTGCTCAATGCCCTCGGTTACGGTGGCACCAACCCTGCCGCGACCAAGACCAGCTCGCAACTGCTGGCGGTGGATCTTGCCTACCAGGGGGAGAAAGACCGCTGGTATGGGGATCAGACCAGCACCCACATCTTCGCCGGCAACCTGCTCGGCCAGGATACCTGCAAGGGTGACAGTGGCGGCCCCCTGACCTCCGGGGGAGAACTGGTCGGTGTCACCAGCTACGGCGCCTACCCCTGCGCCACCGGCAGCGCCGGCGGCTATGTCTACGCCCCGGCGTTCAAGGAGTGGATTTCCAGCCAGCAGCAGGGGGTTACCCTGACCACCATCCGCGGCCTCGTTCTGCCCCAGGGGACCAGTGGCTGGGCCGACTACCAACTCGCCAACCGCACCACACAGGCCCTGACCCTGAGCAACGTCTACAGCGACGCGCCTTCCATGTTCAACGGCTGTCCCGACCGCCTGGAGGCGGGGCAGCACTGCACCCTGCGCCTGCGCGCCGATGCCAACGACACCGTGGGCACCCTTCGTCTCCAGGGAATAGCCCTCACCGCCATCGACGAGCGAGGGGGGAGTCAGCGTCTTCAAGGGGTTCTGATGAGCATGACCGGCAAACCCACAACCACCACGGGGACGACGGCGGCAGGCGGCAGCACGACAACGACTGCGACGACAACCACCAGCTCCACCTCTACCTCCAGTGGCGGTGGCGGCGGTGGTGCAATGGGTCTTGCCAGCCTGTTGCTGCTGCCCCTTGCCTGGTTGCGCCGTCGCCGCTAAGGCAGACCCTCACAGGCAGGCAACAAACCAATAAGGGATGACCGAAGTCATCCCTTATTTCATTGCACCTGACTCCCCAGCCCGTGGCGGGAAGCGACGGCTTCGACGAGATTACTCGCCGACGTATTCCACCACTTCCAGGCCGAAGCCGCCGAGGGCGTGGTACTTCTTCGGTGAGCTCAGGAGGCGCATCTTGCCGACCCCCAGGGTCTTCAAGATCTGGGAGCCCACGCCGACCCGGCGGGAGGTACCCTGCCACCTGGCCCCTTCCGGTGCCAGCCCCTTGTCGGCGGCCTCGAACGCCTTGACCCGGGCCAGCAGCTCGTCGCCATTGGCCTCGGCCCCCAGGATCACCAGAACCCCGCCCTCTTTCGCGATGCGCGCCATGGATTTGGCCAGGGGCCAACTGCGGGCGGCGTGACGGTCGGTCTGCAGCAGATCGCTCAGCACGTCGTGCAGATGCACCCGCACCAGGGTCGGCTGGTCGGTCTGGATGTCACCCTTCTTGAGGGCAAAATGCACCTGGTTGTCGATGGTGTCGCGGAAGGTGATGAGATCGAACTCGCCGTATTCGGTGGGCAGTTTGCACTCGGCCACCTGCTCCACCGTGGTCTCGTGCTGATTGCGGTACTCGATAAGATCCGCGATGGTGCCGAGCTTGATGCCGTGCTGCTCGGCGAAGATCTCGAGATCCGGGCGACGGGCCATGCTGCCGTCTTCGTTGAGGATCTCGACGATGACGGAGGCCGCCTCGTAACCGGCCAACCGGGCCAGATCGCAGCCCGCTTCCGTATGCCCGGCCCGGGTCAGTACGCCGCCATCCTGCGCCATCAGCGGGAAGATGTGGCCAGGCTGCACCAGATCGGCGGCCTTGGCATTCGGTGCCACCGCGGCCTGCACGGTCACGGCGCGATCGGCGGCGGAGATGCCGGTGGTCACCCCTTCTGCCGCTTCTATGGTCACGGTGAAGGCGGTGGAGAACTGGGCGTTGTTGCGGTCCACCATCAGCGGCAGCGCCAGCTGTTTGCAGCGATCCCGGGTCAATGTCAGGCAGATCAACCCTCTCCCATACCGGGCCATAAAGTTGATATCCTCGGGGCGGACACAGGAGGCGGCCATAATGAGGTCCCCTTCATTCTCCCTGTCTTCGTCATCCATCAGGATCACCATCTTGCCAGCCTTGATATCGGCAATGATTTCCTGGGTTGTGCTCAGCGCCATGGGCTACTCCATCAACATGCTTCGGGATTGAGCCTGCGGGCTCGATTTGATACGGGGTTATTCTGACCTAGATGGGGGCAGAGGCCCCCATTTCAACCTGCGCGGGCTCACAGAAAAGCGTTTTCGGCTCCCACAGCGTCATCACAGAAAGCCGGACTGGGCCAGTTTCTCCAGGGTCAGGGACGAGGTCGTGCCCTCCTGCACCCTGCCTTGCATCAGCCGCTCCAGATAGCGGGCTATCTGATCCACCTCGAGGTTCACCCTGTGGCCCGGCTTCCAGTTTGCGATCGTGGTCTCCTGGGCGGTGTGGGGCACTATGGTGAGACGAAACAGGTTGCCCTGCACGGCGTTGACCGTGAGGCTGATGCCATCCACTGCGATGGAGCCCTTCTCGGCGATATAGCGGGCGAGCTCCCCTGGCGCTTCAATCCAATATTCGATGGCGCGGCCGCTGCTGGACTTGCTCTTCACCTCGCCGATGCCATCCACGTGGCCGGAGACCAGGTGGCCGCCGAGGCGCGAGGTCGGCATCAGGGCTTTTTCCAGATTGACGGGATCGCCCACCTTGGCATCGGCGAAGCCGGTACGAGACAGGGTTTCGAGCGACACGTCGGCGGTGTAGCTCTTGTCGCCGAGGGCTACCACGGTCAGGCAGACGCCGTTGGTCGCGATGGAGTCGCCCAACTTGACGTCGCTGAAATCCAGGGTCGGGGCGTGCACTGTGAGGGCCATGTCCTCCCCCTGACGACGCAGGGCTGCCAGGGTACCCATGGCTTCGATAATTCCGGTAAACATGCAGATCACCTTGCTGCTGGCAGGGCCCGGCGGCCCTGTCTCTGAGATGTATAAGTGCCGAACATCAGGCTATGCTGGCCTCGATGCGCACGACTGGCTCAATCGGCCCGCACTTCCTTGAAAGATCCTGAAGGCTGGCTAGGCAATCCTGGCCGTGATGCGGATATCCTGCCCCACCAGCCGCACATCCTTGAGGTTGAGCTTGGGCGCCTGGAACAGCCGGGTCAACTCGGGCAGGTGGAACAGGCCGCGGCCCTCGTCCCCCAGCAGCTTGGGCGCCTGATAGAGCACCAGCTCGTCCACCAGGCCCTTGCCGAGCAGGGCGCCACACAGGCGCGGCCCCGCCTCCACCAGCACGGAGTTGATGTTGCGCTTGGCCAGCAGCATGAAGAGGCTGACCAGATCCAGCTTGCCGTCGAGCAACGGCAGCTCCAGCTGCTGCACCCATTCCGGCCAGTCCCCGTCCACCTTGTGGCGAGCCAGCAGCACCGGGCCCGTGCTCTTGAACAGGGGCAGATCAGGGGTCAAGCGATTCTGGGAGTCGATGACGACCCGCAGGGGCTGGCGCAGGGCCTCCTTGGGGTAGACCGCCTTGACCGAGGGAGGCAGCTCGTCCCAACGCACGTTGAGCGAAGCCCCGTCGGTCAGTACCGTCTCGGCGCTCGACAGTACGGCGTCGTGACGGGCCCGCAGGCGCTGCACGTCGGCGCGTGCTAAGGGGCCGGTGATCCACTGGCTCTCGCCGCTCGCCATGGCGGTGCGACCATCGAGACTCGCGCCGAGCTTTACCGTCACCAGGGGGAAAGCGGTGCGCATCCGCTTGAAGAAGCCGGGGTTGAGCGCCTCGGCCTCGGCGCTCAGCAGGCCGAAGTCCGCCTTGATACCCGCCTCGGAGAGCATGCGCAGACCGCGCCCGCCTACCTGGGGATTGGGATCCACCATGGCGGCGACCACCCGGGTCACCCCGGCCTTGATCAGCGCCTCGGCGCAGGGAGGGGTACGGCCGTGGTGGGAGCAGGGCTCCAGGGTCACGTAGGCGGTGGCACCGCGGGCCTCTTCACCGGCGGCGTGCAGGGCGTAGACCTCCGCATGGGGCTCACCGGCACGCTGGTGCCAGCCCTCCCCCACCACCACGCCGGCCTTCACCAGCACGGCGCCGACACAGGGGTTCGGGGCCGTGGTGTAGCGACCGCGGCGGGCCAGCTCGAGGGCCCGGTTCATCCATCGATAATCGTCTTGACTAAACATCTGGGCTCCCGTTCAACGCGAGAAAATAGGGGTTCTAACGCAATTCGTGAGTGGCTGGCTTATTTCTCCAGCTTGGCGATCCCTTCACCGCTTCTTGTCACAAACAAGGCGGATGTCCTCAAGTCCTGAGGTAGAGAGGGGCGAAGCGGATATTGCCTTGCTCGCCCTCGTTACTTCTCCAGCTTGGCGATCTCTTCACCGAACTCGCGGATGTCCTCAAAGCTGCGATAGACGGAGGCGAAACGGATATAGGCCACCTTGTCGAGGCTCTTGAGCTCATCCATCACCAGGTTGCCGAGCAGCTGGGAGGCCACCTCCCGCTCGCCAGTGGCGCGCAGGCGAGACTTGATGTGATTCACCCCCTTCTCGATGGCTTCCATGCTCACCGGCCGCTTCTCCAGCGCCCGCAAGATGCCGCCACGCAGCTTCTCTTCGTTGAAGGGCTCGCGGGAGCCGTTGGACTTGATGATGCGCGGCATCACCAGCTCGGCCATCTCGAAGGTGGTGAAACGCTCGTGACAGAGCAGGCACTCGCGGCGGCGACGCACCTGATGGCCTTCCGCCACCAGCCGGGAATCGATCACCTTGGTATCAACGGCACTACAGAACGGGCAATGCATCGGACCTCCGGCGCAAACTCATGACATCTAAGGGGTCACCTGCCACCAGGGGCAGGAGCTTGGTCAGCCAGTGTAACACGGCCACCCAAAACCGGTAAAAGCCCAGAAAAAACAATGCTACCCGTGGGTAGCATTGAGGCTGTGACGAGAACGACCGCCATCAGTCGTCATAGGGCAAGGCATCGGGATCGCAATCCACGTAATCGGGCGCAGGATCCTGCTCGAACTGCACCGCCTCTATGTGAGTCGCCCCCAGCATCAGCGCCTTGCCAACCCTGTGCATGCCATCCATGACCCGGCCCTCGCTGTCCAAGATGATGGGATAGGCGAGATCGGCGGCCAGCATCAGCTGGCAGTGCTCCACTATGCTGCGCACCGTGGGTGTCACGCTGCCATGGCCGTACCAGTGTTCCTTGTCGAGCTCCGCTATCTGACCAAGCGGCACGACGCGCACCGGCAGCCCGCGGCCGAGCCTTATCAACCTGCGTACGTCCCAGGCCAGCAGGCCCTCCGGGCTTGGGCGAAAGTGATACTGGGCGCGGATGGACGAGACAAGGTCGTCATCGTTGGGGGCAGTCTGGCTAGGCATGGCGCTTCCTCTCCTCTTGACTGGCTGAGACTGAGCACAGCGCCCAGGCGGCGCCGCCCTGTAAACAACAATGCCACCCGAGAGTGGCATTGTCTCATACCAGAATGTCTGGCTTATCAGGCATAAACCGGCAGACGACGGCAGATATCCAGCACTTTCTCACGCACGGTGGCCAGCACTTCGTCGTTGTCGTGGTTGTCCAGCACGTCGCAGATCCAGCCAGCCAGCTGCTTGCTCTCGACTTCCTTGAAGCCGCGGCGAGTGATGGCCGGGGTACCCAGACGCACACCTGAGGTGACGAAGGGGGAACGCGGATCGTTCGGCACCGAGTTCTTGTTGACTGTGATGTTGGCCTTGCCCAGCGCCGCATCGGCCTCTTTACCGGTCAGCTCGCGGCCGATCAGATCCACCAGCATGAGGTGGTTGTCGGTGCCGCCGGAGACGATCTTGTAACCGCGAGCCAGGAACACCTCGACCATGGCCTTGGCGTTCTTGACGACCTGAGCCTGGTAGGTCTTGAACTCGGGCTCGAGGGCTTCCTTGAAGGCCACGGCCTTGCCGGCGATGACGTGCATCAGCGGGCCGCCCTGGCCGCCCGGGAAGACGGCGGAGTTCAGTTTCTTGTAGAGCTCTTCGTCATCGGCGGCGGAGAGGATCAGACCACCGCGCGGACCGGCCAGGGTCTTGTGGGTGGTGGAGGTGACCACGTGGGCGTGGGGAACCGGGTTCGGGTAGACGCCGGCGGCAATCAGACCGGCCACGTGGGCCATGTCGACGAACAGCCAGGCACCGATCTTGTCGGCGATCTCGCGCATGCGGGCCCAGTCGACCACGCCAGAGTAAGCGGAGAAGCCGCCGATCATCATCTTGGGCTTGTGCTCGACCGCCAGACGTTCCATCTCGTCGTAGTCGATCTTGCCGGACTCATCGATGCCGTAGGGGATGATGTTGTACAGCTTGCCGGAGAAGTTGACCGGGGAGCCGTGGGTCAGGTGACCGCCGTGGGCCAGGTTCATGCCCAGCACTGTATCGCCCGGTTGCAGCAGGGCCATGTAGACGGCGCTGTTGGCCTGGGAGCCGGAGTGCGGCTGCACATTGGCGTAAGTGGCACCAAACAGTTCCTTGGCGCGCTCGATGGCCAGGGTCTCAACCACGTCCACATACTCGCAACCACCGTAGTAGCGCTTGGCCGGGTAGCCTTCGGCGTACTTGTTGGTCAGCTGGGAGCCCTGGGCTTCCATGACGCGGGGGCTGGTGTAGTTCTCAGACGCGATCAGCTCGATATGCTCTTCCTGACGACGGGTTTCGTCTGTGATGGCCTGCCACAGCTCTGGATCATAGCCGGCGATGGTCATGTCACGTTTCAACATCCGTTTATCTCCTGAAAATCGTTTGCGCGATAGGTGAAGTGGGCCCGCGCATTGTAACGTGAGCGGGATCAAAGAGACAGTCCAACCACCCAAAAAAATGTTGAATCTATGTTACGAAAGACGAGTTTCATCCCCGGACTGCTCCCCCTTCACCGCCAGCCAGGCCTGCAACCCATGGATAGCCTCTTCAAATGCGGGGGTCAGCACCAGAGGCTCCCCCTCCCCCCTCTCCAACTCGGCGCAGAGTTCGGCAAAGTCCGTCAGCCCCAGCGCCAGGGCGCTGCCCTTGAGTTTGTGGGCCAGTTGACGGCGCCCCTCCCCCGGCTCGCTCGCGACCAAGGTCGCCACCAGCTCACGGCCTTGTGACTCGAACAAATCGATAAGCTGACCGATGCGCGGCAGACCCAGCACGGGCAGATCCGCCTCCAGCACCCCGTTGCCCGCAGGAGCAGCCTCCCCGGGGCCAGTCTCTGCCGAGGCGGCCCCCTGGCATTGGCGCGCGATGGCTCCGGCCAGGGTCGCCAGCCGCATGGGTTTGCCCACGAAGTCGGCGAAACCGGCGGCCAGGCAGTGGCGGATATCTTCCGGGTACATCTGGGCCGAGACCGCGATGGCGGGCAGGGGCCGGCCATGGACCTCCTCGCTGATGGCGTCGAGATCTTCCCGCAGGCTGATGCCGTCCATGTCCGGCAGGTTGATGTCGAGGAGGGCCAGATCGAAGGATCGCTCGCTCACCCAGGCCAGCGCCGTGCGACCATCCTCCGCCAGGGTGACCCTGTGACCGAGGCGCGCCAGCATGCCCTGGGCCACCAGACGGTTGATCTCGTTGTCCTCTACCAGCAGGATCTCCCGGGGCTGGCAGAGCAGGACGGGCTCTGGCTGCACGGGCAACAAGGCCGCCGAGCGTTGCAGAGGCAGGCTGAAGCTGAAGCGGCAGCCCGCACCGGGCTCGCTCGCAAGCCCAAGCTCCCCC
Source organism: Aeromonas sp. AE23HZ002T15 (assembly GCF_054165525.2). NCBI lineage: Bacteria > Pseudomonadati > Pseudomonadota > Gammaproteobacteria > Aeromonadales > Aeromonadaceae > Aeromonas > Aeromonas sp. AE23HZ002T15. The sequence continues at coordinate 1,477,294 of NZ_CM201342.1, forward strand.
CCCATGGCGCTCACCAGCTTCTGGCTGATGGCGAGGCCGAGGCCAGTGCCTCCCTGATGGCCGAGATCCCGCTTGCGCTGACGGAACGCCTCGAACACCGCTTGCTGCTCCTCTGCTGGAATGCCGGGGCCGGTATCCTCGACCACGAACTCGATGCAGGGCTCGGCGCAGGGGCCGGCGCAGGCCAGGGGCATGACCGAGAGGGTGATGCTCCCCTTGCGGGTGAACTTGACGGCGTTGCCGAGCAGGTTTGCGATCACCTGGCGCAGCTTGCCCATGTCCCCCTCTACCACGGGCGGCAGGGTGTCGCCATAGATAAGCTCGAGGCGCAGCCCCCTGGCCTCGGCCCTCGGCCGAAACAGGGTGCAGAGATCGTCCGCCAGCTGCCGCAGCGGGAAGGGTTCCCGGCGCGCCTCCACGTGGCCCGCCTCTATCTTGGAGTAATCGAGGATGTCGTTGAGGATCTCGAGCAGGGACTCGCCGCTTTGGCCGATAGCGGCCAGATAGCGCTGCTGCTCCGGGTTTAGCCGGGTGTCTTCCAGCAGGCTGAGCCCGCCAAGTATGCCGTTCATGGGGGTACGGATCTCGTGGCTCATGGTGGCGAGGAAGACCGACTTGGCCCTGTTGGCCTGCTCCGCCTCGTCCCTGGCCTGGCGCTGCTTCTCCACCTCCTCGTTGAGGCGCAGGTTCGCATGGCTGAGCTGACCAGTGCGCTCCTCCACCCGGGATTCCAGCTCCCGCTGATAGCGACCGAGCTCGATGGCGTTGTCGCGAAATACCTGCAGGGCCCGGCCGAGTTCGGCCAGCTCATCCTGTCCCTGATGCATGCCAGGCGCCGGGGGCGTCAGATCCCCCCGTGCCAGCCGGCTCATCCCCTCCACCGCGTGTTGCAGGGGCCAGACGATGCGGCCATAGACCATGCGCCACATCAGCAGGATCAAGAGACCCAGGGTGAGCAGGCCGATGAAGACCAGGGCGCTGGCCAGCAGTTGCAACCGCTCCCGCAGCACTCGCTGGCTCTGGCCGAGGGCCTCCCGCGCCCCCGCCACCAGGCTGTCTACCTGCTGGTTGAGGCTGCCCATCATCACCTCGTTGGCCGAGGCCAGCACCCGCAGCGCCTCCCCCTTGCCGATCCAGTCGCTGCGCAGCTGCACCAGTCTGTCACTCTGCCCGAGCAGGGACAGCGCCTGCTCCACCGCGGCCCGACGGGCGGGGTCCGTCACGGCGCCGGCCCGCAGTTGCAGGATGGCCAGGGCCTTGCTGCTCTCCTGCTGAAGCCCCTGCAGGGCGGGCTGCTGCTCGCTGCGCCAGATCTCCTCTATCCTCTGCTGCTGCATCAGGGTGCGGTGGCGCAGCTCCGTCATCTGCTCCAGCCAGTCAAGATCCTGCTCCAGCAGTCGATCCAGCGCCGCGTCGGCCTGCTTCCCCTGCAACCGATAGAGGGAGCCCATGCCCGCCACCATCACGGTCTCGGCGTTCTCCATCTGGCTGCGGGCTAGCTCGGCCACCTGACCGGCGGCGTCCACCAGTTGGGTACGCAGCGCGCCGCCTTCGGCCATGAGCGTGAGCCGCTCCCCCACCAGCCAGCCCTGCTGGCCGAGATTGCCGATGATGGTCTGGCTGAGCCGGTGCAACTGCGCCAGCTCCCCCTCGGTGCCGAGTTGTTCCAGCACCTGTTGCATCTGCTGCCCCTGCAGGGTCAGCAGGCGTCCCTGATGTTCCCGCTCCGCCTCGCTGCTCGCCATGGCCAGCAGGTGGGAGGCGTTCTGGATCTCGCCACTCAGGCGCGCCAGGGTACGGGCGCTCTCCTGACCCGCCAGGGTGGCTTGCACCCCCTGCTCCAGCTGACGCAGACGGTTGAGGCCGACCCAGCCCAGCAGGGAGGCGCTGAGGGTCAGCATGGCCATCAGGGAGAAGGCCAGCAGCAACTTGCCGCCCAGGCCGGAAAACATTCTCACGGGGGATCCCTTGGTTGTGATCGACTTTGTCCGGATAATACGGCCTCACACTTTAACAAAACCCTCTGCCATGCGAAGCCTCTCTCTGTGCATTCTGCTCGCCCTGCTGGCCCGTCCCGCCTCGGCCTTCGAGGTGGATCACTGGCCGGATGGCGCCTTCACCGGCCAGCCTACCAGACTGACCTGGCCGGCCCCCGCCCCCCTTGCCAAACCCTTGACCCTGTGCGTCCTCTACCCTCACCTGAGGGATGCCTACTGGCTGTCGGTCAATCAGGGCATGGTGGAGGAGGCCAAGCGGCTCGAGGCCAAGCTGCGGATCCACGAGGCGGGGGGTTATGGCGCCCTGGCCGAACAGCGCAAGCAGTTGCGCCAATGCGTGGATGAGGGGAGCGATGCCATCCTGCTCGGCGCGGTCAGCTATGGGGCTCTCGCCGACGCCATCAGGCAGAGCCCGCTGCCGGTGTTCGGGCTGGTCAACGATCTCGCCCCCGGCCTCGCCGTCGCTCAGGTCGGCGTGCCCTGGTACCAGATGGGCTGGCGCATCGGCCACTGGCTGGCAGAGCGCCACCCGGCGGGCAGCCCGCCCGTCTCGGTCGCCCTCTTCCCGGGCCCCGACTCGGGTAGTGGTACCGCCTTGGTCGAGTCCGGCTTCATCGACGCCATCCGTGACAGCGCCATCCGGCTCATCACCACGGCGCGCGGCGACAACAGCCGCGAGATCCAGCGTACCCTGGTGCAGCAGACCCTGGCCCGTCACCCCGGGCTCGACTACCTGGTGGGGGGCGCCATCGCCGCCGAGGTGGCGGTCAACGAGCTGGCCCAGCACCATGTCGACCACCCTAGAGTGCTCGCCACCTACTTCAGCCACGGCGTCCAGCGCGGCCTGCTGCGGGGCAAGATCCTCGCCGCCAACAGCGACCAGATGCGTGAACAGGGGCAGCTTGCGGTGGCCCAGGCCGTCTGCCTGCTTCGCCAACCGGATGCCACTGAAACCCAATGCCCTCGTGTCATGGGCCCACCCATCCTGACCCTGAGCGCCCCCCTGAGCGCACCTGAGCACTCCCTGTCGGATGGGGATTTTCGTCCCGTGTACCGGGTCGGTCTGGCTCCCACGCCCCCCTAGGCCAAAACCCGAAGCGGATCACAATCCCCCCTTGCCGCTTCTTATAACATGCTCATTAACATCGTTTTTTATTCGAAAGCCGGAGCAGGCAAACGGGGGGAATCCTGATGGAGCATCTGCTGACCTTTATCATCCTGGTGGCGTTCTTTCTGTTCTACTGGGTCTACTACAGCCATCAGCGCAGGCGCGTCCCCGCCACCCAGTGGGAGGAGGTTCCCACCAAGGCCCAATATCTGGATGCCCACCCGGAGACGGTGGACGGCAAGATAGTGTTCTGCCGCCACTGCGGTCACCACAAACAACTGGAGGTCGGCCTGGTGCATCTGGCGGACTTTCGGCGTGAATGGGCCTGTGCCAAGTGCAAGCGGGTGCTGTTTCGCGCCGAAGATGACCAGATGGCCTGAGACGCCGGCCGGAGGAAACTAGATGAAGAGGTTACACGCCAGCTGCCTGTGCGGCGCCGTCAAGCTGCGCCTGCCGGACAGCTTCGATTACATGGGCAACTGCCACTGCGGCGAGTGCCGCAAGTTTTCCGGCTCGGATTACGCCTCGGTGGGCGGGTTGGATGGGGACAAGGTGGAAATAGTGAAGGGCAGCGACGCCATCGCCCGCTTCCAGAAGTCGGCGGAGACCAGCCTCGCCTTCTGCCGCCACTGCGGCTCCAGCCTGTTCAGCCAGAAGCGCAGCAGCGGCAAGATCAACCTGCGGCTCGGGGTGCTGGACGAGGCGCCGAGCCAGCAGCCGGGCTTTCACATCTTCGTCGGATCCAAGGCCCCCTGGCACCGGATAGGGGACGACTGTCCGCAGTTTGAGACCCGGCCGCCGGCCTGACCTCAGAACAATCAAACACCGCCTGCAACATTACTTTATTAAAACTTCACCAAAGGCACTGAAAACAGCCTGATTCACTGCCTATGGGGCTATCTGACCGGCAAACAGATAGCCCTCGCCGTGGACGGTGACAAACAGCTGGGGGTCCCGCGGATCCTCCTCCAATTTTCCCCTTAGCCGGCGGATCAGCACGTCTATGGTGCGATCGCTCGGCCCGTCCCCGCGATGGGTCACCAGGGAGAGGATCCGCTCCCGGCTGAGCACCCGGCCCGCATGGGCGACGAACACCACCAACACCTCGTATTCGGCCTTGGTGAGGCGCACCGGCACCCCGTCCTTGGTGAGCTGGCGGCGGGGAATGTCGAAGCGCCAGGGGCCGAAGCAGACCGCATCGTCATCGGGCTCGCTCGCCCCTTGTACAGATGACGCCAGCGAGATGCGCCACAGCAGGTTCTTGACCCGCACCAGCAGTTCCCTGAGCTCAAACGGCTTGGTGACATAGTCATCGGCCCCCATCTCGAGCCCCACTATCCGGTCCACCGCGTCGCTGCGGCCGGTCACGAGTATGATGCCCACCGTGCTGCGGGCCCTGAGCTCACGGGTCAGCAGCAGGCCGTCTTCCCCCGGCAGGTTGATGTCCAGCATCACCAGGGCGATGTCCTGCTGTTCCAGGACGGCCCGCATCCCCTGCCCGTCTTCTACCGCGGTCACGGCATAGCCCTCCCGCTCGAAATAGCCGGTCAGCTTCTCGCGGGTCACGACGTCATCTTCAACGACCAGAATGTGGTGGCGCATGGCAGGGCTCGCAGCAAGGACAGGGGGGATTATTCTATTCATATTTTGTCATAAATACCCCTAATTCATTAATTTTTACCGGCAACCCTGTTCACAGCGGCTCCCTATCATGGCTCACATCAAAAAAGCGATGTGAGAGACCTTCCATGAAAAAACTGTGGCACTTCCTGCGCACACCCAGCCGCCGCTGGTCGGTGCTGGCGCTGATCCTGGTCGGGGTCGGCGTGACCCTGGCCGGCACCGTCGGCCTGCATTATGGCTTCGAGAAGACCAGCTCCCTGGAGTTCTGCATCTCCTGCCACTCCATGGAGAGCACCGTCTATCCGGAGTACAAGGAGTCCATCCACTTCAAGAACGCCTCCGGGGTGCAGGCGGTCTGTACCGACTGCCACCAGCCCAAGGACTTCGTCGGCAAGGTGGCCCGCAAGATGGAGGCCGCGAACGACCTCTATCAGGAGTACATAGGCCACAGCATCGACACCCAGGAGAAGTTTGAGGACAGGCGCTTGCACCTGGCGGAGAAGGTGTGGGCCCGCATGAGCAGCCAGAACTCCAAGACCTGCAAATCCTGCCACAGCTACGACAACATGGATCACGCCAAGCAGTCCCCCGCCGCCGCCCTGGCCATGAAAGACGCCGCAGCCAAGAACATGAACTGCATCGAGTGTCACAAGGGTATCGCCCACGAGCTTCCGAACATGGCAGGCGGCTTCCGCGCCACCTTCGCCAGCCTCAAGGAGGCAGCCCAGGAAGCCCCCGCCGCCGAGACCCTCTACACCCTGGCCGAGAAAGACCTCTACGCCGATGAGCAAAGCACGGAGGCCGTCGGCAAGCTGCTGCCCGCCTCCCGCATCGAGGTGCTGGCCCGCAGCGGCGATCGTCTCCAGGTGTCGGTCGAAGGCTGGCGCGAGCGGGACGGCAAGGGCCGGGTGCTGAGCGAATACATGGGCAAGCGGGTCTTCGTGGCCACCGTCCGTGACGAGCTCAAGGCGGGCGAGCAGGTACTCAAGCAAGAGATGGATGAAGCCACCCAGATCCCCTGGGAGCAGGTGCGGGTCCAGGCCTGGGTCGATGGCAAGGGGCTCGAGCCCTCGCTGCAGCCCATCTGGGACTATGCCGGCGAGATGTACAAGTCCACCTGCAACTCCTGCCACGCGGCGCCGGATCCCGCTCACTTCACCGCCAACGGCTGGATCTCCGGGCTCAAAGCGATGTCCGCCTACTACCGCCTGAGCAAGGAAGAGGAGCGCACCCTGCTCAAATACCTGCAGAACCACGCCGCCGATACCGGCGGTCAGGGTAGCCACTAAGGATTCGAAAGAGGAATAACATCATGATCAACATTTCCCGCCGTGGTTTCCTGGGTGGCCTGCTGGCCAGCGGTGCCAGCGCCCTGATCGGCCCCTCCCTGCTCGGCCGCGCCGTCATGGCCGCCGAGTCCGGTGACAAGCTGGTGCAATCGGGCTCCCACTGGGGCGCCTTCCGCGCCAGGGTGGTGGACGGCCGCTGGGTCGAGACCCTGCCGTTCGAGCACGACAAGCACCCAACCGAGATGCTCAAGGGGTTGGCCGAGGTGGTCTACAACCCCTCCCGCATCCGCTACCCCATGGTGCGCCTGGACTGGCTGCGCAAGGGTCACCAATCAGACACAAGCGAGCGCGGCCAGAACCGCTTCGTGCGGGTGACCTGGTCCCAGGCCCTGGACTTCTTCTATCACGAGCTGGAGCGGGTGCAGAAAAGCTATGGCCCGAGCGCCCTCTACGCGGGCCACTCCGGCTGGCAGTCGGTGGGCAAGCTGCACTCCGCCGGCGCCATGCTGGGCCGCGCCATGAATCTGCACGGCACTTATCTCGCCAAGGCCGGTGACTACTCCACCGGCGCCGCCCAGGTGATCCTGCCCCATGTGGCAGGGGCCATGGAGGTGTACGAGCAGCAGACCTCCTGGCCCCTGCTGCTGGAGCACAGCAAGACCATAGTCATCTGGGGATCCGATCCCATCAAGAACCTGCAGGTGGGCTGGCTGGTGCCGGATCACAGCGTCTATGACTACTGGGCACAGCTGAAAGAAAAGGTGGCCAAGGGGGAGATCCGGGTCATCAGCGTCGATCCGGTCAAGTCCAAGACCCAGAAGTACCTGAGTTGCGAGCAGGTTGCCCTCAATCCCCAGACCGATCTGCCCCTGATGCTGGGTATTGCCCATACCCTCTACAGCGAGAAGCTGCACGACGAGAAGTTCCTGAAGAACTACACCACCGGCTTTGACAAGTTCCTGCCCTACCTGCTGGGCGAGAGCGACGGTCAGGTAAAAGACGCCGAGTGGGCGGCCACCCTGTGTGGCGTGTCCGCCGACCGCATCCGCGAGTTGGCCCACACCATGGCCAGCGGCCGCACCCAGCTTATCGGCGGCTGGTGCGTACAGCGCATGCACCACGGCGAGCAATACGCCTGGATGCTGGTGGTCGTGGCCTCCATGCTGGGCCAGATCGGCCTGCCCGGCGGCGGCTACGGCTTTGGCTGGCACTACAACGGCGCCGGCACCATCACCAGCACGGGCCCCATCATGTCCGGGTTCAGCTCCGTCATCCCCGGGGTCAAACCCATCCACGACGGCAACTGGAAGGGTTACTCCAAGTTCATCCCCGTGGCCCGCTTCGTGGATTGCATCCTCAATCCGGGCAAGACCATCGCCTTCAATGGCCAGACCATCACCTACCCGGAGATGAAGATGGCGGTGTTCTGCGGCAACAACCCCTTCCACCACCAGCAGGATCGCAACAAGATGGTGGCGGCCTGGCGCAAGCTGGAAACCGTGGTGAGCGTGGATCACCAGTGGACCGCGAGCTGCCGCTTCGCCGACATAGTGCTGCCGGCCACGACCACCTACGAGCGAGACGACATCGAGCAGTGGGGCTCCCACTCCAACGCCGGCATCCTGGCCATGCGCAAGGTGGTGGAGCCGCTGTTCGAGGCCCGCGACGACTACGACATCTTCGCCGACCTCTGCCGCCGCTTCGATCGCGAGACCGAGTTTACCGGTGGCAAGAGCAAGCTGGAGTGGATCCAGAGCATCTATGACGACGCCCGCCTGCAGGGTCGCGGCATCGGCATCCGGTTGCCCCGTTTCAGCCAGTTCTGGCAGGGAGAGGGCTTCGTCACCTTCCCGGCCGGCCAGCCCTGGGTGCGCCACGAGTCGTTCCGCCAGGAGCCGGATCTGGAGCCACTGGGCACCCCGTCCGGCCTCATCGAGATCTTCTCCCAGACAATAGCCAACTACGGCTATGCGGATTGCCCCGGCCATCCGGTCTGGATGGAGCCGTTCGAGCGCTCCCACGGCGGCCCGGGCAGCCAGCACTACCCGCTGCACCTGCAGTCCTGCCACCCGGACAAGCGGCTGCACAGCCAGCTCTGCTCCTCGGATGACTATCGCGCCACCTACACGGTGCAGGGCCGGGAGCCAGTCTACATGAGCCCCCAGGACGCCAAGGCGCGGGGCCTTGAGGACGGGGATCTGGTACGGGTGTTCAACGGCCGCGGTCAGGTACTGGCGGGGCTGGTGGTCTCCGATGACTATGCCCCCGGCGTGGTACGCATCCAGGAGGGGGCCTGGTACGGCCCGCTGGAGGGGGGCAAGGTCGGCACCCTGTGCACCTATGGCGACCCCAATGTGCTGACCGCGGACATCGGCTCCTCCAGCCTGGCCCAGGCCACCTCGGCCCACACGACCCTGGTGGAGATAGAGAAATTCCAGGGCCCAGCGCCCGCGGTCACCGCCTTTGGCGCACCGGAGTCGGCGGCCGGCATAGACCCCATGTTCCCGGCGCTGTGAGCGGGGGCGGCCAAAACCGCCCCTTGAGTTTCCTTTATTTTTAAAGTCGTTAGAATCGGGGGCCATCATGGCTCCCGATTGTCATCCACGGAGGAAAAATGCAGGAATTTATGGCTACCAGCGAACGCCGGGCCGAACTTTACTGGTGGTTTTCCACCCTGTTTGCCGCCGAGCTCAGCGACCCCCAGATCGCCGAGTATGACAGCTACGACGTGCGCAGCTTCCTGAAGAGTCTCTCCACGCTGGATCCCATGCGCGACGCCGTGGCCGAGCTCAATGACGCCATCGCCCGCCTGCTGGTGCGCCAGGATCGTCAGCTGGAGCTGGCCGCCGACTTCGCCGGTCTGTTCCTGGTGGATCCCAAACAGGGGGCCCTGCCCTACGAATCCCTCTATCGCGGGGAGGCCAAGCTCCTGATGCAGGCCCCCATGGCCGAGATGCAGGCGCGCCTAAAGCGCCTCGGCATCGATGTGAGCGACAAGTACAAGGAGCCCGCCGATCACCTGGCCATCGAGCTGGATCTGATGGGCAACCTCATCATTCGCGCCGCCGAGGCGACCACCACCACGGAGCGGGAGCAGTGGCTGCAGGAGCAGGAGGAACTCCTGCATCACCACCTGCTCGGCTGGTTCACCGATTTCGAGCAGGCCTGCCGCAAGGCCGACAAGTTCGGCTTCTATGGCGCCAGCGCCCGCCTGCTTGGGGTCTTCCTCGCCATGGATGCGAACTACCTGAACCTGGTCAAACCGGCGCAAGCCGCCGACTGATCCCATGAAGACGGCCCTGCTGCTGATCGCCTGCTGGCTGCTCACCTTTATTCCGACACAGCAGGGCCTGCTCCCCCTGGCAGCCCTGCTGTTCAACCCGGACAGGGAGCTCTACGGCGCTGCCCAGCTCACCGGTTTCGCCGGCATACTGCTCACCCTCTACCTCGCGAACCTGGGGGTGGAGGTGGTGCTGCGTCGCCGCTTCCAGATAGCCGGCATGCTGGCCCTGCTGGTGGCCTGGGTCGACTTCATCCACAGCAGCGGCAGCCAGGCGCACTGGTTGCCGCTGCTGGCCTTCGCCCTCCCTTTCCTCGTGCTGGCCATGCTGGTGCTGGTGCGTGGCCTGCAGGCCTTCGGCCGCCACAAAGGCTGATATCCTGTTGATTTAATGCTGTTCCCCGGTTCCTTTCCCTCCGCCGACTTCCTGCCATACTGACAACCACGCCACATTGACAAAGACGTCAATTCAGGAGCCTCCATGACAAAAGCGCTACCCGAATCGGTTAAGGCCCCCCTTCTGTCCGGCCCCCTGCCCCCCCAGCAGTTGCAGCGGCTGTTCGAGATGGCGCCCTTTGGCATAGGGGTCTTCGATCGGGAATTCAGATGCCGCAGCGTCAATGGCCCCTTCACCGAGATCTGCGGCGCCCCCTTGACCCTTGGCCAGAGTCTGTTTGAACTCAATGCCGCCGAGCTTCCCCTGCTGGTCCCTCTGCTCGGCGCGCTGATCCACCGTGGTATACCCCGGGAAAAATGGGATCTTGGCCATTTCACCACCGACCATCCCGGGCAGCCCAGGCACTGGCAGGCGATATGCAGCCCCATTCTGGATGCCGGCGGCGCTCCGGATGGCCTCTTGCTCATCGTTCGTGACATCGGCGAAGAGCAGCTCTCCCAGCATCAGGCCGATCGGTTGCGGCAGGCCGAGGCGCGGCTCCACCACCTCGCCTACCACGATCCCCTCACGGATCTCGGCAACCGCGCCCTGTTGCAGGAGCGACTCCTGCTCGAGATAGAGGCGGCTCGCCTCAATCACCACGGCTTCGCCCTGCTGTTCATCGATCTCGATGGCTTCAAGCTGGTCAACGACAACCTGGGCCATGAGGCTGGCGATCACCTGCTCAAGCTGCTGGCCGAGCGCATTCGCCACAATCTTCGTCCCCGGGATCTGGCAGCCCGGCTCGGCGCCGACGAGTTTCTGGTGCTGATCCCCGGCCTCTCCCAGCCACGGCTGCTGGCCGAGCGAGTCGAACAACTGCTGCAGACACTGCGCATACCGGCCGAGCTTGGGCAGGAGCGGCTCTCCCTCTCCGCCAGCATGGGGGTCGCCCTCTACCCGGATCATGGCCAGACCCCGGATCACCTCATCAGCGCGGCCAACAGCGCCATGCAGGAGGCCAAGCGCCAGGGCCGCAACGGTCATCTGCTCTATGCCCCCGACATGGCCGAGCAGACGCGGGAGCGCATGTTGCTGGAGCAGGGCCTGCTCAAGGCCGTGGAACAACAGCAGTTTCGCGTCCTCTATCAGCCCATGGCGGATCTCACCAGCAACCGGCTGAGCGGGCTGGAGGCCCTGCTGCGCTGGCAGCACCCGAGCGAGGGGGTGATCTCACCCGCCCGCTTCATCCCGGTGGCCGAGCGGAGCGGCCTGATAGAGCAGATAGGGGAGTGGGTGATGCGCACCGCCTGCCAGCAGGGGCAGCGCTGGCTGGCGCAAGGGTTGAGCGTGCCCAGACTGTCGGTCAATGTCTCGGTCAGGGAGATGCGCGCCCCCGATTACGTGGAGCGGGTGGCGGCCATCCTCTCGGAGACGGGGTTTCCAGCAGAGCGGCTGGAGATAGAGGTCACCGAGAGCATCATCCAGAGCGTGGATCAGAGCCTGCGCCTGTTTACCCGCCTCAAGGCACTGGGAGTCCAGATCGCCATCGATGACTTCGGCACCGGCTTCTCCTCCCTCAGCCTGCTCAAGACCCTGCCCATCGATCGCATCAAGATCGACAGATCCTTCGTGCAGGCCCTGCCCGATGACAAGCACAGCCGGGAGCTGTGCCGCACCATAGTCCATCTCGCGGACAGCCTCGGCATGGCGGTCACCGCCGAGGGGATAGAGACCCAGTCCCAGCGCCGGTTTCTGCAGTCCCTGCGCTGCGAGGAGGGTCAGGGCTATCTGTTCAGCCATCCCCTCTCCAAATCCCATCTGGCCAGCAAGCTCCATCCCCACCGCAGCGCCTGGTGCTGAGCCAGACTCCATAGAAAAAGGGAGCCATCGGCTCCCTTTCTCATGTCATCTCCCTCTCGCCGCCTCGCCTTCCCGGCCGGTAGCTAGCCTCTTCTCATCGCTATCCAAAAGTCTAATTGCCCTCGGGCACCAAAGGTATAAGTTGTTACTCAAACATTACAGGAATGTATTCAAAGGAGTGACAGATGAGCGAGAGCAAGGTCTACCCGGTCAAGGCCCACATCGGTAAGGACGCCCTGCTGGACAAGGCAGGCTATGAGGCCATGTATCAGGCATCGGTGCAGGATCCCGAGGCCTTCTGGGGCGAGCAGGGCAAGATCCTCGACTGGATGAAGCCCTACACCAAGGTCAAGAACACCTCCTACGATCCGGGCCATGTCTCCATCAAGTGGTATGAGGATGGCCTGCTCAACGTCTCTGCCAACTGCCTGGATCGCCATCTGGCCCAGCGCGGCGACAAGGTCGCCATCATCTGGGAGGGGGACAACCCGGCCGAGGATCGCAAGCTGACCTATCGCGAGCTGCATACCGAGGTGTGCAAGTTTGCCAACGTGCTCAAGGCGCAAGGGGTCAAGCGCGGAGACATGGTCTGCCTCTACATGCCCATGGTGCCGGAGGCGGCCGTCGCCATGCTGGCCTGTACCCGCATCGGTGCCGTCCACAGCATCGTGTTCGGCGGCTTCTCGCCGGAGGCCCTGGCCGGCCGCATCATCGACTCCGGCGCCTCCATCGTCATCACCGCCGATGAAGGACTCCGTGGCGGTCGCCCCATCCCCCTCAAGAAGAACGTGGATGAGGCCCTCACCAACCCGGAGACCCGGGTCAGCAAGGTCATCGTCCTCAAGCGCACCGGCGGCCAGGTCGCCTGGCACGGCCATCGCGATCTCTGGTGGCACGACGCCGTCGCGAGCGTCAGCGCGGACTGCCCGGCCGAGGCCATGGGCGCCGAGGATCCCCTGTTCGTGCTCTACACCTCGGGCTCCACCGGCAAGCCCAAGGGCGTGCTGCACACCACGGGCGGCTACCTGGTCTACGCCAGCCTCACCTTCAAGTACGTGTTCGACTACCACGAGGAGGACATCTACTGGTGTACCGCCGACGTGGGCTGGGTCACCGGTCACTCCTATCTGGTCTATGGGCCGCTCGCCAATGGCGCCACCACGCTCATGTTCGAAGGGGTACCGAACTACCCGGCCACCAACCGCATGAGCCAGGTGGTGGACAAGCATAACGTCAGCATCCTCTACACGGCGCCGACCGCCATCCGCGCCCTGATGGCCAAGGGCAAGGAGGCGGTGGAGGGCACCTCCCGCTCCAGCCTGCGCATCATGGGGTCCGTGGGTGAGCCCATCAACCCGGAAGCCTGGGAGTGGTACTACCGCACCATAGGCGACGAGCGCTGCCCCATCGTCGACACCTGGTGGCAGACCGAGACCGGCGGTATCCTCATCAGCCCCCTGCCCGGCGTCACCGATCTGAAACCCGGCTCCGCCACCCGTCCCTTCTTCGGGGTACAGCCGGCCCTGGTGGACAATCTGGGCGAGCCGCTGGAGGGTGCCACCGAGGGCAACTTGGTGATCACCGACTCCTGGCCCGGTCAGATGCGCACCGTGTTCGGCGATCACGAGCGCTTCGAGCAGACCTACTTCTCCACCTTCCCCGGTCGCTACTTCACCGGCGACGGTGCCCGTCGCGACAACGACGGCTACTACTGGATCACCGGACGGGTGGATGATGTACTGAACGTCTCCGGCCACCGCATGGGTACCGCCGAGATCGAATCGGCCCTGGTGGCCCATCCGAAGATCGCCGAGGCCGCCGTGGTGGGGGTACCCCATGAGATCAAGGGTCAGGGCATCTATGCCTATGTCACCCTGATCGCCGGGGAAGAGCCGAGCCGCGAGCTGCATAAAGAGGTGAAGGAGTGGGTGCGCAAGGAGATCGGCGCCATCGCCACGCCGGACGTGATCCACTGGGCCGAGGGGCTGCCGAAGACCCGTTCCGGCAAGATCATGCGCCGTATCCTGCGCAAGATCGCCACCGGCGAAACCGACAGCCTGGGGGACATCTCCACCCTGGCGGATCCGGGCGTAGTCGACAAACTCATCCGCGAGAAGTCGGAAGCGGCATGATCATGCGCTCCATAATGCAGCGCAAGATCGCCACCGGTGAGACCGACAGCCTGGGGGATATCTCCACCCTGGCGGATCCGGGTGTCGTGGACAAGCTCATCCGCGAGAAGTCGGAAGCGGCTTGAGTCCTGCCACCTTCCTCCACAAAGCCGGCCTTGCGCCGGCTTTGTCGTCTCTGTGGTCCGGCTTTCGTCCTCTGGGCCAAAAAGCACAATAAATAAACAGATGTAGAGATTAGACCAGTAAAATGCTGCGATTTTTCACGAAATCAATATAATTGCGAAATCTGTGTGCTAGGGCACATCGAATTGCGCAGAAAATGGCTAGATTTCTGGTAGTCCACAGATAGCCGACAGATGGCAGCATTATCATCGAGGATGTACACAATATGTCGCAACATCACCGAATCCTCCTGCTCAATGGCCCCAACCTGAATCTGTTGGGCAAGCGGGAGCCGGGAATCTACGGCAGCAAGACGCTCGATGAGATCGTCGCCGATCTGCAGCACAGCGCCGGCGAACTCGGTGTCACTCTGGAACACCTGCAATCCAACGCCGAACATGAGTTGGTCGGCCGCATCCATCAGGCCATGGGCCAGGTGGACTATATCATCATCAACCCGGCCGCCTTCACCCACACCAGCGTCGCCCTGCGCGATGCGCTGCTGGGTGTGGCCATCCCCTTCATCGAGGTTCACCTGTCAAACGTCCATGCCAGGGAGGCTTTCCGACATCACTCCTATCTGTCCGATGTGGCCAAGGGAGTGATCTGTGGGCTGGGTGCCGATGGCTACCAATTCGCTTTAACCGCGGCCGTGCACCAGTTGCGCGCGGCTTGATAATCACTGATCAGATAAAGAAGAAAGAGAATGCTAATGGATATCCGCAAAATCAAGAAGCTGATTGAACTGGTTGAAGAGTCCGGCATCGCCGAGCTGGAGATCTCCGAGGGGGAAGAGTCCGTTCGCATCAGCCGCAATTTCTCCGGCCAGGTTAGCGTTGCCCCGCAGATGATGATGCAGCCGGCTCCGGCTCAGCAAGTGGCCGCCCCGGTTGCCGCCGCTGCACCGAGCGCGGCCCCTGCCGCCGATGCCGCCCCGAGCGGTCATCTGATGCGCTCCCCCATGGTGGGCTCCTTCTACCGCTCCTCCAGCCCGGAGGCCAAGCCGTTCGTGGAAGTCGGTCAGCACGTCAATGTCGGCGATACCCTGTGCATCGTCGAAGCCATGAAAATGATGAACCAAATCGAGTCTGACAAGGCCGGTGTGATCAAAGCGATCCTGGTTGAAAATGGTCAGGCCGTCGAATTTGACGAGCCGCTGTTCATCATCGAATAAGGGAAAACGCCACCCATGTTGGACAAAGTAGTCATCGCCAACCGAGGTGAAATTGCCCTGCGGATCCTGCGCGCCTGCAAAGAGCTCGGGATCAAGACAGTGGCCGTTCACTCCACCGCCGACCGGGAGCTCAAGCATGTGCTGCTGGCCGACGAAACCATCTGTATCGGCAAGCCTGCCAGCGGTGAATCCTACCTCAACGTGCCGGCTATCATCGCCGCCGCAGAGGTGACCGGTGCCGTCGCCATCCACCCGGGCTACGGCTTCCTCTCCGAGAATGCCGACTTCGCCGAAGTGGTCGAGAAATCCGGCTTCATCTTCATCGGCCCGCGCGCCGAGACCATTCGCCTGATGGGTGACAAGGTCTCCGCCATCGAGGCGATGAAGAAGGCGGGCGTGCCCTGCGTACCCGGCTCCGACGGCCCGGTGGACAACGATGCCAAGCGCAACGCCACCATCGCCAAGCGGATCGGTTACCCCGTGATCATCAAGGCCGCCGGTGGCGGTGGTGGTCGTGGCATGCGCGTGGTGCGCAACGAGGCCGAGCTGGCCTCAGCCATCGCCCTGACCAAATCCGAAGCGGGCCAGTTCTTCAAGAACGATATGGTCTACATGGAGAAGTACCTGGAGAACCCGCGCCACATCGAGATCCAGGTGTTGGCAGATGGTCAGGGTACCGCCCTCTATCTGGGCGAGCGGGACTGCTCCATGCAGCGCCGTCACCAGAAGGTCGTTGAAGAAGCGCCGGCCCCCGGCATCACCGAAGAGATGCGCAAGTTCATCGGTGAGCGCTGCGTACGCGCCTGTCTCGAGATCGGCTACCGCGGTGCGGGCACCTTCGAGTTCCTGTACGAGAACGGCGAGTTCTACTTCATCGAGATGAACACCCGGATCCAGGTCGAGCACCCGGTCACCGAGATGGTCACCGGCGTGGATCTCATCAAGGAGCAGCTGCGCATCGCCGCCGGCCAGCCCCTGTCGATCACCCAGCAGGACATCCGCATCCGTGGCCACGCCATCGAGTGCCGGATCAACGCCGAGGATCCCGCGACCTTCATGCCGTCTCCGGGCCTCATCCAGCGCTTCCACGCGCCGGGTGGTCTGGGTGTGCGCTGGGAGTCCCATATCTATGCGGGTTACAAGGTGCCCCCCTACTACGACTCCATGATCGGCAAGCTGATCTGCTACGGCGAGAACCGCGACGTCGCCATCGCCCGCATGCGTCACGCCCTCGACGAGCTGGTGGTGGAAGGGATCAAGACCAACATCGCCCTGCAAAAAGAGATCATGAAGGACGAGAACTTCCAGCACGGTGGGACCAACATCCACTACCTGCACAAGAAGTTGGGTCTGTAAGGACACCCTCTCAGGGGATCCCTGGGTCAACCCAGATCCGCATTTGAAAAAGGGCCATGGCGACATGGCCCTTTTTTGTTATTCTTGCGCCCCGCTCACTCGTCGGAGGCCAAGGTGAACCGTTTCGCACTCGCCCGTCGTGAGGCAGCCCTCTGTCTGCTGCTCACCCTGCTCTATTTCGCCGCCTGGTACGGCTCGGCTTATTTCATCCCGGAAGAGATCGAACTCTGGGACATGCCACTCTGGTTCCTGCTCAGCTGCATCCTGATGCCACTGCTGTTTATCGGCCTCTGCGCGCTGATGGTAGATCGCCTCTTCATCGACATCCCTTTGGATACGGAGGAAACCCTCGCCGAGCCCCTGCAGGCCACCGGTACCCTGGGCCCAGCCGTGAATCAGACACGCCACGAATCCGATTCCGATAACTCCAATGCTGATAACAAGGAGCCTCGCCGCCATGAATCTTGAGTTGATGATGCCCCTCATCGTCTACCTGGTGCTGGTGCTGGGGGTCGGCTACTGGGCCAGTCGCCACCGCGCCGGCGGCGACTTCGTGCAGGAGTACTTCATCGGCAATCGCAGCATGGGCGGCCTGGTGCTGGCCATGACGCTGGTGGCCACTTACACCTCTGCATCGTCCTTTATCGGCGGGCCCGGCGCCGCCTACAAGATTGGCCTCGGCTGGGTGCTGCTGGCGATGATCCAGCTGCCCACCGTCTGGCTCACCCTGGGGGTACTCGGCAAGAAGTTCGCCATCATAGCCCGCCGGGTCAATGCGGTGACCATCAACGACATGCTGTGGGCCCGTTATCGCAACAAGTGGGTGGTGGTGCTGGGTTCCGTCACCATCATCCTCGCCTTCATCGCCACCATGGTGGTGCAGTTCATCGGCGGGGCCCGCCTGCTGGAGACCGCCACCGGCCTCAGTTATCAGCAGGGTCTGCTGCTGTTCGCGAGCTGCGTGCTGCTTTATACCGTCATAGGCGGGTTCAGGGCCGTGGTGATGACGGATGCCCTGCAGGGGATCATCATGCTGATCGGCACCGGCGCCCTGCTGGCGGGGATCCTGGTGGCCGGCGACGGCCTGCCGAACCTCATCCATCAGCTCAAGGAGATAGATCCCAAGCTGGTGAGCCCGCAGGGAGCCGGCGACATGCTGACCCAGCCCTTCATGCTGAGCTTCTGGGTACTGGTCTGTATCGGGGTGGTGGGGTTGCCCCACTCGGCCCTGCGCTGCTTCGGCTACCGGGACAGCAAGGCGCTGCACCGCGGCATACTGATCGGCACCGTGGTCAGCGCCCTGCTGATGTTCGGCATGCACCTGGCGGGGGCGCTGGGCCGCGCCATCCTGCCCGGCATGGACAGCCCGGACAAGATCATGCCGTCCCTGATGATGGAGGTGCTGCCCCCCTGGCTGGCGGGGGTCTTCCTCGCGGCCCCCATGGCGGCCATCATGTCCACCATCGACTCCCAGCTCATTCAGGCCTCGGCGACCCTGGTGAAGGACCTCTACCTCAACTATCTCAGCCCTAAAAATGAACGGCAGGAGAAGCTGGAGGTGCGGGTGCCACGCCTCTCCCTGCTCTGCACCCTGATCCTCGGCACCCTGGTGTTGCTGGCGGCGCTGCAGCCCCCGGAGATGATCATCTGGCTCAACCTGCTCGCCTTCGGCGGCCTGCAGGCGGTCTTCCTCTGGCCCCTGGTGCTCGGCCTCTACTGGTCCCGGGCCAATGGCCCAGGCGCCCTCGCCAGCATGGTGACCGGCATCCTCTGCTACGGGATCCTGAGTCAGTGGGGCATCAACCTGGCGGGCCTGCACGCCATAGTCCCCAGCCTGAGCCTCGGCCTCATCGCCTTCATCCTGGTCAGCCTGCTGACCCCGGCCCCGGATCAGAGCGTTCGTCGATTATTTGATCAGGAATAACAAAACGCACAATAAAGGGACCCTCTGCCTATCCCCAAATGGGTGCCATGCAGGTAAACTGTGCGCCATGTCACAAAATAGCCTGCACCCATGCCTGCACCGACAGCCAGACAAACCCTGACCCAGGCCCTGCAACGGCTCGGCTATGCCCTGCTGTTGCCGGTCTCCATCCTGCCACTGGCCGCCCTGCTCTATCGGCTTGGCCAGCCGGATGTACTGGATCTGGCGGTACTCTCCCTCGCCGGCCAGGCCCTGTTTGGCCAGATGCCGCTTATCTATGCGGTGGCCATCGCCTTCGGCCTGAGCCGACAGGGGCAAGGGGCGCAAGCTCTGGCCGGGGCGGTCAACTTCCTGCTGCTGAGCTCGGCGCTGACGACCCTGGCGCCAGGTCTGCATGCGGACATGATCTGCGGCCTGCTGGCTGGGCTAACCACGGCGCTGGTCTGCTCCTGGGCACGGGGGCTGCGCCTGCCGGCCTGGCTGCTCCCCCTGCAGGAGGACTTGCCAGGCATGCTGCTCTCGGCCCTGGTCTGCCTGCTGCTGGTCATCCCCCTCGCCCTGCTCTGGCCCTTGCTGGAAGAGGGCATCAGCCTGCTCGCCTCCCATCTGCTCACCACCCCCTTCGGCGCCTTCTGTTACGGCGTGCTGAACCGATTGCTGGTTCCCCTCGGCCTGCATCAGGTGCTGGGCAGCCTGGTGGGATTGGGTGAGAGCAACCTGCAGGCACTGGCCAGCGCCCAGCCCCTGCACGAAGGCTATGTGGCGGGGCTCTACCCCGTCATCATGTTCGGCCTGCCGGGAGCCTGTTTTGCCATCTGGCTCCATCGCAAGCGGATGCAGCGACTGCCCCAAGGGGGCCTGCTGTTGACCCTGGCCCTCACCTCGGCCCTGGTGGGGATCACAGAGCCCATCGAGTTCCTGTTCGCCTTCACCGCCCCCTGGCTGTTTCTGGCCCACGCCCTGCTGACCGGGCTGTCGCTCGCCATCTGCAGCGGGCTTGGCATCAAGGTGGGCAGTTACTTCTCCGCCGGCCTGCTGGATCTGGTGCTGAGCTACTCCACCGGTGAACACAGCTTCTGGCTCATCCCCCTCGGTATCCTGTTCTTCGTCGCCTATGCCCTGCTGTTCTCCCAGCTGCTGGAACATGCCCCCCTCAGCCTGCCGAGCAAGCCTCTCGCCGAGGAGTTGCCCCAGCTCGCCACGGTCGCGCCCACCGATCCCCAGATGCTGGCGATCCAGTACCTCAAGGTGCTGGGCGGGATGGACAACCTGCAGGCCATGAGCGTCTGTCTGACCCGTCTGAGCCTTAGAGTACGCAACATGGGGTTGGTGGATCAGGGCCGGCTCACGGCGCTGGGCAGCCTATCCTGGATAGTGTTGAACGACCATCAGCTGGTGCTGGTGCTGGGCCCCAACGCCGGCTTGGTGGAGGGGCAGATCCGCATGCTGGCGGAGCGGCAGTCGGTTCCTCTGGGCATAGAGCCCAGCAAGGCCACCCTCAGCCAGAGTCGCTGACGGGCTCAGGCGAAGGGCAGCCGATCCGCGACAAAGTCCATCAGGCTGCGCAAGGCCGGGGCCAGATGTTCCCGGCTCGGATAGATGAGATAGAAGGGATTGGGCGGGACGGGCAAGTCCGGCAGCACCTTTTGCAGCGCCCCCGCCGCCAGATCGGCGCGGCAGACGTGATCCGGCAACAGGGCGATACCGCCGCCATGGACGGCCAGCTCCCGCAGCGCCAGCAGGCTGTTGCTAATGCAGGCACCCTGCGCCCGCCAGCCCCCCTCCTGCAGTGGCCATATCGGCAGCGCCGTGTGTACCAGGCAGGCATGCAACCCCAGCTCAGAGAGCTGCTGCGGCGCCCCGTGCGCAGCCAGATAGGCGGGAGCCGCCACCAGATGGCGCGGCACCTGGCCGATGCGTCGGCAGATGAGGCTGGAATCCTTGAGGGGCGCAGCCCGCAGCGCCAGATCGTAACCCTCCCCCACCAGATCCAGCTGCTCGTCACTCAAGGTCAGCTCCAGCACCACCTCAGGATAGAGGGCGCGAAACTCCGCCAGGATCTTGCCAAGCAGCAGGGTGCCGGTCGCCTCGGGGGCCGTGATCCGCACCCGGCCGGCGGGGGCGCTGCGCAGCCTGGCCATCGCCAGATTGGCGCTACGCGCCAGGGTCCGCAGCCCCTGGCAATGCTCGACATAGAGCTCCCCTTGCGGGGTCAGGCTCAACCTGCGGGTGGTACGCTGCAGCAGCCGCACCCCGAGCTGGGATTCGAGGCGCGAGATCTTCTGGCTCACCGATGACTTGGGCATGCCGAGTACCTCGGCCGCCCGGGTGAAGCTGCCCTGCTCCACCACTGTGGCGAACAGCCCCATCAACTCCAACTCGACATTGTTCATCTATTCAAACAGTCTTTCTTAATTACCCGTCTTAATGAGGATAATCTACCGGGCTAGACTGCTTGGCAATCCCACTCATACCGATTTGAAAGGAATTACCATGAAAGCCATCGCCCTCACCCACTACCTGCCAAGCGATCACCCCCACTGCTTCATCGAGGCCACTCTGCCCACCCCGACCCCGGGCCCGCGGGATCTGCTGGTACGGGTTAACGCCACCTCCATCAACCCGGTGGACACCAAGGTGCGCTCCCCAAAAGCCAAGGTGGAAACGACGCCGCGGGTGCTCGGCTGGGATGCGGTAGGGGAGGTGCTCGCCGTCGGCAGCGAGGTGACCCTGTTCAAGCGCGGTGACCGCGTCTGGTACGCCGGCGACATCAGCCGCCCGGGCAGCAACAGCGCCCAGCAACTGGTGGACGAGCGCATCGCCGCCCTGGCTCCGACCAGCCTGAGCGATGTGGAGGCCGCCGCCCTGCCACTCACCGCCATCACCGCCTGGGAGGCCCTGTTCGAGCGCATCGGTCTGAATCCTGAGAGCCAGGGTCGGCTGCTGATCATCGGCGGTGCCGGCGGCGTGGGTTCCATCGCCATCCAGCTCGCCCGCCAGCTCACCAACATGGAGGTGATCGCTACCGCCTCACGGCCAGAGACCCGGGCGTGGTGCCTCGAGATGGGGGCCCATCAGGTGGTGAGCCACCACAACCTGCAGGCCGAACTCGCGGCCCTCGGCATCAGTCAGCTCGATGCCATCTTCTGCACCAATGCCACCGAGCAGCACTGGGCCGCCATGGTGAGCCTCATCCGCCCCTTCGGTCACATCTGCACCATAGCCGAGTCGAGCGAGCCCTGGGATCTCGGTCTGCTCAAACCCAAGAGCGTCACCTTCAGCCAGGAGTTCATGTTCACCCGCTCCCTGTTCCAGACCCCGGACATGATCGGCCAGCACCAGCTGCTGGGCCGGGTCGCGGCCCTGGTGGACGAAGGGGTGCTCAAGACCACGTTGACCAAGACGGTACCCACCCTGACCGCCGCCAGCCTGGCGAGCGCCCACGCCGAGGTGGAAGCGGGGCGCATGGTGGGCAAGCTGGTCATCTACATGAGCGGCTTCTAATCCCTTATGGGTAAACACTGCACCATCATGGGGTGAATTCACCAGTGCCAAGCCCCAAGAGTGCACAGGGCCAAAGGCGGCCAGACAAGCCTTAGACCCTCTGGCCGTGAAGAACAGATAAAAAAGAGGCCATCCCGTTGGGATGGCCCTAAAAACCTGAACGTTGGGGGTAACAATCACACACATATCCTTATGCAGGACACACTAACCTTTGCAGGTTGCGTGCCAAGTCGCCATTCTCCCCCTAGATCCCGACTTTTCCCCGCCATTTTCAGCCAGTTAAAAAAAAGCCACCCTAAGGTGGCTGAAAAAGATGACGGAACTTTCATAGAGCAAAGCATTCAGCGGGAACAAGTTGCTTCCCGTCACCCAAGGAGGAATACATGAACCGTGCCAACTCAGCAGAGTCACCTTCCTCCGGCCTGTACCATGGGCAAACCACGACAGCACAGGCCCATGATGATAGAATCCCGCGGTTTCACATTTATGAAGAGTCGACCCCATGCCCTGGATACAAATTCGAATCAACGCCACCGCCAAGACCGCGGACAAGGTGAGCAACATGCTGCTGGGGCGTGGAGCCCAGGCGGTGACCTTTATGGATGCCCAGGATGTGCCCGTTTACGAGCCGCTGCCGGGGGAGACCCCGCTCTGGGGCGAGACCGAGGTAATGGGTCTGTTTGACGCCGAAACCGATCCGGCGCCCACCATCGCCTTCTTCCAGCAGATCTTCGGCGAAGACGTCGGCTACAAGGTCGAGCAGCTGGAAGACAAGGACTGGGTGCGGGAATGGATGGATCACTTCCACCCCATGCAGTTCGGCGAGCGGCTCTGGATCTGCCCGAGCTGGCGCGATGTGCCGAATCCGGATGCGGTCAACGTCATGCTGGATCCGGGCCTGGCGTTCGGTACCGGTACCCACCCCACCACGGCGCTCTGCCTGCAGTGGCTGGACGGGCTGGATCTGGCCGGTAAAACCGTAGTCGATTTTGGTTGCGGCTCCGGCATCCTCGGCATCGCCGCCCTGAAACTCGGCGCAGCCCGGGTCATCGGCATCGACATCGATCCCCAGGCCATCCAGGCCAGCCATGACAACGCCGAGCGCAATGGCGTCGCCGGCCAGATTGAGCTCTACCTGCCGGCGGATCAGCCGCAAGGGGTGGAGGCTGACGTGGTGGTGGCCAACATACTGGCCGGCCCCCTGCGCGAACTCGCGCCGCTCATCGCAGGTCACGGCAAGCCCGGCAGCCTGATGGCCCTGTCCGGCGTGCTGGAGAGCCAGGCCCCTGAGCTCGAGACCATCTACGGCCAGTGGTTCGACATGGATCCAACCGCGGTGAAAGAAGAGTGGTGCCGCCTCTCCGGCCGCAAGCACGGCTAAACGGCGCTTGCCAATATGCCAACGGGGCTCCCACACGGGAGCCCCGTCTGTTTTAAGCCCGCCGGATGTAACCATCCCTGCTCCCGCCACACGCAGCCGTCCATCCACACGCTTTTCAATGTGTGCTCATTTGACCACACACCTCACCCTATTTCCGGTAGGATAAGCCTCTCGTCAAATCCCTTGGACACGGAGTGCTTATGCGGATTGCTATTCTGGATGACTATCAGGATCAGGTGCGTCATCTCCCCTGCTTTTCCCTGCTGGCGGGACACGACGTCAGGATCCTCACTCAAGGCGAACCCGATAGCGCGCACCTTGCCGCCAAGCTGGCCGGGGTGGAAGCCTTGGTGTTGATCCGCGAGCGCACTCGCATCGACGAACAGTTGTTGATGAGTCTTCCCTCCCTCAGGCTCATCAGCCAGACCGGCAAGATCAGCCAGCATATCGACCCTGCTTTGTGCCAACGCCATGGTGTGGCCATCGCCGAAGGCACCGGCAGCCCGGTGGCCCCGGCGGAGCTCTGCTGGGCCCTCATCATGGCGGCTTCCCGCCACCTCCCGGCTTACTGCCAGACCCTGAGTCAGGGGCAATGGCAACAATCTGGCACACTGGGCCTGGGCCGCACCCTCCATGGGCTGACGCTGGGGATCTGGGGCTATGGCAAGATAGGCAAGCTGGTCGCCCGCTATGGCAAGGCCTTTGGCATGTTGGTGCTGATATGGGGTAGCGAGGCATCCCGGCAGCAGGCCGAGCAGGACGGATATGCGAGTGAAGACAACAAGGAGGCCTTCTTCCGCCGGGCCGATGTCCTCTCCTTACACCTGCGCCTGAACGAAACGACCCGCGGCTGCGTGACCCGCACCGATCTCGCGCGCATGAAAGCAGACTCCCTGCTGGTCAATGTCAGCCGCGCCGAACTCATCGAACCCGGAGCCCTTCATGCCACCCTCTGTATCCATCCGACCAGGCGGGCGGCTCTCGACGTATTTGACAATGAGCCAGCGACACCGGAAAACGAGCCCCTGCTACGTCTGCCCAACGTGGTGGCAACTCCACACCTGGGCTATGTGGAACAAAACAGCTACGAGCTTTACTTGCGTACCGCCTTTGAAAACCTGATCGCCTTTGCCGAGGGCAGGCCGACCAATCTGGTGGTACCGGCACCTTGCCCATGATCACAGTCAGCTGGCCCCCAGGGCACTAAGATGCAAAGCCTCGACCTGAGAAAGGAACCCCCATGAGTGACTACCAGAAGATGATCGCCAGCCAACCCTATGACTGCATGGCCCCCGAGCTGGATCTGATGCGCCGGGAGACGGCCCGCCTCTATCGCCGTTTCAACCGGGCCGAGGAGGAGGAGGAACAGCAGATCCTGCTGCGGCAGCTCATCGGCGAGCTGGCGGATAACGCCTTCATCTGCCCCCCCTTCTACTGCACCTATGGCCGCCATATCAGCCTGGGCAGAGGCTCCTACATCAACATGGGGGCCACCATATTGGATAATGCCCCGGTGCGCATCGGGGCCAACGTCATGATAGGGCCGAGCGTGCAGATCTACACCGCCGCCCACGCCCTGGACGCCGATGCGCGCATCGACGGGGTGGAGACGGCGCTGCCGGTCACGATCGAGGACAGGGTCTGGATAGGGGGCGGTGCCATCCTCTTGCCCGGCATCACCATAGGGCGGGAAGCCATCGTCGGCGCGGGCTCGGTCGTGACCAAGGACGTGCCGGCGGGCGCCCGGGTGGTGGGCAATCCGGCCAGGATCTTGCCAGAGAAGCAGGAACGACCCGCCTCCTGAGCAGGGGATCGCGATGACTGTCGAAGCGACAGATGGCAGGGAAGCAGGCGGGGCGAGAGGTGTGTAGCCCCCAAATAAAAATGAAGCCCAATGTCATCAAGACGTTGGGCTGTAAAAAGGTGCTACGGAATTGCGACTCTCATCGCAGAATATTAGAAGGGGTCACCTTCTAAACTGGCAAAGGGATAATAACGGGGCGCAAACGTTTTACGTAGCGTAATCGACCAGGATTGAGAACAGCCTCTCACTATTTAAAAAATTTGCGACCAACCCCTCTCACCCCCTTGGCAAACCGGCATTTATCAGTACAGCCTGATGAAAATGTCACCAAAGAAAAAAGCCCTGATATATCAGGGCTTTTTGTCTGAAACCCGCCGTCAGAAGCGGCGCACGAAGTCGGCAATGGGCAGCTCTCGCAACTTGCGCGCCTCCAACATGGGGGTGCCCAGATAGAGGAAGCCCACCAGCTGATCCCCCCCGGCCAGCCCCAGGCCGGCGTTGATCTGCTCATCGAAGATGAACCAGCCGGAGCGCCAGATGCCGTTGAACCCCTGGGCCTGGGCCGCCATCTGCATCGCCATCAAGGCGCAGCCGGCGGAGAGCTCCTGCTCCAGCCTGGGCACCTTGGGATGCTGCTGGTAGCGGGTCGCCACCGCCACCAGCAAGGGCGCGCGCAGCGGCGCGGCGCGGCTCTTCTCGATGCTCTCTTCATCTTCGCCACGGGCGCGGGCCGCCTCCGCCAGCAAGGCGCCCAGCCGCTCCCGCCCCTCCCCCTCGAACAGGATGAACTGCCAGGGGGTCAGGGTGCCGTGATCCGGTGCCCGCAGCCCCGCCTTGAGAATGTTGTCGAGCACCTCACCGCTCGGAGCGGGTTCGGTCAAACGACCGCAGGAGTGACGATTCAGTAACAGATTGAGGGCATCCATGGGCAACTCCGTTGTTCTGCGAATAGTTCTGCAAAAGGTTCTGCGATAAGTTCAGCGTAAAACCTGATCTGATGGCGCTACCCTAGCACAGCGGGCAGACAGCGAAAAGGCGCCCGACCGCTCGGGAACAGGCAGTATAAACCCCTGACTCGCAGGGGTTTATCACTACATCCATTGCATATCGAGTCAAATGACAGCAGCCAGTTCTGCCCCCTGGCGGATGGCCCGCTTGGCATCCAGCTCGGCGGCCACGTCGGCCCCGCCTATGATGTGCACCGGCTTGCCCGCCGCCTGCAGGCCCGCCTGCAGCTCCCGCAGGGGCTCCTGCCCTGCACAGATGATCACCTGATCCACCGGCAGGCACTGCTGCTGCCCGTCCACCTCGATGTGCAGCCCCTCATCATCGATGCGCTGGTACTGCACACCGCTCAGCATCTGCACCTTGCGGTTCTTCAGCACGGTTCTGTGGATCCAGCCTGTGGTCTTGCCCAGACCATCCCCCACCTTGCTCTCCTTGCGCTGGAGCAGCCAGATCTGGCGCTCGGGGGCGTCGATCTCGGGCTTCATCAGGCCACCGCGCTCGCCGAGCCCCTTGTCGATGCCCCACTCCTTGAGCCAGTGGTCACGATGGCGATCCGCGTCCCCTGCCGTCTGTTGCTCCACCCGTTTTTCCACCAGATATTCCGCCACGTCGAAACCGATGCCGCCGGCGCCGATCACCGCCACCTTCTGGCCGACCGGCTTGTGATCCCGCAGCACGTCCAGGTAGCTCAGCACCTTGGCATGCTCGATGCCCGGGATATTGGGGGTACGCGGGCGGATGCCGGTGGCGAGGATCACCTCGTCAAACCCGCCGCCCAGCAGGCTCTCGGCGCTCTGGCGCTGACCAAGATAGAGCTCGACGCCGCACTTCTCCAGCCGCCTGGCGAAGTAGCGCAGGGTCTCGTGGAACTCCTCCTTGCCCGGGATCTGCTTGGCGAAGTTGAACTGGCCGCCTATGGTCTGCGCCTGATCGAACAGGCTCACCTGATGGCCGCGCTCGGCGGCGTAGCAGGCGAACGCGAGCCCGGCGGGCCCAGCCCCCACCACGGCGAGCTTCTTGGGCTGGGGCACCCGACCGAAGGTGAGCTCGGTCTCGAAGCAGGCCCGCGGGTTGACCAGGCAGGAGGCGCGCTTCTGCTTGAACACGTGATCCAGGCAGGCCTGGTTGCAGGCGATGCAGGTGTTGATCTCGTCCGCCCTGTCCTCCGCCGCCTTGATGACGAACTCGGGATCCGCCAGGAAGGGGCGCGCCATGGAGACCATGTCTGCCTCCCCCGCCGCCAATATACGCTCGGCCACCTCGGGAGTGTTGATGCGGTTGGTGGTGATGAGGGGCACCTTGAGGTGCTTTTTCAGCTCGGCGGTGACCCAGCTGAAGGCGCCGCGCGGCACGCTGGTGGCTATGGTGGGAATGCGCGCCTCGTGCCAGCCGATGCCGGTGTTGATCAGGGTCACTCCCGCCTGCTCCAGCGCCTTGCCGAGGGCGATGATCTCCTCGAGGGAGGAGCCCTTCTCCACCAGATCCAGCATGGAGAGGCGGAAGATGATGATGAAGTCGGTGCCGACCCGCTCGCGGATGGCCCGCACGATTTCCAGCGGGAAGCGCATGCGGTTGTCCGCACTGCCGCCCCAGCCGTCGCGGCGCTGGTTGGTGCGCTCGCAGATGAACTGGTTGATGAGGTAGCCTTCCGAGCCCATCACCTCGACCCCGTCGTAACCCGCGGCCTTGGCCAGGGCCGCGGTGGCGCCGAAGTCGCGAATGGTGCCGCGGATCTGGCGCTCGCTCATGGCTCTGGGCTTGAACGGAGAGATGGGGGCCTTGAGGGCGCTCGGCGCCAGGCTGAACGGATGGTAGGCGTAACGGCCGGCGTGGAGGATCTGCAGCGCTATCTTGCCCCCCTCCTGATGCACGGCACTGGTCACCTTCTTGTGCTTGGCGACCTGCCAGGGGAAGCTCAGCTGCGAACCGTGCGGCACCAGCCGTCCCCTCAGGTTCGGCGCTATGCCGCCGGTGACGATGAGGCCGACACCGCCACGGGCCCGCTCGGCATAGAAGGCGGCCAGCTTGTCAAAGCCCCCCTTCTCCTCCTCCAGGCCGGTGTGCATGGAGCCCATCAGCACTCTGTTGCGAAGCTGGGTAAACCCAAGGTCAAGGGGGGTCAGCAGGGTCGGGTAGCGGCTCACAAAGCCTCCAGTTAATTTTTTGTTATCAAATTGAGGCTAGAGTAAAGAATCGAATACCCTTTTTCAAACAAATGTTTGGACATTTTTTCGGCGAACAGGCGTGTTGTGAAGAGAGTGGCGGGAATAGTCCCCCAAGCGGAAATGGCAATTGGCGGGTCAAGTGGTTAATAATGGCCTCTCTTCATCGATTAACAGGGCGATAACGGGACTATGTCTATTTTCAAGGGTCTGGGATGGCTGTTTCGCAGCCTCTGGCGTCTGCTCAATTTCACCCGGCTGATGCTGGTGAATCTGCTGTTTCTCATCATAGTGCTGGCCATCGTCTTCACCTTTAGCCAGAAAGAGACCCCCGCCACCCCCATCGAAGGGGCGCTCACCCTCAACCTCTCCGGCGTGCTGGTGGAACAGCGCACCCAGACCGATCCCACGGTGCAGTTGCTGCGCCAGGTGGACAGCAGCGACGATCAGCCGAGCGAGATAGTGCTGTCGGACCTGCTCTGGGCCATCAAGAGCGCCAAGGATGACGATCGCATCAAGGCGCTGGTGATCAAGCCCCAGGGGCTGCAGGGGGCCAACCTCTCCAAGCTGCAGGAGGTGACCGCCGCCATCGACGGGTTCAAGGAGAGTGGCAAGCCGGTCATCGCCATGGCGGATTACTACAACCAGGGCCCCTATCTGCTGGCCGCCCACGCCGATCACGTTCTGCTCAACCAGAGCGGCGCCGTGCTGATCGAGGGCCTCGGCGTCTACCAGACCTACTTCAAGTCGGCGCTGGAGAAACTCAACGTCACTCCCCATGTGTTCAAGGTCGGTACCTACAAGTCCTTCGTCGAGCCCTATACCCGGGACGAGATGTCCCCCGAGAGCAAGGAGGCGAACCAGCGCTGGCTGGATCAGCTGTGGCTCTCCTATGTGAATGACGTGGCCGCCGAGCGGGAGATCGAGCCCGAGGCCGTCGCCCCCGGCAAGGATCAATTCCTGAGCCTGCTGCGTGCATCCGGCGGCAATGCCGCCAACTACGCCCTCGAGAACGGCCTGGTGGATCAGCTCGCCACCCGTGACGAGATGACCCAGGCGGTCATCAAGGAGGTGGGTGAGGCCGAGGATCACGGCTGGAAAGGGGTGGGTCTGAAAGAGTATCTGGCCGCCATCCCGGAACAGTACCCCCAGAGTGGCAAGGATGAGGTAGGCCTCATCATCGCCAGCGGCGCCATCATGGACGGGGTTCAGCCCGCTGGCACCATAGGGGGCGACAGCCTCTCCGATCTGCTGGCCGATGCCCGCCGCGACGACCAGGTGAAGGCCGTGGTGCTGCGGGTCGACAGCCCGGGTGGCAGCGCCTTCGCCGCCGAGCAGATCCGCGCCGAGCTGCTGGCCCTGAAGCAGGCAGGCAAACCCGTGGTCATCTCCATGGGCAGCTACGCCGCCTCCGGTGGCTACTGGATCTCCGCCGATGCGGACAAGATCTTCGCCTCCCCCACTACCCTCACCGGTTCCATCGGGGTGTTCGGCATGTTCGCCACCATCGACAAGGCGCTCTCCCAATACGGAGTGCATACGGATGGCGTCGGCACCACGGACTTCGTCGGTGTCGGCCTGACCCGGGCCCTGCCGGAACACGTCGGCCAGGCCATCCAGCTCGGGGTGGAAGACACCTATCAACGCTTCGTCGGTCTGGTGGGCAAGGGCCGTGGCCTGAGCCCGGAAGAGGCGGAGAAGGCTGCCGAGGGCCGGGTCTGGACCGGCCAGGATGCCAAGGATCTGGGGCTGGTGGACGAGTTCGGCAATCTGGACGACGCCCTCAAGGCCGCCGCCGATCTCGCCAACCTCAAGAGCTGGCAGGTGACTCCCATCGAGCAGGAAGAGTCCGCACGGGACAAGTTCCTGCGGGAGCTGTTCGACAGCAGCGCCCGGGTGCTGGCCCCCTATGTACAGAGCGAGGTGCAGAGCTGGCTGCCCGCGGGCTTTGGCAAGGCGCTGGTCGAGGTGAACAAGGGGCTGGATCCCCTGGTTCGCTTCAACGACCCCCAGGGCACCTATGCCTTCTGCCCGGTCTGCACCCTCTAGCGCCATCCGGCCAACCCCGGCGCCAGTTCGTCACTCGAAACAAAAAAACCGCCCAATGGCGGTTTTTTTATGGCAGAGGAGTCACCATCAACCCAGCAGGCCGGCGTCGAACCACTGCTGCAACTGGGCCAGCACCCGGGTCTCGCGCACCGTCCACTGGGGACAGGGACCGGCCAGCTGGGTCTTGTTGCGCTGCAGCGCCTCATCCAGGGCGAACCAGCCCGGGGTAAAACCGAGGCGCACCTCGTAGGGCTGGGGACGAGGCTCGCTCCAGGCGTCCCCCAGCTGGCAGAGATAATAGTAGGAATGGATGCAGTAGGCGTCGAACTGCGCCTCACGGGCTGGGCGGTACTCCCGGGTCTGCCCGAGCAGGGCCCCCACAGCCAAAAGCTCGGCGCCGCACTCCTCCCTCAGCTCCCGGGCCAGCGCCTTCTGATGGCACTCCCCCGCCTCGACGCCGCCTCCCGGGAACATGAGATCCCCGTTGACCCGGGAGTGCACCAGCAGCAACTCGTCCCCCCGCAGCACCACGGCCCGCACCGTGGTGCGTTCGATCACCCGCCCGTCACTTCGGGCCTGACCGTGCAGCAGGCGGATGTCGAAGGGATCGGCCCAGGGAGATGCAGGGAGCTGTGGATTCGTCATGGCCTGTAGTCCCCCTGCCTGAGCTGCTGGACTATGGTGGCAGCGACCCTGTCCCAGGCGTCCTGCTCCCCCTTGCTGATGTTGTGGTATATGGCGAGGCGGCTGGCGGAGACCTCGCTGGCCTCCTGGAACGACTCGCTCACCTTGCCCCACTGGTAGGCCAGGCCAAACTCCTTCTGGCCCATGTAGAGGGTGCTGAGGGAGGTGAGGATGCGGCTGTTGATCGCCTCCCCCTCCCCATAGAGGGAGAGGGCATGGTGCATCAGGGCGATGGCCTTGCGCGGTTCGCGCTTGGCATAGACGCCCCCGAGGGCCAGTTGCAGCTCGGGCTCCTCCAGCGCCTGGCTCCCCTCCAGGGCCAGGAAGCCGGCCCGGGCCGCCGGGTTGCGGTTGTTGGTCCAGTGCCAGAGCAGCAGATGGGGATCCTGAGAGGCGCGGGTCTGCTCATCGAGCAACGTCAGCTGGTCGCCGGCGGCCAGCATGCCCTCCACCCTGGGGCTCTTCTGCTCCCTTGCCCGTTTGTATTCGATGTTGGTGGAGTGTTCGGCGCACTGCAGATAGCGTTCGAGACCGCGCATCAGTTCGTACTTGCGCCTGTCGGTTGGCTCTCCCTGCAGGTAGTAGCGAGCCCGGATCACCTCGCTGCGCTCCTGGCGACACCAGCCGTCGTCCACCAGATCCGCGCAGAGACCGGGATGATTGCCGCAGATGTTGTGGATCCTGTCGTCTTCACAGGCCGTCAGCGTCAGGACGCAGGAGAGGGCCAGCAGGGAGGGGCGCAGTGGAGAAAGGGTCATGGTTCCCATCAAGTCGGTAACAATCAGAGCTCGCGTCGGATACCACCAACTAGCAAACAAGCTACATATCCATTACAATGCGCGCGCCATATAAGGCCGCGACTGCAGAATAATATAACGAAACCATCAGCCCTACACTGATCTGCATTCGACGAATTTCATTTTGCCCCGGCAATTTGCTTCAACAACGTGAAATAAAGGATCTGGTTAATGACCCACGAGCACTACTTGCAGGCGTGGCAGGAGAGCCAGGAGCTCGCCGAAGCCATGCAACCCTTGATCGGTCGCCTCTACCGTCAGCAAGGGATCGAGATCACCATCTTTGGACGCCCCCTGCAAAACGCCTCCACCATCGATATCCTCAAAGCCCATCGGGTCGTTCGCCGCCACCAGGGCAATGTGCTGCCCATCCAGCAAAGCTTCCCCTTGCTTCAAGCCATCGTTGCCCTGAACCCGGTCGCCGCCGAAGTGGATCTCGGCAAACTGACCGTCGGCTACTGGCAGGATCATGAGGACGAGTCCGGCATCGAGGATTACCTGAGAGCCAAGCTGGCACCGGCCCTGAGCCAGGGCGCCGTGCCCGCCCCCACCGACGTGGTGCTGTACGGCTTCGGCCGTATCGGCCGCCTGCTGGCCCGCTTGCTCATCGAGCGCACCGGCGCCGCCAACTCCCTGCGCCTGCGCGCCATCGTGGTGCGAGGCGGGCGGGAGGGCGATCTGGAGAAGCGTGCCAGCCTGCTGCGCCGCGACTCGGTGCACGGCCCCTTCAACGGCTCCATCGAGGTGGACCTGGAGCGCAGCGCCATCATAGCCAACGGCACCTTCATCCAGGTGATCTATGCAAACAGCCCGGCGGACATCGACTACACAGCCTATGGCATCCATAACGCGCTGATCGTCGACAACACCGGCGTCTGGCGCGACGAGGCGGGCCTGTCCGAACACCTCAAGGCGCGCGGCGCCGCCCGGGTGCTGCTGACCGCCCCCGGCAAGGGGGAGATGAAGAACGTGGTGTTCGGGGTCAACCATGACGTCATCACACCGGATGATCGCATCATCTCCGCCGCCTCCTGCACCACCAACGCCATCACCCCTGTGCTCAAGGTGATGCAGGACAAGTACGGCATCCGCCACGGCCACGTGGAGACGGTACACTCCTACACCAACGATCAGAACCTGATCGACAACTATCACAAGGGGGAGCGGCGCGGTCGCAGTGCGGCCCTCAACATGGTGATGACCAGCACAGGGGCCGCCAAGGCGGTGGCCAAGGCACTGCCGGAGCTCAAGGGCAAGCTCACCGGCAACGCCATCCGGGTGCCGACCCCCAACGTGTCCCTGGCCATCATCAATCTGTCTCTGGAGCTGGCCACCGACCGGGACAGCCTCAACGCCTATCTACAGCAGATGGCCCTGAGCTCGGCCCTGCATCGCCAGATAGACTTCAGCGCCAGCACAGAGCTGGTCTCCTCCGACATGGTGGGTTCCCGCTTCGCCGGGATCGTGGACTCCCAGGCCACCATAGCAGAGGAAGATCACTGCGTGCTGTACGTGTGGTATGACAACGAGTTCGGGTACAGTTGTCAGGTAGTGCGGGTGATGGAGCAGATGGCTGGCGTAGTCCGTCAGGATCTGCCCGCCTGATCCCCCCATGGCTCAACGTTTTCAAGGAGAGGCCGGATGTCATTTCAGCAAGTCATAGGGCAGATGCCCAAGGAAGTGTACGAGCGGCTCAAGACCGCGGTCGAACTCGGCAAGTGGCCGGACGGCCAGCCCCTCACCGAGGAGCAGAAGGCCACCTCGCTGCAGGCCGTGATGGCCTGGCAGGCGATGCACCTTGAAAACCCCGAGCACATGAACATAGGTGCGGATGGCGAGATCGTGATGAAGAGCAAGAGCGAGCTCAAGCGTCAGTATCGGGACGAGGAAGAGATAGTCCGGATCGAGATCAGCCACTGAGCCTTGCCACCAGGTAAGCCATAGCAAAGAGGGGAGCCATCACGGCTCCCCTCTCTATTTCCTATCTCCCTCATGGTGGGGAGGTCAGAAGCTGTTCACGACCTGTCGCGAGAAGGCGTCAGCAAGGTGAAGAGCTGTGCAGGAACAGGAGTGTATACGCATACATGAGCCCTCTTGGTCACAAACAAGCGAGCAGCACATGAGCCTTGATCACGGCTTCGCAGTAAGATCGTGGACAGTTTCTCAGGGCGTTAGCTCACCGCGCAGGGATTGTTGCATCAGCTCGCGAATGCGCGGGGCCGGCAGATCCTGGCTCAGCAGGAAGTGCAGCTTGGTCAGGGCCGCCTCGGCGGTCATGTCGAAGCCCGAGATGACCCCGGCGCGCGACAGCGCGTTGCCGGTGGCATAGCCCCCCATGTTGACCTTGCCGTGCAGACACTGGCTCAGGTTGACTATGATGACGCCGCGAGCCGAGGCCTCGGAGAGCAGCGCCAGCATGGCCGGATTCTGCGGCGCATTGCCCACCCCGAAGGAGAGCAGGATCAGCGCCCGTACCGGCTGCTGCAAGATGTTCGCGATCACCTCCGCCGAGATGCCGGGGTAGAGGGTCACCACGCCGATGGGCTGGGGGGTGATGTCATGCAGCACCAATGGGCTCGCAGAGGGCTTCCCCAACTCACCCGCCTCCAGGGAGATGGCGATGCCGGCGTTCAGCAGCGGCGGGTAGTTCGGCGAGTCGAAGGCGTGGAAGCCGTCGGCGTGCACCTTCTTGCTGCGATTGCCGCGATAGAGCTGGTTGTTGAAGAACAGCGTCACCTCGTGGATCGGGTAGCTTGCAGCTATGTAGAGGGCGTTCAGCAGATTCTGCTGGCCGTCGGATCTCAGCTCGGCCAACGGGATCTGGGAGCCCGTGATGATCACCGGCTTGTGCAGGTCTTCGAGAATGAAGGAGAGCGCCGAGGCGGTGAACGACATGGTGTCGGTGCCGTGCAGGATCACGAAGCCGTCGTACTTCTCGTAGTTGTCGCGAATGTCCTCGGCGATGCGCTGCCAGTCCGCCGGGGTCATGTCGGAGGAGTCGATGAGGGGATCGTATTCGTGAATGTGGTAGGACGGCATCTCGGGTCGATGAAACTCGGGCATCCGTGCCAGACAGTCTTCCATAAAGCCCGCCATCGGCACATAACCGTGATCGGAACGCTGCATCCCTATGGTGCCGCCTGTGTAGGCAATGTAGATAGACTTCTTCACACCCTCTCCTCTCGTTGGCCGAAAACCGGCAAATCCTGAATCGATCTGTCCCGCTGTCCGTGTTGTCCCACGGACGGGAAGCCGGCGAATTATAAAGACTGGCCGCCCAAATGACAGCCGCGACGTCACTATTCCTGGTCAAAATGAGACATTCGGCAGCAGCTT
This sequence comes from Aeromonas sp. AE23HZ002T15, assembly GCF_054165525.2. NCBI lineage: Bacteria > Pseudomonadati > Pseudomonadota > Gammaproteobacteria > Aeromonadales > Aeromonadaceae > Aeromonas > Aeromonas sp. AE23HZ002T15. The sequence goes on from NZ_CM201342.1 coordinate 1,512,303, forward strand.
TAAATGTTGAAATAACACACAAAAACCACCATTAATCTGATGAACATGGATATAAATGGTGCTTTTTGCTACTATCCGCCGGATTTTTCCTAAATCTCACCTGGATGCCTGCACAAAACAGGCGACCACAGACCCCATTTTTACGTGGGATGGGGGCCCAGGCCCCCTCTTGAACTGGCCCCTGAGCCACACTGTTTTTATCCCGGCTGAATCTGTGCGTCTTTCTCGCCAAAGACACGGCCAATCAACATGGGAGAACCGAATGATACAATTTGATTCCTACACGACCCTGGTCGCCGCCACCCTGGTGCTGCTGCTCGGCCGCCTGCTGGTTAACCGGGTCACCGTCTTGCGCACCTTCAACATCCCCAAGCCCGTCGCGGGCGGTCTGGTGGTGGCCCTGATCCTGCTGCTGCTGCGCGCCGGCATGGGGGTGGAGCTGCAGTTTGACACCACCCTGCAGACCCCGCTGATGCTGACCTTCTTCGCCTCCATCGGCCTCTCCGCCGATCTGGGCAGCCTCAAGCGCGGCGGCAAGGCGGTGATCACCTTCCTGATGGTGGTCACCGGCCTGCTGCTGGTACAGAACACCCTGGGGGTAGGCCTGGCCACCCTGCTCGGCCTGGATCCCCACATGGGGCTGCTGGCCGGCTCCATCACTCTCTCCGGCGGCCACGGCACCGGCGCGGCCTGGGGCTCCATCTTCACCGAGAAGTACGGCGTGCAGTCCGCCGCCGAGCTCGCCATCGCCTGTGCCACCTTCGGCCTGGTGCTGGGTGGTCTCATCGGCGGCCCCGTCGCCCGCTACCTGGTGAAGAAGGTGCAGGTGCCCGGCGAAGAGCACAACCGGGACGATGCCCCCCAGGGCTTCGAGATGCCGGACATGGAGCGCCCACTCACCCCCTTCAGCGTGATCGAGACCCTGGCCCTGATCGCCATCAGTCTCAAGGGGGGGGAGATGTTCTCCCTCTACCTCAAGGGCAGCGCCCTGGAGCTGCCGGTGTTCGTCTGCGTGCTGTTCGTCGGCGTGCTGCTGCGCAACCTGCTGACCCTGCTCAACTGGCACGAGGTGAGCGATCGGGAGGTCTCCCTGCTCGGCAACGTCAGCCTGTCGCTGTTCCTCGCCATGGCACTGATGAGCCTCAAGCTGTGGGATCTGGCGAGCCTGGCCCTGCCCATCTTCCTGCTGCTGGCCGCCCAGACCGTGGCCATGGCGCTCTACGCCATCTTCGTCACCTTCAGGGTCATGGGCAGCAACTACGATGCGGCCGTGCTGGCGGCGGGTCACTGCGGCTTCGGCCTCGGCGCCACCCCCACCGCCATTGCCAACATGCAGGCCATCACCCAGCGCTTCGGTCCCTCCCACCTGGCCTTCCTGGTGGTACCCATGGTCGGTGCCTTCTTCATCGACATCATCAACGCCATGGTGATCAAGCTGTTCCTGGCGCTGCCTTTCCTGTAACCAGCAAGTCCACCGTTCAGAGACAAGAGCCCACCTTATGGTGGGCTCTTTGCTTTCTGGCCGCTGCCAAGGGCCTAGCGCATACGTTGCCTGCGCCTTATTCCACCAACCCGTGCCAACAACACACCTCATGATCTTTCTCTCGTGTAATCGGCAGTCGCCGGCTCTCACGGCCGACCAATAAAAAGCCCCGCACAGGAGTGCGGGGCTTTGGCGTCATGGGGCTGTCTATGTGACCGCCCGCTGCTCACTTAGAGGATAAAGGTCGACACCTGCTGGTTCAGGTTGGTGGCACGGCCCTTGAGGCCCTGGGCCTGATCCAGGTCGCGCATGGCGGCGGCGGTGATCTCGTCGCTCACATCCTTGATGGCGGTGGTGTTCTGGGTGATCTCGCCGGTCACCTGGGTCTGCTCCTCGGCGGCGGTGGCGATCTGACCCGCCATGTCGGAGATGAGCGAGACCGCCTGGGTGATCTCTTCGAGCGCGGCGGCGGCGGCATCGGCGTCCTTCACGCTGTTGTCCGCCAGCCCCTGGCTGGTCTGCATCAGACTCACCGCCCGGGCCGTGGTCTGCTGCAAGGTCTCGATGGTGGCCTGGATCTCCTGGGTGGAGTCCTGGGTGCGGCGGGACAACACCCGCACCTCGTCCGCCACCACGGCGAAGCCGCGACCCTGCTCGCCGGCCCGGGCAGCTTCGATGGCCGCGTTCAGCGCCAGCAGGTTGGTCTGCTCGGCGATGCCCTGGATGGTGGAGAGGATGCCTGAGATGGCCTGGGCGTGGCGGCTCAGCTCGCCGATGACGCCGGTGGCCTGACCCACCTCTTCCGCCAGGTTGTTGATGGAGGCACGAGTCTGGTTCACCAGCATCTTGCCCTGCTCGCTGCTCTGGGCAGATTGCTGGGCGGCGGCGGCGGTATTCTCGGCGTTGCCGGCGATCTCCATGGTGGCGCTCGCCATCTCGGTGACGGCGGTGGCGACCATGGTCACCTCCTGTTGCTGGCGCTGCAGCTCTTCCACCGCGGCCTGGTTGGTCACCAGACTGCGCTCGGCGTCGGCGTTCAGTTCGTTGGCGAGCTGGCGGATGTTGCCGATCAGCTGGTGCTGGCTGCCGACGAAGCGGTTGAAGCTGTTGGCCAGCTGACCCACTTCGTCGTTGGCGTCGATCTTGATGCGCTGGGTCAGATCGCCGTTACCGTCGGCGATGCGGGCCAGGGCCTGGGAGACCTTGCCGAGCGGCCCGAGCAGCAGGCTCACCAGCCAGGAGATGGCGAGTATGCTGCCCACCAGCACCAGCAGGGCCAGGCCGAGCTGGGTCAGCAGCAGGGAGGAGAGCGGCGCCTCCAGGGTGGCCTTGTCCAGCACCAGCACCAGCTCCCAGTCGGTGTTCGGAATGTCTACCGCCCACAGCAGCTTGTCACGACCTTCGTTATCGAAGTAGGCGGGCACCAGGCTGTTGCTGCCCTTGCTCTGTTCGATCAGGGCGTTGGAGAGATCGTTGTCGATCTCGGTGGCCGGTTTCATCGCCTTGGCCGCGTCCTTATACGCGATGACGGTGCCGTCCTTGTGCATCAGGATGGCGACGCCGTCCGCCGGCAGGGCCATCTTGGTGACGTCCTCCACCAGGGAGGCGATGGAGAGATCGCCACCAACCACGCCGCCTTGGGCGGGCTGGGCCAGGGTCACCACCATGATGTTGTAGGCCACGTCCAGATACGGCTTGGTCACGATCAGGGCACCCTTGCCCATGGCTTCCTGATACCAGCCACGGGAGCGGGGATCATAGCCATCGCGATTGATGGAGGGGTCGGAGTCGTGCATCTTGCCGCTGCCCTCACCGAAGTAGGTCAGCTGGAAGCGGCCGGAAACTTGCGCCTGCTGCAGGGCGTTGAGGGGTTCTGAGGTGGCCTTGTTGCCCAGGGCCTGGATGACGTCGCGGCGGGCGGCGAGCCAGTCGCTGATCCGTTCGGCCTGCTGGCTGCCGAGGCGCTGCACCTGCTCCTGACTGCCTTGCAGCAGCAGTGATTTCTGGCTGGTATAGCTCTGCCAGGAGAGCAACAGGATCACCAGTGACAGGGCGATGACCACAGACAACAGTATCTTCTGTTTGAGTGACAGGTTCTTCATCGTGCTTTCTTCTTTTGGTCAGGAACAGGATTGCTCGGAGCGGAGATGGCACCCTTGCATGTGGATCAATAGCGGCCAACGGGCACAAAACTGAAGCGACAAATGCCGACGCCGGCGATATTTTCCACTGAAACCCTGCCGATAGCACCAGAAATCACGGCGGGTTGACGCACCAGGGACAGCCAACCCTGTCTATTCCTTCCACAATTGGCTAGAATGTCCCGTTTTTAAATCACATCGACCCCGAGAGTTTTCACGATGTTTGAAGTCAATCCTGTATTAAACAAGCTTAAGGAGCTGTCTGAGAGGACCGAGCTGCTTAGGGGGTACCTTTGACTATGACGCCAAGAAAGAGCGCCTAGAAGAGGTCAACGCCGAGCTGGAACAGCCGGACGTCTGGAACGAGCCGGAGCGCGCACAGGCGCTCGGCAAGGAGCGCGTGGCGCTCGAGAACGTGGTCGGCACCATAGACACCCTGACCCAGGGCGTCGATGACGTCGAGATGCTGGTCAGCCTGGCGGTCGAGGGGGAGGACGAAGAGACCTTCAACGAGGCCATCGCCGAAGCCGACGATCTGGAAGCCAAGCTGGTCGAGCTGGAATTCCGCCGCATGTTCTCCGGTCAGCACGACGGTTCCGACTGCTATATCGACATCCAGTCCGGTTCCGGCGGCACCGAGGCCCAGGACTGGGCCAACATGGTACTGCGCATGTACCTGCGCTGGGGCGATGCCCACGGCTACAAGCCCGAGCTCATCGAATGCTCCGAAGGGGACGTAGCCGGCATCAAGTCCGCCACCGTCAAGTTCACCGGCGAATACGCGTTCGGCTGGCTGCGCACCGAGACCGGCGTGCACCGTCTGGTTCGCAAATCCCCGTTCGATTCCGGTGGCCGTCGCCACACCTCGTTCTGCTCCGTGTTCGTCTATCCCGAGATCGATGATGACATCGAGATCGACATCAACCCGGCGGACCTTCGCATCGACGTCTACCGCGCCTCCGGTGCCGGTGGTCAGCACGTCAACCGGACCGAGTCCGCGGTGCGTATCACCCACGTCCCCACCGGCGTCGTGGTGCAGTGCCAGAACGACCGTTCCCAGCACAAGAATAAAGATCAGTGTATGAAGCAGCTGAAGGCCAAGCTCTACGAGCTGGAAATTCAGAAGCAGAATGCCGAGAAGCAAGCTCTCGAAGAGACCAAGTCCGATATCGGCTGGGGTAGCCAGATCCGCTCCTATGTACTGGATGATTCCCGTATCAAGGATCTGCGTACCGGCGTCGAGACCCGCAACACCCAATCGGTGCTTGACGGCGACTTGGACAAGTTTATCGAAGCCAGCCTGAAATCAGGCCTGTAAACAGAACAGCAGGAATCACCATGTCTGAACAAACCACCACTCCGGAAATCGACCAGACTCTCGACCTCAACAACGAGATGCTTGAGCGTCGCTCCAAGCTGGCCGCCCTGCGCGCCCAGGGCAATCCCTTCCCCAACGACTTCCGTCGTGACAGCCTGTCCGGCGATCTGCATGCCGAGTTCGGCGACAAGAGTGCCGACGAGCTGGCGGCCCTGGGTAAACGGGTGAAGATTGCCGGTCGCATCATGACCCGCCGGATCATGGGCAAGGCTTCCTTCGCGACCCTGCAGGACATGGCTGGCAAGATCCAGGTCTACGTCACCCGTGACGACCTGCCGGAAGGCTTCTACAACGAGCAGTTCAAGAAGTGGGATCTGGGGGACATCGTCGGCGTTGAGGGCACCCTGTTCCGCACCAACACCGGTGAGCTCTCCGTTCACGTCTCCGACATCCGTCTGCTGACCAAGGCCCTGCGTCCCCTGCCCGAGAAGCACAAGGGTCTGACCGATCAGGAAGCCCGCTGCCGTCAGCGCTACCTGGATCTCATCGCGAACGAAGAGTCCCGCAAGACCTTCATGATCCGCACCCAGGTGGTCGCCGGCATCCGCAAGTTCTTCAACGAGAAGCGCTTCATGGAAGTGGAAACCCCCATGATGCAGGTCATCCCGGGCGGTGCCTCCGCACGTCCCTTCGTCACTCACCACAATGCGCTGGACATCGACATGTACCTGCGTATCGCCCCCGAGCTCTATCTGAAGCGTCTGGTGGTCGGTGGTTTCGAGCGCGTGTACGAGATCAACCGCAACTTCCGTAACGAAGGCATCTCGGTGCGTCACAACCCCGAGTTCACCATGATCGAGTTCTATATGGCCTACGCCGACTACATCGATCTGATGGACCTGACCGAGGAGCTGCTGCGCACCCTGGCCCAGGACATCCTGGGTGACACCAAGATCCGTTACGCCAAAGAGGGCGAAGAGGGTCTGACCATCGATTTCGGTCAGCCGTTCCAGCGCCTCACCATGGTCGAGTCCATCCTGAAGTTCAACCCGGATGTGACCCTGGACGATCTGGCCACCCTGGAGAGCGCCAAGGCCGTCGCCAAGCGCCTGCACATCGAGCTGATGAAGGGCTGGGAGCTGGGCCACGTGATCACCGCGATCTTCGAAGAGACCGTGGAGCACATGTTGCTGCAACCGACCTTCATCACCGAGTACCCGGCAGCCGTCTCCCCGCTGGCGCGCCGCAACGACGTGAACCCCGAAGTCACCGACCGCTTCGAGTTCTTCATCGGTGGCCGCGAGCTGGCCAACGGCTTCTCCGAGCTGAACGATGCGGAAGATCAGGCCAAGCGCTTCCAGGATCAGGTCGATCAGAAAGCTGCCGGTGACGACGAAGCTATGTTCTATGACGCCGACTTCGTCACCGCGCTGGAACACGGCCTGCCGCCCACCGCCGGTCAGGGTATCGGTATCGACCGTCTGGTCATGCTGTTCACCAACAGCCACACCATCCGCGACGTCATCCTGTTCCCGGCCCTGCGTCCGCAGAAGTAAGATCCGCAACAACAAGCCATCGAAGGCAGAGTCCCTCTGCCCTCGAGCGCCATCAAAACGCCCCGCAATTGCGGGGCGTTTTTTTATGCAGAACCGTTGGTGGCGGTACGCTGCCGAGGATCCGCTCCTAGGCTTTAGGCGGCAACAGCCACTCCCCCCGCCACAGGGTCAGCGCCTGACCGGCCATCTGCACCCTATCTCCCAGTAAAGCGAGTCGAAGCTCCCCGCCCCGCGTGGAGAGCTGGCGAGCCTTGAGCCGCGTCTTGCCGAGGCGCTCGGCCCAGAACGGCACCAGGGCACAGTGGTTGGAGCCGGTGACCGGATCCTCGTCCACCCCGACCCAGGGGGCGAAGTAGCGGGAGACGAAGTCATATTCCGAGCTGCTCGAAGGCGCCGTCACCATCAGTCCCCGGCCAGGCAGGGCGAGCAGGGCATGGAAGTCCGGTTTGAGCGCCCGCACCTCTTCTTCGCTGCCCAACTCCAGCAGGAACTTGGCACCGGCGGCCAGGGTCTGCCGCGGCTGGCAACACAGGGCCCCGGCATAGGCGGGAGCCAACGTCAGCGGAGAGAGCGGGATACGGGGAAAGTCGAGCCGGATCCATTCCCCCTCCCGCACCGCCGTCAAGATGCCGCTGCGGGTCTCGAAGCGCAGCACCTCGTCAAGCCCTGCCTCACCCGCCTCCCAGATGGCGTGTGCCGCCGCCAGGGTACCGTGACCGCAGAGATCCACCTCCACGGTCGGGGTGAACCAGCGCAGCCGATAGTGAGCATTCCCTAACCCCGTGAGGAAGGCGGTCTCGGAGAGGTTGAACTCGGCGGCCATGGCCAGCAGCTCGGCATCGGGGCACTCGGGCCCCAGCACCACCACGGCGGGGTTGCCGCCGAAGGGGCGCTGGCTGAAGGCGTTGACGTGAAACAGTGTGGTCATGCATATCCCCTTGTGGGACGGCTGAAGGAGTCGTTGCGGGTCTTTATACCACGGGTCAAGGGGTCCCTGAGCCGGATCCCAACTTTATAAATTCACAAATCGCATAAAGAAGATATTTTTATTCTTTGTTGTTATTCACCACAGCCCTTAACCTGACCAAAAATCAGACCATGGAAGACGTGTGTGATGCAATTGACAGCCCCCATACCCAACATCAGCCCCCTCTCTGACGAGCAGCAGCGCCAGCTGAACCAGGTTCTCACCACCCTCAACTCCCAGCAACTGGCCTGGGTGAGCGGCTATCTCTACGGCCTCTCCCAAGCCGGCCAACAGCCGGTGGCAACGACAGCAGCCAGCGCGGCCCCGGGTGGCAGCCTGACCATTCTCTACGGCTCCCAGACCGGCAACGCCAAGGGAGCCGCCGCCGTCATCCAGAAGCAGGCAGAGGCCCTGGGCCTGCCGGTGACCCTGGTCTCCATGGCCGATTACAAACCCAAACAGCTCAAGAAAGAGAGCCACCTGCTGGTGGTAGTGAGCACTTACGGGGAGGGTGAGCCGCCGGAGAGCGCCGTCGACCTATTCGAGCAATTGAAGAAAGGCAAGATTGGCAAGTTGGAGGGGCTCAAGTTCGCGGTGCTGGGGCTGGGCGACAGCTCCTACGAGTTCTTCTGCCAGACCGGCAAGGACTTCGATGGCTTCCTCGCCAAGGCGGGGGCCGAGCGCATCCATGATCTCGCCAGCCTGGACGTGGATTACCAGGAGGCCGCCAAGGCCTGGGGCGAGCAGGCGGTGAAAGCCATTGCCACCACCTTGTCTGCTGGCGGTGCCGCCGGCGCGGCAACCAGCCTGGCTGGCGCGGTGCAAAGTGCGGTCGGTCACAGCCTGTATCACAAGGAGAACCCCTTCCCCGCCCGCCTCTCGGTCAATCAGAAGGTCACTGGCCGCGACTCCACCAAGGACATCCGCCATATCGAGATCAATCTCGAGGAGTCCGGCATCACCTATCAACCCGGCGATGCCCTCGGCATCTGGTTCGACAACGACGCCGCCCTGGTGGACGAGGTGCTGGCCCTGACCGCTCTTTCCGGCGATGAAGCCACCGCCCATGGCAGCCTGCGGGGCGCCCTGACCCGTCACTTCGAGCTGACCCGGCTGCACGGCGGCTTTATCACAGGGTTGGCAGAGATCGCCGATAACGCGGCGCTCAAGGATCTGGCCGGCGACAAGGCCCAGGTCAATGCTCTGGTCGCCTCCGCCCAGGTGGTGGATGTATTGAAACGCTTCCCCGCCAGGCTGAGCGCAGAGCAGCTGACCGGCCTGCTGCGCCCCCTCACTCCCCGCCTCTACTCCATCGCCTCCGCCCAGAGCGAGGTGGAAGAGGAGGTGCACCTCACCGTCGGGGTGGTGCGCTATCTCCAGGCCGATGGCACAGTGCGCTCAGGGGGCGCCTCCTCCTATCTGGCGGACCGCCTGGCAGAAGAGGCCGAGGTGCGGGTGTTCGTGGAGCACAACGACAACTTCCGCCTGCCGGCAAACCCGGATACACCCGTCATCATGGTGGGCCCGGGCACCGGCATTGCCCCCTTCCGCGCCTTTATGCAGGAGCGTGAGGCGCAAGGAGCAGAGGGCAAGAACTGGCTCTTCTTCGGCAACCCCCACTTCACCCAGGACTTCCTCTATCAGGTGGAGTGGCAGCGTTATGTGAAATCCGGCCTGCTCAGCAAGATCTCGCTGGCATTTAGCCGGGATCAGGGCCACAAGATCTATGTGCAGGACAGGCTGCGCGAAGCTGGCCTCGAGCTCTATCAATGGCTGGAGGCCGGCGCCCACTTCTATGTGTGCGGCGACGCCAACCACATGGCCAGGGATGTGCAGCAGGCCCTGCTGGATGTGATTGCCGAACACGGCCACAAGAGTCGTGAGGAAGCAGAAGAGTATTTGAGCGAACTGCGTCGTGCCAAACGTTATCAAAGGGATGTCTATTGATGAGCAAACAAGTGATTCCGGGACCGGTGGAAGGACCGCTCTCCGACAACGAGCGCCTCAAGCGCGAGAGCAACTTCCTGCGCGGCACCATAGAGCAGGATCTGCAGGATCCCCTCACCGGCGGCTTCAACGGTGACAACTTCCAGCTGATCCGCTTCCACGGCATGTATCAGCAGGATGACCGCGACATCCGCCCGGAGCGCGCCGCCCAGAAGCTCGAACCCCTGCACAACGTCATGCTGCGGGCCCGCCTGCCCGGCGGCATCATCACCCCGGCCCAGTGGCAGGTGATCGACAAGTTTGCCGAGGAGCACAGCCTGTACGGCAGCATCCGTCTCACCACCCGCCAGACCTTCCAGTTCCACGGGGTGCTCAAGCGTGACATCAAGATGATGCACCAGACCCTCAACAGCACCGGCATCGATTCCATCGCCACCGCCGGGGACGTGAACCGCAACGTGCTCTGCACCAGCAACCCGGTAGAGTCCGAGCTGCACCAGGAGGCCTACGAGTGGGCCAAGAAGATCTCCGAGCATCTGCTGCCCAAGACCCGCGCCTACGTGGAGATCTGGCTGGACGGCGAGAAGCTGGGGGGCGATGAGGAGCCCATCCTCGGCTCCAACTATCTGCCGCGCAAATTCAAGACGACCGTAGTGATCCCCCCCCACAATGACGTGGACATCCACGCCAACGATCTGAACTTCGTGGCCATCGCCGATGGCGGCAAGCTGGTGGGCTTCAACGTGCTGGTGGGTGGCGGCCTCGCCATGACCCACGGCGATACAACGACCTATCCGCGCAAGGCGAGCGACTTCGGCTTCATTCCCCTCTCCCACGTGCTGGAAGTGGCGGCCGCCGTGGTCAGCACCCAGCGCGACTGGGGCAACCGGGTCAACCGCAAGAACGCCAAGACCAAGTACACCCTCGAGCGAGTCGGCGTCGAGGCCTTCAAGGCCGAGGTGGAGAGCCGTGCCGGCATCCAGTTTGGCGAGGTCCGCCCCTACGAATTCACCAGCCGTGGGGATCGCTTCGGCTGGGTGGAAGGCATAGATGGCAAACATCACCTGACCCTGTTCATCGAGAACGGCCGCCTGCTGGACTTCCCGGGCAAACCCCTCAAGACCGGCATGCTGGAGATCGCCAAGGTGCATCAGGGGGACTTCCGCCTGACTGCCAACCAAAACCTCATCATCGCCGGCGTCCCCGCCAAGGAGAGGGCCCGCATCGAGAAGCTGGCCCGCCAGTACGGCCTGCTGGATGACGGCGTGAGCGAGCAGCGCAAGCAGTCCATGGCCTGCGTGGCCCTGCCCACCTGCCCGCTCGCCATGGCCGAAGCCGAGCGCATGCTGCCGGCCTTCGTCACCGACATCGAAGGCCTGCTGGCCAAGCACGGGCTGGCCGAGGACGCCATCATCTTCCGGGTTACCGGTTGCCCGAACGGTTGCGGCCGCGCCATGCTGGCGGAGGTCGGTCTGGTGGGCAAGGCCCCCGGTCGCTACAACCTGCACCTGGGTGGCAACCTGGAGGGGACCCGCATTCCGCGTCTCTATCAGGAGAACATCACCGAACCGCAGATCCTGACCGAGCTCGACACCCTGATCGGCCGCTGGGCCAAGGAGCGCGACGGATCCGAGTGCTTCGGCGATTTCGTTATCCGCGCAGGCATAGTGGCGCCCGTTATCGATTCCGCGAGGGACTTCTATGCAGCCTGAACTATCAACTAGCGGTCAGCCCAGGCTCACCGCCGACGGGCGGCTCGATCTGCTGGCCCTGCTGACCCTGAGTCGGGAAGAGCAGGTCGAGGCGCTGGCCCCCCTGAACCGGGCGCTGGACGCCATGAGCGCCCCCGAGCGGGTACGCTGGGCCCTGCAGCACCTGCCGGGGGAACATGTGTTGTCGTCCAGCTTCGGCATCCAGGCGGCCCTGATGCTGCATCTGGTGAGCCAGGAGAAAAGCGATGTGCCCGTGGTGCTGACCGATACCGGTTATCTGTTCCCGGAGACCTATCGCTTCATCGACGAGCTGACCGAGCGCCTCACGCTCAACCTGAAGATATATAGCGCCGAGCTGTCGCCGGCCTGGCAGGAGGCGCGCTTCGGCCTCCTGTGGGAGCAGGGGGTGGAGGGGATCACCCGCTACAACCAGCTCAACAAGGTGGAACCCATGGACAGGGCACTCCAGGAGCTTGGCGCCCAGACCTGGTTCTCTGGCCTGCGCCGGGAGCAGTCCGGCAGCCGCGGCAAACTGCCAGTGCTGGGCATACAGCGTGGCCGCTTCAAGTTCCTGCCCGTCATCGACTGGAGCAACAAGGACGTCTTCTACTACTTCAAGGAGTTTGACCTGCCCTATCACCCCCTGTGGGAGCAGGGCTACCTCTCGGTGGGCGACGTGCACACCACCACCAAGTGGGAGCCTGGCATGAGCGAGGAGCAGACCCGCTTCTTCGGTCTCAAGCGTGAATGCGGCCTGCACGAGGAGAACGGCGAGCAAGGCGGCTCCGGGATCTGATCCCGCCAGCCCCTGATTCTGCCCATAAAAAACGCCCGGCCAATGCCGGGCGTTTTGTCTATCGGGGGACATTATCCCCAATCAAGATCGCCACTTATTGCGCGGCGGTGCGCGCCTGGGCCAGCCAGTCGTTGACCTGCTGCTCATGCCCCTTGAGCCAGGCATCGGCGTGGCGTTCCACATCCGCCGGCTTGTTCTGTCCCTTGTTCATCAAGCCATTCTGGATGTTGATGTCGCTGAGCGGCAACTTGACGATGCTGAACAACTTGGCCGCCGCCGGATTGGCATCGGTGAAGGCTTTGTTCGCGACTATGTGCATGGTATTGACCGCAAACCCATAGTCCTTGCCGTTCGGCAGCCGGGTCTTGGCCGCATCCCTGGCATCGGCAGGGACCTCCAGCCAGACCACGTCCCGACCCGGCACCAGCTCGCTGCTGAGCCAGTACGGCGTCCAGGTGTAATAGAGCACCGGCTTGCCGCTCTGGTAGCGAGCCAGGGTGTCGGCGATCAGGGCCGCGTAGTTGCCCTGCTTGTGGGTCACGGTCGGGGTCAGGCCGAACTCGTCGAGGTGATGATTGATCGCCTCCTCACAGCCCCAGCCCGGGTTGCACCCCACCAGATCGGCCTTGCCGTCACCGTCCCCGTCAAACAGGGCCGCCAGCTTGGGATCCTTCAGCTGACCGAGATTGGTAATGCCGTATTGGGTCGCCGTCTTCTTGTCGATGAGATAGCCCTGGGCGGCGCCGGCCACATAGGTCCCCTGGCGGAAAAACACCTTGTCGCCCCCCGCCTGCTCGTACTTGTTGTCCTGCAGCGGGATCCAATTAAAGGCGAGGAAGGTGCCGTCCCCCTGCGCCACCGAGGCATAGGCCACGTTGTAGTCCACCTCCTGCGCCGGCTGCACGTCGTAGCCGAGCCGCTCCATCAGCTTGCTGACCAGCAGGCTCTGGAACGCCTCCTCCGGCAGGGAGCTTTGCAGGGGTTGCACCTTGACCCCCTCTCCCGGCAGCTCGGTACTGGCCATGGCGACCGAACTCAGTACCAGAGAGCTCAGTAACAGGGCGCCCAGAGTCAGGCTGGTAGTAATGGGTCTCATAAGGTTGCTCCTTTGCATTGAATGGATGGGCTGCGACCGCACAGTCGCAGCAGCAGGGCCGCCGGGCCGCGCTGATACCAGCGGCCGGTGCGGCTGCGATCCGGCTGTCCCATGGCCTGGGTCAGGCGATCGAGCACTATGGCCAGCAGCACTATGCCGAGGCCGCCGATGGAGGCGAGCCCCATGTCGAGCCGGCCTATGCCCCTCAGCACCATCTGGCCCAGACCGCCGACCGCGATCATGGAGGCGATCACCACCATGGAGAGTGCCAGCATCAGGGTCTGGTTGACCCCGGCCATGATGGTGGGCATGGCGAGCGGCAGTTGTACCTTGAACAACAGCTGGGAGGGGCTGGCCCCGAACGAGTGAGCCGCCTCCACCAAGTCTGCGGGCACCTGGCGGATCCCCAGCATGGTCAACCGGATCATGGGCGGCAGGGCGAAGATCACCGTCACCACCACACCCGGCACATTGCCGATGCCAAACAGCATGACGATGGGGATGAGGTAGACGAAAGCCGGGGTGGTCTGCATGGCATCCAGCAGGGGTCTAGTCCAGCGCGACAGCCGTTCGCTGCGCGCCAGCAGGATGCCGACCGGCAAGCCTATCAGGATGCAGAAGAAGAGCGAGGTCAGCACCAGTGACAGGGTTATCATGGCATCGGACCAGGCACCGATAAGGCCTATCCCGACAAGAGATGCGAGGGTGCCGAGGGCCATGCGACCGTTCACCAGCTGCCAGGCGACCAGGGTCAGCAGGCCTATCATCAGGGCGGAGGGCACCGTCTGCAGCAGATGGGTCATGCCGCCCAGGGCCAGCTCCACCGGCGCCCGGATCAGCTGGAACAGGGGCCGCAGGTTCTCCACCAGCCAGCCGATGCCGCCCTCAACCCAGGTATCCAGTGGCACCAGCGCCTGCTGGAAAGGATCCAGCCAGTTGATCTGCGCGTCCGTATCCGTGGTCGCTATCTGGTTCTGCCAGTCGGCGGCGGCAGTGTCCGTGCTCGCCCAGGGATCACTGGCGGCCTCTGTGGTCGCTTCCGTGGTTGCGGCCCAGGGATCTGCCGCGACATCGTCGGCCCGAGCGGGGGCGCTCGCCAGCAGCAATAACGCCAGCATGCCTGCCAGCAGACGATAAGAAGAGGTTAATTTCATGCCGGGGTACTCCTGTCCAGGGTGTTCAGCAGGTTGGCCTTGGAGATGAGTCCCAGATAGCTGCCATCCGATTCGACCACGGGCACCTGACAGGGGGCGGCGGCCACTTGGCTGATGAGTTCATTGAGGGGGGTATCTGCCAGGATGGGCTGGATATCCGCCAGCAGCGCCTGCTCCAGACTCCCCTTGCTGCGCACCGCCTGGCTCAGCGACTCCACCGAAACGACGCCTAGGAAGCGGCGGCTGCGATCCACCACATAACCGAACTCCCGCTCCAGCTCCTTGAGCTGACGCAGGGCGTTGCCCGGCCCGTCCGTGGTGTGCTTCTTGATGAGGGGCACCTGCTTGCGGCTCGCCACATCCCGGGCGCTGAACACATTGGCCAGATCCACCCCGCGAAAGAAGGCGCGCACATAGTCGTTGGCGGGTTGGTTCAGGATCTCGTCCGGCGTGCCGACCTGCACCACCTGACCGTCCTGCATGATGGCGATGCGATCGCCGATGCGCATCGCCTCGTCCAGATCGTGGGAGATGAAGACAATGGTTCTCTGCTGACTGCCCTGCAGCTTTAGCAGTTCGTCCTGCATCTCTGTGCGAATGAGTGGATCCAGCGCAGAGAAAGCCTCATCCATCAGCAAGATATCCGGGTCATTGGCCAGGGCTCGGGCCAGGCCGACCCTCTGCTTCATGCCGCCTGAGAGGGCATCCGGGTAGGCATCGATCCACTGGCCCAGCCCCACCTGATGCAGGGCCTGGCGGGCACTGTGCTGGCGCTCCGCCAGCGGTACCCCCGCCAGCTCCAGGCCGAAGGCGGTGTTTTCCAGCACGCTCAGGTGGGGCATCAGGGCGAAGGACTGGAATACCATGCTGATCTTCTTGCGCCGCACCTGGCGCAGCTCGCCGTCCGAGATGGCGGCGATGTCTTCACCGTCGATGAGCACCTGGCCGCGGGTCGGCTCGATCAGCCGGTTGAAGAGCCGCACCAGGGTGGACTTGCCCGAGCCGGAGAGACCCATGATCACGAAGATCTCCCCCTCCTGGATGGCGAGGTTGACGTCCTGCACCCCCAGGGTCTGTCCCGTCTTTTGCAAGATGCTGGCGCGGTCGTGCCCTTTCGCCAGCCACTTGAATGCCTTTTCCGGGTGTTCTCCGAAGATTTTATAGAGTGATTTGACCTCAAGCTTGACTGTCATGCTGTCCTTTTTTTATGGCCGGCATCTTGATGTTTCAGCTGCCGAACGCGAACCAATTACTTTTAACACTAAACAAAAACCACCCCACAAAAAAGAACCATAAGAGTCCCACTATGAAATCAAAAATTTAAGATACTGATTTTTATGGATTATTTAAATGAACAAAAAATTCAACAACGACGGATGATCCGGGAAGAATGGGCTAATTATTTGATCAATTAATCAAATATCATGGATACACCATGAGATATCAGCCAGTTAGCCACTACCGCGAGAGCATGGGGATGGGGCACATCGCCAGCATGAGGGGTGATGACCACATACTTACACAACGAATGATTTTTTGAGGAATAATCCCCCAGTTCCTGGGATGGAGTGGATCCAGTTTGAAGAAGGAGGTTTGGCTGGCTCAGTGGCAGAGCCGGGTCAGAGAGAGGGCAGACGACAGGCAAAAAAAGCCCCTCGTAGAGAGGGGGTTGTCGGCGTCGAGTCGGGCTAGCGGCGCTGCCAGATCTCGAAGCAGTAGGGATGGGGATTCTTCTCGTCGGGCTCATTGGGCTCGCTCTCCAGCCTCATCCACTCGGCATCCGAGAAGGCAGGGAAACGCGTGTCCCCCTCCACCGCCAGCTCGATGCGGGTCAGGTAGAGGCGATCCGCCTTGGGCAATAGCTGGCCATAGAGATAGCCACCGCCTATCACCATCAGCTCCTCGACTCCTTCCTCTTGCAGACGGGCCAGAGCAGCCTCCACCGAATCGACCATCTCCACCCCGTCGGCGCGATAGTCGGGGTTGCGGCTGATCACCAGATTGCGGCGCCCTGGCAGGGGCCGGCCGATGGATTCGAAGGTCTTGCGCCCCATCAACACAGGCTTGCCCAGGGTCACCCGCTTGAAATGGGCCAGATCGGCGGGCATGTGCCAGGGCATCTGGTTGTCCTTGCCGATCACCTGGTCCCGGGCCATGGCGGCAATCATGGAAATCTTCATGGGTCGGCTCCTCGCAACCTGTCTCAGACTATGGGCCGGTTACGGTACACGACCAGAGACGGGATCGCCAAACCGAAACTGAGGGCCCCCACGATAAACAGCACCTTGAGGCCATTGCTCACCGCATGATGGATAAGCTCGGTCGTGACCCCGGAGATGTTGAGCTCCACCACGGCGATCATGGTCTTGAACGCATAGGCCCCTGGCAGCATGGGGATGATGGAGGCGACGCTGAACACGGGGCGCGGTGCCAGCAGGCGTTTCGACCAGTAGACGCAGACAAAGCCCACCGTGGTGGACGCAGCCAGGGTGGCCCACTCGATGGGCATGCCATGGTGCATGAGCAGGGTGCGCAGGCTGTGGGCGAGCGCTCCCCCCATGGCGCAGTACTTCAGCATCTGCGGCGGCACGTTGAACAGCATGGCGAAACCCACCGCCGGTATAGCCGACCAGAATGCATCCCGAAGCAGCAGCAACAACAGATCCATCATGGCGTCTCCCCCCATGTTCCGGGTTGGGTGGCGATACAGATACCACGCGACAACAGGTTCCCGCCTTGATGGCGTCTCTCGTGATCAGCCCTCATATGGAATCCCACCACAGCTTCCAGCCCCAGATACCGGTCACCGACATGGCCAGCACTATGCCGATCACGGCGCTGATGGTGAGCAGGGTCGCCATTCCCCAGCGAGCCAACCCCATGTTGAAGTAGCCCTTCACCATGTCGGAGACCGCATTGATGAGCGGGAAGCCCGGCACCAGCAGCAGCACGCTGGCCGCCATGGCGAGATAGGGCTGCTCCCCCCAGCCGAAATAGGTGGCGCTCGAGGCGATCAGGGTGGCGACGAAGCCGGTCACGGCGAAGTTGATGAGGGGGCTGTGATGGTGATGGGCCATCAGCTGGCGCACCCGCATCGCCATCGCGGAGGCGACGAAGGTCACCAGGAAGATGGGCCAGTCGCCCCCGAACAGCAGGCTGAACGCCCCGCAGGAGAGCCCCACCATGGGGACCACCAGCCAGGGGTGATAGTGGAACGGTTTGATGGCATCGAGCCGCTGGCGCACCTCCCGCGCACCGATGAGCTCCTTCTCCGCCAGAATGCAGAGGCGCTGCACCTCGCACACCACCTGCATGTTGATGCCCCGATCCAGCACCCGGCGGGTGGTGGTGACGCAATGCCCCTGATAGAGGCTGGTCAGGACGATGGCGCCGGCAGAGAGCGCCATCTCCACGCTCTCCAGCCCCAGGGCCAGGCCGAGCCGCACCGTGGTCTGCTCGATGAGCCGCGCCTCGGCGCCATGCTGACCCATCAGCTGGCCCACCTTGACGATGATGCGGGTGATCTCTGTCTGTTGTTCCGGCGACAACACCCGTCTTGGAGTAATACTTCTCATCATTCCCTTGAGTCGTAGAAAATTGGCCGAATTCTTATATTACCCCAGCGGCTTTTTTACTCCATATATATCCAAGGCGAGAAACCGTTATCGGCTTATTTATTTCGTGGCAATTCTTTGTTTGCAGCAAATAACAAACAAGCCACCATATTTATTAACAAGATGGTGGCCTAGTTTATGAAAAAGATGAAAATATAAATAAAACGGCTAAATACTCTATTTATCCCGACGATGGTCCGCGAGCCGGATAACGTTATTTCCGGGTACCAAGCCGTCAGCCAGGGGGGAGGTTTCATCCTGTAGATGATTGATCTGGCTGCGCATGGCATAGAAGGATTCGTGCATCATATTGGCGATCCGGATGCAGCTGTCCAGATTGTTCTTGGCCAGCCTGCGCTGGCAGTCGATGCGAAATTGCAGGCCCCGCAGCCGTCGTTGCCGATCCGGCCCCACCTGCTCGATCAGGGTGTCTATCTGCTGGTGCAGCAGCGCATCGAGCCGTTCTGGCTCCACGAGGGCCCAATGTTTCAGGGTATCGAAATCTGGCAGCTCCATATGATCTCCTGGCCAGAGGCCTCATGTGTGACACATCCAAACTACGCTCAGCACACAAATTCACTGTCCGTAAGAAAGGTTATATAAGAGAGGAGCGATTCCGGTTCAGTTTGCACCGAGCCACAGGAGTCCGGTTGCGGATAAAGGGGCGGGAAAGCGGGCAAGGAAAAATATTTATTCTTTAAGATTCAGACAATTATCCATGCCTGCTTGAATGCGATTTTTTTAGAAATTTTGCACCTTTTTATATGCCTGCTTATTACTGAATGGTCGATAAGAGGAAAGTCGTTTTCATTCGAATCAGCCTCGTGCCGGCACTGGGAGAAGCCGGTGAGGATTTAACATATCTCACTGATTATGTTATTTTATTTTCCACTTTTACATACCACTGAGGGCAGAGCATGAGCAAGGCACGCATAGGCATAGTCACCGTCAGCGATCGCGCCAGCGCAGGCATCTATGAAGATCTCTCCGGCAAGGCCATCATGGAGACCCTGGGCGCCTACCTGACCTCGGAGTGGGAGCCTGTCTACCGTCTCATTCCGGACGAGCAGCCACAGATTGAAGCCACCCTGAGCCAGCTGGCCGACGAGGAGTTGTGCTGCCTCATCGTCACCACGGGGGGGACGGGCCCGGCCAAACGGGATGTGACCCCGGAGGCCACCGAGGCGGTGTGCGATCGCATGATGCCGGGTTTCGGCGAGCTGATGCGGGCAGAGTCCCTCAAGTTCGTCCCCACCGCCATTTTGTCGCGCCAGACTGCGGGCCTGCGTGGCAGCAGCCTCATCGTCAACCTGCCGGGCAAGCCCAAGTCCATTCGCGAGTGTCTGGACGCCGTCTTCCCCGCCATCCCCTACTGCATCGATCTGATGGACGGCCCCTATCTCGAATGCGACGAGAGTGTCATCAAGCCATTTCGCCCCAAGAAATAAGTCATCTTCTCTATTTGCATGTAAAAAAGTGGCCGGGTTTCCCCGGCCACTTTTTTATTGGCTGTACTCGTTTCCCGCCGGCTATTTCCTGCCGTAGACCTTGATGCCCGCCTTGCTGCCTTCCGAATTGCCGTAGACCTCTATTTTCTTGACGCAGAGCCTAGTCCCCAGGGATCGCCAGCCCGACTCCTGATCCCGTCCCAGCTCCCGGTTGAAAGAGAGGGTCTTGCTGCGGTCATTGCCGTAGATCACCTTGACCCTGTCCAGGGTCAGCTCCCTGCTCGCCTTCACCATGATGGACTTGACCGGTCGGCAGACGATCATGGGGATGATGGCCGGGCGATCACCGACCCCCAGCAAGAGGGTCTGGCCGAGCCGGAATTCATCGTCGGCCTGGGCCGGCGAGGCCTGAGCCCAGGCCAGGGTGGATAGCAAGAGTGCGGTCAGGCCGCGGCGCAACCGAGATGAGGTTGAAGAAGAGAATGAAACGGACATGATGCCTCCCTAAAAGTGGGAGACATCTTAATTAATCAAACCTAAACCCAGGCTGTACTGGAACTGAACTGGAGCTGCACCCGAGCTGAACGGGCGCCTCTCCGTCAGGCCCAGCGCTTGAAGATGAGGGAGGTATTGATGCCGCCAAAGGCGAAGTTGTTGGACATCAGATACTCCACATCCAGCACCCGGCCACCGCTGCGGATGTGATCCAGGGGGGCACAGGCGGGATCCGGCTCATTCAGATTGAGGGTCGGGGCAAACCAGCCCTCCGCCATCATCTCCAGGGAGAGCCAGGCCTCAATGGCGCCGCAGGCCCCCAGGGTATGGCCGAAGTAGCTCTTGAGGGAGGAAATGGGGGTCTGGTCACCGAACAGGGCCGCCGTGGCGTGGCTCTCGGCGATGTCACCGCGCTCGGTGGCGGTGCCATGGGCGCTGATGTAGCCGATATCCTTGGGCTCCAGGCCCGCATCCGCCAGTGCCAGCGCCATGCAGAGCTGCATCGTCTCCTGCTGGGGCTGGGTGACATGGGCCGCGTCGCAGTTGGTGGCAAAGCCCACCAGCTCGGCGAAGATGTGGGCCCCGCGCGCCCTGGCGTGCTCCAGCTCCTCCAGGATCAGGGTGCCCGCCCCTTCCCCGATCACCAGTCCGTCCCGATCCTTGTCGAAGGGCCTCGGGCTCAGCGCCGGGCTGTCGTTCATCAGGCTGGTGGCAAACAGGGTGTCGAATACCACGGCCTCGGAGGGACAGAGCTCCTCGGCACCGCCCGCCACCATCACGTCCTGGTAACCGTGCTTGATCGCCTCGAAGGCGTAGCCTATGCCCTGGCTGCCCGAGGTACAGGCGCTGGAGGTGGGGATGACCCGGCCACGCAGGCCGAAGAAGAGGCCGGTGTTCACGGCCGCCGTATGGGGCATCATCTGCACATAAGTAGTCGCCGTGATGCTGGCGGTGGTCTTGTCGTTGAGCATGGCGCCAAAGGCGCCGATGGGATCCGTGCTGCCGGTGGAGGAGCCATAGGCGATGCCGGTGCGCCCGCCGGTCAGCACCGGATGGTCGATGAGCCCGGCCTGGGTCAGGGCCAGTTCGGTCGCCACGGTGGAGAGCTGGGAGACCCGCCCCATGGCCCGGGTCTTCTTGCGCGGGTAATGGGCCGGCAGGGAGAAGTCCTGGATGGGGGCCGCCAACCGGGTATTGAGCCCCTCGTAGACGGCCCACTCGGGCATAGCGCAGACGGCATTGTGCTCGTCCTTGAGGCGAGGCCCTATGCTCTGCCAATCGTTGCCAAAGGCGGTCACGCCGGCCATGCCGGTGACGACGACACGCTTCATGCTGCTCTCCCTTCCTGCTGTTCCTGATGATTCACTGGTTTCATGGGTCCACTCATATCAAGCCACCGTTGATCGAAATGACCTGACGGGTCACATAGCCTGCGATGTCCGACATCAGGTAGGAGACGAGGCCCGCGACCTCGTCGGCTTGCCCCATGCGCTTGAGGGGGATCATCTTCAGCGCCTCGGCCTCAACCTCGGCATTGACCATGCCGGTATCGATGAGGCCGGGGGCCACGCAGTTCACCGTGATCTTGCGCTTGGCCAGCTCCAGCGCCAGGGCCTTGCTGGCTCCTATGATACCCGCCTTGGCGGCGCTGTAATTGACCTGGCCCCGGTTCCCCATGATGCCGGAGACCGACGACAGGGTGACGATGCGACCGCCCCGGCGCAGCCCTATCATGGGCATGATGCAGGGCTTGAGCAGGTTGTAGAAGCCGTCGAGGTTGGTGTGCAGCACCCCGTCCCAATCCTCGTCCGTCAGGGCCGGGAAGGCGCCATCCCGGATCACCCCGGCGTTGCAGACCACGCCGTAGTAGGCACCGTTGGCCTCGATATCGGACTCGAGGCGGCTGCGGCACTGCTCCCTGTCCGAAATATCGAACTGGATGAGGCGCCCCTGCCCCCCCGTGGCCTGGATGTCGCCTAGCGTCTGCTCGGCACCGTCGCGATCCCCGTGATAGTGCACCACGATGTGAAAGCCGTCGGCGGCCAGTTTCAGGGCGATGGCGCGACCTATGCCCTTGCTGGCACCTGTCACCAATACGGTGGAATTCATGTTCAATCCTTCTTCAAAAACAGATGATCCGACTGCCTTGAGCAATATCGCCAGGGTGAGAGATCGGATAAATATTAACCAAGCAGACCTTGCAGCTCTTCGTCACTCGGCAGATAGGTGCTGAGCCTGGCCTCGGCACAGCGCAGATCCCCGCACAGGATCCGGCACTCGAAGCTGGCCATACCGTTATCCTCCAGCAGGCACTCCGCCTCGATGACGAGCCGTTCTCCAGCCGCAAAACGCGCGACCTGGCTCTGGTACTGGCGGCTGCCGAGCAGCATGCCGATGCGTACCGGCTCCCCTCTCTCCCGTCCCCGCATCCCGGCCCAGGCGGCTATGGTCTGGGCCATCAGCTCAAGACCGACCCAGGCGGGCAGACAGCCCTGCTCGTCCAGCAACAGCCTGTGGCGCTCACCGACCCGGGTCTCGCAGCAGACCCGGTTGCCCTGATAATCGAGCAGCCGGTCCAGCAACAACATGGGCGCCTGATGGGGCAACAGTTCATCCAGGGTGATCGTCATGATTGGCTCCCTTCGTGATGGTCGAGTCGGCCCAACAGCAGGCTGACGTTATTGCCCCCGAAGGCAAAGGAGTTGGACAGCACCCGGGTGAGCGCCCTGGCGGGCTCTCCCTGTGCCAGCCTGATCGGCGTCAGCGCCGGATCCTGCGCCTCCCCTTGCCGGGGTGCTGGCAGGCCTAGCTCCATCAGCAGGCAGCAGAGCGCCGCCTCTATGGCCCCCGCCGCCCCCAGGGTATGGCCGGTCAACATCTTGGTGGAGCTGCAGGGCGCCGTGCTCTCTTCACCATAGAGGCGGGCCAGAGCCTTGCTCTCCATCTCGTCGTTGAGCCGGGTCGCGGTGCCGTGCAGGTTGATGTAATCCAGATCGGCGGCGCTCAGCCCGGTCTGCCCCAGCGCCATGCGCATGGCGGCCTCGGCCCCTATGCCTTCCGGATGGGGGGCCGAGATGTGCCAGGCATCGGAGGACTCACCGGCGCCGAGCAGGGCGAGGCTCGCGCACTCCCGGGTCAGCAGGAAGAGGGCCGCCCCCTCCCCGATGTTGATGCCGCGCCGCTCCGCGCCGAACGGGCGGCAGAGATCAGTGCTCAGGGACTCCAGACTGTCGAAGCCGTTGAGGGTCAGCCCGCACAGGCTGTCCACCCCGCCGACGATGACGGCGTCCGCGAGACCCGCCGCCAACAGGCGCTGGCCGCTGATAAAGGCGCGAGCGCTCGATGAGCAGGCGGTGGAGAGGGTGTAGGCGGGGCCGGTCAGGGCCAGATGGCGGGCCAGAAACTCGCTCGGCGAGCCCAGTTCCTGCTGGCGATAGTCAAACTCGGCTGGCAGCGGCTGACCGGCTTGCACCGCTGAGACCGCGACCTCGGCCTCGGCGATCCCCGAGGTGCTGGTGCCCAGCACTATGGCGATGCGATCCTGGCCTAACCGGGTCTTCAGCTCATCGAGAGTGGGCTGGATCTGGGTCAGCGCCGCCAGCAGCAGACGGTTGTTGCGCGACTCATAGGGGGCAAGGGCTGCCGGCATAGCGGGCAATGCTGCGCGCACTCGGCCGACCGGGGTCAGCCGGCCATCACTCAAGCTCTCCCGCTCGCCATCCAAGGGGGTTATGCCAGCCTGTTGCCAGGAAGCCAGCGCCGCAGAGACCTCGTCCTTCCCCTGTCCCAGGGCGCAGACAAGGCCATAGGCCTGGATATGGCAGGGGGGCAACTGCTGGGTTGCACTCGGATTCATGGTGCCAACTTCTCCATCTGCAACTGGTAATCGAAGGCGTGCTGGATGAGTTGCACCGGTTCACGCTCCCCGTCGACCTGGCGATAGTGGATCTCACTCACCAGCTTGCCATCGGGGTCGGTCAGGCGCCGCACCATGCCCTCATCCGCCAGATGCCATCCCTTGGGCAACCGGGGCTGCCAGGCGGCGATGGGCCAGTAGCTCATCATCACGTCGGCGAGCACCTGGGCCACCGGGGGGAGCGCTGCGCCGCCCAGCAGGTTGGAGAGCCGCTCGGTCTGGATGCCCTTGTCGTCATAGCTCACCCGAAACAGCCGGATCCCGCTCGGGGTCAGCCCCACCAGGGTAAGCTGGCGACCATCCGCCTCCAGCACGGTGAGCAACTGGTGTTCACCGCCCTTGCTATGGGCACTGAGCAACTGCTGACGGTAGAGGGGCTGCGCCCGCTCCGGGGGTGGCAGCAGCAAACTGGTGCCCGGGGTCAGGTAGGCGCGATTCTCGGGCGCAGGAGCACTCGCGCAGGCGCCGAGCAAGGCGGTGAGCAACAGGGTCAGAAACAGCTTCATCATGGCTCCAAGAGAGCTTGAGTGGATAAGGGTCGTCATCGTCTGTCCAGTACCAGGGGAGAGAGCAGGAATGCGATAAAGATGCCGCCGCTCAGCACCAGGCCGAAGCCCGCGATGGCAGAGGTGTGGCTCAGGGCCAGCAGACCGAATGAGAGCTGGGTGGTCAGGTTGGCCAGCAGGATGGCAAACATGGTCGAGCGTTGGCGCAGGGGATCCCCGCCGCTGTAGGCGAAGAAGAGGCTGTAGTCGATGCCGATGCCAAAGATGAGGCTCATGGCCAGCACCCCGAACAGGGTGAGCGGCTGGCCGCAGGCGGCGAGCAGGGCCAGCCCAGCGCCCAGAGAGAATCCGCTGATCATCAGGATACGCGCCCCCTTGCGCAAGCCGAAGCGAGCCCAGAGCAGCAGGCCCACCAGGGCGATCGTCACCAGCAACAGTTCCGTCAGCTTGACCCTGTAGTGGGCGAACAGCTCGCTCCACTGGTTGCGCGGATCCTGCCAGAAGACCCCCTCTTGCCCCTGCGCCAGGGCCGCCACGGCAACCACATCCGTCACGCCGTTGACCGGCAGCCAGAGCGCGACCCGGCCATCTGGCAAGCCATGCCAGAGCAGCCGGCTGCCCTCGCTGACCGGGCTCCCTAGCCAGTGCTCCGGGGTCAGGGGATGCCAGGGTCTGGGCTCCGCCTTGACCGGCACCCCGGCCTGGTTGAGCCGCGCCACCACCTCGGGCAACAGGTTTGTGAGGGCGGCATGATCCACCTTCTGCTGCGCCAGGGAGGGCAACCACTGGGCCAGCGAGACGAAGCCCGTCAGCTGACCCTGCACCTTGGCCTCGGCCAGCTTGTGGCTCATGGCCTCGAGGCGCTGCAGGGCCGTCTCCCCATCGGCCGCCGTCACCAAGAAGCCGGTCATGCCACCCTGCTGGCCGGTCAGGCGCTGGATCTGCCGCTCCTGTGCCTGCAGCTCGATGGGCAGCGGCTGCAACCGGGCTATGTCGTCATCGACTTCCAGTCGGCTCAATCCCGCCCCGATCAGGATCAGGCAGAGCAGGGGCACGCCCCAGCGCAAGGCCGGCCACTCGCGCCACCACTTGAGCCAGAGCGCCATCGGCACCAGCACGCGGGCCTCCCGCTGGGGCAAGTCACCGAGCCAGAGCGGGAACAGGCAGAGCACGGTAATGAACGAGGCCGTCAGCCCCACCAGGGCGCACAGGGCCATCTGCTGCAAGCCGGGGAAGGGAGCGAGCCAGAGCAGGCCATAACCGACCAGGGTGGCGAACAGCGCCATCGAGAGGCTGGGCAGCAGGCGGGCGCGGGTCTGGTGAGGGCTCTCCTGCAGGCCATGCAGACGCCGCTCGGTCAGGAAGTGGATGCCGTAATCTATGATGCCGACCAGGCTGGAGCTGATCACCAGGGTGAACATGTGCACCTCGCCAAACCAGAGCAGCACGGCCAGCACTCCCCAGGCGAGGCCGATGACGATGGGCAGCAGGGAGATCCAGAGCGCCCGATACGAGCGAAACGCCAGCCACATCAGCAGCAGGACCCCGACCGTGGAGCCGAGCCCTATGGTGGAGATGTCCTCCTGGGCCAGCTCGCTGGCATGCTGGCTGTAGAAGAGGGTGCCACGGCGCAGCAGCTCCACCCCCGGGTACTTGGCCTTGAGACTCTGCTCCGCCTCGTTGAGGCGACTCAGCAGCTCGGTGTTGCGCGCGAGATCGAAGGCCGACAGATCCAGCTCGGCTCGCAGCAGGAACCACTGCCGTCCCCCCTCGTCCCGGCTCATCAGCCAGCCATGGTCGAGACGCATTGTGCTGGCCATCTGACCCTGCACCCCGGCCCGGGTCAGCAGCAGGGGGTCGGATTGCCACTCGGCGCGGGAGACGCCGCCGAAGGGGCTGTAGATCTGGCCGAGCACCCACTGGCTCCAGGCCTCAGGGCCTGCAGCCAGACGGGCACGACTGCCCTCGTCGAGGCGCTGCCAGCCATAGTCATAGATGAAGCCTTGCCAGGCGGGAGCGAGCTGTGGTTGATCGGCGCGCACCGCGCTGAGCTCGGGCAAGGCGTTCAGGGTCTTGGCCCACGCCTGCGCCGCGGCCAGACCGTCCTGCCCCGCCGGCAGGCTCAGCATCCAGACCAGCTGCCTGTCTACCTGGCGCAGCAGGCCCTCACGCAGGGCAGGATCCAGAGTGGATCGCTCCTCGTGGGGAAGCAGGTCCATCAGGCTGGTGTTGATGCGGCTGTGGGACAGTTGCCAGCCGAGCAGCGCCAATGCCAGCGCGCTGAGCAGCAGCCAGAGCCAGGAGAGCCGACGCCAGGTCAGTTCGCTCCAGCCCCGGACAGAGGATGCGCGTTCGACAGCGGATGCGGCTGGGTGTTCAGGGAGCAAAGTGGGCCTGCTCCTCGGCAGCTAGGGGCAGGTTAACCCTCTGCCAGTCAGAGAAGTGGATGCGGGTCTCATCCCCTTGCCGATCGGCGATCACCAGCCGCTCCAGCTGCTGGCCGCCGCTCAGGGTGAGGCTCGCGAACACCTTGTTCAGGGGGGCTGCCCGGGGGGTCAGCACCAGGGTCCAGCCCTGCTTGGTGGAGTGAAAATCGAGGGCAAAGTAGCGGGCCAGCGCCTGCTCGTCCGAGCCGAACAGGGCCAGCATCATGCCGCTGAATTCCAGCAGCTGGGGATTGTCGATCACCTGCACAGGCCCCTGCCCCACCTGCTGACTCATGCGTTGGGCGGTCAGGCTCAGGGCCAGCTCGAAGGGCTGTTGCTGATGCCACCAGAGCCCCTGACCCCGTACCAGCAGCACCTCGCCGCCGGATTTCAGGGGCTGGGCCAGGCCTTCCACCTGCTTCTCCTGCTCGAAGCGGGCGCGCTGGGCCGGCTCGGCGCTCAGCAGCTCGCGCACCTCTGCCTGGGTCATCGCAGAGGCCTGGGGGGTGGCCAGGGCCATCCCAGGCAACAGCAGCAACAAGCAGGCACAGAGCCAGCCTCCCATGCCCTTCATCAAGACTCGTCTCATTCATCGACTCCCAGCTTGTCGAGCAAGACCCTGGGCGAGGCGAGGCACATCTCACCGCTATCCTTGTTCACCGCCACCTGGATGCTGTAACCCTTGCTGGTGCGCACGCCACTCTTCGCATCGAACAGCTGATACTCGATCTTGAGACGGTTCTGGTATTCGCACAGCCGCGCCTCGACTCGCACCTTCTGGCCAAAACGCAGAGGCGCCATGTACTTGAGGCGCAGATCTATGATGGGCCAGTGATAGCCGGAGGCTTCCATCTGGGGGTAGTTGTAATCGATAGTCTCGAGCAGGGCGCAGCGGGCCAGCTCTATGTAGCGCACATAGTGCCCATGCCAAGCCACCGCCATCATGTCCACGTCGTGGAACGGGATCTCCACTTCGATGCTGTGGCTGATCATCCAGGGTTCAGTTGGCATGTTTCGACTCTCCATAGAGCGGATAGTGACGATCCTGCAGGCGTACTATCAGGGCCCTGAGCTCCTGCTCGAGGGGTCTGTCTTCCACCAGGGCCGGGTGACCGGCTCTCACCGCCAGCACCATGTCGCGCAAGGGTTGGCTCAGTTCATCCAGGAAACACTGCTGCAGGCCGAGGCGCAGCTCGACCCCCTGCACCGCCGCCAGCAGGCAGGCGGCCCCCACCTGCTCGGTCAGGGTCAGCACCCGCAGCGCATCCCGCGCCGCTATGGTACCCATGCTCACCTTGTCCTGATTGTGGCACTCGGTGGAACGGGAGAAGACGCTGGCGGGCATGGTCAGCTTGAGGGCCTCTGCGGTCCAGGCGGAGACGCCGATCTGCACCGCCTTGAAGCCGTGGTTGATCATGCGACGCTCGCCGCTGGCGCCGGACAGGTTGCTCGGCAGGCCGCCGTTGAACTTGCCGTCCACCAGCTGGGCCAGCTGGCGGTCGAGCAGGTCGGCGAGGTTTGCCACCGCCGTCTTCATGCTGTCCATGGCCATGGCGATATGGCCGCCGTAGAAGTGGCCGCCGTGCATCACGTGCTCGAAGTCGCCGTCGATCAGCGGGTTGTCATTGGCACTGTTGAGTTCGTTTTCGATGAGCTGGCGCCACCAGGGCAGGCTGTCGGCCACCACACCGATGACGTGAGGAGCGCAGCGCAAGGAATATCTGTCCTGCAAGCGATCGCTGTGACGCGGCAGCTCGCCGCTTTGCAGATCCGAGCGTAACCAGGCGGCGATGTTCTGCATGCCGGGGTGCGGCTTGGCCGCGAACAGCCGCTCATCGAAGTGGAAGGCGTTGCCCTCCATGGCGACGCTGACCAGGGCGGTGATCCGGGTTGCCAACTGCATCAGGTATTCGGTACGGGCATAGGCGAGACAGGCGAGTGCCGTCATCACAGAGGTGCCGTTCATCAGCGCCAGCCCCTCTTTCGGGCGCAACCGCAGGGGCGCCACTCCCAATTCGGCATAGACATCCGCAGTACTGGCGAGCTGGCCGTCCCGATAGAGCTCACGCTCCCCCACCAGCACGGCGGCCACGTAGGAGAGCGGGGTGAGATCGCCGCTGGCCCCGACCGATCCTTCCTCCGGAATGCGCGGGATAAGATCCTGCTCCAGCAGCCAGCAGAGTCGCTCCAAGAGTGCCGGACTGACCCCGGAGACGCCCTGGGCCAGGGAGCAGAGCCGGGTCGCCAGCACGGCGCGTCCGGCCGTTACATCCAGGTTCTCTCCCAGGCCACAGCCGTGGAAGCGAGTCAGGTGCAAAGGCAGCTCGGCCACCAGGGCGGGGGGCACGGCCCGGGTCACGGAATCCCCGTAACCCGTGGTCACCCCGTAGATGACCCCTTCTTCCGCCAGCAGGCGATCGAGGAAGTCGGCGCCGCGCTGGATGCGGGCCATAAAGGCGGGATCCGGGTTGAGCACGGGTCTGGCGCGCCCCTCGGCCAGGGCCACTACCTGTTCTATGGTGAGCCGGTCTGCGCCGAAGGTGACCTGGGGAGAAGGAGTATCACTGTTCATCATGAGTTAGCTGCCAAAAATCGAAAAAATTGAACCAGTCCAGCGGCGCGCGCAGGCAGTGGTGCTGCAAACGGTCGGCATAGGCCTGCACCCAGTGGTGCAGGGCTGCTTCCCGCTCGGCGCGGGGCAGTGTCAGTCGTTCGGCGAAGGGCTCGAAATGGACCCGAAAACGCCCCTGCTCCTTGAGGCCGAACATCAGATAGACGGGGCAGGCCAAGACACTCGCCAGGGCGAAGGGCCCCAATGGGAAGGGCGCTGGCGCGCCGAGAAAATCGGCCCAGACCACCCGTTTCTCCCGGGTCACCGAGGTGCGATCTCCGACGATCACCACCCACTCCCCCGCGTCTATCTTCTCTTTGAGCAGGATGGCGGTGTCCGCCCCCATCTCCTGCACCTGGATGAGATTGATGTTGGAATTTGGATTGACCTGCTTGAGCAGGGCGTTGAAGCGGGCCGCATGGCGGGTGAACACCAGGGCATTGATGGGCACCTGACCGCCCCGGGTGCCGAGCGCCCGGCAGAGCTCCAGATCCCCGAGGTGGGAGCCGAGCAGCAGCAGGCCACGGCCGCTGGCCAGGGCCGCCTCGTGGTGCTCGCGCCCCACCAGCTCTATGTCGGAGAGTGGTATGTCGCCGCGCCAGCCCGCCAGCTTGTCCAGCGCCGCCTCCCCGAAGCGCAGGAAATGGCGGAAGCTGGATCTCGGCTCGGGAGGCAAGCTCACCCCCTGCGCGGTGGCGAAGGCGCCTAGCCGCGCCAGGTACTGCTCGGAGGCCGCCCGCTGGCGGCGCCCTGTCAGCCAGAAGTAGCCGATGACGGGGTAGAGCAACGCCTTGAAGCCCCGGCGCCCCAGCAGTCGATAGCTGGCCAGCATGATCTGCAGGCCGAGCAAGGATCCTCGCTCAGGGGTGCGCGACCAGTGCTGTTTGCCCTGCTGCCAGAGCCGGGCCGGCAAGCCCATCAGCTTGTGGCCAAGATCCCACAGCAATCGGCACACCAGCCGG
Source organism: Aeromonas sp. AE23HZ002T15 (assembly GCF_054165525.2). Lineage (NCBI taxonomy): Bacteria > Pseudomonadati > Pseudomonadota > Gammaproteobacteria > Aeromonadales > Aeromonadaceae > Aeromonas > Aeromonas sp. AE23HZ002T15. The sequence continues at coordinate 1,542,451 of NZ_CM201342.1, forward strand.
GTGTGCATCCAGGAGATGTCCAGATTGTCTCGCCATAGGCGAAAATGGGAGCTGCCGTCCTCGGGGTAGATGACCCTAGTCTGCACGAACGCCATGGGCACCCCGCGCCAGTGCAGCCGCACCATCACCTCGGTATCGAAATCCATGCGCCGGCCGAGGCGCACCTCCTCCAGCAGAGCGCAGCTCGCCGCCAGGGGATAGACCCGAAAGCCGCACATGCTGTCCTCGATGGCGAAGGAGAGCGTCTCTATCCAGACCCAGACATGGGTGATGTAACGGCCATAGAGGCGCCCCTTGGGGACGGAATCATCGTAGAGGGGTCGCCCCGAGACGAGGGCATCTGGCTGGCGCTCGGCCTCGGCCAGCAGGCGCGGTACGTCAGACAAGTCGTGCTGGCCATCCGCGTCTATCTGTACCCCGTGGCTGAACCCCCGAGCCCGTGCGGCCATGAGCCCTGTCGTCACGGCGGCCCCTTTGCCTTGGTTCTGGGGGTGACGCAGCAGGCTCACCCACTCACTGTGGGTGGCCGCTAGGGTATCCAGCGCGGCGGCGGCACCGGGCTCGCTGCCATCGTCCACCAGCAGGCAGGGCAGTCCCAGCGCTTTCAGCTCGCTCAGCACTCCGGCCAGGGGCGCCGAGTGGTTGTAGCAGGGGATGATGAGACAGGGATTCAGGGACATAGCCTCACCCGACCGCTGCTGGCGGTCTCGTCTCCGAGCCGATAGCTGAACAGCAGCTGCCCCTTGTCCGCCAGCCAGTTCAGATGAAGCTCGCATTCCTGATCGGGGCGCAACGGGCGCTGGAATTTCAGCTGGCTCATGCCACCGAACTCGCCGACGAGGCCGGGCAGTTGGCGGCCATAGTGCATGGCCCAGTGCACCTGCACCACGCCGGGCAGCAGGGGCGCGCCGGGGAAGTGGCCGCTGAACCAGGGCAAGTCGGGGTCGAGGCGCAGGCGCAGCACCAGGACATCTTCCTGCCACCGCTGCTCGATGAGGCTTGGCAACCCATTTATTGGCATGGATCGGATCCCCTGAGTGAGTGTTTCATCTGCGCTGGCACAGATTGCTCGGCATCAATATCAACAAAATCTTCATCAAACAGTGCCTTCAACTGCCCCCAGGGACGCTTCCCCTGGCTGTTGAGGGGCAGTTCCACCTGCAGGCGCAACCGGCGCGGCAGGGCCACCGGTTCGATCCAGGGTCTCAGCTGCTCCCGCAGCGCTATGAGGAAACGGCCCGGCCCAAGCGCCTTCCACTGGGCATGGCCGACGTCGGTCAACACCAGCACGGCGCCAAGCTGTTGCCGGGCCCCCACCGTCAGGGGCAACACGGCCGCAGCAGCCACCCAGGGCAAGCTCTGGAGCCGCGCCTCCACCTCGTCGAGGGAGACACGTTTCTCTTCGATCTTGACCACCCTGTCCCCGCGCCCCAGCAGGTGGAAGCCGGACTCGCACAGACGGATGCGATCGGCGCAGAGCAGCGGCTTGTCATCGGGCAGGTAGGGGGAGCTCAGCAGCAGTTGGTCATCCTCCCCCAGCGCTATCCCTATGCCCGGCATGGGCCGCCAGGGGATATCTGGCTCAGTACTCTGACGCCAGGCGATGCCGCCGGTCTCGCTGCTGCCAAACACCTCCACCGGCAACTGGCCGAACAGCTGCTCGCTCTGGTGCGCATCCGCCAGGGCAAGGGGGCCGCCGGAGGAGACCACCAGAGAACAGCCAGCGGCCGCGAGGGCGGGATCGAGGCGGCTCAGGAAGGCCGGGGAGGCGATCAGCACCCAGCGACCGGACTGGGCGCTCAGCTGCTCCGGATAGAGGGTCAGAGTGCGGGCGAAGGGCACTCGCAACACCAGAGGCAACAGGATGCGAAACAGCAGACCATAGATGTGCTGATGGCTGACGCTCGCCAGCAGGCGTGCCCCATCGAGCCGTTCACCCCAGAGTGCGATCAACACCCGCAGCTCGGCGTCCAGCTGGTGCCAGGCCTTGGGGATCGCCTTGGGCTCTCCGGTGGAGCCCGAGGTGAACAGGGTCAGCGGCAGGGCAAGGGGGGCTGGCCAGCGGCCAGCGGGCTGCGCCTCGTCCACGCTGGAGAGGGGTAGTTGCAGCCAGGGGATGGCGCCCCCCTCCCCCAGGGTCTGGCTATCGGTCAGCACCCCATCGAAACCGGCGCCGAGTTCCGCCAGGGCGGCGGGCCTCTGGTGGCCGGGCAGGATAGCCTCCCGCCCCGTCAGGGCGCAGGCGAGCAGGGCCTGTGCAAACAGCAGGCTGTCTTCGAAGCAGAGCGCCCAGCGCCGGGCCGGCAGCTGCATCAATCGGTCGGCCAGCGTCTCGGCCCCCTGGCGCAAGGTGCCAAAGCGCACCTCTCCGTTCGGTCCGAACGCCACCAGATCGTCATCCTCTCGTCCCCAGATAGCGGCGAGCAGATCACCGGGCATTCTCATGATGCAAAGCTCCGCTTGACCCTGAGGCGTACCAGATACTCTCCCCCCATCAGCAGCCCCATCAGCAGATAGCTGACGAGACCGTTATAGAGGCTCCACAGAGCGAGATCCCCGTACCAGACGGTGGCAACGGCCAGGCCGCCATTGAGCACGAAAAAGCCGCACCAGACCTTGGTCACGGTACGGGTGTAGCGCACCCCGGCGGGGGGCAACTCGGGATCCTGCAGCCGGGCGAGGCGCTCCACCAGGCTCATGGGCTGGGTCAGGCTCCAGCCAAACAGGCAGAGCAGCGCCATCGACACCGCTACGGGGTAATAGAGCAGCCAGTGCTGAGCCGAGAAGATGGCACTGAGGGCCGTCAACATCAGGCCGACACAGGCCAGCAGGCGGCCAAGCAACAGCCATTCCCGCACCGGGGAGAGCCCGGGCAGTAGGCGCAGGGCGAAGGTGACCAGCAGGATGCCGAGCAGGGCTGAGCTGCCCCAATGGGTCAGCCCCAGATAGACGGCAAGGGGATAAGCCAGCAGCAAGATCCCTGCCAACAAGGAGAGCAGACGCATCATGGAGCCGGGCTATCAGGCGGGATTCATCAGGCGATCGACCGCCTCGACCACATCGGCGACGCTGCGCACCGACTTGAACTCCTCGGGCTTGATCTTCTTGCCGGTGAGTTTTTGCAGGTGCACCACCAGATCGATGGCGTCTATGCTGTCGAGCTCCAGATCCTGATAGAGCTGGGCCTCCAGGGTGACGGCGTCTTCATCCACTTCAAACAACTCCACCAGGGTTGCCTTCACCTTGGCAAAAATCTCGTCTCTGTTCATCACGATATCTCCAAAGAGGATGGACTCAAGCCTGGGACTGGATCAGGGCCACCAGGGCCTCGACACTGGCGAAGTGACGACGGGTATTCTCGTCATCGGCGGAGAGGACTATGCCGTAGCGGCCCTTGATGGCCAGCCCCAGCTCCAGCGCATCGATGGAGTCCAGACCCAGGCCGTCGCCGAACAGGGGCGCCTTGGCGTCGATATCATCCGGGGTCAGCCCCTCCAGGTTGAGGCTGTCGATGATGAGTTGTTTTATCTCTTGTTGCAGATCTTGCATTGCTCTTCCATAGGCTGTCATGGGGTCCCGGGTTGCAGGACCCGGGTAAGTAACCGGGTTAACTGGCGTGCGGCCAGGCCGCTGTGCTGCTCCTCATCGACCCCTTCGGTGGTCGCGATCTGCGGCAAAAACTCCAGCGTGAAAACGGGCTTGTTCTTCGGGGTCTGGAACCATTTGTCCTGCTTGGTGAGAAAGCGCTCGCTGCAATGGATGCGCACGGGCTGCAGTGTCACCCGACCACGCAAGGCCAGCTGGGCGGCTCCTCGCTGCAGGCGGACAGGCTCACCCGGCGTGGTACGGGTGCCTTCCGGAAAGATCAGCAACAGGCCACCCCGGCGCACCCGCTCGATGCAGCGCGGCAGCAGTTGCTCCGCCTCCCCGTTGGGAATGTAGTCGGCGGCACGCACCACGCCACCGAGGAAAATATTATGCCATAAAGCCCGCTTGACGATGCAGTCGCACACCGGCAGCTCGGCGGCCAGGATCACATAGTCGAGCAGGCTGGGATGGTTCGCGACGATGAGGGCACTGTGCAGATCCCTCGGCATGCCGATGACGCGATAATCGAGCACCCCCAGCCCCTTGAGCAGGGCCATGAACAGCCGAAAGCTTTGCTTGATGCTGGCCTGTGCCAGGATCCGACGTCGCTCACCCCGCAGGCAGAGCGCCAGCAGCGGAAACCAGCAGAGGCTGAGCAGCAAGCCCCCCAGCCCAAACAGGGTAAAGCCGAGGGCAGTACCCAGCAGACGCCAGAACCGGTTCAGTCTCTCCGCCATGACCACTCCTGACGCCCATCCCCCAGCAGGCAGCTGGCTTGCTGCAACAGATGTGCGCGCCAGAATGCCAGGGGCTGAGCCAGCTCGGGGGAGTGGGTGGCAACCCCTTGCCCCTCACAGCGCCAGCGCTCACTCTCCGCCTCCTGCTCATTGCCCAGCACCAGCGCGAGCGCATACGGCGGCGTGGCAGGGAGCCAGGGATGATGGAAGGCCGGGATCTCCCCTTCGAACGCCACCAGCAGCACCCGCCAATAGCCGGCGTGGAGGTTGGCGACGGCCTCGGTCAGTCCCGCCATCAGGCTCCCCTCCCCTGCGGCGAGGGAACTTATGGGCAGCGCCGCCTTGCCCTGGATGGAGCAGAGCCCGGCCGCCGTGTTGTGCACCGACATGGAGAAATCCGTCGGGGAGAGGGGTTTGCCCGCCGCCAGCCCCTGCAGCAGCGTCATGGAGCGCGCCAGCTCGCCGTGGCGACTGACGAAGATGGCGTTGTCGATGGGATGACGGGCCAGCATATCCAGGCCGAGCTGCACAGCTAGGCGGGCGCCGGCACTGAGGCGACGGGCCATCATCATGGGGATCAAGGGGGTGGCGGGCAAGGGTTGAGGCGCTTCGGGCCACTGCATTTGCGTGGCCCATTGCCGCCATTGAGCGGCTTGCTCCAATCCAGGGGAGAGCGCCTGCGCATCAAGGAGTGAGAATGAGAGCATGATGGCGGCGTTCAATCCTATGCGATACGAGGGTGATACAAATAATAAATGTTTTTCTCAATACGGGGATGAGAAAAATGCGCCCAAATAACAACCAGCTTAGCTGGACTTATTATTATCGAGACATCATATCATTATTTAACAGAAAATATAGCCAGCCAAGTATCTCTCTCATGATGACAAATCAGATTCTATTGAAAATGGCCAAATAATGGTGTCTCATTGCCCTATTTCATAAAACGTATATTGGGGTAAATAATGAATTGGATCACAAAATCGGGTTTGGTACTCGGTGCACTCCTGCTCGCCGCCTGCTCAACCAGCAAACCGATACAAAATCTGCCAGCCAACCAGGTGAATTTCAACTTGACCGAAGAGCAGGTGGGTAACGCCATCATCAACGGCGGGATCAGCAAGGGCTGGGTGATGAAAAAAGATCAACCCGGCGTTATTCGCGGCCAGTTGAACGTACGCCAGCATCAGGCCGTGATCAATATTCCATATACTGCTCATGATTATTCCATCAATTATGTCAGCAGCATCAATCTGGATGATAATGGCAAAGGCGCCATCCACCGTAGTTATAATCGCTGGATCCTCGGCTTGAATCAGGCCATTCAGATCGAGTTGGCACGCACCAACACCAGCGCCAAATAACCAGAGACGGGATCCCCATTGAAACACTATCAGTGTGAGCAATATAACGCCCTCGATGCCATCAGCCAGGCCCAGCGTATCGCCTTCGCCCCCATGCTGTTTCAGGCGAGCTGGTGCCTGCGCGAAACCGGCGTGCTCGCCTATCTGGAGAGCCGCGGCAAGAGCGGCGCCACCACGGCCGAGATAGCCGGCCATTGCGAGCTCAGCGAATACGCGGTGTCTGTGCTGCTGGACATGGGCCTCGGCGGCGGTGTCTGTCATCTGGCCGGGGAGCGCTATGTGCTCGGCAAGGTGGGCGCCTACCTGCAAAACGATCCCATGACCCGGGTCAACATGGATTTTACCCAGCACGTCTGCTACCAGCCCCTGGCTCACCTGCTCGACGCCATTCGCGAGGGCAAACCGGAGGGGCTCAAGGTATTCAACCCGGACTGGGAAACCATCTACCCCCATCTGGACGAATTGCCCGAGCCCGCCCGCGCCATCTGGTTCTCATTCGATCATTTCTACTCCGACTGGGCCTTCCAGCAGGCGCAGGATCATGTGCTGAGCTATGAACCTCGCAGCCTCTATGACGTGGGGGGCAACACCGGCAAGTGGGCCATCTCCTGTGCGACCCGGGACCCCGCACTCCAGGTCACCATTTTGGATCTGCCCGAGCAGATCGCACTGGCGCAACCCAGAATTGACGCAGCCGGACTGACGGCGCGCGTCCAGGGTCACGGGGTCAACATGCTGGAGGCTGAAGGCTATCTGCCGGGAGAGGCGGATATCTGGTGGATGAGCCAGTTCCTCGACTGTTTCAGTCACGAGCAGATAGTGGCCATCCTCAAACGCATTCGCCGGCACATGAAACCGGGGGCCAGGGTCTGCATCCTGGAGCTGTTCTGGGACAGGCAGAGCTTCGAGGCCGCCAGTTTCAGTCTCAACGCCACCTCCCTCTATTTCACCGCCATCGCCAATGGCAACAGCCGCTTCTATCACTCCAAACAGATGTACCAGTGCCTGCGTGAAGCAGGTTTCCACGTGGAGGCCGAACACGAGATCCCGGGCCCCGGCCATACCCTGTTGGTTGCCCAACCCTTGCCTGCACAGCCATAATGGCCCATCGGAATGGATGAGACCACAGGATAAGGAGCACCTCATGATGCGCAATGGCAAGGTTCTGCTGACACTGGCCCTGGTGCTGGGTAGCTCGGCTTGTACTCATATCAAGGAGGCGGGCCGCACCGTGGGGCACACCACCCGAGACGTGACCCGGGAGATTGGCCACACCACCCGGGACGTGACCCGGGAAATCGGCCACGGCACCCGGGATACGGTCAAGAAGGTCGGGGATGAGATAAGCAAATGACAACAGGGGCCCAGGCCCCTGTTGTGTTATCTGCGGTTTCCTTTTTCCTCTCACCACATCGCCATCAGCTGGGACTCCATGGCCTCTTCCTGCTCGTCCGGCAAACTGGTGAAGAAGTCGAGCCCGGTCTGCTCTTCCACCGCATCCACCGTCACTATGTAATCCGCCAGCTTACTGGCCGAGACGTTTTCCTGGGGGAGTATGAAGGCGATCGCCTCCTGATTGGCCACGTCCATTACCACCCTGTAATAGGCATGGGGCACGGTCACACCGTTACCGATGGAGGCGTCCGAGTTGGTGAAGATGGGGCCCGTGATCACTTGAACGTTCTGGTAAGCGATGGCCCACTGGCGGGTCTTCTCCTCCAGGATGCGCCAGGCCCCCTGATTGAGCGCCGGCAGCTGGGGGGTCATGTTGGTCAGCAGGAAGCTCTGCTTCATGGTGGTGGCGCTGGTGCGCATGTCTGCCGCCGGGGCCTGATGGCCCCTGTCATAACCGGATCCCTTGTAGTCCGCCAAAGTGGCGCGGAACTGCACCGGCACCTCCTTGTCCTCCGCGAAGGCATCCTTGCGCGGTACCTGCCCCTGGGCGCTGGCCGCCGTCATCCGATAGGAGACCCAGTCAGAGACCTTGGTGTCGTAGTTGTAGCCGGCAGCGTAGCCTTCCCGGCACAACAGTTGACTGGATTGGCTGGGTACCCCCAGGGTGACGTGATCCTTGCACTGGAATCCCGCCGCCAGGGTCGGGAAAGCGCCGAGAGTCAATCCGATAGCCAGAACTAACTTATTAATATTATTCATTATTATGCCACTCCTTGTGTTAGGCGGAGTGATTTGACACCAGGTCTGATGAGTCAGGCAATCGGCTATTTTACGAGCATGTCGTAAATGTGAAGGTGGCGGCAATTCGGCCAAAAAACTGCGCGCAGCTGGGGGATTGTCATCCTGCCGTCATTGTGACGTGCGGGGGGCTTTGTCCCTGTAATCAATCAGATAGGAGCATGATGAAGCGGAGACTGGCTCCGCTTCCGATGCACCCCGGTTCGTCAGCTCTTGACCTGGGGCTTGGGGGTATCCGGTTGGGACGGCGGCAGCATGGGCAGCACTATCCGGGGCTGATCGCCGGTCAGGCTCCTGAGGAAGGCGGTCATGTCTTCCGCCTCCTGCTCGCTCAGACGCTGGCCGAGCTGGATGTCCGCCATGATCTGCACCGCCTCCTTCAGATCCCAGACGGCGCCGTCGTGGAAGTAGGGGTAGGTCAGCTCGATGTTGCGCAGGGTGGGCACCTTGAACCAGCCGATGAACTGCTTCTCACCGGTCACGGCGCCACGCCCCTGAGCCGGGTTGCGGGTCTCGTAGTGCTTGACCAGCCCCATCTTCTGGTAGGAGTTGCCGCCGATGGCGACGCCGTTGTGGCAGGCGGTGCAGCCCTTGTCCTTGAACAGCTGATAACCGGTCAGCTGCTGCGCCGTCAGCGCCTTGCCATCCCCCTTGAGCCAGCGGTCGAAGGGGGCATTGGGGGTGACCAGGGTCTCCTCAAAAGCGGCGATGGCGTCGGTCACCTCGTCGATGCCGAAATCCGGCTTGCCATAGACGGCATCGAAGCGAACCCTGTATTCGGGCAGGGTGTGCAGGGTCTCCACCGCCAGCTTGTGGGTAAAGGCCATCTCCAGCGGATTCTCGATGGGGCCCGCCGCCTGCTCCTTCAGATCCTTGGCGCGCCCATCCCAGAACTGGACGAAGTTGAGGCTGGAGTTGAGCACCGTCGGCGAGTTGATCGGTCCCTCCTTCCACTGGTGGCCGAGGGAGCTGACCTGATTGTCCACCCCGCCCGTCGCCAGGTTGTGGCAGGGGTTGCACGAAATGGCGTTGGATTTGGAGAGCCTAGGCTCGAAGAACAGCATCTTGCCCAACTCCACCTTGGCCGGATCACCCACCTTGACCGCTTCCACCGGTTGCACCGGCTCACTCGCCCACCCCATCCCGGGCAGTGCCAACACCAGTAGCAGATTATATTTATTCATTATTCTCTCTCCCTTGAGTTCGCGAATCATCGCCATCCCAGCCTGCTGGAGAAACGGTGGATATTATTTGCTCAAGATCAAGGGCGGATGATTAAAACCACATTAAAAACAATAGCTTTGTATTTTATGGACGGAATGATGGCGGGGTCTTGCGGGGGAAATTTGACTGAATTCCGATACCTCGATTATCGACAGCCGAGGCGCAAATAACAGCCAATTGATTAGATTGTGGCCATTGAATAAAGCGATTATTAAATATGCAATTCGGCTCCGCACATTATTGGCGTGCATTTTAAATACACCTTTAAATAATGCCCTGAGGCTGAGGTCATATTCTTCCCAGCAGAAATGAGTCGACGGCTTATTAATTGAGAGGGGGCCTGTGGCCCCCTCCCGCTATCTTGCCAACCCTCTTTCTTTTACAGGCTGGCGGCGATACGCGCCCCCAGGGCGGCGTTGTTCAGCACCAGCTGGATGTTGGAGGCCAGGGAGTTGCCGCCTGTCAGCTCGCACACTCGTGCCAACAGGAAGGGGGTGGACTCCTTGCCCTTGACCCCCTGCTCGTCCGCCTCCCGCAACGCCTGTTTGATAGCGGCATCGATGTCGGCCTTGGGCATGGCGAACTTGGCCGGGATGGGGTTGGTCACCACGGCGCCACCCGCCAGCCCCAGTTCCCACTTGAGGCGCAGAGCTTCGGCGATGGCCGCCGGGGTATCGAGGCGATAATCCACCTTGAAGCCGCTCTCCCGGGTGTAGAAGGCGGGCAGCTCCTCGGTCTGGTAGCCGATGACCGGCACGCCCTGGGTCTCCAGGTACTCCAGGGTCAGACCGATATCGAGGATGGACTTGGCACCGGCGCAGACCACGGCCACCGGGGTCTGGGCAAATTCCTGCAAGTCGGCCGAGATGTCGAAGGTCTCCTGGGCACCGCGGTGCACGCCGCCGATGCCGCCGGTGGCGAACACCCGGATACCCGCCATGGCGGCGATGATCATGGTAGACGCGACCGTGGTCGCCCCCATCCCCTTGCTCGCCAGCACGAAGGGAATGTCGCGACGGCTGCACTTGGTGGCGGCGTGACCAGCCTTGCCCAGTGCCTCCAGGGCCCCCTCATCCAGACCCACCTTGAGGCGGCCATCCAGGATGGCGATGGTGGCCGGTACGGCGCCATTATCGCGCACCACCTGCTCCACCTGGCGCGCCGTCTCCACGTTCTGCGGATAGGGCATGCCATGGGAGATGATGGTGGACTCCAGGGCCACCACGGGTTTGCCAGCGGCCAGGGCGGCGGCGACTTCAGGTTGGATATCGAGGTAAGCGTTCAACATGGGTACTCCTCCAGCAAGCGTTCAACGGCGGCCTTGGAGAGGCCGGAAAAGACGGTATCGGGACAATTGACGGTGAGGGCGGCGCAGCCGAGGGCGAAACGGGTGGTTTCGGCCATGGCCTGATCCTGCAGCCAGGCGTGGGCCAGACCGGCCATGAAGGCGTCACCGCCGCCGGTCACGTTGACGACGGGGCTGCCGAGCACGGGCAGATGACCCTGGCACTCCCCGTCGCTATAGAAGATCCCCTGATCCCCCAGGCTCAGGAACAGCCGCTGCACCCCGGCGCGGTGGAACCAGGCCGCCGCCATGGGCCAGGTGTCGGGCCCGGCGATACGGAAGCCGCACAGCTGTTCGGCCTCGCTGCGGTTGGGTTTGAGGGTATGGATGCGATGCAGCCAGGGGCGGATCTTCTCCACCTTGGCTACCGAGACGGTGTCGACGAAGATGATGTGCTCCCCCTGGCGCTCGAACAGCCAGTCCAGGGTGTGGGTCGCGAGGTTGGTGTCGAGCACCCAGAGCCGGGCCGCGGCCAGGAAGCCCGTCAGGGGGGCAAGCTTGGCCGGGGTCAGCTCGTCGATGATCCCCATGTCGTTGACGGCGCAGCTCATCTCGCCGCTGCCATCGTGCAGGCTGAGGTAACAAGAGGTCGATTGACCCTCCAGCACCAGCACCTGACGTACGTCGACGCCGGCCCGCTGGCTCACCTCCAGCAGATGGTGGCCGTACTGATCGTTGCCCACCGCGGTCAGCAGCCGGGTATCGGTGCCGAGGCGCGCCAGGTTCTCGGCGATGTTGCGCCCCACCCCGCCGGCGGAGGTGCTCACCCGGCCCGGGTTGGAGTCACCGATGCGCAGGTTGTCGTGGCTGGCGCCGCAGATATCCATGTTGGCACCGCCGATCACCACGGCGTAGGGGCCCTCGCGCAGCACATAACCCCGCCCCTGCACATAGCCCTGGCGCATCAGGCTGGAGATATGGCTCGCCAGGGCCGAGCGGCTGATGCCGAGCCTGTCCGCCAGCTCCTGCTGGGCAATCATGGGATCCTGGCGCAGCAGGGCGAGGATCTCTTGTTCACGCTCAGTCATAGACAAACATCCAATTGCAAACGTTTGTCCATTATTCTCCGCAAAGGTTTTCCTGCCAGCTTTTTGTGCAAGAAATGTCGGCTGACACACAAAAAACCTCGGGACCCTTACGAAAGGGATCAATATGAAACCCGCTTTGACTTCCCCCCATCACAGAAAGGCCGCCGCCCGCTCTGGATGAGGCAAGGGATGGGCAAAAAGCGGCGCGGGAGTATAATGCGCAGCCCTTGAGCAGGAGAGGATCACGAGATGAGAGAACCGGAGCATGGCTGCGCCACATTGCCGGCGCAGCCCACTAGCCCCTATTGCGCCATTGGCCTGGTCAATCCCAAGTCACCGGAGAACGTGGGGGCCGTGATGCGGGCCGCGGGTTGCTACGGGGCGGAGGAGGTCTACTACACCGGCAGCCGCTTCGAGCTGGCGCGGCGTTTCGCCACCGACACCAAGCAGATGGTGGAGAAGATCCCCCTGCTCGGAGTCGAGGAACTGCTGGATTTCGTCCCCTCAGGCTGCACCCCTGTACTGGTTGATCTCATCGAGGGGGCGACCTCGCTGCCTGACTATGTGCACCCCGAGCGGGCCTTCTACATCTTCGGCCCCGAGGATGGCACCCTGGAACCCGATCGCTTCGCGGCGGTGAAGGAGGTGATCTATGTGCCGACGAATGGCTGCATGAACCTGGCGGCCTCGGTCAACGTCATCCTCTACGACCGGCTGGCCAAGGGGCTCAGAGCGGGGCGGGAAGCCTGAGAGGGCACGTTGCCAGCCTAGTGCTGGCAGCATAAACAGTCCCCCTCAGCGCCTGACAATCCAGGTCATTCACCCAATCCACTCATTGCAGAGAACATGCCTGCCCCCTGAGCCGCATGGCAGAGAATCCAGCGCGAGAGGGCCAAGATGGCGGGCGGTCTGGCACAAGCCGTCACTTTTTCAGGCTCTGCGCCTGCTGCTTTATAAAGTCCCGGTAGTAGTCATAGAGCTGGTTGCGTCTGTAGATATCCGCCAGGGCGCCGGTTTTGATCAGGGATTGCATGCCGGGATCCCAGAGCCGTTCCAGTTGCCGCCCTTTCTCGTTGTCCACGAAGATGGGATAGGTCGGCACCCAGCGCAGGAAGACGCGGATCATGTCGGGGGGGATGGCATCCTTGGGGTAGAGCACCCCGGCGGTCAGGTAGTAGCGGTAACGCCCCTTGGCCAGCAGTTGCAGCGCCATGTCGTGGCTGTCTATCTCATACCAGCGCATGGGTTCGGGGATGAACTTGTCGAAAGCCCAGCCCCGCAGCCAGAGCACATCCTGATCCCGCAGGCTCTGCTCCCCCTCCCAGCTCGGCAGCCACCTCTTTTGCATCAGCACGGTCACGTCATCCGCCGAGGCCGGATGGCGGGGTTGATGCACCCCTTCCACCTCGTCACGATAGACCCCCATCGCCATGTCGCCCCCCTTCTGCGCCACCACCGCCAGCGCCCGCTTGTAAGGCACTATGTGCGGATGAATGCCGTAGCCCGCCGGCTCATAGATGGCGCGCACTATGTCCAGATAGATGCCGCGACCATCCCCCTGGCAAAAGCCCGGCCAGTCATCGCAATAGACATGTATGGTCTCGGCCCGGACGGGCCAACCAAACAGCAGGCAGCACAACAAGATCAAACGAAGCATGTAGCTGTATTTCCTCGGAGGTGGCGTTGTCAGCATGATCTGTTCACCTCTGGACACAGCATAGAAAGTTCTCGCGCAGGCTCCCACCTTTTCCCCGTTTTGCGAGCGAGTCGTGAGTTATTGCCGCCTGAACGGGTAATATGGATAACAAGATTCATTAGTAACCTAACTAGAAAGAGGAGCCACATCATGCCGTCCATCAAATCGCTACTCTGTCCCGTCGACTTCTCCGAGATGTCCAAGGCCGTCCTCGACTATGCGGTCTTCATGGCCCAGAGCCATCAGGCCGAGCTCAAGCTGATCCACGTGGTGGATCAGCTGCACGGTTTCGACAGCTACAAGATCCTGCACATGACCGCCATCGAGATCACCCACGAGATGGAGCGCCAGGCCAAGAGCCAGCTCAAGGAGCTGGTCGCCACCCTGCCCATCCCCGCCACCTTCGAGGTGCGCTTCGGCCGTGCCGCCGACGAGATAGTGCTGCAGGCGAAGGAGGACAAGGTGAACCTGGTGGTCATGGGCAGCCACGGCCGCTCCGGCATCAGCCACCTGCTGGTGGGCAGCGTCGCCGAGTCCGTGGTACGCCACGCCCCCTGCCCAGTACTGGTGGTGCGTTAACCCCAGCCCCGAGCGTCTCCATGACAAGGCCAGCCCAGCGCTGGCCTTGTGCATTCTGCTCACCCGTGGGCGTAGATGACGCTCCCCCCCTTGATGGTGTCGATGATGGCCCTGGACTGCTCCCTCGGCAGGGCGGGACATCCCCAGCTGCGCCCCAGCTTGTCGTATTTCTGCAGGTGTCTCGGGCTCGCGTAGTCCGCCCCGTGCACGACGATGGCGCGCTTGCGGGCATTGCTGTTCTTGCCCGGGCTCAGCCCATCGAGGCGCAGGGAGTAGCCGTGCTTGCCCTGATAGGTCTCGGCGGTGCGATAGACCCCGAGGGAACTCTGCCTGGAGTTGAGCTGATTGGAGAACTGGCGCGCCGCCAGCTCCCCGGAATTGCGACCGTGGCTGACCCAGGTGTGGTAGAGCAGCTTGTGGCGCTTGACGTCGATCACGAACAACCGGCGCTGGTTCGAGGGTTTGCTGTAGTCGATGATGGTGAGAATGGGTTTGCGCTTGTGGCGCACGCTCTGATAACCGTTCAGCGCCTTGCGAAACACTCGGCTGTCGAGCTTGCCTGCCAGACCGAGCTGGCGATAGAGATCCTGATCCCAGCTCGCCTGAGTGGCGCCGCTGAAGCAGATCGTCCCCAGCAGCACCGGCAGGCTCAGCCAGAGCCACCTCAGCCGCGCAATCCAGCTTGTCTGTTTCATCCTTGAAATTGCTCCCGTTTTTACTGGTAGCCTAGTGTGCAAAATCTCGCCACGGCTTGCTGGATAGTTATATGCAAGCCCCTGATGGGGCGCAATAAAAAAGCATAAAAATGCCGACAGGCGTCGGCATTTTTATCGAGGGCCAGAGAAGGCGACTCAGGCGCGGCTCAGGTAATCCGCCACCCCTACCCATTTGTAGCTGGTGAGTTCCGTCAGCCCCATGGGGCCACGGGCATGCAGCATCTGGGTCGACACCGCCACCTCGGCCCCTAGGCCGAACTGGCCGCCGTCGGTGAAACGGGTGGACGCATTGACGTAGACCGCCGCCGAACCCGCGCCGTTCACGAAACGCTCGGCGTTGGCCAGATCATTGGTCAGGATGGCGTCGGAGTGGCCAGCGTTGTGCTCGCGCATGTGGGTCAGGGCTTCGTTCACGTCGGCCACCAGCTTGACCCCCAGGGTCAGCCCCAGCCATTCGGTGTCGAAATCCTCTGCGGCCGCGGCGCTCAGGTTGTCCGCCTCCACCAGCAGTGGCAAGGCCTCCGGGGTCGCCACCAGGGTCACCTTGCGCTCGTTCATCAGCCTGGCCAGTTGCGGCAACAGAACGTCCGCCACCTTCTCATGGACCAGCAGGGTGTCGAGGGCGTTGCAGGCGGAGGGGCGCTGCACCTTGGCGTTGTCGATGACCGCGAGGGCCCGGGTCAGATCCGCGCTCTCGTCCACGAAGATGTGGCTGATGCCAAAGCCGCCGATGATGACGGGGATGGAGCTGTTCTCCTTGCACATCTTGTGCAGCCCGGCGCCGCCGCGGGGGATGATCATGTCCACGTAGCGATCGAGGCGCAGCAGCTCGCCCACCAAGGCTCGGTCCGGATTGTCGATGTACTGGACGGCCTCGGCCGGCAGGCCGGAGGCGGCCAACGCACTCTGGATCACCCGCACCAGCTCCAGGTTGGAGTGGAAGGTCTCCCGGCCGCCCCGCAAGATGCTGGCGTTGCCGGTCTTGAGGCAGAGGCTGGCGATGTCGATGGTGACATTGGGGCGCGCCTCGTAGATGACGCCGATGACGCCGATGGGCACCCGCCGACGGGAGAGACGCAGGCCGTTCTCCAGCACCCGGTTGTCGATTTCGGCGCCAACCGGATCGTCCAGGGTGATCACCTTGCGCACATCCGCGATTATGCCGGCGAGGCGCGCCGGATTGAGCAGCAGCCTGTCCAGCATGGCCTCCGTGAGCCCCGCCTCACGGCCCGCGGCGATATCTTTCTCGTTGGCGGCCAGGATCTGGGGGCTGCGCGCCTCCAGCTCGTCGGCGATGGCGGCCAGCGCCCGGTTCTTCTGCGCCGTGCTGACGGTAGCCAGCTGGTAGGCGGCTTCGCGGGCGGCCTGCCCCATTTTCTCCAGACTCATAACATGTCCTCTTTCAACCCGGGATGCCGCCTCACGGCAGCACCCTGTCATCTCTGTGAATGGCCCATGACCCCGTGGTCGCAATCCCCGTCATGGCTTGAGCCAGGTATGCCGGATTACCGCAGCACTCAGCCATCTCAGTGAATGGCTCATCATGGCTTGTCCGTAGCTGGGCCCAAGAGTGCTGTCTTACAGCAGTACCATATCGTCGCGGTGGATGGCCACGGCGCCATAGCCGTAACCCAATACCTGTTCTATCTGATCGGAATGCACGCCGCGCAACTTGTCCAGCTCGACGTGATCGTAACGGCAGATGCCCCGCGCCAGCTCGCTCCCCTTGGGATCCAGGATCCGCACCACCTCGCCCCGGGCGAAGTCGCCCTTCACCGCAATGATGCCCTTGGGCAAGAGGCTGGAGCCCTTCTCCTGCATGGCGGCGACGGCCCCCTGATCCACCTGCACCTCGCCGTGGGGGGGCGGGCCTGCCAGGATCCAGCTCTTGCGCCCTTCCAGCGGGGAGGCGAGCGCCGGGAACAGGGTACCGACCCGCTCTCCCTTGGCGAGGCGGCCGACCACTTCCGGGATCTGGCCGGTGGCGATCACCACGTTGACCCCGGCCCGGCGCGCCACGTCGGCGGCCTGCAGCTTGGTGGCCATGCCACCGGTACCGAGCCCGCTGACGCTGTCACCGGCGAGCTTGCGCAGGGTGTCGTCTATGGTCTGCACCTCTTCGATGAGCTGGGCATCGGGGTTACTGCGGGGATCGGCGGTGAAGAGTCCCTTCTGATCCGTGAGCAGGATCAGCAGGTCCGCATCCGCCAGGATGGCGGCACGGGCGGAGAGGTTGTCGTTGTCACCCACCTTGATCTCGGCGGTGGCCACCGCATCGTTCTCGTTGATGACGGGGATGATGCGGTGATCGAGCAGGGTGCGCAGGGTGTCGCGGGCATTGAGATAGCGCTCGCGGTCTTCCAGATCGGCGCGGGTCAGCAGCATCTGGCCGATATGCAACCCATAGAGGTTGAACAAGTCCTGCCAGACCCGAATGAGCTGGGTCTGGCCGACCGCCGCCAGCATCTGTTTGTTGGGCAGGGTCGGCGCCAACGGGGGGTGACCGAGGTGTTCACGACCGGCGGCGATGGCCCCGGAGGTGACCATGACGACGCGATGGCCATCACGGTGCAAGGCGGCACACTGTCTGACCAGCTCGACCATGTGGGCACGGTTGAGGCGGGCAGATCCCCCGGTGAGCACGCTGGTGCCCAGTTTGACGACTATGGTTCTGTTTTCCATGGGAACGAAGAGGTTAAAAAGTAAGGAATCCCTTTATACCCACGGCCCCCCTGCCCTGCAAGGCAATTAAGCCAGCCGGCGGCGGCAGACGGAAAAGAAGGCCCGCACGTTAAGCAGGCCTTTCCAGGATGTTGCACGGATAGGGAAAACGGCCCCGTCAACACGGGGCCGGATGAGTCAGGCTGCGGTCACGCTCAGCTCGTTGGTCACCTGCTCGGCAGGGGAGATCTTGCACTCCAGGGTGGCCAGCTTGGCGCTGATGAGCTTGTAGAAGTGGTTGAGGGTACGCTCCACCTCCGCCTGGTGCTTCTTGGGCAGCGGCTTGTCGACCCACTCCCCGTCCGCATTGTAGAAACCGACCTGGTAGTGATAGCTGAAGTGATGATCATCCTGCTCCAGCACCAGCCACCACCCCCAGAACTCCCGTTTGTCCGGCGCCGGCTTGGCGCTGACGCAGACCGACAGACAGTCGAAGCGATAGCGCCCCTCCTCGCACAGATCCTCGCGCAGATAGGGGCCGATGGCGGCGAATTGCCGCAGCAAGCGCTTATAGGTCACTCTCTCTGACATGCTAACCTCCCTGTTGAACAAGCCATACCATCACATGGTGATGTGACACTTTTAGTTTTACATCATGTGCATAGGTGCTTCTTGAGCCAGTCTACCGTCTCTTTCAGCGCCTCGTCATACACCTCTAGCAGAGGCTGTTTATCAAACACCACCGCCTTGCCGTTGCGGCTGGCGGAGGCCAATGCCCGGACATCCTGCTCGGGACAAATAAAATCTCGCTTGTGCCCGATACTCAATATCGGCACAGAGGTGCGGCTCCCCAGCAGACCTTGCGTCTTGAGGGAGAAGACCTGGCACTTGGTGCGCAGCAGATCCCACTGGGCCGCATCGGCCCCCAGCCGGTTCGCCAGGCCATCCCGCATCATGCGCGGACAGCGGGCAAACATCTCCTGATTGGTGAACACCTGATTGACCCCGGCGCCAATGCAGACCACGGTCCGCAGCTTGAACGGCTCGATGAAGGCGAGGCGCGCCGCCACATTGCCCGCCAGCCGGAATCCCACCATGGCGATCCGCTGGTGATCGACCCAGGCCACCTCGGAGAGATGGTGCAGCACAGCCTGATGGAGCCGGCTGGTGTCCTGCACCAGGGGCCAGTGCTCGGCGTAGCCGGTGCCCGGCATGTCGAGCGACAGCATGCCGATGCCGTGGGGCTCGAGGCACTTGAAGTAGAAGTTAAGGAAGTCCACCTGCAGGGAATCGATGCCGCCGCTGACGATGACCAGGGGCACGGGCTTCTCTGTGGTGGGCAGGTGCAGGTAACCCTGAATGGTCTTGCCCCGGAACGGCACCTGCAGCTCCTTGAGGGGCACCTTGAACAACCGCCCCGCCTCCCGATACGCCATGTTGCCGAGCAACTGCGCCTGATCCGCCAGCTCGTCGTGCTTGAGGTGGGGATAGCTCGCGATGGAGTAGTAGCGCACCGCCTTAAGCAGGCTCTTCAGGGCGCTGGCCGACTCCCCTGCAGCCGCCAGTTCACGTCCGCGGTTGAAGTAGCGGCCGCCCAACTGGCTCCACTCGTAGACCCAGTTACCGGGCACATAGCCCTTGATGGTATCCAGGAAGCGTTCGTGCGTACGCTCCCCCTGCCCCATGGCGATATGGGCCAGGGTCTGCTCCACCTCCACCGGATCCGCCCCCTGCCAGGCCCAGGTCGGCCGGCGCAGCA
This sequence comes from Aeromonas sp. AE23HZ002T15, assembly GCF_054165525.2. Lineage (NCBI taxonomy): Bacteria > Pseudomonadati > Pseudomonadota > Gammaproteobacteria > Aeromonadales > Aeromonadaceae > Aeromonas > Aeromonas sp. AE23HZ002T15. Next base: position 1,561,341 of record NZ_CM201342.1, read on the forward strand.
GCCGATACCAGTGGGGTGACAAGGCGCCGTCGATAAAGCTCTCCGCCAGGTTGCTGTCGTGCTCCTCGACCGGGCTGGAGTTGGATATCTCGGAGGTCTCCAATACCTTTTTGATCCGGGTGAACAGCTTTTCCGTCAGGTTGGTATCGTTGTTTGGTTCCAAAATCGTCGCTCTTCTTTCTCAGGCTATGGGCCATCTTAACCACTTTTCACGCCGGGCAGCCATAGCATAAAAAAACAGGGCCCCTAAGTGGGGCCCTTTGAAACCATTTTCGGCATGACAGCGATGAGGATGTCATCGTCTCGTGACCTGCCGCATGGCGCCAGTACTGGCGCCTGGGATGGGTTTACTCTTCGTCGCAGATGGGGTTGGCGAATTCCAGCGCCATGTCCCAGGGCTGCTCAATCCAGGTATCCTGCGGGATGGCCACTTCGAAATCGTCCACCAGGGGCTCGCCCATGGGCTTGGCGAAGATGGTGATGAACTTGGCCTTGGGGTAGAGCTCGCGGATCGCCTTGGCGGTGCCGCCGGTGTCCACCAGATCGTCCACTACCAGCCAACCCTCGCCGTCGCCGGCGGTGGTGGCGGCTTTCACCACCACCAGCTCGCGCTGGCTGTTATGGTCATAGCTGGAGATGCAGAGGGTTTCGACATTGCGAATGCCAAGTTCACGGGCCATCAGCGCGGCCGGTACCAGGCCGCCGCGGCTGACCGCGATGATCCCTTTCCATTGGCTGACAGGCAACTGACGACGGGCCAGACGGCGGGCTTCACGTTGCAGGTTGTCCCAGGACACATAAAACTTTTTCGGCATAATATCGATCTCGAAGAGTTATATAAAACAATCACTTAAAAACCAGCGCCGAACCCAAAACGGCCCGACCTCTGTCGATTCTGGCCCCCTGCCGCCAAATTTGGCTTGCACTGTGGCCGCCTCGGGAGAAGACCCTCGGCAGCGAATACGATGCAATGAGAAGCAGGATGGGCATAGCTGGCGACCTGGTCGCACGAGGGCTAGAACTCAGGCCGGCTGTTGGGCCAGCATGATAGCATCCTTTGCCACCGGATTGCCTGACAAACGTATGCGAAAGCGGGAAAAATTGGTCAGATCCCCATGATGGGCAGAGTCCTGACACGGGATCCCCCTGCCTGATCCACGCGCCATATCAAATTTCGGATAAAAAAATAGCAGGGGGAGGATGAAAACCTCGCGCACCTGCTGTTTGTCGATTCGGTCGTCAGCCTGGCTGATGACCCGCCTTAACGACGGCTGGCGTAGGGGTTCGGGTAGTTGAAGCCCTGGGTATACAGAGACTGGGCAAACCAATAGGTTGAATTGCTGCCTGACATATTAAAACTCCTGATTGCTTAACAAGTTACGTACCTTAATGCGGGCTCAGATCCTTGAACGAACACTCGGTTCCGTGGAGGCGCACTTGCTTTGCTTCGGTTCCCTGGAGGCATTCATTGTCATCCTGACAAGTGGTGTGACCCACGGCGGTTAATTTACCATCCGATTTCGAAAAAACAATATTTTTGTGATGAACATCACACAATATCTTTGTACTGGTTCGGCGCATCAAGGCAGCCATGTGTGCCGTTTGTGCTCTCTTTATCAGCACAAGCAGAGCGCTATTTGCGCCGGATCGCTCACATTTTTGTGTGATTGACTGTATTATCGTTACCCACTTCCCCAGCCCCCGCTGGGGCCCGCTATTATCCCGTGCAGGTAAGGAGTCCCGACGTGGCACAGCTGAGTTCTCTCTCTCCCAAACTGATTTGGCAATTCTTCGAGCAGATCTGCTCCATCCCCCATCCGTCCAAGCACGAAGCCCAGCTGAGCGCCTGGATAGTGCAGTGGGCCCAGGGGGAAGGCCTGGCGGTCAAGCAGGACGCCGTCGGCAACATCATCATCAAGAAACCGGCCACGCCGGGGATGGAAAACCGCACCCCAGTGGTGCTGCAGGCCCACATCGACATGGTGCCCCAGGCCAACGCCGACACCCAGCACGACTTCACCAAGGATCCTATCGATGCCTACATCGACGGTGAATGGGTCACCGCTCGCGGCACCACCCTGGGGGCCGACAACGGCATGGGCATGGCCGGCTGCCTGGCCGTGCTGGCGGACAAGACCATCAAGCACGGTCCGCTGGAAGTGCTGCTGACCACGGACGAAGAGACCGGAATGACAGGCGCCTTCGGCCTGGAGGCTGGCTGGCTGGAGGGCGAGATCCTGCTCAACACCGACTCCGAAGAGGACGGCGAGGTCTACATGGGCTGTGCCGGCGGGGTGGATGCCAATATCCGCTTCCCGCTGGAGCAGGTTGCCGCCGGTGAAGGGGAAGGGTTCGAGCTGCAGGTGAAGGGGCTGCGTGGCGGCCACTCCGGGGTCGACATCCACCGGGGTCGCGGCAACGCCAACAAGCTGCTGGTGCGCCTGCTCAAGGCCGCCGAGCCGCTGGGTGTTCGCCTGGCCGAGATCAGCGGCGGTACCCTGCGCAACGCCATCCCCCGCGAGGCACGCGCCACCCTGCTGGTGCCCGCCGCCAGCGTCAGCGAGTTCAAGGCCCTGGTGGATCGCTATGCCGGCATCTATCAGAGCGAGCTGACCGCCACCGAGGCGAACCTGACCGTGCTGCTGAGCGCGCAGGACAAGCCGGCCAAGCTGATGAGCGAAGCCCTGCAGGCCCGCCTGCTGGACTCCCTGATGGCCTGCCCGAACGGCGTCATCCGCATGAGCGATGCCATCCCGGGCGTCACCGAGACCTCCACCAACCTCGGCGTCATCAAGACCCTCGAGGGCGAGGTGTACGTGCAGTGCCTGATCCGCTCCCTGATCGACTCCGGTCGCGAGAGCGTCGAGCAGATGACCCGCTCCCTGTTCAACCTGGCCGGTGCCAGCTGCGAATTCACCGGCGCCTACCCGGGCTGGGCTCCGAACGTCGACTCCCCCGTGATGGCCCTGGTGCGCAACAGTTACCAGACCCTGTTCGGTGAGTTGCCGAACGTCATGGTGATCCACGCGGGTCTGGAGTGCGGTCTGTTCAAGAGCGCCTACCCGGACTGGGACATGGTCTCCTTCGGCCCGACCATTCGCGGTGCCCACGCGCCGGGCGAGAAGGTGCATATCCCGGCGGTCGACCGCTTCTGGCAACTGCTGGTGCACGTGCTGGAGCAGATCCCCGCCAAATAAGCCCGGCCTTATCGCCAGCATCCATGCCCCGCCACAGTGCGGGGCATTTTATTGGCTGCGCCCCGCCATCCGCGCTGGTTCACCCCTATCTTCTGTTGCGACCGCCCGTTTATCTCTCTTTTCTGTCACTCTCCCCCTTGAAAACGTATCCATAAGAAAACCTTCACCCGAAAACCTTTTCCATGATTTATGTAAATTTACAACACAATAAGTTGATCGGGATCACAAAAGCTCCTAGCATCGAACCGTGACCCAGGTCACACACAACAACGATTAACAGAGCGATGAGGTAAGACCATGTTTGAGAATCTGGCAGTGCTGTTCCACCTGAAGGGTGCAACCAGCAAGAAAGGCGCGGAAGAGAAGGTCACTTATGCACCGGCAACCCGCAACTACTACTTCCGCTATGGCGCCTGAGTGGGCCAATCGAAAGACAAAAGTGGTAAAATTACAAAATAAACGACAACTCACACAGCAGCCATCCCCCAGGGGACGCTGTCCTGCCCTGGCCAGAAGTTCCACGGCCAAACCTGAACTCCAACCATGAAGATGGGGCCTACAGGCCCCATTTTTTATTGCTCTTCCCGCTGACCATCCGGCTCGGATGCCGGTGGCCGTGGCGTGGCCGCCGGCATCAGATCGCCTTTCCCAGGGGGACCGCCTCCGCCGCCGGCAAGGGGAAGTGGCAGGCCACCTGATGGGCCAGCCCATCGCACAGCTTCAGCGCCGGCGAGGTACCGCGGCACAGATCCGTGGCATAGGGGCAGCGCTGATGGAAGTGGCAGCCGCTCGGGGGCGAGATGGGGGATGGCACGTCGCCGGTCAGCAGGATGCGCTGGTTGCGGCGGCGGGGATCCGGCACAGGAATGGCCGAGATGAGCGCCTGGGTATAGGGGTGGCGCGGGCTCAGGTAAAGCTGCTGGGCATCCGCCAGCTCGACGATCCGCCCCAGATACATGACGGCGATCCGATCCGAGATATGCTTCACCACCGACAGATCGTGGGCGATGAAGATGATGGCGAGGTTCATCTCCTGCTGCAGGGTGAGCAGCAGGTTCACTATCTGGGACTGCACCGAGACGTCGAGCGCCGACACTGCCTCGTCGCACACAAGCAGCTTGGGTTTGAGGGCGATGGCCCTGGCGATGCCGATGCGCTGACGCTGACCGCCGGAGAACTCGTGGGGGTAGCGATCCGCCGCGCTGCGGGGCAGGCCCACCTTGTCCAGCAACTCGCAGACCCACTCCCGTCGCTGGGCGGCCGTGCCCTTGCCGTGGATGACGAAGGGCTCCTCCAGGATCTGACCCACGGTGTGGCGGCTGTTGAGGGATTCCGCGGGATCCTGAAACACTATCTGCATCTCCTGGCGCAGAAAGCGCATCTCCTTGGGCGACAACTGGGTAATGTCGCGCCCCTCGAAGCTGATCTGCCCCGAGGTGGGCTCGAACAACTTGAGCAGTGAGCGCCCCAGGGTGGACTTGCCACAGCCTGACTCCCCCACCAGCCCCAGAGTCTCACCCTGTTTCAGATCGAAGCTGATGCCATCCACCGCATAGACGGTGTAGTGCTTGCGCAAAAATCCCCCGCCCATCTTGAAGTGCTGCTTCAAGTCCCGTACCGACAGCAAAACGCTCATAGCCCCCACTCCTTGCCATCCGGGTGCTGAGGCGACATCAATTCAGCCTCCCTCATCACGCAGGAATACCGCTTAAAACCGGCCACCGACAACAAGATGCTCATATACTCAACTCCTTCCAGTGGTGGCAAGCTACCTGGTGGCGCTCTCCCAGGGACTCCGTCACCGGGTTGGTCCCCACGCAGATCTCGGTGGCGTGGGGACAGCGGTTGGAGAAGCGGCAGCCCGCCGGCATCTCGTGCAGGGCGGGCACCTGACCCTTGATGGTCTTGAGCAGGCTCTTGGGCACGTCTTCGAGGCGCGGGATCGAGGCCATCAGACCATGAGTATAGGGATGGCGCGGCCGGTCAAACAGCTCATAGATGTCGGCCCGCTCCACCGCCCGGCCCGCGTACATCACCACCACCTCGTCGCACAGCTCCGCCACCACCCCGAGATCGTGGGTGATGAAGATGATGGCCATGCCGGTCTGGGCCTGCAGCTCCTTCATCAGATCCAGGATCTGGGCCTGGATGGTCACGTCCAGCGCCGTGGTGGGCTCGTCGCAGATGAGCAAGGAAGGCTCGCAGGCGAGCGCCATGGCGATCATCACCCGCTGACGCATGCCGCCGGAGAGGTTGTGGGGATAGACCCCGAAGCGCCGCTCCGGCTCCGGGATCCCCACCTTGTGCAGCATGGCGATGGCGGCCTCTTGGCGCTGCTTCTTGCCGTAATCCGGTCTGTGCAGGCTGAACACCTCCATCAGCTGAGCCCCGACCGTCTGCACCGGGTTAAGGGCCGTCATCGGCTCCTGGAAGATCATGGAGATGCGGTTGCCCCGCACCCGATACATCTGATCCGGCGGCAGCGACAAGAGCTCCTCCCCCTGAAAGCGGATGGAGCCCGCCACCACCTGGCCGTGGGGCTTGGGCAGGAGCCCCATGATGGCCAAGGATGTGACGCTCTTGCCGCAGCCGGACTCGCCGACGATGCCGAGGGTCTGCCCCGGCGCCACGGAGAAACTCACCCCGTCCAGCACCTTGATCTTGCCGTCATCGACGGCGAACTCCACCTCGAGATCGCGTACCTCGAGGATGGGGGCCTCGCCCTTGGCCATGGCCGCACCTCCCTTATCCATGACCTCAATGGTGTGCATAGGTCTTGTCGAGCAGATTGATGGGAGCCAGCGTCTCGCCCGCTTCCTTGGCTTTCTCGGTCTCGTCCTTCACCTTGGGGTCGATCCAGAGCAGGCCGCCGCTGCTGTGGGGGTAGCCATCCATGGGCCAGTAGAGCAGATCCGGGGTGTTCTTGGTGGCAGGCACCTCGGGCAGCATCACGTAGCGCCAGCTGCTGGCCCGCACGTAGTTGAGCTGCACGCCGGGCACGAAGATGGCGAGATCGTAGATGCGTTGCTGGATCTGGCGGGAGAGCTCGGCCCGCTTGGCCATGTCGAACTCCACATCGTAGGCATCGATCAGATTGTCGAGATCCTTGTCCGCCACGTTGAACAGGTTATTGGTCTGGGGCTTGTTGGCGTTCTCGGAGTGGAACGACTCCCAATACTGGGGATAGAGACCACCGCCGGCCCAGCCCATCCAGGCCGCCTCGTGCTTCTTCTCCAGCATCACCTTGAAGCCGGTGGCGCCATCCACCAGGTTCAGCTCCAGATCCAGGCCCGCCTTCTTGGCCTCCTCCTTGAGCACGGTCAGCCGCTTGGTGTGCTCCTGCGTGGTGTAAGTCACCGCCAGACTGAGTCGCTCCCCCTTGTCGTTCTGCAGGATGCCGTCCGGCCCCGGCTTGGCGTAACCCCCCTTGGCGAAATACTCCCGCGCCTTGGCCACGTCATAGGCCCGCTCTGCCAGCTGCATGTCGGTGAACTCGCCGAAGCCCGAGCCGAAGGTGGTGGCACGGTCGTAATCGCCGCGCAGCACGGTGGCGATCATCTTGTCGAGGTTCATGGCGTGCTGGATGCCGAGGCGCACGTTGAGATCCGCCAGCTTGGGATTGGCGATGTTGAGGTGCAGCCCCTGCCCCCCCTGCTTGGTGTCGGTCATGGCCATCACCTTCTGCACGTAGCCCTGCTTGTATTCCGGGGTCACCGCCTTCTCGTGCCACCAGTTCGGCAGGATCATCTCGAAGGTATCGACCTCTCCCTTCAGGAAGTGGCGAAACGCTATGTTGTGATCCCGGATCACCTGCACCTTGATGGTATCGATGTTGAATCTGTGCTGGTTGTAGCGATCGTTCTGGGCCCACCAGTTCGGCTGCTTGCTGAAGGTGATGGACTTGCCTTTCTTCACGTCCGTCATGACATAGGGGCCCGTGGTGGGTACCAGGGACCAGTTGTACTGCTTCACCCAGTTCGGGGTCAGCTTGTAGTAGTGCTTGGGCTGGGGCCAGAGTTCGGTGGTGTTGAGCAGGTCCAGCTTGGCCTTGCGGTTGCCCGACTTGACCTCGATGGTATGGTCATCAATCTTCTCCACCGCCACGATTTCCGTGGTGTAGTAGTTGTTGTACCAGGGGGCGCGGATCTCCTTGGAGCGCATCATCTCGTAGCCGAAGGTGTAGTCATCGGCGGTGACCGGCTTGCCATCGGACCACTTGGCGCGGGGATCCAGCTTGAAGTAGACGGTCTGGTTGTCCGGGGCTATGGCCCAGTGAGTCGCCAGCGACGGAATGGGATTGCCGGTGTTGGGATGGAAGCTGATGAGGCGCAGCTGGTTGTCCTGGATGAAGGAACGAAACGTGCCGTTGGAATCGGGCCCCACGGTGCGAAACGTCAGCGGGAAGCTGTCGATGAACATGGTGAGGGAGCCGCCGGGCAGCGCCTTGGGGGAGGCAAACACAGGATCAGTGTCATTGGTCTCCCACTTGAGATCCGCGGGCAGGCTGGCGGCCCAGACCCAGGATCCGTTCACCAGCAGGAAAATAGCACCTATCCATTTGATTTTATTCTTCATATTTGACTTCCTGGTCATGACCCCTGCGATGGGGCTTCTTGATTAAGGGTTAAATCACATCATTCCATGTACTGCCGGCATCTCATTCCATCATTGGTAGCGGGTGAACTTGCGCGGATCGAACGCCTCCCGGATGGCCTCGCCGATGAAGGAGACCATGATCAGCACCAGGCTCACCGCCGCCACCACGGAACTCACTATCCAGATGGCATCCAGGTTGTTGATGCCCTGGGAGAGCAGTTCCCCCCAGCTCGGGGTCGGCGGCGCCAGGCCGAAGCCCAGGTAGTCCAAGGCCGTCAGGGTGGAGATGTTGCCCACCACGGCGAAGGGCGCCAGGGTGACGATCATCATCAGGGTGTTCGGCAAGATGTGATGGAAGATGATGCGCCCCGTGGTCGCCCCCTGGGCCCGCGCCGCCATCACATAGTCCCGCGCCCGCTCCTTGTAGGTGAGGGTGCGCATGTACCAGGTGATCCCCATCCAGCCGAACAGCACGTTGATGCCGACGAAGAGCCCGAAGTTCGGCTTGGCCAGCGACACCAGGATCATGATGACGTAGAGGAAGGGCACCTGGGACCAGATCTCGATAAAGCGCTGCAACACCAGGTCGAAGCGCCCGCCGAGAAAGCCCATCATGCAGCCTATGCTGACCCCGATGACATAGCTCGCCACCAACGTGATGAAGGCGAAACCGATGGCGATGCGAAAGCCGTACACCAGGCGCGCCAGCACGTCGCGGCCGCTGGTGTCGGTGCCGAGGAAGTGACGCTCCGCCAGGCTGGGGGCATAGGGTGGGTAGGCATCCTGCTTGAAGTCCTGCTCATAGGGGTTCCAGGGCACCAAAGGCAACAGCACCCAATCCCCCTTCCCCTCCTTCTCGAATTTGGCCTGCAACTGGCGGTAGTTGGTCTCGTACTCATAATCCAGCCCGAACTGCTGGCCCGGGATCACGTCCCCGTAGGTCGGGAAGTAGAACTCCCCCTGATGGCTCACCATCAGGGCCCGGCTGTTGACCAGGAGCTCCGCCAGCAGGGAGACGATCACCAGGGCCGAGAAGATGACGAAGGAGTAGTAACCCCGCTTGATGGATTTGAAACGCTTGAGTTTTTTCAGCGTGACCGGATTCAGGTTCATGGTCAGTCTCCAAACCGCATGCGGGGATCGACGAGGGAGATGGCAACGCAGATATCGGCGACAAAACTGAGCGCTATCGGCATAACGAACGACATAGGCTTCATGCTCAGTCTCCAAACCGTACGCGGGGATCGACGAGGGCCACGCAGATGTCGGAGACGATATTGCCCACCAGCATCAGCATGGAGGTGATGGCCAGGATCCCCATGACGGTGGGGTAGTCCCGCTCGACGATGGCCTCGTAACCGAGCAGGCCGATGCCGTCGATGTTGAAGATGGTCTCGATGAGGAAGGATCCCCCGAAGAAGACGGTGAGCACTGACCCTAAGTGGCTGGCGATGGGGATCAGGCTGTTGCGCATGGCATGGCCGGTGACCGCCTTGCGAAACGGCAGCCCCTTGGCCACGGCGGTGCGCACATAATCCGCCGACAGGTTCTCCATCAGGCTGTTCTTCATGGTCATGGTGAGGATGGCGAAATCGCCGATGGCGTAGGCGATGAGCGGCAGCAGGGCGTGGGCGAAGACGGTGCGGATCTGATCCCAGCTGCTCTCCATGTATTCGAAGTCGTCCCCCGGGAAGCCCCCCATGGGCAGCCACTCCAGGTGGAAGGCGAAGACGGTGATGAGGAAGATCCCCACCACGTAGGCGGGCAGCGCATAGGCCATGTAGATGAGCATGGAGCTCAAGGAGTCGAAGCGGCTGTTATGTTTGAGCGCCTTGGCCACCCCGAGTGGGATGGAGACGGCATAGCTCAGCAGGAAGGTGGCCAGCCCGAAGAAGGCGGTGACCGGCAGCCGCTCCTTGATGAGATCCCACACCGGCTCGTAGTAGCGGGTCGACTCCCCCAGATCCAGCACGGCGAGTTTTTGCAGCCACTCCCAATAGGCGACCAGCATGGGCTTGTCCAGACCGTAGAAGGCCTTGAGCTCCTCGATCTGCTCGTCGGAGAGGGCCTGGGCCCCCTTGCTGCCACTGGAGCGCCCGTTTTCGTTCTGCGATACCTGCGCCTGCATCAGCATGCGTTCGACCGGGCCGCCCGGCACGAAGCGGGTGATGGTGAAGACGAGCAGGGTGATCCCGAGAAACGTCGGGATGATCAAAAGCATCCGACGTAAGAAATACGACAGCATGGTGGAACCTCGTCCTTGTTGTTCTTGTATGGCCGTTTCATTCCAATGAACAGCCTGTCCTTCCTGGCATTACTCACTGAATTGACTGTTATTGGCAGTCAATCCCGCTCGGTCACTGTAAAAGCTCTGCAACAAAAATCAAGTAAAACGAGGCCCATGAATACCTACCGACAGGGGCAGTATAAAAAACTGAGATTTTTTTCCAGAAAACCCAACTTCAAGATAAAAAACTGCTACGCCATCGGGTTTAAATTGTTTTTAATTAATAAAATTTAATTAAACAAACCTTGCAGCAAGACATAAAATGCAAAAATAACAACAACATACAATCAAACCCCTTCAACTTCATTTTTACCTATAAGAGAAGAGGGAATTTCCAGTGAACGGAACCGGGGTACGAGCGAGGACATGAACGACGACAGATTTAAATGCTACCAAAGTAGACTCTTGCGATATATCCATCATCAAGACATATGCATTATCGATAAGTTCAAAAATAATCAATAAAATCGAAACCACTTCATTTAACATCGTTTTCACATCGCTGAATGTTATCTGAACAGTATAAAATCCTAAAAAATATCCACATATAAAACATAGTCAGCTTATTACCGCACGCCTCCCCATCCGCCCCGCCTCATTTGACGTCAAACCTCAAACCTTGATAAGCCTTACGCACCGCTCCAACGAGGGCGGTACAGGAAGCAAACAAAAAACAATCAGGAAGGATACTAGCGATGCTTAGGAAAAGCAGACTCTCTGCTGCCGTAGCGTTTGCCTTGGCGAGCGCGGCAGTTGTGGCCACCCCTGTCCTGGCCGAAGAGGGCCAGAACGTAGAAAAACTGCAAAAAATCAAGGTCACTGGCTCCCGGATCTCCCGGGTCGACGTGGAAGGTTCCACCCCTGTCGTCTCCGTCAGCAAGGCCAGGATCGAAGAGTCCGGCCAGCAAACCGTCGCGGATTACCTCAAGCAAGCCTCTTACAACTCCTTCGGGGGTGTCTCCCCCGCCTCCGGCAGTTCCTTCCAGTCCCAGTCCACCGTAGGCCTGCGCGGTCTGGGGTCTGAGCGCACCCTGGTACTGCTGAACGGCAAGCGGGTCGCCGGCTCCCCCACCATGGGCGGCACCTCCATCAACCTGAACACCATCCCCATGGCCGCCGTCGAGCGGGTCGAAGTCAACCTGGACGGTGGTTCGGCCATCTACGGCTCCGACGCCATCGGTGGTGTCATCAACGTGGTGCTCAAGGAAGGCTATGACGGCCTGACCTTCCAGGGCCGCCTCGGCTCCCCCACCGAAGACGGTGGTGACGAGGCAAGCGGTTCCGTCGTCGCCGGCATCAACGGCGAGAAGGGCTCCCTGATGGCGGTCTACGAGCATGACAAGAAAGACGTCATCTACGCCCGCGACCGGGATTATCTCTCCAAGCAGGGCAATGACTCCCCCAGCCCCTATGGCCGCAACGTGGAAGGGATCACTGGCCTGGATGCGAACGGCGACCCTATCTGGAAATACGGCCCCCTGGCCGGTGCCACCAATGCCGATGGCAGCTGCAAGTCCCCCTTCGTGGGCTTCGAGGACGGCTGTAACTACAACTACGGCCAGATTGCCGCCACCACGGCCTCCCGCAGCCGTGACACCCTGTATGTGAACGGCCGCTATCACATCAACGATACCGTGGACTTCGTGCCCCAGATCATCGGCTCCCGGGTCGAGAGTTTCGGGCGCTTCGCCCCCGCCGCCGGCGCCTTCACCATAGATCCGGCCAACCCGAAGAACGCCCAGTTCTTCACCGACAACGGCCTGGACGCCGCCGCGACTCAGGGCCTGGGTGAAGCCGCCTACGCCTACTACCGCTTCAGCAACGTCGGTCCCCGTGACAACCTGGTCACCGACCTGACCGGCAGCCTGAACCTCGGCTTCGAGGGCACCATCACCACGGAATCCGTCGGCGACATGCAGTGGAACGCCGGCTACCTGTACTCCAAGACCGACAACAAGGAGAACGGCACCGGTTATGTGCTGAAATCCGCTGCCCAGCAGGCGGTGGCCGACGGCAAGTTCGTGGGTGGTGAGTTCGATGCAGAAAGCACCAAGGCGATGACGGCCGACACCAGCCGCCGCTCCACCATGGACTTCTACCAGTGGTACGCCGGGGTGCAGTGGGACATGGGTGAACTACCCGCCGGTCCGGTCAGCTGGTACGCTGGCGCCGAGTACAACGACTGGGTCTACTCAGACAAGTACGATGCCCAGTCCGAGGCACTGAACATCATCGGCTCCGCCGGCAACTCCTCCGGTGGGGTGCGCGACGTGACCGCCGCCTACATCGAATCTCTGGTGCCCATCACCGAGCAGATCGAGATGAACCTGGCCGGCCGCTTCGATGACTACAGCGACTTTGGCAGCGCCTTCTCGCCCAAGGCGAGCCTGCGTTACCAGCCGCTGGACAACCTGATGCTGCGCACCTCCTGGTCCCGCTCGTTCCGCGCCCCCAGCCTGAGCGACCTCTATGCGGCGGATTCGGAGTCGGCCGACTGGGCCAAGGACTATGTCTACTGCGAGGCCAACGGCATCTCGGCGGCAGATTGCCCGAATCGTCAATACACCACCATCCGCACCGCCAACGAGCAGTTGAAGGAAGAGACCGCGGATACCTGGAACTTCGGGGTGGCTTACAGCCCGATCGACGATCTGAACCTCTCTCTGGACTACTACACCATCAGCATCGACGACGTGATCCAGCTGAACTCCCTGCAGTCCGTCATCTATGACGAGATGAACAGCGGCGGATCCAGCAGCGTCACCCGTAACAGCCAGGGCAAGATCACTCAGGCCATCGCCCCCATGGTCAACCTGGGTACCCTGGAGACCTCGGGCCTCGATCTCAAGGTGGATTACAAGTACGACCTGAACTACGCCACCATCCGTTATGACCTCGGCGGCACCTACATCCTGGATTACAAGGAAGGTCTGTACGCCGGCGGCCCCGTCATCGACAAGATCGGCCAGAACGGTCTGCCCCAGTTCCGCTTCAGCTCCGGCGTGGGCGTCAACGTTCCCCAATGGTGGAACATGGACACCTACCTGAGCGCGAACTACATCGACTCCCAGAGTCAGGACTACATCGCCGATACCGGTGAGGAAGTCGGTCACATCGCGTCCCAGACCACCTGGAACCTGAACGTCGGTGTGGAAGCGCCCTGGAACGGCAAGATCCAGGTCGGGGTGAAGAACATGTTCAACGTGGGCCCGTCCCTCGAGAGCGATGGCTTTACCTATGACGACGAGCTCTACAGCATCGACGGTCGCATCTACTACATCGACTACGCCCAGAAGTTCTAACCCAACAAGCAAGAGACAAGCCGGCCCATTCGGGTCGGCTTTGCCCAACATTCCAAGGAAGTAATGGAGATAGGGTAATCCTATGAAAAAAAGGACTATTACAATGAAGAAAGCGCTCCTCGGCAGCCTGATTTCGGCCGCCTTGCTGACCAGCTTCAATCTGAGTGCCGCCTCTGCCAGCCAGGCAGTGGACGCTCAAGCCGCCACCGACAATGCATCCAAAGTCTCCCAGCAGAAGATCGACACCTATGCCGAGTCTGCCGAGACCGCCCTCGCCCAGTACAAGGCCGCCCTGCGTCAGGTCGACAGCCTGCGCACCTACAACGAGCAGGTGGGCAAGATGGTCGAGTCCCAGAGCAGCGAACTGGCCTCCATGCAGCGCCAGATCGCCCAGATCGATCAGACCAGCACCGAAGTGGTGCCCCTGATGCTCAAGATGATCGACTCCCTCGATCAGTTCGTCTCCCTGGATCTGCCGTTCCAGAAGGTGGAGCGCGAGGACCGCGTGGCCGCCCTGACCGATCTCATGAACCGGGCCGACGTCACCATCTCCGAGAAGTACCGCAAGATCCTCGAGGCCTACCAGATCGAGGAGGGTTTCAGCCGCACCATCGAGTCCTACAAGGCGAGCCTGGACAAGGATGGCGGCGAGAAGACCTACGAGTTCCTGCGGGTCGGGCGCATCGCCCTGCTCTACCAATCCCCGGATGGTAACGAGACCGGCATGTGGAACAAGAAGACCCGCCAGTGGGAAGAGTTGCCCCAGGAGTATCGCAGTGCAGTGGAACAGGGCCTTCGCATCGCCAAGAAGCAGGCGCCCCCCGCCCTCATCAAGCTGCCGGTTCAAACTGCGGAGAAAGCATCATGAAAGGAATCAAACTCGCCATTGCCTCCCTGATCGCGGGAGCCACCCTGATCACCCTGCCGGTGACCGCCGCCGAGCAACCGGTGGATCTCAATGCCCTGCTGAACCAGGTCAAGGCCGCAAGCACCAGCGAATCCCAGCTCAACAAGGAACGGGAGGCCCGCTTCCTCGCGGACAAGAACGAGCAAGGGGCCCTGCTGGCCAAGGCCAAGGCCGAGCTCGCCGCCGAGACCGCCAAGGGCGAGCAGCTCAAGGCGACCTTCGACGCCAACGACAAGCAGCTCACCGAGTTGACCGAGACCCTGCGCCAGCGCTCCGGCAACATGGGGGAGATGTTCGGCGTGCTGCGCCAGTTCGCCGGTGAGTTCAAGGGGATCTTCAACGCCTCCGCCCGCCGGGTCGAACACCCTGAGCAGGCGGCGCTGCTGACTCGTCTCGCCGAGAGCAAGGAGCTGCCCTCCAGCGACGACCTGACCGCCTTCTGGACAGTCACCCTCGGCCGCATGGTCGATGGCGGCAAGGTGAGCCAGATCCCGGCGACCGTGGTCTACGGCGAAGGCAACCAGGCCGAGAAGACGGTCACCCAGATCGGGGAGTTCAACACCGTCTCCGAAGGGAAATACCTGACCTTCGTGCCGGAGACCGGCAAGTTCGAACAGCTGCCGCGCCAGCCCGACAACAGCGTGCTGGAGCCGGTGGCCAAGTTTGAGCAGGGCGGCGGCGCCGTCGAGCCCATCTTCGTCGACCCGTCCCGCGGCGTGATCCTCTCCCTGCTGGTCCAATCCCCCACCTTCAAGGAGCGGGTCGATCAGGGGGGTGAAGTGGGCTACGTCATCATGGTGCTCGGCGTGCTCGGTACCCTACTGGCCCTGTTCTGCGGTGCCCGCCTCTCCCTCATCGGCGGATCCATGCGCAAGCAGCTGAAATCCGATCAGATCGTCAAGGGCAACCCCATCGGCGAGATGCTGGAGGCCTATCAGAACCATCGTGGCGACAACATCGAGGATCTGGAGTCCAAGCTCGACGAGATCATCCTGCGCAACGTGCCCAAGTTCGAGAAGGGGATCAGCATCATCAAACTGATCGCCTCCGTAGCCCCGCTGCTGGGTCTGCTGGGTACAGTGGTCGGTATGATTGCCACCTTCCAGGCCATCACCCTGTTTGGTACCGGCGATCCCAAGCTGATGGCGGGCGGTATCTCCGAGGCCCTGGTTACTACCATGCAAGGCCTGGTGGTCGCGGTGCCCATGCTGTTCCTCTACACCATAGTGCAGACCCAGAGCCGTCGTCTCATCCAGATCCTGGAAGAGCAGAGTGCCGGCTTCGTCGCCCGCTATCAGGAAAATCTGCACGCCGCCAAAGCCGCAGCCTAAGGAGTCACCATGTGGTTCTGGTTGATTGAAGAAGTCGAGTCGGTCCGCCGGTTTCTGGGATTGGGGGGCGACGTACTGGTCGCCCTGTTCTTCCTGACCCTGATGATGTGGGCCCTGCTGCTGGAACGCTGGTTCTACTTCATGACCGTCTACCCCAAGCAGGTGAAACAGACCAAGGCCGCCTGGCTGGCCCGCAGCGACCATCTCTCCTGGTCGGCCAAGCAGATCCGGCGCGAGCTGGTCTCCCGGGTCGCCATGGCGGTGGACAAGGGGATGCCGGTCATCAAGGTGCTGATCGCCCTCTGTCCGCTGATGGGGCTGCTCGGCACCGTGGTGGGCATGGTACAGGTGTTCGACACCCTGGCCATCACGGGCACCGGCTCCCCCAGGGCGATGGCCTCGGGCATCTCCAAGGCGACGGTACCGACCATGGCGGGCATGATTGCCGCCCTTTCCGGCCTGTTTTTTGTCAACCAGCTCGACCACAAAGCCAAGCTGGCGGTCGAGAAGCTGGAAGACAACCTGAAACACGGTTAATGCAGGATGCATGCGCCAGACGGCACGCCGTCTGGCCACAGTTAAGCAAGGAGTTTTTGCCATGAGAAAACGTCACAGCGACAGCGGTGCTGATGAGGCGGCCATCGATTTGACCCCCATGCTGGACATAGTGTTCATCATGCTGATCTTCTTCATCGTCACTACCTCGTTCGTCAAGGAGTCCGGGGTGGAGATCAACCGTCCGAGCGCCAGCACGGCGGAGACGGTGAAGAAGGGGAACATCATGGTCGCGGTTCGCGAGAACGGTCAGGTCTGGGTCGACAAGCGGGTCGTCGAAGTGGGGGCCGTGCGCGCCAACATCGAGCGTCTGCGCGCCGAGAACCCGGAGAGTGCCGTGGTGATCCAGGCCGATACCGAATCCCGTTCCGGTCTGGTGGTCCAGGTCATGGATCAGATCCGCATGGCCGGTGTCCAGAACATCTCCATCGCGGCGAGCAAGAGCAGCTGATGCCGGAGCGAGCACCATGAGATACCTGATAGCGATTACGGTCTCCTGTGTGGTGGTGTTCTTCCTGTTCCTGGGAATGAACAAGCTCATCACGCCGGATCACCGGGAGCTGACGGAGAGAGAAGACGTCACCATGACGGACTTCATTCGCCTCAAGCCCCAGGAGACCCTGCAAGAGAAACAACGGGAACTGCCCAAGCCGCCGCCCCCGAACCGGCCCCCTCCCCCTCCGGAGATGGAAGTGGCCAGCACGGACAGGCCGCAGATGGAGAGCTCGTCCATGGACATGCCCAAGCTCGACATCCCGGTCAACATCGGCGGCGGCAATGCCCTCGGCGCCTACAGCACCGGTGGTGGCGGCGGTGGCATGGGGGGCAACAACGGCGCCATTCCCATGGCGACCTTCGAGCCCATGATGCCCCGCAAGGCGGCCCTGGCAGGGCTGGCGAGCGGCAAGGTGCTGGTGGAGTTCACCGTCACCGAGCGCGGCACCGTCAGCAACGTGCGGATCGTCAAGGAAGAGCCACGCAGCTACGACCTCGGCAAGGAGGCCCGCAAGACCATCGCCAAATGGACGTTCAAGCCGGCCATGGTCGATGGCAAGCCGCAGGCTTCCCGTATGCAGCAAGAGATCGAGTTCGCGGTCAACTAAGGAAGGTGGCGATGAAAAAGTTACATACCCTGATCCTCGCCCCGGTCGCCATGGCGGTGCTGCTCAGCACCGCCAACTGGGCCGCCGAGCAACCCGCCCTCTCCGATCGCGCCTACCGCGCGGTCAACAAGGCGCAGGCGTTGATCACCGAAAAGAAATACGGCGAGGCGAATGCCAAGCTGCAGGATGCCCTGTCCGGCGTCGGCGAACGGGTCTACGACAAGGGGGTGATACTGCAGACCCTGGGCTTCGTGGCCGCGCAGCAGGAGAAATACGGCCAGGCGACCAAGTACTTCGCCGATGCCATCGCCACCGGCGGCCTGCCGCAACCGGTGGCCCAGCAGGTGCGCTACAACCTGGCCCAGCTCTACATGGCGGAGGGCAACTTCAAGGCCTCCATCAGCACCATGAACCAGTGGTTCGCGAGCCTTGGCAAGGATGAGAAGCCTACCCCCCACGCCTACATCACCCTGGCCAACGCCCATGTGCAGCTCAAGCAGTACAAGGACGCCATACCGGCGGTGGATCAGGCCATCAAGCTGTCGGGAGGCAAGGCACCCGAGTCCTGGTACCTGCTCAAGATGGCGGCGCACTACGAGCTGAAACAGTACAAGCCGGCCACCGAGGTGCTCACCGCCCTCATCGACAGGTATCCGGAGAAGAAGAAGTACTGGACCCAGCTATCCGCCATGCACATGCAGGCGGGCAACGACGCCAAGGCGCTGGCGGCGCTGGAGGGGGCTTATAACCTCGGCATGCTGACGGAGGCCAATGAGCTGCAGCGTCTGGCCAACTACCTGGCCTTCGCCGGCATCCCCCATCGCGCCGCCCGGGTGATGGAGAAGGCCATGAAGGACGGAGCCATCGAGGGCAATGCGGCCAACTACAAGACGCTCGCCAACTACTGGCATCAGGCCAAGGAGCTGGATCCGGCCATCGACACCCTGGCCAAGTCTTACAAGCTGGCCCCGGATGCCGAGCTGCAGCTCAAGATGGCGCGCATGATGATCCAGAGCAAGCGCTACCAGGATCTGGTGGCCTTCGCCGCCAAACCGGCGGCCAATGCCAACGGTGAGCAGCGCGCCGACCTGAAGTTCCTGACCGGGGTCGCCTACTTCGAGCAGCAGAAACCGAAGGAGGCCCTCTCCGCCTTCAGTCAGGCAGCCCAGAATGGTAACGTCAGCGGCCGGGCCTCACCCTGGATCAACTTCTTGAAGGAACAACAAGGGGGCGCCGTCACCCAGTGACAAGCCAGGCGGAGGCTTGCCTTCGCCCTGCCTCCACGACACAAGGGGCCCTGCCCCACCAGTTGCCTTGGTGGCACATTGGCCGCTCCCCGGAGCGGTCTTTTTTTATGGCTCCCCTTCCTTTCTATCTCCCATAAAAAAATCCGGAGCCAGGCTCCGGATTTTTCGTCTCTACTGGGCATCAGAAAGATGCCGCTTCGTCATATCAGTAGTTGCACACCAGCTTCCAGCTACCGTCGCCCGCCTTGGGCTCGGAGCTGGTCCACCAGTTGGCCTGCCACACCGCCTTGCCGTTGGTCACGCGATCGTTGGCATTGGCGTGATCCCCCCGTGGCCAGCTCGGATAGGCCGGGTAGCTCGCCGGGTTGACGTTCTGGCTGCTGCAGGTCGTGCCACCGGTACCGCCATCACCGCCGCCCGTACCCACGACCGCCTCGGCCAGGGCCGGGAAGTCAGCCTTGAGGCCTATGGTCTGGCTGCCGACAATCAGGCGCACGCCACTCGGTACACCCGCCGCTGGCAGGTAGTAGGTCATGGCCACTTCGACGTCAGAACCCGGTGCCCAGGCCTTCCAGGTCGGCAGCGTCATGGCCACCTTGTGGAAGTCCTTCTCATTGGCGATGCCGTCGGAGTTTTGGTTGCCACCACTCTCGACCACCTTGAGGCCCATGCCGCTCTGATCCGTGATGGTGTCAGAGGTGGAAGTGGGCACCAGGAACTCGATGCGGGTGCCGCCCGGAATGGTCTGGGTCGACTTGTTGGTGAGTTTCAGGGTCGGGTTGATCGGGTAGTTGGAATCCCCTTCCTTGAAGCCGGAGAGGCTGACGCCGATGTCGAGCTGGGCCGCCGGAGCAGGCAGATCGTTCTGCTTCAGGTTGGGAGGCGTTGCCGTCCTGAACTTGTCATAGGCCAGGCTCGTCAGTGTGCTGCCCATCACATACTCGTTCTTGGCCGGATCGAACGCATAGTCCCCCGCCATCTCCCAGAACATGACGCCCCCCAAACCGCGCTTGACGATGTAGTCCAACTTCTTGCCCATGGACTCTTCATCTTCGGTGGAGAGGAACACCTTCTTCTGCTCGTTCCACAGCCAGGGCACCTGCGCCTTGTCGTCGAAGTAGCGCACGTACTGACCCTGGATCACGTCAGCGGGATCGTTCGGATCCAGACCCCAGGCGGTGCCATAGCTCGGCAGAGTAGTGATGCCGAGGCTGGCCGCGTGCTCCAGGTTCTTGGCGTGCCACATGGGCACGGCACCGGCGCCGACTTCCTTGCCGTTCTTGTCCAGATCGTGCCAGATGTTGTCGATACCGACCGCCCCGTTGCCGCAGGGGATGGTGCTGCCACCGGTGCCCGGCTGGCAGTTGCTCTGGCTCGGCAGGGCCGCCTTGCCGTTGAGACCATGAGTCCCGCCGGTCACCCCTTGCCAGCCACGGGTGTAATAGGGCACACCTATGTTGATCTTGCCGGCCGCCAGGGCGCCACGGAAGTAGTGGGCCGCCCAGGCCGAGTTCAGGTAGCCGATGGCGCCGTACTGGGCCTGACTGTAGACACCCCACTGGGCCAGCTCGGGATCCGCCTTGTTGTCGAACAGGGCGGCGTTGTGGGCCACGAAGTTGTTCCAGGCTCCGTGGAAGTCATAGGTCATCAGGTTGACGTAATCCAGGTACTGGGTGACCTGGAAGTTCTCCATGCCGCGCAGCAGATAGGCGGACGCCGGCGAGGCGATGGTCAGCATGTACTTGCGGCCATCCTCGGTGCCGGCGTTGTCCAGCCGAGTGCGCAGTGTCTTCATCAGCACTTCATAGTTGGCAAACAGCTTGGCCCGACACTGGTTGGAGAGCGGGAAGTCGTTGGGGTTACCCGCGTCCTTCATGGAGGTGGGGTATTCATAGTCCACGTCCACGCCGTCGAAGCCGTACTGGCGGATGAAGCTCACAGCAGAGTCGGCAAAGGCGTTGATGCCGGCTGTGTTGACCGAGCAGTCGCCCTTGGTGGTGGCGGTATAGAAGCCGCGGGTATCGGCCCAGCCCCCCACCGAGATCAGGGTCTTCACGTCCGGATACTGCTTCTTGTACTTGGAGAGCAGGTTGAAGTGACCCTGATAGGCGAACTCGGGATCCATCTCGGCACCCGGCACCCCGCTCCAGGTCATCTTGGTGGCGGCGTCATCCACCTTGATGGTGTGGCTCTGCTCATCCACCGCCGCGAAGGCGTAGTTGATGTGGGTGATCTTGTCCCAGGGGATGTCGTTGACCAGGTAGGCGGGCAGACCGTTCTTGCCGGTGCGCCAGGAGGTGAAGTAACCGATGACACGGCGGGCATGGTCATCCCCCATGCACTCGCTGCCATCGGCGCGGTAGATCTGGCGCACGTCGCAGGAGAGGTTACCGCCTGTGGGGGGCAGGGCCGCCTCTTCCACCTGCACATCCACCTGGGCCGACTCGCCAGAGAGGCCACCCTTGTCGGTGGCCACCAGCTTGAGGCCGGTCAGCCCCTTGTTCTGGGGCGTCCAGTTCACCTGCCAGGGGGCGCTGGTGTCTTCGCCCACCTTCTGGCCGTTCACGAAGAGCTCGACCCTGGCCACGTCGTTGTTGGCGTCGGTGACATTGCCGCTCACCGCCGTGCTGCGACCCAGGGTCACCTTGGCACCGGCGGCCGGGCTAGCGATGCTCACCTTGGGCGCCTCGGGCGCCACCACGGCGGCGACATTGAAGCTGGCGCTGGCCTCGCCGAGCACCTTGCCATCCTTGTCCAGGGCGCGGGATGTCAGCTGGTGGGCTCCGACGCCGCTGGCGGTCCAGCTCGCCGACCAGGGGGCCGCGCTGCTCACCGCCACCTGGGTGCCATCGATCAGGTATTCGACCTTGACCAGGGCGCTGCTGTTGCCACCAAGGCTCACCGTCAGGGCGACCGGCGCCCCTTCGTTGACGCTGCTGCCGGCGGCGGGCGAGCCGATGGTGAGGGTCATGCCCGGCGTCGTGCTGCCATCGGTGAAGGGTTTCCAGGCATCGGCCCAGACGGTACCCACCCCGGGAGCATAGTGATAGGGCGAGGCGCCACACCAGCCGGAGTAGGGGAATTCCTTGCATTCGTAGAGGTTGCCCACGTTGCTGACGACGTCGCCAGCCTTGTAGGCGGTACCGGCCTGATAGGCGGGATAGGCGGCCTGCGCCCAGGCGGGCATGGCCGCGAGGGCAACCAGCATGGCGAGCCTGCTGGGCCTGAGGGTCTGTTGCATCTTGTTATCTTCCTTGTTGGTCTTGGCTTTTAATGACCGGGCAAAGCGCAACAGCAACAGGCGAAAGGGGTCGACAACAGGCCATGGACGGGCCACATACCCTCATGTCACCCGGGGAAGCCCCGCTATCTGTCATCGCTGGCAGACCGGAGGCTTTGCGTCCCGACATCACTGTCGGTTTGCTCTTTACCTGGGTTCCGTGAGGAACAGCCCGAGTATAGGAAGCAAGTGGCTAACACTCAATCTTCATTCTCAAAGAGAAATATGTAAACGCCGCCGTGCTCACACAATTTCGGCTTCGATGAGATGACATCTTTATCATCAATTTCATAGTGTTAGCTGTGTCAAAAAAATAGAGACAGCCTCTTTTGCTTCCCCATAATGTGCGCTGGTTCACTGGTATGAGCAGCCAGAAGTGTGACAATGCGCGCCCTTGGTTCAGGCACCAAGGCTATGGAAACACTGGCAAAAATAAAAAAGGAAACACAATGAAAGGTACCCCTACCCTGCTGTCACTGGCCGTGGGGCTCGCGCTCGCGTCCCCGTCACTCCAGGCCGCCGGCTTCAGCTGCCCGGCCGACAGCGCCCTCATCCCCATCCCCGCCATCCAGGGCAGTGGCGACAAGAGCCCCCTGGTCCCGGACGGTCAGTTCGAGAGCACCCAGAGCGTCTCGGTCAGGGCCGTGGTCAGCGCCCTCGGCGAGAGTCTGAACAAGGGCTTCTACCTGCAGGATCCGCAGGGGGATGGCGATCCCCAGAGCTCGGACGGCATCTTCGTCTATCTCAACGACAAGAACTTCGCAACCAAGTATCCGGGCATCAAGCCGGGGGCCGAGATCTGTCTGGAGGCCAAAGTCGAGGAGTATTACAACCACACCCAGCTCAAGCCCGTCTTCGACGGCGGCACGCCCCGTCTGCAGGTCTTGGCCCAGGGCACTGCCCCTGCCGCCACGGCGCTGCGGGTGCTGGAGGGGGAGACCCTGGCCCGGGCGCTGGAGCGCCACGAGGGGATGCGGGTGCGCCTCGATGCCGGCAGCGAGCTGAAGATCAGCCGCAACTTCAGCTACGACTACGCAGCCAGGCGCAACAACCTGGTGCTCTCTCACCTGGCCCCCCTGGTGAAACCGACCCAGCTGCACGTGGCCAATAGCGACGAGGCCAAGGCATTGGCCGAGGCCAATGCGGGCAACCGGGTGTTCCTCGAATCCGACTTCAAGGCCGCCGATGGCAAGCTGCCCTGGCTGCCCGCCTGGGAGCCCGAGCAGGGGTATCTGCGCATCGGCGATGCCCCGGTCAACCTGGAGGCTCTGGTCGGCTACAGCTACAACGAGTACCGGCTGATCGTGCCGAAAGAGCAGGCCATCACGGTCGGGGATCTGCTGCGCACCGACGAGAACGATCGCCTCCCTGCCCCTGCCCGCACCGCCGGCGCGGATCTGCGGGTCGGCAGCTTCAACGTGCTCAACTACTTCACCAGCCACTCCAGCGTGGGCGGAGCCCTCAACGTGCTGTGCAAGGATCAGGCGGATGCGGACAGCGCCAAGGGCTGCAACCGCGGCGCCAAGAGCCTGGAAGACTTCCAGCAGCAGCGCACCAAGATAGTCAACGCCATCACCGAGATGGACGCAGACCTGCTCGGCCTGATGGAGATGGAGAACAACGGCTTCGACGATCACTCCGCCATCAGCGACCTGGTCAAGAGCCTCAATGCCCAGCAGAAAGACGCCAGCCAACACTACGCCTTCGTCAGCCTGCCCAAGGCTTCGCTCGGCCAGGAACGCTACTTCGGCGGTGACGCCATCATGGTGGCCATGCTCTATCGCCCGGCCAAGCTGACTCCGAGCGGGGACGCCAGCGTAATCCTGCTGCCGGAGCAGCGTTACACCGTCGGTGGCGTTGCCAAGACCGCCGGTCAGCGCGACTCTCTGGTGCAGAGCTTCACCGTAACGGGCAGCAAGGATCCCCTGACTCTGGTGGTCAACCATCTGAAATCCAAGGGATCGGGCTGCTACGAGAACGGGGATGGCAAGACGGAGCCTGCGGATCTGCAGGGCAAGTGCACCGAGTTCCGGGTCAGCGCCGCCAAGGTGCTGGGGGAAGCGGTGAGCAAGTTGCCGGGCCAGGTGCTGCTGGTGGGGGACTTCAACTCCTACGCCAAGGAGGACCCGATCCGGGTGCTGACCGACTATGTGCCGGCCAGCAGCGATCGCAAGATCCGCTCCGCCTCCCACACCTTCATCGGTGAGCAGGCGTATGAACAGATAGGCCAGGAGGTAGGCAAGAGCTATGGTCTGGTGGACCTGAACGTCAAGTTCAATCAGGCCAAGGCCATCTCCTACAGCTATGAGGCCGAACTCGGCACCCTGGACTACGCCCTCGCGAACCCGGCCCTGGCCAAGAAGGTGGTGGCCGTCGCCGACTGGCACATCAACTCCTATGAGAGCAACCTGTTCGAGTACGGCCGCGGCTTCACCGGTGACATGATCAAGTCGGACAACCCGTTCAGCGCCTCGGATCACGATCCCATCATCGTCGACCTCAAGCTGCAGGAGCCGAGCAAGGACGGCGGTGGCGGTGCCATGGGCGCCCTGTTACTCGCCCTCTTGCCTTTGGCCTGGCGTCGCCGACATGCCCAATAATCCCAGCTGAATAACGAAAAAAGCCCGCGACAGTCGCGGGCTTTCTCATGTTGGCCATGTGATGTGTAAATGAAGAGGCGCTGGCCATGAAAAAACAAATGCCCGAACAAACAAAAAGGCCACCGCGATAACGGTGGCCTTAAGTATTTGGTGGAGCTACGCGGGATCGAACCGCGGACCTCTTGCATGCCATGCAAGCGCTCTCCCAGCTGAGCTATAACCCCAAATTTTACTCTTTAAACAAGCGGTTCTGGCGGCTGCTTGTTTCACTGCTAATAATGGTGGAGCTACGCGGGATCGAACCGCGGACCTCTTGCATGCCATGCAAGCGCTCTCCCAGCTGAGCTATAACCCCGAAATCTTTACTCTTTAGACAAGCGGTTCTGGTGGCCGTTTGTCTCACTGCGAAATAATGGTGGAGCTACGCGGGATCGAACCGCGGACCTCTTGCATGCCATGCAAGCGCTCTCCCAGCTGAGCTATAACCCCACAAAGGTCGGCCTGGGTGATACACACCGCACTGCCCTGGGTACTGCATTGTCAATCTGAAACCTGGTGGAGCTACGCGGGATCGAACCGCGGACCTCTTGCATGCCATGCAAGCGCTCTCCCAGCTGAGCTATAACCCCTTGGATTCCAGATTGTTCGAGGAGAATTTGGTGGAGCTACGCGGGATCGAACCGCGGACCTCTTGCATGCCATGCAAGCGCTCTCCCAGCTGAGCTATAACCCCAACTCACCTCGGTGCTACCAAAGTTATCTCTGGCAACGGAGGCGCATGATAGGCATCACCCGCTTTGCTGTCAACCCTAAAATATCACCGGCCGGAGCGTTTAGTCAAAATTCAGGCAGTTCGCTGTTTTTACCGCCAATCTCATCGCTATCTCCCTGTTTTATGTCACAAATCCCATTACAGCACCAAAACAAAGAGCCCCCGTTCGGGAGCCCTTTCTGGTCATTTACAGCGGCTTGTTCGGCCGTCTTGGAAAACCGACTGGCAGCGAGCTTACTCGGCAGCCATGCGCGCTTCGATGTACGCCAGGGCGCGATCGATGCGAGCCAGCACACGCTCCTTGCCCACCAGCGCCATCACGGCGTCGATGGCCGGGGATTGACCCAGACCTGTGACGGCGACGCGCAGCGGCATGCCGACCTTGCCCATACCCTGACCCAGCTCGGCGGCGGTGGCTTCGATCAGCTCGTGCAGTGCTTCGGTGGTCCAGGTCTCCAGCGCGGCCAGCTTGGCCTTGGCCAGAGTCAGCGGCTCTGCGGCCACACCGCGCAGGTGCTTCTTGGCGGCGGCCTCGTCGATGGCCTCGTACTCCTCGAACAGGTAGCGGCTCTGGGCGGCCACCTCCACCAGGGTATTGCAACGTTCCGCCAGCAGGGTCACCACCTGTGGCAGGGACGGGCCCTTGCTGGTGTCGATCTGCTGGTTTGCCATGTGCCAAGCCAGATGCTTGGCCACATAGGCCGGATCCAGGCTGCGCATGTAGTGGTTGTTCAGCCACAGCAGCTTGTCGGTGTTGAAGGCGGAGGCAGACTTGGAGATGGCGTCCAGGCTGAACAGCTTGATCATCTCCTCCAGGCTGAAGATCTCCTGATCGCCGTGGGACCAGCCCAGACGCACCAGGTAGTTCAGCAGGGCTTCCGGCAGGTAGCCGTCATCGCGGTACTGCATCACGGACACGGCACCGTGGCGCTTGGAGAGCTTGGCACCGTCGTCACCCAGGATCATGGAGACGTGGGCAAATTCCGGCACGGGGGCGTTCAGGGCCTTGTAGATGTTGATCTGGCGCGGGGTGTTGTTGATGTGGTCTTCGCCACGCACCACGTGGGTGATCTCCATGTCCCAGTCGTCCACCACCACGCAGAAGTTGTAGGTCGGCGCACCGTCGGTGCGGCGGATGATGAGATCGTCGAGCTCGGTATTCGCAAACTCGATGCGGCCGCGCACGTGATCGTCAAACACCACTGAGCCTTCGGTCGGGTTGCGGAAGCGAATGACGTGGGGCGCATCGGCCGGATGATCGTGGGCCGCATCACGGCACTTGCCGTCATAGCGCGGCTTCTCGCCGTTCGCCATCTGGCCTTCACGCAAGGCTTCCAGACGCTCCTTGGAGCAGAAGCACTTGTAGGCGCGACCGTCGGCCAGCATCTCGTCGATGAGACCGTTGTAGCGGTCGAAACGCTTGGTCTGATAGTAGGGGCCCTCATCCCAGTTCAGCTCCAGCCATTCCATACCCTCAATGATGGCGTCGATCGCCTCCTGAGTGGAACGTTCCAGATCGGTATCCTCGATACGCAGCACGAACTCACCGCCCTGGTTCTTTGCAAACAACCAGGAATAGAGTGCGGTACGGGCACCGCCGACATGCAAGAAGCCGGTCGGGCTGGGAGCAAAACGGGTTTTGACTTTCATCTTTAAGCCTTGTGTGGAGGGCCTTGGGCCAATTCATTAAAAAACCGACGCATTTTAGCACCGAGAAACCCGGATGGGAAAACCATGGCGCAACCGGGGAGAAAATAGGGCCAGGAGAGATAAAGACCACTATTTTTGAGTGGGATCTCAGAAGCGGGTTCGTTTTTCCGCTTAGCTAGTGCAGAACGCTGGAGAAATCTTCCGCCCTGCCGATAAATCAAACAACTCAGACCCTACAAGGAACGCAAGATGCAGTTTCGTTCTATTCAGAATCGCATCCTGGTGATGGCGGGGATCGCCATGACCACGGCACTGGTCATCCTGATCCTGCTCAACCAATACTCGGGCAAGCAGACCCAGCAACTGACCATAGCCTCCAGTCGCGCCGCCCTGCAGCAGGAGGCATGGCAGAAAGTGAGTGCCAACGCCCGCGCCGAGGCCGCCACCATCACCCAGCTGCTGCAGAAGGGGCTCTCCTATACCCAGCAGATGGCCAGCGTCTTCGCCCAGCAGCAAGGGGGCAAGCTGCCGCTCGATCGCCAGCAGGCCACCGACCTGCTCAAGGCCCAGCTCGGCCTGGAACCCCAGCTGTATGGCGCCTTCGCGGGCTTCGAGCCCAACGGCTTCGATGGCCAGGACAGCCTCTTCGCCGGCCAGACGGCGCTGGGCAGCGACAGCACCGGCCGCTTCGTCCCCTACTTCTACCGTGACAAGGAGAGCATAGGCACCGATCTGCTGCTCTCCATCGAGAAGAGCGACGCGGACGAGTTCGGCAACCCGGCCAACGACTACTACGCCTGCCCGAAACGGGAGGGGCGCTCCTGCCTCATCGACCCCTTCAAGGTGGACATCAACGGCCAGCAGGTGCTGGTGAGCACCATCACCACCCCCATACTGGTGGACGGTCAGTTCAAGGGGGTCGCCGCGCTGGATCTGGCGGTGGACTCCATCAGCCGTCAGGCCCAGTCCCTCAACAGCAACATCTATGACGGCAAGGGGGAGACCCTGATCGTCAGCGCCGCCGGCGTCATCACGGGCACCAGCGGTGATCAGAGCCTGCTAGGCGAGCGCGCCGACAAGCTGCTCGGCGACGGCTGGCAGCAGTACCTCAAACCCGAGGTGCAGCGCCAGGAGCTCACCGACGCGTTTCGCATCTCGGTGCCCATCGCGGTGCCTGGCATGAGCCGCAACTGGGCCATCATCGTCACCCTGCCCTATCAGGTGGTGCTGGCGGGGGCGGACGAGCTGGAGGCCCAGCTCGCCGACATGAATCGCTCCGCCATGACCCAGCAGCTGGTCGGCGCCCTGCTGGTGCTGGTGCTGGCTCTGGCTACCATGCTGGTGATCGCCCGCAGCATCACTGGCCCCATCCGCCAGATGGTCAGCCTGGTGGACGACATCGCCGACGGCGAGGGGGATCTCACCAAGCGTCTCAATACCCAGTCCAAAGACGAGCTGGGGGCCCTGGCCCGCGGCATCAACCGCTTCATCGACAAGTTGCAGCAGCTGCTCGGGGACGTGCAGAAGACGGCCACCGAGGTGCACCGCCACGCCGGTGACACCGACCGCATCGCCGGTCAGACCGACACCAATCTGCAGCATCACCAGGCGGAGATGGAGCAGATGCTGACCGCGGTGCAGGAGATGTCCTATGTGAGCCAGGAGGTCGCCACCCACGCCAACAACACCGCCGACTCGGCCAAGCAGGCCCAGGGGGCGGCAGATCAGGGCAAGGCGCGCTTCCAGCAGGTGATCCAGTCCATGCACAGGGTCGCCGCCGAGGCGGGCAAGGGGGCCGAGGTGGTCGAGGGGCTGGCCCACGACAGCGAGCAGATCACCAGCATACTCACCGTCATTCAGGGCATCGCCGATCAGACCAACCTGCTGGCGCTCAACGCCGCCATAGAAGCGGCCCGGGCCGGCGAGCAGGGTCGCGGCTTCGCCGTGGTGGCGGACGAGGTGCGCAAGCTGGCGGGCAACACCCAGCAGGCGGTGCAAAACACCCAGGAGCTGATCGAGAAGATCCGCCACAGCTCCACCAATGCGGTCAACGCCATCCAGCAGAGCCAGCAGTTGACCCATCAGGCGGTGGGCGAGGCGGATCTGGCGGAGGCGGCGCTGGACAGCATCTTCCAGGCCATCGCCACCATCAACGACATGACCTACCAGATCGCCTCCGCCGCCGAGGAGCAGAGCTCGGTTTCGGAGACAGTTTCCGGCAATCTGTCAAAAACCAACGCACTGGCCAACGACATCGCCCAGGATGCGACCAACACCGCCCAGGCGAGCCAGGCCTTGCGTCAGGCGGCGGAGCGTTTACAGCAATTGCTGGGACAATTCCGTCTCAGTTGATAATTTTCCTACTCAGGACTCTCCCCCTCGGGGGCGAGTCCGTTTACCATAGGCGGCATATTTGCCTGATGGCAGGCAATGTAGTGAGAGGTAAATGCCGTGCCCACCCCGGACCGTCGCCCACGTGGCCATAACAGACGAGCCCAGCAGCGTCGCCAAGACGAATCACAAGGAAACCTGCTCCATCGTATCAATGCCGCTACCCTGCCCCTGCGTCAGCGCCTCGGTCAGGGTCTGAGCGGAAAATCCAACAAGGAACCCAGAGCCGCCTCGTTCAAGCTGGCGAGCCCGCTGCCCCGCAAGCACACCATAGCTCTGCTGGTGCTGATCCCGCTCTGGCTGATAGTGCTCGCCTGGGAGCCCGCCCCTGCGGCCCCGACCGCCGCACCGTCCGGTTCTCTTGCCGTACCGCTGGCGGTGCCGACCCAGGCCCTGACCGTCGGCAATGGCAACACGGGCAGTGCACCTGTCGCCACCAAGCCGGTGGAAGAGAAGGTGGACGGTACCTGGTTGCAGCACGACGTGCAGGCCGGCGAGACCCTCTACTCCATCTTCCGCAAGTTCGAGCTGCCGGGGGCCGAGCTCAGCCGCCTGATCGCCATCGAGGGGCCGGACAGGCCACTGACCCGTTTGCAGTCCGGCAAGTCGGTGTTCGTGCTGGTGGATGCCGGTCGCCGCATCCAGCGGGTCGAGATCCGCTCCTTCGGCCAGGTGAACTACCGCTACGATCGCCAGGGAGAGGGATTCGCCCTCAAGGAGTGAGGCTGGACCTGACTTGAACCATGAAAACGGGAGGCACCATGCCTCCCGTTTTTCATCCTGCCGACCCGAATTACCCCATTGAGACGCCAATACTTTTAGCTTGCTCAAAAAATGAAAAGTGCCAAATTGACAAGGGATCGGCCTTACGTACAATCGTTTGTGCTTTAAACAGGGATAGTACTACATGCGACTGGGACACATCGACGTAGTCAGTCATGGGTAGGCCCCTGCTTTCTTAAGCAAATGCTGCCCAACAAGGCGTTAGTTTCATTTTGTTATAGATAGGACTTACCACATGTCTGACATTCGCACCGGCCAAGTAAAGTGGTTCAACGAAACCAAGGGTTTTGGCTTCATCGAGCAATCCCAGGGACCGGACGTATTCGTTCACTTCTCCTCCATCCAGAGCACCGGTTTCAAGACCCTGGCTGAAGGTCAAAAAGTCCAGTTCACCGTGACCCAGGGCAAGAAAGGCCCTCAGGCTGAGAACGTCACCCTGCTCTAAGCCGCGTCCGTGAGCCCGTAGGAGGAGCCTGAGCCCCTCCTATTTTTTTGCCCGCCGTTCCCCCGCCAGCACGCACCCGTGCCGCCATCCACCACACCGATCTTGCTTGTAGAAAGAGATGAGGGCGGAGCTCGCCGAACGCCGGATACGACAAGTCATCGCGGCGCGATGTGATTGGCAGTTCGAACGGATGATGAGGACTTCAAAGAGAGAGTGGAGCAGGACACGAGGCTCAAAATCGCAGCCCAGCCTTGGCAAAGGCGGATCATGCTCTACCAACAGGATGTGGCAGTGATTGTGCTGAGAAACCGGATTCGTGAACCTGGAGGGGAGAGATGGAATTCGAAGAGAAATTGGAGCGGGAAACGAGACTCGAACTCGCGACCCCGACCTTGGCAAGGTCGTGCTCTACCAACTGAGCTATTCCCGCAACAGGATGTCGTCTGCACATGATTGGAGCGGGAAACGAGACTCGAACTCGCGACCCCGACCTTGGCAAGGTCGTGCTCTACCAACTGAGCTATTCCCGCATCGGAATATCATCTGCAGCACTTCGATAAGACAAGTTTGGAGCGGGAAACGAGACTCGAACTCGCGACCCCGACCTTGGCAAGGTCGTGCTCTACCAACTGAGCTATTCCCGCAACAGGGTGTCTTCTGCACATGATTGGAGCGGGAAACGAGACTCGAACTCGCGACCCCGACCTTGGCAAGGTCGTGCTCTACCAACTGAGCTATTCCCGCATCGGAATATCATCTGCAGTATTTCATAAAACAAGTTTGGAGCGGGAAACGAGACTCGAACTCGCGACCCCGACCTTGGCAAGGTCGTGCTCTACCAACTGAGCTATTCCCGCAACTTGGGTGTCTTGAGGTGCTTGCTGACGATTGGAGCGGGAAACGAGACTCGAACTCGCGACCCCGACCTTGGCAAGGTCGTGCTCTACCAACTGAGCTATTCCCGCATCGGAACATCATCGGCAAATTTTTTGGAGCGGGAAACGAGACTCGAACTCGCGACCCCGACCTTGGCAAGGTCGTGCTCTACCAACTGAGCTATTCCCGCAACTACCTTAAAACGGCCGTACAGCATTTGGTTGCTTGCGCTACTGTACGGGAGCCGAATTATAAGAGCAGTCATTCCAATTGCAAGGGCTTTTTTGTCAGCCTGCGGCTGTTCGCTCAAAAGCTGGTCGAACTGCCGATTTTAGCAACCGAGTGACAGCAAGCCCTTGCCGGCAACTCAGATTTTGAAGACCTGAGCGCGGTAGAACTGCAGCTCGGCGATGGATTCGCGGATGTCGTCCAGGGCCTGATGGGTGCCGCTTTTCTTGAATTGATCCAGCAGCGCCGGCTGCCAGCGGCGCACCAGCTCCTTGATGGTGCTGACGTCGACGTTGCGGTAGTGGAAGAAGGCTTCCAGATCCGCCATGTGCTTGACCATGAAGCGGCGATCCTGGCCTATGCTGTTGCCGCACAATGGGCTGGTACGCTCCGGCACCCACTGGCGGATGAAGTCGAGGGTCTCGGCGACGGCTTTCGCCTCGTCATGCTGACTCGCCTTGACCCGGGCCACCAGGCCGCTCTTGGTATGGGTGTTGACGTTCCAGTCGTCCATCTTGGCGAGCTCTTCATCGCTCTGGTGGATGGCGATGACGGGCCCCTCGGCCAGCACGTTCAGATCCTTGTCGGTGACTATGGTGGCGATCTCCAGTACCACGTTCTGTTCGGGGTCCAGGCCCGTCATCTCCATGTCGATCCATACCAGGTTCTGCGCGCTGACTGTCATGATTGCTCTCTCTATTGGGAGGAATGGCGGAATTTTGCCAATTTGCATGTATCATACTGGCTTTGGATCTGTTCATAAACCGGCAAACCCCGTGGCAAAGAAAGCAAAACTCAATCTGGGTCAACAAAGGCGCGTCCAGGCCAACCGCGAGCGGCGGCTGCAAAAAGAGCACACCACAGTCGTGGATGACACCCTGTTCGGCCCGGCCATCGAAGGGGTGGTGATCAGCCGCTTCGGTCAGCACGCGGACGTGGAGGCGACCGACGGCGCCATCCATCGTAGCAACCTGAGACGCAGCAGCATCAGCAGCCTGGTGTGCGGCGACAAGGTGGTCTGGCGTCCCGGCCTCAATGCCGCCACCGCCGGCGTCATCGAGGCGGTACACCCGCGCCACTCGGTGCTGACCCGGCCGGACTTCTACGACGGGGTCAAACCCATCGCCGCCAACATCGACCAGATCATCATCGTCTCGGCGGTGATGCCGGAGTTCTCCACCAACATCGTCGACCGCTACCTGGTGGCGGCAGAAGACGTGGAGATTTCCCCCCTCATCGTGCTGAACAAG
Organism: Aeromonas sp. AE23HZ002T15; assembly: GCF_054165525.2. Taxonomy (NCBI): domain Bacteria; kingdom Pseudomonadati; phylum Pseudomonadota; class Gammaproteobacteria; order Aeromonadales; family Aeromonadaceae; genus Aeromonas; species Aeromonas sp. AE23HZ002T15. The sequence goes on from NZ_CM201342.1 coordinate 1,594,141, forward strand.
GTGGACATGCTGGATGCCGCCGCTCGCGAGCGCATCGAGAGCCAGCTCTCCGCCTACCGCAAGCTCGGTTATCCGGTGATCCTGGTGAGCTGCGAGAGTGGCGAGGGGCTCGATGAGCTCAAGGCGGCCCTGACCGACAAGATCAGCATCTTCGTCGGCCAGTCCGGGGTAGGCAAGTCCTCCCTCACCAATGCCCTGATGCCGGGGCTGGATGTGCTCACCGGCGAGATCTCGGAGAACTCCGGGCTCGGCCAGCACACCACCACCACGGCGCGGCTCTATCATTTCCCGAGCGGCGGCGATCTCATCGACTCCCCGGGGATCCGCGAGTTCGCGCTCTGGCATCTGGAAGCGGATCGCATCACCTGGTGCTTCGTCGAGTTTCGCGACTACCTGGGTGGTTGCAAGTTCCGCGATTGCACCCACAAGGACGACCCCGGCTGCGCCTTGCGCGCGGCGGTCGAGCGCGGCGACATCAGCGCCGATCGCTTCCACAACTATCACCGCATCCTGGAAACCATGCAGGAAGCCCGCCACGGTCGGCAACAAGCCCGACTGTGACCCATTCAACGAATTCTGTAGATGAAGATCATGAGCATCACTGACAACCTGAAAATTGCCGGTCAATACTGCCTGCCCAAACACGCCGTCTCCCGCCTGGTGGGCAAGCTCGCGGCCGCCGAAGCCGGCAACCTCACCACCAAGGTGATCGAGGCCTTTATCAAGCAGTACCAGGTCGACATGAGCGAGGCCCTGCACGAAGACCCGGCTCACTACCCGAGCTTCAACGCCTTCTTCACCCGCGAACTCAAACCGGGGATCCGCCCCCTGGTGGAAGATGCCATGACCCTGGCCCTGCCGGTGGACGGCACAGTCAGCCAGCTCGGCCCCATTCATCAGGGTCGCATCATCCAGGCCAAGGGCCACGACTACAGCGCCCGCGAGCTGCTGGGGGGTTATGAGGATCTGGTGGCGCCGTTCAAGGACGGCGACTTCGCCACCATCTACCTGGCGCCCAAGGATTACCACCGCATCCACATGCCCCTGGACGGCGTGCTGGAGAGCATGGTGTTCGTGCCGGGGGATCTCTTCTCCGTCAACCCGCTCACCGCAGAGAACGTGCCGAACCTGTTCGCCCGCAACGAGCGCGTGGTCGCCACCTTCCGCACCCCTCACGGCCCCATGGCCCTGGTGCTGGTCGGTGCCACCATCGTCGCCAGCATCGAGACCATCTGGGCTGGCAACATAGCGCCGACCAGGCAGAAGGAAGTGGTGCGTTGGGACTACACAGGGGATGAAGCCATCACATTGCAAAAGGGTGCCGAGATGGGCCTGTTCAAACTCGGCAGCACAGTCGTCTGCCTGTTTGGCCCCGGCATGCTGGCGGGCTTCGAGCCCCACCTGGCCAATGGTGTCACCACTCGCATGGGACAGCCCTTCGCCAAACTGGCGGAGCAGGCATGAGCGAGCAGCCAGCCTCTTCCCAGAAGAACAATCCGCTGCATGGGCTGACCCTTGAGGCGATAGTCACCGCCCTGGTGGCCCACTACGGCTGGGAGAAACTAGGGCAGGAGATCAATATCCGCTGCTTCACCCAGGATCCCAGCATCAAGTCGAGCCTGAAGTTCCTGCGCAAGACCCCCTGGGCACGGGAGAAGGTGGAGAGCCTCTACCTCTATATGCAGCGCAAGCAGGCGAAACAGAAGGAAGCCCCAGATGGCCTTTAAGATCACCTACACGTACAAGAAGCAGGCCAAAGAGATTGGCTACGCCAACGACAAGTTCAACAGCATCTACGATGCCATCGCCCATGCCGAGGGGATCAACTTGGCCAGCTTCCACGCCATGGAGGCCCAGCTGGCCCAGGTGTGTCGCCGCGACAAGAAGAGCGTGAAGGACTATCAGGAGAACTACTTCAGGGAACTGGGTTTCTCCAACATCGTCATCGAGCGGGATCTCAAGGAGTAAGCATGCGCACCCTGACCCTGATGGCCGCCTCCCTGCTGCTGGCGGCCTGCAGCACCCCGACCCAGAACCTGGTGGGCAACGATCAGGATGTCCACGGCTGCCGCGCCAGCGCAGGTTACCAGTGGTCTGCGTTGACCAATCAGTGTGTGCGTCTGTTCGAGCAGGCGGTGCGACTGCAATCCCTTGAGGCGAGCGAAACCGGCAGTGCCTTCGTGCTGTTCAACGACGATCAGAGCCAGGCCGAACTGACCCTGCCAGATGGCGAGCAGGTCCGGCTGAAGCGTCAGGGGGAAGAGGGCAATCACTCCTGGCAGGACGGTCGCTATCAGCTCTTCCCCTGGAAGGGCTATGTGCTCAAGTCCGGTGATGAGGCGCTGTTTCACGGTGACAGCGGCCTGCAACCGTGACCTCAGTCTGACTCACTCAGCCCCGGCCCCTGCCGGGGCTTTTTGTTGGGCCAACGCAAAAAAGCCACACCCAAAGTGGTGTGGCAAACGGTAGGCAGGCTATCACTTAACGTCTGGCCAGCAGGGTTCTGGCAGAATCCACCATGGCAACATAACCACAGGCCAGCATCATGATGTCCTTCAACACCAGCCGGCCCGCCCCCGACAGATAGGGGAAGCCATGGTGGGCGTCTCCCAGATCCGGCACCCAGGTCTCCGGTGTGAACATCAGGAAGCTGAAGGTGACAAAGGGGGTCAAAAAGGCCATCAGGGCCCCGACGAACCCCAGCAACGGGAAACGGAAGTTGGCCAGGATCAACAGGGCAAACACCAGTTCCACCACCCCCAGGCCATAGGAGTAGCCATAGGTGTTGTTGCGCTCGTGCCAGGCCCGGTTTTCCGGCACCAGTTCTCCCTCGTGGTTGAGGTGCTGACTGTACTCGTCCGGCTGCGTATAGAAGAACGACATGAAGGGGCTGTTGGCCACGAAGGGGGTGATGCTGTCCGCCTCATAGGGAATAAACTTCAAAAGCCCTATCCAGATGAACACCACCCCGACGGCGACCCGGCAAAGGTTGGCTCCCCAGCGATCGCTGCCGGCGAGCCAGCCCAAGGCGCGGTTGAATATCGACATCCTCACTCCTCAGGGGCCGGCCAGCTGCGGCCCCGCACAATCTCAGCGGTCGATGGCGTCCAGCACCCGGGCGGAATAGACCATGGCGGCTCCGGTGTTCATGGCGATGGCGACCCCCAGGGCATCGGCGATCTCGGCCCGGCTAGCCCCCTGCTTGAGGGCGGATTCGGCGTGCACGGCGATACAGCCGTCGCAGCGGGTGGTGACCGCCACCGCCAGGGAGATCAGCTCCCGGGTCTTGCCGTCCAGTGCGCCATCCTTGCTGCCGGCGGATGAGAGCAGTTGATAGCCCTTGAGGGTATCCGGGCTCAGGGTGCCCAGTTCCATCACGCGGCCGGTCAGTTCTTTACGGTATTGTGCCCAATCTTGCATCTTGACTCTCCTCTGGGGTGAACGGGCACCTGCCCGTTCGATGGAGCCAGTATTGCATCGAGCGGTGATTCAATTAATACTTAAAAGACGCAAATAAACACCATATCGAATCATGAGTGACATAGACCAGTTGATCGGCCAGGCCGGGATCCGCGGCTCCTTCGACGTGCGCTGCCTCTACCGCGGCGGCTTCGCCCTCCCCCACCCGCAGAGCCCGAGCGGGGTCATGCCCTTTCACCTGCTGATGAAGGGGGAGATCCGGGTCAGCACCCACCAGGGCCAGGAGGTGACCTTGCAACCGGGGGAGCTGTTGCTGTTGCCGGGGGGTGAGCCCCACACCGTCTGGCGGGGCGGGGAGCCTCTGGCCGATGTCGAAGAGGACGAGGGCGTCCTGCCCATCCGCGGTGACGGGGGAGACGAGGTGGAGTTTCTGTGCGGCGAGTTTCACTACCAGGGCCCCCTGCGCCCCCTGCTGCTGGATGCCCTGCCGAGCCCGCTCTGCATCCCCCTGCTCGCCAGCGAGTCCCGCGAGGCGCTGGCCCTGGTGCTGACCCTGATCCGCCAGGAGCTGGCCCGCGAGCAGCAGGGCTCGAGTGCCGTGCTGACGGCCCTGAGCCAGGTGCTGCTGGCCATGGGGCTGCGCGCCCACGCCAGCGATCCGGGCGCGGCCCTCGGCCTCATCGGCGCCCTGCAGGATGCGCGGCTGGGTCGCTCCCTGCAGGCCATGCTGGCGACCCCCGCCCACCCCTGGAGCGTGGATGAACTGGCGACCCTGGCCGCCATGTCTCGCGCCACCTACTTTCGCCACTTCCGTCAGCGCCTCGGCTGCAGCGTCTGGGAGTTCATGGTGCGGGTGCGCATGGTGCGGGCGGCGGAGCTGCTGCGCCAGCCGGATCACCTGCCCATCGGCGAGGTGGCCCAGCTTGTGGGCTATCAGTCAGAAGCCGCCTTCGCCAAGGCCTTCAAGCAATCCACCGGACTGGCCCCCGGCAAGTTTCGCCAGCAGGGGCTGGCCGCCGGGGAGTGACGGGCAAAAAAAGACCCCGCTGCAGGCAGCGGGGTCCGATAATCGAGCGCACAGGGCGGCCGGATCAGTTGCTGAGGGTAGAGAACAGGCTCTGCTCCAGGCTGCCGCGAGAGACGCAGACCGGCGTGATGGAGGGGGCCAGCACACGCTCACCTGAACCCTCGACGAAGTAGAGCTGGGTGTTGCCCTTGACGTTGACGGTGGCGACGCTGTTGGTGCCGCTCTGGGTGATGATCAGGTTGATCTGCAGATTGGGGTTGCCCAGGGCGACTTTGGAACCCATGGTACCGCAATCCAGCCACTCCAGGCCCTCGGCCGAGTTCTCGACGTTGGCGGTCATCAGGCCGGAACCGCGCTGGCTGTTCTCGATGTTGAGGCCGTGATCGCCAAACCACTTCTCGGCACGGGCCCACACCAGATCCACCGGGATCTGCATCTCCTGGGTATTGTTGGTCGCCTTGGCAACCGGCGGGGTGTAGCGATACTGCTCGCCACCATTGTTGTCACTGGCACAACCGACCATCAACAGGGCCAGGGCGCCCCCCATTATCTTCTTCATGCTGCTTCTCTCGTCCATAAGGCCACCACAGGCCAATCGGCGGCTATTATGGCGCCCGCGACACAGACTGTCAGCAGGGATCGACACAAATGGATCATCATTAACCCAGGCTTTACAAAATTGGCCTGTTATCATAGATTTGCTCGAAATCTCCCCTGTGGACGCCCACGTGCATTCCTCGCTCACCCTGGCTCTGCTACAGCAGATCATCGACCAGTTGCCCATGAATATCTTTTGCCGGGATGCCAGCGGACGCTACCTGTTCGCCAACAAGGTATTCGCAGAAGAGGCCGGGCTGCAGCACCCCAGTGAGCTCATCGGCAAGACGGATGCCGAGATGCCCTGGGGGGATCTGTTCAGGGAAGAGGATCAGCGCCTGCTGGCCGAGGGCAAGCCCCTGCTCCACCAGCAACTGCACTGTCATAGCGGCGAGAGCACCAGCTGGATGGAGATCCACAAGGTGCCCCTCTACGACGAGCAGCACCAACCCCTCGCCCTGTTTGGCATGGTCAGCGCCATCGATCAGCGCAAGGAGCTGGAACAGACCTTCCGCCAGCAACAGCTGCTGCAGCGCCGCCTGCTGGACGCCATCCCGGATCTCATCCGGCTGGAGGACCACCAGGGGGTGCTCATCGACTGTAATCAGGCCTTCCTCGACTTCATGGGACTCACGGCGAGCGAGGCCATCGGCCATCGCGTCACGCCGCACCTGCCGGTGAAGCAGACCATGGGGCAGGGCGAGTACTGCCTGATGGATGCCGAAGGCCAGGGCCGCCATCTGGAGATCACCCGCATCGAGGTGCCCGACGAGGAGGGCAACGCCCTCGGCATCCTCACCCTGGGCCGCGACATCACAGGGCTACGCACCACCCAGGCCCAGTTGCAACAGGAGCAGCATTACGACAGCCTCACCGGCCTGCTCAAGCTCTCCCACTTCCTGCAGACCAGCCGCCACCTCGGCTCCCGCAATGCCAGCCTGCTGCTGCTGGATCTGCAACATTTTCGCGAGATCAACGATCGCTTCGGCATTCGCGTCGCCGATCGCCTGCTGAGCCAGGTGGCCCGCCGCCTGCAGCGGCTGGCGCCCCCCAACTCCCTGCTGTGCCGGGTCGCCGCCGATGACTTCGCCCTGCTGCTGCCCGAGCTCCCCATTCCCTTGAGCGACTGGAGCCGCAACCTGCAACAGGAGCTGATGACCCCCTATCAAGTGGAAGAGCACAGGATCCAGATCCCGGTCTTTATCGGCATCGCCCACGGCAAGGCCAAGGAGGCCGAGCGCCTGCTCAGCCACGCCGAGGCGGCCCTGGCCCAGGGCAAGCGCCAGCAGCAGCACTGCACCCTGTTCGATCCCGAACTCGATGCCAAGCTCAAGCGCCGCCAGCTCATCGCCGCCCAGTTGCCGCTCGCCATCAAGTCGGCCCAGCTGACCGCGGTCTACCAGCCCATCATAGGCACCCACAACAACAGGTTGCACGGTGCCGAGCTGCTCTGCCGCTGGCCCCATCCGGAATTTGGCATGATCTCCCCCGACGAGTTCATCCCCCTGGCGGAAGAGCTCGGCCTCATCGGCCAGCTCGGCCAGCTGATGCTGGAAACGGGCTGCGCCCAGTTGGCCCGCTGGCAGCAGGTGGCGCCGGATCTGGTGCTCTCCATCAACCTGTCGCCCCTGCAGTTCCGCGATCCCGAGCTCTGCCCGCAGATCTTCGCCTGCATCGAGCGCCACGGCCTCGCCCCCTGGCAGCTGGAGCTGGAGATCACCGAAGGGGTGCTGATGGAGAACGCGGACGAAATCGAAAGCAACCTCGCGAGCCTGATCGAGGCGGGTTTCCACCTCGCCATCGACGACTTTGGCACCGGCTACTGTTCCCTGGCCTATCTGCCGAGGCTGCAGGTCGCGACCCTCAAGCTGGACAAGAGCTTCACCCAGGGGCTGGCCACCAATCAGGCCACCACCGCCATAGTGCGCTCCGTGATCGGCCTGGCCCACGAGCTCGGCATCCGGATCACCGCCGAAGGGGTGGAGACGGCGGAGCAGCAAGCCTGGCTGGCCCAGGCCGGCTGCGATCGCCTGCAGGGCTACCTGTTCAGTCGCCCCCTCCCCCCCGAGCAGTTCGCCCTCGACTATCAGCTGATCCCGGCCCACTGATCCCCGAGATGCAAAAAGGCCGCATCGCTGCGGCCTTTTGTCATGTGCTGCTGACTCACTCCTGGAAGTAAGTGCCCCAGCCGTCGTAATCCACGCCGTATTTTTCAAGACCGTGGACAGCATCTTTGCAATAAGGCCGGGTTGCGCGACTTACTCCTGAAAGTAGGTGCCCCAGCCGTCGTAGTCCACACCGTATTTTTCCAGGATGGGCAGCATCTTCTCGATGTCGGCCAGGATGGGTTCTATCTCCAGCTTGCGCTCGACGGTGGCATCGAAGCAGAAGATGGTGGCGCCGTCATCCAGCTCCATCTCTTCGGCGTCAGTCACCTCGAAGCCGGCCTTGAACAGGTCGACCGCGGCCTTCTCCAGCAGATCGAAATCCTGGCAGGCGAAGTGGTGCTCGATCTCGTAGTCCACATCCGGATTGCTGCCGTCGGCCAGCAGCTCGTTGACGATGGCGGTGGTCTCTTCGCGCCACTCTTGCATATTGATACTCATATAAACCCCAGACGCTCTTGGATGGATGTCGACACCTGGCCAGGCACCGCGCCAGTGAGCGCGACTCGCCCGCCAGGGCACAGTTGCGGCCAAGCATACTCGCAGAGCCCTGCGGGCTCAATGCGGCAATCCAAGATAAGTGGCGGGCCGTCCCCCTCCCAAATGGTGGTGGCCGGAAAAAGGCTCAAACAGCGCAATAAACCAGCAGTGCACACCCCATCAACAGATCACACCGCCACCCGCGTTCACCTCAGCGTCAGGACCCAGTGGATCATAAAAAAGGCAGTCCCTTTCGCCATCGCCACTTGGGTGACAAACAGCGCCCATGCAGGTATCAAGGGACGCGGGTGAATCATCACCCGCCAGGAAAGCGGAGCCTGGTGGGCTCCCTTTTTGATCATGTGAAGGAGCACATAGTCATGCCCAAAAAAACAATAATGAGCCTGCTCATCGGCTCGACCCTTATGATTGGAAACCACGCCCTGGCCGCCCCGGCCCACGGCCCCTTCGATGCCCCCCTCGCCGACGAGGCGAAGGTGCTGGAGATGCTCAAGAAGAGCGGCCGCATCCCGACCCTGGCCTCCCCGGAGCAGGAACAGGCCGCCCTGGCCCGCTACTACAGTGAGAAGGCCCGTACCTACCCCGGCAGCAGCGGCAGCCTGGCCCAGAAGGAGGGCAAGGTGCGGGAGACCATCCTCAAGAAGATCCGGCTGAATGGCACGGCGCGTCCGGGGGATCGGGTGCCCACCCTGCTGCTCAAGGCCATCGAGAAGGAGACCTACAGGGGCAAGATGCGCAAGGACAAGATCCTCGCCATCCTGGTGGACTTCCCCGACTACCCGAAGAACAGCCTGAGCCCCGAGCTCACCAAGATGTACTACCCGGACTACAACCCGGCCCACTACAACGACCTGCTGTTCTCCGCCAAGGGCTACGCGGGCCCGAACGGCGAGCGCTTCATCTCCATGCGCCAGTTCTACGAGCAACAGTCCGGCCAGAGCTACAGCGTGCGCGGTCAGGTGGCGGGCTGGTATACCGCCGAGAAGAGCGCCACCTACTACGGCAGCAACAAGAACGAGACAGCGGTGCGAGAGCTGGTGAAGGAGGCGCTTGCCCAGGTCGCCGGTGATCCCGCCATCGACTTGTCCGAATTTGATCAGGAAGACCGCTACGATCTCAACGGCAACGGCAATCGCAACGAGCCGGATGGCCTCATCGATCACCTGATGATCTTCCACTCCAGCGTGGGGGAGGAGGCGGGCGGTGGCGATCTCGGCGAAGATGCCATCTGGGCCCACCGCTGGAATCTCGGCGCCCCCTACCCCATCCCGGGCACCAGCAGCCCGAACGGCAACTTCGACGGTCAGTATGCCGCCTATGACTACACCATCCAGCCCATAGACGCGGCGGCCGGGGTCTGTGCCCACGAATATGGCCACGATCTGGGGCTGCCGGATGAGTACGACACCAAGTACAGCGGCAAGGGGGAACCGGTGGCGACTTGGTCCATCATGTCCTCCGGCTCCTGGGCCGGGGTGATAGGCGGCACCGAACCCACCGGTTTCTCCGCCTGGGCCAAGGAGTATCTGCAGGCCTCTCTCGGCGGCAACTGGCTGCACGGCAGCAATGTGCACGTCGATGAGTTGAGTGCCCGCGGCAATGTCTACATGCTGGATCAGGCCAATGACAAGGGGCGCAACGACGACGTGGTGCGTATCAACCTGCCCCCCAAGCAGATCCCCCTGAACCCGCCCTACGCCGGCCAGTACCAATACCATGGCGGCAAGGGCAACAACCTGGACAACCGCATGACTCTGGCGCTGGACTTGAGCGGCAGGCAGAGCGCCAGCCTCACCTTCAAGGCCTGGTACCAGATTGAGGAGGGCTTCGACTACGCGCGGGTGCTGGTCAACGGCGAGCCCATCCCGGGCAACCTGACCCGCACGGACGATCCGAACGGGGTGGGCTTCGGAGTCGGCATCACGGGGGACTCAGGCGGCTGGACCGATGCCGAGTTCGATCTCGGCCCCTGGGCTGGCCAGCACATCACCCTCAGCCTGCAATACCAGAGCGATGCGGGGGTGGCCGAGAACGGCCTGTTCGTGGATGAACTGCAGGTGACCGCCGATGGGGAAACCCTGCTCAGCGATGGCGCCGAGGGCCATTCCGCCTTCACCCTCGCCGGTTTCGTGCAGAGCAACGGCAAGGAGGCCAAGGATCACTACTATCTCGCCGAGTGGCGCAACCACGCCGGGGTCGACAAGGGGCTGGCCCACATCAACGTGGCGGATCAGCTGATGCGCTACGAGCCGGGTCTGCTGCTCTGGTACGTGGACAACAGCCAGAGCAACAACTGGGTGGGCCAACATCCGGGCGAGGGCTTCCTCGGAGTGGTGGATGGAGATCAGCGCACCCTGCACTGGAGCGATGGCGCCGTCGCCGGCACCCGCTACCAGATCCATGACGCCACCTTCAGCCTGGGCTTCCAGCGCCCCCTCGATCTCACCCACCCGAGCGGCTCCCTGCTGCGGGACTTCTGGATAGCCCCGAACCGGGTGTTCAAGGATTCCCGCAGCTACCAGAGCGAGGCGATCCCGGACGCGGGCCGGCTGCTACCCGAATATGGCCTCAAGATCAGCGTCACCGGTCAGGCCAGGGACATGAGCACGGGCCGGATCATCGTCAGCCGTCATTGAGGCAGGCCAGATGCAAAGGGGCCTTTGGCCCCTTTTTTCATGGCAAGTGGCTGAAAAAGCGGGCGCTCTGCTGGCTTATACGGAGAAAAATCCTCGGCAGTAGGCCGGATTGTTCGGTTATCGAGCGAACGGCACCACAATCTGCACCCCGTGGTTGACACCTCAGTCCAGAAAGGGTTTAATGCGCGCCGTTGCCCAGATAGCTCAGTCGGTAGAGCAGGGGATTGAAAATCCCCGTGTCGGCGGTTCGATTCCGTCTCTGGGCACCAACAATTCCTCCTTAGTTCAGTCGGTAGAACGGCGGACTGTTAATCCGTATGTCACTGGTTCAAGTCCAGTAGGAGGAGCCAAATTTGAAAGGCCCGCTCATCTGAGCGGGCCTTTTCGCATTCTGTCATCCTGATCGTGCCTCCCTAATAGCGATTCTCGTCCCCGTGCCAGACGTGCCCGGCGGAGCAGGCCCGCGCCACCTCGTGGCAGGGATCGTCCGCATGGCTGCGAAAGAAGTGCTGATCCTGCTGCAGCAGGAGTGAGCTCATCGAGTGGCTGATGCCGGCCAGCGCCTCGCCAGCGGTCAATCCTGCAACCCGGTGATCGGTGGCCAGATGAGCCAATACTTTTTCACGACTATTCATGATCGCCTCCCTCGATGAACAGAGCCGTCTCTTGACCATAGCAGCAGCCCTTCCCATACCGCAAACCCGCGCCGGCAAAGGGTTTCAGGCTGGTCCGCTTGCTCGGAGCCGACCCGGGATCGAGAGCAGCACATATGTAAAAGGCCCGCTCAGTGAGCGGGCCTTTTACATTATCGATGGCTAGCCGCCATTACAGGCCGCCAGCAGCAGGGTGGCCCCGCAGGTGGCGCTGAACATCAGCAGCCCCGCCTGCAGCACCCCTTCGGGATCCGTCGGTTTCTTTCTCTTCCTGAACCTTATCCATCTAGGCTTCATCGAGCCCACCTCATCCTTTTGTGCACCTGGGTGCGCATCCCCTGCCCTCCTCGGCAGGCGGCTCATCTTTGACCGGCCAGGGTCCCCCGTCAATGGCCTTTGACGGGTAAATTTTCGACCATGGCCCGGATGAAACCAATGGATGCTAACCGTCTCTCAGCAATGCATTAACAATCCAGAAAACCGGCGTGACCAGCCTGCGTGCCAGGGCTATGATGAGGCCGACGATTTCCGACCCCAGGGAGACCCCAGATGAGCAGCCCCTTGCATTACGTGCTGGATGGCATCCATTGCGAGCCACACTTCTTCACCGTGCCCCTCGACCACCAGCAGCCCGATGACGAGGCGACCCTCACCCTGTTCGGTCGCACCCTCTGTCGCAAGGACAGGCTGGACGACGAGCTGCCCTGGCTGCTCTATCTGCAAGGGGGCCCTGGCTTTGGCGCCCCGCGCCCGAGCTCCAACGGCGGCTGGATCAAGCGGGCCCTGCAGGAGTTCCGGGTCTTGCTGCTCGATCAGCGTGGCACGGGCCATTCCACCCCCATCCACGCCGAATTGCTGGCTCACCTCAGCCCCCGCCAACAGGCCGACTACCTCAGCCATTTTCGCGCCGACAGCATAGTGCGGGACGCCGAGCTCATCCGCGAGCAGCTGAGCCCGGACCGTCCCTGGAGCCTGCTTGGCCAGAGCTTCGGCGGTTTTTGCAGCCTCACCTACCTCTCTCTGTTCCCGGACAGCCTGCACGAGGTCTACCTCACCGGTGGGGTGGCCCCCATAGGTCGCAGTGCGGACGAGGTGTACCGCGCCACCTACCAGAGGGTGGCGGACAAGAACCGCGCCTTCTTCGCGCGTTTCCCCCACGCCCAGGCCATCGCCAACCGGCTGGCGACCCATCTGCAGCGCCACGACGTGCGCCTGCCGAACGGCCAGCGCCTGACGGTGGAGCAGTTGCAGCAACAGGGGCTGGATCTCGGTGCCAGCGGCGCCTTCGAGGAGCTCTACTACCTGCTGGAGGATGCCTTCATCGGCGAGAAGCTCAACCCCGCCTTCCTCTATCAGGTGCAGGCCATGCAGCCGTTCAACACCAACCCGGTGTTCGCCATACTGCACGAGCTCATCTATTGCGAAGGGGCCGCTAGCCAGTGGGCGGCCGAGCGTGTAAGGAAGGAGTTTCCGGCACTTGCCTGGGCACCGGGCAAAGATTTTGCCTTCACCGGCGAGATGATCTTCCCCTGGATGTTCGAGCAGTTCCGCGAACTTATTCCCTTGAAAGAGGCCGCCCACCTGCTGGCCGAGAAAGCGGACTGGGGCCCCCTCTACGACCCGGTGCAGCTGGCCCGCAACCAGGTACCCGTGGCCTGCGCCGTCTACGCCGAGGACATGTACGTGGAGTTCGACTACAGCCGCGAGACCCTCAAGGGCCTTGGCAACAGCTGCGCCTGGATCACCAACGAGTACGAACACAACGGCCTGAGGGTCGATGGTGAGCAGATCCTGGACCGGCTCATCCGCCTGAACCGGGACTGCTGATCCTGCCGGGCATAGGCCCGCGGCAAAAAAACATAATATAGAGGGCGGATAACAAACCGCCCCATCCCCTGGAAGCAGCACAAAATAATAAGGATCACCCATTGGATCACCCGGAAATCTCGGCCGGCTGGCTGAGCCGTCTCTTCTATCACTGGACGGGCCCCTTGCTGCGCAAGGGGCTGAGCCAGCCCCAGGTCAGTCTCGACGATCTCTACACCCTGCTGCCGGAAGACAGGCGCGATGAGCGCGCCGATGCCTTCCTCGCCATCACCGCCAAGGCGCCGGTGCGCCCCTGGCCCATCACCGCCTTCATCTGGCGTCACTACAAGGGGCGGATTGGCCTGCTCACCCTGCTGCAACTGCTCGGCATGCTGGCGACCCTGGCCAGCCCCTGGCTGCTCAACCACAGCATGACCCAGCTCGGTGCCGGTGCTTCCACCGGCCACAAGCTGCTGCTGGCCTTCGCCCTGTTCGCCTCCGTGCTGGCCGCCGGCATGCTGGCGGAGCATTCGCTGCAGTTGGCCCTCAAGATGCACGTGCCCATTCGCCGGCTGCTGGCGGAATCCCTGCTCGCCAAGGTGATGAAGCTCGGTGGCAAGAGCTTCGATGACAGGGCCGGTGGCCGGGTGCAGAACCTCATCAACCGGGACGTGTGGGACATCACTTGGATCTTGGCGGATCCCGCCATGCCGCTCACCATGGCGCTGCAACTCATCGGCACCATAGCCCTGCTGGTGTGGCAGGTGGGCAGCGCGGGCCTGGTGGGCTTCGCCGTGCTGGCCCTGCTGCTGCTGGTCTCCACCCGGGTGGTGCGCCGCATGAATCAGCAGGAGCAGCAGCTCAAGCGCCAGCAAGATGACCGCAACGGCATACTGGCCGAGTACATCAAGAAGCTGCGCCTGGTGCGCCAGAACGGGCTCGGCGCCTTCTTCACCCAGGCGGCCAACACCAAGCGCCAGCGCGAACTCGGCGTGCTCGGCCGGGTGCTCAAGCTCGATGCCATCAACAGCTTTCTGATGATGAGCACCCCCCTGTTGGTGACGCTCGCCACCTTCACCACCTATCTGGCCTCGGGCCAGAGCCTGACCCTACCCCAGGTGTTCACCACCATAGCCCTGTTCGCCGTGCTGCGGATCCCCATGATGAGGCTGCCTTATCTCATCCGCACCCTGATCAACTTCAACACAGGTTTCAACCGGCTGTGCGAATTCCTCAACAGCCCGGAACAACACAGAGACCTCGGTGACCCCAGCCTGCCGCTCGGCGCCCTGCGGATGGACAACGTCACCGCACTGCACCAACAAAAACCTGTACTGCAAGGGGTCAGCCTCGCCATAGCGCCGGGAGAACTGGTGGGGATCACCGGGGCCACGGGCGCCGGCAAGAGCTGCCTGCTGCACCTGGTCGCCGGTTTTGACAACGACTTCGAGGGCAGCATCCGCCGCCACGGCCGGGTCGCACACCTCGGCCACAAGCCCTGGCTGATGAACGACAGCATCCGCAACAACATCCTGTTCGGCCAGCAATGGGATGAGGAGCGCTACCACTGGGTACTCGGCGCCTGCGCCCTGGTGAGCGACCTCGAGCTGCTTAGCCATGGCGATCAGACCCTGGTCGGGGAGCTTGGCACCCGCCTCTCCGGCGGTCAGCAGCAGCGGGTCGCCCTGGCCCGCGCCCTCTACGCCAGGGCCGACATACTGCTGCTGGACAACCCGCTGTCGGCGCTGGACCCCATCGTCTCGGCCCAGGTGCTGGAGCAGGGCCTGGCCTTCAAGCCGGGCCCGACCCGGCTGCTGGTGAGCCACGATCCGGACGTGCTGGCCCACTGCGATAGGGTGATCCGCATCGAGCAGGGCCAGCTGACCGAGCTCGACGCCCATCAGCTCGTGGATCTCATCCAGCACCCGCAGCCGGCTCCCCTGGTGGCTCCCCAAGAGGCGGAGCAGTTCAGCGAGGAGAAGGTGGTGGAGGGCAAGGTGGACTGGGCTCTGTTTGGCTTCATGTGGCAGCGCCTGGCCGCCCCCGGCGCCATCCTGATCGCCCTGCTGCTCACGCTTGGTCAGGAGGGGTTGCGCATCGCCTCGGATCTCTGGCTCGGCGGCAAGGCCGAGGTGAGCGAGGTCAGCTCATTGCTCGGCATCTATGTGCTGCTGGGGGCCGGCTCCCTCGTCTGCATCATGGTGGTGCGGGTCATCAACTACAAACTCGGCCTCAAGCTGGCCTGGACCCTGTTCGACGGCATGCTGGGCCGCATCAGCCGCGCCCCCATGGCCTTCTTCGACAAGGTGCCCCAGGGGCGCATCCTCAACCGCTTCGACCGGGATCTGGGGGAAGCCCAGGAGGTCTTGCTGCCCATGCTGATGGGGCTGTTCGCCATGCTCATCTCCGTGCTGCTGCAGGTGGTGGTGATCGGCGTCAACATGCCGCTGCTGCTGCTCATCGCCCCCCTGGTGGGCTGGGCGCTCTATGGGCTGCAACGCCGCTACCGGGCGGTGCAGCTCAAGCTGAGGCGCCAGTCATCCGTGCTGCGCTCGCCGCTCTACATCAGCATCAGCGAGACCATTCGCGGCGCCCCCGCCCTGCGCCTGGCCGGGGCCGAGCGCTTCGCGCTGGATCAGGTGCTGCACCACTATGACAACAACCTGCGCAGCTGGTACACCACCACCTCCATCAACCGCTGGCTCGGCATGTACCAGACCCTGCTCTCCGCCGCCCTGGTGGGGGCCGTGGCGCTGATGGTGGCGTTCAGCAGCAGCTCACTGCTGGGGGCCGTGGCCATCACCTACGCCTTCACCGCCTCCGCCATGCTCAACTCCCTCATTCGCAACTTCGCCGAAGTGGAGCAGGTGATGAACGCGGTGGAGCGGGTGCGGGAATACAGCGAGATCGAGAGCGAACGCCAGACAGGGGAAGCCCTGACATGTCCCCATCCCAAGGTGCGCTTCGACAATCTGGGGCTGCGTTATCCGGGCTCCAGCCAGTGGGCGCTGCACAAGGTCAACTTCGAGCTGGCACCGGGGGAAAAAGTCGGCGTCTGCGGCCGCACCGGCGCGGGCAAGAGCTCATTGCTCGGGGTGATGCAGGCCATGTACCCCAGCTCCCAGGGGGAGATCCATTACGGCGATCAACCCCTGTCGGCACTGGCGCCGGAGGCGGTGCGGGATCTCTACGACACCGTCTCCCAGATCCCCCTCACCTTCTTCGGCACACTGCGCGCGAACCTGGCGCCGCTCACCGAGCAGAGCGACGAGGCACTGGAGCAAGCCCTGGCCAGGGTCGGGCTGGCCGAGCGCTGCGCCGGCCGGCTGGACGAGGATCTCGACAAGTTACAACTCTCCGCCGGCGAGACCCAACTCCTGGTCATCGCCCGCATCCTGCTGTCGCGCCGCCCGCTCATCGTGCTGGACGAGGCCACCTCGGATCTCGATCACATCGGCATGCGCAAGATGGCGGAGCTGCTCTATCGCTACCGGCCGGAGGCCAGCTATCTGGTGATCGCCCACCATCTGGAGCCGCTGCTGTCGGTGGACAAGGTGGTGGTGATGGAGGCCGGCGGCGTGGTGGAGCAGGGTTCACCGGTCAGCCTGCTGGCGAACCCGGGCTCCCGCTTCCACCAGCTGTTCGCCGGTCAGGTCAATCGCCAGGTGGCGGAAATAGATCTCTAACCTCCAGCACCAGTCTCCATGCAAAGAGGGCAGCCCGCGGGCTGCCCTCTTTTTTAGTCAAAATGATTCTCACTCGAATACTTCACTCCCAGAAAACCTGTTATAACAGGAGCCCTGTCGTCCGCAAGTGCACAAGGATGTGCCATGTCGCCAAGAATGGAGGTGGTTGCGCGTCAACCACAGCTGGAACTCGCCTTGATCAGCAGCCAGGGAGGGGGATATCCCCGCCATACCCACGAAGAGTATGTGCTGTCGGCCAACCTCAGCGGGTGCGAACATATCTGGTTCGATGGTCGGGAGCAGGTGGTCGAACCCGGCCAGGTCACTCTCTACAATCCGCTGACCATGCAAGCCTCCCGCTTCGAGGGGGAGACCCGGTTCATCAGCCTGCACCTGGGGACAGAGTGGGTGAGCGATCTGCTGGGTGAAGCCGGGTTGCTGCTCGGGCGAACCGCCCCCGCCTTTCAGGAAGGGGTCCACAACAACCAGACCCTGTTCAACGCCCTGCTGGCTCTTCACCGATCCCCATCCGCCAACCAGCAGGAGGAGGGACTGGTGCGACTGCTGGCTGTCCTGCAACGCATCGCCCCTCCCCACCCTAAGTTGCTGCAGGGGCGTCTGCCGCAGTTGCTGGACTACATGCGCAGCCACCTAAGCCAGGAGATCGGCCTGGATGACCTGTGCCAGATCGCTTGCTGCTCCAAGTTCCATCTGGTGCGCAGCTTCCAGCAAGTGTTCCATGTCCCCCCCATCCACTACTTCAACCAGTTGCGGCTGATGGAGGCGCGTCGCCGCCTGCTGCAAGGAGAGAGGCCCGCCCAGGTGGCCCTAGCGCTGGGCTTCTATGACCAGAGCCACATGAGCAACGCCTTTCGCCGCGTCATGGGGATCACTCCCAGTCGTTACGGCGCCCCCAGAACAAACTCCCCATAGCCCTGGTAGATCACGTAGCAGGCGAAGTAGGCGAAGATCAGGGCCGACGCCAGGTAGGAGAAGCGCACCATCTTCTCCCCCAGCAGGCGCCCGCCCTGATAGGCCAGCGTGCAGAGCACCAGGGCCCAGAAGATCCCGGCGGTGAAGAAGCCGGAGAGGAAGAGCCCCGCATTGAGCGGATCCGCCCCCTGTCGCGCTATGATGGCGCCCCCCACGGCGGCAAACCAGAGGATGGCGCTGGGCGAGGAGAGCGCCAGCACCATGCCCCGGCCGAACAGGCGCCAGCGGCCGCCGGCCTGGGCCATGCCATCGAGCTCTCCCCCCTGCGCCCTCAGCGCCGAGAGCCCCATCTTGACCGTCAGCCAGAGCAGGGTCACCGAGCCGAAGATCCAGAGGCTCCAGCGCACCGCTTCAAATTGCAGCAGTATCGCCATGCCCGCCATGGCGAGCACCGCATAGATGAGATCACCGACACAGGTGCCCACCCCGAGCCAGAAGCCATGGGAAAAACCGCGAGACATGGCCAGCGTTATCATCGCCATGTTGGCCAGCCCTATGTCCAGGCACAGGGAGAGACTCAATAAAAAACCATTATAAAATGCCATCTTGTCGCTCCTCCCTGAGAGGCTGATGATAAGCCAGTACCCGATCACAGGGCCCCAACCCGAAGTAGAGATCCCGGTCGGCCGGCTGCAGATGAGGTGCATAACGGCGAGAGAAGTCGGCAAAGGCCGCCACATTGCCGCCCATCACATGAGTCAGCAGTTGCCCGGCGATCTCCCACATCCCTCGTTCAAGCCTGTGCTCATCGATGCGCAGGGACTCCCCCTCTCGCCACAGAATGCCCTGCTCAGCCAGCAAGGCCAGCTGCACATAGGCGGAACCGGCATCGGGAAACTCGCACGGCCCTCGCCTCAGGTAACGCAGCAGTTCCAGGCAATAGAAGCGGCACAGCTTGTCACGCTCCAGCCCCAGGCTGCTGGCGATGGAGGGATCGCAACAGAGCAGGAAGCCAAGGGTGTCTGCCACCGCCTCCTGCATCACCATGGAGCCCCAACGGTCATGACGACTCAGGGCCGCATAGTCCGTCTGCGGCAGCACCAGCCCATGCCCCAGATCGTGACCCCGAAACCAGCCGAGCAGATAGCGATCCAGCTCCCGGGCATCGGGGAGATCGCGCCCTGCCCATCCCAGCCATCCCGCCAACGGGGCTCCCGCCATCAGATGCAACTGGCGATAGGTGTTGGCAAAGACAATGGTTCTCTTGTCCGCTGCATATTTGATCCCCTGATCTTCGGGCATGAAATAGGCGAAATGCTTGGGGAAGCCATTGGCCTCCCCGGCAATGGCAAACAGATCCACCACCTTGTAGGCGCAACCCGGCAGGACGATCAATCCAGCGCAAAGGCGCTCGCAGAGCCGTGGCAAGGCATGTTGCAACCCGGCATCGACGCAGTCTGACCAAGACTGCAGCTCGGGATTGGGGGTCGCGAAAAATGCCGACATCCAGGTTTGGCGAGACTTGCCAAGCCAGGTGGCAAGCGGGCCGACATGGGCCACCAGGTGTTGCTCATCCCCCTGGGCCAGCCTGGCGGCCATCAGGCGCGCCCCCTCCCCACCGCCCTGACTCTCGGCCAAAGCACCTAACAGCCTGGCCACTTCCGGCTCCTCGGCTCGATTCGCCATGTCGCTCAGCTGTACCATCAAGGCCCTGTGCAGACCACTTTTCAGGGGGGCCGCCCCGGCTCCCCCTTCCTCCAGCTGGCGCAGCCCTGCCACCATGCTCAGCACCAGGCTGATATCCTCCCTCAACCCGGGCGACATGCCGGGGGGCGCGACCAGCGTCATCATCTCGACGCGGTGACCGGCTCGCCTCGGCCAAAAAACCGTATCCATCCATGACCTCCTTGTAAGAAAGAGGTCATATGAAACCACCCTCAATATGAATAGGTATTGGAAAAAATTGCCTTTTTATTTAACAAAGGATTTACATCTCACCACTGCCTCGCCACGCCACGCGGGCCCGAGTTCCGACGCGCGGCGTCGCCATGAAAAAGGGCATCTTCCCTCGAAGATGCCCCACGGCCCGCGGCCAGAATGCCTTAGCGCTCCATGATTTGCGTCACGTCGTCTTTCTTGATCAGCATCTCCCGCCCCTCGGCATCGTAGTAACGATACATGCCGGTGTCCTCGTCCAGCCTGGGTTTGCTGTCGGTGGCTATCATACGCCCGTCCTTGGTGCTCATGATGTATTGGGAACTGCACCCAACCACTCCCAGCAGGCACACCAGGATCATCATCAGTCGTTTCATCGCTGGCCTCTTCTCCCTCCCGCACCCTCACGGCGAGGATGTTGCTTGAAGCCTAGCTCAGCCATCCGCTCCCGAATAAGCGGTGCATAGAAATAAGAACCACCACCATGATCCTCTGCCTGATGCCAATTATGCGGCACAGATGATCACTGAAAATAAAAAAGGCCGGACATCTGTCCGGCCTCTGCCTGGGGATACTGGCACATCAGCTCTTGGGCTGACGCTCGCCGGTGACGACGGGGTTCTTGGGATCCATGCTCCACTCGTACCAGCCGCCGTCGTAGACGCTGATCCGCTTCCAGTCCATCAGCCAGGCGTAGAAGAAGGCCTCGGAGGCACGCCAGCCGGTGCCACAGTAGAAGGCGGCCTGCTGGGTCGGCTCGATATTCCACTCGTCCCACATGGCGAGGATCTCCCGGGCCGGCTTCATGGTGCCATCCGGGTTGTGGAAGTCGCTCATGCTGTTGGCATCCACGCCGCCCCTACCCCACTTGGCACCAGGGATGTCGCCCTTGGGCTTGATGTAGCTGTAGCCCGAGGTGTTGCCGACGAACTCGTCCCAGGTACGCACGCTGACCAGGGCGCCATCGGGCTGCTTGAGCAGCGCTTTCGCCTGACTGAGCGTGGTGTAGTACTCGGGATGCGCCGGTATGGTAACCCCGAAATCCTTGACGGGCTTGAAGGTGTTGGCCAGACCGGTCTCGGTACGCAAATGCTGCACGAACCAGGCATCCAGGCCGCCGTCCAGCAGGCGAACGTCTTCCACCCCCGCATACATCATCAGGTGGGCGGCGCGGGCCGCCGCCATGGTGTTGCGACCATAGAGGATGACGGTGGTGTCGTGGCGGATACCGTTCTCCAGCAGCAGCTTCTTGAGCGCCTCGTCAGAGACCTTGTTCCACAGCGGCTCGGCTTCCAGGCTGTTGGTGTCGATGTAGCCGGCCCCTGGGATGTGACTCAGCAGGTAGGCCTTGGGCGCGCCCCAGGCCACCTCGAACAGCTTCCAGTCCCCCTTGGGAGCGGCCACCACCGGCTTGCCGGCCTGCAGGTCCGCGAGCCAGAGGGGATGGACCAGCTGCTGCCAGCGGGCCAGGTGCTCGCGAGGAGCCTCCTTCCAGCCCTGCAGCTCGAACAGCTGCTTGATGCCCTGCTGGCGCAGCAGGCGAGCCACCTCGGCCACGCCGCGGGACTCCCCATAAAGCGCCACCGGCTTGTCCGCAGACAATCCCTTGTCCTTGAGTGCCTTGACCCACTCCTCGTCGCTGTATTTCCACTCGGCGGAGAGGTTTTCCGCCCCCGCGACGTGGCCACCCTGCTTCTCGTCCGCCATGGGCCAGCCCTGGTAGAAGTAGCTCGGACGGGTATCCAGGATGACCGCCTCCCTGGCCGTGGCATCGGCCACGGAGAGCGGCGGCAACTCACCGGCGAAGGCCGGCAGGGCGCTCCACAGTGACAGGGCGGCCAGCGCGGTCCGCAACAGCGTCATAACTCGTTTCATGGTGATTCTCGATTCCAAAGTGAACAATCAAACATCAAAAAATTGAGCGCCCGAGCCGCTCCGCCAGCAACTCGAGGGCGGCGGTCCCCGCCAGGGAGTTGCCGGCCTTGTTGAGCTCGGGTGACCAGACACAGACACACAACTCGCCGGGAATGAGCGCCATGATGCCGCCACCGACCCCGGATTTGCCCGGCATGCCGACCCGATAGGCGAAGTCTCCTGCCTCGTCGTAGAGGCCGCAGGTGGCCAGCAGGGCATTGACCTGCTTGGCGCTGCGGGCCGGCAGCAGGGGTGCGCTCTCGCCGAGCGGGACCCCGCGATTGGCCAGATAGATGAAGGTGCGGGCGAGATCGACGCAGCTCATGCGGATGGCACAGGCATTGAAGTAGCTTTGCAGCACCTTGTCCACCTCGTTTTCGAAGTTGCCATAGGCCTTCATCAGATAGGCGATGGCGGCATTGCGGGCGGCGTGCTGATACTCGGAGCGCGCCACCACCTGATCCGCGATGATGGCCGGGTTGCCGCTGAGGCGGCGTGCCAGCTCCAGGGTGCGCTGGCGCGGGGCGGTGAGCCGGGTCTCCAGCAGATCGCTCACCACCAGGGCGCCGGCGTTGATGAAGGGGTTGCGCGGTATGCCTTGCTCGAATTCGAGCTGCACCAGGGAGTTGAACGGCTGGCCTGAGGGCTCCTTGCCGACCCGGGCCCAGATCTCCTCCTCCTGATAGAGAGTCAGCGCCAAGGTGAGGCTCAGGGCCTTGGAGATACTCTGGATGGAGAAGGGCTCGAAGGCGTCACCTGCGGTGAACAGCTCCCCCTCCACGGTGCAGACCGCGATGCCGAGCCGGTCGGCGGGCACCTGGGCCAGTGCGGGAATGTAATCGGCCACCTTGCCTTGCCCCAGCAAGGGGCGAACCTGCTCAAGAATGCTGGCCAGTAATTCGGATGACAACACCATCGACGATTCCATGACAAAAACCGGTGAGGCTATCCCCACCGACAAAAATCCCGCCGGTGGCGGGATTTTCCTGCTGCCCTGCGGGCGTGTTGACTCAGGCCGGTTCGCCGTACCAGAGGTCGAACAGCTCGGTGACCACCACGGCTTCCAACCCCTTGCCTGCCAGCCAGGACTGGACGGCGGCGCGGTCTTCCTCGGTACACTTGCCGAGTTGCTGGGTGCAGACCATGCCTTCCCAGGCCAGATGACCGGAGCCGGCGAAGGCCAGTTTGCGCGGCTCGACGACTTCATCGATGAAGGCATCGACCACGTTATCTATGGTCTCTTCGGCGGTGCCGACCGGGAAGTTGAAACTGATGTCGAACCCCATTTCCTGGAATTCATCGACGCGCAGTTTCTTACGCAGACGGCGACTACGATTGGCCATGACAGCTCCTTAGTTGACGGGTGATTTAGCTAACACGTTTGAATATCAGGTCCCAAACTCCGTGCCCCAGGCGGTGGCCACGTTGTTCGAACTTGGTCAGAGGGCGCCACTCGGGACGGGGCACCCAGTTGCCGCTCTCGGCAGTGTTCTCATAGCCTTCGGCGGCGCTCATCACCTCCAGCATGTGCTCCGCATAGTTCTCCCAGTCGGTGGCCATGTGGAAGACGCCACCTATGGCCAGCTTCTGGCGAATGGCCTGGGCAAACGCGGGCTGCACGATGCGACGCTTGTGGTGACGGCTCTTGTGCCAGGGATCCGGGAAGAAGAGCTGCAGGCAGGCCAGCGAGCCGTTCGGGATCATGTGCTCGAGCACCTCCACCGCATCGTGGCAGATGACCCGCAGGTTGGTGACACCGGCTTCCTGAGCGGTGCCAAGGCAGGCACCCACGCCAGGGGAGTGCACCTCGATGCCGATGAAGTTCTTCTCGGGGGCATTCTTGGCCATCTCCACCAGGGAGGCGCCCATGCCAAAGCCTATCTCCAGCACCACGGGGGCCTCGCGGCCAAACAGCGCCACCATGTCCAGCGGTGCCGGTGCGAAATCGATGCCCATGACCGGCCAGAGTTCTTCCAGGGCCTTCTCCTGCCCCTTGGTCAGGCGGCCTTCGCGACGGACGAAGCTGCGAACCTTGCGCATGAACTTGCCGTCTTCGTTAAACACATCTTGGGTCACAGACATAGTAAATAGCTCGTTATCTCATCGCGCTGGATCCCAGGCGACATTAATGGATTGCTCGTTATTGCATCAGTGCGCAAAAACCGGGGAGCGAATTATCCCAAGATAGGCCCAAGGCGCAAGTGTTTCGCGCAACAAATCCCCCGCCATCGACCAATTCCGCCCTCGTGATTGACAAATGCCACCTCACTCACAGAATCTGCCTGGGGTCGGGTGCATCCTGATCTCTGATAATAAAGCCATACACAACAAAGGATTGCAGTATGAAGAAAACCCTATTGACCCTGGCCATCGCGACCCTGCTGGCCGGGTGCAACCCATCGGACAACGATTCCCAGCCCCCCGCCCCCGCGACCCAGGCCTATGAGTATCTGGTGCAGCTGAGCTCCAGCGCCGAGGGCATAGGCGCCCGTCCCACGGGCACAGAGGCCGAGACCCGCGCCGCCACCTGGATCCAGGATCACCTGGCCGGCTGGGGCTATGAGGTGCAGAACCAGCCCTTCACCTACACCAAGGGCAGCGCCAGCAAGCAGTCCCAGAATATCGTCGCCGAGCTCAAGGGCACGAGCGACAAGGTGATCCTCATCGGTGCCCACTACGACAGCACGGGGGAGAAGAAGGGGTCTGAAGGGGCCACCGACAACGGGGCCGGGGTCGCCGCCCTCCTTGCGGTCGCCGAGGCGCTCAAGGGCCAGACCCTGCCCTACACGGTGCGCTTCGCCTTCTTCGGGGCGGAAGAGAACGGCCTCAACGGCTCCAAGGCCTATGCCGCCAGCCTGGACGGCGCCGCCACCGCCCAGCTGCTGGCCATGGTGAACTACGACACCATAGCCGGTGGCGACATCGTCTATGTCCATTCCGCCCACTCGGACGTGGCCGAATACGGTTGTGCCGAACCGAGCCGCTACAGCTTCGATCCCAAGGTGCGGGATCGCCTGCTGGCGCTCTCCAAGACCACGGCCACCCCCTTTGCCATTCACCCCAGCTACCCGGGCTATCCGGAGGGGGAGACCGGCAGTTGGTCGGATCACGCGCCCTTTGCCTGCCTCGGGGTGCCCATCGCCTATGTGGAGGCCACCAACTTCACCATAGATGGGGCCGATGGCTATGACGGCTACTCCCAGAGCACCAACCCGGCGCTGTGGGACTGCTACGACGAGGCCAGCAAGAGCGCCTGCGATCGGGACGGCGAGACCCAGTGGGGCAAGATCTGGCACACCGAGCACGACCGTCTCGACAAGATGGCCGAGCTGTTCCCGGGCCGGGTGCAGCAACAACTCGGCGCCAACACGGATCTGATGATCCGCTTCCTGAAGGAACCGGGTCTCTGAACCCCGAGCCGATGAGCGGCGACTTCACATCGAAGGTGCCGGCTCTCGGCGGCGGTGGCGAGAAACCGGCCTGACAGAGGGATCGACGCCCGAATCGTCACGCCGGGCCATAAAATACGGGCAGGTGCCAAACCTGCCCTTTTTTATCTATTTTTGTGACGGCCATTGCCTCATTTTTCAAATCTGATACAAACGGATAACGTGGCGGTTGAATGGAGCGACCGCCCCCCAGTCAGAGAGAACCCTATGCAGCCGTTTTTTGCCCAGCGTTTCGAGAAAGTCGAGCCTTCGTTTATCCGTGAAATCCTGAAAGTCGCCGCCAATCCGGAGATCATCTCCTTCGCCGGCGGCCTGCCCAATCCCCACCTGTTCCCGGTCAAGGCCATCGATCAGGCCTGTCAGGACGTGCTGCGCGAGCAAGGGGCCGCCGCCCTGCAATACGCCACCACGGAGGGTTTCGCCCCCCTGCGCCAGTACATCGCCGATCGCTACCTGAGCCGCCACGGCATGGAGGTCAATCCGGACAACATCCTCATCACCAGCGGCTCCCAGCAGGCGCTGGACCTGCTCGGCAAGGTGCTGGTAGACGAGGGGCAGGATCTCATCATCGAAGAGCCGGGTTACCTCGGCGCCATTCAGGCGTTCTCCGTCTATCAACCAAATTTCAGGCCCATCACCCTCGGCGAAGAGGGGCTGGATCTGGCCGCGCTGGATGCGCTGCTGGAGCAGGGCTCGAGCGCCAAGCTGCTGTACGGGGTGCCGAACTTCCAGAACCCGAGCGGCGTCTCCTACAGCCGCACCAACCGCGAGGCCCTGGCCGAGCGGTTGGTGCGTCACGAGCTGCTGATGGTGGAAGACGATCCCTACGGCGAGCTGCGCTTCGAGGGGGAACACCTGCCCCCCATCGCCAAGCTGGCCCCGAACAATACGGTACTGCTCGGATCCTTCTCCAAGACGGTAGTCCCCGCCTTCCGCCTCGGCTGGATGCTGGTACCGGACTGGCTGCGCAAGAAGGTCACCATCGCCAAGCAGGCCACCGATTTGCACAGCAACGCCTTCAGCCAGCAGGTGCTGCACCGCTTCCTGACCGACAACTCCCTCGATACTCACCTCGAGAAGATCAAGGAGGTCTACGGCCGCCAGCGCGCCGCCATGGAAGCCGCCCTGACCCGTCACTGCCCGCCAGGGGTCAGCTACACCCGCCCGGAGGGGGGCATGTTCCTCTGGCTGACCCTGCCTTCGAGCGTCAGCGCCATGGCCCTGTTCGACGAGGCGATCAAGGAGAAGGTCGCCTTCGTGCCCGGCGCCCCCTTCTACGTTCGGCCGGAGATACAGAACACCCTGCGCCTGAGCTTCTCCTGCGTGGACGAAGCCACGACGGAGGAGGGGATCAAGCGTCTTTGCCGCGCCCTCGCCCGCATGCTCTAACCCCTCTCGAATGCAAAAAGCCAGCGACCTGGGTCGCTGGCTTTTTTATTGGCGGCCAGGTTGGCCGCGATATGAACACGCCCTGCCTGCTCAGGAGGTCAGCTCGCCGATGAAGGCCTTCATCGGCATGGGCCTGCCGTAGAGATAGCCCTGCTGGAAGGTCACCGCGTGCTCGCGCAGGTAGGCGGCCTGTACCTCGTTCTCCACCCCTTCCGCCACCAGTTGCAGCTCGAGCCGGGTCGCCAGATCGACGACGTTCTCCACGATGTGGCTGGAGAGGGCATCCGAGCCAATCATACCGACGAAGCTCTGGTCGATCTTGAGGAAGTCGACCTGGAAGGCTTGCAGATAGGCCAGGCTGGAGTGGCCGGTGCCGAAGTCGTCGATGGCGATGAAGACCCCGAGGGCGTGCAACTCGGCGAACAGCCGATCCGTGGTCTCGTCCGCCACGATCAGCTCCCGTTCGGTCAGCTCCAGCACCAGCTTGATGGGGTTGGCCTTGAAGGCGTCGATGAAGTCACGGCAATCCTCCACCAGGCTCAAGTCCTTGCAGTGGCTGGCGCTGATATTGAAGCCGAAGTGGAACCCCTTGGGCAGGATATGCACCCGGCCGGCGAACTGCTCGCGCACCTGCTTCATCAGGGAGCGGGTCATGGGGACGATGAGGCCGCACTCCTCCGCCATGGGGATGAAGCGATCCGGCGAGATCATGCCCTGGCGCGGGTGTTGCCAGCGCATCAGCACCTCGCAGCCGCTCCAGTGGGCATCCTCACCGGTGACCACGGGCTGCAGATAGGGTATGAACTCCTGGTGAGCCAGTGCCCGTTTCAGCTCCTGGGCCGGCGAGGCGGCGCGCCCCGTCAACCAGAACACCCAGCAGCCAAACAGCAGGCTCAGCAAGGGGTAGAGGATGAGGCTGACCTTGGAGTAATCCCACAGGTGGGCGACATAGTCGCGGTTCGAGAGGGCGGTCACCACCTTGAAGGGATACTTGCTGGAGGCCTGCTCCAGATAGCCGTCGGTGCCAGGGGTGAGCAACTGATCGGTGAGCTGGCTGTCTCGCAGCAGCATCTGCGGCCCGACCACCAGCCCGATGGGGGAGTTACGGCTCATCATGTCCAAGATGTTGAGCAGGTAGTAGCCATCCACCCCCACCAGCACGCTGTGCTTTCCCGCCTCCTGGCGGTAGACGATGAGCGGTCGCTTCGGCGTGACCGGGTTGCCTCGCATCAGATCGAGCCTGCCCTCCACATAGTCGTCGAGATCTATATGCCCCTTGACCGGACCATAGAGGGAGGTGCAGTAGATGGTCTCCCCCTCGGTCAGGTTGACGCTGCGCACATCCGGCACCGTCGCCACCTGATCCCGCAGCCCCTGTACCACCTCGAGACAGGGTTTGCCGAGGCTCCCCATTACCGCCGAGGCGGCCAGCTTGGCGTTGTCCAGGGTGCGGTCGAACATGTACTGGGCATGCAGCAAACGCTGCTGTGCATCCTGCGTCACGCCGCTCATGGTCTGCCAGATGGAGATGGAGAGCCCGAGCACCATGGGCAGCAGGCCTGCCAGCAGGCCCCAGGCCAGCCGGACGTAGTATTGGCGCACTCTCAGACGACGAAATGGCATAATTCCCCACTATCAAGGCGGTGAAAAAGCGGGCGATTTTACAGCTTGTCGCCGACTTGGCAAGTCACACTGGCTGCAAAAGGCGCCCTGCCCTGTCTGCATTCTCTCTGCGAACCCGCCCCCTGTATACGTCTTTTCCGCGTCCGGAGGAAGGGCGTCATCCGACGGACTCTCTCCGGCGGGAAAAAGATAACGTCAGCAAAAACAGCCGCTTGTTCATCGGGCCCCGGCCCTCTAGAGTAGAGTCAACGACATCGGGAGGCTCGGCATGAAGATACTGATCACGGGGGGGACAGGGTTTATCGGCCGCCGTCTGGTGGCACACCTCAAGGTCGCCCACGAGGTATGGGTGCTGACCCGCCAGGGCAACCGTGCCTATGAGCTGCTCGGCCACGACGTCAAACTGCTGGACAATCTGGACCGGCTGGACGATCTCAACGACGTGGACATCGTCATCAACCTGGCGGGGGAGCCCATAGCCGCGGGCCGCTGGAACGAGCAGCGCAAGCAGTTGCTGTGCAACAGCCGCTGGCTGCTGACCGAGCAGCTGGTCGATCTCATCAAGCTATCCAACCGCCCCCCCAAGCTCCTGCTGAACGCCTCCGCCATCGGCTGGTATGGTCGCCATGACAGCACGCCCCTGGACGAGAGCTGCCAGCAGCCCCACGACGAGTTCACCCACCAGCTCTGCCAGCGCTGGGAGCAGCTCGCCCTGCAGGCCAGGAGCCCCAGGACCCGGGTCTGCATCCTGCGCATCGGCCTGGTGCTCGGCCCGGACGGGGGCGCCCTGCCCAAGCTGCTGCCCCCTTATCGCCTTGGGCTTGGCGGCCCCATGGGATCGGGCAAGCAGATGATGAGCTGGATCCATGTGCAGGATCTGGTGCGCGCCATGCTGTTCCTGCTGGAGCACGACGAGTGCGAAGGCATCTTCAACGGCACGGCCCCCGGTCCCGTCGACAATAACAGCTTCAGCCTGCGATTGGCCCAGACACTACACCGCCCGCACCTGCTGCGGGTGCCGGCCGCCGCCCTGCGCCTGATGATGGGGGAGGCGGCGGATCTGCTGCTCACCGGCCAGCACGTGCTCCCCGCCCGCCTGCAGCAGGCGGGGTTCCATTTCACCTATCCGGCCCTGCCCCAGGCGCTGGACAACCTGCTGCGCCCGCCCCGCTGATCCCCGATAAAAAAATCCCGGCAAGCGCCGGGATTTTTTCTGTGGGTGGCGATGGAGTCAGTCCCATATCGGACGACCGTCCCGGCCATCCACGTAGGACAGGTTACAGCAACCCCTGACCCAGGCCCCTGAGCCGATCGCTCAGGGTACCCGCCAGCAGCTGACGCCGCATGCCCTGACCGGCCAGGGTCACCAACAGGGCCCCCAGCAGGGGCAGGCCGACCCAGATGGCCCAATGGAACTGCCACTGGCCATCGAACCACCACCACTGCAGGCCGAAGGAGCAGAGCTCCACCACCATGGCGGCGCAGAGCCCCGCCAGCAGGCCGCTGGCCACCAACTCCCAGCGCAGCATCTTCTCGAGCAAGGTGCTGCCGGCTCCCAGGGTGCGCATCAACAGGAGTTCCCGGCGCCTGTGGGCCATGCTGGCCTGGGTCTGGGTCAGGAGCACCAGCAGGGCCGCCACCGTCACCAGCCCCAACATCAGGCCGAGGGCCCGGCTCACCTGATCCGAGACCACGGTGAGCCGCGCGATCAGATCCTCCACGTCGATGAGGCTGACGGTGGGATGGCGCCGGATCAGCTCCACTTCGGCACTCTTCCCCTCGGCGGGCAATCGATAGCTGCCGAGCCAGGTCTGGGAGAAGGGGGCCAGCACGTCGGCGGAGAAGATCATGTAGAAGTTCGGCCTCATGTTGTCCCACTTGATGGATCTCAGGCTGGTGACCCTGGCCTCGAACTCGCGCCCCTCGATGGAGAAGCCGAGGATATCCCCGAGAGCGATACCGAGCTGGCCCGCCAGCGCCTCGTCCACGGAGACCTCCCCCTTGCCGCCGAGCCACTGACCCGCGGTCACCTGGTTATCGGGGGGGAGCCCCGCCGTGGTGGTGAAGTTGAGCTCCCTGTTCACCCCCTCCCGCGCCGCGTCCTCCCCCACCGCCTGGCCGGCTATCTTGGTCAGACGCCCGCGCACCATGGGATAGAAGTCCGAGGTGATGGCGCCGGCCTGGTGCAGATCCGCCACTATCCCCTCCCGCTCCTCGTCGGCCACGTTGACCAGGAAGCGGTTCGGAGCGTCCGCCGGCAGACGGGCGGAGAAGTCGTCGAGCAGATCGACCCTGGCCGCCCACAGCAGGCCGAACAGCATGAGTGCCAGCGCGAAGCCCGCCAACTGGAACAGGCCGCTGCTGCGCTCCCGGGAGAGGTGGTTGATGGCGAGGCGCAGGGCGTGGGGCCCCTTGACCCGGCGGCCGAGGCGCAGCAAGCCGGAAGCGAGCAACGCCAGCAGCAACATCAACACCCCCATGCCGCCGATGAGGCCGAGGGAGAGCCTGACATCGGCGGTGAAACCCCACACCAGGCCGAACAGGCCGAACAGGCCGACCGGCACCGTCAGCCAGGGGGGGATCCCCGCCTCCAGCTCACGGCGCAGCACCCGCAGCGGGGGTACCTTGAGCAGACGCAGGAAGGGCACGAACGCCAGCAGCAAGGTGATGAAGAAGGCCACCGCCAGCCCCAGGGCGAAGGGACGCCAGGAGGGGGGCGGCAGATCCGCTGGCAGCAAGTTCCCGAGCAGTTGCAGGGTCAGCCACTGCATGGCACTGCCCGCCACCAGTCCGATGAGGGCCCCGATCAGCGTCAGGGAGAACAGCAGGGTCCCCATCAGCTGCCAGAGGGTGCCTCTGGAGGCGCCGAGGGTCTTCAGCAGGGCCACCATATTGGTCTGGCGCTCGGCGAAGTGGCGCACCGCTATGCCCATGGCCAGTGCCCCGAGCAGTACGCCGGCGAGAGACGCCAGCCGGAAGAAGCGCTCCGCATTGGCCAGGGACTTGCCCACCTGGGAGCCCTGATCATCTGGTTTGATCAGCTTCTGCCCGGCACTCAGCCTGGGATTGAGCCAGGCCTCGTAACGGGCGATGGCTTCTCTTGGCCCCTTGATGAGGTAGCGCCACTGCTGGCGACTGCCCGGCAAGAGGGCGCCGGTCGCCTCGATGTCGGCACTGTGGATCAGCGCCCTCGGCGCCATCTGGAAGGGGCTGAAGCCCTGATCCGGCTCCTGGCCCAGCTCGCCGGCTACCTTCAATCTGGTATTGCCGACTTCCAGCTCATCCCCCACCCTGGCGCCGAGCAGCTGCATCACCCGATCGGAGAGCCAGATCTCGCCGGGGGCGGGAGCCTGCTGCGGATTGAGCTCCAGCTTGCCGTAGAAGGGGAAATCCGCCGGCACGGCCCGGATGGAAGCCAGTTGCAGGCTGTCACCGTGAAACAGCATGCTGTTGAAGCTGACCGTGGTCTGCACCGCCAGACCGTCCCGGGCGGCCCGCTCGAGCCACTCCCCCTGCGCCGGGGTGGCGCTGCGCAACACCCGGTCGGCACCGATGAAGTCGCGCCCCGAGGCCTTGAGCCCCGCATCCAGTCGATCCGCCACCAGCGCCACGCTCAGCACGCAGGCCACGCTCAGGGCCAGGGCCAGCACAAACCAGCGCAGCTCACCGCTGAAGCCTTCCCGGCGCAGCAGCTTCAATCCCAGTCGCCATCGACTCATGAATCCCTCCTTGCCACCAACCGCTGCATTTCATCGCCGACAGTTTCCCGGCCCAGCCGCTTCAATGCCAATGACCATCGACTCATGCATTCCTCCTTGCCACCAACCGCTGCATCTCATCGCCGACAGCTTCCCAGTCCATCCCTTTCAATGTCCATCGACTCATGACAGCTCCCTGACCCGGGCAACCTCTGGGGTGACCTCGGCCTCCAGCCGCCCCGCCGCCATCACCAGCTGTCGCTGGCAGCGCTGGGCCAGCTCATGATCATGGGTCACCACGACCAGGGTAGTGTTATGTTCTCTGTTCAGACGAAACAGCAGTTCGATCACCTTCTCCCCCGTCTTGCTGTCGAGGTTGCCTGTGGGCTCATCCGCTAATAGCAATTGAGGCCGGGTCATAAAGGCCCGGGCGATGGCGACCCGCTGCTGCTCACCGCCGGAGAGCCGTGGCGGCAGGTGATGGAGCCGCTCGGAGAGCCCTACCTCAGCCAGCAGCTCGCGGGCCCTGGGCTCGCAGTCGGTCTCGCCATGCAGCTCGGCGGGCAGCATGACGTTCTCCAGGGCGCTCAGGGTCGGCAGCAGCAGGAAGGATTGAAAGATGAAGCCCACCTGTTCGGCCCGAAGGCGAGCACGCCCCTCCTCATCGAGCCGGATCAGGGACTGACCGAGGATCTCGATGTCGCCGCTGCTCGGCAGATCCAGTCCGGCCAGAAGCCCCAGCAGGGTAGATTTGCCGGAGCCGGAGGCGCCGACCAGCGCCAGGGTCTCCCCCGTGTTGACCTGCAGGTCGATCCCCTCGAGGATGGAAAGGCTCTCCTGGCCGAGGCGAACCGTCTTGCCCAGCCCTTTGACCGTGATGATGGGGGTTGAACTCATGTTGCGTTTCCTGTGTTCATGGGCCCTGAATGGCTGTGAGTGGTGAGCGTTGAATTCATGGCATTATTCCTGTTTACTCGGGCCCTTGCCGAAAATCCATACCGGCTGAAGGATAGGACCATAAATGAGCACGCCGATGGCGTGCCAAAGCCATGGCAAGGGGGCCTGTTTATCCGCCCCCTTGCCGACAATCCATAGCGCCCGATGACTCGGGCCTTGCATGACATGATGGGAGTTGAATCCATGGCGCGTTTTCTGTTCGCCTTGAGTTGCCTCTGCTGCTGGGCAGCCTCGGTGCAGGCCCAGACCCTGCTGGTGCTGGGAGACAGCCTGAGCGCCGGCTACCAGATGCAGGCCGAGCAGAGCTGGCCTGCCCTGCTCAATGAGAAATGGCAGCAACAGGGGGGCAAGCACAGGCTCATCAACGCCAGCATCAGCGGCGAGACGACCCAGGGGGGTCTGGCCCGCCTGCCGACCCTGCTCGAGGAGCACAAGCCGG
Source organism: Aeromonas sp. AE23HZ002T15 (assembly GCF_054165525.2). NCBI lineage: Bacteria > Pseudomonadati > Pseudomonadota > Gammaproteobacteria > Aeromonadales > Aeromonadaceae > Aeromonas > Aeromonas sp. AE23HZ002T15. The sequence continues at coordinate 1,626,969 of NZ_CM201342.1, forward strand.
ACTGGGTGTTGATCGAACTCGGCGGCAACGATGGCCTGCGGGGCTTCGCCCCCACCATCACCCGGGCCAACCTGACCAAGATGCTGGCATTGGCCAAGGGCAGCAAGGCGAAGGTGGTGCTGACCCAGATCCAGCTGCCCCGCAACTACGGGGCTCGTTATCTGCAGCAGTTCGAGCAGATCTTCCCGGATCTCGCCGAGGCCAACGCCCTGCCTCTGATGCCCTTCTTTCTGGATGATATTGCGCTGCGCCCTGAACTCATGATGAATGATGGGCTCCATCCCACCGCCGAGGCCCAGCCGCAGATCCGCGATAGAGTCGCAAGCTTTATCGAGCCCCTGCTGACCCAATAACCCCGAAGGTGCCGCCCTCGCAGACACAAACGAAAGCCCCCGCCAAGGCGGGGGCTTTTTCATGTCATCACGGCCTCGGGCTCAGGCCCCCAGGATCTGGCGCAGCCGCTCCTGGGCGACGCCGACCAGCAGGTCTGGCTGGAACTTGGAGATGAAGCGATCACAACCCACCTTCTTGACCATGGCCTCGTTGAAGTTGCCGCTCAGCGAGGTGTTGAGGGTGATGAAGAGATCGGACATGCGGGGATCGCTGCGCACCTCGTGGGTGAGGCGATAACCGTCCATCTCAGGCATCTCGGCATCGGTGATCATCAGCATGATCTCGTCGGTCACCTTCTTGCCCGCGTCGCACCAGCCCTTGAGCAGCTTGAGGGCCTGCAGGCCGTCCTGACACTCGATCACCTCGAGTCCGAGCTGGGCAAGTGTCTCCCGCACCTGGTTGCGGGCCGTGCTGGAGTCATCGACGATGAGCACCCGGCGACCCTGCATCTGGGGCAGGATATTGCGGTCGAGCACCTCGGCGGAGATGCGGATGTCGTAGGTGATGATCTCCGCCAGCACCTTCTCCACGTCGATGATCTCGACGATCTGATCCGCCCCCCCTTCCGGAACCCGGGTGATGGCGGTCAGGTAGTTGGAGCGGCCGGCGGAGCGCGGCGGCGGCAGTATGTCCTTCCAGGTCATGTTGACGATGTGGGCCACCTGCCCCACCAGGAAGCCCTGAATGGTGCGGTTGTATTCGGTGATGATGAGGTTGGACTCGCTGTCCACCGCCATGGGGCGCATGCCGATGGCGCCCCTCAGGTTGATCACCGGGATGGAGGCGCCACGGATGTTCGCCACCCCGCTGATGTTGTGGTGCGCCCCCGGCATCTTGTTGAGGTGGGGCAGCTTGACCACTTCCCGCACCTTGAACACGTTGATTGCAAACAACTGCTGGGATCCCAGGCGGAACATCAGCAACTCCAGACGGTTCTCTCCCACCAGCTGGGTACGTTGATCCACTGAATCCAATATGCTCGCCATATAAAGCCCTTAGGTCCGTTTCCCGAGTGCCGCCCGGTATCAGGGCGCCAAGATATAGGATCCGCATTATCCCCCTCGGGGCATACGGTCACAGATAGAAATAATGAAAAAGACCGAAGAAAGATAGGGGCTTGCGCACGGGGCGTGATCCTCGCCCCATCCCCATCCGGCGGAGCTTGCGCCCCGCTTCCCGGCATTCACTGTTATCGGCCGGGAGGCGTCATGCTGAACCGGGGATTTTCAAACCGAATCCCTGCCAAATTGCGCCCATAAAAAAACCGGCCGCAATGCGGCCGGTTCAAAGATACAACAGTAGGCAGTCAGGGAATGACTTAGAAGTTGTACTGCAGTGCTACCGCAACGATGTCGTCGGTAGACTTGCCCAGGCTGTTCATGTTGGTAGAACCAACTTCGTCCAGCAGGTTGATCTTGTAATCAACGTAGGCGTTGAAGTTGTCGGTGAAGTTGTACCAGGCACCCACGGAGACGTACTCGGTGGCGGTATCATCGATACCATGTGCGCTGTCCTTCACGTCGGTGCGCAGGTAAGCCAGGGACGGCTTGAACTTCGGCGTGATGTTGTACTGAACGACGGCTTCGTAGCCATCCATCTTCTCGGCATAACCGCGCATGGCGCCGGTATCGACGAACAGGTGGTCTTCACCGTGGGAGTAGGTGGCCGCCATGTAGAGGTTGCCGGCAGAGTACTTGGCACCCACACCGAACAGCTTGGCATCGTTGTCGCCGCCGAAGCTCACGTTCGCGGACTGCTCGTCGGTCTTGCCAGCCTGGTTATAGGCGGCACCCAGGCTCAGGCCCATGTCGAAGTCATAGTTGGCAGACAGGGCGTAACCTTCGGAAGAGCCTTTCGGGTTCCAGGTACCGTTCGGGCCAACGCGCTCGCTGCGGCTTTCGTTCTGCGGGTCGTTGTTACCGGTGAACTGGGCGCCCAGGGTCAGGCCCTGCCAGTTGTAGATGTACTGGGCCAGCGCGTTGGAACGACCGGTGCCGAACACGTCGGTGTCCTTGCCCAGGCCGTCACCACCCCACTCAGGCAGCACGTCGGTGTAGTTGTTCACCGCTTTGGTGAACAGGCCGTCCTGACGACCGTAGCTGAAGGCACCGAAGCGATCGTGCTTGATACCGGCGTAGCCGTAACGCAGCTCGTCGTTGTCAGAGCCGGACACCGGCAGGTTGTACTCGGCGAAACCGAATGCGGTGGTTTCGTTATCAATCTTGGTCTCGCCTGCAACGTGCAGACGCAGGTAGCTGGCGTCGCCTTCGCTGGCGTCGTCATCGGTACCGTAGTACATGCCGTTGACGCGGCCGCCGATGTCCAGCTTGGAGCCATTCTGATCGTAAACGGTGGCAGCTTGTGCGCCACCGGCCAGCAGCAGGCTGGAGATGGCCATGGTCAATGCTGTCTTTTTCATTGTTAGTTCCTCTGGTGTAAACACTCTCTATCAGACCTGTGCTCGGTCGTTTGATCGGGTTTATGTTCCGATGACCTAGGGTAGATCCGGAAACCTTGACTGGAACTGAAGCGAAGGGTGATTAATTCGAGAAGGCCACTTGAGGCCTGTTTCATCCGACATAAAGTGTCGCCAAGGTTGACACCTGTCGACATTTAAATCCAAAAACATAGATTAAATCGAAATAAATTAACTGATAAAAATGAATGTGCAGCTGTTTATATCGACAACCATAGCACCTCAGAGGTGAGGAAGGCACCTCCTTTGTGACTTGTCCTCCCCTTCAGGCCGGTTCCCACTCCTGCATGACGCTGAGCAAGTCTGTCCAGCTGAGGATACCGACCAGGGCACCGTTCTCCAGCACAGGCAGGCAGGAGACATGCTTCTCCAGCATCAGCCGGGTGGCCGCCTGCAGGGTCTGATCCGGGGCTATGGTGATGGGGTGGCGGCTCATGATCTGGTGAGCGCGGCGATTGAGGGTTTCTGTGTCCCGGGTCATCTCCGCATCCGTATCCAGGTAGGGGCTGATGGCCCGCAGCATGTCCCTGTCCGAGATGACCCCCACCAGCAGATCGTCCTCCAGCACCAGCAGGTGGCGAAAGTGGGCCTGCTCGAAGATCTCCTTGATCACGTTCAGTCTGTCATCCATGGACACCGTCGCGACCCGGGTCGTCATGATCTCTCTCACCAGCATGCCTGCCTCCTGCTACCTGACTGATGTCTCTGTTATGGCACGTTTTTCTACCCGCAGCCAGTCGGCTCCCCCCGCCTCCAGTGCATATTGGTGCCATTTCACGTAAAATCCGCGCCAGTTTCTCTCTTTCATTCGAATCAAGCAGATCCAACCCATGATAGTTGCCAGTCAAATCGAACTGATCCGCGGCGGCCGCACGCTGCTGGACAACGCCTCCGCCACCATACATCCCGGCCACAAGGTGGGTCTGGTGGGCAAGAACGGCTGTGGCAAGTCCACCTTCTTCGCCCTGGTGCGGGGTGAGCTGGCCATCGACAACGGCAGCTTCAGCCTGCCCGCCGGCTGGCAGATCGCCGGTGTGGCCCAAGAGACACCGGCACTGGACTGCTCGGCCCTCGAGTACGTGATCGACGGTGACAAGGAGTTTCGCACCCTGGAGGCCCGCCTCGCCCAAGCCGAGAAGGATGACGACGGCCTGGCGGTGGCCGAGCTGCACGGCCGGCTCGACACCATAGGCGCCTACAGCATCCGCGCCCGCGCCGCCGAGCTGCTGCACGGCCTCGGCTTCGGCGGCGATCAGCTCAACGCACCGGTAAGGAGTTTCTCCGGTGGCTGGCGCATGCGCCTGAACCTGGCCCAGGCGCTGCTGTGCCGCTCCGATCTGCTGCTGCTGGATGAACCGACCAACCACCTGGATCTCGATGCCGTCATCTGGCTGGAGAAGTGGCTCAAGGGCTATCAGGGCACCCTGGTGCTGATTTCTCACGATCGTGACTTCCTCGACTCCGTGGTAAACCGCATCATCCATATCGAGAACGGCAAGCTCAACGAATACAGCGGCGGCTACTCCGACTTCGAACTGCAGCGGGCCGAGCACCTCGCCCAGCAGCAATCCATGTACGAGAAGCAGCAACGGGAGATGTCCCACATGCAGGCCTATGTGGATCGCTTCCGCTACAAGGCCTCCAAGGCCCGCCAGGCCCAGAGCCGGCTGAAGGCCATGGAGCGGATGGAGAAGATACTCCCCGCCCACGCCGACTCCGAGTTCAGCTTCGAGTTTCGCGAGCCATCGGCCCTGCCGACGCCGCTCATCGCCATGGAGAACCTCAGCGCCGGTTACGGCGACAAGGTGATCCTGGAGAAGATCAAGCTGAACCTGGTACCGGGTTCGCGCATCGGCCTGCTCGGCCGCAACGGCGCGGGCAAGTCCACCTTCATCAAGATGCTGTCCGGCAGCAACCCGCCGCTGTCGGGCAAGCTGGAGGTGAGCGCCGGCGTCAGCATCGGCTACTTCGCCCAGCACCAGCTGGAGACCCTGCGCCTGGATGACACCCCGCTCGATCACCTCGCCCGCCTCGCCCCGGACAAGACGGAGCAGGAGCTGCGCAACTACCTCGGCAGCTTCGGCTTCCACGGCGACAAGGCGCTGGACAAGGTGGCCCCCTTCTCCGGCGGCGAGAAGGCGCGACTGGTGCTGGCCCTCATCACCTGGCAGAAGCCGAACCTGCTGCTCCTGGATGAACCGACCAACCATCTGGATCTGGAGATGCGTCACGCCCTCACCATGGCGCTACAAGGCTTCGAAGGCGCCATGGTGGTGGTCTCTCACGACCGTCACCTGCTGCGCACCACCACGGATGACTTCTACCTGGTGCACGGTGGCCGGGTCGAGCCGTTCGACGGGGATCTGGACGATTACCACAAGTGGCTCGGCGAGCAGGAGAAAGAGAGCAACGCCAAGCAAGGGGATGGCCCCGCCTCCGCCAACTCGGCGGTGGCCCGCAAGGATCAGAAGCGGCGCGAGGCGGAGTTCCGGCAAGCGACCCGCCCCCTGCGCCAGAAGCTCGAGAAGCTCGAGGCCAGCATGGAGAAGCTGCAGGCCAAACTGGCCGATATCGAGAGCCAGCTGGCCGACCCCGCCATCTACGAAGAGGCCGCCAAGCCTAAGCTCTCCGAGCTGCTCAAATCCCAGGGCCCCCTCAAGGAGGAGCTGGAAGGGGTGGAGCTCGAGTGGATGAGCCTCTCGGAAGATCTGGAGAACCAGGAGCAAGCCTTCTTTGCGTGACACGGCGACCATGACGGATGAGCGGGTCGCCAGCCACGAACTGCCGAGCCCGCTCGAGTTCTGGCACTGGAGCGGCAAACACTACGGTCAGCGCAGCCAGGACTGGCTGCAGGTGCAGGATCTTGGCGGCAACGTGAATCTGGCCCTGCTGTTGCACCGGCTGGATTTGGATGACATCCCGGTCGATCTCGCCGCCTTCCAACCGTCCCTGACCCGGACGGAGGCGGTGCTGACCCCCTGGCGCGCCCTGCGCGCGAGCGCCAAGTCCCGCCTCGATGAGGCCGAGTACCAGAGCCTGCTGGCCCACGAACTGGAGCTGGAACGCTTGCAACAAGGCGTCTTGCTGCAGACCCTGCGCAGCCTCCCCCTTCGCCGGGGAGAGAGCCACAACCTGTTGAACTATCTAACGATATTGGGGGCCCAGCAGGGCCCCCTCAGAGACCTAATATGCTGAGTTATCGCCACGCCTTTCACGCCGGCAACCATGCCGACGTGCTCAAACACGCCGTGCAGGCCCTGATCATCGAGTCCCTCAAGAAGAAAGAGAAACCCTTCATCGTGCTGGATACCCATGCCGGCGGCGGTCTCTACGACCTGCGCGGTGACTGGTCCCAGAAGAAGGCGGAGTATGCCGACGGCATAGGCCGGCTGTGGGGCGAGCGGACCCAGTGGGCGACCATGGCCCCCTATCTCGGCGTCATCGAGGAGATGAACGCGAGCGGCGAGCTGCACTACTACCCGGGCTCCCCCGAGCTGTCCCGCCGCCTGCTGCGCGAGCAGGACAAGCTGGCGCTGATGGAGCTGCACAACAACGAGGTGGAGGACCTGCGCGCCAACATGGGCTATGACACTCGCGTCGCCGTGCACCATCGCGACGGCTTCGAGGGGTTGGTCGCCCTGCTGCCACCGACCCCCCGCCGCGGCCTGGTGCTGATCGATCCTCCCTATGAGCTGAAGGAAGACTACTTCGCCGTGGTCGACACCCTGAAAAAGGCGCAAAAGCGCTGGGCCACCGGCATCTATGCGCTCTGGTACCCCATCCTCGGGCAGGAGGCGGACAAGTCCCGCGACATGCTTAAGGCGATCAAACGGGAGAACTTCGGCAACGTGCTGGTGGCCGAGCTGGAAGTGGCCGGCCAGACCGCCGATTGGGGCATGAACGGCTCAGGCATGCTGATCGTCAGCCCTCCCTGGATGCTGGCCGAGCAGATTGAGGCTTTCTTGAAGCCCCTGTGCGCCAAGCTGGCCCAGGGCGCTGGCGCCCAGTACAGGGTGGAGTGGCTGAACAAGGTCGAGGAATAAGCTCTTCATCTTCATGTAAAAAGCCCCTTTCGGGGCTTTTTTTATTGGCGCAATCTTATCTGGCACTCCCTTGCAGATCCCTATGGTTGGGGCCCGGCTTGTCCCGCCACAGGGCCAGGATCAGCAGGGCCAGCAGTGCCATGGGCGGAAACAGGCAGAGCAGGACGCAGAGGGTGGTGATGAGCACGGGGTGACCGCTCTTGCGGCGGGCCAGCCGATAGGCGATAAACCCGACGATCACCATCAGCAGCAGGATGAAGTATCCCGCCAAGGTTGTATTGATATTCATGAAAGATCCTTTTTCATGGAAAACAGGCAGTGTAACGGCTAGGGAGGCGGCAGCCAGTCCCCATCTGGCGCAGATCGCCTCTCGATAGCTCATCCCTATCGGAACAATAAATGAGAATTATTTTCATTTAAGCAATTTCCGAGGCATACTCTTCTCATCACCAGAGGGAGTCACCACCATGATCAAGACCATCAGCTTCGCCTGTCTGCACTTCACCGTCGCCTTCACCCTGGCTTACCTGCTGACCGGCGAACTGCTGACCGCTAGCCTGATAGCCCTCGTCGAGCCCGCCGTCAACACGGTCGCTTTCTACTTCCACGACCTTGCCTGGCACAAGTTCAAGCCCAATCACAGCCTGCAGGCCAAGACCAGCAGCTTCGCCGTCGTGCACTTCTCGGTGGCGTTCGGGGTTGCCTTCCTGCTGAGCGGCGAGCTGCTCACCGGCGGCGTCATGGCCATGCTGGAGCCCACCGTCAATACCGTGGTCTTCTTCTTCCACGAGCGGCTGTGGCGCGCCCGCCAGCAACCCGCCCTGGCCTGATGACAACCGCTGTCGTCATTCCCTTCCGCCCTCTCATAAAGACTTAGCCAGGGTAGGGTTTCTATGTTCTAGTGCCTCATCACCACCCGATGGGATCTTGAACATGGACAAACGACTGCTGGCCCCACTGCTGCTTCTCTCCCTGCCGGCCCTGGCCGGCACAGCCCCCTCCTTCGACTGCGCCAAGGCCCACAGCAGCGCCGAACAGCTCATCTGCCAGGATGCGGCGCTGGCCGCCCTGGATAACGAGCTCGCCGCCCTCTACCCCAAGGCCATCGCCAACTTCTCTCCCGAGCAGGCGAAGACAGAGAAGGCGATGCAGCGCGGCTGGATCAAGGGACGCAACGAGTGCTGGAAGGATGCAGATCCCGGCAAGTGCATCGAGTCGAGCTACCAGACCCGCATCACCGAGCTGCAGATCAAGGGGGGCCAGCTGATGGTACCCTCCCCCGTTATCTACCAGTGCGGCAAGGATCTGACCCTCACCGCCTACTTCTACAACGACGGCAAGCTGCCCGCCGCCACCATCAACCTGGGTCCGGCTCAGCAGGTGCTGGCCTATGGCGTTCCCACCGGCAGCGGTGCCCGTTACGAGGGGCAGAACCTCACCCTCTTTACCAAGGGCAAGGAGGCCCGGCTCGAGCGTTATGGCGAGCCGGCCCTCACCTGCATGCAGTCCGGCAAGGGCAGCAACGAATAAGCCTCCCATCGGCTTGTGAAATGAAAAAGCCCCGCAGTGCGGGGCTTTTTGCTATCTGAGACTTATCTCGCAGGGATCATTTCACCGCGACGGGTTCGCCCGAGATGGCGGGGGAGTTGAACTCGCGTTCGGCCTCGTCGAAGCGCTCCAGCATGGCCTTGGACGGGGCCTTGTCCAGCAGGCTGAACACCACTATCGCCAAAGCGGAGAGCACGAAGCCCGGGATGATCTCATACAGACCCAGCCAGCCGAACTGCTTCCAGACGATGACGGTCAGGGCACCCACCAGCATGCCCGCCAGGGCGCCGTTGCGGGTCATGCGTGACCAGAGCACGGAGAGCAGCACCACGGGACCGAAGGCGGCACCGAAACCGGCCCAGGCGTAGCTCACCAGACCCAGCACCCGGTTCTCCGGGTTCACGGCCACGGCGATGGCGATGAGGGAGATCAGCAGCACCATGGCACGGCCGACCCACACCAGCTCCTGCTGGGAGGCGTTCTTGCGCAGGAAGGGCTTGTAGAGATCTTCCGTGATGGCGCTGGAGCAGACCAGCAGCTGACAGCTGAGCGTACTCATCACGGCCGCCAGGATGGCGGAGAGCAGCACGCCGGCGACCCAGGGGTTGAACAGGATCTTGGACAGCTCGATGAAGACCCGCTCCGGGTTGCCGGTGACGCCGGCCGCCTGCTCGGTGAAGGTGCTGAAGTAGGACAGGCCGAAGAAGCCGATGGCTACTGCGCCGCCGAGGCAGAGCACCATCCAGGTCATGCTGATGCGACGGGCGCTGGCCATGGAGTGGTGGGAATCCGCCGCCATGAAACGCGCCAGGATGTGGGGCTGGCCGAAGTAACCCAGGCCCCAGGCCATCAGGGAGATGATGGCGATGAAGTCCAGATTCTTGAACATGTCGAGGTTGCTGGCATTCTGCGCCGCCACCTGCACCATGGCGGTGTCGATGCCGCCGACGGCGATGATGACGAACACCGGGGTCAGGATCAGGGCAAAGATCATCAGGGTGGCCTGCACCGTATCGGTCCAGCTCACCGCGAGGAAGCCGCCGAAGAAGGTGTAGGTGATAGTGGCCGCGGCACCGACCCAGAGGGCGGTGTTGTAATCCATGCCGAAGGTGCTCTCGAACAGGCGGGCACCGGCCACCACGCCGGAGGCGCAGTAGATGGTGAAGAACAGCAGGATCACCAGGGCGGAGAGGATGCGCAACACCCGGCTCTTGTCCTCGAAGCGGTAGGTGAAGTAGTCCGGCAGGGTCAGGGCGTTGCGGTTCTTCTCGGTGTGAACCCGCAGCCGACCGGCGACCCAGCGCCAGTTGAAGTAGGCACCGATGACCAGGCCGATGGCGATCCAGCTCTCTGAGATGCCGCCGATGAAGACGGCGCCCGGCAGGCCCATCAGCAACCAGCCGCTCATGTCGGACGCGCCGGCGGAGAGGGCGGTGACCCAGCTCCCCATGCGGCGACCGCCGAGAATGTAATCGTCGAAGTTGCGGGTGGCGCGATAGGCGACAAAACCTATCAACACCATCCCGAGGATGTACACCAAAAAGGTGATAAGCATTGGGGTGCTAGCTGTCATTCAAAACTCCGTTATGTGACTTTGTACCCGTTCTGACGACGGGCTCTTCCTTAAAAACCGGCCTAGAGTAATCAGCAGATCCCATAAGCTCAACTGTTTTTAACAAATAAAAAACACAACGAAAACGTTTCGTTGCTAAGTAAGTAACCACTCAAAGATGAATTAGCCGGATATTATGCCACAGCAGCAACGACTTATCCTGACCGGCGCCTTTCTCGCCCCCAGAAAAAAGCCCCGGCCGGGGCCGAGGCTTTTTTTACTGCTGGATGCCGGGATCAGCGATTGATGGCGATCGGCATGCCGCTGCGCTGTTCCAGGGCCTGCTTCACCAGCTGGGAATCGCTGTCGGCGTGGGCCAGGAAGCGGGTCACCGCCGGGGTCATGGGCAGGGGGGCCGGCAGGCTGGAGTTGAACTCCTCCTCGCTGCGGGAGAGAGGCTGGTGCACTTCCAGGTAGCGGCTGCCATCCGGTTCGACCGAGGCCTTGATCGGCTGGTTGATGAACTGGACGCGGGTACCGACCGGGACCTGCTTGAACAGGTACTCGATGTCGTCGTTACGCAGGCGCACGCAGCCGTGGCTCACCCGCAGGCCGATGCCGAACTGGGCATTGGTGCCGTGGATGGCGTACATCTTGCCGATGTAGAGCGCGAACAGCCCCATGGGGTTGTCCGGACCGGCCGGCCAGACCGCAGGCAGGGTCTCGCCACGGGCGGCGTACTCGGCGTGCATCTTGGCGGTCGGGGTCCAGGTCGGACCCGCCTTCTTGCGTTGCACGCTGGTCACCCAGTTCTCCGGGGTATCGGTGCCGAGCTGACCGATGCCGATGGGCAGCACTTCCACCACCTTCTTGCCCTTGGGGTAGTAGTAGAGGCGCATCTCGGCCACGTTCAGCACAATTCCCTCGCGCGGGGCATCCGGCAGGATCAGCTGGTGCGGCACGATGAGCTTCTCACCGGCCTGTAGCAGCAGGGGATCCGCCTTGGGGTTCGCCTCCAGCATGTTGGTCAAACCGAGCTGGAACTTGGCGGCGACCGCTTCCAGCGGCTGACCCGCCTCTTCTGCCGGCACCACGTATTCCGTGTTCTCCCCCACCAGGCGGCTATTGGCCGCAGGCAGGGCATATTCGACGGCGAGGGCAGGCATGGCGGTCAGGATCAGGCTGCAGCACAGTGCAGCCGCAGTGTTGTGGAGGAGCTTCATAACTTTCCTGTGATAAATGGGGTGATGCAAGGCTCTGAGCCCGACCGGGGGTGGAGTCCCATCCCCGGGCGAAGAGAAGGCGGCCATTTTTCTCCTCTGCGGGTAAAAATTCAACCGGCAAATGCGCGGATATTAAGCGCTGACCCAGAGCCGTTACCCCTAGCCGTTGCTGACCGCACCTCGCTGCCAGGCCCGCATGTCATAACCTGTTGGAGATTGGTGCAAACGCAGATGAAACTGCCCGATAATGGCGAAGATATGGTCGAAAATATCTGCCTGGATCCCTTCGTACTCGGCCCAGGCTGTGGTCGCCGTGAAGCAGTAGATCTCGAGTGGGATCCCCTCGCTGGTGGGGGCCAGCTGGCGCACCATCAGGGTCATGTCCTTGCGGATGCTGGTGTTGGCCCGCAGATAGGCATCCAGGTAGGCGCGCAGGGTGCCCAGGTTGGTGAGGTGGCGACCGTTGATGGGGCAGTTGATCGCCTCGCTCAGCTGCTGGTTATAGCTACTGAGCTCCTGCTCCTTGCGACTCAAATAAGGGGCCAGCAGCTTGGCCTGCTTGAGGGCCACCTGCTCTTCCGCCGTCAGGAAGCGCACGCTGGTCATGTCGATGTTGACGCTGCGCTTGATGCGCCGACCGCCGGACTCCGTCATCCCTTGCCAGTTCTTGAACGAATCCGAGATCAGCGCATAGGTGGGGATGGTGGTGATGGTCTTGTCCCAGTTCGACACCTTGACCGTGGTGAGGCCGATATCGGTCACCTCCCCATCGGCGCCGTACTTGTCCATCTGCAGCCAGTCACCGACGCTCAGCATACGGTTGGCGGAGAGCTGGATACCGGCGACCAGGCCGAGGATGGGGTCCTTGAACACCAACATCAAGACCGCCGTCATGGCCCCCAGGCCGCTGAACAGGATGAGCGGGGACTTGCCGAGCAGCAGGGCGATCATCAGGATGCCCACCAGGATGCTGCCCACCAGTTTCACCCCCTGGAAGATGCCGCGCAGGGGCAAGTCTCGCCCGAGCCGGGTGTTGCGGCTGAGGGAAAGCATGCAGTCGAGCAGGGCGAACAGGGAGAGCAGCAGGAACAACAAAATCCAGAGCTGGGTCACCATCTCGATCAGCATCAGGCTGTCGGAGTTGCGGGGCAGCCAGATCTCGGCCTGACCGAGCAGCACGGCCCCCTGCAACACGAAGGCGAGGCGGTGGAACAGCCGCTTCTGCAGCTGGGGCGGCAGCCACATCTGCTTGGCCTTGCCGAGCAGGCCCACCAGGCGCACCAGCAGCACCCGGTGCAGCACCAGATGCAGCATCAGGGACGTCATCAGGATGAATCCGAGGGCGATCACCAGGGCCATCAGGTTGGTGACCTCGACCCCCATCTCAGTCAACCAGCGAAAAAAACTCTCTTTCATCCCTACCTCCACACCATGAAACGGCCTGTCAGGGTACTTGTCTCGTCCGTCATGTCAAATGACAAACCACTCAGGCTGTGCCGAAAACGACAACGCCCGGCACGGGCCGGGCGTTGTGATTCAGCAGGTTGGCATCAGCCGACCAGTGCCAGGGCATCGCGGGCGATGACCAGCTCTTCGTTGGTGGGCATCACCAGTGCCAGCGGGCTGTCGGCTGTGGTGATGCGGCCTTCCCCACCCAGCACGGCGGCGTTGTTCGCGTCTTTATCCACCTTGAAGCCGAACAGGGCCAGGCGGGCCAGCACCATCTCGCGCACCATGGCGGCGTTTTCGCCGATGCCGCCGGTGAACACCAAGGCATCCAGACGACCGTCCATGGCGGCGGCATAGGCACCGACGTACTTGGCCACCCGGTAGGTGAACACGTCCAGCGCGCGCTTGGCACCTGCATCGGTGGCGTAGTTGGAGGTGACGTAGCGGCAGTCGCTGCTCGCCTCCGTCATGCCCAGCAGACCGGATTCGCGGGTCAGGCAGTGGTTGATCTGATCCACGCTGTAACCCAGGTTGTCGTGCATGAAGAACACGATGGCCGGATCGATGTCACCGCTGCGGGTACCCATGGCCAGCCCTTCCAGCGGGGTCAGCCCCATGGAGGTGTCGACGGACTCACCGCCCCGGATGGCACAGACGGAGGCGCCGTTGCCCAGGTGGCAGTTGATCATGTTGAGCTCGGACAGCGGCTTGCCGAGCGCCTTGGCGGTCTCTTCCGCGATGAAGCGGTGGGAGGTGCCGTGGGCGCCGTAGCGACGGATGCCGTGCTCTTCATACAGCTTGTAGGGCAGCGCATAGAGGTAGGCCTCTTGCGGCAGGGTCTGGTGGAAGGCGGTGTCGAACACGGCCACGTTCTTCTCGGCCAGGGCCGGGAACACCTTCAAGGCGGCGCGGATGCCGATGAGGTGGGCCGGGTTGTGCAGGGGGGCGAACGGGATGGCGGCCTCGATACCGGCGATCACGCCGTCATCGATGCGCACGGAGCGGGAGAACTGCTCGCCGCCGTGCACGATGCGGTGGCCGATGGCGACCAGCTGCTCGGCAAGGCTGGGATCCTGGGGCAGGATCTGGCCCACGATATGGTCGAGGGCTTCCTGGTGAGCGGCACCCGCTCCCAACATGGCTTCACCCTTGACCCCGTGGAGTTTCCACTTGATACGTGCATCATCCAGATTGAAACATTCGGCCAGGCCGGACAGCATGTCCTCGCCCGTTTCGGCGTCCATAACGGCAAATTTCAGGGAAGAGCTACCGCAGTTAAGGATCAATACCAACTTGCTCATGTTCTACATCTTCCTGTGCTTCGGCTTGATGCCGACAGTGTCGTGTCATCCAACATGGATGGGATTCCCCTGCCGGGGGCTTATGGTCGCAGGAAAGTGCGTCCAATTTTTCAATTCGTTCGGTGCAGGCCAAGGGCGCGTTGCACTCATGACGGGCTACATAAGTCACCGCTGACAACAGCGGCCTTATCACAGGCGGGCATCTTGGTACCCGCGACTGGCGGCTAGAGGCCGGCCAGCAGGTCTTTATGAACCTTGACCACCAACTTCTTCACCGGGCCAGGGATGGTCAGGGTACAGAGAGGGCGATGCAGTTCTCCCGGCCAGAAGATGGCGAAGTGGCCGGGCTGCAACGCCAGATAACTGGTCTGTTCGTCGTCGACGAACCAGAGATCGGGATGGGGATGATTCGCCCCTTCGCGCTCATAGGCATGGGGTCCGACGCCGATCCACTCCTCGCCGCGCAGCAGCAACTGGATGTCCAGATACTGCTCGTGAAACTCGCCGCGGCGTGCATCAAGCGGCTCGGTCAGCTCCTCGCTCACCAGGCAGAACAGCCGCATGCCGTCGACCTCGGTCTTGCCGAGGGGGGCATCCAGCCAGTGCGGGACGCTCTTCACCACCTCCGCCATGATGCGGGCCAGGGGGGCGGGCAAGGGAGTGCGTTGCAAGGTATCCAGACTGCCGGTGATCATCGATGCGTATCCTTAGGTGTATTCGCCGTCTATCTTCGCCTGCCAATAAAAAAGGACCCGTCAAAGGTCCCTGTCCAGCGCCGTCTGCTATCCGTGCAGACCTAGAGGAGCATCTTCATCAAATGGGCGCCGGATCACTGTTGCACAGTGTTTCGCCGTTTGCCAAGAAATAACCGCTCACTCGCCAGATGATCGTACCAGCTGAAACAATATTATTCACTAGCGAATTGCCCCCGACTTTGACCAGACGCAAAAACGGGAGCATCTGCTCCCGTTTTTTCTGTCAAACCAGCCTCATTCAAGCCTTTTTGGCATTCTCGACCGGCTTCGCATACATCTGACGCCAGATGTGTTTGTACTCTTCTGGCACCTCTGACTGACGGGTCAGGAAGGCGGTCTGTTCGATGGTGCTGGCCTTGCCAGGCACGTCGGCTGCCAGATAGTTGCCGGGGAAGAGTCGATAGCTGCCCCAGATCGCCTTGTCGATCAGGGCGGCGAGCTCGTCCGGATCGCCGAAACCTTCGGTGATGGGGGCGCCGAAGGAGACGTGTACCCGCCCCTTCTGGCCGACGATGCCGGCGACTATGCTCTCGATGTCCTCGAACTCGCCCTTCTCATAGCTGCCGTTGACGGACTTCTCGTACAGCTCACGCGCCTTGGCCTTGTCGGTGGGATCCAGCTCGTAGCTGATGCTGACCGGCACTATGTTGAGGCTGCGCATGTAGTCGACGAACTCGATCTTCTGCTTCTTGCCGTCCACGTAGAACATCTTGAGGATGGCGGGATCCGTCTTGTCGTCCCCGTCTTTCGCCCGGCCTTCCTTCTGGGCGATCCAGATGGAGTGCCCCTCGTGCACCGACTGGCCGATGTAGGCCGACAGCTCGCCTAGGGTCTTCATCATCTCCCTCGGCCCCTTGGCGGAGCGCTTGACGATGAAGCTCTTGTTGAGCTTCATCAGCTCGGTGGCGCAGGGCTTGCGCAGCAGGTTGTCACCGATGGCGATGCGCACGGTGTCGAAGCCGTGGGTGTGCAGCCCCCAGTTGACGAACGCCGGATCCATGGCAATGTCCCTGTGGTTGGAGACGAACAGATAACCCTGCTCCTTCTTCAGGTGCTCGAGACCGGAGAAGGTCACCCCCTGGGTGGAGGTCGCAATCATGCGGCTCATGTACTGGGTCACCCCCAGCTGCACCTGGCGCACCGTGGTGACCTTGGCCCATTTGTGGCGCAGGAACTGGCGGATCAGCGGGCGGATGGCCCAGCCCAGCCAGCTCATCAGGGAGCCGAAACGGTATTTGGCGATGGCACCGATAAACTCATCATCCTGGATCAGTCGCTCGATGGCTGCCGGCACTTCGTCATCGCGATAGGGGCGAATGTCCGCGAATCTGTCTACTTCAGTCACAATGTCAGCCTTGCAAGTATGGAGTCGCGGCCAGCTGCTGCTGGCCGGGAAAATTCAGGGCGCAATTTTACACGCTTTTGGAGTCAGGGGTATGAGCGGCGCACAGATAGTGTGCCCGATCCCGAAAAAGCCGCGGCCCGGGACCATTTTTACGCTCAGATGGTGGGGCTGATCAGCGCGGTGGGGATGTGATCCTCCCAACGGCCGTTGAAGATAATCACTGGCATAGCCCTCCCACTCGAAACCGAGCCGCGCGAGCAGGGCGCCGCTGCGCTCATTCGCTGGCATGTAACTCGCCATGATACGGAGTAAAACCGACTCAGACGGCGGGGTTGATCAGCGCCGTGAGGATGTGATCCTCCCAGCGACCGTTGATCATCAAATAATCCCGGGCATAGCCCTCCCGCTCGAAGCCGAGTCGCGCGAGCAGGGCGCCGCTGCGCTCATTCGCAGGCATATAACTCGCCATGATGCGGTGCAGGCCCATCTCGCGAAACAGATGCTCGATGCCGGCGGTCACAACCTCCTGCATCAGCCCCTGCCCCTCGTGCTCCCTGTCCACCGCATAGCCGAGGTGGCACGCCTTGAACATGCCCATCATGATGTGAGTAAAGTTGCAGGTGGCGAGCACTCGCTCCCCCTTGGGGTCGAGCGCCACCAGTTGCAAAGCGCTGCCGTCGAAGAACTGGCTGTAGCCGTCCCGCAGGCGCTGGCGCCAGTGATCCAGGGTGTAGAAGCTCTCGTCCCGCGCTGGCTCCCAGGCTCGCAGGTGCTCGCGGTTGCGCAGATAGAAATCCAGCATCAGATCGGCCCGCTCCGGGGTCAGCACGGTCAGCCGGGTGCGGGGCGTCTTGATGACGGGCAGCGTCATGCGTGCTCCCGCTGGCGCAGCCAATCGTCCCGCAAGAGACCATAGTGGACGTGATCCACCACCCGATCCGCCAATCGCTCGGCACGGCGGATGATCCCCTCCTGCTCCATCCCTAGTCGCTCGCACACCGCCCGGCTGGCATCGTTCTCGGTGGCGGCGCTGATCTCTACCTTCTCCATCCCCATCTCCTCGAAGGCGTGGTGGATCATCGCCTGGCAGGCCCGGGTGATGATGCCGTTGCCCTGCCAGCGCTCCGCCAGCCAGTAGCCGATGGTGACCTTGCCGAGCGCCTGATCGATCTGGTTGTAACCGATGACCCCCACCACCTCCCCCTGATACTCGATGGCTGTGGTGAGCCCCTCGCCGCGGGCGAACTTCTCGATGGCGTGACGGATGAAGGTGGCGGTGTCGGCCGGCTGCTGGATATAGGGCACCCAGGGCAGCCACTGGGTCAGGTAGTCGCGATTGCGCTGGCAGAGGCCGAACAGCTCGCTGGCCATGTCGGGCTGCAGGAACAGGAGCGCCAGCTCATCATCCAGTTGCCATGAAAACATGCATCCTCCTCCCTCACCGCTCCCCATGAGCCGTCATGAGGGCCAATGTAGTCAATCAACCCATTGTCTGCCAAGGACTTTCAGCAAGGGAACGCCACAGGCAACCCCCATATGGACATATCCATCTGGATATGGAATTGGCGCCCTTGTCATTGCCGCTCTTTTGCAGAGCAAAAAACCAGATATCAGCAACAAAATAGCCAGTACGGATGGCAACAGACATTCCTGCTACCCCTTTATGCTGCCCTGTCACAACTAACAGGGCGCAATTTCAAACCGGCCCACTAGTGTAGGAACGCCGGGCAAAGAGACCCGGAATGCAATCTTCATCGACTTAAGGAAAGACGAGATGAACAAAGTTTATTTGGCCGTGGTACTGGCCTGCTGGGGAAGTGCCGCCATGGCGGCAGAACAGGTGGAAGTGAATCAGGTTGCCGGCATCCAGGGAGTACCGAGCGGCGCCGCCGGTGTCGGTGCCCTGGCCGGGGACGGGGAATACCGCCAGGTGCGGGTCGTCAAGCTGCCCAACGGCCAGCAGCGAGTGCGCTATGAGCAGACCTGGCACGGCATCCCGGTCTGGGGCCAGGTGCTGGTCGCCGAGCAATCCCTCGGTGGTCAGATAAGCCAGGTCTCCGGCCAGATCCTGCGCCAGATAGACGCCGATCTGAGCAGCCCCACCGCCACCCTCACGCCGGCTGATGCCGCGAGCAAGGCCCGTGCCGGTGCCAAGGGCAGCAACGAGCGGGTCAAGTTGTTCGTGATGCAGGATGAGGCCGGTCAGGCCCGCCTAGTCTATCTGGTCTCCTGGCTCGCGGCGAGCGATGAGCCGAGCCGCCCCTTCGTGGTGATCGATGCCCAGAGCGGCAGCGAGCTCAAGCGCTGGGAAGGGATCAACCACAAGGATGCCACCGGTCCCGGCGGCAACACCAAGACCGGCAAATACTTCTACGGCGCCGACTACGGTCCGCTGCAGGTGGACGACAGCTGCCGCATGAGCAGCGCCAACGTGGATACCATCAACCTGAACCACGCCACCTCGGGGGGCGCCGTGCACCAGTTCACCTGCCCGGAGAACACGGTCAAGGAGATCAACGGCGCCTATTCCCCCCTCAACGATGCCCACTACTTCGGCAACGTGGTGTTCGACATGTATCGCAACTGGTACAACACGGCGCCGCTGAGCTTCAAGCTCAAGATGCGGGTGCACTACAGCCGCAATTATGAGAACGCCTTCTGGGACGGCAGCCAGATGACCTTCGGCGACGGTGCCACCACCTTCTATCCCCTGGTGAGCCTGGACGTGGCCGCCCACGAAGTGAGCCACGGCTTCACCGAGCAGAACTCGGGGCTGGTCTACTCCGGTCAGTCCGGCGGCATCAACGAGGCCTTCTCCGACATGGCGGGGGAAGCGGCCGAGAACTTCATGAAGGGCAGCAACGACTGGCTGGTGGGGGCCCAGATCTTCAAGGGCAACGGCTCGCTGCGCTACTTCGAGGATCCGACCCGGGATGGCAAGTCCATCGGCCATGCCAGCGATTACTATGACGGCATCGACGTGCACCACAGCTCAGGGGTCTACAACCGCGCCTTCTACCTGCTGGCCAACACCAGCGGCTGGAACACCCGCAAGGCGTTCGAGGTGTTCGTGCTGGCCAACCGCCTCTACTGGGGTGCCAACACCACCTACGATCAGGGCGCCTGCGGCGTGACCAAGGCGGCCACGGATCTGGGCTACAGCCTGACCGATGTGGCGGCGGCCTTCACCACGGTCGGGGTCAACGCCTCCTGCAGCACCACGCCGCAACCCGGCAGCGTGCTGCAAAACGGGGTACCGGTGACCGGTCTGTCTGCCGCCAAGGGTGGCAAGGTGAGTTACACCATAGAGGTGCCCGCCGGCAAGAGCCAGCTGGTTGTCGCCAGCAGTGGTGGCACCGGGGATGCGGATCTCTATGTGAAGTTCGGCTCGGCCCCGACCAGCACCAGCTATGACTGCCGCCCCTACAAGAGTGGCAACGCCGAGACCTGCACCCTGAATGCCCCCAAGGCGGGCACCTGGCACGTGCAGCTCAGCGCCTACAGCGCCTTCTCGGGGGTGACCCTGAAAGCCAGCCATTGATCCCGTATCAAGGGAACAACTGACCCAGGCGCCGGACTTGTCCGGCGCTTTTCTTTTGGCGATCAGCCTATGCTCAGCGCCCCGCCCAACGCCTTGCCAGGGTACGGGCGGCCTCCAGCACCCGCTCCTTCTCCCGATTCGGCCGCTTGCCGCTGCGCCAGGCCATCATCACGTCCCAGTGATCCGGCGGCAGATCCACCACATCCAGCTGCACCAGGCGGCCGAACTCCAGATCCCGGCTGATGGCCAGCGCCGGCATCAGGGTGATGAAGCCGTGCTCCAGCGCCAGCTCCCGCGCCGCACTGGCGGGCTGGATGGCGTGCAGCGGGCTCGCCACCTGGCGCAGCAGCCGCAGTTGCAGGATCAGCTCGTCACAGCCGGTGCCCCACTGCTGGGGTGCCAGCCGCTCGTTGGCGATATCCTGCAGGGTCAGCCCCTGCTTGCCCGCCAGCGGATGGCCGGCGCTCGCCACGGCGATGATGGGGGAACGATAGAGCAGCTCGAGCTGGATGCCGGCGATGGCGGGGCATTTCAAGATGAAGCCGACGTCTGTCTCCCCGGTCAGCAGCTCCTGCATGATGACGCCAGAGTGATCCGTGTTGCAGCGGATCTCGAACGCCTCGTCCACCAGGGCCAGCAGCAGCGGACCGAAGACGACAGTGGTCAAAGAAGGCAGGCAGGCGAGCCGGATGCGCGGCAGGGCGGGCGCTCCCTGCATCGCCAGTCGGCCACCTTCCAATGCACTTAATGCGGCGCTGGCGGCGGGCAGGAACTGCTCGCAGGCCGGCGTGGGGGTGGCACCCCGTCGATGACGGCGAAACAGGGGCTGTCCCAGCTCCTGCTCCAGCACGGCGATCCGCTGGCTGACCATGGGCTGGGACCAGCCGCGAATGGCGGCCACCTTGCTGAAGCTGCCACGGTTGGCCACATCCAGCAGCAATTGCAGATCATCGAGGGTCATAGCCATAACAAAATCCAATATGAAATATAGCCAGTTGTCGGCTACCACTATATCTGGCTCCCTCCCAGAATAGCAGTATCAATCGTCATGAAATGGCCAGAGCGCCGCCGAGCCAGGGACTTCTCTTCGCCCTTGGCTCTGTTTGGTGACGGCGCCATTCAGGCAACACACACAATAAGCACTATTTTCGATGCGGCAGAGGTTCTAAGGGTCATGGTTGAGCGGGCGAGGCGGTTGGGGCGGTGGTTTTTGGCATTGGATTCCCTCCTGGTGATCCTGGGATTCTTCGTGGTCATGCCCATGATCAGCCTGCGCTTCGTGGATCAGCTCGGCTGGGCCGCCGGCGTGGTCGGGCTGGCGCTGGGGTTGCGGCAACTGACCCAGCAGGGGCTGGGAGTCTTCGGTGGCTCACTCGCCGACAAATTTGGCGCTCGCCCCCTCATCGTCTGCGGCATGCTGCTGCGAGCCGCCGGCTTTGCCAGCCTGGCCTATGCCCAGAGCGGACTCGACCTCATTCTCTCCTGCATCATCTCGGGGCTGGGTGGCTGCCTGTTCGACCCTCCCCGCGCGGCCCTGGTGATCAAATTCACCCGTCCCCGGGAGCGGGGTCGCTACATCTCATTGCTGATGATGCTGGAGAGTGCCGGTGCCGTGGCAGGTGCCCTGCTCGGCAGCTGGCTGCTGAACTTCGATTTCGAGTATGTCTGCCTGCTGGGGGCTGGTCTGTTTGTCTGCGCGGCCCTGTGCAACCTGCTGATCCTGCCCGCCTACAAGCTCTCGGTGCGGCCCACCCCGATCCGGGCCGGCCTCGGCCAGGTGCTGGCGGACAAGGCCTTCTGCCGACTGGTGCTGATCCTGAGCGGCTACTACGCGCTCTGGGTGCAGGTGATGTTGATCTTCCCCATCCTGGTCAAGCAGATGGCAGGCAGCACCACGGCGGTGGGCTGGATGTACACCCTGGAGACCGCCATCTCCCTGACCCTGCTCTATCCGCTGGCCCGCTATGGCGAGCGCCACTTCAAGCTGGAGAACCGCCTGATGGCCGGGGTGCTGCTGATGACAGCCGGCATCGGACTGGTGGCCTTCGCCACTACCCTGCCCGCCGTCTTCATGTTGCTGGCCTGCTTCTATCTCGGCATCGTCATCGCCGAGCCGGCGCGGGAGACGCTGATGACCAAGCTCGCACAACCGGGGGCCCGGGGCAGCTACATGGGTTTCAGCCGGCTGGGGCTGGCGCTCGGCGGCATGACCGGCTATGTCAGCGGCGGCGCATTGCACGACTACGCCAACGTCCAGGGGCAACCCTGGCTGCCCTGGCTGGTGCTCGGGACCGTCGGGGTGATCACCTTCCTGCTGCTGGTCAACTGCTTTCAGCGTGACTCCCGCCTGGCCAGGGTCAATGCCTGAGCCCGACGCTGACTGAACACAACACCATCTGACCAGGGGGTCGGTTTATCCAAACCGGCCCCCTGTTGCTATCCGGCTGACAGCCGCTGGCCAGCCTCGACTTCACCCTGGCTAGTCTCCATCTCCGTTCTTTCTAATCTTGGCCTTCACCTGGGACCCTTATGCCTAGACCCCGGTAAAAACGCCCCATAAAAAAAGCGGCAGATTGCTCTGCCGCTTTTTGCTCAAACGGGGGCCGACTTACTTGTCGATATCCAGCATGTTGTTTTGCAACATGAAGTCGATGACCTGGTTGGCCGTGGTGCCGGAGCCGCCGGTCAGGGTATCGAAGGTATGGTTCGTCAGCACTATCTCCTGAGTCACCGGCGCCGCACTGCTCTCCTTGACCTGCAGATGCACCCCTTCGATGTCCTGGAACACCGAGAGCAGGCTCTTCAGCGAGTTCTCGTCCTTGCTGCCATCGCTATCCAGCAGATCACTGAGATCCAGCTTGTCTCCCTCGGCCCTGGAGAAGTCGGTGACATAGTCTTTGGTCACAGTGCCAGGCGTCGTATCCCCCTTCTGCCAGACGAAGGTGTCGGCGCCCGTGCCACCCGTCAGGATGTCGTTGCCAAGTCCCCCGGCCAGCATGTCGTTGCCCTGACCGCCGCTCAGCACATCGTTGCCTGCGCCGCCATAGAGGTTGTCGTTGCCCGTGCCACCATAGAGGGTGTCGTTGCCACTCTCGCCAAACAGGTTGTCGTCACCGGCCCCACCGAACAGGATGTCATTGCCATCTCCGCCGAACAGGGAGTCATTGCCGCCCTGACCGAACAGGATGTCGTTGCCCGCCCCGCCGATCAGCACATCCGCCTTGTCATTGGCTGAAGACTGATCGAAATCGGCGGCATGCTCCTGGATGTAGCGATGCACGTCGGCATCCAGCACATCGCTGCGGCCCAGCTGTGCCGCCACATAGCTCTTGATGGCTGAATAGCCTTCCCCATCGATGCCGGCGAAGTGCACCGCATCACCGAACAGGATGTCATCACCGGCCCCACCATCGAAACGGTCGGCTCCCGGCAGATTGTTCACCGAGGTGCCCAGGATGGCATTGGCCAGATCCGAGGCGTTGACCCCGGTCTTGAGCACCCCATCGGAGTCGTAGGATTTCAGGTCATTGGTGGAGATGTTCGCCCCCAGCCCGATGGCCTCGACGGTCACCCCCATGCCGGTCAGCAGCCCGAAACCCGCCACCGAGTTGCTGATGGTGGTGCTGTCGGTAGAGTTCCCCGACCCCGCCAGAGTCGAGTAGGTATAACCCCCCTTGCCATCCGCACGCATATAACCGACTTGGCTCTGTGTGCCCCATCTGTCGTAGGAGTAAACCCGGCCCTGAGCATCGACG
Organism: Aeromonas sp. AE23HZ002T15; assembly: GCF_054165525.2. Taxonomy (NCBI): domain Bacteria; kingdom Pseudomonadati; phylum Pseudomonadota; class Gammaproteobacteria; order Aeromonadales; family Aeromonadaceae; genus Aeromonas; species Aeromonas sp. AE23HZ002T15. The sequence continues at coordinate 1,650,350 of NZ_CM201342.1, forward strand.
ATGGTGTAGCCATTCGAGGTATAAACCCGGTTTGCAACATATCCACTACCAAGAACGGTATTCAGATAGACATCATTATTGCTCCCTGAATTGTTCACAATCCGTGGGTTGCTGCCTTCACTATCCAGGTAATAGGTCGGCTTGCCATCGGTAATGAAGTAGGTCAGGTTCTTGGCATTGGTGTTGCCCTGTACGGTCGAGCTGTTGAACCAGTTGGCCGTGGTCTTGAACACGTCCTCGTAGTTGGTGCCACCGCCGTTGTTGCTGCTGCCATCCATGCTGTCGAGGATGGTCTGCAACTGGCTCAGGGCACTCGCGTCCTTGAGATTCACGCTCACTGACTTGTTGGCCAGGGTATCGAAGTCCACCAGGAAGATGTTGACCTTGCCCGCCCCATCCGTACCGGCGCTGTTCTTCAGGCTGGCGAAGACCTGAGCCAGTTGGCTCTTGATGGTGTTCATGGCATCAGTGCCGATACTGCCGGAGCTGTCGACCATGAAGGCGATGTTGTAGTTCTGACCCGACAGCACCACGCTGCCATCCAGATCCCCCACCACGATATTGTGCTCGCTGCCATAGGTCCGGCTCTGGTCACCCGGCTCCCCTTCGGTCGCGTTGAAGTAGCTCAGACGGATGCTGTCATCATCGGTGGCGGAACTGGTCTGGTCGGTCCCCACCTCCTTGGCGATGGCCTCCACCTTGAGATCGACCTGGCCGGCACTGCCACCCGGCACGCGCAGAGTCAGCCCGGTGAGCTTCACATCCAGTGCACTGGTGCTCCACAGACTACTGTTGGCCGTGAGGGTGATCTTGCCATCAGCACCAGCGCTCCCCAGCAGTTGAGCGCCGTTATAGAGCTGCGTTCCCTGAGGCATGCCAGTGAGCACCAGGCTGTCGAATACCTCGCTGCCATCCCTGTCGTTCAGGGACGCACTCAACTCCACCGGATAGTCGACCACGGTCGGCTGTACCAGAGTCAGTGCCCCCGTATCCTGATTGATCTGGTAGATGCCATCGGCAAACTGCACGTATTCGATATCGTGCAGCGCCTTGGTGACACCGACCCCCGCCTCCGTCACCGAGAAATCGAACCAGCGATCGTTGGTCGAGAAGCCACTGCCCTTCTTGATGGCGTAGTCCGCACGATTGCCGGTCAGGACGGCGATATCTGTGCCGGCACCGCCATAGAGACCGTCGTTGCCAAGACCTGACACCAGTACATCGTTGCCGTCCCCCCCATAGAGGGAATCCCCCTGAGCCGCATTGCCGCCGACCAGGATGTCATTGCCTCCCTGCCCATAGAGCAGGTCACCACCACCATGAGAACTGACGATATAGTCGTTGCCACTATTGCCAAGCACTTGCTCCTGGCCACTGCTGCTATCGGTCAGCGAACTGGTGATACCGAATGCCGTCTTGTTGAAGTTGCCGGACTGGAACTGCTCCGTCGTGATACCCGCGCTCGGGAAGCTCAGGTTGTAAAGCGGTATGCCATTGCCCGTCAGGGTCACGTTGACCATCGGCTTGTCGGCCACGGCCGCCACATCGATCACCAGCTTGCCGCTGTTGCTGAGGTTGGCACCGTCGCTTATCTGATAACCGAAGCTGGCGTAGTCCCCCTGCTTGTTGCCGACGGAGAGACCGCCGCCGTCAGTCCCATTGGTGCTCGACTCATTGAGCCCGGGCACGAAGCGCAGATGGCCGGTATTGATGTCGCCGTAAGAGATCAGGTCCCCCACCTTCACCGCCACCCATTGGCCTGCGGCATTGAGGTATTCCAGCTTGCCGTTGAGGGGCAGGGTGCCGATCTTCACACTCAGATCGCTGTTGGCCTGATCGTCGCTGGCACCAAACTGGGACCACTTCAGCACCTGGGGCTGATCTTCCAGCCCTGAGCTATAACCGCCCGCAGCGGTCGGTGCGCGATCGTTGTCGATGATGGTACCCGTGCCCGTCTGTCCACCTATGGTGACCGACAGGCTCTCGTTTGCCTCGACCAGACGATCGTCCAGGGTCGGAATGGTCACGGTGAAGCCGGACACCCCGGCAGGCACAGTGATCTTGCCGGTGGTGCTGTTGTAGGTCACCCCGTTGCTGAATTGGGCGCTTCCCCAGTCGAGAGCCGAGGCGGGATTGGTGCCGCTACCCTGGATGGCGAAATCATATTGGGTCGCCTCCTGGGTCGCGTCGGACAGGGTCACGCTGTGGCTCAGGTTGCCGCCTTCCGCCACGCTCTCGCTGGAGACCGACTGCACAACAGGCGTGAACAGCGGCTTGGTGGCAAACGACCCCAGGCTGCCGTCGCCATCCCCATCCACCGCCTTGAACTGGAAGTCGATGTCACCATCACCGACTGGCTTGGACATGTTCTGGTACTGGAAGAACTCCCACTTGCCGGTCGCCGGGGTGAACTCCAGACGGAACACCAGCGTACCGTCACTGTCCTTGCCAACCAGGGTATTGGCCGACTCCAGAGTCGTGGTGATCGCCTTGCCGGTGGCCGTGGTCAGCCCGGTTTCGGTCGTGCCGACGAGTTGCATGTAACCCTTGCCATCGGCCCCCCACTGCGGCGTGACGGTACCCGAACCGTAGGCGATGGCCTGCGCCGTCGTCGCGCCGAGGAACTCGATGCTCTTCACGGTGAAGTCGCTGTTGTCACTGGTGTTGGTGTTGCCATTGTTGGTGGCCTTGATCACCATGGTGTCGAAGCCGCCCTGCTGCACCTGGAAGTTGCCGGCATAGTCGCCGCCAGAGACATTGGAGCTGAAGGTCTGGGTACCGATCAGCACGCCACCGCGATAGAACTCCACCACGCCGCTCTCCAGCTCGCCGCCGAACATCTGGCTGAACTTGATATTGGCGCCGTAGGCCACCTTGCCCGCATCCAGCTTGATGATGAGCTGCTCGGAGGCCGAGGTACCATTGGCGAAGTGACGGAAATCGATCTCGTTGGCGATGTTGTGATAGGGAGCCGCCACGCTGGACACCCCCAACCCGGAACTGGAGCCATTCACATTCGCGGCGACCAGGGTCGAGTCTGTAGCCGACTTGAAGCCCAGCGCCGTGATGGTGAAGCCCGCCATGCCGAGAGACAGCTTGTTGCCGCTGTATTGGGTCAGATCGAACAACCCGGTCAGGGCCGCCGGGATATCCGTCTTGGTGACGGACACGGCGGCGGCATCACCCGCGACCGGCGAGTCATCCTCAACGGAAATGGGCAGGCTGCCGGTGGTGGTGGTCTTGCCATCCGATACGGTCACACCGATCTGGAAGTTGAGTACGTCCTCACTCCCCTTGGTCGGATGATCAAGAGGTGCCTTGAGGGTCACGTCATAGCTCCAGTCACCCTTGCTGCCGCCAGCCGGAGCCGTCAGTTTCACATCGATGACCGCCTTGTAGTCCGCACCGCCCGCCGTGCCGGTATAGCCGGTCAACACCTTGGTGGTGGCATTCCAGCTCCACTGTACGGTCGCCCCGCCGGACGTCAGGCCGCTCGGCCCACTCAGGCTGATGGTCAGGCTATCCTGGCTATCCAGGTCGCCGACCGTGATCTTGCCGCTGGCGGCCACGCTGTCCGTGGTATCGCTGCTGCCTGCCGTATCGGCGATCCCGCCGGCAAGCCCCTCCTCAGAAACCACGGCACTCTTGTCGATGCTCAAGGTGGGCGCATCGTTGGTGCCGGTGATGGTGATGGTCAGGGTGTTGGTCTGGCTGACGGTGCCGTCGGTCGCGGTGTAGGTGAACACCACGTTCGCGGTCTGACCGGTCGCCAGTTTCTGGGCTTCCGCCCCGTTGGCGTTGAAGCTGTAGCTGCCGTCGGCACGGATGGTCAGGGTGCCGTAGCTGTTGCTCAGCACGGTGTCGCCGCTGGCGTTGACCGCGGTCGCCGTCCCCGTGGTGCCGTTCAGGATCCCGGTCACCTTCAGGGCATTGCCATCCACATCGCTGTCGTTGGCCAGCACGCCGTTGGCTGCAGTCACCGTCAGGATGGCGTCTTCGTTGACGCTCCCCACATCGGCTTGCAGCACAGGCGCGTCATTGGTGCCGGTGATGGTGATGGTCAGGGTGCTGGTCTGGCTGACGGTGCCGTCGGTGGCGGTATAGGTGAACACCACGTTCGCGGTGTTGCCCGCCGCCAGTTTCTGGGCATCCACCCCGTTGGCGTTGAAGCTGTAGCTGCCGTCGGCACGGATGGTCAGGGTGCCGTAGCTGTTGCTCAGCACGGTGTCGCCGCTGGCGTTGACCGCGGTCGCCGTGCCCGTGGTGCCGTTCAGGATCCCGGTCACCTTCAAGGCATTGCCGTCGACGTCGCTGTCGTTGGCCAGCACGCCGTTGGCTGCAGTCACCGTCAGAACAGCGTCTTCATTGACCGCCCCCACATCGGCCTGCAGCACAGGGGCATCGTTGGTACCGGTGATGGTGATGGTCAGGGTGCTGGTCTGGCTGACGGTGCCGTCGGCGGCGGTATAGGTAAACACCACGTTCGCGGTCTGACCGGTCGCCAGTTTCTGGGCATCCGCCCCGTTGGCGTTGAAGCTGTAGCTGCCGTCGGCACGGATGGTCAGGGTGCCGTAGCTGTTGCTCAGCACGGTGTCGCCGCTGGCGTTGACCGCGGTCGCCGTGCCCGTGGTGCCGTTCAGGATCCCGGTCACCTTGAGGGCGTTGCCGTCGACGTCGCTGTCATTGGCCAGCACGCCGTTCGCCGCGTTCACGGTCAGAACAGCGTCTTCATTGACCGCACCCACATCAGCCTGCAGCACAGGGGCATCGTTGGTGCCGGTGATGGTGATGGTCAGGGTGCTGGTCTGGCTGACGGTGCCGTCGGTCGCGGTGTAGGTGAACACCACGTTCGCGGTCTGACCGGTCGCCAGTTTCTGGGCTTCCGCCCCGTTGGCGTTGAAGCTGTAGCTGCCGTCGGCACGGATGGTCAGGGTGCCGTAGCTGTTGCTCAGCACGGTGTCGCCGCTGGCGTTGACCGCGGTCGCCGTCCCCGTGGTGCCGTTCAGGATCCCGGTCACCTTCAGGGCATTGCCATCCACATCGCTGTCGTTGGCCAGCACGCCGTTGGCTGCAGTCACCGTCAGAACAGCGTCTTCGTTGACGCTCCCCACATCGGCTTGCAGCACAGGGGCATCGTTGGTGCCGGTGATGGTGATGGTCAGGGTGCTGGTCTGGCTCACGGTGCCGTCGGTCGCGGTATAGGTGAACACCACGTTCGCGGTCTGACCGGTCGCCAGTTTCTGGGCATCCGCCCCGTTGGCGTTGAAGCTGTAGCTGCCGTCGGCACGGATGGTCAGGGTGCCGTAGCTGTTGCTCAGCACGGTGTCGCCGCTGGCGTTGACCGCGGTCGCCGTCCCCGTGGTGCCGTTCAGGATCCCGGTCACCTTCAGGGCATTGCCATCCACATCGCTGTCGTTGGCCAGCACGCCGTTGGCTGCAGTCACCGTCAGAACAGCGTCTTCGTTGACGCTCCCCACATCGGCCTGCAGCACCGGCGCGTCATTGGTGCCGGTGATGGTGATGGTCAGGGTGTTGGTCTGGCTGACGGTGCCGTCGGTCGCGGTGTAGGTGAACACCACGTTCGCGGTCTGACCGGTCGCCAGTTTCTGGGCATCCGCCCCGTTGGCGTTGAAGCTGTAGCTGCCGTCGGCACGGATGGTCAGGGTGCCGTAGCTGTTGCTCAGCACGGTGTCGCCGCTGGCGTTGACCGCGGTCGCCGTCCCCGTGGTGCCGTTCAGGATCCCGGTCACCTTCAGGGCATTGCCGTCCACATCGCTGTCATTGGCCAGCACGCCGTTGGCTGCAGTCACCGTCAGAACAGCGTCTTCGTTGACGCTCCCCACATCGGCCTGCAGCACCGGCGCGTCATTGGTGCCGGTGATGGTGATGGTGACGGTGTGCTCGGTGCCATCCAGGCTCTTGACCACGAAGGTCTCCACCTTGGTCTCACCCTGGCCCAGGTACTGCACGTCGCCGTTGGCCACGTGGTAGGTCCACTCACCGCCTTCGGTGATGGTCAGGGTCCCCAGCGCACCGGCGCTCGGGGTGCCGTTGCCGGCCACAAACCTGGCTTCATCCGCCCCGTCCACGTCGGTCACGGTCAGGGTGCCGGTTTCGGTCAGGGTCGGGGAGCTCTCGTCTTCGGTCACGCCGCCGGCGTCAGCACCGCCGATCACCGCGCCATCGTTCACGCCGGTGATGGTGATGGTGACGGTGTGCTCGGTGCCGTCCAGGCTCTTGACCACGAAGGTCTCCACCTTGGTCTCACCCTGGCCCAGGTACTGCACGTCGCCGTTCGCCACGTGATAGGTCCACTCACCGCCTTCGGTGATGGTCAGGGAGCCCAGCGCACCGGCGCTCGGGGTGCCGTTGCCAGCCACAAACTTGGCTTCATCCGCCCCGTCCACGTCGGTCACGCTCAGGGTGCCGGTCTCGGTCAACAGCGGGGTGCTCTCGTCTTCGGTCACGCCGCCGCTGTCAGCACCGCCGATCACCGCGCCATCGTTCACGCCGGTGATGGTGATGGTGACGGTGTGCTCGGTGCCATCCAGGCTCTTGACCACGAAGGTCTCGACCTTGGTCTCACCCTGGCCCAGGTACTGCACGTCGCCGTTGGCCACGTGGTAGGTCCACTCACCGCCTTCGGTGATGGTCAGGGAGCCCAGCGCACCGGCGCTCGGGGTGCCGTTGCCAGCCACAAACTTGGCCTCGTCCGCCCCGTCCACGTCGGTCACGGTCAGGGTGCCGGTCTCGGTCAGGTTACCGCTGACCACGTTCAGATCTTCGGTCACCGCACCGGTGTCGACACCACCTATCACCGCACCATCGTTCACGCCGGTGATGGTGATGGTGACGGTGTGCTCAGTGCCGTCCAGGCTCTTGACCACGAAGGTCTCCACCTTGGTCTCACCCTGGCCCAGGTACTGCACGTCGCCGTTGGCCACGTGATAGGTCCACTCACCCCCTTCGGTGATGGTCAGGGAGCCCAGCGCGCCATTGCTGGCCACACCGTTGCCGGCCACGAACTTGGCCTCGTCCGCCCCGTCCACGTCGGTCACGGTCAGGGTGCCGGTCTCGGTCAGCAGCGGGGTGCTCTCGTCTTCGGTCACGCCGCCGCTGTCAGCACCGCCGATCACCGCGCCATCGTTCACGCCGGTGATGGTGATGGTGACGGTGTGCTCGGTGCCATCCAGGCTCTTGACCACGAAGGTCTCCACCTTGGTCTCACCCTGGCCCAGGTACTGCACGTCGCCGTTGGCCACGTGGTAGGTCCACTCACCGCCTTCGGTGATGGTCAGGGAGCCCAGCGCGCCATTGCTGGCCACGCCGTTGCCGGCGATGAACTTGGCTTCATCCGCCCCGTCCACGTCGGTCACGGTCAGGGTGCCGGTCTCGGTCAGGAGCGGGGTGCTCTCGTCTTCGGTCACGCCGCCGGTGTCGGTGCCGCCGATCACCGCACCGTCGTTCACGCCGGTGATGGTGATGGTGACGGTGTGCTCGGTGCCATCCAGGCTCTTAACCACGAAGGTCTCCACCTTGGTCTCACCCTGGCCCAGGTACTGCACGTCGCCGTTGGCCACGTGATAGGTCCACTCACCCCCTTCGGTGATGGTCAGGGAGCCCAGCGCACCGGCGCTCGGGGTGCCGTTGCCAGCCACAAACTTGGCTTCATCCGCCCCGTCCACGTCGGTCACGCTCAGGGTGCCGGTCTCGGTCAGGGTCGGGGTGCTCTCGTCTTCGGTCACGCCGCCGGCGTCAGCACCGCCGATCACCGCGCCATCGTTCACGCCGGTGATGGTGATGGTGACGGTGTGCTCAGTGCCGTCCAGGCTCTTGACCACGAAGGTCTCCACCTTGGTCTCACCCTGGCCCAGGTACTGCACGTCGCCGTTCGCCACGTGATAGGTCCACTCACCGCCTTCGGTGATGGTCAGGGTCCCCAGCGCACCGGCGCTCGGGGTGCCGTTGCCAGCCACAAACTTGGCCTCATCCGCCCCGTCCACGTCGGTCACGGTCAGGGTGCCGGTTTCGGTCAGGGTCGGGGAGCTCTCGTCTTCGGTCACGCCGCCGGCGTCAGCACCGCCGATCACCGCGCCATCGTTCACGCCGGTGATGGTGATGGTGACGGTGTGCTCGGTGCCGTCCAGGCTCTTGACCACGAAGGTCTCCACCTTGGTCTCACCCTGGCCCAGGTACTGCACGTCGCCGTTCGCCACGTGATAGGTCCACTCACCGCCTTCGGTGATGGTCAGGGAGCCCAGCGCACCGGCGCTCGGGGTGCCGTTGCCAGCCACAAACTTGGCTTCATCCGCCCCGTCCACGTCGGTCACGCTCAGGGTGCCGGTCTCGGTCAACAGCGGGGTGCTCTCGTCTTCGGTCACGCCGCCGCTGTCAGCACCGCCGATCACCGCGCCATCGTTCACGCCGGTGATGGTGATGGTGACGGTGTGCTCGGTGCCATCCAGGCTCTTGACCACGAAGGTCTCGACCTTGGTCTCACCCTGGCCCAGGTACTGCACGTCGCCGTTGGCCACGTGGTAGGTCCACTCACCGCCTTCGGTGATGGTCAGGGAGCCCAGCGCACCGGCGCTCGGGGTGCCGTTGCCAGCCACAAACTTGGCCTCGTCCGCCCCGTCCACGTCGGTCACGGTCAGGGTGCCGGTCTCGGTCAGGTTACCGCTGACCACGTTCAGATCTTCGGTCACCGCACCGGTGTCGACACCACCTATCACCGCACCATCGTTCACGCCGGTGATGGTGATGGTGACGGTGTGCTCAGTGCCGTCCAGGCTCTTGACCACGAAGGTCTCCACCTTGGTCTCACCCTGGCCCAGGTACTGCACGTCGCCGTTGGCCACGTGATAGGTCCACTCACCCCCTTCGGTGATGGTCAGGGAGCCCAGCGCGCCATTGCTGGCCACACCGTTGCCGGCCACGAACTTGGCCTCGTCCGCCCCGTCCACGTCGGTCACGGTCAGGGTGCCGGTCTCGGTCAGCAGCGGGGTGCTCTCGTCTTCGGTCACGCCGCCGCTGTCAGCACCGCCGATCACCGCGCCATCGTTCACGCCGGTGATGGTGATGGTGACGGTGTGCTCGGTGCCATCCAGGCTCTTGACCACGAAGGTCTCCACCTTGGTCTCACCCTGGCCCAGGTACTGCACGTCGCCGTTGGCCACGTGGTAGGTCCACTCACCGCCTTCGGTGATGGTCAGGGAGCCCAGCGCGCCATTGCTGGCCACGCCGTTGCCGGCGATGAACTTGGCTTCATCCGCCCCGTCCACGTCGGTCACGGTCAGGGTGCCGGTCTCGGTCAGGAGCGGGGTGCTCTCGTCTTCGGTCACGCCGCCGGTGTCGGTGCCGCCGATCACCGCACCGTCGTTCACGCCGGTGATGGTGATGGTGACGGTGTGCTCGGTGCCATCCAGGCTCTTAACCACGAAGGTCTCCACCTTGGTCTCACCCTGGCCCAGGTACTGCACGTCGCCGTTGGCCACGTGATAGGTCCACTCACCCCCTTCGGTGATGGTCAGGGAGCCCAGCGCACCGGCGCTCGGGGTGCCGTTGCCAGCCACAAACTTGGCTTCATCCGCCCCGTCCACGTCGGTCACGCTCAGGGTGCCGGTCTCGGTCAGGGTCGGGGTGCTCTCGTCTTCGGTCACGCCGCCGGCGTCAGCACCGCCGATCACCGCGCCATCGTTCACGCCGGTGATGGTGATGGTGACGGTGTGCTCAGTGCCGTCCAGGCTCTTGACCACGAAGGTCTCCACCTTGGTCTCACCCTGGCCCAGGTACTGCACGTCGCCGTTCGCCACGTGATAGGTCCACTCACCGCCTTCGGTGATGGTCAGGGTCCCCAGCGCACCGGCGCTCGGGGTGCCGTTGCCAGCCACAAACTTGGCCTCGTCCGCCCCGTCCACGTCGGTCACGGTCAGGGTGCCGGTCTCGGTCAGCAGCGGGGTGCTCTCGTCTTCGGTCACGCCGCCGCTGTCAGCACCGCCGATCACCGCGCCATCGTTCACGCCGGTGATGGTGATGGTGACGGTGTGCTCGGTGCCATCCAGGCTCTTGACCACGAAGGTCTCCACCTTGGTCTCACCCTGGCCCAGGTACTGCACGTCGCCGTTGGCCACGTGGTAGGTCCACTCACCGCCTTCGGTGATGGTCAGGGTCCCCAGCGCACCGGCGCTCGGGGTGCCGTTGCCGGCCACAAACCTGGCTTCATCCGCCCCGTCCACGTCGGTCACGGTCAGGGTGCCGGTTTCGGTCAGGGTCGGGGAGCTCTCGTCTTCGGTCACGCCGCCGGCGTCAGCACCGCCGATCACCGCGCCATCGTTCACGCCGGTGATGGTGATGGTGACGGTGTGCTCGGTGCCGTCCAGGCTCTTGACCACGAAGGTCTCCACCTTGGTCTCACCCTGGCCCAGGTACTGCACGTCGCCGTTCGCCACGTGATAGGTCCACTCACCGCCTTCGGTGATGGTCAGGGAGCCCAGCGCACCGGCGCTCGGGGTGCCGTTGCCAGCCACAAACTTGGCTTCATCCGCCCCGTCCACGTCGGTCACGCTCAGGGTGCCGGTCTCGGTCAACAGCGGGGTGCTCTCGTCTTCGGTCACGCCGCCGCTGTCAGCACCGCCGATCACCGCGCCATCGTTCACGCCGGTGATGGTGATGGTGACGGTGTGCTCGGTGCCATCCAGGCTCTTGACCACGAAGGTCTCGACCTTGGTCTCACCCTGGCCCAGGTACTGCACGTCGCCGTTGGCCACGTGGTAGGTCCACTCACCGCCTTCGGTGATGGTCAGGGAGCCCAGCGCACCGGCGCTCGGGGTGCCGTTGCCAGCCACAAACTTGGCCTCGTCCGCCCCGTCCACGTCGGTCACGGTCAGGGTGCCGGTCTCGGTCAGGTTACCGCTGACCACGTTCAGATCTTCGGTCACCGCACCGGTGTCGACACCACCTATCACCGCACCATCGTTCACGCCGGTGATGGTGATGGTGACGGTGTGCTCAGTGCCGTCCAGGCTCTTGACCACGAAGGTCTCCACCTTGGTCTCACCCTGGCCCAGGTACTGCACGTCGCCGTTGGCCACGTGATAGGTCCACTCACCCCCTTCGGTGATGGTCAGGGAGCCCAGCGCGCCATTGCTGGCCACACCGTTGCCGGCCACGAACTTGGCCTCGTCCGCCCCGTCCACGTCGGTCACGGTCAGGGTGCCGGTCTCGGTCAGCAGCGGGGTGCTCTCGTCTTCGGTCACGCCGCCGCTGTCAGCACCGCCGATCACCGCGCCATCGTTCACGCCGGTGATGGTGATGGTGACGGTGTGCTCGGTGCCATCCAGGCTCTTGACCACGAAGGTCTCCACCTTGGTCTCACCCTGGCCCAGGTACTGCACGTCGCCGTTGGCCACGTGGTAGGTCCACTCACCGCCTTCGGTGATGGTCAGGGAGCCCAGCGCGCCATTGCTGGCCACGCCGTTGCCGGCGATGAACTTGGCTTCATCCGCCCCGTCCACGTCGGTCACGGTCAGGGTGCCGGTCTCGGTCAGGAGCGGGGTGCTCTCGTCTTCGGTCACGCCGCCGGTGTCGGTGCCGCCGATCACCGCACCGTCGTTCACGCCGGTGATGGTGATGGTGACGGTGTGCTCGGTGCCATCCAGGCTCTTAACCACGAAGGTCTCCACCTTGGTCTCACCCTGGCCCAGGTACTGCACGTCGCCGTTGGCCACGTGATAGGTCCACTCACCCCCTTCGGTGATGGTCAGGGAGCCCAGCGCACCGGCGCTCGGGGTGCCGTTGCCAGCCACAAACTTGGCTTCATCCGCCCCGTCCACGTCGGTCACGCTCAGGGTGCCGGTCTCGGTCAGGGTCGGGGTGCTCTCGTCTTCGGTCACGCCGCCGGCGTCAGCACCGCCGATCACCGCGCCATCGTTCACGCCGGTGATGGTGATGGTGACGGTGTGCTCAGTGCCGTCCAGGCTCTTGACCACGAAGGTCTCCACCTTGGTCTCACCCTGGCCCAGGTACTGCACGTCGCCGTTCGCCACGTGATAGGTCCACTCACCGCCTTCGGTGATGGTCAGGGTCCCCAGCGCACCGGCGCTCGGGGTGCCGTTGCCAGCCACAAACTTGGCCTCGTCCGCCCCGTCCACGTCGGTCACGGTCAGGGTGCCGGTCTCGGTCAACAGCGGGGTACTCTCGTCTTCGGTCACGCCGCCGGCGTCAGCACCGCCGATCACCGCGCCATCGTTCACGCCGGTGATGGTGATGGTGACGGTGTGCTCGGTGCCGTCCAGGCTCTTGACCACGAAGGTCTCCACCTTGGTCTCACCCTGGCCCAGGTACTGCACGTCGCCGTTCGCCACGTGATAGGTCCACTCACCGCCTTCGGTGATGGTCAGGGTCCCCAGCGCACCGGCGCTCGGGGTGCCGTTGCCAGCCACAAACTTGGCCTCGTCCGCCCCGTCCACGTCGGTCACGGTCAGGGTGCCGGTCTCGGTCAACAGCGGGGTACTCTCGTCTTCGGTCACTCCACCCGTATCTGTTCCGGCGATGACAGCTGCGTCATTCACGCCGGTGACGACCCCCGTGACACCTGCGGTGGCGGTATGCAAGCCATCGCTGATGCTGTATTCGAAGGCGACATTGCCATTGAAATCAGGAGCCGGCGTGAAGACAAGCTGGCCGTTGGTCAGGGTGACAGTGCCATTGTTGATGGCAACGGAACCACCTTCCGCGATGGCCTGGCCATTGATGGCCGTGATAGTCAGCCGATCCCCATCCACATCCCCGTCGTTGCCGAGCACGTTGAGCGTGACGGTGCCATCTTCCGCCATGGTGAACTGGTCATTCCCGGCCAAGGGCGGCGCGTTGACGACGCTGTTGTCTGTGCCTTTGGGGGATGTATTGCCTGCCGAGTCAGTCAGGGTCGCATCGACGGTGACGGGGCCATTGGTCGGCAGATCCGTCGTCGGAATGGTGAGATTGACCTGCGCCTTGTTGATGTCATCCGCCGTCAGTACGGACGAACTATCGGGCACACCATCGCCATTCCAGTCCACATCGAGACGATCCCCGACTTTGGCATCGGCCGGCAGACGAATAATGACATCCACGCCATTCGCCCGCTCGTTGGCGGAGATGACGTTGTCTGCCCCATCCTGGATCTCGACCAGAGGCGCCGTCGGTGCCGTGCTGTCCACGCTGCCGTTGTCGGTGGCGGTACCGGTATTGCCGGAAGGATCGGTCACTGAGGCCGTCACGTCATAGGGGCCATCGGCCAATGGGGTGGTCACATCCACACTGAAGCTGCCATCCGGATTGACCGTGGTGATCAGGGTCTGCTGGTTGCCGTTGGCATCGGTCACCAGCAGGGTCACTGTGCTGCCTGGCAGCGCATCCGTGGTCCCAGTCAGGGTCGGGGTATTGTCATTGGTGTTGTCAGGTGCCGAGACGGTGATGACTGGCGCCGTCAGATCGACATTCTCGTCCTCGCCATCCCGTGCCTCGACAACGGTACCTGGCTCGTCCGGGTTGGCCGTGTCGAAGCCGGCGGCGGCTATGGTGGCATCCCCGGTTCTGTCGATGGAGACGAAGCCACCGTTGCCACTGGCACCTGCGACGCCGCCCACGTTGCCGGCGGCAGGCGCACCGCCCGCGGCAGAGGCTTCAAAGGTCTTGGTCGGGTCAGCCCCTTCCAGGATGGCTTGTTGCAGGGCGGCGATATCGTCTGGCGTCTGCGGCGCATTGTTCTGCGCCAACAGGATATCTTCGGCCACCGGCTCTGGCTCCTTGGTCGGGCTCAGGGTGAAAGTGGTCTCCCCTCCCAGGAAGCTGGCACCGTCCGGAGCAAGCACAACAGCGTCCTTGGGCAAGACATCGCCTTCGGCCAGCGGGATTTGGCTTCCATCTGCTGCAACCAGATAGACTTTGCCTTTCAACTGGGTAATGACGACATCCTGATCCAAAACGATATTGTGGCTGCTCATCGGTCTCTCCTGAATATCTATGGGCATAGTTTTCCAGACTCTACTCTGCCCGTGCCCGGGTCCAGAAACCAGTGAGAAAATTCGAACGAACAGACTAATTCGGGGCTGAATTGAGCGACGGAGCAGAACGGTGTGAATAAAAAATAATACTAACTAAATCAATAGCATCTGATATGCAAAATACAGACAGGAGGCCATGGGTGGACTCCTGTCCAGGGGACTCAGGCTCCGGCCCAGAGCAGGATGGCCAGCAGCTGGGGCGAGATGATCCGCAGGAACATCACCAGCGGGTAGACGGTCGCATAGGAGAGGGCGCTGGCCCCGCTAGTGGGGTGCATGCCGTTCGCAAACGCCAAGGCGGGGGGATCCGTCATGGAGCCCGCCAACAGGCCACACAGGGTGAGATAGTTGAGCTTGCCGTAGTGGCGTGCCAACACCCCGACCACCAGCAGCGGGATCAGGGTGATCGCCACGCCATACATCATCCAGGCCGGGCCATCCCCGTTGATCAGGGTATCGATGAAGCCGGCGCCGGATTTGAACCCCACCACCGCCAGGAACAACACTATGCCGAGCTCCCTCAGGGCCAGGTTGGCGCTCGGCGGCATGAACCAGTAGAGCTTGCCGATGCTGCCGATGCGAGACAGGATGAGCGCCACCACCAGAGGCCCGCCCGCCAGCCCGAGCTTGAGGGCCGCGGGGAAACCCGGCAGATAGAAGGGGATGGAGCCAAGCAGGACACCCAGGCCGACCCCGATGAAGACCGGCAGCATCTGTACCTGCTGCAGCTTCTGCTGGACGTTGCCCACCACGCTGGTCACCGCCTCGATGGCCTCGAGCCGCCCCACCAGATTGAGGATGTCGCCAAACTGCAAGCTGGTCTGGCTGGTCGGCACCAGCTCGATGCCAGCCCGGTTGAGGCGGGAGATGACCACGTCGTATTTCTGCTTGATGTCGAGATCCCGGATCCGCTTGCCGAGCACCTGCTCGTTGGTGACCACCACCCGCTCCACCCGCAGATCCGTGCCCCTGGTGGAGAGGGAGGTATCCACCTCTTCCCCCAGCACCAGCAGCACCTTGTGCAGGGCGTGTTGTTCGCCGACCAGGTGCAGCAGATCGCCGAGCTCGATGCGAGACTCCGGCCTCGGCACCATCAGCTCGTCACCTCGCTTGAGGCGGGAGCAGATGACATCCGCTTCATCCAGGCTCGGGATCTCCCGCAGCATCAGGCCGTGCATGTTGGGATTGCGCACGGCGATATTGATGGTCTGCAGGCTCTCCTTGCCCTTGCTCGTCTGTTGCTCGAACGCGGCCGCTTCATCCTCGATCTTGATGCGAAAGAACACGCGAATGAGCCACATGGTGAGCAGGATCCCGCAGATCCCGAACGGATAGGCCACCGCGTAGCCCATCCCCATCAGCCCCGTCATGCCGGGGTCCGCCCCCAGCTCAGCCAGGATCTGCTGACCCGCCCCGAGGGAGGGGGTATTGGTCACTGCACCGGAGAAGACCCCGAGGATCGCCGGCAGCGGGACATCGAATATCTGATGCAGACCGACCACTACCAGGCCGCCGAGCAGCACCAGCAGGGCGGCGAAGCCGTTGAGCTTGAGTCCGGAGCTGCGCAGGGAGGAGAAGAAGCCGGGGCCGACCTGGATGCCTATGGTGTAGACGAACAGGATCAGGCCGAACTCCTGAATAAAATGAAGGGTTTGCTCATTCAACTGCAAGCCGGAGAGGCCGGCGAAGTGGCCCACTATTATGCCGCCAAACAGCACCCCTCCGATCCCCAAACCAACGCCATAGACCCGCCAGTTCCCCAGCCAGAGCCCCAGCACCGCCACCAGCGACAATATGCTGATGGAAAGCGCGATCTCACTCATTGCGTGCATCCTTTCCAAGTCAAACTGTCGTTAGCTTGTCAGCAAACGCAGTAGGCAACTGTGGGATGCCGCACGAATTCAGGCTTTCATTGGCACTAAAATACCAACTAAGGGTTAGTCAACATAGCCGTAGATGGCCGCGAAATGGCAGACACTCCCCCCCAGCACGAACAGGTGCCAGATGGCATGGTTATAGGGGATCCGCTTCGCCACGTAGAAGATCACTCCCAGGCTGTAGATGAGGCCCCCTATCCCGAGCAGCAGCAGCCCCTCCCCCGCCAGATGGAGGTAGAGCTGATAGACCACCAGCAGCGACAACCAGCCCAGCAGCAGATAGGTAAACAGGGACAATCGCTTGAATCTGTTGATAAAGACCAGCTTGAACCCCACCCCGGTCAGCGCCAAGGCCCAGATCACCACCATCAGCCCCTGGGCCAGGGGCGTGTCGAGGGCCACCAGCAAGAAGGGGGTATAGGTCCCCGCGATCAGCAGGTAGATGGCGCAGTGATCAAACAACTTGCACCAGCGCTGCGCCGCCGCCGACTCCACGCTGTGATAGAGAGTCGAGGCGAGATAGAGCAGCACCAGGCTGGTGCCGTAGAGCCCATAGCTCGCCAGCACCTGGGGCCCTTCATCCCAGCCCTTGTGCAGCAGCAGGGCCAGCCCCAGGATCCCGAACAGCAACCCCAGCCCGTGGCTGAGGCGATTGGCCCACTCCTCCCGCGGGGAATAACCGTTCATCTCGCTCATCACTGCCTCCAACCAAAACTCGACTCACTCTAGCGGGCCGGATTTCAGGCTACAAGCGTTAGCTGAAAATAAAAATGCCGTCACCGGCGAGGGAACGATGCGCAGGAGATGGCTGTTCCCCCCGCCCCTTTGGTGTATGCTCTGCGGCCGGCGCCACGCCCAGGGCAAGGGCCAGGCTGACGCCGTCTGCCCCCATGCAGGTCTGGAGGACCCGATGAAACTGACTGAACTCTTCACCCAACCGGATCCGGCCTTCGGCCAGGCCATGACGGCCCTGCTGGAGACCTTCCATCGTTCGGACGACAGTCAGGCCCCCTACCAGAGAGGTGAGTTCACCCACCGACTCGACCAGTCCCGCATGCCCACTGCCGGCATGAATATCCAGGACTATCTGGCGCGGTTGGCAACCCTGGTGCCCGGCGCTTCACACCTCACCTCCCCCCGCTACATGGGACACATGACGGCGCCACTGCCCACCTTCACCGCCGAGCTCTCCCGCCTGCTGGTGATGCTGAACCAGAACCCGATGAAGATGGAGTCCTCCCGCCTGCTCAGCTTCCTGGAACGGGAGGTGCTGGCCAAATTGCATCGCCTGATTTACCGCCAGAGCGACGATTTCTATGCCAGCCAGATGCACGCCAAGGATGCGGCGCTCGGCGTCATGACCAGCGGCGGCACCATAGCTAACGTCACCGCCCTCTGGTTGGCCCGCAACCAGGCCTGTGGCGACAACCTGTTCACCCTCTTCGAGCAGGGCTATCGCGGCGCCGTGATCCTGGGGTCGCGGCTGATGCATTACTCCTTCGACAAGGGCATGGATCTGCTGGGGCTAGGCGCAACCAGCGTGTGGCGGCTCGATACCGACGCCGACAACCGGCTCAGCATACCGGCGCTGGAGGCCGCACTGGCCCGCTGCAAGGAACAGAGACTCAAGGTGCTGACCCTGGTCGGCGTCGCCGGCAGCACGGATTTTGGCTCCATCGACCCCCTGCCCGAGCTCGCCGCCATCGCCAGACGGGAGCGAGTTCACTTCCACGTGGATGCCGCCTGGGGCGGCCCTACCCTCTATTCCCCCCGCTATCAGGATTTGCTGGCCGGGATCGAGCTGGCTGATACAGTCACCCTGGATGGCCACAAGCAGTTGCTGGTGCCGCTGGGTACCGGCATGCTGCTCTGCCGCCAGCCGGATCTGATGATGGCGGTGAAGCGGGAGGCTCCCTATGCCATTCG
Organism: Aeromonas sp. AE23HZ002T15; assembly: GCF_054165525.2. Classification (NCBI taxonomy): domain Bacteria; kingdom Pseudomonadati; phylum Pseudomonadota; class Gammaproteobacteria; order Aeromonadales; family Aeromonadaceae; genus Aeromonas; species Aeromonas sp. AE23HZ002T15. The sequence continues at coordinate 1,668,198 of NZ_CM201342.1, forward strand.
GGCGACCTCCTTCGATCAGGGACGTTTCACCCTGGAGGGGACCCGCCCCGCCAATGCACTCTATCTGGACGCCGCCTTCCAGCTGCTGGGCCAGCAGGGCTATGCCGAGCTGATCGAGGCAAACTACGGCAGAGCGCGGCTGATGGCCAGGCTCATCGAAGAGAACCCCGCCTTCGAGCTGATGTCTGCCCCGGTGATGAATCTGCTCTCTTATCGCTGCATTCCACCCCATCTGCAAAACAAGGCGCTGGATGAAGCGGCCAACAGACAGATCAATGAGTTCAACGTGGCGCTGCAGAAGACGCAGCGGGCGGAGGGTCACAGCTTCGTCTCCCGCACCCAGCGGGCGGTGGGGCGCTATGGCGAGCAACCCCTCACCCTGCTGCGGGCCGTGCTGCTCAACCCGCTGATCGAGGAGCACCACATCCGTGATCTGCTCGCGGATCAGGAGCGGCTCGGCAAGCAGATCGCCCACGAGCTGTTTGGGACGAACTCCCCGCAAGAGTGATGCCGGCATGCCATCAGCCGGGATGCAGAGCAAGAGGCCGACAGAGCGGAACTGGTGACGAGACGAGCGGTCTTATTCATTTGCCGTTGTCTGGCGGGCAGGTACACTGAGTGAAATTTTGAGCTTAACGGACCCAGCATGAAGCAGTTTATTGAATTCATTCCCCTGATCGTCTTCTTCGCGGTCTACAAGTTTTACGACATCTACATGGCCACCGGCGCCCTGGTGGTGGTGACCGGCCTGCAGCTCGCCTACAGCTGGATCCGCTATCGCAAGGTGGAGAAGATGCAGCTGTTCACCTTCCTGCTGGTCGGCTTCTTTGGCGGTCTCACCGTCTTCTTCCACGACGACACCTTCATCAAGTGGAAGGTGACCGTGATCAACGTGCTGTTCGCCCTCGCCCTGCTCATCAGCCGCTACGGCTTTGGCAAGAACCTCATCAAGCAGATGCTGGCCAAGGAGCTGCAGGCGCCGGATCGCATCTGGGATCACGTCAACCTCGGCTGGGTCGGCTTCTTCGCCCTCTGCGGCCTGCTGAACCTCTACGTGGCCTTCAACCTGTCTCAAGAGGTGTGGGTCAACTTCAAGGTGTTCGGCCTGCTCGGCCTGACCCTGATCTTCACTCTGCTGAGCGGCGTCTACCTCTATCGCCACCTGCCGGCGGAGCAGAAGGCCGAACAGGACAAATAACCGCAACCAGAAAGGGATTGTTCCATGTGGTATCTGATCTACTCCGAAGACGTCGCGAACAGCCTGCCCCAGCGCAAGCTGGCTCGCCCCGCCCACCTCGCCCGTCTGCAGGCGCTGCAGGATGAGGGACGGCTGCTGACCGCCGGCCCCAACCCGGCCATCGACGCCGAGGATCCTGCCGATGCGGGCTTCACCGGCAGCACCGTCATCGCCGAGTTTGGCAGCCAGGCAGAGGCCAAGGCCTGGGCCGACGCCGACCCTTATGTGGCGGCGGGTGTCTATGCCAGGGTCACCATCAAACCCTTCAAGAAGGTGTTCTGAACCAGTCGCAGACAAGGCAGACTCCCAGAATGCAGAAGGCCGGACAATGTCCGGCCTTCTCGTTTATGCACCGTTTCGTATCGACGCTTTCATCTCGATACTCTCATCTCGATACTATGGGGGCGCTGTGATGCCTTGTCAGGCCCGCGCCACAAACCAGGGATTGAGGATATCCGGCTTGTTATAGGCAAGGGGCGAGCCGTCCAGCTGGGTCACGCTGCCCCCCGCCCCTTCCAGTACGGCCTGAGCCGCCGCCGTATCCCATTCACAGGTAGGAGCCAGACGTGGATAGAGCTCGGCGCCTCCCTCGGCGATGATGCAGAACTTGAGGGAGCTGCCCATGGAGACCAGTTCAATCTCCCCCTTCTCCATGTCGCCGAAGCGGGCCAGATAGTCCAGGGTCGCCTGGGAGAGGTGATTGCGACTGCCCACCACCTTCCAGGCTTGCCCTTCTACATGGGGACGCGTCTGGATGGGGGCCGTGCCACTCGCATCGGTCCGCCAGGCTCCCAGCCCCTTGCCCCCATACCAGAGCCTGTCCAGCACGGGTGCATAGACCAGCCCCCAGACCGGCTTGCCCTCCTCGATGAGGGCGATATTCACCGTAAATTCCCCGTTGCGGGAGACGAACTCCTTGGTACCGTCCAGGGGATCCACCAGCCAGTAGCGGGACCAGCCGAGCCGCTCCTCCATGACACCGGCATCCGACTCTTCCGACAGCACGGGGATATCCGGGGTCAAGGTGGCCAGGGCCCATATGATGACCTCGTGGGCCCCCTTGTCGGCCGCAGTGAGCGGGCTCTCGTCCTGCTTGTACTCCACCGCGAAGGGTTGACGGTAGATAGTCATGATGGCACGACCCGCGGCGCGGGCGATGGGCTCCAGATCGGAAATGGCGGGTAGGGACATGGAAAAGGCATCTCGCTCAAAGGGTTAGCCAGTGTAACCGAGGAGGAGCCGTCCGGCTTATAGCCGATTCACCTGAGTTATTACCCTGTCACTTTTCACAGACGAAAAGTGGCGCAGCTCGGCTAGCTTTCTATAGCAATTCGACATCTTACAAGGACGTAAACCATGAACAGAAAGACCCTGATCGCCACCCTGCTGCTAGGCGCACTGCCGCTTTTTAGCCAACCCCTGCTCGCCGCCGACAAGCCGGCCACCAAGCCTGCGGCCACCATCAACCAGGCCAAGGAGAGCGGCAAGATCAACCTGAACACCGCCAGCGCCGATGAACTCGCGGCCCTGAAGGGCATTGGCGAGAAGAAGGCCCAGGCCATCGTCGACTATCGCGAGAAGCAGGGCAAGTTCACCTCGGTGGAGCAGCTGGAAGAGGTGAGTGGGATAGGACCCGCCACCCTGGATGCAAACCGGGACATGATCATCGTCAAGTAAGGGTTTCATGCCATAACCATGATGAGGGCAGCCTGTGGCTGCCCCATTTTTCTTCGGGTATCATGAGCCCACTTCGTATCTTCGGACTCACTTCCATGAAAAAGACACCCCTCGTTGTTCGCAAGGCCGTTCTCCCCGTCGCCGGCCTGGGTACCCGCATGCTGCCCGCCACCAAGGCCATCCCGAAGGAGATGCTGCCCGTGGTCGACAAGCCGCTGATCCAGTATGTGGTGCGCGAGGCCATCGCCGCCGGCATCAAGGAGATCATCCTGGTGACCCACTCCAGCAAGAACTCCATCGAGAACCACTTCGACAAGAGCTTCGAGCTGGAGGCGACCCTGGAGAAGCGGGTCAAGCGTCAGCTGCTGGAAGAGGTGCAGCACATCTGCCCGAAAGACGTGACCATCATGCACGTGCGCCAGGGTGAGGCAAAAGGCCTGGGCCATGCGGTGCTCTGCGCCCGCCCGCTGATCGGCGACCAACCCTTCGCCGTGCTGCTGCCGGACGTGCTGATCGACGAGGTGGCGAGCGATCTCAAACAGGACAACCTGGCGGAGATGGTGCACCTGTTCGAAGACGAGCAGATCAGCCAGATCATGGTGGAAGCCGTGCCCGAACAGGACGTGGACAAGTACGGCATCGCCGACATCAAGGGCGAGGCGCTGACCGCCGGCATGTCGCTGCCGATGCAGGCCATCGTCGAGAAGCCCCCTCGCGATGAGGCCCCCTCCAACCTCGCCGTGGTCGGCCGTTATGTGCTGTCCGCCAACATCTGGCCCCTGCTGGAGAAGACCCCGGCCGGCGCCGGGGACGAGATCCAGCTGACCGATGCCATCGCCATGCTGATGGAGAAAGAGCAGGTCAACGCCTACTTCATGAAGGGGCGCAGCCATGATTGCGGCAGCAAGCTCGGTTATATGAAGGCCAATGTGGAATATGCGAGCCGCCACAAGGAGCTCGGCAAGGAATTCACCAGCTGGCTGAAGCAATTTGCCAAAGAGCTGTAATCGCTGAATTTTCGCACAATACACAGAATAAAAAACTGGGCATCATTCGATGCCCTTTTTCATTTTTTAAACAATAAATCAACCATTGATAGATAAAGTAACGTCAAAAACGCTCGTTGTAATTCGATTCCGCATGTTTTATAAGGAAGATGGCTTGTTCCTAGCCCTTGCATAAAATTTCTAAAAAAATATAAGACACAGGTGGAAGTTCCAATGAATAACCCGTCCAAAGGGACCTTTTTAGGTCACCCTAAAGGGCTTTTTTTGCTCTTTAGTACCGAACTGTGGGAGAGATTCTCCTATTACGGCATGCGTGCCGTGCTCGTCCTCTATCTGACCGACATGACCGCCAACGGCGGCATGGGCTGGACTCAAGCCGATGCCCTCAAGCTGTACGGCATCTACACCGGCCTGGTCTACATCACCCCGATCATCGGTGGCTGGCTGGCAGATACCTTCCTCGGCCAGCGCCGCGCCATCCTGTTTGGCGCCGTGCTGATGGCCGCCGGCCAGTTCACCCTGGCCCTGCCCCACGCCATGTTCCCGGACATGGTCAACAGCGTCTTCTACGCGGGTCTCGCCCTGCTAATCCTGGGTAACGGTCTGTTCAAGCCGAACATCTCCACCATGGTGGGCGACCTCTATCAGGAAGGGGATCACCGTCGTGACGGTGCCTTCACCATCTTCTACATGGGCATCAACCTGGGCTCCCTGCTGGCTGGCGTGCTCTGTGGCGCCGCCGCCACCGCCTACGGTTGGCAAGCCGCCTTCGTCAGCGCCGGTATTGGCATGCTGCTCTCCCTGGTGGTACAGGCCACCATGGCCCAGCGTTTCCTGGGTGACATCGGCCGCGTACCGGCCGCCCAGCGCGCCGCCGAGCAGCGCTCCAAGGAGCAGAAGGCCCCGCTGACCAAGCAGGAAGTGGATCGCATCAAGGTCATTCTGGTGCTGGGTCTGTTCACCATCATCTTCTGGGCCGGCTTCGAACAGGCCGGTGGTCTGATGAACCTGTACGCGCAGGAATACACTGACCGCATGATCGGCAGCTTCGAAGTGCCGACCGCCTGGTTCCAGTCCCTGAACCCCTTCTTCATCATCACCCTCGCCCCGATCGTGGCCGCCATCTGGATCAAGCTCGGCAGCAAGGAGCCGAACTCCCCGGTGAAATTCGCCATGGGTCTGCTGTTCCTGGCCATCGGCTTCCTGTTCATGATCGGTGCCGTGCTGGAGCAAGGCGGTGATCAGGCCGTCAAGACTTCCATGTTCTGGCTGGTCGGTGCCTACCTGTTCCACACCCTGGGCGAGCTCTGCCTCTCCCCTATCGGCCTCTCCATGGTGACCAAGCTGGCTCCGCTGCGCCTGGCCTCCCTGATGATGGGAGCCTGGTTCGGCTTCGTGGCCCTGGCCAACTATGCCGCCGGTTTCATTGGCTCCTTCGTGGGCGAGTCCGGTGCCATGGCCATCTTCGGTGGCATCGCCCTGGCCGCCGTGATCAGCGCCCTGATCCTGCTGACCATGGCCAACCGCCTGGTGTACTGGATGCACGGTGCCGAAGGTCCCGCCAAAGCCTCCGACGACAGCGACAAAAAGCTGCAATCCGCCGCCGTCTAACCGGCCTGGATGGTGAAAGAGAACGGGGCGCCCACTGGGCGCCCCGTTTTTATTGGCGAATGGAGCGCTCCTCAGTGGTGGCGCACCTGCATCTTCAACGCGCTGCCGCTGTCGCTGCGAAACTGCAGCTCGAACGGCTCGTGCCAGCTGCGCTTGTGCAGGCTATAACGGCTGCTGCGCATCAGACCGAGGGGCAGACCCCCCGAGCGCATCAGCCAGCGCGGCGAGGTGAGCCCTGCATTGGCAAACACCAGGCCATCCTCCTGATCAAACAGCAATGCAGCCATGGAAAACGAGTGGCGCAGCCCAGATTCCAACAACTGCAGGTTGAGGTAGTCGAGCAGGCGATGGGGCTGTGTCAGCAGTCGGCTCTCCTGCTGCTGGTACTGGCGGTAGGGCCCATTCATCAAAGATCGCACCAGGGCGCTGCAGAAGGCCGCATCCATGCCGAGGACCGGCAACTCCATCACCAGCACCAGCAGCTTGTCATCCAGCTTGAAGGTATCGGGGATGAAGAGGTTGCCCATGCCGGCGAAGGTGACCTGCCAGGGGCCCCACTCCTGCAGACCCGGGGGTGTCAGCCAGGCAAGCAAACGGCTGGAGGCCCTGTCGTGGGCGCGGAAGAAGTCCATGTGCTCCATCAGCTCTAGCTGTTGGCTCTGGTGCGCGGCCCCCGCCAGGCACTGATCGATGCTGCGCCTGATCTGACCATAGTCGGCGACCGGCTTGATGAAGAAGTCCCGCGCCCCGGCCCGCAGCGCCCGCTCGATCGCGGCCATCTTGTCCTGACCCGAGATGACGATGACGGGCACCTCGGGATAGCGGGCGGCGAGACAAGCTATCACTTCGTGTCCATCCATGTTGGGCATGTTGAGATCACAGAGCACTATATCGGGGTGGTAGAGCGCGGCGGCGGAGAGCCCTTCAATACCATCTTCGGCCTGAAAGACACAGGCCCCGTCATGTTCGAGATAAGTGACCAGCGAGTGGCGAAAAACGGCTTCATCTTCCACCACCAAGATCCGTAGTCCGGCTTTTGACATCTTGACAAAGCTCTTATTAGTCAGCGTGTTAGTTGGGTATTAAGCCTAGATCATGTGGGGTCTATATCGCCACCCAAGGATGCAATCCATTCCCTCGAAAGTGCCCCAACCCGGTACAACTGTTTGAAATAAACTGACTATTTCATCAATATTTTTTGGTGCTCCCTCCCGCCTCTCTGGGCAGGGCACCACGAATTGTATGCAGCCCCACCATGAGGGATAATGGCCCCACTCCCGATTGTGAAGCAGACCATGACCCCAGCCGAATACAGCGCCCTCGCCCATCCCAGGCTCTCCCACCCGGCCCGCAGCCTCTACACCTTGCAGCTGCGCCGACTGGTACTGGAAAACCGGCAAACCCGGCTCAACTATCCCGAGCTCGGGCGTGCACTGGCGGTGGTCGACCCGGGTGATCCCAGCGGCTTCTGCTATCAGGTCAATGCCCGCCAGCTGACCGAGTTGCTGGACGAGCTGATGGAAGCAGAACTGTTGCAAGTCGAGGCCCATGGCGACAGCGATCACTATCATCAGTGCCCGTTTCAGCTGCCTCTGCTGAGCCAGCGGGTGCGCAGCCCGCTGCCGGAGCGGCCATTCCAGATGCATCTGCAGTGGCGCCCGGATGAGGAGTTGCCCGCCCTCGCCCGGCTGTGCGGCGTGATCGACGCCAGCTACAGCGAGGAAGACCTCGGAGAGTTCATCGCCTACTGGCTTGGCCGTCCCGAGGTGTTCGACTCCCAGCATCAGTGGATGCTCAAATTTATCCGCACCCTGAAGAGCCGCCGCTACGCCCGTCGCCAGCCGATGGAGGTCAAGGGCTACCAGCAGGTCAGCCCCGCGCCGGTGGAGTCCGGTCCGAGCAGGCGGGCCCAGGAGATGATAGAGACGGCCAAGCGTCTGGCCCAGGAACCGGATAATGATTGATCCCGAACGCGGGCAACAGGCACTATTAGCCGCGCAGTCGGCCATGCCCTTGCCCACCCTTTACCATTTCCCTCGCAGAAGGAGCCATTCATGACAGACCCGCAAGACCCCCTGCGTCAGGAGCTGGAAGAGATCGAGGCCAGGCGCAAGAAGATAGCCAGGGCCAAACAGGATCAGCGGGTGCACGACCCCGAGCTGAGCCAGCATGTGGGCGGCCTGCTGGAACGCATCCGCCGCCTGCAGGCCCAGACCGGTGGCAGCCAGTACGACTACGAGACCCTGCGCAAGGAGTACGACGCCAAGGCGAACGAGGAGGTACGCGAGCTGCAGAAGGCGGCGCGCCAGGAGCGGATCTTGAAGCTGATCGCCCAGGCCGACCTCAACCCTGACTGGATCTTCGACAAGATGGATGCCGGCGATCCGGCGCTGCAATATCCCATCGAGACGGCCCGCTACTTCATCAGCGGCTTCGAGCATTGGGAGAAGAGCGGCGGCGGCTGCATGCTCATCTACGGTGACTACGGCACCGGCAAGTCGACCCTGGCGGGAGCCGTGGCCCACGAGCTGATCGAGCGCCACCAAAAATCGGTGATCTTCCAGCAGTGGGCCTCGATCGTCGATCGGCTGTTCTTCAACGTCATTCAGGATCAGGAGGAGCGCAACCAGTACCGCCGCGCCCTGGAAGAGGTGGACCTGCTGATCATCGACGAGGTGGCGGCGAACCGAGCCAAGATGGCGGAAAGCCAGTCCAGCTTCCTCGGCCACCTGCTGCGCCGTCGTCGCAACCTCTCAAAGAGCGTCATCATCATCACCAACCACAGCCCTCAGAGCCTGCATCAGGCCATCGGCGACTTCAGCTTCGAGGCGATTAAGGCCTTCAACCCGGTGGACATTCACCTGAGCGGCCCGAGCCGCCGCCCCAGCATAGGCCACTACAATGGCTGACCCCTGCGGGCCGATGTCATCGACGTCGGCCCCTTGCTTTTCTGCTATCCCTTCAAAGATAAAAACAACTCTCATTTACATCGAGTCATCCAGGCCCTAGGCTAACCCTTTTCTTCAAGGGGACTCTCTCATGCCAACCACTCTCATCTTCGGAGCCAGCCGCGGGCTGGGCCGCGCCTTCACCGAGCAGGCCCTGCGTCAGGGCAACAGGGTCGTCGCCCTGGTGCGCAATGCCGACATTGCCGCCGAGCTGCACGCCTTGGGGGTCGAGGTCGTCCAGGGAGATGCGCTGGATGCCGCCGCAGTCGCGCAGGCTTGCCTGCTGGCGGGCAGCGATACCCGGGTAGTCTCCACCCTGGGGAGCTTTCGCCAGACCCAGCCGGTGGATTATCAGGGCAACCGTCTGGTGATCGACGAGATGGAGCGGGCCGGCCTCAAACGCCTGCTGCTGGTCACCTCCCTCGGCTGTGGCGACAGCTGGCAATACCTACCCGAGCGGGCGCGGGAGGCCTTCGGCCACGAGGTGCGCCTGAAGAGTCTGGCGGAGAGCTGGCTGCAGACCAGCTCGCTTGAATGGACCATATTGCGGCCGGCCGGTCTGCAGGATGGGGAGGCGACCGGCAAGGCGGTGCTGAGTCAAAGGCAGGAGGTGCACGGCCTGGTGCGCCGCCAGGACGTGGCGCTGCGGGGTTTGCAACTGCTCACCGACCAGCAGGCTCTCGGCCAGATCTACGCCATCGGCGAGCCCGGCCTGCAGCGCAGTTAAGCCATCCTCGCCTTGCACAAAAAAACGGTCAGCCTTCGCTGACCGTTTCCATATCGGGCGCCCTGCCCTGGCGTTGGCGCCAGGCCAGCAGGAGGATGGCGAGCAGGCCGTTGAACAGCGTCAGCCCCCACAGCTGCCACCAGTAGGAGGAGATCTGGTTGAACGCGGCCCCCATCTGGTTCAGACGCAGGAAGCCCTCGATGGCCGGGGTGCTCGGCACCCATTGTGCCAGCCAGTTGAGCGGCATAGGTATGAGTTCAAGGGGCCAGATAAAGCCGGCGAGGAACACCAGTGGCAGGGATGACACCAGTACTACCTGGGTTGGCAGGTCGCGGCGGGTAAACAGGGCCCCCAGCACCACCCCGAGCCAGGTGGTGGCCAGCAGGAACGGCAGTGTAAACAGCCAGAGTGCCCCCGGCTCGGCGGTGCGCGTTATGCCGTAGTGATCGAAGCAGAAGCCGAAGAAGTAGGTCACGGGCAGCACGAACAGCCCCCCCAGCACCAGGGTTCGCGCCAGCAGCAGCGCTAGCACCGGCGCCTGCTGCCAGTAACCGCGCTCACCCCGCAGACTGCGCTGGTTCTGGGTCGCCCCCAGGATGCCGGCCCCCATCAGCAACACCTGGTGCAGGATCAGCACGAACACCGCCGGCACCACGTAGTTCACATAGCCCATGGTGGGATTGAACACCGGCAACACGTTGAGCCCCACCGCATTCCAGCCCATGGCCGCCTGAGGCAAGGCCTCCCCGTGGCTGAGCAGGCGTGCCACCTTCACCTGAGCGGCCAGGGTGCCCCCCGCCTGGGCCAGCCCCTCGGCTACGGTGCCATAGACCAGGAAGTAAGAGGCGTCCCCCGCATAGCTCAAGGTAACGCTCTTGCCCAGCATCAGATCCCGATAGAAGTGGCGGGGAATGTGCAAGATGCCGCTCCCCTTGCCGGTCAGCATCCACTCCCGCGCCTCGCCCAGGCTGGCGACCCGGGCGACCAGTTTCACCTGGGGAGTGGCGTCGGCCATGAACTCCAGCTGGCGGGAGAGCTGACTGCCGTCATTGTTGACCACCACCACGGGCTCTTCCCGCGGCAACTGATGCAGATAGGGTTGCGGATAGAGGAAGGAGTAGAAAAATACGCCGCCAAACAGGGTCAGCATGATGGCCCTGTCCGCCAGCAGGGTGCGCAACTCTAGGCGCACTAGATCCCAGAAACCTAGCATGCCATTGGCTCCTTCCACCACCAGGCGGCAGCGATTTGTGGCGCCAGCAAGAGGCATAAATCAATCGGCTGCCACTCGAGGCGTGGCAAACCCCAGGATCCCATCATGGCGTTGGCTCCTCGGCCTTGTGAGCCGGTCTGGCTTGTGGCTGATAACGGCGTGCCACCACGAGCAGGGGTAGCAGGAACAGCAGCAGGGTGCCGAACTGGGGCAGAGCCGCCCCGAGCGGCAGGCCGTAGTTGGTCTGCCCTATCTGCAGCTCGACGTAGTGGGAGATCGGCAGCAGGCTGCGCCAGAATTGGGCGACATCCCCCATGGCGCTGACCGGGAAGGTCACCCCCATGAAGGCGAAGCCCGGCGCGGTGTAAGCCCCCGCTATCGACAGGGCCCGCGCCGGATCCCGCAGTACGGCGTAGAAGAAGGCCCCCATGCTGACGCAGGCGGCCGACGCCAGCCCCAACCCCAGAGTCAGGATCAGCCAACTGCCCTGCATGGGATAACCGAGCGCCTTGAACAGCAGCAGACTCCACCCCAGCCCCCAGGCCCAGCCGATGAGCACATGAGGCAGCAAAATGCGCCACAGGCCCTTCCAGACCCCTTCACGGGCCCACTCCAGGCCAAGCCTGTCCATCCGCGCCAGGGCGTTCAGACCGTAGAGCACCACCAGGATCTGCCACACCGCGGGCAGCAGGGCGCTCAGCAGGAACTGGGCATAACTGGAGTTGAGGTTGTAGAGCGCCGTGATCTGGCTCGCGATAGGCAGGGCTTGCCCCAAGGCGCCGGGCAGCGCCTTGCCATCCGCCATGGCCTCCAATACACCAACCTGACCGTTGAGGGTACCGACCACCTGGGCCAGGGCCGAACTCACCAGCTTGGCGATCAGGATGAACTGGCCGTTGTTGAACACGGTCACCTGGGGCTGGGTCCCCTCGCGCGCATCCCGCTCCAGATGGGCGGGGATCACCACCAGGGCGTAGATGTCGCCACCCCGCAGGGCGCTAGCCCCCTCGTCGATGGAATCGAACTGAGCGCTCACCTTGAGCCCGCTCGAGCCATCCAGAGAAAACGCCAACTGGCGGGAGAGGACGCTGTGGTCCAGATCCACCAGGCCGACCTTGAGGTCACGGGCAAGCCCTGCCGAGAAGATCCAGCACAGGATCCCTATCAGCAGCAGGGGTACCCAGCTCGCCAGGGCCAGGCCGAAGGGGTCCTGCCACAGCCGCCGCCATTCACGTCCCATCAGAGCTCGACCAGCACGCTCATGCCGACCCGCAGCCCGTCAACCGGTTGCAGGGGGCGCGCCTCCACCTGGAAGCTCTTCATGTCGAAGCCCTGACGGGTATCGGTGGCGCGCCAGGTAGCGAAATCCCCCATAGCCGCGACATGGGTCACCTTGAAGCGCACCAGCTGATCCCCAAGACCCGGAATGCGGGCATCGAACTCGGTGCCGACCGGGAAGCGGGGCAGCAAGTCCTCACGCACGTGGAACTGGGCCCAGGCATCCTCCATGTCGAGCAGGATCACCACGGGGAAGCCCTGGGGGGCCAGCTCGCCGCTGCGCAGCAGCACCTGGGCCACCTCGCCGGCATGGGGGGTATTGATCCGGGTGTCCGCCAGATAGGCCTCCACCTCGGCCACGCCCCCTGCCGCCATCTTGGCCTGCTCCCGGGCCGCGATCTTGGTCTCCTCCCGCGCCCCTTCCAACGTCATCTGATATTGCTGCCAGGCCATGCCTTCGCTGTACTTGGCCGCCTGCCAGGCAGTCCAGGCCTCATCCCGTTTCTGAAGGGACATGACGCCATCCCGGTGCAGGTTGGCGATGCGGGCATAGGTCTTGCCATGCAGCAGAGCCGCCGCCTTGGCCTGCTGCCACTGATCCTTGGCCGCCGCGATCTGCTGGGCCCGCGCCCCCTTCTCGGCCTCTTCGGCCAGGGCGCCAGCCGCCGCTTCTCCCGCCTTGGCCTGACTCAGCTTGGCCTCGATCTCCGGGCTCGCCAAGGTGAACGCCAGTTGCCCCTTGGTCAGCACATCGCCCTTCTTCACCAGCACCTCGTCGATGCGGCCCGCCACCTTGGAGGAGACGGAATACTGCTGCGCCTCTATCTGGCCCTGCAACCGCACCGGCTCCGGCTGATAGGCGAGCCAGAAGCGCCAGCCCAACCAGATCACCAGCAACACCAACAGCAGGCCCAGCAGCAAGGGCTTGCCCTGGCTCATCTTCTTCTTGATGGGGGGATGACTCATGCATTCACCTCGGCAGACAGGCGACCCTTGGCGGTCGAAACAAACGGGGAAAAGGGAACAGACAGGACCGAACTCATGAATTCACCTCAATGGCCCTACCATGCTGATATTGATTGAAACTGTTCATCTGGCCGGAGAGCGCCAACAGACGAGCCAGGGAGACCACGTACTGATAGGCCGCCGCGGCGCGCTGGGTCTTGACCCCCGCCAGCTGGTTCTGGGCATCCACTACATCGAGGGACGTAGAGAGTCCCTGGCCAAACGCCTTGTCCCGCAGCCGCACGTTTTCCTGTGCCAGCGCCTGGGTGGAAGAGAGAGACTGATACTCCTCCAGCCCCTGGGCCGCCTCGCGCCAGGTCTTCTCGACCAGGAGCTCCAGATCCTGGCGGGTCTTGGCCTGCAGCAGATTGACCTGCAACTCGGCGCTCTTGGCCGCCTGCACCGTCTCGGAGCGACCGTCACGGCTCACCAGCGGCATGCTGACCCCGACCCCGACCAGCCAGTCCGGCGTGGTCTTGGAGACGATGGAGTCATCCTCATAGAGGTTGTAGTTGCCGAACAGGAAGAGCTCGGGGGCGTACTTGCCCTTCTCCAGCTTGATCATGCCCTGGGCCTGCTCCTTCTTGGCCGCCAGCAGCTTGAGACCCGGGTGCACCGCCAGGGTCTCCTGCACGAAGGGATCGAGTTGCGGCATGCCGTCGTTGATGAAGAGGCCGGTATTGGGCTCTGCCTGTTTGAGTTTGAGCATGTGACCGAGAGCCAGCTGGGCTATTTCCAGGCTGCGCCGCGCCTTCTGGGTATCGATGCGCGCCCTGTCATAGGCCGACTGGGCGGAGAGTCGCTCCACCTTGGCGATCTGGCCCTGGGCCTCCAGCTTCTGGGCATGATCCAGATGATGGGCCAGCCCCTGCTCTATCTCCTGCTTGGTCTGCACCACCTGGGCCGCCAGCACCACGCCGAAATAGGTCTGGGAGAGGCTTTCGAAGGTGGACTGCTGCTTGAGCACCAGCAACTGCTGCGCCTCGCTCACCTGGGCCTGGCGAATGTCCTGAGCCGCATCGATGCGCCCGCCGGTGAACAGCGGCCACAGCATCTTGACCGAGCTGGTGACCACGTTCTGCTTGGTCAGCGGGGTGACGAAGTCGCTCGGGCTCAGATTCAGCGCCTGCATGACGGGGCCCAGCACCTTGCCAAACTCCGGGTGGTTGGCGATGGGGTTCAAGTCCAGCATGTCCAGCTCCATCGGCTGGTCGAGGTGGGTATAGCTGGCCCCCACATCCACCTTGGGCAGATACATGGCCTTGGCCGCTTCTCGCAGTTGCTCGGCCCGCTCCACACCCGCCTGCTCCGCCGCCAGGCCGTCATCCTGCTGGATGACCCGGCTCCAGGCCTCGGTGAAGCTGACGGTCTGCGCCTGGGCCGAGCCCAGCATGGCTCCCAGCAGGCAGGGACCGAGCGATTTGATGAACCTTGACGTCATACATCCCCAAATTCTATTTGTAATGAAATTGTGTGGAGCCTTTGCTCGATTCAGGCTCGCTATCATAACGTAAACCCGCGGCGGAGGGAGACTCACAAATCGTCGATGCCCTCACTCATTTGGCCCCGTCCATGGTCCCAGACAATATGTCTGATTTTCAAGCACTCCTGAATTTGCAAGCCTTGGGGCGACGTTTTTTTCAGAAAAAAATGGCTGACGCTCAAATACTAACCTTTTCTCCTGACTAAAAAATGCGTAATATACGCCGCCCTAAGCCGATGGTAACCGTGGAATGCAGATAGGTCCCCACACGCTTGAAACTCCCCTGATCGTGGCCCCCATGGCCGGTGTAACAGACCGACCATTTCGTGAACTTTGTTTGCGGCTGGGTGCCGGTATGGCCGTTTCCGAGATGCTGCTGGCCAACCCGGATGTCTGGGATACCCAGAAAACCAGGATGAGAATGGACCACTCTGCTGAAGGCGGATTGCGATCGGTCCAGATTGCCGGTTCCGACCCCAAGATGATGGCGTTTGCCGCCCGCTACAACGTGGAGCAGGGCGCTCAGATCGTCGACATCAACATGGGATGTCCGGCAAAAAAAGTGAATAAGAAGTTGGCAGGTTCCGCCCTGCTGCGCCAACCCGATCTGGTCAGAACCATCTGCCGGGCCGTGGTGGATGCAGTGGAGGTGCCTGTCACCTTGAAGATCCGCACAGGATGGGATCCGGATAACCGCAATGGCGAGGAGATCGCCCGAATCGCCGAAGATTGCGGTATCGCGGCCCTTGCCGTGCATGGTCGTACCCGTACCGACCTCTATCGGGGCGAAGCGGAGTACGACACTATCAGGGCGATTAAGCAGGCCGTATCGATTCCTGTTGTCGCCAATGGCGACATAGACAGCCCGGAGAAGGCCCGGTATGTCCTCGACTATACCGGCGTCGACGCCGTGATGATCGGCCGTGCAGCGCAAGGACGACCCTGGATTTTCCGGGAAATCCGTCATTTTCTTGAGACGGGCACCAAGCTGCCACCTCCCGACAGGGAAGAGGTCCGCACCCTGATGAACGAGCATGTTACCAACCTGCACCAGTTTTACGGTGCATATCTGGGAGCGCGCATTGCCCGTAAACACGTGGGCTGGTATCTGGATGAAGAAGAGACGGGCCGAGAATTCCGTAAACATTTCAATGCCCTGGATTGTGCAGACGCACAGCTCGAGGCACTTGAAGTGTATTTCGATGGATTAGGTTAACGCATAACTAAAGAGCCGACCGAATATGTTCGAACAAACCCTGACTTCTGATGCATTGGTAACAACTACTCACAATCACGCCGCCGAGCCGACCCAGCGCCCCCTGCGTGACTCTGTGCAACAGGCCCTGCGTAACTACCTGGCCCAGTTGAACGGTCAGGAAGTGATTGATCTGTACGATATGGTTCTCTCCGAAGTCGAAGCTCCCATGCTGGACGTGATCATGCAGTACACCCGTGGTAACCAGACTCGCGCCGCCGTGATGATGGGTATCAACCGTGGCACCCTGCGCAAGAAACTCAAGCGCTACGGCATGAACTGATTTCAGTCTCCTGCAGCAGTGCAGACGAAGGCGTATCCCAGCGATGGGATACGCCTTTTTCTATGGCCGTCATTCGGCGGCCAGCTTGATCCCGAGCCCCACGAACAGGCCCCCCATCAGCCGATTGAGCCAAGTTCCAGCCCGGGCGGGCAGACGCAGCTTGCTGCTCGCAAAGGCGGTGGAGAAGGCCAGCAGATGGCACCAGATCATGCCGTTGATATTGAAGATGCAGCCCAGCACGATGAAGGCCAGCGCCTTCTGCGGCGCCGCCGGATCGATGAATTGGGGCACGAAGGCCAGGAAGAAGAGCGCGACCTTGGGATTGAGTACATTGGTCAGCAACCCCTGCCGGTAGATACGCCCGTAGGAGAGCCTGGGCAGCGTCACAGCCGCGTCTGCGCTGGCAGATGCGCTCGCCTTCTGCCTGAGCAGAGAAATCCCCAGATAGACCAGATAGAGCGCCCCAGTCAGCTTGATGACGGCAAACAGCTCGGCCGAGGCACTCAGCAGGGCCGACAGCCCCAGGGCCGCCGCCAGCACGTGCACCATGGTGCCCGTCCCTATCCCGAGCGCCGCCACCGAGCCGGCCCGCCAGCCTTGGGCGCCGCTGCGCAGCATGATCAGCAGGGAATCCGGTCCCGGCATCATGTTCAGCAGCAGGCCAGAGACGATAAACAACGCCAGATCGTGGATCCCCAACATAGACAGCTCCTTGTGTATGAAACAGACAGTTTATGGATCCTGCTGGGCTTGTCACCCCCCGTTTCCGGCGATAGTGGCTATCAACGCAGGGCATAGCCGCCCTCTATGCAGACAGTAGAAGTGGGTCAGCCCAGTGATCCGGTAGTTTGGAGCGGAGAAGATCAAGGAGATAGGCAATCAGAGGGGTAGCAAGCAGTGAGTTTGACTGGATGGTTCGAGCTGTACGACTTAGTAGACTGAAAAAAGAATACTTAATGGATGGTGTGTCTGCAAAGTCCTGAATTTCAGCCAATAAAAAAGCCCGCTCGGATGAGCGGGCTTCTTCAATTGGGTGCCTGGCAGTGTCCTACTCTCGCATGGCGAATGCCACACTACCATCGGCGCTACCGCGTTTCACTTCTGAGTTCGGCATGGGATCAGGTGGTTCCACGGCGCTATGGCCGCCAGGCAAATTCTTAATCCAGAAAGCTGACGTGAATAACGATGTTGCTCGTGGCTTGTCGTTATCACTGAATTTTTGAGTAGTTCTTGGGGTTTGTTACAAGTCTCAGAACACTTCTTGGGTGTTGTATGGTTAAGCCTCACGGGTAATTAGTATGGGTTAGCTCAACACGTCGCCGCGCTTACACACCCCACCTATCAACGTTGTGGTCTCCAACGGCCCTTTAGGACCCTCAAGGGGTCAGGGATGACTCATCTCAGGGCTCGCTTCCCGCTTAGATGCTTTCAGCGGTTATCGATTCCGAACTTAGCTACCGGGCAGTGCCACTGGCGTGACAACCCGAACACCAGAGGTTCGTTCACTCCGGTCCTCTCGTACTAGGAGCAACTCCCTTCAATCATCCAACGCCCACGGCAGATAGGGACCGAACTGTCTCACGACGTTCTGAACCCAGCTCGCGTACCACTTTAAATGGCGAACAGCCATACCCTTGGGACCGACTTCAGCCCCAGGATGTGATGAGCCGACATCGAGGTGCCAAACACCGCCGTCGATATGAACTCTTGGGCGGTATCAGCCTGTTATCCCCGGAGTACCTTTTATCCGTTGAGCGATGGCCCTTCCATTCAGAACCACCGGATCACTATGACCTACTTTCGTACCTGCTCGACCTGTCCGTCTCGCAGTTAAGCTGGCTTATGCCATTGCACTAACCTCCTGATGTCCGACCAGGATTAGCCAACCTTCGTGCTCCTCCGTTACTCTTTGGGAGGAGACCGCCCCAGTCAAACTACCCACCAGGCACTGTCCGCGAGCCCGATTCAGGGCCCTGCGTTAGAACATCAAACATACAAGGGTGGTATTTCAAGGACGGCTCCACGACAACTGGCGTCATCGCTTCAAAGCCTCCCACCTATCCTACACATGTAGGTTCAATGTTCAGTGCCAAGCTGTAGTAAAGGTTCACGGGGTCTTTCCGTCTAGCCGCGGGTACACCGCATCTTCACGGCGAATTCGATTTCACTGAGTCTCGGGTGGAGACAGCATGGCCATGGTTACACCATTCGTGCAGGTCGGAACTTACCCGACAAGGAATTTCGCTACCTTAGGACCGTTATAGTTACGGCCGCCGTTTACCGGGGCTTCGATCAAGAGCTTCGCTTGCGCTAACCCCATCAATTAACCTTCCGGCACCGGGCAGGTGTCACACCCTATACGTCCACTTTCGTGTTTGCAGAGTGCTGTGTTTTTGATAAACAGTCCCAGCCATCTGGTCACTGCGACTCCCGACAGCTCCATCCGCAAGGGACTTCACCATCAAGAGCGAACCTTCTCCCGAAGTTACGGTTCTATTTTGCCTAGTTCCTTCACCCGAGTTCTCTCAAGCGCCTTGGTATTCTCTACCCGACCACCTGTGTCGGTTTGGGGTACGATGACTTGTAATCTGAAGCTTAGAGGCTTTTCCTGGAAGCAGGGCATCAATGGCTTCCGCACCGTAGTGCGTTCGTCTCGTGTCTCAGTGTTGTGTCTCCGGATTTGCCTAGAAACACCACCTACGCACTTTCACCAGGACAACCGTCGCCTGGCCCACCTAGCCTTCTCCGTCCCCCCATCGCAATTACAAGTCGTGCAGGAATATTAACCTGCTTCCCATCGACTACGCCTTTCGGCCTCGCCTTAGGGGTCGACTCACCCTGCCCCGATTAACGTTGGACAGGAACCCTTGGTCTTCCGGCGAGGAGGCTTTTCACCCCCTTTATCGTTACTTACGTCAGCATTCGCACTTCTGATATCTCCAGCATGCCTCTCGACACACCTTCGCAGACTTACAGAACGCTCCCCTACCACTCACGCTTAGCGTGAATCCGCGGCTTCGGTGCCTGGTTTGAGCCCCGTTACATCTTCCGCGCAGGCCGACTCGACTAGTGAGCTATTACGCTTTCTTTAAATGATGGCTGCTTCTAAGCCAACATCCTAGCTGTCTGAGCCTTCCCACATCGTTTCCCACTTAACCAGAACTTTGGGACCTTAGCCGGCGGTCTGGGTTGTTTCCCTCTTCACGACGGACGTTAGCACCCGCCGTGTGTCTCCCGGATATTACTTACTGGTATTCGGAGTTTGCATGGGGTTGGTAAGTCGGGATGACCCCCTAGCCCAAACAGTGCTCTACCCCCAGTAGTATTCGTCCGAGGCGCTACCTAAATAGCTTTCGGGGAGAACCAGCTATCTCCGAGTTTGATTGGCCTTTCACCCCCAGCCACAGGTCATCCCCTAACTTTGCAACGTTAGTGGGTTCGGTCCTCCAGTTGATGTTACTCAACCTTCAACCTGCCCATGGCTAGATCACCCGGTTTCGGGTCTACACCTTGCAACTAGACGCCCAGTTAAGACTCGGTTTCCCTACGGCTCCCCTATACGGTTAACCTCGCTACAAA
>NZ_CM201342.1:1692500-1842500 GCF_054165525.2 Aeromonas sp. AE23HZ002T15
GGATCCAGTTGCTCGCGACTGCAATCGCTCGGGTAGCCGCGCTGATACTGGGGCCAGAGGCCGTGCAGCACGAAGCCCAGCGGTCGGCTGCACTGCTCCCGATCCCCAGGTTTGACGGCGCAGTGTTGGGGCGACCAGGAGAGGGCCAGCGCATAGTAGTCAAACTCACCCACTTCCCCCTTGGCCTGCACACCCGGGGCACACAGCAGGGTGGCGGCCAGCAGCGCCATCATTTTCTTCATCTTGTACTCTCTCTTCATGGTGAAAACCCTCGGCAGGGACCCCTCTGCCGAGCCTCATGCTCCCATATCAGGGAGTCAAAGAACAACCATTCAAAATGCCATTACAAAGAGTGGGTCAGACCAGTAAAGGGTTTCCCCTGCCGGATCAGAGGCGTAAGCTGACTCTCCGGCGAGCCACCGCGTCCCGCCACCTTATCCCCGAATTCAGCTGCAACAGGACGTAACATGATCCGCAAGAATCCCTCAGGTCACCTGCCCGTCATCCACGAATCCGCTTATATCGACAAGACCGCCATCATCTGCGGCAAGGTGATCATCAAGGAGAACGTGTTTGTCGGCCCCTACGCCGTGATCCGTGCCGACGAGGTGGACGAGACCGGTGACATGGAGCCCATCGTCATCGGCGCCAACTCCAACATCCAGGATGGCGTGGTGATCCACTCCAAGTCCGGCGCCGCCGTGACCATAGGCGAGTTCAGCTCCATCGCCCACCGCAGCATAGTGCACGGCCCCTGCGAGGTCGGTAACCGGGTCTTCATCGGCTTCAACAGCGTGCTGTTCAACTGCCATATCGGCGAAGGCTGCGTGGTGCGCCACAACTCCGTGGTCGACGGCTGCGATCTGCCCGCCGGCTTCTATGTGCCCTCCACCACCCGCATCAACCAGCAGAGCGATCTGGCCGAGATCCCGCGGGTTACGGTCGATGCCACCGAGTTCTCCGAGGACGTGGCCCACACCAACATCGATCTGGTCAAAGGTTACAAGGCGCTCTCCAACGAGTTCTGAGTTCCTCCTTATATAAGAACGAAAAAACGGGCGCCTGGGCGCCCGTTTTTATCGCGATTAAGAAGTGCTTGCGCGCTAGAGGGCCCGCACGCAGGCGGCGGCATGGGCCTCTGCCGGCAGATCGGTGAGGGGCTCACCGGTCCCCAGATCCAGCAAGGGCACCTCGCCGTCGCCATGACTGGCGTCGCTGCTCCAGAAGCGGCTGTAGAGCGGCCAGCCTTTTTCGGTCAAGAGCTTCATCTCCTCACCGCTCTGGTGATAGGCGGCAAACAGGCTCGCCAGCTCCTGGGCCGTCGGCAGGCGCCAGTCGTCGTGACCACGGGTCACCAACTGCTGGCAATATTCCCGCGCCCGCTCCTGACCCATCGCCACGTAGTTGGCGGTGAAGGGGTTGTAATCCCCGTCTTCGTCATTCGCGACATCGTCATAGGCGATCCCCAGTCGATCCGCCTCGCTCTGGGTGAGCGGGCAGACGAAGGAGAGCCTGCCCGCCGCCAGCTCGGGCTGATGACAACCCTGGCTGAAGTCAGGCTGTGCATCAACAACCTGGACCCGCACCGCCAGGGTGCGACCACCGACGGTAAGCCGCACACTGGCCGGACCCACGGCGAGGCCTGTCACCACCCCTTGCCCATCGACCTTCGCCAGATCGGTCTGCTCGCTGAGCCAGGTCGCTGGCTCACTCAATGCCGTTTGCGTGCCATCGCTCAGGCGCATGGCCGCCTGCAGCGCCAGGGTGCGACCCACCTCCAGATGAGGCAGGGCCGGCGTCACCACCAGATCCACCGGGATGGCGCCGACCGGACGCGCATCATCCACCTCGCTCAGGCCCAGCTCGGCAACGGAGGCCGGGGTGCGTCTGGGCTCGGCCGAGGCACCGCGCAGGAACTCGCCGATGGCGTCCAGCTCGTCGTTGGTCAGGCCCAGGGCGTGGAGATGATCGGACGCCTTGGGGAAGAAGGGATCGTGGATATCCACCCCCGTTGGGAAGCCCACCCCGGTACTCCACTTGGTGACGCCGAAGTTGTACATGGCCACCACCCCCTGCACAGAGCCGCCGAGGCGCTGGGCCAGGATAGGGAAGACGCCGTTGTGCATATAGGGGCCGGTGAAGGCCACGTCCCGCAGGCTCGGGGTCTTGAACAGGCCCATGTCCGCCTGCTGGCGGGTCTGCAGGAAGCGGCCCCTGTCTTCCAGGTTGCGGCCGTAATAGGTGAGCCCCACGCTCTCGAACTGGTGCTGACTCAGCAGGGGACCCGAGTGGCAGTTCATGCAGCGACCATCGGTTCTAAACAGGTGCATGCCCCACAACGCCTTGTCGCTGAGGGCCTGGGCATCTCCCTTGACGAAGCGCTCCAACGGGCTCGGGCTGCTGATGATGGTGCGCTCGAAGGTGGCGATCGCCTTGGCGACCCGATCCAGCGAAATATGATCGTCCCCGAAGGCGGTGGCGAAGGCCTCCCCATAGTCCGGGCTGGCTCGCAGCCGTGCCAGCAGTTCGTCGTGATCCAGCGCCATCTCCACCGGGTTGCTGATGGGATGCAGGGACTGCTCCTCCAGGGAACCGACTCGGCCATCCCAGAACTGGGTGCTGCTGTAGGCGGCATTGAGGATGGTCGGGGCGTTGCGGGTGCCCTTCTGACCGAGGTGACCGACTGAGACGCTCAGACCGTCGCTCCAGCCTTTCTGGGGATCGTGACAGCTGGCGCAGCTGATGTCGTTGGCCTTCGAGAGCCGCTTGTCGAAGAACAGCTGCTGACCCAGCACCACCTTGGCGCGGCTATAAGGGTTGTCGGTCGGGAAAGGCACCGCAGGCATGGCTCCCAGCTCCTGCCACTGCACGCCTTCATCCACATTGGCGGTGGGCCACTGGCTGCTGTCGCCGGCGTATTGCGCCCGCAGCGCCGTCAGATCCGGCATGGCGCCGTCACGCACCACTGAGGGGCGCACCGGGTAAAGGGAGACCGTATACCAGAGCAGGCTGCCCACCCCCTCGTCGCGCCAGCTGTGGGTGAGCGGCTGATAGAGGCGCTCCTTCGCGCCATCCTGCAGCCAGATCCACTCAGGCAGGGCGAGGGCGAAGGTATGAGGGTAACGCCAGCCCTGCTTGTCGGCGGTGAGCAGGCGCTCGAACTCCACCAGGGTCGGCAGGCGCCAGCCGGTTTGGCCACAACTGGTCGGGCGCTGTGACAAGGCGTCTCGAGTCATCGTCGCCGAGCTCATAAAGCCCTCCCCCGGCAGCCAGTATTGGCTGCCCTTGACGCTGGAGACGGTGCGCACATCGTGCAGACACTGCCAGTTGCCCTGGATCAACAACTTGCCCTTCGCATCCAATCTCAACAGCTCGGCGGTCTCGGGCTCGTCCGCGATGACGGGCTTGGCCGGATAAAGGGCACTCTGGGCGGCCTGAATGGCGGTGCCATTGGTGCGGCGATACCAGTTGCGCGCCGCGCTGTCGTCCCGCAGTGCCAGCAGCATCTGCCAGCTGTCGGGGTAGTTGAGCTCGGCCCCCAGTCGCTGGGCCCGCAGCAGGGTGGCGTAGTCCTGAATGGCAGCCTCTTGCTGCAGGCGGATCTCGCCGCCCTGGGCCCATTCACTGGCATCGAGTGCCCCGTCACCGTTGAGATCGCTGAGCAGGAAGAGGGCCGTCTCCTCCTCATCCAGGCGCAGCGTCGGCGCGGCGGCGCGGCGAGCCCGATTGTCACCGGCGGCCAGATCGGCCACCAGGGCACTACTGGCACGCAAGATGTAACCATCCTGCTCACCGCTGAGCTCGAGAGGCGCACTCAACAATAGGCCGGCGGGCAGAGTCAGGGTCGGATTGCCCTGGCTGCTCAGGATCAGGGAAGTGCCTATGCCGGTGGCGCGCTGGCGCAGGGCCAGGGTGGCCCCCGGCGCCAACCGGTCACCCAGAAAGATGGCGAGGGTCAGCTCGGTTCGGGTATGAGTCTGCGGCGGCTCGACGGGAGGCGTGACGATCGGCGGATTGATGACAGGTGGGGTGACAACGGGCGGCTCGACGACAGGAGGCACCGGATTGGTGCCCTCGCTGCTGTTGTCGTTGCAGGCGGTCAGGGCCAGCAGGCTGGCCAGCAGTAATAGGGATCTCATGGGTGGGCCGGAATGTGGTCGGACAAGCCGGCGATTATCCACTCAAATACCAATCATTATCAATTGCGTTCAGCTAATATTCATATTGATAACAACTGCCAGCCTAGGAAGACCCGATCCGGCCCCTCGGGAATCGGCACCTTGCAGGTGCCAACCCCCTTCCCTGCTGGCTTCAGCCAAGGGGTCCCTCAGACAGGCTCCCTTCAGCACTTCTTCAGGCTGATATGCCAGTTCGCACCGGATGCCACCTGATGTTTGGCGGCGAAGCTGTCCATGTTGAGCGCCACCGACACCTGCAACAGGCTGTTGAGGTAGATGAGCGGCTGCCCTTCCGGCACATCGCCGAAGCTGCTGACGTAGGGAGCCTTGCCCTCGAACCTGACCACCTCCCCTTCGCTTATCTTGAGGCAGGCATTGTCCCCCTTGTTGATCCCCGCCTTGGTCAGCAGGGTCTCGTCGATGTTGCTCCAGACGTTGCCGTACTGCACATCCAGGATGGGAATGGTGCCCTTGACGGTGCCGTCGCTCTCGACCAGCGCGGCCTGATAGGGAATGGTTACCACCTCGGCGGGCAACAGGGGCCCCACCTGATCAAAGCTGATGGTGCCGGAGGCGAGACGGGCGCCCGTGTAGGCGTACACGTCGCGACCGTGGAAGGTGTAGGACTTCTCGGAGCCCTTGAGGCGATTGCGCTTCTCGTCGATCTGGCGCACCGCCTCTATGCCGAAGTGCTCGGCCACTAGGGTCAGGGTGCCGTTGTCCGGTGAGACGATGTAGTGACCGCTCCTGGTCTTGAGCACCACTGAGTGGCGCGCCGTGCCCACCCCAGGATCCACCACGCTCACAAACACCGTGCCCTTGGGCCAGTAGTCGAGGGTCTGATAGAGGCGGTAGGAGGCCTCCCAGATGTCGTAGGCCGGGATCTCGTGGGTCAGATCCTGCAGTGGCAGGGTTCTGTCCACCCCGAAGGCGACCCCCTTCATGGCCGACACGGCCCCATCCTTGAGACCAAAATCGGTCTGGAACACCAGCGCCTCGTTGGCGAGGGCGCTGCCAGCCAGCAGCGAGAGGGTGAGCGCGAGCACGCGGGGTGCGGTGCGAATATCCATATCGGGACTCCTTGGCAATAGATGAAAAACAAATAGCAATCTAGACATCCAGAATGCCATTAACTCCGTTCTTTGCAAGTCCCGGGACCCGAATGGGGGAAAGCGCTCGCCTGCGCGCCCGAACGGGTGTATCCATGGGGCTGTGTCGAGCGGTGAAATAAGGAATAGTGATGACAGAGCGACAAGCCCCCAGGCTCTCCCTGATCCTGGGCGAGCAGACCAGCCGATTGGAGATAGTCCAGCAGGACGGGACGAGTGAAACATTCCCGCTGGCCTTTGGCCTCGATGCCATGACGCCGGGCCCGTTTCGCCGGGATCCGCCCAGTGCACTGGAGCTCGAACAGGCCATCATGGTGGTGGAGGATGTGCTGATGCCGCTCGCGGCCAGTATCCCTCCCCACGAGGCGCTCTGGCTGTATGGCCCCTATCCCCTGGCCGACGCCCTCGGTGGGAAGATCCTGAGCCGGGAGAGCATCGAGCAGCTGTTCGGCCAATTCGCCGCCATGGTGGAAGGGGATCCCCTGGCCGCGGCCAACCTGCCCAAGGCTCGCCGCTTCGCCGCCACCCTCCTGATCCTGCGGGAGTGGATGCACCATCTGGATGCCAGGCAGGTCGTGCTGGCATCCTGATGCTCAGGGGCCAGGTTGGAGAGCCCAAATCGTGATGCTACGAGACCCGGCCATGGCCTCTTTCTTTATCTCCCTCCTGCCCATGCCATGGGCATTCAGCTTGCGTCAATGTTGGCCGACCATAATGTGGTATCCAATAAGCCCCCTCTCCCCGGCTGTCGGGAGCCCGTTGGGAATACGTAAATTAGTATCTATCCCCTTGATATTAATGGCTCATTCCCACAACAATTGACGTTCGTCAGATCCTGCTCGTTTATAATTAGCGAAGCCGGATCGGTTGCAACCCTCTATCGCCACTCGGGAAGGTCCATGCCTGCATCGAAATTGCCCCCCCAGTCCCGCACGTGGCGACGCCGGCTCGGCTTCTTCGGCCTGGCCCTGGTGGGGCTGATAGTGGTGTGTTACTACACCTACCTCAACATCCGCCACGACATGCGGCTCATCACCGCCAAGCAGCAGAACGTGTTCGAGGTGTTCTACCAACGGGCGCGCATCCTCTCCCCGGCAGAGCTTGCGCAGTTCATCGATGAGAGTGCCATCAAGACCGCCATCTTTAGCGAGAATCGCGACGCCCTGGCCTATGTCTATGGCTATGACTTCAAGACCCTGGACCCCCTGGCCCAGATCCCCCTGATGCCGTCGATCCGCGAGACCCTGGCCACCTATCAGTACGTACTCTCCTACCCCGAGGTCATCAACCTCTACGCCATCTTCGACGATCACCGCCTGCTCGGCATGATGGCAGACAACCGGGATCTGCCGGCCCGCTTGCAGCCCGCCAACCGGGTGCTGAACAAGATGGATCACTGGTACCACTACTTCGGCTGCGCAGCCTTCGCCATGACTCACGAGCCCTGCAGTAGCGACGAGGCCCAGGTATCCGACATCTACACGGACACCTTCACCGGGCGCCAGACCATCACCATGTATTTCCCCTTCGACTATTACGATCAGGCCAGCCGGGCCTATCGTTATGGCCTGACCGGGATAGACATCGCCGTCGACGCCGCCTTCAAGGATGTGTTGCAACCCTACGAGGGGCTCAACCCGAGCCGTACCGTTATCACCTTCGATGCGGTCGAGCCCTGCCGCCCCCATCACATCTGCCTGAGCACGCCGCTGATGCGCACCAAGGCGGGGGCCGATCTCTACCTGAAGTGGTCCTACACCTACGATGACTTCATGCAGCGGGTGCTGCGCTACAGCCCAGCCTTCAAGCTCTACCTGATCGCCCTGCTGTTGTTCATGCTGACCTGGCGCCGAATCTACGCCCGTCTGCGCGCCTTGGCCCACACGGATCACCTGACCCGGTTGCCACGACGGGACATCCTGGATCAGGCAATGCTGCAGGATCACGACTACCTGATGATCCTGGACATCGACAACTTCAAGTCCATCAACGACACCTATGGCCACGGCGTGGGGGACAGGGCCCTGGTCGCCTTCGCCCGCCACCTGCACGAGCGCATTCGTCGCGGTGACACCGCCATCCGCTGGGGGGGTGAAGAGTTTATCGCCCTCTACAAGGGGCTCGGGAACGAGGCCGAGATGCACCAGTGCGTCGCCCGCCTGCTGGCGCAGCCACTGCAGATTGATGAACTGCCCATGCCCATCACCTTCTCGGCCGGCATCATCCGCATCCGCGACTACCTGACGGTGCCGGACGCCGTCGCCCTGGCGGACGAGCTGCTCTATCACGTCAAACAGCATGGCAAGCACAATATCGCCTACTACCGGGGGTTGGTGATCAGGCTGGTCAGGGAATCTTGCGAGACGCCAACCGACAGGGCCTAGCCCTGCCGGTAATACGGTATTACTACAGCTGTGTCACCGTCAGTGTCACAAACCCCCTGTTGTTATCGTAAAAACCCCAGGCATCGTTCGCAAAACAGTAGAGGTAACCACTTTTTGGCACAGTGAATTCGGTACCTTTGCCGATGATGAAGCTGCTAGCAGGTTCAGGCGTGCCATCCGGTTTCGGATTGCCTCCATTGGCCAGGACACCGATCAGGGCGAACCAGTCCGCATCCTCCAGCCGCTTGGTCATCACGAAGTTGGCCTGAGGATTGCCGCTCACCTGGCCATACCAGGCTTCTACCTTGCCAAGCGCACTGGCCATCACGTGAACGAATGCCTTGTCGTGCACTCCTTCCGGTCCGGCCGGGATGGTGGAGTCCATCCACTCACCTTGTGCCTCAAAGCGATAACTCTGCCCTGCTTCCAGATAGACCCCGGTCCAGAACCAGGGGTGGCGGGCATAGATGTCGAGCGTGATGTGCCCATCGGCAGACCACTTGCGGGCCGGTAGATAAGCCATCTGATCGATGGGGGGCGCCTCACGCCTTTTCTGTACCGAGCCGTGAATGGCTGACGAGCTCAGTACGGGCAGACTGCGCGGTGCCGTCAACAGCAGCTTCATCAGACCTACATGGGATTCATGAAGTTGATCCAATGGGTTGGGATGAATCTGCTTCTGAGCAGATGCCTTGAACTGAAGACCGCACGGCATCGCCTCATCCATCATCCATTTCAGCGTCACATCCGCGAGCCCGCTCTCCTTGTAACCCCCTCCCACATCACTGTGTACCCCGGCAAACCAGAGCTGTAGCAGATCCCTCTCTGGCGCCGCCTCCCAAAGGGTCGGGGTAAAGCTGCCACGCTTCTCGTCAATGGCAATGGCATGACGCGCGGTCTGTACGTGCGTACCGAGTTTCACATCGTGGAAGCGGTAATTGTCGGGGTTGTCGAGCAGATTGAGCAGGGCCTTGTCATCAGGGATGCCAAGCGCTCCCACGGTATCCCAGACGCCGATGAAGCGGATCGCCTTCGACTCGGGATGAAAGCTCAAATCATCGAGTGCCTGACCATGGCGATAGCCCTTGCGGTAGATTCGCTGCACTACGGTACTCATGCTATCCCCTGGTGCAAACCTGACTATGCCAAAGCGTCCGATCATCCCCCCCAGGCTACGGGCGGTGAAGGCCCCCCGACTGAAGCCAAACAGGAAAATCTCATCCCCCTGCTGATAGTTGGTCGCCAACCACTGATAACAATCCCGGATATCCTCGCTCAATCCGAGCCCTATGCTGCCCCCCAAGATCTTGTCCACCAGACCGCCGCTGCCCACGCCCGTCTGGTAGCGGGTGAGCTGGGTTTCATCACAGCAGAGGGCATTGAACAGCCGAAAGACGTTGGTGGGGGCCAGTACCCCCTTATCCTTGTTGTCCTCGCTGTTCCAAGTGCCATCGCAACACACAATCAATCTTCTCGTCATCGCGGACTCCTTGTCGATTCATCATGGAAAACATGACCGAAGGCTATCTACAGCAGCTTCATACTAGTCCAAAGCCTGCATCAGATATCCATGATATTACGGCCAGTACGCTCAGCGGTCCTCCTTCCAGCCTTCTGCCCAACGAGGGGCTTCTGTTACCATGGCGCCATTCTCTTGAGCCCCTTGCGGCCAGGGCCCAGGCACTCATCTGCCGTGGCCTTCGCCCAAGCCCAGTGCTGGACCCGTTATGACCCTTGCCTCCTTTGCCGAACTGGCCCTCTCCTCTCCCTTGCAACAGACCCTGGATGATCTGGGCTATACGACGCCTACCCCCATTCAGGCCGCCGCCATTCCCCTGGTGCTGGCAGGGCGGGATCTGCTGGCGGGGGCCCAGACCGGCACCGGCAAGACGGCCGCCTTCGTGCTGCCCATCTTGCAGCTGTTGATGGCTCAGCAAGCCGAGCCGGCCGCCACTCGCCCCATCCGCGCGCTGGTGCTGGTGCCGACCCGGGAGCTGGCGGTACAGGTGCACGAAAGCGTGCTGCGCTATGGCAAGGAGACGAATCTCACCAGCGCTCTGGTCTACGGCGGGGTCAGCATAGCCGCCCAGGTGGAGGTGCTCAGAAACGGGGTGGATATCCTGATCTCCACCCCGGGCCGGCTGCTCGACCACCTGCGCCAGGGGGCCCTCAGCCTCGCGCAGCTCACCCATCTGGTGTTCGATGAGGCGGACCGTATGCTCGACATGGGCTTTATGGACGAGATCAAGGCGCTGCTCAGACAAATACCCGCCGAGCGCCAGACCCTGCTGTTTTCCGCCACCTGCGACGACAACCTGTTCGCCTTGAGCAAGGTCTTGCTACGCGATCCTGTACTGATTGAAGTCGCCCCGCGCAACACCACGGCGGCCGAGATAGAGCAGCGGGTCTATACGGTGGATGGCGATCGCAAGCAGGCCTTGATCGAACACCTGATCAAGGTGAAGGGCTGGGCGCCGGCCCTGATCTTCAGCCGCACCCGCCAGGGGGCCGACCAGCTGGCCCAGCGGCTCGGCAAGGCGGGCATCAATGCGCTGGCCTTTCACGGGGATCTCTCCCAGAGCGCGCGCGAAAAAGTGCTGCTGGAGTTTCGCGCCGGCACCTTGCAGGCGCTGGTTGCCACCGACGTGGCCGCCCGCGGCCTGGACATTCAGGAACTCAACTACGTGATCAACCTGGAGTTCCCGCATCAGCCGGAGGATTACGTGCACCGCATCGGTCGCACCGGCCGCGCCGGCAACAAGGGGCTCGCCATCACGTTGTTCAGCCAGGACGACGCGCCGCAGCTTGAAAAAGTCGAAGCCGTGCTCGATACCCGATTGCCCCAGCAGTGGTTCCCGGGCTTCGAGCCGGATCTCACCCGCTTCGAGCCAGAACCCCGCCGCAATAGCAGGGCCGCCCAGAAGCAGAAGGCCAGAAAGCAGGCGCTCTCTGGCAACAAGGGCGGCAAAGGCAAGCGCTAGACCCAGAGCCCTCTTGTCATCAACAGGGGGAGCAGAACCGGGAAAGAGCAAAGCCTCTGCATCCATCCCCAATAAAAAAACGCCCGATCGGGCGTTTTTTTATTGCTCTCATCAGTCATCACGAGGGCTGAGGAAGCGGCTCGGGCGGCAGGGATTTGAGGATCCGCCGCTCCGCCAGGGTGGAGAGGATAAACATCGCCAGATAGCCCAGACCCAGCGCCACTATGATGGCCACCACGTTGGCGGTGAACTGAGCCACCAGGTAGTAGGCCGCCACCAGGGCCACTATGCCCACCAGGCGGATGATCAGGCTCTCGGTGAAGTGGCCGTGGGCCTTGATATAGGCAAGCTGATAGCCGTTGAGCATCATAAAGATAAAGAAGATGGAGAAGTGAAACAGCACGGGCACCGCCCCCACATAGTCGGCGGGGAACAGCAGCAACACCAGCGATTTACCCCATAGCAGCATAACGGTGAAGAATATGATGCTAATCACGGCACTAAGACGAAATATCCAGCTACGGATCAGCCGGATCTGGCGGTGATCTCCATTGCGCAGATTGACCGCCAATTCCGGCAGCACGAAACGGTAGATGGGGAAGACAAACAGCAGGGTCATATAGGTGAAGATGGGGCGTACCACCACCTGAAAATCCCCCAGCTCGTCGAGACTGAAGTGGCGTATGGTGAGCAGCACAGTGATGTAGATCATCAGGATGCTGGCCCCCGCCTCGAGCGACGCGGTGAAGCTCTTCTTCACATAGCTGCGCATCTCGGGGCCGAGCGCGACCTTGGCGAGCGGCCGGGTGGCGATGGCCCGGCGCCGATGCAGATACATGTAGCCGGCGATGCCCAGCGAGGAGAAGGTCAGCCCGTAGAACAGCGAGCCAAGCGCATCCAACCCGAGGCCGAAATAGCAGATCCCGAACATCAGGGCGTTGGCGAGCGGCTCCAGCCAGGTGACCCGATTCGAGATCTCGTACATCCGGTACATGGCCACCAGATTGGTGAAGTAGACCTTGAGCCCCAGCCCGAAGATGATCCCCACCAGTTGCAGATACTCGGCCCGGATATGGAGCCCGTGCTTGATATAGGGGATAACGACCCCCCAGGTGAGCAGCACCATGCCGATGAGGAAGTAGCGGAAGATATTGATGATGTCCCTATCGTTCTTGGTCTGGGAGTAGCTCACCACCATGGAGGATCGAAAACCGGTCATCAGGATGAGGGAAAGCGAGATCAAATCCACCACGCTGTTGAACAGCGCCAGATCCCCCTTGGCCACCCACTGCGCCAGCCACACCTTGAAGGCGAAGCCGATGAGGATGCTGGCCAGCGACGCCCACATGCCGGTGACGAAGACCTGCTTGAGGCGAGTGAGGGAGTCGGGTTGTGCGTCTTGCATAACTTCCATGGGTCGAAAGGCCGGGTCGCTGCGGGGCAAGGGAGAAGTCCATCTTATAAAAGGGAGACCCGGATTGAACAGCCTTGATGCACCAGGCTATTAGTCAGGGGCCGGCAGCCGACCCATCACGGCCTCAAGGCGCCACCAGACTCAGGGGCGGAGCCTTGGCTCTCCCACCAGATCCCAAGCGACGAATTGGCGCTCTTACCATTACGCTGATCATCACTCTGGCCATCATAGTGATCCACCCCATGGCTGGAGCTCTGTGGCTGCAGGCACTCATTCCCCGCCGCCCGCACGCTGCCACCCCAGAGGCCCGCCACCAGTACCAGCCCTCCCGCCAACCCCACCTTGATCCAACTCTTCATGTTGTTGCTCCTTCTATCTATCCGGCCCCTGGCCTTTCGCGGCATACCGGGCCCTTTAAGCAGTGAGCAGAAGATACGGGGGATTTATGAGGGAGAAATGAGGCAGTGTGAAGTTTGGGTGAAGTCAGGGGAAATCACTATAAGAACAGTGAGTGAAACCGGCAACTGGTTGGCGACAAGACCTCATGCAGGCTTTCATCACCCAACTCTCCGTAAGGTCCGATATACAAGGCAAGCTCCAAACCATACAGGGGCGATTAACATCCGCATACCGAGCTGCGCCTGATAGCAGAATAAACACCTCAATATCACTACATCTCCGAAACGCTTTATCACTAGTCGCCCCAGAGGCCCTATATCTACACCCTGAGCACCCTTCCGCCTCCGTATAACCACCCCTATCAGATCATCCCCCCTAGGGTTGGCTATCTTGAATAAGGCCTATTTCTGCGAAAGAGCTACTCATGGATCGCTATTACAGACACTTGGCAATCAGCGGACTTATCTCCTTCGGAGGGCTCGTCCTGATACTGCTGCTGCAAACTTCCCCGCGCATTTCCAACATCATGACCGCCATCTTCTTTGCCGGTTCAGTGGGGGCTGTCATCAACAACTATTACCGCCTCGCCAAGCTGCACGACAGCGATGCCATCACAAGGATCAGCCAGCCCCGCGTGATCGTGACACAATTTTATGTCTCCCTGCTGTTTTCCGGCATTCTCGGCTTTATCGCCTACGGGCTCTTTGCCAGCAGCCTGCTGCAGGGCGACCTTTTTCCCAAGTTTCAACACATGGGACACCCCTATGTCTCCTTGGAGGCACTGCTGACTATGGTCTCCCCAGCCACCAATCTGGATGCGGCCAAGGCCATCATCTGGGCCTTTATCGCCGGCTTCTCCGAGCGATTTGTGCCCAATGCCATCGATGCCCTCACCAAGGCTGCGCCCCCCTCCGGGCAAGATGGTAACCAATAAAAAGATACGTCAGTAGAACCCGCAAGGCACACGATAACCCCTAGACAAAAACGCCCGACTGGGAGTTTTTGTCATTCAGTGAGTTGCCATCTCCGCCAGCAGCAGGTGAGTGACCAAGATCAGCAAGGCGTGTTAAAGCCGCACGTTCCTCCGGCAATGGGCAGAGTCCTCGACGAACGAGATGACATATAAACCAGAGCGACAGAGATGGAGAATCAGTGTAAGCCCAATTGTTATCTGCAGTGGCATCCACTAGGTGATCGATATTTTATGACCCTCGTACTGTCACCCCTGAGATTAGCTAGCAGTATCAAACATCTGTACCGATGCCACGTATACTTCGGTTCAAAGCGCAACAAAAAACTCATGGAGATAGAGAAAAACTCTCTATTAGCATAAGTTGATCATGGTCACAAATAGCAATTATCTTGCTAGGTAGAGACCTAGTGAGCCTACCATGAAAGTAACAATGCAGAAGAGACTACATTTCCACCAAGTGGACTGAAACTGAAACTTCCCCTTATTTTTAGCACGTTATTTACAGCATCTAAATGATACATTTTAGGAGAGCATGAAATGGTAATGAGAATACTATCTATTGATGGGGGTGGTATCAGAGGGATACTTCCAGGACAAATATTGGTGTCGCTTGAAAATAAATTAAAAATCAAATCAGGCAACAAGAACGCTAAGATAGGGGATTATTTCGACCTAGTTGCAGGAACAAGTACTGGGGCAATTCTAAGCGCGGCGTATGTTTGTCCTAATAGTGAAGGGAAGCCAAAGTTTTCTGCTCAAGAAGTAGTCAATTTTTATCTTGAAGACGGTGATGAAATATTCGACGTTAAATTCTGGCGTTCTATCGGAACACTCGGAGGTAACAGTGATGAAAAATATTCATCAACAGAGCTTGAGAGAGTATTAAAGGACGCCTTTGGGGACACAAAACTTAGTGAATTATTAAAACCTACTTGTTTTATTTCCTATGATGTAGACAGACGATTACCAACAATTTTTAAACAACATACTGCTTTACAAAAGCAACGGGATTTTTTAGTACGAGATCTCTTACGAGGTAGTACTGCTGCGCCAACTTACTTTGAAGCAGCACGAATTTATTCTATGCCACCGTTAAAGCAAAAATTTGTTTTGGTTGATGGTGGTGTAGTAGCAAATGACCCGGCTCTATGTGCTTATTCAGAAGCCATAAAATTTGACGGTATCAATGGCATTAAAGACATGATCATTGTGTCTCTTGGTACAGGTAAAAAATTAAAAGGCTACACATATTCAGATGTGAAAGATTGGGGACCACTTGGATGGGCAAAACCAGCTATTGACATTGCCCTTGAGGGTGGGCCGCAAATGACAGAGTACTATTTGCAGCAAATCGCATCAACAGTGAAAAACTCAAAGTATTATAGAATTCAATCAGAATTATATGGCGCTGATCCGGCGTTAGATAATGCAACTCGAGAGAACCTTGAAAATTTAAGGGATGCTGGTATAAGAAATGCTGTCGCGTTTGATGACAAACTGGAGGAAATCGCTTCACTTTTAGTGAAGACAGAAAAATAACACCAGAATACAGAAAATATATCTTTAACTACTGGAATGACCAAGTTTAAGCACGTTTCGAGCTTTATGTTTCTCTATGGTCATCCCATAGTTCAGTGTAAACCGTCATCCTTCATTACCATAAAAATGCATTCAGTTTCTATCTCGCTCACATATACTATCACTTACCCAGCTTGACCATGGTTTTTTGCAATCCAACTTTCTCCATCATAAACATACAGAATATAAACCACACTGTTTCTACCAATGAATGATAGTGGTATTGTTTTTATTTAGCAATTAACTCCAACACAGGAAATAAAAACCCACCTGCATAGTCGGTGGGTTTTTTTCATTATCTCCGGACGAACCCGAGATATTTAACTCATAACAGCAATCAAACCAGCGGCGGCGTGCGCGGCGGCACCCTGCGCTTGCTGCCGGTAGACTCGAAGGCCGAGGCAAAGCGCAGCAGCTTGTTGTCGTCATAGGCGCGGCCGGCGAAGGTCAGGCCCACCGGCATACCGATATCGGCCATGATGCCCATGGGGACGGTGACGGTCGGCACGCCGAGGTGGCGAATGGCGAGGTTGCCGTTGGCGACCCAGATGCCATTGCTCCAGGCGATATCGGCGGAGGCCGGGTTCACATCCGCATCAGCCGGGGCGACGTCGGCAACGGTGGGGAACAGCACGGCGTCGAGCTTGAGCCCGTCCATCCAGTCCTCCAAGTCCAGCTTGCGGGTCTTCTCCAGGCCGCGCAGGCCGTCCGGCACCGAAGCAATCTCGTCAAAGCGCTTGATGCCGCGCTTGGCCATATTGACGTACTCGTCCATGCCCGCCGCCAGATCGCCCTCGCGGTTCGGCAAGGTGCCCGGATCGTGGGGGAAGATCTTCGGCCCATCGACATCGGCAAGCTTGTTGAGCTTGGGATCGCCGTTGGCGCGCAGGAAGTCGTCGAACGCCCAGCCGGAGAGCTCCCACAGCTCGTCGTTGAGAAACTCCGGGCTCACGATGCCGCGATTGAACACGGTCGGCGCGCCGGGTCGGTCCCCTTCGCAGTTGGAGACCAGCGGGAAGTCCACTTCGATGACTTCGGCGCCCGCGGCTTCCAGCGCCTGACGGGCCTGCTCCCACAGTGTAATCACGGCCTCGCGGGTATGGATGCGCTGACCGGTCGGGCCGCCGATACCGGGGTTTTCGCTGGTGCCGGCCAGTTCATCCTTGTTGATAAACATGCGCGGCACGCCGAGGCGCTTGCCCTTGAGGGCGGAGGCACCGGCGGCGAGATCGAGATAGGAAGCCGGACGCACCTCGGACGCCTTGGGGATCTTGACCCAGGGCTGCATACGCCACAGATCGCCACGGGTATCGGCATCGTCGGCGACGACCACATCCAGCACTTCCAGCAGATCGGCCATGGTACGGGCGTAGGGCACCACCACGTCCATGGTCGGGGTCAGCGGCCAGTTGCCGCGCACCGAAATCACGCCACGGGACGGGGTGTAGGCACACAGACCGTTGTTGGATGCAGGGCCACGGCCGCTCGACCAGGTCTCTTCGGCGAGACCAAAGGCGGAGAAGCTGGCGGCGGTGGCAGTACCGGCCCCGTTGGAGGAACCGGAGGCAAACGGCGCGGTCAGGTAGTCGGCGTTGTAGGGGCTCTCGGCACGGCCATAGACGCCGCGCTGCATGCCGCCATTGGCCATCGGCGGCATATTGGTCTTGCCAAGGCAGATGGCACCGGCGGCGCGCAGGCGCTCAACGGTAAAGGCATCGCGCTGGGCCACCAGATCCTTGAAGGCCGGGCTGCCGGAGGCGGCAGTCAGCCCCTTGACCAGATAGCTGTCTTTGGCGGTGTAGGGGATGCCGTCCAGCGGCCCCAGAGTTTCGCCACGGGCGCGGCGAGCATCAGACGCTTGCGCCTCTTTCAGCGCATCGGGATTGGGCACCACGAGGGCGTTGAGCTTGGTGGCAGTCTCGGGGCCGTTGTAGGCCTCGATCCGGGCCAGATAGGCCTTGACCAGTTCGACCGCAGTGGTGCGGCCTGCTTCGAGCGCACCGCGCAGCTCGGCAATGGAAACCTCGGTCACTTCGATCATGGGGATCTCCTGTAAAAGGGTGACTGTTTGTAATGATGATCGCCGCATCAGCGCCTGCGACCATCATGTCATCAAGAGATAAAACCCCACAGCGTGGGGTTTTGAGCACCAGCCTCAGCAGGCTTGGAACCGGAGCACGACCCGTAGCGAGAGGTCGTCAGCAAGGTGAAGAGCTGCGCAGGAACCGGAGCGTATAAACATACGTGAGCCCTCGGTTTCACATAAGCGAGCAGCACATGAGCCTTGATCACGGCCTCGCAGCAGGATCGTCACCCGGTTCTTACTTGCCGGACGGGATCTGCTGGGTAATGCAGTGGATATTGCCGCCGCCCAGCAGGATCTCGCGGGCCGGCACGCCGATGACCTTATGCTCCGGGAAGATCTCTTCCAGGATGCGCTGGGCCTCGTCGTCGGTGGCGGCGTCCAGCAGGGGGTAGACGATGCGATCGTTGGTGATGAGGAAGTTCACGTAGGAACCGGCCAGACGACCTTCGGCCTCGCGCGGCACGCCGCTGCCCTGCTCCACCCCGTCGGACTCCTCGGCGGTGCTGAACAGCGGGCCCGGCTGGGGCAGCTTCCACACTTTCAGCTTGCGGCCCTTGGCGTCCACCACGGCTTCCAGCACCTTCAAGGCCGCCAGGGAGCGGGCGTACTGGGGATCTGTCTCGTCGTCGGTCCAGTGCAGGGCCACTTCACCCGGGCGCACGAAGCAGCACATGTTGTCGATGTGGCCGTCGGTCTCGTCCAGATAGACGCCTTCGTCCAGCCAGATAAAGCTGGTGACGCCGAGATAGTCGCGCAGGTGCGCCTCGATCTGCGCCTTGGTCAGGTGCGGGTTGCGGTTTTCGTTCAGCAGGCACTCGGCCGTGGTCATGCAGGTGCCCTCGCCATCCACGTGGATGGAGCCCCCTTCCAGGATCAGCGGCGCGTCGTAGCGATCCATGCCATGCTGGCTCAGCATCTTGGCCGCTACCTCTTCGTCCTGGTTCCAGGGGTGGTAGAGGCCGCCCTTGAAGCCGCCCCAGGCGTTGAAGCCCCAATCCACCCCGCGGCACTCGCCGGCGGCGTTGGTGACCACGGTCGGGCCTGAGTCGCGGGCCCAGCAGTCATCGCTCGCCATCTCCACCAGGGTGACGTGGGCAGGCATGATGGTGCGCGCCTTGTCCATAAACTCCGCCGGCACGCCCATAAAGACGGGGGTGGCACCACCGATGGCGTCCGCCACCTTGGCGAAGGTGCTCTGGGCGAAGCGACCGGCCTCACGCCAGTTGTCCGGGCGGAACGGCCAGATCATCCAGAC
The DNA here is from genome assembly GCF_054165525.2 of Aeromonas sp. AE23HZ002T15. Classification (NCBI taxonomy): domain Bacteria; kingdom Pseudomonadati; phylum Pseudomonadota; class Gammaproteobacteria; order Aeromonadales; family Aeromonadaceae; genus Aeromonas; species Aeromonas sp. AE23HZ002T15. The sequence goes on from NZ_CM201342.1 coordinate 1,710,858, forward strand.
GGCCTGCTGGTGCGCCCACTCGGCGGGCATGGTGAAGCCGTCGGCGGCCGGGGTGGTGTTGAGAGTCTTGATGCTCATCGCAATATCCTTGCAGGCCCTGATGGCGACATGCGCATCACGGGGAATGGAGAAACGGGCGGATTTGAAATCGGTTCACGCTCTGGCTCGAGGCATGCACCGTTTTTTGGCCCGCCGGCTTGTCATCGGCTACGCAACCGCCTGGCGCACCCGAGAAGATTTGAGTGGTCGCAGTGTAAGAAGTTGCATCCACATCAATCAAATGAATAGGATTAATCATCCCATAAATGGCACGAATAACCACCCCATGAAATTGCACCAGCTCGACCTCAATCTGCTGCTCGCCTTTGACGCCCTGATGACACAGGGCAGCGTCACCCGTGCCTCGGAGGCGCTGTTTATCAGTCAACCCGCCATGAGCCACGCCCTCGGCCGGTTGCGCACCTTCTTCGGCGACCCGCTCCTGGTGCGCACACCCCAGGGGATGCTGCCGACCCCCCGCGCCCAGCGACTGCACCTGGGGGTGCAGCAGGTGCTGCGGCTGCTGGAGCAGCAGCTCAGCGACGAGGAGGAGTTCGAGCCGCGCCACTCCAAGCGCCGCTTCGTGCTCTGCACCACGGATTACGTGGAGTGCGTGCTGATCCCGCCGCTCATCTCGCGCCTCAAAATGCTCGCGCCCGGGGTCACCATAGAGATCCGCATCCTGCGCGACAGCCTGCCGGAGGCGGAACTCGCGAGCGGAGAGATAGACCTGGTGCTGGGGTTTGACGAGTACATGCAGGTGCCCGGGTATCTGGGCAAGGAGACCTGGCTGACCGAGCCCCTGGCCGGGCTGGTGCGCGCCACCCGCGAGCTGCCGGAGGAGCGCATCACGCTCACGCAGTTAGTCGAGATGCCCCATGTGTTCCACTCGCCCCTCGGCACCTCGGAGGCGAGCCTCGACAAGTTTCTCCAGAGCCAGGGGCTGTCCCGCACCATCTCGGTCAACAGCCAGAGCTATATGTCCGCCGCCGCCATCGTGAGCCAGAGCGATCACCTGCTGGTGCTGCCCCGCAAGGTGGCGGAGCTGCTGGCCGATCACTGGCCGCTCAAGAGCCTGCCGCTGCCGGCGGACGTGCCGGATTATCACCTCAACTGCGTCTGGCACCCGGTCCATGCCCAGCAACCTGCCTTGATTTGGCTAAAGGAACTGATGCGGGAATTGGTCAGCCAGGAGCCGAGTTAGCGGAGCAATCTACACTTGGCTCGTGTTGCACAAGCCTTGGTGTCGCCCCCTCATCCCCAACCCTTCTCCCGCAAGGGGAGAAGGGAGCAGATCGGCGTGCAATAGAAAGAATCGGGGCGACTGACACGCCAAAGGGACACAGAGACACAGAGACACAGAGACACAGAGACACAGAGACACAGAGACACAATGCTAGCTCTTCAAGATGTTGGCACTAGAGGCACGTTGTGATCCTCACTCTCAACGCTCCCCCTATCGGTTCCCTCTCCCTCTGGGAGAGGGCTAGGGTGAGGGCAAAGAGCCCCGTCCAATAAGCAGGGCCCAGTTCGCCATCGGGTAATAGCTATACCTAATGGGTCAAGCAGCTCTGGATAAATCCCATGCAGACCCATTCCTTTGCCAAGCGCCTGAGAGCCGAAGCGACCCTGGCCGAACAGAGGCTCTGGTTCCAGTTGCGTGATCGCCGGTTTGAGGGGCTCAAGTTCCGCCGCCAATTCCCTGTGGGGCCCTACACGGTGGATTTTATCTGTCTGGATCGACGACTGGTGATCGAAGTCGATGGCTCGCAACATAACCAGCCGGAGGGACGACGCCATGACGAAACCAGAACGGACTATCTCAATCGCGCAGGCTTTCGGGTGATCAGGGTATGGAATAACGATGTGCTGAGGCGGATGGATGCCGTGCTGGCGTTTATCAGGCAGTCACTATCTTAGCCAGGACCCCTCATCCCCAACCCTTCTCCCGCAAGGGGAGAAGGGAGCAAACAATCTCCGATGCGGCTCAGTTCGTGAATCATCATGCAACCTACCCAGTTGACCTTCAACGGGCCTCGCTGGCCACCGGCAGGTCGCCGCTGGCGATGGCGGCCAGCAGCAGGTGATGGTCTTCCCGGGTGCGCTCCCCATAGGCTTCGGCGAAGTCGGCGATGGCCTCGTCCATCACGGTCGATTTGCCGAGGTAGCCGGCGATCTGCGCCGCATCCCCCGACTTGGCGTGGGCCAGCGCCAGGGCCCAGCCGCAGAGCTGGCAGTATTCGACGAAGTGGCGGGGCTTGACCTCTCCCGGAGTGATATTGATACCCCCCTTCATGTCCCGCAGCTGGCGCACGTAGAAGTGGCGCCCCCTGAGCTCGCACCAGCCGAGGAAGATGTCCGGGGAACCCTGGATCAGACGCTGGCCCCGCACCACCCGCCGCCCCTGGCTGCCGCTGTCCTCCTCCGAGTCGAAATAGGGGGCCAGCACCGAAGGCTGCGCCTCCTTGACCTGCAGGAACAGGGGGTCATCGTCGTCCGCCCCGCTCAGCAGGATCACCCAGCAGCGGGTGCCCACGCTACCCACCCCAACCACCTTGCGCACCACGTCCAGGATCCGGTAGCGCTGCAGCAGGATCCGCCTGTCCGCGGGCAGGGAGGCGAGATAGGCCTCCAGCAACTCCCCGAGCACCTCGTAGACAGGCTCCCCATCCTCGGTGTGGGTCTCGCGGATGACGAAGGGGTGGATCTCCCGGATCCTGTGCTGGTCGTCCACCAGATCCGTCATCTTGCCGAGCACCTGCAGATGGTCGCGACCACGCGCCTTGGCGAAGCTCGCCTCCACCCGCTTGTGGGCATCGGCGGAGAAGGCATCCAGCACCGAGGCCTGATCCAGCCTGTCGTACCAGACCCCCATAAAGCCCATCTTGCCGTACTCTCGCAGCTTGGTGCGATAACCGGCCACCACCATGCGGGCGGCATCCCGCTGGCGCGCCGGGTCGGCGCCGAGGTAATCCGCCGCCACCAGGGCGCTGGCGGCGAGGCGCTTGAGATCCCACTCCCAGGGGCCGAGGTGGGTCTCGTCGAAGTCGTTGATGGCCATCACCAGGTTACGCTCGGCGCTGGCATAGAGGCCGATATTGGCCACGTGCATGTCACCGCAGGCCTGCACCATCAGCCCAGTGTTGGGGGTCGCCACCAGATCCCCCGCCATGATGGCCGCCGCCCCGCGCAGGAAGGCGAAGGGAGACTCCTGCATGCGGGCATGGCGCACCGGCACCAGCCGCTGCAACCGGGTGAGGGCCTGGGCCTTGAGCACGGCGATGGGATCCCGTCCGGGGGCGGGCTCCGGCAGCAGGGCGTGGGCTTCGCGGGGGATCTGTTCCCGCAGCGCCTTGCCGGCGGCGAAGCGCTCCGCGATGGAGAGACGGGGGGCGGTGAAGTGCAACAGCATCGCCCGGGATTTGGATGACTTGGCCATGTTAGCGTGCTCCCTGACACTGTCCCATGAAGATGGAAGAGGGCGGTAGTGAGAGCAAGGGATGGAGAAAAAATCCGTCGAAGAGGCCGGCGACGACGGGCCTGGCGAGACTTAACGGGGGCCCAGGGCCGCCATCAGTTGGTTGACGACCCCATCCAGCAGCGCGCGATCGGGGCGACACTGGGCGAAGGTGATGAGCCCCTGGATATTGACCTGCAGGAAGGCGGTCAGGGTGGGGATATCGCTGCCGGCGGCCAGCTCCCCCTGTTCGCTGGCCCGTTGCAGCTGCGCCGCGAGATCCCGCTCCAGCTCCCCATAGATGAGCTTGCAGCGCAGGTAGAGATCCTCATCCTGCTCCGCCAGCTCCATCAGGGTGCGGGTCACCAGGCAGGTGCCCTGCAGGGCGTCGTCCACCAGCTGAGTGAAAAAGGCGTGCAGACCGGCAAGGGGGCTGGATCTCTCCAGGCTGCGGCGACGCTGGGCGCCTTTCTCCTGCACATAGTGATCGACCGCCGCCAGCAGCAGCCCGCGCTTGTTGCCAAAGGCGGCGTAGAGGCTGCCCGGGTGCAGGCCGGTGGCCACCACCAGCTCCTGCATGGTGGTCTTGGCATAACCCTTGGCGCGAAACGCCTCCATGGCACTTCGCAGGACATGGTCCCGGTCGAACTCGGCAATGCGCATGGGATCTCCGTTTGACTGGCCCCAGGCCGGGGCAAAAAAGGGCGGCAAGTTTACCCCGAGGGGGCGGGCAAGACCAATCGGGATGAATGCTCGCTCAAAAAATACTTGCGTGCAAATCAAAAAGCGTCTTGAATGCACATTCAAGAATCATCCTCCAGGACGCAGCACATGGATACCCTGTTTCAACCCTATCGCCTCAACGGCACCCTGACCCTGGCCAATCGCTTCATGATGGCCCCCCTGACCCGTTGCATGGCGGGACCTGGCCTGGTACCCACAGAGCAGATGGCCGCCTACTATGGGCGCCGCGCCGACATAGGCCTCATCATCTCGGAGGCGACCATCATCCGCCCGGATGGCCAGGGCTATCCGAACACCCCTGGCCTCTACAGCCAGGAGCAGGTAGAAGGCTGGAAGAGAGTCACCAGCGCCGTGCACGCCAGGGGCGGCAAGATCTTCGCCCAGCTCTGGCACGTGGGTCGCCTCTCCCACCCCTTCTTCCACCAGGCCGAGGTGCTGGCTCCGTCCGCCGTCGCCCATGAGGGCACGGTGCCGCGCATGCGCGAACTGGTCTATCAGGTTCCCCGCGCCCTGACGGTGGCCGAGATCCTGCAGCTCATCGAGGATTATGCCCAGGCCGCCGCCAACGCCATCGAGGCGGGCTTCGACGGGGTGGAGATCCACGGCGCCAACGGTTACCTCATCGATCAGTTCCTGCACCATGCCAGCAACCTGCGGGACGACGCCTATGGCGCCACCCCGGAGAACATGAGCCGCTTCGCCCTGGAAGTGGTGGATGCCATCAGTACCCGCATCGGCGGCGAGCGGGTGGGGCTGCGCCTCTCCCCCGGCGCCTATGTGCACCTGGCGGGGGATGCGCGGGATCGCGCCGTGTTCGACCATCTGCTGGCCGAGCTCAATGGCCGCACCCTGGCCTATGTGCACCTCGGCATCTTCGATGACAGCCTCACCTTCGACTACCTGGATGGCCGCGCCTCCGACTACCTGCGCGCCCACTACGACGGCCACCTGGTCGGGGTCGGCAACTACACGGCGGAGAGTGCGGCCGACGCCATCAAGGCAGATCGCTTCGATCTCGTCGCCATCGGTCGCCCCCTTATCGCGAACCCGGACTATCTCGAGAAGGTGAAGAAGGCTAAGCCCCTGGTGCCCTATGCCGACACCATGCTGGCCGAGCTGGTATAAGCCTCTGCTGGCATCCAGTGGGCTGATATCGGCCCACTGGATTGCCTCATGACTCAACAGGCCTGCTCACCGCTGACGAGCAACCCGGCGGGGAGCGGGCCATCTCATTGACCAAGGATGGGATCTGCGCATTGGCGCGGGTTTCCAATGTTTGGGCCCCAACTCCCGGGCCCTTTTTTATGTCCGCTCTCCCCTGCTCCTCCCCCAAACCCCATGACGCGCCCTGGAAAAGAAGTTGCCATCGACAACCATCTGACTATATTGGTTGCTGATGACAACCAAAAAAGGACAATCACAGATGGACCCCCGACCCCTGCGCGCCCTCTCGCGCGATCTCGTGCGCGAACTCGGCATGCTCTCCCAGCAGTGCGGCGCCCTGGCTTTGACACCCCTCGAGGCGCACCTGCTGATCGAGCTGGAGAACGGCCCCGCCACCAACCAGCAACTGGCGGAGCGGTTGCGCATCGACAAGTCCAATGCCAGCCGCCCCCTGGCCCGATTGGCCGATCGCGACCTCATCGGCTGGCACCCCCACCCCTCGGACGGGCGCAGCAAGGAGGCCCGCCTCACCATCGCCGGTCAATCCCAACTGCTGGCTCTGCACCAGGAGATGGACGGCGCCACGGCAGAGGCCCTGGCCCAGCTCAGCCCGGCGGAGCGCGAGCAGCTCTGGGAAGGGCTTCGCCTCTATCGCAGCGCCCTCTCCCGGGCCCGCCGCCAGCAGGGCTACCACATTCGCCCCATCACCCCGGCCGATAACCCCAACATCGCCGCCGTGGTGCGCGCCGTCTCCGCCGAATACGGCCTCACCGTCGACAAGGGATACGGGGTGGCGGATCCCAATCTCGATTTTCTCCATGAGACCTATCAGGGTGAGCGCAGCCGCTACTGGGTCATCGAAGGGCCGGACGGCGCCATTCTCGGTGGCGGTGGCATAGCACCGCTGGCGGGGGAGGAGGAGATCTGTGAGCTGCAGAAGATGTACTTTCTGCCCGCCCTGCGCGGGCTGGGGCTGGGGCGGCGGCTGGTGCTGCAGGCCATGAACGAGGCCAGAACTCTCGGCTACCAGCGCTGCTATCTGGAGACCACGGCCGTGCTGCGAGAGGCCACCGCGCTCTACGAGTCCCTCGGCTTCGAGCACCTGCCCGGCCCCCTCGGCAGCACGGGCCACGACGCCTGCGAGATCTGCATGGTGCTGACGCTGGATTAACAGAATGAGCTGCCCTCTTCCTTCTCCCCTCTGCTCACTCAAGGGAAGTAAGGGAGAGTACAACGAAGCTGCGGGCAATGCTCTCTCCAGGAGAGTGTTAGCAGTTTCTCAGGAAGGGAAATAGAACCAGGCGGTCTGGATAAGCCCTTCTTGCACCTCGAACACCGCCATGCTCTCGATGGGCTCGGGGGAGAGGCCATGGATCTTCTCGTGATCGAACACCTTGTTGCCCATGACGGTGCGCGACAGCAGCTCGGCTCTCAGGGCCGGGTTGTTGAACCTGTGTTCCGCATAGAAGGCTCTCAGCGCCTCCTTGCCGACTGTGCTCGGGTTTTCTGTGGGCATACGGTAGCCCCTGAACGACTCGGCGAAGCAGGCGAGGAAGGCCTCGAGATCCCGGGCATTGTAGGCGGCAAGTTGCGCCGCGACGGGCAGTTCCGTTGACATAGTTAACTCCCTGATGATGAAACGACCCCCTGTTATAGAGGCCTTTGCCGCCCCTGTCGACGGGGTTCCTGCCCTCGTTGTCATGAGGTCCCTCCCTGGGGCAGGGAAAACGGACTCCAGCCTGTCAGAAGCAAGGCCCATAAAAAAAGACCCCGCACGGCGGGGTCTTCTTATTTGTCAGCCGGACGAGCCCCCGGGTATCAGTGCTCGCGGGTCTGACGGAACTGGACGTCGGGGTGACGCTCCTGGGCCAGGCGCAGGTTGACCATGGTCGGTGCGATGTAGGTGAGGTTGTCACCGCCATCCAGGGCCAGGTTGACCTCGTTCTTGCGCTTGAACTCCTCGAACTTCTTGACGTCTGTCCCTTCCACCCAGCGGGCGGTGGAGACGTTGACCGCCTCGTACAGCGCCTCGACGTTGTATTCGCTCTTCAGGCGCGAGACCACCACGTCGAACTGCAGGACCCCGACCGCGCCGACGATGAGGTCGTTGCTGATGAGCGGACGGAACACCTGTACCGCGCCCTCTTCGGAGAGCTGCACCAGCCCCTTGAGCAGTTGCTTCTGCTTGAGGGGGTCGCGCAGGCGGATGCGGCGGAACAGCTCGGGCGCGAAGTTCGGGATGCCGGTGAACTTGAGATCCTCACCCTGGGTGAAGGTGTCGCCGATCTGGATGGTGCCGTGGTTGTGCAGGCCTATGATGTCGCCCGCGACGGCTTCGATGGCCTGCTCTCGATCACCGGCCATGAAGGTGACGGCGTCGGAGATGTTCACGTCCTTGCCGATGCGCACGTGGCGCATCTTCATGCCCTTGCTGTAAGTGCCGGACACGACGCGCATGAAGGCGATACGGTCGCGGTGCTTGGGATCCATGTTCGCCTGGATCTTGAACACGAAGCCGGAGAATTTCTCCTCGGTGGCCTCGACTTCACGGCTCTCGGCCTTGCGCGGCATGGGGGCAGGTGCCCAGTCGGTGAGGCCATCCAGCATGTGGTCGACGCCGAAGTTGCCGAGCGCCGTCCCGAAGAAGACCGGGGTCATCTCGCCGGCGATGAAGGCCTCGTGATCGAACTCAGGGGAGGCGCCCTGCACCAGCTCGAGCTCGCCGCGCAGCTGCGCCGCCAGGTCTTCGCCGATGGCCGCGTCCAGCTCGGGGTTGTTCAGCCCCTTCACCACCCGCTTCTCCTGGATGGTGTGGCCCTGACCGCTCTGATACAGATAGGTCTCGTCCTTGTAGAGGTGATAGACCCCCTTGAAGGACTTGCCGCAGCTGATGGGCCAGGTGATGGGGGCGCACATGATCTTCAGCTCCCGCTCCACCTCGTCCATGACCTCCATGGGATCGCGCACTTCGCGGTCCATCTTGTTCATGAAGGTGAGGATGGGGGTGTCCCGCAGACGGGTGACTTCCATCAGCTTGCGGGTCCGATCCTCGACGCCCTTGGCCGCATCGATGACCATCAGGCAGCAGTCCACCGCCGTCAGAGTACGGTAGGTATCTTCGGAGAAGTCCTCGTGACCCGGGGTATCCAGCAGGTTGACCAGGCAGTCGGCATAGGGGAACTGCATCACGGAAGTGGTGATGGAGATGCCGCGCTGCTTCTCCATCTCCATCCAGTCGGACTTGGCGTGCTGGCCCGAGCCACGGCCCTTGACGGTACCGGCGCGCTGAATGGCCTGTCCGAACAGCAGGACTTTCTCGGTGATGGTGGTTTTACCCGCATCCGGGTGCGAGATGATCGCAAAAGTGCGTCTCTTGGAGACTTCACTCAGAAATTCAGCAGACATAATTCAACGTTCTTCTATTGAGCGGCGGCCTCAAGCCACCGTGGGAATAAATCCGGGATACGCCTTCGACTCAAGGCCCGGATGTACACAACGGCGCCACGCGAGCTGGCAGTTGACCAACCAGTGGGGAAAGAGAGGCGTTGCGTTACATGGGTCTTCTCACCTGAGTCAAAGCAAAATTGCGCGGCATTATACCCGCGCGAGTGAAAAATACCCAGCCCGGCTTCACCGGGAACGCAATGATGCTGGCCGGGCTCAGGCAGCCTTCACCACCCGGTTGCGCCCAGCCAGCTTGGCCTGATACATGGCCTCGTCGGCACGGCGCACCAGCTCCCCGAGGTTGTCGTCCTCCGGCCGGTACTCAGCACAGCCGATGCTGATGCGGATAGGGTGATCCTCGGGCACCCCCTCGATGCGCAGCAGGGAGACCTGCTGGCGGATCCGCTCCGCCACCTCGGCCGCCTCATCGAGCCGGGTATCCGGCAGCAAGACCAGGAACTCCTCGCCGCCGTTGCGCCCGACCCTGTCGAGGCTCCTCAACTGGTCCTCGATGCACTGGGCCACGGCGGTGAGCACCTGATCCCCCACGTGATGGCCGAGCCGGTCGTTGACCTTCTTGAAGTGATCGATGTCCAGCAGCAGCACGCACAGGGGCTTGCCCCCCTCCCGGGCCTCGTTGAACCACTTGCGCCCCTTGGCCTGGATCTGGCGCCGGTTGTGGATGCCGGTCAGCTCGTCCGTCATGGCGAGGCGATGCATCTTGCGGGTACGGCCACGCTGATGAATGACCAGGATGCCCATCACCAGCACCAGCAGCGTCACCACCAGATACTGCCAGTAACGGCGCTCCTGCAGCTGCTTGAGCTTCTCTGCCTGCAACTGCTGATTGGATCTCAGGGTCTGGTTCTCCAGCTCCTTGCGGGCCAGATCGAACTCGAAGCGCATCTGCAGGGAGCGCTGCTCTTGCAGCATCTTCTCGAGCGCCTGCTTGGTCTTCACATACAGCTTGAGGTTGGCCAGGGCCTCCCTGATCCGCCCCTGCCGCTCCAGCACCCGGGCCCGCACCTCGTGCACCCAGGCCAGGAAGCGCAGGTTCTGCTCCTTGGCGAAGATGGGCTCGGCCTGATCCAGGTAGCGCAGCGCCTCCGCCGGCTTGCCCGTGGCGTCCAGCGCCGTGGCCATGACGATGTACCAGTGACCCCGGGTCACGCTGTCCGCCCCCTTCCCCTGCTGGTGCAGCAGGGATGCCGCCTGCTCCAGCTTGGCCATGGCCTGCTCCGTCTTGCCCTGATTGAGCAGGACTGTGGCCATCTCGATCCGGGTCCAGGCCAGCATCCCGTCCTGTTGCTGGCCGAGATAGTAGAGCTCGGCCTCCGCCATCAGCGGCAGGGCCCGCGCATAGTCCCCGGTCTCCACATAGAGCAGCCCCTGCTGGGTATGGATATCCACCAGATGCTCCTCGTCCCCCTGCACCCTGTAGTCGTGCTCCAGCTCCTGGAAGTAACTCTGGGCCCGCTCGTAGAGCCCCATCCGGCGGTAGGCGTTGGCGATCCTGGCCAGCACCTCGCGCCCCTTGGTCTCCAGCCCGAGCGCCTCGTAACGACGATGTGAGTCCATCAGCTCCATCAGCCCTTCCGCCAGCTCCCCCTGATAGGAGTACATCTCGCCGCGCAGGCTGAGAATGTCGGCCCGCTGCCGCTCATCCCCGAGCCGGCGCGCCAGGGTCAGCGCGGCGTCGTAATCCTCGCGGGCCTCGTCCATGTTGCCGAGCAGCTGCTGGTGATAGCCACGGCAGGCGAGCAGGCCGCTCTCGCTGACCCTATCCTTGCGGCCACGGGCCCAGTCCAGCTCCCCATCGGCAAACTGTACCGCCTGCTGGAACTCCTCGTCCCGCTCGGCGGGCCTGGCCCAGCACTGCAGCCGGGCGATGCGCCCCTGAGCCTCGGCGGGGTATTGATCCCGCTGTGCGGCGAGGGCCGCCACCCGGCTGCGAAACTCCCGCTGGGGGGGCGTCTCGTCTTCCAGCTGTTGCAGCTCCCGGGACAATTCGGGTCCGCCAAGGGGCGGTTCTGCCGCCCGGAGCAGGGCCGGGGCCACCCCCAGCCATAACAGCAGACTCCAGCTCATCAGGCTCTTCATGCCGACTCTGTCTCCCCATTGGATGGCACGGATACCGCGCCTATTGCCTCAATCATATCCCTCCTTGCCGTGCAGGCACAGCCGGCGGCCCTCGGGATAATCCATCACGCCTCGGGGCTCACTCCTGCTATCTCATTCTTTACAGAAGGAAAATCAGCATCGACTATAAGCAGGTTAAGACGAGGGATGATGGGATGATGAGTCACGAGGAGCTGCAGGCCGCCTATGACAGGCTGCTGCTGGAGAACGAGCGCCTGAAGCGGATCGCCGAGGATGCCCGGGAGAAACTGGATGCCGCCATGGACGGCACCGGCCTGTGCATCTGGCAGAACCATGTGCCGAGCGGCAAGCTCATCATCTTCAACCGGCGCTGGGGCTCCATGCTGGGGTACCAGCCCAAGGAGCTGTCGGCCCACTTCGATGTCTGGCGCGATCACCTGCACCCGGAGGACAGGGAGCGGGTGCTGCAGGCCTTCTTCGATCACCTGGCGGGCAAGAGCCCCTTCTATCAGGTCATGCACCGCATGCTGGCCAAGGACGGCAAGGTCACCTGGGTGCTGGACAGGGGCCGGGTGGTGGAGCGGGATGAGCAGGGCAACCCCGTCCGGGTGATGGGCACCCACATCGACATCACCCACGAGAAGGAGTACGAGCAGCAGCTGGCCCGCCTCGCCCACCGGGATCCCCTCACCGGCCTGCTCAACCGCACCGCCCTGCAGCGCCAGTTCCCCCAGGCATTTGAGGCCATCTGCTTTATCGATCTCGACGACTTCAAGCAGGTGAACGACAACCTGGGTCACCGTGCCGGTGACGAGCTGCTGGTCTCCCTCAGCCTGCGCCTGAAGCAGTGCTGCGACGAAACGGTGACCCTGGGCCGCCTCGGCGGGGACGAGTTCGTTCTGCTGCTGCCCTGGCCGAGCGAGGATCCCCGCACCAGCCACCTGGCCCGTCAGTGCATCAACGCCATCGCCACCCCGTTCGAGTTACCCAACGGGGAGGCGAGCGTGGGGCTCAGCATGGGGATAGCGGCCATCCGGCCCCAGGACGATTTCAGCACGGCCCTGGCCCGGGCGGATCAGGCCATGTACCAGGTCAAGCGAGGCGGCAAGCGGGGCTTTCACATCGCCGCTCCGAGCGGCCAGCCCCTGCTGGATCAGGAGCAGGTCAACGAGCGGGGGCTCCACCACCAGATCCTCCCCCACTGAGTCGGCTCCCGCTCAGGTGCGCTGCCAGCGCCTGAGCAGGCGGCCGCGCAGACCGCAATCGAGCAACCAGCTGTTGTCGAACACCCGCAGGATCGCCTGCTTGGCGTGGCGGGACATGGCCACCGCGTGGAAGCGGGTCTCCTGCCTGCGTCTCGCGTTCATCTTGTCCAGCAGGGAATGCGGCAGGCTCTGGGCGATGAAGTCGGAGACCACCAGCACATCCGCCTTGGCAAAATCCGGCTGTTCCAGCTGGGCCAGGGCCTGCTCCAGGCAGGGCACCAGATCGGTGCCGCCGTGGAAACTCATGGAGAGGAAGCGCTCCGCCTTGTCGAGGCCTGTGTCGGCGGTGATCTCCAGCGTCGCCACCTCGGTGGAAAACAGCATGAGGTAGCAGCCCCGCTTCTCGTCCATGGCCAGCTTGAGCAGGGCCAGGAACAGCGCCTTGGCGCACTCCTCCGGATAGCCCCCCATGGAGCCCGAGGTATCCACGCAGACGATGAAGGGGCCACGGGGTTGCAGCTCCTGCCCCCCCTGCTCCGGGGTGCGCAGCATCAGGCGCTGGCGAGGCAGAGTGCCCCGCGACTGATAACTCAGCAGACGCCGCTCCAGGTAGCGGCGATAGAACTCCAGCTCCAGCTCCGGCAGGGCCAGCATCACCGCCTCGCTCGGCAGCAAGCGCATCAGGTCGCTGGCTGGGTGCACCCCCACCAGATCGTCCGGCACATCGTCGGTCTGCACCTCCTCAAGCTCGTGCATCGGTACCGGCGGCTGGGTCGGGGCATTGGCGCGCCTGTCCCGCTCGCTGCGCCCGAGCAGGGCGGCGATCTCCGTCAGCAGGGGCTCGCGCTGCAACATGCGTGCATACTGCTTCACCAGCACCAGGCTGCGCTTGTGCCAGCTGCCCTGGGCCAGATCCCAGAGTCCCCCCGCCGAGATCTGGTGCGGATCCAGCGCATCGGCCAGGGTACGGTTCGCCAGCAGTTGATCCTCTATCTCCTGGCGCTGCTTCTCCCGCTCCGCCTCGGCGATCTGCTGCTGCAACTGCAGCAGGCTGCCCACCAGGCTGGAGCGCCACTTCTCGATAAACAGCTGGCGCAGACCCTCGGTGGGCTGCGCCATGATCTGGCGAACCAGGCTGCGGGCATCGCCGGCGAAGGGGCTGTGCTGATCCAGCGCCTCCAGCAGGGTGGACAGCCTGCCCACCAGCTCCGGCAGGGGGAGCTGGCGATGGGCCTGATAGAGGCGGTACTCCTGTTCGAGGGCCACCGGCACCTGCTTGTGGCGCATCTCCTCGCCGAGCTGCTCGCTCCAGTGCTGGATGCGCTTCTTGAGCAGCCTGCCCTGCAGGGGGGAGCGCTTGAGGAATTCGGAGATCTTGGGGGTGGAGGCCAGCAGCAGCGCCATCTCCCCCGCCAGCTCCCCTTCGCCGATGAGGAGCCCGAGATCCATCATGCCGATCTCTAGCATAAGGCCCCCGAGACCCGGGATGGCTGGCAGACATCACGCTGCCGGCAGCCAACCGGCATCATCTCTTGTCTGCCAACAGGTGAGTTTTCAGTACTGAGCCCCATCAGGCATCCAGCCTGGGCAGGCGCTCGCGCCACTGCAGCAGCTCGCCGCGCAACAAGTCCAGATCCCGGTTCAACACGAAGAAGCTGTCCTCCACCTGCTGCAACCAGTGGGCCCCGATGAACAGGTGCTGCTGGTGGCGCTCGAACAGGGCGCGCTGCCCCCTGAGGCTCTGCTGCACCCGGCCCACCTGATTGGCCAGTTCATCCAGCTCCCCCTGCCAGGGTTCGATCACCAGCGCCGGTATGGGGGTACGTTCCACCAGCACCAGGGGCACGGGCTGACGCTGAATGTCCAGCACGTGCAGGCGGAGCTGATCGTCCAGCACCAGCTCGTAGTGACCCTCCTTGGGGTTGCCGAGCTGCCAGCCCACCAGGGCCTCGCCGGTGGGATGCCAGTGGGAGAGCAGGGTGCGATCGAAGGTGAGGGTCTCGGTCAGCCGCTCCGGATCCCCGCCATCAAGCGGGGCCGGGGTGAGCAGGTGGAAGTGCACCTGCTTGCCGAAGGGCTTGGCGTTGAGCAGGGGCAGCTGGGTGCCGCGGGCGCGGCGCCCGAACCACTGCTTGCGCTTGACGGCCTTGCAGCCGAGGCGCTGGGCCACGGCCCCCCGCAGCTGCTTGAACTGTTCGCGCAGGGAGAGCAACTGACGGGTCATGGCCAGCTGCTGATAGCCGTAGAGGCGGGAGAACTCGCCGATCATCTCCAGCAAGGCGGTGCGGGAGGCCTCGTCATGCCAGAGGCAATCCTTGAACAGCAGCAGATCCAGCGGCGCCACCTCGTCGCGACCGTTGAAGAAGGCGCTCGCCTTGATGAGCCTCACGGCCTTCTTCCAGCGCCGATCCGACACATAGCAGCCGTGGCCTAGCTGGCTGTCGAGCTGCTGGCGCAGCTGATAGATGAGCTCGAAGCAGGCGTCGGGCAGGCGCACCTGCTCGATCTGCTCCTGCCAGGCCGCATACTCCTCGCCGTGGATCTGTACAGAGGGGGGGAGGTTCTGCCCCGAGTGGCCGTCGCTCGCCAGCATGGCCTGGAAGTTGGATTTCTCCTGTACCCTGTCCATCCAGATCCGCACCAGCATGCGGTCGTAGAGCGCCTCCAGGCCGCTGTCCGGCGCGGGCAGCTCGTTCGATGCGGTCACCAGCAGCCGCATGGGGATGGGATGCTGGCTGTCGCCGTTGCGGAACTGCCGCTCGTTGATGGCGGTGAGCAGGGTGTTGAGGATGGCCGGGCCCGCCTTCCAGATCTCGTCGAGGAACACCACCTCGGCCTCCGGCAGGTAGCCGCGGGTCAGGCGCAGGTACTTGCCATCCTCCTTCAGGGCCTGGATGGAGAGGGGGCCGAACACCTCCTCCGGGGTGCTGAAGCGGGTCATCAGGTATTCGAAGTGACGGGCATCGAAGAAGGCGAGCTTGAGGCGCCGCGCGATCAGGCTCTTGGCGATGCCGGGAGGACCCAGCAGGAAGACGCTCTCACCGGACAGCGCCGCCAGCAGCCCGAGCCGCAAGGCATCCTGCCGCTCGTACAACCCTTCCCCGAGGGCGGCCAGCAACCTCGGCAGGCGCTCATGAATGGGGGCGGTACGAACTGTATTCTGGGCTAAAGGCGGCATAGGCAGGGTTTCCGAAGCTGGCTCATCATCCGTGGTGACGACGGCCGGCCTCTGGCCCCGCCCCACGCTGTTGGTCTGTCTGGTTGTGTATCTCCGCCGCACCCGGCCGGGACACCTGATTAACATAGCGATCCTGACGGCACACATCTAGTTGCAAATGGGTGCAGCAGGGGCCGCGAGAGTGTACTCTGCGCATCAGAATTTACCCCAATGCAGATCAAGAGTGAGCCTTCCCCATGCAAGATCCCCTGCTGGACCCGTTGCGTCAGCGTATCCTGACCCGGATGGGCATACAGAGCTGGCAACTCAGAGCCCCGGCCCTGCTGGGTGAGACCAAGGGCGCGGAGGATGCTGCCTCCTTGGCAGCGCACCAGCCGGACGCAGCCCTCGACACGCCGGCCGTGCCCGTCCCGAGCGGCAAGCTCTGGCTGCTGGCCGAGACCCTGCCCGCCCCGGCCCTGCTGGGGGATCTCTGCCGGTTGCTCGGCCTCGAGACGAAAGACGTCTCCCTGATCGCCGCCCTGCCCGAGGGGGTGACTCCGCCCTTGCTCTGGCTGACGGCGCCGGATCCCCGCTGGCCCGATGCCCTGGTCTGCCCGATCAAGCCGGATGCGGCCCACAAACGTGCCCTCTGGCAACAGTGCCGCCAGCGCCTGCCCGGCTAAACGGCGACGCATCACGGCTGGCGCCGCCCCCTTTCCCACGCTTGTCGCCCCCTCGCGCAAGTTGCCGATCTGCCCGGAGTCCCCATGTCTGACCTCACCCCCACCTTCCGCCCCCTGATCGAACGCGACTTCGCGCTCATCTACCCCATAGAGCAGGCCGCCCACAAGGAGCCGTGGAGCCAGGCCAACCTGCTCTCCTGCTTCGGGCCCCGCTACCTCAATGGCCTGATGCTGGTAGGAGAACGTCCGGCTGGCTTCTATATCTCGGATCTGGTGGCGGGGGACAGCTCGCTGATGAACATCTGCGTGCACCCGGACTTTCAGGGCAAGGGGCTGGGGCGGGCGCTGCTCAGGGAGTATCTCGCCCGCAGCAAGTCCCAGCAGGCGGAAGCCTGGTTCCTGGAGGTGAGGGCCGGCAATACCGCCGCCATCGGCCTCTACGAGAGCGAGGGCTTTGCCGAATATTGCCGGCGCGCCGACTACTATGGCACCGGTCAGGACAGGGAAGATGCGGTGCTGATGTCCCGCCTGTTCGACTTCGGTTAAGGCTCCTACCCATCAAGAGACCCAGGTCCCATCGGCTCGCCATCCCGATTTGGCGCCCCTCAGGGCAGGGGCGCATTGTCGATGGAGGGATCCTCTAAGCTGAGGGTGACCCGCACCACGGCGTCGAACCCCTCGGCCGAGAGCGGCATGAAGAAGCCGCGGCCATAGGTCACCCCCGGCATCCAGATCTGCCGCTCCTTCACCTCTATGTTGATGGGCCGCAAGGGCTCGCCGGGGCGCTGGAGATAGACGCCGGGCAGGGTCCCGACCTTGGGGAAACGGCGCAGTATGTGGGCGCTGCCATCCCCAGCATCCGGGTTGAGTCGCACCTTCACCAGTTCGGCCAGCGAGGATTGCATCCCGGGGTCGCGCCACAGTCGGGCATCCAGCTGAGCGCAGCGTCGACACTTGGCGCTCTCTATCACATAGAGCAGGGGATAGCCGGTCTGCAGCGCCCTGGCCTGACCCTGCTCATACCCCTCGGCGCCGCTCAGCCAGGAGTTATCCTCCCCCGCCGGCCCGCCCAGGGCGTACCAGAGTGCGCCCGCCCCCGCCAGTACCAGCAAGGCCCCCGTGATGAGGCTCTTGAATCCGATACTCATAACTCCCCTCCCTGAACGAATCCGAACACTCGTCCCCATCATGCCTGACTCCCGTCAACTTGACGACTTTGTGATCCAGGACAAACAGCGAACACTTGTAAGCCGTAATGCTAGAGTTTAAACTCCAGCCCGGTTTTGAAAGCCCCCTGCGGGCGTACAACTGTTATGTGAGGATGATTGACGATGTCGCAGTTTCATCTGGTTCGACTGATGCGTGAACGCATTGCCCGCCTTGGCAACAAGGCCGCCCTGCGTGTCCAGCAGGATGGCCAATGGCGTGCCATCGGCTGGCGTACTCTGGGTCAGGCCATGGACTATTGTGCCCAGGCCCTGATCCGCGCCGGCCACCAGCCCACCGAGATGGTCGGCATCTATGCCCGCAACATGCCGGAGTGGACCCAGGCCGATCTCGGCATCCTGGCCGCCCGCGGCGTCAGCGTGCCCATCTACCCCACCAGCACCCTGGAGCAGCTGCGCTACATCGTCAAAGACGCCGGCATCAAGCTGCTGTTCGTCGGCGAGCAGCCCCAGTTCGATCAGGCCCTCCACTTGCTGGAGGCCGGCGAGATCAGCCAGATCGTCACCCTGGACGGCACCGTCGACCTGCGTGGCTGCGAGCAGGCCAGCCACTTCCAAAACTTCCTCTCCTCCGGCAACCACCATCCCAGCGAACAGGTGCTGCGCGAGCGTGAGCAGCAGTACCGCATGGATGACCTGCTGACCCTGATCTACACCTCGGGCACCACGGGTGAACCCAAGGGGGTCATGCTCGATTTTGCGAACATCGCCGCCTGCTTCGAGATGCACGACAGCCGGCTGGATCTCGGCGAGCAGGACGTGTCGCTCTGCATGCTGCCGCTCAGCCACGTGTTCGAGCGCGCCTGGACCTACTACGTGCTCTACTGCGGTGCCGAGAACGTCTACATCCGCGATCCGCAGAAGGTGATGGACGTCATCGGCGAGGTGCAACCCACCGTCATGTGCGCCGTGCCGCGCCTCTACGAGAAGGCCTACGCCATGATCCAGGCCAGGGTCGCCCAGGCCCCGCGCCTGCGCCGCGCCCTGTTCGGCTGGGCCACCCGGGTCGGCAAGCAGATGGTGCAGACCCGTCAGGCGGGTAAATCCGCCTCCCCCCAGCTCTATCTCCAGCTCGCCCTGGCCGAGCGCCTGGTGTTTCGCAAGCTGCGGGCCCGCTTCGGCGGCCGTACCCGCTTCCTGCCGGTGGCGGGTGCCCGCCTCGCGGACGACGTGAACCTCTTCTTCCAGGCCATGGGGCTCAACCTGAAATATGGCTACGGCATGACAGAGACCACGGCCACAGTCTGCTGCTACGAGGAGAGCCAGTTCCAGCTCGGCTCTATCGGCACCGCCCTGCGCGGCATCGAGGTGAAGCTCGGTGAGAACAACGAGCTGCTGGTGCGCTCCCCGACCGTGATGCGCGGCTACTACAACAAGCCGGAGGCCACGGCCGAGGTGATGACCCAGGATGGCTTCCTGCGCACCGGCGATGCCGGCGAGCTGGATGCCAGCGGCAACATCTACTTCACCGAGCGCCTGAAAGAGCTGATGAAGACCTCCAACGGCAAATACGTGGCCCCTCAGCTGGTGGAAGGGACCCTCGGCAAGGATCGCTTCATCGAGCAGATCGCCATCGTCGCCGACGCCCGCCACTTCGTGTCGGCGCTGATCGTGCCCTGCTTCGAGTCGCTGGAGGAGTACGCCCGCTCCATCAACCTGCAGTACCAGTGCAAGACCGAACTGCTGCGCCACTCCCGAGTGGTGGAGTTCTTCGAGTCGCGCATTCACGAGCTGCAGCAGGAGCTGGCCAAGTTCGAGCAGGTGAAGAAGTTCACCCTGCTGCCGAGCGCATTCTCCATGGAGCTGGGGGAGATCACCCCCACCATGAAGCTGCGCCGCAAGATCATCGAGGCCAAGTACCAGAGCGAGATCGAGGCCATGTATAGCCACGTTTAAGCAGAGCCAGGTTTAAGAGAACCTGCCCAGCGAGGCTATTCCCCAACAGCAAAAAGAGGCGCATCGGCGCCTCTTTTTTATGCTCTGTTCGTGTCCTGTTCCGGCAAAGACTCTCAGGCCAGCGCCCACTCCACCGCCGCTTCCGCATGGATGGCCGTGGTGTCGTAAAGCGGCACTTCGGCCTTGGCATCCCCCACCAGCAATGCGATTTCGGTGCAACCCAGAATAACCGCCTGGGCACCCGCCTCGGCCAGTCCGGCGATGATGGCCAGATACTCGGCACGGGAGGCGCCGCGCACCTCTCCCAGGCAGAGCTCGTCATAGATGATGCGGTGCACCCGCTCCCGCTCCGCCTCCGGCGGCACCAGCACTTCCAACCCGAACTGCTCCTCCAGCCGCCCCTTGTAGAACGCCTGCTCCATGGTGAAGCGAGTGCCGAGCAGGCCGACTCGCTTCACCCCGTCCGCCACCAGACGCCTGGCGGTGGCATCGGCGATATGCAGCAGCGGGATGTCGATGGCGGCTTCTATCTCCGGGGCCACCTTGTGCATGGTGTTGGTGCCGATCAACAGGAAGTCCGCGCCGCCGGCCTGCAGGTCCCGGGCGGCCACGCTCAGCAGGCGGGCGGTGGCGGGCCAGTCACCGGCGTGCTGCAGCCGCTCTATCTCGGCAAAGTCGACGCTGTTGAGCAGCACCCTGGCGGAGTGCAGGCCCCCGAGCCGCTCCCGCACGCCCCGATTGAGGGCCTGGTAGTAACTGACGGTGGACTCCCAGCTCATACCACCCAGCAGACCGATACATTTCATCCTTGCTCCTTCGAGGGAATGGTGACAATGCACCAGCCGTCGATAAAAAAGGCCCCGAAGGGCCAACAAGACAGAAGGGCAGGTCCGAAGACCTAGATCCAGATCATCAGCACGCAGGCCGCCGTGGCGATCCCCATGCCAAGGTTGAAACGACGCCAACCCCTGGCGGTGCGGATGAGACGGCGCACCTGAGCGCCGAACAACACCCAGAAGGCCCCCGTGTAGAGGCCGGTAATGAAGAAGGTACCGAGCACCCAGCTGGCAGACGGCCAGTAGGCCTCCCCCGCCAGGGTGAAACCGCTGATGGCGGAGAGCGCCATCATCCAGGCCTTGGGGTTGAGCAGTTGCAACATTGCCCCCTGATGGGCCGGGATCAGGGGCCGGTTACCCTCGGCCGGGCCGCTGGCGGTGGCCACCTTCCAGGCCAGCCAGAGCAGATAGGCCGAGCCGATGAGCTTGAGTCCATCGTGCAGCAGCGGCAGCTTCTCGAATACCACGCCGAGCCCCAGCGCCGTGGCCAGGATCATCAGGTTGATGCCCCCCACCACCCCCACCAGCAGGGGCAGGGAGCGGCGAAATCCCTGGGCGGCCCCTGCACTGGTGAGCAGCATGTTGTTGGGCCCCGGGGTGCCACAGGTGATCAGGGCAAAGCCCGCCAGGGGAAGCAACCAGTTCAGATCCATCTCAACCTCGATGTGTTACGGCAAGCCTCTTAATATGCAGAGCCCGCCCCCCGACCACAAGCTCACCGATGCATTTTCTTCGCATAAATAACCAAGCAATCATTAATACCAGAGCATCACCACACAGAGCGCCGTCAGCGCCCCCAGGCTGCCGTTGAGGCGACGCCAACCCTTGTCCGAGTTAATCCAGCGGCTGAGTTGATGACCGAACAGCACCCAGGCGAAGCAGACCGGCAGCCCCGCCATGGGGAAGACGGACATGATGCCCCAGAGGCTCGGCCAGTAATCGCTGCCCGGCAGGCTGAACAGGCTGATGGCGGAGATCCCCATCATCCAGGCCTTGGGGTTGAGAAACTGGAAGCCCAGCCCCTCCAGCAGGGTCAGCGGTCGGGAGCGTCTGGCGGGATCGCCGGGTGCCCCGGCCACTGCGATGCGCCACGCCAGCCACAGCAGATAGAGGCTGCCCAGCACCTGCAGGCTCAGCTTGAGCAGGGGCCAGCGTTCGAACAGCGGATAAAAGCCGAGCGCCAGCACCAGTTGCAGCACCGGCTGGCCCACCGTCACCCCGAGCAGGTGTGGCAGGGTGCGGCGCACCCCGAAGTTGGCGCCGGACGCCGTCAGCATGAGGTTGTTGGGGCCCGGGGTGCCGCAGGTGAGCAGGGCGAAGCCAAACAGGGTGGCATACCATTCTATGGTCATTGTCTTCTCTCCTTGAACCACATTGTATCGATACAATGTGACCATTTATGTTGTTTGGTGGCTGACAATCACGCTATATTGAGACAATTCGCCGATCAATGGATTTATTGTCACCATGACAATCTGGACTCCCCACCTCGACAGCTTCGAGGGCCCCCTCTATCTGAAACTGGTCAAGGCCATAGAGCGAGCCATTCACGATGGCACCCTGGCCCCGGAGACCCGGCTGCCGACCCACAGGGCGCTGGCGGACCAGCTCGGGGTCACGGTCGGTACCGTCACCCGCGCCTACTCGGAGGCGGAGCGGCGCGGCCTGCTGGCGGCCCGGGTCGGCCATGGCACCTGGGTCAGGGGCCTGGTGGACCCGGTCAACGAGTGGGTGATCCGCAACGAAGACAACCAGCGCATCGAGCTGTGGCAGAACCTGCCGATCCCGCTGGATCGGGCCGCCATCATCAAACCCATGCTGCTGGAGCTGGCGCAGGGGGATCTCAACGCCCTGCTCGGCTATGACAAGGAGGCGGGGCGGCCTGCCCAGCGTCAGCTGTTCGTCGACTGGCTTACGAGCCTGGGGGTCCAGTGCCGGGAGGATCACCTGCTGTTCAGCCACGGAGCCCAGCACGGCATCATGCTGGCCCTGCTCGCCACCGGCTGCGTGGGGGAGACCATATTGTGCGAGGGACTCAGCTACCCGGGCATGCTGGGCAACGCCCGCCAGTTGAAAAACCAGGTGGTGGGCCTGCCGCTGGACGAGGAGGGGCTGATCCCGGCGGCTCTCGATGCGGCCTGCCGCCAGCGTCGGGCCAAGCTGCTCTACCTCACCCCCACCCTGCAAAATCCCACCACTACGGTGATGAGCCTGGCGCGGCGGGAAGCCATAGTCGCCATCGCCCGCCGCCACGATCTGCTGATCGTCGAGGACGACGTGAACGGCCTGCTGCCGGAGACCTCGCTGTCCCCCATGGTCAATCTGGCGCCGGAGCGGGTCATCTACCTCGGCAGCCTGGCCAAGATCGCCTGTGGCGGCCTGCGAGTGGGCTTCGTCTTGACCCCGCCGCCCCTTCGCAACGCCTTCGCCCAGGCCATGCGGCTGTCGAGCTGGATGGTTAGTCCGCTGCTCATCGAGCTCGCCTGCAAGCTGGTGAGCCAGCACCAGATCATGCCCCTTATCGAGCAGCAGAGACGGATCCTGGCGCGCCGGGGTGAGCTGCTGCACCACCTGTTGCCGGGCGCCCGCTGGCACCCGGGCTCCATGCACGCCTGGCTGCCCCTGCCCGAGCCCTGGCGCAGCCAGGAGTTCGTGGAGGCGGCCAACGCCCTGGATGTCGGGGTTGCCAGCGGGGAGCACTTCGCCGCCGGCCAGTTTGCCGCGCCGCAAGGGGTACGCCTGAGCCTGAGCCAACCGGCCACCGACGCCCGGGTCGCCGAGGGGCTTGAGCGGCTGGCCAGCCTGCTGCGGGGCACGCCACCGACCAATCCCCTGCTATAGTCAGTGGCCGTTTCAGCCCAAGGAGCCCCCATGTCCCCCTCCCGCACCACCCTGTTGCTCACCGCCCTGCTGTTGGGAGGTTGCGCCTCCCCTGCCCATCAACAACTCAGTCAGGCCGTCACTGGCCTGGAAGGGGAGCTGGAGCGACTGGAAGAGGAGCTGGCGGCCATGAACGGGCTCCACTATCAGAAGGCCATCGACGCCCCCGCGTCTCTGCGCCGCTTCCTCAAGGTCCCCAGCCCCACGGCAGAGGGGCTGGTGCCCGACGAGATCAAACTGCAGGACGGCCCCCTGCTGCGTTACCACTACCAACTGCCGGACACTATGAAGAAGCTACCCACCGACAATCCCTGCCTGCGCTACGAGTTCGAGCTGCGCCACCTAGGCCGACTCGGCCGACTCGATCTCGCCTGGCAGGGCAACGGTCATCAGGGCCGGCGCCTCATCCAGCAGGCCGACTGCCCCTTCTCCGCCAAGGGCCCGGGGCTGCAATAAGCGGCGCCCGATGCAAAGAGGGGTTGGCCACTGGCCAACCCCTCTCGTTTTATAAGATTCCGCTTGTTAAATACGTCCCGGCACCAGGATGCCGATGAGCAGCAATGGCATCGTTTACCACCGTATCCTTCTGTCAGCCACCACAGACGCCAAGCAGGATCAGAGGATGCCTCGCACCAGGATGCCGGTGATCAGCAGCGGCGCCACCAGCCGCCAGCACCAGAGTAGGCAGGTGCGCAGCACGGGGGAGAGGTCCGCGGGCAGGATCACATCCCCGAGGCGCCAACCCAGCAGCAGGGTCAGCACCAGGCCGAACAGCGGCATCATCAGGTTGGAGGTGAGGTAGTCCAGCAGATCGAAGATAGTCTTGCCAAACAGGGTCAGCTCGCTCCAGGGGCCGAACGACAGGCTGACCGGGATGCCGGAGGCCATGATCAGCAGGGTCAGCACCCGGCAGGCGCCGCGCCGTGACCAGCCCCACTCCTCAGTGGTGAAGCGCACCAGGTGCTCCAGCATGGAGATGGAGGAGGAGAGCGCCGCCACCAGCAGCAACAGGAAGAAGACCACCGCCAGCCCCTGACCGAACGGCAGGTGATTGAACACGGCGGGCATGGTCATGAAGGTGAGGCCGGGCCCGGCGGTGGGGTCTATGCCGGTGGAGGCCAGCGCCGGGAAGATCATCAGCCCTGCCAGCACGGAGATGAGGCTCGCCAGGGTCACCACCCAGACGCCGGATTTCAGCACACCATCGCTACTCGGCAGATAGGCGCCATAGGTGGTGTGGACCCCCAGGCCGATGGAGAGGGAGAAGAAGGCGAGCCCCAGGGCGTCCAGCACGCTCTGGCCGGTCAGCATGGAGAAGTCCGGCAGCAGCAGCTGGCGCACCCCGGCCATGGAGCCCGGCATGGAGAGCCCCACCCCCACCAGCAGCAACATCATGATGAACAGGGCCGGCATCATCCAGCGCAGGGCCCGCTCCACCCCCTTCTGGATCCCCCCCTGCACGAACCACCAGGTGAGGCCCGCGAACACCAGATGAGTCAGCACGGGCCACCAGGGGTGGCTCACATAGCCGTTGAACAAGGCCGTCAGCGCCGAGCCCTCGCTCAGGTTCAGCTTGCCCATCACCGCCAGCGCCGCATACCCCACGGTCCAGCCCCCCACCACGCTGTAGAAGCTGTAGATGAAGAAGCCGCACAGTATCCCCATGTAACCCATCCAGCGCCAGTTCGGCCCCACCAGTTTTTTAAAGGCGCCGAGCACCCCGCGCTGACTACGGCTGCCGAGCAGTGTCTCCCCCACCAGCACAGCCACCCCCAGGGTGAAGCTGAACAGCAGGAACACCAGCAGGAAGGCGCCACCGCCGTTGGTGGCGGTCACATAGGGAAACTTCCAGATGGCGCCGAGACCGATGGCGGTGCCGGCCGCCGCCAACACATGCCCAAGACGGGAAGACCACTGAACCTGGCTCATACAACCTCCGGGTAAGACAACATCGAATCGAGACTCCTGACCATGACGGGAAATAAAAAAGGCCGCCTCTGGCGACCTTTGCAATGAACATTCAGACAAACTGCGCGTGCAAGGTCACCTCTCTTGCGAGCTAAAAAATCGACCAAAGGAGGCGATGAGAGGTGACATGAAGCGAGCAACCTGCACGGTAAAAAGGAGTCACAGCCTAAACCATGGCAAGAGAAGTTGACAGTTAATAGACCACTTCGCCCCATAAAACAGCAACATGGCGATGCGTAACGTCAACACGCAACATTAAATGCTAAATACCTAGCGCGCGTAAGAATTTTATATATCGTCAATGCTATCAGAGAGCATGGCTCGGCCATGGCTTGGCAACCGCGATGCCGAGCCATGGCAAGGCGGGCGAGCCGTGGGCTCGCCCGCCGGGCTCACAGCAGGCCCCGCACCAGGATGCCGCCGATGAGCAGGGGCGCGACCCAGCGCCAGCAGCCCATCACCAGCCGGCGCCAGTGGGGCGCCAGCCCCTCGGGCAGTGCACGGCGACCGAGCTTCCAGCCGAGCAGCAGGGTGAGGGCCAGGCCGAACATGGGCATCATCAGGTTGGAGGTGATGAAATCCAGCAGCTCGAAGATGTTCTTGCCAAACAAGGTGACGCTCGCCCAGGGGCCAAACGACAGGCTGACCGGTATGCCCCCCGCCATCACGACCGCGGTGATGAGGCTGCAAGAGGCACGGCGCGACCAGCCGAAACTCTCCACCAGGAAGCACTGCAGATGCTCCAGCAGGGAGATGGAGGAGGAGAGCGCCGCCACCACCAGCAGGGCGAAGAACACCACGGCCAGCCCCTGGCCAAAAGGCAACTGCTGGAACACCGCCGGCATGGTCATGAAGGTGAGACCTGGGCCCGAAGCGGGGTCTATGCCGGTCGCCGCCAGCACGGGGAAGATCATCAGCCCCGCCAGCACGGCGATGAGGCTCGCCAGCAGCACCACCCAGAGGCTAGAGCGGCCGACCCCCTCGCTGCTCGGCAGATAGGCGCCATAGGTGGTGTGGATGCCGAGGCCGATGGAGAGGGAGAAGAAGGCCAGCCCCAGGGCGTCCAGCACCCCGGACATGCCGAGCTTGCTGAAGTCCGGCATCAGGAAGTGGCGTACCCCGGCCATGGCGTTGGGCAGGGTCAGGCCGAACGCCACCAGCAGCAGGATCATGATGAAGAGCGCCGGCATCATCCAGCGCAGGGTGCGCTCCACCCCTTTCTGCACCCCGCCCTGCACAAACCACCAGGTGAGGCCCGCGAACAGCAGATGGGTCAGCACGGGCCAGAGAGGATCGCCGACATAGTCGTTGAAGCGGGCGGTGAGGGCCGCCCCATCGCCGTGGCGCAGCTCACCCGCCAGCGCCATGCCGGTGTAGCCCAGGGTCCAGCCCCCCACCACGCTGTAGAAGCAGTAGATCAGCAGGCTGCACAAGAGCCCCATGGCGCCGACCCAGCGCCAGCGCTTGCCCATCAGCTCACCGAAGGCCCCCACGGCGCCGCGCCGGGTCAGGCTGCCGAGCAATGTCTCCCCCATCAACACCGCCACCCCCAGGGTGAAGCTGAACAAGAGGAACACCAGCAGGAAGGCGCCGCCACCGTTGGCGGCGGTGACATAGGGGAACTTCCAGATGGCGCCGAGACCGACCGCGGAACCCGCGGCGGCCAGGATGTAACCGAGCCGGGATGACCATTGGGACTGCTTCATAAGAACTCCAATCGGGGGGCCCACCCAGAGGGGCCCAGAATGGTGCTCAGACTACCCCTGACCCTCTGCAATCACTCGTCGTATCTCTGGCTTAAAACCGACTTATTAGCAGCAATGACTAACAATATTCGGTTTATCGCCCATTCGTACCACAAAACAAAAACCGGAGCATTTTTGCTCCGGTTTTGAATACTCTGGAAAACGGTCTGGGACTAGATAACCCCCAGCTCCCGCAGCCGCTCCATCAGGTAGCTGTGGGCGGTGTGACGCTCGGAGAGCACCACGTCCGGACGCGGGTGCAGGAACAGCGGCAGGGAGATGCGGGACTTAGCGGCGCTGCCACCGGTCGGATTGATGACGCGATGGGTGGTGGAGGGGTAGTAGCCGTGGGAGGCCTCCTGCAGCATGTCACCTATGTTGATGATCAGGGTGCCAAAGTCGCAGGGCACGTCCATCCACTCCCCGTCGGAGCCCTTCACCTGCAGGCCCGGCTCGTTGGCGGCGGGCAAGATGGTGAGCAGGTTGATGTCTTCGTGGGCGGCGGCGCGGATGGCGCCTGGCGCCTCGGTGCCGTCGAACGGTGGATAGTGCAGCACCCGCAGCAGGGTCTTCTGGCTCTCTTCAATCATGGAGGAGAGGGGGCAGCTGTAGTGGGCGGCGATATCCTTCGGGGTGTATTGCTCCACCCAGCCGAGCAGCTCGGCGGCCAGGTTGTTCGCGAGGGCGTAGTACTCCATCGCCTGGGCCTTCAGATCTTCTGGCATCTGACCCCAGGGGTAAAGGTGGAAGTACTCCTTGATGTCCTTCTGGGTGTTGCCCTTGGCCACCTCGGAAACCGACGGCGGGAAGTAGCCATCCTGGGTCTCGCGGTTGAACAGGAAGTCGTGCTTCTGCTCGCTCATGAAGAAGCGATACCAGTTGTCATAGATGGACTGCACCAATTCCTTCGGAATGGGGTGGTTGGTCAGTACCCCGAAACCTGTGGTACGCAGGGATTCGGTGAAGCGCTCCGCCGCGTCGGGGGAGTGGTAATCAACGGTCAGGACTTTCATTATTTTTGTTACGCGCCAGTTAAAAGTAGGCGCAGTTTACCCTGCCTCCCCCGGCAAGGAAAGGTTGCCCGAAAGCCGTTCATAACAGGTTGAAAATAATGATAAAAATATCACAACACCGGACTCTGCCGCGGCCCTTGTCCCTTTCCTGCTTCCTCACTAGAATGCCTGCACTTTCACATTAGGAGCCCTCCCATGTCCCCAAGGATGCTGTTGCTGACCCTGCCCCTGCTGCTCGCCGGTTGCAGTTCCCTGTCCGAGGAGGAGTGCCGCGCCATGAGCTGGTACAACCAGGGCTATCAGGATGGGACAGAGGGCAAGACCCGCACGGCCAGCAGCGGCTACAGCAAGACCTGCGGGGAGTATGGCCTCAAGGTGGACGAGACCGAGTGGCAGCGTGGCTACGCCAAGGGGTTGGAGCTCTACTGCATCCCCGAGCTCGCCTACAGCAAGGGGCGGGAGGGGAACGAGTACCTAGGGGTCTGCCCCAATGACACGACTTTCCTCACCCAGTTCGAGCGCGGTCGCAAGGAGTTCCTGGTGGCTCAGCGCTTAAGCGAGCTGCAGCAGGAGCTGGAGCGCACCGAGCGGGACATCTATCAGCTGGATCAGCAGATCCGCAATGAGAACGACAGCAAACAGCGGGACTACTACCGCGCCCAGCGTGAACGGGCCATCCGCCACTACGAGGGGGCGCGCCGGGAGTACAACCGCATGCGCTTCCCGGATCGGGTGATCCAGTTCTCCTTCGGCAGCTGACTTCCTCAGAGCCCCGCCACCCGGCGGGGCTCCTCCCTATTCAGGGCAAAACCCAGCTCAGGGCAGTACCCAGCGCTGCAACGCCAGCGCTATGCCATCCTCGTTGTGATCCGCGGTCACCTGATGGGCGTGGGCCTGGATCTGGGGGGCCGCATTGCCCATGGCCACCGCCAACCCCACCTGCTCGAACATGCTGATGTCGTTGTTGTTGTCGCCAAAGGCCACCACGTTCTCCATCCCTATGCCTTCACTCGCGGCCCACTGGGCCAGCCGGTTGCCCTTGCTGCAGCCGGGTTGCACCAGCTCCACCGCGTAGGGGGCCGCCCAGTCCTGGGTAAAGGGCATGCCCTGCACCACCTCCCCCACGAAGCGGTGCAAGCGACCCGGATCCTGGTTGAACAACTCCAGCTTCCAGACAGGTTTTTGCAGCCAGACCTCGAGATCGTCCGCCGGCAGCAGGGAGATCTTGAGGTGATCGGGCAGGTTATCGGATCTGTGCTGGATCCTGGCCACATAATCCTCGCAGCCGATGTAGCCGATGCCGTCGCTCAGGTGGAACTGGGCCTCCATCTGCTGGGCCTCGATCTCGGCCAGCAGCGCCCGCAGCGGCCCGACCGCCAGGGGATCCCCCGTCAGGATGCGGTCTTGCCCCGGATCGTAGAGGTAGGCGCCGTTGCTGCAGATGATGGGGGTGTCGAGGGCCAGCTCGTGGTGGAAGGGGCGCGCCGTCATGAAATGACGCCCGGTCACCAGCAGCACCTTGATGTCGTGGGCGCGAGCCTGGGCCAGGGCCGCCCGGGTTGCGGACGAGATCTTGTGATCCCGGGTCAACAAAGTACCGTCCATGTCCAACGCAATGGCCTGAAAACGACTCATATCACCTCCAAAGGCAGGGTATCGCGGGGCCCAGGATGAGAGCGGGGTGGCCGGGCGACAGGGGGAAAGGATCAAAGAGCCATACCGTCCCAGAGTCGGCGCCGCGATGCAAGCTCCCGCTGCCCCGCCGGCGCCAATCTGTGATCCACGGATCAGCCAGGCTCGACCTGGGCGCCCGCCTGCTCGCGCCTGTCCGCCCCACGGCGCAGACCATAGAAGCCGAGCGCGCAGAGTACCCCGCACAGGGTCGCCAGGTAGAAGGGCCACTCGGTGCCGGCCAGCAGCGCCACACTGCCCACCACCACAGCCAGGATCTCGCTACCCACCGCCAGCCCGCGATAGAGCCCCATCGCCTGCCCCTGCTGGCTGGCGTGGCTGCGGTTGGAGACGGCGACCGAGGTGGCCAGCTCCCCTATGCTCATGCCAATGCCCGCCGGGATGAAGGTGAGCGCCAGCCCCCACCACTGGCTCGGCAGCACGAACATCATCATGCCCGCCGCCATCACCAGATGGCCGACGATGCCGAGGGTGCTGCCGCGCCAGTGGCGGGCCAGCAGCTCCCCGAGCCAGGAGCCCAGCATCATGGGGACGCTCACCAGCACGGCCGCCTGAGCCAGCTGCACCGGATCCCAGGCCAGCCGCTCTACCAACCAGACGTTGAAGTAGGTGAAGTAGAGCTGCACCGCGCCGTAGCTCAGCAGGGTCAGCACGAAGTAGGGCAGCAACCTGGGTTGCAGCAACAGCTGGCGGGTCGACATGGGCGCAGCCTCTTCCTCGGCAGCCACCGCCGGCCGATTCGGAATGAGCCAGAGGATCAGCAGCAGGTTGACCGCCGTCATGGCCACCGCCAACCAGGCCGCCAGGCTGTAATCCCCGGAGATCACCGCGGCGTAGCCCCCTATCATGGGCCCCAGCACCCAACCCAGGTTCATGCCGATGTTGATCCTGGCGAAGTTGCGCGCCTTGGTCTTGGGGGTGCTCATGTCTGCCGCCATGGCCTGGACGATGGCGATATCGCCGTTGAAGAAGCCCTCCAGTACCCGGCTCAGCAAGAGCAGCGGCAGGGAGCGCCAGGCGATGCCGAGCGCCATCAGGGCGTAGCCCGCCAGCACGCCGATGAGGCAGAGGGTCAACACCGGCTTGCGGCCATAGCGATCAGACAGCTTGCCGAGCCAGGGGGCCCCCAGCAGCTGGAACAACGGGTAGAGTCCCATGATGACCCCGAGCCACACCTTGCGACTCCAGTCCGATGCCTCCGGGCTCAGCATGCCCTGGGCCGGATCCAGCATCAGGGGCGCCAGCACCGGGGATGGCAGGCTGAATCCCGCCACTGCCAGGGTCACCGTCATCACCAGCACCCAGAGGGTGGCCTGCGTCTTGATTCCTTCCATGTCAGCCTCATTAAATAAAGTAATTTGTTTATTTATACTGAGATGAGACGGCCCATTAAGTAAAGTGAATTATTGATTTAAATGGATCCCCTCCCCATAATGACCCCATCAAAACCTGCTCGAAATGCCCCAGAGCCCGCCTGTCGATAACGAGGACTCCCCCATGAACGCCAGTACCGACAAGATCCTCTACCTGCTGAAGAGCCAGGGGCCCCAGAGCGCCGCCGCCCTCGGCGAGCAGTTACAGATGACCTCCATGGGGGCCCGCCAGCATCTGCTCACCCTGGAGGCCGAGGGCCTGGTGGATTTCAACGACCAGGCCCGCGGCCGGGGTCGGCCGGTGCGGCTCTGGCAGCTAACCGAGCTGGCCTGGCAGCGCTTTCCCGACACCCACAGCGAGCTGACCCTGCAGCTCATCGACGACGTGCGGCAGCTGTTTGGGGAGGAGGGGATGGATCAACTCATCGCCCGGCGGGAACAGCAGATGCTCGGCCGCTATCAGGCACAGCTGACCCAGACCGAACTGGAGGGCAAGCTGGCGAGCCTCAAGGCCCTGCGCAGCCTGGAGGGCTATATGGCTGACATGCGCCAGGAGGAGGACGGCAGCTGGCTGTGGTGGGAGAATCACTGCCCCATCTGCGCCGCGGCGCGGGCCTGCCGGGGATTCTGCCGAAGCGAGCTGGCGATGTTTCGCCAACTGCTGGCCCCGGCCGAGGTGGAGCGGGAACAATACCTGCTGGAAGGGGATCAGCGCTGCCTCTATCGCATCCGGCCTTGATGCCGAAGCCCAAAAACAACAAAGCAGGCGCCGGGATGCCTGCTTTGTTGCCTTCGGGGAGGAGATGCTCTCGTTCCAGCCCGTCGCTTCCCGATAAGGTCGGACGGCTGATGGGGCTCTTGACCCGATGAGGTCATTCGCCGCAGAGACCTGGTTGGATATCTGCTTTGCCACCGGAAGATGGAATTATCATATCCCCGCCGGTGCGGTGAGTGGTTGTGAAGTAGCGGGTATTTTCGGTTGTTTTTGCAATAGTTCACCCTTAATCTAGGAAAAGTGAATTAGTAATTGCAACGAGGAACGGAGAATGCTGAAACTTGATCGTATAGACAGGCATATTCTGGAGCTGATGCAGGAGAATGGCCGCATCAGCAACCTGGAGCTGGCCGAACTGGTCGGCCTCTCTCCCTCCCCCTGCTCCCGCCGGGTCAAGGCCCTGGAGGATGCCGGTCTCATCGATACCCATGTCACCCTGCTCAACGCCCGCCAGCTGGGGCTGACCCTCACCGCCTACATCCACATCTCCATGGACAGGCACACCCCGGAGCGATTCGAGAGTTTCGACAAGGCCATCCAGGATCTGCCCGAGGTGCTGGAGTGCGATCTCATCACCGGCAACGATGCCGACTATCAGCTCAAGGTGGTGGTGCGGGACATGGAACACTACCAGCACTTCCTGCTGGACAAGCTGACCCACATTCCCGGGGTGACCGGGGTGCGCTCCAGCTTCGTGCTGCGCCGGATCAAACACAAGACGGCGCTGCCCCTCAATCATCTGGGGTAAGCCGCCCCAAAGAGATAGAAAGACAAGAGAGGAGGCCCTGGCCTCCTCTCTGGTTATTCAAGGCTGTGATCCCTGGGCCTGCATTCAGACGCTCACCGGGCTCACATCCTGCACCTGCAGCAGCCAGCCGGCCTGCTCGTGCTGGGGCTCGCCACTGAGCCTCAGTCGCTCCCCCTCCGGCACCCACTGCCCCTCGGGCAGGGACACAAGCAGGCTCTCGCTGCCGTTGTCGAACAGCCAGCGATCCGCACCCAATGACTCGATCAAATACCCTTCCATCTCCACTCTGGACTCGGCCTGCCAGGACGGCGCAACGGAATCACGGCTCTCGATGAAATCCCCCTGAACACCAAAACTGGCCAGCCCCCACAGAATGGAGAGCCCGACGATGGATGACTGCATCTCTTCTCTCCTCCTTTGGCACTGTGGGGCCAGTATGGGAAGAGAAAAATGAGTGCACCATGAACAAGTCGGCAAAGTGTTGGCGGGATCGCGAAAAAAACCGGCCAAGGGGCCGGTTTTGTCATTTCATGACGCCTGCATCACACTATTTGGCGGCTTCCTCTGCCATCCGCACAGACCTTGGTTTATTCAACCACATGGCCACGCCGCGATGGGCGTCGCAGATCTTCTCATCGCTGATGGCCCGCACCCGGACACCGTCCTTGCAGATGGCCTGCCAGGCGTCCGCATCGTCTATCTGCAACTCCGAGACGGGGTGAGTGCCGCCGGCGCAGGCGCCGAGCAGCAGGGCAAACAGGGGTAACAAGGTTTTCATCGGAGGGCTCCCCAGGGCTGTGGTCGAGTTCAGCGCCCCAGCTGCGCCGCGAGGCGATCGCAGAGCTGCTTCAACTGGGACAGTTCAGCATCGTCTAGATCCAGCTGGCTGCGCAAGTTGTCCACCAGGCAGCACTCCTTCACCCCCTGCTGCAAGTCGCGCCCCGCCTCGGTCAGCCGGATGCACTTCTGCCGTTCATCCTCGCTCGAGACGGTGCGGGTCAGCCAGCCCTTGCTCTCCAGCCGCTTGACGATGGGGGTCAGGGTGCCCGCATCCAGCCCGGTCTCCTGCCCTATCTCCTTGAGGCTGACCTCGTCCCGCGCCCAGAGCGAGAGCATCACCAGGTACTGGGTGTAGGTGAGATCCAGCTTGTCCAGCAGTGGCCGGTAGGCGCGCATCACCGCATTGGAGGCGCTGTAGAGGGCGAAACAGACCTGTTTTTTCAGTTCACTCATGGGACACCTCGCTGACATGGGGGGCCAGTATACCCCAGGAGACGATAGGGCTGAATAATTTGCACACAAACCAGTTGCCAGCCCCTCCATTCAGGTTTAGGCTGGATTTAATTTGCGCGCAAGATAAATCCAGCCTATCAGGCGTCACCACTGGACGCCGGGCAGAGGCTGGGGCGGCTGAACAGGCCATGCCCCTACCATCCACCTTCTTTGGAGAAACACCATGAGCCAGCTCAGCCATCAGATCCAGCTGCTGCGCCGCCCAAGCGGCCTGCCCACCCAGGACGACTTCAGCCTGCAGGCCGTGCCCCTGCCCCCCTTGCAGGAGGGGGAGGTGCTGGTCGCGAACCAGTGGCTGTCGGTAGACCCCTACATGCGCGGGCGCATGAGCGAGGCCAAGAGCTATGTGCCCCCCTTCGCCCTCAACGCCCCCCTGGAGGGCGGCGCCATCGGCACCGTGCAGGCCTCCCGTCACCCGGACTTCGCGGTGGGGGACAGGGTGAGCAGCATGCTGGGCTGGCGAGACGCCTTCGTCGCCAAGGGAGAGCTGCTGACCCCTTTGCCCGCCACCTCCCTGCCGCCCCAGCTGTTTCTCGGCGCCCTCGGCATGCCGGGCATGACCGCCTGGGCCGGGCTGCACCAGGTCGCCCGCCTGCAGGCAGGCGAGACTGTGCTGGTCTCGGCGGCTTCCGGGGCGGTCGGTACCATGGTGGTCCAGCTCGCCAAGCGGGCCGGGGCCAAGGTCATCGGCTCCACCGGCGCCGCCGACAAGGTGGCCTACCTCAAGACGCTCGGGGCCGATGCGGTGATCAACTACAAGGAGACGCCGGATCTCGATGCCGAGCTGGCCCGCCTCGCCCCGGAGGGGATCCAGGTCTATTTCGAGAACGTCGGCGGTGCCCTGCTGGAGGCGGCCCTCAATCACATGGCGCTGCACGGTCGTATCGTGCTGTGCGGCCTCATCGAGCAGTACAACAGCCAGGGCGGCGCCAGCGGCCCGCGCAACCTGGCCCAGATCATCCGCAAGCGCATCCTGCTGCAGGGGCTGCTGGTCTCCGATCACTGGCAGCACCATGGCGATTTCCTGGCGGAGGCCATCCCCGCCTTCGAAGCCGGCGACCTGCAGAGCGAGGAGACCGTCTATGAGGGGCTGGCCAGCATGCCCCAGGCCTTTATCGGGCTGTTCGAGGGACGCAACACCGGCAAGATGCTGGTCAAGCTGGCGTGACATGCATCATTTGAACAGGCGTTATCTATCCGGATCTATCCGATGCTGAGATGGCAAAACCGGCCTATCCCGGCCGGATAGCTTGCGAAACGGGCCCAACCGTCCTAAGGTGGGCCCGTTTTTTATGGTGCAATCTGGTCTCGGTACGGTGCCTCTCTTCCCTCTGCGTTTAGGGTGGATGGCAGGCGCTTTTCGGCTAACTCGCCGCGCCCCTCGTCACCATGACCAGGCGCCGCCACCATAGGCCAGCGCCGCTATCGTGCAACCACCACAAGGAGGTCTCCCCATGTCCACTCCCTATCCCCGCGTCGGTGTCGGCGTCATCCTGACTAATGCCGAAGGCCAGGTGCTGCTCGGCAAGCGCAAGGGCAGCCACGCCCCCTACTGGTCCAT
The DNA here is from genome assembly GCF_054165525.2 of Aeromonas sp. AE23HZ002T15. Lineage (NCBI taxonomy): Bacteria > Pseudomonadati > Pseudomonadota > Gammaproteobacteria > Aeromonadales > Aeromonadaceae > Aeromonas > Aeromonas sp. AE23HZ002T15. The sequence goes on from NZ_CM201342.1 coordinate 1,745,860, forward strand.
CGCCGGCGGTCATCTGGAGTTGGGGGAGAGCTTCGAGTCCGCCGCCATCCGGGAGGTGGCCGAGGAAACGGGGTTTGTCATCGACGCGCCCCGGGTCATCGCCGTCACCAACAACCTGGAGACCTGGCGCGAGAGCGGGCTGCACTATGTCTCCGTCACCCTGCTAGCCGAGGTGGAGGGAGAACCCCGGTTGCTGGAGCCGGAGAAGTGCGAGGGTTGGGTCTGGTGCGATCCCCGCGCCCTGCCGGAGCCACACTTCGATGCCAGCCGCCAGTCCATCGCCTGCTGGCTGGCCGGTGACTGCTATATCCCTCAACCAGGTCAGCCGGCGTAAGCCAAGGCCTGGCAACAAACCCCTTGCTGACTGGCTGGCGATTGCCATCTACCGCAGCCAGGTCAGCCGACAAGCTAACCATCCCCCACTGGCTGACCGGTGATGTGTGCCTGCCACAGCCAGGCCAACCCGCCTGACCCCTCAGGGTGGCGCGGCCCTTGGTCGCCAGCCCTGATCAGGCCGTCATCAAATCATCATAAAACTGTCATATGCTCCACGGACACATTCGAATGGAGGTGACGGTGGCAAGGGTGACGGCGGTTTTCCTGCAATTTCTGTGGCTTGGCTGCATCAGCTTCGGCGGCCCCGCCGCCCATATTGGCTATTTCCAGCGTACCTTCGTCCAGCGGCTGGGCTGGCTCAGCCAGGCCGAGTTTGCCCGCCAGCTGGCCCTGTGTCAGCTGCTGCCCGGGCCCGCCTCCAGCCAGCTCGGCTTCGCCATCGGGCGCCAGCACGCCGGGTTCGGGGGCGCCCTGGCGGCCTTTATCGGCTTCACCCTCCCCTCCTTCCTGTTGCTGTTTACCGCCGCCATCGGGCTGGCCCGGCTCACCGACAGCCTCTGGCTGGAGGCTGTCCTGCATGGCCTCAAGCTGCTGGCTCTGGTGGTGGTGGCCGATGCGGTGCTCACCATGAGCCGTCAGTTCTGCCAGAGCCGGCTGCAGCAGGGGATCATGGTGGTGAGCGCCGCCGCCCTCTGGTGGCAACCCGGGCTCCTGACCCAGGTTCTCTTGCTGACGGGGGCCGCCCTGCTCTGCGCCCGCCTGGGCAGGGGGCAGGATGCGACGGATCCTCCCCCCCTATCCGCCGCCCCCACCACTCGCCAACCCCATTGGCCGACCCTGCTGCTGTTCGGCCTCTTGTTTGTCGGCCTGCCCCTGCTGGCCGATGGCCCCGCGGGCCGGCTGCTTGCGGATTTCTACCGGGCGGGCAGCCTGGTGTTTGGTGGCGGCCACGTGGTGCTGCCCTTGTTGAGCGAGGGGCTGGGCCAGACCCTGAGCCAGCCGCAGATCCTCACCGGCTACGGCCTGGCCCAGCTGGTGCCCGGCCCCCTGTTCACCCTGGCGAGCTACCTCGGCGCCCTGCTGCTGCCGGCCAGCCCGCTGGCGGGGGCCCTGCTGGCGACCCTGGCGCTCTTCCTGCCGGGCTTCCTGCTGCTGTGGGCCATCGGCCCCTGCTGGCAGCGCTGGCTGGTCCGTCCCGCCCTCGCGGGGGCCGTGATCGGCATCAACGCCGCCGTGGTGGGGTTGCTGCTGGCCGCCCTCTATCAACCTGTGTGGCAGAGCGCCGTGCTGGCCCCCACCGATCTGGCGCTGGCCACCCTCGGCTTCTACCTGCTGCGGGCCTTGAAACTGCCCATCCTGCCGCTGGCCGCCCTGCTGGTGACCACCAGCCTGCTGCTGCGCTGAGACCCATAAAAAAAGCGGCGCCCCTGCTAAGGGACGCCGCTTGCCATCTCGTTGCCCGCGAAGCCTTCACTCCTTGGGATCGAAATCCAGGCTCAGGCTGTTGACGCAGTAGCGCTGACCGGTCTCGGTCGGCCCGTCCGGGAAGACGTGTCCCAGGTGGGAGCCGCACTGGCTGCAGGTGATCTCCACCCGGGTCATGCCGTGGCTGCGATCTTCCGTGTAGTTCACCCGCCCCTCGATGGCCCGATCGAACGAGGGCCAGCCGCAGCCCGAGTCAAACTTGGCATCCGAGTGAAACAGCACGCTCTTGCAGCAGACGCACTGGTAGTCGCCGCTCTTGCGATTGTGGAGCAGGGCGCCGCTGTAGGGCCGCTCCGTGCCCTTCTCCCAGCAGACGTGAAACTGCTCAGGGCTCAACCTGGTGCGCCATTGCTCGGGATTGTTGCCGCTCATACTGACTCCTTGCCTCTCAAACCGGTGCCCAGCATACCCACTCGGGAGCCCTGACTCTAGCCCGCCAGCGGGAACTGTGATCCCGTTGGCAACATGGTGGCAACATCCGGCGCCGCCGCGACCCCCTCCCTGGCCAGGGCCACCGCCGACAGGGCGACCCGCTCCAGCAGCTTGAGGGAGTGGGCGTGACCCACAGCCACCTGACGCTTGACGTCATCGGGCAGGAAGGGCATGCCGTCGTTGGTGGCGGTGTCGATGAGCTGGACCCACTCCATTCCCTCCCCCGCCGGCGGCAGCCTGAACTGGATGTCGTAGTCGCTGGCGTTGAACAGCACGTACCAGCGCTCCCCGCCGCAGTCGATCATGCCGATGTCCATGGCGAACGCCTGCCCCATGGGGGCGTGCCAGTCCTGATCGGTCAGCTGATGACCGTCAGGGTGATACCAGTTGACCCTGTGGCAGCTGGTCGCCTTGCCATTCCAGCTGTCGTCACTCAGCTGCAGGTTGGAGAAGACGGTGGATTCGGCTCTCAGGGCCATCATCTGGCGGGTGAAGGCGAGCAGCCGCTCGTCCTCCGGCCGCCACTGCCAGTTGACCCAGCTGATCCTGTTGTCCTGGCAGTAGGCGTTGTTGTTGCCGAGCTGGCTGCGGCCTATCTCGTCCCCCGCCAGGAAGTGCGGCGTGCCCTGGGAGAGCAGCAGGGTCGCTATCAGGTTGCGCTTCTGCTGCTGGCGCAGGTTGTTCACCTTGGGGTCCAGGGTCGGCCCCTCCACCCCGTGGTTGTAGGAGAGGTTGTTGCCGTGGCCGTCTCTGTTGTCCTCGCCGTTGGCCTGGTTGTGGCGCTGGTTGTAGGAGACCAGATCCTCCAGGGTGAAGCCGTCGTGGTAACAGAGGTAATTGACGCTGGAGTGGGGGGAGCGCCAGTTCTTCGGGAAGAGATCCCGGGACCCCACCAGCCGGGTGGCCAGATCCCCCATCTTGCCCGCATCCCCGCGCCAGAACGCGCGCACCGTGTCGCGATAGCGGTCGTTGACCTCCAGCCACTGGCTCGGGAACTGGCCGAGACGATAGCCGAACGGGCCTATGTCCCAGGGCTCGGCGATGAGCCTGGCCCGCGCCAGCACGGGATCCGCCATCATGGCCTTGAAGAAGGCGCTCATGGGCTCGAACTCCCCCGCCTCCCGGGCCAGGGTGACGGCGAGATCGAAGCGAAAGCCGTCCACCTGCATCTCGGTGACCCAGTAACGCAGGGCGTCCAGCACCAGTCGCAGGCTGTTGGGGTGATCCAGGTTGACGCTGTTGCCACAGCCGGTGACGTTGGCGTGGCGGCTGTAATCCGGGCCGTGGGCCCCGCTCTCGAAGGCGTAGTAGCCCGCGTTGTCGAATCCCTTCAGCGACAGCATGGGTCCGTCGACTCCCGCCTCGGCGGTGTGGTTGTAGACCACGTCCAGGATCACCTCGATCCCGGCCCGGTGCAGCTCGCGCACCATGGTCTTGAACTCGGTCACCGCATCCTTCGCCCCGTAGCGCGGTTCGGGCGCGAAGAAGGCGATGGGGTTGTAGCCCCAGTAGTTGGTCAGCCCCAGCTGCTCGAGCCTGGGCTCGGACATGAAGGCCGCCACCGGCATCAGCTGGACCGAGGTCACCCCCAGGCCCTGCAGATGCTCGATCATAAGCGGGTGGCTGATGCCCAGATAGGTGCCCTGCAACGCCTTGGGGATGCCGGGGTGCTGGCGGGTGAACCCCTTGACGTGGGTCTCGTAGAGCACGACCCGCTCCGGCGGGATGCCGGGCTTGCCGACCCCCTGCCAGTCGAAGGCATCGTCCACCACCACCGACTTGCCCACCATGGCCGCGCTGTCCCCCTCGTAGAGGGCATCGTCCCAGTGGGTGGCACGGCTGAGCGCCCGGGCATAGGGGTCTATAAGCAGCTTGTCCGGGTCGAACAGCAACCCCTCCTGGGGAGAGCCATGCACTCGGTAGCCATAGCGCTGACCGGCCTTGACACCGCGCACGTGGCCGAACCAGTACTGGCCGCGCCGACCGGGCAAGGGGAGACGCGCCAGCTCCTGCTCCTCTTCGTCGAACAGGCAGAGCTCCACCTTGTCCGATTGGGGAGCCCAGACACAGAAGTGGCAGCCCGTCTCGTCCAGACGGGCGCCAAGCGGGTGATCTACCCCGTTTTCCATTTCAAACATCAGGACTCCTGTTTGATGAACAAGGTCGCGAGCGGCGGCAAGTCCAGCACCAGGCTGTGTGCCATCCCCTGCCAGGGGGTCGCCTCGGCGACGAAGACCAGACCCACATCATAGTTGCTGCCCCAGTAATGCTCGCTGTCGGTGTTGAGCACCACCCGATAGCGACCGGCAGCCGGCACCCCGAGACGGTAACCGATGCGCGGCACCGGGGTGAAGTTGCAGGCCACCACCAGCGGATGGGCCCCCAGCTTGTCGGCCCGCAGCCAGGCGAAGATGCTGTTGTCGGCATCGTTGTGATCCAGCCAGCGGAAACCGGCCTGTTCATAATCCGCCTGATACAAGGCAGGTTCATGACGATAGAGGTGGTTGAGATCCCGGATCAGCCGCTGCTGGCCGCCGTGCCTGGGGAACTGCAACAGGTGCCAGGGCAGCTGGGCATCATGATTCCACTCGTTGCTCTGGGCGATCTCCGTGCCCATGAAGTTGAGCTTCTTGCCGGGATGGCCGTACATGAAGCCCATGTAGGCCCGCAGGTTCGCGGCCTGCTGCCACTCGTCCCCCGGCATCTTGTAGAGCAGGGAGTGCTTGCCGTGCACCACCTCGTCGTGGGACAGGGCCAGGATGAAGTTCTCGTCATAGTGGTAGACCATGGAGAAGGTCATCTCGTTGTGGTGATAGCGGCGATGAATGGGCTCCTTCTGCATGTAGCTCAGGGTGTCGTGCATCCATCCCATATTCCACTTGAAGCCAAAGCCCAGGCCCCCCAGGAAGGTGGGTCTGGAGACCCCGGCGAAGGCGGTGGACTCCTCGGCTATGGTCATGGCGTGGGGGTACTTGCCGTACACCTCCTCGTTGGTCCACTTCAGCAGGCTGATCGCCTCGTAGTTATGGTTGCCCCCATCGACGTTCGGCACCCACTCGCCGGCGTTGCGCGAATAGTCCAGATAGAGCATGGAGGCGACCGCATCCACCCGCAGCCCGTCCACATGGAACTTGTCGAGCCAGAACAGGGCGCTCGCCACCAGGAACTGGCGCACGTTGTTGCGACCGAAGTCATAGATGTAGGAGTTCCAGTCCGGGTGCCAGCCGCGGCGCGGATCCTCGTACTCGTAGAGCGGGGTACCGTCGAAGCGGGCCAGGCCGTGGGCATCGGACGGGAAGTGGGCGGGTACCCAGTCCAAGATGACACCGATCCCCGCCTGGTGGCAGCAGTCCACGAAGTACTTGAAGTCGTCGACGCCACCGAAGCGGCTGGTGGGGGAGAACATGCCCACCGGCTGGTAGCCCCAGGAGCCGCTGAAGGGGTGCTCGGAGACCGGCATCAGCTCGATATGGGTGTAGGCCATCTCCTTGACGTAGTCGACCAGATCCACCGCCAGCTCGCGCCAGCTCAGGCTGTCGCCATTGGGGTGGCGCTTCCAGGAACCCGCGTGCAGCTCGTAGATGGAGATCGGCTGCTCCCGCTTGTCATTGCGCTGGCTCTCGCGCCAGGCCGCGTCCTGCCACTGGTACTGGTCGTGGTCATGGACCACGGAGGCGAACGACGGGTACTGCTCGCAGTAGAAGCCGACCGGATCGCTCTTGTGGGGCAGGCGGTTGCCCGCCGGATCTTTGAGTTCAAACTTGTAGCGATCCCCGGCCTTGAGACCGGGCACAAACAGCACCCAGTGCCCGCACTGGCTACGCTGCATGGGGTGACGGCGGCCATCCCAGAAGTTGAAGTCGCCGATGAGGCTCACCGCGCTGGCGCTCGGGGCGTAGACGGCGAAGCGTACCCCCTCCACCCGCTGACCGAGGTGTTCGACGGTGCGCAGCTGGGCGCCCAGGGTATGGTAGAGATTCTCGGGTTGCCAGGTCAGCTCCGCCAGCCCTTCCCAGGCGGCGGCCTGGAACTGGTAGGGGTCGACAAACTCGGCACTGGCATCGGGGTAGCTGGCGAGCAGCTGATAAGGGAAGGGATTCTTGCGGCGGGTGAAAACAGTTTCAAAAAGGCCCGATTCATCGGTGGGGGTCAGGGTGGCAACGATCTTGCCTGACTTGAGATCCCTGACGCGAACCTCCAGGGCATCGGGCAACCAGGCGGTCAGCTTGAGACCTGGCCCGCCCGGATTGGCCAGCAGGCCTAGGGACGAGAAGGGATCGGCACAGCGGGCGGCAACCAAACGTTCAACGGGCATCGACATTTCCTTTCATGGCTGAACATCCGCGCCGGCCGAAGCCGGAGCGGATGAATATGAGTCAGTTGGCGACTGCGGCTCAACGGCCGGCCTCATGACGAGCCCGGCTCATCCTGTCTGCCAATCCCTTGAGCGCCTCATCGGCAAAGATATCTTCCAGATCCCGGGAGAGCTTGCGACGCCAGTTCGGGTACTCGTAGCTGGTACCCGGCACGTTCACCGGCTTGTCCATCTCCAGCCAGTCTTCCAGCTGGGTGCTGAACAGGGCACAACTGCCGCGGGACATGTGCAACTGCAGGCCGTGGTTGAGCTCAGTGTTCATGCCGACCCAGTTCACGTCGTGGCTGATGTTGCCCGAGATGACCCCGTGAGCGTGCAGGCTGTCGAGGATCCGCTGCTTGGCCTGATGGCGATCAGCATACAGGGTCTTGAGTACCTCTTCATCTGGGTACAATCCCAGTTCACGACCCAGCGCCAGATCGTCGCAATGCCAGAAACCCTTGAGGGTCGGCATGTCGTGGGTGGTCAGGGCCGACATCGCCTGCTCGGTGTAGTGCGCCGGGGAGATGAAACCGCCGTCCGCCTTGGAGCGCTCGAAGAAGAACACCTTGTAGGAGTGGACGCCGTTCTCCTTGAGGGTGACGTCTATGCCTTCCGGCACTGTGCCGAGATCCTCGCCGATCAGCAGGCACTGATTGCGGTGGGACTCGAGCGCCAGGATACCCAGCAGGTCGTTGACCGGGTAATAGATGTAGGCGCCCTTGGCGGCAGACTCTCCGGGCGGCACCCACCACAGGCGCAGCAAGGCCATCACGTGATCGATACGCAGCGCGCCGCAGGAGCGCATGTTGGCGCGGAACAGATCCACCATGGGCTGATAGGCCGCCTCGAACAGCTGGTTCGGGTTCATGGGGGGCAGTCCCCAGTTCTGACCGAGCGGCCCCAGGATATCGGGCGGCGCGCCGACCGAGGCTTTCGGGCAGTAGAGATCCCGGTTCGCCCAGATCTCGGTGGAGCCTTCGGAGACCCCCACCGCCAGATCCCGGTAGATCCCCATCACCATACCGGCCGCCTTGGCGCGGGCATCGGCCCGGGCCAGTTGCTCGTCCGCCAGGAACTGCAGATAGAGATAGAAGTTCACATCGGCCTGGTGTTCCGCTGTCCAGCTCGCCACCTCGGGGTTGTGATAATCGCGGAAGGCGTCCGGCCACACCGGCCAGCCCCAGGCGTTGTCACCCTTGTCGTAGAAGTGGGCCTGCAGGGCATCGAACACAGCCTGCTGTTGCAGGCTGTCGCCACCGGCCGCCACGAAGGCATCGAAGCTGGCCTGGCGCTCGGCAGTCAGAGTTCTCTGATCGAACACCTGACGCAGCATGCCGATCTTGGTCTGGATGACGCCAGTGTAGTCCACGTTCTCCTTGGCGCGCAGGGAGGTGAGATGCTGCTGGAACGCGGGGGATGCGACCTCTGCCTTGAGGTGCTCGTTGGCCAGAAACTCCGGCACCGCCTCCACGTTGATGTAGGCCACGTTGAGCCAGCGACGGGAAGAGGGGCTGTAGGGGCTGGCGCTCTCCGGGTTGGCCGGATAGAGGGCATGGATGGGGTTCAGACCGACGAAGTGAGCCCCCCAGGCGGCGGCTTTCTCGACCAGCTGGCCGAGATCGCTGAAATCCCCCATGCCCCAGTTGTGGCGGCTGCGCAGGCAATAGAGCTGCACGCTCGGCCCCCACACCTTCTGGCCATTGGCGATGGGAGCCTGCTTGTAGCAGGACTTGGGGGCGACGATGAGGCGCATGGTGGCGAGCGGCTCGTCGTTGCCCTCCTCCAGCAGCACCAGCTGGTGATAGCCGAGCTCGGGTTGAGCGCTCAGCGCCACGCGATAGGCCTGGCACTCCATCTCTTCAAACTCGGCGACACCGACCAGCTCCCCGTCGATGGGGGTGATCTGGCCGGACAGGGTGGCGCCCTGCTCCTGCACCAGCTGCCAGGTGAGGGCGTCGTTCACAAATTCGAGAGGCAGGCGCACTTCCAGGCTGATGGGTTCGCCGCTGCGCACCACCATCACGGGATCCAGCGGGCGCAGCCAGTGTTGGCGGTGCTCCTCTTCCAGCTGCTGCGTCAGTGCTCCCTCGTCATCGACGCGGTAACCCATGGCCCCCAGCATGGCGGCCTTGCTCTCTTCCGATACCTGGGCCGGATTGCCCCAGGCATCAACATACTCACTGGCGATACCTTTGGCGGCAGCCAGCTGTTCAATCAGGGTGGTCATAGTTTGAGAATTCCCGCTGTGGATTCTATCTATATGATTAATTTTTATGGGTGGTACTTGAACAGTGGCTCTATGGGCCATGCTAAACCGCGCACATTTTTACATATCTCCCCGGCTGGATGTGTGACCGGACAGGCACTATTGTTGATCGCTGTGACGGGATCCCACTGATGACGGATTCAACAAAAGTTGGTAGCCAGTTACATAAACCGAAAATAAATTTCACAGTTTTTCATGATATAGCGCAATTTCGCGCAGATTGTTGGTTGACTCGCAGGTGAGTTCTAGTAAATTTACAAACGGAATTTTCTTTGACTACTGAACAGTTAGGTAACCAATTATGACTATCAAAGTAGGTATTAACGGTTTTGGCCGCATCGGCCGTTTCGTATTCCGTCTGGCCGCTGAGCGCAACGACATCGAAGTTGTCGGTATCAACGACCTGATCGACGTTGACTACATGGCTTACATGCTGAAGTACGACTCCACTCACGGTCGTTTCAATGGCACCGTTGAAGTCAAAGACGGCAACCTGATCGTCAACGGCAAAACCGTGCGTGTTACCGCTGAGCGTGACCCGGCGAACCTGAAATGGGGCGACATCGGTGTTGATGTTGTTGCCGAAGCCACCGGTCTGTTCCTGACCGACGAAACCGCTCGCAAGCACATCGCTGCCGGCGCCAAGAAAGTCGTACTGACCGGTCCGTCCAAAGACGCGACCCCGATGTTCGTCATGGGTGTTAACGACGCGACCTACGCTGGCCAGGACATCGTTTCCAACGCTTCCTGCACCACCAACTGCCTGGCCCCCATCGCCAAGGTTCTGAACGATACCTTCGGTATCGAATCCGGCCTGATGACCACCGTCCACGCTACCACTGCTACCCAGAAGACCGTTGATGGTCCGTCTGCCAAAGACTGGCGCGGTGGCCGCGGTGCGGCTCAGAACATCATCCCGTCCTCTACCGGTGCTGCCAAGGCCGTTGGCGTGGTAATCCCCGAGCTGAAGGGTCTGCTGACCGGTATGGCCTTCCGCGTTCCGACTCCGGACGTGTCTGTTGTTGACCTGACCGTCAACCTGAAGAAAGCCGCCACCTACGCCGAAATCTGTGAAGCCATGAAGGCTGCCTCCCAAGGCGCCATGAAGGGTGTTCTGGGTTACACCGAAGACGAAGTGGTTTCCACCGACTTCCTGGGTGAGCGTCAGACCTCCGTGTTCGATGCCAAGGCTGGTATCCAGCTGAACGACAAGTTCGTTAAAGTCGTCTCCTGGTACGACAACGAAATGGGCTACTCCAGCAAGGTTCTGGACCTGATCGCTCACATCTCCAAGTAATTTGGGATGCGCAATCACGTAGCGTAAAAAAGGCGGCCATTGGCCGCCTTTTTGTTATCGGTTTTCATCATGGCAGGAGCCCACATGCAATCCATTCGTCCCCTGACAGCCCACTGCAAGCTCGCCAACAACGCCGCCGGCCTGCCCGTGCTCACCATCAACAACGACAGTGCCCGGGCCGAGATCAGTCTGTTTGGCGCCCATGTGCTGAGCTATCAGCGCCACGGCGAACCAGACTCCCTCTGGCTGAGCGACAAGGCCGTGCTGGACGGCAGCAAGCCCATTCGCGGCGGTATCCCCCTGTGCTGGCCCTGGTTTGGCCCCTCCCCCGCCCGGGTGGGTCAGGGCAAGCCGGCCCACGGCTTCGCCCGCACCACCCTGTGGATGCTGGATGGCGTCTCCGATCACGAGGATGGCACGCTCGTCCATCTGTCTCTGCGCGACAGCGAGGCGACCCGGGCCCTGTGGCCCCACGCCTTCGAGCTGGAGCTGGACGTGCTGGTCGGCAAGGAGCTGTCGCTGGTCCTGACCACCCGCAACACAGGCAGCAGCCCTATCGTCTACAACGCGGCCCTGCACACCTATCTGCAGATAAGCGCCCCGGAAGCCGTCAGCGTCAGCGGGCTGGGGGAACCATACCTCGACAAGCTGAGCGGCCAGGATGAGCGGCAGCAAGGCGTTGTGACCCTCTCAGGGGCCATGGATCGCATCTACCGCCAGCCCGAGCCCGTGGTGCGGGTCCAAGATGGCGAGCGCACCACCCAGGTGATCAGTGGCAATCACGACAGCGTCGTGGTCTGGACCCCCTGGCTGGAAGGCGCCAGCGCCATGGCCGACATGAGCGATGACGGTTATCGCACCATGCTCTGCGTCGAGGCGGCCATCACCGCCGATGCCGGCGTTACCATAGCACCGGACGAGGAGCACAGCTTCTCGACCGTGATCATCTGATGATACGACTGACAAATAAAGAAAGAGGGCTCCCGTGGGAGCCCTCTTTGCATCTTTTCATCAGAGGTGATCAGGCATTGCCTTGCGTCTTGAGCCTGAGCTCGGCGGCAAAGTTCAGCATGCGATCCAGCGGGATCAGCGCCTTCACCCGCAGCGCCTCGTCCACCAGGATCTCGTGACGCTCGGCGCCATCGGTCAGGGCCTCCTTGATTGCCACCAGGCCGTTCATCGCCATCCAGGGGCAGTGGGCACAGCTGCGGCAGGTGGCACCATCGCCACCGGTCGGCGCCTCCACCATCTCCTTGTCCGGGCAGGCCTGCTGCATCTTGTAGAAGATGCCGCGATCGGTCGCCACGATGAGCTTGCGCTGGGGCAACTCTCTGGCCGCCTTGATCAGCTGACTGGTGGAGCCCACCGCATCGGCCAGCTCGATGACAGAAGCCGGGGACTCGGGGTGCACCAGCACGGCGGCGTCCGGGTTCTGGGCCTTCAGATCCCTCAGGGCCCGGGCCTTGAACTCGTCGTGGACGATGCAGTGGCCCTGCCAGCGCAGCATCTCGGCCCCCGTCTTCTTCTCGATGTAGGCGCCGAGGTGGCGGTCCGGGCCCCAGATGATCTTGTGGCCCTGGCTGTCCAGGTGCTCGACTATCTCCAGGGCGATGCTGGAGGTCACCACCCAGTCGGCCCGCGCCTTCACCGCCGCCGAGGTGTTGGCGTAGACCACGACGATGTGGTCGGGATGGGCGTCACAGAAGGCGGAAAACTGATCGATGGGGCAGCCCAGATCGAGGGAACACTCGGCCTCCAGGGTCGGCATCAGCACCCGCTTGTGGGGGCTCAGGATCTTGGAGGTCTCTCCCATGAAGCGCACCCCCGCCACGATCAGGGTCTGGGCGGCGTGATCCCGGCCGAAACGGGCCATCTCCAGGGAGTCACCGACGAAGCCGCCTGTGGCCTCCGCCAGCGCCTGGATCTCGGGATCCGTGTAGTAGTGGGCGACCAGTACGGCCTGACGCGTCTCGAGCAGCGCCTTGATCTCGGTGATCAAGGCCGCCTTCTGTTCGGCAGTCAGGGGAGCCGGCTTGACCGGGAAGGGATAGTCCATCTCGACGGCAGGAGGGACACTGCTCAGTGCATTGCTCATTGCGACTGTTCCATCAACGCTTGGAAAGGCGAAAATTATACCCAGAAGCCGGCCACAAACCCATCAACAAATCCGGGGCTAGGGCTAAGTCTGCTTCGCCACTGAAGATTATTTTCCCTGCCGGTTGCCGAATCCCGGAAACGAAAAAACCCGCTATGCAGCGGGCTTCTGGCTTTCTTTGACAAGAAAGTGGTGGTCGTTACTGGGCTCGAACCAGTGACCCCCTCCTTGTAAGGGAGGTGCTCTCCCAGCTGAGCTAAACGACCTGGGATACGGTGAAATGATGGTGGGTCGTGCTGGATTCGAACCAGCGACCAATTGATTAAAAGTCAACTGCTCTACCGACTGAGCTAACGACCCATCTAAATCATTTGCAAAACATGGTGGTCGTTACTGGGCTCGAACCAGTGACCCCCTCCTTGTAAGGGAGGTGCTCTCCCAGCTGAGCTAAACGACCTGGGAACTCTGTGGTCAAGATGGTGGGTCGTGTAGGGATCGAACCTACGACCAATTGATTAAGAGTCAACTGCTCTACCGACTGAGCTAACGACCCATCTTGAACCTGTCACCGTCCGCATGTGGCGAACCGTGTTAAACATGGTGGTCGTTACTGGGCTCGAACCAGTGACCCCCTCCTTGTAAGGGAGGTGCTCTCCCAGCTGAGCTAAACGACCTGGGAATACGGTGAAATGATGGTGGGTCGTGCTGGATTCGAACCAGCGACCAATTGATTAAAAGTCAACTGCTCTACCGACTGAGCTAACGACCCATCTAAATCATTTTTTAAAACATGGTGGTCGTTACTGGGCTCGAACCAGTGACCCCCTCCTTGTAAGGGAGGTGCTCTCCCAGCTGAGCTAAACGACCTGGGAACTCTGTGGTCAAGATGGTGGGTCGTGTAGGGATCGAACCTACGACCAATTGATTAAGAGTCAACTGCTCTACCGACTGAGCTAACGACCCATCTTGAACCTGTCACCGTCCGCATGTGGCGAACCGTGTTAAACATGGTGGTCGTTACTGGGCTCGAACCAGTGACCCCCTCCTTGTAAGGGAGGTGCTCTCCCAGCTGAGCTAAACGACCTGGGAATACGGTGAAATGATGGTGGGTCGTGCTGGATTCGAACCAGCGACCAATTGATTAAAAGTCAACTGCTCTACCGACTGAGCTAACGACCCATCTAAATCATTTGCAAAACATGGTGGTCGTTACTGGGCTCGAACCAGTGACCCCCTCCTTGTAAGGGAGGTGCTCTCCCAGCTGAGCTAAACGACCTGGGAACTCTGTGGTCAAGATGGTGGGTCGTGTAGGGATCGAACCTACGACCAATTGATTAAGAGTCAACTGCTCTACCGACTGAGCTAACGACCCATCTTGAACCTGTCACCGTCCGCATGTGGCGAACCGTGTTAAACATGGTGGTCGTTACTGGGCTCGAACCAGTGACCCCCTCCTTGTAAGGGAGGTGCTCTCCCAGCTGAGCTAAACGACCTGGGAATCTTGTCTTCACCCTTAGTGAAGAAATGGTGGGTCGTGCTGGATTCGAACCAGCGACCAATTGATTAAAAGTCAACTGCTCTACCGACTGAGCTAACGACCCTCACCACGACCAGGTCCGAGTGCACTGCTGCACCGGCTCTGACGGCGGCCTATATTACGGATTTATCATCCTGGCGCAATAGAAAATTCTCAAATTAAATCTGTTTGCTCACTGTGCATACAAAGCCGGGCACTGTTTACAAGACTGTTACGAAAACAGTGACCTACGGCAATGTTACAGCTTGCTCAGGCTCTGCTTGGCGAGCTGGGCCGGCGAGGTGTTCGGGTAACCCTTGATCACCTGCTCGTAGAAGTTCTTGGCTTCCGCCTTCTTGCCGTCGAGCTGTGCCAGCATGCCGAGTTTCAGCAAGGCATCGGCCCGCTTGGGAGACTTGCTGTACTTGGTCGCGACCGTGGTGAACTGGGCGGCGGCGCCGGTTCTGTCACCCTTGTTGAACATCAGCTGGCCGAGCCAGTAGTGGGCATTGGGCACGTAGCTGGAGTTCGGGAACTGCTTGATGAAGCCCTCGAAGGCGGGGATCGCCTTGTCGTAGTTCTTCTCCTTGAGCACCATGTTCACGGCGGCGTCATAGGCCTGGTTCTCGTCCTGGTTGGTCGAGTAGTTGGCCGCAGCGGCTGGCGTGGCTGCCGCTCCGGCAGCGGCCGGTGTGGCCGCGGCTGACGCAGGCTGGCTATTCGCCACCTTGTCGAGCTCCTGGTAGAGCTGGCGCTGACGCTCCTGAGACTGCTCCATCTGGTAGGTCTGCTGTTCCAGCTGACCACGCAGCTCTGAGACCTCCCCTTGCAGGGAGTCCACCTGCTGCTGCAAGTCGGCCTGCAGGCGCAGACGGGCATTGAGGGTGCGCTCCAGCAAGGCCACCCTGTCTTCCAGGCTACCCGTGGGCACGATGGCGCCATTGTTGCCACTGAGGACGACGCTGCTGCCGCTATCGCCACTGAGATCGCTCACCGGCGCAGCCGCCTGAGCGTTCAGCGCAACGAACATGGCCAGCACAATCGGCGTTTGCTTGTACACAGATTTCATTCGGATCAAACCTTAGCGTTTAGTGCAGTAAAAACGGCCATCGCAATAGTCGCTTGCTTATACACAAATTTCATTCGGATCAAATCGGCAGTCCGGTGTAAATAAAACGGCCATCGAGATGGCCGCTTGCTTAGACACCAATAAAATTGGGTTCAAACCTTAGTAAACCAGGACCGCGCGGCGGTTCTTGGCGAAGGCTTCCTCGGTGTGGGACAGATCCAGCGGCTTCTCTTCGCCATAGCTGACGATGGAGAGCTGCTCGGCCTGCACACCCAGGGTTTGCATGTACTTGGCGACAGCCTTGGCACGACGCTCGCCCAGGGCGATGTTGTATTCCGGCGTACCGCGCTCATCGGCGTGGCCTTCGATCAGTACCTTGACGCTCGGGCGCTCACGCAGGTAGCTGGCGTGGGCATCCAGCAGGTCGGCGTACTGACCCTGAATGTCATAACCGTCATACGGGAAGTAGATCACGTTGTCGCGCTGCAGCGCTTCGAACTTTTGACGCATCTGTTCTTCCGGGGACAACATGCCGTTGGCGCCACCGGTTTGTACACCGCCCATGCCGTCGGTCATGCCAGACTCGGCACCAGCGGCGTCGGAGTCGGAGGAAGAACTACAGGCAGCCAGGGTGAACAGTGGCAGTGCGATGGCCAGACCCTTGAGCAGTTTATTGAGTTGCATGCTATTTCCTTAAACCTTTATAACAAAACAAAAAACAATCGATTTTTTTATCAATTCAAGAAGGGCGACCAAGCTGGTGCACGAATTTCACCGCTATTGGTCGGGAGCACTGCCTTGAAGCGACCGTCGGTCGACACCAAAGCCAGACTCTTGCGACCTTGATAGATGGTGGCATAAATGATCATGCTGCCATTGGGAGCCACACTTGGCGACTCATCCAGAGCACTCTGGGTCAACACCAACATGGCTCCGTTTTCCATATCCTGGCGAGCGATGCGATATTGTCCCTGAACCCGGGTCACCATCACCATGGACTTGCCGTCCGGGGTAATGGAAGCACCCTGGTTGGAATCTCCTTCCCAGGTCATCCGGCGAGTGACACCAGTCGCCAAATTTACGCTATAAATCTGGGGTTTGCCACCACGTTCAGAGGTGAACAGCAAAGTTTGACCGTCCGGCATCCAGGAGGGTTCGGTGTCTATGGTGCGGTTATTTGTGACTCGAGTGAGTTGCTTGCTAGCAACATCAACAACATAGATATCGGGCTGCCCATCTTTGGACAAAACAATAGCCAATCGACGACCATCCGGTGACCATTCCGGCGCACCGTTGATGCCGCGGAAACTGGTGATCATGCTGCGCTGCTGGGTGTAGATATCCTGCACATAGATCTCGGATTTCTGGTTCTCGAAGCTGACATAGGCCAGCTTGCTGCCATCCGGCGACCAGGCCGGGGACATCAGCGGCTCGCGAGAGCGCAGCAGGGTCTTCTCGTTGTAGCCGTCATAGTCGGAGATGCGCAGCTGATACGGGAACTGGGTGCCCTGCTGGACGGACACATAGGCCAGTCGGGTCAGGAAGGCACCGCGCTCGCCGGTCAGGCGCTCGTAGACGATGTCGGAGATGCGGTGGGCGAACTGACGCATCTGGGCACCGGGGATGGTGGCCATGCGGCTATCGAGGATGTAACCGTTCGCTTCCCCGCCCTGGGTCTTGGCCAGCTGCCCCTTCAGCACGTCGACCAGCTCGAAGTTGATCTTGTAGGAGCCATCCCCCACGGCGGCAATGGTGCCCACCACCACGGCTTCCACCCCCTGGGAGGCCCAGGGTGCGAAGTTGATCTCGCCGCTGGTACTCGGGGTCTGCGGCATCTGGCTGCGGGCCAGGGGCTTGAACTTGCCGCTGCGCATCAGGTCGTTGGAAACCACCTCGGCGATGTCCTGCGGAAGTTGACCATTGCCTTCCCACTTGAAGGGGGCGATGGCGATGGGACGTGCGCTGTCAATACCGCCGGTGATGACGATGTCCAGGGCCGCCTGAGCGCTCTGGCCCAGCAGAAGGCAGCCAACCAAAGCAAAAAACACTTTTCTTATCATGGCTTAAATACTCTGTTCCAATAAAAATGAGAGGTGAAAATCCTTTATCAGCAGAAGCTGCCAATCACAATCTGTTACTCAGTTGTATCACGCTTAGATGCTTGGTTCTAACTTGAGGTTAATGTCCTTCAACATCTCAAACGCCGCAGGATCCTTCGGCACCGGCAACTGGTTCGCCTTCAACACCGCCGCCTTGCCGGAGCGACAGACCGCGGGATCCCCCTGGCCGTTGTCCACCGAGATGACGAAGCCGGTACTGGCCAATTTAATACCGATGGTACAGGTTTTGCCCCGCATGGTGGGGTCCAGGATCATGTAGCGCTCGACCGTGGCCTTGATGAGAGCGGCATACTTGTCCACCTCCCCCTTGGCGGCTGCGGATGCGGCCTGGCTGCGTGAGTTGGCCTCAGCCTCCATCTGCTGCTGCATCATGGCTTCCATCTCTTTTTGCAACTTGGCCTCTTCCGCCGCCTTGCGCTTGCGCTCAGCCTCAATCTTGGCCTTCTTGTCGGCCTCTGCCTTCGCCTTCTTCTCTGCGTCAGCTTTTGCCTTCTTGGCGGCTTCATCCGCGGCTTTTTTCTCGGCCTCCGCCTTGGCCTTCTTCTCCGCTTCCGCCTTGGCTTTCTTCTCTGCCTCGGCCTTGGCCTTCTTGTCGGCCTCCGCCTTCTTGGCCGCGTCCGCCTTGGCCTTCTCGTCGGCCTGCTTCTTCTCCAGCTCTTCTTTCTTTTTCTTCAGCGCCAACGCCTTGGCCAGCTCTTCTTCCTGGCGCTTGGCCTCCGCCTTGGCTTTCTCGGCCGCCTGCTTGCGGGCTTCCTCGGCCTTTTGGGCCTTCTCTTCCGCCTGCTTCTGCTCGGCAACCTTCTTCTGCTTCTCGGTCTCGGCCTTGCGGGTCGCCTCCTCGGCCTCCTTGCGCTTGGTCTCGGCGATGCGCAGGCGCTCCTGCTCCTTCGCCAGCTCGCGCCTGGCCTGATCGGCGTCTTCCTTGTCTTTTTCCTTCTGCTGCTGGGCCGCTTTGGGCTGCGCCTGTTTCTGCTGCTGGATCTGCTGGGCCTGTTGTTCCAGGAAGTCGCTGTCCAGCATCACAGCGTTGACTATCTGTCCCTTCGACTCGGGGCGCTTAGGCTTGCTGAAGTCGATACCGACCAGCAGTATGATGCCGATGATCAGATGCAGCAGCAGCGACGCGACGAGATAACCGGAAATACCACGCTTCACATCCATCTCCGTCAGTTCACCGGATCCGTCATCAGGCCAACCTGAGGCACACCGGCCTTCTTGAGGGCGACCATCAACAGGATCACCTCTTCGTAGCGCACGGACTTGTCACCGGCCACCACCACGGGGGCGTTCTGGTTGATGGCCAGGTAGCCCATGGCCTTCTCGGTGATGTATTGCTGCATCGCCTCGGGCGTGCCACTCGGCACCGGCTCGTCATCCGCCTCACCGGCCTTGATGACGTACTCACCCTCGGTGTTCACGCTGACGATGAAGGGGGGCTTGGCATCCTCGGGCAGTTGCTCGGCCTCTGCCTGGGGCAGGTCGACCTTGACCCCTTGCGTGATCACCGGCGTCACCGCCATGAAGATGATGAGCAACACCAGCATGACGTCGATGTAGGGCACCACGTTGATCTCGGCGACCTTCTTGCGTTTGAGCCGCTGATAGGTTTGCATTACTTCTCACCCTGCTGTGCGATTTGGCGGTTCAGAATGGTGGTGAACTCGTCCATGAAGTTGGCGTAGGCATTTTCCAGCCGTTCCACCTTGTTGGTGAAGCGGTTGTAGAAGATGACCGCCGGAATGGCCGCAAACAGACCCATGGCGGTGGCGATCAGCGCCTCCGCGATACCCGGTGCCACCATCTGCAGGGTCGCCTGCTGGACTTGGCCCAGGGCGATGAAGGCGTTCATGATCCCCCAGACGGTACCGAACAGACCGATATAGGGGCTGATGGAGCCGATGGTCGCCAGTACCGGCAGGTTGGACTCTAGATCGTCCACCGCACGGGACAGGGAGACCCGCATGGCACGATAAGTACCGTCCATCACCGCATCCTGGCCACGGGCGCCGGCCTTGAGCAGACGGGCATACTCCTTGAAGCCGGAGTAGAAGATGTCTTCCATGCCTTCGATGTCATCGCGGCGGGAGGAGGACTCCTGATAGAGGCGGTTCAGATCGACCCCGGACCAGAATCTGTCCTCAAACTGCTCGGAGGCCAGGTTAGCCGCCTTGATGGCCTTGGAACGCTGGATGATCAGCGCCCAGGAGACGACCGACATGCCCATCAGGGTCATCATGACCAGTTTGACCAACAGACTGGCTTGCCAGAACAGGCCAATAAACGAAATTTCAGCGTGCACTTAACAGCACTCCCTTGATATTTTCAGGTATTGCGACAGGTTTCATTTGCGGATGACTGACACAGGCTATCTGTACCATGGCCTGGGTGATCAGTCGTCCATCAGCCGCCAGGATCTGCTGCGAAAAACGCATGGATGCGCGTTTCACTTCAGTCACTTGCGTCAATACGGTCAGCAGTTCATTGAAGCGGGCCGCGGCGCGAAAATCGATCTCGGTGCGACTCACCACGAAGGCAAGCCCGGCCTGCAGCAGGACGTCCTGCTCGATGCCGCCGGCACGCAGGAATTCGGTACGGGCCCGTTCCATAAACTTGAGATAGTTGGCGTTGTAGACGATGCCTCCGGCGTCCGTGTCCTCGTAGTAGACACGCACCGGAAACTCAGAGACTTCCCCCATAAAAATCTGTGATCCATTCGACAGTCAGATGGGGGGCTATCATAGCGCAGGGCTGAATAGGAAAGAAGCAGGGGGAGACAGGGAAATCCCATCCCTCAGTATTTTTTATGGCAGGAAATATTCCAGGGCCAATCCATGCCGAGACGAGTCACTGGTACCGGAGCACAAAGGGAAATAGAGACGCAGGTGAATGCGGGATAACCAGCATGAGGCGCAGGGAAAGCCATGCCTTGTCACACAAATGGCAGGAGATGGGGTTGGCTCAGACAGACTCACAAGGAGAGCAATCGGAATCGAGAGAGGCGCGAGTCGCCGACTGACGCGGTAAAAGCAAGAGGGAGGCAGATAACGCTCTGCCTCCCTCTCTTTTTATGACAGGAAATAGCCCTGGGTCAGCCAAAGCCCGTATAACAGCGTGGGCAAGGCGAGCCAGGGGCAAAACAGCAACCGACCGATGAGGCTGCGGGGATGGAATCCCAGCCCGTGCATCACGCCACAACTGACCGCCCACATCAGCCAGGGGGCGAGCCAGAGCCCGTGCTCACTGGTGTTGGCGGCGATCAGATTGGGCGCTTGCAGGATGGCGACGGCGAGCAGGGTCGCCGCCACCAGCATCACCCCTTGCCAGGGTTGGCGCTCCAGGGGAGCCGCCAACCGGGCGAGGAGATCACTTGTTTTCATCGATCTTGCGATCCATGTTCTCGGTGTGTTCCAGCCAGAGTGCGTTGATGACACCGAAGGCACAGGCCAGCAACAAACCCAGGATCCAGGTGAAATACCACATATCAGGGCACCTTCTTAATAGAGCGATTGTTGGTTGTCTTCGATGTGCTTGTTGCTCACCCGGCCAAACATCTTGATGTAGGTCCAGAGGGTATACGCCAGCACGGTCGGGACAAAGATGACAGCGACCACCGTCATCACCTTGAGGGTGTTGAAGGAGGCGGTGGCATCCCACATGGTCAGGCTCTGGGACGGCTCCAGGCTGGAGGGCATCAGGAACGGGAACATGGAGAAGCCCGCCGTCAGAATGATGCCCGCAATGGCCAGAGAGGAGCACAGGAACGCCAGCCAGCCCTTGCCGATCTTGGCCGCGGCCGCGGTCAGCAGGCACATCGCCAGACCCAGCGCGGGGGCCGCGATCATCCAGGGGTAGAGGCTGTAGTTGTTCATCCAGGCACCGGCTTGCACCACCACTTCCTTGTGAAGCGGGTTGGTGACGGCGTCGGTGGCCATGCTGCCCACCACCACGTAACCGTCCATGCCGCTCACCCAGACGCCGGCCAGGGCGAACAGCACCAGGGTCAGCAGGGAGAAGATCATGGCGGCGGTGCGGGAACGGGCCAGCACCTCACCCTCGGTCTTCATCATCAGCCAGGTCGCGCCCTGGGTGACGATCATGAAGAGGCTCACCAGGCCGGCCAGCAGGCCGAACGGGTTGAGCAGACCGAAGAAGTTACCGTGATAGGTCAGCATCAGGAACTGGTTGAAGCTGAACGGTACACCCTGCAGCAAGTTGCCGAAGGCGACCCCGAAGATGACAGGCGGCACGGCGCTACCGACGAAGAGCCCCCAGTCCCAGTTGTTGCGCCACTTGGCATCTTCCCGCAGGGAGCGGTACTTGAAGCCGACCGGGCGCAGGAAGAGGGCCATCAGGGTCAGGATCATGGCGATGTAGAAGCCGGAGAAGGCTGCCGCATAGACCATGGGCCAGGCCGCGAACAGGGCACCACCCGCGGTCACCAACCAGACCTGGTTGCCTTCCCAGTGCGGGCCCATGGTGTTGAGCATCACCCGACGCTCGACATCCTTCTTGCCGACGAAGGGAAGCAGGGCACCCACCCCCATATCGAAACCGTCGGTGACGGCGAAGCCGATCAGCAGCACGCCGACCAGAACCCACCAGACCAGACGCAATAATTCGTAATCAAACATGGGATCCTCTCCTTAAGCCTTGCTCTGTTCGAAGTGGTACTTGCCCGTTTTCAGACTGCTCGGGCCCAGACGCGCGTACTTGAACATCAGGTACATCTCGATGATGAGCAGCACTGTGTAGAACAGGCAGATCCCGATGAGGGAGAACCAGATCTCGGAGGCCGGGAGGTTGGATGCGGAGACGGAGGTCGGCAGCATCTCGGCGATGGTCCAGGGCTGGCGACCATATTCCGCGACGAACCAGCCACACTCGATGGCGATCCAGGGCAGCGGGATCCCGTACAGCAGCGCCTTGAGCAGCCACTTGCGCTCGCCGATCTTGTGGCGGGTGCTGTCGTAGAAGGCGATGCCGATCAGCAGCAACATGACGATGCCGCAGGCAACCATGATGCGGAACGCGAAGAACAGCGGTGCCACCTGCGGGATGGAGTCATCCACGGCGGACTTGATCTGGGCGTCGGTCGCATCGGTCACGTTCGGGGTGTAGCGCTTGAGCAGCAGACCGTAGCCCAGATCCTGCTTCACCTCGTCGAAACGGGCGCGGGTATCGTCGGACTTGTCACCGGATTGCAGCTTGGTCAGCAGGTCATAGGCGACCATGCCGTTGCGCACACGCAGCTCGTGCTCGCTCTTCAGATCCTTCAGACCGGTCACCTGACCGTCCAGGGAACGGGTGGCGATGATGCCAAGCGCATACGGGATCTTGATGGCGTAGTCGGTGCGC
This sequence comes from Aeromonas sp. AE23HZ002T15, assembly GCF_054165525.2. Taxonomy (NCBI): domain Bacteria; kingdom Pseudomonadati; phylum Pseudomonadota; class Gammaproteobacteria; order Aeromonadales; family Aeromonadaceae; genus Aeromonas; species Aeromonas sp. AE23HZ002T15. Next base: position 1,768,188 of record NZ_CM201342.1, read on the forward strand.
ATCTCTTCCTGGTTCGGGATGCCGAACAGGGTGAAAGAGGCGGGCGCCGGCTCGGTGTTCCACTCGGCTTCGATGGCAGCCAGTTTCACCTTCTGCACTTCACCTGTCTCGTAGCCGGACTCATCACCCAGGATCAGCACGGAAACGATGGAGGCCATGCCGAAGGCGGCCGCGATGGCGAAGGAGCGGCGGGCGAAGGCCACGTCACGATTCTTCAGCAGGTAGTAGGAGGAGATACCCAGCACGAACATGGCGCCCGTGGTGTAGCCCGCCGCCACAGTGTGGACGAACTTGACCTGGGCAACCGGGTTGAACACCAGCTCGGCGAAGCTCACCATCTCCATGCGCATGGATTCGAAGTTGAACTCGGCACCGACCGGGTTCTGCATCCAGCCGTTGGCGACCAGGATCCAGAGGGCGGAGAGGTTGGTACCCAGCGCCATCAGCCAGGTGGCTGCCAGGTGCTGGCGTTTGCTGAGACGATCCCAACCGAAGAAGAACATACCGACGAAGGTGGACTCCAGGAAGAAGGCCATCAGCCCTTCGATGGCCAGCGGGGCCCCGAAGATATCGCCGACATAGTGGGAGTAGTAGGCCCAGTTGGTCCCGAACTGGAACTCCATGGTCAGCCCTGTGGTCACCCCGAGGGCAAAGTTGATCCCGAACAACTTGCCCCAGAACTTGGTCATGTCCCGGTAGACAGTGTTGTTGGTCATCACATAGACAGACTCCATGATCGCCAGGATGAAGGCCATCCCCAGCGTCAAGGGTACAAACAGGAAGTGATAAAGGGCCGTCGCAGCAAATTGGAACCGCGATAGGTCTACCACATGCTCAGCAATCATGATGTTTCCTCACCGATTATTGGCACGGCTATTTTAAGTTTTAAGGACAAAGCTTCCATTGGAAGGCCCCGAATGATCGGCCATACCAAGATCGATGACCGGATTCGACTGCAACCACATTAACAACAAGGCAATATACAAGAACAAAAAAAGCTAATGTTTAACATCTGGTAAACATTAACTGCAATTCTATTCCCGCCTATAATGACCGCTGTTTTATATCACCTTTATTTGATTGAAATCAATGTAAAACCATCACCAATACATGCCTTTTCAGGGCAACTTATCGGGATGAAAGCCTTAATTATGGGAGCCACATCACAAAACAACGCAACACATAAATGTTTGATTTAAATCAATTTTAATACATAACGAAATAGTTTCAATTCTGTTAAACAAATAATGCTTCGCCATCCTTCAACCCTGTATTTCCTAAACTGAAGCCCAGTCCTTGATTGCAATTTAAAACCAGTAAAAACACATGTTTATGCTTATTTCACACCGCCACATAAAGATTACTTAATCTAATCCGATGGTGGCAAATTTTCTTGTTTGTCCGGTCCGTCGAGTGCTCCTACAATGCGCCTCGCAGTGAGGGCACACCTCTGGATACAGGCTGGTCATACTGGGTTCCCGGTACGTATTCGATGAACATTTCGAACCTGTTTGTTGGGATTAATGATGAAAAAGTTTGTTGCCAAGACCATTCGTTACTACAAGCTTTCGTTCGTTCAGCTCTATCAAATGAACCGACTCTGAGGCCTCGCGACGGCTCTCTTCGTGTTTTCCTGACCGCTCTCCAGACGCACTCACTGTCTGTGAACATCCATCCTGAATTGTCTTTGCCCACCGCATCCGCCGTGGGCTTTTTTTTGGCCCGGGAATTTTGTCAGAATAGTAAAAAACCGCCCCTGGAGGCGGTTTTTCATTCAATCAGATATTTCTATGCTTCCGGCGGTCGCTGCAGGCCGAAGTGGGCATAGGCCCTCGCGGTCGCCAGCCGCCCCCTGGGGGTACGCTGCAGATAGCCCTGCTGGATGAGGTAGGGCTCCAGCACATCTTCGATGGTGTCCTTCTCTTCCCCAATGGCCGCGGCCAGGTTGTCGAGGCCAACCGGCCCCCCCATAAACTTGTCGATGACGGCCAACAATAGCTTGCGGTCCATGAAGTCGAAGCCTTCGTTATCCACGTCCAGCATGTCCATGGCGCGGGCTGCAATGGGTCCATCAATCCGCCCATCGGATTTCACCTGGGCGAAATCCCGCACCCGTCTTAACAAACGGTTAGCAATACGTGGCGTACCGCGGGAGCGGCGAGCCACCTCCAGCGCACCGTCATCCGACATCTCGAGCCCGAGGCAGCGGGCGCTGCGGGCGACTATGTCGGTGAGATCCTTGACGTTGTAGAACTCCAGCCGCTGGACGATGCCGAAGCGGTCCCGTAGCGGGCTGGTCAGCGACCCGGCCCGGGTGGTGGCGCCGATCAGGGTGAAGGGGGGGAGATCGAGCTTGATGGAGCGGGCGGCTGGCCCCTCCCCTATCATGATGTCGAGCTGGTAATCCTCCATGGCCGGATAGAGCACCTCCTCCACCACGGGGCTGAGGCGGTGGATCTCGTCGATGAAGAGCACATCGTGGGGTTCGAGGTTGGTGAGCAGGGCCGCCAGATCCCCGGCCTTCTCCAGCACAGGGCCCGAGGTGGTCTTGATGTTGACCTCCATCTCATTGGCCACGATGTTCGCGAGTGTGGTCTTGCCGAGACCGGGCGGGCCGAAGATCAGCAGGTGATCCAGGGCCTCCCCACGCTGGCGGGCGGCTTCGATGAAGATCTCCATCTGGCCGCAGACGTGATCCTGGCCGGTGTAATCCGCCAGCTTCTTGGGGCGGATGGCCCGGTCGATGACCGCATCCTCGCGGGATTCTCCCGCCGATATCAGACGATCCGCTTCAATCATGTACTACCTCACTTGGCTGCACCGCCATGGCCAAAGGCTTTGCGTTATACATCGTCATCCTTACACCAGACTACGCAAGGATTCACGGATGATGGCCTCGACCGACATGCCCTCTTTCGCCACCTTGGCAACGATCTGGCTGGCCTGCTGGGGCTTGTAGCCGAGTGCCACCAGGGCGCTGGCCGCCTCCTCGCTGGAATCCGGCGCGCGCAGCCCGCTCTCTTTCTCGGGCAGACTGATGGCGGCGGGGGAGAAGAGATCGTGGCTGACCCAGCCCTTGAGGCGGTCTTTCATCTCCACCACCAGGCGCTCGGCGGTCTTCTTGCCCACACCGGGCAGTTTCACCAGGGAGCTGATCTCCTCGCGCTCGACACTCATCACGAACTGGGTGGCGGTCATGCCGGAGAGGATGGCCAGCGCCAGCTTGGGGCCGACCCCGTTGGTCTTGATCAGCTCGCGAAACAGCGCCCGCTCCTGCTTGTGGTTGAAGCCATAGAGCAGCTGGGCGTCTTCGCGCACAACGAAGTGGGTGTGAATGACCGCTTCCTTGCCAAGATCCGGCAGATCGTAGAAGCAGCTCATGGGCATGTGGACCTCGTAGCCCACACCGCCGACCTCCAGCAACACCTCAGGGGGTTGTTTCTCGATGATGACGCCTCTCAAGCGACCGATCATGTTCTCTTCCTCGCCACGCAGACTCTGTATGAATTGGGCCATAGCATAAAGAATAACTGGATAAGTATCCAGCATAGGGAGGTGGTCACCCCGCACGATGCCCCCTCTCCTCCGAGGTTGTCAGCCGGCCGACAAAAGGGGCTCTTTTGAGTTTCTTACCCGATACATCAAACACATCTCTGCAGGGCGACATTTTTAATCTGTTTGAATTCAGCGTGATAAAGAAAAAACCCGCTGACGGGACTGGCGATATCTTGCTGGCTGGCTAGTCTCAATCAGCCAAAGAGATCCATATGGAATCTAAATTTGGTTTCCCTCACCTCTATCACGCGCCTGAGCGCGTAAGGACAGCAAGATGGCTAAAGGACGGATCAGCTTTTGGGAAGGCAATGGCGCCACTCAGGATCAGGTCGGCAACACCCTGAGCGGCGGAGTCAGCTACAACATCGACTGCAAGAGTGGCGATCAGGGCTTCAGCAATGATGAGGCCCGCTCCCTGAAGCTGGAGGGCATCCCCGGCATCACCCTCATCAAGGTCTACGACAGCCCCTCGGCCAGTACCGACGATGACTGGGCCCAGATCCTGATCAAGGGACCCATTACCGACACAGTCGTGGTCGGCAGCTTCAACAGCAGCGCCAACCTGGACGGCGGCAACGTGGTCGTCACCAGCCATTATCACAACGGCCTGGATGGCAAGGTGTCCAAGATCCTGATCGACTACCTGGGTTGATCCCTGAGGAGGGGGTCGCCCAGCCGCCCCCTCTTCGTTCCTCTCTTTCACCTCTCTCACCCGCATCCGCCCGGCCTCTCCCCCGCCGACCAGGCTCCCCACCCCCAACACCTAATTTAGCCCTTGGGCCGCGCGCCTCGGCCTGTTAAAATTCCGCACTTGCAATTTTCCAGGGCCAAGTCGCCCGAACTAGCTAAGGTCTACCGCGATGCGTACCAGCCAATACCTGCTCTCCACTCTCAAGGAAACCCCCTCCGATGCGGAAGTCGTCAGCCATCAGCTGATGCTTCGCGCCGGCATGATCCGCAAACTGGCCTCCGGCATGTATGCCTGGTTGCCGTCCGGCCTGCGGGTCCTGAAGAAGATCGAGAACATAGTTCGCGAAGAGATGAACAGAGCTGGTGCCATCGAAGTCTCCATGCCGGTGGTACAACCGGCCGAGCTGTGGCAGGAGTCCGGCCGCTGGGACGACTACGGCCCCGAGCTGTGCCGTCTGACCGACCGCCACAACCGTCCCTTCGTGCTGGGCCCGACCCACGAAGAGGTGATCACCGCCCTGATCCGTTACGAGGTGAACAGCTACAAGCAGCTGCCCCTGAACCTCTACCAGATCCAGACCAAGTTCCGCGACGAAGTCCGCCCCCGCTTCGGCGTGATGCGCGGCCGCGAGTTCCTGATGAAGGATGCCTACTCCTTCCACATCAACAAGGAATCTCTGGTCGAGACCTACGAGAAGATGCACGCCGCCTACTGCGCCGCCTTCACCCGCATGGGCCTGAACTTCCGTCCGGTGCAGGCCGATACCGGCTCCATCGGGGGTACCGGCTCCCACGAGTTCCAGGTGCTGGCCGAGAGCGGTGAAGATCTGATCGCCTTCTCCGACACCTCAGACTACGCCGCCAACATCGAGATGGCCGAGGCGCTGGCGCCGGCCGGTGAGCGCGCTGCCGCCACAGCCGCCCTGACCAAGGTCGCCACCCCGGGTGTCCACACCATCGACGAGGTCGCCGCCTTCCTCTCCGTGGCTCCGACCACCATCGCCAAGACCCTGCTGGTGCTGGGCGAGGCGGACGAGCACGGCAAGCAGGCGGTCATCGCCCTGGTACTGCGTGGCGATCACGAACTGAACGAGATCAAAGCCGAGAAGCTGGCTGGCGTCGCCAACCCGCTGACCTTCGCCAACGACGAGCAGATCAAAGCCGCCGCCGGCTGTGACGCCGGCTCCATCGGCCCGGTCGGCTTCACCGGTCGCATCATCGCCGATCGCAGCGCCGCTCACCTGGCTGACTTCGTCTGTGGCGCCAACGAGACCGGCTTCCACCTGACCGGCGCGAACTGGGATCGGGACATCGCTTCTTACGAAGTGGCCGATCTGCGCAACGTGGTGGAAGGCGACCCCAGCCCCTGCGGCCAGGGCAAGCTGCTGCTCAAGCGCGGCATCGAAGTGGGCCACATCTTCCAGCTCGGCACCAAGTACTCCGAAGCCATGAAGGCGAACGTGCTGAACGAGGGCGGCAAGTCCGTCACCATGGAGATGGGTTGCTACGGCATAGGTGTTTCCCGCCTGGTGGCCGCCGCCATCGAGCAGAACAACGACCAGTACGGCATCATCTGGCCGGAAGCCATCGCCCCGTTCGAAGTGGCCATCGTGCCGATGAACATGCACAAGTCCGAGCGCGTCGCCGAGCAGGCCGAGCAGTTCTACGCCGAGCTCAAAGCCGCCGGTGTGGACGTGCTGTTCGATGACCGCAAGGAGCGCCCGGGCGTGATGTTCGCCGACATGGAGCTGCTGGGGGTTCCCCACGCCATCGTTATCGGCGACCGCGGTCTGGACAACGGCGTGGTGGAGTACAAGTGCCGCCGCACCGGCGAGAAGCAGGAAGTGCCCATTGGCGACATCATCGCACAGCTCAAGGGCAAGCTGGGTCGCTGATAGCGCCCATTAACTCAGCCTTTCGCTGTTCGTAAGGAAGCCCCGAGTGTCACGGTACTCGGGGCTTTTTATATGCACCTCTCTCCTCCATGACTCACAGTCATGCGGCTCTGATGTTGAGAGACATCGCGCTGTACACGGTACGGCTGATTTCCTAGACTGGCGCTCTTTACCCAGCTTGCCCGAGAAATTATGTCCATCGCCTCAGCCAATACCGTTGTCGTACTCGACTTCGAGACCACAGGGCTCTCACCCGGACAAGGGGATAGAGCCATCGAGATCGGCGCCGTCAGGATCAAGGATGGCCAGATCAGCGAGCGTTTCTCGGCGCTGATGAATCCAGGCTTCAACGTCAGCAGCTTCATCGAGCAATACACCGGGATCAGCAACGCCATGCTGAAACAGGCTCCCCCCTGCAACGAGGTGATGGCGGATTTCGTCGACTTTATCGGTGATGACAATCTGGTCGCCCACAACGCCTCCTTCGACAAGCGCTTTCTGGACGCGGAAGTAGAGCGGCTGCCGGCGCGATACCGCGGGCAGTTCGCCTGCTCCCTGCTGCTGTCGAGGCGTCTGTTTCCCGATGCCCCGGATCACAAGCTGGGCACCCTGGTGCAATACAAGCGCCTGCCCAATGACGGGGTGTTTCACCGCGCCCTGGCGGATGCCGAGGTGACGGCCCACCTCTGGCTCGCCTTGTTGGAAGAGTTGGCGTGTCGGCATGGCATTATCGACCCGGATTTTGAATGGCTGCTGACCCTGGGCAAGAAGCCAAAACAGGTGATCCCATCCTTCCTGCGGGAATATGTGACGCGGAAATAATATGTGCCGACATGCATCGTCATGGCCCGGCGTAAAGACAAGCAAACCAGATAGTATTTACCACTGCATATGAATGAAAAAAGCGCGCCAATAGGCGCGCTTTTTGTTTTCCGGGCAGCGATCACTGCTACAAGAGTGATAAGGCTCAGTCGTTGCGTCCGATGAAGAGGTCCGTCACGTGGCAACTGCTGCGCGCCTCCAGGGCATCCAGCATGTAGGCGGCGGCATCCTCCGGCGTCATGAAGCGGCTCGGGTCCACGTGATCCGAGTTATCCCAGAATTCGCTGCGGATCCCGCTCGGATAGAGGTTCACCAGCCTCAGGGGGGAGCCCTTGAGCTCGGCTCGCAGGGACTCCAGAAAGCCTCGCATCCCCCACTTGGAGGCGCAATAGAGGCTCTCGTTGGCCTTGCCGGCCTGGGCCGCGGAGGAGAGCACATTGGCCAGCACGCCCCCCTTCTCGCCGATGAGACGCACCGTCTGCTGGGCCACCAGGATGGTGGAGACCAGGTTGCTCTCCACCACCCGGCGCACCTGCTCGGCGGTATAGACCCCGACCGGGCCGAACTCCCCCACCCCGGCGCAGTGGATCACCAGATCCGGCAGACCGCCCCAGGCCACGGCGGCCGAGAAGGCCATCTCCACCTCCTCGTGGTGAGCGAGATCGGCGGCGATGCCGACCACGGCCTTGCCGAGCAGCTGTTCCTGCTCCTGCAGCTTGTGGTAACGGCGCCCCATCATGGCAACACTGTGGCCGCGCGCTACCAGTCCGATTGTCAGCGCGCGTCCGAGGCCGGAGCCTGCGCCTGTCACTATGATGTGGCCCATCATCCCTCCCGGATCAGATCTGAATACTCAGATCAGAAAGTGAATTCACCGCCGATGAACCAGCCATCGACCTTCTGATCGACCTTGTCGAAGTCCATGTCCACTTCACGCCAGCCGGCACGCAGCTTGAGCGGCACGGAGGCAAACTTGTAGGAGCCGCCCAGACGGTAGTCATAGTTGTCCGCATCCTGCACACGCAGATCGCCGAAGGCCGCGAAGCCGGTACCCGGAATGCGGATCTCGCCACCGGTGTAGGCCATCAGCACATCCTTGTCATAGGAGTAGTGCTGGGTGTTGAAGTCACCGTCGTAACGGCGGCCGGTCAGACCCAGATCGAGCTGGAACAGGTCGTTGTTCATCAGGCGATAGTAGAGGGTCAGGTCGTAGGCCAGCAGATCGTTGTTGAAGGAACCGCCGCTGCTGCTGAGATCGGACATTTCGAACTTGGCGTTGGGCAGCAGGAAGATGCCGTGCTCCAGTTGCAGGTAGCCGTTCCAGTTGTAGTTGTCGTCATAGCTGCCATCGGCTCCGTCACCGTTGATCTGGCCGCTGCCCTGGGCGTTCCACAGGTCGGCACCCGCCGCGAAGCGCCAGTCGTCGGCGGCCATGGCGGCGTGGCTGAACAGGGCAAGCAGGCTGCCGGCAATCAAGGTCTTCTTCATCATATAACTCCCTTATGGACTGGAAAGGCCATCATTTTACCCAGAGCGCAAGGAATACCTAGAGTAAAAAGCTGAACCAGCGTCCATTAATGTCCGGGCCGATGTCAGTGCTGCATGCCTTTCATCGGCTCGACCGGCTTCACCGGCAGGCTCAGGCTGAGGGTCTGGCCATCGTCCAGAGTCAGGGTCAGGGGGAAGGGGGTGCCCTGGGCGAGTTCCCTCACCTCAAATAGCATGACGTGGAAGCTGCCGGGCTTGAGGGCCACCTCCCCCTTCGCGGGGATCTGGATGCCATCCACCTGGCGCATCTTCATCACCCCGTTCTCGTGCAGATGGGTGTGCAGCTCGGCTCGCGCGGCCTCGGGGGAGGATACGGCGGTCAGGGTCACCGGCTTGTCGCCGTCGTTCTTGAGCACCATGAAGGCCGCCGTGTTGGGGGAGCCAGGGGGCAACAGGCGCACATAGCCATCGACGGCCTCCACCTTGGCCAGGGCGGGAGTCGCCAAAAGCAGGGTCAGCATGGAGTAAAACGCACGTTTAAACATGGTTTGAATCCTTTTATGATGTTGTTAAACGATGGAAAGCTTACCCCCCTGGCTGGCTTTTGGCAGCTTCAAATGACAAGGATTCAGACATGGCCCCCACTATTCTGGTCGAGCAGCAGGATGGCTTGCTCACCCTGACCCTCAACCGGCCAGACAAACGCAACGCCCTCAACACCCAGATGTATCAGGCCCTCACCGCCGCATTGCAACAGGCGAGCCAGGATGAGAGCGTGCACGTGGTGCTGTTGCAGGGCCAGGCGGAGTGCTTCACCGCCGGCAACGATCTGGCCGACTTTATGGGCAAGGAGAGCCTGGATCCCGACGATCCCATCCTGCTGTTCCTCCACGCCTTCGCCGATTTTCCCAAGCCCGTCATCGCCGCCGTCGCAGGCCCGGCGGTGGGCATAGGCACCACGCTGCTGCTGCACTGCGATCTGGTCTATCTGGGGGACAACGCTCGGCTGCAGCTGCCCTTCGTCGAGCTGGGGCTGGTGCCGGAGTTTGCCTCCAGCCTCCTGCTGCCGAGGGCGGTGGGTCACCTGAAGGCATCCGAGTTGTTGCTGCTGGCGGAGGCGATGGATGCGAGCGAGGCGCTGCGCCTCGGCCTCGCCAACCAGGTGGTGGCGGTGGGCGAGCTGCTCGGATTTGCGCGGGAACAGGGATTGAGACTCGCTGCCAAGCCGCCGAGGGCGCTGCAAAAGAGCAAGGCCCTGCTCAAGCAGGAGCTCAGGCAGGCGGTGCATTTCGTCATCGACATGGAGGCCCGCGCCTTCTCCCAGGCCTTGCAGGGGGAAGAGGCGCAAGATCGTATCGCCCACAAGCTGGGGCGGCGGGGCTAGCCCCTAGTTCAGGCGGAAACGGCCGATCAGCTCGCAGCCCTGCACCTTGTCCTGCACCTGGATAAGCCGGGCTATCTCGGGATTGGGGTGGCGTTTCAGGAAGGAGAGCAAGGCGGCGCGGCAGCAGCCCAGCTCGCTGATGAGGGATTCACACTCCCGGTTCGGACATTGTGGCACCAGGGCAGTGACCAGTTCGGAGGCGAGCTTGAGGTAGCGCAGCTCATAGGCCGGCTCCTCCATGGCGCGCCAGAAGTCGGCGAGGCGGTGACAGGTGGCGACCCGCATGCTGGCGAGTTCGTCCAGCTCGTCCAGGTTCAGCTCATCCGCCCCCAGCTCATACACCTCTCCCAGCGCCTGCTGGTAGAGGCAGATGGCCGTGCCGAGCGCCCCCATGTCGAGGGCGTTTTCCGCCTCCAGCATGTAGCGTTGCCAGTTGTGATTCGTCATCTCCCTCTCCCCTGCCGACATGAGTGGAAGCTGTATCATGGCTAATTGAGAATAAATATCAACCAGACCTTTTGTGTAGGATCCACCCGTTTTCCCCATCGAAGGGGCCGGAGCCTGATTCAGCTCGCACTCTTCGATTGATTGACGCGACACTGCTTGCCGGGGTAGCCGGGCAGATCCCTGGCCTTGCTGCTGCAGGCGAGGCGTTTGGCCTGACTGAGACGATCCGCCAGGTTGGCTCCGTCGACCGGCAGCCAATCCATCTGCTGGCCGAGCCAGCTGGCCCAGGCGAACTCGACGAAGTAGACCTGACCCTTCTTGCTGAAGTAGCCCGCATCCTGCAACTGGCCCGCCAGAGTGCGATAGGGGTAATCCGGCAGCTCGCCGATCTGCTTGGGCAGCTGCTGGGGGGTCAGGGGCTGGCCCTTCTCATCTTTGAGCCAGGCCCAGTGATTGTTCTGCATCTGGCTCCAGAAATTGGTCTTGTCCTGCAGCCGGGCTATCACTTTGACCCTGGCCTGCTTCACCCCCTGCTGCCACAGCGCCTTGGTCAGATGATGCCTGTCCACCAGCCAGTAGCCGCCGTCCGGTGCTATGACCACGGGGATCTCTTTCTTCTTCATCAGCTTGTCGAGTTGCTCGGCGCTCTTGTCCGCCAGCTCCCGCGCCGTGGCATCGACCTGTAGCTGACCCACCCCACCCTGGGTCGGGTGCAGATCCGTGATGCTCACCTCGCACCAGCTCCCCACCGCGCTGGTGCGCTCGCAGGGGGCCAGCGCCCAGGCACTCTGACTCAGGACACAGGCCAACAACATCCATATTCTCATCGCTCACTCCTCTTCCGGCGAAAGGCTCGGGCTAAACAAGGTAGCACGGTCCGGCAATCCAGGGGACTCATGCTGGCGGTCTGACCAGCAAAGGGGATATCATGATTCCCCATCTGCCGGCGAATTTTTCTCGCCGAGTTTCTCCCCGCTTCACACTATTTGAAGGATTCGCCATGAAAGGATGGAGCCCCCTGCTGGCCCTGCTGGGCTGTGCCTGTGTCCAGGCCGCCGATGTGCCGGCCGGCACCCAACTCGCCGCAGACCAGTCGGTCGTGCGCCACCTGAAAGACGAGCCCACCAGCCTGAGCCCCCTCAAGCTGGTCGGCCTGCCGGAGTTGCAGGTGCTGCGGGATCTCTACGAGGGGCTGCTGACCCAGGGACCGGATGGCAAGGTGCTGCCCGGGGTGGCATCGCGCTGGGACAACGAGGGTAATCAGAAGTTTACGTTCCATCTGCGGCCGGATGCCCGCTGGTCAAACGGGGATCCCGTGCGCGCCGCCGACTTCGTCTACGGCTGGCGCAAGCTGGTGGATCCCAAGGAGGCCGCCACCTTCGCCTGGTTCGCCCAGCTCGCCCACTTCAATAACGTGGATGAGATAGTGGCGGGCAAGGCCGCACCGAGCGAGCTCGGGGTCGAGGCACTGGACGATCACACCCTGCAGGTGAACCTCTCCCAGCCGGTCCCCTACTTCCTGAGCCTGCTGACCCACCCCAGCCTGTCGCCGCTGCACAAAGCCAGCATGGAGCAATACGGCAACCAGTGGACCCAGCCGGGCAAGCTGGTGGGCAACGGCGCCTTCGTGCTGAGCCACCGCGTGGTGAACGAGCGGCTGGAGCTGACCCCGAACCCCCATTACTGGGACAAGGCCCACACCGTGCTGACCAAGGTCACCTTCGTGCCCATCAACCAGGAGAGCGCCGCCACCAACCGCTACCTGGCGGGGGATCTGCACATCACGGAATCCTTCCCCAAGGAGCAATACCAGAAGCTGATGAAGCAGATCCCGGGGGAGGTCTATACCCCCGAGCAGCTCGGCACCTATTACTACGCCTTCAACACCCAACGCCCCCCGCTGGACGATGTGCGGGTGCGCAAGGCGCTCTCCTACACCATAGACCGCGGCCTCATCGCCGATCGGGTGCTGGGTACCGGGGAAAAGCCCGCCTATCACTTCACCCCGGACGTGACCGCCGACTTCGATCCCAAGCCGAACCTGCTCTCCACCAGCAGCCAGCAAGCGCTGGACGAGCGGGCCAAGGCCCTGCTGAAAGAGGCCGGTTATGGCCCGGACAAGCCCCTCAAGCTGACCCTGCTCTACAACACCGCCGAGATCCACAAGAAGATGGCGCTGGCCATCGCCAACCTGTGGAAGCAGAAACTCGGCGCCCGGGTCGAGCTCACCAATCAGGAGTGGAAAACCTACCTCGACAGTCGCCAGAGCGGCCAGTTCGAGGTGATCCGCTCCTCCTGGGTCGCGGATTACAACGATCCGTCCGCCTTCCTCGGCCTCTGGGGCAGCCAGCACAGCGGCAACATGGCCCGCTTCGCCAACCCGGGCTACGATGCCCTGCTGGCCAGGGCGGCCAGGAGTCTGGATGAGCGCGAGCGCGCCAAACTGTTCGACGAGGCCGAGGCCATACTGCAGGAGGAGGCGCCCATCGCCCCCATCTACCAGTACACCAATGCCCGCCTGATCAAGCCCTGGCTCAAGGGTTATCCCATCAACAACCCGGAAGACGTGGCCTACAGCCGCCAGCTCTATCTCATCAAGCACTGAGCATCCCAACAGCGGGGCCAGCCCGGCCGGCCCCGCTTTTGTCACTGTTGCGAATCAAGTTCCCGGCTTAGAATGCCGCCTCTCTGATCTCATCCATGCCATTAGACAAGTCCCCCATGCGCCCTCTGTTTCTGCTCGCCCTGTTTTGTACCCTGCCCGCCCAGGCGGCCACCGAGGCCGAATGCCAACAGGCCTTCACCGACTGGATGCTGAGCCAGCAGCAGGCGTTCAGCGATCGCAAGGCCAGCAAGATGGTGCGGCGCAACGCCGAGCGGGCCATCGATCAGGTGCGCGATGAGTACGCGAAGCAGGAGAGCTTCTGCCAGGCCATGGCCTGGGTCGAGGCGGACAAAAAGAAGGATCCCAGCTTCAAGCCGAGAAGCGGGGAGATCCACGACTTCAGAACCGGCCGATGAGCCCCCCGAATACACCTTTCAGCTGTTCTTTTTCGTCGTCATAGTGTCGATTTATTGACCCAAGCCAAGATAGCCCCCTGGGCCGTCCCTACAATGAAGCCTGCACAACGAACAACAATAAAAACAAATTTATCAGTTACTTGGCTCAAATCAGGACGCGCACATGACCACAACCCAACGGGAAGGGGAGATCCGCTTTCCCGACCAGATATCCTTGATCTCCACCACGGACCCCGCCAGCCACATCACCTATGCCAACCAGCACTTCTGTGATGTGGCGGGTTACAGTGCCAGCGAGATGGAAGGGGTGCCCCACAACCTGGTGCGCCACCCGGACATGCCCAAGGCTGCCTTCGCCGACATGTGGCGCAGGTTGCAGCAGGGCAAGAGCTGGATGGGGCTGGTAAAGAACCGCGCCAAGAGCGGCCAGTTCTACTGGGTCAACGCCTATGTCACCCCCATACTCGACGAGCAGCGGCAGATCATCGAATACCAGTCGGTACGCACCCGCCCCAATGAAGAGGACATCGACTGGGCTGAGCGGCTCTACGCCCGCATCCGGGCGGGCAAGGCGCTGCCCTGGCCCAGCCGCCTCAATGTGGAACCCGGCCCCCTCACCCTCTGCCTGTCGGGCATCACCCTGCTGGCACTGTGCCTCGCCCTGGTCACGGCACAACCCGCCTGGGGCTGGGTAGCCCTGCCCTGTCTGCTCGGCCAGATGACCCTTGGCTGGCGCTGGCAGCAGCGGATGAAGCGGCTCATGGCCAGCGCCGGAGAAGAGCTCGGCACCCCGCTCTGCCAGCTGATCTACAGCCGGCGGCGGGACAGCCTGGGGGCCATAGAGCTGCTGCTGCGCATGAAGAAAGCGGAGCTCAGGGCCGTGGTGGGGCGCAGTGTCGACACCAACCAGCAGATCCTGCAGGCCGCCGAGGATGACAGGGGCCATATCCAGACCATAGACACCCACCTGCAGCAGCAGCGGGCCCAGAGCGAGCAGCTGGCCGCCGCCATCACCCAGATGAGCCAGTCGATCCGCGACGTGGCCGACAACGCCCATCAGGCCAATACCCTGGTGAGCGAGGTGCAGCAGGTCTCCGCCAGCGGTCAGCAGGCCATCGCCACCACCCGCTCATCGGTCAACCGGTTGCATCAGGAATTGGATGCCAGTCAGGGCGTGCTGGCCCGCCTGACCCGGGACAGTCAGAAGATCAGCGGGATCCTGGAGGTGATAGGCCAGATCGCGGATCAGACCAACCTGCTCTCCCTCAACGCCGCCATCGAGGCGGCCCGGGCCGGCGAACAGGGCCGTGGCTTCGCCGTGGTGGCCGACGAGATCCGGGCCCTGGCCCAGAAGACCCGCAGCTCCACCGGCGAGATCAGCGACATGATAGGGGCGCTGCAGCAGAGCACCCAGCAACTCTCCGACGGTATGAGCCAGGGGGCCCAGACCTCGGCCCTGTGCCAGCAACAGATGGGGGCCACCGCCGAGGTGCTCGACCGGATCAACCAAATGCTGGCCCGGGTCACCCACACCAGCGACGAGATCGCCCAGGCGGTCAGGCAGCAGGCGGATGTCACCAGCACCCTGGATCAGGGGATCCACCAGATCCACCAGCTGGCCAGCCACACCGCCGACAGCAGCCGGCAGGCGCTGGATGGCATCACCCTCCTGGTGGAGCGGCTGCACAACCTCTCTCGCCTGATCAACCAGTTCCACGACTAGCCCTGCCCGGGGCGCGCACCCGCCGCGCCCCGTCTCCCCCGAGATCAATCCTTTTTGGCTGATGCTCCCCATATGGGGCCTTTCATTTTCTTGTAACAAAAATGTAAATGAAATGCCCCCTATGCCCGCCATAACAGTCACTTTCCACCGTGCCTCGACCAAAAAGGACTTAGATGATGCACCTGCTCCCCCGATACACCGCCCTGATCTTCGCCGCTTCCCTGCCATTGCAGGCCCTGGCCGATACCGATGTCTACCTCACCAACAACGGCCCCGAGCCCCTGCAACTGGAGATCCGCCAGAGCGGCAGCGGCCAGTTGCAGCAAGGCAGCCAGTGGACCCAGCACAGGACGGAGCTCGGTCCCTGGGAGAGCGCCATGGTGCTCAGCTTCAACCGCTACGAGGGGGTGAAAGCGGGGAAGAACTATCTGTTCGAGACCCGGGTCACCACAGCCGGCGGTGACACCTATCGCCTCAACCAGCTGATGGAGGGCACCTGGTGGAACACCACGCTGCAACACGGCGGCGAGACCCCCACAGGCGCCTCCGGCTGGCAGAGCGATCGCGCCATCCACCGCCTCCCGGGGCCCCAGGAGCTCGCCTTCGCTGCCAAGTTCACCGGCCGCTACGACGATCTGCACTACATGCTGACCCCGCCCAAGCGAGTGGAGCAGCCGGAACCCGCCGAGAACAAGCTGAAAGTCGCCAGCTACAACGTCTGGGCCCTGCCGGTCATCGCCTCCAGCATAGGCGAGCGGCTGACCCTGCTGCCCGATCATCTCAAGGGTTACGACGCCCTGCTGCTGCAGGAGGTATTCGACGGGCGCCGTGAGGGCTTCCTGCAGGCGCTGGCCAAGGAGTATCCCTATCAGACCAAGGTGCTCGACAAGCCGGGGGTCAACATTCACGATGGCGGCGTGGTGATCGTCAGCCGCTACCCCATAGTGCGGGAGGCCCAGCTGGTCTATCCCCAGTGCACCGGCACCGACTGCTTCGCGGACAAGGGGGTGATGTACGCCGAGGTGATCAAGGGGGGCAAGGCCTGGCACCTGTTCGCCACCCACACCGCCAGCTTCGACACCGACGAGGCGCGCAGGCTGCGCCAGATCCAGTTCGGCCAAATCCGCTCCCTGGCCGCCAGCCTCAAGATCCCGGCCACGGATACCGTCATCTACGGCGGCGACTTCAACGTCAACAAGCGCAAGTTTGCCGATGACTACGCCAACATGCTGGCCAACCTCAATGCTCATGAGCCCGCCTATGGCGGCTATACCGAGGCGACCTTCGACCCCAGGCTCAACCCCTATGCCGGCGGCCCCCTCTCCGGCGGCGCCAACGTCGAGTACCTGGACTATCTGGTGGTCAGCCGGGAGTACGGCGCCGCCAGCCATAACCTCAACAGCGTCTGGATCCCGCGCTCCAGCGATGGCAGCCTCTGGCCCGCCAGCAACCTCTCGGATCACTTCCCGGTCAAGGGGGAGATAGCCCGATGAGACGGCGCTACTGGGTCCTGGCCCTGGCCATAGTGCCGCTGGTGTTGCTCAACCTCATCTGGCAGGACGAACCGGCGGGCTCAACGGGCGCTGAGGCCAGCCAAAGCAGTGCCAGCCCGCAGCAGGCGATGTCAGCATCCTTAGAGCCCATCTCGGCAGATGCGCCATCGTCGGTAGTCACCAGCAGCCAGACGCCCGCCCCGGCCCCCAGCTGGCGGGCACTGCCACAGGAGGCCGAGGAGCGACTCGCCAGCGAGATTCAGGAGAGCGACCAGCCCCTGGACGAGCGGCTGGAGAACTTGAGAAACGTGGAGGCCCAGTGGCCGAGCGAGGGGGAGAGCCTGACCCTGCTGCAGGGGCGCTACGCCGAGGCGCTGGCACAGCTGGCCAGCGAAAGTGAACAACTGACTCTGACCGAGCGGCTGGCCGCCCTGACCCGATTGCAGGACGCGTGGGCGGCGCAATACCCGGATCTGGCGGCGGATCTGTTCAACCCGGACGCCCGCTTGTTGCAGGCGCGCCAGCTGTGGGGGGATGAGGAGCTCGAAACCCTGGCCCGTCACTTCCTGCCCGCCGAACGGGCCGAGGCCAGCCTCGGCTTTGCCAGGGCGCGCCAGCAGCAACTGGATCAGCGCGGCCGCTACCAGCAGCAGCTGGCCGAACTGGAGCAGCAGTTGGCGGCGAGCCAGGGCAGCATGGATTCAGCGCGCTGGCAGCAGCACAGGGAGGAGGTACTGGGCCAGTTCAGGCGCGACTTCTTCGCCCAGGAGCAGACCAGCCCCTGATGCCGGAGGCGCCGACACCCACAAATAGAAGAAGGGCCCGTATGCGGGCCCTTCTCTTGTCACCCAACCCCATCAGGCCAGCGGATAACTGGCATCCAGCCCGTTCTCGCAACGCCAGTTGGCCCACAGCTTGCCGTCCGTGCCCATCTGCAGGGTGGCGAAGTTGCGGGTGCGCAGGTAGACGGGCGCCCCGAACGGCTTGATGAGCTCGGTGCGGATCAGCCGGCTCTCGTCCAGATACTCTGGGTTGTCGTTGGTCATGGCGAGGATCCCCATCCACTGGAACTGGGTTGGACAGGGATGGACTATGCCGGAGGAGACCAGCTGGTGCAGGTTCAACACCCCCTCCCGCTTGTCCTGAATGACCCCGAGACACCCCACGTGCACATCCCCGGACAGGATCAGGGTCTTGGGCTCCAGACTGGTATTTTTGTCCGCCTTGGCATTCTTGCGCCGCAACCTGGCATTGTCCAAGAGCCGCATGATGAGGCGCGCCCGCTCCCCTTCGTGGGCCTTGGCGCGCCAGTGATCCTTGAGATCGTCGGTCAGCTCCTCCTCCCAGGGGGTGGCATCCAGCGCCGCTTCGCTGAAGGAGAAGTCCCGATAGACCACGGGCACCCCGGTCATCACCAGCAGATCCCCGCTGCTGCAACCCGCCAGCGCCTCGTTGACCTGATCCCACTGGGATCGGCTCATCACCTGGGTCAGGGTGCGGGTGGCGCGGTTGTCCAGGGCCAGGATCTGGTAGCCCCGGAAGCTCAGCCGCCAGGAGTGATGGCTCAGGCTCTTGTCCAGCAGTGCCGTATTGGCGCCGGTACGCAGCTGGAACAGCCGGAAATATTTGGCGGCGGCAGCATAGATGGCCTGATAGACCTCGCAGCCCTGCAGATCAGCTGGGTAACTGCCCCAGCCATCGAAGATGTCGTGATCGTCCCACATCATGGCGCTCGGTACCCGGGCCAGCATGAAGGCGACCTCGGGGCGACTCCACTGCTTGCAGTAGAGCTCGCAATAGAAGCGATCCAGCTGCTCCACCATGGTCCGGGTCGCCTTGCGTTTGACCTTCTCCGCCCTGTCCAGCTCGTTCCAGGCTTTGATAGTCGACACCGAGGTCCAGAGGGAGTCCGCATAGACCTGATCACCCCCCATCAGCAGCAGGGAGAAAGGATGGGCCTTGTGTTCGGCGGCCAGCTTGTCCCACATGGTGTAGGGGGCCGGGGTGGAGGTGAGCAGTTTGAAATCGGAGAAACCGTTGCAGGAGGCGTAGCCTATCAGCACATTCTCTTTCTTCCCCGGCAGATAAAACTGCCATTTATCGTACCCACCGAGATCTTGTGCAGGCTTGTCGTCCAGCAGGATCTCATAGTCGATGGGGGTACCGGCCTTCTTGGGGCTCGCCTGCCAGACCAGCCGCCAGAAGCTCCCTTTCGGGGTGTCCGCCTGCTTGTCGGCGGCCAGCACCTCGCCGTTGATCCTCACGGCCGCACTCTTGCAACCGGCTTCCGTCATGAAGCAGAGGCTGTATTGGGTCTCTGATTCGAGCCCCAGCAAGGGCCCCATTACCAGACTGGTCATTCGTCATCCCTCCATGGTGAAACCCATGGAGCATAGCGAAACGGTATCTATTTGATACTGACCAATTGGGCGAGCAGCAGGCTTGGGCTTAGCCCCTGCTCTTGAACTGCTTGACGCTGCGCTTGGCCTGGGTGCGTCTATTGGCCTGCTTGTCGCGCGCGGGGCGCTTGCTCTCCCCGCTGGATGGCAGATCCGTGACCGGGAAACCGGGCAGCTCGGCCAGCGGCAAGTTACGCCCGGTCAGGGTGCGGATGGCGGCCAGAGTATCGGCCTCGCCGTGGCACACTAGGGAGATCGCAAGCCCGCTGCGACCAGCCCGGGCGGTGCGCCCGACCCTGTGCACATAGACGGGGGCGCTGGATGGCAGGTCCAGGTTGATCACCAGGGGCAGCGCCTCCACGTGGATGCCCCGTGCCATCAGATCCGTGGCCACCAGCACCCGCACCTTGCCGCTCTTGAAATCCCCGAGCGCCTGCTCCCGCACCGCCTGCTCCTTGTCCCCGTGCAAGGCCACCACAGGTATTCCCGCCTTGGCAAGCTTGCGGGCCACCCCGTCCGCGGAGTCACGGGCACTGATGAATACCAGCACCTGGGGCCAATCCTGTTCTTTCAACAAGGCGATGAGGGCCGGCACCTTGCCGCTCTTGTTCACCAGATAGAGCCGCTCCTCGATATCCTCCGCCACGCTGTTGAGGGGATCCGCTTCGAGGCGGCGGGGGGCGCGCAGCAAGTCGCTGGCCAGGGTCTCCAGCTCGGCCGGCAGGGTGGCGGAGAAGAGCAGGGTCTGGCGAGTCACCGGCATGGCGTTGAGTATCACCTGGATATCGGGCCAGAACCCCATCTCCAG
The DNA here is from genome assembly GCF_054165525.2 of Aeromonas sp. AE23HZ002T15. Taxonomy (NCBI): domain Bacteria; kingdom Pseudomonadati; phylum Pseudomonadota; class Gammaproteobacteria; order Aeromonadales; family Aeromonadaceae; genus Aeromonas; species Aeromonas sp. AE23HZ002T15. The sequence continues at coordinate 1,787,913 of NZ_CM201342.1, forward strand.
CAGGCGGTCCCCCTCATCCAGCACCAGCATGCGCAGCTCATCCAGCCCCAGTGCCTGCTGACTCAGCAGATCCCGCAGCCGGCCCGGGGTCGCCACCAGCAACTGGGGCCCCAGTGCCAGCTCACTCGTCTGCAGCTCCTGCGCGACCCCGCCGCACAGGGTCAGCACCCGCAGCCCCAGGACATGGGCCCCCGCCTTCAGCGCCTCGCTCACCTGGGTCGCCAGCTCCCGGGTCGGTACCAGCACCAGGCCCTGCACCTGTGGCTGCGCCGGGTTCAGTCGCTGCAGCAGGGGGAGCCCGAACGCCAGCGTCTTGCCGCTGCCGGTGCGGGCCAACGCCAGCAGGTCATCCCCCGCCAGCACAGCCGGGATCGCCAGTCGCTGTATGGGGGTCGGTCTTTGCAGGGTGGCCGGCAAGGTGGCCAGCAAGGCGGGGGAGAGTTCGAGTTCGCTGAAGGTCATGGCGCTACATGGATAAAGAAGTGGGAGGCGAAGTCTAGCCAGCGATGACCGGCCAGTGCAACAACCATGGACAATCCTGGCTCCCTGTGGTGTTCTTTTTATCAATCCCCCGGCCCTCATTCAGGAGTACAGCAAGATGGTCACCCCCTTCCCCCGCACTCTGGTTGCCACCCTGCTGGTCCTTGGTCTGGTCGTCCCCTTCTCTGCCCAGACCCGGGCCTGTGGCTACGACATGCTGGTGGGCGATCCCTTCGCCACGGCCTGGCCGGGGTCGCTGGATGTGGCCATCGCGACCGCCAATGCCATCTCCTCCCACCGCATCAGCCCCATTCCCCCGCTGGCGGGGGGGGAAGGTTTCGTACGTGCCCAGCAGTGGCTGCTCCAGCTGAAAGACCTGCTGCAACGGGCCGATCAGCCAGGGGGCTTCTCCATCCTGCTGGTGGACTCCGGGCTCTGGTCGAAGATGCGGGGCAAGGAGGTCTTGCTGCTGCAACTGCACAGCCCGGCTCCCACCCCACAGGATCGGGTGGTCATGGTCAGCGAGGCGGGGCTCAATGCCCTGCTGTCCAAAGAGATCACGGTCGAGCAGGCGCAGCAGCTCGGTGTGCTCACCCTGCCGCAGGATCCCGACCAGCAGCTCGGCCTGCACCTGCACAGGGCGCTCGCGCCAACGGATGCAGACAGCTCAAAAACCGGATAAAAAAACGGCCCGCTCACAGAGCGGGCCGTTTTACTTTCGACACATCTACTCGCGTAGACGGAGTCGTTATCAGGCCAGGGCAGCCAGGGCGGCGGCGTAGTTCGGCTCGTCGGCGACTTCGGCCACCAGCTCGCTGTGCAGCACCTTGTTGTCGGCATCCAGCACCACGATGGCACGAGCAGCCAGACCCACCAGCGGGCCGGAGGAGAAGGCCACACCGTAATCCTGCAGGAAGGAGACGCCACGCAGGGTGGAGAGGTTCACCACCTTGTCCAAACCCTCGGCGCCGCAGAAGCGGGCCTGGGCGAACGGCAGATCGGCGGAGATGCACAGCACCACGGCGTTGTTCAGGGAGCTGGCCTGTTCGTTGAACTTGCGTACGGAAGTTGCACAGGTCGGGGTGTCCACGCTCGGGAAGATGTTCAGGATCTTGCGCTGACCGGCGAAGTTGGCCAGGGTCACATCGGACAGGTCCTTGGCAACCAGGGAGAAGGGCTTGGCCTGCTCGCCGGCGACGGGGAAGTGACCGGAGACGGAGACAGGGTTACCTTGCAGGGTGACGGTATTGCTCATGTTATGTCCTTGATTATTGATTGGGGATCCGGGCTCCCAGTATAGGCCCAGCCGAGAGGGACAAACACCCGCCAATGACATGGATATATGAAGCTGAACATGGATGGCTCCCTTTCGAGCTGGCAGGGACAAGAAGTGGCTTGACCTTGGACTAAACACCAAGGTTTACACTCGGCTCAGATATCCAGGATCTCGCACCGGCGTGATCCACTCAAGAGGGACTCCATATGAGCAAATCCTGCTGCAACCATGCACATGCCGCCCCCATCAAGGCGATCAGCAAGGCCGCTTCCCACCAGGGCGAGCATCAACACGACAGCCACTGCTGTGACAACGCGGCGCCCGTCAGTGGCTGCACCAGCCAGCCCCCCCATGACCATCAGGCACACGGCGAGAGCGACCCGCCGGGAGATGAAGAGCCCCCCAGAGGGAGTTGCAGCGGCCAGGCCTGTTGCAGCGCTCAGCCTCAGCCCTCCGACCACGGCCATGATCATGAGCATCAAGATGCGCACGGCCATCATGACCACGACGAGTCTCCCGACCAGCGCGCGCCCTTGCACGAGCCAGCGCAGAACGCCAGCCGCCACAGCTGGCAGGTATTGGGGATGGACTGCCCCAGCTGCGCCCGCAAGATAGAGACAGCTGTCGGCCGGGTCGCCGGCGTGCAGCAGGCCCGCGTGCTGTTTGCCACCGAGAAGCTGGTGGTGGATCTCGCCCCCGGCCTCTCTCCCGATCCCATCACGGCCGCCGTGCTGGCCGCGGGTTTCCAGCTCAAGGGAAACACCCAGACCAGCGCAACCGATACCCAGGCGCGCGGCCCCCTGATGACGCGGCTCGGCAACTTATTCGGCAAATACTGGCAGCCCCTGTCTCTGGCGACCCTGATGCTGGTGGCGGCCCTGTTGCCCGACACTCTCGGTAAACCTTTGTTTATCCTGGCAACCCTGTGGGGACTCTGGCCCGTGGCCCGCAAGGCCTGGGCCCTGACCAAGAGCGGCTCCCCCTTCGCCATCGAGACCCTGATGACGGTCGCCGCCGTCGGTGCCCTCTTCCTCGGCGAGACCGCCGAAGCGGCCATGGTGCTGCTGCTGTTCATGCTGGGGGAACACCTGGAAGCCTACGCCGCCGGTCGTGCCCGCGCCGGAGTCACCGCCCTGATGGCGCTGGTGCCGGACAAGGCCCTGCGCATTCGCCAAACCCCTGAGGGCGAGCTGCGTGAAGAGGTGGCCGCCGACCAGCTGCGCCCCGGCGACGTCATAGAGATAGCCCCCGGTGCCCGGCTGCCTGCCGACGCCCGTCTGCTCGATACCCTCGGGGCCTTTGACGAGAGCGCCCTGACCGGTGAATCCATCCCGGTGGAGCGCCGGCAAGGGGACAAGGTCGCCGCCGGCAGTCTGGCGGCAGACAGGGTATTGCGCCTGGAGGTGGTGTCCGAGCCCGGCAACAACGCCATCGACCGCATCCTGCATCTCATCGAGGAGGCCGAGACCCAGCGCGCCCCCATAGAGCGCTTCATCGACCGTTTCAGCCGCTGGTATACCCCGGCCATGATGCTCGTCGCCCTGCTGGTGGTGCTGGTACCCCCCCTCTTCTTCGGCCAGAGCTGGGATGAGTGGATCTATCGCGGGCTGGCGCTCTTGCTCATCGGTTGCCCCTGCGCCCTGGTGATCTCCACCCCGGCGGCGGTCACCTCTGCCCTGGCGGCGGCTACCCGGCAAGGGGCCCTGATCAAGGGGGGCGCGGCGCTGGAGCGACTGGCCCACGTTGATACCGTCGCCTTCGACAAGACAGGCACCCTGACCCTGGGCAAGCCACAGCTGACTGAACTGGTCAGCCTGGATGGCAGACCCGAGTCCGAGTGGCTGGCGCTGGCCGCGGCCATCGAGCAGGGCTCCCATCACCCCCTGGCCCGCGCCGTGGTGGCTGCCGCAAACGAACAGGAGCTGACCCTGTCTACCGCCACGGACCTTCGTGCCCTGCCCGGCATGGGAGTGGAAGGGCGGGTCGACGGCGTGCTCTGGCAACTGCTGGCGCCGAGCCGGGTTGGATCGCTGGATGACGAGACACAGACCAGGATCGCCACCCTGGAGCAACAGGGCAAGACAGTGGTCCTGCTCTGCCAGGCGGGGGCCGCACCGGTCGCCCTGCTGGCCCTGCGGGACCAGATCCGGCCCGAGGCAGCCGCCGCGCTGCAAGAACTGAGCGCACTTGGGCTGCAGAGCCTTATGCTGACCGGGGACAACCCCAGAGCCGCCGAAGCCATCGCCGGCGAACTCGGCATGGGCTGGCGCGCCGGTCTGCTGCCGGAGGGCAAGGTGGAAGAGATAGCCAAGCTGGCCCGGACCCAGAAGGTGGCCATGATAGGGGACGGCATCAACGACGCCCCCGCCATGAAGCGGGCCAGCATCGGCATCGCCATGGGTGGCGGCACGGATGTGGCGCTGGAAACTGCAGATGCGGCTTTGACCCACAACCAGCTCGGCGGCCTTGCCGCCATGATCCTGCTGTCGCGGGCCGCGCTCGCCAATATCCACCAGAACATAGCGCTGGCGCTGGGACTCAAGGCCATCTTCCTGGTCACCAGCCTGCTCGGCATCACGGGCCTGTGGATAGCCGTGCTGGCCGATACCGGCGCCACCGCCCTGGTCACCGCCAACGCCCTGCGATTGCTGCGCAAGCGCTGATCCCATCTACCCTGCCCCTCGCCGGAGCAGCAGAAACAAAAAGCCGCAACGAGAGTTGCGGCTTTTCTTTATAAACCCGGCAGAGACCGGGCCAAAAAATCAAGGCGCGGCTGATGATGGCAGTCCGCGCCTTGTGCTTACGCTCTCGGCTTATCCCACCCTTGGCGAGGTGGAATTCAACCCGGGGCTGCCGAGCCAGTCCCGGACTCGATGGGTTGGCTTACTTGGGGGTGCACTCCTGGATCACGGCAGTACCCGGCTTGACCGCAGCCGGGTCGACCTTAATCAGAACACTCCACAACCCCTGCGGCAGGGTGATCTTGTTGTTGGCGCTGGCAGGTTGGGAGAAGGCAATGGGATAACCCGTCTCAGCCTGGACAACACCACCATTGTTGAGCAGGTATTCCTTGCTCCAATCCTCGTTCGCTACCTTGAACTCTGTGGTACCGGCATAGTTGAATGCGGCTTGATAGATGGCGAGATCGCCTTCCATCCCCTTGTAGCTCAACTGGTACTGGGACTGGGCAGCCCAACCGGACAGCTCACCCTTGACGAACAGGTTGTAGCCGAGCGGATTGCCCGCCACCGTATCCAGCACCTTGCAGGCTTGAACCGGCTCGGTATAGCTGACGCTCAAGGTCGGTTTGTCCTTGTTCATGGCGGTAAACACGAACTTGTAGGTCCCCTCCTTGGCCAAGTCGAGTCCGATATTGCCGGTATCGCCCCCCTTGCACAGGGTCAGCGGCGTACCGACCACCAGCTTGTCGCCGGCACTGCAAGTGCCGTAGTTGACCGGTCCCCAACTGGCATCGGCAATCTTCACCTCTGTCGTACCCAGCTTGTCGACTGCCACTTCGGTACTGAACTCGTACATGAAGTTGCCGGTAAAGAGCATCTGATTGGCTTCGCCCCACTCACCGAGGAAACCTTTCAGATAGATGCCCGTGTCACCAAAGGGTGGCAGGGTGCTCAGATCCGTCTTCTTGCCCACCGGCAGGCCTGTGCCTTGGGCACCAGCCTGGGGTTTGACGAAGACGGCGGCAGACCAGGCCCCCAGGGTGAGCTCACCGCTGCCGACGGAGGCGCCGCTGGCGATGCTGTCGCTGCCGCGATGGGCACTGCTCAGCACCATGCCGGAGAGATCGATGGGCTGATCGTTGCCGTCACGGAAGTCGCCGATGCTCTGAGGCGCGTTGGTGGCGTTGATCATCACCACCAGACCGTCGATGGCGGGATCCAGATCCGCGCCGGCACTGGTACCGTCATCCACGCTCATCACGATGAGGCCCGGGATCTGATCCGGCCCTGTGTTGCGAAAATCGACCCGCTTGATCACCTCGGCACCGCTGCCCAGACGTAGCAGACGGGAAGATTGGCGCAACTCGGCCAGCTCCTGATAGAAGCCCTGCATCGCCTGCATCTGATCCGGCGTCGGCTTGCTGTGCTGGCCGAGCACCTGCTCGATCAGCCCATAGTTGGCCTCATCCTTGTCCTTGCGCGGCAAGCCCTTGTCGAAATTGTTGTCCGCCAGGGTGTAATCGACCCGGTTGTACCAGTCACCGGAGTCGTAGCTGTCCCGCTCCATGGATTTGGATCGCAGCAACTCGACCCCTGCGTGGGTGAAGGGGATCCCCTGTCCCAGCATGGCGGTGGCGAGCGACACCCCCTGCATCCGCACCAGATCGGCACCTGCCGGCGCCTTGTAAACCAGGTTGTCGAACAGGGTCTGGTTGTCGTGCTTGTCGACATAGTTCTGCACTTCGGTCGGATCCTGGGCATAACCCGCGGGTTGACCGTTGTAGTCGATGTCCGAGCCCTTCTTCGGAATGCCGTCCTTGTCAGTCAGCACGAACTCCTTGAGGTTGCCCGCCATGCCGAGGCGCACCAGATCGGACTGGTGCAGAGCGGTGGCGAGTTCCACGCCATTCACCTCGTTGGGATCGACGAAGGCACCGTTGCCGAAGCCCTGGGTCTTGCGAATGCCGTCGCCGCCGTCAAAGGGACTGCCGCCGCGCACCGCATCCCGCAGTCGGTCCGAGAAGGAGCCGATGCCGGTACCGCCGAGGTGTTTCTGGGTCGCCTGCACGAAGCGCTTGTCGTTCTCCACCTCGCCGAAGTTCCAGCCCTCCCCGTAGAAGTACATCTCGGGGTTGACCTTCTTCACCTCGGCCAGGGCCTGCACCATCTGATCCTTCGGATGGTGGCCCATCAGGTCGAAGCGGAAGGCATCGATCTTGTAGTCCCGCGCCCAGGTGACCAGGGAGTCATCCATCAGCTTGGCGAACATGGCGTGCTCCGGTGCCGTGTTGGAGCAGCAGGTGGAGTTCTCGACCGAGCCAGTCTCAGGATTCAGGCGCTGGTAATACCAGGGCACTATCTTGTCGAGCACAGATTTTGGACCCAGCCCCGCCTCGTTGGTGTGGTTGTAGACCACGTCCATCACCACGTTCATGCCGATGTTCTGCTTGATGGCCTGCACCATCTCGCGGAATTCCTTGATCCGCACAGTCCCCTCCGCATTGGTGGCGTAGGAGCCTTCCGGGGCCGTGTAGTGGTAGGGGTCATAGCCCCAGTTGAAGGAGTCCACTCCGCGCAGGTAGCCGTACAGCTCCTGCACAACCGGGTTTTCCTTGCTGTCTGTGGTCTGCAGATCCATCAGCACGGATTCTATGGTCTGGCCGCCACCGCAATGGCTGGCGAACTTGGAGTTCTTGACCTCGGGATTGACCTCGCACAGCTTGCTGAAGTCGTCGCCGATGTTGGCCACCTTGGCCGGATCCTCGTTGACGGTGGCGATGTCGAACACCGGCAGCAGGTGCAGGTGGCTGACGCCGCTCCTGGCCAGGGATTGCAGGTGCTTGACCGGCACGCTGTCGCTGTCGGTCAGCCCCAGGAACTTGCCCCTGTGCTCGGCCGGAGTGGACTCATCGTTGCCGGTCAGATCCCGGACATGGGCCTCGTAGATGACGATGTCGGCCGGATTGGCCTGGCTGTGGGGCGCCTTCAGGCTGTCCCATCCCTCGGGTTTGAGGGCCGGATCATCCAAGTCCACCACCTGGCTGAACTCGGAGTTCATGGCGAGGCTGAGGGAATAGGGGTCGGTAACCTGATAGGACTCCAGCTTGCGGCTAAGCGGATGGTAGACCTGGATGTCGTAGCGGTAATACTTGCCCACCAGATCGCTGCCACCCTGCAGGCTCCAACTGCCGCTGGCCTCGTCTTGTGTCATGGTCCGCTCGCCGAGGGACTGGTGCTTCTCATCGAACAGCGCCAGCTTGACCGACTTGGCGGTGGGGGCCCAGAGCCGGAAGGTGACATTGCCACCCTCGACGATGGCGCCATAGCTCAGCTTGGTGGCGGCCTCGGCGTAGACGGCGTCGAGGGCCCCGGCGCTCTGCACCAGGGTCGCCCCCTGCAGCACGCCGCTCGCGTCCGTGCCTATGGCCACCAGCTCACCCTTGAGCAGGGGCTTGAGATCCGCAGCCGAAGGCAGGGCGAAGGCGGCAGCATCCTTGAGGTGCGGGTACTTGGCCTGCTGCTCGGCGGTCAGGCTGGTGGGGGTCAGCTTGAGATAGGGGAAGTCGAACACCCCCTCGCTGTTGGCGGTGATGGTGCCGGATTCGGTGTAGTAGAGACGCACATGGGGTTTGTCCTTGCCCCCTTGCCAGATCAGGGTGTTGCCGTCGATCAGGTGGGCACTGGCCCCGGCCACGCCGAAGGCGGCGGTGAAGGCCTCGGCGCGGCTGCCGAAGATCTCGTTCTTGCCTGCGACGATTGCCACGGTGCGGTCCGGATGATCGCTGAATACCACCTTCATGTCGGCGCCGGTCAGGTTCGCCAGCTCGCCGTTACGGGCGATAAAGTTGATGCAGCCTTCCATCTTGGAGAGGGGCACCACCCAGGCGGGGCCGAAGCTGTCCGCCGCCGACGCCGTCTTGCTGGCATCGTCCCAGCTCGCGTTCAGGCCACCCTCGGCGGTGGCATTGCAGGCGTCGTTGTTCCACAGGTGCAAACTGTGGCCGGCGAAGGGGCCGTCGATGCTGCGGGCCGCGCTGGTCTGGGTGTCGACCAGGGCGATCACCGCCTCGTTGGGGCCGGCCACCAGCAGTTCGGCCGGCGGTTGCATATTGGGAAGGCGAGCGACGGGCTCATCCTGAGGAGTGGGGGTGGAGGACGAGGAGCTGTTGTCATTACAGCCAGACAAAAGCGCGAGCAGTGAGGCTGTTACCAGCGCCACTTTGGTCTTTTTCATATCCATTTTTTTATAATTCCCGCTGTAGTTAGTCTCGATAGACGAGTACCCGGCCGTGGCCGAGCGGTGCCATATTAATCAGCGGGGATTGCCGTAAATGTGAGCAGGTCGGCAAAAAAAACCAATCTCATTCAACAAGATAACGTTTTCATAACGAAAATTGGAGCGAGCTCACAGACCAGAGCCAAAATATGCCGCATCACCAGATGAAGCCAGTTAATGGTAGAAAAAATCAATTCCGATCAAATGGATAGAGAGGATTAACGAATGACGCGCATCGAAGATCAGGCGAAGCGGCTGGACGCGGATTACCTGGCCCTCAGCCAGCTGTTTGACCAGTTTTGTCAGCTGGCGGGGAGCCTCGCCGAGCAGTATCACTTCTTCAACTGGCCGGATTACGAGGACACGCCGCCCCTCTCTCGCGCCTTCACCCTGCTGGGGGAGCACAGAGCCTTGCGGCTACGCTGCCAGCCCGGTGAGCGGGGCAGTCTCCACGGCCTCCTGCAGATAGTGGATGAGGAGGGGGAGATACATGCCAGCCTGGGTTACCATGCCGACGGCCAGTTGTTGCTGGAGTCTGGCCGCCTGCTGGACAACCCGCCGGCACTGCTGCTCAAGCTGCTGCTCGGCACCGTCTGGCATCAGGCTCCCCATGAGGGCGTGCGCCTGCCCCACTGATCCCTCCCCCTACTCCGGGGCTATCTCTATGGTGAGGTGCACCAGCTCCTCGTGGATGGCGAGCCGCTCGCGGATCTCGCTGGCCGGCACGGGCGCCGCCATCGTCAGGGATAGCACCCCGGCATACTCCCCCTGCCCGACCCGCCACACGTGCAGATCGCGGACCTCGGCACCGGGCAGCTCGGCAATCACTTCCCGGATCTCCGCCACCACGGGGGCATCCATCTCCGCATCCAGCAACACCAGTCCGGTATCCCGCAGCAGACCCTTGGCCCAGACCGCCACCAGCACGGCCCCCACTATGCCCATCAGGGGATCCAGCCAGTCGGCCCCCCACAGCATGCCTCCCACCAGCGCCAGTATGGCCAGCACCGAGGTCAGGGCATCCGCCAGCACGTGGAGGTAGGCGGCGCGCAGGTTCAGATCCCGATGGCCGTGCTCATGGTCGTGATGATGATCGTGGCCCTGATGACCGTGGTCGTGGCCATGATGATGGCCGTGATCGTCCTTCAGCAGCCAGGCGCAGGCGAGGTTGACCAGCAGGCCCAACAGGGCGATGCCGATGGCCTGCTGATAGTGGATGGGGCTGGGGTCCAGCAAGCGAGCCACCGATTCGAACAGCATCAGGCCGGCCACCCCCACCAGCAGCAGGGCGCTGGTGAAGCCCCCCAGCACCTCTATCTTCCAGGTGCCAAAGCTGAACCTGTGATCCCGGGCATAGTGGCGGGCGGCGCGATAGGCCAGCACGGAGAGGCCGAGGGCCAGGGCGTGGGAGCTCATGTGCCAGCCATCGGCGAGCAGGGCCATGGAGTTGAAGATCCAGCCGCCGCCGATCTCCGCCACCATCATGACGGCGGTGAGCAGTACGGCCCAGCTGGTCTTCTGTTCGGCCAGGGGATTGCCTCGATAGACCACAGGTTGGCAGCAGTGTTGCGATGCGGCGGATGACATGAATTTCTCCTGCAAGATGGAATGCAATATACTATACCCCAGTATAGTTTTATTGTGCGAGAGGATCCCATGTCACACACGGTACACAACAAGAAGAAACTGCTGGCACGGGTCAGGCGCATCAAGGGACAGACGGGGGCACTGGAGAGCGCGCTGGAGCAGGAGAGCGACTGCGCCGCCATCCTGCAACAGATCGCGGCCATCCGCGGCGCGGTCAACGGCCTGATGCTGGAGGTGCTGGAGGGCCACATGCGCGAACACCTGGGCGCCGCCGAGGCGACCCCGGCCGAGCGGCTTGAGGACCTGGATCAGGTGGTGCGGGTGCTGCGCTCCTACCTGAAATAACTACGCCCGACGAGTCGGGCGCATGGGTCAATCGAAGTCCGCATAGGGAGTGAGCGGCTGGGGTGGCATGTCGAGATCCCCCTGCCAGGGCTTGAAGGTATAGCGCAGGAAGAGGGTGGCATGGCTGGGGGCATAGTCATCGGCCTGCTGGATATCTACCCGCCCGCCGATGCGCCAGTGATCCGTCAGCCTGTGCTCCACGATGGCGTTCAGTGTGTAGCCGAAGCCACTGCTGCTGCCGCCTTTCACCGGCGCATCTCTGTCTGGCAAGCCGGCCGGCAGCAGACCTTCCAGCGGGTAGCGACGACTGTCGTCGGTACGGGAGTGGGACCAGGATCCCGAACCCCCCAGCTCCCAGGACCAGTCCGCGGTGCGCTGCCGGTAGTTGACCGGCACCGAGAGCGAGAAGTAGCCCTGCGGGCTGTAATAGCCCCCCTGCCCGAGCGTATAGCCGCTCAGATCCTTCTGGTAGTGCCACAGCATGCTGCTGAGCCCAACGCTGACCCGTCGGTTCGTCTCGTTGACGAGCTTGTAGTAGGTGCCCCCCATGAGGCGGGTGCGCCAGTTGTCCGGCACGTTCTTGCCGGTCAGCAGGTGCTGCTGGGCGCTGCCCCAGAAGCCGATGGCACCGCCGAGATCGTGGCTGAGATCGATGCGCACACCGTTCGCCCGCACCCCGCCCCAGCGGATCCCGGTGCCGGGGTCGACCGTGCCCGAGTAGGAGAGCAATGAGCTGCTGACGGGGCGTCGGGAGAGGGTGAACCCCCAGCCGAGATCCCCCAGGTCTCCCTCCACGGTCGCGCCGCCGACCCAGTCCACCACCTCAAAACCGAGCGGCGTGGTGCCGAGATCGAAGGCCCAGGCCCCCCCGTGCCAGCCTGCCGCCAAGGTGGTACCGGTGTTTTGCTGATGCTCCTGCCCGTAGCAATCGCGGGCGGCACAGGTGCCGAACTCTTCCCGATAGGGGGAGGCGGGCAACTTGCCGGCGTCCATGTCCACCAGTTCCAGCCGGCCGAAGAAGGTGCCACCGGCCAGCGGGGTATCCAGTTGCAGCATCTGGGTCAGGGCGCGCAGATCCGAGAGCCCCCCCGTGCCGCTGGATCCCCAGTAGTCGCTGTCGAGGGAGACTGTGGTCTGGCTCTGTCGGTAGTGCCGGTCGAGATCGCTGCGAAGGCCCGAGGCAAGCCATCCCTCCCCGTCCCGACTGCGGGCAAGCCCGGTCAGCTCGGCCCCGTCCAGATCCTCGCGAGGGGCGAGACCGGCGGCCACCAGCCCCTTGCGATCCCGTTCGATAGCCCCATTCGCATCGCCGGCGTCGAAGCGCTGGCGGGCTGAGTCGCGCCAGAACAGGGCCGTCTGTTCGGAGGCGGGCTGCCCCCGCACCAGGGGTTCGTAGGTGGCAAAGATGGCCTGCGCCTTCTCCTCCTGCCCCAGCACCTGATAGAGGTTGGCGACCCTGCGGTAAAAGTTGAACTCATCCGCCGGCAGCGGGCTGGCCGGCCAGTCGGGCAACCAGCCGAGGGCCTGTGCCTCGTCTCCCCTGGCCTGCATCAGCTCGGCCATGCCGAGCCTGGCTTCGTCCTGCTGCGGGGAGCGCGCCAGCACCTCCCGGTAGTGCCCCTCCGCCGCGGTCCAGTCACCGCGAGCGGCGGCCCACTCCGCCAGGGTCAGGGAGATTTCTTCATCCGGCAGCAGGGGTCGCAGCAGCCCCTCGGCCCCGCGATCATCCCCGCGCTCGTGCTGCGCCCTCGCCTGCGCCAACACCTCGCCGCGGGCGAGTCGTTCATCCAGCTCGCGCATGTTCGCCGACCAGGTCCGGATCGGTACCGCCGCCAGCAGAACACGCGCCTCGGTGTTCTTGTCCTGGCCCGAGAGGTAGAGGGCGGTGGCGTAGCGCAGGGAGATCTCCTGCGGCCGCGCCACCAGCTTGTCTCGCAGCAGCTGCTCCCCCCCGGGGGCATCGCCGAGACGGGCCCGGGTCGCCGCCACCCGGTAGGTCAGCCAGACATCGTCCGGGGTGAGGGTGAGCGCCTGCTCACGCTGGGTGAGGGCCTGCTCCAGCTTGCCGGCCTGATCCAGGGTATCGGCCTGGGACTGCAGCAATTCGGATCTCAGCCGCCCTGCTTCTTGCTGCCAGGCCGGATCCCGGCTCTGGGCCAGCAGCGCCAGCGCCTGCTCCGGATCCTTCTCCTTGTACAGCTCGAACAGCCGGGCCAAAGCCCTATCCCGGGCTCCCAGGCCAAGCGCCTTGCGATAGGCTGCTTCGGCCTCGGCCTCACGGTGCAGTGCCAGCTCGGCATCCCCCAGACCCAGCCAGGCCTCGGGTTCCCTGCCATCCTGCTTGATGGCCTGGCGATAGAGGGCGCTCGCCTCCTCCCCCTGCTGCCGTTTGGACGCCTCCTCGGCCTGATCGATCAGCAGCCAGTAGCGGTTGGTGGCCAGCAGGCTGCTCCATTTATCCTTGTTGGTCACATCAGGGTGGCGCAGCAGCCGCTCGAACTGGGCGATGGCCAGCGCCCGCTGGTTGTTGCGGGAGTAGGCCTGCCCCAGAGCCCCCATCAGCTCGGGATCATCGGGATTGGCGGCCAGCGCCCGCTGCAATTCGGCGATGGAGGCCTTTCCCCCTTCATTGCTGGCCAGCGCCTGCTGACGCGCGCGATAGGCGGGGGAGGCCCACTTCGCCTCCTGCTCGGCGAGCAGTGCCATGCCCTGCTTCGCCTCGGTACCCGTGCCGAAGGCGGCAATATAGCGCCGCAACTCGGCCAGGCTGCCGGGCCCGACGGGCAGCTCCTTGATGTTGGTTAGCCAGATCTCGGCGGCTTCGCCGCGGTCGTATTCGCTCCTGGCCATCTGCTCCAGCAGCACCCTGGCCTCCTGCCAGCGGTCATCGGCAAGATAGTTGCGGGCCAGAGCGGCCCGGATCCTGGGCTGACCCGGGTAAGCCCTATTCAGCGCCTCCAGCCCCGCCATGCCCCTGGCACGCTGGCCGGGCAGGCGCAGCTGCAGGGAAGCGTACTCGATCGCCATCTCCAGGTTCGGCGCCACGCCGTCCACAAACAGGGAGCGATAGAGTTTGGCTCCCTCCTCCAGCCGGCCGGCGTTGACCAGCAGTCGCGCCTGTTGCAACTGCTGGCGCTGCGCCCCGTTGTTGACCGCCAGGTTCGCCATCCCCAGGCGATAGAGGCGCGAATCCGGCGCCAGCGTGCCGAGCCGGGCGAGCAGCGCCTCGGCCTCCTTGCTCTTGCCGCTGCGCAGGGCCTGACGGGCCTTGGCCGCCAGCAGCTCGGGGTGTTCGGGCTCGACCAGGGAGAGGGAGTAGAGGGCGTTGCTGACCAGATCCTCCCGACCCGTGGCCTCCCCGATGCGTACCCGTTCCAGCAGGGATGAAACCGGCTCGACGGCAGCCTGGGCCAGGTTGCCGCTCACCAGGACGGCGAGCAGGCAACCCAGGGTCAATCGGCTTTGCATGATTCACTCCAGCGGGGTTGCAGGGTGCCATCCTGGGCGAAGCGATAGCGTCCCTGATCCCAACCGGTCCCGAACAGGGTCAGTACGCTGCCGTAGTAGGCATCGCTCTGCACCCCTTGCTGCTTCACCTGCTCCCGCAGGGTGGCCAGGGTCGGTTGTCCCTGAGAGAGCGGCAGCAGGGCGGCGGAGAATCCCGCCGGCCCCCGTCCCTGACTCTGGCCAGTCTGGCTGTCGACCCGCTCAGGCACTGCACCGAGTTCGGCGATCCTGGCCTGCATGGGGGCGAAATGGGCCACCAGCGCCCCCTTGGCGGGATCCTCGTCGCTCAGCATGCCGAGCCAGAGATAGACGCGGATGGCGTCATAGCTGCCCTGGGGCCCCTTGTCCGCCACTTGCCAGCCCTTGTCGGTCTGCCAGTCGATCCAGTCCGGGGAGAAGCCCTGGGGGGCGCTCTCCTTCAGCAGCCGGGGCAGCAGGGCCCGCATCTCGCGCCAGGGCCCCTGTAGGCTGGCGAAGCGCGCCAGCAGCTGGGGAGGCAGATAGCTGGGGTTCAGGGTCCAGCGATCCCCTGCCGCAAACCCCTTCATCCCCGGCAGCATCACGGGGCCGAGGCCAGGCAGCATGGCCACCTCCTCCCGGGCGATACGGCGCAGCAGCATGGTGCCGATGGAGAGGTAGCTGTGGTTATCCCAGAGCCGGCCCGCTTCCAGCAGGCTGTAGGCTATCCAGAGATCCGAGTCGGAGGCGCTGTTTCCGTCGAGCACACCCCAGCTGCCATCCTCCTTCTCTCCCCACAGCCAGGCGGGCAGGAAACCGGTCAGATCGCCGCTGGCGAGGTGCTGCTCCGTCCACCCCAGCAGGCGGGCGAAGGTCTCCCTGTCGTCGTTCACCAGGGCGAAGAAGAGGCCATAGCTCTGTCCCTCGGAGGTGGTGATGCGCCGCCCCTCGGCGGGGTCGATGACCCGTCCCTCCTCGCTGATATAGTGCTGGCGAAAATGCTGCCACTCTGGCCAGTCACAGGCCGCCATGGCGGGCACGGCACCCAGGACCCACAACAGCAGCAGGGCACATAGTTTTTTCATCTGATTCATCACTTAGTCTTCCTTCAGACGGCGGCGGCTGGCGCTGGCCAGCAATACCCGCAGCCCCCAGCCCAGTACCAGCATGCAGAGCAGGGTCAGGCCGGCGAGGCGCATGGGATAGTTGGCAAACAGCTGCCAGACCCGCTCCCACCAAGGCAGATACCCCACCTCGTAGCGATCCCCCACCGCCAGGCTCTTGACCCCGGACTCGCGGATGATGGCGACCGATCCGGCCACCTCGCCGCGCAGGGTGGCGTTCTGCAGGGTGTCGTTGAGCAGGGTGAAGCCGGCGGCTCCGTCCGCCAACAGGGCCACCAGGCTGCGCTGATCGTGGGTCGGGGATTGCAGCCCCAGGATGGCGGCGATGGCCTCGTTGCCGTTGATGCCTATCCTGGCCTGGGGCTCCCGGTCGGCCCGGGAGTGCTGCACCTCCTCCCGGTAGGTACGGTTGGGCTGGTTGACCCAGCTCATGGTCGAGGCCAGCAGGGCGTCGGGCTCGGCATCGTGCTGGAACTCCCTCGGCAGGGAACCGATGAGCAGGGTGTCCAGATCCGCCGTCCGTGCCTGCTCCCAGTCATCCAGGACTCGCAGGGAGAGAGCGGGATAGCCGGTCTCGGCACCGATGGCGCCGGCGGCGTCGAGCAAGGTGGTGATCTGGGCCGCATGGGGCTTGGCGGGCATCACCACCTGGGTCTCGGAGAGATCGGCCATCCGGCTGAACGGGAAGCCCGCGTTGGCGAAGACCTTGAGATCCGGCATCTCGATGAAGTGGCGATAACCGGTGAAGTCGATGGTGGAGCTGCCATCCATCCGTACCTGATGGGCAGGTGGCAACACCAGATCGCAGCGGCCATTCGCATTGCCCCCCATGGACTCCTCGGCATATTCGAAGCTGAAGCTGAGGTTGTTGACCTGGCTGGTCTTGAGGCCCGGCATGCGCAGGGCCCTGGACTGTTCATCGCCGGCGAACCAGAGCGGCAGAGTGAGCAGTTGCTCGCTCTTGAACTCACCGGGCTCCAGGGGGAAGGACTTCATGAACTGGCCGTTGACCACCACGTCCAGGCGCGAGCCGTCCCTGATGATGGGGGCGGTATGGTGGTACTGGAGGTCGGCCTTGATCCCCCTGGCTCCCAGCAGGTAGAGATCGGGGGGCAGGCGCAGGGTCAGGCTCATGGGCCAGAGCTTGCGTCCCGTGGCCTGCAACTGGCCCTGATAGTCGGTCAGCTCGTCGAAGCGCATCTTGCGATCCAGCCGCACCCAGTTGGGGGCGTCATAGGGCTGACGCGGGGCGAGTTGCTTCACCTCGTCCACCCGCACGCTCTGGCCCCGCAGCAACACATCCCCCTGTGCCAGCCCCTTGACCGCCGTCAGCAGATCCTGCTGATCCCGCCCCAGCACCAGCAGCAACTTCACATAGGGGTTGTCCGGGGAGCTGATCATGTCGATGGTCGGCCCCTTCACCTTGGGGTAATCCACCAGGAAATCGGGTCTGCGCTCATTGGTGGCGAAGACCACGCCGTTGCGATCCGGCAGCCGGTCGATCAGCACGGGGAAGTGCTGGCCGCGCCACTGGGCCTTGGCGCCGAACCAGGAGGCGAGCACGGCCGCCGCCTGCTGCTGCAGGAGGGGCACCTCGCCACTGAA
The DNA here is from genome assembly GCF_054165525.2 of Aeromonas sp. AE23HZ002T15. Lineage (NCBI taxonomy): Bacteria > Pseudomonadati > Pseudomonadota > Gammaproteobacteria > Aeromonadales > Aeromonadaceae > Aeromonas > Aeromonas sp. AE23HZ002T15. The sequence goes on from NZ_CM201342.1 coordinate 1,804,752, forward strand.
CATCATGGGCAGCACCAGCTTGCCGTTGTCCCGCACGTCGAGGAAGGGCATGGGGAAGAAGGAGAGCTCGTTGCGCACCGGCAGGGTCTGCAGCTGCAGGTTCAGCTTGCTGTCCCGGTTGATGTTGAGCCAGAGGGTGCTGCTCGACGGGTTCTCGCAGACGTTCTGGTAGTGGCCGACGAAGCTCACCTTGAGGCGGTTGAAATCCTTGGCATAGCGCGGATCCAGCTCGATGTGGGCATGGTTGCGCTCCCCCATCTGCTCCTTGGTGAAGGCGGTCACCCCCATCAGCTCGTCGTTGAGGTACACCTTGACCTGGGAGATGAGCGGCAAGAGGGAGGGGGACGGGGTGAAATCGAGATCCAGGCTGGCCTTGGTGACCACCTGGTCCCGGCGCACCGTGAAGTCCGCCAGCCCGTCCGGCGCATTGCCCCGCAGGGAGAGGGTACCCGGGGCCGAGGCCATCTGCTCGAAGCTCAGATCCTGGCTGCGCACCGGCGCGGACACGGGCGGCAGGGGCCCGGCGGCCTCGGCAGCCAGCGCGCTCTGGGTCATCAGCAGGAGAGGAATAAAATAGCGTTGTGGTTTCATCATCCTTTCACTGTCTGTGGGGTCGGAGCCTGGGACCGGTAATCCGGCGAGACGCGACGTGGAACGAAGGAGAGCAGCCAGCGGGCCAGCTTCTCGAGCAGGATACAAACGGGTTCTAACGGTGAGCTGCGGGCCAGGCGCCAGTAAGCCCCCCAGCCCAGCAGAGTGATGTCGATCAGGCTGTGCAGCGGCCTGTCCTTGCCGAGTCGCTGCTGCCACAAAGACCAGGTGTCGGCCCGGGCGAAGGTGCACTGGATGAAGTCGATGTTCTGCTGCTGCGCCATGGGCTCCAATTCCAGCCCCAGCTTGCGACCAAACACCCGCTGCACCTTGGCGGCGAAGGCCTGCTCCCGCTGGCCGTTGCGCAGCAGCAGCCAGACCCGCTCCTTGCCGACCAGGGGCAGCTGATCGTCCAGCAGCACCCCTACCCCGCCGTTGGAGTAGTCCTTGAGGGTACAGGGGTAGAGATGACCGTTGGCCAGCTTGATGGCCGCCGGCATCACCATCTCCACCCTGGGATTGGAGCGCACCTGGCGCGACTCGAAGGCCACCGCCAGGGCCCCCCCCAGTATGGTCATGTTGTAGAGGGTCCAGATCATGCTGAGGATCAGGGTCATGATCTCGTCGGCGGGCCCGGTCAGGATGCGCCAGACGCCGAACCCCAGGCCGCACAGGCTGAGCAGGATCAGGATGAGATAGGGACGGGAGACAGACAGATCCAGGTAGACCTCCTCCGTCATGCCCCCCTTGGCGGTCACGTTGAACTTGCCCTTGTGGGGAGCAAACAGCGCCACCGTGGTGGGACGGGCTATGTACCAGGCCAGCACGGTTTCATACACCTCCCCCCAGAAGGAGTGGCGCACCTTGCCCTGCAACCGGGAGTTGGTCAGGGCGCTGTGGAAGATGTGCGGCAGCATGTAGAGGGCGATGGCCGCCGCCGGCGCATAGATGATGTAGGCATGCAGGATCAGGAAGGCCAGGGGCGCTATCAGGAAGATGAGCCGCGGAATGCCGGACAGGAAGTGCAGCATGGCGTTGAAGTAGCAGAGCCGCTGACCGAAGTTGAGCCCCTTGCCGAACAGGGGGTTGTCCAGACGCAGGATCTGCACCATGCCGCGGGCCCAGCGGATGCGCTGGCCGATATGGGCGGACAGGCTCTCCGTGGCCAGCCCCGCCGCCAACGGGATCCGGATGTAGGCCGAGGTATAGCCGAGCCGGTGCAGGCGCAGCGAGGTGTGGGCATCCTCGGTGACCGTCTCCACGGCGATGCCGTCGATCTCGTCCAGGGCCGAGCGCTTGATGACGGCGCAGGAGCCGCAGAAGAAGCTGGCGTCCCACATGTCGTTGCCATCCTGCACCAGGCCGTAGAACAGGGCCCCCTCGTTGGGCATCTTGCGAAACCGCTGCAAGTTATGCTCGAACGGATCGGCCGAGAAGAAGTGGTGGGGGGTCTGCACCACCCCCAGCTTGGGATCCCGGTAGAACCAGCCCACCGTCATCTGCAGGAAGGAGCGGGTCGGCAGGTGGTCGCAGTCGAAGATGGCCACCAGATCCCCGGTCGCCTGCTTGAGGGCGTTGTTGATATTGCCCGCCTTGGCGTGTTCGTGGGTCTCCCGCGCCACGTAGCGGATCCCCGCCCCTTCCGCGAACTCGCGAAACGACTCCCGGCCCCCGTCATCCAGCAGCCAGATGGTGAGCTTGTCTTTGGGCCAGTCGAGCCCCTGGGCCGCATAGACGGTCCCCCTGACGATGGCGAGATCCTCGTTGTAGGTGGGGATCAGCAGATCCACCGTCGGCCACTGGGACGGATCCGCCGGCAGGGGGGCAGGTGGCCGGTGCAGGGGCCAAGCCGTCTGCCAGTAACCGAGCAGCAGCACCACCCAGGCATAGGTCTCGGCGAACAGCAGCAACAGGCCGCAGGTGAGGCTGACCGGATCGAACCAGTCCAGGGTCGAGGTGTAGCGCCACCAGATGTAGCGGCAGGAGACGGTGAGGGAGAGCACCATCATCATCAGCATGGGGTAGCGGCCCGGCACGGCGCGCAGGATGAAGGCCATCACCACCAGCATGATGACGAACATCAGCTGCGCCCCCAGGGTAAAGGGCTGGGTGATGCAGAGCAGGGAGAGGGTACCGGCCACCACGCAGAGCAGCACGCTCTTCCAGCGCGCCTCCTTGGGAGTGGCGCGGGCGGCGGCCAGCCCTTTCTCCTCCTGGCGCAACAGGAAGCTGGAGAGCCCCTGGGTGCCCCGTTGCCAGGCACGCTGCCAGGAGGCCGGCCAGCGCAACGGTATGGGCTCGGGTCGGCGCACTATCAACCAGAGGCTCTGCAGCAGGATGCGCAGAGGATCCCCCGCCTTGGGCCGCCTTATCTGTGGATAGAGGCCGCGGGCATGGCTCAGCACCCACTGCCAACCGTGACGTTCCAGCGGGAACAGGGTCCAGGCCAGCAGCCAGAGCAGGGTCAGGCTGACGCCCCCCGCCCGGGAGGCGCCACGGCGACGCAAGGCCCGGTAGCGCTCGGCACACCAGATCCCCGCGGTCGGCGTCAGCAGCCAGGCTAGCATGGGGTCCCCTCGTCCCGCTCCAGGCACCAGAGCGCCAGGGAATTCAGCTCATGGGCGATCAGGCTGGTGGGGGCATAGCGGCCCACCGGCTGCTTGGCCGCCATGGCCTCCGCCATGGCCTCGTCCCGATGCAGACGCAGGGTGAGCAGGGGCAGATTGCCGGCCAGCCAGAGATCCAGCAGATCCTGCTGCAGCGCCCGCCTGCTGGTGAACTGGGTGACCAGCAGCCGTTCATCGGCCGCCAGAGAGTGGTCATAGAGGCGCACATGACAGTTGGCGTCGGCGTTGACCACAGTCAGCAATCGGCCGGGCAGCGCGAGGGGAGTCCCCGCGGGCAGGTCCAGCAGCAGCAGATCATAACCCTCGATGGCCCCAAGCCAGTCCACTCCCCCCTGGGGCCGTGCGCCGCCATGGGGCAGCAGATCCAGCCCGCTCTCGTAGTGATGCAGCATGGTGCGCCACTCCTGGCCGGGGGCGGCAAGCCGGCTCCAGCCCCTGCCATCGTCGCGGGGCAGGCCAAGGTGGATGCCGAGCAGGTTGTCGGGGCTGAGATCCACCGCCAGCACGCGTGCCCCCTGCTCCCGGGCGGCCCAGGCCAGCCCGGCCACGATGGAGGTGGTCCCCACCCCACCCCGGATCCCCTGCAGCGCCACTATGTGCATTTGCGGCTCCGTTGCATGTCCAGCTCGGCCAGCAGCGGGAAGCGCTCGCGCAGGGCGACGAGGTGTTCGTGGAGGGCGATGTCCTGATAGGCCAGCTGGACATCGAAGGCCTGCTGCACCATGGCCACGTCGCTCACCAGGTCCCCCTCCACCGGCACGCCGAAGGGGGCCCGCACCGTCTGTGGCTTCTCAGTTTGCATAGATCACTCCTCCGTCACTGGGGATAGGGAACCCAGTCCCCCTGCCCCAGCTTGATGTGATACTTGTCCTGGTACTCGATCACCACCGAGCCCTGGTTCTCCGCCACGGACGGGGTCTCCGGCAGGTTGTCCAGCAGCGCATTCCAGTCGATGGTGTCGCTGTCGAACAGGTCGCCCCCCACCAGTCGGGAGGTCAGTTCGGCGACGGCCAGGAAGCTGCTGGAGCTGTCGATGTGGCGGGTCGCCTCGTGGGGCGCCTTGGTACCGATCAGGGCGACCCCGACCGGCACCTGGGTGATGCTGGGGCTGGGGATGTCCCGCAGGCCGGCCATCTGCATCCTGTCCCCTGAGATGGCCGCCCCGTGTTCGGGCACCACCACCACGGCCACCTTGCGACCGGACTGCTCCAGCGCCTTGAGGAAGCTGTCCAGCTGATCGAGCAGGGTCTGCAGGCGCGCCTTGTAGGGGGCTATCTGACGGTTGGCCGCGTAGCGGTTGCCATCGTGCAGGGCGATCAGGTTGAAGAAGGTGACGTTGCGGGCGGCCTTGCTCTTCTCCCGCTCGCTCAGCCAGTGGCCGAGCACGTCCGATGTCCGGTAGATGGGCTCGCCGTCGAAGGAGGCCAGATCGTGGGCCATCCCCGTCTTGCTCATGAGGGGCACGCTCAGACCGGCGTACATCTGCAGATCCTTGAGGTAGTTGCCGAAGGCCCCCGAGTGATCCATGGCGACCTGTTGCTCGAAGCCGAGTCGGGCCAGGTTGTTGAACAGCAGGCACTGGCCTGGCGGCGTCACATAGAGGCCCTGGTGGCTGGTCTGCCCGCAACTCGCCCTCAGCAGGCGGATGGAGGCCGGACCGCTGTAGGAGGTGGCGGCGTTGAAATGTTTGAACATCACATCGAAGTGGCGCCAGATCGGGTGCTCCGTCAGGCCGCTCGCCTCCACGTCGCTCCAGGCCAGGGAGCAGATGTTGATGATGAGCAGATCGAAGGGGGCCGCCTTCGCCGGCAGCGTCGCGGGCAGGCTCACCAGGCGATCCCGCTCCTCGCCGTAGAAGTCGTCGAGATAGGCATTGAGATTCTGGTTGGTGGGCGGCGCGCTCTGATCCAGCTGCTCCGTCATCGAGACCGTCTTGCCGGCGGACTCTGGGGCTGACGACTTGGGCTGGGTCTGGCTGGCCGTTGCCCCCTCCTGGGAGGCGAAGGGATTGCCAACTATGGGGGAGAGCCACAGCCCGATCAGGGTGAGCAGGATCCAGGGGGTGAAGCGCAACCACTGGGCGATGAACAGATAGAGGGTCAGCATGATGAAGCCGGCGCCGATCATCTCCCAGTTGATGAAGCGCCCGAGCAGCTCCAGCCAGTAATCCAGGGTGAAGGAGAAGACCTGGGCCCCCTGGGACTGGATGCTCTCAATCCCGGGCAGCCAGGTGTCGTGGTAGAAGATCCCCACCCCCACCGGCAGCGCCACCCAATGGCGCACACGCCGCAACCAGGCCCAGGGCAGAGGGAAGAGCAGCGCGGCGGCAAACACCAGGTTGATGAGAGGGTGGAAATTGAGATAGCCCGCCCACAGCAGGGCAAATTTGGCGAGGAAATAGATATTCCATCCCCCCAGGCCTTGCCAGTCCAGCCAGGGAGAAGCGGGGTGAGATAATGGTCGAGTCATCGGCGATGGGTCACCTGTTATAGTCGGTTCCCCGAGAAGGGGCCGAGCACACTGCATTTATTATTGAGTGAAACCTTAGTTTATTATGCAACTGGTTGCGCCTCCCCGGTGACCCCCAGATGAGTGCGGGCCCTCGGGAGGGTCGGCCTTGGCAAAGCCCCATATGCGCCCCAATACTATCCAAGTGACGCCACAAAGCCCATCCCTTGGCCCTTCCATAAAGATCTATTTTTTGTATACAAATGTGACAGGCCTCCCGGTTCATGGGTTTCGAGGCGGCCTGCCTACGACAACAGCTGTCATCCGGAGCGGCAAATCGAACTGCTTGAGGCCACCAGCGGATTACGCCATGATAACGGCCCCGGCCGGCGGCCGGATCTGGACAGTCAACTTCAAGGACCCCCCATGTTTGAACACGTCGATGCCTATGCTGGCGACCCCATACTGACGCTAGTCGAGACCTTCCACAAAGATACCCGCGAGCAGAAGGTGAACCTGGGGATCGGACTCTATTACGACGAGCAGGGCCGCATTCCGCTGCTGCCCTCGGTGCAGCAGGCCGAAGCCCAACGTGCCGCCGCCCCGGCGCCGCGTCCCTACCAGCCCATGGAAGGGGCCGCCAACTACCGCACCGCCGTCCAGCACCTGCTGTTCGGGGCCGAGCACGCCGCCGTCAAGGCCGGTCGCATCGCCACCATCCAGACCATAGGTGGCTCGGGCGCGCTGAAGATAGGCGCCGACCTGCTCAAGCGCTACTTCCCGACCTCCGAGGTCTGGGTCAGCAATCCGACCTGGGACAACCACAAGGCCATGTTCGAGGGGGCCGGCATCAAGGTGCACGACTACCCCTACTACGATGCGGCCACCGGCGGCGTCCAGTTCGATGCCATGCTGGCCTGCCTGAGCCAGCTGCCGGCCAAGAGCATAGTGCTGCTACACCCCTGCTGCCACAACCCCACCGGGGTGGATCTCTCCCGCGCCCAGTGGGATCAGGTCATCACGCTCGTAGTGGAGAAGAATCTCATCCCCTTCATGGACATCGCCTATCAGGGCTTCGGTGACGGTCTGGAAGAGGATGCCTACGCCATCCGCGCCATGGTGGATGCCGGTGTCAGCTTCTTCGTCAGCAACTCCTTCTCCAAGAACCTCTCATTCTACGGCGAGCGCTGCGGCGGCCTGTCGGTCATCTGCCAGGACGCGGAAGAGGCGGGACGGGTGCTGGGCCAGATGAAGGCGACCGTGCGTCGTAACTACTCCAGCCCCCCCACCCACGGTGGCCAGATCACCGCGGCCGTGATGAACGACGCCGACTTGCACGCCCTCTGGGTGGGCGAGGTGACCGAGATGCGTACCCGCATCAAGGCCATGCGCCAGAAGCTGTTCGAGGTGCTGAGCGCCAAGGTGCCTGGCCGCGACTTCAGCTACTTTATCAACCAGCGCGGCATGTTCAGCTACACCGGCCTCACCCCGGAGCAGGTGGACAGACTGCGGGAAGAGTTCGCCGTCTACCTGGTACGCTCCGGCCGCATGTGCGTGGCCGGCCTCAACAGCCACAACGTGGACTACGTGGCCGATGCCATGGCCGCCGTGCTCAAAGGCTAATCCGCACAAGCCCCGCCCCGGCGGGGCTTTTTGTTTCCACCGCCTTTCTCCGGAGCCGCTATGGGTCTGACCGCCCTGTCCCGGCAGGGAGGCCACCATCTGCCCATTCTCATTCCATCCCAGGAGTCGCCATGGATCTGATCGCCCTCTCCCGTTTGGGGGGACGCCATCTGGTCACCCTGCACCTGCTGCTGGACAGCCAGAGCGTCACCCGCAGCGCCGAACGCCTCTGCACCACCCCCTCCTCCGTCAGCAAGACCCTCAACCAGCTGCGCGAACTGCTGGGGGATCAACTGCTCTACCGCCAGGGCAACCAGCTGCTGCTCACCCCCTTTGCCGAGCGGATAGGCCCCAGCCTGCACCGCCTGTTGCGGGAGCTGAACGGCCTCACCAGCCAGGAGGGCTTCGACCCCGCCAACTGGCAGGGTCAGCTGCACATCGCCCTGCGCGAGAGCGGCATGACCTGGCCCATGGGGCCCATTCTGGGTCGCTTGATGAAGGAGGTGCCTGGGCTGGTGCCCGTCATCTGGAACAAGGAGGAGCAGGCATTGACGGCGCTGGCGGCGGGCAAGCTGGACTTCGTGATCCTGCCCCATGATCAGAGCCAGCCCCTGCCGAGCCAGGCCGGCTTGGTGTGGGAGCCCCTGCGCGAAGACAGGCTCACCTGCCTGCTGCGGGCGGATCACCCGGCGCTCTCCCGAGACTGGGATCTGGATGCCTACCTGAGCTGGCGCCACATCGCCATCCGCGACACCGAGCTCGCCAGCCCCTTCTTCGAGCAGAGCCTGGCCCAGCTGCAGGTACGCCGGCAGATCGGCGCCACCCTGCCGGACTTTGGCGGCGCGGCGGCCCTGCTGCGCCAGAGCGATCTCATCCTCACCACCCTGGAGGGCTGGGCGAGGCAGGCCTGTCTGCCGGGCCTGGTGAGCCGCCCCGTGCCGTTCGACTTTGGCGCCCTGACCCACAGCCTGGTGTGGTACGGCCCGACCGGGGAGGATCCCGCCCTACGCTGGTTCCGCCAGCGGATCCTGCAGCTGGGGCAAGAACTGGGCCGGTCATAGCGCGGCCATGGACACAGCCCCCTGGCTCAGGGCTTCTTGGTGTAAATGGGACTCGGGAAGGAGGCAACGTTGTTGCCAAGATCCGTGATGCGCGCCGCCCCCTGCTTGCGCACCTGATCCACCCGCAGCACGTGGTGCATGGGGATCAGGGTGCGGTTGACGTCGGCGAACTCGCTCTTGAGCTTCTCGTGGCTGGGGTCGACGATGAAGGCCGTGTGGTTGTCCCAGACGAAGTTGGCTATTTCGATGAAGCCGAACAGCTGCCCCTGATTGACCTCTCTGACGTAGACCTCGTAACGCTCGTTGTGACAAATAAACTGCACTCGGTATAAGGCGTTGGCTTCGCTCATGGCTGTCTGTTGGTGGTGGACGGTTTCCCCATTCTAGCGATCACCGGGCCCGCGCCCTATAGACGAAGTTCACAGTTGCGTCATATCGGGTCTCAGCCCTTTTTACCTCTCCTTAACACCCGGACGTCATATGAGAGCAGGCTGGGAGACAGATCCAAACCCCTTGTTGATCAGCGCCTTGGCCAGCCTCTCCAGCTCCTCCCTCGAGGCCTCCTGCCAGTCAAGGGCGGCCCCGCGTACCCCGTGGTGGCGAAAACCGTTGAGGCGGATGGGGACGGGGCCCAGGCTTTGCAAGAAGGCGGCAAGGCCGGCATCCAGCGCCCCCGCCCCATCGAGGAAGTCGCTCCTGCCCGGCACATGGAGCAGGCGCAACTCCGTCAGCTTGCCGCACCGCGCCAGCAGTTGCAGGGAGGCGAGCACCCGTTCGCGATCGTAACCGGTCAGGGCCCGATGCACCCCATCCCGCCACCCCTTGAGATCGAGCATGGCGCCGTCCAGCACAGGCAACAACCGCTGCCAGCCCGCCGGCGCCAGGGAGCCGTTGCTGTCCAGCAGGCAATCCAGCCGAGCCAGCTCGGGATCGGCCTTGATCTGGGTGAAGAGGGCGACCACGAACGGCAGCTGGGTGGTCGCCTCGCCGCCGGAGACGGTGACGCCGGTGAGCAGCGGGGCGTAACGGCGCAGCTGCGCCAGCACCTCGGCCACCGACATGATGTTGGTCTTGGGGCTGGCCTGGCGCGGGCAGACGTCGGTGCAGCGATCACACTGGGTGCAGAGCGATGCCTGCCAGCTCACCCGCCCCTCCGCCATGGTCAGGGCGCCGCTCGGGCAATCCGGTACGCACTCCCCGCAGTGATCGCACAACCCTATGGTGTGCGGGTTGTGGCAGCCGGGGCAGCGAAAGTTGCACCCCTGCAGGAAGATCACCAGACGATTGCCCGGCCCATCCACGCAGGAGAAGGGCAGTATCCTGCTGACGACGGCGGTGCGCGCCAGCAGGCGACTCCGGTCAGCCCCCACTCAGGTTCGCCTCCAGCCCCACCACCCGGGGTGCCCGCCGGCGGATGCCGGTCAGCTCGCTCGCTTCGGCGCCGAGGCAGGTGGTCTGCAGCCGGGAACCCTCGGCCGCGAAGCGGGCCACGTCGCTCTGGCGGATCATGTAGCCGGTCACCCGCACGAGATCGCTGTCTGCCACGTTGGCGCTGAACTCGCGCATGCCGAGGGCGAAGGCCCCCTTGCAGAGCTGCAGCAGGGCCAGGGGGTTCTGGCGTACTGTGGGATCCAGGGTCAGGATCTCGCTGATCCCCGAGCCGTAATAGACGTGATGGGGAGCCAGCGCCAGCAGGTGGCTGGCGGGATCCGGCTCCTCACCGTAGGGGATGCGCACCCCGGGTGTCACGCCCCTGTCTACACTCAGGCCCCCCTGGGCATGGAGCAGGGCCCGCCCGTTCCAGGCGCGGGGCTGGGCACGGCCGGTGACATAGAGCGACAGCTGGGCCGAGATGCGATGGCCGAGCTGGTTCGCCCCCTCATCGTGGCCGTAACGACCGGGCAGCCCCTCCTTCGCCAGCAGCAGGTTCACCGCCTCCGCCATGCCATAGACGCCGAACATGGGCACGAAGCGATCCTCGTCGATGAGCCCCTCCTGCACCAGGAAGCTGTCGAAGAAGCCGGACTCTTCATGGAGGAAGCGGGTGCGCGCCTCGATGAGCAATGAGGCCTGCTCGCAATAGTGGGGCAACCAGCGGCTCATGAATGCCTCTATGCCGGTGCTCTGCTCCGCCACCCCCTTGAGGGAGATACGCACCAGCGTGTTGGCGCCGCCCCCGAGCGGCAGCGCGTTGTAGCAGCTGACGATGCCAAACCCGCGCTCGTCGAACACCTCCCTGTGCATGGGATAGTTGACGATATGGGGCTTGCCGCACTTGGCGATGTTTTCCACCCCTTGCAGCAGCAGGGAATCCGGGCTCTGGGCCGGATCGTGGAACAGGCTGAGGTTCGGCGCCACCTGTTTGAGCTCCCCGTCGATGCGCAGGATCAGACGGCAGATCCGGTTGTCATCCGGACCTATGTTGACGTGCATGAAGGCGTCCGGCAGCACCCTGTCCAGGTAGATCCAGAAGCGTCGCAACTTGCCATGGAGGGTCTCGTCGTCCAGCTCGCCGACGAAGGGCAGCAGCAGCCGATCCAGCCGTCCCAGCCAGACCGGCATGCCGGTGACCGAGGGCACGTGATGGTAGAGGATGCGCAGGGCATCGAGGGCCTCGTCAAAATCCCGAGGCGGCGCCAGCTCCAGCCAGGGGGATCCCCGGCTCAGGAAGCGTTGATAATCCGGCAGCACGTAGCGCGGCTTGTGGGGGGCGTGCCCCTCGAACATGTCGCACAGGACCCCCTCTGCCATGGCCTCGGCGACGGTGGCGGGCAGCTCGGGGTAAGGCAGGGCGTTCTCAGCGGCCAGGGCCAGGGCCTGGCGCTTCTGGGCCGGGGAGAGCAGGGGATCGCGGACGATGCGCTGACAGGTGGCGGTGAGGGACATGGAAGGCTCCTTGACGATGGAGGCTAAATCCTCACACTTGCAGGGCCTTATTTGAAGTGACATTCACAACACAGCGGATATCCATATACGACATCCGCTGTGCGGGATCACGGCTTATCCCAGCCAGAGCAGCAGGGCCAGCAGCCCCCCTTGCCAGCGCAGCAGGAAGAAGCCCCCCATGCCGACCACCACCACCACCAGGGTCGGCAGCCGCAGCAGGGTCAGCGCCGTCACCAGCAGGGTGGCGGCGAGGTAATCCGGATCCCAGTCCAGCCCCTTGCCGGGCTCGTAGCTGAAGACGATGGGCAGCCAGATGGCGGTCAGCACCGACTGGGCCGAGAAGCTGAGGAAGGCCCCCATCTCGGCACCGGGCTGGTAACGGGTCAGCCGCGAGAAGAAGGCGAAGCGGTTGAAGAAGGTGATCAGGGTCAGCAGCCCTATCATCAGCCAGGCCATGACTACCTCCTCATCCGGTGCAGCACATACCCCACCACCATGCCGGCCAGGGCCGAGACGATGATGTGGATCTCCGCCAAGATCGGCTTGGTGACGAGGGCCGTGCCGCCGCTCACCAGGGTCGCCGCCACCATGGGCAGGTTCTTCATGGCCGGGATCGTCATGGCGATGAAGGTGGCCGCGATGGCGAAGTCCAGCCCCATGTGATCCAGCCCCTCGATGTACTGGCCGGCGGCGATGCCGAGCAGGGTCGCGAGATTCCAGAACAGGTAGAACACGAAGCCTGCGATCAGCGCGTAGGCGTGGTTGAAGGCGCCGCTACGCTCCCTGTCCTTGAGGGCCACCGCGAACATCTCGTCGGTCAGGAAGAAGGCCAGGCTGGCGCGCCAGCGCAGGGGCAGCGACAGCACGTCCCGGCGAAAGGTGAAGCCGTACAGCAGGTGCTGGGAGGTGATGACGAAGGTGGAACCGACGATGGGCAACAGCGGCGTGCCGGCCCCGAACAGGGTGGTGGCCGAGAGCTGGGCCGCCCCGGCATAGACCAGCAGGGACATCAGCTGGGCCTGGATGGGGCTCAGGCCCACCTGCAGCGCCAGAGCGCCGCACAGTATACCCCAGGGAATGACCGAGACGGAAAGCGGGAGAATATCGAGGGAGGCGCGCCACCAGAGCGCACCCGTGCTCTCGGCCCCGGACGGCTGGGGGCGAGCTTGGGAAATCATGAGGTCATCCTTGTCCTGTCAACGAGAACCGAAAAACCTATCACAGCGCGGGGGGAGATGCCATGCCACCGTAGAGGCGGAGGAGGCGGAACAAGGAGCAGCCCGCCTCGCCGATGAGGCGGAGAGACGGGCTGGTACTGGCGGGATCAGGGCTGAATGACGATGGGGGTGCCGGGTTCGATGGCGTTCCACACCTCGTCCAGATCGTGGTTCAGCATGGCGATGCAGCCATTGGTCCAGTTGGACGGCTGCAGACGGCGGTTGCCGATGTCGTTGCGCTGACCGTGGATCATGATCATGCCACCCGGGTTGACTCCCTTCTCGTTGGCCGCCTTGATGTCGTCCAGATTCGGGTAGTTGATGTGGATGGCCTTGTAGAAGCCCGAGTTGGTCTTCTTGTAGTCGAGGATGTAACGCCCTTCCGGCGTACGCTGATCCCCTTCCTTCTGCTTGTGACCCATGGGGGCCGGGCCCAGGGCGATCCAGTAGCGTTTGACCTCTTTGCCATCCTTCATCAGGGTCAGGCTATAGTTCGACTTCTTGACCACCACCATGTCCGCAGACAGGCTGGCAAAACTCAATGCGGGCCACAGCCCCAGCAAACACAGTAATACGGCTCTCATTCCATCCCTCGACAAGCCTTTGGGGCTTTTTTTGTTAGCACATCATCTGAATGTCGCCACACCCTGAGGAGGGCACAGTGGCAAGCGAGCGCCATGATATTGGATCGCCGTCAATACTCAATATATCCAGAGAAACATATCTGAGGCCATCTTTTATGAGGCGCCACGGCGCCATGCTAACAAGATGATAGATGGTCATATTTTCGTTATCAGGCACACTTTGAATCCTCCTCATCGAGGCACTTTCCAGCGGGGTACTCCCCTTCGCCATCCCATGATGGCTCTTCTCACCACCCCGGATGAAAGGACCTGCTGCGCTCTCAGCATATTGCGCTGGATGCCCGTCGGACTTGCATCCGTAAACAACTGAGCCAGTCAGGGCCCTTGGCACCGACTGGCTCATTCATACAGGCGTTCGCGCTAGGGGCTCACGATGGCTTTCACGCCGGCAGCACCTCGGCGGGCAGGCGAGCCAGGGCCAGCTGGTATCTGTGTTCGGCCAGCTCCACCTCCCGGCGAGCCTCCTCCACCTTGCCCTCGGCACTCCGGACTGCGGCGGTCAGCTGGTTGTACTGGTTCCAGCTGCCGTTGTACTCGGTCACCTCATCGCGATAACGCTGGGCCAGCTGATTGTACTGCTGGCTCAGCTGGTTGCTCTCGCTACGCAACTGGTTGATGCGGGCGAGCAGCCCCTCCTGGATGGTGCGGATCCGCTGGTACTCGGCGGCGCTGTAGCGACCGTTATAGCTGTTGTATTGCTGCACCAGGCGGTTGCTCTCGGTGATCGCCTGGTTGCGACTCTGGTTGAGGGTGGCCAGCTCCCCCTTGTAGCGCTCGAAGTTGGCCAGCAGTGTCTGCTGGCGGTTTTTCAGGGCACCTTGCGCATCCAGTTGCTGGCTGTAGAGGGTCCGTGCGGCTTCCAGATCCTGGCGGCGCTGTTCGAGGGAGAGCTCCAGCGCCTCCAGATCCGGCAACTCTTCCGTCACCATGGTGGGGTAGAAGCTGGCGATCTGAGGCGTAGTCACGCGCAGGGCGCGCACCGCATCGGCGCCATTGGCCTCGTCCTCGTGGTCCACCCCGCAAGGCTGGCCCTGGCAGATCAGGTCCGGGCTGGAGAACTTGTACTCGTGATTGCGGACTCCGAAGCTGGAGGGATAGGCCATGATGGTGGCAAAAGAGCGCTCCACCCCGTGCCCCAGGGCATAGTGGTAGGTGCCCCCTGCCCCGTCTTGCAGCCTGGAGTGGTTGAGCCCCATGTTGTGACCCAATTCATGGGCCAGCACCACATCCCCGCACCCCGTGGCGGTGACATGGCTGAACATGTTGTGCGCGTCCTTGGAGACGTCGCCGTCGGCATACGCCTTGCGGCCATCGCTATAGGTGGCGGAGCCGCCGACCCAGGCCAACCCGCAACTGCCGTGATCCCCTGTGTTCGGGCGCATCAGCACCACCATGTCGGCGCCGTAACGGGTGCGCAGGTTGGGGACCTCGGTGAACGCCTCGTGGGTCTGCCTGGTCACGGCATTGAGCGCGAGGCGATCCCTGCCCTCGTCCGGGTAGGCCACCTCGGCACTGTGTACAGTCCGCACCGTCAGATCCAGGCCACTGGCGGCATAGATCTGGTTGGTGACATTGACCATGTGCTGGATCCGGGTCTGGGCATCCCCTTGATAACGGGCCGCCAATCCGGGGCTGTGCAACACCATGAGATCTATGGTCTCGGCCAAGGCCGGTGTGGCGCCGATCAGGCCCGCGACCAGGATCCCCAATGTGGTTTTCTGCATGTGGTATTCCTTTTTTGTCGTTATGGATGAGTCGGGATCAGGCCGTCAGTACCGCCATGACCCCGATCCAGTGGCGGGTTCTTGTAAACCCAGCCCTTGCCGCCCAAGGTCTCAACGGAGTAGCTGCCTTGCGGCGTTCCGATGAAGCCGAAGGTGGCATGCTTGCCGACGGTGAAATTGACCGGGTAACTGTCACCGTCGATCCGCACTTCTCCCTGCCAGTTGCGCTCGCCCCCACGCTGCAACTGCACCTTGGTCACCCTGGCCACCAGGGTGCTGCCATCGGGCAGTGGCAGGGTCACGCTGTCCCCCACCTGGGCCCGCCCCAGACCGCTCCCCTGCAGGGCGATGGGCTGAGGCTGCTCGACCCCCTCTCCGGGCTCCGCCAGCGGAAACGCGGCATCCACCTCGGCGGCCTGCCAGGGGCTCTCCAGGGCATGACCGCCGTCCTGGCTGAGACGGTTGGGTGAGGGGGATGCCAGTGTCAGCGGCTGCAACTGGGGCTCTGGCACACTGGGCAGGGGGCTGGGATCGACCAGTGTGGGTGATGCCGGCATGGCATCGCTCACCGGGTCCATGGTCGCGACATCCGGGCGTTTAATTGCTTGAATATTCCATGCAACCACGCCCCCTCCCAGGATCAAGAGACCCATTAAAACCCCAAGTTTCACCTTTCGCATATTGATACCTCAATCAAAAACAATCCTTAAAAAACAACATGTTGATTGATTTCAGAAGAAGCATGCTAGAAAGTGTTTTCGAGTCTGCCCCCCCCCTATATGGGGCTTTGTAAAAATCAATAACGTATATTTATGCATCAATAATGCGTAGCAAAGGCAGGGCCGGCGTGGGTTGAAGCCATGGAGCGATTAATTTGTTCAACCATCGCCAGATGGGACCCAGAAGCGGGGTGATTTGATACTTCCACCCCATATGGGGAGAGTGGATTTGACTGTACCGCCCGGTGGGCGAAGGCGTACCCTGTGCCCTCGATTCAGTCAAAGAGGTTGGATGAACGGTTTGCGTACCAAAGTACTCTGGCTGGGCGGTCTGCTGATCGCGCTGGCAGCTCCCCTGGCCGCCGCCCCCTTGCTGCTGCAAGGGGAACATCAAAGCTATCGCATCGATCCGGACACCCTCGCCATCTCGGTGGGGGACGTGCCGGTCAGTGCGGGACAGGCGGCCCGCCAGGTCAGTCACCTGCAACAGGACGATCAGGGCATACGCTGGCGCTGGCCCGCCCAGGAGACCCAGGTCGAGGTGGAGCTGGACGGTGACGATCTGCTGCTCACCCTCACCAGCGACGGCCCTCGCCAGCTTGGCTGGTACAGCCTGCCGAAGAACCAGACCCACCTCTCCATGGCCTTTGGCGAGGGGAGCCGCTTCTCGGTCCGTGACAGCGACTGGCTCGGCTATATCGGCGACGAGCTGAGCGAACTCGACACCCACTATGATCTCAAGCTGCCGATGTGGAGCCAGGATGCGGGCAAGCAGACCTACAGCTGGATCCTGCAGAGCCCCTATGACAACCACCTCAGCTTCAACCGCAAGGGAGGCAGGCTGCAGCTGACCGCCAGCCACGCCTTCAATCACTTCAACCGGGATCCCCTGGTGGTGCGCCTGAGCGTGGGGGACGACTGGCTGGCGGGGGCGCGGCGCTATCGGGAGTGGCTCCAGGCCGAAGGCGGCTGGCAGTCCCTCGCCGACAAGTTCGCCCGGCTGCCGGCCGGACGGCGCCTCATCGGCGCCAGCCACCTCTACCTGTGGGGGGATGCCCTGCTGGATCGGCAGGATGTGACCGATTGGGCCGGCCTGCAGGCCAGGATCGCGAGCAAGCCGGAATGGCTCAAGGTGTTCAGCAAGGAGGAACAAGCCGCCCTGGCGGTCCCCGGCCCCCAAGTCTGGCAACAGACCCAGATCATGGAGGGGCTCAACCGGCTGATAGCCCACCAGCTGCCCCTGCCCGCCCAGCAGGGTCCCCTCCTGCAGGGCAAGGTGCTGGCCCTGCGCCAGCAGTGGGTCAAGAGCCAGTTTGGGGCTCAGCTGGTGTCACAGGCACGCTGGGGCCAGGGGTTGTCCCTGCCGGTCATAGAGGCACTGCACGAGGCGGGGCTACGCAAGCTCTGGCTCGGCACGCCCCAATGGACAGCCGCCCTGCAGCAGGATCAGGCCATCACCGCCGCCAAACGGCTGGGTTATCTGGTGGGGAGCTACGACTCCTACGACACCGCCATCCCCCCGGGCAGCAACGACAGCTGGCTCACCGCCCAGCTGCCCACCGAGCTCGGCAAGCGCTGCGCCATCGTGGAAGCAGACGGCAAACCCAGGCCCGGCTTTGGCGGCGAGGGGGTCTATCTCAACCCCGGCTGCACCCTGCCCTTTGCCAAGGAGCGCATGGGGGAGCTGGCCAGGGCCAGCGCCATCAACAGCCTGTTTCTCGACGTGGACGGCACCGCCATGGCCTCCAACGACTACAGCCCGGCCCACCAGCAGGGCAGCGCGGCCATGATCGCCGCCCGCAACGCCCGCATGAGTTGGGTGGGAGAGCGGCTCGGCCTGGTGCTGGGTTCGGAGGATGGCAACGCCCTCACCAGCAAGCCACTGATGTTCGCCCACGGCATCCAGAGCTGGGGCTTTGGCTGGGAAGACGCCGCCATGCGCAAGCAGGCCAAGTCCCCCTACTACCTCGGCAAGTGGTGGCCGGGCGAGGCGCCCCAGGTCTTCTTCCAGCCCGCCCGCCTCAAACCGCGCTATCTCAAGACGGTGTTCAACCCGGCGGACAGACTGCCCCTCTATCAGGCGGTGTTCCACGATTCGGTGATCAACAGCCACCACTGGCTGCTGGACAACCTCAAGTTCCCCGCCATCCGGGAGGAGCGGGCCCTGCTCGGCCTGCTCTACAACACGCCCCCCCTGGTCAACCTGAGCCGCAGCACCCTCAAGAGTCGGTTGCCCGAGCTGATCAGGCTGGATGCCCAGTTCGCCCCCCTGCACGAGGCGCTGTGGGACAAGGCCCTGGTGGAGTTTCGCTGGCGCGACGGGGTAGGACGGGTGCAGGAGACCCGCTTCTCCGACGGCAGCCGGCTGGTGGCGAACTTCGGCAAGGGCAGCATCCTGATCGATGGGCACAAGCTGCCGGGTCACCAGCTGCTGGTCGCCCTCAAGGACAAGCCGGTCACCCTGCTGAAGATCTAGGGCCGAGCGCCCCGGCCAGGCCCTGCCCATCCGTAGGGCCTGTTGTTTGCTCCCCTCAATCCCGCCGGCGCGGCTCGCTACGCGACCTGATGCGCCGCTGCAGCAGCCGATGAAGCAGCTTGTTGTACCTGGCCCAGGAGTGGATCAGCAGAAACAGACCGATGATCAACGCCAGAAACCACTGACCCAACCCCTGCCAGCCGAGGGAGCCGATGAAGCCCAGCTCATCCCCGCTGTCGAGATAGTTGAACCAGGGCTGGATCGCGAGAAACAGCCAGCTGCCCCAGGTCAGCAACAGCAGCAACAGGTCCCGCAGCCGGTAGCCCCAGCTGCGCCGCTTGCCGTTGCGGATGATCATCTCTTTGCCGAGTTGGTGCTTACTCACGGAAGGACTCTCCTCTGTCCGGGCTCTCCCACACCGCCAGTTGGCCACGGCGGCGCAGCAGGGCCTTGGGCACGGCGACGATCACGGTCACCAGGTTGAGCAGCCAGTAGATCAGGGGATACCAGGCGCACCAGATGAAGCTGCGCAGCATGGTGCGATCGTAGTGGCTGTCGATGAAGATGCTGATCCCGAACTGCAACAGGCAGATGCCGGTCATCAGCACCCCGGACCAGGCGAAGAAGTGGCCCTCCGCCAGGGTGGTCAGGTTCGGGTGCAGCAACCAGTTCAGTGCCAGAAACAGCATGCCGTAACACCAGGTTACGCTCGCGGCATACTCCAGCAGCAGCAGCCAGAAGCGCCGATTCCGCCAACGTAGCACCCGCCCGCCGTAGCGCAACATCACCTCGGCGCCCCCCTGGGCCCAGCGCAGCCGCTGCTTGTAGAGGCCGCGCACCGTCTCCGGCATCAGCACCCAGCACAGGGCCTGGGGCTGGTAGTGGATAAGCCAGCCTGCCAGTTGCAGCTTCCAGCTGATGTCGATGTCCTCGGTCACCATGTCGGTGCTCCAGCCGCCGACCGCCTCCACCGCGCTCTTGCGAAACGCCACCACCACCCCGGACACGGTGAAGACGGTGCCATAGATGCGCTGGGCCCGCTTGATGAGCCCTATGATGGAGCTGAACTCCCCGGTCTGGATCTTGCCGATGATGGTGGAGCGGGTACGCACCCTGGGGTTGCCGGTCACGGCTCCCACCCTGGGGCTCTCCAGGAAGTGCTTCACCATCCACATCACGGCGTCGTGATCGAGCACGGCGTCGCCGTCGATCCCCACCAGGATCTCCCCATCGGCCTCCCCCAGGGCATGGTTGAGCGCCATGGCCTTGCCCTGATTGGGCTGATGCAGCACCCGCAACCGTGCATCCCCCAGCGCCAGCCTGTCGAGCCTCTCCCCGGTGTCATCCCGGCTGCCGTCGTTGATGGCCAGCACCTCGAAGTTGGGGTAACGCTGGCGCAGCAGATGGCCTATGGTCTCCTCCACGTTGGCGCCCTCGTTGTAGCAGGGCACCATCAGGGTCACCCTGGGGTGGCTCGGCAGCGTCAAGCCGCGCCTGGCCAGCGCCAGGTCCCGGCGCTCCCACTGGAAGTAGTAATAGAGGCCGCCGCACATCCACACCATGGCCATCAGGCTGGGGTAGGCCAGGGTGAAGACCGCCAGCCCGTCGAGGAAGGCCTTCATGGTTGCGGCCCCGGTGAGCCAGTGCGGCTGGCCTCAGCGGCTGGTGCGGGCTGCGCCATGGGCCTGGGTTGACTGGCGGCCGAGAAGACGGGTTTGAGCACGGCCGGATCCGGCTGGTTGTTGTGAAAATCGTCCGGGTAGTAGCCGAAGTTGTTCACCCCCTGCTCGCGGATGATGCGCATCCAGCGCGCCAGCTCCGCATCCGGGATCGGCTGCTCGGTGCGCCAGTTGCGGCTTTGCAGCTCGAACACCAGCTTGTCGGCGGGCACGGTCGCCAGCGCATCCTTCGCCAGCTTGGCGAGCCAGGCATCCGGTTCCCCGGCCTGTTCCATGTAGGGCATGGCCATCACGGCGGTGTAGTCATAGGCACGGGCAAAGTCCTCCATGCTCTGGGCAAACCACTGCTGGGATTCGGGCTCGGTGATGAGGGCGGCGTAGATGTTGCGCGCCGTCATCAGTCCATCCTGCCCCCCCTGTCGATAGCGGGCCGCCGCCGCTTTCAGCTCCAGAGTGAAGTCGATGAGCTGGCGGGTCTTCTGCTCCCCCTGAACCTTGAGCGCCGCCGGGCTGCGGGACAGCAGCCCCTCCCCTTCGTAATCCCCGAGGAAGGCATCGTCGTGGAACAACAGGCCATCGAACTTGGTGTAAAAGCCGAGATCCTCGTAGATATCCGCGATCAGACGGCGATTCCCCTGGTTCCAGGGGGCCAGGCGCAGGTACTGATCCGGGGCCGGCTTGCCGGTACGGCTGTCGGTGACATAGGGATGACCCGGGCCGAGATCGTAGGCCAGCACCGGCATCCAGGCGTAGACCTTGACCCCGGCCCGGGTGCGCAGTTGCCAGGCGACCCGGTTGAACAGATCCGCCTTCATCGGCATGTGACGATTCGGGAAGTAGAGCGCCTCCGCCACCCCGTCGCCGTTGTCATCCGCATAGGCCTGCAGATAGACGGTGGTGATGCCGTAGTTCTTGATGCGATCCAGCAGCTTGTCGAGGTTCTTGCCCTGCTGCACCGGATCCTTGTCATAGACGTAGTCGAGATCCACGTGCACCAGCCGCTGCACCGGCTGGGACCAGGTGTTACCCCCCATGATCTCGTCCAGATTCTGCAGACTGGTCTCCTCCTCCAGCAGATAACGGCGCACCTGGCTGCCCGACTCCGTCAGCCGGTTGACCCCGTCATCCAGGGTGAAGCTGTAGGGCATACCCGCCTCCTTGGCCACGGCGAGGGCGACCTCGTTGAAGGCGCCATAGGGCCAGACCATGATGCGCGGGCGCTGGCCCAAGTGCTGGCGGATCTGCTGGCTCGACGTCTCGAAATCCGCCTTGAGCCGCGCCCTGTACTTCGCCTGACTCTCGTAACCCTTGGGGCTCCAGCCCGCCGTGGTCACCGCGGGTTGCACATTGCCCTGGGGGTTCGCCAGCAGGCCGAAGTGGGAAGCGAAGGTATGGGAGGCGATTTCCACCAGACCGGAGGCCTGCATCTCCTGGATCTGTGGCCAGCCGACGAAGTAATCCCTGGGCAGCTTGTCGTCGCCATAGGGCACCATCTGATCCCGGGGTACGTCCAGCCAGCTGCCCACCAGGGCGAACACCGCCGGATACTGATAGAGCTTGAGCAGGGGATAGACCAGGCGATAGAAGCTCTCGTAGCCGTCGTCGAAGCTGAGCAGTATGGCCTTGGGTGGCAGGGGGGCCTTGCCGGCTTTGGCATCCAGGATCTGCTGGAAGCTGACCGGCTGGTAGCCCTGCTGCCGGATCCAGTTGAAGTGGCGGATCAGGGTGTCGCGGCGCATGGTCTGGGGATAGAGCTTGCGATCCGGGGTCAGCTTGAGATCGATGATGTCGTGGTAGCAGAGCACCACATAGTCGTCCCCCTGACGGGCGGCCTGGGTTGTCCAGGGCAGCAGCAGGGAGATGAGCAGGCAGAAGGGGGTGAGCAGTCGGCGCATCACAGGAAGCTCCATTGCAGATTGGCAAAGACGAAATCGCCGTACTCGGCATCGCCGTCATAGATGGCCTTGCTACGGCCGAGGCCATAACCCAGGCTCAGGGCCGGGGAGAGTTCCCAGTCATGGCGGTAGCTGAGCTGCCAGCCCTGACTGCCGCCATAGCCCTGTTGCCAGTAGCTGTTGGTGGACAGAAAGAGGCCCTGTACCAGCACACGGTTGGCGTCAAAGGGCAGGCGATAGCGGGCGCCCAGCTCCAGCTCCAGGTTGCGATCCTCAAGGGGGTTGAAGTAATCCACCTCCACCGCCTCGTTGCGGGAGCTGGCGGCGCGCAATGTGCCGTCGAGCCACCAGCGATCCCGGCGCCACAGATCCTGACGCACGAAGCCGGAGACGCTCTTGCGCAGGTTGCCATCGCTCAGATCCATCAGCTCGATCTGGGCTCCCGCCTCCCGGCTCTCGTCCTGGCGCCAGTTCAACTCGAGTTGATACTGATCTGCGTAGTCACCCCGGGCCAGCGCCCGCAGCGGCGTGTCGGCACTGTTGAGATTGACGGCGCCGCCGAGGGACCAGTGATCCCCGAGCCGCCAGTCCAGCCGATTCCACAGATAGACCCTGTGATTGAGCTCGGATCCCATCCCCCCTTCCACAGTCCATTGCAGCGGGTAGAGGGAGATCTCCATGCCAAGACCGCTGTAGGCGGCGCGCTCGGGTTCATTGTCGAACTCGCCAAAGCCGCCCTGACGACGCACGAACAAACGATGGCCCTCATCGCTGCGGGCGCTGTAGAGACGGGCATCGTAGCGCCAGTCCCGGCTCGCCAGCACGGAGCCGCCCTCGCTGCTGCCGTGGTTGAATTCGGTCACCAGGGTCGGTGCCTGCTCCTGCTTGAGGCGCTGGCCCAACTCCTTGCGATCCCGGTTGCCCTCCCCCAGGGCGCGGATGCGGGCGGGTGTCTGCTGCCACTGTCCCCGATCGAGGCGGGCATTGAGCCGCCCCGGTTCGAGCTGAGCCTGACTGGCGGGCTGCAACCAGCGAGCCGCCTCGGCATAGGCCTCATCGGCCCCGTCGGGATGACCCCGCCAACGGCGCAGATCCCCGAGTTGCATCCAGAGCCAGGGATTGGCCGGCGCACTCTCGAGCCAGCCGAGCAACTGGTGCTCGGCCTTATCGGCCTGGCCGCGCCAGGCCCCCAGCAGGTTCTGCAACTGCAACAGCCGCTCGTAATCGTCGTTGTCCATGCGGGTGTTGCCGGTGAAGTCCCAGCGGGTCAAGGGCTCCTGCCACTGGGTCAGCAGCCCGGCCGCCGCGTCGTAACGCTCCTGATCCGTGTAGGCATAGAAGCGCTTCTCTCGCAGCTCCTTGTCCATTGGCACCCGCGGAGCAAGCTCGTCGTAGATGAGGCTGGCCTCGCGGCTGCGCCCAAGCCCCGCCAGGGCATCGGCGCGGGCCATCAGCACGTAATCGGGCTGGGCCTCCCTGGCCAGCAGGGCGGCAGAATAGCGCTCGGCCAGCGCGAAGCGCCCGAGCGCCGCCAGGGTCACGATACGATCCCGCTCGTTGCTCAGATGGAGGGGGTGATCCTGGGGGGCCTCCCGCAGGATCCGCTCCTGCAACGCCAGCGCCCGCTGCAATGCGCGGGTGGTGAGCGCGGGATCCTCGGTCTGGGCGACGCTGCGCAGCAGGCTGACCGCCTCATAGTGCGCCAGCCAGAGCTGGTCGACGGGTGTGAACAGCGAAGGGTGCTGGCGCATCAGATCCGCGGCCGCCGGGCCGGCCCCCAGGCTCACGGCGACGCGATAGAGGGCCAGCAACTGCTCTGGGTTGCCAGGATCCTGCTCCAGCCACTGCTGACGGGCCAGCATCTCCCCCATGGCATCCCCCTGCCTGCGCGCGCCATAGATGCGGGCATCCAGGATGGCCTGATCCCGACCGAAGCGCGCCTCATAGTCGCTGGCCGCCTGACGGGCCAGGGTCAGATTGCCCTGATCGCTGGCACTCAGGTAGAGACCGAGCCAGGCGTTGCGGTTGTCCGGTGCCCGCCCCTGCAAGATGCGGTAATAGCTGATGGCGAGGGGGTAACGGCGCTCATCCCGCGCCGCCCTGGCGAGGGCTTCGAGGGAGGCGTTGGAGATGGGTTTGAACTCGCAGGGCTCGCAGCTCGCCAGCACCGCCGCCGGATCCTTGCGCCAGAGCTGCACCGCGATGAGATCGTCGAGCACCTTGCCATCCCGGCTGCGCCGATAGAGGGCATCCAGACCTGCGGCGGCCTGCTCGAGCTGGCCCTGCCGCGCCTGGATGACCCAGGCCTCTCTCTCCTGATCGAGCGCTCCCGCCCAGGCCAGACCGGGCAACAACGCCATAAGACAAAACATGCGATTCATTCGCAACATACACCCAGATTTCGTGGCACCAGTCATGGCGGATCAGGGTTGACCCTGATCATTCAGTGGGACATGGACGCTCGGGATTTGAGGGTGAAAGGCGGAGCCCGCCCTTCGTATGTGCGGTCCAGCCATCTCACGAGGAGATCTGCGACTTTCCGAACCCGACTCACATCGGGGGTGGCGAGGCGGCCGATTTTGAGTCTGTTCCGACATTAGTCAATGGGGGGATTTTATGAACCTCGGCTGAACCCAGGCTGTTGGGGAGGGTTAAATAGACGAAAAAAAGCACTGATACATTTAACAAAACATTGGTATCAGTAGGGTTAAATGGTGTCGGGAGGGCATCTTTGTACCGGCGGTCGGCGGTTGGAATGAACGAGTGGCCATGAGGCCGCTGTGACAGTCTGTGTCGCCGTCACAAGCGTTTGCATGCTCAGAAAAGCGTCATTTAGAAACCAACCCATCACCCATAGCGACAGATTGCCGCTATGAGATACGGCCCCGACGCGTCTCCATATCTGTGGCCTAACCCATAAAAAGAGCCCCTTACGGAGCTCTTTCTTGTGCATCACTGTGGCTGCCTGACCCCCTAGGCGGGCTGACCCTCACTCTGGTAGTGGCGATGGATCCAGGCCTCGAAGTCCGCCAGCATCTGCGCCTCCGAGTGGCGGTTGTCGGCGATCAGCGTCTCCCCGTGCACCACCCGGATGTGGGCGTTGAGGGGAGCGCCGTCACCGACGGGTGGGCGCTGACGCGCCGCCGCCATGCAGGCCGAGGCGGTCGCCCAGGCATCCTCCACGCTCTGGTTGCACACCCGTGCCAGGGGCGCCGCGCTGAAGCCCTCGCCTGTCAGGCTCTGCAGGGTCTGATCGTGGGTCATGCCATTGCCCGGCCCCCAGTAGTGAGCGGCCAAGTCCGGGCCGATGCGCGGGTTGTCGGTGAGGTAGCCGTCCCGGCGCAGGAAGTAGGCGCGGGTCTGCTCCACCGCCATCAGGGCCAGCAGGTAGCCGTGATAGGCGCAGGCCGACTCCTGATTGAGCAGATGGGGAATGGCGAGCAGCGGGCGCGGGCTCTCCACCCCCAGGATCTTGCGCTCCCACTGGCGGGCCAGCGCCAGCACGGCGGCCGGGGTGCGCTCGGCCTCGTCCATGGCGTAGAGATCCCGCTCGAAGTAGGCCACCAGGGCTATCTGGCGCTCGTTGAAGGCCCTGAACGGCTGGCGTGCCTCTATCATGGCCTTGATGAGGGCGTCCGGGATCACCTCCCCGGCCGCGTTGCGGGCGTAACGCTTGAGCCAGTCCGCATCGTCCAGCAGGCTGTCGCAGAACATGGACTGGGTCTCCGCATAGGCCATGGAGGTGGGCGGGAACTCCTGGGAGAAGCAGGGCGCGTTGCCGGTCACGTTGGCAAAGTGGGCCGCATGGCCTCCCTCGTGGAACAGGGTGTTGAGGCCGCTCCAGCCGCTGCCCACCTGGGCAGGATCCGCTAGGCTGGTGAAATTGACCACGGCCGGCACCCACTGCCCCTCCTGCCAGAAGCTCGGCACCGGGCCGTGACAGAAGCCGTTCTCGTATTTCCCCTCCCGGTTCAATAAATCGAGCGTGAGGGTCGCATCCCTGTACTGGATGCCGAGACGGCGGAAGCTCTCGACCCAATCCTTCAGAGCCCGGGAGAAGGGCACATAGGGATCGAGCTGACGGGTCACGTCGCCACTCACGAAGTAGCGCAGGTTGTGGGGCAGCAGCGCCGCCTCCCCCTTGGTCGCCTTCAACTCGGCGAGGCCCAGGTGCACCCTCTCCTCGGTGCGGGCGATAAAGTCATCCAGCACGGCGAACAGCTGCTCCGGACTCATCTGCTCGTTCTTGTGCACCTTGTAGTCGAAGTAGTCCCGATAGCCCATGGCGCGGGCAAAGCGGTTGCGAAGTGCCACCACCTCGAGGAAACCGTTGTCCACCACCCACTGCTCCAGGGTGTGGAACATGGCGATCGCACTCTGGCGCACCCCCTCGTTCTGGCTGGCCGCCAGCGAGGTGCTGGCCGCCGGCAGGCTGCCGGCCACCTGGCGCCCCTGCTCATCGAGCAGGCTGAGTTTGAGTTCCTTGCGGCGGGCGAACAAGTCTGCCTCGGCGGCCACCAGCTCGTCCATCAGGGCGGCGGCGGCCGGATCCTCGATCACGTTGCACTCGAAGAAGGCGATCCAGCCCCCGAGCCCGCGTTTGAGATCCGCCCCATCGGCCTCGGCCAGCATGGCCCGCAATATCGGCAGCCGCGCCGGATCGGCGCAGAAGGCCTTGTAAGCCTGTTCGGCAGCGGTGAAACCGGCCTGATCGTCGCTGGTGCCCATGTAGGTGGACCAGAACAGGTCCTCCTTGCGCCTGTGTACCTGCAGGTAGTCGGCGTTGAGCTGGTTCAGGTAATTCCTGGCATTGGAAGTCATAAGATCCCTCTTTATCGGTGGCCTCGGCCAGCCGTTCCTTTTTGGTGATGCCCCATCCTCGCGGGACAGGGCAGGGTGCGCCGGGATGCGCCCCATCACGCTAGCAAAAGCGGCCCCCCCTGTCTGCCAAATGCGGGGATTATCTGCGCAAGGGACGGCGCACTGCCCCCACTCTGATCCCTCGCCGGCCAAGCGACCCCACCCACGGCAGCCCACTCCGCCTCTCCAGAGCCACCCCCTTCACCCAAGGAAGCAGCCGGGGAGTGGGTGACGGCACAAGGCCTGAAGATGCATTCACACCTTCATGTTTAATATTCACGGAGGCCGCCGGAATACCGAATCGAGTGCAAATTTAAAAAGAAAAACAAAATCTTACGTATTGGCTCTACTCCGATGAGGTCAAGCTGTAAAGATTTACACTTAATAATTCAATCAAAAGAAGTCATGATAGGGAGGTCGTAGTCAAATGCGACACCATGACCCTTTTTGTAGTCATTTGGCAAACTGGTTGAAAGGCCAGGACGCAAAGCCTCCGGTCTAAAGACATGATGTCCAGGATAGCGGGGTTGCAACACCGTGTTTCGGGGAACTCCCCTGCCAACTTGACTGCCCACATCTATCGAACAGAGGAATGTATGGCAGCAACTATTCAACTCAATCGCCTCGCGGCCGCGCTGGCGCTGCTGGCCAGCGGCGGCGTGCTTGCCCACGGCTATATCAATCAGCCGGAAGGACGCAACTACCTGTGCAAGACCGGCGGCAACATCCAATGTGGCGCCATCCAGTGGGAGCCCCAGAGCCTGGAGGCAGCGTCCGGCTTCCCCAATGGCGGCCCGGCCGACGGCCAGATAGCCTCCGCCGGCCACACCCAGTTTGGTGAACTCAACGCCCAGACCAGCGATCGTTGGACCAAGCGCAACGTCCAGGCCGGTCCCTTCGCCATCGGCTGGACCTTCACCGCCAACCATGTCACCCGCAACTGGCGCTACTACCTCACCAAGCAGGACTGGAACCCGAACCAGCCGCTGACCCGGGCCTCCTTCGATCTCAATCCCTTCTGCGTGATCGACGGGAAGATGGAAAAACCCGCCATGCAGGTCACCCATAACTGCACCCTGCCGGCCCGCACCGGCTATCAGGTGATCCTGGGGGTCTGGGAGGTGGGCGATACCACCAACAGCTTCTACAACCTGATCGATGCCCGCTTCGAGGGAGGCACCCAGCCCCCCCTGACCTGGAGCCAGGGCGGGACCATCTATCCCTCCATCGATCTGGCGGCCGGTGACAAGGCCATGACCCGGGTGTTCGACGCCAGCGGCGAGCGCACGGATCTGCAAACCGTGCTGACCATCGCCAATACCGAGCAGGGTCAGAAAAACAACTGGGCCCACGCCCTGGCCAGCAAGATCAACGCGGAGCAGAGCCAGATCCGCGCCGGCCAACAGGGGACAGACGGTCAGTTCAACCCTGTCTACGGCCAGAACCCCGTCTACCTGAAGGCGGGCAGCAACCTGCAACGGGTCGAGATCCAGCTCGAGCAGCAGCAACCGCCCATCGGTGACAGCGTCAACGTGAGCGGCCTGGAGCGCGAATACCTGCTCGACAACGGCAAGCTGACCCTGAACTTCACGGTCGCGGTCCAGGGGGATCTCGCGGTCACTAACACCCTCTATGACCATGGCGGCGTCGCCAAGGGCCAGAGCAGTGCCGACATCAAGGACAGCAGCCAGAGCTTCACCATGCCCCTGACCGGCCTGAGTGCGGGCCACCATCAGCTGGTGATCGAGGGCAAGCCGAAGTCAGGTGGTGCTGCCGTGCAGCAGACCCTGGATCTGATGCTCAAAGACCCCGCCAGCGGCGGCGACTATCAGTACAGCTTCCCCGAGGGGCTGAAGTCCTACACCGCCGGCACCAAGGTGTTGCAACCCAAGAACGGCAAGATCTACCAGTGCAAGCCCTTCCCCTACAGCGGCTGGTGCAGCCAGTGGGCGAGCACGGCCACCCAGTATGAGCCGGGTGTCGGCTCCCACTGGCAGGAGGCCTGGACCCAACTGCCATAAGCGTCAAAAACGCAAACAGGGAGCCTCGGCTCCCTGTTTTTTTATGGCGCGTCACTCAGATCTGGTAATCGAGCGCCGCATCGTTGCGCAGGGCCCGCGCCTGTATGTCCGCGAGGGCCAGTTCCGGATTGCAGAGCTGGATGAACTGCCAGGCGAAGTTGTGCTGGAACTGCCCCTGCTTGAGCCCGATCCAGGCGGTGTGGGGGGCAAACAGCCGGCTGCCGTCGAGCTGCACCAACCCCTTGTCCCGCTGGCCGTTGAAGGCCATGTCCGCCAGAATACCCACCCCCATTTCCAGCTCGACATAGGTCTTTATGACGTCGGAATCCTGAGCCGTCAGCAGGATCTGCGGCACTATGCCGGCTTCGGCAAAGGCTTCGTCTACCCGCACCCGCCCGGTCAACCCGGCCTGGTAGGTGACGATGGGCCAGTGGGCCAGCGCCGCCAGGGTCAGCTCCCGCTCGGCGGTGAGGGGGTGCTGCTCCGGTACCACTATGTTGTGATGCCAGCGGTAGTAGGGGAAGGCCACCACACCTTCGCTCTTGTCCAGCTGCTCGCTGCTGATGCCGATGTCCACCTCGCCGGTCTGCACCAGCCGCACTATCTCCTCCGGGCTGCCCTGGCGCAGCTCCAGCTGCACCAGCGGGAACTGTTCGCGAAACGCCTTCACCACCCGTGGCAGGGCATAGCGCGCCTGGGTGTGCGTGGTCGCGACCAGCAGCCGGCCCGAGTCACGGTTGGCGAAGGTGCTGGCCAGTTTGCGGATGTTGTTGGCATCGTTGAGGATGCGCTCGGCGATCACCAGCAGCTCCTTGCCCGGCTCCGTCATGCCGAGCAACCGCTTGCCGTAGCGAATGAACAGCTCCAGCCCCAGCTCCTCTTCCAGCTCGCGGATGTGGCGGCTGACCCCGGACTGGGAGGTAAACAGGGCATTGGCGACCTCGGTCAGGTTGTAATCCCGCCGAGCCGCCTCACGAATAATGCGTAGTTGCTGAAAATTCACGTCATCGCCTCCTGCGCTGACCGGCCCCGTGGGATTGACCCCGGGGCCTTGTTCTCTGTCTCAAGCCTGAAATGTCGCACCGGGCGCCTCGGAACCTAGATCTGGTAATCCGGGTAGAGCTGGGCCTGCCTGGCCACCAGGCGCACCTCCTGACCCGGCACCAGGGCACGGGCGGACTCCTTGCTAAGCTCGGCCTCGTAGTGAGCCCCCTTGCCGTTTGGAGTGCCGACGTCACCGTTGCCCCTGAGCTCGACCCGGATCCGCGGCCCCATGGGCAGCAATCGGGTGATGGTGGCGCTGATGCCACCCGCTGCGTCCGCCGGCAGGATCTCCAGCTCGTGGGGGCGCACATAGGCGATGGCCGCGCTGCCATGGGCCAGCTGAGAGTCGCTCGCCCCCCCCAGCCACTGCTCGCCGATGCCGAGTCCCTGCTCCGCCACCCGGCCGTGGAACAGGTTCACGCTGCCGAGGAAGCTGTGCACGAAGGAGCTGGCCGGCTGGTCATAGACCTCGGCCGGGGTGCCGACCTGCTCCACCCGACCGGCGTTCATCAGCACCACCCGATCCGCCACCTCCAGCGCCTCCTCCTGATCGTGGGTCACGAACAGGCTGGTGACGTGCAGCTCGTTGTGCAGTTCCCGCAGCCAGCGACGCAGCTCCTTGCGCACCTGGGCATCGAGGGCGCCGAACGGCTCGTCCAGCAGCAGCACCTTGGGCTGCACCGCCAGGGCCCGCGCCAGGGCGACCCGCTGGCGCTGGCCACCGGAGAGCTGGGTCGGGTAACGCCCGGCCACGTGGCTGAGCTGCACCAGATCCAGCAGCTCCTTGACCCGGGCGCGGATGGCGGCCTCGTTCGGACGTTCGCTGCGCGGCTTGACCCGCAGGCCGAATGCCACGTTCTCGAACACCGTCATGTGGCGGAACAGGGCGTAATGCTGGAACACGAAGCCGACGTTGCGCTCGCGCACATGCAGGGCGGAGGCATCCTCCCCCCGGATGATGACGCTGCCGCTGTCCGCCTGCTCCAGCCCGGCGATGATCCGCAGCAAGGTGGTCTTGCCGCAGCCGGAGGGCCCCAGCAGGGCGACCAGCTCGCCGTCATGGAAGTCGAGATTGATGTCGGCAAGGGCCGCGTACTGGTTGAAATGCTTGTTGAGTTGTTGAACCTGAATGCTCATGGCTGCCTCGTTGAAACGGTGAAATCAGTGAGATTTGGTGGGCTGACCACGCAGCCGGGCCAACAGGGTTTCCCCCAACAGGGTAAAGATCCCGAACAGGGCCAACAGGCTGGCTACCGCGAAGG
Source organism: Aeromonas sp. AE23HZ002T15 (assembly GCF_054165525.2). Taxonomy (NCBI): domain Bacteria; kingdom Pseudomonadati; phylum Pseudomonadota; class Gammaproteobacteria; order Aeromonadales; family Aeromonadaceae; genus Aeromonas; species Aeromonas sp. AE23HZ002T15. The sequence continues at coordinate 1,835,529 of NZ_CM201342.1, forward strand.
CGGCACCCGTCTGGTACTCGTTGTAGAGGATCTCGATGTGCAGCGGCAGGGTATTGGTCTGGCCGCGAATATGACCCGAGACCACGGACACGGCGCCAAACTCCCCCACCGCCCGGGCGGTACAGAGCAGCACGCCATACATCAGGCTCCAGCGGATGCCGGGCAGGGTCACCCGCCAGAACATCTGCAGGCCGCTCGCCCCCAGCATGATGGCGGCCTCTTCCTCTTCCGGTCCGCGCGCCTCCATCTGGGGCAGCAGCTCGCGCACCACGAAGGGCACCGTAATGAAGGTGGTCGCGAGGATGATCCCAGGGGTCGCGAAGATGATCTTGATGTCGTGCTCGCTCAGCCAGTCGCCAAACCAGCCGCGGCTGCCGAACATCAGCACGAACATCAGGCCCGCGATGACGGGAGATACCGAGAACGGCAGATCGATGATGGTGATGAGCAGTTGCCGGCCCGGGAAGCGGAAGCGGGCGATGGCCCAGGCGGCCGCCAGACCGAACAGCACGTTCAGCGGCACCGAGCAGAGCGTCACCAGGGCGGTGAGGCCGAGGGCGCTCAGGGCGTCCGGCTCGCTGATGGCGTGCCAGAAGAAGGCCAGGCCTGGAGTCAGCGCCTGAATGAAGACGGTGGCGAGCGGCAGCAGCAGCAGGGCGGCGAACCAGCCCAGTCCCACAGTGATGAGCAACCACTTGACCCAGACCGGCTCGCGGGTCACGGGTTGATGGGCCACGACCACGGCCACTTGGGGTGCCTTGTCGAGTGCGATAGTGGATGCGGTCATATGCGGCTCCCTCCGATACGGGCCCAGCTCCAGGCCTGCAACTTGTTGATGATCAACAGCAAGATGAATGAGATGAGCAGCATGACGGCGGCGATGGCGGAGGCCCCTGCATAGTCATACTCCTCCAGGTGGCTCATGATCATCAGGGGTGCAATCTCCGACACCATGGGCAAGTTGCCGGCGATAAAGATGACGGAGCCGTACTCCCCCACCCCGCGGGCGAAGGCCAGGGCGAAACCGGTCAGCAGCGCCGGGATCAGGGTCGGCCAGAGCACCCGGGCGAAGGTCTGCCAGCGATTGGCGCCGAGGCTCGCCGCCGCCTCTTCCTGCTCGGTCTCGGCTTCACGCAGCACAGGCTGCAGGGTACGCACCACGAAGGGCAGGCCGATGAAGGTCAAGGCTACCACCACCCCTATGGGGTTGTAGGCGAGCTCTATGCCAAAAGGGGCGACCCACTGACCGATCCAGCCGTTGGGGGCGAAGATGGCGCACAGGGCGATGCCGGAGACGGCGGTGGGCATGGCGAACGGCAGATCGATGAGGGCATCCACCAGACGGCGACCCGGGAAGCTGTAGCGCACCAGTACCCAGGCCAGGATCAAGCCAAACAGGCTGTTGAGCAGGGCGGCGATAAAGGCGGCGCCGAAGCTCAGGCGAAACGAGGCCAACACCCGGGGGGAGCTGATCACCTGCCAGAAGTCGGCGGCACTCAGGTTGTTGATAGCGAACAACACCAGGGCGGAGAGCGGCAGCAGCACCAATATGCTCAGGTAGAGCAGGCTGAAACCCAGGGTCGGTCCCAAGCCTGGCAGGACGGAATAAGAACTTAATCGCATAACGCATCCGTTTGTTATAAATAACTTTCGATATAGCGATTCTGCTCATAGCTGCCAGATGCAACAAACACCAATAACGCCTTTACTAATCACTTTTTTGTCTAACAACGGTGGAACAAGGCTTTTAGAGCGACAAATAAAAAAAAAGGTCTTTTATATAAATAAAAGACCTAACCAAACGGAGCCGTGAAACCAAAACCGGAAGTTGCTGCCATAGATACGAACCTGGGTGCGAGCCGATCTGCCCGCCATTGCCGTGTGTCGCCTCCTTGACTGTCGTACTGTGACTATCGATGACTAACGAAAACTGAGAGCCGCCCGCTTGCCCCACTCGGCCTGAGCCGGTTCCACCACCATCTCGGCTCGCCGATGCAGGGTGCCGAGCAGGTTGAGACCCTGACTCCACTCCCCGTGACCGGACTGGGCATTGATGTGACCCACTTCCCCTGCGTCGAACAAGGGCACCTGCCACTGACGACTCCAGTACTCGGCCCGCTCGAACGACATCCAGGGATCGTTGCGACTGGCGATGAGCTGGGCGGAAACCTTGACCGACCCCGCCAGCAGCTCGTCCGGGATGCCGAAACGGGCCGGATCGGCGGGGGCCACGATCAGGATGGAGGAGACCTTCTCCGGTTGCAGCCTGGCGGCGGCGATGGCAGTCAGGGCACCGAAGGAGTGCGCCACCAGATGGACCCGGCCGCGCCGGCTCCTGAGCTTGCTCGCCAACTTGGCACTCCAGACCGTGAGGTCCGGCTTGTCCCAGGGCAGGCCAACCATGCGCTGCCACTGGGGGAAATGCTGATGCCAGCGGCTCTGCCAGTGATCCGGCCCGCTGTTGTGCAGACCGGGAACCAGGAGGATCTTGTTCATCGCGGTGCTCCTATCCGTTGTCACAGTGGGCCAGCAAACTTAGCTGCCCGGCTGATAGATCTGGTCGAACAGACCGCCCTGGGCGAAGTGTTTCTTCTGGGCCTTGTCCCAATCCCCTTCCAGATCCTTGACGGTGAACAGACTCAGGGTCGGGAACTGGGCCGAGGTCTCCTTCAGGATCGCCGGGTTGCTGGGACGATAGTGGTACTTGGCGATGATGCGCTGTCCTTCATCCGAGTAGAGATAATCGAGGTACGCCTTGGCGACCGCCTCGGTGCCGTGCTTCTTGGCCACCTTGTCCACGACGGTGACCGGCGGCTCCGCCAGGATGGAGACGGACGGTACCACCAGTTCAAACTTGTCGCTGGTACCCGGCTGATTCAGCACCAGCAGGGCCTCATTCTCCCAGGCCAGCAGCACATCCCCCAAGCCACGCTCGATGAAGCTGGTGGTGGCGCCGCGAGCACCGGAATCCAGCACCTTCACGTTCTTGAACAGGTCGCCGACGAACTGTTTGGCGCCGTCCTCGCTGCCGCTCTTCTTCAGGGCATAGCCCCAGGCGGCCAGATAGTTCCAGCGCGCTCCGCCGGAGGTCTTGGGGTTCGGGGTGATGATGGAGACATCCTTGCGCACCAGATCGCCCCAGTCCTTGATCTGCTTGGGATTACCCTTGCGCACCAGGAAGACGATGGTGGAGGTATAGGGAGAAGCGTTATTGGCGAGACGCCCTTCCCAGTCGCTGGCGGTGAGGCCAGCCTTGGCCACCGCATCGACGTCATAGGCCAGCGCCAGGGAGACCACATCCGCCTCCAGACCGTCCACCACGGCGCGAGCCTGCTTGCCGGAGCCACCATGAGACTGGCTGACCACCACGTCGTCCCCTGTCTTGGTCTTCCACTCCTTGGCAAACGCCGTGTTGTACTCCTGGAACAGCTCGCGGGTCGGGTCGTAAGAGACGTTGAGCAGGCGGACTTCAGCGGCATTGGCCTGACCGAGCGCCAGCAGGGATAACAGGGAGAGGGCGGTCATTCGCAGTTTCATGGTGATACTCCTTATCGTTGGATTGAGTACAGCATGCCGCCTCTTCGATATACCAGGAAGAAAGAAATAGCGCTTTGCTTATCTCTTTTACGCATATTAGCCCACGACCCGCTGCTCACTCTGTGAGCCAGCGCCCTCAGCCCAGTTTCCCCTTGTGCCATCATGAGACGAGGCGGCAACGACATGGAGAAAGCGACATGTGGATCGAGGCCGAGCCCGTCTATGGCGCCCTGGTCTCCCTGGCCATAGGGCTCATCATCGGGCTGGAGCGGGGCTGGCAGGTACGCCGGCTCGGTGACAACCAGCGAATCGCCGGCATGCGCACCTATGGTCTCATCGGCCTGCTCGGCGGTGTCTGCGCCCTGTTGTTGCCCACACTGGGGCCCTGGCTGGCCCTGTTCGGCCTGCTGGCGGTGGTGACGGGCTGCGGCCTCTCGGTCTGGCTGGCCCTGCGCTGGCAGGGGGAGTTCGGCCTCACCAGTTCGGTGGCCATGCTGCTCACCTACCTGCTGGGGTTGATGTCTGTGCTGCAGAGCCCGAGCGAGGCGGTGGCCTGCGCCGTGCTGGCAGCCCTGCTGATGGGGCTCAAGGGCCAGATCCAGCAGGGAATGCTGTTCCTGAGCGAGGCGGAGTTTCACGCCACCCTGCGCTTCCTGCTCATCTCCCTGGTGCTGCTGCCCGTATTGCCCGACGCCGAGATGGGCCCCCTCAACGCCTTCAATCCGTTCAAGATCTGGCTGATGGTGGTGGTGATCGCCGGCATCTCATTCTGCGGCCACTTCGCGGTGCGGCTGCTCGGCACCCGCTCCGGCCTGGTGCTGACCAGCATGCTCGCGGGGCTCGCCTCCTCCACCGCCCTCACCCTGCAGTTCGCCCGTCTCAACAAGGCGCAATCTGGCCTGGAGCGACTGCTGGCCACCGGCATACTGTTGGCGGGGGCCACCATGTGGTTGCGCCTGCTGGTGCTGGTGCTGCTGATCCACGTCGAACTGGCCCAGCGCCTCGCCACCCCCTTGCTGGTATTGGCGGCCATCGTCTATGGCTTCGCCTTCTGGTTCTGGCGTCAGCGGGAAGAAGTGGCGGACAACCCAGTACAACCCGAGACCAGCAACCCCCTGGATCTCGCCACCGCCATCAAGTTCGGCCTGCTGCTGGCGCTGATCGGCTTCATGGCGACCCTGCTGCAGAGCAAGGTGGGCAACTCCGGGGTCTACCTGCTGGCGCTGGTATCGGGGATCACGGACGTGGACGCCATCACCCTCTCCCTCTCCCAGCTGGCCCACAAGGATCTGCTGCTGGACGTCGCGGCCCGCGGCATCCTGCTCGCCGGCCTGGTCAATTCGTTGGTGAAGGGTCTGTTGGCACTGGCCATAGGGGGGCATAAGCTGGGGTTGAGAGTGCTGTTGCCTTATCTCGTCTCGATCGTGCTGATCCTGCCGCTGCTATAGCTATCTCAGCCAACTTACTGAATGTATTTGGATTTCCATCCAGAGCATTGCACATAGGCAGAGAAAACAAGAGATGAAGGATATGGGGGAAATAAGAGGTGGGAGGAATCCAGGACATAAAAAAAGCCCAGTCGTTAGACTGGGCTTCTTGTTAGTGGCGGAGCGGACGGGACTCGAACCCGCGACCCCCGGCGTGACAGGCCGGTATTCTAACCGACTGAACTACCGCTCCGCATTCGGTTAGCTTTCGCTAAATCATGTGCCGCTTCGTTGAGGTGTCATCCTCGCAGCCAGTGATGTGATTTTGCACATCGCTGTTTAATTGGGTGCCTGGCAGTGTCCTACTCTCGCATGGCGAATGCCACACTACCATCGGCGCTACCGCGTTTCACTTCTGAGTTCGGCATGGGATCAGGTGGTTCCACGGCGCTATGGCCGCCAGGCAAATTCTTAATCCAGAAAGCTGACGTGAATAACGATGTTGCTCGTGGCTTGTCGTTATCACTGAATTTTTGAGTAGTTCTTGGGGTTTGTTACAAGTCTCAGAACACTTCTTGGGTGTTGTATGGTTAAGCCTCACGGGTAATTAGTATGGGTTAGCTCAACACGTCGCCGCGCTTACACACCCCACCTATCAACGTTGTGGTCTCCAACGGCCCTTTAGGACCCTCAAGGGGTCAGGGATGACTCATCTCAGGGCTCGCTTCCCGCTTAGATGCTTTCAGCGGTTATCGATTCCGAACTTAGCTACCGGGCAGTGCCACTGGCGTGACAACCCGAACACCAGAGGTTCGTTCACTCCGGTCCTCTCGTACTAGGAGCAACTCCCTTCAATCATCCAACGCCCACGGCAGATAGGGACCGAACTGTCTCACGACGTTCTGAACCCAGCTCGCGTACCACTTTAAATGGCGAACAGCCATACCCTTGGGACCGACTTCAGCCCCAGGATGTGATGAGCCGACATCGAGGTGCCAAACACCGCCGTCGATATGAACTCTTGGGCGGTATCAGCCTGTTATCCCCGGAGTACCTTTTATCCGTTGAGCGATGGCCCTTCCATTCAGAACCACCGGATCACTATGACCTACTTTCGTACCTGCTCGACCTGTCCGTCTCGCAGTTAAGCTGGCTTATGCCATTGCACTAACCTCCTGATGTCCGACCAGGATTAGCCAACCTTCGTGCTCCTCCGTTACTCTTTGGGAGGAGACCGCCCCAGTCAAACTACCCACCAGGCACTGTCCGCGAGCCCGATTCAGGGCCCTGCGTTAGAACATCAAACATACAAGGGTGGTATTTCAAGGACGGCTCCACGACAACTGGCGTCATCGCTTCAAAGCCTCCCACCTATCCTACACATGTAGGTTCAATGTTCAGTGCCAAGCTGTAGTAAAGGTTCACGGGGTCTTTCCGTCTAGCCGCGGGTACACCGCATCTTCACGGCGAATTCGATTTCACTGAGTCTCGGGTGGAGACAGCATGGCCATGGTTACACCATTCGTGCAGGTCGGAACTTACCCGACAAGGAATTTCGCTACCTTAGGACCGTTATAGTTACGGCCGCCGTTTACCGGGGCTTCGATCAAGAGCTTCGCTTGCGCTAACCCCATCAATTAACCTTCCGGCACCGGGCAGGTGTCACACCCTATACGTCCACTTTCGTGTTTGCAGAGTGCTGTGTTTTTGATAAACAGTCCCAGCCATCTGGTCACTGCGACTCCCGACAGCTCCATCCGCAAGGGACTTCACCATCAAGAGCGAACCTTCTCCCGAAGTTACGGTTCTATTTTGCCTAGTTCCTTCACCCGAGTTCTCTCAAGCGCCTTGGTATTCTCTACCCGACCACCTGTGTCGGTTTGGGGTACGATGACTTGTAATCTGAAGCTTAGAGGCTTTTCCTGGAAGCAGGGCATCAATGGCTTCCGCACCGTAGTGCGTTCGTCTCGTGTCTCAGTGTTGTGTCTCCGGATTTGCCTAGAAACAC
>NZ_CM201342.1:1847500-2290000 GCF_054165525.2 Aeromonas sp. AE23HZ002T15
GGATCAGCTCGGTCACCAGAGCCACTTCGCCCGTCTGCGCCTGCTCGACCCCGAGCGCTTCTACGATTACGACGCCTTCCTCGCCGAGGAGCAGGCCTATGGCCAGGTTGCCAGCGCAGCCCAGGAGCTGCTGGCCGGCGAGGCCTTGAGCGACGAGGCCAAGCAGATCCTCGCCAGCCAGCTCGATGGGCTGGATCTGGCCGATGCCGCCGCTCGTCAGCAGGCGGTCGGCAAGCTGCTGGATCAACATGGCACCGGCCGGGTACTGTTCCGCAACAGCCGCGCGAACATTCAGGGCTTCCCCGAGCGCCACCTCAACGTCTACCCCATGCCGCTGCCGGAGCAGTACAAGACCGCTATCAAGGTGATGGGCATGATGGGGGGCAACGGTGGCGATCTGCAGACCCGCGCCTTGCGCTACCTCTATCCGGAGAAGATCTTCCAGCAGTTCGAGGGAGATAACGCCAGCTGGACCCAGTTTGACCCGCGCGTCGACTGGCTGCTGGAACTGCTGCTCGGTGCCCGCCAGCAGAAGGTGCTGGTGATCTGCTCCGAGGCCGCCACCGCCCTGGCGCTGGAAGAGGCGCTGCGCACCCGCGAGGGGATCCGTGGCACCGTCTTCCACGAGGGCATGTCCATTCTGGAGCGGGACAAGGCCTCCGCCTATTTTGCCCAAGAGGAGAGCGGCGCCCAGGTACTGCTCTGCTCCGAGATTGGCTCGGAGGGACGCAACTTCCAGTTTGCCAGCCACCTGGTGCTGTTCGATCTGCCCCTCAACCCGGATCTGCTGGAACAGCGCATCGGTCGCCTGGACCGCATCGGCCAGCAGAATACCGTCGAGATCCACGTCCCCTACCTGACCGGTACCGCCCAGCGTGCACTGCTCTGCTGGTATCACGACGGCCTGGATGCCTTCGAGCAGACCTGCCCCACCGCCCGTCCCATCTTCGAAGCGGTGCGCGACGAGCTGTTCGAGCTGCTGGCCGCCAACGAGGAGAACCAGGAAACCCTGGATGCCTTGCTGACCAAGACCCGCGAGCTGCACGAGCCGCTCAAGGCCAGGCTGGAGCAGGGCCGCGATCGCCTGCTGGAGATCCACTCCAGCGGAGGAGCCGCCGCCCAACAGCTGGTCGACAAGCTGGCTGCCGAGGATGACGACACCGGCATGATCTCCTTCGCCCTCAAGATGTTCGACGAGATCGGCGTCAATCAGGACGATAGGGGAGAGAATGCGCTGGTGCTGACACCGGGGGATCACATGCTGGTGCCGAGCTTCCCGGGCCTGCCCCAGGATGGCATGACCATCACCTTCGATCGTCCCACCGCCCTGGCACGGGACGACATGGCGCTGCTCTCCTGGGAGCACCCCATCATGCGGGGTGGCATCGACCTGATCCTGGGGTCGGAGATAGGCGCGACCTCGGTTGCCCTGCTCAAGAACAAGGCGCTACCGATCGGATCCATCCTGCTGGAGCTTATCTTCGTGGCCGAGTCGGCCGCCCATCCCCAGCTCTATCGCTTCATGCCGCCGACTCCGATCCGCTTGCTGATGGACAAGAATGGTCAGAACCTCGGTGAGAAGGTGGCGTTCGATGCCTTCAACCGCCAGCTGACCCCGGTCAATCGCCACCTCGGCAGCAAGCTGGTGACGGCGTCCCAGCCGGTGATCCACGGTCTCATCGGCAAGGGGCAAGTCATCGCCGAAGAGCTGAAGGCGGGCATAGTCGACAAGGCGCGGGCACAGATGGCGCAGACCCTGCAGCAGGATCTGGACAGGCTGGAGGCGCTCAAGGCGGTCAATCCGAACGTGCGCGACAGCGAGCTGGATTATCTGCGCAATCTGCAGGCAGAATTGCACCACCTGATCGATCAGACCCAACTCAAGCTGGATGCAATCCGCTTTATCGTGGTCACCCATAACTGACAAGGTAGTGAAGGTGCATAGCCGGCTGCCGTGCACCTTATTTATCGTGGTCACCCATAACTCAGTCACTGATGGGGCCTGCCCCCTGGATGAAAGATGCAAGACGCTACATTTGAATACTCACCGCCTCTGGAACCCTGGCTCGATATCCTGTTCAAGGACAGGGACATCATGGTGGTCAACAAGCCCACCGGCCTGCTCAGCGTGCCCGGGCGCGGCCCCGAGAATGAAGACAGCGTCCTGCACAGGGTCAAGCAGCAACACCCCAAGGCGGCGGCGGCCCATCGACTCGACATGTCCACCACCGGGGTCATCGTCATCCCCCTCACCCCAAATTCCCATCGGGAGCTGAGTCGCCAGTTCCGCGAGCGGGAGACCGAGAAACACTACCTCGCCTGGGTGTGGGGGGAGCCTGAAGCGGACTCGGGTCAGGTCGATCTGCCGCTGTGCGTGGACTGGCCCAATCGTCCCAGACAGAAGGTGGACTTCGAGGAGGGGCGCCACGCCCTGACCCTGTGGGAGAAACTCAAGGTGGAGGATGGCAACAGCCTGATCAAGCTGACCCCCATCACGGGCCGCTCCCATCAGCTGCGGGTACACATGCTGGAGCTGGGCCACCCCATCCTCGGGGACAACCTCTATGCCCATCCCGAGGCGCTGGCTGCCGCGCCGCATCTTTACCTGCATGCGGCCAGCCTGACCATCACCCACCCTCGCAGTGGTGAGCGCATGAGCTTCGAGGCCCCCGCCCCCTTCTCGTGCTGAATCGGATCGATGTTGAACAAGAAAAGCCCCCATCCATGGATGGGGGCTTTTTTATCAGGATCAGACGTGGATATTGATGTTGCTTCCCAGTGACCCCGTCGCCGACGGAGTCGGTGCCTGGGCTGGCTGGGCGGCCGTCTGCAGCAGTTTCAGGGCGGTTTCCCCATCCTGAAGTTGCTGTTTTTTCGCCAGACTGGCCACCATCAAGGCAGAACCATATGACGAGGATGCAGTGCTAGAAATGTCCATTGTGTACCTCCTGCCTAAGCACTATCGGCCCCGATTCCCAAAACATGAGGCATTGACCATCAGATGAGGCATGCCTTGTCCGGTATCCGTCTGGCCAACCAGCGCTCCTCCATCTCCAGCAGGGTCTGATAGGCCTTCGCCGCCTGCTCCGGCCGACTGAACAGATAGCCTTGCCCGTAGAGATGGATGTCGGTCAGGGCGCGCAGCACGTCGAGCTGACCCTGGCTCTCTATCCCCTCGCACACCAGCTTCTTGCCCAGCATGGAACCCATCCGGCAGATATTGGCGACCAGCTCGGCCGCCTCCACCGAGGTGTCTATACCCTGTATGAAGGATCTGTCTATCTTCACCTTGCTCACCGGCAGCTTCTGCAGATAGCTGAGGGAGGAGTAACCGGTGCCAAAGTCATCCAGCGCCAGCTGGACCCCCTGTTGATTGAGGTCCTGCATCAGTTGCAGGGAGTTCTTCACCTCCCGCATGGTGGTGTCTTCGGTCACCTCAAGCACCAGGCTGGCGGCAGGGATGTGGTGGTCCATCAGAGCCTTGGCCACCAGTTTCAACAGGTTGCGCTGATACATGCCGGGGGAGATGTTGACGCACATCTGCAAGTCGACCAGCCCCAGGTGCTGCCACTTGTGCAACTGCTCGCAGGCGGTATTGAGGATCCAGCTGCCGAGTTTCTCCGCCAGCTGGAACTCTTCCGCCACCTGGATCACCTCGTTGGGCGGGATGAAGCCGAGCTCGGGATGACGCCAGCGCAGCAGGGCCTCCACCGCCTCGCAGCGACCGCTCTCCAGATTGACGATGGGCTGATAGTAGAGCTCGAGGGCGTTGTGCTCAAGGGCCATCACCATGTCTGAGGCCAAGTGCTTGCGCCTGGCGGTCTCATTGAGCAGGGAGTTGTCGTAGATGACATAGGGCACATGGGTCTTGCGGCTGTGGAATAGCGCCTGTTCTGCCCGGCTGAGCAGCTCCTGGGTCTGATTGCTGTCCATGGGGAAGAAGGCGATGCCTATGCCGACCTCCAGCCGGAAGGGGTAGTTGTCGATGAGAATGTCCTGCTTGAGGGCATAGAGTATTCTCGCCACCAGTTCCCTCACCTGCCGCAGATCGCTCCCCTCCCGCTGCAGCATGGCCAGTTGATCCCCCCCGAGGCGGGCGATCCACTCACCATTCTCGCACAGAGCGCTCAAGCGTTTCGCCAGCTCCTGCAACAGGATGTCCCCAGTGCTGTAGCCAAACTTGCTGTTGATGTCCCGGAAATCATTGATATCCACCAGCACCAGGCCGAATGGCGTATCCCGGCTGACGTAGGACTCCATCTTCTCCAGTAGCGCCAGCCGGTTGGCGAGGCCGGTCAGCGGGTCGATCCGGGCCATCCTGAAGTGCCGCCTGGCCTCACGTATCAGCAAGCCACTGAGCAGAATGACCGAGATCACCAGGCCGGACACCATGAACAGCAGCGCATTGCGCAACTGGCCGAAGCGCTTGTCATTGCCCGAATAGACGTTGATGTTGTTCTGCATCACGGAGGCGAGGGAGTAAGAGAGAGGCTCCTGCAGGGGGGCGATCCGCATCAGGATCTGCTGATAATCCGGCGTACCCGGCTTCAAATCCACCAGTTTAGGCTCAATCTCCCGAATGTTGCTCTCGGTCAATTGGACCAGCCTCAGGGTCTTTTGATTGTCCCCCAGGCTCTTGCGCAACTGGCCGCTCAGCAATATGGGGGTCCGGCTCCAGAGGATGTCGTAGCGCAGCAGCAGGGCATCGTGATCTATGCCCCCATAGTGGTAGATCTCCACCGCATTGAGGAAGCGACCCAACTCGAGTTGCAGTTGCATCAGGGCCCAGGAGACGTCATAGGTGTACTTTTCCATCACCCGGGTCGCATTCTGTATCTGCACCAGGCAGTACAGCGTGCTTCCCGTGAACAGCAAGATGGATAGATAGAGAACGCCGAGTAAGGGCCAGGCCCTGGTCTTCGCTTTCACCCTGAACTCCCGCAAGCCACCGTCATTACTGCTGAATATCGATCGAAGTCAACTGCCAGATCATCATGTCGGTGAACTCTGACCGTCTGATCTCCGGGTGCTGATCCAATGGCAGAATAAACCACAGGGGCCCCTTGTCACGTACCCGCATGGTCATCCCATCGTCCTGCCAGGCGAGGATGGGATCATACTGCTTGACCTTATCCCAGTTGACCCTGATCTGGAAACTGTTCAGGGCGGTGAGCGTGATGCTCTTGCCCTTGGCCCCCACCGCCGTCATCACGTCCGCCAGCTTGGGCCCCACGTATTTATGCGGCTTGTCCACCCAGGGATTGCTGGTCAGGATTTCATGCTGCGGCAGGGCCTGGATCATGGCCAGATCGAAGGCCACCTCCTCATTGCTCGGATCGACGGGTTCCACATCCCCCGTCACCTTGAGGATCACGGGACCGGTCGGGGCCGCCAACACCATGGCTGGCAGGCACAAGGAAAACAGTAATGGAATCAAACCTAAATTACGCATCTTCACCTCAGCTGATTTCACTATCAATAAATCCAGTTTAGTAGTACTAAAAAAAACGGCTCGCAAATGCGAGCCGTTTGATAACAATGGTGTGATTACATCATACCCATGCCGCCCATGCCACCCATATCAGGCATGGCCGGTGCATCTTTCTTCGGCAGCTCGGTGACCATGCACTCGGTGGTGATCATCAGGCCAGCGATGGAAGAGGCGAACTGCAGGGCAGAACGGGTTACCTTGGTCGGATCCAGGATCCCCATGGCCAGCATGTCGCCGTACTGTTCGGTGTAGGCGTTGTAACCGAAGTTGCCTTCACCGTTCTTCACCGCGTTGGCGATGACGGAGGCTTCTTCACCGGCGTTGATGACGATCTGACGCAGCGGGGCTTCCATGGCGCGCAGGGCGACCTTGATACCCACGTTCTGGTCTTCGTTGTCACCACGCAGGTTGGCCAGCTTGGCGGCAGCGCGTACCAGCGCCACACCACCACCGGCAACCACGCCTTCTTCCACGGCGGCGCGGGTCGCGTGCAGGGCATCGTCGACACGGGCCTTCTTCTCTTTCATTTCCACTTCGGTGGCGGCGCCAACCTTGATGACGGCAACACCGCCGGCCAGCTTGGCCACGCGCTCTTGCAGCTTCTCACGGTCGTAATCGGAAGAAGTCTCTTCGATCTGCTGACGGATCTGAGCCACACGGCTCTCGATCAGGGCAGCATCACCCACGCCATCGATGATGGTGGTGTTCTCTTTGGTGATGACGATGCGCTTGGCACGGCCCAGATCTTCCAGGGTCGCCTTCTCCAGCTCCATGCCCACCTCTTCGGAGATCACGGTACCGCCGGTCAGGATGGCGATATCCTGCAGCATGGCCTTGCGACGGTCACCGAAGCCCGGTGCCTTGACGGCAGCAACCTTCACGATGCCACGCATGGTGTTGACCACCAGGGTCGCCAGCGCTTCGCCTTCCACGTCTTCGGCGACGATGATCAGCGGCTTGCCAGCCTTGGCCACACCTTCCAGCACCGGCAGCATTTCGCGGATGTTGGAGACTTTCTTGTCCACCAGCAGGATGAAGGGGTCATCCAGCTCGACGGAGCCGGTTTCCGGCTTGTTGACGAAGTAGGGGGACAGGTAGCCACGGTCGAACTGCATGCCTTCAACGACAGCCAGCTCGTCTTCCAGGCCCTGACCGTCTTCGACGGTGATGACGCCGTCACGGCCCACCTTGTCCATGGCTTCGGCAATCAGCTTGCCCACTTTCTCGTCAGAGTTCGCGGAGATGGTACCCACCTGGGCGATGGCATTGCTGTCGGCGCAAGGAGTGGACAGGGCCTGCAGCTCGGCGACGGCAGCCACTACGGCCTTGTCGATACCGCGCTTCAGGTCCATCGGGTTCATGCCGGCGGCAACGGCCTTCAGGCCTTCGTTGACGATGGCTTGTGCCAGTACGGTTGCGGTAGTGGTACCGTCACCGGCGGCGTCGTTGGCCTTGGAAGCGACTTCCTTGACCATCTGGGCGCCCATGTTCTGGAACTTGTCTTCCAGCTCGATCTCGCGCGCAACGGAGACGCCATCCTTGGTGATGGTCGGGGCACCGAAGGACTTGTCCAGTACCACGTTGCGGCCTTTCGGGCCCAGGGTGACTTTTACTGCATCAGCCAGAATGTTCACACCTTCCAGCATCTTGATACGAGCGTCGTTACCAAACTTAACTTCTTTAGCTGCCATGTTCTTGAGTCCTTAAATCAATTCGGGGAAAAGGGGAGTATTACTCTTCGACAATCGCCAGGATGTCGGTCTCGGACAGGATCAGCACGTCCTGGCCATCCAGCTTCTCGGTCTTGACGCCGTAGCCTTCGTTGAAAATCACCTTGTCACCGACCTTGACGGCCAGAGCTTTGACATCGCCATTATCCAGAATTCGGCCAGTCCCCACGGCAAGAACTTCACCACGGGTGGACTTCTGGGCCGCCGTGCCAGTCAAGACGATGCCGCCAGCGGATTTGGCTTCAGCTTCGATGCGCTTGATGATGACGCGGTCGTGCAGTGGACGAATTTTCATCGATAACTCTCCCAAAATGAGTCTCTGTGTTGCTTGAGGAATGGCCGCACTCGGCCAAATTTGTTATGTCCCTGATCTGGGGCGAATTGGGTAGCCCTTCAAGGGCAAATACAAAAAAAATTTTTTCACGTACTATGAACATCTTTGATGGACGAGCGACCCGAACCAGGACGGTGAATGGACGCGGCCGGCGTGCTGGCCCTGCAGCAACAGAGACGATCCCTTGAGCCGACCCAATCCCATGCTGACCGCCCCCATGCCTGCCGTGCTGCTGCGCATGACGGGTCCCATGATACTCGGCATCGTCGCCATCCTGGCCTTCAACCTGGTCGACACCTTCTTCATCGGTCTGCTGGGCACGGAGGCACTCGCCGCCATCAGCTTTACCTTCCCGGTCACCTTCGTGGTCACCTCGCTGACCATGGGGCTGGGGGCTGGTCTGTCCGCCCTGCTCGGCCATACTCTGGGTCAGGGCCGCCATGACGAGGCGGCCCGCATCACCACGGACTGCCTGTTCCTCGCCGTCCTGCTGGTCACCCTGCTCTCCCTGCTCGGCGCCCTGACCATCACCCCATTGTTCAGCCTGCTGGGGGCCAGCGCCGAGCTCATCTCGCTGATCCACGACTACATGCTGATCTGGTATCTGACCGTGCCCCTGCTGGCCCTGCCCATGGTGGGCAATGCCGCCATCCGGGCCACCGGCGACACCAAGACCCCGAGCCTGGTGATGGCGGTGGCCGGTCTGGTCAACGGGGTGCTGGATCCCCTGCTCATCTTCGGCATAGGCCCCTTCCCCGAGTGGGGCATCCGCGGTGCCGCCATCGCCACCTCCCTCTCCTGGCTGATGGCGACCCTGGTCAGCCTGCATATATTGCGCAGGCGGGAACGGCTGCTGTCATGGCGCCTCTCCCCCCGCCCACGCCTGCTGGCCCACTGGCGCGCCCTGCTGCACGTGGCGGTGCCCGCCTCCTTCACCAACATGCTCAACCCCCTGGCCAACGCCGTGCTGATGGTCATCTTCGCCGGACTCGGCACCGAGGTGGTGGCCGCCTACGGCGCCGCATCCAGGGTGGAGGCCCTGCTGCTGATCGTGATGATGGCGCTCTCCTCGGTGCTGGCCCCCTTCGTCTCCCAGAACTGCGGCGCCGGCAACCCGGCCCGGGCCAGGGCCGCCCTGCTGCTCAGCATGCGCTTCGCCCTGCTGTTCCAGCTCGCCGTTTACGCCCTCATCTGGCTGATGGCCCCCCTCATCGCCACCCTGTTCAGCGACCAGCCCCAGGTGGTGCGGCTCATAGTGCTCTATCTGCATCTGGTACCCATCGGCTATGGCTTCCAGGGCATGGTGATGCTGCTGGCGTCCGCCCTCAACGGGGTGCGGGCATCCACGGTGTCATTTCTGTTTAACGGCCTGCGTCTGTTTGTCTTCTTGCTGCCAGGGGCCTGGCTGGGGGCAAAACTCGGGGGGGAACAGGGGATCTATCTGGGGATACTGCTGGCCAATCTGGCGGCCGGGGTACTGGCGTGGGCCTACGCCCACCGCCGCTTCGAGGGACTGTGCCACCAGGGGAGACCCTGAGGGCACAGTCGCGGGTCACTCCCGGACTCATTCCTTGCGTTCAAACTCCCCTTCTATGGTGGTGCCGCCGCGGTTGCCCGGCTGCGGCCCCTCACCCTGACCCGGTTCAAAGGGGGATGAGGGGTTCTGGAAGCCCCCCATCTGCATCCGGAACTGGCTGCTGCCCACCAGCTTGTCCGCCAGCCGGTTGCGCAGCCAGGGCTGCAGCAGCAGGATGCCGAAGAAGTCGGTCACGAAACCCGGAATGATCAGCAGCAGACCGGCCAGCGCCAGCATCATGCCCCCCATCACCTCGCGGCCCGGCATCTCCCCCTGCTGCATCTTCTGCTGGGCGCTGAACAGGGTCTTGATCCCCTCGCTGCGCACCAGGGAGGAGCCCAGCACTGCGGTCAGGATCAGCAGTCCCACGGTCGGCAGGGCGCCGATCACCGACCCCACCTCGATCATCACGGTGAGCTCCAGCACGACCAGGCCGACCAATAACAGTAACAACTTGCCCATATAATCCTCGGTGCGAGTAAAAGTGATGAACCCCAGGTGGCAAGGCGAGGGAGACCATCCCGGTGCCAGGCCACGGCGCTATCGGTTCTGACAACTAAAATGGGGCCCAGTGTCCATTTTTCAAGTCTGATGAGTGATACGGGTCGGGATTCAGACAAATATCTTCTTGAATAACTGGGATTGAAGTGGTTGTTCTGTCACAGTAATTCGCACAATTGCAGTATCTGTTTAATGACCACAAGTTATTTGGGGTCGGCTCAAATTTAGTGATCCAGGTCTAATATCAGATACCTCAATTGAGGTAATATCGTCTCCAATGATTACCCGGGGGCAACAGGCTCCCAACCGCCCCACTCGATGTGTGGTGCTTCAGGATGAAATGTGCGTAAGGAAGTCGCGCCACTCGGTGAGGATTGTTTCCATTTATCTGATTTCTGAGGCATTACAATGAGCGACATCAAGAACGTCCGCATTGAAGAAGACCTGCTGGGCACCAAAGAAGTTTCCAACGATCTCTATTACGGTGTGCACACCCTGCGCGCCGTCGAGAACTTCAAGATCAGCACCCAGAAGATTTCTGACGTTCCCGAATTTGTCCGTGGCATGGTGCTGACCAAGAAGGCCGCCGCACTGGCCAACGGTGAACTCGGCACCATTCGTCCCGAAATCGCCGACAAGATCGTCGAAGCCTGCGACCTCATGCTGAACACCGGCAAGTGCTTCGACCAGTTCCCGGTCGACGTTTACCAGGGCGGCGCCGGTACCTCCGTCAACATGAACACCAACGAGGTGCTGGCCAACATCGCCCTCGAGATCATGGGCCTGGCCAAGGGCCGCTACGACGTCATCAACCCCAATGACCACGTCAACAAGTGCCAGTCCACCAACGATGCCTACCCGACCGGTTTCCGCGTCGCCGTGGTCAACAGCACAGACACCACCCTGTTCGCCCTGGAAGGCCTGATCGCCGCCTTCGACGCCAAGGCTCAAGAGTTCAAGAACATCCTGAAAATGGGTCGTACCCAGTTGCAGGATGCGGTGCCCATGACCCTGGGTCAGGAGTTCCATGCCTTCGCCGTCACCCTGCGTGAAGAGATCAAGTCCATCAAGCGCTGCCAGGAACTGCTGCTGGAAGTGAACCTGGGCGCCACCGCCATCGGTACCGGCCTGAACACCCCGCCCGAGTACTCCGCCCTGGCCATCAAGCGCCTGGCCGAGATCACCGGTCGCGCCTATGTGCCGGCAGAGGACCTCATCGAAGCGACCTCCGACTGCGGCGCCTACGTGATGCTGCACGGCGCCATCAAGCGCCTGGCCATGAAGCTGTCCAAGATCTGTAACGACCTGCGTCTGCTCTCTTCCGGTCCGCGCACTGCCCTGAAGGAGATCAACCTGCCGGAAATGCAGGCTGGCTCCTCCATCATGCCGGCCAAGGTCAACCCGGTCATCCCGGAAGTGGTCAACCAGTCCTGCTTCAAGGTGTTCGGCAACGACGTCACCATCACCTTCGCCGCCGAAGCGGGTCAGCTGCAGCTGAACGTCATGGAACCTGTGATCGGCCAGGCCATGTTCGAATCCCTGAGCCTGATGGAGAAAGCCTGTGTCGCCCTGCGCGTCAAGTGCGTGGAAGGGATCACCGCCAACCCGGAAATCTGCATGAACCACGTGCTGAACTCCATCGGCATCGTGACCTACCTGAACCCCTTCATCGGTCACCACGAAGGGGACATCGTCGGCAAGATCTGTGCACAGACCGGCAAGAACGTCCGTGAAGTCGTGCTGGAGCGCGGCCTGCTGACCGCCGAGCAGCTCGACGAGATCCTCTCCATCGAGAACCTGATGAACCCGCAATACAAGGCCAAGCGCTACACTCGCGAAGCCGTATAAGCGGATCCATGGGCCGGGGATTACCCCGGCCCATAGAGTCAGTTCCCGATTGGTCTTCCACAGCCCCATCGGGAATTGGCTTTCCTGCCATATAAAAACCTAAAAAAACTGGAAATTGGAGTGTTCGCTATGATTGGAATCGAGTTACTCGTCGTGCTCGCCGCTATCTATCTGGGGGCCCGGATCGGCAGCATCGGCATCGGCTTTGCCGGTGGTCTGGGGGTGCTGGTACTGACCTGGGGTCTGGGCATGCCCATCCCGGGTGATCAGCTGGTGACCTATCTGCCCTGGGACGTGATCATGATCATCGCGTCCGTGATCTGCGCCATCGCCTGTATGCAACTGGCCGGCGGCATGGACTACCTGGTCTCCCTGGCCGAGAAAGCCCTGCGCAAGAACCCCAAGCACATCACCTTCGCCGCCCCGGTCGTCACCTATCTGATGACCATGCTGGCCGGTACCGGTCACACCGCCTTCTCCACCCTGCCGGTGATCGCCGAAGTGGCCAAGGAGCAGGGCATTCGCCCATCCCGCCCGCTCTCCATCGCGGTCGTCGCCTCCCAGATCGCCATCACCGCCTCCCCCATCTCGGCGGCCGTGGTGGCCTTCTCCGGTATGCTTGAGCCGCTCGGTGTCGACTACCTGACCCTGCTGGCCATCTGCATCCCGTCCAGCTTCATCGCCTGTATCCTCGGCGCCTTCGTGGCCAACATGCTGGGCAAGCCGCTGGAGCAGGACGAAGTCTATCTGGAGCGCAAGGCCAAGGGTCTGATCAAGCTGCGCGGCACCAACCAGATTGAGCTCAAGCCTTACGCCAAGCTCTCCGTCGGTATCTTCGTCGCCGCCATCGTCGCCGTCATGGCCTATGCCACCGCAATCTCCGGCAACGTGGGCCTGATCGCCAACCCGCCCATCCCCCGCGACGGCGCCATCATGGGCATCATGCTCTCCGCCGCCACCCTGATGGTGCTGCTGTGCAAGCTGGACGCCTCCCAGGTCACCAACATGCCGACCTTCAAGTCCGGCATGTCCGCCTGTATCTGCGTGCTGGGTGTGGCCTGGCTGGGTAACGTCTTCGTGAAGGGCAACATGGTCGAGATCCAGGCCTTCGCCGGCGATCTGCTGAACCAGTACAGCTGGCTGCTGGCCGTGGTGCTGTTCTTCTCCTCCATGCTGCTCTACTCCCAGGGGGCCACCACCAAGGCACTGATGCCTGCCGCCCTGGCCCTGGGCGTCAGCCCGCTGGCCGCCATCGCCTCCTTCGCCGCGGTGAGCGCCCTGTTCGTGCTGCCGACCTACCCGACCCTGCTGGCGGCGGTCGAGATGGATGACACTGGCTCAACCCGGATCGGCAAGGCGGTGTTCAATCACCCCTTCTTCATCCCGGGTGTGGCTACCATAGCCATGGCAGTGGCCCTGGGCTTCTTCTTCGGCGGCATGATCCTCTGATCCCGTCGTCGATCTCTGTGCATCAACGGCCCCGCGGGGCCGTTTTCTTTTTCCGGCATCCCATTCAGGTGCCATCAGCTTTCGAGGGAGACAATTAATCACCGTCAGCCATATTAAAAACAGCGCTATGACACTGACATCTCTGCATTTCAACGGAAGAAAACACTACTATCTACTGGTGAACGACGATCTAAAGCTGCCGACATGGACCCTGGCCCAGACCAGCCAGACCCGGCGCTTCGAAGAGCAGGGCAGCAGCCTGTTCTGGCACCATGACTCCAGCAACAGCCTCTGCAAGCTGGTCGCCGACAAGTATCCCCGCTGGACCCTGCGCTGGCTGTGCCGGGATCAGCTCAGCAAGCGGCTGGTCGGCCATATCGATGCCTTCCGGGAGTGGCGCAGCAACCGGCTGATCCGCCAGGCCGGTCTCAACGTGGTGCCCTGCAAGGCGGCCGGTCTGGCCCTCAACCCCCTCAATCCCCTCGGCTCCTTCCTCGCCGTGCAATACCTGCAGGATCACCAGGCTTGTGACGCCTATTTCCAGCGCGCCGACGAGGCGAGCCGGCTCGCCCTGCTGCGTCAGCTGGCCAGAGACATCTTCCAGCTAGCCAAACAGGGCTATTACCACCGGGATCTCCACCTCGGCAACCTGATGCAGGCCCCGTCAGGCGCCCTCGTCTGGATAGATACCCATGTGCGCCGCCTCCCCCTGTTGCAGAGCCAGCGCCGGCAGACGCTGATCGCCTCCCTGGAGCCCGGCAAGCTGTTTGGCCAGGGTTATCGTGACTACCTGCTGGCACAGCTGGAACGGCTGGTGATCGTCCATCGCGCCTCCCTGAAAAACGTCCCATAAAAAAAGCCGCTCCAGAGAGCGGCTTTTTCATCGATGGCTGGGCGTCAGACCGTGGTCTGGCGCGTGCCGAAGTAATCGGCGAGGAAGTCGTCGAACGACAGGCTGTCACCGCGCTCCCGCTCCCGCTGCTTGGCCAGGGAATCCCGCGCCTCACCGGCGAAGTAGGCCTCGTCCCAGTATTCCAGCTCACCGGCCAGCATCTGCTCACGGTAGCGGCTCGCCAGCTCGTCGCCGAAGCAGCCGTTGTCCTGACCGCTCGAAAGCAGCTGCTTGAGCAGGCGGGCGGAATAGGTCAGCTCGGGGTCGAGCAGCTTTTCCCGGTGCAGGGCCAGGGTCTCGCGGTAGCGGTTGCGACCACAGCAGCGATCCAGCAGCTCGGCCACCTGATCCAGCTCGCCGAACAGCTTGAGCCCGTACTCCTTAAGGCCGATGGGGTTGCCCTGCTCGTCTTCCAACTCCAGGCCAGGACGACGCCCCTCCAGCACCACCTTGTTCTGGTTGCGGCGATTGCGCGCCACCTCCTCGTCGGTCAGCACGGGGGACGGGCGCAGCAGACACCAGACCAGGAACAGATCGAAGAAGCGGATCTGATCCACCTCGATGCCGAACGGGGTGAAGGGATTCACGTCCACGGTGCGCAGCTCTATGTATTCGATGCCACGCTGCTCCAGCGCGTCCGACGGCTTCTCGCCGCTGCGCGGGGTGCGCTTGGGACGAATGGGGGCATAGAGCTCGTTCTCCAGCTGCAGCACGTTATCGTTGAGCTGGCGGTACTCGCCGTTCACCTTGACCCCGATCTTGGCGAACTCGGGATCATGGGTGTTGATGGCGCGGCGCAGGCTGCTCACATAGGCGGGCAGGTTGTCGTGGCTGATCTTGAGCCCCGCCTGGGCGCTGTTGGTGTAACCGAGATCGGACAGGCGCAGCGCGGTGGCATAGGGCAGATAGAGGGTCCCCTTGCCGGTCTTCTGGAACGGCAGGCTGCTCTTGCGCCCCTTCAGGAAGGAGTCGCAGATAGCCGGCGAGGCGCCGAACAGATAGGGAACCAGCCAGCCGAAGCGGTAGACGTTGCGGATCAGCCCCATGTACTTTTCGGAGATGAAGCGCTGGCTGCAGCAGCCCTCCCCCACCAGATCCTGCCACTCGCACCAGAAGCTGTCCGGCATGGAGAAGTTGAAGTGCACCCCGGCGATGACCTGCATCAGACTGCCGTAGCGGTTCTTCAGCCCCTGCCGGTAGAGGGTCTTCATCCGGCCGATGTTGGAGCTGCCGTACTGGGCCAGCCGGATGCTCTCCTCGTCCCCGACGAAGCAGGGCATGGAGAGGGGCCAGATCCGCTCGTCACCGAGGTGATGAATGGTGTGGCGATGGATGTCGCCGAGCTGCTCGATCAGGCTCTCGATGGAGTCGGTGGCCGGGGTGATGAACTCCAGCAGGCTCTCCGAGTAGTCGGTGGTGATGTTGCCATGGGTCAGGGCCGACCCCAGACTCTTCGGGTGATCGGTCTGGGACAGGGTGCCTTCCGGGGTGATGCGCAGGCATTCACGTTCTATCCCGCGGCGGATCCCCTTGAGGGCGGTGACCCGCTCCGGGGCGCCAAGGGCTGCCAACAACTCGGTGAGCGACAAGCTAGTAGTAGTCATATTCACGGCTCATGTGTGGCCGCCCCGCCGGGGCGGCGCTCATTATTTTGCACTGCCTGTCAGGGCAGTTGCAGTGGATAGATGGGAAGATGAAGCTCCGCAAGCGGTTTTTCAAGCTTTTGCTTGTCTCCCACCACCACTATCACCATGTCGGCCGGGTTCAGCCAACGGTCCGCACTGGCCTTCAACGTCTCGGGTGACACCGTCTTGATCAGCTGGTTCTGGGCCTGCACATAGTCCGGCTTCAGGTCATACATGATCATCTGCAGCAGGAAGCCCGCCTTCTGGCCCAGGGTCTCGTAGGAGAGGGCATCCTGCTGGGAGACGGCGCTGCGCATATAGGCCAGCTCCACCGGGGTCGGGCCGCTCTTGCGATAGCCATCCATCTCCTTCAGGAACTGGCGGATCGCATCCACGGTCGCATCGGTGCGCACGTTGGCGCCGGTAGCGAAGACGCCCGCCTCGCGATTGGCGGAGAAGCCCGAGCTGGCCCCATAGGTGTAGCCCTTGTCTTCCCGCAGGTTGAGGTTGATGCGGCTGTTGAAGTTGCCCCCCAGGTTGAAGTTCATCAGGTTCGCGATGAAGTAATCCCCCGTGGTGTCAAACGGCATGGCGCGGCGGCCGATACGGATCACCGATTGGGGCGCCCCCGGCTTGTCCACCAGATAGATACCCGGCTTGGCCTGCTCACCCTGAGGCTTGAGATCCCCCAGCTTGGGCGCGGCCCCCTTCCACTGGGTCAGGAAGCCGAGTTCGGACTCGATCTGCGGCTGGGTCACATCCCCCGTCACCACCACCTTGGCATTGGTCGGGTTGTAATAGGTCTGATAGAAGCGCTTCACGTCCGCCAGGGTCAGCTTCTCCACATCGGCCAGCACCCCGTTGGTCGGTTGGCCGAGACGGCTCTGCTTGCCGTACACCAGCTCGCGGAACGCCTGACCCGCCAGCCACTCCGGCTGCTGCTCGCTCTGCTTCATCCCCTGCAGCATCTGGGCCTTGAGTCGCTCGAAGTCCGCCTCCCGCATGCCGGGACGCTCGAACACCTCGCGTACCAGCGCCAGGGTCTGGGGCAGCTTGTCCGTCAGGCTGCTGATGGTGATGAGGTTGTTGTACTGGGCGGTGGAGACGCTGATGCTGGCGCCGAGTTTTTGCAGCTCGTCGCTGAGCTCGGCCTCGGAGAGGCGCACCGTGCCCTGCTCCAGCATGGCTGCGGTGAGGCTGGCGAGCCCCAGCTCCCCCTTGCCCTCGGCCCGGATGCCGCCCGGCAGGGCGATCATGATAGAGACGGCCGGGATCTCGTCACTCTGGGTGCCGATGATCTCGATGCCCTTGTCCAGCTTGCCGTGCCAGATGGCCGGCACCTTGACGCTGACCGCGTCCCCCGCCTTGGGTTGCACGCTCCGATCGAAGTTGTCCTTCACCGGGCGCAGGGCCAGGGGCCCCCCGTGCTGGCTGTAATCCGGCAGTTCACGCTTGGCCGGGGTGAAGTTCGGGGCGGCGGCCTGCCAGTCCGTCTTGCCCTTGGGCACCACGCTCAGCACCACGGCGGGTTTGCCCGCGATGAACTTGTCGTAGGCAGCCTTGACGTCAGACGCCTTGACCTCTGCGATGGCATCCAGGTTCTTGAACACATAGTTGGGATCCTGGGCCAGCACCTGGCCCATGGCGAGCTGGCTCACCTTGCCCTCTATGCTGTCCAGCCCCCAGATGGCGGCGGAGCGGTAGCTGCTGATGGCCTTCTCCAGATCCGCAGGCTTGACCCCCCGGCTGGCGAAGTCGGCGATCACCTTGTCCACCTCCCCCTTGAGGGTCTTGAGGCTGCCATCCACCGCCGGGTTCGGGTAGGCGTAGACCGTCAGGGTACAGGCCAGCTCCTCGCAGGAGTGACCGGCCCCCACCTCGATGGCCTTGCCGGTCTTGACCAGGGACTGGTAGAGCATGGAGCTGGCGGAGCCGCCGAGCACGTCGGCGAAGATGTCCAGCGCCGGCTCCCTGGGGTCGCCGAGGGCCACGGTCGGGTAACTGATATAGAGCAGCGGCAGGTGCACCTTGTCTTCCAGGGTGACATAGCGGGTCTTTGGCAGGGTGGCAGGTTCGGGGGTCGGCTCGGCCACGTCCGGGCCGCGGGGAATGGGGCCGAAGTACTGCTCAATCCAGGCCAGTGCCTGCTTGCTGTCGAAATCGCCCCCCAGGGTCAGGGTCGCGTTGTTCGGTCCGTACCAGCGCAGGAAGAACTGCTTGAGGTCATCCACGCCGACCCGATCCAGGTCCTCCACATAACCGATGGGCTGCCAGGAGTAGGGATGGGTGCGCGGGTAGAGCGCCTCCCCCACCTTCTCGCTCACCAGGCCATAGGGCTGGTTGTCGATACGCTGGGCCCGCTCGTTCTTGACGGTGGCGCGCTGGATCTCGAACTTCTTCTGGCTCACCGCATCGAGCAGGAAGCCCATGCGATCCGCCTCCAGCCAGAGCACCTTCTCCAGCTGATTGGCCGGCACGGTTTCGTAGTAGTTGGTTCTGTCCTTGTTGGTGGTGCCATTCATGTCACCACCGGCCTCGTTGATGATCCGCATGTGTTCCTGGTCACCCACGTGCTTGGAGCCCTGGAACATCATGTGCTCGAAGAAGTGGGCGAAACCGGACTTGCCCACGGTCTCGCGGGACGAGCCCACGTGATAGGTGACGTCGAGGTGCACCAGGGGATCGGACTTGTCCGGTGCCAGGATCACGGTCAGGCCGTTATCCAGCTTGTACATCTGGTAGGGAATGCCGAGCTTGCCCTCCTGCTTGACCTGTTCCGACACCAGAGTCGGGGCCGCCAGCGCGGGCAGGGCGAAGCCCAGAAGAAGGCTTAATGGGATGAGTTGCTTCACGGTTACCTCGTGAGTGAACGAAAAAATAGCTAGAAGATCTGCCTGGCCAGCAGAAATACCAGGGCATAACGCAACAATTTGCCAAGCCCGATCAAGACAAGGGAGCGCCAGAACGAGAGGCGCAGCCAACCGGCCAGCAGACAGAGACCGTCACCTATCACCGGCGTCCAGGCAAGCAGCAGACACCAGTGACCATGGAGTTTGAGCCAACCGAGTGCCTTTTGTTCCCCACGGCCTTGAAAATCTTCCGGTTTCTTCTTGAAGGTGGCGAGCCAGCCGAGCCACCAGGTGGTCATGGATCCCAGGGTGTTGCCGAGGGTCGCCCAGAACAACAGGCTGGCCATGCTCCACTGGTTCTGATTGGCCATTACCCCGAGCAGCACTTCCGAGCTGCCGGGCAGCAGGGTCGCCGAGGTGAAGGCGCTCAGAAACAGCCAGCCCAGCCCGGTTTCCAGGGACTCTATCATGCGGGCTTCCTTATGCGGGATAGTGCGCGGCGGCAGGCATGCGCAGCACCAGCTTGCCACGGGTGTGACCCGCCTCGATGGCCTGATGGGCCAGGGCCCCCTCCGCCAGCGCGTACTCACCCGCCAGGGTGATGTGGGCATCCCCCTGACGCAGCAGGATCAGCATCTGGGCCAGTTGCTTGCTGTCGGGATGCACCAGCATGCCGCTCACCTTGATCCCCTGCTCGACGCCGGCATCCTTGATGAGCTGGGCCGTGATGGTCGGCACCGTCACCAGCTGGCCACCCGGCTTGACGCAGGCGAGCGCCTGCTTGCCGCTCTCACCCCCCATCAGATCCAGCACCAGATCCACCTGGCCGACCTGGGCCACCCAGTCGGCGTCGTGGTAATCCACCATGAGATCGGCGCCGATGCCGTGCAGGAAGCCGTGATTCTCCTTGCTGGCGGTGACCACCACCTCGGCGCCGTAGGCGCTGGCGAACTGCACAGCCAGATGACCCACACCGCCGGCGCCCGCCAGGATCAGCACCCGCTGACCACGCTTGAGGCCACCGTGCTCGAACAGCCCCTGCCAGGCGGTGAGGCCCGCCAGCGGCAGCGCTGCCCCTTGCTTGAGGCTGACCCCGTCGAGTTTGACCAGCTCGCGCTCGCTCACCACGATGGATTCGGCATAGGCGCCTCCCGCCAGCGGGAAACCCACCATGCCGCACACCGGCTCCCCTTCCTTGAGGGAGGTGACACCGGGGCCCAGCTTCTCGACCACCCCCGCCACGTCATAGCCCGGGGTCCAGGGCAGCTTGTCCTTGTTCTGGGCTGCCGCCCAGCCGAGTCCGGCCCGGGTCTTGGCATCGATGGGATTGACACCGGCGTAACAGATGCGCACCCGCACCTCTCCCTCGGCGGGGATCTTGTCCTGCGAAGGCTTGAGCTGGAGTACCGAGGGGGCGCCGAATGCGGTAATCTGTAGCTGCGTCATTGCACAATCCATCCTGTTGATTGATCAAGGACTCACAGAATAACAGCGAGGACCATATGGCTCGAATGTTTCTTATTCCTCTGTTGCTGGCGCTGGGGTGGTGGGCCTTCCTGCTCTACTTCCGGATCCCGCTCAAGCAGGGGGCCAAGGGGTTTTACTGGATCATCGGCCTGGGCGGCGGACTGGCCGCCTTCCTCAGCCTGATGATGGTGCTGACGCACTAGCCCAGCCCGGCAACGAGGAGGCCACCCTGAGGTGGCCTCCGTTTATCCAGATTGATGATGGCCTCCCGGCGACAAGGCACCGGCTGCACACTCAGCCCGCCTGCGTGCTGAGGTGATAGTGGCGATTGCTGCCCTGCCCCAGCACCCCTTCTGCCAGCAGATGCTGGAACACCCTGTCCACCTCCTCCAGCGGCAGGGCCAGCGCCTCGGCCACCTTGCGCTTGCTGCACCTGGCCTCACCGCTCTCCAGCAGGCTGCGCACCCTGGCAACCAGGGCGGGCTCGGGGGCCGGCTTAGCGATCACCTGGGGCTCCACGGGGGCCATAGGGGTCGTCTCTGCCGCCCTCTGTTGCTGTTGTCGCTGCCACAGTCGGCGGAAGCGGTTCTCCTCCCCGATCAGGCTGACGAAGTAGGCACCGAAGGCATCGAGCAGGATGGATAGGAAGCAGACCAGCAGGAACTGCACCTGGCTGATGCTCATGCCCACCCCGTCCGCCAGGCTGCTCATCAGCCCCAGCATGGAAGATTGCTCGTTGAGGGGCTTGGCATCCCGCTCCTGGCGCAACTCATCCTGCTTCAGCCTGAGCTTGGTGTTGGCCTGCTGCAAGCCGTTGACGCCGCTGGAGATGCGCGCCATCTCGATGTACTTGCGGGCCGCCTCCTCGTTGAGCTGGATCTGCCGCTCTATGCTGGCGATCTGCTCATCGAAACGGGCTATCTCCCGCTCGTGGCGCGCCTGCTGGCTCAATATGGTGTTGGTGGCGCTGTTGATGCCGCCGATACTGCCGCCGATGGAGATGGCCGCCAGCACGCTGTAGAACAGCAATGACCAGAAGGCACCGCTGAGATCCCGGCGCGCCTTGCACTCCCCGTATTCGTACCAGACGTAGAACTTGCCCAGCTCGAAGATGATGGCAAGCCCGCCAAACAGCCACTTCATCAGCGGGTTGTCATCGATGGAGAGAAACAGCAGCAGGGAGAAGACGATGGAGGCCAGGATGGCCAGGCCGGTAAAGGAGTAAACGGTGCTGAGCGCGAACCACCCCTTGGGGTAGCGCAACGCGTCGGAGGCTTGTGTCGTCATGATGGCGGAAGATGTGGTGCAGAGGAAAAGTTGGCTGCCGATTATAGTCAGCCGGCCCGCAGAATGAAGGCGGATCCCCGGATTTCCTGCATATCCGCATTCGGATGGGCAGAACCCGACCGAATTGGACAAATTGCCTCCCCTCAGTCCCCCGGGCCGGGCGGCACTGGCACCACCGTTCCGCCGTGATTAAGCTAGGAGCGGATACAATGATCCCCATTTCACTGTCATCGAGGTCATCATGCGCACTCTCACTCCCCTGCTGCTCAGCTTGCTGTTTGTCCATGGCGCCGCGTCGGCGGCCCCCCCTCACCAGAACGACGACGGCATCAGGATCTCCACGGACAACGTCAAGGTGAACCTGGACTGGGACGAAAAAGAGTATCAATGGTGGCAGGACAACTGCCTGAGCGTCAGCACCCGCAACAGCCGCATTCAGCTCAACTGCGACAACATGGACGGCAAATACCGCGACCACTACAACCGCAGCATCCACAGCGGCAACAACCCCGGCAAGGGTCACGACAAGAACAACTGGGATGGCGACGACAACGTCAAATACAAGGAGAAGGGAAACGGCAACGGGAAGGGCAAGAACAAGTGATCCTGTGAGGGCCGCATCCTGCTATTCGGCATGGCGGCCCCCTCTCTTCGCCTCTCCTTCCATCAGCTACCGACAAGAGCACGATGCGGCCCTCTTCGCCCTAGCCGGTTCTTGGGGCAATCCAGCGCCGGGGTGCCAGCCGAGGTGTCGCCCGGGGAAAACCGGCCAATCCATTGAATTGTTTGAGAGATCCTGATAACTCTCGAAGAAACCGGCCCATTTGCGGTGGATAGCCGCCAATTCGCCACCAAGTTGGTGAGATCCGTCGGCGGATATCGTTCCGCTTTGGTTCAGGTTGAAGCCCATACACTTGGGCACCCTGCTACCAGAGAGGTCACCATGCGCAACTCCATTTCCCACCTGCTCTCCCGCTTGCTCAACAGTGGCGCGGCCTTTGATGCATCTCATGTCCATGGCGATGTCAGCAACCCGGGGACATCCTCGCAAGACACCAGATCTGGCGCCCAGCGGCAGAATAAGGCGTCATCTGAAAAGACGCAGCCGGATGACAGGGATCGTCAAACCGTCAAGGAGTAGTACGGAACGCCGCCTCCCCTACCAGTAATTCTCCATGCTGATGTTGCCGGGAGCGCGCCGCAGATTCTTGGCCAGTCCCAGCGCCAGCAAGGATTGCTGGGTCTCCTTCACCATGGCGGGATTGCCGCAGATCATCACCTGGCTGTGCTCGGCCGAAAACGCCATCCCCACCCGCTCCTGCAGGCTACCCGCATCGATGGCCGCCGGGATCCGCCCTTCCATGGCCCCCGGCCAGGCCTCACGGCTGACGAAGGGGACATAGCGGAAACGGGGCCCATGCTGCTCGACCAGGCTGGTGATCAGGGCCTGATAGGTAAGCTCCTCTACCTTGCGCACCCCGTGCACCAGTACCAGATTCTCGAAGCGCCGGAAGGCCTCACCCTCCGCCAGCATGGCGAGGAAGGGGCCGATGGCGGTGCCGGTGGAGAGCAGCCAGAGATCCCGTCCGGCGGGCAGTTCGTCCAAGGTCAGGAAACCGGTGGCCTGGGACTGCACCAGCAGGCTATCTCCGGGCTGGAGGGCGCCGAGGGAGGGTGTCAGCTCCCCGTCCGGGATCTTCACCAGATAGAATTCGTGATAGGGAGTCGTGGGAGGATTGACGAAAGAGTAGGCCCGCTGGACCCGTTGCTCGCCCCGTTGCAGGGCCAGCTTGGTAAATTGTCCTGCCTTGTAGGGGGCTAGCTCTGCCGCCACACGCAGGGAAAACAGGGTAGGCGTCCATTCGATGCGCTCGATAACCCGACCTTCGACCCAGGCTGCCATAGGGATCTCCGTCATAGAAACAGAGTTCCACTCTACCCCTTGATCCCCTCTTGATTCAAAAAGAAAAAAACCCGCGCAGTTGCGCGGGTTTTTTCTGCAAAGCGAGACGCTATTACAGAGCAACAACCTGGATTTGTACGGTTGCCTTGACGTCAGCGTGCAGCTGAACAACAACTTCGTACTCGCCGGTGTTACGCAGAACGTTGCCCATGCGGACTTCGCTCTTGGCAACGGCTACGCCGGCAGCAGTGATGGCTTCAGCCACGTCACGGGTACCGATGGAACCGAACAGCTTGCCTTCGTCGCCAGACTTGGAGGCGATGACCACGGCAGCCAGTTCACCCAGCTTGGCAGCGCGCTCTTCAGCGGCAGCTTTACCGGCAGCCAGCTTGGCTTCCAGTTCAGCACGGCGAGCATCGAAGGTCTCGATGTTGGCCTTGGTAGCCATAACGGCTTTGCCTTGCGGGATCAGGTAGTTACGGGCATAACCAGCTTTAACAGAAACTTGGTCACCCAGACCGCCCAGTTTGGCGATCTTATCGAGCAGGATAACTTGCATTACCTTTCCTCTATGAAAGTTGAGTTAGGCGTAAGCGCCGGACCGATTCTTACTTGTTGTGCAGATCGGTGTACGGCAGCAGAGCCAGGTAACGAGCACGCTTGATGGCGCGTGCCAGCTGACGCTGATACTTGGCGCGGGTACCGGTGATACGGCTCGGTACGATCTTGCCAGATTCAGTGACGTAGTTTTTCAGAGTAACGATATCTTTGTAGTCGATCTCGGTAACGTTCTCGGCGGTGAAGCGGCAGAACTTACGACGACGGAAATAACGTGCCATGGCCTTTATCCTCTATGGAATGATCTTAAGAATTACTCTTCGGAAGACGCTTCAACAGCATCTTCGCGGCGCTCGTCGTCGCGACGGGTGAAGCGCTCTTCCTTGGCCTTGGCCATCGGAGAAACTTCAGTCACGGCGTGCTTGGTGCGCATGATCATGTTGCGGATAACGGCATCGTTGAAGCGGAAGTTGGTTTCCAGCTCATCGATAACGGCCTGCTCGGCTTCTACGTTCATCAGAACATAGTGAGCCTTGTGCAGCTTGTCGATCGGGTAAGCCAGTTGACGACGGCCCCAATCTTCCAGGCGATGAATGGTACCACCGGAGGTGGTGATGGCGCCGGTGTAACGCTCGATCATGCCAGGTACTTGCTCGCTCTGGTCCGGGTGAACCATGAAGACGATTTCGTAATGACGCATTTTAGCTCCTTACGGATTAATTCAGCCTCTGCCCAGGTGCAGCCAGACCTCGGAGGCAAGGAACATAGTGGTGTTTTGACGCTGCTTTCTAGGGCGGCGTATTGTACGAAATCACCTCTCCCACTGCAACCGGCGTCGACATTTGTTTTTATCGATGGATCTGATGCAAAACTTCAATTGATAACAATTATCATTTAGATCCATACTATCTTCAGGACATTCTGGAGGGTGATGCATGCAACCCGCGCTGAGTACGGCCATTCCGGCCCGCAAATTCAAACTGACCCTGCTGGGGCCGGCCTTCATCGCCGCCATCGGCTACATAGATCCGGGCAACTTCGCCACCAATATCCAGGCGGGATCCACCTTCGGCTATCAACTGCTGTGGGTAGTAGTGTGGGCCAACCTGATGGCCATGCTGGTGCAGACACTGTCCGCCAAGCTCGGCATCGTCACCGGCAAGAACCTGGCGGAGCACATTCGCGACAAGTTGCCCAAACCCGCGGTCTGGGCCTACTGGGTGCAGGCGGAGATCATCGCCATGGCCACGGATCTCGCCGAGTTCATCGGCGCCTCCGTCGGCTTCAAGCTGCTGCTCGGGGTCACCCTGCTGGAGGGGGCCTGCATCACGGCCGTGGTCACCTGGGGCATCCTCATGCTGCAGAGCCGCGGCCAGAAGCCGCTGGAGTTCGCGGTGGGTGGCCTGCTTCTGTTCGTGGCCGCCGCCTATATCGTCGAGCTGGTGTTCTCACGCCCTCACCTGCCGAGCCTGCTGGAGGGAGCCCTCTTCCCGGGCCTGCCCAACAGCGATGCGGTTTACCTCGCCGCCGGGGTGCTGGGGGCGACCGTCATGCCTCACGTCATCTACCTGCACTCGGCGCTGACCCAGCACACTCATGATCAGGGCACGGTCGCCCAGCGCCTGCACACCACCAAGGTGGATGTGGCCATCGCCATGACCATAGCCGGCTTCGTCAACCTGGCCATGATGGCCATGGCGGCGGCCGCCTTCCACGGCACCGGCAACCAGCAGGTGGCCGAGCTGGAGACCGCCTACCAGACCCTGACCCCTCTGCTCGGCCCTGCCGCGGCGACCCTGTTCGGCCTCTCCCTGGTGGCCTCCGGCATCTCCTCCACCGTGGTGGGGACCCTCGCCGGTCAGGTGGTGATGCAGGGCTTCGTGCGCTTCAGCATCCCGCTCTGGCTGCGCCGGGCCATCACCATGGCCCCCGCCTTCGTGGTGATCGCCATGGGGCTCAACACCACGGAGATCCTGGTGCTGAGCCAGGTGATCCTGAGCTTCGGCATCGCGCTGGCCCTCATCCCCCTGCTGATCCTGACCGGGGACCGAGCCCTGATGGGCCAGCATCGCAATCACCCGGTGACCCAGGCGCTGGGGCGTCTCATCGTCGCCCTGGTGATCGGCCTCAATGCCTATCTGCTGGTCTCCATGATCTAGCGTCCAATCTGGCACTTCCAGACGGGCTTATTAACGCGGGTTAATGAGCCCGTCTGCACTTTGGCGTATGCTGCGGCTTTCTTCACCCATCACCTGGGAGCCATTTATGGAACATAGCCGCGCCAGCTTCGTGCTGGGCCATCACCAGGAGCGGGCCAATGTGGTCTATTGCCAGGCCGGCGAGCCGACCCTGCTGGTGACCGACCTCACCCCCTTCCATCCCCAGAGCCACCTCTGGCCCGATCAACCGGGAGACACGGGCACTGTTTGCTGGGATGGCGGTGAGGCTGATGTGGGCCCCTGCCGTATGGGCGCCATCAGCCCGGAGGGAGAGTTGTTCGTAGATCTCGATATCCCGGTCAAACGCGGTGCCGAAGGCTGGGCCTTCGTGGTGGTGCATCCGCTGGCAGGCAGACATGAGCTGGCCGTCGGCAGCATGGTCGAGCTGAGGGTGGATGCGAAGGCCCGCCATACCCTGAGCCTGGGTCACAGCGGCTGCCACCTGGTAGCCCTGGCCCTGAACCGAGTGCTGATGCCTTACTGGCGCAAGGAGGTGAGTGAGCGGGATGCCCTGGGCCAACCGGATTTCGACCGCCTCGCCATCCAGTCTTCCCGGGTCGAGCCCCTGGGCTCCCGGGAGCAGTACCGCATAGGTAAGAGCCTGCGCAAGAAGGGGGTAAACGGCGAAGCCCTGCTGGCGGAGCTGCCTCTCATCGAGCAGAAGGTCAACGCTCAGCTGGCCGCCTGGCTCGCCAGTGGCGGCGAGATCCGCCGCTCTCGTGCCGGCGATGCCATCATCGACTCCCGCTACTGGCACTGCACCCTGGAGGGTCAAGAGCTGACCATCCCTTGCGGCGGCACCCATGTCGGCAGCCTAAGCGAGCTGGGCCGGGTCAGCGTGCAGCTCAGCCCCTGTGAGGAAGGCTTTATCCTGCTGAGCCGGGTTTCCCCTTAGAGAGCGCGGGCCGGCCTGGTCAGCCGAGGCGGATCAGCAGGATGCCGCCGAGGATCACTAGGGCGGCCACCACCCTGATCCGTCCCAACCTCTCCCCCAGCCAGAGCCAGGAGAGCAGCACCGCAAACAGCACGCTGCTCTCGCGCAGGGCCGCCACCAATCCGATGGGGGCCTGAGTCATGGCCCAGATAACGATGCCATAGGCAAGCAGTGACAGAGCCCCGCCGATCGCCCCCGAGTACCAGTCCGCCCGGTTCAGGCTGCGCAAGGAGGTACGGCTCTGCCAGCGCATCAACAGCGGCATCAGCAGCGCCGTCAGGGTGAACAGCCAGAGGGTGTAACGTATGGGCTCACCGGCCGAGCGGGCCCCCATGCCATCGGACAGGGTATAGGCAGCGGTGAACATCGCCGTGATCAGCACGGCGACCAGTGCCGCCGGCGCCAGCCTGATGCCACCGCGCCAGGCCATCAGCAAGACGCCGCTCACCAGCACCAGGGCCCCCATGGCCGCAGATGGCCCAGGCCACTCCCCCAAGAGCAAGGCCCCGAGCAGCAGGGTCAGCAGGGGCGCACTGCCTCGGGCCAGCGGATAGACTTGGCCAAATTCCCCCAACCGATAGGCTCGGCCGAGGAACAGGCAGTAGCCGCTGTGCAGCAAGATGGAGAGTGCGAGCCAGGGATATTCGGCCGATGCGGGCAGCCCCACCAGGGGCAAAAAGGGCAGGCAGAACAACCCGGAACAGAGGGAGACCAGCAGCACGCTGACCCGGCCCGCGGCCTGGCGCTTGGCCAGCGCGTTCCAGAGCGCGTGCAACAGGGCGGCCAGCAGTATGGCCGCGAAGATGGAAGGGGTCACGACAGGGCTCCAATCGGTTCGGGGCTGGCATCATACCCGTTTGTGGCGCACCGATGTGGGAGCCATCTCATGAAGGTGCCCTGTACTTGATATCGGCTCAGAGAGCCTTGCGCATCCCCATATGAGGAATGTCGTCTTCTATATAGCCCTCTCCTTCTGCCACGAAGCCGTGCTGGCCGTAGAAGCCCTGCAGATGAGCCTGGGCGCCGAGCCAGATGGAGTGCGCCGGCCAATGACGCTCACAGCCTCTGACGGCTTCGGCCAGCAGGCGGTGACCCAGGCCATCCCCGCGAGAGCGGGGCGAGGTGACGACCCGGCCGATGGCGCTGCCCTGCTCGTCCCCTATGCCGGGGGCCATGATGCGGGCATAGGCCGCCAGATGCCCCTCCTCATAACCGAGCAGGTGCAACACGCCGTCGCGGCGATCCAGCCCGTCCAGATCCTGGAAGGGGCAGGTCTGCTCCACCACGAACACCTCGGCGCGCAAGGCAAGCAGCTCATACAGTTCGTCCGTGGTGAGGTCACACCAGGGCTTGAGACTCCAATTCATCGACAACTCCTTAACGATCCGGCCCGCCAGCATAAACGGCCGGGCCAGCGTCGGCATTAACCTTGGTTAAGACCCTTGAGCCGCTTGCGAATGCGGCTGAGGCTGATGGGGCTGATGCCGAGGTAGGCGGCTATCTGGTGATCCGGCACCCTGGCATTCAGGGCGGGGAAGCTCTGCAAGAAGTGTTGGTAGCGGGCCTGGGGGCTCTCGGTCAGCAGCAACAGCTCTTTTTCTTCCTTGATCCTCAACTGCACCGCCAGCAGGTGGTGATACCAGTCCGGCCAGCAGGAGAGCGTGCGCAGGGAGGACAGGGAGAAGAGCTGCAACCGGCAGGGCTCCAGCGCCTCCACGCTGTAGCGGGCGGGTTCTCCCGAGAGCTGATGGTGAAAGTCGATGAACTCGTCCCCCTCCCAATAGAACTCCTTGATGTACTCGCGGCCGTCCGCCAGCACTACCTTGGCCCGCAGCAGTCCCTGCTCCACCCTGACCAGTAGATCCGGGCTCTCCCCCGCATGCCAGAGACAGGATTTGGGGGCAAGCGTCAGCGAGCGGGCAAAAGAGAGGAGGCGCTCGGCCTCCTGCTCATTCACGACCCTCTCCAGACTGAACTGGGGTCTGTCCATCTGGCTCAGCCGCGGCGCTGACGCACGGCTTCGAACAGGCAGACGCCGGTCGCCACCGAGACGTTGAGG
Source organism: Aeromonas sp. AE23HZ002T15 (assembly GCF_054165525.2). Taxonomy (NCBI): domain Bacteria; kingdom Pseudomonadati; phylum Pseudomonadota; class Gammaproteobacteria; order Aeromonadales; family Aeromonadaceae; genus Aeromonas; species Aeromonas sp. AE23HZ002T15. The sequence continues at coordinate 1,876,223 of NZ_CM201342.1, forward strand.
CTGGAGACGGCCCCCGCCATGGGGATGCTCACCAGCTCGTCGCAATGCTCGCGAGTGAGGCGGCGCATGCCCTTGCCCTCGGCCCCCATCACCAGCGCCATGGGGCCGGTGAGTTTGGCCTGGAACACGTCGTGATCCGCCTCGCCGGCGGTACCGACGATCCAGACGCCGCGCTCCTGCAGCTCCCGCAGGCTGCGGGCCAGGTTGGTGACCTGGATGAGGGGCACCACCTCGGCGGCGCCACAGGCGACCTTGCGCACCACGGAGGTCAGGCCTGTGGCCTTGTCCCGCGGCACTATGACCGCATGAACGCCAGCCGCATCGGCGCTGCGCAGGCAGGCGCCGAGATTGTGCGGGTCGGTCACCCCGTCCAGCACCAGCAGGAAGGGCTCGGCCTTTTGCTCGGCCAGGCCGTCCAGCAGGCTGGCCAGGTCGTGCTCGGCCAGCTTGGGTGCCTCGATCACCTTGGCCATGATGCCCTGATGATTGTTGCCCTCTGCCTTGTCGTCGAGTGTCTTGCGGTTCACGCTCTGCACCTTGAGGCCGAGGGATTCCAGCTCGTCCAGCAAGGGTTGCAGCCGGTCGTCATCGCGGCCCTTGAGGGCCCATACCTCGATGAAACGCTCCGGGGTGCGCTCCAGCAGCGCGGATACAGCGTGGATGCCGTAGATCAGTTCAGTACTCATTTAGTGCTCTTGGCCTTGTCGCGGGCCTTCTTGCCCGGTCGTCTGTTGCTGGGTTTGGCGCGGCCGCCCTTGTCGGCCTTGACGCCCTCCTTGCTCTCCTTGCGTTTCTCGTGGCGCTGGGCGCTCTTGGCCTTCTCTTTCTTGATCTCGGCCTGCTTGCGCGCCATCTCCTTGGCGTTCTTGCCGGTGGCCTTGAGGGGTTCTTCCACCATCACGAAGTCGATCTTGCGATCGTCCAGGTTCACGCCCATCACCTTGACCCTGACCTTGTCACCCAGGCGGTAGCGGCGGCGGAAGTTCTCGCCGATCAGCTGCTGGTGCAACGGGTCGAACTGGTAGTAGTCGTTGGTGAGGGTGCTGACGTGCACCAGGCCGTCGATGTGGATCTCGGCGAGGCGCACGAAGAAGCCGAAACCGGTGACGCTGGCGATGACGCCGTCGAACTCGTCACCCACGTGATCCAGCATGTACTCACACTTGAGCCAGTCGGCCACGTCCCGGGTGGCGTCGTCGGCACGGCGCTCGGTCATGGAGCAGTGCTCGCCCATGGGATCCACTTCGTCCAGCTGGTAGTGATAACCACCGCTCGGCGTCCACTTGTGGCGCAGGTTGCCCTGCTGCTCCTTGGCGGTCTGGTATTTGATCGCGCGGTGCAGGATGAGGTCCGGATAGCGACGGATCGGCGAGGTGAAGTGGGCGTAAGACTTCAGGGCCAGACCGAAGTGACCTATGTTGTCGGCCTGATAGACGGCCTGACGCATGGAGCGCAGCAACATGGTGGAGAGCAGCTCCGCATCAGGGCGCCCTTCAAACTTGGCGGCCAGCTCGGCGAAGTCCTTCGGCTCGGGCTCGAGTCCCCCCTTGAGCTCCAGGCCCAGTTCGGCCAGGAAGTCGCGGAAGCCGGTCAGACGTTCCTCACCCGGACGATCGTGGGTGCGGAATAGGGCGGCGGCCTCGTTCTTCTCGATGTAGCGGGCGGCCGCCACGTTCGCCTGGATCATGCACTCTTCGATGATCTTGTGGGCGTCGTTGCGCACCAGCGGCACTATGCGATCGATCTTGCGCTGGGCGTTGAAGATGAAGCGGGTCTCCTCGCTCTCGAACTCCACGGCGCCGCGCTGGTGACGGGCGTGCTTGAGGGCCTTGTAGAGGTTGTTGAGCTCCTCGATGTGGCCGATCAGCGGCTCGTACTGCTGACGCAGCTTGGGCTCACCATCCAGGATCCCCGCCACCTTGGTGTAGGTCATGCGGGCATGGGAGTTCATCACGGCCTCGTAGAACTTGTAGCCGGACATGCGGCCGGCGGCGGAGATGGTCATCTCGCACACCATGCACAGACGGTCCACTTGCGGGTTCAGGGAACAGAGGCCGTTGGAGAGCACCTCAGGCAGCATGGGTACCACGAACTCGGGGAAGTAGACTGAGTTGCCGCGCTGATAGGCCTCGGCATCCAGCGCCGTGCCGGGACGCACGTAGGCGGACACGTCGGCGATGGCCACCCAGAGACGCCAGCCGCCACCGCGCTTGGCCTCACAGAATACGGCGTCATCGAAGTCGCGGGCATCTTCCCCGTCTATGGTGATGAGCGGCAGGGCGCGCAGGTCGATGCGACCCTCTTTGGCCTTCTCCGGCACCTGCTCGCCCAGACCCGCGATCTCCTTGGTCACTTCTTCCGGCCAGGTATGGGGAATGCCGTGTGTGCGCAGGGCTATCTCGATCTCCATGCCAGGGGCCATGTTCTCCCCCAGCACTTCCAGCACGGTGCCGACCGCGTTGAAACGGGCGCTGGCGCGCTGGTTGATGCGCACGACGACGACCTGGCTCTGGCGGGCTCCCTTGTTCTCCCCTTCCGGGATGATGATGTCCTGGCCGATCCGGCTGTCATCCGGCACCACGAAACCCACACCGTTCTCGACGAAGTAGCGACCGACGATGTCTGCCTCGCGGGACTTGAGCAGACGCACCAGACGCGCCTCCTGGCGGCCCTTGCGATCGATCTCGGTAGGCTGCACCAGGGCGTAGTCACCGTGCATCAGGCGCTGCATCTCGCGGTTGTTCAGGAAGAGATCCGCTCCACCACCTTCCGGGCGCAGAAAACCGAAACCGTCCTTGTGGCCGAGCACATAGCCTTTCACCAGATTCAGACGATCCGGCAGGGCGTAACATTGGTTGCGAGTGAAGACCAGCTGTCCGTCACGCTCCATGGCGCGCAGACGACGGCGCAAGGCTTCCAACGGCTCTTCGTCGGTCAGCTTGAGGACCTTGGCCAGCTCTTCCCGGGACATGGGTTTCTCATGGCCCTTGATGAGCTCCAGCAGCATCTCGCGGCTGGCGATGGGGTTTTCGTATTTTTCGGCCTCGCGTTGGAGGAAAGGATCTTTTTGAGACATAAGCAGGCCTTTGAATAAGGAATAACGCAGACATTATATCGAAGGGGGGAGCTAATGGCATCCATCGACTGCCTTTTGGCCAATCTCTCTGTCATACTGACCGCAGTTTGCAGGTATGTGAGACTCGGAACTCATGAGCAAGGATTCGTTTGCCCAATCTGCCGCCTATTTGAAGCAGGCGGTTCCCCTGATGATCAAGTATCAAATCCCCACCACCCCGAATAATTACCATCTCTGGTACAACTACGTCTCCGGCGACATGCCCGAGCTCAACAGCGCCGTCGATCAGGCGATCAAGCAGCAGGGCACCTTCTCCCTCACCACCTGTGAGCGCCTCTACCATCAGCATCTCGCCACCCAGGACGAGCAGCAGATGGAGACCATGAAGCTTAACCTGGCCGCCATGGCCAATGAGCTCAGCCACTCCATGCAGGATGCCCTGGTCGACACCGGCCAGTTCCAGGCCATGCTGGACAAGAGTTTCGACAAGCTCAGCCTCATCGACGATGAGGGGATCAGCCTGGATGACACCATGGCCATACTGCGGGAGCTGGTGCGCGAGTCCAGGGACGTACGCCTCTCCACCCTGCATTTTCGCAATCAGCTCAGCAGCGCCGAGAAGGAGATCAAGGAGCTGAAGGAGGCGTTGAGCGAGACCCGCAAGCTGGCCACCGAAGACACCCTCACCAGTCTGCTCAATCGACGCGCCTTCGATCTGGAGGTGGACAGCCTGATCCGCAGCCGTCAGCCCTTCTCCTTGATCATGGTCGACATCGATCGCTTCAAGAACTTCAACGACGAATATGGCCATCTGCTGGGGGATCAGGTGCTGCGCATCTTCGGCAAGCGGCTGAAGGAGGCGAGCAAGGAGGGGATCACCGCCTACCGCCTCGGCGGCGAGGAGTTTGCCCTGCTGGCACCGCGCCGCTCCCTGGCGCTGACCCGCCAGATGGCGGAGAGCCTGCGCCGGGCCATCGAGAAGATGTCCATCCTGGATCGCAAGTCCGGCCGGCGCATCGATCACATCACCGCCTCCTTCGGCGTGGGTGAACACAGCGGCCAGGAGACGGCGGATGCGTTGATCGAGCGCACCGACAAGTTGCTCTACAAGGCCAAGGCGCTCGGCCGCAACCGGGTGATGCCGCTCCCCGCCTGAGCGCCCAATGACAAGAAGGCCGGTCAAGATGACCGGCCTTCTTCATTTCACAAGCACACTCGACCTCAGAGGCTCTTGAGCTTCTCTTCCGGCAGGGCCAGTTCGTCGTTGTGGTTGACGCCGATGCCGCGCTCCAGCACCTGGCGGGCGATGTCGTGGGCCTCCTCCAGGGAGTGCATGGCATAGGTACCGCACTGGTATTCGTTCAGCTCGGGGATCTTGCCCTGTTCCTGCACGGTCAGCACGTCGCTCATGGCGGCTTTCCAGGCGGCACCCACCCGGGCCTCATCCGGTGCACCGATCAGGCTCATGTAGAAGCCGGTACGGCAGCCCATGGGGGAGATATCGATGATCTCGACGCCGTCGCCATTGAGGTGATCCCGCATAAAGCCAGCGAACAGGTGCTCGAGGGTGTGGATGCCGCGCTCGGAGAGGATCTCCTGGTTCGGCACGCAGAAACGCAGGTCGAACACCGTGATGGTGTCCTTGTGCGGGGTCTGCATGGTCTTGGCGACCCGCACTGCCGGGGCTTCCATACGGGTATGGTCGACGGTAAAACTGTCCAATAACGGCATTTCTGACTCCTGATTTGGTTACGAGAACCAGCCCCCGCTGGGAAGCTGATCCTTGCATTGTCGATACTGGGCGCCGTAGCGCTGGGCGCGGGCCTCCACCTTGCGGGAGACCTTCATCAGCCACCCCTTGCTGCGGTAGCTGCCACGCCGGTAGCCACCCCAGCCTTCATGGTAATTGAGATACTGGCCGTAGGCATCCCACTTGGAGGTGCCGTTCAGCCGCTGGGCCTTGTTAGTGTACCAGCCCATAAAATCGATGGCGTCGGCGAAGTCATCCCGATCGCTCCAGCCGTTGCCGGTCTCCCGCTGGTAGTCATCCCAGGTCTCATCCTTCACCTGGGCATAGCCGTAGGCGGAGCTGGCGCGACCCGTCGGGATGAAGAGGAAATACTGCATCGGCGGCTGGGCATCGTGTACGAAGGAGGACTCCTGATACATCATGGCCATCACCACCTGCACCGGTGTGCCCCAGCGCTCGTTCATCCTGAGCGCCGCCTTGTGCCAGTCCGGCTTCTCTCGAAAGATCTGGCACAGGTTCTCCGGCTGGGCTGGCGGCGTGGTGCTGCAGGCGGTCAAGCCCATCAGCAGGCCCATCGCCACCACGAAGCGTGTCCCCATCAGCGGGAGAGCCACTTCGCGCATGTCAAACTTCCGAGACAAACCCAACATCAAATAGCGTCTTCGTTCTCTTCACCGGTACGAATACGAATGACACGTTCCACCTCACAGACGAAGATCTTGCCATCACCTATCTTGCCGGTACGGGCGGTGTTCTGGATGGCTTCAAGGCAAGCGTCGAGGTCCTCGTCCTGCACCACCAGCTCCACTTTGACCTTGGGCAGGAAATCCACCATGTACTCGGCACCACGATAGAGCTCGGTGTGGCCCTTCTGGCGGCCAAAGCCTTTGACTTCGGAGACGGTCATGCCGTTGATGCCGATCTCGGCCAGGGCCTCGCGCACATCGTCCAGCTTGAACGGTTTGATGATGGCTTCAATCTTCTTCATGGTGACTCCTTACCAGTTCTGTTTGCCAAACCCGGATGTGATGGGGTAACGGCGATCCTTACCAAAGTTGCGGGCCGTGATGCGGGGCCCGACGGCCGCCTGACGGCGCTTGTATTCATTGAGATCCACCAGCCGGATCACCTTGCGCACCACCGCCTCCTCGAAGCCTTCCGCCACCAGCTCGGCGACCGAGGCGTCCTCCTCCACATAACGCTTGAGGATGGCATCCAGGGTGTCGTAGGGGGGCAGGCTGTCCTGATCCACCTGATCCGGTGCCAGCTCGGCCGAGGGGGGACGGTCGATGACCCGCTGCGGGATCACGTAATCGACCGTGTTGCGATATTCGCATAGCTTGAAGACGAGCGTCTTGGGGACGTCTTTCAGCACATCGAAACCGCCAGCCATGTCGCCGTACAGGGTCGCATAGCCCACCGCCATCTCGCTCTTGTTGCCCGTGGTCAGCACAATGCGGCGGCGCTTGTTGGAGAGCGCCATCAGGAGTACGCCGCGGCAGCGGGCCTGCAGGTTCTCTTCCGTGGTGTCTCTGGTCGTGCCCTCGAACAAGGGGGCAAGCTGGGTCATGAAGCCCTCGAACATGGGTTCGATGGAGATGATGTCAAACTCCACCCCCATCCGCTCGGCCTGCTCCTTGGCATCCTCCACGCTCATCTGGGCTGTATAGCGGAACGGCATCATCACCGCCTGCACCTTGTCGGTGCCGATGGCATCGGCGGCAATGGCCAGGGTCAGGGCGGAGTCGATACCGCCGGAGAGGCCCAGCACGGCGCCCTGGAAACCGTTCTTGGTGACATAGTCGCGCACCGCCAGCACCAGCGCCTGATAGACCTCGGCAAGGGGCTCGAGGGAAGCGGCGGGTTCTTTCTCCTTCACCGGCTGGCCCTGCTCGAAGCGTACCAGCGCCAGCTCTTCGGCAAAGGGAGCCAGCTTGTGGGTCAACTCGCCCTGGCCGTTGAACACCTTGGAGCAGCCGTCGAAGATCAGCTCATCCTGACCGCACACCTGATTGAGGTAGACCAGCGGCAGACCGGTCTGGTCGCAGCGCTCCTCTATCAGCTCGCGGCGGATCCAGGGCTTCTCTCTGTCATAAGGGGACGCGTTGATGGTGAGCAGCAGCTCGGCACCGGCGCTCTTGGCTGCCATGGCCGGACCCGGTTGCCACAGATCTTCGCAGATAAGCAAGCCCAGCCGATGACCTCGGAACGGCACCACGCAAGTCTCTGAGCCTGCGCTGAAGTAGCGCTTCTCGTCGAATACCCCGTAGTTCGGCAGATCCTGCTTGAAGTAGCGGGCCGTAAGCCTGCCCTGCTCGAAGAGAGAGGCGGCATTGTAGAGCGCCCCCTCTTCATGCCAGGGATGCCCCACCAGGATCGCGCACTGGCCTGCCCAAGCAGAGATGCGAACCAGCGCGGCCTCGACCCGGATCATCAGGTCGGCCCGCAGCAGCAAGTCCTCCGGCGGATAACCGGTCAGCGCCAGCTCGGAGCAGACCAACAGGTCGGCACCCTGGGCGTCCGCCTCGGCGGCCGCGGCCAGCACCTTGTCACAGTTGTCTTCGATGGCGCCTACCGTCAGATTTAACTGGGCAAGCATCAGAGAGAGGGCTTTTGCCATGGCGATGCGTCTTGAATTCGAAAATGATGGGGAATGATAAAGAAAAGGCGCTGGCTGTGCCAGCGCCTTGACCCCGCGGACCGTCTCTAAGGAGAGCAGGTCAGGTTTGCTGCATTGGTGACACCGTTGTCCACCAGCAGGGTGCAGGGGCCGCTGATGACCTGACCGCTGGCCGGTGGCGTCATGGGGATGCTCAAAGAGCTGGGCTTGAGCAGGAAGGTGGTGTTGCCCGAGTAGGAGAAACTCACCACCAGAGTGCTGTTCTGCGCCGCCGTACAGGTGTATATGGCCGTCTGGTTATCACTGCTCGGCTTGTCTATCTGGCAACTTGCACCAGTAGTCGAGGTACTCATCGACAGGTTATTGAATACATTCTTCTTGCAGGAGGTGGGAGTTGGGTCATTGTTCTTGGTTTTCTCCAGGCACTGGATCTTGCCCGTCACCGTCAGCGGGGGCTGTGTCACCGCGCCGGTATCTATCTTGACGACCAGTTCAGTACCAAGAGCCAGACTCTGATCCCTCGGAGAGATCAGGGTGGCGGTGATCCCCGAATTGCCCTGATAGACGGTGGCCTTTACTTTCACCTCCTGCAGATTCTGGCTGGCATCCTTGGTGGATTTTTTGGTCGCCAGATAACCTCGGCTGTAGCTGCCGAAATAATAGTTATTGAGATCGACTATGGTATCGACCGGTTCATTGCTGACGGTGGCGTAATCAGTCACTGCACCCGTCAACTGACCGCTGAGCGGGGTCATGGACCACTCCGCCAGCATGGTCAGGTTGATATCCTGAAAGGGCACTCTCGCCAGATAGCCGGTCACGCTGGTATCGATCCCGGTCAGGTAGGTCGGGTTCAGGATATCGACGTAGATACCGCGGGCAATCAGCTGGCGCGTCCCCGTGCTCACCGTGATCCCCGTGCTGTTATCCCCGCCAGCCGCGACATTGGCAGGCGTTTGAAGCCAGGTCGGAAAATCGCTGATCGTCGGTGCTGTCGCCGTCGGGTTTGATGTCCAGTTCAGGGTCTGCTTCTGCCAGTCAATATAGGTCTTGACCACATATTGGATGTAATTCTGGTAGCTGACCTGATTCGCCGACTTTGCCAGGAAGTCCGAGGTGGTGACGATGACCTTTACCAGGTTCCAATCCGGCAGGGGGCGATAGTATCCATCCAGCCGAACGAAACGGCAGGCATCGATATAGCTCCCGCTGCCGACCAGACTGAGAGAACTGTTGTAACGCTGGCGGCCGGTATTGAGCGGCGCATAGTAGCTGGTGAAACTCCCCCCCGAACCATCAAAATGATCCTTGCAACAACTGGTACAGAGCGCGGGCTGGTTGTTGCCGCTGACGGTCCCGGTTTGTTTGCTCTGCAGTGCGCCAATGTTCCAGTACAGCTGATTGGAGGTGGTGCTGTATGCCTGACCGGGCAGATAGGCACTGAGAGTTGAGCCATAACTGCAGCCGCAACTGACCGAGGTCATGTCTTGCTGGATCTGCTGGGTATTCCCCTGTACGGCCGGCTTGTAGGTCACAGTTTCAAACTGGACCTCCTTACCAACCACATTGTTCTTGGCCACCACGGTTGGAGAAGGCTTGCTGGTCTCCTGCTTGCTGCCGTTGCCAAGATCGATGGAGATGACATCTGGTGCCACCCCTGGGGTATAACTTATCTTTGGCCCTTCCCGGGTTGTGTCCAGCCCGCCATTCAACTGCTTGGCCGTCAGCGATTCCATGGGTGAGACATAGCCAGTGAGCGCCACGGAAGCCGTTCCACCTTCACTGTTGGTCCAGCTGACCGTCGTATCGATCTGTTTTCGCCCCGGATAGTTAAGCAAATACCCTGCCGGGGCCATGTTCTGCCATGCAGAGGTAGCCCCGTTCCAATATTGATTGGTCACCGTCCAAGCCAAGGTATAACTGTCGCCGGATTGGCTCTTGGTCGCATTGCCGCTAGCGATGGCGTTATAAGTCGTGAGCGGCGCAGTCGCCGTTACCAGGCCGTTGAAATTTTGAAACTCATCTATCTTGGACTCGGCGAGGCGCATGGCTATTTCATAGCGCCGCCCATCCTGGGAAGCCGTCAGCGTCGACTTGGAAAGTATCACCAGACCGGCTACACCCACCCCCAGTACGACCAGAGTCACCAGAATCTCGAGCAGGCCAAATCCCTTTTGCCATTTCATCTTTTTCATCCTCTACCAGTCGCGCCAGCTACCCGGCACCTGCTTAAGGGTCTGGAAGGCGGCACCAGTCTTGATGTTGCTCAATACTGCCTCATCATATTTAGCATCGTAGGTGCCATTGGACTGACCCAGCTTGAAGTTCGCTGCCAGCGCCCCGTTGACAATGGCCCCACCGGTGAGCTTGATATCCGTGGTTGCGGTAGCAGGGTTGGAAGAGTATGCAAATACCAACCCATATAGCTGGCGGTTGCCATTGATGGTCAGGCTGCCATCCTTGATGATAAGCACGACGGGGGCAGCTTGAGAGCCGATATTGGCCCCGGGGCTGCAATCACCCTTGACGATGATGAGCCCCGTCGTGGTTGGCCCCAGCCCGTTGCAGTTATTGACGATCTGATTGGCCTTGGACTCTATGTTCGACCAGCCAGCTGCGTCATTGTTCTCATTGAACAGATACCAGACCAGATCGCTCGGAAAAGCGGGATCACTGTCTTTGATATCCGATTGCTTGTTGCCCGCCTGACTGATGTTGGCACTGCAACTGCCGGAGTAATCCCCCTGATTACAGGTCTGGCCCGAGCCGTTATTGAGATCTACATAGTCATTGGTCCAGATGGAGAGCGGCACTCCCAGCCCTCCCCCATTGGGATTAGCCACCACGGTAAAATTCCCGCCGACGGCCATGCCACCGGCAACGGTCAGGGGGGCGGCGGGAGTTCCAGCCAGGACACTGCCCTGAACATATTGCGCCTCAACCACGGCTTGGGCCTGACTGTTATCCAGATTGGCCACAGAGCGGATACGCACCGGGGCGATGAGTGCTGTCCCCCCGACCACCACAGGGAATGGGGTAACACATTCCACCGTCAGGGTATAGGACCCACCAGCCCCTGATGGAGACCATGAACTCCCTGACCAAGCAGGAGATGAAGGGCAAGAAGAGCCCTCACCGGATACTCGGCCAAAACCATAGGAAAGCCCCTGCTCTGCCAGCGCCATCACCTGCCGATAGAGCGTTTCGTTCAGAGTGACCCGTCGATCGGCCACCAGCAGTTTGCCGACCAGCAGGGAAACCGCCAGCAGGATCAGCACCAGGATCAGGGTAACCGTGAAGGTAGTGAAACCAGTCTGGGTTCTCATGTCAGTACCCATTGTTGCGCAGTTTGATATCGCGCTGCAGATTCAAGGTCAGCGCAGTATTGTCCTTGTATTGCCCTGATATATTGAGCTGGATGGCCCTGGCGCCACTCACCTGGCTACTCGCGAGCAAGCTATAGGTAAGCTGAGTAATCTCTATGGTGTTGTCGGTAGAAATGAGGCTTCCGCTATCGCAAGCCGCACTCGCATCAGTCGCCAACTTGACCCCTTTGCTGGCAGTGCTGTAACTATACAGGCGAGTTTCAAGACCGCTGGAGGCACTGTTGTTGAGCACCCCATTTGCATTGTCGTCATAACGGATTCTGATGCAGCGATAAATCTTGGAGCCCGTAGCAGTCTCATCCAGCAAATCGCTGCTTGCGTCGAAATAGAAAGGGGAAGGCGCTGCCCCCGAAACCAGTCGGGTGGCGGTGGCCGCACTGGCATCATAGCCGGCACGTTCTATATCACGAGCCATCATGTCGGTGATGGCTTGCATCTCCTGATTGAGCCGACTCACCTTCATGGCCGTACTGTTTGCTCTGAGAATGGTCGCAAAAAGCGTCGTCACCGCTGCAACCAACAGCAAACCCGCTACCATGGCGACCATCAGCTCCACCAGGCTGAAGCCCGCATGTTTCCTCAACATGTCGGCACCCCGCTCACATTGCTGACAGCACAAGTCCGCACTCGACCAACACTATTGGTCACAACCTGCATTGCGTAGTTTCCTGATGAGATGGCGATATTGCCTGCTGTCAGAGAACCTCGGCGGGGAGATATATTGAGGGGTCTGATATTGGTTGCCGACTCGCTGTAGCTCACCACCAAGCTGATGCCGGGAAAATCGCTGGCGTCGGCACCCTTTCTCCCCTCGATGCTGGAACAGGTGTCAGCACAACTGGCACAGCTACCATCGATATGAACACGATAGCACCAGTTACTCGTCCCGCTGTTGAAAAGGAGAAGATCCAGCGACCTGTTGCGCTTGACCGCCTCTGACTTGAGCAGCATGACATCCGTATAGATGGCTTGAGTCGCAGCCCTGACCATATGCTCCTGCCGCAGTGAGTGGTAGCTGGGGACAGCCACGGCCAGCAACAAGGCGATCACCGTCAGCGCGATGAGCAACTCGATCAATGTGAAACCGGAATAATGTCCATCTGTGCGCACCATTTGGCTCAAGACTCCTTTCTTTTTGCTCGTGTCGGTAAGGCACATTGTCGGTACTATCCTATAGTATCAACCCGTTTCCAGAGGCGTGCAGCCCATGAGAACCAAACAATCTGGTATTACTCTCCTAGAACTGATGATCGTGGTAGCCGTTGTCGCCATCCTGGCGGCTATCGCCTACCCAAGTTTTACCGATGGATTGCAGAAATCCCGCCGCGCCGAGGCAATCAAGGGCCTGCTCACCATGCAGCTAAAGCAGGAGGAATATCGGATTACCAATTCTGAATACAGTAAAAATAAGGCGGATCTTGGTAATCCCCCTAGCGACTACTACAGTTTTGACGTCGTTTCGGCATCAACTAACACCGTAACCTACAAGCTGATAGCGCAGGCTAAAGGAGCCCAGAGCGGCGACACTGGTTGCGCCAATATGTATATCGACAAGGCCGATCAGAAGACGCCAGCAGAATGCTGGAAGTGAATTACCAACAGTCCGCTGCAGTATCGGAGGCGCCTGAAACGCTTTGTCGCCCGAACTGATCCAGCATCAGGATGCCACACTCATCGCCACCCATGCCCCCAGTAGGAGTAGCCGTCAGGGTGAAGGCCGCGCCACTGGCGTTCACGGCCAACTGGTAATAGGTCGAGCCACCACCTCGCGGCAAGGTACTCAGCCCGGCCGAAGCAAGATTGGCCGAGCCGTATCCCCCCGTCAGCGTGAATTCCCGCTCCATGTATTGGGCCGCTTCAACTAAAGCGGCCTTCGCCTCGGCCCGGCGTGACGCCGCGATATGACTCTGGTAGCTGGGATAGGCGACCGCAGAGAGGATCGCGACCACCACCACCACTATCATCAGTTCCAGCAGGGAGAATCCCCCTTCCTTACTCAGTCCAGCTGAATCCAAGATTGCCTTCCCCCTTGATCACCAGCCCCTTCTTCAAGGGTCACCGACACATTGCCACTGGAGCCGCTCATGTACTTGCGCTCCACCTCGCCATCCTCCACCACGCTCGGGGTCGTTGTCAGCTCATCAAACTGCTTGCCGCTGGCGGGCACCTTGGTGGTTCCCCCATTGCCATCGGGCACATCGACATAATCGTCATCGTTGATGGCATTATCGCCGTTGACATCGAACACCGAATAACTGAGGCGGGCCCCCGAGAAGGGATCGATCTCCATCAACCAGGAACGCCCACCGAAATCACAAGCATCGGATGAGGGGATGAGGGTGTTGAAGATCAATCGCTTGTGGCGATACAACATCTCCGCCACCTGACGCTCCCCCACCCCCTTGGCAAGGCCCGGCGAGATCAGCCGAAGTGACCACCCCTTGCGTGCGCTGTAATCCACAGTGCTGTTGGAGACTACCCGAACATTGAACTTTCGAGTGGTGCCATTGGCCGCCAACTCATTGGTGATCGACTGACTCTGCAGCTGATTGGCCGTGATGGTCGTGGTCTGGCCATTGGCATCCCAGATCCCGTACACGGCATCAACCCGAGGCGTGCTCGGCAGGCTCTTGTCATCGTTGGTAAAATAGCTCCCCGTGCCAAACAGGATCATGACCCCCCCATTGGGGTGGCGCAGCGCCAGTGGCCGGATCGTGATGGGCTGGCGAGTCGTGGCGGAGCAGGTACCATCACAAGCCTGATACAAGGGTGCCGCGACCTGGTTATTGCCATTCCCGGTAGTGAGCGCCGACTTCCATTGATTGCTGTTAGTGGCGGTCAGATCAAATTTCCACAGGTTGCCCTGCAGATCCCCCGCATAGACATAGTCGATCAGCTTGTCTCCATCCACATCTACCGGCAGTGGGCTCGACAGGCCATTTGGAGCCGTGCTCGAACCAACACCGGTACTCAGTTCCTTGATGAGGCTGCCATCCGCCAAGTCGATAACAAATAGCCTGGCGACCTGACTCTGGCTGTTGTAGCCGTTGGCCACCAGAGCTACCCACTTGTCACCGGCCTTGACCCTCCCCAGAGTCGGCACAGAGAGCGCTACCCCCATCTCGGCATTGCTACTGCTGTTGAACTCCCACATCACATTGCTGGCTGCCATATCCGCGGGGTTGGTCACGTTGAGGGCAAACACGGCCTTGCCACCGGCGCCCGTGCTGCCCAGCAGAACAGTCTTCCAGCCGCCATTCAGATAGGCATCGCCAACTCTGGGTGAACCATCCACATAGTAGCGATGGGCATAACCCAGTTGGGTCAAGGGGGCCAATCCCCCGAGCAGGGATGCGGGTACATAGGCCATGGTCTCCACGCCGTCGCTGGCCCTGAATCCATGCAACATACCGTCATTCGCCCCGACATAGAGCATGGGTGGACGTCCGGTCACCAGAGTCGAGCTCAGGAAGGCGGCATAGCGCTCCCGTTCGGTCTGGGTCAAGCCACCTGCCGAGCCATATCCATAATCCTGGCGTCCCACATAAACGGGATCCGAGTTGATGATGTCTCCCAATACCGAGCTGCGATCCCTGAAGGTCCCTCCGCGCCCCTGTTCACGACTGCGATCGCCACGCAGGTAGTTCACCCTGGCCTCACCCAGAGAGTCTCCACTGATGGCGAACAATGCCTTGTTCGTTGCATTGAGGTCACTCCAGGTGAAGTTGATACCGGCCCCCCCCTGCAAGGTGAAGATCCGGCGAGCAGCAGGAGCCGGCATGACGGCGGCCGCATCCCAAGTCTGGCTCTCCAGAGCCCCACTATCATCGAGCGGGATGGCGATGAGCTGACCGGACCAGTCCCCACTGTTGTAACGGGCCTGATAGATGTGAGTATTGCTGTCGAGCCGACTCGCGTTGGCCGTCACCGAACTGGCCGAGCTGGTGCGTGAGGCGATCTGGGCCAGGGTGTTGCTGAGGGCGGTGGCAAAGGTATCTGGGTCTGCGGCACTGAAGAAGCCTCCCTTGCTGTTGACTGCCGCATGCCACAGATCATCCACCTTCTTCGCATCGGAATCATAGGGATCAGGCCAAGTGCTCGGTACCCCGTTGACAGGGTTGAGAGTGCCATTGACGCCCAGCCCTACCGTGAAGTTGACCAGGTGCTGCCAATTCGCAGGATCCGCCGTGCTGGTCGGCACCTTGTTGGCCAGATCCGTGCGCAGATCCGTCTTCCAGTAATTGAGGGCCACGTCGGCCAAGGTGTCGGCGGTCCCATCCTTGTCCACATCACCGACCGCAGGACTCGGGTTGTAAGAGCGACCCTCACTCCAGTACCCGTCCGTCATCAGGATGTTGTAACTCTGGCGACAGGTCAGGTGCGCCGCCGTGCTGCCTGCGCTGGTTGCCCAGGGGCCGTTGTTGTCTGTTCGGGAGAAGTAGTTGCCCACATCCTGGAGACTGGTTCGCAGCGGGGTGTAATTTATGCCGTTGAATTTGCCGTTATAGAGGTCCGTGAAGAACCCGGTGCGCTGAGTACCGCTAAATGGAGCCACGCTGCGCAGCATGGTGCTGCCACTGTTGATGGTGGTGAACCCCACCCTGAGGGTATTCCCCTGACTGGCGAAGGCCCGCCCGACCCCGGCCCGGGCGGCCAGTATTCTGGAGCGGTAATAGGTATACCAGTTTGCGAAATTCTGGATCTCCTCCGCATAGGTACAGACGGGGGCGGTCTTGCAATCGCTGCGATTCGGCCGGCTGTCATAGGTACTGCCAGACTTGATCTCGACCCGGGTATAGCTGCCCGCCTTCTTCAGGTCACCGCTTCCCTTGTAGGAGAAATAAACGGCCGGCCAGAATGTCTCCTCGGCGTTCCTGTTGTAGCCGGAGGAAAAATTCGTGTAGTAGTCGGCCCGCTGCTTGTTATTTTTGGTCAGATCGCGACAGCCCGCCGTGGTGTTGGTCGGATTGTGCGGCGCGCAGCTGGTGCTGGCATTCGCCATCAGAGTGCCATCCGCATTGGCCCAGGGACGATAGGTCAACAGGGGGTTGTAGTAGAGCTTGTTGTTCTGACTCGAACGGCTGTAGGCGTTGAGATCATTCGTGGTGGCGAATGTGACCGTGCTGTTGCTCCAGTCATAGGTGCCATAAACCTCGTCGGCTCTGGGATAGATGAAGAAAATACTGAGGCTGGAGGGGACCAGCTCTTCCGGCATGACCTCGGAGAGCATCGAACTCGAGTTGTCCAGCGTGAACATGATATTGGGCTCGGCACGGGTGCCCAGATAGAGAGGAGTCTGGGCGATATCGAGCGCCCCCTGCGCCGTGAGCGGCAGCAACCCCAGCAGCATCCACGATGATGTACGCATCCTTGCTCCCCCTCCTAACGACTGTAGGTTGACTGCAACAGCACGAAACTCTCATTGGACAGGCCAAATCCCCTGGCCGTAATGCGATAGAGGCGACGTTCGCCCTGGGGCTCGTCCGCAGCCAGATTCTCAGTTCTGCTCTGGGTATATGGCAGGCGTTCGATAAAGTACTCGGGCGAGTGCCCTTGACCACCGATGTTGTGGCTGCGCCACGAGGTGGCCGATGCTAGCGGATCCACGGCCGAATCCACCAACTCATAGAGCCCTCCGCTGTTGTTGAAGGGCCCTGCCGTCCCCCCTTCGATATAGCGCTCGGCCCCCCGCAAGGCCGCCTCGGCGGCCTGAAATGCCTGCAGGCTCTCCTGATAATTCCCTGCCATTTTCTCCTGCAGCACGCCACCACGCATGGCGGCCATCGCCAACAGGCTCACCACCGCCAGGAAAATGAGGCTCAGAATGAGCACCATGCCTCTTTGTCTCATCATGCCTCCTAGGGGATCCGGTTGCGCAACGCTACCGTGGTCTCGGTGGCCCAATACCAGTGGTTGTCCGGGCTCTGGAAGGTTCCACCGGCGAAGCTGACCGACTGAGGCGAGGAGAGCACTCCGCCCTGGTTGCTGCGCAGCAATAATGCGATCCCGATACTCATCACATTGTCCCAGTTGTTCACGGAACCTGCGGCGACATAGGTGTCGGCAGCACGATCCCTGTTGCGATCCTCGCCATAGGTGAGCTGTAGATCGGTGATCCCGTCCACGACGGGAACGCCCGCTGCGCTGCCGTTCTTGCGATAGAGGGTCCAGGGACGATCGGCCGCCGGACGAGCTATGTAGTAGAGTCGCGTTTCCAGGCGATGAAGCAGCGAACCCGGTCCGAACCGTTCCTCGGCCGGGGCACTGCTTCCCCCCCAGGAGCTCACCGAATTCCCGGGTACATAGCTGTTGCTGTTGGAGTGGTTGATGTTGAGCTCCCCTCCGGCGGCCTGCACATTGGTGATCTGGAAGACCCTTGCCTTCTGGCAGTCGGATACCATGACGATGTCCCCCTCACAGAAATCGCTGTAAGCAGGCTTGTTGGGGGCGCAGTAGTTGGCCTTGGTCGACAGGAGCTGGGCAAACAACTGGGCGGCGCTGTTGTTGCGTATCACGGGGACGCCGTTGCCGACCGGGCTCTGGATCAGCAGCAGATCGCTGCCGCTGCGCGGTTTGGGTTCGCTCGCCACGAACAGACCCGAGATGGCCGAAGGCAGGGTACTGCCCAGATTGTCATAGCCACGGATCCGGATACTGAAGTCGTAGGGGGTCGTCGTGGCGCTCAGGGTGCTGGTGATGGTGACCCCCTGCTTGCTGATACACCCCAGATACCCGGCCTGGCGCAGCTCTTTTTGCAACAGGTTGAGGGCAAAGCGGCTCTCCTCCTGTGCCCTGGCAACCGCTTCGGTGATCAGGAAGGTACGGTGATTGCCGAGGAATACCTGGATGATCACCCCCACGGTGAACAGGGAGAGCAGCAGGGCTATCATCACCTCGACCAGGCCGACCCCGGCCTGATAGCGTCTTGAGGGGCCGTTCACAGCTCAGTCCTCACGACGAGGACACGCTGTGCGGGTTCGCCCGCCTGACGCCCCCCCTGCCATTGCACGCTGATGGTGGCCCGCCCCTGGCTGACGACCACGGCGCCATCCCCCTGCGGCAGGGAGCCGAGCGTCTGTTTCCAGTATTGAAGATCCGCCACGGCAGCCGTCGCCCCCGATGCCCGCTCGCCCAGTGCAATATCGTACTGGCCAGCCAAGGCGGCGCTGCGATTGGCCCGCATCAGATCGCCGATCAGGTTTGCATACTGGGTGGCTTCGGTACTGCTCAGGGCGGACTGGTTGCTCTTGAGAGCCTGCAACTGGAGTGTTGCCATGCCGAGGATGCCGACCGACAGCACCAGCACGGCGATCATCACCTCCAGCAACGAAAAACCAGTCTCGCGCCTCACAGGCATGCAGACTCCTCAACCGACGGATGGCCGGTTCCATTGATGCTGATATCCCGCGCCATCTCCCCCGAACAGGAGGTTGGCGTCAGGCTGAAGATATGTCCCTGGGGGGTACGGCCGTCGAGAAAGCCAGTGTTGGTAAAGCGCAACACTGCCGTGTCGCTGCTCAGGGTATTCCCTTCGAGCGAGCCAAACTGGCGGATCAGCTCCCCTGCATCCAGGCTACCGTTGCCATTGTTGTCGCTCCACACCTGCCATCCCCTCTCCCAGTGGAGAGCGGCATTACCGGCCTGAGCCGACAACAGCACATTCCGATTGCGTCGAACCGCCTCGCTGCGCGCCAGTTGGACTGATGCCACGAACTGATTCGCCTGGGTCGTCAGGTTCATGCTTTTGATCAAGGAGTTAAAGGAAGGGACTCCCAGCATGAGCAGGATAGACAAGAGTGCTACGGTGACCATCAGCTCGATGAGCGTGAAGCCGAGAGGCGCAAACATCCTGTTGTGCACCAGCCAAACCCTCCTTCGATTCCATCCATGGTTGGGGGCGGTATTGGTGAGATGATGAAGAAAGTTTAATCAGAGTTGCTGGTATTGTTAATGTCAGCAAGGCATCCAAATGAGAATATTTACTGTCTTTATATCTCCAAAACGAGACATCAGTCACAAAAATGCCGGCACTGGGCCGGCATATCAATCAGAGGATCCTCAGCTCGGGCGGCACCTCGA
Source organism: Aeromonas sp. AE23HZ002T15 (assembly GCF_054165525.2). NCBI lineage: Bacteria > Pseudomonadati > Pseudomonadota > Gammaproteobacteria > Aeromonadales > Aeromonadaceae > Aeromonas > Aeromonas sp. AE23HZ002T15. The sequence continues at coordinate 1,895,134 of NZ_CM201342.1, forward strand.
ACACCACGTTCTCTTCGCGGCCGGGGTGTTCGGTTACTATCTTGCCCCCCAGCTCCCGCAGACGGGTGATGACGTTCTGCACCAGGATGTCGGGGGCTGACGCCCCGGCCGTCACCCCGATGCGTTCCACGCCGTCCAGCCAGTCCGATTCGATCATGGTTGCGTCGTCGATCAGATAGGCGCGTGCCCCCACCTTCTCGGCCAGCTCCCGCAGGCGATTGGAGTTGGAGGAGTTGCGCGAACCCACCACCAGCATGGCGTCCACCAGCCCCGCCATCTCCCGCACCGCGTCCTGGCGGTTCTGGGTGGCGTAGCAGATGTCATCCTTGCGCGGCCCCTGGATCCTGGGGAAGTGCTGGCGCAAGGCGTCGATGACGTCCGAGGTCTCATCCACGCTGAGGGTGGTCTGGGTGACGAAGCAGAGGTCGTCCGGGTTCTTCACCCGAAGTTTGGCCACGTCTTCCGGCGTCTCCACCAGATACATGCCCCCCTCGGGGTTCTCGTACTGACCCATGGTGCCGATCACCTCGGGGTGGCCGGCGTGGCCGATGAGCACGGCCTCGGAGCCCTTGCGACTGGCGCGATGGACCTCCATGTGCACCTTGGTCACCAGGGGGCAGGTTGCATCGAACACCTTGAGGGCGCGGGACTTGGCCATCTCGCGCACTGTCTTGGCGACGCCGTGGGCGGAGAAGATGACGATGCTGTCGTCCGGCACCTCGTCCAGCTCCTCGACGAAGACGGCCCCCGCCTCTTTCAGCTTGTTCACCACGTAGCGGTTGTGCACCACCTCGTGGCGGACATAGATGGGGGCACCGAACTTCTCCAGAGCGCTCTCGACGATGCTGATCGCGCGATCGACACCGGCGCAGAAACCACGGGGGTTAGCCAGCAGAATGTCCATCAGTGAACTTTCTCCTCATCATCCACACCCAGGATCTCCACCTCGAAGGTCACGGTGTGACCCGCCAGGGGATGGTTGAAATCGACGGTCACCGACATGCCTTCCACCGCCCGGATGATGCCGGGCAGCTCGCCGCCGTTGGGCTGATCGAAGATCATGATGGTGCCGACCTTGGGCTCCATATCGGCGCCGAACTTGGCCCTGTCCAGATGGTAGATGTTGTCGGGATTGGAGAGACCGAATGCCTGCTCCGGCGCCAGGGTGAAGCTCTTGGCCTCCCCCTGCTGCAGCCCCAGCAGGCACTGCTCAAAACTGTCCGTCAGGCTGCCATCCCCCATCCGCAGGCGGGCCGGCTTGCCGTGCAGCGCAGTGCTGTCGGCCACCGAACCGTCTTCCAGCTTGATGGAGAAGTGGAACAGCACGCTGCTATCAACGCCGATGGGTTGGCTCATGCGGCCTCTTCCTTTTTCTTCTCACTGCGAAAACCGTCCAGCACTATCATGGCGGCGCCGATGAAGATGAAGCTGTCCGCCAGGTTGAATGCCGGCCAGTGGGATCGCTGCCAGTAGAAGTCGAGAAAATCGACCACATGACCCAGCACCAGCCGATCGAACACGTTGCCGAGCGCCCCGCCGATGATGAGGGAGTAGGCGATACCGCTCCAGCGCTGGGTCACCGACTGCTTGCGCAGCCAGTGGATCAGCAGGCCGCAGATGGCAAACGCCAGCACCGCGAAGAACCAGCGCTGCCAGCCCCCCTGATCCGCCAGGAAGCTGAACGCCGCCCCCTTGTTGTAGACGTGTACCAAGTTGAAGAAGGGGGTGATCTCCACCCCCGGATAACCAAACGGCAACAACTTGACCACGGCGAGCTTGCTCCCCTGGTCCAGTACGAAGGCCAGCACCGCCAGCCACAGCCAACGCAGGCCGGTTTTTTGAGTGTCTTGAGTCATGTTCATCAGGCAAATTGACGCGTTTCGCCGTCACCCTCGACGTTGGTGACGCAGCGGCCACAGATCTCTTCGTGACCGGCGATGGTGCCCACGTCTTCCACATGGTGCCAGCAGCGGTCGCACTTGGCGGCGGCAGACTGGGCCACGCTCAGCCAGAGGTCGTCGCGCTCGGTCGCGACAGCGCCTGCCGGTGCGGCGTCGGCCACCACCACCTTGGCCTTGGAGGTGAGCAACACGAAGCGCAGCTCATCGACCAGGGCGTTCAGGCGGGCAGCCAGTTCCGGCTTGGCGAACAGGGTCAGTTCGGCCTGCAGGGAGCCGCCGATGCGCTTCTCGCCGCGAGCCGCTTCCAGCGCCTTGTTCACTTCCCCACGAACGGTCAGGATCTCGGCCCAGAAGGCATCGCTCATCTGTTCGCCCGCTTCCAGCCCGAACAGGCCGTCATACCACTCCTCGGTGAACACGAACTCGGTGCGATCGCCCGGCAGCAGGGCCCAGATCTCGTCGGCGGTGAAGCTCATGATGGGTGCCATCCAGCGCACCATGGCCTCGGCGATGTGGTACAGGGCGGTCTGGCAGGAGCGACGGGCCAGGCTGTCGGCCTTGGCGGTGTACTGACGGTCCTTGATGACGTCCAGGTAGAAGGAGCCCATCTCGATGGAACAGAACTGCATCAGCTTCTGGGTCACACCGTGGAAGTTGTACTCGTCGAACGCGGTCACGATCTCGGCCTGTACGGCCTTGGCACGACCCACGGCCCAGCGATCCACCACCACCATGTCGGCGGGGGCGACCATGTCGGTGGTCGGGTTGAAACCGTTCAGGTTCGCCAGCAGGAAGCGGGCGGTGTTGCGGATGCGGCGATAGGCATCGGCAGAGCGCTTGAGGATCTCGTCGGAGACGGTCATCTCGCCGGTGTAGTCGGTGCTCGCGACCCAGAGGCGCAGGATGTCGGCACCCAGCTTGTTCATCACGTCCTGGGGGCTGACCACGTTGCCGATGGACTTGGACATCTTGCGGCCCTGACCATCCACGGTGAAGCCGTGGGTCAGCACCTGGTTGTACGGAGCCTTATCCTTCATGGCGACGCCGATCATGAGCGACGACATGAACCAGCCACGATGCTGGTCGGAACCTTCCAGATACATGTCGGCCGGGTTGCCGTTGAACTCGGGACGGGCGTCCACCACGGAGGAGTGGGTAGAGCCGGAGTCGAACCAGACGTCCAGGGTGTCCGGCACCTTGTCGTAGTTGTCGGCATCTGCGCCCAGCAGATCGGCCTTGTCCAGATCCCACCAGGCCTGAATGCCTTTCTGTTCAACCAGCTTGGCCACTTCTTCCATCAGACGGACGGATTCCGGGTGCAGCTGCTGGGTCTCTTTATGGACGAACAGGGAGATGGGCACGCCCCAGGTCCGCTGACGGGAGATGCACCAGTCCGGACGGTTCTCGACCATGGCCTGGATGCGATTCTTGCCCCATGCCGGCACCCAGCCGCTCTGGCCGTGCTCGGCAATGCCCTGGGTCTCGATACGCTCGATCTCTTCCAGGGCGCGTTTGCGCAGACCGTTCTGCTCCATGCTGATGAACCACTGGGGAGTGGCACGGAAGATGATCGGGGTCTTGTGACGCCAGCAGTGCGGGTAGGAGTGGTTGAACACCTGATGATGCAGCAGGGCGCCGCGCTCGGTCAGCACATCGACCACGGCGGTGTTGGCCTTGAATACATGCTGGCCGGCGAACAGCTCGGTATCCGGCAGGTAGACGCCGTTGCTGCCAACGGGGTTTGCCACTTCCAGACCGTATTTCTGACCGACCACAAAGTCTTCCTGACCGTGGCCAGGGGCGGTGTGGACGATACCGGTACCGGCGTCCAGGGTGACGTGATCACCCAGCACCACGGGCACATCGTAGTGGTAGAAGGGGTGGTTGAAGCGCAGCAGATCCAGGGAGTGCCCCTTGGCATAACCCAGGTTGTGATACTGCTCGATGCCGGCGCGGTCCATCACGTCCTTGACCAGCTCGGCGGCCAGGATCAGGCGCTCGGGGTTGTCACCTTCCACCTGCACCAGGGCGTAGTCCAGCGCCTCGTGCATGGCGATGGCGCGGTTGGCCGGCAGGGTCCAGGGAGTGGTGGTCCAGATCACGGCAGAGAGCGGACCACGGCCGGTGTGACCTTCCGGGCAGTCGAACTTGGCAGCGACCACAGCCTCGTCGACGGCCTTGAAACGCACATCGATGGAGGGGGAGTTCTTGTCGTAGTACTCGACTTCGGCCTCGGCCAGGGCGGAGCCACAATCGGTACACCAGTGCACCGGCTTGGAGCCCTTGTGCAGGTGGCCGTTCTCGACGATCTTGGCCATGGAGCGGATGATGTTGGCTTCGGTGCCAAAGTCCATGGTCAGGTAGGGATGTTCCCAGTCACCCAGCACCCCCAGGCGGATGAAGTCGGTCTTCTGCGCCTCGATCTGGGTCTTGGCGTATTTGCGGCACTCGGCGCGGAACTCGGCGGCGGAGACCTTCTCCCCCGGCTTGCCGACCATGCCTTCCACCTTCAGCTCGATGGGCAGACCGTGGCAATCCCAACCCGGCACATAGGGGGAGTCGAAGCCCGACATGCCCTTGGACTTGATGATGATGTCTTTGAGGATCTTGTTGACCGAGTGACCGATGTGAATGCTGCCGTTCGCATAGGGGGGGCCGTCATGCAGAATGAACGAAGGCTTGCCCGCTTTGGCGCGGCGAATGGCGCCGTAAAGATCCTGATCGTACCAACGCTTGAGCATGTTGGGTTCACGCTTGGCCAGATCGCCACGCATCGGAAACTCGGTTTCCGGCAGATTCAGGGTGTGTTTATAGTCGCTCATCAGTCCTGGGTTCCCTTCTTTTCTAAAAGAGTGCTGGGTAAATTGAATGATGGCAGCCCGAACCAGGCTCGGGCCGCCAGGGCATCTCGTTCGATCTGCTCTTTCAAGGCGGTGAAAGAGTCAAATTTCTGCTCTTCGCGCAGCTTGTGGCGAAGCAGCACCTTGACCTGCTGACCATATAGATCACCAGAAAAATCAAATAGATGTACTTCCAATCTGGCTTGTGTACCGCTCAAGGTCGGCCGTACACCCACATTGGCGACACCGGGGAAGGTCTTGCCGGAACATAACACTTCCACCGCGAACACGCCACCGACCGGGATCACCTGCCGTTTCAAGGCGAGATTGGCAGTGGGAAAACCTATGGTGCGCCCCAGCTTGTCGCCGTGGGCCACCCGACCGCTGATGGCGTAGGGGCGTCCCAGCATCAGCTCCACCTCCGCCATGCGGCCGGCCGCGAGGGCCTCGCGCACCAGGGTGCTGCTGACACGCTGACGGGACAGCTGGAAGCTCTGGGTGCTGATCACCTCGAAACCGAAGCGTCGCCCCGCCGCCTCCAGCAGGTGGAAGTCCCCCTCCCGCCCGCGGCCGAAGCGAAAATCGTCCCCCACCACCAGGTAGTGGACGCCGAGTTTCTCCACCAGCAGTTGCTCGATGAAGGTGCTGGCCGCCTGCTCGGCGAAGCGGTGGGTGAAACGCACGCAGAGCATGCGGTCGATCCGCATGGCCTTGAGGGCTTCGTACTTCTCCCGCCAGCGGCTGAGACGGGCCGGCGCGGCACTGCCCGCAAACAGCTCGAGGGGCTGGGGTTCGAACAGCATGACGCAGGCGGGCAAGCCCAGCTGGGCGGCTTTTGCCTGCAACCTGGCCAACACCGCATGGTGTCCCTGATGAACCCCATCGAAGTTGCCTATGGTCAATACACAACCCCGGTGACGGGGCTTGATATTGTGAATGCCGCGAATAAGCTCCATCAGTGCCTTGTGCGTTGCTGCCATGGAAATCGGCGGATTATATATCAGGCGGCCAGCAGGATCAGCCCTCCTGGCCCGATTTCAGCGGCCAGGGGTCCGTTCCCCCCACCCTCGCCATGGCCCTGCCCGATGCAGAGCCACCCGAACAGCCTTACTGCTGACCCGATTTCAAGTGTCTTGGCCGAACGCCGAGCGCCAGCAGCACTACGCCGTACAGGGCGCCTCCTGCGCAGAGCAGCAGGGTCAGCTCCAGGCTGGCCTTGCCCATGCTCCAGGCACCCCACTGGGCGAGATCCGGCGACAGGTAGGCGAGCAGGCCGCCCATCAGCAGGGTCGCCGCCAGCAGCTTGAGGCAGAACACCCCGGTCTGGCGGGAGGGACGATAGACGTTCTGCACATAGAGCCCCTTGAACAGCAGGGCCGCGTTCAGGGTACCGGAACAGGCGGTGGCGAGCGCCAGCCCCACGTAGCCCAGGGGATAGATGAAGATGAGGTTGCACACCATGTTCGCCACCATGGCCATGATGCCGATCCGCACCGGGGTCTTGGTGTCCTGGCGGGCGTAGTAGCCGGGGGCCAGCACCTTGATCAGCATCAGGGAGAGCAGCCCGGTGGTGGAGGCCAGCAGGCTGGCGCTCGACATGCTCACCTCGTGCAGGCCGAACTCCCCGCGCATGAACAGCACCCGCAAGATGGGCTCGCGCAGCACGGCGATCCCCACCATGGCGGGCAGGCCGAGCAGCATCACCATGCGTACCCCCCAGTCCATGGTGCGGGAGAAGTCCACCGGATCCGCGTCCACATGCTTCTTGGCGAGCGCCGGCAGGATCACCGTGCTGATGGCCACCGCAAACAGGCCGAGGGGAAACTCCAGCAGCCGGTCCGAATAATAGAGGTAGCTGATGGCGCCGGTGGCCAGGAAGGAGGCGAGCATGGTGTTGATCAGCAGGTTGATCTGGCTGACCGAGACGCCGAACAGGGCCGGGATCATCAGGGTGCGGATCTTCACTACCCCGGGGTGATGCCAACCCCACTTGGGCCACACCAGCATGTTGATCTGGCGCAGGAAGGGGTACTGGAACAGGAACTGCACCAGGCCGCCGAGGAAGACGCCGATGGCCAGGGAGATCTCCGGGCGCTCCATCAGGGGAGCTATCCACCAGGCCGCCGCTATCATGGTGATGTTGAGAAACACCGGCGTGAAGGAGGAGACGGCGAAGCGGCCGAAGGTATTGAGGATGGCCCCCGCCATGGCGGTGAAGGTGATGAACCAGAGATAGGGGAAGGTTATCTTGAGCATCAGGCTGGCCAGCTCGAACTTCTCCGCCGCCGGTCCCCCGTGCAGCCAGTCCCAGAACCAGCCCCAGCCGAACAGGGCGGTCAAGACCCCCGAGCCCAGCACCCCGAGCAGGGTCACTATGGTGACTATGCCCCCCAGGGTCCCCGCGACCGCGGCCAGCAGCTCGCGCACCGCTTGCTCGTCACCGTTTTTCTTGTACTCCGTCATCACGGGCACGAAGGCCTGGTTGAAAGCCCCTTCGGCGAACAGCCGACGCAAGAAGTTGGGAATGCGATTGGCGAAGAAGAAGACGTCTGCGGCAACCCCGGCACCGAGCAGATTGGCGATGACCACGTCACGCACCAAGCCCATCACACGGGACGCCAGCGTCATTCCGGACACTATCATGCCGGATTTGATCAATTTCTTACTCAAGACGAGGCCTCTGGAACTGTCAGAAAGAAAAGAATGCTGGTAGAATCGGCCGACAGTTTAACCGTCTCCCATCTGACACACCACCGGGGGGCGGTGTTTATTTGCACAAATCATTTGACAATATGTGGTTGGGAAGGCATATTTCCGGGCCTTTTCAATACACTCGCTAAGACAGTTTTAGGAGTTTTACCTTGGCTAACATCAAATCTGCTAAGAAGCGTGCTCTTCAGTCAGAGAAACGTCGTCAGCACAACGCCAGCCGTCGTTCCATGACCCGTACCTACCTGAAGAAAGTGATCGCTGCCATCGCCTCTGGCGACAAGGCTGCTGCCACTGCCGCTTTCGCTGTTGCTCAGCCGATCATGGATCGTATGGCGACCAAAGGCCTGATCCACAAGAACAAAGCTGCTCGTCACAAGAGCCGCCTGTCTGCCCAGATCAAAGCTATGGCTTAATCAGCTTCGGCTGCATAAAGCTAAAAAAACCGGCCTCTTGGCCGGTTTTTTATTTGGGTTCGCTGCAATAGAGCCGGTGCAGCAGGCCAATCATCTCCCGCACCTCGACGCTTCGCAGGGAATAGTAGACCGTCTGGGCCGCCTTGCGTGTCGCCACCAGTTCATCACGCCTCAGCACCGCCAGATGCTGTGACAGGGCCGACTGACTCAGACCGAGCCGCTCGTTCAACTCCCCCACCGACAGTTCCCGCTCCAGCAGCTGACACAGGATGAACAGACGCCGTTCATTGGCCAGGGCCTTGAGCAGGGTGACCGCGCGCCCGGCATTCGCCGCCATCTCTTCCAGTCGCATCCCCTCTCCCTGCCCGGTTTTCATGTCGTCCCCCACCCTGTTAAAACGACAGGCTGGCGGGCTGGATGGTGGAAAGGTTCTCCTCACCGGCAAACAGGAAGGAGAAGTCACTCTCGCACACCCGCTTCACCGCAGGATGCTGGATCATCCGCTCGGCGAAGATGACGTAATACTCCTCCATCAGATCCTGGGTCTCTCCCAGCAGCATCACCTCCTCCCCCTCCAGGATCTCCTCCCGGTAGATGGTGGGTGCCATGAAGATGCCCTGGTTGAAGAAGCCGAACGCCTTCATCAGGGCCGCATCGTCGAACTCACCGAGGATGCTGGGGGAGATCCCCTGCTGCTCGAACCACTGAGTCAGCTGGCGGCCCATGGCGGTGCGCCGGCCCGGGATGAGCAACTTGCGCTCCTCCAGACAGGCAGGGAAGCCTCTCTCCGGCAGGGGCGCCTTGCAGAAGAAGCTGACCCCACAGCCGCCGAGGCGCTTGGAGAGCAGGCCCGCGTGCTGGCTGGAGTCCACCGGACAGTCGGAGAGGATCATGTCGAGCTTGTGCTCACTCAACTGCTCGAGCAGCAGTTCGTGGGTCGATTCGAAGCAGCGCAGGTGGATGGAACCATCGTTCGGGATGACGGAGAGCAGCACCCGGCTCGCGAGGCGCTTGGAGAGCGCATCGGCGATGCCGACGTCAAACAGGATCTGGCTCTCCTTGCGGTAGTTGACGATATCCAGCATCTCGTAGGAGAGGCTGAACATCTTGTCGGCGTAGCGAAACACCAACTGGCCGAGTTCGGTGGCCTCGAGGGAGCGGCCCTTGCGGATCAACAGCTTGCCGCCCAAACGCTGCTCCAGCAGCTTGATCTGGCCGGTGACCGTCTGGGGGGTAAGAAAAAGGGCTTCCGCCGCTTGTGTGACGGAGCCCTTCTTCTGTGTCATCCAAAAGTAATAAAGATGATTGTAATTAAGGTGTGACATCCGATGGGGTTCCCGCGGCAGGCGGGCTCCGGTAGCAGCTGAGTTCAACTGCCAGAATGTCATACATGTCGCTGATCGAGTCAACCTTGTTTGCGCTGAACTGCTTTTGCAGCACCAGTTTCAGGCTGGCCGGATCCGGCATCCGCTCACCGCAGTAGCGCTTGTTGGACTTCTTGACCCGCTCCCCCGCCCGGCTGCTGAGGGCCCGCTCGCTGAAGGTCTCACCGAACCGGGCTTTGGCCTGTTTGTCCCCCAGCATGAGGGCACTGTCGACCACCCCGTTCAGGTAGGCGGAGCAGCCGGGCGAGGTCGCATCCTGCTGACAATCCGCCAGGTTGTTCGCCCATATCGCCGGGCTCACCAGCAGGGCCAGCCATCCTAGTTTTTTCATAACCCCTCCGTGCTCTGATCCGCCTCCCGGTTGGGAAGGGATATCCGCAGGGCGAGATAGCCGACCACGGCCGCCAGGGTGGACCCCACCAGGATCCCGAGGCGCGAGTAGCTACCGTAGTCCAATCCGCCATGCTCGAACGCCAGCGATGCGATAAACATCGACATGGTGAAGCCAATGCCACACAAAATGCTGACGGCAAAGATCTGCTTGAAGTTGACCCCGCTCGGCAACTGGGCGACCCCCAGCTTCACCGACAGCCAGCTGATGGTGAAGATCCCGAGAGGCTTGCCGACGAAGAGCCCCAGCATGATGCCGAGCGGCACCGGGCTCAGCAGGGAGGAGAGCCCGATCCCGTCCAGGGAGACCCCGGCGTTCGCGAAGGCGAACAGCGGCAAAATGAGGTAGGCACTCCAGGGGTGCAGCGCATGCTCCAGATGCTTGAGAGGCGAGGCGTAGCGCTTGCCGTTCAGCGGGATCATGAAGCCCACGATGACACCGGCCAACGTCGCGTGGACGCCGGACTTGAGCACTGCCACCCAGAGCACCAGGCCGACCAGCATGTAGAGGCCGATCCTGTCTTCCCCGCGCCGATTCATCCACAGCAGGGTCAGGGTCGCCAGGACACCGACCGCCAGCGCCCCCAGGGAGAGCTGCTGGGTATAGAAGAGGGCGATGATGATGATGACGCCGAGGTCGTCCATGATGGCCAGGGCCAGCAGGAACACCTTGAGGCTGGTCGGTACCCGCTTGCCGAGCAGCGCCATCACCCCGAGGGCGAAGGCGATATCGGTCGCCGCCGGAATGGCCCAGCCCGCCCGGGTCACTTCATCGTCGTAGTTGAAGAAGGCGTAGATGAGGGCCGGGGCCAGCATGCCCCCCACGGCGGCGATGGCCGGGAAGGTGGCCTGTACCCGGGAGGAGAGCGCCCCCTCCAGCAGCTCGCGCTTCACCTCGAGGCCGACCAGCAGGAAGAAGATCGCCATGAAGCCGTCGTTGATCCAGAGCAGCAGCGGCTTGTCGATGTCGAGGGCCGCGATGCGCACCTGCACCGGCGTATTGAGGAAACTCTGGTAATACTCCGCCAGCGCCGAGTTCGCCAGGGCGATGGCCAGCAGGGCGGCCAGGATCAGGATGATGCCGGAGGCGGACTCCAGCTTGAGAAAGCGCTTGAATACATCACTCATGGTCTGACTATCCATAACATTGCATTTTTTTCAGTCTAGAGTCGGAGTGAGTCGATGAAAAATCGTTTCTAATTGCCATTAACAACGGGAAAACCGAAGGCAAACCGGCTAAGACCTGCTATAAGCACCGTTTTACTCCCTTTCTCCGCCCCGGTCACCATTCAATTTTTCGCATAAATACACAGATAACGGCATGAAAAAAGGCGCCATCAGGCGCCTCTCTCATCCATGACACCGAGCTGGCGTCGTCAGATGGCCACGGGGGCCTTGATGCCGGGATGGGGATCGTAGCCCTGGATCTCGAAGTCCTCGAATCTGTAGTCGAAGATCGAATCCGGCTTGCGCTTGATCACCAAGGTCGGCAGCGGGCGCGGCTCGCGGCTGAGCTGCAGTGCGGTCTGTTCCATGTGGTTGGAATAAAGATGCACGTCGCCACCGGTCCAGACGAAGTCCCCCACCTCGAGATCACACTGCTGGGCCATCATGTGGGTCAGCAGGGCGTAGCTCGCGATGTTGAACGGCAGGCCGAGGAATACATCGCAGCTTCGCTGGTAGAGCTGGCAGGAGAGCTTGCCGTCCGCCACGTAGAACTGGAAGAAGGCGTGGCAGGGGGCCAGGGCCATCTTGTCCAGCTCGCCCACGTTCCAGGCGGAGACGATGATCCGGCGGGAATCCGGGTTGTGCTTGATGTCGTCCACCGCCTTCTGGATCTGATCGATGACGCTGCCATCGGCCGCCGGCCAGGAGCGCCACTGGGCGCCGTAGACAGGGCCCAGATCGCCGTGCTCGTCGGCCCACTCGTCCCAGATGCTGACGCCGTGCTCCTTCAGGTAGGCGGTATTGGTGTCGCCGTTCAGGAACCAGAGCAGCTCGTGGATGATGGATCTCAGGTGGCACTTCTTGGTGGTGACCAGGGGGAAGCCCTCGGCCAGGTTGAAGCGCATCTGGTGACCGAACAGGGAGACGGTCCCGGTGCCGGTGCGGTCGGACTTGACCGTCCCCTCGTCCAGGATTTTCTGCATCAGGTCGAGATAGGCTCTCATTGCTTTGCCTCCTTGACGCCGTTACCGAACAGCTGTGGCCGCTTGTAGGCGACCCAGATCATCAGGGCGCCGATGATGATCATCGGGGTGGAGAGGATCTGGCCCATGCTGATCTCGTGGAAGTAGAGGCCGAGCTGGCTGTCCGGCTGGCGCACGAACTCCACCAGGAAGCGGAACAGGCCGTAGAACAGCAGGAACATGCCGGAGATGGCGCCCCGCGGCGGATTCTTGCGCCAGAACAGGTTCAGGATGATGAAGAGCACCACCCCTTCCAGGGCGAACTGGTAGAGCTGGGACGGATGGCGCGGCTCCGGGCCCGCCTCCGGGAATATGATGGCCCAGGGCACGTCGGTGACCCGACCCCAGAGCTCGCCGTTCATGAAGTTGCCGATGCGGCCCACCCCCAGCCCGAACGGGATCAGGGGCGCCACGAAGTCGGCGACGGTGAAGAAGTGACGCTGGGTCTTGTGGGCGAACCAGATCATGGCGGTGATGACCCCGATGAGGCCGCCGTGGAAGGACATGCCACCGGTCCAGATCTTGAACAGGTAGGTGGGATCCGCCAGGAAGAGATCGAAGTTGTAGAACAACACGTAGCCGATGCGGCCACCCAGGATCACCCCGAGGAAGCCGTAGAACAGCAGATCGGAGACCTCGTTGCGGGTCCAGCCACTATTGGGGGCATCGGCACGGCGACCCGCCAGCCACATGGCGAAGGCGAAGCCGAACAGGTACATGAGCCCATACCAGCGTACCGACAATGGTCCCAAACTGAATGCTACGGGATCGATCTGCGAGAAAACCCAATATCCGTCGTGCTGCATGGCGCGGCCTCAATCATGAGAAAAGCCGCATTCTCCGATCATTTGTCAGCAGGGACAAGGCATGATTATCAATCGCCTTACTTCGTCTTGTGACCGGCCCGCAGCAGACCGCCCAGGCCATGCTCCTCCAGATAGCGGGCAAACAGGCCGCGCAGCACGTGGGGATTGTCGTGTTTGAGACCGTCGGCCATCAGGGCCGTCAGCTCGTCGAGATGGGATTGGCGCAGCACGTATTTAATGCGGGAGATGTTGTGGGTGTTCATGCTGAAACGGCGATAACCCATGGCCAGCAACAGCAGTACCCCCACCGGATCCCCGGCCAGCTCGCCGCACACCGACACCGGCTTCTGATAGCGATGGGAGGCATCGACCAGCAGTTGCAGGGCGCGGATCACCGCGGGATGGAAGGCGTCGTAGATGCTGGCGACCCGGGCGTTGTTGCGATCCACCGCCAGCAGGTACTGGGTCAGGTCGTTGCTGCCCACGGACCAGAAGTCGATGAGGGGGGCCATCTCCGGCAGGATATAGAGGGCGGACGGTACCTCTATCATGACCCCCAGGCTCGGATACTTGATCTCGGCATTGCGGCTGGCCGCCTCCTCGGAGACCTCGCGCCAGGCCTGATCCAGCAACCGGCGGGAGGCGCGGATCTCGCCGACACTGCTGATCATCGGCAGCATGATGGCCAGGTTGTCCAGCCCCTCGCTCGCCCTCAGCATGGCCTTGAGCTGGACCAGGAACAGCTCGGGGTGATCCAGGGTGAGCCGGATCCCCCGCCAACCAAGGAAGGGATTTTCCTCCACGATGGGGAAGTAGGGCAGTTGCTTGTCCCCCCCCACATCCAGGGTGCGCATGCACACAGGTCTGTCTCTATAGGTCTCCAGGATGCCGCGATAGCGCGCCGTCTGCTCCCACTCCGAGGGGAAGCTCTCCTGCAGCATAAAGGGGATCTCGGTGCGATAGAGCCCCACCCCATCCGCCAGCGCGTTGAGGGCTATCTCGGTATCGGCGCTGAGGCCGGCGTTGAGCAGCAAGGAGACAGGGGTGCCGTCTGCGGTCTCGGAAGGCAGGTTGTCGACGCTGCGCACCAGGGTATCGAGGGCTTGCTCCTCGCTCAGCAGCTGCCGGTACTCGGTCAGGATCACCTGATTGGGTTCGATGAAGAGATCGCCGCTGTAGCCATCCACCACCAGGGTGCGGCCGCCTATGTCGCCGAGGGGCAGATCCACCCCCATGATGGCGGCGACCCCCATGGCACGGGCCAGGATGGCGGCGTGGGAGTTGGTCCCCCCCTTGAGCGACACCACCCCGCTCAGGAATTCCCGCGGGATCTCGGCGAGTATGGTGGCCGTCACCTCGTCGGCGACCAGCACCACGGGCTCCCCTATGGTGAGCTGCTCCGGCTCATCCTGCACCAGCCGGCTGATGAGGCGCAGGGCGATGTCCTTCACATCGGCGGCCCGCTCGCGCAGGTAGGGATCCTTCATCCCCTTGAACTGTTCGATCAAACGGTCGCTGATGAGCTTGACCGCGGAGATGGCCGTCCAATGCTCCTTGCCGACCTTGTTGCGAATAGGTTTGATGTAGCCGGGATCGTCCAGCAGGTGCAGGTAGATGTCGAAGATGGCGACCGAATCCTGGCTGTAGCTCTCGCGAAAGCGCAGGGCCAGGCTCTCCAGATCGTGGCGCACCTCCTCGATAGCGAGTTCGAGGCGAGCGAGCTGCTTGCCGTGATCCTCGTCCTTGCGGGGGGTGATGGAGTTCAGCGCCTTGCGCGGGCGCCACACCCAGGCCTTGGCGATGGCGATGCCGCTGGCCCCGGCGATGCCGCGCAGAGGCTTGCTCCAGTCGGTCTTCTGCAACCAACCCTTGGCCTGGGCCTGGGCGATGCGCGCCGCCAGCTGGGCCGCCAGGGTGACCATGAAGGACTCTTCCCCCTCATCGAACAGCCGGCTCTCTTTTTGCTGGACGACCAGCACCCCCACCACCTGGCGCTGATGCATGATGGGCGCGCCGAGGAAGGAACGAAACGCCTCCTCGGCCACGTCGGGCAGGAATTTGAAACTCGGGTGGGAGGGGGCATCCGCCAGGTTGATCAGCTCCTCCCGCTGACCCACCAGGCCGACGATGCCCTGCTCGAACGGCAGGGTGGCCTTGCCCACCGCCGACTCGGCCAGACCGTCGGTCGCCGCCAGCCGGTAGCGCCGCATCTCGGGCTCGGCCACGTACACGGAGCAGCAGTGCACCGTCATGGCGAGCCGGGTCTGGCTCACCAATGCCTGCAAGGCCTGCTCGAGGGTATTGGCCTCGGCCATGCTTTCGACGATGCGTCTGAGTTCCGTCAGCAACTAGCTGTGCTCCTTAGCGAGAGCGGTTACGCCGCCCATCCTTTCGATTAACCTGCACCACCGGCACCGGCATCGCCAGCGGGGCAAACTCTTTCATCACCCGGCGGTAGACTTCCCGCTTGAAGGAGACGACCTGGCGCACCGGGTACCAGAAGCTGACCCAGCGCCAGTCGTCAAATTCCGGATGGCCATGACAGCCAAACTGGATCCTGGACTCCTTGCCCGGGTTCAACTGCAACAAAAACCACTTCTGCTTTTGGCCAATACAGACCGGTGAACTGTCCCAGCGAACGAGTCGTTTGGGTAAGCGGTACTTCAGCCAGTTGCGGCTGGTCGCCAAGATGGTCACATCGTCGGGCTTGAGGCCTATCTCCTCATACAGCTCACGATACATGGCCTGTTCCGGCGATTCACCATCATCAACTCCCCCCTGCGGGAACTGCCAGGAGTGCTGCCCATAGCGCTTAGCCCACAAAACTTGTCCGTCACGGTTACAGATCACGATGCCGACATTGGGACGAAATCCGTCGCCATCTATCACGTGATCACCATATAAAGGCTGAATCTATAAAGGGATTGTTCCACATTCACCCCGTGGCAGCAAACAGGGACTGTCATCTTACATTCATGAATAACTTGCCATTTCAAGCCAAGTTATAAACAAATTTACGACATCAGTTCACCAAGTTGCCCACCCAGGTTGTGCATAAACCTGTGATCAAACAGGTATATACAGTACTTTTCTCTCAGGGTGCCAAATCAGTCGCTATCATACCCCAACTATGAAAAAACAAAATATTCATTTAAATACATATAGTTAATATTTAAGTGCTGGATCAAGATCCATGTCTTTTGGGGTCGAGGATCCTCATCGGTATTTGTGAACAAGTTCCGCTGCTCAAAGATCCACCAAGGCTAGTTTATCCACAAGCTCGGTGCATTATCTGCACCGATATGGCGGGTAAAATCGGTGGGTTCTCACATTTATTTCTATCCATGGCCCAGGATTGATCCCTTTATGCCAGTTATCCAAGATTTCTGTGGATAACTATGTGCAACAGCCAGGCCAAACCCTTGGACAACTTATTTCCAGCGGGATCCTGTACTTTCCAGAACTGGAAAAAATCATCAATTCCCTTTAAAATCATTCAGATAAATCATTATCGGCATTCATTCCCCCCCTGTGCATAGCCGGGCGAGGATCGGTTACAAAAACAGCGATCCTCGCGCCGGATCCCAGGAGTTGGAGTGAGCGCCCCGGATCAGGAGCCCCAGATGCCCAGCAATCCCCAGTCAGAGCAAGAGTTGCTGACCCGCGCCTATGCCATGGCGGGCCTGCCGCTGGCCCAGCTCGCGGCCAGCGCCGGGATCCCGGTGCCGCGGGATCTGCGCCGCGACAAGGGTTGGGTCGGCCAGCTGATCGAGTGGCAGCTGGGGGCCAGCGCGGGCAGCAAGCCGGAGCAGGACTTCCCGGATCTCGGCATAGAGCTCAAGACGATCCCGGTGGATCCGGCGGGCAAGCCGCTCGAGACCACCTTCGTCTGTGTGGCCCCCCTCATCGGTGTCAGCGGCCAGCGCTGGGAGGAGTCGAACGTGCGCAACAAGCTGTCACGGGTGCTCTGGATCCCGGTGGAAGGCAGTCGCGAGATCCCCATCGGCGAGCGCCGGATCGGCATGCCCCTGTTGTGGAGTCCGAGCGAGGAGGAGGACGACCTGCTGCGCCAGGACTGGGAAGAGCTGATGGACATGATAGTGCTGGGGGAGGTGGAGCAGATCAGCGCTCGCCATGGCCAGGTCATGCAGCTGCGCCCCAAGGCGGCCAACAACAAGGCGCTGACCCGCGCCATCGGCCGCAACGGCCAACCGATCCAGACCCTGCCACGGGGTTTCTACCTCAAGATAGGCTTCACCCACGGCCTGCTGCAACGCCACTTCGCCCTGCCCATTTGACCCTGGCTATCAACATTCCTGTCATAAGCTGGTATAAAAACAACCAGCAGTACTTTCTTCGCAGTCAATGACAAGGAGGCGTTATGCCGATCAACAAGCAGTTTCTCAAGTCCCGTCCCGAGGTCAAGGTGACCTTTGCAGTGGAAAAAGAGGCCGCCGGTGAGGCGGAGCAGATCTGGCTGCTGGGGGAGTTCAGCCAGTGGCACCCCATCGAACTCAAACGGATGAAGAGTGGGGAGTTCAAGACCACCCTCAACCTGCCCACCGATGGCCCCAGCCATTTCGAATTCTGCTATCAGCTGGTGCAGCCGGATGGGGAGACCCATTACGACAACGACTGGGCGGCGGATGACTATGTGCCCGGCCCCTTCGGGCGGGACAACTCGGTGGTGCGGGTCAGCCAGCCGAGTTGAAGCTCGGGTTGCCGCACCGCAGAGACAAAAAAGGCTCGCCAATGGCGAGCCTTTTCACTACCTGTCGAGCTATTCGTCGACATACCGACACCAATTCGAATCGAATTAGTTGAGCTTCTCTTTGATACGAGCAGCTTTGCCGGACAGGTTGCGCAGGTAGTACAGTTTGGCGCGGCGAACATCACCACGACGCTTCAGTTCTACACTGTGGATCAGCGGAGAGTGAGTCTGGAATACACGCTCAACACCTTCGCCGTTGGAGATCTTGCGAACGGTGAAAGCAGAGTGCAGACCGCGGTTACGCTTGGCAATCACGATGCCTTCGAAAGCCTGCAGACGCTCTTTACCACCTTCTTTAACACGAACTTGAACACGTACGGTGTCGCCCTGGGCAAAAGCCGGGATGTCGGTACGCAGTTGCTCTTGTTCAAGCTGCTGAATAATCTTGCTCATTGTCTTTCCTTACCTAGGATAAACTGAAAACTCTACTAAACGCTGTCACGCACTTCGCGGACATACTCGGCAAGAAGTACTTCTTGCTCGTCAGTCAGAGCTAGGTTGTTAATAAGTTCCGGCCTTCTCTGCCAGGTTCGTCCGAGCGATTGCTTGAGTCGCCAGCGCCGAATCACTTCGTGATTGCCGCTTGTCAGCGCCTCGGGCACCGCCAATCCATCCAACAACTCCGGCCGAGTGTAGTGGGGATGATCCAGCAGGCCATCCGTGAAGGAGTCCTGCTCGGCACTGGCCTGATCGCCCAAGACCCCGGGGACCAGACGCGAAACCGCATCGATCAGGGTCATGGCAGGCAGTTCGCCACCACTTAACACGTAATCCCCGATAGACCACTCTTCGTCGACTTCGGTTTGTATCACGCGTTCATCGATACCTTCGTATCGACCGGCTACCAGAATCAATTTCTGATTCGTCGCCAACTCGGTTACGCCCGCTTGAGTCAGCTTGCGTCCCTGAGGGGAGAGATAGATGACTTTCGCCCCGTCTCCCGCCGCTTGCTTGGCCGCGTGAATCGCATCACGCAGCGGCTGAACCATCATCAACATGCCGGGCCCACCACCATAAGGACGATCATCGACCGTACGGTGTTTGTCGTGGGTGAAGTCCCGGGGGTTCCAGCACTCAATCTGCAGCAGGCCACTCTTGACGGCCCGACCCGTTACCCCGTGCTCGGTAATGGCTCGGAACATTTCCGGGAAGAGGCTGATCACCCCAATCCACATAAGAAACCTCCGGCACCCGTGTTAGCGCGGGAAACTAGAAACCAGGATCCCAATCAACTTCGATTGTGCGAGCAGTCAGATCAATATGCTTGATCACCTGCTCTTCCAGGAACGGAATCAACCGCTCCTTCGCACCGAAGGCATCTTTTACATTGGCCTCAACCACCAACACATCGTTGGAGCCGGTTTCCATCAATTCGGTCACCTTGCCCAGGTCGTATCCCTTGGTGGTTTTTACGGTGCAACCGATGAGGTCACGCCAGTAGAATTCACCTTCGGGCAACGCGGGCAACAGATCAGCGTTAACGCCAATCTCGACGTTGGTCAATGCCAGGGCATCCTCGCGCACATCGATACCATCGAGCTTGCAGATCAGACCCTTGTTGTGACGTTTCCAAGCCGAAACCCGGATCTCACGCCACGCCCCGTTCTGATTGATCAGCCAGGGGTTGTAATCGAAAATCGCTTCGGCAACATCGGTGAAGGAGTTCACTTTAAGCCAGCCCTTGATACCGTAAACGGTGCCCAGGGTGCCCAGAACTACAGGTTTTTCCACCTTAACTCCCTACCGTTTGGCTGATTAAGCAGCTTTAGCAGCGTCTTTGATCAGCTTGGCAACGCGGTCAGAAACAGCGGCACCAGTAGCAACCCAATGCTCGATACGAGCCAGGTCCAGGTTCAGCTTTTCAGCGTTACCAGCAGCAACCGGGTTGAAGAAACCAACGCGCTCGATGAAACGACCGTCGCGGGCGTTACGGCTGTCAGCAACTACTACCTGGTAGAACGGACGCTTTTTCGCGCCACCACGTTGTAAACGAATGGTTACCATATCGTCCTCATAAACATCTAATGAACAAGGCCCGCAAATACGCGGACCCTAGCTTAAAATAAGCCGCATAATTCTACTTGGATTCGTAATAATTGCAACCAAGCCAGCCACTTTTTGCACAAGGATGAGAATGAAAAGGGCTCACCTCTGGTGAGCCCTTGCATTGCCGGCTGTCCCCCTGGGATTAGAAGGGGCCGCGACCGCCACCGAAGCCCGGCGGCAACATGTTCTTCATCTGTCCCATCATCTTGCGCATGCCGCCCTTGCCGGACATCTTCTTCATCATGCGCTGCATCTCGGTGAACTGCTTGAGCAGCTTGTTCACGTCCTGTACCTGCATGCCGGAGCCGGCGGCGATGCGGCGCTTGCGAGAGCCCTTGATGAGATCGGGATGGGCGCGCTCCTTCGGGGTCATGGAGCTGATGATGGCCTCCATGCGCACGGTGAGCTTGTCATCCATCTGATCCTTTACGTTGTCCGGCAGGCCGGACATGCCGGGCAGCTTGTCGAGCATGCCCATCATGCCGCCCATGTTGCGCATCTGGGCCAGCTGCTCACGGAAGTCTTCCAGATCGAAGCCCTTGCCGCTCTTGACCTTGCTGGCCAGCTTGGCGGCCTTCTCTTTATCGACGGTGCGCTCCACCTCCTCGATGAGGGAGAGCACATCCCCCATGCCGAGGATACGGGAGGCAAGACGGTCCGGGTGGAAGGGCTCCAGCGCGTCTGTCTTCTCCCCCATACCGATGAACTTGACCGGCTTGCCGGTGATGTGGCGCACGGACAGGGCGGCACCGCCGCGGGCATCGCCGTCCGCCTTGGTGAGGATCACACCGGTAAGCGGCAGCGCCTCGTTGAACGCCTTGGCGGTGTTCGCGGCATCCTGACCCGTCATGGCGTCCACCACGAACAGGGTCTCGACCGGCTTGATGGTGGCGTGCAGATCCTGGATCTCCGCCATCATCTCCCCGTCGACGTGCAGACGACCGGCGGTATCGACGATCACCACGTCATAGAATTTCTTGCGCGCCTGATCGATGGCGGCGGTGGCGATGGCCACCGGCTTCTGGGTCACGTCGCTCGGGAAGAAGTCGACGCCGATGTCGCCCGCCAGGGTTTCCAGCTGCTTGATGGCCGCCGGACGGTAAACGTCCGCACTGACCACCAGCACCTTCTTCTTGCTGCGCTCTTTGAGCAGCTTGGCCAGCTTGCCCACCGTAGTCGTCTTGCCGGCCCCCTGCAGACCCGCCATCAGTATGATGGCCGGCGGCTGGGCGGCGAGATTGAGCTGCTCGTTCGCCTCCCCCATCACGGAGACCAGTTCGCCGTGGACTATCTTGATGAAGGCCTGACCCGGGCTCAGGGACTTGGCCACTTCCTGGCCGACCGCCCGCTCCTTGACCCGCGCCACGAAGTCACGCACGACCGGCAGGGCGACGTCCGCCTCGAGCAGCGCCATGCGCACTTCACGCAAGGTATCCTTGATGTTCTCTTCGGTCAGTCGACCACGGCCACTGACATTGCGCAGGGTGCGCGAGAGTCGTTCAGTCAAATTCTCAAACATGACGCATTCCGGTTCTTGGCGTAACAATTGGGGGGCATTATACCCCAGTCAGCCCTGTGGGACGATTATTCACCGCAAGGAGCGATGGCGACCGGCTTACAAGCAAGCGCAGCAAGTAATAAATCGGGGGGCATTATACCTCATACCTAACACAGTCCAGTAAGGACGATTATTCACCGCACGGCTGTGGCCAGCCCTCTGCGGTTGCCCCCGAATCCTGCCTATATATGGGCAGATCGGCGGCAGCTATATGGGCAGATCGGCGGCAGCACAACTGGCGAGCATATCTTGTGCAAGGTATACTGCCTCTCTTATTCCATAAAGCTTGCCTAACAACGACCTGGTTATGATCGTGATCTCCATCCTGGCCCTGGCGTTTTATCTGCTGGCCATCATCGCCTCGCTGCACCTGCTGCTCAGCGCCAAACCCGTCGGGCAAGTCTCGCTGTTCGCCTGTGTCGGCCTGGCCCTGACAGCCCATGGCGTCGCGGTCGGCAGCGAAGTCCTGGCCACCCAGTCGGGTCAGAACCTCAGCATGCTGAACGTCGCCTCCCTGGTCAGCCTCATCATCAGCTGCTTCATGACCTGCGTCACCCGCCGCTTCAACGGCTGGATCCTGCTCCCCGTGGTCTACAGCTTCTCCGCCTTGCTGCTGGCGGCGAGCGCCCTCATTCCGGGTCGCTACATCACCCATCTGGAAGCCCATCCCCAGCTGCTGCTGCACATAGGTCTGGCCCTGATGGCCTACTCGGTGCTGATGATCGCCTGCCTGTTTGCCCTTCAGCTCGCCTGTCTGGACAGACAGCTTAAATCCAGGAAAATCAGCAGCCTGCCTGCCATGCCTCCGCTGATGACGGTGGAACGACGGCTGTTCCAGCTCATCTCGGCCGGCCTCTTCCTGCTGACCCTCTCCATCGCCTCCGGCCTCTTCTTCCTCGAGGACATGTTCGCTCAGGGCAAGTCCCACAAGGCGGTGCTCTCGATCCTGGCCTGGTGCGTCTATGTGCTGCTGCTGTGGGGCCACCATACCCGCGGCTGGCGCGGCCGCAAGGTCATCACGCTGAGCCTCATCGGCAGCGTCATCCTGACTCTGGCCTACTTTGGCAGCCGCTTCGTCAAGGAAGTCTTGCTGAGCTGACGGCTCGGCCCTCCCCCATCATTCAACAGGAGCCCTTCTTGGACAGTATCTCAACGAGTACATTGCTGATTGTGCTCGTTATCTTGATCCTCTTGTCAGCCTTCTTCTCCAGTTCCGAAACCGGTCTGATGTCCCTCAACCGCTACAAGTTGCGGCATCTGGCCCAGACCAAGCACAAGGCCGCCCGCCGGGTTGAGAAGCTGCTGGCGAGGCCGGATCGCCTGCTCGGTCTCATCCTCATCGGCAACAACCTGGTCAACATCCTGGCCTCCGCCATCGCCACCATAGTCTGCATCCGGCTGTTCGGGGATCTCGGCGTCGCCATCGCCACCTTCGGCCTGACCCTGGTGGTGCTGGTGTTCGGGGAGGTAACCCCCAAGACCCTGGCGGCCATGTTCCCTGAGCGTATCGCCTATCCCGCTTCCTGGGTACTCAAGGGGTTGATGGTGCCGCTCTCCCCCTTCGTCTGGCTCATCAACGGCATCACCAACCTCTTGCTCAAGCTGATGCGGCTGGATCACCGCAAGGATGACTCCCTCAACACCGAGGAGCTGCGCACCATAGTGAACGAGGCGGGCAGCCTCATTCCCCAGCGTCATCAGGAGATGCTCATCAGCATCCTGGATCTGGACAAGATGACGGTGGAGAACATCATGGTGCCGCGCAACGAGATCTCCGCCATCGACATCAACGATGACTGGAAGACCATACTGCGCCAGCTGGCCCACTGTGCTCACACCAAGATCCTGCTGTATCGCGACAACATCGACGATGTTGTCGGTTTTTTTCACGTCAGAGATGCACTCAGACTGGTGGCCAGGGATCAGTTCAGCAAGTCCAGCCTGCTCCGGGAAGTGGATCCCATCTACTTCATTCCTGAAGGGACCCCCCTCAACGTGCAGTTGGCCAAGTTCCAGCGCAACAAGGAGCGGATCGGGCTGATCGTCGACGAATACGGGGATATTCAGGGGCTGATCACCCTGGACGACATTCTCGAAGAGATAGTCGGGGACTTCACCACCTCCATGGCGCCGGCGCCGAGCGACGAGATCCATCCCCAGCCCGACGGCTCCTTCCTGGTGGAAGGCTCAGCCAATATCCGCGAGCTGAACAAGGAGATGAACTGGCATCTGCCCATGGACGGCCCACGTACCCTCAACGGGGCCATCCTGGAATACCTGGAAGAGATCCCCCAACCCAACATCAGCGTCCGCCTCGCGGGCTATCCCATCGAGATCCTCGAAGTGGAGAACAACATGGTGAAAATGGCGCGGATCATGCCTCATCTATACCGTAACGAGTCGGGTTACGAGGATTGAAAAAAGGCTGCCGATGGCAGCCTTTTTCGTCTCATTCGTTCTCGTCGTCCGGTTCCAGCACCAGGGTCGGGATCATCTCCCCAAACACCCGCTGCAGCTCGTCGCGATTGGCCAGCAAGTCTTTCAGGGTGTAGCCATCCATCACCGCCAGGAAGGCGTTCATCGCCTCCTTCAGGGCGCTCTTGAGCAGGCAGACCGAGACGATGTGACAGACGGGCGAGTTGCAGTCGATGCCGTCCAGGTTGCCCTCCAGCGCCCGGATCACCTGGCCTATGTTCACCTCCTCCGGCGCGCAGGCCATGCGGATCCCGCCGTTCTTGCCGCGCTGGGACTGCAGATAGCCCAGCTTCACCAGCTGGTTCACCACCTTCACCATGTGGTTGCGGGACACGTCGTACAAGGCGGACACCTTGGCCACGCTCGACAGCTCCCCTTCCGGCAGCGTGGCCAGATAGAGCAGGGCTCTCAATCCAAAATCGGTATAGCTAGTCAGTCTCATAATGCCTGTGGCGCATAGCGCAGAAAAATTGGTTATTGATTCAGATCAATTAAACATCTAGGATGCCACTTATTAAATGACATTCTAGATGTTCAATTAGAAAGGATCCCTATGTTAGATCAAGCCACCATCACCGTCATCAAAAGTACCATTCCCTTGCTCGAATCGGCGGGCCCCGCCCTCACCCAGCACTTCTATCAGCGCATGTTCAGCCACAACCCCGAGCTGAAGGATATTTTCAACCTGGCGCACCAGCGCAGCGGTGGCCAACCCCTGGCCCTGTTCAACGCCGTCGCGGCCTACGCCAAGAATATCGACAACCTGGGTGCCCTGTCCGGTGCGGTGGAACGCATCGCCCACAAGCACACGGGTTTCCTGATCCAACCGGAACAATATCACATTGTGGGTAGTCATCTCTTGGCCACGCTCAAAGAATTGGGTGGCGAAGCGGTCACCGACGAGGTGCTGGACGCCTGGGGCAAGGCTTATGGGGTGCTGGCCAGCATCTTCATCGGCCGCGAGAGCGAGATTTATCGGGAGAAGGCGGCGCAGCAAGGCGGCTGGCAAGGTGCCCGCCCCTTCATCATTCGGGAGAAGCGCAAGGAGAGCGAGCTCATCACCTCCTTCGTGCTGGCCCCCGCAGACGGCCAGGCCGTGCTGCGCTTCAAGCCGGGCCAATACCTCAGCATCCAGCTCAATCACCCCGAACTCGAGTATCAGGAGATCCGCCAGTACTCCCTCTCCGATGCACCCAACGGCCGTGACTACCGCATCAGCGTCAAGCGCGAGTCAGAAGGCCAGGTCTCCAACCTGCTGCACGACGTGCTGCAAGTCGGTGACGAGGTGGCGCTGATGCCGCCCACCGGTGACTTCTTCCTGCAGGCCGATACCCGCACGCCCGTGGTGTTGCTCTCCGCCGGTGTGGGTCTGACCCCCATGCTGAGCATGCTGAACCAGCTGCTGGCCAACGGCCATGACGCCGAGATCCGCTGGCTGCACGCCTGCGAGCACGGCGCCCTGCACGCCTTCAAGGAGGAGATACGCGAGAAGAGCCGGCAGCATGTCAGGCTGGAGAGCCGGGTCTGGTATCGGGAGCCGGGGGTGCAGGACGAGCAAGGGAAGGACTATGACTTCGCCGGCACCCTGGATATTGAACGGGTCAGCGGCCTCATCCCGGCGGATGCCCACTTCTACTTCTGCGGTCCCCTCGGCTTCATGAAATCGGTGAAGGGGCAGCTGAGCAGCCTCGGCGTGTCTGCCGACAAGATGCATTACGAGGTGTTCGGCCCCCATCAGGATCTCTGAAGCTGACCGGTCCTGACATGCAGCGAGGCCCACCGCCAGGGTGGGCCTCGTCGTATCCGCAGGGCAAGAAAGAGGCTCAGCGCATCGCCTTGGCCCGCGCGATGGCATTGGCCGGCATGCGGTTGCCGAGCCGACTCAGCAGGCTGGCCGCCTTCTGGTGCGTCGCCTTGTCGCCGATGACGGCGCCGTGCAGCCAGTGATAGGCCTCCTCATAATCCAGCGGACTCCCCATCCCCTGCAGCAGCATCTCAACCCATTCGATCTGTGCCCGCAAGAAACCCAGGCTCGCCGCCTCCCGCATCAGGGTCTCGGCGCGCACCAGATCCTTTTGCACCAGGATGCCCTTCCAGTAATAGCGGCCGAGCTGCTCCAACGCGGGCGCCAATCCCTGATTGGCCGCCTCCCGCATATATTGCACCCCTATCTCGGCATCGGGTTTGATGCAGACCCCCCAGGCCAGCATGTCCCCCCACAGGAACTGATAGGCCGGGATCTTCATCACCGAGGCGCGTGCCTCGATATCCTGGGTCAGCTGGCACCTGTCCTGCTTCACCTGGGTCAGATGGCGCCCCTGCTCTATCCAGTTGAGCAGCTCATCCTGCCGATAGAGCGGCACCGCCTTCAGCTCACCCGTGGCGATGGGGGTGGGAGTGACGGGCTTGGGCTGTGGCGCCGAAGCCTGGGCCTGGGTCGAGATCGGCGCGGCCTGGGCCGGAGCCGGGGGCGCCGCCATGGCTCCTGCCACCCCGGGGGCCATGATGGGCGATGAAATGGGGGCGGCGAGATTGTCCGTGCTGGGGGCAACGGGGGCTGGCGCAGCATTCGCGGAAGACAAGGCCGTCGAGACGGCAGACGAGGCCGGTGTCGCGGACAGGGAAGGCGCTGCGGAGGATGCCGGACTCAGGGTGGCCGGGGCAGCCGAGACACTCTCTGCCCCCTGCAAGGGGAGGCTGCATAGACAGATAAGGCCGACGAGGGAACTGGGTTTTATCATAGGGATCTCCTGCTGCCTCCTGTTATCGGCCGCCTCCCCCGTTTCGTTAGCCCCTCACCAGAAATGACAAAGGGGAGCCGAGGCTCCCCTTGTGACGACTCAAACGGCTTATTTGACGAAGTCGATACCCAGCTGGATGTCGGCCTTCAGGGTGGCCAGCATGCTGTTCATGGCTTCTTGCTCGAAGGCGCTCAGCTTGCCGTAGTCCAGCACGGACTCGACGCCGTTCTTGCCGAGCAGCACAGGCTGCGCGAAGAAGGTGGCATGCTCGCCGTTGCCTTCCACATAGGCGCACTCGATGACGTTCGCTTCGCCCTGCAGGCCCTTGATCAGGGACAGACCGAAGCGGCAGGCCGCCTGACCCATGGACAGGGTGGCAGAGCCTCCACCGGCCTTGGCTTCCACCACTTCGGTACCGGCATTCTGGATGCGCTTGGTCATGGCGGCGACCTCATCGGCGCTGAAGCTGGCCCCTTCGATCTGGGACAGCAGCGGCAGAATGGTCACGCCACTGTGGCCACCGATCACGTTGATGCGGACCTTGTCGACGTTCAGGCCCTTGGCCTCGGCCACGAAGGTCTCGCCACGGATGACGTCCAGGGTGGTGACGCCGAACAGGCGACGCTTGTCATAGACACCGGCCTTCTTCAGCACTTCGGCGGCGATGGCGACCGTGGTGTTGACCGGGTTGGTGATGATGCCGATCAGCGCCTTCGGGCAGCTGACCGCACACTTCTCCACCAGATTCTTGACGATACCGGCGTTGATGTTGAACAGGTCGGAACGATCCATGCCGGGCTTGCGAGCCACGCCGGCGGAGATCAGCACGACATCGGCGCCGACCAGAGCCGGGCTCGGATCTTCACCGCAGAAACCTTTTACTTTCACGTCAGTCGGGATGTGGCTCAGATCGGCTGCAACACCCGGGGTGACCGGGGCAATGTCATACAGGCTCAATTCGGAACCAGCAGGCAGGCGATTTTTCAACAGCAGAGCGAGGGCTTGGCCGATGCCACCGGCGGCACCCAGAACGGCAACTTTCATGATCAACTCCATGTTCAAGCGTAGGTTTAAGGTTGTTTCTTGTTGGGATTAAGACGGCTTCTTATTGTGGGCATCACCTTAAAGGATCCCCTGGTAAAAAACAATCTGATAACAGTTGTAATCACAGGTTCTGTGAGCCAGGGAGCAGCGACGAGGAAAACAGAGAGGAATATGCGATTAATGGGAGGAAAAGCACAGATTTTCTGTGCTCACCTCACCATTAAGAGGTAAAAACGACTGCCTTATGCCTGGAATGCCAGAGCCCTGCGCTCGCACCAGCGGAAACCAATTGTTAACAATCCATTCATGGTCAGGTAGAGGGCGCCCGCCACGGTGAACACCGCCAGGGTGTCATAGGTCTGGGCATTGAGGCGCTGGGCCAGCCCCATGATGTCCATGATGGTGATGGTGCTGGCGAGCGAGCTCCCCTTGAGCACCAGGATCACCTCGTTGGAGTAGGCGGGCACCAGCCGGCGGGCGGCATGGCGCGTCTTCATCCACAGGGTCTGGCCGGCGGAGAAGCCGAGCGCCCGGCAGGCCTCCACCTCACCGGCGGGGATGGCGTCGAGGGCCCCCTTGAACAGCCGGGTGGAATAGGCAGCAGTGTTGAAGCCGAGCGCCAGCACGGCGCAGAACCAGGGCTGCTTGAGCAGCGGCCAGAGCGGACTTGCTTTGAGCCACTCGAACTGACCGGGGCCGTAGTAGATGAGGAAGATCTGTATGAGCAGGGGCGTGCCGGTGAAGATCAGCACCCAGAGCTGCACCAGCTGGG
Source organism: Aeromonas sp. AE23HZ002T15 (assembly GCF_054165525.2). Lineage (NCBI taxonomy): Bacteria > Pseudomonadati > Pseudomonadota > Gammaproteobacteria > Aeromonadales > Aeromonadaceae > Aeromonas > Aeromonas sp. AE23HZ002T15. Next base: position 1,923,177 of record NZ_CM201342.1, read on the forward strand.
TGGCGACCGGAATGCGGCGCTCCAGCACCCAGGTCATGGCGGCGGCCAGCAGCACGCCGAGCAGCAAGCTGAACGCGGTGAGCTGCAGGGTGATGGCCAACCCCCCCAGCAGGGTTATGAGATAGTCCTGCATGGTCAGCCTCCGTAGCGGCGGGTATAGCGGGCAGCCTGCTTGAGGCCAAACTCACTCACCAGGCTGATGGCCAGATAAATGAGGGCTGCTGCGGCATACCAGGTGAAGGGTTCATAGGTGCTGGCCGAGGCCATCTGCGCCTGGCGCATCATCTCGTTCACCCCGATCAGGGAGACCAGGGCCGTATCTTTCAGCAGCACCAGCCACTGATTGCCGAGCCCGGGCAGGGCGTGACGCCAGGCCTGGGGCAGCACGATGCGAAAGAAGATGTGTCCCTTGCCAAGCCCGAGGGCCATGGCCGCCAGCCGCTGACCGGCCGGCACCGCATTGAGGGCGGCCCGCAGGGTCTGGGTGGCATAGCTCGCGAACAGCAGGGAGAGCGCCAGCACGCCGCAGGCGAACGGGCTGAACTCCACGTACTCGCCGGTGATGAGGAACAGCACCTGGGTCGAGCCGAAGTAGATGAACAGCACCACCAGCAGCTCGGGCAGGCCGCGGATCAGGGTGGTCAGCGTGGCCACTGGCCACACCAACCAATTCCGCTTGCTGAGCTCGGCGGCGCTGAACCCCAGCGCCAGCACCATGCCGCCCACCAGAGACGCCAGGGCCAGCCCCAGCGTCATCCAGGCCGCATCCAACAACAGACTCAACATGGCTTATTGCTGCGCGAAGTATTTGTCATAGATCTTCTGATAGGTGCCGTTGGCCTTGATCTCGGCCAGCCCCTTGTTCAGTTGACCCAAGAGCTCTTGATTGTCCTTGGCCACCGCGATGCCAAAGCCGGTACCGAAGTACTTGGTGTCAGTCACCGGGGAACCTATCACACCGTAATCCTTGTGCTGCTTCAGCCAGTCGGCGGCGACGGCGGTGTCGGCGAAGACGCCGTCGGTGCGGCCGTTCATCATGTCGAGGAAGGCGCTCTGGTAGCTGGCGTACGGCACGGTCAGCAAACCCTTGCCGATCCAGTTATCCACCAGATAGGACTGGTGAGAGGAGCCGTTCTGCACGCCGACCGTCTTGTCGACCATCTCTTCCGGCCCCTTGAAGGCGCCCTTCTTGGCCACGAACACGGCGGAATTCTGGTAATAGATGTCGGAGAAATCGACCTGGGCGGCCCGCTCCGGGGTCACGTCCATGGCGGCGATGGCGGCGTCATAGCGACGGAACTTCAGGCTCGGGATCAGGCTGTCGAAGGCCTGGTTGTGGAAGCTGCACTCCAGCTTGGCCTGGGCGCAGATGGCGCGGGCCAGGTCGATGTCGAAGCCCTGGAACTCGTTCTTGTCATCCAGGTATTCGAACGGTGCGTAGGTCGCCTCGGTGGCGAACTTGATCTCCTTGGCCAACACCGAGGTGCTCAGCAGGCCCATGGCCGCAACCAGCAACAGACTCTTTTTCATGACAGCTTCCTTATCGATTCAATATCAATGCATCAAGAATTCGGCAAACCGGCTGGTTTGCGGGGCCTGGAAGATGGCGGCGCTACCGGACTCGATGATCCGCCCCTTCTCCAGATAGATCACCTGACTGGCCACCTTGCGGGCGAACTCCACCTCGTGGGTCACCACCACCTGGGTAATGCCGGTCTGGCTCAGGGTGCGGATGATCTCCGCCACCTCTTTGGTAATTTCAGGATCGAGCGCCGCGGTGGGCTCGTCAAACAGCAGCACCTGGGGATCCATCATCAGGGTGCGGGCGATGGCCACCCGCTGCTGCTGGCCACCGGACAGACGCGCCGGCCAGGCGTCGCGCTTGTCCGCGAGCTGCAACTGGGTCAGCAGATAACTGCCCTTCTCGATGGCGGCCTCACGACTCATGCCGAGCACCTTGACCGGGGCCTCGATGAGGTTCTCCATCACGGTGAGATGGGGCCAGAGGTTGTACTGCTGGAACACCATGCCCACCTTGCGACGCAGGGCCTGGGCCTGGCGATTGAATTCAGCCGGGGAGAGGTCGCTCGGGAAAGAAAATTCACTGTCAGCGATGCGCAGCACACCGGCGTCCGGGGTATCCAGCAGGTTCATCATGCGCAACAGCGAACTCTTGCCCGCACCGCTCGGGCCCAGTAATACCAAGGTCTCGCCGGGAGCGGTCTTGAAGCTGACCTGCTGCAGTACCTGCACCTTGTGCCAGGATTTCTCGATGCCGATTAATTCAATACCCATACGACCTAATTGAATAAGTTTTCAAAATTTCGTCCTGATTCTAGCGCCGGCATAAGTGGATGCAAGCTATATTTGAATCAATATGCAGAAGAAGCGCCGCTTCCTTGCCAAAACCGGCATATGAATGCAAAATAGCAGCGCTGTTCGTATCTGCCGCCTGAGCGTGACAGGCGGCCACACCCCTCATTCGTGAGTCCAAGATGAAACATAACGACAAGCAAGAAAAACTGGCCAAGGCCTTTAAAGCCCTGCTAAAAGAGGAGCGCTTTGGCTCCCAGGCAGAGATAGTCACCGCCTTGCAAGAGATGGGCTTCGAGAACATCAACCAATCCAAGGTCTCGCGCATGCTGAGCCGCTTCGGCGCCGTCCGCACCCGCAACGCCAAAATGGAGATGGTCTACTGCCTGCCGGTGGAACTGGGTGTGCCGACCACCTCCAGCCCCCTCAAGAACCTGGTACTGGACGTCGACCACAACGGCGCCCTGGTGGTGATCCACACCAGCCCAGGTGCCGCCCAGCTGATCGCCCGCCTGCTCGACTCCCTCGGCAAGGCCGAAGGGATCCTCGGCACCATAGCCGGTGACGATACCATCTTCATCACACCGACCAGCGACACCGATATCGAGGAACTCTATCTCTCGGCCCTCGAGCTGTTCGAACAGACCCCCTGATCAGGCTGGCCTCCCGGCCCGTGACCTGAACGAAAAATCCCGGCCTAGGCCGGGATTTTTGTTATCTGGGCTGCCTGCTGGCCGCCTGACGGTTAGTCGGGCTCTGTTGCCCGGCGCCAGCGATGGGCCGACGGGGTCGGGGCCCGTATGTCGGCGCATTCCTTCAACGTGTTCGCGCCGTTATTTACCCTGCGACAGCAGGAAATCTTGCGAGGGTGCGAACAGCGCCACCCCGGTCACCGCCTTGGTGAAGCGCAGCAGGTGATCGTAGTGGCTGCCCTCCCCCTTGTACATGCTCGCCAGCATGGCGTTGAAGTGCTGCGGGGTGCGGCAGCAGGAGATGAAGTAGAGCCCCTGCTCCTGCATGGTGCCCCAGGGCATGCTCTGGCGCAGTATCTCCATGGACTCCCCCTTGGGAGTCTTGAGGTTGACCCGCTTGATGTGGGAGGTCAGCGGCTTGTCGGCGGACTCATACTCGATGTTGTCGACCTTGGTGCGGCCAATGATGTCTTCCTGTTCCTTGGTCGCCAGCTTCTGCCAGTCGGTCAGGGCATGGACCCAGCGCTGCACGTGGATGTAAGAGCCGCCAGCGAACTCGCCACCCTCCAGCAGTGCCACCTCGGCCCTGTGCCCGTCCTGCGGGTTCTCGGTACCATCGACGAAGCCGGTGAGATCCCGGTAATCCAGGTTGCGGAAGCCCCGTACCTCTTCGGCCAACTCCACCAGACCCGTCAGCAACGCCATGACGCGGTGGCCGGCGTGATGCAGCACATCCACCCGGTCGGCGCGCAGTTGCACGAAGAGATCGAAGGGGGTGCTCGGTGCCTCCTGACCATTGGCGGACTGGGCCATAAAGCCACGGAACTGGGGCGGACGGGCGGCCGGGTAGATGGCATCCCAGCCTTCGGCGCCCACGGCCACCAGGCCGCTGAAACCGGCATCGGGGAAGTCGGCACTCACCGCATCCCACAGCAGCGGCAGCTTGGCCAGACGGGCCGCCAGCTCGGCGCCATCACCGGTGCGATTGAACATCAGATAGAGGGCGTGCAGATTCGGCTCTGCGCAGATCCCGGCTTGGGCTTTCATTTCTCTCTCCAAAGACATTGGCTAAGGGCGTGGCGGGATTATAAACCGGAACCGGGTCAATTCCTTGATTTCACATCGCTATCAGGGCAAAGAGTCGAACAGCACCAGGGCATGGGGGGCGACCGTCACCCTCACCCTATCCCCTTCGACGGGCTCCCCCGTGCTGGCCTCCAGCAGTTGTTCCCCGCACGCCAGCAGCACCCGGCAGTGGTGACCGAGGAACTGCTGTTCCCGTATAACCAGCCCCCCTTCGACTGCCGCCGTCAGCGCCAGCTGCTGGGGCCTGAGCATCAGCTGCAGCCGCTCACCGACGGCGCGGCCGTGGGGCTCCTGACCGCAGATCCGCCCCAGGGCCGTCTCGACACAGCGCTCGTCCACCACCTCGGCGGCCAGGTAGTTGACCCCGCCGAGAAACTCCGCCACGAAGCGATTCTGTGGGCGGCGATAGAGCCGCTCCGGCTCCCCCACCTGCTCGATATGGCCGGCCCGAAACAGCGCCAGCCGATCGGCGAAGGCGAACGCCTCCTCCTTGCTGTGGCTGACGAAGATGGCCCCTATGCCCTGGCGCTTGAGCAGGGCGCGGATCTCGAGGATGAGCTTCATCCGCACCTGGGTGTCGATGTTGGAAAAGGGCTCGTCCAGCAGCATCAGCCGCGGCTTGCACACCAGGGCGCGAGCGATGGCGACCCGCTGCTGCTGACCGCCGGAGAGCTGATGGGGGTAGCGCTCCCCCAGCCCCTGCAGGTTGACCAGGGCCAGCGCCTCCTCCACCTGCTGCTGGCGGGAACTGCGATCGAGCCGGGTCAGGCCGAAGCCGACGTTGTCGGCCACCGTCAGATGTGGAAACAGGGCGTAATCCTGGAAGATCATGCCGATGTTGCGCGCCTCCGGCGCCAGGCTAGTCCCCGGCCCGTCCAGCAGGGTCTCGCCGAGCCGGATCTCCCCTTGCACCAGCGGCAGCAGGCCGGCTACAGCCTTGAGCAACGTGGTCTTGCCACAACCGCTCGCACCGAGCAGGCAGACGATCTCGTTGTCGGCCACTCGCAGGGATAGTTGCTCCAGCACGGGGCGACCGTTGTAGTGGCAGCTGACCTTCTCGATATTCAGGCAAGACAAGGCTCGTCTCCTTTGTTCTTTGACGCCAGACCGGACATGGGCTCAGTGACCCTGGCTGTCCAGGCTGCGGTTGATCCAGATGAGGGGCACCAGCCCCACCAGCACGATGACGATGGCGCCGAGCGCCCCCCGCTCCAGCATCTCGTCCGAAACGAACTGATAGACGTGGGTCGCCAGGGTCTCGAAGTTGAACGGCCTCAGCAACAGGGCGGCGGGCAGCTCCTTCATGGATTCGATAAACACCAGCAGGGCACCGGCGAACAGGCCGCGCCGCACCAGGGGCAGGTGCACCCGCCGCAACATGCCCCCGCTCCCCTGCCCCAGGGAGCGGGCCGCCGCATCCAGGCTCGGGGAGATCTTGCCCATGCTGCTCTCCACCGAGCCGATGGCGATGGCCACGAAGCGCACCAGATAGCCGAAGACGATGGCGGTGAGGGTGCCGGTCAGCAGCAGGCCCGGCCCCTGCATCCCGAGCCAGTCGGCCAGATCGTTGATGCCAAAATCCAGCGCCGTCAACGGCACCAGCACCCCGATGGCGAGCACGGTACCCGGCATGGCGTAACCCATGGCGGCGATGCGCAGGGGCAGCAGGCTGCGAGCACTGCCATCGAGGCGGCGGCAGAAGCCGAGCAGCAGGGCGACAGCCATGGCCAGCAGGGCGGTCAGGGCCGAGATAAGCAGACTATTGCCGGCGAAGCGCACAAATTCCGGCGTCCAGGAGAGCGCGAAGTAGCGCACCCCGTAGTCGAGCAGGATGGCGAACGGCAGGGCGAAGCCCGCCAGCACCAGGCCCCAGCACCAGAGGCCGGCCAGCAGGCGAGGCAAGCCCTTGAGGGGGTAGCTCAGGGGCGCCTCATGGCCCATGGACTTCTGGAACACCTGCTGGCGCCGGCGGGAGCGGCGCTCCAGCGCGATCAGCAGCACCACGGCCAGCAGCATCAGGCAGGAGAGCTTGGCGGCGGTGGCCAGGCTGCCGTAGCCGAGCCAGGTGTCGTAGATGGCGGTGGTGAGGGTGTTGAGGGCGAAGAAGTGGACGGTGGCGAAGTCGGCCAGGGTCTCCATCGCCACCAGGGAGGCGGCCACCATGATGGCGGGGCGCGCCAACGGCAGACTCAGGCGGCGAAAGCTCTGCCAGGGGCTGCAGCCGAGCAGCCGGCTGGAGTGAATGAGGCTGACGGACTGCTCCAGGAAGGAGGCGCGGGCCAGCAGATAGACGTAAGGGAAGAGCACCAGGGCCAGCACCCAGGCGGCGCCCCCCAGGGTACGAATGGCCGGGAACCAGTAATCCGCCGGGCTCTGCCAGCCGAACAGGGCGCGCAGCCCCCCCTGCAAGGGGCCCGAGTAGTCGAGCAAGTCGGTATAGACGTAGGCGACGATATAGGAAGGCATGGCCATGGGCAGCATCAGCGCCCACTGCAGGGCACGGCGCCCCGGCACCTGACACATGGCCACCAGCCAGGCGGTGGGTACGCCGAACAGCAGGCTGAGCCCCACCACCCCCAGCACCAGGCCGGCTGTGTTGCCGAGGTAGTCCGGCAAGACGGTGTCGGCGAGATGGGAGAACAGCTCCCCGTCCGCCGAGAAGGCGGAGAAGACGAGGGCGAGTACGGGTAAACCCAGCAGCAGGGCGCTCGCCCAACTGCCGGCAATCCAACCAGGATGTTTCATGAGATCACAGAGGTTGATGGGGCCGACGGCCCCATCCGATTAGAGGTCGAACTTCACTTCATCCAGCAGCTGCAAGGCATCCTTGCGGTGCTTGGCGTAGTCGCTGACCGGCAGGGCGTCAGACTTGAAGCTGCCCCAGGATTTGACCATGGCGGACGGCTCGACACCGGCCTTGACCGGGTACTCGGCGTTCACGTCCGCGTACATGTGCTGGGCGGTGTCGCCGGAGAGGAACTCCATCAGCTTCTGGGCCGCTTCCTTGTTCTTGGCGTACTTGGTCATGGCCACGCCGCTCACGTTGACGTGGGCACCGCGATCGGCCTGGTTCGGGAAGTTGATCTCCACCGCGTCGGCCCAGGACTTCTGCGCCGGATCCTTCAGCATGGCGCCGAGGTAGTAGCTGTTGCCGAGCGACAGGTCACAGATGCCGTCCTTGATCGCCTTGACCTGATCCCGATCGTTGCCCTGGGGCTTGCGCGCCAGGTTGGCCTTGACCCCTTCCAGCCAGGTCTTGGTGTCGGCCATGCCGTGGTGGACGATCATGGAGGAGACCAGGGCCAGGTTGTACTCGTGCTTGCCGCTGCGGGTACAAATCTTCCCTTTGAACTCAGGCTTCACCAGATCTTCATAGCGGATGGTGTCGAGCTTGCCGAGACGATCCTTGCTGGAGTAGATGGCGCGCACCCGGGTGGTCAGGGCGAACCACTTGTTGTCCGGATCCCGATAGATGGCGGGGATGTTCTCCTGCAGGGTCTTGCTGTCAACGGCCCGCACCAGATCCTTGTCCACCAGATCGGTCAGGCGGCTGATGTCGACGGTCAGCATCAGGTCGGCCGGGGAGAGCTTGCCTTCCCGCTCCAGACGCTCGTTCAGCCCCTCTTTGGCGAACACCACATTGACCTTGATCCCCGTCTCCTTCTCGAACTGCTGGATGATGGGCTTGATCAGCTCATCCTGGCGGTTGGAGTAGACATTCACTTCCCCGGCGGCAAAGGCCGACTGGGCGACCAGGGTGGAGAAGGCCAGCGCCAGCATCTTCATTTTCATCGTCCGTTCCTTGTGTTGCGTCTCATTGATAATTATTTTTTTTTGCATTCTGCCCGAGGCGCAACCCAGGGATCAAGGCGATTCAGGGAGACAGGATCACATATTCAAACATCGACCAAACAAAAGAGACCGGATGGTGTCCCATCCGGTCTCTCGATGATAATTCACTCGATACTTTGGCTTGCCTGGCACGTCCTGCTGCCCATCCCCATTCAGACCCGTGACACGGGGGATCCGGCTGCCGGGATCACAGGGCCTCGTCGTCGCTCTCGCCGGTACGGATCCGCACCGCCTGCAGCAGGTCGTAGACGAAGATCTTGCCATCGCCGATCTTGCCGGTGTAGGCCGCCTTGCAGATGGCCTCTATCACCCCTTCCACGTTGTCATCGGCGGTGGCGATCTCCAGCTTCACCTTGGGCAGGAAGTCGACCTGATACTCGGCTCCCCGGTATAATTCGGTGTGACCCTTCTGGCGGCCGAAACCCTTGACCTCGGACACGGTCAGGCCCTCGACCCCCAGGTTGGCGATGGCCTCGCGCACGTCGTCCAACTTGAAGGGTTTGATAATCGCAGTAATCAGCTTCATCTGGTTGCTCCCAATCCATGGTATGTCCTGCAAGAGTCATCAATTCTTGTGCCAAGTATTTTTATTGTTTATTTTCATAAAGATAGGCTTTAACCCTTGGGCCATTAGGGCCCGGGATCACCAAGGAAGCGCAACTCGCCCCATAATGAGGCACCAAGCTGCACCAGACTCCCTTGATGCACCAAATGAGAGCATCACCCCATGTTAGTCATCTCCAACAGCGTGACCATTCCCTGGCATGAGCTGCAGTTCCAGACCATGCGCGCCCAGGGCAACGGCGGCCAGCACGTCAACAAGACAGACTCCGCCGTCTGGTTGCGCTTCGATTACCGGGACTCCCCCAGCCTGACCCCCCTCTACAAGGAGGGGCTGGAGCGGCTCGCCGACAGCCGGGTTCACGATGGCTTCATCCAGATCAGGGTCGAGACCCACCGCAGCCAGGACATGAACCGCAAGGAGGCCATGAACCGTCTGGTGGAGCTGCTGAAGAAGGCCGCCTGGCGACCCAAGGCGCGTCACGCCACCAAGCCGACCCGCAGCTCCCAGCGCAAGCGCGTCGACGCCAAGAAGCGCAAGGGGGAGATAAAATCCACCCGCGGCAAACCCGGGCTGGACTAGCCCCTTCACCCATCAGAGGGAAACAGTGCAGATACGATACGGTTTTTGTGACAGTGCCATCGGGCCCCTGCTCGTCGCCATCGACAAGGATGGCTTGCGCCACGTGGAATTTGTGCAGGGAGAGCGCCCCATCCAGCCGGCGCCGGAGTGGCTGAGGGATGACCAGGCCTTGGCCCCCTTTGTCGCCCAGTTCGAGGCCTATTTCGCCGGCCGCCTGCAGCGCTTCGACCTGCCGCTGGCCGCCCGGGGCACGGCCTTCCAGCAAGCGGTCTGGCAGGCCCTGTGCGACATCCCCTATGGCGAGACCGTCAGCTACCTCGACATCGCCAACGCCATCGGCAACCCCAAGGCGGTGCGCGCCGTGGGGGCCGCCAACGGCCAGAACCCCCTGAGCATCATAGTGCCCTGCCATCGCGTCATCGGCCGCAGCGGCAAGCTGGTCGGCTACGGCGGCGGCCTGCCCATCAAGCAATGGCTGCTGGCGCTGGAGCAATCAGGCCGTGACTTCACCCTCACCCCCTGACTGACACGATGGCCGAGCCGGGGTGGCCACCCCACTAGCAGGCAACCGCAGGGCTTCGGGGGCATAGCCCTCCCTGTCTCAGGGAGGCGGGATCTCTTGGTCGCGCCGTGAAATTGGGGCCATTCAAAATAAAACGCTGATTATTTAAATAAACACAGCATCAGGTGCATGCCGCATGGGCTGGCGGCAGCGTTTATCAAAATGAACACAGTATGAAGAATCGCCTCAGAAGGGCTTCAGAGAGTGGCAGGCATGATGGCCCTGTACCTGGATGGCATGGCTCATCCCTCATCCAGGTAGCACCCATGTGACGCTTCCAATCTGTCTTTTTCCCCGCGCCTCCCCAGAGGCGCTTTTTTTTTGGCCGTCGTTTGCCCACAAAAAAGCCCGCCGAAGCGGGCCTTGACCGGAAGGTGCTAGCTTCGGGGTCAATCAGAGGGCCAGGAAGAGACCCGCCAGGGAGGCGCTCATCAGATTCGCCAGCACACCCGCCAGGATGGCGCGCATGCCGTAACGTGCGATGAAGGCCTTGCGCTCCGGCACCATGGCCCCCAGGCCGCCGATGAGGATCGCCATGGAGGAGATGTTGGCGAAGCCGCACAGGGCGAAGGTGACGATGGCCTTGCTCGACTCGCTCAGGGTCTGATCCTGTACCAGGGCGATGAAGGCGACGAACTCGTTGATGACGATCTTGGTGCCGATAAGGGCCCCTGCCGCCTGAGCCTCACCCCAAGGCACGCCGATGAGCCAGGAGACGGGGGCAAACAGCCAGCCCAGGATGATCTGGAAGCTCAGATCCAGCCCCACCAGATCCCCAGCCCAGCCCAGCAGGCCGTTGAGCAGGGCGATGACGCCAACGAAGGCCAGCAGGGTCGCCCCCACCGCCACGGCGATGTTCAGGCCGGCCATGGCCCCATCAGCTGCCGCCTCGATGACGTTGGTCGAACGCGGGATCTCCACGTCCTGATGATGATCCACCTCCTCTTCGGTGGGCGGCACCAGGATCTTGGCCATGGCCAGACCGGCGGGGGCAGACATGAAGGCCGCCGCGATCAGGTACTTGAGCTCGACGCCGATGCTGGCATAGCCCACCAGGGTGCCACCGGCCACGGAGGCGAGGCCGCAGCTCATCACCGCGAAGAACTGGGAGTCGGACATCTTGGAGAGGTAGGGCTTGACCACCAGGGGCGCCTCCACCATGCCGACGAAGATGTTGGCGGTGGCGGAGAGGCTCTCGGCCCGGCCGGTACCCAGCAGCTTCTGCAGGCCGCCGCCCAGCAGGGCGATCACCTTGGGCATCAGGCCGATATGATAGAGGATGGCGATGAGGGCGGAGAAGAAGATGATCACCGGCAGCACGTTGAAGGCGAAGATGAAGCCCAGCTTGAACTTGGCGAGATCCCCGAACAGGAAGGCTATCCCCTCCTGGCCGTAGCCGATCACGCTGCTGACGCTCTCGCTGACGCCGTTCAACACGTGCTGGCCGGCGGGCAGCCAGAGCACCAGGGCGGCGAAGAGCACTTGCAGGCAGAGGGCGAGGCCCACTGTTCGCAACGGGATACGACGACGATTATCAGAACAGAGTGCGGCCAGGGCCAGGATACTCAGTATGCCGAGCAGGGCGATCATAGGGGGTCCATCGGGTGAGCTGAAAGATGGGCGCGGATTCTGCGCCCCCTCCCCCGTCACTGCAAGCCCGCTTGGTTACAGCCTTGTTATAAAAAACGTTTGCACGATACCGGTTGCGGCAAGCTGCTGATTTCGCTGATATTTGATATCACGCGAAAGCCAGTGTTCTTATATGGAAACGATTATTCCTCCCTGCCGGACAATTTGCCCCCGAGCCAGGGGGAGAGATGCTGCTCCCAGTAGGGGTGGGGGCCGAAGCTCTCCTTGAGGAAGTCGATGAACAGGCGGATCTTGGGATCCAGGTGTTCCCGCCTGGCATAGACGGCGTGCACCGCCATCTTCTGGTTCGGTCGCCACTGAGGCAGCAGGGGAATGAGCTGGCCGGTCTGCAGCTCCTTGTCCAGCAAGTAGTTGGCCACGTAGGCGATGCCGAGCCCGGCCAGGGCGGCGTCCCGCACCGCCTCCGCCAGATCCACCCGATAGTTGCCCGCCACCTGCACCGTCTGACGCTCCTTGCCCTGGCGAAACGACCACTCGTGGTAGCGCCGCTCCCGGCTCTGGTAGGTGATGCAGTTGTGCTGGGCGAGATCCTTGGGTTGCAGCGGGGTGCCATGGCTCAGCAGATAATCCGGCGAGGCCACCAGCACGAAGCCGATGTCCGCCAGCCGCTGCCCCACCAGGGCTTCCGGCTTGTCCTCATAGGTGGTGATCCAGAGATCCAGCCCCTCGTCCACCAGGTTGGTGCGGTGATCGAACAGTGAGACCTCCAGCTCCAGCTCGGGGTAGCGATCCTGGAACGCCTTGAGCCGAGGGATCACGTGCAGCCGGCCGAAGGACTGGCCGACCCCGAGGTGCAACACCCCGCTCACCTTGCCGCGCCGCTCCGCCACCATGGAGTCGGCCTCCAGTGCCACCGCCACCAGGGCGCGGCAGTGGCGGGCATACTCCTGACCGAGGTCGGTCAGGGCGAAGCGGCGGGTGGTGCGCTGCACCAGCTGGGCACCGAGTTCGGTCTCCAGCAGGGCCAGCTGCTTGCTGATGTGGGACTTGGAGACCCCGAGCCGGCGCGCGGCTGCGGAGATGCTCTGTTCACGGACCAGGGCATCGAAGATCACCATTTGGGGCAGACGTTGCAGCACGGGATGTCCAGATGAAGGGAGAGGCCGCCATTATTCCAGAGCGGCCCGCCTGAGCCTAGCGCCCGAGCGCCTGTTTCAGCTCACCCAGCAAGGGATCCTCCCCCGGCGCCTGGTTGGCGCCATAGCTGCCGATCAGCTTGCCATCGCGGCCGATCAGGTACTTGTGGAAGTTCCAGCCGGGGGCGTCACCACCGGCGGCGGCCGCCAGTCCCCGGTAAATCGGGCTGGCATCCGAGCCGCGCACGGCGATGCGGTTGAACATGGGGAAGGTGACCCCGTAGTCACGGCGGCACACCGAGGCCGTCTTGCCCTCATCGGCGGACTCCTGCCAGAAGTCGTTGGAGGGAAAACCCAGCACGATCAGGCCCTTATCCTTGTAGCTCTGGTAGAGCCGCTCCAGATCCGCGAACTGACCGCGATAGCCGCAATAGGAGGCGGTGTTGACCACCAGCACCACCTTGCCCTCGGTCAGCTGGCAGAGGTTGTGACGCTGGGTGCCGTTAAGCTCCCGCTGCTCCAGGTTGAAATAGTCGGGGCAGGCGGCAGAGACTGCGCCCGCGCCGAGCAATAGCAGCATAATCATCCATTTCATCGCAGGGCTCCTTCCGGCTAGATGAGGGGCATACGCGCAGAACTGAAGTTTGGTTCAGCCCGGGCTTCAGTGCAGCGGTATGCCGGTGAGCCAGCCGTGCCCCCAGAAGATGAGCAGGGCCGTGGCGGCCAGTCCCGCCCCCAGGCTGATCCCCGTCCCCTGCCAGGTCGCCGCGGGACGGGGCTTCTGCCGCCAGTCCCGCACCGAAATCCAGACGATGCTGATGAGTGCCCACAGACCCAGGCCACCGAACAGCACCAGGGAGCGGGCCTCGCTGTTCACCGCCAGATGACCGCCCGACCACAACAGGGCGCCGATGAGCTGGGGATGCACCAGATAGCGTCTGAAGTGATTGGCCCCCTGACCGGCGCACAGCAGGATCAGCGCGACCGGCAGGATCCCCATGGCCAGCATGGGGCCCCAGGTGGGCAGGAAATAGAGCGGCATGGGGCTGGACATGCGCCAGCCGGCAATGATGCAGCCGATGGCCACGAACACAACCAAGGAGAAGAGCCCCTTGTAGCGGTTCTCTCCCAGCCGTTCGCGCAGGCGGGTACGGTGGGTCGGGGCGAAGCAGGGGTACAAGTGGGTCAGGGTAAACAGCGCTACCCCCAGGGTCAGCAGGATCATGGGCGTCTCCTCGCACCTTGCCCTTCATGGGGGATCACTATGCCGCAAAGGCTGGAACGAGAATAGAAAAACCTTAGGGAAGACAGCGGGATAATGAAAAAAGCCGATCAGGGATCGGCAAGGTGCGTCAGAGGGTCTGGAGCCAGGCAACCAGCCACATCCGCTACACGGGGCGGGGTTGGCCGGTGCCAGGCACCGGCCGAATGAGGTTTATTTGCGCAGCAGGTAGAGGGCGGCCACGTTGCGGGCCGTGAGCTCCAGATTGGTGGTGGCGGTGGCCAGCGCCTCCGGCAGGGACATGGCGCGGTTGACCACGGCGAAGACCGCATCCAGACCGTGCTCGTGCACTACACCGTAATCATCGGTGAGACAACCCGAGATGCCGATCACCGGCTTGCCGAACTGCTTGGCGCAGCGGGCCACCCCGATCGGGGTCTTGCCGTGGATGCTCTGGCTGTCGATGCGCCCCTCGCCGGTGATGACGAGATCCGCATCCGCCACCGCATCCGCCAGTTTCAGCGCCTCGATGACGATCTGGATGCCGGGTTTCAACTCGGCGCCGAGCAGCCCCACCAGGGCGGCTCCCATGCCGCCGGCGGCACCGGCCCCCGGGATCTCTTTCACCTGCTTGCCGAGCGCCTGCTCGATACAGTGGGCGTAGTGGGCCAGGTTGGCGTCGAGCTGCGCCACCATTTCGGGGGTCGCCCCCTTCTGGGGACCGAACACGGCGGAGGCGCCCTTGGGGCCGCACAGCGGGTTGTTCACATCGCAGGCCACCTCGATGTGGATCCCGGTCAGACGGGGATCCAGCCCGCTGAGATCTATGCTGGCCAGCTCGCTCAGGCCGCCGCCCCCCGGCGCTATGGGGGTACCGTCCGCTTTGAGCAGTTTGCCGCCCAGCGCCTGGATCATGCCGGCGCCGCCGTCGTTGGTGGCGCTGCCGCCGATGCCGAGGATGAGGTGAGAGATCCCCATCTCCAGCGCCGCCAGGATCAGCTCCCCCGTGCCCCAGCTCGAGGTGAGCAATGGGTTGCGGCGCTCCGGCTCCACCAGGTGCAGGCCGGAGGCGGCGGCCATCTCTATGATGGCGCGCTCCCCGTCCCCCAGCAGGCCGACGAAGCCCTGCACCCGGTTACCGAGGGGTGCAGTCACCTCCACCGGCAGGATGCGGCCACCTGTGGCATCCACCAGGGACTGCACAGTCCCCTCGCCGCCGTCCGCCATGGGCAGCTTGACGTAGGTGGCGTCGGGCAACACCTGCTTGAAACCGGCCTCGATGGCATCGGCCACCGCCATGGCGCTCAGGCTCTCCTTGAATGAATCCGGGGCGATCACAATTTTCATATCAGTTCCTTAGGCGAGGCCGAACACGCCAAACATCAGGGTGGAGACGGCAGCTATGGTCAGACCGACGGCGGTTTCGTAGGGGATGAGCTTGAGACGCTCGCTCACCCCCATGTGGACGCTGCCGCCGGTGGCATGGAAGAAGGAGCCGTGGGGCATGTGGTCGAACACGGTGGCACCGGCGTGGATCATGGCGGCCCCCGCCAGGCTGCTGATGCCGAGCTCGATCAGGGTGGAGCTGAACACGTTGGAGGCGACCACGGTACCGGCTGTGGTCGAGGCGGTCGCCAGGGACATCAGGGCACCCGAGATGGGGGCCAGCAGGTAGGAAGGCAGGCCGGAGGCGGTCAGGCCGCTGATCAGTACGTCTTTGAGGCCCGAGTTGGCGATGATGCCCGCCAGGGTACCCGTCCCCAGCAGCATGATGGCGACCGGCGCCATGCGGGCCAGACCGGAGACGGCGAACTGGTTCACCTTGCCGAACTTGCCCATCATCAGGGCACCCACCAGGCCACCGAGAGGCAGGGCGATGAGGGGATCCACGACGATGCCGGCGACCGGGCGCAAAGCCAGCAGCAGAATGGCCACCAGGGGGGCGCTGATGGCCGCCAGGAAACCGGGCAGCTTGGTGTCATCGACACTCACCACCTCGTCGGCCGCGACCTTGCTGCCCTTGTTGTTCAGGCGCTTGGCCAGCCAGTAGGCCATCACCAGACCGAACAGACCCGGGATGATGCCCGCCGCCATGACGGAGGTGAGCGGCAAATGGAAGGCGTCCGCCGCGGCTATGGCGTTCGGGTTCGGAGACATGACGTTGCCCGCCTTGCCGCCCCCTATCATGGCCAGCAGGATGGCCGCCTTGGAGAGATCGGCGCGGCGCGCGATGGCGAGCGCTATGGGGGCGACAGTGATGACGGCCACGTCCACGAAGACGCCGACCGCGGTCAGGATCAGGGTGGCCAGCGCCAGGGCCAGCAGGGCACGGGTCTCGCCGAGCTTCTTGACTATGGTCTCGGCTATGGTGGTGGCCGCCCCCGATTCGATCAAGACGCCCGCCAGCACGCCGGCCGCCAGGATCCGCATCACGGCGGTGGTGATCCCCTGGGCGCCGCCGATCATCAGGGCGACGGTCTGGGTCAGATCGGCACCGCCGATCAGGCCACCGGCCAGGGCACCGACGATCATGCCGTAAGCAGGCGGCACCTTCTTCAGGATGAGGAAGATGGCGATGGAGAGCGCGGCGAGAGCGCCGAGCGCGGATACAGGGATCATGACGGGCACCTTTTGTTGTCGTTAGTGGCCGCCATTATGAGGATCCCGGCTCGGAATTCTTTGGATGAAAAGCCAAAATTTGCCGATTGAAAGCAAGACTATTTGTTCAATAGAACAAATCAGCTCTCGAGATTCAGCCCGAGATAGAGCAGGAACTTGTCATCTAACTTGTTGAAACTTAACCCTGTTATCTGCTCTATCCGGGTCAGCCGGTAGCGTAGGGTATTGGGATGAATGAAGAGTGAATCGGCACAGGGATGCAGATCACAGTCCTGCAAGAAATATTGGCGCAGCGTCTTCTGCAGCACCCCCTTGGCGTCCTCCCTCGCCAGTTTCTGCAGGGGGGCCCGCAGCTGATCCGCCTGCCAGGAGTCCGCCAGGCTGCCGAGCAGCACCGGCAGCCGGTAATCCTCGAAGAAGTAGACCTGCTTGCGCGGCGCCTGGCGCATGCCGCGGCGCAGGGTATCCCGCGCCGTCTGGTAGGAGCGCGCCAGCCCGTCGGTACCGGCGAAGTAATCACCCACCCCGATGCGCATCCTGAAGTGGGGAATACGGGCCAGCAACTGCTTGATGCGGCTGCGCTCCTGATCCGATTGCCAGATCCCGTCGCTGAGCTGGGCCGGCTTGAGCACCACTATCTCGTCCAGGCCGTTGATGGCCACCAGGTTGTCCCGCTCCGGGTTTTCCAGCAGGTGCACCAGCTCCCGCAACCGGGCAGGATCCGCCTCCTCCAGCGCCAGCACGGCCACCACCCGGGGCTGAGCCAGATCCAGGTCGAGGAAGCGGGCCGCCTGCTGCAGCTGATCCACCCGCCCCTCGCCGCGGATGAGCTGCAGCACCAGCTCCTCCTTGTGGCGCTTGTCCCACTGCAACTGCTCGGTGAGGGCCGCCTGCTCCAGGATGAGCTCGGCGGTCATGCGCACCAGTTCGGCGTAAGCGCGCACTTCGTCCGGATCCCCCGAGATGCCGATGACCCCGAGCAGCTCCCCCTGATAGGCGATGGGCAGGTTGATGCCGGGGCGCACCCCCTTGAGCTGCTGGGCAGTCGCCTCGCTGATCTCCACCACCCGGTTCTCGGTCAGGGCCAGCACGGCCCCCTCGTGACGCTGGTGCAGCCGATCCGGGTTGCCGGACGCTATGATGAGGCCGTGTTCATCCATGACGTTGACCGAGAAGGACAATATCTTCATGGCCCGGCTGACGATCTGCCGCGCCAGGCTCTCATCAAGCTGCATGGAGACTCCAGTCGACTGAGGGGGAACGAGATAGGAATGCCATGGGGTCTCCGTGTAAACGCCGGGTGGCAGCGCAAAGATGCCACATCATCAAGACAAGCGAGGGGGGGATCGCTAGAATAGGCCACTTTACCTCAGGTGTGCCCCACCAGGGATCACGGATTTGACGGGATCTCCTGATGATGAGCCTGCCGTTATCTGATGGACACCGCTATGGACTATGAATTTCGCCGCGACCCGTTCGGTGGCTATCGCGCCCGGTTTTCCATGGGCCACGAAGCCATCGGTCAGTGGCTGATCGACGAGGTGGGCAAGGATGAGGAGAAGCTCGATCTGCTGTTCTCCATCATCGACGAGCTCTCCAGCCGTGCCCGCGTCGAGTATCAGCTGGCCGGGGGCGACTACTCCCTGCTGCTCACCCACGAGGAGGCAGAGGTGAAGGCCAACGTCCTCAATATCGAGCTGGGCGAGGATCTCGACGATCTCGCCTACTACGATGATGAACAGCTGGCCATGTGCGGGCTGGAAGATTTTGCCCAGGTGCTCGCCTCCTGGCGCGCCTTTATCCGCAACGAGGATATGGGCTAGGAACCTTATAGGCCGGGCGAGTGCGCCCGCCACAACCCAACAGGATTGACTATGTCTATTTACGATTTTGATGACGAACTGCCGGAAGACGAGCAGGATCAACCGAAGAAAGCCGCCCCGGCCAAGAAGAAGGGCAAGCAGGTGCTGAACACCCAGGTCAACCTGAGCCCGCGCGATGCCAGTCGCCTGAACGGCATGCACGTGGAGGCCATCACCACCCTGGACGACGTCAGCCTGCCGAAGAACGTCATCTTCAAGGCCGGCCTGATCGCCCTGGGTGAGCTGGAAGCCACCAAGCGCGCCGACATCATCGCCCGGGTGATCGCCGAATCCGGCCGATAAACCAGCACCTCTGCGCCATATCGAACAAGAAGCCGGAGCCTCTGCTCCGGTTTTTTTATGGCCCGCCGTCAGCAAAGAAGCCGGCTTCCCCGGGATCCGACCAGTCTATTGACCCTTGTGTCACGGCGGGGGGAGCCGGTAAGGTGCCTCCCCTAGACCCATAAGGAGACTCCATGTTACCGCTTCCTGATGCCCTGATCTGGGGGGCTCTGGCCCTGGCCGTGTTGCTCTGCCTTGCCCGCCAACGCACGCCCGGCCTCTTCCTGCTCGGGGTTTCCCTGAGCGCGGCCCTCGTCCTCGGCCGCATCACGCCCCTGGCCCTGCTCATCAGCCTCGCCGGCCTGTTGCTGGCCTGGCGTACCCCCAGCCTGCCCCAGCCCTGGCGCCCGGCGGCCCTCGCCCTGATGCTGCTCTGGGCCCTGGCCCTCACCCTGCACCTGGTCCCGGGCTTTGACAATCTGCGGGTGCTGGACAAGGTACAGGCTGGCCCCGCCAGCGTCCCCTTCACCCTCTACCTCAACCTGGACAAGCCGCTGATCTTCTTCGGCCTGCTGCTGGCCTGGCCCCCCCTGCTAGGTCAGGGTGTCCCCCTGCGCTGGCGCCCCCTGGCCCTGCTGGTGCTGCCGCTGGCTGCCCTGCTGCTGCTCGCCTGGCAGCTCGGCGCCCTCAGGCCAGAGGTGGGGCTGCCCCACTGGTGGTGGCTGTTTGCGTTCAACAACCTGCTGTTCACCTGCGTGGTGGAGGAGGCGCTGTTTCGGGGCTTCATCCAGCAGGCCGTTGCCCGGCGCAGTCGGGTCTGGCTGGGGATCCTGGTCGCCAGCCTGCTGTTCGGGGTGGCGCACCTGGCCGGCGGACCGCTGCTGGTGTTGTTCGCCGCCCTGGCGGGGGCCTGCTACGGGCTGGCGTTCCAGCTGAGCGGACGGCTCGGCGTCGCCATCCTGTTGCACTTCCTGTTCAACTTCGCCCACCTCGCCTTCTTCACCTACCCGCTGGCCAGCCGCTAAACGTCGGGCGCGTCAGTACATCGCGGATAAAAAAAGCCCCGAACCGGTTCGGGGCTTTTTTTGCGAAGGGCAGGCTCAGTCGACGTAGAAGGTCTGCTGGAAAGTCAGCGTCTGTTGCTGCCCCTCCCCCATGATAGTCAGGGTGAACTGGTAGGTGTCCTCGTTGCGATAGGGCAGCACCGCCAGGTAGTAGATGGACTCCCCTTCCTTCACCTCCTGGAAGCTCAGGGTGCGGATGGTACCGGTGAGGTTCTTGGCCTCCCCGCTGATGCCGACCGCCTGGGCCACCCCCTGCTTGTTCTGCACCGCGATATTGACGATGCCGTTGTAGCGGCTGCGCTCCAGGCCGTATGCCTTGGCCACCTCGGGAGTGAGGAAGCTGGAGTTGAAGGCGCTGTAGTGCACCTGCCAGGGTCCCAGCTCCTTCATCTGTTCGGCCCGCAGTGGCAGCGCCATCAGCAGCGCCAGCAGGCAGCTCATCCAGACCGTTTTCATGATGTCATCCTTCTCGTGTTCAGCTTTCCAGCAGGGCATCTATCTCGGCGGGGATCTGCCTCGGCGCCTCTATGGCCACCGTCTTGTGCCGGCCGAGTTCCCCCCGCACTATCCTGACCTGCCCCTTGGCCACCTTGAACTGCTTGGCCAGATACTTGATCAGATGGCCGTTGGCCTGGCCATCCACCGGCGGCGCCGTGATGGCCACCTTCAATTCATCGCCGTGCAAGCCGACGATCTGATCCCGACTCGCCTTGGGCTGGATCATCAGATGCAGCATCAGGTCGTCCCCTTCACGCAGGACGGCCGGCATCAGATCATCCACCACAGCTGGCCGAACAGATCCCCCAACAGATAGTTTATGGCCTGCAGCGCGATAAAGGCGACCAGCACGGAGAGATCCAGTCCGCCCAGGGCCGGCAGTATGCGGCGGATGGGGGCCAGGAAGGGCTCGGTCAGCTGGTGCATCACGTATTCGATGGGGTTGCGACCCTGGCTGACCCAGCTCAGGATGGCGCGGATCAGCAGGATCCAGAAGATCATGGAGCCCGCCTTCTTCAACACAGTGAGGAAGGCAAACAGGCTGAGGGTGAGCCAGTCAACCAGCAGCACGTTCATGCTCTTGAGCAGCGCCAGCTTGGCGAAGGCGATGAGCAGCGCCAGCAGCACCGAGGCCATGTCCAGCCCGCCAAAGCCCGGAATGATGCGGCGCAGGGGCACCACCAGCGGGTTCGTCAGCTTGACCACCATCTGGCTCATGGGGTTGTAGAAATCGGCGCGGGCCCACTGCAGCCAGACGCGCAGCAGCACCACCATGAGGTAGAGATCGAAAATCGTGTTAATCAGAAAGTAAGCGGTATTCATCTGGGCTCCCGGTTAAGGACTGTGTTCAAAAAAGGGTTTCCATCTCGGCGGCGCGGGTCACGGCCGCCTGCATGGCGCGAGCGGTGAGCGGCATCAGCCCCTGCTCCTGGAAGGTCTTGACCGCCTCGGCCGTGGTGCCCCCCTTGCTGGTCACCTGCTCCCGCAGGGTCTGCAGGGAGAGCCCGGGATTGCGCTCCACCATGGCGGCGGCGCCGAGGGCGGTCTGCTGCACCAGCAGGCGGGCCTGCTCCGGGGTAAAGCCCATGGCCTCGGCCTCCTCGGCGATGGCCTGCATGAACAGGAAGAAGTAGGCCGGCGCACTGCCCGCCGCGGCGATGACGCCGTTGATCCCCGCCTCTTGCTCGGTCCAGAGGGTCTTGCCCACGGACTGCATCATCTGCTCGGCGAAGTCGCGGTCGGCCTGGTCTATCCCGGCCGGCGCGTAGAGGCCCGTCATGCCGAGCCCCAGCAGGGACGGGGTGTTCGGCATGGTGCGCACTATGCGGCCATGACCACCGGCCATCTCCTTGAGGCGCTCGACCTTGATACCGGCGGCGATGGAGATGAGCAGCTTGCCCTCCAGCGACCCGAGCTCCGCGACCAGCGCCGCCAGCATGCCGGCCATCAGCTGGGGTTTGACCGCCAGCACTATGGCGTCCGCCGCCCTGGCCGCCTCGGCGTTGTCCTGGGTGACGCGAATGCCAAACTGGTTGGCCAGCTCATCCAGCTTGGGGCGGCTCGGGTTGGCGGCCAGGATGCAGTCGGCGGGATAACCCGCCTGGATGAGGCCGGCAATGATACTGCGGCTCATGTTGCCTGCGCCGATGAAGGCAAGAATTCTGTGTTGCATCACGCACTCCTGTGGTCGATGTGATTGGGAGATTCTGTCATGCCGGCGCCGACCCGTCGGGCGCCCCATGGGGCATCACAGACTCCTGAAACTGATGGTATCCCCGGCGGCCGGCCCATGACGGGCAGAGTCCTTTCGGCAACCAGGATCTGCGGCACTAGGTAATGGCACCCGGCTTGCTCACCGGGAGTACCAGCCTGTCATGCTCGCTATGAGTAGTCGCGGGCGCCGAAGATGGCGGTGCCGACCCGCACCATGGTGCTGCCATGGGCGATCGCCGGCTCCAGATCCTCGGTCATGCCCATGGAGAGGGTATCGACACTCGGGTATTGTCGCGCAAGCTCGGTGAACAGAGCCTGCATGCGCCGCATCTGTCCGGCCAGTACCGCCTCGTCGCTGGTGTGCTCGGGGATGGCCATCAGGCCCCGCAGCCGCAGCCGCTCGCAGTTGGCTACCAGGGCCGCCAGCCGGAAAATCTCTTGCTCCGACGTACCGGATTTGCTGCTCTCTCCGCTAATATTGATTTGCAGACAGATATTTAGCGGCGCCATCCCGGCCGGACGCTGATTGTTCAGGCGCTCGATCAGCTTGTCGCGATCGACACTTTGAACCCAGTCGAATCGCTCCGCCACCAATCTGGATTTGTTGGATTGCAGCGGCCCGATAAAGTGCCACTCTATGTCTGCGTAGTCTGCGCCCGCCGTCTGTTCGGCCTGGGCGCGCAGGGTGTCGATCTTGGTGGCCGCCTCCTGGGCATAGGATTCGCCGAAGCGGCGCTGGCCGGCGGCATAGGCGGCCTGAATATCCTCAAGGGGTTTGGTCTTGCTGACCGCGAGCAGCAAGATAGGATCGGCACCGCGGCCAACCCGTCGGGCCGCCTGTACAATACGTTCCTTTACCTGAAGCAGGTGCTGGGCAATCTGGCTCATATTTCGTTCGTGATCTTGTGATGGGAGAATAACAAATCTATGGATATCACAGAGTTATTGGCTTTCAGTGTAAAGCATAAGGCCTCGGATCTACACCTCTCGGCCGGGGTTCCTCCGATGATCAGGGTTGATGGGGAGGTTCGCAAGATCAATTTGCCCGCCCTGGATCACAGGGAAGTGCACGCCCTCATCTACGACATCATGAATGACCACCAGCGCAAGGAGCTGGAGGAGCATTTCGAGGTGGACTTCTCCTTCGAGGTGCCCGGCATGGCGCGCTTCCGGGTCAACGCCTTCCAGCAATCCCGCGGCTCGGGCGCCGTGTTTCGTACCATTCCCAGCCAGGTCATGAGCCTCGAAGAGCTGGGGGCGCCGGAGATGTTTCGCAAGATTGCCGAGTTCCCCCGCGGCCTGGTGCTGGTGACCGGACCGACCGGCTCCGGCAAGTCCACCACCCTGGCGGCCATGGTCGACTACATCAACGACAACTTCCACCAGCACATCCTCACCATCGAGGATCCCATCGAATTCGTGCACGAAAACAAACGCTGCCTGGTGAACCAGCGCGAGGTGCATCGCGACACCAAGAGCTTCACCAACGCCCTGCGCTCGGCCCTGCGGGAAGACCCGGACATCATACTGGTGGGGGAGATGCGCGACCTCGAGACCATACGCCTCGCCCTGACCGCCGCCGAGACCGGCCACCTGGTGTTCGGCACCCTGCACACCTCGTCGGCGGCCAAGACCATAGACCGTATCATCGACGTCTTCCCGGGCTCGGAGAAGGACATGGTGCGCTCCATGCTGTCCGAATCCCTGCGGGCCGTCATCTCCCAGACCCTGCTCAAGCGGATCGGCGGCGGCCGGGTGGCGGCCCACGAGATCATGCTGGGGATTCCGGCGGTGCGAAACCTCATCCGGGAGGACAAGGTGGCCCAACTATATTCCGTCATCCAGACCGGGATGACCCACGGCATGCAGACCATGGACCAGAGCCTCAAGCAGCTGGTCAACCGCGGAGTCGTGGCCGCCCTGGACGCCAAGGCCAAGGCGACCGACCCCAACAGCATTTAATACGACCTCAAATCCAAGGAGACACTATGAACATGGATGTTCTGTTGGCTGCACTGGTTGAACAAAAGGGCTCGGATCTCTTTATCACGGTCGGTGCCCCCCCCACCCTCAAGGTCAACGGCCGCCTGGTGCCCCTCGGCGAGGCGTCGCTGGACAAGCAGGCGGCCCTGGCCCTGGTCAGGGATAGCCTGGATACGGAGCACTTCGATCGCTATCTGCGCACCCGGGAGGCGAACTACGCCATCGCGCGCGAGGGGATAGGGCGTTTTCGGGTCAGCGCCTTCTGGCAGCAGGATCAACCAGCCATGGTGCTGCGCCGCATCGAGACCCGGATCCCCGGCTTCGAGGAGCTGCTGCTGCCTCCCATACTGCAGGACGTCGCCATGGCCAAACGCGGACTTGTGCTCTTCGTGGGAGCCACAGGCGCCGGCAAGTCCACCACCCAGGCCGCCATGATCGGCTTTCGCAATCAGCATGGTGACGGCCATATCCTGACGGTGGAGGATCCGGTGGAGTTCGTGCACAGCCACGGCCGCTGCCTGGTCACCCAGCGGGAGGTGGGCATAGACACCGACTCCTTCGACGTGGCCCTCAGAAACTCCATGCGCCAGGCGCCGGATGTGATCCTGATCGGCGAGATCCGCACCCAGGAGACCATGGAACTGGCCATCCAGTTCGCCGAAACGGGCCACCTCTGTCTCGCCACCCTGCACGCCAATAACGCTAACCAGGCGCTGGATCGCATCCTCCACCTGGTGCCCCAGGAGAAGCACCGCCAGTTCCTGTTCGATCTCTCCTTCAACCTGCGCGCCATCGTCGCGCAGCAACTGCTGCCCAGCCTGCACGGCCAGCGCCGCATCGCCGCCTTCGAGATCCTGCTCAACACCCCCCTCATCACCGACATCGTCCGCAAGGGGGAGGTCCATCGACTCAAAGAGGTGATGACCAAATCCACCGAGCTCGGCATGCAAACCTTCGATCAGGCGCTGTTCGCCCTGTTCTGCGCCGGCCAAATTGGCTACAGTGAGGCCCTCGCCCATGCCGACTCCGCCAACGACCTGAGGCTGCAGATCAAGCTCTCCGGTCGCGAGCAGCTGGGCACAGGTTCACTGGACAACGCCACCCTGGACGAATGAGGGAGGCGTCGCCGCCGCGAATGAAGGAAAGTTATGCTGATTGTGGTTTCCCCGGCCAAGACGCTGGATTACGAGTCGCCGCTGGTGACCTCCCGTTTCACCCAGCCCGAACTGCTGGATCACTCCGCCCGGCTCATCACCCGCGCCCGCCAGCTAACGCCGGCCCAGATCGCCAGCCTGATGAAGATCAGCGACAAGCTGGCGGGGCTCAATGCCGCCCGTTTCAGCGAGTGGCAGCCGGACTTCAACCCGGCCAACGCCCGCCAGGCGCTGCTGGCCTTCAAAGGAGATGTCTATACGGGTCTGGCGGTGGAGGACTTCAGCGAGGGGGACTTCGACTTCGCCCAGGCGCATCTTCGCATGCTGTCCGGCCTCTACGGGGTGCTGCGCCCGCTGGATCTGATGATGCCCTACCGGCTGGAGATGGGGATCCGCCTCGACAACGAGCGCGGCAAGGATCTCTATCAATTCTGGGGAGATGTCATCACCGAGCACCTGAACAAGGCGCTGACGGCCCAGGGGGACGAGGTGCTGATCAACCTGGCTTCCGACGAGTACTTCAAGTCGGTAAGACCCAAGGTACTGAAGGGACGGATCATCACCCCAGTGTTCAAGGACGAGAAGAACGGCCAGTACAAGATCATCAGCTTCTACGCCAAGAAGGCTCGCGGCATGATGGCCCGCCACATCATCAAGCACCGCCTGACCGAGGTGGAGCAGCTGACCGGTTTCAATGACGGCGGCTACCGTTTCGTGCCCGAAGAGTCGGACCAGCACACCCTGATGTTCAAGCGCGCTGAAAATTAATTACAAAAAAAGTGAACCAACCACGGGATCCTCGGGTCTGAACCTATGAATCCTCTGTTGTAAGCACTTTTTTGTTAGCCGACGTTTATGCGTCGGCTTTTTTCTGTCCGCGATCCGGCGGGATCCTGTCAGGATCCCCATCAACACAAAGGCCACCCCAGGGTGGCCTTTGTGTCAGCGATTATTTCTTTTTCTTCTTGGCAGACTTCTTCTTGCCGTCTTTCGGCTTCTTCTTCTTCACCGGCACCCGGGCTTCCTTGTGCTTGGGGCGCAGCTCGTCGATCACCCGGCGCTTGAGGCGCTCCTCGGTGTAGCGCTCGATCTTGGCCACCATAGCCATGTCGTGAGCCTCCACCAGGCTGATGGCACAGCCCCGGTTGCCGGCGCGGCCGGTGCGGCCGATGCGGTGCACATAGACATCGGTACCGTAGGGCATGTCGTAGTTGATGACATGGCTGACATTCGGCAGGTCGATGCCGCGGGCGGCGACGTCGGTGGCGATGAGGAAGGGCACCTCACCTTCGTGGAACTTGCGAATGGACTCGATGCGCTTGGCCTGCTCCATCTCGCCGCGGATCCAGGCGCAGGGGACACCCGCCGCCTGCAACTGGCCGGAGAGCTCGGCCAGCCGCTCGCGGGTCTTGACGAAGACGATGGCCTTCTGGGTCTGCGGATCCTTCAGGATGTGCACCAGCAGCGCCAGCTTGTGGGCGGCGTCGTCGGCGAGATGCACCCACTGGGTGATGGGGCGGCGCTCGCTGCGGGGGGGCTCTGCGTGCAGTTCCACCGGATCTTTGAGGATCTCGTTGGCAAACTTGGTGAGGCCGGCTCCTTCCAGGGTGGCGGAGAAGAGCATGGTGTGCTTGCGGTAACGCGCCTCTTCGACGATGCGGTTCACGTCCTTGATGAAGCCCATGTCCAGCATGCGGTCCGCCTCATCCAGCACCAGCACCTCGATGTCGTGGCTCTCGAACTCTTCCTTCTCGATGTACTCGAGCAGGCGGCCCGGGGTGGCCACGACGATGTCGGTGGTCTTGGTGAGCGCCGGCAGCTGCTCCTCATGGCTGACGCCGCCGATGATGGTCTCGATGCTGAGGTGAGTGTGCACCGCCAGCGCCTTGGCGTGGGCACTGACCTGCAGCGCCAGCTCCCGGGTCGGGGTCAGGATCAGCATGCGGCAGGGGCCCGGCTTGCGGCGCGGGAAGTCCAGCAGGTGCTGCATGGCGGGCAACAGGAAGGCGGCGGTCTTGCCGGTACCGGTCGGCGCGGAGGCCAGGATGTCGCGGCCGTCCAGGGCTGGCTCCAGCACCATCTGCTGGATGGTCGTGGGGCGGGTGAAACCCATCTCGGCCAAGGCCCGGTTGAGGGCGGGATTCAGGTCGAAATCATCAAAGGACTGGCTCATGGCAATACTCGGTCATTTAGGAAGCGGCAGATTATAGGCGATTATGCCGCCGGCTCCTATGGCGCTGGCACCTTAGCCGCTATAATCGCCGACCATTTTTTGTATAGCAGACGGGATAGAGGGCCAGATGGGGCGCAGCAACGGCTTTACCTTCAAACAATTTCACGTCGCCCATGACCGCTGTGCCATGAAGGTGGGCACGGACGGCATACTGCTCGGCGCCTGGGCGCCCCTGGTTGGGGCCCGCCGGGTGCTGGACATCGGCAGCGGCAGCGGCCTCATCGCCCTGATGCTGGCTCAGCGCAGCACAAATGACTGCCGGATCGACGGGGTAGAGCTGGATAAAGATGCAGCCGGGCAGGCCAGAGAGAATGTCGCTGCCTCCCCCTGGGCCCACAGGGTCAACATAGTGGAAGCGGCCATCCAGGATCATCGGGCGGCCCCCTATGATCTCATCGTCTCCAACCCCCCCTACTTCGTGGCAGGCCAGGTTTTCAGCGACCCGGCCAGGGCCCTGGCCCGGCACACCGGCGCCCTGGATCCCCGGGCGCTGCTGGCCGCCTGTCAGCGCCTGCTGGCTCCGAGTGGCCGGGTCGCCCTGGTGCTGCCCACTCCCATGGCCGATGAAATTTTATGCATTTCGGCGAATTATGAGCTGCAGGCCAGTTGTTATACAGCTGTTATCACCAGGGAAGGGAAAGAGGCAAATCGCGTTTTATTGCTACTTGGCAGAGGATTAAACAGGTGTGAACGGGGTGAAATTGTGATCCATTCTGCTACTGGAGGCTATTCCGACAGATACATCCAACTAACCCACCACTTCTATTTGAAGATGTAAATTTTGCCTTGAAGAATTTTTCCACATCATTATGCTGACTCTTAAACGAGCACCCGCTCCAGACCAGCAAAAACCACTGGTCGCGATGAAAAAAGCAGCGGGGCTCCTTTTTTTTATCCCCGAGGGGCCTGGGTCATTGACCAATAAAAAACTATAACAAGCAATAGTTTACAAGACAGACGAGGTTGAACTTGACGAAATCACTCACGACGTCCGACGTACTCGGATTGGGCTTTATGACCTTCGCCTTCTATCTGGGCGCCGGCAACATCATCTTCCCGCCCCTGGCCGGCTATCTGGCGGGTGAGCACCTCTCCCTCGCCATGCTGGGCTTCCTGGTCACCGCCGTGGGCCTGCCCCTCATCACCATCATCGCCGTCGCCAAGGCCGGCAACGGCTGGGCCGGCATGACCAAGTTGCTGCCCGCCGGCATCGCCACCGCCCTGGCGGTCGCCATCTACATCATCATAGGCCCGGCCTTCGCCGCCCCCCGTACCGGCCTGGTGGCCTACGAGATGGGTCTCAAGCCCTTCATCGGTGACATGGGTCAGGCCGGTCTCGCCGCCTATACCGTCATCTTCTTCGGCATCGCCATCCTGGTCTCCATGAACCAGGGCAAGCTGATGGACGCCATCGGCAAGTACCTGACCCCGGTGCTGATGATCCTGCTGCTGACCCTGGCCGTCGGCGTCTTCATCGCGCCGCAAGGCACCATGCCTGCCGCCGCCGGTGACTACCAGAACGGTCCCTTCGTGAAAGGGATCCTGGAAGGCTACAACACCATGGACACCCTGGCGTCCCTGATGTTCGGCGCCCTCATCGTCGATCTGCTGCGCCAGAAGGGTATCACCGACTACCAGAGCCAGTTCAAGTACCTGGCCATCGCCGGCATCATCTCCGCCATCGGCCTGTCCGTGGTCTATGTCTCCCTGTTCCAGCTCGGCAACACCGCAGCCGGTGTGGCCAGCGACGTCAGCAACGGCGGCGCCATCGTCAACGCCTACGTGCTGAGCCTGTTCGGTCAACCGGGTCAATACATCTTGGCGGCCATCATCACCCTGGCCTGCTTCACCACCGCCGTGGGCCTGATCTCCGCCTGCTCCGACTTCTTCCACAACCTCACCGGCATGAGCTACAAGAAGCTGGTGGTGTTGCTGGGGGTCATCTGCGCCGTGGTCGCCAACGTCGGCCTGAGCCAGCTCATCAGCCTCTCCATCCCGGTGCTGGTCGCCATCTACCCGGTGGCCGTGGCCCTGGTGCTGGTCACCTTCCTGAAGGGCTACTTCGGTCGTCCACGCCTGGTATTCCGCTCCGTGCTGCTGGTCGCCTTCCTGTTTGGCTGCCTGGACGGTCTGGGTGCCGCCGGCATGAAGATGGATGCGTTCGCCTTCCTGCCGCTGTTCGACAAGGGACTGGCCTGGTTGTTGCCGACCCTGCTGGCCTGTGGCCTGGGTGTGATGATCCGCTCCGGTGACAAGCTGGCTGCCGAAGCCGCCTGATAGTCCACCGCACACACACAACAAGAAAGGGGCCAGCATCTGCTGGCCCCTTTCGTTTTGACTGCCGAGGAAAATCCGTAATGCTAGAGCATGGATGCCGGCTTGGGTTTGCCGGCCAAGCCGTACCAGTGATGCTCTATCATGCCTGCATGCCAGCTGAGGGTGCCCCAGGGCTGCTTGGGCTGCCAGCGCGGGAAGCTGATCAGGACGCTGTTGTCCTCATACTTGTAGATGGAGGTCTTGAGCTGAATGTCCGACAGGATCAGCAGCAGGACTGCCGCGATGAAACTCCATTTCAACGCTTTCCACATGATGGGTTACTCGAAGCAGATTTCGATGGTGGCGCGACCGTAGTCGGAATCGAACGGCATCATGATCTTGGCGCCGTCCGCCCTGTGGGTGATGGTATGGTTCGGACCCGAGACGATGATGGGGGTCGCCATGTCGAACTCGTAGCCCTTCTCCCCCAGCATCCGCTTGGCCCCGCCGGTCACCATGTTGGTGATCTCCCCCACCATGTCGGTCACCTCCTCGTTGAGGCTGGTCGGCGCCTCCCCCAGCATGCGGCGCATGATCTCCAGCGCCAGCCCCTTCTCGAAACTGATGGAGAGGGAGCCGCGGGTCTGGGGGCCCACCATGCCGATGAGGCCGGAGACATCCCCGCGCGCCAGCTCGTCCGTCTTGCGCTTGGGAGCGCCGGGTTTGAGTTCCAGCTGCGCCATGGTGGAGATCACGTTGAGCAGGGAGAGCAGGAACGGGTTTACAAAATCAGCCTTCATCGTGACTCCCCGGGGTCTCGGCGCAACGGGCACATTGGCCGTGAGCCTCTATGGTCTTGTTGGTAATAGTAAAGCCATGCTGGCGAGCCTGCTCGGAAAAGGCGCCGTCGATGGCGTCGTCGTGCAGCTCCACCACGTCGCCGCAGCGATCACAGATCAGCAACTGCATCGGGTGGGCATGGTCGAAGTGACAGCAGAAGATGAAGGCGTTGAGGGATTCCACCTTGTGGGCAAACCCCTGCTCCAACAGGAAGTCGAGGGCCCGGTAGACGGTCGGCGGCTTGGCATGGGCCTCGGTCTGCTGCAGTTGGGCGAGCAGATCGTAGGCGCTGATGGCGTTGCCGTGGGCCGCCAGCAGGCGAAACACCTGGCGCCGGGTGGGGGTGAAGCGGATCCCGCGCTGTTCGCAGAGGCGTTCCGCCCTTAGTAAGAGTTGGTCTTGATTCATCATCACGCAGCTACCCTGTCAATTAGCCGGATACTATCACAGGGCCTCGCCAGCGCGGGGACAAAATTCATTTTCCCGGCCCCCCTCACAGCCTCGCGAACGGGCGTGAATCCCACACGCTCGCACCACCATCACCCCCCTGCTGCTCCCCATCTCTCGCCCTGCGAACCAGGGCACCGGGAAGAGGGGCTCCTAGTTTATCCCCACACCACAACGGGAACAGCACCTGCCCGTCCCTCCCCCGACAATGCCAAACGGCACGCCCTATTTGTTCCTTCAAGTAATAAAAGATGCAACCTAGACGCCATCCAACCCTCACCAATGCCGGTTTACACTGCATGCAATGTAATAATCATTGAAAGGAGAGTGAAAATGAAGAGCAAGACTGTGATAGTGACCGGCGCCTCGAGCGGCATCGGCTTTGCCCTTGCCGAGGCCTACCTGGCACGGGGCTACAACGTGGTGGCCAATGCCCGCACCGATGCGGATCTGGCAGAGGCCGCCGAGCGCCTCGGTGCACCGAATAACCTGCTGCTGGTGGCCGGCGACATCGCCAGGCCCGAGACGGCAGGCTCCCTGTTCGACCGGGCGGAGCAGCGCTTCGGCCGGGTGGATCTGCTGGTGAACAATGCGGGGGTCTTCATCTCCAAACCCATCGCCGAGTACGACGAGGCCGATATCGAGACCATGCTGGGCACCAACCTCAAGGGGTTCATCTATCCCTCCCAGGCCGCCGCCGCCCACATGCGGGCCCACGGTGGCGGGCAGATCATCGCCATCACGGCGGCCCTCGCCATGCAGCCCAATGTGAATGTCCCGGCCCTGCTGCCCATCATGGCCAAGGGGGGGCTGAACCAGGCCGTGCGTGGACTGGCGCTGGAACTAGCGGAGTCCAACATCATGGTCAATGCCGTCGCCCCCGGCATCATCGCCACCCCGATGCACGGCCAGGATCCGAAAGTGTTGGAAGCCCTGAAGTCCATGGCACCGACCCATCGCGTGGGAGAGGTACAGGACATCGTCCAGGCGGTGATGTATCTGACCGACGCCCGCTTCGTCACCGGCAGCATCATGGTGGTGGATGGCGGCTCCACCGCCGGCAAGTGGTAAGGATAGCGCCATGCCCTACGTCAACATCAGGATCACCGACGAGCAGGTGACGGCAAAGCAGAAGCAGGCGCTGATAGAGGGGGTCACCAGCCTGCTCGAGCGGGTGCTGAGCAAGCACCCGGCCACCACCTTCGTGGTCATCGACGAGGTCGCGACCGACAACTGGGGTGTGGGCGGCGAGACCGTCTCGGCCCTGCGCCGCCGGCAGGGAAAATAGGGCGAAAGGGGCTGGTTTGAAAGGACAGGACCCGTGCCCCTGATAGAATGGGTGCGTTATCACAAGGGAGCCGACGCCGTATGCAACACAACTTGAGCGACATCATGCTGAGCAGCATCGACCTGTTCTGCCTCGCCGCCGAGCACCAGAGCTTCACGGTAGCCGCCCAGGAGGCCGGCATCTCGCCGGCGGCGGTGAGCCGGACCATGATGCGGCTGGAGGAACGGCTCGGTATTCCCCTGTTTATCCGTACCACCCGCCAGGTGCGCCTGACCGATGTCGGACGCCAATATGCCGCCCAATGCCGTGTGGCCCTGGCGCTGCTGCACGAGGCCGAGCAGCAGGCCATGGGGGCCCGGCAGATCCCCGCCGGCAAGGTGCGCATCAGCCTGCCCGCCCCTTATGCCCACTGGCGGCTCTTCCCCCGCATCGCCCACTTCCAGCAGCGCTATCCCCTGGTCGAGCTGGAGTTTCACATCAGCACCCACAGCGTCAACGTCTCCCGCGACGACTACGATCTGGCCATTCGCGGCAGCGAGCTGGCGGACTCGACCCTGATTGCCCGCAAGCTGGAGGACGCCGAACTGGTGATGGTGGCCTCGCCGGATTACCTCGCCCGGCACCCCCCCATCAAGAGCTGGCAGGGGCTCGCCGACCATCAATGCCTCGGTTTCATCCTGCCGGGCAGCGGGCGCCCCGCCCCCTGGCTGCTCAAGGTAGACGGCGAGGCACGAGACATTGCCGTCGGCGGCGGCGCCCTCTGTTCCGAGGATTATCTCGGCGGCCTCTCCCTGGCCAGGGGGGGCGCCGGCATCTACCAGATGTATCGCTTCGTGGTGGCGGATGCCTTGCTTCGCGGTGAACTGCAGGAAGTGCTGCCCTCCTGCAACGGCGCCACCCGCCCCTTCTACCTCGTCTATCCCCAGGCCAGCTTCATGCCCCTCTGCGTGCGGGTCTTCGTGGACTTTCTGCTGGCTGAGTTACGTCAGCCCTGAGCCGGGCATATGGCCACCCAAGGCAGGACTGCCCAGGCTCGGACCCAACCTATCGAGCCCGGTTCGGTGACAAAAATTGCCCGACAAGCCATTGGCGGCGATATCGGGCCAAGGGGGTGAGCTGACAACCGGCCAGACAGGCGCAGATCTCGGCCCCCTTCCCAGGCTCCCCTTCAGGTCACTTGGCAATGTGGACCCAGGCCGGACCGGATCGGGCGCTTCCTCTACTCAATCGCCGGTTTTCCTGCCAAAAACCGGCGATTCAGGCTAAACTGTCGCGCTCTGCGGGCAGGGGCCGACGCGTCATACGCGGTGGCCATCCCCCTATTTTGCGCACCCCAGGGTGCAACCCGGCCAGCCCCACGATCGGCTCGCCGGGTACTGATATCGCTAGTCTGAAACAGGTTGAAAACGGTTAAGCATGGCTCACGCACAGATCTCCGACACACAAGACGACGCTCGGCTCACCCCGCCATCCCCGGGTACCCCGAGCGCCC
Source organism: Aeromonas sp. AE23HZ002T15 (assembly GCF_054165525.2). Lineage (NCBI taxonomy): Bacteria > Pseudomonadati > Pseudomonadota > Gammaproteobacteria > Aeromonadales > Aeromonadaceae > Aeromonas > Aeromonas sp. AE23HZ002T15. The sequence continues at coordinate 1,956,505 of NZ_CM201342.1, forward strand.
AACGATTCTCCATCGCCCCCATGCTGGACTGGACCGATCGGCATTGCCGCTATTTCCACCGGTTGATGACCAGCCAGACGCTGCTCTATACCGAGATGGTCACCACGGGCGCCATCATCCACGGCAAGGGGGACTATCTGGGCTACAGCGAGCAGGAGCACCCCATCTCCTTGCAGTTGGGGGGCAGCAACCCGGCGGATCTGGCCCGCTGCGCCAAGCTCGCCGAGGAGCGCGGCTATGACGAGATCAACCTGAACGTGGGTTGCCCCTCGGATCGGGTGCAGAACGGCCGCTTCGGCGCCTGCCTGATGGGGGAACCCGCCCTGGTCGCCGACTGCGTCAAGGCGATGCGGGATGTGGTGGCTATTCCGGTGACGGTGAAGACCCGGATCGGCATCGACGATCAGGATTCCTACGAATTCCTGCAGGCCTTCATCGAGCAGGTGCGGGACGCCGGTTGCGACACCTTCATCGTCCATGCCCGCAAGGCCTGGCTGAGCGGCCTGAGCCCCCGGGAGAACCGCGAGATCCCGCCGCTCGACTACCCGCGGGTCTACCAGGTCAAGCAGGACTACGCCAACCTCACCATAGCCCTCAACGGCGGCGTCACCAGCCTGGAGCAGACCCTCGAACATCTGCACCATGTCGATGGCGTCATGATGGGGCGCGAGGCCTATCAGAATCCCTACCTGCTGGCCCAGGTGGACAACCTGCTGTTCGGCCTGAACAAGGCGGTGCCGAGCCGCCACGAGGTGGTACGCATGATGCTGCCCTACATGGAGCAGGAGCTCGCCAAGGGCAACTATCTCTCCCACATGACGCGCCACATGCTGGGCCTGTTCCAGAACATGCAGGGGGCCCGCGCCTGGCGCCGCCACCTGAGCGAGAACGCCTGCAAGCAAGGTGCCGGCATCCAGGTGGTGCTGGACGCCATGGCCAAGGTGCCGGAGTTCCCCCAGACCGAGGCGGTGGAATAAGCATGTATCGCTTCACCGGCTCCTGGCTGCACAAGGCCCTGGTGCGCCTGTGCGCCGGCCTGCTCGCCATCCTGGGCATCAAGCTCAGCCCCTTCTATCTGCTGGGGCTGCTGGTGGTGATCGGGTTGCACAGGGATCAACTGCTGGGCTGAGGCAGACTCCGCCAGCAGACACAAAAAAAGCCGGAACCTTGTCGTTCCGGCTTTTTCATTGGGGCTGCGGCTACTCGGTCGCCTCGACGAACTGCAGCTCGGGAGGCAGGGAGGTCAGCACGTCGGCGCAATAGTCCCAGGTCGAGATGCGGTAGTGCTGCAGATCCTCGTCCAGATGCAGGCCATCGGACTCTTGATGGAACCAGCTGGCGAAACGGGAGGGAATGATCAGCTGGATCTGCTCCTCCAGGGTGTGGCTGTCCCGCCCTTCCGCCAGATCGCAATCCTCCATCACCCGCACCGCGAAGATGTGGCGGAAGCTGACCCGGCAGAGCGGCTGCGGCGGCAGATCGATGCTGCGCGCGCGACCCAGCACCACGGTCAGGGTGTCGCTCCAGATATCCTGATGCAGTTCGGCCACGACCAGGCCGGGGGGAAGTTGGCGGGAGGGTGCCCAGGGCACGGCCACCTGCCGAATGGCATTCTTCTGTTCCATATCCACCTCGCTACAGCGACTGCCATATCCTGAGTGTATCTGAAACAAATTTCGCCGGCGATGGCAAGAAAAAACCCGGCAGGTGCCGGGTTCACAGGATTACTTGACGCTATTACTTGACGGCGTCTTTCAACGCCTTGCCTGCCACAAAGGACGGCACATTGGCGGCTGCAATCTGGATCTCTTTGCCAGTTTGCGGGTTGCGACCGGTACGGCCCGCACGATGGTTGACCTTGAAGGTACCAAAACCCACCAACTGAACGGCATCGCCCTCTTTCAGGCTCTGGGTAATACCATTGATGATCTCTTCCAGAGCAACTTTGGCCTGAGCTTTGCTCAGGTCTGCTTTGGCGGCAATTGCATCGACAAGTTGAGCTTTGTTCATAACATTTCCTTTATGATCGGGCATTTAGCACCGGGCCACTCTATTCAAAAAAAAACACTCAGGCAAAGGCTTTATCAGCCCCGTTGGCTTGAATGCTGGGGTTTTCATCAAGATCTGCGGAAATAGTCACATATCTCGCCCCTTCATCGCCCTTGGCGACGACACGGCGGCGCACAACCGATGGGGACTTGTACGCAAACCCCCATCTGATGTAACAATATCCCCACACTCCTATTGACGGTCAACAGGATTTTCCCTAGTTATAGGGAGTGTCGTCAGTCGATGGAATGACCGCAGGCCTGTCGCCATAGCGTCACAGGCCATGCCCACGGAGGGTCTATGTTAACTGAACTGGAAAACACCAAGCGCGCATTGGCAGGCAAACACAGGGCCATTGACGACTGGCTCGATGCTCGCCAGGCCTTGCTGGTCGAATATATCCGGCTGGCCGGCCTCAAACCCGCCAGGGCCAAGCAGCGCTCCCTCCCCAGCCACATTGAGTTGCAGCGCTTCTGCGAACAGCTGGTCGATTACGTCAGCGCCGGTCATTTCGAGATCTACAACCACGTGGTGACCGCCTTCGAGCAGGCCAGCGGCGACAAGCTGGAGCTGGCCAAGCGCATCTATCCCCACATCCGGGCCTGCACCGAGTTCGCCCTAGAGTTCAACGACAAGTACAGCAACGCCGATGAGGCCCAGCTGCTGCTGCTCGATGATGACCTGAATCACTTGGGCCCCGTGCTGGAAGACAGATTCAAGCAGGAGGATCGTCTGGTGAAGGCGTTGCAGGTGGTGGAATCCCTCAGTCACCAGCAAGGTTGATGGTCAATACCGGAGCCAGTTCAAGATCCTGCGGCTCAAGCTGGATTACAATCTGAGGCAACCTTCCCAGCCCCGTATCTGCCTTCCTACCGGAGACGAACATGCCAGAGCGCCGTCATTTTACCCGGATCTTCTACTTGACCGCCGCCAGGCTGAGCCAGGAGGCGCGCCAGTGGCGCACCCAGCTGGTCGATGTCTCCCTGCAGGGTGCCCTGCTGCTCAGGCCGGAAGATTGGTCCCCCAGCGACGACAAGGAGTACGAGATCTGCTTCGTGCTCGGCGGCAGCGACATCGAAATCAAGATGCAGGTGGAACTGACTCACGAAGCCAGCAAGAAGCTGGGGTTCTACTGCCATCACATCGACATCGACAGCGCCAGCCACCTCAAGCGGATGATCCAGCTGAACGTGGGGGAAGAGCAGCTGCTCTACCGTGAGCTCGAGCAGTTGCTGCAAGAGCATCAGGATCACGCTCAGCCCTGAGCGGCCCTGCCACAGAGTTCAAAAGAAAAAGGAGCGCCATGCGCTCCTTTTTCCTTGCCGTGATTCAGTTGTCGCTACAAGGCCTCGAGGGCATCGGACAGCTTCTTCACCGGCACCACCTCCATCCCCTCGATGGGATGCTTGGGCGCGTTGGCGTGGGGGACGATGGCCCGGCGGAAGCCATGCTTGGCCGCCTCCTGCAACCGTTCCTGGCCGGAGGGGACGGGCCGGATCTCGCCGGAGAGGCCCACCTCGCCGAATACCACCAGATCCTTGGGCAGGGCCTGATCCCGAAAGCTGGAAACCATGGCCAGCAAGAGCGCCAGATCCGCGCTGGTCTCTTCGACCTTGACCCCGCCCACCACGTTGATGAAGACGTCCTGATCCGCCATCTGCAGCCCGCCGTGGCGATGCAGCACCGCCAGCAGCATGGCGAGGCGGTTGTGATCCATCCCCACCGCCACCCGGCGCGGGTTGGAGAGCTGGGAGTAATCCACCAGCGCCTGCAGCTCCACCAGCAGCGGTCGGGTCCCCTCCCAGATCACCATGACGATGGAGCCAGGCGCCTGCTCCTCGCCCCGGCTCAGGAAGATGGCGGAGGGATTGCTAACCTCCTTCATCCCCTGCCCCGTCATGGCGAAGACGCCGAGCTCGTTGACCGCCCCGAAGCGGTTCTTGTGGGAGCGCAGGGTACGGAAGCGGGAGTCGTGGCCCCCGTCCAGCAGCACGGAGCAGTCGATGCAGTGCTCCAGCACCTTGGGGCCCGCCAGGGTGCCGTCCTTGGTGACGTGGCCCACCATGAAGATGGCGACGTGGTTCTGCTTGGCGTAGCGGGTGAGCAGGGCGGCGGATTCGCGCACCTGGGAGACGGAGCCCGGCGCGGACTGCACATCCGCCACGTGCATCACCTGGATGGAGTCGATGACCATGATCTGCGGCTGCTCCTGCTGGGCGATGAGGCAGATCTGTTCGACGGAGGTCTCGGACAGCATGCGCAGCTTGTCGGTGGGCAGCCCCAGCCGGCTGGCCCGCATCGCTACCTGCTGCAGGGACTCCTCCCCGGTCACGTACAGGGTCTTCATTCGCTCCGCCAGCCCGCACATGGTCTGCAGCAGCAGGGTCGACTTGCCCGCCCCCGGGTTGCCGCCGATGAGGATGGCCGAGCCCGGCACCACGCCGCCGCCGAGCACCCGATCCAGCTCCTTGAAGCCCGAGCCGAAACGGGGGATCTCGGTGGTGGCGATCTCCGCCAGGGTCTGTACCTGACTGCCGACAGCACCGGCATAGCCGCTGTAGCGAGCCGTGCTGCGACCCGGGGTGTTCACCCCCAGCCGGACCTCGCTGATGGTGTTCCACTCCTTGCACTCGCTGCACTGGCCTTGCCAGCGGGTGAAGTCGGCGCCACATTCGGTGCAAACATAGGCGGTTTTGTTTTTGGCCATGGATAACTCGGGGACAGGATGAATTCCTGCTTGATATACTTGTTTGCGACCGACAGATCAAACCCAGATTCGGAAAAGTGACTCTCCGCGGCAGGATTACATGGATTCAGAACAGCCCCTACACCTGATAGAACAGCTTGTCCCCCTGCTTCGGGAAAAGGACTTCGACGAGATCTTCAACCGTCTGACCCAGAACGAAAATACCAACAGCCGCTTCCTGCTCAAGATGGAGCTCAAGCGCAAGTGCACCCCCTGCCGACGGGTCGTGGACATGCGCAGCGAGCTGGGCGAGCTCTGTCAGGTGTTCGAGTCGGAGGGCATTACGCACTTCATGCCGGCGGAGGCCATCGCCCTGTTCCAGTCCCAGTGCTACCTCTACCGTGACGGCTACACGCTGGGGGTCTACGAGGCATTGCAGGCCTGGTACAAGCTCAATCAGGGGCGCATGGATCGCCTCTCCCTGCCCAGCAGCCCGTTTCATCCCTTCGACGTCAACGCCATCCCCTTCGCCAGCCACTATGGCCGCCAGGAGGAGCGGATGCACTTCAGCTCCCCCATGGTGCTCAGGCTGGCCAGCGGGGAGAAGGTCTTTGCCAAGAGTTCGGATCTCTCCCTCGGCGGGATCCGGGTCTCGGTACCCTACCTGCCCGACTACCAGACAGGGGAACAGATCGAGGTCATCTTCACCGGTCTGGAGCGGGAGTCCGCCAACCCCCTGCTGCGCCAGCCCATCGATTACCAGATCCTGGGGGAAGAGCAGAAAGAGGGAAAATTCTGGCTGCGCCTGGTCAAGAGCGGCGATCACCCCGCCTTCGAGCGGTTTCTCGGCGAATTCATCGAGCACAATCGCAGTCGTTATAGGGTCAGCGTCGATTACCTGCTGTCTGCGGCCATCATCAAGGGCTATGAGCAGTTCTACCTGCCGCGCATGACCGGCATGCCGCTCTTCTTCGGCACCGGGGAGAGTCCCGGCCTGGAGATAGCCCTGCGTACCGAGAACAACCAGCACCTGCTCGAGTACTGGCGGGACGCCAAGAACCGGGACATGCTCGGCAGCCTGTTCTCGCCGGCCCGGATGCGCGATCTGCTGCCCCGGAGCGGCGGATTGAAAGAGACCCTGATCTACAGCTTCACTCACTCGGTGCGCAGCCACCTCTACTTCTTCTCCGCCACCCGGGAGGAGCTGCAGCAGAGCGGCCTGACCGCCCTCTTCTTCCAGGTCGGGGCCCGCCGTCCCAGCTGGCGGGTCTACAAGTTCAGCCTGGAGGCCTGTTCGCTCCCCGAGGCCGATCTCGACAGCCAGCAGGGAGAACCTCATCAATTGCAGGATATGCTGCTGCGGGAGAGGCTCAAGCAGATAGGCTATGTGGGTGCATTGCAGGAGATCGGCCTCGACAGCCAGCGCGAGGAGTTCGGCTACGACGCCAGCCAGCATCACAACGCCAACGAGTTGCAGCGCTTCGGCCACGGGCTGGAGGCCACCCCCTTCGAGATCGAGACACTGCACTATGTGCAACTGCGCAAGGAGGCCCGCTACGTCCACAAGACCGCCATCGTCATCCGCCACAAGGAGCGGGCCTGGCTCGGCTGGACCCGGGACATCTCGGCCCACGGCATGCAGGTCGAACTGGAAGAACCCCTCGACGGGGAGAAGGGGGATATAGTCCAGGTCGCCCTGCCTAGGCTGCAGGAGCTCTCCAAGAGCATGGATCTGCAGCGCCTGCCCTACCGGCTGGTCAGCCAGAACCTCAGCCGCACCGTGCTGCACCTGTGCATCGAGGGGGCACCCGAGCGTCACACCGGCCATCAGTTCTTCAGCCTGCTGATCGAGAGCAACCAGAACAAACTCAAGGCCACCCGGGAGCACAGGCGCTACCGCGGCATGGCGCGGGCGCTGCGCAACATCTTCACCCACCACCTGTTCGACACCCCCGTCTACGTCAACAAGCAGAAGGCGGCGCCCCAGCTGGCGGCGGCGGGCCTCTCCCCCCGGCCCCGCAGCCTCAGCAAGCTGCTGCACTCCTGCGCCGAGCAGGAGGGGCAGGTCAACCTCTACCCCCTGTTCCAGGGGGGACTGCTCAAGACCCTGCTGCTCAATCCCCTGCGCACCATAGAGCGGGAAGACAAACCCGCCCAGGAGGAGGTCTATATCGCCAGCCTCCACTCCCAGGGGGGAACGCCCCTGTTCCTCAGCCGACTGGCGAGCAGCTTCCCGACCCTGGCGGACAAACGCCGCTTCGTGGAGCTGGCCCTGCAACAGGGGCAGTTCTACTCCGTGCTGGTCGGCATCTCCCGCACCGGCCGACCGGACACCAGCTTCATCGCCAACGAGCTGGATTACATCGCCAAGTTTGCCATCCACAAGGCCAAGAAGCTGGAAGAGGAGCTGTGGAGCGTGGTGGGGGTGGGTGAGCTGACGGACACCAGCCAGGCCACCCTGTTCCGCCTCGGCATCAGACCACCGGCGGGTTAGATCCGGGCAGCGGTCGATACATCATCAGGAGAGAGGGCGGCCAGCGGGCCGCCCTCTTCATGTCAACGCCGCCTCAGGTCGCCTGCGGGTTGTCGAGCCAGGTGAGGATCTGGGGGAAGTGATCCTCCTGGGCCTGGGGGGCGGTCAGCATGTTGATATGGTCGTAGTCGAGCCGGTTGCCATTGTCCCGTCCGAGCCGGGTATGACGGGTCGCCGAGCCCATCTCGCCACTGAACCGACGCACGTCTATGGGGTGGCCCAGCACCTTGTCGGCCCTTGCCGAGATCATCCAGAGCGGTGGCCAGGACACCCGTCCCGCCGCCTCCCCGTAGGCGAAGCCGTCGTGGGGATCCTGCCAGGGGCCGCATTTCACCCAGGGAATGGTCTCCTGCAGGTAACGCAGCGGCTCGTCATCGGCGCCCATCTTCAGCCTGCGCGCAGCCAGGAAACCGCTGTTGCGGGCCAGCCAGGGGGCGAGCCGATTCCAGATAAGATCGACCTTCAGCCAGCGCTCCGGGTTCTGCACCGAGACACCGCGTTTGGTGCCGAAGAACACCATGCTGGCGATCCCATCCGCCATCTCGGGGAAGCGGGCCAGGGTCGAGGCCATGATGACCCCGCCCCAGGAGTGCGCCATCCAGTGCACCCTGACGCCCGAGTGGCGCGCCGCCACCCAGTGTTGCAGGGCGGGGATGTCTTCGGTGATGAGTTCATGCTGGCCATGGCCGGCCCGCTCGGCGATGGTGGGGGTGCTGAGCCCCCGACCGCGCAGGTCCGCCACATAGACCTGATAGCCGTGCCGCGCCAGGTAGCAGGCCAGCCCCTTGCCCGACTCCGTGTAGAAGATGCGGCCATTCTCGATGGCCCCGTGCACCATCAGGATGGGATCTGCATGAACCGCCACGCCGGGGTGAATGTGGCGCACATGCAGTTGATGCTCGCCGCAGAGGATAAACAGGGATTGTTGCAACAGTTCCATCTTGAGTTCCGGTCCTCCTTGACCGAGGTCAGCACCAGCGCAAATCGCGACAGGCCAGGGCCCCGAGCAGGCAGATCACCCCCTCGAGGTCGTGGTGGTTGAGGGTGGCGGCTGCCTGCGCCCGCACCAGGGGCTTGGCATGGATGGCGATGCCGAGCCCCGCCACCCCCATCATCTTGAGATCGTTGGCCCCATCCCCCACCGCCACCGTCTGGGCGGGGGAGATGCCGTATTCTGCCGCCAGCCGTTGCAGCACCTCTGCCTTGACGGCGGCATCGACGATGCGGCCGCTCACCTTGCCACTCAGGTTGTCGCCGTCCAGGGCCAGCTCGTTGGCGAAGACGGCATCCAGCCCCAGGGCCCGCTGCAACTCACCGGCGAAGCGGGTGAAACCGCCGGAGGCGATCGCCACCTTCCAACCCGATCCCTTCAGGGTATCGACCATCAATCGCAACCCCGGCATCCAGGGCATGTTCCCCGCCACCTCGTCGAGAATGGCCACCGGCGCCCCCGCCAGCAGGGCGACCCGATTGCGCAGGCTGTCGGCGAACTCCAGCTTGCCCTGCATGGCCGCCGCCGTCACGGCGGCCACCTGCTCCCCCACCCCGGCCAGGCGGGCGATCTCGTCGATGCACTCGATCTGGATGGCGGTGGAGTCCATGTCCATCACCAGCAGGCCGGGTTCGTTCAGGCTCGGCAGGACGGGCAGATGGCAGAGATCGATGTCCCATGACTCGGCCTTGATCCCCTGCACCAGTTCGGGAGAGAAGTGGCTGGTGCCGAGCAGCAACAGGGGGACGCCCGCCTGCTCAGCCGGAGGATAGAGGCTGGTGCTGACCTCATGACGGGCCAGCAGGGCGGCCAGCCGATCCAGATGGTGAGCCCCCAGTCCTTTGCCAAACAGGACCAGCCAGGCGGCATCCTGCGACTCATCCACGGGGAGCAAGGCTTCGGGAGTCAGCAGCCAGTGGGGCGCGGAGCACAGGGCCGCCGGCCAGGCAGACAGCGTGGGGGGGAGCTGGGACAACAACATAAGAGAGACGCCTTCCTTGGGGTTCAAAATGCTGGCCCAGAGTAGCGTATTGCTTTTTGTACAGGCAAGCGCCAAGATCCCGCCATTGATCCGCCAGGGTGAACAGTGTCAGACCGGGTCGCTGGCGGTTTGACTCCGGCACACTCCTGGCATCACCCATCGCAAGAGGTTCGGGCTTTGCGTCATCTTCCCATCAAACGCGTCATCAGTCTGGCGGCCGGCACCCTGCTCGGCCTCTGGGTGCTGGTGCTGCTCATCCACATGCAGGGAGAGAGCCAGGCCGCCCTGCACAGCGAGGCCCGTGACCGCGCCCAGGCCCTGGTCTCCTATGCCGCTCGCGACATGGGGCGCTGGATCAAGGAAGACAACGAGAGCGAGCTGGAGCGGCTGGCCCAGGATCTGGCCGCCGAGCCGGAGATCCTGGACGTCACCCTCTACGATGCCCGCGGCATCCCCCTCGCCCAGTCGGATCAGGCCGTCCCCCTGGAGAGCCTGCTGCCCATAGGCGCGGACAACAAGTCCCTGCCGGAGCAGGGCAAGGGGCGCATCCAGTTCGTGCAGGAGGTGCAGGATGGCAACCTGACCCTGGGCTACCTGAGGATCACCCTGGAGGAGCAGAAGCTGCTGGCCAGGCAGGATACCCACCTCAAGGTGAACCAGGAAAAGCAGCGGCTGATGCTGCTGGTGATGCTGCTGGCCGGCCTGCTCATCTCCTACGGTGTGCGTCGCAACTACATGCGGGTGCGCAAGCACAAGAAGCAGAGCAAACCTGCAGCGCCACAATAAAGGGGGGTAGATCGCACCAGCCACCTTGTATATAACTCTGACAGGATGACTGGCAGGAGAGCCACATGATTGCCCCCCCCTTGCCGCTGGACGAGCACAGTCGACTGGAACGACTGCGTCTCCTCGGCCTGCTCGACCGAGAACCCATCGATCAGCTGGATCGCCTCACCCGGCTCATCACCCGCCATTTCTCGCAGCCCATCGCCATGGTCTCCCTGACCGACGTGAACCGGCAGTGGTTTCTCGCCCGTACCGGGATCAGCCTGTGCGAGATCAGCCGGGAACAATCCTTCTGCGGCCACGCCATCCTGCAACCCGACATCATGCAGGTGCCGGATGCCCGTCTCGATCCCCGCTTCGCCGACAACCCGCTGGTGACGGGGGATCCCAGGGTCGTCTTCTATGCCGGCCGCCCTCTGCGCGCCCTCGATGGGGTGGTGCTCGGCACCCTCTGCCTGGTGGGCCATGAGACTCATCGTCTCGACGACGACGCCTGCCGCGATCTCGATGACTTCGGCCACCTGGTGGAAAACACCCTGCACGATCTGGAGCGACGCCATCAGGTTCGCAGCCTGAATCAGGCACTGGAGGACAAGGAGCACCTCTTCACCCTCACCTTCAACCAGTCGTCGGTGGGCATGGCCCACTCCTCCCTCGAGGGCAGGTGGCTGAGGACCAATCCGGGGCTGGAGCGACTGCTCGGCTACAGCGAGCAGGAGATGCTGGGACGTACCTGGCACACCATGACCCACCCCGAGGATCTGCCGCGAGAGCAGTCGCTGTTCAATGCGCTGGTCGCGGGGAAGAGCCAGGACTACCGGCTGGAGAAGCGGATGGTCCGGGCCGACGGCAGCCTGTGCTGGGTACAACTCAGCGTGACCCTGTGCCAGGGCCGCACCACGGCCCCCCACATGATCGCCGTGTTTGCCGATCTCACCGAACGCAAGCAGGCCGAGGCCGAGTTGCTGCGACTGCAGCTCGGCCTCGAGCAGCAGGTGCGCGAGCGCACCCGCGAGCTGTCGAACACGGTGGAACAGTTGCACCTAGAGATGCAGGAGCGCGGCGCCGTCCAGCAGCGCCTGTGGCAGGAGCAGCGTCGCCTGCAATACATGCTGGAACACACCAGCAACGCCTTCCTAGAACTCGACGAATCCCTCGTCGTCACCGGCTGGAATCCCGCCTCCACCACCCTGCTCGGCTGGCATGCGGAGGAGGTGCTGGGCCAGCACCTGCCCCGCTTGCTTGAGGCCGGGCATCCCCTGCTCGCCCTGCTGGAGTCCCCGCAAAGCCCGCCACGGCGCCTGGAGTGCGATTTGGGCACGCGCAGCGGCCAGCGGATCCCGGTCGAGGTGATCGCCGAACGCTACCAGTTCGACGGCAAGGTGCGACTCGCCCTGTTCCTGCACGACATCACGGCGCGCCGCCGGGTGCTGGCCGAGATAGAGCGTGGCCGGGCCAGGCTGCGGGCCATCACCGACGGCCTGCCGGTGACCATCAGCATGATCTCGCCCGAGGGGCGCTATCTGTTTGCCAATCAGGCCTATTGCCACTATTTCGGACTGGATGCCGATTCGATGCGAGAGATGAGCATCAGGGAGGTGATAGGCCCGGAGGCTTACGCCATGGCCATGGCCCATGTGGCGCGGGCCCTGGCCGGGGAACAACTCAGTTTCGAGCACAGATTCACCCTGCCCATCGGCACCCGCGATCTCAGGATCACCCTGATCCCGAGCCGCAGTGACGAGCCCGGCGTCTACATCCTAGGCAGCGACATCACGGAGTTCAGGGCGCTGCAGAACCAGCTGGAGCACGAGGCGGCCCACGATCCCCTCACCGCCCTACCCAACCGGCGCGCCTTCACCCTGCGCCTCTCCCGGGAGCTGGAACGCGTCCACCAGAACGGCGCCCCCCTGGGCCTGCTGTTTCTCGATCTCGACGGTTTCAAGGGGATCAACGACAGGCTGGGTCACCATGTCGGCGATGCCCTGCTGCAGCGCTTCGCCAGCGTACTGAATGCCGAGGTGCGCCCGGGTGACATGGTGGCCCGCCTCGCCGGTGACGAGTTCACCATCATATTGCCGGCCCTGCGCCAGCCGGAGCAGGAGTTGCCCGCCCTGTGCGAGCGGCTGCTGGCGGCCATGGCCATCCCCGCCGACGTGGCCGGCCACGCGCTCCCCCTCGCCGGCAGCATAGGGGGCGCACTCTGCCCGTCGGGGCAGTTCTGCCATATCGACGATCTGCTGCACCGGGCCGACGCCGCCATGTACAGGGCCAAGCAGGCTGGCAAGGGGCGCTTCGCCCTCGACTTCGGCCAGGCATAAGGCCTCAAACAAACAGGGAGGCATCATGCCTCCCTGTTTGTTGCCCAGCATTATCCTCAAGGCTGCACGAACTGACCTGTCTCAGCAGCGCCTCAAGAACTCAATCCGAGACGATCTCCCTGGAACCGTCTTGCTTCTGGCAAGCGGTACCTAAGGCATCCTCTTTCTTACTTTCCACTGCGATGGTCTGCTGGCATTCACGGCAGTAACAACCGTTGCTGCGGTCCCCTCCCGCACCGCCGTCAGTGTGTCATTACAAGTTGTTCAGGCTTGGCTTGAGACAGAAACAAACGCATTTTTCACGCCTTTCCAGCCGGTTTTGGGTGTGATCCCGATTCGTGGTTTATGTTTTCGGTATGCAACCCCCGCATTGAATGCGATGAGATACAACATTTGTGGAAATCATCGGGCAAGAGGTGCATCAGCCACTCCAGCAGAAGGAAGCAAGATCATGAAGCAACCCAGATTTCGCCATGGCGTGTTGGCGGCCGTGATCGCCCTCAGCACGGTATTGGCTGCCTGCAAAGAGGAGCCGCCTGCCGTCACGCAAAATGCTCAACCCAGCGCGGCCTCTGCCGCCAGCCCAACCAGCGCTGCCAGCCCGGCGATCGCACCGCAAGGGCAGCCCGTTAGCGCACCCGCATCGAAATATACCCCGGAGGCGCTCGAGACCCTGCTCGCGCCCGTAGCGCTTTACCCGGATGCGGTATTGTCTCAGGTGTTGGCCAGCGCCACCAATCCGCAAGAGGTGCTCGATGCCGGCAACTGGCTGGTCGCCCACCCTAATCTCAAAGGGAAAGAGCTGACCGCCGCCATTGCGCCGCTGGGCTTTACACCGCCGACCATGTCGCTGATGCACTTCCCGACCGTCATGGACATGATGTGCTTGAAGATGGATTGGACGACTGAGCTGGGCAGTGCCTTCCTGGCCGATGAACCGGGCGTACTGGCCGCCGTTCAGCGCCTGCGCCAGCAAGCGATGGAGGTGGGCAACCTGAAAGACTCGGAACAGATGAAAGTAGCCCAGGATGAGCAGAACAATCAGCAGATCGTCACCATTGCGCCTGCCAACCCTGACGTCGTTTATGTCCCACAATACGACCCGAGCGCCGTCTATAGCCCGCCCGCTGCCGGGCCGGCCTCGGCACCGGTGACCACAGCAACCACCACAACGACCGTGCCTGCGACAACGACCACGACAGTGGTGGAACATGACGATCACGACGACGATAACGAATACGACCGCGGTGATATGGTCGTGACGGGCTTGCTCGCCTTTGGCGCGGGCATGTTGGTCAACGAGGTCTTCAACGACGACGATGATGACGATTATTACTACCCAAGGTGGGGATCGGGTTATCCCAGTGGTTACGCTCCCTATCCTTACCACCCCAACTATGGCAATGGTTTTCGTCCCACCAGCGGGTACAACCGTCCGGTCAACTATCAGCGGGGCTCTAACAACAATATTTATATCAACGCCAAGGGGAACGATTACTTCAACAAGTTTGAGCGCGGCCCCAATAACTACCTGCGCCAGACCAACAGTCCCATCACGGCGGCCCGCCCCAACCGCCCTGAGCTGGCTACCCTGGGACAACGCTCGCGCAATAACGAGGCGGGGGTGGGACAGCGAGGTATCACACCGAAGGGGAGTTATGCGGGGATCAATCGCCAGCCTAAAGGCGAATACGCTGGCGCACCGCGCGCCGTCAATGAGGCGAACAGGGAGGCTCGCGTCACCGCGCCAAAGGGAACCTATGCGGGGGCCAACCGCCAACTCAACAGCGAAAGTGCCAAGGTAACGCGCGATGCTAGACAGGCGAACAGGGAGGCGAATGTGGCCCAACGCACGCCACGCCAGGGCAACTACGCAGGAGACAGGGTCAAGCGGCAGCAAATCACGCCACAGACCGCTGGAGCCCGTGACCGCGGCTATGTCCAACCACGTGCCACTCACAACAAGATCACGGCACAGACTGCAACCCGCAGGGCACCTGTGGCCTCGGCCCCAACCTCGAGGAGTGCCTTCCAGGGGGTACATAACACGGGCAGAACCGAGCGCGCCGCCAGCCAACGTGGGCGTGAAAGTATGGCTAATAGAGCGCATACCGGGCGCAACACTCAACCCAGACGGAGTACGCGATAATGAAGCGTTTGTTGAAATGGAGTTGGGCCCCCTCATGGGGTTTGGCCCTGCTGGCCCTGGTCTGCGCCAGCGATGCGAGCGCCATGGCACCGCGCACCTTCGCCACCCCGGATGAGGCAGTGCAGGCCCTGATCACGGCCCTGGAGAAGAACGATGTCAGCGCACTGACGCAGTTGCTCGGCGAAAAGAGTGAGGAGGCCATCAGCTCGGGGGATGAGGTGGCCGATGCCAATGATCGCGCCGCCTTCGTCGCGAGCTTCAAGAGCAAGCACCAGCTAGTGGCCGAAAGTAAGGATAAAATGATACTGGTCGTGGGGGAGTCTGATTGGCCACTACCAATCCCCCTCGTGGCCGCAGATGGCAAGTGGTATCTCGATGGCGCCGCAGGTGCCAAAGAGATCGTCTATCGCCGCATCGGTCGAAATGAGTTGGGGGCGATCGCGGTGTGCCGTGGCTTCATCGACGCACAGCTAGAGTACGCCGCCGTGGGACATGATGGCCAAACGGCGGGGCTCTTTGCGGCAAAACTGCGCAGTGATGCCGGGCAACAAAATGGGCTCTATTGGCCCGTGGGCAAGGGGGAACCAGCAAGCCCGGCCGGAGAGGAGGTCGTCAGTGCCGCGGCAGAGGGCTACAAGGCCGTGGTGGGTCAACGCACCCCCTATCATGGCTACTACTACCGCATCCTGTATGCCCAGGGAGCCGCTGCCGATGGGGGAGCGAAAGAGTACTTTGTCGACGGGCAATTACGAGACGGTGTCGCCCTGATCGCCTGGCCGGCCGATTATGCCGCCAGTGGGGTGATGACCTTCATGGTGAATCACGAGGGGCGGGTTTATCAAAAGGATCTGGGCACCGACACGGCAACGGCCGTTGAGGCGATCCAGCTGTTCGATCCCGACAAGAGCTGGTCGCTGGTAGTTAGCAAGGAGGGTGATTAGGTCTCCCTATCTCCCCTCCGGGCTTCCCCCCTATTAAATGAGACATAAAAAAACGGCGACCCTGGGGTCGCCGTTCTTGCGTGGAGCCGAAGCCTGGGATCAGTCGCCCAGCAACACGGAGTCCAGCGCCACTTCGATCATGTCGTTGAAGGTCAGCTGACGCTCTTCGGAGGTGGTCTGCTCACCGGTACGGATGTGATCGGAGACGGTGCAGATGGTCAGCGCCTTGGCGCCGTACTCGGCGGCCACGCCGTAGATGCCGGCGGCTTCCATCTCGACACCCAGGATGCCGTATTTTTCCATGACGTCGAACATGGAGGGATCCGGGGTGTAGAACAGGTCAGCGGAGAAGATGTTGCCAACGCGCACGGCAACGCCCTTGTTCTTGGCGGCTTGCACGGCATTGGCTACCAGATCGAAGTCGGCGATGGCGGCGAAGTCGTGATCCTTGAAGCGCAGACGGTTGACCTTGGAGTCGGTGCAGGCACCCATGCCGATCACCACATCACGCAGTTTCACGTCTTCACGGACGGCGCCACAGGAGCCCACGCGGATCAGGGTCTTCACACCGTAGTCGGTGATCAGCTCCTTGGCGTAGATGGAGCAGGACGGGATGCCCATGCCGTGACCCATGACGGAGATGCGACGGCCCTTGTAGGTACCGGTGAAGCCGAGCATGCTGCGCACGTCGCACACCTGCTCCACGTTATCCAGGAAGGTCTCGGCGATGTACTTGGCACGCAGGGGGTCGCCCGGCATCAGTACGGTGTCAGCAAAGGCGCCATCTTTCGCATTGATATGAGGAGTTGCCATTCTCTTAATTCCTTCACACTAGGTTGAGTTTTATTGTCTTTATTGGGTTGCCCGCCACCTCTCGGCGGCGGGCGGGTAACTTACAGGACCCGGGCCCTGCCGTGCAACCCGGGCGGTCCGTGCGGCGCCGCCCGGAGCCTGCCTCACAGGAAGCTGGTACCGTATTGCAGCTTCGGCAGACCGTGGTAGGCGGCGATGCTCTGGCCGATGTCGGCGAAGGTCTCGCGACGACCGAGGGAGCCCGCCTTGACCGGCTTGCCGTAGAACAGCACTGGGATGTACTCACGGGTGTGATCGGTGCCGCTCCAGGTCGGATCGCAACCATGGTCGGCGGTCAGCACCACCACATCGCCATCTTCCAGCAGCTCGAACAGCTCCGGCAGACGGGAGTCGAAGTACTCCAGTGCGTCGGCGTAGCCCTTGACGTCACGGCGGTGACCGTAGGAGGAGTCGAAGTCCACGAAGTTGGTGAAGACGATGGTGTTGTCACCGGCGGCCTTTACCTCTTCCAGGGTTCTGTCCCACAGCTCGGTCAGGCCTGTGCCCTTCACCTGCTTGGTGATGCCCTGCTGGGCGTAGATGTCGGCGATCTTGCCGATGGAGACCACCTGGCCACCCGCATCCTTCATGAAGTCCAGCACGGTCGGCGCCGGCGGCAGCACTGAGTAGTCGTGACGGTTGCCGGTGCGCTTGAAGTTGCCCTTGCCGGTGCCCACGAACGGACGGGCTATGACGCGACCGATGTTGTAGGGTTCCAGCAGCTCACGCACGATGTGGCACAGCTCATAGAGCTTCTCGAGGCCGTAGGTCTCTTCGTGGCAGGCGATCTGGAACACGGAGTCGGCGGAGGTGTAGAGGATCGGCTTGCCGGTGCGCATATGCTCTTCACCGAGATCGTCCAGCACCTGGGTACCGGAGGCGTGGCAGTTGCCGAGGTAGCCCGGCAGGCCCGCCTTCTCGACGATGGCATCCAGCAGCTCCTGCGGGAAGCTGTTGTGATGATCGTGGAAGTAACCCCAGTCGAACAGCACGGGCACGCCGGCGATCTCCCAGTGGCCGGACGGGGTGTCCTTGCCGGAGGAGAGCTCCTGGGCGAAGCCGTAGGCGCCGATCACCTCGATGTCCTTCTTCAGGCCAGCCGGGAAGATGCCGGAGGCAAGTTCCCCCGCATGGCCCAGGCCCAGCTTGTTCAGGTTCGGCAGGTTCAGCGGGCCGCGGCCCTCGAACTTACCGTCGGCACAGGCCTTGGCGATATGGCCAAGGGTGTTGGCGCCCACATCTCCGAACTTCTCGGCATCGGCGGCAGCGCCAATACCGAAAGAGTCCATCATCAGAATAAAGGTACGTTTCATGGGACTTCCCCTTGTTACAAATCAGCCAGACCGATGCGACGATAGACCTCGGGCAGAGCCTCTGGTCGGGTGTCGCCGATCCTGACAGCCGCCTGCACCATGCTGGCAGCCTGAGCGAATTGCTCTTCGGTTTGAGCGTGGATCAGCGCGAGCGGCTTGTCAGCATCGACGCTCTGACCCAGGCGGATAAAGTCGGTCAGACCGACCGCATAATCGAGTTTGTCGCCGGCGGCGCGGCGACCACCACCCATGGCGACCACGGCCAGACCCAGCTCGCGGGTATCCATGGCGGTCACGAAACCGCTCTTGGGTGCGAACACGGGACGTACTATGGCCGCCTTCGGCAGATGGCTGTCGTAGCGCTCCATGAAGTCGCTCGGACCACCGAGGCCAGTGACCATGCGACCGAAGATCTCGGCCGCCTTGCCGTTGTCCAACACCGCCTGCAGCTTGGCGCGGGCATCGGCGTCATCGCTGGCGAGGCCGGCGGAGATCAGCATCTCGGCGCACAGGGCCAGGGTCACTTCGTGGATGCGCGGGTTGCGGTACTCGCCGGTCAGGTAGCGCACGGCTTCGCGCACTTCCACGGCGTTGCCGGCGCTGGAGGCCAGCACCTGGTTCATGTCGGTCAGCAGCGCCGAGGTACGGCAGCCGGCGCCGTTGGCCACGGCGACTATGCTCTTGGCCAGCTCCTCAGATGCTTCAAACGTCGGCATAAAGGCGCCCGATCCCACTTTCACGTCCATCACCAAGGCTTCGAGGCCGGAGGCCAGCTTCTTGGAGAGGATGGAGCCGGTGATCATGGCGATGGATTCGACGGTGGCCGTGATGTCGCGTACCGCATAGATGCGCTTGTCCGCCGGGGCGAGATCGCCGGTCTGGCCTATGATGGCCACACCCGCTTCTTTCACCACCTTCAGGAAGCGATCGTTGTCGACCGAGGTCTGATAGCCGGGGATGGCATCCAGCTTGTCCAGGGTACCGCCGGTGTGACCGAGGCCACGGCCGGAGATCATGGGGACGAAGCCACCGCAAGCGGCGACCATGGGGCCCAGCATCAGGGAGACCACGTCACCCACCCCGCCGGTGGAGTGCTTGTCGACGATGGGGCCGCCGAGGTTCAGGTGATCCCAGGAGAGCACCATGCCGGAGTCGCGCATGGCACAGGTCAGGGCCACCCGTTCATCCATGGTCATGTCCTTGAAGTAGACCGCCATGGCGAGCGCCGCGATCTGCCCTTCGCCTATGGTGTTGTTGGTAATGCCCTGGACGAAGAATTGAATCTCTTGGGTACTGAGCGCCTCACCGTTGCGCTTCTTGCGAATAATTTCTTGAGGCAAAAACATCTTTCATTCCCTCCGTGCGTCACGCACGAACACAGACCGAACAGGATCCGATGAGGGGACGGCGTGCCGTCCCCTGCCGCGACTTAGTAACCGCTGGTGTTGGCCGGCTTGTCGCCGTGGCCCAGGGTCGCCAGCAGGCTGGCCAGCAGGCTGGACGCGCCGAAGCGGAAGGTGCGGGGGGAGACCCAGTCCTTACCCAGGATCTCTTCGGCCATGGCCAGGTACTGACCCGCCACGGCGGCGTCTTTCACGCCACCCGCCGGCTTGAAGCCCACTTTCGGGTTCTTGGCCTTGATCACTTCCATCATGATGCGCGCCGCTTCCGGGGTCGCGTTCACCGGCACCTTGCCGGTGGAGGTCTTGATGAAGTCGGCACCGGCGTCGATGGAGATCTCGGAGGCGCGACGGATCAGCGCCTCTTCCTTCAGCTCGCCGGTCTCGATGATCACCTTCAGCAGGGCTTGAGTGCCGCAGGCTTCCTTACAAGCTTTGACCAGATCGAAGCCAACCTGTTCATTGCCGGCCATGAAGGCGCGGTAAGGGAAGACGACGTCCACCTCGTCGGCACCGTAGGCGACGGCGGCGCGGGTCTCGGCCACGGCGATCTCGATGTCGTCGTTGCCGTGGGGGAAGTTGGTCACGGTGGCGATACGCACGTCGGCGGCGCCGATCTCACGCAGGGTCTTGCGTGCGATGGGGATGAAACGGGGATAGATGCAGACGGCGGCGGTGAGGCCGGCCGGGGACTTGGCCTTGCGGCACAGGTCGATCACCTTCTGATCGGTGTCGTCATCGTTCAGGGTGGTCAGGTCCATCAGGTTCAGGGCGCGTTGGGCGGCCACTTTCAGATCGGTCATGCTATGTCTCCAAAGTCTCGATGATTCCCAATACCAGCGATCAGCATCCGCCGAACCAGCAGGATCGGCAAGTGAAGATCCCGGGTAAAGGGGATATGGAATTGCAGCGCAAAATGCACAGGCAATACGGCTGCAAATAAGGCAAGAGCCCTGTCACTTTCTTACAAAAGTGCGGACTTGGTTCCATGAAGACTTGAGAAAGGCCGACAACCGCTGACCCGAGTTCCCAATCAATTCCATTTGACCGCCAACACCCGACTTGAGCGGGTATTAGTCAATGCCAGCACCCTGCTGGCATCGCCTATTTCAGCCGAGATACCCCGTGTTTGCAAGCCGGATTTGCCAATTTCAGAGGTACCTCACATCTGGCAAAACCGGGTCTGGAAAGTGCTTAAGAGAAGAACTTGGTCAGGATCCAGGAGTAGGCTATCCCCCCCAGATAGACCCCGACTATGCCCATCACGCCGGACAGAACCGGTGGTGCCGGAATAGGCAATTTGAGGAAAGAAAACAACACGCCAACAAGAAAGCCGGCTGCCATCGCCAGTAGCACTTCATTCATATAACCTCCGATTTGACTCATTTTTTTATTAGTTTAAGCAGGAAAACGGTTGTCACCGCTCCAAACGCGAACGCCACAGCTTTTCGCTGTGGCGTTCGTCTTTACCCTTGTATCAGGTAAATCTTACATGGCGGTCAGTGCCAGGAAGAAGCCTGCGATAGTGGCAGACATCAGGTTGGACAGAGAGCCAGCCAGTACGGCCTTCAGACCGAACTTGGCGATGGTGCCGCGGCGGTTCGGTGCCATGGAGCCCAGACCACCCAGCAGGATGGCGACGGAGGACAGGTTGGCGAAGCCGCACAGGGCGAAGGAGATGATGGCCTTGGTGTGGTCGGACATGGCCACGCCGTTGATCAGCATCTCATCCTTCAGATAAGGCGCGAAGTTCAGGTAGGCCACGAACTCGTTCACCACCAGCTTCTGACCGATGAAGGAACCGGCAACGATGGCTTCGTTCCAGGGTACCCCGATCAGGAAGGCCAGCGGGGAGAACAGCCAGCCCAGCAGCAGTTCCAGGGACAGTTCAGGCATGCCGAACCAGCCACCCACACCGGAGAAGATACCGTTGATCATGGCGATGAGGCCGATGAAGGCCAGCAGCATGGCCCCCACGTTCAGGGCCAGTTGCAGACCGGCGGAGGCACCCGCGGCGGCGGCGTCGATCACGTTGGCCGGCTTGTCGTCCAGCTCGCCATCGGCGGCGTTCTCGTCGTAGTTGGGGGTCTCGGTTTCCGGCACGATCAGCTTGGCGAACAGCAGGCCACCCGGTGCAGCCATGAAGGAGGCGGCGATCAGGTATTCCATCTTGACGCCCATGGAGGCGTAGCCGGCCAGCACGGAGCCGGCAACGGAGGCCAGGCCACCACACATGACGGCGAACAGCTCGGAGTCGGTCATCTTGGAGATGAAGGGACGTACCACCAGCGGGGCTTCGGTCTGGCCCACGAAGATGTTGGCGGTCGCAGACAGGGATTCGGTACGGGAGGTACCCAGCACCTTCTGCAGGCCACCACCCAGCAGCTTGATCACCCACTGCATGATGCCGAGGTAGTAGAGAACCGCGATCAGGGAGGAGAAGAAGATGATGACCGGCAGAACCCGGAAGGCGAAGATGAAGCCGCCGCCGCCGAACACTTCAAACATCTTGTTGCTGACCAGACCACCGAACAGGAATTCGATGCCGTTCTGGCCATAACCGATGACGCTGGAGACGGCATCGGAGACGCCCACCAGAATGTCGCGGCCCACCGGGACGTAGAGCACGAATGCACCCAGGCCAGCCTGAATGGCAAAGGCACCCGCCACGGTACGAACTTTGATTGCCTTGCGATTGCTGGAGAACAGCACCGCGATAAGGATGAGCGTGACCATCCCTACCAGACCCATAATCAGATTCATTATTAACACTTCCTCTTAAGTAGCACCTTCCAGCTTGTTAACGTTTTGTGTCTTGCAGCCGTTAATCAAGGGTGCGCATTATACTAATTACGGTGCGACAAAGTAGAATGCTGGTCACATTTTATAAGCCCGAAACGGGCCGGACATCGTTTAATTAGAGCGCAAACGATTTTTATGGGCCCTATTTTTCATCACAGCGCTATCAATAGTTAATCAAGTGTTAATTGCCATGTTGAGCCGCGGGAAAGCCTGCAAGGTGGATTCACGTAACACCGAAGCAACATCCGCCAGCGGTTGCTGCCGCAATTGCGCCAGCAACTGGATGATGGTCAGCAGGCTGGCCGGGGTGTTCGGCTCTCCCTGCTGCCCCTGCAGCGGCATGTCGGGGGCGTCCGTCTCCAGCAGCAGCGCCTCCAGCGGCATCTCCCGCACCGCCTCCCGGGTCTTGTTGGCCCGCTCATAGCTGATGACCCCCCCGATCCCCAACCTGAAGCCGAGCCGCCAGAAGACTTCCGCCTGCTGCAAGGAGCCGCCGAAGGCATGGATCACGCCGCCACAGGCTGGTTTGAAGCGCCGCAGGATCTTGGCGACAGTGTCGTTGGCCCGCACCGAGTGGACGATGAGCGGCAGATCGAACTCCATGGCCAGCCTTATCTGCGCCTCGAACGACTCGACCTGCCCCGCCTGCGGCACCTGGCTGCGCAGATCCAGCCCGCACTCGCCGATGGCCACCAGGCCGCGGGGTTCACTCGCCAGCAGGGCATGCAGTCGCGCCAGCACGCCCTCGGTCTGGGCCCCCACATACCAGGGATGGATACCGAGGCCATAGGCAATGCCGGCATGGCGCTCGGCCAGCCCCATCACCCTGTCCCAGTTTTCCTCCCCCACGGCGGGGATGATATACTCCCCCACCCCCAGCTGGCGCCACGCCACCAGCCGCGCCTCCCGATCCCCATCGAAGACCGGAAAATCGAGGTGGCAATGGGTGTCGATCAGTTGCATGTCACGCTTACCTGTTTGTCGTATTTAATGGGTTGATTCAATGTCAAAACGCGCTTCCCGGGGCTTTACCCTGATAGAACTGGTGCTGGTCATCATAGTACTGGGGATCCTGGCGGTCACCGCCCTGCCCCGCTTCATCAATGTGCAGGACGATGCGCTCAAGAGCAGCGTGGCGGCGACCGCGGGCAGCTTCTCCAGCGCCGTGCAACTGGCTCATGCTGGCTGGGCCGTCAAGGTGAAGGGAGAGCCGCTGGCACTCTATAACTTTAGCGGCATGGGCAGGCAGGATCTCGACATCAACAGCCTGGGCTGGCCGGTGGGCACCAAGGAGGATCAGGGGGGCCAGGGGCCGGACACCATATTCCCGGGGGGAGACAGCGATCAGATCTCCGTCAGCAGCAGGGACGACTGCGAGAGCCTGTTCACCGGCCTGCTCGACACCGATCAGACGGCGGCCGATGAGCTACACACCGACTCGGACAGCGACTATATCTCCCGGCTTATCCCGGCTGACCATCAAACCGCTGGCAACCTGCGCCACGACAACTGCCGCTATATCCTGCGAGATTCCATCGGCCGCTTCCCCGCCTATCCAGACGGGCTCGGCTTCGATTACAACAGCGTCACCGGCGCCGTGACTCGCAACTTTCGGTGAGAGATGAGGGCTCCTCTGCCATTACCGGCGGCTTGAGCTCCTCCTCATCCCGGCGTACCGGCACGCAGCAGCGCCGGTTCTCCTGGACAAGTCCCCACTCCTGGCACCAGGCATCGTAGCGAGCCAGCCAATTCAGCAACACGCCTTTCATCTTCTGCTCCTTATTGCCAACGCAGGCAGCCTGTCTGCCCCTGACTAGCCCGTCGTCACGCCGTTGCGGGTCGATTATGAACGACCCGACGGCAACAACAGGCCCATGCTGATCTCGTCCACCTCTCTGTCTGCCAGCCGATAGGCTCGCCGCCGCAGCCCCTCGTCAACGAAGCCGCATTTGCGATAGAGGCCGTGAGCCAGCTCGTTGTCCGCCATCACCCCCAGTTCCAGCCGGCTGATGCCGCACCCCGGCGCGGCCGCAATCAGGGTTGTCAGCAAGCGCTCACCCCAACCCTGACCTCGTGCGCTCTGACGCAGGCCCATCACCACCAGGGCACAGTGCCGGTTGCGCCGCAGGCCGCCCCCTATCATGACGGCGAAGCCCTGTATCTCACCGGCCAGTTCCAGCAGCCAGATGCGCTGGTTGGGGCTGGCCGCCATGGCTGTCAGGCGCTGACGCTGCCCCTCGACATCCGATGGTCGCTCTCCCGCCTCATAGAGCATGAAGCGGGTCTCCTTGTCCAACTGCTGGAAGAAGCTGTCCAGCGCGGCAGCGTCTTCCACGACGGCCACACGAATACTCATCCCTGATTGCTCCTTCCCCACCACCCGGTGGCGGTCATAAAAAACGACTCCATTTGGAGTCGTTTTTTATCAGAGCCATCTGGCTAATTCAATGCAGGCCTTGGCAGGCAGGCTCAGACGAGCGACGGCTTCTACCTGCATGGAGCCGGTGGAACATGGCCACCGGCAAAATGCCTGTCGGCCCGACGTCAATCGGCCTTGGCAGGCAGGCTCAGACGGGCGACGGCTTCTACATGCATGGAGTGCGGGAACATGTCCACCGGCTGCACCTCGTCCAGCACGAAGCCATGCTTGACCAGCCAGGCCAGGTCACGGGCCAGGGTCTGGGGGTTGCAGGAGACATAGACCAGCCGGCGCGGCGCCATGGCCACCAGGGTCTGCAGCACCGCCTTGTCACAGCCCTTGCGGGGCGGATCCATCACCACCACATCGGCGCTCACCCCCTGGGCGTGCAGCTCCGGCATCAGCTGCTCGGCCTTGCCCACGTGGAATTCGGTGTGTTCGATGCCGTTCAGGGCCGCATTGCGACGGGCATCCTGGATGGCGCTCTCCACCGATTCGATGCCGACCACCTTGGCCGCCTTGGCCGCCAGGAACAGGGAGATGGTGCCGATGCCACAGTAGATGTCGAACACCGTCTCGCTGCCGGTCAGCTCGGCGTAGTCGAGGGCCTTGGAGTAGAGCACATCGGTCTGGCTCGGGTTGTTCTGGAAGAAGGAGAGCGGGGAGATCTCGAACGCGAGCTCGTGGATCTTGTCGCGGATCACCCCCTCCCCCAGCAGCACCCGGTTGTTCGCCCCCAAGATGCGGTTGGTGCGCTCGTCGTTGATGTTCTGCACCAGGGTAGTGATGGGCAGATCCGCCAGGGCGGCCAGCAGCTCGGCTTCAAACGGCAGCTCTTCGCCCAGGGTCACCAGCACCACCATCAGCTCGCCGCTCTTGAAGCCCTTGCGGGTCATCAGGTTGCGCACGCAGCCGCTGTGGTTCACCTCGTCATAGGCAGCAATCTCGTGCTCGCGCATCCAATTGCGTACCCGGGCATTGAGCTCAACGTGCAGGGAGTCCTGCACCGCGCAGTCGTCGGCGGTGATGAGGTCGTGGGAGTGCTTGCGATAGAAGCCGATCTCGGCGCCGGCGTCTGTGCCACGCACCGCATACTGCGCCTTGTTGCGATAGGCAAACGGGCTGTCCATACCGAGGATGGGGTTGACCTGGGTCACCAGGCCGGCCTGATCCAGCGCACCCTGCACCAGGGATTGCTTAAGCGCCAGCTGGGCCGGATAGGCAAGGGGGCGTACCTGGCAGCCACCGCACTCGGTGTTGGGGCAAAAATCCGGCACCCGATCGGCGGACGGCTGGGTCAGCTCCACCAGCTTGCCGTGCAGGTAGTTCGGCTTGACCTCGGTCAGTTCCACCAGCGCCTGCTCACCGGGCAAGAGCCCCTCGACAAACAGGGGGCGATCGAACAGGCGTCCCTTGCCATCCCCTTTGTCGGTCAGTTCCAGAATATCGATCTGATGTTGGTGTCCCACTAACGGCATGAGCGGCTCCGAAGGCATAGGTAAAAGAGGATGGAAACAGGGCAAGCCCGGCTACCCCGAATAAAGGGTGGCAGAGTTTAGCGGAGATCCACACAAAATGCAGGCATAAAAACGCGTCGTTGCGCAGATGAAGAGACGTTCGCGATGAGAGGGGAGGAGCGCTTCGGGCCGCCCCCGGGCAACAGCCGAGGCGAGACTTGGAAGAACCGAAGAGACGACGACGGGATACGAAACGCCGGGAATAAAAAAGCCGCCGGGCAGCGCCCGGCGGCAAGCTTCTCAATGGGAGCTTCTGTTACAAGCTGTAGGCCTTCTCGCCATGGCTGGTCACATCCAGTCCTTCGCGCTCGGCATCTTCCTTCACCCGCAGGCCCACCAGCAGATCCACCGCCTTGTAGGCCACGGCGGAGACCAGGGCGGTCCAGGCCACCGTCACCAGCACGCCGATCACCTGGATCTTCACCTGGGTCAGGATGGAGTAGCCCTCGGCCACCTGGTTGGTCACATAGTCCCAGACCCCGGTCCCACCCAGATCCGGGCTCGCAAACACCCCGGTCAGCACGGCACCGAGGATGCCGCACACCCCGTGCAGGCCGAACACGTCCAGGCTGTCATCGGCCCCCAGCAGGCGCTTGAGACCGTGCACCCCCCACAGACCGGCGACACCGCTCAAGAGCCCTATGATGAGGGCACCACCGACACCGACGAAACCGGCCGCCGGGGTGATGGCCACCAGACCAGCGACCGCACCCGATACCGCCCCCAGCAGGGAGGGACGCCCCTTCATCAGCCATTCGGCGAAGGTCCATGACAGCGCGGCCGCGGCAGGTGCCACCCAGGTATTGATCAGGGCCAGGGCGGCGGTACCGTTCGCTTCCAGCGCGGAGCCGGCGTTGAAGCCGAACCAGCCGAACCAGAGCAGGGCAGCCCCTATCATGGTCATGGTCAGGCTGTGGGGGGTCATGGGATCACGACCGTAGCCCACCCGCTTGCCCGCCATGAAGGCCCCCACCAGACCGGCGACCGCCGCGTTGATGTGCACCACTGTGCCGCCGGCAAAGTCTAGGGCGCCGTGCTGGAACAGGTAACCGGCGGTGGCACCGGCCGCTTCGGCGGCGGCCGCATCCGTATAGGCATCCGGGCCGGCCCAGTACCACACCATGTGCGCCATCGGGATGTAGGCGAAGGTGAACCAGATCACCGCGAACAGCAGTACCGCCGAGAACTTCATCCGCTCGGCGAAGCCGCCGACGATGAGGCCGCAGGTGATGGCCGCGAAGGCCCCCTGGAACACCACGAAGATGAATTCGCTGATCCCCACCCCCTTGCTGAAGGTGGCACCGATGGATTCGGGAGTGATCCCCATCAGCAACACCTTGTCGAAGGAGCCGTAGAAGGCGCCTCCCTCGGTGAAGGCCAGGGAGTAGCCATAGACGACCCAGAGCACCGTGATGAGGCAGAACAGGGTGAACACCTGCATCAGCACGCTCAGCATATTCTTGGCCCGTACCAGGCCACCGTAGAACAGGGCCAGCCCGGGGATGGACATCAGGATCACCAGGGTCGCGGCCACCATCAGCCAGGTGTTGTCGCCCTTGTTGATGGTAACGGCCGCCGCCTGCACCACATCGGCCTGCGCGGCCACCTCTTCGGCCCAACCGGGGGCGGCCATGGTGGCGCCCAGCGCCAGCAGGCCAGTCATT
Source organism: Aeromonas sp. AE23HZ002T15 (assembly GCF_054165525.2). Taxonomy (NCBI): domain Bacteria; kingdom Pseudomonadati; phylum Pseudomonadota; class Gammaproteobacteria; order Aeromonadales; family Aeromonadaceae; genus Aeromonas; species Aeromonas sp. AE23HZ002T15. The sequence goes on from NZ_CM201342.1 coordinate 1,983,910, forward strand.
ACGAGTCTCTTGAACATACAGCCCTCTCCTTGTCGTCCCGGCACCTGTCCGGGTCCATTTCCTGATATGAATGTCAAACTGGCTATTTACTCACATCGTCAAACCGGTATTGCCCCTCTGCCGATCCCGGCGGGATCATCATGGCGACATGATTGCTTCAAAGCATAAAGCAGGCCAAAAAATATAATTCTTATATTTCAATACCTTGAAATGAGGCTGGACGAGTGATGCACCATGATGGCGCAGCCTGGCCACAAACAGGAACGGGATCGCACTCCCGCTGTGCAGCCGCCTGGGGCCGCACCAAGATGGGACGGGGTCACAGAATGCGGAGATGAATTGGGCTGGCGGCAGGTGTTGCCGAGGTACTGATTCACCAAAGCACTGATGCCTGATGCACTGCAGCGATGTTAGCCCCGGCCCCCATACGGGCAGGGGGAGGCTGGCGAGCACGAGACGATCCGGGTGATACTGGCTGGGGCTCACCCCTTGCTCCACCATCCCCTAATCGTCATCGCCAGAGGCCTCCATGACCAATCTCAACATCACCGAAATCAAGGCCTTCGTGCCTGCCCGCGACTACGCCCTGTCCAGGCAGTTCTATCAGGATCTCGGCTTCACCCTGGCCTCGGACGGCGGCGGTGTCGCCTACTTCCACTTTGGGGAGGTGAGCTTCCTGCTGCAGGACCACTGCCACGAGAACCTGGCCGAACACTTCATGATGCATATCCTGGTGGAAGACGTGGCGGCCTGGTGGACCCATGTGAATGAGAGCGGCGTCGCCGCCCGCTACGGCGTCAGGGTCACCGAGATAGTCACCCAGCCGTGGCGGATGCGGGATTTTTGCCTCTATGACCCGTCCGGCGTGCTGTGGCGCATCGCCCAGAACATCGACTGAGCGGCGGGTGCAGAAAAACAAAAGGCCATCCCTGAGGATGGCCTTTTGTCATGAAATTGGATGGTGCCGGGGTCTCTATCGAATCGTGAATTTATTAGTATGATTTTAAAGGAAAAATCTGGATGTGGATTTTACTTATACCCCCAAAAATACCCCCACATCAGTGGCAGTGGTTGCTGCCTCCTCGAATCAGTGCGGGATATCTCAGGGGCAAGCCCCTTCCCTGTCCCGGGGAAATTACCCCTATACAGGGTGCGGTGAGGGGCCGGGCCATCCAGGTAAACGCCCCCTAGATTTGGTCACCGGCGTACCGGTCTGCCCTGCCGAAATGTCGGGTCAGATCATCGGCAACACCAAGAGCCTCTGGGTAGAGGTCAGTTCCCTATATGCCCACCCTTCACTGGTTTCATACTCACGGTGTTCTACTTCGCGCCGATGTATTTCGTTTTGCGCAGAACTGCGCAATTGCGCAATCTCCAGAACCCTCATCTCCTCCCCAGGCCTTGCCACGCCTCGAGCATCCTATATTGGTCTGTCCGTTGTATTTCGTTTTTGCGCAGTTCCAGTGCGCAGAGAAATGTGCAATTTGCGCAGTCTGTGGTTAGTGGCTTTGAAGATTACTTCCAATAGACGATAAAGCCCCCTACCCAAGCAACAGGTAACCACCAAGCCAATCTATGGATTAGCTTGGTGGATTTCTTTCGTAGAGATTAATCTCCAATAAACCAGCGGTAGTAGGGGTTGACTCGCTCTGCCGGGGTCATCTGGCCAACACCGCGTGCCCAGGCGTTGCGATTGCCCTGGTAGGCGTAAAAAGCCACCGAGTAGAAGTGATCCAGGGATTGCCATTCGCTCTCCACGGCAGCCCCAAACGCCGCGTCCGCATGGACGAGGGGCGGCGGGGTACGCAGGGCCAGCAGCTCTGGCAGCACCCGGGTGATCTCGTTGCGCCTGACCCAAGGGGCGTATTCGATGCGGGGCCAGTCATCGGTCACGGGCAGGGCCTTGCCGGCAAAGCGCAGCAAACCGTCCCGATCCGTGACCCAAGTGGCCAGCATGGCGGCCGGGCTGTCGATACCGACCTCGGCCAGGGCGGCTGCGACCTCGGGCCGGGCGAAGCGCTCGCTGATCCGCGGCGTATCCAGCACCAGCGGTTCGAGGGAACCAATTAGCAGCATCTCGTGAAACTCAGTGGTCCACAGGGTGGCGTGGGGGAACACCTCTATAAAGCTGCGCACCAGCGCACGGCTCTCTTCGATGTTCTGGGTAGGCAGCGGCAACCATTGGGCCAGCAGGCCACTCTTATGCAGGCGGCGGGCTGCCAGCCGATAGAAGTCGCGGGAGTAGAGATTCACCACCCCGGCCGCCGAGGGGGGTGGCGGCTCCAGGGTGATGAGATCGTAGCGCTCGTCGCTGCGCAGCAGCTCCCGTCGCCCGTCGCGCAGGCGGATGTCGAGGCGAGAGTCCCGCACCGCATCGTAATTGCCCTTGAACAGGGGCGCGGCTTCCAGCACTTCTGGCAGCAGCTCGGCCACCACGGGGCGGGTCAGGCCCGGGTCGCGCAGCATGGCACCGGCCGTGATGCCAGTGCCAAAGCCAATCACCAGAGCGGATTCTGGCTGCTCGTCATGGATCAGCAGGGGCAGCAGCGCCTGCAGCCGCATGTAGCGCAGGGAAGGCATGGCATCACCGGTATTGGATACCCCCTGGATATAGAGACGATTGAAGCTTTTCTCGGCACGACCCTGGGTGACGACGGCCACTGTGCCCCCCTTACCCTCGTGGTAGTAAGCGAGCTGCCCGTTTCTGGCCCCCGGCAGCAGCTCTGCCAACCGCTGGGGCGGCGTCAGTACACCGATAACCAGGGTCGCCAACGTCATGGCGAGAACGGCACCACGGTAGCGGCCCTGGGCCTGGCTTTGCCAGGCGGCGATGCAGCCCACCAGGGCTGCCAGCATGGCCAGCAGCGCCAGGGTGCGCACCAGACCGAGAAGCGGGATCAGCACAAACCCGGTCAAAGCCACCCCGACGATGCCGCCAAGGGTGTTGAGGGCGACCACAGTGCCTACATCCCGGCCAACTCGTTGGCTGGTGGCCGCCAGTTTCAGCGCTAACGGGAAGGCGGCGCCGAGCAGAGTGGTGGGGAGAAAGACAGTGGACAGCGCCACCGTGAGGAAGCGAACGCACATGCCAGCCAGCTCATTACCGGTCAGCTGCAGGGTCCAGGCTTCCAACTGGGATTGGGCCATGACGAGCCAGCGGCCAAGACCGGCCACCTGCAACAACGCCAGCAGCCCGGCCATGGTGATCAGCAGGCCGAACAGCCCCCAGGGACTGTGGATACGCTCAGCGCGGCGCGCGTAGAGGGCGCTGCCGAGCATCAGGCCGGTCAGGTAGGTAGCCAGCACCACGGCAAAGGCGAAGGTGCGGGTACTCATGAACTGCACTATGGATTGGCTCCAGACCACCTCATAACCAAGGGCGATGCCACCGGCCACGCAATAGAGCAGCACAGCGAGGCGCGCCGAGGCAGTCCCAGGCTCAGGGGTAGAAATGGTCGGCAGGGAGAGCCGGGCGTGGCGATACCAGAGCCAGGCACCGAGGGCCGCCAGCAGGTTCAGGGCGGCGGCGCTGAAGGCGCTGCCCTTGACCCCCATTTGTGGCAGCAATACGAAGGCGGTGAGCAGGGTACCGACGATGGCGCCGGCGGTATTGGCCGCATAGAGACTGCCCCCGGCCCGCGCCACCTGATGGCTGGCGGGGGTCAGGGCGCGCACCAGCACAGGTAGTGTTCCCCCCATCAAGAAGGCGGGCAGGCCGACGAGCAGGAATGGCAACACCCAGGCGAGCAGGCCCAGGGTCATTTCGAGGCGTGCGAAGAGCTCGGCTACATTGGCTAGGGCCAGGGTAGCGCTGATGCCGAGCAGGGCCACGGCCAGTTCCAGCACGGCATAGAGACGCACCGGTTGAGCCATGCGGTCGGACTTTCGGCCAAAATAGAGTCCGCCGAGGGCAAGACCGGCAAAGAAGGCGCTAATTCCAGTGGTGACGGCATAAACTTCTACCCCCACCACCAAAGAAAGTTGTTTTACCCAGAGAACTTGATAGATCAGCGCAGCCCCCCCTGATGCGAACAGGAGCGAAGCTGGCAGCAGCATATGCAGAGTGGGTCGATTGGGTGAGGCCGGATCCACCTTGTGATGGTGGGAAGCGGAGCGGGCGGCTGTAGACATCGAGAACGCCTTATCGGATCGGGTGATCCGTACGAGCAGAAGAGATAAAAAGGCGCCCGCCATGGGAGGGCGCCTTGACGATACTTATTGTTTTTGGCTCATCTTGGCTTCGATCTTCTTGTCTACATCGGCCCGGATCTGGTCGATGCTGAAGCTGGCCGGACGCTGGCTGGGCGGATAGTCCACGAAGGTCTGCAGGAAAGCAGCCGCCTTGCGAGTGCCCTCGAAGAGCAGATAGTCGTTCTTGGCCAGCCAGTCGTAGTACTGGTCGGAGACCACGTCGGCCCGTTCGTACGGATCCATGCGCAGGTTGAACAGCTTGGGTGTACGCAGGCAGGTGAAGGGCTCACTCCATACCTTGAAACCGCCCGGCGCCCGCTGTTCGCAGAACACCACTTTCCAGTTGTCAAAGCGCATAGCCACCAGATCACCGTCATCGCTGAAGTAGTAGAACTCTTTGCGCGCACTCTTGTCGCTCTTGCCGGTCAGGTAGTCCAGCTGATTGAAGCCGTCGAGGTGTACCTTGAAGTTCTTGCCACCGAGATCGGTACCCTTGAGCAGGCGATCCTTGATGTCGGTATCACCCACCGCGGCCAGCAGGGTCGGGAACCAGTCAAGGCCGGAGAACATCTGGGTGGAGATGGTGTCCGGCTTGATGTGGCCAGGCCAACGGACCAGCGCAGGAACCCGGTAGGCCCCTTCCCAGTTGGAGTTCTTCTCGTTGCGGAACGGCGTGGTAGCCGCATCCGGCCAGGACCACTGGTTCGGCCCGTTGTCCGTGGTGTACACCACTATGGTGTTGTCCGCGATCTTCAGGTCGTCCACCGCCTTGAGCAGCTTACCGACGTCGCCGTCATGCTCGAGCATGCCATCGGCGTACTCGTTGCCCGGCATGCCGCTCTGGCCCTGCATGGATTCACGCACGTGGGTAAAGGCATGCATGCGGGTGGTGTTCATCCAGACGAAGAAGGGTTTCTCCGCCTTGACCTGTTTCTCCATGAAGTTGATGGCCGCCTGGGTGGTGTCATCGTCGATAGTCTCCATCCGCTTCTTGTTGAGCGGACCTGTGTCTTCGATCTTGCCATCGGCGGTGGAATGGATCACCCCGCGCGGTGAGGCCGCCTTGACGAACTCGGCATCATCCTTGGGCCAGTAAGGGCGCTCGGGCTCCTCTTCCGCATTCAGGTGGTAGAGGTTGCCGAAGAACTCGTCGAAGCCGTGGTTGGTGGGCAGGTATTCATCCCTGTCCCCCAGGTGGTTCTTGCCGAACTGGCCGGTGGCATAGCCGTGGGACTTCAGCGCCTGGGCTATGGTCACATCACGGGCCTGCAGGCCGACCGGCACTCCGGGCATGCCCACCTTGGAGAGGCCGGTACGCAGTGCGGACTGGCCCGTGATGAAGGTAGAACGACCGGCGGTGCAGCTGTTTTCCGCGTAGTAGTCGGTGAACATCACCCCTTCCTTGGCGATGCGGTCTATGTTCGGTGTCTGGTAACCGACGACGCCCTTGCCATAGGCGCTGATGTTGGTCTGGCCGATGTCATCGCCGAAGATCACCAGGATGTTGGGTTTCTCCGCCGCGGCGGCGGCCGAGGCCGCCAGGGCTGTCACTATGGAAAGTGCCAGCCCGGGCATCCACTTTCTTGCAAATGTCATAGTTACTTCTCCGTATCACGCTACTGTCCTTGTCCGCGACTACGTACACACGGAAGGCTCATTGCAGAGCAGCATTCCGGCGGATCCTGCGGCCCTTCTTCTACCTGAGTGACTCGAACGGGTAGACACGGCGCCACTCTTTCGCCATATCCACGACGGTCCAGTTACCCCTGTTTGCGGCATCCAGTGCCTTGTCCAGACGCCCGATCTTGCTGTCTCTGTCGTAGCTCCACTCACGTCTGGCATCTGTGTGGTGTACCAGACCGGCAAAGCGCTTGCCCTCTCCTGCCAGAGTCCATTGCAACATCTGCAGGTCACCATCCGAGTTGCCGAAGGCGAAGATGGGGCGGCGGCCTATGATGCTGTCGATGCTCTCCGGCTTGCCGGGACCATCATCGTTGTGTACCAGCATGGGAAGCCGCTGGATGGAAAGTCGGCTCTTGTCATCCTCGAAGCGGCTGCCAAAGGTGGTGCCGATGACCTGCTCCGGCGGTATGCCATAGACCTTCTCGGCGAAGGCGCGCATGAAGGCCACCTCACCACCGGAGACGATATAGGTCTTGAAGCCATGGGCGCGCAGGTAATCGAGCAGTTCCAGCATGGGCTGGAACACCATCTCGGTGAAATGGCGCTGGCTAGTAGGGTGTTTCGCGCTTTCGAGCCAGTGACGGGCGTTTTGCATGAACTGATCTGTGCTCATCCCCGTATGGGTGGCGGCCACTATCTGCATCAGACCCTTCATACCACTAGCCGCGAGCGCCTTGTGATCCCCTTCCAGCGCCGCCTTGTAAGGTTGCTGCTGTTGCCACTCCGGGTGCTGGGGAGCCATCCGCTTGAGCTCAGCCAGGGCGAACAATATCTGGAAGTAGGCAGGTTGCTCGCTCCACAGGGTGCCATCGTTGTCGAACACGGCGATACGCTCGGCGGGCGGCACATAGTCCTTGCCCCCCTCGCTCGTCACCGCGGTGACGAACCCCTCAATGGCCTGGCGCGAAGGCCCCTCATTCCAGGAGGGAAGGGGGTCAGCGGCCCTTACCAGCAGTGGCAGTGCAAGCAACAGGAAGGTGCCCCAGCGCAGTGGTGACAACATTCGGGTGTGACGCATCATGGCTTCCTTGTCTGATGAAGAGGGTTCGGCTCGGCTTGCCCCGGATTCAAGGGCTGCAAATCATGGGGCTGGCCTGTTTGGCTATGTGATTCGCTCATCACGCCCTCGATCGTAGCGATGATCTGGCTGGCGACGTCTTGCCCCTCTGGTTGCTTGTTCGCGCCATAGATAAGTCTGAAAAAGGCTAGCACAGGCTGTTTGACACTCTCTGTACTTCCTTGAAATAAGGGCGATATCGCGAGCCTCCCCGTGCGCCGCCGCACCCAGAGATAGAGTCCGCCGAGCTCCATGGGACGCTGCCTGAGCTGGGCACGGGCCAGACGCAAGGCGTAGCCTGGGGAATTGAGCCAAGTCCGTCGATGGGCCTCTCGCCACTGCTGCGCGCGGCGCCAGAGCCCGCGTAGTCGAGTTCGCACCAGCCAGATCAGCAGCATGAGCAGGGCCGCCGCACTTGCGAGGAGCAGCCAGTGGCCGGCCAGGGTGATGCGGGCCTGTTGCCCCAGGGCGTGCAGATCCTCGCTGATGGAGAAGGGCGCCTGATAGCTGCTCGCCTGGGCCGTCAGTTCGATGTCGGGAACCTTCACCACCTGCGATTGATCACTGTTGGCATCCCACCAGGTCAGCTGGATTGCGGGCAGCCGGTATTGACCCGTTTGTTCGACCACATAGGTCGCCACATCTTCGCGCATGCCCCCCGTGGTGGTGCCACGGCCATCGTCAAGTGCCTTGACTGTCGGGGTCTGCACGTAGCGTTTGAGCCCATCGACGGCCGCAAAATCTGGAACGGGTAGCAGCATGGCCTGGGCCCCGTCGGCCTCGATACGCAGGCGACGGGTTACGCTGTCACCGACGCGCAGGGGCTGGTGGGAGCGCTGGATCTCCTGGGTGAAGCGCACTGCGTTGGCCACAAGCTGAGGGGTCTTGCCCCCATGGGGTAGGGCCTTGGCGTCGAAGCCGAACGCCGGGCTGCTGAGCTTGACCGGACCGCTCGCCTGACCGGGCTGAAGCTGGAAGCTCAGGGCCGGGATCTCGAAGCGCTGGGCAAGCTGGGGGGTGATGCGATAGGTGAAGCGCATGCCGAAGAAGGTCTTGCCATCGAGCTGCAAAGTGAGGTGACTGGCCTCGCTGCTCGGGGGGGCGACCACGGCCCCGGCCAGGCTCAGGGGGGGCAGCACGGGGGCCGCGGTAAACCAGGTATCCACCAGCAGATCCACTTCGAGCCGCAGGGTACCGCCCACGCTCACCCCATCGGCAGGCACCAGCCGGCTCTGGATGCGCACATCCGGCTCGGCGGCCAGTGCCGGCAGGGAGAGGCAGAGCAGCAACATGGTGAGCAGGATCCTCATGGCGACGGCTCCGGGGCGGACGGACTGGCGGCATCCTGCAACAGGAACTTGCGCTTGAGGAACTGGGCCGGCGAGGTGTTGAGGTTATTGAGCCAGAGCTCATCCGAGCTGGCTTGCGGGGTCTGTTGCTGTTCCACCTTGCCGCCCTTGGAGGAGGTGTTGTCCTCCACGGTTTTATCGGCCTTCTCATCCGGGGTGCCCGCCTCTTGCTGGGCCTCGTGATCTTTTAGCAGAGCCTGGGCCAGCGCCAGGTTGGCGGTCGCCTCGGGGAACTTGAGCTGCTTCTTGAGGGCCTGCTGGTAGGCCAGGATCGCCTCCGGGAACTTGAACCGCTTCACATAGCTGTTGCCGAGATAGAAATAGGCGTTGGCTGTGTCCAGCCGCGCCAGACTGGCCTCGGCGAGATCGTAATCGGCGGCCAGGTAGGCCGAGACCCCTTTCCAGTAAGGGTCGCTAAAGTGAGCCGCCGCCGCCGGGTAGTGGCCATGCTCGAAGGCCCAGCGTCCCTGTTGTGCCTGGGTGAAGAAGGCATCAACAAATGGATTGGCCTGCACCCGCGTCGGGGCCACGGTCAGCAGCAGCGCCAGCAAGAGGCCCCCCAGCCAGTGCACCTGCCAGCCTCGCCGCACGCAGCACAGGGCCAGCAGCGCCAGGGGCCAGCACAGCCAGTAACCGGCATCTTTCCAGTGAATTTGCTGATCGTCCCCTTGCGCCGCCTGGAAGTGTTGCTGGGCGTGGAGCTCAATCCAGTCGAGATCGTCATCATTGAGGGTCAGGCTGCCCAGAGGCGCATCGGCGGCCTTGGCGAGCCCCTTGAGCCCGGCCTCATCGAAGCTGCCCACGACTGGGCGGCCATCCGGGCCAGCCAGGGGTTGCCCCTTGGCATCGCGGATCAGAGTGCCGTCCTGGCTGCCGACCGCCAACACCAGCACTTGCAACTGGTTGCCGCTAAGGCGTTTGCCGATGGCGTCAAACTGGCTGGGATCGGCGCCATCGGTCAGCAGCACCAGGGTGCCGGGCGACTGCTCGGCAGCCAGCAGCTTGTGGGCTTCCTCGATGACGCCGAGCACATCCTTGCCGGGGCGCGGCATCAGATCTGTGGCCAGTACCTGGACAAAGGAGTCGAGCAAGGCCGGATCCTCGGTCGCGGGCAAGACCAGGTGCGCGCTGCCCGCATAGGCGATGAGGGCCGTCTTGGTACCGGCGCGGCGCAGGATGAGATCGTGCAACTTGTGGCGAATGGCGGCGAGCCGGGTGGGCGGAACGTCGTCGGCATCCATGGAGGAGGAGAGATCCACCGCCAGGATCAAGGGAGCCCGGTTATCGAGAAAAGAGGGCGTATCTTGCTGCCAGGTAGGGCCTGCGGCAGCCAAAGCTCCCAAAATAAGCGTGGCTGACAGCAGATGTATCGGATGCAGGCTGCGATCATGGGTGGGGGTAATGACCAGGGAGGCCAGCAGATGAGGCGCTATGCTGTCGCCGAGCTGGCGCGCCAGGTCATGACGACGCAGCCAGAGCAGGGGCAGCAGGGCCCCCGGCAGGATCAGCAAGAGCCAGAGGGGGCGCAGGAAGTGGAAGGCCGCCAGATCGATCATGAAGGTTCCTCCCCGGCTTTGGGCATGGGAGTGCGTCTGCCCAGCAGGGCGGCAATCAGGTGGCAGATCAGTAACAGCAGCAAACCAGCCCCGAGCGGCCACCAGAACAGATCCCGTTTGGGCTGATGGCTGAGGGTCTTCACCTTGTGGGGGGTCAGCTTGTCCAGAGTGTCGTAGACGGCTTGCAGCGCCTGGCGGTCATCGGCCCGAAAGAAACGCCCGCCCGTGGTGCTGGCGATCTTCATCAGCACCTGCAGGTCGACCTTGGCCTCGCCGCTGGCCGCCGGATCGCCGATGCCTATGGTGTGTACCTGGATCCCCCTGTCATGGGCCAGCTGGGCGGCGTGCTCCGGGGGGATGGCGCTACCGGTGTCGTTGCCATCGGTCAGAAGTATCAGCACCTTCTCCCGTTCCTTTGTCTTTGCCAGCAGCTTGATAGCCAGGCCGATGGCATCCCCGAGCGCCGTATTGGGCCCCGCCATGCCGATGCCGACCTCATCGAGCAGCAGTTGCAGGCTGGCGTGATCCAGGGTCAGCGGGGCCTGGGGATAGGCGCCCGTGCCAAAGACGATGAGGCCTAGCCGATCACTCTTGCGCTGCTTGATGAAGTCGCGCACCGCTTCTTTCACCACGCTCAGTCGATCCGTCAGTTGCCCGTCCGGGTTGGTGTAATCCCGGGTCTCCATGGATTGGGAGATATCGATGGCCAGCATGATGTCGCGGGTGGGGGTGTCGTGGCGAATGGGCTGCTCGACCAGCACCGGACGGGCGCAGGCCGTCACCAGTAAGCCCCAGACCAGCAGATTGAGAATGAGCTGCCAGCGTCCGCCACTCAGGTTGCGGGGGGCCAGCCCCAGGGCCTGATCCATGGCGGCGAAGAAGGGCACCCGCAAGGCGCTGCGGGCGGCGCGATACTCGGGCAGGTAGCGATAGGCCAGCCAGGGCAGCGGCAACAGGAGCAGCGCCCAGGGCGCATCAAACTGCCACATGGTGCTCTCCTATCCAGCGCCGGCTGAGCTGGATCAACCCATCGACGCGATTGTCCGGCAGGCTCAGTACCTGATCGGATGGTGCGTAGGCGAGGGTGAACAGATCGTCGGCAAACTCAGCGGGCAGCGGGAAAGGGGCGCTCTTGGCCATAAAGCCCTGCCAGGCCTCCCCCCCGAGTTTGGCCGCCGCTGCGCCGTCCGGCATGGAGAGAGCGACGCGTTTGAGCAACACCGGGATCTCGCGCAGGGCCGCGAGCTTGTCCCCATCGTCGCCAAGGGAATCTTGCAGTGCATCGAGGCGGGCCAGCGCCTCCCGACGATAGCGATCGCGGCGCCATTGCCACCAGCGCCGTCCACCCCACAGCAGGAGCAAACTCAATGCAATGAGCAGCAGCACTGCCCAACCCCAGGTCTGGGGCAGATAGCTGACGGAGGGCGTGGGGATGGGCAGCTCCTTGAGCTGATCGATGGCGGGCACCTTGGCCGTCATCCGGCCCTCCTCGACAGGCGGCCGAGTTCAAGGCGCAGTTGGCCTATGACCTCCTCGCCTGTGCTTATCATCATCAACGGCACCTGGCTGCGGCGCAGCAGCTCGGCGACATCCCTCAGTCGCCCGGCGAGAAACTCTCCGAGTGGCTGCTGCACTTGCTTGCTACCCACTTGCAGCTCCCGTTGCACAGTGCCCTGGGTGATGGTGATCCTGCCCTTGTCGGGCAGTTGCAGGGCGATAGGGTCATAGACCTGCATGGCGATGACATCGTTATGGGTGCTGAGCTGGCGCAGCAGTTGCAACGTCTGCGCCCCGGCCCCGGCAAAGTCGCTGATGAGGCAGATAAGGTGATCGTGACCGGCGCTGGCGAGGCAGTGCTGCAACACGGTATCGAGTTGATTCTGTTGTTCGGTTTCCGGCCGAGTGGCGTGCAGTGCGTGGTTGGCCTTAATCACGGCGGCGCACAGGGCCTGGATGCGGGCGCGACTGCGCTGGGGACGTATGTACTCAATCTTGTCATCGCCAAACACCATGCCACCGACTCGGTCACCGGCGTGGAAGGCAATCCAGGCAGAGAGGGAGGCCAGCTCGGCCGCCGTCACCGACTTGAAGCTTCTACGGGAGCCGAAATACATGCTCATGCGCTGATCTACCAGCAACAGGGTCGGGCGATCCCGCTCCTCGGTGAAGGTGCGCACGAAGGGTTTGCCGTAACGCAGGGTGGCGCGGGCGTCGAGGTGGCGAAGATCATCTCCGGGTGTGTAGTTGCGCAGCTCGTCGAAACTCAGGCCGCGACCGCGCAGGCGGGAGGCGTGCGCCCCTGAGAGGATGCTGGAGAGCGGCTGGCGAGAGAGAAAACTGAGCCCGCGACTGCGCTGCTCCAGTGCCATCAACTGGGGGAGGGAGGCATACACGAAGCCATCCGGGGCAACGAGACTCGTCTCTGTGGTCATGACGCCGCCTAGGCCGGGATGGCGACGCGATCGAGCAGGCGATTGATGACGTCGTCAGCGCTCACCCCGTCGGCGACGGCGTCATAGGAGAGTTGCAGTCGATGGCGCAGCACCGGATGCACCACGGCGCGCACATGATCCGGCGTGACGAAGTCGTCACCGGCCAGCCAGGCTTGCGCCCGCGCCACCCGATCCAGGCTGATGCCGCCCCGAGGGCTGGCACCTATGGCAATCCAGCGGGCGAGATCGGCGTCGTAATCGGCCGGGTGACGGGTGGCATTGATGATAGCCATCAGATAGCTGTCGATGGCCTCGGAGACATAGATGGCGGCCACCTCGCACCTGGCGGCGAAGATGACCTCCTGGGGCAGATGATCCGGCTGTTGCTGCTCACCGGCCTGCTGTTGCTGATCCTCCCCCCGAATAAGGCGCAGGATGCGGATCTCGTCCTCCACCTTGGGATAATCCAGGTGCAGCTTCATCAGGAAGCGATCCATCTGGGCCTCCGGCAGAGGATAGGTGCCCTCCTGCTCGATGGGGTTCTGGGTCGCCAGCACCATGAACAGAGAAGACATGGGGTAGCTCTGTCCTGCCACCGTGATCTGGCGCTCCTCCATGGCTTCGAGCAAGGCGGCCTGCACCTTGGCCGGGGCGCGGTTGATCTCGTCTGCCAAGATGACGTTGCCAAACAATGGGCCTTGCTGGAACTTGATCTGGCTTCCGCTGGGGGTCTGCTGGAGGATCTCACCCCCCGTGATGTCCGAGGGCAAGAGGTCCGGCGTGAACTGGATGCGGCTCATCTTGGCATCGAGGTGAACGGCGAGCGCCTTGACGGTGCGGGTCTTGGCGAGCCCGGGCAAGCTCTCCAGCAAGACATGGCCGTTGGCCAAGAGTCCCAGCAGCACGTGGCGAATGGTATCGGCCTGACCAAACACCATGGCGGCGACGTTCGCCTCCAACTGGGTGATCTGTTCGCGTATCGTCACAATTCCATTCCTTGGCAAGGTGAGTCGAATGAGGGTCATAAGCCGGGCATCGCAACAGGCGATACCCCCATGACTGTCTCCCTCAAGATGATCGGCGTCGATGATTTTATGTATGGAAATTACACAATATTGTTGTTTCTAAGTGATGACAATAGACCCGTTTGATTTCTTTTTGCCTTATATATGATGCATCTATCATGCATCATTTGTCGTGGTCCGGGTCACTACAGGGGTCATCCCCCGCAGTGACCTCAGGTGCACTCATTTGGTCCAGTAGGGCTCGATGGCCAGCAGGCGGGGATCCTGCGGGGCGGCTTTGCGCATCCGTTTAACGTAGCCGAACGCCTCATCCTGCTCGCCAGCGATGGCATGCAGATAGATAAGGGTATAGAGCAGGTCGGGATCCTCAGGTGCCTGCTCCAGCCCGGCCCGCAAGGCGGCCAGCGCCTCGTCACGGCGATTCAGCTGGGACAGCAGCAGCCCCTGGTTGTAGCGGATCCGCACGTTGCCCGGCAGCTCGCTGGCCGCCTTGTCCAGCCAGTTCACGGCCTCCTCCGTCTTGCCACGCTCCACCAGCAGCAGCGCCAGCATATAGGCGAGGTTCCCGTGATCTGAAGTAGGCATTTTATCTAGTGCCAGACCTTCTCGTAGCAGAGCCTCTGCCTCGTCCAGCTGCTGAGCTGCACTGGCCAGGGTCACCAAGTTGACCCGGGCCGGTACGAAGTAAGGGTCCATTCTCAGGGCCTCACGATACTGGTCCATGGCCTCCTGCTGGCGGCCCTGACGGGTCAGCAGCACAGCCAGATTGAGCCGCCCTCCCGGCAGATCTGCATTGCCACGCAGGCGCCGTTCATAGTCGGCAAGCAAGGTCTGGAAGCGGGCCCGCTCGGCTTCGGGCAAGCTGTCCGGCGGCATGTCGGCGAGGGCCCGGATGGCTTCGTCCCGCACCGCCAGGCTCGGGTCCTGCAGCAGAGGCAGCAGGTCGCCTTGCCGCGCCATAGGCGGCGTGTTGGCGAAACCGGAGACGGCATAGGCCCGCACCAGGGCGCTCTCATCCTTGAGGGCTAGGCGCAGGCTCGGCAGCGCCGGCAGACCGAGATCCGCCAACTGCTCAGCCGCGGTGGCACGCACGATGGCGGCCTTTTCTTTATCCGTCAGCAGGGCGCCGAGCAGCTTGAGGGCATTGCCCTGACCGCTGCGCACCGCCTGGAAGCTCTCGCCATAGTGCGCGGGTCGCTGCGGTTTCTCATACCAGGTGTCGATGGCCCTGGCCGCCCAGTCGGGTTGTTTGCCCTGATGACAACTGGTGCAGGCATCCGGGCTGGCGGTCTTGGCCGCGAGATCCGGGCGCGGGATGCGCAGGCTGTGGTCACGGCGCGGATCCACCACCATGTAGGTCTTGGTCGGCATGTGGCAATTGACACACTGGGCCCCGGCGCTGCCCGGCTCATGATGGTGGTGTGCCTTGTTGTCATACTCCTTGGCCTGCAGGCTGGGGAAGCGGCCGGTCGGCGGCTGGGGGTTGTGGCACTGCACACAGAGGCCATTGCCCTCCAGCTTGATCTTGGTGCTATGGGGGTTGTGGCAGTCGCTGCACCCCACCCCGGCGGCGAACATCTTGCTCTGGGTGAAGGAGTCGAACTCATAGACCTCGCCGTCGATCTGGCCATCGGCATGGTAGAGGGAGGTTCGCAGCGTGGTAGGCAGGCTCTGATCCAGCTGTGGATGGCCAGGCATCTGGCCGGTACCGAGCCCTTGCCGGCGGCTGTGGCAGAAGGCGCACTGCTCCACCTGCCCCTTGCTGCCTAGGGCTTTGGTGTCGACGCCGAGACCATAGTGGTCATCCGGCGCCTTGGCGCTGTTGCCCGCCTTGTGCTGCTGGGCCCAGGTCACGTGGTTCTGGCTCGGGCCGTGGCAGGCCTGACAGCCGACGGTCTGCTCGTGCCAGCTAGTGCTGAAGCTGTCGCTCTTGTCGTCGTAGCCTTTGCTCAGGGCGGTGGAGTGACAGTCGGCGCACATGGCGTTCCAGTTCTGGTAGCGACCGGTCCAGTGCAGGGGATCGCTGGTGGCAAAGCGTTGACCGGGATAGAGGGAAAACCAGCGCTGTCCGCCTTCCCCCTTCGGGCGGCTATCCCAGGCCAGGGTCAGGGCCTGCAGGCGGCCACGGGAGAGTTCGACCAGGTATTGTTGCAGCGGGTAGTGGCCGAAGGTGTAGAGGATCTTGACGTCGCTGGGCTTGCCATCCTCCCCCTCCAGATTGGCGAAGAACGCATCCCCCTTGCGAAAGAAGCGGGCCTTGACGCCGGCCTCTTCGAAGCTGGCATCCTTGAAATCGCCAAGCACGTTGTCCGGGGTGGCGTGGCGCATGGCCCAGGCGTGATCGGACTGCTTCCATTGGGCTACCTGGCTCTGATGGCAGTCGAGACAGCTCGCCTCGGGGGCATAGCCGCTTGGCTCGGTGGCGAGGGCGGGGGATTGGCCGGGCTCTGCAAGGGCCGGGGTGGCGACAAACAGCAGCCAGCCCCAGAGGCTGGCCAACAACAGGGCCATGATCCGGCGCGGCAACCCGCCTCTACTAGGTCTCTCTCTCACAGCGGCTCCTTGCCGATCCCTGCTCATTGTCAGTACCTCGTCAGCGGGTACTCTGTGGCCGCCCCGGCGCTGGCATCCTGCCAGTCAGCGGTGGGCCAGGCCCAAGTCATGTGACCGACGCGCCTGATTTTATTGATTATTTAAGTATCATTAAGGCTGTAGTCCATCAAGTGTTAAATGTAAATCAAAGAGCGGGCTCTATCTGCTTCTCCAGTATTTATCATTGCTAAATGATTATTTAGTTAATTGCTTCTATTGGCGAAGCACTTGGTGGCATTTATTTGATGCATGATTACCGCACCTTACGGGGTAAAAATTAATGGAGTTTATTTAGGGCTCAACGCCTTCATCGTCAAATGACGAGATCGATGCGCTCTTGTTATGAGTGTCGACGACGGATTGAACTCTCTGTTCAGTATCTAAAAAACAAGCCCCTTACTAGATTGCCCTTTAGTTCCTTCTGGCTGGTGGTGAGTAATGCCCATATCTTAAGTTCTCGTTTCATAGTTCACTTTGCTGAGTTCAATACGGCAAAGAAGTTCATTATCTCTTCTGGTTACATTACAGACTCATATGTGGTAAGTGAGGTTCTTCTGTCAGCAGTAGAAGTAGGGATATGATCTCGAACGGTTAGTTGTACTGTATATACGAAAAAAAACGAGGTAACTGGGGTAACGAGGTAACGCTGCCCTGAGAGCCACGCCAAGACTGGCTTTAGGTGGTTACCCCTTGAAAAAAACTTGAGGTAACCGAGGTAACAGGGAGAGGTAACCGGCATAAGAACCTCAACAGGTTACCTCTGGTTACCTCAGCACTTTTACTCAGAGGTAACCAATCAACCCAGTAATGGCGCACCTTACAGAGATGGTTACCTCAGTTACCTCGGTTACCCCTACTTTCTCTTTATGCGCGCGAGGCTTAATAAAAAAAGAGGGGCACATTCAGCAGCCCTACTCTCTATATAGATAGTCATTTGGTTATGTACTGTTATTCCGTGCCTCCTAGCTCAGTAGCTTCATCAGCAAGCACAGTATCTGATAGGACATAGACCTTAATAGCCCTCCCTACGCAGGGTATCTTCACCGTTTTCTGCGTCTTACCCTTATCACTGCAGCCTATCCAACCGATTTCCACTGCCAGCAACGCTGCCTTTTTGTGGTCACGGCCAACAGTGATCTCACGCCACCCTTCCGGAAGAACATAAAAAGTCACACCTGCTTCACTATTCACCTTGGGGTTACGGCGATACCCGACCATATTCGCAGCGCGATGGTTGGGATCATCCCAATCAGCAAAGCGAGTGTACTGATGAGCCGTGAAAAACTGGCGGATCTGGCGTAGGGTCGCCGCATCTTCCTTGTTTCCCAGATGTCCACGTTCTGCCAACCAAGCCTTGAGGCAGACCCTCACAGCCCTGATGGCTTCCCCCTCTGGCCAGCCGGTCACCCCCAATCGGGTGGCCAACTCCCCGGCTGCGGCCACCAGCGCAAACCGGTTGATGGCTCGGCCAACCTGATTACCCGCCCCCTTGGGAGTTAACTCTGCTGCCAATTGCTTGATGTCGGCCCTCAGCCGCTCACTGTGCTCATCAATGGATTGGGTCAGGGCTTGGGCATAGGTGCGAAAGGCGGTGCCGTGATGTTCTTCTGAGTTGGCTTTCAGGGTATCGGCAAAGCTGCGGCCTCCATCCATGCCATGTAGCCACTCAAAGGCACCATGGTGCCCGGTATCGCTGGGGATCTGGATTGTCCGCACCTCCATCCCGGCCTGGGTACTCTTCCCGGCACTGGCGGCATGGTCCTCGAGGCTCAGCTCACCGGTGGAGAGGAACAGCAACCGCCAGGCCTTGCGCTCTCTGAGCTCCCCATCCTGCTTACTACGGCCCTTGCCTTGACCGTTGGCCAGCATGTAGGCGGTCTGCCCTGCCTCCCGGCCGTCCAGCTCGCCCAGTTCATCCAGACAGAGCAGGGCATCATTGCGCCGGCTGGCGATCCCCTCGATGGCATTACCGGTGGCCCGCCAGGTTTGGGCATAGCGGTCCGGGTGACCATAGACACTGGCGGCCGCTTTCATCACCGTGGTTTTGCCGTCGGTACTCTCGCCCTTGAGGTGGAAACCACCGCCCTCCATGCCTACCAAGGAGAGCAAGGGAGCCGCAAAGGCGAGTGACAGCGCGAAGCAGAGCCGAGAGTTGCCCACGGCCAGCCCTGCAACCCCCTGTTGCCAGCCGGCCAGGGTGCCGCGCTCGGTAAAGTCGCTGGCGGTGTAGCCGGCGGTCTGCAGGATGACCCCCTCAGCATCTGGCCCAATGGACCCACCGGGCAGCACATAGGCATGCCCATGCCACCCCGTGCGCTCGACACAGGTGATCCGCCGCTTGGGCTGGCAGCTCATCAGGTAGGCCGACAGCCTGCGCTTATGACTTAGCTCGATGAAGGGCAACCCCGCATCCAGCAGCGCGGCAAACACTTCTTCACCGTTGCGTGGGACCAGGGCGCGCACCGGCATGGCCCATTGGCGCGTCCGCCCGGCACTGTCGCACCATTCCAACAAGCGGCCGTAGCCGCGGCCCTGCTCATCAGCGGTCTCAGCAAGTACATGGACGGGGCTGGCGATGGGGATCCACTCTTGCCGGGCATCCTCACCCCGGCCAACTGTCGTCAGGGCACACAGACGCGAGCCCCGCACCTCAAACCCTGCTGGCAGCTCTGGCACTTCCTCTGGGTTGCCTTTCACCAGATGGAGCGGAGCCACATTGTCTGACCAAGGCACCTCGTCCGATGGAGTGTCTACCGCCAGTGTCTGCTCGAAGGCCACCACATCCACCAGCTGCCAGGGCTCGGCATTCTGGCCCGGGTGACCGCGGTAGAGCTCGGCCTTAGGGGCTTGCTTGCGCAGAGCCACGATCAGCCGCTTGGCCTTCTCGGGGGCCAGGTTGCCGAACTGGTGAACGATGACTCGCTTGGTCGCATCCCGATCGGCCATCTTGTAGAGCCTGGCGCCTTCATCCAACTGAGCAGGCCCCACATACAGCGCCTGCTCTGGCTCGCTCTCCGGATCAATCGGGTTGTCTGTAGCCACCGCCTCGTTGTGGGCGCGCTGCAGGGTGGCCCTGATGCCGGCATCCCTGCTGGCTTGCTCACCGGTGTGGATCACGACCACCTGCAGATCATCCAGGTCCGCAAACTTGAGGAAGGCGCCGGCCCGGGATGGTGGGCTGTTTTGATGACCGGGGCCTGCTGCCCCTTGATGTAGTGCTGTCATTGCATCGCCCTCTGCTTGCTCTCGCTCGCCAGCTCAACCATGGGGTCCTTTCCCTCTTCGAGCATCTGGTGAACATCGGCGCAGAAGGCGCAATACATCTGATCCACCACCAAGGCGCCCAGCGGGGTCAAAGTCCCGTTCACCACCATGTGCCGCAGCATGAGCAAGGCATCGGCTTGTCCCTGCTGCGCCCCGGCGTTTTCAAGGTGAGCGCCCACGATGTTGTTATGAATGGCCATCGTCAGTGACTCAGCAGCAAGGGGAAGCTGGATCCCCAGGTGAGTAAACACATTGCCCCGAGCGGCCAAGTAGGCCTGGGCTAACTGCTCCACCAGCTTATTTATCTCTGTCATGGCAACCCCCTGTTGCATTGCGCTCGCCTGGTTGTTTCTGGGCCTTGGTCACCCGCTTGAAGAGTTCCCGCAGTACCGCGGGGCGCAGCGGATTACGTGATAGCTCACACCACATGCGGCCATTCAGGGTCTTGAGCAGTCGATTACTCATGCCAGCACCTCCTGGCAGAGCCCAACCTCAATGCTCAGGGCATCCAGCAAAGCGCTGAACTGCGCCCGCTCTTGGAGGCATAGGTCGGTTTGTTCCAGGGCGTCGGCAAACTGCTCGAGCAGTGCCTCTAGGCGGGATGAGGTGGATTGGTTCATGCGGCCACCCCCATGCTCGGGGTGCGGGACATAAACACCAGAGACAAGCCAGGCAGGTTAGCGCGAGCTTGGCGCTCGGTATTGGCGATGACAGAGATAGTGCGAATACGCCGAAGCTCTGCCAGACGACAGGCGCGTTGGCGCTGGATCAGGAAGGTGAAGATTTTGGGTAAAGCAGGGGTGGGGACAGTAGCCATGATGGCAGCCTCCAAGGTCAGCAAATTGTCGCTGCCACAGATAGACGCCAATCTTCTGGTGACAGCCCGGACGAGGTTGGCGTAACTGGAGACCTTGGGATCCAGCGCTCCTTGCGGAGCCCTCGCCCGAGCCGCCATAACACGGTAGGCACTGCCGACCAGATAAGCCAGCAGTGCCCCTAGAAATGAGGGACGAGCACCGACAAAAAACCACGCAAGAGCGTGGGTCGGCTCCAAGACTCTTTCCGAGACGCCAATCTCGGCAGCGGATTTTGCCGCTGCATGAGGAATCGTACTCTGTTGAACGCTGTGGGACAAGAGTGGAGGGTAAATCATGTCCGGCCCTCCCGTTCAGAGTGTACCGCCAGCATGCTGGAGACACGTGCTTTTGCGCTCCCCGAATGGGGGGAGCTCAAAGTTTCGCCCTGGGCACTGAGCCCATTAATGTTTCTGGTCATGGCTCATCCCCAAGAGTTCAGGCTGATATTTACGCCAAAGCTCAGTCTCTTCAGCTTTCAACCGCGCTTTCTCATCCTTGCAAGACTGCAGGGCATACCCTCTCTTGCTCGCCTCCTTGGTGTACTGGGCTTGCCGACGGCTGTAATCGTTCAGGGCGGAGAATGGAACACCGTAGGCACCGGTTTTACGGATAGAGGGGATTACCTCGCGGAATACCCAGTTACTGAACCGGTGGGGCAGTGTGCCGGGTGTGCTGGCCTTACGACTGCGGACAATCAGTTTGTAGAAACCGGATTCCGATACGGCCCCCACCTTCTGTTTGCCACCAAGGGTGTAAGTTAAAGTTACCCCCCTTTCATCTTCATCAAGCGCTTTGATTGCCATACGTGAATTAATCAGTTCCAGCGCCTCGCAAATATCCTTTGCTACAAACCACGGCTCACCGTTGATTTTCACAATACGCACCTTCACGCCTTCAAATTTGATGACGGACATATCGCTTTCGTGAGCTGTGAAATTAACCCCTTGGCTGGCAACTGGCTGAGGGGCGGCCTCAGAAGTTAATCTGCTTTTTTCGATAGTCATATTTGGGACTCCGTTAGGCGGCGGGAGGGAGGGAAGTGGCTGCCGGCGTGCGAGCGCACAGAATGGCGGCGTATTCCTTTGCCAGCGGAACAGCCTGGCGCAGGTGTCGCCAGTTGTTGATCAGGACCACCAGCTTATGGGCTTGCTCACGGTCGGCCAGGCAGTAGCGCTTGAAGCGAGTGGTTCCGCCGCTATGCTGGTGCTCAAAGAACGCATTGGTGATAGCTACCCCGTGGTTTCGACGGAGCAGGCCAATGCTGTTGCGCAAGTTGAGGTCATGAAGACCGGCCAGGCCAGACAAGGCACTGACACCTTGGGCTCCCTGCTCCAGCAGGTGGGTGGCGACCAATTCATACTTGGTGATATGCTGACCCTGCTCAAGCTGGGTCGTGCCGTTCGCGGTGCGGCCTTTTTCTTTTTGCATCGTCCTCTCCTTACGCAGCTTGGCCTTGAGCGTTGATCCACTCGTGAACCTCTTCACAGCGCCAGGCGGTGACCCGGGCTCCCAACTTGATTGGCTTCGGGAACTTGCCTTCACCAACCATCCTCCACAGCGTTGACTTGCTGAACGGCAGTGGGCCTACCTTGCTGGCCGTGGTCACCAGTTGTGCCTCTCGAATAAATCCTGTTTCCGGTATTGTCATGTGAGCTCTCCTGAAATGAAAAAGCCCGACACAGTGGTCGGGCTTAAGAGGGATAAAGCAGTCTTTGATGATGAATGGGGCTGATTTTGACTTGGGATCCTCCAACGCAAAAACCCGGCACGATGGCCGGGTTTGGATATGAAAAAGGCCCAATCTCGAGAGAATGGGCCATGATGGGGAAATCCTAACGCTGGTGTGATAACGAGTCAAGCAGTCGCTTAGCGTGTCACCCCCTCCTACCTCTTACCCTGCTCTGTGGAAGTTCACCGGACGAACATTGCCGCCCTGTTGTGACTCATAGAAGTCAGCAAGCCACTGCAAGAGCTTGCGGCGATCATCCAGGTACTCGGCCCTATGGTAGGCCGCCCGCACCTTGTTGCGCTCAGCATGGGCAAGCTGGCGCTCGATGACATCCGGATCAAAGCCCTCCTCATTGAGGGTGGTGGATGCCAGCGCCCGGAAGCCGTGTGGGGTAGCAATCCCCTTATAGCCCATTCGTCCCATAGCATAACTCAGGGTGTTCTCGCTCATGGGGTCAGTCAGCTTCCGCTCGCTCGGGAACAGCAGCTCACAGTGTCCGGTTATCTGGCGCAGCTCCTCAAGCACAGCAAGGGCCTGTCGGGAAAGGGGCACGATATGGGGTACCCGCATCTTCATCCGCTCAGCCGGGATCCGCCACTCGGCTCGCTCCATGTCGAACTCATCCCAACGAGCAAAGCGCACCTCACCAGGGCGGGTCATCGTCAACATCAGCAGGTGGAAGGCTAGGCGGGTTGCAGGGTTCAATGGCTCAGCAGCCAAGCGCCGGTAAAACTCCGGCAGCTCAGCCCGCGGGAGCGCCGGCCGGTGTTCCTGCTTGGTAGCCCTCAGTGCCCCTTTCAGATCTTGGGCTGGGTTGTAGCTGGCCCGCCCGGTCTGGATTGAGTAACGCATGACAGAGCTGATCCGCTGCAGTACCCGTCCAGCTGTCTCGGTGGCTCCCCTTGCCTCAACCTTGCGCAGAGCATCCAACATGATGGGTGCTGTCAGCTCAGCAACCGGCACCAACCCCAGATCGGGAAAGGCATCCACTTCCAAAGACTCGATGACCCGCTTGGCATGACCTGGGCTCCAGCGGGCTAACTGACTCTGGTGCCACTCCCTGGCTATGGCCTCAAAGCTGTGTTCGCTGGCGAGCCGGCTGGCCACCTTGCTCTGCTTTCGGGCAAGGCTGGGGTCGATACCCTCTGCCAGCAGCCTGCGAGCCTCCTCTCGCTTAGCTCTCGCCTCTTTCAAGGAAACCTCTGGGTAGACCCCCAGAGCCAGCACCTTCTCCTTTCCAGCGAAGCGGAACTTGAGGCGCCAGTATTTCCCCGACGAGGTGATCAGCAAAAAGAGGCCCTTTTCATCAGACAGCTTCTGCTGTTTGCCATTGAACTTGGCTTGTCGGGCGGCGGTATCGGATAGCGGCATGGGGGTATCTCCCGTTTAACTTGGGGGTACATGGCAGGCGCTGGGGGTATAAGCCACTACCTCACAGGCCAGGAATGGCGCGGGATAGCGGACAGGTGGGGGTACTTTTTACCCCTGCTGGGATTTGTACCCCCAGAGATACCCCCAATAATGGGGGGATGTCATGAGGCTTTATGATACGACGAGAGACAACAAAAAACCCGCAAGCCTTACGCTATGCGGGTTTCTGGTCTGCCGTGATACGGCATGAAACTGTAATATGGTGCCCGGGGTCGGACTCGAACCGACACGGTTTTACCCGGCGGATTTTGAATCCGCTGCGTCTACCGATTTCGCCACCCGGGCAACTGCGAGGGATTATACGAATGGCGTTTTGGCATGCAAGGTGTTTTTCTCTCGCTCACTGTTGTTTGCTCATTTATTCAACGTCTTGCCGACGCCTGGCCAGTTACATAGAATGCCCCCATCGTATTAATGGAATAAACACCATGGCCAAGCGCAAGACAGTCACCCCTCTCCAGCCTCCCCCCCAGCACAAGTACCCATCGGCCGGCTTGCTGCGCCGCCTCGGCGCCCTGCTCTATGACTATCTGGTGGTCATCTCCCTGCTCATCATCGCGGGCTTCATCGGCATGGGGGTGGC
Organism: Aeromonas sp. AE23HZ002T15; assembly: GCF_054165525.2. NCBI lineage: Bacteria > Pseudomonadati > Pseudomonadota > Gammaproteobacteria > Aeromonadales > Aeromonadaceae > Aeromonas > Aeromonas sp. AE23HZ002T15. Next base: position 2,007,659 of record NZ_CM201342.1, read on the forward strand.
GCACCTGCTGCTGGCTACCGGCATGGCGACCGTGCCCGAGGGCAAGGATGCTTCCTGGCTGCTCACCAGCCCCCTCTACAGTGCCTGGCTGGCCCTGGTGATCTGCGGCTTCTACACCTGGTTTTGGACCCGCGCCGGTCAGACCATCGGCATGCGCGCCTGGCGCCTGCGCATCCAGAACGTGGATGGCAGCAACATCCGCATCACCCAGGCCCTGATCCGGCTCGGCACCGCCGCCTTCGGGCTCGGCAACCTGCTGTGCGTGTTCAACCGCGAGCGGCCCCGCGCCTTCCAGGACATCTGGGCGGAGTGCGAGGTGGTGGTACTCGGCAAGCAGGACAACCTGGATCAGCTGAACAAATAAGGCGGCCGGTTTAAAGAGACGAGGCGGCAAGCCGTCCATGCACATCGAGAGAAGAGGGCCCATCGGGCCCTTTTCCTCGTCTGGGCCGCCAGCACCACTTGCCGCAGCCCCCAATAAAGAAAGGACCCGTCGGGTCCTTTCTTTTTCCATTCAGTGCTCGCCGCTTGCGGCGCAGGATGAGGGGGACATCGCCTCCCCGCCTCATATCGCTACTGCTTGCGGCTCAGGATATAGAAGGAGATGCCGCCAAACAGCAGGCTGGGGGCGATGGCCGCCAGGATCGGCGGCACCGCATAAACCAGGCTCACCGGGCCAAACACCCGATCGCTCACATAGACGGCGAAACCGGTCATGATCCCCATCAGCATCCGCGCCCCCATGCTCACCGAGCGCAGGGGCCCGAAGATGAAGGAGGAAGCGAGCAGTATCATGGCCACCACGGAGAGCGGCGACAGCAGCTTGCGCCACATCTCCAGCTTGTAGCGACCGGCATCCTGCTTGTTTGCATCCAGATAGCCGATGTAGTCCCGCAGCCCGGAGATGGGCAGGTTTTCCGGATCCACGCTGACCACCCCGAGCTGCTTGGGCGTCAGTTCAGAGCTCCATTCCATCTGGGTATGCTGCTCATCCTGGATCTGCTTGGGATCGTCGAAGCGGGTGATGTGCACCCCCTTGAGCAGCCAGTGATGTTGCTCGAACACCCCCTCCTGCGCCTGGATCACGTCGATGAGATTGCGGGACGGGGTGAAGCGGTACAGGGTGATGCCGGTCAGGGCACCGTCGTTGCGCACCCCGTTGATGTTGACGAAGTTGTTGCCATCCCGGGCCCAGACCCCGTAGGCCGAGACCGTCAGCCGGCCTTCGGACATGGCGCCCGCCTTGATGTCATCCGCCATCCGCTTGGCGACGGGGGCCACGTACTCCCCCATCAGCCCCACCAGCAGCATCAGGGGGATCGCCGTCTTGAGGGCCGCCATGACGATGCTGATCTTGGAGCGACCCGCCGCCTGCATCACCACCAGTTCCGAGGTAGTCGCCAGCTGACCGAGGCCGATGAGGCCGCCGAGCAGGGCCGCCAGCGGGAAGAAGAGCACCGCCTCTTTCGGCATGGAGAGCACCACGAAATAGAGGGCGTTGAGCATGTCATAGTTGCCCTCCCCGACCGCCTTGAGCTGCTCCACATACTTGATGAGCGCCGCCAGCCCGACCAGGGTCAGCTCGCACAGCAGGATCGACATGAAGATGACCCGGCCGATGTATCTATCGAGAATGCCAAACATCAGCAGTAATTCCTATGTTGCAGCATCATGCTGATTTGCCTTTGAAAAAGTGGCCTTTCACCCCGTTCCACCAGCTGGTCCCCTGCAGGTTCAAGGGCAGACCGATGAACAGCAGATAGGCCAGGGGCACCAGGAACATGCCGGGCCAATGGGGCAGACGACCGCTGTCGATGGCCGAGCGGGCGGCGCTGAGCAGCAGGAAGTAGGAGAGATAGAGCAGGATGGCCGGCAGCAGCTTGGCGTAACGGCCCTGACGCGGGTTGACCCGGGCAAGGGGCACCACCAGGAAGGTGAGCACCAGGATGGAAAGCGGCAGCGACAGGCGCCACTGCAGTTCGGCCATCAGCTGATTGTCCTGGGTGCCGAGCAGTTCCATGGTCGGTTTGGCCGCCGCCTTGCGGTTGGAACGTTCCATCTCCTGCTGACGGATCACCAGGCTGTACTCGCTGAACTCGGAGACCTGGAATTTCTTGCCGGTGAACTGCCCCTCGTAGCGGGAGCCGTCGATCAGGGTCAGCCACTGCAGGCCGTTGCTGTCGGCCGTCACATGGCCTTCGCTGGCCACCACTACGGAAGGAGGGGAAGTTCCTTCGGCCCGCTGCAGCACGAAGATCTTCTGCAGCTCGGACCCCTTGTCATTGAGATCCTGGATGTAGGCGACCAGCCGGCCCTTGTCGAGCTCCATGAAGCGGCCCGCCTGCAGGAAGGAGATGCCGGGGTCCGCCTTGAACTCGTCGATCACCTGGTATTCGCGCTCCTTGGCCTGGGGGGCGACCCAACCCGTGTTGAAGGCCGCCACGGCGGCGGTCAACAGGGCCAGCACCAGGGCGCTGCGCATCACGAAGCGATGGCTGAAGCCCACCGCGTGCATCACCGTCATCTCGCTTTCGGCATACAGGCGACCGTGAGCAAACAAAATGGCTAAAAACAGGCTGATGGGCAGCATCAACAGCGCCATGTTCGGCAGGTTGAGCAACAGCAGGGTGGAGACCAGGCGCGTCGGCACCTCGCCATCGGCGGCATCGCCGATGATCTGGATAAATTGCTGGCTGACGAAGATAAGCAGCAGGACGAATAACACCGCCAGCTGGGTTTTCAGGGTTTCCCTGAACAAATATCGGAAAACGATCACAGTCATTCCCAAGTAAACTTGTGTTTTTAGTCGAATGCCTGAAAAATAGGGCCCTATATTGGATTTTTACCAGTTTGAACTGCGGAGCCTGTGGCTGTTCGCTCCGCCTCTGATACCCCAACAAGCACCGCATTATTCAATAATTGGTGCCTTTTGTCTTTAGGATGTAGGAGATTCCATGGAGTTCAGTGTAAAGAGTGGCAGTCCTGAGAAGCAACGCAGTGCCTGCGTCGTGGTCGGCGTGTTTGAACCCCGTCGCCTCTCTCCGGTTGCCGAACAACTGGACAAGATCAGCGACGGCTACCTCAGCTCGCTGCTGCGCCGCGGCGATCTGGAAGGCAAACCAGGCCAGATGCTGTTGCTGCATCAAGTACCGGGCGTGCTCAGCGAGCGCGTGCTGCTGGTGGGTTGTGGCAAGGAGCGGGAACTCGACGAACGCCAGTACAAGCAGATCATCAACAAGACCATCACCACCCTGAACGAGACCGGGTCCATGGAAGCCGTCTGCTTCCTGACCGAGCTGCACGTCAAGGGTCGTGACACCTACTGGAAGGTGCGTCAGGCGGTGGAAACCACCAAGGCGGGCCTCTACAGCTTCGATCAGTTCAAGACCAACAAGGCCGAGCCCCGCCGTCCCCTGCGCAAGCTGGTGTTCAACGTGCCGACACGTCGGGAATTGACCATAGGCGAGCGCGCCATCACCCACGGCCTGGCCGTGGCGAAAGGGGTGCGCGTCTGCCGCGACGTGGCGAACATGCCGCCCAACGTCTGCAACCCGGCCTATCTGGCCTCCCAGGCCCGTCGTCTGGCGGATGCCTATGACAACATCACCACCAAGGTGATCGGCGAGCAGGAGATGGCCGAGCTCGGCATGAACTCCTACCTGGCGGTGGCCCGCGGCTCCGAGAATGAAGCCATGATGGCCATCATCGAGTACAAGGGCAACGGCGACGCCAAGCCCGTGGTCCTGGTGGGCAAGGGTCTGACCTTCGACTCCGGCGGCATCTCCATCAAGCCGGCCGAGGGCATGGACGAGATGAAGTACGACATGGGTGGGGCTGCCTCCGTGCTCGGCACCATGCACGCCCTGGCCCAGTTGCAACTGCCCATCAACGTCATCGGCGTGCTGGCGGGCTGCGAGAACATGCCGGGTGGCAACGCCTATCGTCCCGGTGACATCCTCACCACCATGTCAGGCCAGACCGTCGAGGTGCTTAACACCGACGCAGAGGGTCGCCTGGTACTGTGCGATGCCCTCACCTACGTGGACCGCTACGATCCCGAGACCGTCATCGACGTGGCCACCCTGACCGGCGCCTGCATCATCGCCCTGGGTCACCACACCTCCGGGCTGCTGGCGAACCACAACCCCCTGGCCCACGAGCTGCTGAACGCCTCCGAGCAGGCCGGCGATCGCGCCTGGCGCCTGCCCCTGTTCGAGGAGTATCAGGAGCAACTGGAAAGTCCGTTCGCCGACATGGCCAACATCGGTGGTCGCCCGGCCGGCACCATCACGGCTGCCGCCTTCCTGTCGCGCTTCACCAAGAAGTACAACTGGGCGCACCTGGATATCGCCGGTACCGCCTGGAAGAGCGGCAAGGAGAAGGGCTCCACCGGTCGTCCCGTGCCCCTGTTGACCCAGTTCCTGCTCAATCGAGCCGGTGTGGCGGACGTCGAAGACAAGGAATAAGCCTTCTCTTCTACGCCCCATCGGGAGAGTGGTATCACAAGGAAGAGGCTCGCCTCTTCCTTGTTTCATTGAGAACATTGGGAAACCGCGCACCGCACGGCGCCCCAGAAGACGGCCAATCGCTGTCCGTCACAGCCAAACGGGACTGACCTGATGAGCCAAGTGACCTTTTATCTGATGAACGAGCAGGATGACGAGCGCGGCAACGCCTGCGAACGCCTCGCCTGCCAGCTTGCAGCCGACTCCTGGAGTTCGGGTCATATCTACCTGCTGTGCAGCGACGATACCCAGGCACAGCGCCTCGACGAGTTGCTCTGGCAACTGCCACCGGATCGCTTCGTGCCCCATCAGCTGCAGGGGGAAGCCGGCCAGGCGCCGGTGGAGATAGGCCATCAGCCGCCTAAGCGGCGCTACGCCCGCCTCATCAACCTGACCGAGCAGACACCTTTGTTTGCAGGACACTTCGCTCAAGTGGTAGATTTTGTCCCCACTGAGGAAACGCAGAAGCAGCAAGCCCGCGAGCGCTACAAGCAGTATCGCCAGGCGGGGCACACCCTCGAGATGAGGGATCAGCCCGCTGCCGCACCGGATCCGGCGCAGGCCTGACGGCCGTCCCCGCGTATCCCGAATCCATTCACACCAGCATCCATCCAGAATACGGCGAGACCATGGAAAAGACCTTCAATCACAACGCCATCGAACAGGCGCTCTACCAGCACTGGGAATCCCAGGGTTACTTCAAGCCCCACGGTGACACCAGCAAAGACTCCTTCTGCATCATGATCCCGCCGCCGAACGTCACCGGTAGCCTGCACATGGGTCACGCCTTCCAGCAGACCCTGATGGACACCCTGATCCGCTACAACCGCATGCAGGGCAAGAACACCCTGTGGCAGGCGGGCTGTGACCACGCCGGCATCGCCACCCAGATGGTGGTGGAACGCAAGATCGCCGCCGAAGAGGGCAAGACCCGTCACGACTACGGCCGCGATGCCTTCATCGACAAGATCTGGCAGTGGAAGGAAGAGTCCGGTGGCACCATCACCCGCCAGATGCGCCGCCTCGGCGACTCCGTGGACTGGGAGCGCGAGCGCTTCACCATGGATCCGGGCCTCTCCGAAGCCGTGCAGGAAGTGTTCGTGCGTCTGTACGAAGATGGCCTGATGTACCGTGGCAAGCGCCTGGTGAACTGGGATCCCAAGCTCAACACCGCCATCTCCGATCTGGAAGTGGAGAATCGCGAGATCAAGGGCCACATGTGGCACCTGCGCTACCCGCTGGCGAACGGCGCCAAGACCGCCGAGGGTCAGGATCACCTGATCGTCGCCACCACCCGCCCTGAGACCATGCTGGGTGACACCGCCGTCGCCGTGAACCCGGAAGATCCGCGCTACAAGGCCCTGATCGGCCAGCACATCCTGCTGCCGCTGACCAACCGTCTGATCCCCATCGTCGCCGACGAGCACGCCGACATGGAGAAGGGCACCGGCTGCGTGAAGATCACCCCGGCCCACGACTTCAACGACAACGAAGTGGGCAAGCGCCACAACCTGCCGATGATCAACATCTTCACCCTGGACGCCCACGTGCGCGCCGAGGCCGAAGTGGTCGACACCAACGGCAACCCGAGCACCGCCTACGATGCCGCCCTGCCGAGCGAGTTCGCCGGTCTCGAGCGCTTCGCCGCCCGCAAGGCTATCCTGGCCAAGCTGGACGAGCTGGGCTTGCTGGCCGAGACCAAGGATCACGTGCTGCAACAGCCTTACGGCGATCGCGGCGGCGTGCCCATCGAGCCCATGCTGACCGACCAGTGGTATGTGCGCGTGGCCCCCATGGCCAAGACCGCCATCGAGGCGGTGGAAGATGGCCGCATCCAGTTCGTGCCCAAGCAATACGAGAACATGTACTTCTCCTGGATGCGCGACATTCAGGACTGGTGTGTCTCCCGTCAGCTGTGGTGGGGTCACCGCATCCCGGCCTGGTATGACGAGGCCGGCAAGGTCTACGTCGGTCGCGACGAGGCCGAGGTGCGCGCCAAACACAATATCCCGTCCGTGACCGTGCTGCGTCAGGACGAAGACGTGCTGGACACCTGGTTCAGCTCCGCCCTCTGGACCTTCTCCACCCTGGGCTGGCCGAACAACACAGAGGCGCTCAAGACCTTCCACCCCACCGACGTGCTGATGAGCGGCTTCGACATCATCTTCTTCTGGATCGCCCGGATGATCATGATGACCATGCACTTCATCAAAAACGAAGATGGCACTCCGCAGGTACCATTCAAGACCGTCTACATCACCGGCCTCATCCGGGATGAAGAGGGCCAGAAGATGTCCAAGTCCAAGGGCAACGTGCTGGATCCTCTCGACATGATCGATGGCATCTCCCTGCCGGACCTGCTTGAGAAGCGCACCGGCAACATGATGCAGCCGCAGATGGCCGAGAAGATCGCCAAGCGTACAGCCAAGCAGTTCCCGGAAGGGATCGAGGCCCACGGCACCGACGCCCTGCGCTTCACCCTGGCGGCGCTGGCCTCTACCGGTCGTGACATCAACTGGGACATGAAGCGCCTGGATGGCTACAACAACTTCTGCAACAAGCTGTGGAACGCCTCCCGCTACGTGCTGATGAACACCGAAGAGCAGGATTGCGGCCTGAACGGCGGCGAGATGCAGTTCAGCCTGGCGGATCGCTGGATCCAGTCCCAGTTGCAGGTCGCCATCCGCGACTTCCGCACCGCCCTCGACACCTATCGCTTCGACATGGCCGCCGGCGTGCTGTACGAGTTTATCTGGAACCAGTTCTGCGACTGGTATCTGGAGCTGACCAAGCCGGTGCTGGGCAAGGGCTCTGCGCCTGAGCAGCGCGCCACCCGCCACACCCTGGTGAACGTGCTGGAAACCCTGCTGCGCCTCGCGCACCCCATCATCCCCTTCATCACAGAGACCATCTGGAAGTCGGTGGCTCCGCTGGCCGGCGTGCACGCCGATACCATCATGCTGCAGGCCTTCCCGGAGTTCGACGGCGCCAAGCTGGACGAGACCGCCATGGCGGATCAGGAGTGGGTGAAGGAATTCATCGTCGGCATCCGCAACATCCGTGCCGAGATGAACGTGGCGCCGAGCGTGGGGCTGAACGTGCTGCTCAAATGCGACGCCAAGGATGCCGGCCGTGCCGCAGACAACGAGGCCTTCCTGAAGTCTCTGGCCCGTCTGGAGTCCATCCGCGTGCTGGGCGAAGGTGAAACCGCCCCCCTGTCGGTGAAGAAGCTGATCGGTGCCACCGAGCTGATGATCCCCATGGCGGGCCTCATCGACAAGGAGGCCGAGCTGGCCCGTCTGGCGAAAGAGCTCGCCAAGCTCACCGGCGAGTGCGCCCGCATCGAAGGCAAGCTCGGCAACGAGGCCTTCGTGGCCAAGGCGCCGGATGCCGTCATCGCCAAGGAGCGCGAGAAGCTGGAAGACTACCGCCTCCAGCTGGTCAAGCTGGAAGCCCAGCAGGCCGAGATCGCCGCCCTCTAAGCGACGCCATTACCAGCCAAAAGCCCCCGACTTGCGGGGGCTTTTTTATTTACCACCCTACCCAGCGCCGAATTGGTCCGTCTCCACACCTGCTTCTATTCTCGTCTCCAACCCCTGCCCCACCGCGGCAAGGCCGAGCCGATCCCCCTTTCTTCTGCCCATGCCACGCATGAAATTCAAAAATTCACGAGCCAGATCCCCTGCTTTCACAAGCGTATCGCCCGCAAATTCATTACACTGCCAGCGACCTTTTCTATCAGGAGTGCTGTCGCAGTATGGAAATATTGATCCTGCTTGGATTGATTTTGCTCAATGGCGTCTTCGCCATGTCGGAAATCGCCATCGTCACCGCCCGCAAGGCGCGCCTTGGCAAGATGGCCAGCGAGGGGAGCCGCTCCGCCGCCATCGCCCTCAAACTGGGGGAGAATCCGACCCATTTCCTCTCTGCCGTCCAGATCGGCATCACCAGCATAGGCCTGCTCAACGGTATCTACGGCGAATCCCTGCTGGCCCAGCCATTCGCGCTCTGGCTGCAGGAGTGGGGGTTCTCCCCCAAGAGCAGCAGCCTGATCTCCACCGTCGTCGTCGTGGTACTGGTGACCTATCTCTCCATCGTGGTGGGGGAACTGGTGCCCAAGCGTCTCGGTCAGCTCAGCGCCGAGCGCATCGCCTGCCTGGTGGCCCGCCCCATGCTGTGGCTGGCGACCCTGACCCGCCCCTTCGTCTGGCTGCTCTCCGCCTCCACCCATGCCAGCCTGCGCATACTGCGGGTCGATCAGAGCAACAGCAACAACGTCACCCAGGAGGAGATCCACGCCATGCTGGTGGAGGGCTCCGAGGCCGGCATCATCGAAGACCACGAACACACCATGCTGCGCAACGTGTTCCGCCTCGACGAACGCAGCCTGGCCTCTCTGATGGTCCCCCGCAGCGACATCCGCTACATCGACCTCTCCCTGCCGCTGGAGGTCAACCTGCAGCGTCTGGTGGAGTATCGCCACGGCTTCTTCCCGGTCTGTGACGGCAGCCTGTCGGATCTGGTGGGCATCCTCAACGTCAGCCGGGTGCTGCACGCCTACATCAAGGGGGACCCCATCGATCTGGCGGCCCTGACCCAGGACGGCAGCCTGCTGCCGGAGACCCTCAACGGCCTGGAACTGCTCAACCATTTCAGAACCCACTCGGAGCACATGGTGCTGGTGGTGGACGAATACGGGGAGCTGCAGGGGCTGGTGACCCAGCAGGATCTGCTGGAAACCCTGGCCGGTGACTTCCAGCAGGAGGGGGCCGAAGACAACTGGGCCTTCCAGCGCGCGGACGGCAGCTGGCTGCTGGATGGCCTCATCCCTCTGCCCGAATTGAAGGACTGTCTGGAGCTGGTTCGCCTGCCGGAAGAAGAAAAACATCACTATCACACCCTTGGAGGGCTTATCATGCTGCTCCTTGGCCGCCTGCCCCAGACCGGAGACATCGTCACCCTGGAGCAGTGGCAACTGGAAATCGTGGATATGGACGGCCTGCGCATCGACAAGGTGCTCGCCATGCCGCTGACCGACCAACCCAGCTAACCTGCGGAGTTTGCTTGTATGGAGCAGTTTTACCACCTGGCTCACGCCTTCATTAATCAGGATCTGGCGGCTCTGTCCGATCCCAAGATGGTCTTCATGGTCTATGTCGTCCTGCTGACCTTCCTGGTGCTGGAGAATGGCTTCATCCCGACCGCCTTCCTGCCAGGGGATACCCTGCTGATCCTGACCGGCGTGCTGATCTATCAGGGGGTACTGCCGCTCGCGGTGATCCCGCTGCTGATCCTGGCCACCTTCGTCGGTACCTGGCTCGGCTACATGCAGGGGCGCTTCCTCGGCCATACCCAGATGTACCACAGGCTGATGTCTCACCTGGAAGAGCGGCACAAGGAGAAGGTCTACTACCTGCTGAACAAGTACGGCATCATCACCCTGATCACCGCCCGCTACATCGCCTTCGTGCGCACCGCCTACCCCTACATCGTCGGGGCCAACGAGATCCCCCAGGGCCGCTTCCTGGTGGTGAACCTCATCAGCTCCATCATGTGGATCTGCCCTTTGGTGGGCCTGGGCTACTACCTGAGCCACACCAAGCTGGCCGCGCAGTACGAGTCCCAGTTCCTCAGCATCATCCTCTGCCTGCCGCTGGTGCTGCTGGTCGGCGGCCTGATTGCCCTGGTCTGGCGCTGGTGGAGCAAACGCAAGGCCACCGTCTCCAAGCCGTGAGGCACAGAAAAGGGGTCGCCAGAGGGCGGCCCTTTTTTATGGAAATAAATAACGAATTCCCCCCTCACGCTCTTGTAAAGCAGGGGCAAAAATGAGTGAATCTAGCGCCTTTTTTTCGCCGTGGATGGAGTCGTTGTATGGGGTGTCGGATTCGCGCAATCGCGCTGGTGTGTGGCCTGATGGGCATGCTGGGGCTGCCCGCAGCCATGGCGGCCCCCAACCCGGCCAAGCTGCAACTGAAATCGGGCAGCGCCCTGGTGATGGACGTCAATACGGGCAAGACCCTCTACCAGAAGAACCCCACCCAGGTGCGCCCCATCGCCTCCCTCACCAAGCTGATGACGGCCCTGGTGGTGCTGGATGCCAAGCAGAACCTGAGCCAAACCCTGACCGTGGATCAGAACGACAGGGACAACCTCAAGCACACCTACTCCCGGGTGCGCTTCGGCACCAAGGTGAGCCGTCGGGATGCCCTGCACCTGGCGCTGATGTCCTCCGAGAACCGCATGGCCTCGGCGCTGGCCCGCCACTACCCCGGTGGCCGCGCCGCCTTCGTGCGGGCCATGAACAACAAGGCCAGGCAGCTTGGCATGCGCAACACCCGCTACTATGACTCCACCGGCCTGTCGACCCGCAACGTCTCCACCGCCCAGGATCTGGCCAAACTCATCTCGGTGGCCTATCGCCAGCCGCTGATCCGCCAGTTCACCCAGAACGACAGCATGGAGATGCGCTTCTCCACCCCCTCCTACAGCCTGATGTTCAACAACACCAACCCCCTGGTGAAGAACCCGGACTGGGACGTGCGCCTCTCCAAGACCGGCTACACCGACGAGGCGGGCCGCTGCCTGCTGATGCGCGCCAAGCCGGATCGCCAGGAGCTGGCCATAGTGCTGCTCAACTCGGTGGGCAAGCGCACCCCCATCGGCGATGCCAACCGCATTCGCAAGTGGCTCAAGAGCTGAGCGGATGCTGGAACGTGAAAAAGGATGCCTCGGCATCCTTTTTTATTGCGCGGACCCCATCGTTCATCCAGACCCGCGCAGATGATGGGAGGGTCAAGATATGAAACACTCCATCCCCTGTCCCAACCTGCCTTGAGGCATAACAGACCCCCGCCAGCGCACGGGGAGGCGTGGCACACAGGCCTCCCCAGCCTGTCTGGGTGGCGACCAGGGGATGGGGACGGCATGGGGGGCGTGGGCAGTGAGAATGCGCTCAGCGCTGTGGTGGGCGTCTGAGGCGGTATGGGAAGCACCGGGACATCGTGACCAGACACCTGCGCAGCTCGCAGAGCGGAGGAAAATCGGGGCGAGCAGGCAAATAACTGCATGCCAAGGGGATAATTTTGGTACATAAAAAAACAGCCCCGACCTGAGTCGGAGCTGTCTATATGGTGCGCCCGAGAGGATTCGAACCTCTGACCACCTGGTTCGTAGCCAGGTACTCTATCCAGCTGAGCTACGGGCGCTCATCAACTTTTGACATTGCTTCTTAAAATGGTGCGCCCGAGAGGATTCGAACCTCTGACCACCTGGTTCGTAGCCAGGTACTCTATCCAGCTGAGCTACGGGCGCTCACAAACTTTTGACATTGCTTTATAAAATGGTGCGCCCGAGAGGATTCGAACCTCTGACCACCTGGTTCGTAGCCAGGTACTCTATCCAGCTGAGCTACGGGCGCTCATAAATCATTGACTTCACTTTAAATGGTGCGCCCGAGAGGATTCGAACCTCTGACCACCTGGTTCGTAGCCAGGTACTCTATCCAGCTGAGCTACGGGCGCCCTGATTTAAAGCGATAAAAAAAGCTTACTCAACAGTAAGCCTTTTATAGCGTACCGACGTGCTGAAGGTCGATACATGACTCATCGTGAGTCTAATATGGTGCGCCCGAGAGGATTCGAACCTCTGACCACCTGGTTCGTAGCCAGGTACTCTATCCAGCTGAGCTACGGGCGCAAATGGCGGAGAAGGGGGGATTCGAACCCCCGATGCGGGTATAAGCCGCATACTCCCTTAGCAGGGGAGCGCCTTCAGCCTCTCGGCCACCTCTCCGTTTGCGGGGCTGATAATACTTCACAGGGATTTTTAGTCAAACACTTTTTTGGAGAAAACAGAGCGTTCGCTCAGCATTTGGCCAAAGAGTGGAATATTCAAGCAATATGGGTACTTACCCACGACTTTCGCGCCCTGCGAGCCGTTTGCAAGGCCCGGAAAAACAAAAGGCGACACATGATATGTCGCCTTATAGCAGCTTGGGGATGCGGCTTAGAAGTTCGGTTGACCCGGCACTTTCTCGGCCTGTATCCGCATGTAGATCTCTTCGCGGTGCACTGAGACCTCTTTCGGTGCGTTCACACCGATACGTACCTGATTGCCTTTCACACCCAGTACGGTCACGGTCACTTCGTCACCGATCATCAGGGTTTCCCCTACTCGACGAGTCAAAATAAGCATTCGCTTGCTCCTGTATCCTGTTTTGTATTTATATCGATATGGCCATTATCTTACAAAGATACCGATATGGTAAATGGTTGAAACTAAATCAATCAGGGATTGTTGCCCAAGGGCTGCTCATGGGGCTCTTGATCCAACCCGAACGCGGCGTGCAACGAGCGCACCGCCAGCTCCAGGTACTTCTCGTCAATCACCACGGATATCTTGATTTCAGAGGTGGAGATCAGCTGCATGTTGATCCCCTCCTCGCCCAATACCTTGAACATGGTGCGCGCAACGCCCGGGTGATTCCACATGCCGACCCCGACGATGGAGACCTTGGCGATCTCCCCGTTGCCCTGTACGCAGGCGGCACCCAGTTCGGTGGCTGTCTGCTCCAGCAGGGCGCGGGCCCGGCGGTAGTCATCGCGATTCACCGTGAAGGTGAAGTCGGCGGTGCCATCCCCCAGGGTGTTCTGCACTATCATGTCGACATCTATGTTGGCATCGCTGATCGGATTCAGGATCTGCGCCGCCACCGTGGGTCTGTCCGGCACACCCAGAATGGTCAGGCTCGCCTCGTTGCGGTTGAACGCAATGCCGGAAACCAGGGGTGCTTCCATCCTCTCATCTCCATATGTGATTAAGGTTCCCTCTCCGTCGACGAAACTCGACAGCACCCGCAGCGGTACGCGGTACTTGCCCGCGAATTCCACCGAACGGATCTGCAGCACCTTGGCCCCCAGACTCGCCATCTCCAGCATCTCCTCGAAGGTGATGGTAGAGAGGCGTCTGGCCTTGGGCTCGATGCGCGGATCCGTGGTATAGACCCCATCCACATCGGTAAAGATCTGGCATTCATCGGCCTTGATGGCCGCCGCCACCGCCACCGCAGTGGTATCCGACCCACCCCGGCCCAGGGTGGTGATGGCATTGTGCTCATCACGCCCCTGGAAACCGGCGATCACCACCACCTTGCCCTCACCCAGTGCGGCCTGCACCTGCTCGGTATCGATGTGGGTGATGCGCGCCTTGCCATAGGCGGAATCGGTGTGAATGCGCACCTGATCACCGGTCATTGAGACCGCAGGGCAACCCCGTTGGTTCAATGCGATGGCCAGCAGCGCTATGGTGACCTGCTCACCGGTGGAGACCAGCACGTCCATCTCGCGCCGGTTGGCATCCGGATCCAGCTGCTGGGCCATGCCCAGCAACCGGTTGGTCTCACCCGACATGGCGGAGACGACCACCACCACATCATGTCCCTGGGCGCGGGTCAGGGCCACCCGTTCGGCGACAGCCGCTATTCGTTCCAGCGTGCCGACCGAGGTGCCGCCGTACTTCTGTACATAGAGTGCCACAGATCACCTCGCCCGTTTACAGGCGCTCTTCCAGCCAGGAGTGTACGGATTGCAGTGCCGCCGGCACGGCCTCGGGCTGGGTTCCCCCCGCCTGCGCCATGTCGGGACGACCACCGCCCTTGCCACCCACCTGCTGGGCCACCAGGTTGACCAGCTCGCCGGCCTTCACCTTGGCGGTCAGATCGTTGGTGACACCGGCGATCAGATTGACCTTGTCATCGCTGCTGGTCGCCAGCAGCACGACACCGGATTTCATCTTGTTCTTCAGCTCGTCCAGCATGCCGCGCAGAGACTTGGGATCCGCGCCGTCCAGGGCCGCAACCAGCACCTTCTGGCCGTTGATCTCGATCACCTGGCTCAGCAGGTCGCTGCCCGCCTGGGCCGCCAGCTTGGCCTTGAGCTGTTCCAGCTCGCGCTCCATCAGCTTGGCCTTGTCCATCAGCTGGCGTACCTTGTCGGCGATGGAGAACTGATCCCCCTTCACCAAGGCGGCCGCCTCTTCGATCTGCTCACCCAGCTGGTGCATGAAGTCGATGGCACCCTTGCCGGTCACCGCCTCGATGCGACGCACCCCGGCGGCGATGCCGCTCTCGGCGATGATCTTGAAGAAGCCGATATCACCGGTGCGCTTGGCGTGGGTACCGCCACACAGCTCGGTGGAGTAGTCCCCCATGCGCACCACGCGCACGTCGTCTTCGTACTTCTCGCCAAACAGCGCCATGGCGCCGGCGGACTTGGCCGCCTCCAGATCCATGACCTGGGTAGTGACGTCGTGGTTCGCTCGGATCTGGGCGTTGACCAGCTCCTCGATGCGGCGAATGGTCGCCATGGTCAGGCCTTCGAAGTGGGAGAAGTCGAAGCGCATACGCTCGGCCCCCACCAGAGAACCCTTCTGGGTCACATGATCCCCCAGCGCCTGGCGCAGGGCTGCGTGCAACAGGTGAGTGACCGAGTGGTTCAGGGCCACGGCCTGACGGCGCTCCCCATCGACCTCGGCTTCCACCTCGGCGCCCTTCTCCAGAGTGCCCAGTTCCAGATAACCCTTGTGAATGATGGCCTTGCCCGCCTTCTGGGTGTCGGTCACGGCGAAGATGCCGTCGTCCACCTTGAGCACACCGCTGTCACCCACCTGACCGCCGGACTCCGCGTAGAAGGGGGTCTCAGCCAGCACCACCACGGCTTCTTCGCCGGCGATCAGGCCATTCACCTCGACACCATCCTTGTAGATGCCAACGACAGTGGTTTTTTCGCTGAGTTGCTTGTAACCGGTAAATGGTGTCTCGAAGTCGAGTTTCAAGACATCGTTGTAGTTTACGCCGAAGCTGGAGGCCTCTTTGGCACGGGCGCGCTGCTTGGCCATCTCGACGTGGAACCCTTCCTCGTCGATGCCGATCTCGCGCTCGCGCACCACGTCTGCGGTCAGATCGGCCGGGAAGCCGTAGGTGTCGTACAGCTTGAAGACCACCTCACCCGGGATCACCTTGGCATCCCCCAGGTTGGCCAGCACGTCTTCCAGCAGCAGCAGACCACGGTCCAGGGTGCGGACGAACTGCTCTTCCTCGATGCGCAGCACGCGCTCCACCAGGGGCAGCTGGGCGATGAGCTCGGCCGCCACGTCCTTCATCTGCACCGCCAGTTCGGCGGCCAGCTTGTAGAAGAACACCTCGGTGGCGCCCAGCTTGCGACCGTGACGCACGGCGCGGCGAATGATGCGGCGCAGCACATAGCCACGGCCTTCGTTGGACGGCATGACGCCGTCAGCCACCAGGAAGGCGCAGGAGCGGATGTGGTCGGCGATGACGCGCAGGGATTGATTGCTCAGATCGCTGGTGCCGACGATCTCGGCGGCCTTCTTGATCAGCGCCTGGAAGATGTCGATCTCGTAGTTGGAGTGCACCCCCTGCAGGATGGCGGAGATGCGCTCAAGACCCATGCCGGTATCCACGGACGGGCGGGGCAGCGGCTCCATGGTGCCGTCGGCCTGACGGTTGAACTGCATGAAGACCACGTTCCAGATCTCGATGAAGCGATCGCCGTCCTCCTCCGGGGAGCCGGGAGGGCCACCCTGGATGTGATCGCCGTGGTCATAGAAGATCTCGGTGCAGGGGCCGCAGGGGCCGGTGTCACCCATCTGCCAGAAGTTATCGGAGGCAAAGGCCGCGCCCTTGTTGTCACCGATGCGCACGATGCGATCGGTGGGCACGCCGATCTCGTTGGCCCAGATGTTGAATGCTTCGTCGTCCGTCTCGTACACGGTCACCAGCAGGCGCTCTTTGGGCAGCTTGAGGGTACCGGTCAGGAATTCCCAGGCAAAACGGATGGCGTCCTGCTTGAAGTAGTCACCGAAGCTGAAGTTGCCCAGCATCTCGAAGAAGGTGTGGTGACGGGCGGTATAGCCCACGTTTTCCAGGTCATTGTGCTTGCCGCCGGCCCGTACGCAGCGCTGGGCCGTGGTGGCACGATGATAGGCACGCTTGTCTGCGCCAAGGAACACGTCCTTGAACTGGTTCATCCCTGCGTTGGTGAACAGCAGAGTTGGGTCGTTGTGGGGGACCAGGGAGCTGGAGGAGACAACCTGATGCCCCTGGGAGCGGAAATACTCGAGAAACGCGGCGCGTAACTCTGACGTGGACATATACATGGAAAATCCTGCTTGATTCGGATACGGACTTTTAATCGCAATAATGTAAGTTTTCTGCGGGGTAAAGTAAAACGTGCCGGCCCCTGATGGGTGAAAAAGCCCCGTTCGGGAAGGATGCTGACAGGCCCTCGTGAATGGCGGGGCGAGAAAGGGGAAAATCGGGGGCAAAAACCGCGGTCGCAGGCCACGACAGCCGCTGCAGGCGGCGACTCTATATGAATTACGAGCGCCCTGTGACGGCAAGGGCGCTGGGCAGATCACTCTGGCGATAGCTGGTGATAGAGAGACGGCCAAGGCATCAAGCCAGAGGCCGTCACTGACTCGCCCTCAGGGGCTACTCTTCCTGCCCCTGCATCTGGGCGATGGCATACCGGGCCTGCTCCTGATTGAAGCCCCGCCCCAGCAGGTATTTGAGCCACTTCATGCGCAACTTGAAGTCCGCGAGATCGGCCACCCTGGCGCGCCGCTGCAGCAGCTCGGCCGCCAGTTCGAACCAGTCAAGCTCGGGTTGCTCGAACGCCGCCTCTATCTGACCGTCATCCAGCCCCTTGCGGCGCAGGTCGAATCGGATCTTGATGGGGCCGTGCCCCTTGGCGGCACCGGCCCGCACCGCCATGGCACCGTAGCGTTCGTCATCGACCCAGTGATGGCCGCGACAGTAGTCGAGGACGGCCTCCACCACGGTCTCATCGAAGCCCTGCTTGCGCAGCCGGTTCGCCAGCTCGGACTCGGCGCTCTCCCGCCGCGCCAGACTGCGCATGGCAAAGGCGCGAGCCGCGGCAAACTGCTCCTCAAACGAGAGTTCGGGGAGTGGGGAATCTACGGGTTCTGACATGGATGCATCGACCATATATGAGAAGGCCGGGTATCAACCCGGCCTCTTTGTTACTCGTATTCTTGCTCGTTTTCAGGCTCGAACTCATCGGCCTCGACCACCTCGGCCTTGCCTTCCTGCGGGATGGCTCCCGACAGCAGCAGCTCGCGCAAACGGGCTTCCACTTCCGCCGCCATCGCCTTGTTCTCGGAGAACAGCTTCATCACGTTGGCCTTGCCCTGACCAATCTTCTCGCCGTTGTAGCTGTACCAGGCACCGGCCTTGTCGATCAGCTTGTGCTTGACGCCCAAGTCCACCAGCTCGCCTTCCTTGGAGATACCGGCCCCGTAGAAGATCTGGAACTCTGCCTGCTTGAAGGGAGGCGCCACCTTGTTCTTGACGACCTTGACACGGGTCTCGTTACCGACCACTTCGTCCCCTTCCTTGATGGCGCCGGTGCGACGGATGTCGAGGCGTACGGAGGCGTAGAACTTCAGGGCGTTACCACCCGTGGTGGTTTCCGGGCTGCCGAACATGACGCCGATCTTCATCCGGATCTGGTTGATGAAGATGCACAGGCAGTTCGCGTTCTTGATGTTGGCGGTCAGCTTGCGCAGGGCCTGGGACATCAGGCGGGCCTGCAGGCCGACGTGGGAATCCCCCATCTCGCCTTCGATTTCCGCCTTCGGAGTCAGGGCGGCCACGGAGTCGACGATGATGACGTCGACGGCGTTGGAGCGCACCAGCATGTCGCAGATCTCGAGAGCCTGCTCACCGGTGTCCGGCTGGGAGATCAGCAGATCATCGACGTTGACTCCGAGCTTGGCAGCATAGATGGGGTCCAGCGCGTGCTCCGCATCGACGAAGGCACAGGTCTTGCCCTTCTTCTGGGCCTCGGCGATCACCTGCAGGGTCAGGGTGGTCTTGCCGGAAGACTCCGGGCCGTAGATCTCGACGATACGGCCACAGGGCAGGCCGCCGATCCCCAGCGCCACGTCCAGGGAGAGGGAGCCGGTGGAGATGGCTTCGATGTCCATGGTCTTGCTGTCGCCCAGACGCATAATGGAACCCTTGCCGAACTGCTTCTCGATCTGCCCCAGCGCAGCCGCCAGTGCCTTCTGTTTGTTCTGATCCATGCCAATCTCCGCTGGGAATCGTGATAAAGAAATGAAGTTGGGCTAAGTATACTGTTTATGCATACAGTATCAAGCCCAAATTATCTGAGCAGGGCCAACAAACCGGAGAGAGCCTGTCTGACGGCCTGTTGCCGCACCTGCTGCCGGTCACCGTCGAAGCGGGCCAGCAGGGAGTGTTGGCGACCGCTCTTGTCCGCCCAGGCGAACCAGACGGTTCCGACCGGCTTGTCATCGCTGCCGCCCCCCGGGCCGGCGATGCCGCTGATGGCCACGCTGATGCCCGCATCGGAGCGTGCCAGGGCGCCCCTGGCCATCTCCAGCACCACGGCCTCGCTGACGGCACCGTGACGCAGCAGGCTGTCGATGCTGACCCCCAGCATCTGCTGCTTGGCCTCGTTGGTGTAGGTGACGAACCCCCGATCGAACCAACCCGAACTGCCGGCGATGTCGGTGATAGCGGTGGCCACGCCGCCGCCGGTACAGGACTCCGCCGTGGCGGCCAGCCAGCCCCGCGCGGTCAGCGCCTCTCCCAGCTCCCGGGATAGGCGGGCGATCTCTGCATCAAGCCCCATCATCATGCCCTCGTTGGCCCGTTCGGGCGAAATATGGGCCTCATTATGCAATTGCCCCCACCCGTGGACAACCCGCCAGGCCATCGCTGCGTCAGCCTAGTTCAGGTGCCCCCGTGGCCACTATCCGGATGAGCCTGGTGAACGCCTCGGCAAATGACCGGCGCTTAAGCTCCAGTACATGGGGGCTCTCTATAATCAACAGGCACCGCCTCGTTGGCGGTATCCATTTGATGAATACATGCCTATGAAAACATGGAGAAAGACAGATGAAGCATCAGTTTAAAGTTGCCATGGCCGCGCTGGCGATCTGTGTGAGCACCCAGACCTTCGCCGCCGAGAACGCCCCCGAGTTGCAGACCGAAACCACCCTGGCCCAGGAGCTGAACCTCTCCAGCGCCCAGGTTGAACAGATCAAGGGGCTGCGGGAGCAGGCGGCCAAGGAGCTGGGCTCGGTCAAGCTCGATGCCATCGGCCAGGACGTCATCGTCAACATGATCAAGAGCGGCAAGTGGGACGAGGCGGCGGCCAAGAAGCAGCTGCAGACCATCAGCAACGTCCAGGCCGAGGCTCGCTACTACCGTGCCCACTACCTGTTCGAGGTGAGCAAGGTGCTGACCGCCGAGCAGAAGGCCAAGCTGCACGAGATGCTGAGCGGCGGCGAGGCCATGTACTAAGGGCGGCTCTCCCCCGTTTCTCCCATCCCCGCATCCGTGCGGGGATCTTATTTCCTCCCCCACGACTCTCTCGGCCTGACGCCGGCCCAGGCCCACTCTGGTCAGCTGCTCCGGATGCACAAACCCGCGACGGGACGCCACTTTGCCCCCAAGACGGAGATTCCCCCTCACCATCCGCCCCCGAGCATGTAGAATGGCTGCCAGATTCAGACCCAAGATGGCAGACGCTTCCCTGCCAGAGCACCTTCTGGAATAGCACATGACAGCACAGCACCCAGTCAGCGGCGCCACCCTCAGCGCCCACACCCCCATGATGCAGCAGTACCTGACCCTCAAGGCCGAGAACCCGGAGATACTGCTGTTCTACCGGATGGGCGACTTCTACGAACTCTTCTACGACGATGCCCGCAAGGCCTCCCAGCTGCTCGACATCTCCCTGACCAAGCGCGGCCAGTCCGCCGGCAGCCCCATCCCCATGGCCGGGGTGCCCTATCACGCCATCGAGGGTTATCTGGCCAAGCTGGTGCAGCTCGGCGAGTCTGCCGCCATCTGCGAGCAGGTGGGGGACCCCGCTACCAGCAAGGGGCCGGTGGAGCGCAAGGTGGTACGCATCATCACCCCGGGCACCGTCTCCGACGAGGCGCTGCTCAGCGAACGTCAGGACAACCTGATCGCCGCCGTCTATCACGACGGCCGCCGCTTCGGCTACGGCACCCTGGACATCGGCTCCGGCCGCTTCTTCATCAACCAGTTCGACAAGGAAGAGACCCTGCTGGCGGAGCTGCAGCGCACCAACCCGGCGGAGCTGCTCTACCCGGAATCCTTCGAGTTCCTGCGCCACGTGGAGGGCCGCCGCGGCCTGCGCCGCCGTCCGGAGTGGGAGTTCGAACTGGGGACTGCCCGCAAGCTCTTGTGCCAGCAGTTTGGCACCCAGGATCTGGTGGGCTTCGGCGTCGAGCAGAGCGAGACCGCCCTGTGCGCCGCCGGCTGCCTGATGCAGTACGTGAAGGACACCCAGCGCACCGCCCTGCCCCACATCCGCGGCGTGCGCCTCGAGCAGCCGGATCACGCCGTCATCATGGATGCCGCCACCCGCCGCAACCTGGAGCTGACCCAGAACCTGGCGGGCGGTTACGACAATACCCTGGCCGAGGTGCTGGACAGGACCGCCACCCCCATGGGCAGCCGGCTGCTCAAGCGCTGGATCCACCAGCCGATCCGGGATCGGGTGATCCTCAAGGGGCGCCAGAGCACCATAGCCGAGCTCATCGAGCAGAACCTCTACGACGATCTGGGTGGCCTGCTGCGCCAGGTCGGCGACGTGGAGCGGGTGCTGGCGCGCCTCGCCCTGCGCAGTGCCCGTCCCCGCGATCTCACCCGGCTGCGCCAGGCCTTCGGCCAGCTGCCCGAGCTGCAACGGCTGCTTGCAGACAGCGAGCACGAGGCCGTGCAACAGCTCGCGGAGCGCGCCAGCACCTTCCCCGAGCTGCTGGACCTGCTGGAGCGAGCCGTGATGGAGGTGCCGCCTGTGCTGATCCGCGACGGTGGCGTCATCCGCGACGGCTTCAACCAGGAGCTGGACGAGCTGAGGGATCTTGCCAACGGCGCCACCGCGAGCCTCGCCCGCATCGAGGAGCGGGAGAAGGCGCTCACCGGCATCAATACCCTCAAGGTCGGCTACAACAAGGTGCACGGCTTCTACATCGAGGTGAGCCGCGCCAACAGCCACCTGGTGCCGGCCCACTACATCCGCCGCCAGACCCTCAAGAACAACGAGCGCTACATCATCGATGAGCTCAAGAAGTACGAGGACAAGGTGCTCACCGCCCAGGCCCAGGCGCTGGCACTGGAGAAGCGGCTCTACGAGGAGTTGCTCGACACCCTGCTGCCCCACCTCGGCGAGCTGCAGGAATCCGCCGCCGCCCTGGCGGAGCTGGACGTGCTGGCGAACCTCGCCGAACGGGCCGAGACCCTGGACTACCGCTGCCCCACCCTGATCGAGGAGGATCAGATCCTGATCGAGGCTGGTCGCCACCCCGTGGTGGAGCAGGTGATGACGGATCCCTTTATCGCCAACCCGATAAACCTGCAACGCAGTCGTCGCATGCTGATCATCACGGGCCCGAACATGGGGGGTAAGTCCACCTACATGCGCCAGACCGCCCTCATCGTGCTGCTGGCCCACATCGGTGCCTATGTGCCGGCGAGCAGCGCCCGCATCGGCCCCATCGATCGCATCTTCACCCGCATCGGCGCGTCGGACGACTTAGCCTCGGGGAGATCCACCTTTATGGTGGAGATGACCGAGACCGCCAACATCCTCAACAACGCCACCGCCCGCAGCCTGGTGCTGATGGACGAGATTGGCCGCGGCACCAGCACCTACGACGGGCTGTCGCTCGCCTGGGCCTGCGCCGAGCAGCTGGCGAGCAAAATAGGCGCCTACACCCTGTTCGCCACCCACTACTTCGAGCTGACCCAGCTGACGGCGCTCATGGAGGGATTGGCCAACGTCCATCTGGACGCCGTTGAACACGGGGATACCATCGCCTTCATGCATGCGGTGCAGGAGGGGGCGGCCAGCCGCTCCTACGGCCTGCAGGTGGCGGCCCTGGCGGGGGTGCCGAAAGCGGTGATCCATCAGGCGCGCCACAAGCTGGCGGAGCTGGAGAGCGCCACCCCGTCCCCCGCCGGCGAAGCGCGCCCGGCCCCCGTGACGCTGGCCCCCCAGCCCCACCCCGTGGTGGAGGAGCTGGCGGCGGTGCGTCCGGACGAGCTGAGCCCCCGCCAGGCGCTGGATCTGCTCTATCGCCTCAAGCAGTTGCTCTGACAGGCAGGCTGCGGAATGCAAAAAGGGGAACCTCGCGGTTCCCCTTTTTATTGCATCTCTTGCCACTTGCCCGTCAGGCCGGCCCTATCCGGTCAATCAGGCTCATGTGGGTGGAGCCGTCGTGACGCTTGAGGTTCTGCCTGTACTCGAACTGGCGCTGGCTCTCCTGCTTGAGCCCCAGCATCAGGGAGTAGCACATGGCCAGCATGATCAGGGAGAAGGGCAGCGCCGCTATGATGCTGGCCGCCTGCAGGGCCGCCAGCCCACCGGAGACCAGCAATATGGCCGCCACCAGTCCCTGACCCAGCCCCCAGATGGCGCGGTGCAACACGGGGGGATCCTGATCGCCGATGGAGAGCAGCGTCGTAATCACGAGCGTGCCCGAGTCGCTGGAAGTGATGAAGTAGGTGCAGATGAGCAGGGTCAGCACTCCCTTGGCGATCCAGCCGAAGGTCTCCCAGTGCAACAGCTCCACCGTCTTGTAGAGCGCCAGTGTCACGTCCTGGTTGACCGCCTCCACCACGCCACCACTGCCGAACAGCTCGAGGTTCATGGCGGTGCCGCCGAACACGGTGAGCCAGAGCATGCCGAGCAGGGAGGGCACCAGCAAGACGCCGAGCACGAACTCGCGGATGGTGCGGCCCTTGGAGATGCGGGCGATGAACATGCCGACAAAGGGCGCCCAGGCGATCCACCAGCCCCAGTAGAAGGCGGTCCAGCTCGACTGCCAGGCCGAGGTGCCGTTGGCCTCGGTGTTCGTCCAGAAGCTCAGCTTGACGATGTTCTGCAGGTAGTCGCCGATGTTCTGAACATAGGCGTTGAGCAGGTAGGTGGTCGGCCCCAGCGCCAGGAAGAGGGCAAGCACGAAGACGCTGAGCCAGATGTTGAGCTCGGAGAGGATCTTCACCCCGCGCCCCACCCCCGAGATGGCCGACAGGGTCGCGATCACGCTGATGACCCCGATGAGCCAGAGCTGGTTGGTCTGGGAGACCCCCATGCCGAACATCTGGTTGAGGCCCGTGTTCATCTGGGAGACCCCGAGCCCCAGGGAGGTTGCCACCCCGAATACTGTGCCGAACACCGCCAGCACGTCGGCCGCGTGGCCCCAGAAGCCGTAGATGCGCTCACCGAGGATGGGATAAAGCACGGAGCGGATGGCCAGCGGCAGCTTGCGGCGATAGCTGAAGAACGCGAGCGACAGGCCGACGATCACATAGATGGCCCAGGGATGCAGGCCCCAGTGGAAGAAGGTGAGCCGCATGGCGATCTGGGCCGCCTCCGGCGTCATCCCCTCGGTGATGAAGGGATTGCTCTGCAGGTGGTACATGGGCTCGGCGATGCTCCAGAACACCAGGCCTATGCCCATGCCGGCGCTGAACAACATGGAGAACCAGGCGAAGTAGCCAAATTCCGGTACCTGGTCGTCGTCGCCCAGTCGGATGCTGCCGAAGCGACTGAACATCAGGTAGACGGCGAAGAACAGGAACAGGGCGACCACCAGAATGTAGTACCACTTGAAGCCGGCGATGATGGTGTCCTTGGCACCGGTAAACCAGGTGCCCGCGGTATCGGGATCGAAGACGCCGAACAGCAGGAACAGGGTCACGACGGTCAGGGCCGTCATGGCCATGGTGGGATTGAGGCCTTTCAACAGCCCTTTGGTTGCTCTCATCTGGCCTCCTTAGTCGTGGTTGAAAAAGTCTTCGCCGACGTGATCGCCCGCCCCGCCGATGGCGCGGTAGACCAAGCGACCCGCCACCTGCTCGCGGTGATCCACCAGGCTGACGGACGGCTGGCCGTTCACCGCGTGGCGCTTGCCGAGGAAGATGGCCATGGGGACCCCCAGGCTGGAGACGCCGCTGGTGATCCAGAGCCGGTTGAAGTCGTAGGAGCCGCCGATGAATTCGAGCTGGGCCAGGCCGTTGTCGAGACCCGCCAGGTAGAAGTTCATGGCGCTCTCGTCGGGGAAGAGGTGTACCAGTACATAGGCGTAGCGCAGTTCGTTCACCAACTCCTTTAAGCTAAAAGCACCGGTGTTGCTGCAGGAGAGGGGTAATTCACCATCGTAGTGATGCACCTTGAGGTTGTTCGGGTCTTCGTCATAGGCGGGCTGGTAACGCACGAATGCCGAGGTATCTGGCAGTTCATAGCGAACTCTGACTACCCGTAGCTCGCTCACAAGGGACTTGATATCCAGGTCGTTCTGCATCATTTCGCTCCTCAAAGATCGGATTAAATTTCGAAAACAGCGGGACAACCTAACACAAAAATGATTAGAGCAGAAATCATTAGACCAAAAACCATATTGACCTTGTATGGAATTAGGCGGAAAATCTTGCGCCTCTCAACTACCAGGCCATGAGCCGGACTCCTGTGGAAAAACATGATGAAGTGCTGGTCGCCCTGCGCCAGATCATCCGTGCCATCGACATGCACTCCAAACGCTTGATCAAGGAAGCCGGGCTGACCTCACCGCAGCTCCTGCTGCTCAAGGGGATCGACGAACTGGGGCAGATCTCCATGCGCCAGCTGGCGGATCACACCAACATGAGCCAGGCCACCGCCACCACCATCATGGACCGGCTCGAGAGCCGCCAGCTGGTGCAACGGATCCGCAGCGAGACCGACAAGCGCAAGGTGCATGCGACGCTGACTGACGCAGGCCGTGCCCTGCTGGAGCAGGCGCCGACCCCGCTGCAAGAGAGCTTCATCCAACGCTTCCAGGCCCTGGAAATCTGGGAGCAGACCCTGCTGCTCTCCTCCCTGCAGCGGATCTCCTCCATGATGAATGCCGATGGCATAGACGCCGCCCCTGTGCTGAGCGTCCGGCCCCTCACCGAAGAGCGGGCCTGAGCCAGCAACGGACATAAAAAAAGCTCCCGAACGGGAGCTTTTTTATGGGCAAGAGCCGGGGCGTCGCCGCGAGGGCATCACTCTTCCAGGCTGATCCCGATGTTGGAGACACCGCCCTGGGCCGCAAACTCGCGGATAGCCAGGATGCGGTCGCTGTCGCGCTCGAAGGCCACGCGCTTGAGCAGCTCGACCTGAAACTCCAGCTCGGCCTCGATGTACTCGTGCTCGTAGAGCTCCTCATCGGTCAGATCGCGCTCTTCCAGCATCTCGATGAAACCGGCCACTGTCCCCACGGAGGCGTGGCTGGCATCCATGGCCTCTTCCCCTACCCGGCAGATCACCGAGTTGTAGGCACAGCCCAGTGCGACACAGGCATCCAGCGCCGGATAGGCGCCGTAGGATTCGAACTTGCTGGGCTCGGGAATGTAGACCTCGAACGCCTCCAGGATGGCCCCCAGATTGACCCGGGAACCCTTCACCGTGAGGTAGTTCCACATCTGATCCAGCGCGTGACGAAATGCCCTGGCATCGCCGAAACCGGACGCCTGGGTAAACAGCACATAGTTGGGATACATGCGCTCTGCCAGCGCCAGGGTGTAGACGGTCTGCTGCCAAGGCTGCAGCTCGGCCAGTCGCTTATAAAACTTGTCACCAAACACTGGAGTCTGATCCTTTGCAAAATGTGGGGCAGATTGTAGCCCACGAGGGGGCCGGCGAAAACGAAAAAGCGCCCTGGTCGGCTATCTTGCCCGATCAACTGGGGTAAGATGGGGACAGACACCCCTTCGCCGTGCCATAAACATGATAAGGAACAAGAGTATGAGCCAACGTACCCTGCTTCTGCTCAGCCAGGACAACGCCCACTACGAACGTCTGCTCAAGGCGGCTCACCTCCCCCATCTGCGCATTCTGCGGGCCGACAACCAGAGCGATGCCGAGAAGCTGATCGGCGAGGCTCACATCCTGATGGCCGAACCGGCTCGCGCCAAATCCTTGTTGCCCAAGGCCGGCAAGCTCGGCTGGTTGCAATCCACCTATGCCGGGGTCGACGTGCTGCTGGATGCCAGCTGCCGGCGCGACTACCTGCTCACCAATGTGCGCGGCATCTTCGGCCCCCTGATGAGCGAATATGTGTTTGGCCATCTCCTCAGCCTGACCCGCCAACTACCGCTCTATCGCGAACAGCAACAGCAACAGCTGTGGCAGAGCCACCCCTATCAGGGACTCAAGGGCAAGACACTGCTGCTGCTCGGCACCGGCAGCATAGGCCAGCACATCGCCCACACCGGCAAACACTTCGGCATGCGCGTGCTCGGCATCAGCCACAGCGGCCGTGAGCGGGCGGGCTTCGATCAGGTTTATCAGTTGCCGGCCCTGAACAAGATGCTGGCCCAGGCCGACGTCATCATCAGCGTGCTGCCGGCGACCCGGGAGACCCGCCACCTGTTCACCGCCGATCGTTTCAACCACTGCAAGCCGGGCGCCATCTTCTTCAACGTCGGCCGGGGCAATGCGGTACACGAGGGGGATCTGCTGGCGGCGCTGCAAAGTGGCAAGCTCGCCACCGCCGTGCTGGATGTGTTCGAGCAGGAGCCCCTGGCTCCCACCAGCCCCCTCTGGCATCAACCCAACCTCATCGTCACCCCCCACAACAGCGCCTACAGCTTCCCGGAGGATGTGGCCCAGATCTTCATCCGCAACTACATCCGCTTCATCGATGGCCAGCAGCTCGATGGCCGCATCGACTTCGACAAGGGTTACTGAAGCCCGCCAACGAAAAAGGCCCCGCCATGATGGCGGGGCCTTTTTCTATCAGGAAAAGAGAGAGGTCAACCCGCCTCCATCTCCTGGCGATAGCTCTTCACCTTGGCGAGGAACTGGCGTTTCTCCTTGCCACTCAGGGGCTCGGCCATCGGCAGCTTGACCGTCATGGGGTTCACCGGGCGGTTGTTGATCCGCACCTCGTAGTGCAGGTGGGCCCCCGTGGAGCGCCCGGTATTGCCGGAGAGCGCTATCTTGTCGCCCATCTTCACCTTCTGACCGGGCTTCACCAGCAACTTGCTCAGGTGCAGGTAGCGGGTCATCAGGGTGCGGCCATGCTTGATCACCACATAGGTGCCGGCCAGCGGGTGGCGGGTCGCCTTGAGCACGACGCCGTCGCCGGTCGCCATGACGGCGGTACCCACCGGCAGGGCGAAGTCGGTACCCTCGTGGGGACGAACCTGCCCCGTGATGGGGTGACGTCTGGCAGGGTTGAAGTTCGAGCTGATCCGGTAGCGGCTATGGGTCGGATAGCGGCGGAAACCGCGCTCCAGGCTGTTCGCCTGACCGTCATAGTAGTTGCCATCTTCCGACAGCCAGGCAGACACCGTCTTGCCCTGGCTGAACACCTCGACCCCCAGCAGCTGGGTGTTGCCCGTGCTCTTGCCCTCGACAGTCTCCTGGCGCACCAGCACCTTGAACTTGTCACCCTTCTGCAGATCTTTCGCGAAGTTCATCCGCCACTGGAACAGGTTGGCAATCTTCTGGATATGGTTCGCCGGGATGCCGGCGTTGCGGGCGCTGACGTAGAAGCTGCCGTTGATGACACCGTCATAACTCTTCTTCTGCCACTCCACCTTCTCGTTGAGCATGTTGGCACTGTAAGTGTCGTCGGTGCGCTCCAGCACCAGGGTCTGCTTGATGTTCAGGCGGATCTTGAGCTGCTGCAGTATGTTGTCCTGATCGATCAGCAACTCTATGGTCTGGCCGGGCTTGAGGCGGGCCAGATGATTCTTGGCATCCGCATCCAGCACCTTGTAGAGGGTGGTGGTGGAGAGCCCCAGATTGTTGAAGATGGCCGTCAGGTTTTCACCGTTGCGCACCCGGTAGTCCTGCCACTGGGGGGTCACATCCGCCGGGATGTCATCCTCCGGGGCAGCCGCCTCCACCAGTTCGTGGTCCGGGATGTCGTTAAAATCGGTGTTGTCTTCGTTGGTCGCGGTACCCGGGGTGGCGATGGGCAACTCGAGACGCAGTGGCCGCTCCAGGATGTCACCTGGTGCTGGCAATACGGCTACCGCCGACAGCGTCATGGCCGTGAGCAGTAACATGGCATAAAAATGCTTGCGGGGAACCGGGGGTTCCCAGTTGGCAGCCTGTGCTACCAAGGGACGGAGACGTTTCATCCGCTATCCTGTCATTAGATCTAAGGGTGGTAGTTGAGTGTCTGTCTTTATGATTTTTTATTATGAAAACCGAACATCTGGCATTTAGACCTAAATACTTACAAAAAGTTCATAGCTATATGCACGAACCTCACATTTTATGCATAACCTTCCTTCATGGGCAGAAATGATCGCCTCTTTTAGCCATTTTTTTCTATTTTTAAGAACCAAGTCCGGTTGTTCTGGCTCCTGAACGGCCAAATGTTGCAAGAACATTTCCATGGAGTGGATATGTCATTAGCAAGATTGTTAAATGTAATCATCCTGATCTTGTTCACCATTGGCGCCATCCTGCTGTTCATGCTGGAGATCACCACGGTGCGGCAATCCATCCTCGACCAGATGTCCGCCAATCTCGAGACGGCCATCACAGCCCTCGGCCTGGTGCTGCAAGGCACCCTGCTCAACGACGACAAGGTGCTGGCCGAAACCATAGTCAACGCCATGTTCGACGGCGGTTTCGTCAGCTCGGTCACCCTGCTGGATCCGGATGGCCAGCTGTTGTTCCAGAAGGCATTCCACACGGCGCAGCAGAACATCCCCGGCTGGCTGCCGAGCGTCATCTCCATGCCGCCGGTCAAGGTGGAGCAGGAACTCACCGACGGCTGGCGCATCCTCGGCACCCTCACCCTGGTGGGGCATGAGGGCTATGCCTACCAGCATCTGTGGAACGCCATCAGCCGTACCGGGTTGGCCCTGCTCGGTGGCCTGCTGGTGCTGACCCTCATCATTCACTGGGTATGTAACCAGCTGCTGCGCCCCCTCGAGCAGGTGAGTCTGCAACTGTTGCAGGTGCGCCAGCGCCAGTTCAGCGGCAACTTGCCCACCCCCTGGCTGCGAGAGCTGCGGGAGGTGGTTTCCTCCATCAACCAGCTGGTCTCTGAGCGCAAACGGGATCTGCTGCAACAGCGGCTCAAGATCACCCAGCTCGGCAAGCAGCACGAGGCCCAGGCCAACCAACCCCTGATGGGGCTGACGGAGACCGCGAGCGGCATGCACCTGCAGCACTTCGTCTCCACCCAGGGAGATATCCGGCTCTACAGCCGCCTGCTCCCCCAAACCCCGCCGAGTACGGACAGTTCACCGGACGAGATCCGGGCCCTGCTCAACGACTGGCTGGCCCACAAGGCGGAGGGGATACAGCTCCCCCTCAGCCTGCTCACCCACCCTGACTGGGGGCAATTTGCAGCAACGCTGACCAGCGGCAAGGGCAAGACTCTCGACTGGCGTTGGGATCAGCCGGCCTTCCCTCCCCTTGCCGAGGAGCGATTGTCGGCCCTGTCGGCTCAGGGGGTCGAGATGGCGTTCAGCAATGTCCCCATGAACAACGACAACCTGACCCGACTCGATCCCGTCAAACCGGTGTTCATCAGCTGCCAGCTCACCGAAGCGCCACTTTACTGGAATCTACTCTCCCAGTGCCTCCACGCTTCCGGCTACACCCTGTTGGCGGAAGCCAGCGAGGTGAGCGACATCAGCATCTTGCGTAGCTGGGGCATAGATGGCTATGCCAGCCAGGAGGCCGTATGAGACTCCCCTTGTTGTTGCTGCCCCTGCTCTGGGCCTCGGCCTCCCACGCCAGTACCATTCCCGTCGGCACCGGGGGTGAGCAGGGTATCTATTATCAGGTCATCAAGGAGTTCTGCCGACTGGCCAACAAGAGCGACCCCGACCTTCAATGCAAGCCGCAGGCCAGCTCTGGTTCCATCGAGAATCTGCGTCAGTTGCAGGCTGGGGAGATCCCCTATGCACTGGTGCAATCCGACTGGCTCTATCAGGCCAGCCATGGCAGCGGCCCCTTCGCCAAACAGCCCCAACCCGAATTGCGAGCACTATTCGCCACCCATGCCGAACCTTTCACCATAGTGGTGCGAGCCGATGGCGACATCACCAGTCTGGAGCAACTCAAGCTGGCCCCCATCGACATGGGTCTGAAGCATTCGGGTACCCGCCAGACGGCGTTGGCATTGTTCGCCGTGCTGGGTGCCACCGAGCAAGATCTCGATCTCAAAAGCGTGGCCAACCAGGCCGAGGCGCTGTGCAGCAAGCAGATAGACGCCTTCGGGCTGGTGATGGGCCACCCCAATCGCATCGTACTGGACACCTCGAAGCGCTGTGCCATCCGGTTCTTGCCAATCGAGGGAGAGGTCCGCGATCGCCTGTTACAGGGGGTGAAGTTCTATCAGCGCAGCCAGGTACCGGCCCGCATCTATACGGGCAACCTCAAGGCCACCCCTACCTTCGCCATCGCCGCGACCCTGGTGACCAATGCCAGCGCAGCCGATGCCGATGTCTATCGCTTGACCAAAGCCATGCTGAGCCAGCAGACCAGCTTCAACGAACAGACCTATGGCTACGCCAACCTGTTTCACAAGGCGCGCAACAAGGTCGGCCCGGTGCTGAGCATCGAGCAGCATCCGGGGGCGGCAAGGTACTTCGAGGAGCTGAAGGCGGCGGGCAAGCTATAGTTGACGACGGGGAGAGCGCAGATGCTCGCTGGAGAAGCGGCTCTGCATCGAGGTCCACTGGGTCAGACGATCGGCACTCCCCGCCAGGGTACCCTCACGCCGTGACTTCATCACCCAGATGCTCTTGGCATCGAAGCTGTAGACGGGCTGCAAGTCATTGCGCTTGCTGCCCGGCAGGATGCGGCCATTGATGTTGTCGAGCACCAGGGGATCGGACTTGGCGGTAGGGAAGTAAAGCGTCACCATGTGAAACTGGTTGTATCGAATGGCCTTCACATAGGCCAGCCGCAGCTTCTTCTCATCCACCCCGAGCTCCATCAGGGTGTAGTACTTGGAGATGCTGTAGTCCTCGCAATCCCCACCCCGGGCCCCGATGAATTCCAGCGGGTTGGCCCAGTAGTCCTCCTCTCCCCATAATCTGGGGTCATCGCTGTAGGTCAGGTTGTTGAAGTAGTTGTTGACCAGATCCAGTTTCTGCTGGTCCGTGGTGCCGGCCCTCGGGGTGAGCAGACGGGCAAACGCCTCCGCCCGCTGCAATGCTCGCGGGCCGTAGACCTCCTGCAACTTGGACTTGAGTTCAGGGCTGGCGATATAGCTGGAGAGCTGGGAAGCCTGCAATGGGACACTGGCCAGTGCCACCATGCAGGCGGGGACAATCCATTTCATACTGGACACTCCATGGCATGTGCTGGAGGTCAGTATAGTCAGCCCTGATGGTCACATCGGGCCCTTAGCGGCACTCGGCAAAGGCATCGGCCAATTGCTGCATGAATTGCGGATAGCCATCGGGTCCGAGCGGCACTTGTTCACCCACCTCATCCAGCAAGAGCACCTTGGCTCCGGTGTTGCGGGCGACGGACTCGATCACCGCAGGAGAAAACTGCGGCTCGGCATAGATGCAGCTTGCCTGCTTCTCTTCCAGCGCCTTGCGTATCTCCACCAGGGTCTTGGCACCGGGGCGGCGCTCCGGGCTCACGGTGAAGTGGCCCCTGGAGCTCATGCCGTAGTGGCGCTCCCAATAGCCATAGGCCTCGTGGAAGACGAAGTAGCCCTTCTGGTTGACCACCGTCATCTGCTCGGCGATGACCTTGTCCTTGGCATCGACCTTGTCTGTAAAGGCCTTCAGATTTGCACCGTAACGGGCAGCATTGGCCGGATCCTGGGTGCTCAGCGTGTCACTCAACGCCTTGGCGATCACCAACACCTGGGTCGGCCCCAGCCAGATGTGAGGATCGATACCCTCATGGTGATGTTCCTCGTGGCCGTCATGATCATGACCCTCGTGATCCTCATCGCCATGCTCCTCGTGCCCAGCCTGCTTGCGGTAGTCGAACAGCGGCATGCCCGGTACCTGAGTCAGGGTCAGCACGTGAGGATGCTGGGCCAGGGGCTTGGCCATGAAGCCTTCCAGCTCGGGGCCGACCCAGACCACCAGATCGGCCTCATTGATGCTGCGAATGTCGGAGGGACGCAGGGCGAAGTCGTGGGGAGAGGCGCCGGTCGGCAGCAGCACTTTGGGCTCGCTCATCCCGTCGGTGATGGCAGCCGCGATGAAGCCCAGAGGTTTGATGGTGGTCAGCACCTCGAGGGCACGAACAGGCAGGCTCACCGCCAGCAAGGCAGTGATCAGGGCAAGAATGCGCATAGGGGTCTCGTCAGGAAGTATGTGTGTGATAATATAACAGCCAATGCTGTTGTTATATTATAACTCTCACAGGCTGTAAACCCCGGAGCTGTCATGACCCAACTGGTGGAGCTAAAAGATGTCTGTCTCTCGTTTGACGGACGCTCAGTGCTCGACAAGGTCTCCTTTACCCTGAACAAAGGCAAAATCACTACTCTGGTCGGCCCCAACGGGGCGGGCAAGAGTACCCTGAGCAAGCTGGTGCTGGGCCTGCTCAGCCCGGACTCCGGCGAGATCCTGCGCCGCCGGGATCTGCGGGTCGGTTACGTGCCCCAGCGCCTCTACCTGGATCCCACCCTGCCGCTGACGGTGCGCCGCTTCCTGCAGCTCGGCAAGAATGGCCGCCTCTCCATCGAGGAGGCGCTCAATCGGGTCGGAGCCCAGGAGCTGCTGGACAACCGGATGCAGAAGCTCTCCGGCGGCGAGATGCAGCGGGTGTTGCTGGCCCGCGCCCTGCTGGTCAAACCCGAGCTGCTGGTGCTGGACGAGCCGGTGCAGGGGGTGGATATCAACGGCCAGATCGAGCTCTACGCCCTCATCAGTAAACTCGCCGCCGAGCTGCACTGCGCCGTGCTCATGGTCTCCCACGACCTGCACCTGGTGATGGCCAGCACTCACGAGGTGATCTGCCTCAATCGCCACGTCTGCTGTCACGGCGAGCCGGAGAGCGTGGCCCGCCACCCGGAGTTCGCCCGCCTGTTCGGGCGCCCGGAACAGGAGGTGCTGGCGGTTTACACCCACCATCACCACTGCGACGGCGAACATCATCATCATGAACCGCAGGCCCCGATCATCCGCCTGCCTTCTCGTAACAAATAGCCAAGCAATAGGACATTCCAGTGGACAGCTTTCTGTTATACGCCCTCGCGGCCGGCCTCGGTATCGCCCTGCTGGCCGGCCCTCTCGGCAGCTTCGTGGTGTGGCGCAAGATGGCCTATTTTGGCGACACCCTCTCCCACGCCTGCCTGTTCGGCATAGCGCTCGGCATACTGCTGCAGGTCGATCTCACCCTGGCGGTGGTGGTCTGCTGTCTCGCCATGGCCATGCTGCTGGTGATCATGAGCCGCAACCAGCAGGTGGCCACCGACACCCTGCTCGGCATCCTGGCCCACAGCGCCCTGTCGCTCGGTCTGGTGACCCTGAGCTTTATGGACAACGTGCGGGTGGATCTGATGGCCTACCTGTTCGGCGACCTGCTCTCGGTACAGCCCATGGACCTGCTCTGGATCTACGGCGGTGGCGCCCTGGTGCTGCTCACCCTGTGGCGACTCTGGGATCCCCTGCTCTCCATGACCATCTCCGAGGAGCTGGCACGGGTGGAAGGGGTGCGGGTCGACGTGCTGCGCT
Organism: Aeromonas sp. AE23HZ002T15; assembly: GCF_054165525.2. Taxonomy (NCBI): domain Bacteria; kingdom Pseudomonadati; phylum Pseudomonadota; class Gammaproteobacteria; order Aeromonadales; family Aeromonadaceae; genus Aeromonas; species Aeromonas sp. AE23HZ002T15. Next base: position 2,041,922 of record NZ_CM201342.1, read on the forward strand.
GCGTGCTCATGCTGCTGATCGGCCTGGTGATCGCCGTGGCCATGAAGTTCGTCGGGGCCCTTATCATCACCTCCCTGCTGATCATCCCCGCCGCCACCGCACGGCGCTTCAGCCAGACCCCGGAGCAGATGGCGGGCCTGGCGGCGATCATCGGCTGCCTGGCGGTGCTGGGAGGGCTCTCGCTCTCCTGGTATCAGGACACGCCTGCCGGTCCGTCCGTCGTCGTCTGTGCCACCAGCCTGTTTGTGCTGAGCCAGTTCAAGAAAGCCTGAATCTCGGGTGGCCTGCTCGTTGTTATCAGGCCACTTCAAATCTCGCCCCCTCGGTCGTGGTCTGTGCCACCAGCCTGTTTGTACTGAGTCAGTTCGGGCCTAGATAGCAAAGGGCCGGATAGGGGTAATCACCACCTCTATCCGGCCCTATAGCCACATTGCGAAACCATCCCACCTAAAGCAGTCGGCTCGAACCGTTTTTCTACAACTATGCAGTGTAACTCTCTCATCAAGCCGGGCTGATACTCTGCCTCGTCTCCATCATCAGCCACTGCCGCAAGCGGCTGATGGCGGGCTCGTGGGCCCGCGAGCGCTTGCAGGTGAAGTAGAACGCATCTCCCGTCACCAGCTGATGCACCGGCAGGGCCACCAGCTGGGGATCGTCCGGCCGCAGCATGTAGTCATTCACGAACGCCACCCCCTGATCCCAGGCCGCCGCCTCCATGGCCAGCAGCACGTGGCTGAAGTGGTGCATGCGCGCCTCCTCCGGGATCACCAGATCCCCCGCCTTGGCCCAGCGCTGCCAGTCCTCCCCCCGCGCCTTGTAGATGGACTGCACCGACAGGAGCGGCAACTGCCAGATGGCTGCCGGCCACTCCCCTTCCACCTGCTGCAGCAGGCGGCGGCTGCAGACCGGAAACAGTCGCTCCAGATAGATGAGATCGTGGCTGTAGCCACGGCCATGGGGGGAGACGGTAATGAAGCAGTCCGCCACCCGATCGGAGAGCTCGGGATCCTCCGCCACCATCTCCAGGCTGAGATCCAGCTCGGGATAGAGCTGGCGCAGACCCGCCAGGCGCGGGATCAGCCACTTCACCGCGAACGAGCTGTAGACCGCGAGCCGCAGCCGCATCTCGCCGCCGCCCCGCAGCTGCTCGCTGCTCTGGGCTATCTGGCCGAGGCCGGCGGCTATCCCCTCAAAGTAGCTCTCCCCCTGCTGGGTCAAGGAGAGCAGCCGGCCCTGGCGCAGCAGCAGCCGCTCACCGAGGAAGTCTTCCAGCAGCCGGATCTGGTGGCTGACCGCGCTCTGACTGACGTTCAGCTCCAGCGCGGCGCGAGAGAAGCTGAGCAGGCGGGCGACCACCTCGAAGTATTGAACGGCGCGCAAGGGGGGCAGCTTCATTATCTAAAAATCTCATGGATGGTCATTTTTTATCATTTTACTGGATAACGAGCGCCAGACTACCCTTGCCTCATCTGAAACGGGAGGCAGTATGAATGCAGTCGGGATCGGCATCCTCTATCTGGTGCTGGGCAACATGGTGGCGGTCTTCTCCGATGCCCTGGTCAAGGTGCTGGAGCCGGATCAGCCGGTGTTCCAGTTCGTCTTCTTTCGCCAGCTCTCCGCCGCCATCCTGCTGATGCCCTGGCTGCTCTGGTCCTGGCGCCGCAATCCGCCGGTGGCCATCAAGTGGCACCTGCTGCGGGCCCATATCTGGGCCATCGGCGTCTGCCTGATGGTGGTCGCCCTCACCCGCCTGCCCCTCGCCACCGCCAACGCCCTCTTCTACGCGGCGCCGCTCTTGATGGTGCCGCTCGCGGTCTGGTTGGCGGGGGAGGCGCTGTCGCGCCAGAAGGTGCTGACGGCCCTGGTGGGCTTCATCGGGGTGCTGATCGTGCTGCGGCCGACCGAGGTGAACTGGGCGGCGCTCGCGGCGCTCGGGGTGGCCCTCTCCATGGCGGTCAACAACCTGCTGATCAAGCGGATCCCGCTCAAGCAGCCCATCGCCCAGACCCTCTTCTTCACCAACGTGCTGAGCATGCCCATCATACTGGCCCTGGCCTGGTGGGAGGGGGGCGAGTGGCAGTGGCAGATGTGGTGGCCCGCCTTCGGTTCCTCGGCGCTGATCATGGTCTACGCCGGGCTCTGCGTGGTGGCCTATCGCAAGGCGGAGGCGAGCAAGATCGCCTCGGCGGAGTACACGGGTCTCTTGATGGCGGTCGCCATCGGGGTCTGGCTGTTCGACGAGCAGCCCGGTCTGCCGCTGCTGCTGGGCTGCCTGTGCATAGTGCTGCCCCTGGTCGCCATGGCACGCAACAAACCCAAACCGCTGGCCGAGCCCGCCACCTGAGTCCGATACCCGGAGGGTCACCCCAGCAGTGGGGCGACCCTCTGTCTCAGGTGCGGGATCACATCTTGCTCGAACCAGGGATTCTTCTTGAGCCAGAGGGTGTTGCGCGGTGAGGGATGGGGCAGTGGCAACCAGGCGGGGCCGTAGTCGGCCCAGTGTCTGACCGTCTCGGTGAGGGTCCCCTTGCCTACCTTGCCCAGATAATGATGCTGGGAATATTGGCCGATGAGCAGGGTCAGCTCGATATTGGGCAGCAGCATCAACACCTTGTCGTGCCAGGTGGGCGCGCACTCGGGACGGGGGGGCAGATCGCCGGACTTGCCCCGGCCGGGGTAGCAGAGCCCCATGGGCATAATGGCGATGCGGGACTCGTCGTAGAAGGTGGCCTTGTCCACCCCGAGCCAGTAGCGCAGCCGATCGCCGGACGGGTCGTCCCAGGGGATGCCGCTGGCATGGACACGGGTGCCCGGCGCTTGGCCGATGATAAGCAGGCGGGCAGACGCGGCTCCGCGGATCACCGGCCGCGGCCCGAGCGGCAAGTGGGCCTCGCACAGGCGGCAGGCCCGGATCTGTTCAAACAGGACGTCGAGTCGATTCATGGGGGCCATGGTAGCAGAGTTTTCATCCCGATCCCGCTTGTGAAACCGACGACGGATACCTATCATGCGCGCACATTTGTTTAATTTAATAAACGGAATTCGATGAAGAACTGGATAGGCCCAGGCAGTGCGGCCCTCTCCTTCGTGCTCTGGGGCATGCTGCCGCTCTATTACCAGTTCATGCCCGAGGTCAACATGTGGGAGCTGCTCTCCCACCGGGTGCTCTGGTCCGTCGTCCTGCTCGGCGGGCTCTTCCTGCTGCTCGGAGTACGGGTGCCCTGGGCGCGCCTTCGCACCGAGCCGCGTCAGCTCGGCCTCATTCTGCTGGCGGGCCCCATCATGTCCATCAGCTGGTGCATGTTCACCTGGTGCCTGACTACGGGCCAGGTGCTGGCCACCAGCCTTGCCTTCTTCATGACGCCCCTGTTCAACATCGTCTTCGCCGTCCTCTTCCTGAAAGAAAGACTGACCCCCCAGAAGCACCTGGCGGTCGCCCTGGCGCTGGCCGGCCTCGCCTACATGCTGTTCTCCTACGGCGAGCTGCCCTGGTTCTCCCTCATCATGGGGGCCAACTTCGCCTTCTACGGCCTCATCAAGAAGAAGGTGCGCTACGACGCCGGGGTCAGCCTCTATCTCGAGTCCCTGGTCCAGCTCCCCATCGCCCTGCTCGTCATCGGCCATCTCACCCTGCAGGGAAGCAGCCTGTTCGTGGCCGGCGACTGGAGCGAGCGCCTGCTCTTGATGGGTAGCGCCCCCGCCACCCTGCTACCGGTGGGGCTGTTCTGCTACGCGGTGGCCCGCACCCGCATGAGCACGGTCGGACTCTTGCAATATATCGAGCCGAGCCTCGCCTTCCTGCTCGCCATCTTCTGGTTCGGGGAGATCCCGGATCCGGTGAAATCCGTGGGCTTCGCCTTCGTCTGGGCGGGCCTCCTGGTCAGCCTGCTGCCCCTGCATAGATTCGGTCGCCGCCGGGTGCAGTGGAAAGAGTCATGACAGCCGCAGACAAGCCAGCCGCAAGCTGGTTTATCTATTTGGTGCGCACCGGGGCGGGTGCCCTCTACGCGGGTATCAGCACGGATCCGGACCGGCGCCTGCGCCAGCATCAGAGCGGCAAGGGGGCTCGCGCCCTGCGTGGCAAGGGCCCGCTGGCCCTGGTGTGGCGCCAACAAGTCGACGACAAGGGTCAGGCCCTGCGCCTCGAATATCGCCTCAAGCAGCAGAGCAAGGCCTTCAAGGAACGACTGGTACAAGACCCGACCCTGTGGGATGAGTGGCAGAGACCCTGGCTGACCTGCGCCCCCCAATCCGGCTCAGCCAACCCGGCGCCATAAAAAAGGCCACCGCGAAGGTGGCCGGAAACGTGCCAGGGAGGCCTAACGATAGGGATTGGAATGCCTGCGCCGGTTGCTGAGCAACCAGCACACCACCAGCAGCAACAGCAGCCAGGGCGCCAGCTTGATGATGAGGGCAAACATGCCGGCCAGGGCGCCAAACAGCACGAAGACCCCGCTCACCAGCAGCATGGCCAACACGGTGAATCCGGTCAGCGCCATGGTCACCAGCACCAGCATCAAGACGATAAATTCCAGCATGTTATGCTCCTCACGCATCTCACTTGCCGGCAGGAAGACCCAAGGTCAATCCAGCCAGCGCTTCAACTCACGGCGCGGCGGCATGATGAGCACCGCCAGCAGATAGGCCGCCAGGGCCAAGGGCGGCATCAGGATCAGGGCGAGCAGCGCCACCACCCGCACCGTCACCCTGGAGAGCCCGAGCCCGTTGGCAAGGCCGGCGCAGACGCCGGTCAGCTTGCGGTGGACCAGGTCTTTCGGCCAGGGGGTCATATTACACCTCCACTTTCTGGCCCTTCAGGCGAGCCAGTTCGCGTTCGATCTCGTCGTTGAGCTCCAGCTCGCGGAACTGGGCCTCGAGGGAGGGGTTCTGCCCCAGGGTCGCCGCCTCCAGCTGGGCTTCCAGCTGATCCACCCGGCCCTGAAAGCCGTCGAAGCGGGCCATCAGCTCGTGCATGCGCTGGTTGTCGACCTGGGCACGGGCCCGGATCCGGCTGTGGGCGGTCTGCTCGCGCAGGGTCAGCAGCTTCTGCTTCTCCCGCGCCTCGGTCAGCTTGGCCGCCAAGCGCTCGCTGTCGGCGGTCAACTGGGCCAACACCTCGGCCACTCTGGCCTTGTCCTGCTCCAGCTGTTCACATTTCTTGACCTCGGCCAGCTTCTCGGTGAGGGCGGCGCGGGCCAGATCCTCGCGACCCTTCTGGATGGCGAGCTCGGCCTTGGCGGACCACTCCTGGATCTGGTGGCGCAGCGCCTGTTGATGGCGCTCCAGCTGTTTCTGCTCGGCGATGACGCGGGCGGCCTGGGTTCTCATCTCGACCTGTACCTGCTCCATCTCCTCTATCATCAGGCGCAGCATCTTCTCCGGCTCTTCGCTCTTGTCGAGCAGGCTGTGCAGGTTGGCGTTGATCACGTCGGTCAGGCGGCTAAATACGCTCATGGTCTGGCTCCTTGTAGATGGGATGTCACTCTCTTCCCAAGACATTACAAGAGCCGTGCCAAGAAAATTTATCCTTTCTTTACAACTAGATGGGGGTTACAGGCGGGAATTCAACGAACAGATAATGGTGAAAAAAACCAATGAAGTGGTGATTTTTACCAATAAAAAAGGGAGCCTCGGCTCCCTCTTCATCGTCGTGTCATCAGGCGGCCTTGTGATGGCCGAGCCTGGCGTCCAGCTCCGCCAGCTTGGCCTCCATCCGGGCCCGGCAGTTGTCGGAGAGCTCGCGAATGCCGGCGGCGCCGTGCTCCTTGCTGCACAGGGGGGGCAGCATCTCCAGCAGCACCTCGCCGTTGTCCCAGCGGTTCAGATCCACCTGACCGAAGTAGCTGGAGCAAACGATGGGCACCACGGGCACCTCGGCCTGCACGGCGGTGTGGAAGGCACCGGCCTTGAACGGCAGCAGGCCGCGGCCCTGGGAGCGGGTCCCCTCCGGGAACATCCAGATGGAGGTGCCACGGCGCTTGATGCGATCCACCACCTGGCCTATGGTGCCGATGGCGCGGGAGCGGTTGGATCTGTCGATCAGGACGTTGCCGGAGAGCCAGAAGATGAGGCCGAAGAAGGGCAGCCACAGCAGGCTCTTCTTGCCCACCGCCACCACGCCGGGCACCACGGCGCCGGTCACGGTGAAGATGTCGAAGTTGCTCTGGTGATTGCAGACATAGACGGCAGGCCCGACCGACTTGATCTCGTCGGGGATGGTGACCCTGACCTTGAGCCCGATGAGCGGGCAGACCGCATGATACATGCGGGCGAACACGTAGACGTTGTTGGGGTGGCGCGGGCGCGCCAGACAGAGCAGCAGACCAAACACGAACCAGAAGACGAGCAGCAGGGTTAGCAGCAGCACACGGGCAAGTTTGAGCATCGAACACCTCGGAATTTAACTCGGCGCAGTATACTGGTCCCCCTTTTAGCGAACAAGCGTTCGCCAAACAGAACGGACCTCTCATGCGGGTCCCATTTACCGGGCCCGGCTTGCTCCCCTCGCCATTGGCCGTTAGGATGTGGCCATCTTGATGAACGGGGCTAGCATGATCCACCAACAACGCATGGCGAAACGACTCCTGCTGCTGGTTTGCCTGCTGGTGCTCAATTGTGCGGCCCAGCCCCTGGCCCGGCTGGCCATGCTCGATCATGCCCTCAGCTGCCAGGCACTGCCCCAGCTCGCCGATGCCGAGGATCAGGATAGCGTCACCAGCCCGCAGCCGAACAGCTGCCAGCTCAACGGCAAGTGGCTGAGTGCCGCCACCCTGCTCTGCGTCGAGCAGCTGTTCTTCGCCATCGCCCTGGTGATCGCCCTGTTGGCCCCGCTCTGGCGCCACACGCCCCCCTTGCCACCCCCGAGAGTCATCTCCCCGCCCGAGCGGCGCCTGCACCTTCGTCTCTGCGTCTGGCGAGAATGAGTTCGACTGCTAGCCATTAGCCGTCATTCATTTTTGCGAGAGACTATCGATGTCAAATTTCTTCAAGGCAACCCTGTTACTGGGCTGCTTGCTGTGGCAATCCTCAGGGTTGGCCAGCGACACGGGCTGGCTCACCAGCCCCCAGAACGATCACGCCAAGGTCAGGCTGCAAGCCGATCGAAGCGACCCAGCGCAGAGCCGCATCCTGCTCGACATAGCCCTGGAATCGGGCTGGAAGACCTACTGGCACAGCCCGGGGGAGGGGGGGATCGCGCCCCAGATCCTGTGGGATGAACCCGTCACGGACTTCCAGTGGCACTGGCCCACCCCGCGCCACTTCGAGGTGGCGGGGCTCAGCACCCAGGGCTACCAGCAGAGCGTCAGCTTCCCCCTCAGCCTGCGCCATCCGGCCGATGAGCCGCTCAGGGGCACGCTGCGCCTCTCCACCTGCAGCAACGTCTGCATCCTGACCGATTACCCCTTCGTCCTGGATGCGGACAAGTCGGCGCCGGCGGGTTTCGACTTCGCCTGGGCCAAGGCCATGAGCGCCCTGCCCCAGCCCCTGCCTGCCGATACCAGAGTGCGGGTCGGTTATGGGCGCAACCAGCTGCAACTGATGGCTGAGCTGGCCCCGGGGTCCGAGGCCTGGCAGTCCCCGGCCCTCTTCATCGATGCCCTGGAGGGAGCCGAATTCGGCAAGCCCGAACTGGAGGTACGGGGCAATACCCTGATCGCCCGGGTGCCAGCCAGCGATGGCTGGCAGGGGGATGCACCGGATCTGCGTGGCCAGACCCTGGGCCTGCTGCTCACCAGTGGCGAACAGGCCTGGCAGGCTGAAGCCCCCATCGGCGATCCCCTCCCCTTGCCGGAGCCGGGCGGTTTGCTGGGTCTGGCGCTGCTCGGCGGCCTCATCCTCAACCTGATGCCCTGCGTGCTGCCGGTGCTGGCCCTCAAGCTCGGCTCGGTGCTGCAACAGCAAAACCAGCAGCAGACCGAGGTGCGCAAGCAGTTCCTCGCCGCCAGTGCCGGTATTTTGGTCTCCTTCTGGCTGCTGGCGGCCATGAGCAGCCTGCTGCGTGCCACCCAGGGAGCCGTCGGCTGGGGCATCCAGTTCCAGAGCGCCGGTTTCATCGGCTTCATGGTGCTGGTGACGGCGCTGTTTTGCGCCAACCTGCTGGGTTTGTTCGAGATCCGCCTGCCGAGCGCCCTCAGCACCCGGCTCGCCACCAGCGGCGGCAATGGCCTCGGTGGGCACTTCCTGCAGGGCAGCTTCGCCACCCTGCTGGCGACCCCCTGCTCAGCCCCCTTCCTCGGCACCGCCGTCGCCTTCGCCCTGGCGGCGCCGCCTGGGGAGCTCTGGCTCATCTTCACGGCACTGGGACTCGGTATGAGCCTTCCCTGGCTGCTGGTGGCTGCCCTGCCACGGCTCGCCCTCTGGTTGCCGAAGCCGGGACGCTGGATGGGACACCTGCGCCTGCTGCTCGGCCTGATGATGCTGGGATCCAGCCTCTGGCTGCTGAGCCTGCTCGCCAATCACCTCGGCGCCATCACCACGGGCTGGCTGATGGTGGCCCTGCTGCTGGCCCTGTTGGCGGGCATCATCTGGCGTTATGGCGTGCGCGGCTTCACCCTGGCGCTCTCCCTCTCGGCCCTGGTGGGCGGCGCCCTGCTGCTGGGTGGCGCCTTCACCGCACAAGGAACCGGGGGTAGCGATCGGGTGGCCTGGCAACCCCTGTCCGAGCAGGCTATCACTCAGGCATTGGCCCAGAACAAGCGAGTCTTCGTGGATGTCACCGCCGACTGGTGCGTGACCTGCAAGGCCAACAAATACAACGTTTTGCTGCGCGATGAGGTGCAAACCGCCCTCTCGGCCCCGGATGTGGTGGCCCTGCGCGGAGACTGGAGTAAGCCGAGCGACACCATCTCCGCCTTCCTGCGCAAGCGGGGGGCGGCGGCCGTGCCCTTCAACCAGATCTACGGCCCCGGCCTGCCAGAGGGGGAAACCCTCTCACCGCTGCTGGACAAGGGCGATCTGCTCAACGTCTTGAACAAGGCCGGCCTCATCCAGCCCGCCTCCCACTTCTAAGGAGCATGCCATGAAACTGCCAACCCTGACCCTGATCGCCGCCCTCTCGGCCAGCCTGCTGGCCCCGGCCCTGCACGCCGCCCCCTTCACCCCCGAGCAGGAGGCCCGCATCAAGGAGCTCATCCGCGAGACCCTGGTACAAAACCCCAAGATCCTCGACGAGGCGGCCGAATCCTGGGAGAAGCAGAACGCCGCCTCCCAGGAGGCCCAGCTCGGCAACTTCATCAAGGGCAACCAGGACGTGCTGTTCAACAGCGCCACCAGCCCGCGCCTCGGCGCCAAGAATCCCAAGCTGACCCTGGTGCTGTTCACCGACTACAACTGCCCCTACTGCAAGCAGTTCGACCCCGAGGTGACCAGGCTGCTCAAGGCCTACCCGAACGATCTGGGGCTGGTGATCAAACTGCTGCCGTTCAAGGGGCAGACCTCCGCCAAGGCGGCCCAGTACAGCCTGACCCTGTGGCAGCAGGATCCGGCCCGCTTCCTCACCCTGCACGACAAGCTGATGAGCAAGCAGGGCATGCTGACCGAGGCGGATATCAACAAGGCGCTGGCGGCCACCGACAACGTGGCGCTCAAGCCCGATGCCAAGGCCACCGAGGAGCTGCGCAACAGCCTGCGCATCGGCACCTTGCTCGGCGTACAGGGCACCCCGGCGACGCTTATCGGCAATCAGCTGGTGCCGGGCGCCCTGCCCTATGAGCAGTTGGAGCAGCTGGTGAAAACCGAATTGGCGACGCTGAAATGAGAAAACTATTTATGGAGCTGCGCCCATACAGTCAGCGCATCGGCACCTTGCTCGGCGTACAGGGCACTCCGGCGACGCTTATCGGCAATCAGCTGGTGCCGGGCGCCCTGCCCTATGAGCAGTTGGAGCAGCTGGTGAAAACCGAATTGGCGACGCTGAAATGAGAAAACTATTTATGGAGCTGCGCCCATACAGTCAGCACATCGGCACCTTGCTCGGCGTACAGGGCACCCCGGCCACCCTGATCGGCAATCAGCTGGTGCCGGGCGCCCTGCCCTATGAGCAGCTGGTGAAAACAGAATTGGCGACGCTGAAATGAGAAAACTATTTATGGAGCTGCGCCCATACAGTCAGCACATCGGCACCTTGCTCGGCGTACAAGGCACTCCGGCGACCCTGATCGGCAACCAGCTGGTGCCGGGCGCCCTGCCCTATGAGCAGCTGGAGCAGCTGGTCAAAGCCGAGCTGGCCAAGCGGAGCTAAACCATGGCCGAAGATGTGATTGCGAAGGCGCCGCGCTGGCGACGCTGGGGCAAGGAGGCGCTCTGGCTGCTGCTGATGGCCCTGGTCGTCTCCACCCTGCTGGATCTCTGGCGCGGCCCCAGCCTGCCGGACGGGGCCATGGAGGCACCATTCACCCTGCAGGATGGTACCCGTACCAGCCTGGCCGAGCTGAGCCGGGACAAGCCGCTGCTGGTCTACTACTGGGCGAGCTGGTGCGCCGTCTGCCGCTTCACCAGCCCGACGGTGGAGCAGCTGTGGCAGGAGGGGGAGAACGTGCTGACGGTGGCGCTGCGCTCCGGTGACGCCACTCAGCTGCAACTGGGGATGGGCAAGAAGGGGTTGAGTTTCCCCACCCACAACGATGAGCAGGGCGATCTGGCCGCCAAGTGGCAGGTCGGCGTCACCCCGACCTTCCTCATCATCAAGGATGGGCAACTGGTAAGCAGCACCACGGGCTGGAGCAGCCGCTGGGGGCTCAAGCTGCGGCTGCTGTGGGAGCACTGGTAACGCCCCACAGAATCCATATCCCCCGCAATGCCAAGAGCCCGGTCACAAGACCGGGCTCTTTTTATCTGGCTGGGGGTGTTTTTCTGACCGCTAGGGTTGCTCGCGGCACATCAAGCTACTGCGCGGCCTCCATGGCCCGCTTTTCCAGGTTGGCCTTGATCTCGGCCCGCTCACTCTCGCCAATCACCCCGTCCCCGTTCTTGTCCAGGCGCTCGAAGATCTTCTCTTGGCGCGCCATGAACTGCGCCTTGGTGGTGTCACGTCTCGGCTTGAGCTGCGCCATCCGCTCCGGCAGCGGTTTGCCCGCCTGCTTCATCACCCCCTCGATCTTGGCGAGGGAGTCCTCCTTCTCGGCGACGGAGAGCACGCCGTCCCCGTTCTTGTCCTGCAGGGCGAAGCGCTGCTCGGCGCGCTCCATAAACTGGGCCTTGGTGATGTCCCCCATCATGGGGGTGGAGGGCAAGGCATCGGTGGCAAAGGTAAAGCCGCTGAAGAGCGCGAGGGCCAGAAGGCAAGGTTTGAACATGGCGATGATTCCTTATGCTGACCCGGCAGTCCGGGCCCTGAATGATGAGACTCCAACCGAGCGCCGGCCAGGCACCCGGTCCCGCAGTTGGGCAACGGGGCGACCAAAGAGTTCCGGCCACCCTCCCTTCTGCCAGTGTAGTCCCGCCGCCGAGTCCCATCCGATCATCACTTTTCGTGCAGGAGGGCCGCACGCTCGTGGCAGTGGTGACGGCTTTCCGTTAAAATGGCGAGTTTTTACCGTGCCTGGTTCCCCAAACCCCATCCGGCGCCAGCCTTGTGACTCTGATGATGCCAGTGATGCAGGATCTGCCATGAACAACTACTTTCGGGTGCTGGGCGTCAAGTCCAACGCCAGCGAAAACGACATCAAGAAAGCCTATCGACGGCTCTCGAACCAGTTCCACCCCGACAAGCTGATCGGGGCGAGTGAAGAAGAGAAAGAGCAGGCCGCTATCCGGCTGCATCAGGTTAAGAAGGCCTACGAGGTGCTTTCCGACCCCAAGGCGCGCGCCGCTTTTATCAAGGATTTCAACAACGTCATCGTGACCGATCCCGCTGCTGCCATGCAGGAGATGTGGGACCAATTCTACCCCTGAGGCTGATATGCAAAAAAAATGGGACCAGGCGCGGCTCAAGGCGCTGCAAAGCGATGCCGGCGAAAACATCGAATCCTACCGGGATCAGGATCAGCCCAAGGCGCTGGAACAGTTCACCGGCAAGATGAAGGCCCTGCTGCTGGCGGACATCAGCATGCTGGAGTTCATGCCCGAATACCTGCCGCTGGCCCTCTATGGCCGGGTGCAGTTTCCCCCCAAGGCCAAGCTGGAGTGGGCCAAGTGGCTCGCGAGCGGCGTCCAGCCCTCCTGGGACGAGTTCAAGGTGTCGGTGGCGTTCAACAACGCAGACCTGCCCCTGGTCAAGGCGGTGCGGGCCCAGAGCGAGGAGCAGCTCATCGAGGCGTGCGCCGTGGTCTATCTGCTGGACAACCCCATGCCCCGCGGTGGCCGTCATGCCGATGACGACTATGAGCTGCGGGACGAGGATGACGAGGACGGGGAAGATGCCGACGCCGACTACCATGGCGGATCCGGCGAGGAAGACGATCAGGACATGTACGACGAAGTACGTTTCTAATTGGGGCCAGCATTGGATAAGAGCATGAGCAACAGTCTGATAGAAATTACCGCCATCGAGATCAAAGAGCTGGCGGTGATCGAGCCGAAGCAGGCCAGCGAGAAGTTCGAACTGATCGCCAAGACGATGTCCGACGAGCAGTTGGCCGAAGTCATTGAAAATATTGATATCGTCACCCTGACCCAGATCAACGGCCAGCACGACATCTCCTTCCCGTCCATCATCTCCGAGCTGATGACCCCGGAGCGGATCCGCGACATCGTCTGCCAGCAGCCCCTCTACTGGGAGGAGGCGATCAAGAACAACGCCGACGAGCTGCAGCAGCACACCTTCGACTTCCTCAACTACCTGATCCGCACCCAGGACAGCGAGGCCAAGCAGCGGGAGATCCTCGAATGCGTGGCCGAGGATCCCGCCGGTCTCTTCTACCTCGCCATCCCCTTCATCGAGTTCTACCGGGGCGATCGCTACGAGGAGGACGAAGGCTATGGCGACGTGCTGCACGCAGAGGAAGAGGATCTCGAGGAGTCCCTGCGCTACAGCGAGCGCCAGCAGGCCGAGGGCACCCACGACTACTCCCTGGATGACCCGAGAAGCCTGTTGATGCTCATCCGCGAGCTGGCCCCCGAGGTGGAGAAGTCCATCAAGGCGTTGCTGCGCAATGAGCACTCCTCCTGGGATGGCATCATCAACAAGTTCGCCGCCGAGCTGGTGATGCAGGCCAAGGAGAAGAACAAGGTCGAGGAAGACGAGTACGGCGACGTCGACGACATGTTCAGCTTCCTGGATTGAGGTAGAGACCCATGCAACTCGTCATTCGCGAAGCCAACGAAGGCCCCTTCCTCAGCCAGGTGTTGCGCTTCGGTCGCGACAATGAACGCCTGAGCTCCCAACAGCTCGCCGCCATCAAGGGCAAGGCGGTGCTGATGAGCCTGAAATTCGCCGACAAGTACTACAACAAGTACAAGATGCACCTGCTGGAGCAGGCCGCCCACGACGTCATCGGCGTGGTCAGCCTGGGGCTGCAGGAGCTCTCTGGGCGAGATGCCGCCAAGGCACTGGCCCTGTTGCAGGCGCCGGAAGGGCCCATCAAGCCGTTCCAGAAGGGCTGGTCCATGCTCATTTCCGTCAGCCCCAAGCAGGCGGGCAACAGCCTCTATGGGGACGTGGACGCGCGCCTGCTGGACAAGATCTCGAGCCCGCCGGACGTGGAGGAGTGGCAAGGCTGGCAGGAGTATGAAAAGGCCCTGGCCGAGCACAACAAGACCCGGTTGATGGGTCTGCTGGACAGCCACTTCTTCGCCTATGACAACGACCACCCCACCATGGAAGACAAGCTGGCGGAGGCCCTGCTCTATCGCATCCTGTGCGGCGCCGGTTTGAAGGTGAAGCAGGATCTCAAGCGCCGCCTCGCACGGGATGTCGTGCTGCAAGATGCCTGGCTGGACAAGGATCATATCGCCGTCCAGCTCGAACAGCTGCTCGGCGAGCTGCCCGCCGACATGGCGACCGCCCTGCGCCAGGAGCTGAGCCCGGGCTTCGTGCCCAACCTGCTGCATACCCTGAGCTTCGTGCGCCAGTACCAACAGTTGCAGCAAGAGAACGCCTCGCCGGAGAAGCTCGACAACATGGAGATGCGCGCCGGTCTCAAGCACCCCTTGCTCGGCTGGCCCCTCTACCACGACTTCTGATCCCGTCCGTGGTCTGCCCCCTTATCCAACGCCCGGTTCGCCGGGCGTTCTGTTATCCGCGCCAGGGCCATGGCAAAGCGGCGCCATGATCCAGACAGTGATATTCGGATAGTTATGCACTCCGGCTAGTAAAACACCCGGATAGCGTACTCCCCTTTTCCCCGTATCCCTGACGGCAATAACACGACAAAGGTGACAGGGACCTCGTCGTCTTGAGCCAACGAGTGTCGAACAGCCATCAATAGAGCCGAACTGGCACCATCCTCACCTACCTGAGCGTTACCAATACGCAACAACAGGCAGAATAGATAGTCAGATTAAGTTAATAAAAATGAATTAATCGCACGCGATTAAATTTTTGGTATGGCTATTTGCCCGGACTGGTCGCTAAATGGCCGACCAGCCTTGCAACCCGCATGGACGCGCGACAGGCTGGCCGGCGACAGACCGGTACGCTCTCAGGATGAGGTGTGACTTTCCCTCTCACAGGAGACAAACCGTGAGCGCTTCGATTCCAGCTTCTCATCACGCCAGCGTCCCCCCGGGCTCGGGTGCCCTGTTCTTTATCCAGACCTTCGCCACCTTGGGCTTTGCCGTGCTCTATTCCACCCTGGTGCTCTACGCCACCAAGCGGCTCGGCTTCAGCGAATCCCAGGCCAACGCCATGATGGGGATCTTCGGCGCCTTCAACTACGGTCTGCACCTGTTTGGCGGTTACCTTGGCGGGCGCTACCTCAGCAACCGCAACCTGTTCGTCATGGGCATGGTGTTGCAGGTGATCGGCTGCTACCTCATCGCCGAGATGGGGGTCGATGGCCTCTACTGGGGGCTCGCCATGTTCCTCACCGGCAGCGGCCTCAACGTCACCTGCCTCAACATGATGCTGACCCAGCGCTTCGCCCCGGACGATCACCGCCGCGAGAGCGCCTTCCTCTGGAACTACGCCGGCATGAACCTGGGCTTCTTCATCGGCTTCTCGGTGGCGGGCTACTTCCAGCTGACCGAGGACTACCGCACCCTGTTCCTGTTCGCCACCCTGGGCAACGTGCTGGCCATCATAGCCACCCTCTGCTTCTGGCCCATCCTGGCGGATATCAATACCCCCCTGCGCCACATCAAGGGGCGCGGCTTCTACCTGCGCATGCTCGGCGGCCTCGCCATCCTGGCCCTGCTGGTGCCGGCCCTGCGCCTGCTGCTGACCCACGCCAGCTTCAGCGGCAGCTTCGTGCTGCTACTGGGAGCCATGGTGCTGGTGCTGCTCTGCGTGATGGCGGCGCGCCATCGGGATCCGGCCGAGCGCAGCCGCATGGTGGCCTACCTCATCCTGGCCCTCGGCTCCCTCATCTTCTGGTCCCTCTATCAGCTGGCGCCCATGGGGCTGATGCTGTTCTCCGAGCACAACATCGATCTCAATGTGTTCGGCTGGCAGGTAGCCCCCCAGTGGATCCAGAACATCAACACCCTGGTCATCGTCATCGGCGGCCCCCTGATGGCCCTGCTGTTCAAACGCCTGCGCGAGCAGGGCTGGCGCATCGACATCCCCTCCCAGTTTGCCGCCTCCCTGTTCTGCATGGGGCTGGGCATGCTGGTGCTGCCGGTGGGCATCCAGCTGGCGGGGGCGGACGGCCTGGTCGCCTTCAAGTGGATAGCCATCAGCTATGTGCTGCAGAGCCTGGGGGAGCTGCTTATCTCCCCCATCGGCTACGCCATGATAGGCAAGCTGGCCCCCGCCAGATTGCAGGGGCTGATGATGGGTTGCTGGATGATGGTGACCGGCGTCGCCTCCGTGCTGGCGGGCTATGTCTCCGCCGCCATGCCGCAAAACAGCGGCAGCACCCCGATCGCCACCAACCCGGGCTACGGCGCCGTGTTCAATGTGCTGGGTTGGGGCTCCCTGGCGGGCGGCCTGATCCTGCTGCTGCTGGTGCCTCGCCTGCGCCTGCTGATCGCCGCCAGGCTCACCCCCTCGGCCGTGCCCGTCACCGCCTGACGGGGACTGGCGTCGCCATCGGCGACTCTGCGCAACCACTGCGTCACGCAGAAGCCATAACACAGTCATGCAGAAGCCCCCGCAACCTTGGGTTGCGGGGGCTTCTTGTTTATCGCTCTCTCGCTTGCCTTGCTCTCGCAGTGGGATGAGATGGCACCCTGCCATTCAGGCGGCGTCGCCAAACTAGGTCACTCTGAGCCCGGCCCGAGCTTTCTCGCAAGGTGGTAGCGGCCAGCCACCGGCACTCAGCGGGTAATGGTCCACATGGCGCTCTCCAGACCGGTCTCGCGAAAATCGATCACCACGGGGTACTCGGCGCCGCAGCCGATCACGGTCCAGCGCTCCTGCCAGTAACGGCTACCGGGTTCACCCCTGGAGGGCTCCAGCACCACGGGCACAAAGCGCTCCGGCGCCTGACAGCCCTTGGTGGCGACCCAGGCCGCCACCCCCACCATGGCATCCTGGATCAGCTTCTGGTTGGCCAGGGTACCTTCCTGTACCGGCGCGACCGGCTCTGGCACCGCGGCCTGCGCGCACCAGATCCAGCCGCACAGCAAGAGTGAAGCATATCTTCTCATCGCATCTCCTGGGGTTGAGACCATCATTAATGGTTCGATTGGAGCTTTTATCATGCCCAAAAACCGCGCGAAACAGAAGCCGCCATGCTCGAGCGATCCCATCTGACCAGGATCTGGGCCCCTTTCTCGCTCTTTCATAAAAAAGGGAAAAGTGCTGGGAAGCAGGGGGAAGGATAAAGGGGGACATCACGGGCCCCGTGGGTACGCCACTACCCCCTAAGCGTCATAGGCCTGTTTTTTGTCAGGGTTATAATGACGCCTTTCCACCGGCAGCAGGGGCCAGCCATGAGCAGAAAACCCGACCGTATCACCGCGATGCAGCAGATCATCGACGCCGTGAAACAAGAATTCCCGCTCTACCAGCCGGACACATTCAAGTGCGGCCCGGACAACACCTGCATCGGCTGCCCCAAGAAGCTGATGGAGCTGGTGGATACGGATCTCTGCTACTGGCAATATCAGATAGCTCGTGGCATACCGCCGACCTTCGATGAACTCTACCGCTTCGGCAAGCTGTGCAAAAATATCCGCCGGGCCCTGGTGCGCAATGGCCGCATCCCCGCCTGATATTGCCCGAGTTCCACGCGCGCTCGATTAGGCTTAAGCCATAGCGCCAGAACCCTCTGGCAAGAAGAGAGCGAGCACCTGTTTACGACCTGTCACGAGAGGAAGTCAGCAAGGTGAAGAGCAGCGCCGGAACCGGAGTTTATACACATAAATGAGCTTTCTTGATGACAAACAAGCAAGCAGCACATGAGCCTTGATCACGACCTCGCAGTAAGATCATAAACAGGTTCTAAGGAGAAGCGCATGAGCCAGGAGAGGATCCAGAGCCAATACCGACTCGGCGGCCCCTTCGCCAGCCAGAGTGAGCTCAAACAGGCCATCGCCCAAGCCATAGAGGCTCACAAGCAGGACTTCTTCCCCCTGCTGGAGCGGCTGTCCGATGAGGGAAACCCCGGCGTCAACCTGAGCCAGGAGCACCCGCCCCGGGTGCTGGCTATCGAGCTCGAGCAAGGCGACACTCAGGGGCTGGCCCGCCTCGGCTACGAATCCAACTACTTCGAGGATTGCCTGATCGTCGACGTCTATGAGCGGCACCGGATCGAGGTGCCATTTAGCCTGAACGGTGATCTGCTGAGCTTCGATATCGAGCTGCCCATCGCCTGGAATTTCAATAAGTAAGGCTATTGGGGGAGCTGGTGCCTCGGGCCTCCAACTGCCCTGCGATCCATGCAACAAGGGCAGGAGCCCGGCCCCTGCCCTTTCCCATCCTTGACCCAGCTCGCCTCACTCGGGCGATCAGGTCAGGTAGTAACGCCACGCTCTGATCGGCTCCGAATAGCCCACTCTGGTGCAGAAGGGGGCCAACTCGCTGTTGGCCTGCTCCAGGCTGAGGGTCTGATGGTTGTCCTCCCGGCACCACTGCACGTACTCACCGCTGTTGCAGCTGTAGTGATCCCCGTGAAAGATTCCGTGTGCTTCGATCAGATCGATGGCTTCGCTGATCTCCATGATTGGCCTCCTGGCTTTGTGCTCTCCTCTTTAATCTTAGCGAGCGGGGGGATGGGCGAGGCGTAATAGGTCGCGCCGTTGGCACCGTGGCGATAGGAAAAGGGAGAGAAGAGGAATTGCCAGCAGGACAGTGGCAACCAGTGTTCCCGAACTACGGCGCTAAGCTAATATGAAGGGATAGCTATTCGAAGTTTAATTTTAGAGTTAGTGTTTTTCACGTAAACAAATCCTAGTTTCATCAAGATAAAATAATAGAGCAGTGGAGTGACAAATATGGCAATTAAAAAAGACCACATATCTTTTATTATCGGTATAGTTGCAATGTTATGCTTAGTATATGTATATTCGAATCAAACATGTGAGCCAAATCTGACACAGAGAGCTTTATTAAGGATGGCATTAAGCTTATCCTCGGCTTTAGTTGCAACAGGGATCACTGGCAGGATTATAATGAACGCCCCTCTTCTTGAAAAGATTAATATTAGAGCAGGTGGGGCAATAGCTATTTTTGCATTGGTTTTTTTAGTAGATCCATTAAAAATGCCTGATGAAAAAATAGATAAATCATTTTCTGAAAGGACATGTCAGGGGGAAACTCCTACAGGAAAAATAATTAAAGGAAACGAAATATTGCAAAAAAGAGATTTACCTGAAGACCTTATACCTTCTAAAGGTAACATATTACAATCGAAAGAAGCTTTTGGTAGACCTGTGAAATTTAATTTTTATTATCAATTTGGCCCACAGGCAGGCATAAGAGATTGGTCACAAGTGAGGCGTGGCGTATGGATTGAAATGTATCCCGACTCATCAATGTTCACAATATTAAGAGAGGTCGAACGTCAATCAGTGGACGGTTGTGATGGCACTATTGTTACACAGCAACATAGCCAACAGTTCAAAGTATTTATTCCTGATATAGGATGTGAAATGATGTGGTTACGATTCCAGTTAAACGATAATGAAGGATGGCAATGGCTGGGAAAGATGAATGCAATACAATAATAATCTTGTATGTTGGGGTGGGTTGGGCTTCGCGGCGCTCAGCACCAACCTACAAAAACACGTTACCGCTAGCAACGAATATATTCTCATTATTCACTCTAAATAAAGGGAGCGACCAATTCTCTCCCTTATTTATTACCCTTCCTGATTTTCCCCCGCTACCGTCTCACCGGCGGTGGATTCTATCTCTATTCTGTCCACCCGCTGCAAACCGCGGGGCAATTTGGCGCCGCGGCGCCCGCGCTCACCTCGGTAGTAGTCGAGGTCGGAGGGCTTGAGGGTGAGCTTGCGCTTGCCGGCGAACAGGGTCACCGACTGGCCCTGCGGGATCACCGCGGCCATCACCACGAACTCCTCCCGTGCCTTGACGCGCGCGGATGGTATGCTGATGAGCTTGTTGCCCTTGCCCTTGCCGAGCACCGGCAGGGTGTTCAAGGGGAACAGCAACATGCGGCCCTCGTTGGAGATGGCCATGCACAGATCCGTCTCGGGCGAGCCAATCTTCTGGGGCGCCATCACCAGGCCCCCTTCCGGCACGGTGAGCAGCGCCTTGCCGTTCTTGTTCTTGCCAATCAGATCGTCGTAGTTGCAGACGAAGCCATAACCGGCGTCGGAGCAGATCAGGTAAGGCTCACCCTCGTTGCCCATCACCAGATGACGCACCTCCTCGCCGGCGCCGAGCGCGAAGCGGCCGGTGAGGGGCTCACCCTGGCTGCGGGCGGAGGGCAGGGTATGGGCCTCCAGGGCATAGGTACGTCCCAGAGTCGAGAGGAACACAGCCTGCTGGTTGCTGCGACCGGGGGCGTGGGCGAGGTAGCTGTCCCCCGCCTTGTAGGAGAGCCCCTCCACGTCCACGTCGTGGCCCTTGGCGGCGCGCACCCAGCCCTTGTCGGAGAGAATGACGGTGACCGGCTCGCTCGGGGTCAGCTCTTTTTCGGTCAGCGCCACCGCGGTGGCGCGCTCCACCAGCGGGGTGCGGCGCTCGTCACCGTACTTCTCGGCATCCGCCAGCAGCTCTTTCTTGAGCAGGGTATTGAGGCGACGCTCGGAGCCCAGGATGAGTTCCAGCTTGTCGCGCTCCTCGGCCAGCTCTTCTTGCTCGGCGCGCAGCTTGAACTCTTCGAGCTTGGCCAGATGGCGCAGTTTCAGCTCGAGAATAGCTTCTGCCTGGGTCTCGCTGATGTTGAAGCGCTCCACCATCACCTTGCCCGGCTCATCCTCGGTGCGGATGATCTCGATCACCTCGTCGATGTTGAGGTAGGCGATCAGCAAGCCTTCGAGGATATGCAGGCGGGCCAGCACCTTGTCGAGGCGGAACTGCAGGCGGCGACGCACCGTCTCGCGGCGGAAGCTGATCCACTCGGAGAGGATCATCTTGAGATCTTTCACCTGGGGACGGTTATCGAGCCCCAGGATGTTGAGGTTGACTCTGTAGTTCTTCTCCAAGTCAGTAGTGGCAAACAGGTGGGCCATCAGCCCCTCCACGTCCACCCGGTTGGAGCGGGGCACTATCACCAGACGGGTCGGGTTCTCATGGTCCGACTCGTCCCGCAGATCCGTGACCATGGGCAGCTTCTTGGCCACCATCTGGGCGGCGATCTGCTCCATGATCTTGGCGCCGGACGCCTGATGGGGCAGCGCCGTGATGACGATGTCCCCATCCTCCTCGCTCCACACCGCCCGCTGCTTGATGGAGCCCTTGCCGGTCTCGTAGATTTTGCGGATATCGTCGCGGGGGGTGATGATCTCGGCGTTGGTCGGATAGTCCGGCCCTTGAATATGCTGCATCAACACATCCAGACCGGCGTTTGGGTTGTCCAGCAGCTCGGCGCAAGCATAAGCCACTTCCCGCGCGTTGTGGGGCGGGATATCCGTCGCCATGCCGACCGCGATACCGGTCACTCCGTTGAGCAATATGTGGGGCAGACGAGCCGGCAGCACCACGGGTTCTTTCATGGTGCCGTCGAAGTTCGGGGTCCACTCCACAGTCCCCTGGCCGAGCTCGGAGAGCAGCAGCTCGGAGAAGCGGGACAGCCGCGCCTCGGTATAACGCATGGCGGCGAAGGATTTGGGATCGTCCGGCGCCCCCCAGTTGCCCTGACCGTCCACCAGCGGGTAGCGGTAGGAGAAGGGCTGGGCCATCAGCACCATGGCCTCGTAGCAGGCGCTGTCGCCGTGGGGATGGTACTTACCCAGCACGTCACCCACGGTACGGGCGGACTTCTTGTGCTTGGAGAGCGCGGACAGCCCCAGCTCGCTCATGGCGTAGATGATGCGCCGCTGCACAGGTTTGAGGCCATCGCCGATGTGCGGCAAGGCCCGATCCATGATGACGTACATGGAGTAGTTCAAGTAAGCCTGTTCGGTAAAGGTGCGCATCGGCTGACGCTCTACCCCATCCAGACTGAGCTCGATAGAATCACTCATGTGATAGTTCTCTTCCGGTTCTGGAGCCGCCTGCTGGCGACTCCGGCTAAATGCTTACCGGCCCCGGCAGGGCCGGTCGACGGCTTAGATGATGGCTTGGTTACCCTTGCCGCCACGCGCGACAAGGGTGGCTAACCTAGATGATCGCCAGGTTACCCTTCTCCTCTAACCATTCACGGCGATCGGAGGCGCGCTTCTTGGCCAGCAGCATGTCCATCAGCGCCAGGGTCTCGTCCCCCTCCTCCCCTGCGTCGTCCATGGTGAGCTGCACCAGGCGGCGGGTGTTGGGGTCCATGGTGGTTTCCCGCAGTTGCTTGGGGTTCATCTCACCCAGCCCCTTGAATCGGGTCACCATCACCTTGCCCTTCTTCTTCTCGGCCTCGACCCGCTGCAACACGCCGTTCTTCTCATCCTCGTCCAGGGCATAGAAGACCTCCTTGCCGATGTCGATCCGATAGAGCGGCGGCATGGCCACATAGACGTGGCCCTGCTTGACCAAAGTTCTGAAATGCTTAACAAAGAGCGCGCAGAGCAGGGTGGCGATGTGCAGACCGTCCGAGTCCGCATCCGCGAGTATGCACACCTTGCCGTAGCGCAGGCCGGAGAGATCGTCCGAATCCGGATCCAGGCCTATGGCCACCGAGATGTCGTGCACCTCCTGGGAGGCGAGCACCTGACCGGCCTCCACCTCCCAAGTGTTCAGGATCTTGCCGCGCAGGGGCATGATGGCTTGGAATTCACGATCCCGCGCCTGCTTGGCGCTGCCGCCCGCGGAGTCACCCTCCACCAGGAACAGCTCCCCCTGCATGGGATCGGCGCAGCCGCAGTCGGTGAGCTTGCCGGGCAGGGCCGGACCTTGCGTTATCTTCTTGCGCACCACAGTCTTGGCGGCGCGCATCCGGCGCTGGGCGCTGGAGATGCAGAGCTCCGCCAGCTGCTCCGCCAGCTCGGTGTTGCTGTTTAAGTAAAGGCTGAAGGCATCCTTCACCACCCCGGAGACGAAGGCCGAGCTCTGGCGGGACGAGAGCCGCTCCTTGGTCTGACCGGCGAACTGGGGATCCTGCATCTTGATGGAGAGGATGTAGGCGCAGCGATCCCAGATGTCTTCCGGGGTGAGTTTGACCCCCCGCGGCAACAGGTTGCGGAACTCGCAGAACTCGCGCATGGCGTCCAGCAACCCCTGGCGCAGGCCGTTGACGTGGGTACCGCCGAGGGCGGTGGGGATCAGGTTCACATAGGATTCGGCGAGGCACTCGCCTCCCTCCGGCAACCAGCAGAGGGCCCAGTCCACCGCGGACTGCTCTGTGCTGAAGGTGCCGACGAAGGGCTGCTCCGGCAGGCAGGTGAACTGCTTGACCGCATCGATGAGGTAATCCTTGAGGCCATCCTCGTAGCACCACTCCAATTTGATGCCGGTGTTCTTGTCCAGGAACTTGATGGTGAGACCGGGGCAGAGCACGGCCTTGGCCTTGAGCAGGTGCTCGAGCTTGGAGACAGAGAAGCGAGGGGAGTCGAAATAGCTCGCCTGGGGCCAGAAGCGCACCCGGGTACCGGTGTTGCGGCGCCCGCAGGTGCCGGTGATGGTCAGCTCCTGCACCTTGTCACCGCGTTCGAAGGCGATGTCGTAGACCTGACCATCCCGGCGCACCGTCACCTCGACCCGATCGGACAGGGCGTTCACCACAGAGATACCCACCCCGTGCAGACCGCCGGAGAACTGGTAGTTCTTGTTGGAGAATTTGCCCCCCGCGTGCAGCTTGCAGAGGATGAGCTCGACCCCCGAGACTCCTTCCTCCGGGTGGATGTCGACCGGCATGCCACGGCCGTCATCGATCACCTCGAGGGACTGATCCTCGTGCAGGATCACCTCCAGATTGCGGGCATGACCTGCCAGCGCCTCATCGACGCTGTTATCTATGACCTCCTGGCCGAGGTGATTGGGCCGGGTGGTGTCCGTGTACATGCCGGGGCGGCGACGCACCGGTTCGAGGCCATTGAGGACCTCAATGGCATCCGCATTGTATTGAGTAGACATGGAGGGCCTTGCGAATTGACGTTTGGGGAGGATCTTACTCGCTGGGACGGCGTTGGACAAACCCGTCTGTGGCAAAGGGTGATCCAGAGGGGCCAAGCCGCCCCTCTGGGCCGGGATCAGCGGACGTCGGCCGAACCGGGTAGCGCCAATTGCAGCTGGGAGAGCGAGCATTGCAGCCGCCACACCAGCCCCGCCAGGGTCTGGGCCGCCGGCTCGGGGTTGGCGGCCAACCCCTGGCTGATCCGTCCCAGCTCGGCCAAAGTGCGACCGAGAGAGTCATGCTGCACCCCGCCTGCGGTCAGTATCCCCTTGAGGGAGCGGATGCAGCCGTCCCGCACCAGGTAGAGCGCCGGATCCTTGCCCCGCCACTGGCGCAGCTGCCAGACGATGTGGCTGCAGTTGAGCAGCACCACGCCCCAGCGCAGCCCCCAGAGCCGGGCGCTCTGATCCGTCCCCTGGCCGAGCTGGCCGATGAGGTGATAGACCCTGGACTCGAACTCGGGCTCGCTCTGATGGGGGCGGGGGGCCAGCTGATCCATGAAGTCGAGCCGCAGGCGGCGAATGAGGCGCCGACTCTTGCGACCGTCCGAGCTGGGTCTGAGGATCTGGAACGCCAGCCCGGCCACCATGACTCCCAACACCTTGGCGATGCTGTCGTTGACGAAGCCCTGATAGTCGTAGCTCGGCGGATTGGTGATGGCGAGGAAGGAGCCAGAAAGCACTATGAGCTGGCCCCAGAGCGCCGCCGAGACGGGCTTTTGCAGCTTGAACATCTGCATGGTCACCAGGGCCGGGAACAGCAGGGCGCAGAAGACCCAGAAGTCGTCGATCTGGATCATCAGGCCGAACTTGATGGCGAAGCAGGCGAGGCTCAGCAGCAGGATGGCGTTCTGCATGTTGCCTATCCCCTTCAGGGGCGCCGCCCCCGACGAGTAGAGCACGCAGCAGATGGAGAGCATGGTGAGCGCCGACGCCCCCGAGTCCCACTGGGTGTTGATCCAGAAGGCGCAGCCCAGCACCACGCTGGCGAAGGTGCGAAGGCCGTTGTAGGCCGCCTCCAGACTGTCGGTGTGGCTAGTAAGCGAGCTGTGGCGCGGCGGGGTTGGCCACTCCTGCCCCTCGTAGCGGGCCAGCCGGCTGAGCCAGCGTTGGCACTCCAGATAGGTCCAGCAGAAGGCCCTGAGCCGCCGCCAGAAGGTCTGCAGCCGATAGTCGTCGGAGCCCACAGCCAGGGGGGCCAGCAGGCGGGCGATGCGCACCTTGTCGCAAGCGGGATCGCTCAAGGCATTGAGCACCTCGGTGAGCAGGGGTTGCAGCCGTGCCTCCTGCCCCGGCAGGTTGTGCAGCATTCGGCGCTGGCCCGACAGCAGGCTGACCATGCGCAGCTGACGGTGCAGCAGGAAGTTGAGCAGCTTGTTGTGGCGCCTGAGCCTGTGGTGGCTCCAGACCGCCTGGATACGCAGCAGGTTCAAGGTGAGGATCTGGCCTATCACCCCCTCGTGGGCGGCGCGCACGTCGGCACTCGCCTCCCCCAGCCAGAGCAGGCGCGCGTGTTCCAGCAGCCGGGCCTGGCTACGGTGCAGGGAGGCGAGCAGTGTCTCCCCGTCCGAGGTACTCGGCAGGATCATCATCATCAGGCCGCCGCAGAGGATGCCGGTGATCACCTCGCTCACCCGGGCCTGGGCGATATCGAAGATGTGGCGGGGATCGTCCACGTTGACACAGGCGAAAGCGATGATGGCCGCGGTGTAACCCGCCAGGGCGAAGGCGTAGGAGACGTTGTTCTGGTAGTGGTTCGAGATGTAGGTACAGAGCCCGAGCCAGAGCGCGATGAGGAAGGTGAAGAGCCAGGGATCGGCGAGGCCGAGACCGGCCAGCATCACGGCGGCCATGGCACCGATGAGGCTGCCCACCACCCGTCCCAGGCTCTTGCTGATGACGCCGCCGACGGTGGGGAAGCTCACCACGGCGGCCGAGGTCATGGCCCAGTAGGGAGAGTCCAGTTGCAACACGAACGCCAGCCAGAGCGACAGGCACATGGCCAGACTGTTGCGCAGGGCATAGCGCCACTGGCCCCCGTTGGCCTGACCCCAGGGTGTGCGCCGCCAGAGGGATGCCCCCGCAGCCATCTTATTGACCTATGGTGATGGTGCAGGTGGTACCCGCGATGAGCGCCACCTCGGGCGGTACCTCCAGCAGGCGGATCCGCACCGGCACCCGCTGGGCCAACCGCACCCAGGGCACGTTCGGCTTGACGTCCAGCAGCAGGCTGTCGCTCCCCTCCAGACTCTGATCGTGAATGGCGCGCCCTATGCTCTCCACCTCCCCTTTCAGCACCTGCTCGCCGCTGTAGAGCACCATGGTGGCGGGTCTGCCCACCTGGATGTGGCCGAGCTTGGTCTCCTCGAAGTAGCCCTGCACGTAGAAGGAGTGGATGTCCACCAGGGCCACCAGGGGTACACCGGCACTGGCGTAGTTGCCGACCCGGGCCTGCAGGTTGGTGATGTAGCCGTCGCTCGAGGCCTTGACCGTCGTCTTGGTGAGCGACCATTTGGCCTGCTCCAGATTCGCCTCGGCTACCTGATAGGCCGCCTTCATGGCCTGGGCATTGAGCCGCGCCTCGTCCACCGCCTCGGCGGAAATGACGGTGCGGGAGAGATTCTGGCGACGGCTCGCCTCATGCTCCGCCTTGTCCAGATCCGATTTGGCCTTGGCGAGCGCCGCACTGGCGTTGTCCAGGGCGATGCGATAGGGCACGGGATCCAGGTTGAACAGCACCTCCCCTGCCTTCACCAGCTGGTTGTCCCGCACCGGGATGGCCACTATCTTGCCCGACACCTCGGGGGTGATGCTGACCAGCTCGGCCCGCACCTTGCCATCCCGGGTCCAGGGCCCCTGCATGTAGTAGTTCCACAGCCACCAGCCCGCCGCCAGCGCCAGGGCGCACACCAGCAGGGTGGAGAAGTATTTGAGGGTAGCCAGGGGTGATTTAGCCATGAAGCAGGATCCAGAAAGCGCCACTGACGGCGAGGATGAAGAGGGAGAGATCCATCAGCAAGGGGTGCCAGACATCCCCGCTGTAGAGCCAGTCCCGCAACAGATGGTGCACCGGCAGCCAGCCCAGCAGGCCGAGCAGCACCGCCTTGAACAGGGGCGGGAAGTAGAGCGTGGCGCCAAGGATGAGATCGGGCAGAGCAGAAGCGGTCGGCAATGGCATGCTCCCTATGGGCAGAGGAAGACCGGAAAGCCCGCCAGGGCGGGCCTGCCAAGGGTACCACAGCCACCTGGGGTGCTACAGAAGCAGATGAGCCCCTTTATGGTCAGACCAGACGATCCGCCGGGTGATTGATTCCGTCCCGCAAGGGCACCTCGCCGAGTTCGAACGGATTGACTCCCTCGAGGCAGGCGAGGTTGTAGCCGTACTCGGCCGGGTTGGAGCGGCGCTGATGATGGGTGTAGATGCCGCAGACGGAGCAGAAGTAGTGTCTGGCGGTACGGGTATTGAACTGGTAGCAGCGCAGCACCGCCTCCCCCTGCAGGATGCGGATGCCGGCGAGCGGCACGGAGGCAACTATGGCGCCCCGTCGCCGGCACAGAGAGCAGTCGCAGCGGCGCGGATCCACCACACCGTCCGGCAGGCTGAGCTCCAGCACCAGGGCCCCGCAGTGGCAGCTCGCCCTGTGTTTCTCCAAGATGGGAGTATTGCCGATCCGTTTGATCATCTGGCCTCCTTGCCAAGCGCTGGTTGTACGGTGTCAGTCGAACAAGGTGTCAGCTCGCCCCTGCTGCACATGTTCATGCAGGGTACGCAGCTGGCTCTCCACCACCCGATGACGAGAAAGTTCAGGCAATTTGTCTATAGGGAAGTAGGCGGCGCCCTGGGTCTCGTCGGTCTGGGTGAGCAGCTCGCCCCCCGTCGCCTCGCACAGGAAGAAGGCCTTGTGGGCATGGGGCAGCTGGGGGGGATGAGGATGCTTGTGCTTGTCGAACAGGGCCAGCAACTGCACGGCACAGCACTCAAGGCCCGTCTCCTCGACCAGTTCCCGCACTACCGCCTGCGAGGGTGAATCGCCGATGTCGCACCAACCCCCCGGCAGGGTCCAGCAGCCATCGCTGCGCTCCTGCACCAGCAGCAGCCTACCCGCGTCATCCAGGATCAGCGCCCGCACGTCCAGCTTGGGGGTGGGGTAGCCGCTATCCAGGGCAATCCAGTGGGCGATGGCCTCGGGATCCAGCTCGCTCTGGCTGGCGATAAGCGTGGCAGCCGCATTTCGCAGCGCCTCGAAGCGACCGATGTCGAAGGGGTCTTTGGAGTAGGTGAGCCCGGCCTGGGCCGTGGCCAGCACCTGTTCGAGGAAGGCGGCCAACGGCGGTTGCACGGCTAGAGCCCGAGGAAGCGGATGATCTGCGCGGGATAGCGCTCGAAGCCGACGAAGGCGTGGTCACCGCCGCACTCCAGGGAGAGGCGGGCGAAGCGGTACTCCTCCAGCGCCTTGCGATAGTCGAGCACCTCGTCCTCCTGCTGCTGCAGGATCCAGAGCCGCTCGGGGGCGCTCACCATCACCGCCAGCGCACGCAACTCCTCCATATGGGCGGGCAACAGCTCGTAGCGCTCGCCGGTATAGGGGTTGGTCTGGGGGCCCAGGTAGTCGCAGAGCAGCTCGTGAGGACGCACCGCCGGATTGATCAGCGCCGCGCGGCAGCCATGGAGCTCGCTCACTCTGGTCGCCATAAAGCCCCCCAGGGAGCTGCCCACGGCGCCGAGCCGCAGCCCGTCACCATGGCGAGCCTTGAGGGTTTCAATCTGCCGCTCGATGGCGGCCCAGGCCGCCGCCGGGGTATTGGGCTGGGCCGGGATGATGACTTCTATATCGGGTCTGTGCGCCGCCACCCAGGCCGCCATCTGCTGCGCCTTGGCGGATCCCGGCGACGAATTGAAGCCATGCAGGTAGAGCAGGACCGAGTTCATGCCGTCCCCCTCAGTAACCGGTGGCATTGGGGTCGGGCACGAACTGCCCCATGGGCAGGCGCCAGACCTGGCTGTCGAGCCGGCCATCCGGATACAGGGTCAGGTAACGCCAGCCCGGGCCGGACTCGTCCAGCGCGAAGCCGTCTGACAGGGGCTTGAACTGGATACAGGTGGAGGGGCTGGCGATGAGCCGCACCCCGCGGTGCATCTCGTCAAACTCCTGGTGGACGTGGCCAAACAAGATGGTCTTCTGCTGGGGGTGGCGGGCCAGCACGGCGAACAGCTCGTCGGCGTTCTTGAGGTTGTGCTGATCCAGCCAGGCACAGCCCACGGGCACCGCCTGATGGTGCAGGGCGATGAGGGCGTGGCGGTCGGGATGCTGACGCAATGCGCTGTCCAGGGCTGCCAGCTGGTGATCCCCGAGCAGGCCGTGGGGTTTGCCGCGCACCTGGGTGTCGAGCAGTATGATCTGCCAGTGATCCCCCACCAGTTGCTTGGCCTCGCTGATACCGGCGGCATGCAGGTACTCGGTCATCAGGGGGGCGTCGTCGTGGTTGCCGGGCAGCCAGTAGATGGGGCGGCCAAGGGGAGCCATCATGGAGGCGAAGCGCTGATAAGACTCGGGGCTGTGATCCTGGGAGAGATCCCCGGTCGCGAGCACCAGGTCGAACGGATGTGCATTGTCCCGCACCCGCGCCAGCACGGCGTCCAGACTCTCGGCGGTACGCACGGCCAGCAGCCGCCCTTCGGCGCTGGCGAAAAGATGGGTATCGGTAATCTGTAACAGACGCACGTTTCCGTCCGGCGCCTGAGGTAGCTCTGTTTCCAAAATCACGCTTCTTTTTATGAGTTCAACTAGAGGATGTTAATCAGGCTGGTGCCATGCTTGAGACAAAATTTTAGCCAGTCGGCTAGAAACAGATTTACCTGCTCTTTTTCATCCCTGTGGTGCATTTTTTGATTGGGATAATCATAACGTGGTTGCAACATCGAAATCTGTTGCGCGGCACACACTTCCGCCATGCGCACGTCATGATACAAACGAATCTCTATTCGAGCCTGCAAATAGCTCGGCAACTCGGGGTTGTGCTGGCTCAGGATCACCTGGCTGGTGAAGCGGCTCTCATCGCTGACGGTCAGCCTGAACTGCAGGCCGTTGCCCACCTGATAGCGGCGCTCGTCCCCCACCGATCCCCCCGGCGGCAACAGCTTCATCAGGGCCATGTAGTTCACCTCGCAGGTGCGCTGCAAGGACATCAGGTCGGGCACATGGCGCTTGGCCAGGAGTACGGACATCTCAGCGCCCTGCCAGCCAGCGGGCCCGCAGCTCGCCATGGTTGAGGGCCAACCATTGCAGGGCGATGACGGAGGCGGCGTTGTCGATGCGCCCCTCTTTCAGCCAGACGTAGGCCTGCTCGCGCCTCACCACGTGCACCCGGATGTCTTCCCCCTCTTCCGCCAGACCATGGATCCCGGCGGCCTGACTGGCATCCACCTCCCCCACATAGACCTCGATGCGCTCGGTGCTCCCGCCCGGGCTCACCAGGTAGCTGATGGCATGCTCGCAGCGACCCACCTCGAGGCCCGCCTCTTCCACCGCCTCCCGGCGCACCACGGCCTCCGGGGTCTCCCCTTCATCTATGATCCCGGCCACCAGCTCCAGCAGCCAGGGGGTGGCGCCGGTCTCCATGGCGCCGATGCGGAACTGCTCCACCAGCACTATCTGGTCGCGCACCGGATCATAGGGCAGCAGGGCGGCGGCATGGCCCCGCTCGAACAGCTCGCGGACTATGGGCTCATTCCAGCCACCGGCAAATAATCTGTGCTGCAGGCGGTAGACGTTAACCTTGAAGAACCCGTTGTATCCGGATGATTTTTCGATGATTTTCACATCACTACCCGAGTAGTGACTGGTTTGTGGCAAGGCTTGCTGCGACATACGACACTCCTGCCAGCTTGACTTGGCGAGGTTTGACCATAATATTCGGGAACATGAATGAACGTTCATTCACTCGTTCTCGCTGGCGATAGGGGATGGATTTTAGCAGCCACAGGGTATTTGGCTAGGCGCGCAGCCCAGAAAATCCCCCCTGAACATTGACATTACTGCTGCTGGAAAAGAGACAGTTCGCATTCAAATTTGCTTATAGTAGAGTGGTTAAGCTGAAATCAAGCTTGCTCGGTGACAATCTCCTCCCCCTCTTCATCCAGCGGACAGCTTTGGGTTGATACATAAGGTTAAAACTATCATATGAAAAGAACACTCTTGTCAGTCATGGTGATGCTGGGTGTGAGCACCGCTGCTCATGCCGAAAACCTGCTCGATATATACCAACAGGCCCAGGTCAAGGACACCCAGCTGCTGGAGTCCAAGGCGAGACGAGACCAAGCCTTCGAGAAGATCAACGAATCCCGCGCGGCCCTGCTGCCACAGATCAATCTGGGTGCCGGCCTGAACTATCTGCAGAACAAGAATGACACCATGACCAACACCGGCGCCACCGGTTCGGTCACCCTGGATCAATCCGTCTATCGCCGCAGCAACTGGGTCAACCTGGATCTCACCGAGAAGAGCGCCACCCAGTCCGACGTGGGCTACAACCTCGAAATTCAAAACCTGATGCTGCGCACCGCCCAGGCCTATTTCAACGTGTTGAAGGCCATGGATACCCTGGAATTCGTGCGGGCCAACAAGGTCGCGGTCGAGCGTCAGCTCGAGCAGACCCAGCAGCGCTTCGAAGTGGGCCTGACCGCCATCACAGACGTGCACGAGGCCGAGGCCGAGCGCGATCAGGCGCTGGCAGACGAGATCAATGCCGAGAACTCCCTGGACAACAGCTACGAGAGCCTGCGTGAGCTGACCGGGATCGATCACCGTCAGCTGGACGTGCTCAACACCGAGCGTTTCGCCCCGCAGAAGACGCCGTTCAACTCCGACAAGTGGCTGGAACTGGCCCTGGACAAGAACCTGGAACTGCACAGCGCCCGCATCGGCAAGGACATCGCCAAGGAGCAGATCGACCTGGCCAAGACAGGTCATGAGCCGACCCTGGATCTCGGCGCCGGCCTCAGCGCCGGTTACAACGACTACAAGGACGAGATCCGCAACCCGGACAGCAACAGCAATCAGGGCAACATAGGCCTGAACTTCAACCTGCCGCTCTACACCGGCGGTGCGACCACCTCCCAGGTCAAGCAGGCGCAGTTCAACTATGTGGCCGCCAGCGAGCAGCTGGAGCGCAGCTTCCGTTCGGTACAGAGCACTGTACGCTCCTCCTACAACAACGTGAACGCCAGCATCGGCTCGGTGCGCGCCTACGGCCAGTCCGTCATCTCCGCCGACAGCGCCCTGAAGGCGACCGAAGCCGGTTACGAGGTGGGTACCCGCACTATCGTCGACGTGCTGGACTCCACCCGCAAGCTGTACGAAGCCAAGCAGAAGCTCTCCGAGGCGCGCTACAACTACATCCTCAGCATCCTCTCTCTCAAGCAGGCCGCCGGCATCCTGGAGCAGAAGGATCTGGAAGACGTGAACCAGGGGCTGATGCCCGCCCCTCAGGTCACCAAGCAGTCCTGAGTCACACTGGCTCCATGAAAAAGGCGACTTCTGGGTCGCCTTTTTGTTGCCTGCTCGCCGCGCCATCATGGCCGCGATGGGCATCAAAAAACCCGGCCTTGGCCGGGTTTTTCATGAGGTGCGTATCCGCTTAGCCGCGCTCGCGAATGGTCTTGATGATGTCGCTGGTGGAGCAGCCATCCTCGAAGTTCAGCACGCGCACCTCGCCGCCGTTGGCGGTTACCTCGGCGTAACCGGCGATCTCCTCCGGCTTGTAGTCACCGCCCTTGACCAGCAGGTCCGGCAGGATCTCGGCGATCAGACGCTGGGGGGTGTCTTCCGAGAAGGGTACCACCCAGTCCACGGCGCCGAGGGCGGCCAGCACCGTCATGCGGCGCTCGGTCGGGTTGACCGGACGACCCGGGCCCTTCAGGCGACGCACGGATTCGTCGGTGTTGACCGCGACGATCAGCCGATCCCCGAGCTTGCCCGCATTGGCCAGGTAGGAGACGTGGCCGGCGTGCAGTATGTCGAAGCAGCCGTTGGTCATCACCACCTTCTCGCCCCGCAGACGGGCGGCCTGGACGGCCACCTTCAGCTGGGCCTCGGACATGACGCCGAAGCCGGTCTCCTGCTCGGTGTAGAGCGCGTTGGCGAGTTCAACCGGGCTGACGGTGGAGGTACCCAGCTTGCCGACGACGATGCCGGCGGCGGTATTGGCCAGGGCACAGGCCTCGTCCAGGCTCTTGCCGGCGGCCAGGGAGGTGGCCAGGGTGGAGATGACGGTATCGCCGGCACCGGTCACGTCATAGACCTCGTGGGCCTGGGCCGGCAGATGCAGCTCGGGCTGGCCTTCGCGGATCAGGGTCATGCCGTTCTCGGAGCGGGTCACCAGCAGGGCGGCCAGTTCGAAGCGCTTGACCAGCTCCAGCCCCTTGGCGACCAGCTCGTCCTCGCTCTTCACCTTGCCTACCACGGCTTCGAACTCGGACATGTTGGGGGTCAGCAGGGTGGCGCCGCGATACTTCTCGAAATCGGTTCCCTTGGGATCCACCAGCACGGGGATGCCGGCGGCGCGAGCGCGCTGGATCATGCCGGGCACGTCGTTCAGGGCGCCCTTGCCGTAGTCGGAGAGGATCATCACGTCCGCCTGGGGCAGGGCCCGCTCGACCTTGCCCATCAGCAGGGAGGCATCCACGTCGTGGAAGGCTTCCTCGAAGTCCAGACGCAGCAACTGCTGGTTGCGGGACAGCACCCGCAGCTTGGTGATGGTCGGATAGTCCGCCAGACGAACGAAATCACAGGCAACCTTGACCCCTGCCATCTGGCCGGCCAGGGCATCGGCCGGCTCATCCTGACCGGTCAGCCCCAGCAGGACGGCGTGGGCCCCGAGTGCGGCCGAGTTCAGGGCCACGTTGGCGGCGCCACCCGGGCGCTCCTCGATGTGTTCGACCTTGACCACGGGCACCGGTGCCTCGGGGGAGATCCGGCCGGTGGGGCCGTGCCAGTAGCGGTCCAACATGACATCGCCAACGACCAGGACGCGGGCTTTTTCAAACTCGGGCAGGGTGATCTTCATCTGTATCGGCTCTCAAAACCTGAAAAATTCAGTCCCGGATTTTATCACACTCTTTTCCCGGGCGTGAAAAAAGCGCTGTGGCCCCAGCCGTGGCGGCCCTCCCCCGTCTCCTGACCCCTCTGACCAGATGAGGCGATTCGCACCCGCCCCCCCTTTTCGGATAGAATCCTCAGATTGCGCGCCAAGTGATACTGCGGGGCATTCATCTGCCCTTGTCTCTCCCCGCTCCCCTTGGTACCCGGCTCATTTGTGATTGAGAACAAGAGACCCTTCATGGCCCAAGAACAAGCTCCCCGCCTCGAACCCCGTCTGTTCCATCCCCGCTACTGGGGTAGCTGGCTCGGCCTCTCCCTGCTCTGGCTGCTGGTGCTGCTGCCCTGGCGCAGCCAGATGTGGCTCGGCCGCCAGCTCGGCACCCTGGCTCGCAAGATATTGAAATCCCGCGTCAAGATTGCGCGCCGCAACCTGGAACTGGCTATGCCCGAGCTCAGCCGGGATCAGCGCGAGGCGCTGCTGGTGCAGAACTTCGAGAGCGTGGGCTGCGCCATCTTCGAGGTGGGAATCGCCTGGTTCTGGCCGGACTGGCGGATGCGCCGCCTGATGAAGGTGGAGGGGGAAGAGCACGTCATCGCCGCCATCGAGAAGGGCCAGGGCATGCTGCTGCTCTCCTGCCACTTCCTCACCCTTGAACTCAATGCCCGCTGCTTCGGCCTGGTGCGGCCCGGGGTCGGCGTCTACCGCCCCAACACCAACCCTGTGCTGGAGTATGCCCAGTATCACGGTCGCTGCGCCTCCAACAAATACCTGCTGGACAGGTTGGACGTGAAGGGGATGATCAAGGCCCTGCGCAACGGCGACGCCCTCTGGTACGCGCCGGATCACGACTATGGCGCCCACGCCAGCGTCTTCGTGCCCTACTTCGCGGTGGAACAGGCGGCCACCATCACGGGCACCGCCACCCTGGCCCGGGTGAAAAACACCGTCACTCTGCCCTGCTACAACATCCGCACCGCCACCGGCTATACCCTGCACATAGGGGCGCCGCTGGAGGACTACCCGAGCGGCGATGACGTGGCCGATGCCACCCGCGCCAACCGGGAAATCGAGGCCGCCGTGCGCCGTGCCCCCGAGCAGTACATGTGGCTGCACCGCCGCTTCAAGACCCGCCCCAACCCGGAGGATGCGGGTTTCTACTAAGCCTTCCCTCACGAAAAAGCCCTCGCACTGCGAGGGCTTTTTGTTATCGGCCTTGGCGATCAGCGAGTCAGGCGATAGATGGCGTAGCCAGGGTGCTTGGCATCATCCATCGGCAGGGTGGACTGATAGCTCAGATCCGCCCCCACCAGGGCTTTCGCCTCATCCCGCGGGGAGGAGTAGAGTCGCACATCCACCCCGGCGGGCAGGGCTTTCATGTGCCAGTTGTCGTTGGCCGCCGGGTTGAAGCCGTTGGGGTTGGCGGCGGATTGGGACTTCAAGTACTGGGCGATGATCTCCCGCGTCTCGAAGGGATCTTCGTGGACTATGTTGCTGCCGTCGATCCCCGGGAAGTGACCACCGCCGCTGGCGCGGTAGTTGTTGGTCACCACGTAGAACTTCTGGGCCGGGTCGATGGGCTGGCCGTTGAAGGTCAGGCCGCTGATGCGCTGGCCGTCGCTCACCTTGAGCCCTTCCTTGTTGTAGCGGGCGGGCTGGGTGATATCCACCTCGTAGCTGACCCCGTCGATGACGTCGAAGTTGTAGGTGGGGAAGTTCTCGTTCACCAGCCACTGCACCTCCGTCTTGGCGGCGTCGATCCGGTTGAACTGGCCGGCGCTCATCTCCAGCCACTCCTTGACGGTGGCGCCGTTCACCTCCACCACCTGCAGGGTGTTGGGGTAGATGTAGAGATCGGAGACGTTGCGCAGGGAGATGTTGCCCTGGGCCACATAGGTGAAGTCATTGATGCCGTTGCGACCGCCACGGAACGGCGCCGCCACCGAGAGGATCGGATAGGACTCCTTGAGCAGGCCGTCTTTTTGCAGCTGCTCGGCATGCTGGCGCTGGGCATCGCTCACCAGTTGCACCGAGGGGTCATCCTGCACCAGGGCGAAGAAGCTGTGGATGGGGGAGGTGATCTTGCCGAGGGGCTCGTCCAGCCAGAGGTTGGTGGCGTCGTGATCCGCCTGCACCAGGTCCACTACCTGCTGATCCACGGCGCTGCCTTCGCTCGAGTCGATCTTGCGCAGGCTGGCCTGGCTCTGCTTCACCCGCCACTTGCCATCCACCTGCTCCAGCTTGAGGTCGATGATGCCGAGGTGGTTGCCCCAGTAACCGGGCATGACGGTAGGGATGCCGCTCAGGGTGCCGGCCTGGTTGTCCACCTCCGACAGATCGGGGAAGTCACCGGGGAAGTTCTTGTGGGCGTGGCCCAGCATCAGGGCATCGATTCCCTTCACCTTGGCCAGATGCCAGGCGGAGTTCTCCATCATGGCCTCGTAGCTGTTGGCGTTGATGCCGGTGTGGGCGACCACCACCACCAGATCGGCCCCCTTGGCGCGCAGCTCGGGCACGTAGTGGTTGGCGGTCTCCACCATGTCGGCCACCACCACCTTGCCCTCCAGGTGGCGCTTGTCCCACTGCAGCACCTGGGGCGGGGTCAGGCCGAGGATGCCGACCTTGACGGTCTGCGGCTGGCCCTTGTCATCCACCACCTTGCGCTCCAGCAGTAGGTAGGGGGTGAACTTGTTGCCGCTCCAGTCTATCTGTCCCTTGGCGTCGCGCTTGAAGGCACCGGCCTCGAACACGTTGGCGTTCACATAGGGGAACTTGGCCCCCGCCAGCACCTTGCCGAGGTAATCCAGCCCGTAGTTGAACTCGTGGTTGCCGAGGTTGCCGGCGTCATAGCCGAGCTCGTTCATGGCCTTGAACACCGGGTGAGCCTGCTTGTCGAGGTAACCGGCGCCGGACTGCTCGAAAATGTAGTCCGCCAGCGGCGTGCCCTGAATGAGGTCGCCGTTGTCGAGCAGCAGGTTGTTGGGGTTCTCGGCGCGTGCGGCCCGGATCAGCAGGGCGGTGCGGGAGAGGCCGAATTTGCGATCCTCCTTGTTCTGGTAGTAGTCATAGCCCAGCACGTTGGAGTGGATGTCAGAGGTCTGGATGAGGCGCAGGGAGACGGCTCCCGGTTGCGCCTCGCTGTCGTTGTCACTGCTACAGGCAGACAACAGCACGATGGCTGCAATAGCACCCAGTTTCATAGTTTTATTCACTGTCTTTTCCCTTTTCTTATGAGTAACGCTTTACCAGCGCCGGGAATTTAACAGACGAATATGTCAGCACATGGAACCGGGACTCATTTTTATGAGGCCCGGCACAAAAATAGCGTCATGGGACGAGCAGGGCACCGATCGCCAGCTTGGCCGCCAGCCCCAGCATGATGATACCGACAACAATATCAATGGCTTGCTGCACCTTCCCCCGGGCGAGCCAGGGGGAGAGGGCCGCCGCGCCAAACGCCAGGCTGTAGAACCAGACCAGGGAGGCCAGCATGGCTCCGGCGGCGAAGGCGGGTCTCAGCTCCTCGGCAAACTGGCTGCCGAAGGAGCCGAGCAGCATCAGGGTATCCAGATAGACGTGGGGGTTGAGCAGGGTCACGCCCAGGGTCATGGCCAGCACGCTCTTGACCCCCATCAGCTGGGGAGAGTCCGCCATCCCCCCTCCTTGCCCGCGCCAGGCGCTGCGCAGGGAGCGCAGGCCGAACCAGCCGAGGAAGAGCACCCCGCCCCAGGTCAGCAGTGCCAGCCCGATGGGGCTGGCCGCCAGCAGGTTTGCACCGCCGAACACCCCTATCCCGATCAGCACGAGATCGCACAGGCAGCAGAGGGTGGCCGTCAGCAGGTGGTGGTTGCGATGGATGCCCCGGCTCAGCACGAAGGCATTCTGGGCACCGATGGGAATGATCATGGCGAGGCCGAGGGTAAAGCCTTGCAGGGTAGTGGCAAACATGGGGAAACGTTCCAATGGGGAGATGGACGGCACTATAGGGCCTGCCAAGTCATCAGAGAAATTCATTCATTTGCTGATGCATTAGCCATTCTGATAAGCCAGCGCCTTCCGCCATTCCCCTACCCCTGTCAATAGCAGGATCTGACAATTGTGGCCCCCCCTCCCCAACCCGAGAATCAGCAGGGTTATTGCGCCAGGCAGGACAAAATGGCGTCAAGACGGGACAAAACACAATCCGGCATCCCGCGACAACAAGGATTTCAGGACAGTGGTCTGGAGAGGTAAGGGTAGGCCCCATGAGAAGCCGAGCGACAGCTTGTTGTCGCTCAGCCCAGGATCATTGCAGCAGCGAGGGGTAGTTGGTGACCACGACCTGCTCCAGATTGGGCAGCAGGATGCCACTGCTCACCCCCTTGGCGATGGCCTGATAGCGGTTCATGGAGCCGGTCTTGCGGGTCACCTGATTGAGGTGGTAGTTCACGGTACGCTCCGTGATGCCGAGGATGCAGGCGATCTCGCTCGAGGTCTTGCCCTCGCTCGCCCAGAACAGGCACTCGGTCTCCCGGTCGGTCAGCGCCTCCCGATCCCCCTCATGCATGCTTTTGCGCACGATCCGAATCGCCGCCTCGAAGATGTAATTGGACATCCAGGAGAGGATGGGCGAGGACTCCAGCAGCAGATCGCTCGAGGCCCGCTCCGTGGTGATGAAGGAGAGAATGCCGTTCTCCCCCGCCGCCCCGTGCAAGGGGAAGGAGATGCCGTTGCGCAGGCCGAACTCCGCCGCCAGCCCCATCACGTCCATGCTGCCCTCTTGCAGGAAGCGCGCCTTCTCGTCCAGCCGGTTCCAGTAGATGGGCAAGGTCTGCCTACGTGCGAGCTGGATGATGGGATCACAGGCCAGCATGTTGTTGACCGTGTAGGCCTGTACCCAGGAGTCGGGGCACTGGTTGAACAACACCACCTTGGGCCTTTGCATGGACATGGGCAGGATGAGCGCAAAACGATAGTAGTCGTAGCCCATTCCCAGAGTGAAGCGGCCGATGAGCTCGGCCAGCCGATTGCCATCGGTCACCAATGTGAAATGTTCCAAATACTCAAGCAGTTGGTCGCGTGTCATTAGGCTAGCCCCCCCTGGCCAAGGCTTTGGATTATAGCGCCGAAACATGAAATGGAGAGACATGAATGCTTGTTTTCAAAGGAAAAATAAAAGAACACCCCAAATGGGAGGTCGAAAACGAGCTTTATCGCTTTCGCAAGCGAGTCTTCTCCGATCGGCTCGGCTGGGATGTGGAAGCCCACAAGGGGCTGG
Source organism: Aeromonas sp. AE23HZ002T15 (assembly GCF_054165525.2). NCBI lineage: Bacteria > Pseudomonadati > Pseudomonadota > Gammaproteobacteria > Aeromonadales > Aeromonadaceae > Aeromonas > Aeromonas sp. AE23HZ002T15. The sequence goes on from NZ_CM201342.1 coordinate 2,080,987, forward strand.
AGCGGGACAGTTTTGACAAACCGGACACCCACTGGGTACTGATCGAAGACGAGCAAGGGCTGTGCGGCTGCATCCGGCTGCTCAGTTGCGCCCAGGACTACATGCTGCCCAGCATCTTCCCCTGCGCCCTCGCTGGCGAGATGGCCCCCCGCGGCCCCGAGGTGTGGGAACTGACCCGGCTCGCCATCGATGCCAGCCGGGCTCCCCAGCTCGACAACGGCATCAGCGAGCTGACCTGCGTCATCTTCCGCGAGGTCTATGCCTTCGCCAGGGAGCAGGGGATCCGGGAACTGGTCGCCGTGGTCAGCCTGCCGGTGGAGCGCATCTTCCGCCGCCTCGGCCTCCCCATCGAGCGCCTCGGCCACCGCCAGGCGGTGGATCTGGGGGCGGTGCGCGGGGTCGGCATCCGCTTCCTGCTGGACGAGCGTTTCGAGCTCGCCGTCAACCGGCCGCTGCGGGGCCACTATGCCCGGGCCGGCGAGTTGCTCGGCACGCCCTGAGTCCATCCTTTCCAAACGAGAGCCGGGCAGTCATCCCCTCGCCCCATAAAAAAGTCCCGGGACAGGGCCCGGGACCAAAACTCTCGCTATGGCCCGTTTCCACCCCATGCAAAAACGGACCGAGTGAGTATCCAATGAATCTCATTCACCCGCTACTGTCACTTATCACAGTGACCGACCTCACCCCCTCCTGGCTTCCGGAATGCTGTCAGGACCCCCTTCGCCTTGTTGCCAACCCCAGGGTTCAGTAGCATATTTTCTGGAATCCAAACATTCATAAGGAATGCTGATGAAGGCACTGGACTACAAGCTGCTGCTGGCGCTGGACGCCGTGATGGAGGAGCAGAATTTCGAGCGGGCCGCCCAGCGCCTGCACCTCACCCAGTCCGCCATCTCCCAGCGCATCAAGCAGCTGGAGCAGCAGTTCGCCGAGCCGCTGATCATCCGCAGCCAGCCCCTGCGGGCCACCGAGCTCGGCCAGAAGTTGCTGGCCCACTATCGTCAGGTACGCCAGCTGGAGCTGGAGCTGGCCGGCGAGCTCTCCCCGGACGAGCCCCAGGCGCCGGTGCGGGTCAGCATCGCCATCAACGCCGACAGCCTGGCCACCTGGTTCCTGCCCGCCCTCGGCCCCCTGCTTGAGCAGCATCCCATCGAGCTGAACCTGCTGGTGGATGACGAGAGCCGCACCCTCGACAAGGTGCGCGAGGGCCAGGCGTTCGGCGCCGTCAGCCTGCAGCCCCAGCCGCTCGCCGGTTGCTGCGTCGACGAGCTCGGCGAGATGCGCTACCTGCTGACCGCGAGCCCCGCCTTCGTCGCCCGCCACTTCCCCCAGGGGCTCACGCCTGCGGCGCTCGCCAAGGCGCCGGCGGTGGCCTTCGATCAGCGGGACGACATGCACGTGAGCTTCATGGCCCGCCACTTCGATCTGAAACCCGGCGGCTACCCCTGCCACACGGTGCGCTCCTCCGAGGCCTTCGTCGCCATGGCCGAGCAGGGGCTGGCCTGCTGCCTCATCCCCGAGCTGCAGATCCGTCGCCAGCTGGCAGAGGGGAGCCTGCTCGATCTCTGCCCGGATCTGCACCTGGTGGAGCGGCTCTACTGGCATCGCTGGGTGCTGGAGCGGGGGCTGCACAAGCAGGTCTCCCAGCGCCTGATCCAGCAGGGTCGCCGGGCACTGCAACCCCGCTGAAGCGGCCATTCACCTTGGCTTTGGAGGGGTAAAAACGTATAGTGCTGGGCGATTCTTCATCGGTTTCCACCTCAGGTTCCTCACTTATGTTTCAAGACAATCCGCTGCTGGCCCAGCTCAAGCAACAAATCCGCGAGAACATCCCCAAGAAAGAGGGTGTGATCCGCGCCTCCGATCGGGGCTTCGGCTTCCTGGAGGTCGATGAGAAGACCAGCTATTTCGTGCCCCCTCCCTACATGAAGAAGGTGATGCATGGTGACCGGGTGAGCGCCCTGATCCGGACCGAGAAAGAGAAGGAAGTGGCCGAGCCGGACGCCCTGCTGGAGCAGGCTGTGACCCGCTTCGTCGGCCGCGTGAAGATGTTCCGCGACCGCCTCAACGTGGTGCCGGATCACCCCCTCATCAAGGACGCCATCAAGGCCCGCGCCAAGAAGGGTCTGGACGAGAAATCCTTCAAGGAAGGAGACTGGGTGGTCGCGACCCTCAAACGCCACGCCCTGGTGGACGGCAACTTCTCCGCCGAGATCACCCAGCTCATCGCCGACAAGGACGATCACAACGTGCCCTGGTGGGTGGTGCTGGCGCGCCACAACCTGGCCCAGATCGAGCCGGCCGATCTGCCGGAGTGGAAGGTGATCGAGGATGAGGAACTGCCCCGCACCGACCTGACCGCTACCCCCTTCTTCACCATAGACGGTGCCAAGACCAAGGACATGGATGACGCCCTGGCCATCCGCAAGCTGGACGACGGCTGGGAGCTGCTAGTCGCCATCGCCGACCCGACCGCCTATGTGGCCGAGGGCAGCGAGCTGGACCAGGAAGCCGCCAAGCGCGCCTTCACCGTCTACATGCCGGGTCGCAACGTGCCCATGATCCCGCGCACCCTCTCGGACGAGCTCTGCTCCCTGAAGGAGGGCGAGGAGCGCAACACCCTGTGCGCCCGCCTGCTCATCGCCGAGGATGGCCTGCTGCGGGAGGAGACCGAGTTCTTCGCCGCCCGCATCGTCTCCCACGCCCGCCTCTCCTATGACGACGTCTCCGACTGGGCCGAGCATGGCAAGGAGCTCAGCATAGACGCGGGCGTCCTGGCCCAGCTGCCGCTGATGAAGGCCATGACGGAGGCGCGCATCAAGTGGCGCACCGAACACGCCCTGGTATTCCCGGACCGTCCCGACTACGACTTCGAGCTGGGTGAGAACGGCGAGGTGCTGGCTATTCACGTGGAGCCTCGCCGCATCGCCAACCGCATGGTGGAGGAGTCGATGATCGCCGCCAACATCTGCGCCGGCCGCGTGCTCGGCAAACAGGTGGGCTACGGCATCTTCAACGTCCACACCGGCTTCGACGAGGAGTCCCTGGACGGCGCCATCGAGCTGCTCAAGACAGCCGAGGCCCCGTTCGAGAAGGAAGATATCGCCAGCCTGTCCGGCTTCTGCGCCCTGCGCCGCTGGATAGACAACCTGGATACCCGCTGGCTGGACGGCAAGATCCGCCGCTTCCAGAGCTATGCGCTCATGTCCTCCGAGCCGGGTGCCCACTACGGTCTGGGGCTGGATGCCTATGCCACCTGGACCTCACCGATCCGCAAATACGGCGACATGGTCAACCACCGCCTGCTCAAGGCCGTCATCGCCGGCAAGACCCCGGGCGAGCGCCCGAGCCTGGAGCTGACCGAGCACCTGACCGCCTGCCGCCGCCTGCACCGCATGGTGGAGCGCGACATCGGCGACTGGCTCTACGTCCGTTACCTGATGTCTGCCGCCGGCACCGATCAGGTGTTCAACGCCGAGATCATCGACGTGATGCGCGCCGGCCTCAAGCTGCGTCTGCGGGAGAATGGCGCCGTGGTGTTCATGCCCGCCCGCCACATCCTGGACAACAAGGACAGGCTGGAGTGCAACTGGGACAATGGCCGCGTCTACCTGGACAAGACAGAGGTGGTCTACGAACTCGGCCAAGTCATCGAGGTCAAGCTGACCGAGGCAGTGGAGGAGACCCGCTCCCTCATCGCCAAACCGGCGGTGGATCTGGTGCCGGGCCCGGCCCCTGTGGCGCCGGTCGCCGACGCCGAGACCCCGGCCGAACCGGCACCCAAGGCGGAATAAATCCCCAACCCTCAAAGGCCCGCCTCCGTGCGGGCCTTTTCTATGGGCGCGCCAGGGCATCCCCCATGCACGGCTTCACGCACCGCCCCTGACTCCCCAGACCGCAGTCCCCTGAGGCCCCGCTCGGGCAAGGCCTGCTCGGATAACGCCCTGAAAACCTGAAACTGGATTACAGATCGGGATGATTCATCGGTCAGTTAATGGAGATGGCGGATGATTCATCGTTGCTCCCCCCGGATCTCGCCCCGCCAACAAAGCTCCAATTGAATTCAAATTCACAATTCGTGATCACCATCACATTGACACCACCTCCCGCGAGACCAAAAAACGAGAGGTAAATCACGGTAAAACATCATTCGCAGCAGAAAAGAATGAAAAATAGCCAAAAAATAGTTCTGAATCGTGATTGAGATCACTCATCGGGGAGGGGGGGGAGAGAGGTATTTGAGAGGCACATCACAAGACGCCCCGTTTTCAGCCTAATTTGATCGCAAGCTGGTAGATTGAAGTTGCTTAGACGACCGGGATGGGGGTTCGGCAAAACCCACCACTCCGACTACCACTCTTAATCAAACAGGCTTAAAACGGGGTCCCGACATGTTATCACCGGATACCAAAGTCAAGATACAGAATTTTGGACGCTTCCTGTCCAATATGGTCATGCCCAACATAGGCGCCTTCATCGCCTGGGGCTTCATCACCGCCCTCTTCATCCCCACCGGCTGGCTGCCGAACGAGACGCTGGCCAAGCTGGTCGGTCCCATGATCACCTATCTGCTGCCGCTGCTCATCGGCTACACCGGCGGCAAGCTGATCGGGGGTGAGCGCGGGGCCGTGGTCGGCGCCATCACCACCATGGGGGTCATCGTCGGTACCGACATCCCCATGTTCATGGGTGCCATGATGGTCGGCCCGCTCGGTGGCTGGGCCATCAAGCGCTTCGACAAGGCGATGGAGGGGCGCGTCAAGAGCGGTTTCGAGATGCTGGTCAACAACTTCTCCGCCGGCATCATCGGCATGTTGTGCGCCATCCTCGCCTTCTTCGTGATCGGTCCCTTCGTCAAGGTGCTCTCCGGCGTCCTGGCCGGCGGTGTCGACTTCCTGGTCGCCCACAGCCTGCTGCCGCTGACCTCCATCTTCGTCGAACCGGCCAAGATCCTGTTCCTGAACAACGCCATCAACCACGGCATCTTCTCACCGCTCGGCATCCAGCAGGCCACCGAACAGGGCCGCTCCATCTTCTTCCTGATCGAAGCGAACCCGGGTCCGGGCCTCGGCGTGTTGCTGGCCTACATGGTGTTCGGCCGCGGCAATGCCAAGCAGTCCGCCGCCGGTGCCTCCATCATTCACTTCTTCGGTGGCATCCACGAGATCTACTTCCCCTACGTGCTGATGAACCCGCGCCTCATCCTGGCGGTGATCGCCGGCGGCATGACGGGGGTCTTCACCCTGACCCTGTTCAACGCGGGTCTGGTCTCCCCTGCCTCGCCGGGCTCCATCTTCGCCGTGCTGTTGATGACGCCCAAAGCCTCCCTGATCGGGGTGCTGCTCTCCATCATCGCCTCGACCACTGTCTCCTTCCTGGTCGCCGCCGTCTTCGTCCGCGCCCAGCAACCGGAAGCCGACGAAGCCGATGCCCTGGGTGAAGCGACCCGTAAGATGAAATCCATGAAGGGTACCAAGCCCGAGGCCGCCGCGGCCAAGAAGCCCGGTACCGAGCTGACGGCGGTACGCAACATCGTGGTCGCCTGCGATGCAGGCATGGGCTCCAGCGCCATGGGTGCCGGCATGCTGCGCAAGCGGGTAGAGGCCGCGGGTCTCGACATCAGCGTGACCAACCGCGCCATCAACAGCCTGGACGATCAGGTGGATCTGGTCATCACCCACAAGGATCTGACCGACCGGGCCCGTCGCCATGCGCCCCACGCCCAGCACATCTCCCTCTCCAACTTCCTCGACAACGCACTCTATCAGGAGCTGGTGCAGAACCTGAGCCTGGCCAGAGCCGCCAACGACGACGTGGCCAACCCGCACCTGCTGGTGGCGGCCAACGACGACAGCTACGAGCCGCAGGCGAGTGAAGTCTTCACCCTGAGTCTGCAGGATGTGCACCTCGGCCTTCAGGCCGACAACAAGGAGGCCGCCATCCTGGCCGCCGGCAAGCTGCTGGCCGAGCGTGGCTACGTGGCGCCGGACTATGTCAACGCCATGCTGGAGCGCGAGCAGCTGGTCTCCACCTATCTCGGTGAGTCCATCGCCGTGCCCCACGGCACCATAGCCGCCAAGGAGCACGTGAAGCGCACCGGCATCGTCATCTGCCAGTACCCAGCCGGCGTGCCCTTCGGCGAGTCCGCCGACGAGGTGGCACGGCTGGTGATCGGCATCGCCGCCCGCAACGACGAACACATTCAGGTAATAACCAAACTGACCAATGCACTGGATGAACCGGGTCTCATCGACCGGTTGGCCAGCACTCAGGATCCCCAGGAGTTCCTGGATCTGCTGGGTGCCGAACAGGCCGCATAAGTCTTCATCGTCTTTGGTTGTAGAGGTTAATATCATGAAAACATTGCATTTTGGTGCCGGTAACATAGGTCGCGGCTTCATCGGTAAACTGCTGGCCGACGCCAGCCACCAGGTCACCTTCGCCGACGTCAACGAGACCCTGATCGATCAGCTCAACCACCGCCAGGAGTACAAGGTGCTGGTGGTGGGCACGGATCAGAAGCTGGACGTGGTGCGCAACGTGGCCGCCGTCAGCTCAGCCGGGCAGGAGGTGATCGACCGCATCGTCACCGCGGATCTGGTGACCACGGCGGTGGGGCCAAACATCCTGGACAAGATTGCCAGCACCCTGGCCAAGGGGCTGCAGGCCCGCTTCGATGCCGGCAACCAGACCCCCCTCAACGTCATCGCCTGCGAGAACATGGTGCGTGGCACCAGCCATCTCAAGCAGGAGGTACTCAAGTACCTGCCGGTCGAGTATCATCCCCGGCTCGAGTCCTGCATCGGCTTCGTCGATTCGGCGGTGGATCGCATCGTTCCCCCGGCCGCGGCCAACGACGACCCGCTGGAGGTGACGGTGGAGAGCTTCAGCGAGTGGATCGTCGACCAGACCCAGTTCAAGGGCGAGCTGCCCAAGGTCGCGGGCATGGAGACGACCGACAACCTGATGGCCTTCGTCGAGCGCAAGCTGTTCACCCTCAACACCGGCCACATCGTCACCGCCTACCTCGGCAAGCTGAGGGGTTACCAGACGGTGCGGGAAGCCATCGAGGATCCGCTCATTCGCAGCAAGGTGCGCCGCGCCATGGAGGAGAGCGGTGCCGTGCTGGTGCAGCGTTACGGCTTCGATCCGCGGCTCCATGCCGCCTATATCGAGAAGATCCTGGCCCGCTTCGCGAACCCCTATCTGGTGGACGAGATCGACCGGGTCGGCCGCCAACCGCTGCGCAAGCTGGCGGCGGGGGACAGGCTGGTGAAGCCCCTGCTCGGCACCCTGGAGTACGGCCTGCCGAGCGATCATCTGCAGGAGGGCATAGCGGCGGCGCTGCATTATCGCAATGCCGATGATCCTCAGGCGGTGGAGCTGCAGGCCATGCTGGCGGAGCTGGGCCCGGCCCGGACGCTGGCAACAGTGACCGGTCTGGACGCAGACAGCGAGATCGTTGCCGCCATCGTCGCTCGCTATCAGGCCCTGTGAGGACCCACAGGCGGCATCCTGGCCTACCCATCGCGGGTGGCCAAGATGCCCCCAAGTTAAAAACCGGGAGAGAGCCTGGCTCTCTCCCAGTCAGCTGGACCCCAAGTACCTATGACCACACACCAGGAAGATGAAGTACTGGAGCGACTGAACGAGCAGGATGGCCCCCGCGGCTTCTTCCTCGAGGTCGTGACCATCCTGGAAGAGGCGGTCGACTCCCTGATGCGGCGCGCGTTCCGCCAGGAGGAGTATGCCGTCAAATACGCCATCGAACCCCTGCTCAACCAGAGCGGCCCCCTCGGCCAGCTGGAGGTGCGCCTCAAGCTCATCTTCGCCCTCGGCCTCATCTCCCTCGAGCACTATCAGGACATCGAGGCCTACATGAAGATCCGCGATTTCCTGGTGCGCGATCCCAAGGATTACCGCTTCAGCGACAAACCCGTTCGCGACCTGCTCGATCGCCTCCATGGCATCAACCAGGCGAGCATGATGCCGCAGGATCCCCCGGCCAACGAGGAAGACTGGCCCCTCTACCAGATGCAGCTGAACCGGCTCGATCAGATGGTGCGCTCGGCCCTGGTGCTGGCGGTGACCGATTGCGTCACCGAGCTTCACAAGGAGAGCCCCATCTAGTCGCCCCCCCGGCCATGGCTTCCCCACAGACCGATTGGAACATGGGCCCCTCCCCCCTGTTCCAATCGGATGTTTTTTTAACTCCCTTCCCCGCTACACTACTCCCAACCCCATCACCTGCCCGAGGTTGGCATGATCGCACTCTCCCTGGCGGGGATCGCCCTGATCTCCCTGTTGGCCCAGTGGCTGGCCTGGTCCCTGCGGGTACCGGCCATCCTCTTCCTGCTGCTGAGCGGCCTGCTGCTCGGCCCCGTGACAGGGGTGCTCGACCCGGATGCCCTGCTCGGGGATCTGTTGTTCCCCCTGGTCTCCCTGTCGGTGGCCATCATACTGTTCGAGGGGGCGCTGACCCTGCACCTGGCCGAACTCAAGGGGATCGGCAAGGTGGTGCGCAACCTCTGCTCCATCGGCATGCTGGCCAGCTTCGCGGTGATAGGGGGAGCCAGCTACTTCCTGCTGGGGCTGGACTGGCGGGTTGCCATGGTACTCGGCGCCGTGCTGGTGGTGACAGGGCCTACCGTGGTCGCCCCCATGCTCAACGTGATCCGGCCGGTGCGTGAGGTGGATAAGATATTGCGCTGGGAGGGGATAGTCATCGATCCCATCGGCGCCCTGTTTGCGGTGCTGGTGTTCGAGGCGGTGCGCCTCGGCAGCCAGAGCGACGTGCTCGGCCACACCCTGCTGGCGCTGGCCAAGACGGTGGGGGTCGGTACTCTGATCGGGGTGGCCGCCGGCTGGCTCACCACCCTGCTCATCCGCAAGGACTGGCTGCCGGTCAGCCTGCACAAGTTCGGCGTGCTGGCGCTGGTGCTGGTCACCTTCACCCTGTCTGACTGGCTCAGCCACGAATCCGGCCTGCTGGCGGTCACCGTCTTCGGCATCTGGCTCGCCAATCAGGAGGGGCTGGATCTGGAGGAGGTGCTGGAGTTCAAGGAGGATCTCGCCGTCATCCTCATCTCCTCCCTGTTCATTCTGCTGGCGGCCAGGCTCGATCTGGCCCAGCTGTGGCAACTCGGCCCCATGGTGCTGCTCCTGCTGTGCGTGGTGCAGTTTGTGGCCCGCCCGCTCTGCATCCTAGTGTCGACCCTGGGGTCGGAACTTCCCTGGCGCGCCCGCACCCTGCTCGGCTGGATCGCCCCTCGCGGTATAGTGGCGGCGGCGGTGAGCGCCTCCTTCGCCATCAGCCTGCACGAGGCGGGCATTGCGGATGCCGACAAGCTGGTGCCCCTGGTATTCGCCGTCATCATCTTTACCGTGGTGCTGCAGAGCCTCACCTCGGCCCCCCTGGCCAGCCTGCTCGGCATGCGTCAAAGCGCCCCCAATGTCTGGCTGCTGATCGGGGCCAACTCGGTGGCCCGCGCCATCGCCAAGGCGCTGGCGGATCAGGGGATCCCGGTACAGCTGTCCGATCCCGCCTGGGAGCACTGCAAGCTGGCGCGCATGAGCAACCTGCCCTGCTACTTCGGCAATCCGCAGTCGGAACAGGCCGAGCTGCACCTGCCCCTCACCAGCATCAGCACAGTGCTGGCCCTCTCCCCCAACCGCCACAACAATGCCCTCGGCGTGCTGCACTTCGCCCATCTCTACGGGGAGGATAAGGTCTATTCCCTGCGATCCAGCGAGCAGCACGGCAAGGCGAACCGGGAGAGCGCCACCTTCCGCGCCCGTCAGAACCTGTTCGGGGCCGAGATGAACTTCGCCCGCCTGAGCGGCCTGCTGAGCCGGGGCGGCCAGATCAAGGCGACCCGGCTGCGGGAGGCCTTCAACTGGCGCCAGTATCAGGAGGCCAATCCCAGTGCCATCCCGCTGTTCCTGCTCGACGCCAAGGGGCAGCCCCGGGTGGTTACCGGCCCCATCCAGCCTCAGGCCGGCGAGCTGGTGATCGCCCTGCAACCGCCCCGGGAGGTACCCGGCCAGGATGTGGGCAAGGAGCCCGAGCAATAAGGATCAACGGAGCGACGCCAAGACAGGATCTCGTGCCGCACCGGCAACTAGACTGAAGGTGAGTGTCATCAGTCATAGGAGGATGTCATGACGGTCACCGAATTGCGGGCATTGCATCAGCAGCAGCGGTTCAAGGAGGCGGAGATCCTGCACGACGTGGTATCACCCGGCTGGATCGTGGAGTTTCGCGGTCAGGATGGTCGCCTGTACGAGATGACGGACACTCTGGGGTGTCCGGTGAGCTTCTCCTCCGCCGAGGAGGCCCGCGACCATATCCACCGGGTGGCCGATTGCCCGGTGCAGGTCGAGCACCTCTACCACTTCTTCGAACGCTGAGTCAGCTTGCCCATGAAAAAAGCTCCCGAGGGAGCTTTTTTCATTCTGGCTGCAGCGGCACGGCTTCCCTCTCCTCCAGCTTCCTGACCGGTTTTTGCAGGATCAGGTTCGCCGGATAGGTGACCATGTCACCGTTGTCGTCCCGCACCCGCACATAGAAGAGACCGATTTCGGTGATGACCCCTGTCACCGAGTCATCCTTGTCGAGGATGCGGATCCGGTCGCCAATCTTGTAGGGGAAGGCGAAGAAGATGGTGATGCTGGCGGTGATGTTGGAAAGGATCGACCACTGAGCCACCATGGCGACGCCGAGCACGGCGAAGAAGGAGGAGGCGAGCACCACCAGGCGGGAGAAGTCGAGCCCCCAGACCCCGGCCAGGATCAGCAGGGTCGCACACCCCAGCAGGAAGTGGAACACATGCTCCACGTAGAGCACCCGGTTCTCGCTCACCTGCTTGGTCTTGGCCAGGGCCAGCAGACTCTTGTGGATAAGCCCGCGAATGAGGGTATGGCCCAGCAACAGCAGCAGGGTCACGCCAAAAGATTCCCATGTCGTCATCTGCGCTCCTTACCACCAGCGTCTGTGTTTGAGCCAAACTGCCAGCATGACGGCCAGCACCAGCAAGACTCCGCTGAAGACCCAGAAGGCCACCGGGCTCTCAGCCCCCGGCATGCCACCCAGGTTGATGCCGAACAGGCCGGTCAGGAAGGTGGCCGGCAGGAACAGCAGCGCCATCACCGACATCTGGTAGGCGCGACGATTGGTCGCCTCCGCCATCAGGTTGTTGATCTCGTCCGCCAGCACGGCGGTGCGGGCCACCCCGGCATCCAGGTCGTCCAGCCAGCGCCGCAGACGATCGGCGATGTCCAGCAGGCGGCGCCTGTCGTCCTCATCCAGCCAGCTGATCTTCTCGTTGGCGAGGCGGGCCACCAGATCCCGCTGGGGGGAGAGATAACGGCGGATCATGATGAGCTGCTTGCGGATCCGGGCCAGACGGCCGTTGGGGGGCAGATCCCGCAGCAGCACCTGCTCTTCCAGCTCCAGGATCTGATCGTGCAGCTCCTCCACGAACTCCCCGGCTCGGTCGGTCAGGGCATCGCAGATCTCCACCAACCAGTCGGCCGGCGAGTCGGCACCGCCTCCCAGCTTCAGCTGCTCGAACACGTCCCGCTCCGACAACAGGGGGCGGCGGCGACTGCTGAGAATGAGGTCCGGCGTGATGTAGATGCGCAGAGCCACCATCTCCTCTGGCCTGTGATCCTTGTTGTGATTGATGCCCCGCAGGATCAGCAGCACCGTCTCCCCCATGCGTACCAGCTTGGGGCGATTGCTCTGGCCGAGCAGGGACTCGCGGACCACCTCGTTGATGAGCGGGGTCTGCAACAGCCAGCGGGCCGCTTCCGGATTGCCATAGTCCAGGTGCAACCAGCTGGGCTCTGCGCCGGGTATCTCGCTCCCCGCCGGCAAGGGCAACATGCCCCCCTTGCCATCCAGGGTCAGACCATAAATCACATCACTGGGCACCCGATCCATCCACTCATCCTTCTCGCATCGATTCATCGGGCCAGCTTACACTAAAGCCCGGCCCGGCTCAGCCCCGGGCACTCCTCTGCGGTCAAGCGTGCTAAGATATGCCCCCGCGTTAACACTGGAAACCATGCCATGCCCATCTGGGTCGATGCCGATGCCTGCCCTCTCCCGGTCAAGGAGATCCTCTACCGTGCCGCCCACCGCACCCAGGTCGTCACTACCCTGGTGGCCAACCAGAGCCTGCGCGTGCCGCCCTCTCCCTTCATCAAGACACAGCAGGTGGAGAAGGGCTTTGATGTGGCGGATCATGTGATAGCGCAGCAGGTCAGGCCCGGCGATCTCGTCATCACCGGCGACATCCCGCTGGCGTCCTGGGTTATCGACGCCGGTGGCGAGGCGCTCAATCCTCGCGGCGAGATCTATACCCGCGAGACCATACAGGCCAGGCTCGGCATGCGTAACTTCATGGAGGAGCTGCGCTCGGCCGGCGTCCAGACTGGCGGCCCAGCCCCCTTCAACGCCTCTGACAAACAGCGTTTCGCCAACGCCCTGGACAGGTGGCTGCTCAAGGGCAAACTGGCCTGATCCTCCGCAGCTCCTGCCTCCCCTCATGGGCCTTGCCCTCAGGCCCATGACGTCTTTCAGCTATCCCTCGTCAGATGTCGGCCTGCCTGCAGGCCGCCACACTCCACTAGCGCCCTCCATGGTGCAAACCAACTCACTCAATACCCAATCGACTCGTACTTGATCCTCTGGCAAGCCTGCTCGTCAATATAACCAGTTATCTATAGTTTGTTACAAAACCATATTTTTAATTATATCAATAATCATTGAAATACCCCTCACCCTGACCTAGACATATTAGCAACCCACAAGTAACAAATTTATCCATAGCAAGATCAAGACATTCAGACCTGAGTATCCACACCCATGAAAATAACGAGGTTTCATCTCATAGAAAGCATCAAAGTCCAGATTTAAAACCAAATAAATCAGTAGATTGACGAAACATGTCGCTCAACAAAAACAGAGGTAAATATCTCTGCGGGATTCGCTGTCCCTTCATCAGGGTGGATCCCCTCTTACCTTAGGCACAGAGATTAAAGGGGAATATCCATGAACAAGCCAATGACAGTATTTCTCTCGCTGTTTCTTACCTTCTTCTTATTCAGCTGTGGAGGTGGTGGAGGAGGGGGGGACACCAAACCCACGAACCCTTCCGCCAAGACGCTAACCAAGATCGATATCTCTGCCGATACGGCAGGCAATCAGGCACGTGCAGAGGCCAACCCCAGCACCCCCCTCGGTCTTAGCACCCAGTATCTGGCCATCGCCACCTACAGCGACAACAGCACCGCCAATATCACGGATGTCGCCAGCTGGAACAGCGCCGATACTAGCATCGCCATCATAGATGAGAAGGGGCTGGCCAAGACCCTCAAGATCAGCAGCACAGGCATCACCGCCAGCTATCAGGGGGTGACCAGCAACACCTCTACCCTGACCATCACGGATGCCATCGCCACCAAGATCTCCATCATTCCTCCGACCACGGCACTGGTCAAAGGACTGTCGCTGCAACTGCAGGCCATCGCCACCCTCTCCGATGACACCACCCAGGATGTGTCGACCCAGGCCCACTGGCAGAGCAGCAACCCAGCAGTGCTGAGCGTCGACAGCAAGGGCAAGATCACCGCAAACGACCCCGGTGATGCCACAGTCACGGCGACCGTACAGGGGGTCACCGGTCAAACCACCGTCTCGGCTGTCAACCTGGCCATCAGCCAGATCCAGATCATCCCGGCATCCGTACAGCTGGCCAAAGGCACCACCACCCAGCTGACCGCCATTGCAACCTTCACCGACCAGAGCACTCAGGATATCTCCACCCAAGCGGCCTGGCTCAGCGGCAACAACGCCATCGCCACCGTCGACAACACGGGTCTGGTGACCGGCGTCGCGGCAGGCACAGTGACACTCTCGGCAACGCTGCTGGGTGTCACTGCCACTACCAGCCTCCAGGTCAACAACGCCAGCCCTACCGCCCTGCAAGTCATTCCTGCCGTCTCGACCATTGCCCTCGGCACCAGGAGTCAGCTGCAGGCCATCGCTACCTTCAGCGACGGATCCACTCAGGATGTATCGGCTCAGGCGCTGTGGAGCAGCGACAACCCCGTCATCGCCAGTGTAGACAGTCAGGGACAGGTCTCGGGTAACGGCATAGGCCAGGCCAGCATCACCGCCACCCTGGGCTCCGTCAGCCGCAGTGTCAGTCTGACCATCACCAATGCCATCGCCACCGCACTGCAAGTCACGCCGCCTAATGCCTCTCTGCCCGTAGGGGGCAAGCTGCAATTCCAGGCGGTCGCCACCTTCAGCGACAACTCCACGCAGGATGTGACCAACCAGGTCAATTGGAATAGTACGGATATCAGCGTTGCAACCATAGACCTTGGCGGCGAGGCAACCGCAGTCAATACAGGGGGATCAAACATCTCGGCCCTCTTCCATGGCGTGTCCAGCAATACGGTATTGCTGGTGGTCACCAATGCCACAGTCAGCAGCGTTCAGGTCGTCCTCAACGGTGGCAACGGCACCCTGGCCAAGGGCAGTTCGGTTCAGTTCAAGGCCCAGGCCGTGCTGAGCGATGGCAGTACCCTGGATGTCTCCAACCAGGCAGCCTGGGTCAGCAGCGATCCGACCAAGGTCACCATAGACACCCAGGGTCTGGCGACCGGGGTGGCGGTAGGTACCAGTACCATCACTGCCAGCGTCAACGGTGTGACCAGTGCCGGCACTGTGCTGACGGTGACCAACGCCACCGTCAGCCAGATCCAGATCACCCCGCCCACCCTGACCCTGGCCAAGGGCACCAAGGGCAAGCTGACGGCGATCGCCACCTACAGCGATAACACGACCCAGGACATCTCCAATCTGGTGGACTGGAACAGCTCGGATATCGGAGTAGCCACCGTCAACCTGTCCGGTGAAGTCACTGCGGTCACCATTGGCAGTGCAACCCTGACCGGTAGCGTGGGCAGCGTCACCAGCAACCCTGTCAGCCTGAGCGTTACCAATCCCAGCGTGAACCAGATCGACTTGTCGGCGACGGCATCGACCCTGGCGGCCGGTACCAAGACCCAGCTGACTGCCGTTGCCAGCTACTCCGATGGTAGCAGCCAGAACATCACGGGTCTGGTCTCCTGGAGCAGCAGCGACAGCAACGTTGCCACCGTCGACACCAGTGGTGAGGTCACCGCAGTGGCTCCCGGAACGGCCACCATCACCGGCAGCTTCGGCGGGCAGACCAGCACCCTGACCATCACGGTCACGGCGGCGACCGTGAGCGCCATCCAGATCAGCACCCCCCTGGCCTCCCTGGCACTGGGCACCAATGGTCAACTGAAGGCACTGGCAACCTACTCCGACAATACGGTGGTAGATGTCACCAGCCAGGCCAGTTGGAGCAGCAGTTCGCCCACCCTGGTGAGCGTGGATGCCAACGGCCAGATCAAGGCGCTGGCCGTGGGCTCTGCCATCATCAGCGGCAGTCTGGGTGGCACTACCTCCACCATCAGCATCGCGGCAACGGCAGCGACTGTGACCGGGCTCAGCATAGACACCATCCCCAATCTGGCGAGCGGTAACCAGGTTCAGTTGAAGGCGACCGCGACCTTCAGCGACCTGACCACCCAGAATGTCAGCGCCCTTGCCCACTGGCAGAGTGATAACACTGGCGTGGTGACCGTCTCCGGCACCGGGGTCGCACACGGGGTGGCAGCGGGCAACGCCAACATCAGCGCCAGCTTCCTGACCGGGGCTGACAGCAAGCCGATTACTGTCACGGCGGCAACCCTCAGCAGTCTGGCGGCCAGTTGCACCACGCAGGTTCAGTTAGGGCTGCTCGGACTCCCGGTCGCCAACATAGTGACCCGCAAGGCCGTTGCAACCTTCTCTGACGCCAGCACGCTGGATGTCAGCAATACCGTCACCTGGAGCAAGAATGGCGTAGTTATCGGGGTTACCCTCAACAACGTCGAGATACTGCTGTTGACTCAGCAGGTGACTTACCAGGCCACCCTCAATGGCGTGACCAGCAACGCCATCACCTGCCCTTGATAGAAGGCACAGTCTTCATCACCACCCTGATGAGGACAGTGCAGCAAGCAGAGAGGCCGCCAACATTGGCGGCCTCTTCACTTCTCTGCTCCCTCATCAACGGCGGGGCTAGCACTACAAAAAACAAACCCCTGCCTGGGCAGGGGCTTGTCAGCACGATCAAGGCGACGATCAGATCATCACACCGGCGATCACCGCGGAGAGCAGGCTCACCAGGGTGGAGCCGTATACCAGCTTCAGGCCAAAGCGGGAAACCATGTTGCCCTTCTCTTCGTTCAGTGCCTTCACCGCACCGGCGATGATGCCGATGGAGCTGAAGTTGGCGAACGACACCATGAAGATGGAGAGGATGCCGACGGTGCGCGGAGAGAGCTCGGCGGCGATCTTGCCCAGATCCATCATGGCCACGAATTCGTTGGTGACCAGCTTGGTCGCCATGATGGAACCGGCCTGCAGGGCCTCGCCACTCGGGATGCCCAGGATCCAGGCGATGGGGTAGAAGATGTAGCCCATGACGTGCTGGAAGTTGACACCAAAGGCCATCTCAAACAGGTAGTTCACCAGGGCGATCAGGGCGATGAAGCCGACCAGCATGGCCGCGACGATCACCGCCACGGAGAAACCGGCCATGATGTATTCCCCCAGCATCTCGAAGAAGTTCTCCTTCTTCGGGCTGTGGTGTTCGTCACCTTCCGCCAGGGTCTTGGCATCGGTCACGGTATTGTCGGGCTCGTAGGGGTTGATCAGGGACAAGACCACGAAGGTGCTGAACATGTTGAGCACCAGGGCAGCTACCACGTAACGCGGCTCGATGAGCTGCATGTAGGCACCGACGATGGACATGGAGACGGTGGACATGGCGGTCGCCGCCAGGGTGTACATCTGTTTCTCGTTGAGGTGCGGCAAGATGTTCTTGAGGGCGATGAAGTTCTCGGACTGACCGACGATCATGGAGCTGATGGCGTTGAAGGATTCCAGCTTGCCCATGCCGTTGATCTTGGCCAGCACTGTGCCGATGCCACGGATCACCAGAGGCAGCAGGCGAATGTACTGCAAGATACCGATCAGCACCGAGATGAAGACGATGGGCATCAGCACCATCAGGAAGAAGGAGAAGGCCCCCTCGTTCATCAGGCCGCCGAACACGAAGTCGGTCCCCTGCTTGGCGAATTCCATCAGCTTGGTGAAGCCGGCGGCGAAGCCACCCACCACCGCCAGACCCACTTCGGAGTTCAGCATGAACCAGGCCAGCGCCAGTTCCACCACCAACAGCTGGCCGATGAAGCGCAGCTTGATCTGTTTCCAGTTGCGGCGGTTAGCCAGCAACGACAGCGCGAGGACCATGACCAGCCCGAGCACAAAGTGAACGTATTCCATACCAGTAGCACCTGAGTGAGTTGTAATTTTTGACCGGCGCCATCATAGAGAATTGCATATTTAAAAATCAGATGGCCATCACAATCTGCGGTAAAAATATGCACACAAAATAATACAAACGTTTTTAAATTAATTAATCAAAAAAAACGAGATACCCACTAAGGAGAAATATTAAATACACCAACAAAAACAATGCATTATATTTTTCATCATTAATTTTTGCTTATATTGACCTGTTTATCTGCGTGCAAGTGTTGTTCAGCACAAGCCTTTATTCATGGGGTTATCGTGGCCTTTATTTAATCGCCACCATTGAAAAACGTTTATCTTTCTTGCGCATAATTAGTCGTGGTCAGGACCCCGACCCTTGCCCGTCGTCGAGCGACACCTCCCTCACTCATCCGAAGCCGGCTCGTCGCCATGGCGTTCAAAAATCCGCCACAATCCATCACAGCGAGCACGACTTCTGGTACAATGCGCGCCCTTAAGCGCACCGCGCTCCCGGTTTTCTTTGAAATAGAGTCTTTTTGTGAACAACAGCGAATTTAGCAGTCTGAACCTCTCCCCCGCCCTGCTGGAGAACCTCGCCAGCCTGGGTTATCTGCAGATGACCCCGATCCAGGCCCAGAGTCTGCCCCTGGTACTCGAAGGCAAGGACCTGATCGCCAAGGCTAAGACCGGCAGCGGCAAGACAGCCGCCTTCGGCCTCGGCCTGCTCTCCCGCCTCAACGTCAACCGTGTCGACGTGCAGGCCCTGGTGCTCTGCCCGACCCGTGAGCTGGCGGATCAGGTAGCCACCGAGATCCGTCGCCTGGCGCGCACCCTGCCCAACGTCAAGCTGGTGACCCTGTGTGGCGGCACCCCGACCGCCCCCCAGTCCGCCACCCTGAGCTTCGGTGCCCACATCGCCGTCGGCACCCCTGGCCGCATCCTCAAGCACCTGGAACAGGGTACCCTCGAGCTCTCCAGCCTGGAGACACTGGTGCTGGACGAGGCGGATCGCATGCTGGACATGGGCTTTGGCGAAGACATCAACAGAGTCATCAGCCATGCCCCTGAGCGCCGCCAGACCCTGCTGTTCTCCGCCACCTACCCGGAGGGAATAGCCCAGATGAGCCGCGGCGTGCAGCGCAACCCGGTGGAGGTGAGCGTGGAGTCCCTGCACGAGGGCAACGCCATCGAGCAGAAGCTGTATGAAGTGCCCGCCGGCCAGCGTCTAGACGCTCTCACCTGGCTGCTCAGCCACTATCAGCCGAGCTCCTGCGTGGTGTTCTGCAACACCAAGCGCGCCTGCAACGACGTGGCCGATCACCTGGCCGCCAAGGGCTTCTCGGCGCTGGCGCTGAACGGCGATCTGGAGCAGCGGGAGCGGGATCAGGTGCTGGTGCGCTTCGCCAACGGCAGCGCCACCATACTGGTGGCCACCGATGTGGCGGCCCGCGGGCTGGACATCAAGGAGCTGGGCGCCGTCATCAACTATGAGCTGACCTACGACCCCGAAGTGCACGTGCACCGCATCGGTCGTACCGGCCGCGCCGGCCAGCAGGGTCTGGCCCTGAGTCTCTATCAGCCGAACGAGGCCCAGCGCGTCAACTTCATCGAGGAGTACCAGCAGGCACCCATCCCCCAAGGGGACCTGAGCGAGATCGGTCGCGAGATCAAGCCGACCATGCCCCAGATGGTGACCCTCTCCATCGACGCGGGTCGCAAGAGCAAGGTCCGCGCCGGTGACATCCTGGGCGCCCTGACCGGGGAAGGCGGCATTGCCGGCAGCGAGGTCGGCAAGATCCAGATCTCCGAGCAATACTCCTACGTGGCGGTCAAGCGCCAGGTGGCGAGCGCCGCCCTCAAGCGGCTGCAGGAAGGCAAGATCAAGGGCCGCAGCTACCGTGCCCGCAAGCTGGGTTAAGGCTCCCGCCATTAGCCAGACGCAGGCGCCGATGTGGCGCCTGTTTTATTTATCCATGCCATGACAGCAAGACGATGATATGACCCAACAGACCCGACCCGAAGTGAGTTGCCAGAACTGTGAGGCCTGCTGCTGCCGCCTCGAGGTGATGCTGTTCACCGATACCGGCGTGCCGGATCGCTATGTAGAGGAGCGGGAGGGAGAGGTGCCCGTGATGCACCGGCTGGAGGATGGCTGGTGCGCGGCCCTGGATCGCAACACCATGATGTGTCGCATCTACGAGGTGCGCCCCCTCATCTGCCGGGAGTTCGAGATGGGGGAACCCGATTGCATCGACGAACGGGACAAGTGGTTTATCACCCTGAACTGACCACCACTCGGGTAGGCATGCCCGGCTCCCTACACAGAAGATGCCTGCTTTTCAGAAAGAGGACTGCCGTCCAGTGCGGCCAGCTGCCCCCTGACCCAGTCGATGGCCTCCTCTTCGCTCTCGCAGAAATGCACCCCTTGAAATGGCAGGCCGGCGAAGACCCTGCTCGCCAGATACTGTTTGAAGCCCCCTTCCATCACCACCGCCAGAAAGGCGCAGCCGTTGGCGATGCACCAGTCGAACTGGCTGCGGAATCGGGCAAGCACCTCGGGCCCGGCGGCCTCAAACTCGGTCGCTATCTCGACGATGCCCCAGGGGGCCTGACTCAGGCCGGCGATCCGCCGACTGAATTCGGCCTCGTAGGCCATGGCACCCGCCAGGTTGAACGCGCCAATCGGACGACAGAGCAGCACCCGTTCCCGCTGCTGCAACTCGAATTGACCGTGCGGTTGCAAATACACAACAACTTCCTCCTGGATTTTCCGGTGCACCATTCACCCCTCAATATGCCACAGACGAGTAATGGAGTAATCAGCCAGCACCGTACTCAATACAACAATAATGATTTAAATCAGTCAATTAGCATCAAACCACTCAACCCTGCCAAGCGGGAAAACGTCAATCCCTGACCGGCCAACCGTGTTTTATTGCAGTTAACAAAACGTTGCTGCTATCATCCGCGCCAGCAAACCTTCCACCAACTGCAACCTTTACCCCGACCGCAAGGATCAGAGATGAAAAACCACGACGCGAATCATTACCAGCGGATCTGGCGCTGGCACTTCTATGCGGGGCTCTTCGTCGCGCCCTTCCTGATCCTGCTCTCCCTCACCGGCATGGTGTATCTGTTCAAGCCCCAGCTCGACAATCTCATGTATCCGGAGCTGATGAAGGTCGAGCCGTCAGCTCAGGCTCTGAGTGCAGACCAGCTGCTGGCCAAGGCGGTGATCGCCATGCCGGATGCCAGCCTGCGCAAATACTTTCCCCCGATAGCCCCGGATGCGAGTGCCCAGATAGTGGTCGATCGCCAGGGCAGCGAACTGACCCTCTTCATGGATCCCGCCAGCGGCGCCCTGCTCGGCACCATGGACAACAAGTGGAATCTGCAGGCGGTGGCGCGGGCCCTGCACGCCGAGCTGATGATAGGCACCACGGGGGACAGGTTGATCGAGCTGGCCGCTGGCTGGGGCATAGTGCTGCTCATCAGCGGCCTCTACCTGTGGTGGCCGCGCAAGGGGCCCGGCGTCGGCGGCATCCTCTGGCCCAGGGCGGGTCAGAAGGGGCGACTCTGGTGGCGGGACCTGCACGCGGTGGTCGGCTTCTGGGGCGCCGGCTTCCTGCTGTTGCTGCTCTTGAGCGGCATGACCTGGACAGGTTTCTGGGGGGATCAGTTCGCCAACCTCTGGAATCGCTTCCCGGCCGCCATGTGGAACGAGGTGCCCAAGTCCGCACCGCTTGCCCGCAGCCTCAACCATGCCCATGAGCAGACGGTACCCTGGGCCATGGAGAGCACCCCCATGCCGAGCTCCCAACCCGCCACCGAGGGTCACGATCACAGCGCCATGGGTCACGGTAGCCACGAGGGCATGGTGATGGCCAGCCACCGCATCCCGCTGCAGCAGGTGGTCGACATCGCCAGCGAGCGCAAGGTCACCCCGGGTTACAGCATCACGCCGCCCTCGGGGGAGACCGGTGTCTACACCATAGCGATCTTTGCCGACGATCCGCGCAACGACGCCACCCTGCACATCGATCAATACAGCGGCAAGGTGCTGGCGGATGTTCGCTGGCAGGATTATGGCCCGGTCGCCAAGGTGGTGGAGACAGGCGTCATGCTGCACATGGGCAAGATGTACGGCTGGCTCCATCAGCTCGTCATGTTCCTCATCTGCCTCATGGTGTTGCTGAGCGCCCTGAGCGGGCTCTGGATCTGGTGGAACCGCCGCCCACAGGGTCGCCTCGCGGCCCCGCCCCTGCCCGCCAAACTGCCCCCCATGCGTGGCGCCATCGCCGTGCTGGTGCTGCTCGGTATCGCCTTCCCTCTGGTGGGGGCCTCCATGGTGATCATCTGGCTGCTGGACACCCTGATCTTCTCCCGCCGTCCGGCGGGGACGATCCAGGCTGGCTGATCCTTCGGGCAGCATACTCATCAGCCAAGCGGATGAAGAAAGGGCTCCCATCGGGAGCCCTTATCGTTTCATCCCGTCCTGGTATTCGGTCTCAACTATTCGGCCTCAACCAGGCGGACGATCTTGCTGGCCTTCTCGAAGTGGTCGAGTTCATGGGTCTGGATCCACCAGGTCGCCGCCTCCATCAAGAGCACGGGATCCTCATTCTTGTTCGCAAAGAAGGCGTAGAAGGAGACGCCCACCCCCTCCCCCTTCTGGGCGATCTTCTTCTGGCAGACCCGGATCATCTTCTCTCTCAGCGATGCACGCATGGGTGGACACTCCTCACTCCTGGGTCTGCAGAAAACCGGCGCGCAACTTGTCGACTGGCAGGTAGCGGCCGATGATCACCAGCCGGGACTTCGGCACCTCATCCCCCCAGGGAGAGCCGTAGTCGAAGCCCACCACCCTGTGTATCCCCTGCACGATGAGGCGACGCGGTTCGCCGGCGATGGCCAGCACTCCCTTGTAACGCAGCATGTCGTTGCCGTGCCGATCGACGCAGGACTCCATAAAGGCGCCGATCTTTTTCAAATCCAGCTCGCCCCCCTCGAACAACTGGGCCGAGATGGCGTCGTGCCAGGAGCGGGGCCGGGCCGAGAGCGGCGAGAAGGCCTCGAAACCCTGACCACTGCCCCGCACTATGCGCAGGCCCGAGCTCAGACCGAGCTCGTCGCTCAGGGTGAAGGCGTCCAGATCCAGCCAGAGCGCGGCCGGGCACTCCCCTTGTACTATGTCGAGGATCTCTGCCCTGGGATTAATCCCGTGGATGCGGGCGATGGCAGCCTCCCGCGCCGCCTCGTCCACCCGGTCCGTCTTGGTGAGCAGGATGCGATCCGCGAAGCCGAGCTGGGCCGCCGCCACCGGATGCTCGTCCAGCTGGCGACCGATGTGCTCGCAATCCGCCAGGGTCACCACGGCATCGAGGCGCAGCGCGTCCCTCAGCCCCTCTTCCACGAAGAAGGTCTGGATGATGGGGGCGGGATCGGCGAGCCCTGTGGTCTCGACGATCAGTCGCTCGAAATTCAGCGCCCCCGCCGCCCGCCGGGCCAGCAGATCGGCCAGGGCCGCACCGAACTCGCCGCGCACGCTGCAACAGACGCAGCCATTGCTGAGCTCCACCACGCTGACCCCGGCCCCCCCCTCCAGCAGGGCGCCGTCGATATTGGCGGCGCCGAACTCGTTCTCGAGTATGGCCACCGAGGCATCCGCGTGGTGGCGTAGATAGTGGTTGAGCAGGGTGGTCTTGCCGGCGCCGAGAAAACCGGTCAGCAGGGTGACCGCTACAGCCTGGGTCATGGTGGGAGTCCTGTGGTAAGGGAATAAGTAGCAGTGCCCGCTATCGCTCACTGGCACAGAGAAAATCTATCAGTAAAGGGTGACCGCCACAGCCTGCATCAGGGTGAGAGTCCCGTGATGGGAAGTCGTAAAACCTTAGCAGCAGCGCCCGCCATTCTTGCCGCCGTAGCGGGCATCCTGGCGTTCGCGGAAGAACTCGTCATAGCTCATGGGGGTCTGCTCCGGATGGGTCAGCCGCATGTGCTGCACATAGTTGTCGTAATCGGGCACCCCCACCATGAGTCTGGCGGTCTGCCCCAGGTATTTGCCCGCCTTGGCCAGGGTATCGAACATGCTTGCTCCTTGTTCGCGAGAAGGGCCGGCACCCCGGGGTGCCGGCCTGTCGAGTTACTTGAGGCTGGGGGCCAGATCGCCGTCGTCGTCAGACTCGGATTGGGCCGCCCCCTTGCCCGCCGGCATCGGCTGGTAGTGAGTCTCGTTGGCAGTCGGCTGCGGGTTCTTCAGGGCCTTCATGGCCGTCTTCAGGGAGAAGAAGGCGAGGATCACCACCACCGCCATGAAGAACAGGGTCAGCCCCGCATCCAGCCGGTTGTTGAACACCAGCTGGGCCAGCTGGGACTCGGTGTACTGGGCTGGGATGGTGCCGCTGTCGATCATGGCCTGGAACTTGTTGGCGATGGCCAGGAAGCCGAGCTTGGGATTGTCGCTGAAGGTCTTCTCCCAACCCGCCGACAGGGTGCAGATCAGCAGCCAGCTAGTGGGCAGCAGGGCCACCCAGGCGTAGGCCTGGCGCTTCATCTTCACCAGCACCACGGCGCACAGCATCAGCGCCATCCCCGCCAGCATCTGGTTGGCGATGCCAAATAGCGGCCACAGGGTGTTGATGCCACCGAGGGGATCCACCACCCCCTGATGCAGGAAGTAACCCCAGGCCAGCACGCACAGGGCGGTGGCCAGCAGGTTGGCCGGCAGGGAGTCGGTACGTTTCAGGGACGGGGAGATGACCCCCATCAGATCCTGCAGCATGAAGCGCGCGGCCCGGGTGCCCGCATCCACCGCGGTGAGGATGAACAGCGCCTCGAACAGGATGGCAAAGTGGTACCAGAAGGCGACGTTCATCAGGCCGCCGAGGGCACCGTGCAGTATGTAGGCCATGCCCACCGCCAGGGTCGGGGCGCCGCCGGCACGGGAGATGATGCTCTGCTCGCCCACTTCGCTGGCGATGCGGGTCAGGGTATCCGGGGTGATCTGGAAGCCCCAGCCGCTCACCACGGCGGCGGCGGAGGCCACCACGTCGGCGGTCCCAGCCGGTGCCAGCACCGCCATGGGGCTGTTCATGGCGAAGTAGACGCCCGGATCGATGACGCAGGCGGAGACCAGGGCCATGATGGCGACGAAGGACTCCATCAGCATGCCGCCGTAACCGATAAAGCAGGCCTGGTTCTCGTTGGCCAGCATCTTGGGGGTGGTACCGGAGGAGATGAGCGCGTGGAAGCCGGAGACGGCACCACAGGCGATGGTGATGAACAGGAAGGGGAAGAGATCCCCGGCCCAGACCGGACCTGTGCCGTCCACGAACTGGGTCAGTGCCGGCATCTGCAGGGTCGGCTGGGTCACCAGTATGCCGATGGCGAGGCCGACTATGGTGCCTATCTTGAGGAAGGTGGAGAGGTAGTCCCGCGGTGCCAGCAGCAGCCAGACCGGCAAGACGGAGGCGACGAAGCCATAGCCCACCAGCATCCAGGTCAGCTGCACCCCATCGAAGTCGAAGTAGGGCGCCCAGGTCTCGCTCTCGGCCACCCAGCCGCCGGAGACGATGGCGAAGATGAGGCACACCAGGCCGATGATGGAGACCTCACCGATGCGACCCGGCCTCAGGTAACGGGTGTAGATCCCCATGAAGATGGCGAGCGGTATGGTGAAGGCCACCGTGTAGGTGCCCCAGGGGCTGTGGGCGAGCGCCTTGACCACTATCATCGCCAGCACCGCCAGGATGATCACCATGATCATGAAGGTGGCCACCAGGGCGATGACCCCGGCCGTCGGCCCCATCTCCGACTTGATCAGCTCGCCGAGGGAACGACCGTCCCGACGGGTGGAGACGAACAGCACCATGAAGTCCTGCACCGCCCCCGCCAGCACCACCCCGGCCAGCAGCCAGAGCATGCCGGGCAGATAGCCCATCTGGGCCGCCAGCACCGGGCCCACCAGGGGGCCGGCGCCCGCGATGGCAGCGAAGTGGTGCCCGAACAGCACCTTCTTGTCGGTCGGCACATAGTCCAGACCGTCGTTGTGACGCACCGCCGGGGTCATGCGAGTGCTGTCCACCGCCAGTACTCGCTTGGCGATGAAGAGGCCGTAGTAGCGATAGGCGATCAGATAGACGCACACCGCTGCCACCACTATCCAGAGCGCGTTGATCTGTTCACCACGGTTGAGGGCGATATAGCCGAGGGAGCAGGCACCGGCCAGCGCCAGCAACCCCCATCCCAGATGTTTCCCTAACTTGTCCATTCAGTGCTCCCTCCATGGATTTTTTACACAAGCAGCCAGATACGGTTACATCTCTATAGCAATCGAGTGGGTGCCACAATCGGGCTCCGTCACAACTCCTGAGCCTGCCGCGGGAATTTCTCAATATTGCCGACCGGATCACGGCGAAGGGGATGAAGGCTGCACGGATGAGACTGAATGGATTGATAAAAACGGCAAGGCGCCCACAAAAAAGGCCCCTCGCGGGGCCTCTTGTCGATCCTCACTCAGGAGAGGGCCAGCCCGATGGAGAGTAACAGGCTGTAGAGGAAGGCACTGATGGCGGTCTTCTTGAGGGCGCCGGTCAACACCTCCCCATCGAAGCTCAGTCGCAGGGTGCGGGCGGCATCGGTGAGGGGCTTCAAGGCGGGCAGGAAGATCCAGGGCCAGAGGCCGGCCTGCTGCGTCAGCAGGAAGGCGACGGTGGCCAGCAGCGCCGCCCCGAGCAGAGCCCAGTGGTAGGCGATGGCGCGGTTGCGACCGAGGCGCACCGCCAGAGTGATCTTGCCGCTGGCGGCGTCCGTCTCTATGTCCCGCACGTTGTTGATGTTGAGCACGGCGGTCGCCAGCAGGCCGCAGGCGGTGGCGGGCAACAGCAGATCCCACTGCAGGGTGTGGGTGAAGAGGTAGTAGGAACCGAGCACCCCCAGCAGGCCGAAGAACAGGAAGACGGAGATGTCGCCGAAACCGCGATAGCCGTAGGGGGTCTTGCCCACCGTGTAGGTGATGGCCGCGATGATGGCGGCCCCCCCCAGCAGGACGAACAGCAGTATCTGCTGCCAGGCCTCGCCGAAGGCACAGGCCAGCAGGGCGAGGCCGCTGACGATAGCCGCCAGCGCCGTCAGCCCCATGGCGATGCACATCTGCTTGCGGGTGATGAGGCCGGAGACCACGGCACGCTGGGGACCGATGCGCTCGCCGTTGTCGGCACCGGAGACCGCATCCCCATAGTCGTTGGCCAGGTTGGAGAGGATCTGCAGCAGGATGGCGGTCAACAGGGAGAGGCCCATGATGGCGCCATCGAAGGCACCCCGGCTGGCGGCCAGCCCCGACCCCAGCAAGATGGAGGAACAGGCGAGGGGCAGTGTTCGCAAACGCGCCGCCAACAGCCAAACAGAGAAGGTATTTGTCATATTGTGATGGCCAAACAATCAGATATTGATCGTGTTAAGGGTTATCGAACCGGATTTCGGTATACTTGGGCTCCGTGGGGGTTTTGGGCTCCCTCGGGCAATTTACATGGAAGAATGGGCAGATAATATATAGGAAATCATCGCCCTTTGGCATCAACCTGCGCCATCCTCCCCCCGGAGCGATCGCCACTATCCGGCTCAGACAAGACATCCATGTTGGCTCAGACCCATATCAAGCAACAGCTGGACGCCCTGCGTCACGGCACTGTCAGCGGCTTCGTGCGGTTGCGCGTGGCGGTCGAGGTACAATCCTTCCTGGGCTGGCTGGCGGCGCAGACCCTCTATCCCCGCATCTACTGGCAGGCCCGCGGCCCCAGGAGCCCGGAGTATGTGGCCCTCGGCTGCATCCACGAGCTGACCCGCCCCCAGGACATCCGCCGGGTCTGCGACAGCATCGACGGCGGCAGCGATGACAGCCCCCGCTACTACGGCGGTCTGGCGTTCGATCCCGCTCAGCCCGGCTGGCCCGGGTTCGGCCCCTGCCGCTTCGTGTTGCCGCGCATCGAGCTGGTGCGCCGGGGGGAAAGTGTCAGCCTCTGCCTGAACCTCTGGTTGCCGACACGGGATGAGGCCGACGCATTCGATGCCGAGCTGCGGGCCGCCGGATCGGCCCTCGATGCCCTGCTGCCGGAAGCTCCCCTGCCCACCCTTGGCAAACGGGCCTGGCAGCGGCAGGATTGCCCCTCACCGGCCCTGTGGCAACAGCTGGTCGAGACTGTCACCAGCCCGGCCTCCCAGGCCCATACCCCCAAGGTGGTGCTCTCCCGTGAGAGCAGTCTGGCGCAGATTGACACCAGCCAGTCCCCCCTCTCCCCCTGGTCCCTGCTGGCCCAGTGGGCAGCCCAGGCCCAGGAGTGCTTCCACTTCGGCTTCCAGTTCAGCCCGGAGCAGAGCTTCATCTCCTGCTCCCCCGAGCGCCTCTATCGCCGGGAAGGTCGCCACCTCTTCACCGAGGCGTTGGCGGGCACCATTCGCCGCTCCGGGGATGCCGCCACCGATGAGCGACTGGCGGCGGAACTCCTGGCCGACAGCAAGAACCGGCTGGAGAACCGGCTGGTTCATGCAGACATCCTCAGCCGGCTCGCCCCCCTCACCAGCAATGCCAGCCTGACCGAGCCGCGCATTCTCAAGCTGCGGCTCTTGCAGCACCTCAAGTGCGACATCGAGGCCGAGCTCGGCCCCGGGGTGTGTGACTGGCAGTTGCTGGACGCCCTGCATCCCACCCCTGCGGTGGGAGGTGCGCCGCGCGAGTCGGCGCTCGCCTTTATCCGCGAGCACGAGCCTTACGAACGGGGCTGGTACGCCGGGGCCTGCGGCATGCTGAGCCGGGAGACCTCGGAGTTCGCCGTCGCCATCCGCAGCGCCCTGGTGCAGGAGCAGAGCCTCCGCCTGTTTGCCGGCGCCGGCATAGTGGCGGGATCCGAGCCCGCCGCCGAGTGGGCCGAGCTCGACAACAAGATAGCCAACGTGCTCTCCCTGCTGGGATAGCCTTTCTCATCGATTCCTCACTGCGAGAGCCCTATGTCTGCCAGCCAAGTGTCTGAGCACCGAGTGTTTGCCAGCCAGCACGCCACCTTCAACCACGTCTGGTCTTCCCTCCTGCTGGAGGAGCTCTATCGTCTCGGCGTGCGGGACATCACCCTGGCCTCCGGCTCCCGCTCGGCCCCCCTCACCATGGCCGCCGCCGCCCACCCGGGCTTTCGCCGCCACCTGCATTTCGACGAGCGGGGTCTCGGCTTCATGGCGCTCGGGCTTGCCAAGGGCACGGGCCGACCGGTCGCCATCATCATGACCTCGGGCACGGCGGTGGCGAACCTCTGGCCCGCGGTGGCCGAGGCCCAGCTGACCGGGGTGCCCCTCATCATTCTCTCGGCCGACCGCCCCCCCGAGCTCATCGACAATGGGGCCAACCAGGCCATCAATCAGCAGGGGATCTTCGGCCACTACCCCGTCTATCAGCTCAATCTGCCGAGCCCGACCCAGACCATTCCCGCCGCCTTCGTGCTGAGTTCGGTGGATCAGGCGCTGGCCCAGCAGGCGCGCACTCCCGGCCCCGTGCACTTCAACTGCATGTACCCCGAGCCCCTCTACCCGGGCGACCACTATCAGGAGTTCGGCGACTACCTGGCGCCCCTCGGCGACTGGCTCCGCTCGGGCGAGCCCTGGAGCCCCTGGCAGCTGGGGGAGCAAGCCTGCCTAGTCCAGAGCGACTGGGCCGAGCTGAGAGGCAAGCGCGGCGTCATCGTCGCGGGCCGCATCCAGGATCCCGAGCAAGGCAAGGCGGTGGCCGAGTTGGCGGAGCGTCTCGG
This sequence comes from Aeromonas sp. AE23HZ002T15, assembly GCF_054165525.2. Taxonomy (NCBI): domain Bacteria; kingdom Pseudomonadati; phylum Pseudomonadota; class Gammaproteobacteria; order Aeromonadales; family Aeromonadaceae; genus Aeromonas; species Aeromonas sp. AE23HZ002T15. Next base: position 2,110,204 of record NZ_CM201342.1, read on the forward strand.
CTGGCCGCTGCTGGCGGATCTGCAAAGCCAGATCCGCTTCGATGAACGTAACCTCATCCACATGGATCTCGCCCTGCAAAACAGCTGCTTCGTGAGCGAGCTGGCCCGTGCCGAGGTGCTGCTGCAATTCGGCGCCCGCCTCGTCTCCAAGCGCCTCGGCCAGTTCATCAAACAACACCCCTGGCAGGATTACTGGCTGGTGGATCCACAGCCGGCGCGCCTGGATCCTGACTACCGGCTGCGCCGCCGCCTGCTGTGCGAGCCCACCGCCTTCGTCGCCGCCCATCCCGTTCAGGAGACCGATGTGCAGCAACCCTGGCACAGACTGCGGGAACGCCAGCAAGGGGCCAGCCAGCAGATCCGCGCCGCCGGCGATCGCTTCTCCGAACTCGGAGTCTGCCACCGCCTGAACCGGCTCATCGAAGGCCAGCTGTTCGTGGGCAACAGCATGCCGGCCCGGCTGATGGACATGCTCGGCGAGACCGGCAAGGGGCCGAGCCGGGTGATGACCAATCGCGGTGCTTCCGGCATCGACGGCCTCATCGCCACGGCCTATGGTTTCGCCCAATCGCGCGAGGAGCCTACCACCCTGCTGCTCGGGGACTTGAGCGCCCTGCACGATCTCAACAGCCTGGCCCTGCTCGGCAAGGGGAGCCAGCCCCTGGTGGTGATCCTGCTCAACAACGACGGCGGCAGCATCTTCCGCATGCTGCCGGTGCCCACCGGCGATCGGCTGCTGGAGACCTACTACTGCCTGCCCCACGGCCTGCACTTCGAGCACGCCGCCGCCATGTTCGGCCTACAGTACCGGGCGCCGACCACCCTGGCCGAGTTCGAGCAAAATTACGCGCAGGCCCTGGAAAAGGGCGTAACTCTGATTGAAATCAAGGTGCCGAGCCAGGAAGTGGCCGAGGATCTGAAGGCTCTGGGAAATGTGATTCGTGGTCACTGACATCCAGTCTTTCAGTGACGGCGAAGTGACCGAGGATCCAAAAACAGTGGGAAATGCGACACGTGACTTCTAATCCAGACAATCGCGCAGTGCCGCTGGTACTGCTGCACGGTCTGCTCGGCGATGGTCGGGACTGGCAGGGGGTGATCGACGCCCTGCCCGGGATCGAATGCCACGCCCTGGATCTGCCCGGTCACGGCCGCAACCGCTCACATCGGGTCAGCGGCTTCGACGAGGCCAACGCCTGGCTCTGTGGCGAGCTCGCGGCACGCGGCATCAGCCGCTACCGGCTGGCGGGCTACTCCCTTGGTGGGCGGCTGGCGCTCTATCACGCCAGCCAGGCCCCCGAAGGGCTGCAGGCCCTGCTGCTGGAGAACTGCCACCCCGGTCTGCCCGCCGCCGAGCGAGCCGCCCGCATCGCCCACGACGAGATCTGGGCCCGCCGCTTCGAGGACGACCCCCTGGCCGAGGTGTTGGCGGACTGGTATCGCCAGCCGGTGTTCGCGGATCTCGACGAGGATGGACGGACACGGCAGATCGCCAGACGTCTCGGCAATGATGGCCGGGCCGTGGCCGCCATGCTGCGGGCCACCTCGCTGGGCAAGCAGCCGGATCTCGCCCCCTGGCTCAGGGCCGCCGCGCGGACCGCCCCCCCCTTGCCGGTGACCTGGATCTCCGGCAGCCGGGATCAAAAATTCCACAGCCTGGCTTGCCAGCTGGTGGAGCAGGGTTGCAATATCAATCACTTGGCGCTGGATGGCGGCCATAATCTGCACGCCGACCAACCCGAACGCTTCGCCGCCTGCCTGCGTGACTGGCACGGCAGCACCTGAGCCGGCCGCCCCGTCCGGCCATGAACCATCCCGGCCTGCCCCCGCGGGCCGACCAACAACAAGAGAGTGCACATGATTGAAGCAATGACGGAAGCGGAACTCTACGCTCCTATCGAATGGCAGGACTGTTCTGCCGGTTACGAGGACATCCTCTATCACAAGTCCCAGGATGGCATTGCCAAGATCACCATCAACCGTCCCCAGGTGCGCAACGCCTTCCGTCCCCGCACCGTCAAGGAGATGCTGCAGGCCCTGGCCGATGCACGCTACGACGATCGGGTCGGCACCATCATACTCACCGGTTTCGGCGAGAAGGCGTTCTGCGCCGGTGGCGACCAGAAGATCCGTGGCGACTACGGTGGATACCGGGATGACGAAGGCACCCACCACCTCAACGTGCTGGACTTCCAGCGCGACATCCGCACCTGCCCCAAGCCCGTGGTGGCCATGGTGGCGGGCTACGCGGTCGGTGGCGGCCACGTGCTGCACATGATGTGCGACCTGACCATAGCGGCGGACAACGCCCAGTTCGGTCAGACCGGCCCCAAGGTCGGCTCCTTCGACGGCGGCTGGGGTGCCTCCTACATGGCCCGCATCGTCGGCCAGAAGAAGGCCCGCGAGATCTGGTTCCTGTGCCGCATGTACGATGCCCAGCAAGCCCTCGACATGGGTCTGGTCAATACCGTCGTGCCCCTGGCCGAGCTGGAGCGCGAGACCGTGCGCTGGTGCCGCGAGATGCTGCAGAACAGCCCCATGGCCCTGCGCTGCCTGAAGGCGGCCCTGAACGCCGACTGCGACGGCCAGGCCGGCTTGCAGGAGCTGGCTGGCAATGCCACCATGCTGTTCTACATGACCGAAGAGGGTCAGGAAGGGCGCAACGCGTTCAACGAGAAACGCCGTCCCGACTTCTCCAAATACAAGCGGAACCCCTGATGACACTCGCCCTCTATCGCTACCATCTGCCTTTTACCCAGCCTCTGACCTTTCACGGCAAGGTGGAGGCGGCGCGCGAGGGCTTGCTGGTGCGCATCAACGACGGCTGGGGGGAGATAGCCCCCCTGCCCGGTTTCTCCAGGGAGACCCTGGCCGAGGCACAGACCGAGGCCATCGCCTGCCTGACGCAGCTGGCGAGGGGCGAAACCATGGCCCCCCGCCTGCCCTCGGTGCAATTTGGCCTAGACTGCGCCCGGCGCCAGTGGCCCGCGCAGACCGCCAGCTTGCCCGAGCCCTATCCCCTCATTCAAGGCTCCCCCCAGGAGCTGCTCAAGAACTGGAAGCTGTGGCTGCACGAGACCCCCCTCAAGGCCAAGCTGAAGGTGGCCCGCTACCCCATGCGAGATGAACTCGCGCTGATCCGCCTGCTGCTGGACAGACGCCCCAATCTCAAGCTGGTGCTGGATGCGAATCAGGGCTGGACCCGCGAGGAGGCCTGGGCCTTCTGCGGCCATCTGGACGCGAACCGGATCGAATACCTGGAAGATCCCTGTGCCCGCTTCGACGACATCGCCTTCGTGGCCGCCCGCACCAACATGCCGGTGGCCCTGGACGAGCTGCTGAGCCAAGGGGAAGCCTGGCAACCCATCCCCCAGCTCAAGGCCTTGGTACTCAAGCCCATGTTGCTGGGCAGCCTCGCCAACAGCGAGGCCCTGGTGGCCAAGGCCCGGGATCTGAGGCTCAAGGTGATCGTCTCCTCCTGCTTCGAGTCCGGCGTCGGCCTCGGCCAGCTCGCCCGCCTCGCAGGCGAATGGGCGCCGGATCAGGCGCCGGGCCTGGACACCCGCCGCTGGCTGACCGGGGATCTGCTGGACAAGCAGGGCCAGCCCGATCTGGCACAGCTCAAGCCCCTGTTCCACCGTGATTGAGGCCCAATCACCCGTTATCGGTCAAGCCACCGAGTCCTGCCCGGTCCGCCACTGGGCCCTGATGGCACCAGAGCGGATCGCCATCCACGCCCCCACGCCGCAGGGACGTCCCCTCGGCTACCGGCAGCTGGATCTGAGGCTAAACGCCCTCTGCCGGCAGCTGGAGTCTGCGGGCCTGCAGGCCGGAGACAGGCTGGCCGCCGTGGTACGCGGGGCCGAGGCAGACGTGCTGCTGGCCTGGGCCTGCATTCGCAGCCAGATCATCTTCTGTCCCCTCAACCCCGCCTTCCCCCTGCCAAAACAGGCCGAGCTGGCCACCCAACTCGCCGTCGCCGCCTTCTGGTCCGCGACCGCGATCCCGGACGGTTCCTGGCAAGGGCTGAGGCTGGATTTCGGGGCCGAGCTGGACGAGGGTCAGCGCCCCCTGCCTCTGACCCCCGAACAGCCGAGCAACATGATCCTCACCTCGGGATCGAGCGGTACCCCCAAGGCCGTGGTGCACCGCCTCGCCAACCATCTGGCATCCGCCAGGGGCTCAGGCGCCCTCATTCCCCTGGATGAGGCGTGCGGCTGGCTGCTCTCGTTGCCGCTGTTTCACGTCGGCGGCTACGCCATCCTGTTCAGGGTCTTCCTGGCGGGGGCGGCCCTGGTGCTGGACGATCGCAGCCGGCCCCTCAAGGATCGGCTGGAGCAGCAGCCCATCACCCACCTCTCCCTGGTGCCGACTCAGCTCTGGCGCCTGCTGGCCCAGGGCTTCGACCCAACCCGCACCCGTCTGCGGGAGCTGCTGCTCGGCGGCGCCGCCATCCCGGAGCCCCTGGTGAGCCGACTCCGCGCCCTGGGCCTCACCCCCAAGGTGAGCTACGGGTTGTCGGAGATGGGCAGCCAGGTCTGCACCGGCCAGCCCGCCGGCACCGGCGTGGTGGGCCGCCCCCTGCCCGGACGGGAGGTCTGCATCCAACAGGGGGAGATCTGCGTGCGCGGTGCCACCCTGTTCGCCGGCTACTTCAAGGCGGGCGGGCTGGAGCGGCCGCTTGACGCCGAGGGCTGGTTCCACACCCGGGACAAGGGCCATCTCACCCCGGACGGGGTGCTGGTGGTGGAGGGGCGGCTCGACAACCTCTTCATCTCGGGGGGGGAGAACATCCAGCCGGAGACCATAGAGCAGCGGCTGGTGGATCACCCCGCCGTGGCCCAGGCGCTGGTGGTCCCCATCCCGGACGAGCAGTGGGGCCAGCGCCCCGCCGCCTTTGTCGACTGGCACGGGGAGGCCCTTCCTCCTGCCGAACTGGCGGCCTGGATCAGGCAGTCACTGCCCGGCTTCATGGTGCCGGATCGCTGGCTGCCCTGGCCGGATCTCGGCGGCAACCTCAAACCCTCCCGCACCCGGCTCGCCACCCTGGCCGCTGCATCCTGACCGCCCTGGTCGGGCGCGCCTTCCCCGACCCCGGTACGAGCCTCTCTCTGATGCTTACCCCCATATAGGGCTAAGCCCTTGCTATCAAGGTGGCCCCTAATGGGGCTGACTTTGCCATCTTGCATGTGAAAGGGATCATTGCCCCAGCCCAACTGGCCAATTGATATTCTTTTGGAGCCCACTACCCTCTCCGATCCCCCACACCCATTCATCCACCAAAGGGATCACCATGAACCACCTGGGTACCCGGCTGCTGTTGTTGGCAGCCCCAAGCCTGCTCGCCACTTCGGCGCTGGCCAACTACAGCGCCGACTGGCGGCACTACCAACTGAACGGCGAATCGAGCCGCCAGCTCGGAGACAGGATCACCGAAGTCACCTATGAGCTGGGCGCCCGCGACGCCAGCGCCCCCTATCAGCAACTGAGGGTCTATCGCCGCTTCGACTGGCAGGCAGCCGATCTCGCCCCCCTGGCCGAACAGCAGTGCGGTGAGCCCAGGGTACGGGTCGAGCAGGGCTGGCAGATCCGCTATCTCAGCTGCGAAGAGGTCGTGCCGATGGGCAAGGCGGTGCCGGCCAGCAGCTATGACTTCGGCTATGGCCTGAAACAGGGACGCTGGGAGCCCCTGGCGGGCACGCCGACTGCCCCGCGTCCGGATCACCTGCCCCTGGCGGAGCGGATCGTTCTGGGGCACAGCGAGCGGGAGCTGGATCGCTGCGAGCTCAATGCCGAGGGGCGCTGCGCCGAGTCATCCTGGCAGTATCAGCCGCAGAACTGGCAACAGCTGAGCGTGCTGGAGGAGACCCCCAACGAGCGGGATGGTCGGCTCGAGCAGATCTTCTTCCGCCTACAACCCGTGGCGGGCAGTCAGGCCGCCAGCCAGGTGCGTGAGCTGCATGTCTGGCGCCAGTACAGCTGGCTGCTGGACGAGGCGAAGACCCAGCAGGAGTGCGACGAGCCCCAGACCCGCCAGGAGGGGGACAAGACCATCAGTTACCGGGTCTGCCGCCAGACCCTGCCCGCCGGCAGCGAGGTGCAGGTGGTCCTGAAAGACACCGGTTATCAGTACCCGGTCGGGGGGAGCGAGTGGCAGGCCCTGCCGGAGACGGCCGAGTGGCAGGAGAGCCGGACCCTCAATCGTCCCATCATACTGGCCAGCAAGGAGGAGCAGCTCGATTGCCGCCGTGCCGATGGCCGGGCCTGCTCCGAGCCGGATCTGCCGGGCACCGAGCTGCTGGACGCCGAAGCGGCCAGGATAGTGCAGGATGCCAGCGGCCAGCCCGCCCCGGTGTGGCAGGAGAACTACGGCCACGACGACACCAAGCTGCTGGCGGTCTCCCGCGGTATCCAGAGCCTGCTGGCGGCCAATCAGCCGGCCCATCCGGCCATGAAGCTGCTGCTGGAGTACGTGCGCGCCCACAACTATCACAACTACGGCAAGCACAAGGAGGATGGCCCCGCCGCCGCCGAGGCATTGGCCGAGGCGCTGACCGCCCTCGGGGCCCATCCCCTGCTCTATCCCGAGCAGGCGAGCGATGAGGTGGGGGCCGTCATCGGTGCCTGGAGCATCGCCCTGCACGGCCAGTTCAGGAGCCCGGCGGTGCAGAGCCGGTTCGGCACCCTGCTCGGCCAGTTCAACCAGATGCTGGCCTACAGCACCCGCCACGCCGGCGAGATCAACGGCCGCCACCCCTGGGCGACCGGCCTGTTCGATCTGCTGAACTTCATCGACTTCGCCAGCGACTACGCCACCCCCTTCGCCGCCGACTTCCGCCAGCAGGACGATGAACTGCGCAAGCAGTTGCACGCCATCGGCATGAGCGAGCTAGCCCTGTGGCAAGGACGGGACGGCGCCGATCTCTTCCTGCTCAACAACGTGCTGGACGCCTACACCCGCCTCTACCGGGTTGCCCGCTACACCCGCCCGGACGAGGCAGAAGCCTATCGCAAGCAGCTGGATGACTCCGTCATCGCCCAGATCCGTCACCACGGCCTGATCCCGGGGGGCAGCCAGAGCCCGGCTCTGCTGGAGGACATGTCCCTGACCCTCTCCACCTACTACCTGACCTACACGGATCGCACCAGCGAGGCCTGCATCAGCGGTGACTTCGCCGGCCTGTGCACCCCCATCCGGGTGGAGGACGTGCTGCCGTTCGAACACACCTGCTCCCCCACCCTGCGCCTGCGGGCCCAGGATCTGACCATGGGTCAGGCGGAGGGGATCTGCCGTGAGCTCGGCGCCGAGGAGCAGCAGTTCCACCAGCAGATGCAGACCGGTGGCCAGCCGGTGGCGGACGATCTCAACGAGGCCCTGGAGCTGGTGATCTTCGACTCATCCGCCGACTGGAAACGCTACGGCAGCGCCCTGTTCGGCGGCGTATCCACCGACAACGGCGGCATCTACATCGAGGGGGATCCGGCGCGCCCGGGCAACCAGGCCCGTTTCTTCGCCTATGAGGCGGAGTGGAAACGCCCCGCCTTCCAGGTGTGGAACCTGCGTCACGAGTACGTCCACTACCTGGACGGCCGCTTCAACCAGTACGGCAGCTTCGGTCACTACCCCCTCAACCGCACCACCTGGTGGTCGGAAGGGCTGGCTGAGTTCATCGCCCATGGCCAGTGCTTCGCCCGCGGCCTGGACAACGTCGCCGCCCGCCCGGCGGGCGAGCGCCCCAGCCTCGCCGAGATCCTGCACCTGGATTACGACAAGGGGGGCGAGATGGTCTACTCCTGGTCCTATACGGTGCACCGCTTCCTGAACGAGACCGGCCGCGGTGCCAGCTGGCTGGCCATGGCCCAGGCCCTGCGCAACCCGGATCAGGCTCAGGCGATGGGGGCCTTCGAGGGCGAGCTGGACAACCTGATCGCCAGCGACAGCGAGGCCTATCAGGACTGGCTGGCAGGTGAACTGCTGCCCTGGTGGGAGGCCAACAAGGACTCCGAGGCCTGCCAGGGCAACGACTCAGCCCACTGAGTCTTCTCCTTGCCACCACAGGGGCGGCCATGCCGCCCCTGAATTTTCCCGCCAAGCCCCCTTCCTGCCAGCGACAGTCTCTGCCCGAGTGACATCCTTCGGGGCCATCAAGCCTGACGCCGGCAGCCAACTTGTAATAGAATGGCTCCCTGTCATCCCTTACTTCAGACCCGAATCGCACCGCGCATGAAGAAGTTTGCCAAGATCCTGCTCGCCTGCCTCTGCCTGCTGCTGGCCGCCGCCGCCGCGCTGCTGGGCTACAGCGAGTGGACCGTCTCGGACGCCCGTCACTACACCTATGACGACGTCGACGCCGTGCCCTACAACAGGGTCGCCGTGGTGCTCGGCACCTCCAAATACCTGATCGGGGGCAGCCCGAACCACTACTTCAAATACAGGATCAAGGCCGCCGCCGAGCTCTACAACAACGGCAAGGTAGACTACATCCTGGTATCCGGCGACAACGCCACCGTGCAGTACAACGAGCCGCGCCAGATGCGGCGGGCCCTGATCCAGGCCGGCATTCCCGCCAGCGCCATCTACAGCGACTACGCAGGTTTTCGCACCCTGGACTCCGTGGTGCGGGCCAAGGAGGTGTTCGGCCAGTCCCGCTTCACCGTGGTCTCCCAGGCCTTCCACAACGAGCGCGCCATCTTCATCGCCCGCCACTTCGGCATAGATGCGGTCGGCTTCAACGCCCTGGACCCCAGCGCCTATCAGGGGATCCGCACCCGGGTACGGGAGGTGTTCGCCCGCCTGATGGGGCTGCTCGATCTCTATGTGCTGGACAAGGGCCCCAAGTTCCTCGGCGAGCCCATCGTCATCGGCGGCCCCATCCCCTGCCAGGCCCTGAGTACCCTGGGCGCCAGCCAGCCCTGCCTGCCCATTCCCGCGGCCAAGACACCGGCCACGCCCGCGAAGCCATCGCAACCCGTGCCCAGCGCGGCGGTAGCGACCTCGGCCAGTGCGGCGGTCAGCACCCTGACCCCGGCAGCCTCCGCCAGCAGTGCGGCTGCCCCCACCAGTGCCGACACGGCGACCGACTGAGTTCGGCGACGAAACATCAAAAAGAGACCCGCCAGCTGGCGGGTCTCTTTTTTCATCTGTAGTGATCTGCGCCTATGCCAGCGCCTGCTGGTAGCGACGTGCCACTTCGGCCCAATCCACGACGTTGTAGAAGGCGGCGATGTAGTCGGGACGCTTGTTCTGATACTTGAGGTAGTAGGCGTGCTCCCACACATCCAGCCCCAAGATGGGGGTGTTGCCCTGCATCAATGGGCTGTCCTGGTTCGCGCTGCTCTCCACCTGCAGCTTGCCGGCCTTGTCCACCACCAGCCAGGCCCAGCCGCTGCCAAAGCGGCTCAGGGCCGCCTGGGTGAAGGCCTGCTTGAAGGCATCCAGCCCCCCCAGATCCCGCTCTATGGCAGCCGCCAGGGCACCGTTCGGCACACCGCCACCCTGCGGGCTCATCACCAGCCAGAACAGGCTGTGATTGGCGTGACCGCCGCCGTGGTTGCGCACCGCCCCCTGTATCTTGGCCGGCAGGCTGTCGAAACGGGCCAGCAACTCCTCCACCGGCAAGGCGGCGAGTTCGGGGGCCCCTTCCAGGGCGACGTTCAGGTTGGTGATGTAGGTCTGATGATGACGACTGTGGTGGATCTCCATGGTCAGGGCATCGATATGGGGCTCGAGGGCATCGTAGGCGTAGGCAAGGGCGGGCAGGGTATGGCTCATGTTCGTCTCTCTTATCGGGTTAATGCAGTCGGGAGGCCGGCTCGGTCTGGCACAGGCATTGGCCGAGGCAGCGTTGAATGCCGTCGTGGCTACCGTGCCTGCGCACGAAGGCGAGCAGCTCGGTACGGGTGTTGTGGCTATGGCGCCGGGCGGAGGTGCGCAGGGACTGGGAGCAGGCCGGTGACTGGCTGGTGGCCAGCAGGCAGTCGTGAATATGGCACAAGAGATCCGCGGCCCTGTCCGGCAACGTCATGGCGATCAGCAGATCCGCCATGTTGTGATGGGCCACCACCAGGGCCGCCACCGCCTCGTCGGCATCCGGCCAGAAGGAGAACTGCTGGCGGGCCAGCCAGAGCGCCTGCTGGTAGCAGTCGAGGGCCTTGGCATGTTCTCCCGCATCGAAATGGCGGTTGCCGCACAGGGTCTGCCGCTTCCAGTGCGCCATGCTGTTGTCCGCGTCACTCGCGCCGACCCATCCCTTCACCCAGCTTGCTGTCATGCCTTGAACACCGAAATGATAATAATTATTATTTAACTTATTTAAGGGGGGAACACAAGGGATAGATTTGCCACTTCCTTCTGCCCATATGGGTAGTGTTTTACCGAGATGGCCGGTTTAGTGACCGCACCCACAGATACATTCGAGTTCAGCGACCATGCTGATGGGCACTGGCATGAGGCCGGTGGCTGCCAAGGGCAGTCTGTCGACACAAGGATGATGCAGATGAAAAAATGGCTTCTGGCGCTGCTCTGCGCCCTGCCCCTGCTGGCCCAGGGGGCCGGCTACACCCAGACCCGTTACCCCATAGTGCTGGTGCACGGGTTGTTCGGCTTCGACAAGTTGCTCGGGGTCGATTACTTCTACGGTATTCCCCAGGCGCTGAGCCGGGACGGCGCCAGAGTCTACGTGGCCCAGGTCTCCGCCACCCAGAGTTCCGAGCTGCGCGGTGAGCAGCTGCTCAAGCAGGTGCAGCAGGTACTCGCCATCACGGGGGCGGAGAAGGTGAACCTCATCGGTCACTCCCACGGCGGCCCCACCATCCGCTACGTGGCCTCGGTCGCCCCCGAGCTGGTCGCCTCCGCCACCAGCGTGGGGGGCGTCAACCAGGGTTCAGAGATAGCGGATCTGGTGCGCACCAGCGTCAAACCCGGCTCGGCGGCCGAGCAGCTGGCGGTGGCGGCGGCCTCGGCCCTGTCCGGGGTCATCTCCTTGCTCTCTGGGGGCAGCAGCCTACCCCAGGATCCCCTCAAGGCCCTCGACGCCCTCACCAGCGCCGGGGCCCAGCGCTTCAACCAACGCTATCCGGAGGGACTGCCCGGCCAGTATTGCGGCGAGGGGCCGCTGCGGGCCGCCAACGGGGTCTACTACTTCTCCTGGAGCGGGCGCGGCAACATGACCAACATCCTGGATCCCGTGGATCCCGCCCTGGCGCTGACCGGCACCTTCTTCAAGGAGCCCAACGACGGCCTGGTGGGGGTGTGCAGCAGCCACCTCGGCAAGGTCATCGGCACCGGCTACCGGATGAACCACCTGGACGAGGTGAACCAGTCCTTCGGCATCCACCATCTGTTCGAGACGGATCCCCTCACCCTCTATCGCCAGCACGCCAACCGCCTGCAGGGGTTGGGGCTATGAAGCGGGGGACGCTGATGCTGGGAGTGCTCGGCCCCGCCCTGCTGCTGGCAGGGCTGGCCCTGTGGCCTAAACCTGAGCCCAGCCTCTCGGCCGCCCCCGAGCGCGGAGCCCTGCGCCACCAGCTGGCCCAGCGCATCGAGCAGGGAGAGACGGGCGAGGGGGACGCGCTGATGCGCCGCTATCAGGGCTTCCTCGCGGCAGAGGGCAGCCTGACGGTGCCGGCGGATCCCGGCCTCGCCAGCCTGCAGCTGTTGTTCGACGAGCGCGAGCAGTTGCGCCAACAGAGTTTCACCCCAGCCGAGCAGGATCAGCTGTTTGCCGAAGACCGGCTGATGGAGCAATGGACCCTGCGCCGCAAGGCGCTGGCGGAGGCGAGCGATGCCGACAAGCCTGGGCTGGCCACAGAGCTCGAGCTCTGGCTGGCGGAGCAGCCCCAGTGGTTCAGGGAGGCCGACGCCAACGGCCGTCTGCTGGGGGATCTGCAGCAGCTGGAGCGGCTCTCCGAAACGGAGCGGGCGGCCCTGTTGCAGGAGCGGCTCGGGCAGGAGGCCACGGATCGCCTGCATCAGCTGGATCAGAGCCGACAGGCATTCGATCGGCAGTTGGCGGGTTATCTAGGAGAGCTGACCCCCCTTTCCCTCGACGAGAGGCTGGGACAGCAGCAGGAGATACTGGCCAAATGGTTCCAGCCAGAGCAATGGAAAAGGGTGGAGGCACTGACCAGGATAAAGCTCGGCGAAACCCCATAGACAGGCACGGCACGCTGCCTGTGACCAGAAAACCGCGGCGGATATGAACGACAAGGGGGCCCAGGCCCCCTTGTCATTTGTCGGCCGCCTTATTGCGGCTTGTTGGCGGCGGGCATGGGCTGCCAGGTGAGGCGGGTCACCTGGGTGCCCTGCAGCTCGCAGGTGAAGCAGAGATCCTGCCACCCCTTCTCCTGGCGCAGGGAGACCTCCCCCTTCACCCCCGCGTCGCTCACCTTGATCTTCGCAGGCTCGACTTCCACCTTGTCGCCCTTGGCCAGGGCCATCAGCTTGCCGCTGCACAGCCACTGGGCCAGCTCGGCCCCCTTCAGCTTGACGCCGCCCTTGGCGGCCTTCTGCTCAGCCTGGCTCGGCACGAACAGCTGGCTCAGCTCGGTGGCCCGCTTGGTGAGCCACTCCTGACGCTGCTGCATGCTCATCTTGCTGACGAACTCCGCCGGTTGGCCCTTCTCATCCAGCCACTGGGTCAGGGAGCCCCCGTCGTCGAAGGCGAACTGGGCGGCGGGTTCCTTCACCCCGAACAGCTTGCCGCCCTTGAAGTAGTAGCGGCTCTCCCCCTCTAGCTGGCCCAGCTCGTTCATGATGGGCACGGCGATGATGACGGGCTGGCCGTCGATCCAGGCCTTGATGTCCACGCCGTCGTGGCTGAACAGCCGGGTATCGAGGGCACTCTCGGCCCCCTTCTCCATCAGGGTGAACTGTTCGGCCAGGGTGGCCGCGAGTGCAGGCAGGGAGCAGAGTCCCAGCGTGAGAGCGATCAGGGTATTGCGCATAAGTGTCCTGTGATGGCCAGGGGCCTTGGGTTAACGCTCTATCAACCAGGCCTTGAGCCCCTCTCTGTGCCGCTCGTCGAGCGGCCGGGACTGGCGGGTCTGGTAGTTGAAATGGATCAGGGTCGTCTCGCCGGTGACGGCCAGCTCCCCCTCTTGCCAGGCTTCCTGCCACAGGGTGAACGAGCTGGTGCCGATGCGGCGCACCCCTGTCTTGATGGTCACCGGCTGGCCGTAGAACAGCTCCCGTTTGAACTGCACCTCGTAGCCCGCGATGATCAGATGCCAGTCGCGCACATCCAGCTCGGGAGAGAAGAGGCGGAACAGGGGATCCCTGGCCGACTCGAACCAGACCGCCGGCACTGTGTTGTTGATGTGGCCGAGGGCATCTGTCTCTTGAAAACGGGGTTGGATCTGCATTTCCAGCATGACTATTCGACTCCTTGTCGTTGGACCGGGCACAGGCTAGCGCGCCCGGGGTTGTGACTCAAGCCTGCCGGTGCCCCGCTGGGATCAGGCTCCCTTTTCTTCCCCCTTCGCCCCCTGCTCGGGTTTCAACCAGGCGCTGCGAAAATCGAACCAGCCGAGGGCCGTCATGCGCACCCCGTGCACCCCGACCCGGCTCTCCAGCTCCAGCCAGTGGTGAAACAGGGGCACGAACCAGTGGTGGCGCTGCACCTCGGCCAGCAGGGCGCGGGGGCCGGGCTCCACACCGCTGGCACGCCACTGCGTCAGACCCTGCCACAGGCCCTGCTGGCCCGCCCACACCCGGCGCAGCAGAGGGGTGCCCTGCAGCCAGGCGTAGGGGGCGAAGGCCTGCTCGTGCTCCAGATTCAGGGTGCCGAGCCAGAGATCCACGTCCTCATCCACCCCGCTCACCCAGCGGTCGTAGTCCAAAGTGCGCACCTCCAGCGCTATGCCCTGCTCGGCCAGCAGGCTGGCCATGGCGCGACCACATTCGTTGAACTCCAGGTGCTGGTTGAAGCAGGCCAGCACCAGCCGGGTCGGCAACTCGGCCGGTTCTGGGCCGGGATCGGCCTGGGCCTCCCGCCAGTGGGGCAGGAGGCCCAGGGCGCTGGTCCAGCCCCGCTGCAGCTCGGGGGCGACCCGTGCCATCAGGGCTATGGGGTTGAGCAGATTGGCCAGCCACTGGCGCAGGGCCGGATCCTGCAGGGGGGCGGATCTGTCGTCCTGCAGCAGGAAGTAGCAGCCGGATTCCAGCTCGGATTCGCCCCGCATGGTGCCGAGCTCCGGGCTGTCGCTGCCCAGCTGAAGATGGCTCTCCAGCCGCTCCGCCAGCTCCGGCAGCATCCAGATGTCGATCTCGTCCAGCAGGGCGCGCAGGCCGAAGTAGTCGTCAAATGCACTCAGGCACAGGTGCAGGGGGTCGTTCTCTGTCACCCGGTAGGGGCCCGTGCCCACGGGCTGCAGGGGGAATCCAGGCTCCCCCTTGAGCTCCCTCGGCAGCACGGCCGCCACGGGTTCCGCCAGCAGATGGGGCAGCCAGGGATCCGGGCTGTCCAGATGCAGGTCCAGGGTGCGGGGCCAGGGGCTCTCCAGCCGGGTGAGATGGGCGAACAGGGGGCGATCCCGCAGGGCCTGCAGGCTGTCGATCACGTCCTCCATCCCCAGCTCGCGACCGTGGTGAAAGCGCACCGCCGGCCTCAGGTAGAAGCGCCAGTGGCAGGGGGAGAGGTACTCCCAGTGATGGGCCAGGTCCCCCTCGATTTCCCCATTTTCCTCATTTCGCCGGGTCAGACCGTTGAAGATCTGGCGGCTCAGATGCACCTCGGAGCGGCGCAACGGCGCCGTGGGCAGCAGATGGGGCAGCGGCCTGTAGTAGGGCACCCGCAGGATCTGGCGCCCGGCCCGGGTGGCCTGGCCGAGCTGCTCGATGAGCAGCGGGCGGAGCAGATCCAGCCTCTCCTCCGCCACCCGCACCGCCTGGGCCAGCAGCCCCTGCTGCAGCAGCTCCCGCAGCCGGCGCCGGATCAGCCCCTCCTGATTGTCGAGCAGGGTCAGCCGGGAGCGACGCCCCCGCCCCGCCTCGGCGGACCAGCTGAGCCAGCCCTGCTCCTGCATGCGTCTCAGCAAGAGGCGGGCGTTGCGCGGGGTGCAGCACAAGAGCTCGGCCACCTCGGCGAGGCTTATCTCCCGCTCGTCGACCCCGAGCTGCTGGGCGAGTCGTTGAAACTGCTGGTAGAGGCGAGTGCTGGGCATAAAAGAGGAAATCCATTGCAATGAAGTCGTCAGTTTTCACTTCCTCATTTTAGCCCAATACTGATGCCGAACATGAGTACAACCTCACAGGAGCACCATCATGAGCCAGGCATCTTCCCCCAAACCGAACCGGATCCAGCAAACCCTGCGCCGCTACTTCCAGCGGATCCTGCCGCGCCCACTGCCGCTGATCGAGGATCCCATGAGCCAGCTCAACCGCCTGATGCAGTGGGACATGACCCAGATAGACGATAAAGAGTACCGCCGCCGCCTCTGAGGCGGCCCGGGATCGGGGCCGGATCACATCGCCAGCAGAAGCAATAGCTTTGCCGGATCTGCCTGTTTACAACCGGGCAGAGGCTGTTAGATTGGACGTCTATCCATCTATAACAACGGCAACGTGAAACATCCAACAAGGAGTGTGTGATGAAAGATGCGACCCTGGCCCTGCACCACGGCTTTTCCAGCGACCCCACCACCAAGGCGGTGGCCGTGCCCATCTACCAGACGGTGGCCTACGAGTTCGACAGCGCCCAGCACGGGGCGGATCTGTTCAACCTGGCGGTGCCCGGCAACATCTACACCCGCATCATGAACCCCACCAACGACGTGTTGGAACAGCGCCTCGCCGCCCTGGAGGGGGGGATCGCCGGACTGGTGGTGTCGGCGGGCTCCGCCGCCATCACCTACGCTATCCAGGCGCTGACCGCAGCCGGGGACAACATAGTCTCCACCCCCCAGCTCTACGGTGGCACCTACACCTTGTTCGCCCACATGCTGCCGAGCTTCGGGGTCGAGGTGCGCTTCGCGAAAGATGACAGCGCCGAGGCCATCGCCGCCCTCATCGACGACAAGACCAAGGCTGTCTACTGCGAGAGCATCGGCAACCCGGCGGGCAACATCGTCGATCTGGCGGCCTTCGCCAGGGTGGCCCACGCCCGTGGCGTGCCCCTCATCGTCGACAACACGGTCGCCACCCCTGTGCTGTGCAAGCCCATAGAGCACGGTGCCGACATCGTCGTGCACAGCCTCACCAAGTACGTGGGGGGCCACGGCAACTCCCTCGGCGGCGTCATCGTCGACTCGGGCAAGTTCCCCTGGGCGGAGCACGCCGAGCGCTTCCCCCAGCTCACCCGGCCAGAACCCTCCTACCATGGAGTGGTCTATACCGAGGCCTTCGGCCCGGCGGCCTTCATCGGCCGGGTGCGCACGGTGCCGCTGCGCAACACAGGCGCGGCGCTGGCTCCTATGAACGCCTTCCTGCTGCTGCAGGGGCTGGAGACCCTGAGCCTGCGCATGGAGCGCCACGTGGACAACGCCCTGCGGGTCGCCCATCACCTCAAACATCATCCCAAGGTGGCCTGGGTCAGCTATGCGGGCCTGCCGGGCCACCCTCACTACCCGCTGGCCGAGCAGTACATGAAGGGTCGCCCCTCGGCCATCCTCTCCTTTGGCCTGAAGGAAGGGTACGAGGCCGGGGTGCGCTTCTACGACGCCCTCAAGATCTTCAAGCGGCTGGTCAACATCGGCGATGCCAAGTCCCTGGCCTGCCACCCCGCCTCCACCACCCACCGCCAGCTCGGCGAGGAGGAGCAGGCCAAGGCCGGGGTGAAACCCGAGATGATCCGGCTGTCGGTGGGGATCGAGGCCATCGAGGACATCCTGGCGGATCTGGATCAGGCCCTGGAGGCCTGAGGCCAGTTTCCCCCAACCGTTACCCAGCAAAACGCCCCGAACTCGGGGCGTTTTCTATTGGGCAGGAGCGACAGCTCCGGCGGCGGCTCTCGGGAGCCCCAGCCCCTCAGCAGGCGTGGGAGAGGATCCTCGCCACCTTGTCGGGATCGATATCCAGGTGCTCCCCCAGCGCCGTCAGGCCGAAGTGCCTTGTCGATGAGCAGACCTCAGCAGGCGTGGGAGAGGATCCTGGCTACCTTGTCGGGATCGATATCCTGGTGCTCCCCGAGGGCGGTCAGGCCGAAGCGTTTGAGGTTGGAGCAGATGCCCGGGATGCAGCGCGCGTCCAGCCCATAGTCGGCGAGCCGGGTGCCCACCCCCATCTGCTGGAAGAACTGCTCGGTGCGGATGATCGCCTCCTCGATGCGCAGCGCCTTGTCCTCCCGGCTGGAGTGCCAGACCCGCTCGGCGAACTGGGCCAGCTTCTCCTGCTTCTGGGCCGCCTGCTCGCGCAGCAGAGAGGGCAACACCACCGCCAGGCTCTGGGCGTGATCCAGCCCGTGCAACGCGGTGAGCTGATGGCCGATTGCATGGGTGGACCAGTCCTGGGGCACACCGCGGCCGATGAGGCCGTTCAGCGCCAGGCTGGCGGCCCACATCAGGTTCGCCCGCACCTGGTAGTCGGTGGGGTCCACCAGCGCCCTGGGGCCGTTGTCCACCAACACCTGCAGCAGGCCCTCCGCCAGCCTGTCCTGCACCTCGCCGCCCACCGGGAAGGTGAGGTACTGCTCCGTGATGTGGACGAAGGCATCCACCACGCCGTTGCCGATCTGGCGCACCGGCAGGCTGTAGGTGGTGGTGGGATCCAGCACGGCAAACTGTGGCAGCACGTGCGAGCTCATGAAGGAGAGCTTGGCCTCCCCCCGGCTCACCACGGCGGCGGGATTGCTCTCCGAACCCGTGGCGGGCAGGGTCAGCACGCAGCCGAGGGGCAGCGCGGCTGAGACCTCGGCCTTGTGCAGCAGCATGTCCCAGGGATCCTCCCCAGCGAAGCGGGCGGCGGCGGCCACGAACTTGGTGCCATCCACCACGGAGCCGCCCCCCACCGCCAGCAGGAAGTCGATGCCCTCGCGCTTCACCAGGGCCACCGCCTCCATCAGCTGATCGTACTGAGGGTTGGCACCTATGCCGGGGAACTCCTGCCAGTCCATCCCAGCCAAAGCATCACACAGCTGCTGATAGACCCCGTTCTGCTTGATGCTGCCGCCCCCGTAGAGCACCAGCAGGCGACTGCCCGCCGGAATGAGCTCGGGCAGGCTGGCTATCTGACCCTCCCCGAAACAGACGCGGGTCGGATTGGCATATTGGAAGTTGTACACGGCAAGGCCCTCGGTTGAATACATGCAGGGGGATTGTGCGCCCCCGGACGGGCGAGGTCAAAAAACGGGAACACCCTGCCAACCTGCCAAATTGAGGGGAACCACGCGAAGGGGATGGTACTCAGGTGTGACTTTGCTATGGTGGTAACGGGAAGCGGCCACCCGGCCCTTGCCATCGTCGGCTCATCGTTGCCACTTCGCCATCGGGGCGCACCATTTTCTGGTCACAGGATCTTTATGATGAAACTGAAACACGCTTGGATTGCTGGTCTGCTCACCCTCTCGTCGGTCTCCCTCGTGCAGGCCGCCGTGGTCACCACCAATGTGGCCGTCACCCCCGGGGAGGCGAGCCTGGCGGAGGAGGTCACCGCCAAGGCGACGGTCACCGCCATCGACCTGGCCACCCGCAAGGTCAGCCTGACGAATGCCGAGGGCAAGCCCTTCGATCTGGTCGCCGGGGAAGAGGTCACCAACCTGCAGAACATCAAGGTGGGGGACGTGGTGGCGCTGCGCTACCTGCAACTGCTGGATCTGGAGCTGCTCAAGGGCACCGCCGGGGTGCGCAAACGCCTGGTGGAGGTGGAGGGGAGCAAGGCCGCCGCAGGAGACAAGCCGGGGGCCGGAGCCGGCATGCAGGTGACCATCTACGCCGACGTCATCGAGGTCGACAAGGCGACCCAGACCATCAAGGTCAAGGGCGTGGACAAGACCCTAACCGTCAAGGTGAACGACCCGGCCCAGTTTGCCCTGATCGCCAAGGGGGATCAGATCAAGGCGGTCCAGACCACGGCCATCGGCATCGGGATTGAGCCGGAGAAAAAATAAGGCGCTGGCGGTTCAACCAAGAGAGGGAGGGGATCACCCTCCCTCTCTCGTCATATCACCTGGTCCCGACGGGCAATATCTTGCCTCCATGACACAGAAGATTGCCATTTGGGTCATAACCCCTAGGCGATCGTCACTTCCGATTTCTTGCCGGTGAGTTTCTCCATGGCCGCCTTGAGCATGGCGTCACGCTGCTCGGTCAGGGCCCTGGTCTGGGTCTCCCGCTCCTCGCTCGACAGCTGTTTGTTGCCGGCCACCTCTTTAAGCTGACTCTCGAGATCGTCAAATTTCTTGCGATCGAAGCCCAGGGCCTTGTCCACCAGCTGCTGCACCACCGCATTATTGGCGCTGCCACTCTGGCTCGCGCCCTTGCCGCTCCTGGCCAAATGTTCATAGGTCAGCACCTGCTGCGCCTTGCCGGTCATCACCTGACTGGAGAGGCTGACCTGTTGATCCCAGCCGCCCCCCTGCGGGCTGTCACTGGCGCTGAGGGTGGCCAGGGCCCGTTGCTGGGACGCGCTCTGGGCGAGTTGTTGACCATAGGGTTTGATATCCATGAGGGCTCCACGCTGTCTGCCGGCCTTGCCGGCGTTTGGGGATGTTTCCCCGTCATGGCTAGAGCAGAGCAAGTTGCAGGCCAAGTTGCCGCAGTAGCATCCAAACAGCACCATTCACCGCAAGTCATATTGCCCGGATGAGACGAGACCGCCGATCTCGCCGGCCATCCCCCCCTTTACCGAATGAAAGCCAGGAATGAACCGGAGATCACAAAACAAACAACCACAGAGGAATAAAATGCCAGCGCACAATATGGTCAGGACGCGGTATTGTGGATGAACTGTTTGCGATATCAATAATATGCAGACCAATACACCGGCATCTTCCATTGCCGTCAGGGGCCTGCGGCAAGCCCCATCTCATCACCCAACCTGACATTCATCGACTATCAGCTTCGGGTCATTTCATGAAAAGACACACTTTGAGTCTCCTCTCCGCCACCCTGTTAACCCTGCTCGGCACCAGTGCCGACGCCTGTACCGGCCTCATCGTCGGCAAGGGCGCCAGCGCGGATGGCAGCGTGATGATCGCCAGAAACGAGGACTTCGGCGTCAACAACTGGAACAAGCACCTGGTCTTCCATCTCGCCCGGCAGAACGAGGGCAAGCTGTGGAAGCTCGGCAACGGGCTGGAGGTGCCCATGCCCAAGGCCTTCCTCGCCTACTCCGCCATCCGTGACTGGGACGCCGCCACCGGCGAGCCCGCCGGCGGGTACTACGAGGAGCGCGGCATCAACGAGGCCAACGTCGCCATCTCGGCCACCACCAGCGCCGAGGTCAACGAACGGGCCCAGAAAGCCGACCCCCTGATCGAGAACGGGGTCATCGAGGCCGTCATCCCCACTCTGATCCTGCCCCAGGCCAGGAGCGCGAAGGAGGGGGTCGAGCTGCTCGGCCGCTATGTGGAGCAGCATGGGGCCGGTGAGGGCAACAGCCTCTATCTGGCGGATGTGAACGAGGCCTGGCTGATGGAAATAGGTTCCGGCCACCACTGGATCGCGGTGCGGGTGCCGGACGACAGCTACGCCATGGTGGCCAACGGCCTGCGCATCCACGGGGTGAACCTGGACGACGCCGATGTGCTGCACTCTCCCAAGTTGTTGGAGTTCGTGCGTGAGCACAAGCTGCTGGATAACGCCGATCCGAAAGATTTCAACTTCGCCAAGGCGTTCGGGGTCATCGCCGATCCCTACAACGTGGACAGGGAGTGGCTCGGCCAGCAGATGCTGAGCGCCTCCCACAAACAAGCCACCCGCCAGGCGCAGTACCCCCTGTTCATGAAGCCGGATGCCCCCATCGCCGTGCCGGACGTCACCAGACTGCTGAGCGCCACCTATCAGGGCACGCCCCTCGATGGCAAGGCGGAGCGGCCCATCCGCATCGATCGGCAGCTCGAGTCCCACATCATCCAGCTGCGCAAGGAGATGCCCAAAGAGTTGCAGGGCCTCATCTGGCAGAGCTACGGCGTGCTGGCCGAGTCGGTGATGGTGCCCCTCTACAACACCCTGGAGTCCTATCCCCTGCCCTATCAGAGCGGCAGCGACACCTACTCCGACGACTCGGCCTACTGGCAGTTCCGCAGCCTGACCGCGCTGGCCAACACCAACCCGGACAAGTACCTGCCCCTGCTGCGGGGGGTCTGGCACAAGCAGAGCGACAAGTACTACAGAGAGGTGGCGGTGCTGGACAAGACCCTCAAGCAGACCTACGCCAGCGACAAGGGCACGGCGCTGCAACTGGCATCGGATTACTCCTACGGCCAGCTGGAGCAGAGCTATCAACTGGCGAAAGAATTGCGCTACAAGCTGATGACGGATCTCACCAAGAGCACGGAGAAGAAGTATTCGGAGGAGGAGTTCAAGAAGATCATGAGCCTCTAGGGTTCGGCAAACGGAAGAGGCACCCTGGGGTGCCTCTTTTCATTGCGTCACCGGGCTCAGCGGCGGCTGATCTGGAGCGGCCCGAAGGTCTGGGCCACCGGCATGATTTCTATGCTGTTGATGTTGACGTGGGCGGGCTGCTGGCTGACCCAGAGCACGGTATTGGCGATATCTTCCGGCTGGATGGCCTGCACCCCCTGATAGACGGAGGCCGCCTTGGCGTCATCCCCGTGGAAACGCACGTTGGAGAACTCGGTGCCGCCGCACAGGCCCGGCTCCACGTTGGTGACCCGGATGGCGGTGCCCGCCAGATCCGCCCTCAGGTTCAGGCTGAACTGCTTCACGAACGCCTTGGTGGCACCGTAGACGTTGCCGCCCGGATAGGGATAGGTGCCGGCGATGGAGCCGATGTTCACCACGTGGCCGCGGTTGCGTTCAACCATGCCCGGCAACAGCAGGCGGGTGAGCAGGGTCAGGCCGCTGATGTTGGTGGCGATCATCTGCTCCCAATCCTCCAGCTCCGCCTTGTGGGCGGGCTCGAGCCCGAGCGCCAGGCCGGCGTTGTTGACCAGCAGATCCACCTGTTGCCACTCGACCGGGAGGCCCGCGATGGCGGCACGGGTAGCGGCCTTGTCCTGCACGTCGAACACCAGGGGCAGGAAGCGCTCGCCGAGTTCTTCGGCCAGGGCGGTCAGCCGCTCGGCCCGTCGGCCCGTGCCTATCACCCGATAGCCGGCGTTCACCAGCAGGCGGCTGATGGACTCACCAAAACCGGACGAAGCGCCCGTTACCATTGCAATCATCTGAACCTCCATTGTCATCTATCTTGTTGATAGCTAAAAACAATTCAATTATCTCGCCCAGGATCCGCGAACCGTCGCCAGAGAAACACCAGCAGGTGCAGCCCGAACAGGCCCGAGCCCCCAAGGGCGAACAGCAGGGCGGTGAGGGCATTGACCGAGGCATCGGCCCCCAGCCACCACCAGGCCAGCCAGCCGACCAGGCCAATGGCGAAGGTCTGGCCGGCGCAGACCGGGCAGCGCCCCAGCCTGGCGCGGATGGCGGTGGCGAGGCAGTCATCACAGCTCATGCCAGCCCCTCGATGCCTCGCGGCTTATTCCGCCCCGGATGGCGGCGAAGCCATCGTCGCGGCTCATGCCCGATCCTGTTCAACGGGCCGCAGTGACAACACCAGCCGGTGTGCATGCTGGCCCGGCCCGTAATAGTCCGGCAGCCTGAGCCGGGAGCGAAATCCCAACCCATGGTAGAGGGCACCGGCCTCGGCATTGGCATCGGCCACCTCGAGGCGGATGGCCCCCCAGCCTGCGGCCCGGCCCTCGGCGATCACCTGCTCCAGCAGGCGGCGGGCCCAGCCCTGGCGGCGCACGGTCCAGCGGATGGCGAGGGTCTGGATGGTGAGCCTGTCCCAGCCCCTGTGCTCCAGCACGCACAGATAGCCCATCAGTTGCTCCTTCTCATCCAGCAACAACAGGGTGCGGCCCCTGGCCTGATTGAGCAGATAGTGCCAGCGGCTGCGGCCGAAGGCGACCTCGGGGGGAAAACAGTAACGCTCCAGCCGGGTGATGGCGCCCAGATCGTCGGGTTGGGCGGCACGTAGGGTCAACAAGGCGTGTCCTCGTTCGGTTATTTATCCTCAGCACCAAAAATGCGACTTGTATCACAAGTTACCAAGGCAGATAGTAGGCACTGTAACCTCTTGTTTCCCCTCGCGCCATTGTCGTGCTTGTCGGTGCATCGAAGCCCACTGGGGAGACTGCCATCCGGGCAGTCCTTTTTGTGGAGCCGAAAATATGAGTACCTATGTCATCGTCGAGGAGTTGGGCGACTGGCCCTGCCATGCCGACTATCTGCTGACCGCCCGTACCTACCTGCAGCACGGCCTGCCCACCACGGGGGGGCGTCCCCGCATCATCAACCTCTGTCGCAGCCTGGAGCACCTGAGCGCCGGCTACTACTGCTCCCTGCTGGCCCAGGCCCGCAGCCACCACTGCCTGCCCGGCTTGCAGGCCATCAGCCAGCTGCAACCCCAGCAGCCGCCGGCCAAGCTGTGGCGCAAGCTGCAGGGCTGGCTGAGCCGCCAGAGCGAGGACAGGATCCGGGTACGCGCCATCTTCGGCCAGTGCGAGCAGAGCGAATTGGCGGGGCTGGCCCGCTACTACTACGGCCTGAGCCAGTTGCCGCTGCAGGAGCTGACACTCAAGCGCGGCCGCCACGGCTGGTCGGTGCGCCAGCAGCAGAGCCTGTCACCGCTTGAGCTGAGCCAGGGCGAGAAGGAGCTGATGCTGCAGCACGCCCAGGCCCTGGTGGGGGCCAGCGACGAGGAGCAGGCGGCGCCGCTCTATCAGCTCGCCATCCTGGTGGATCCCAACGACGGCCGTGCCAGCAGCGACGAGCTGGCCCTCGGCCGCTTCATCCAGGCCGCCGCCGCCCAGGGGATCCGGGCCGAGATCCTGGCCCCCTCCGCCATCGAGCGGCTGCCTGAGTTCGACACCCTCTGGCTGAGATCCGAGACGGCGGTGGGCCACTACACCTTCGAGTTCGCCCGCCGCGCCGAGCAGCTCAAGATGCCGGTGATCGACAGCTCCCGCGCCATCCTCGCCTGCAGCAACAAGCTCTACCTCTACGAGCTGATGGTGCGCAGCGGCGTGCCCATGCCCCCGACCATGGTGGTGACCCGCCGCGGTCGCCACCATGTGGACGAGCTGGTGCAGCGGCTCGGTCTGCCGCTGATGGTGAAGGTCCCCGACGGTGCCCAGGGGCGGGATCTCGCCATGGCGAGCGACGAGCAGCAGCTCGCCCGCCTGCTGGACGAGGGGCTTGGTCGCTCCGCCCTGCTGCTGGTGCAGAGCCGGATCCCCGCCGAATTCGACTGGCGCATCGGCTTCCTCGACGGCTCGCCGCTGTTCGCCTGCCGCCGCTTCCGCCCGGAGCCCGGCAACCGGATCCGCCGCCGCAAGCACCCCCTCGACCTGAGCCGCATCGAGGCGCTCCCCCTGAACGAGGTGCCGGAGCGGGTGCTGCAGACCGCGCGCCGCGCCGTCCATCAGCTCGGCAACGGCCTGTTCGGAGTGGACCTGCGCCAGCAGGGGCGAGACTGCGTCTTGCTGGAAATCATCGACAATCCCTGGATACGTGGCGATATTGAAGACAAGGAGGCGAAGGACCTCTATGAGCGCCTGGCCAGGGCCTTCCGGCAACGGCTGGAGAACCGGGGGCAGGGCGCGGCCGGATAACAAGATCGAATGCAGAGGTGAACATGATGACAACGCAGTGGTGGGACATAGCGCCCCTCGGCTGGGAGAACATCCTGGCCTGTCTGGTGTGCGGCGGTCTGGTGGGGCTGGAGCGCCAGCTCCACGGCAAGCCGGTCGGCATTCGCACCTCCTCTCTCATCGTGCTCGGCACTTACTGTTTTCTCGCCATCGGCGCCGCCGTCAGCACGGTAGCCGCCGATCAGGCCCGGGTGCTGGGCCAGCTCATCACCGGCATCGGCTTTCTCGGTGCCGGCGTCATGATGACCCGGGATGGCCAGGTTTTGGGGGTCACCTCGGCCGCCACCATCTGGATGCTGGCGGCCCTCGGTGCCCTCATCGGCATCGGATTGCTGCACCAGGCCCTGCTGCTCACCGGCGTCACCCTGGGGATCCTGGTGGGGGTTCACTACCTGGAGACCAGCTTCAAGAGCCTGCGCCGCGGCGTACACGACAGGCTGGAGATCTGGCGCAACGGCAATGGCCATCCCCCCGCCGGCAACCACAGGGACGAGCTCGGCAGCGGCATCGAGAAGTAACGACGCCTCGAGGGCGGATCAAAAAGGGCTCCCATGGGAGCCCTTTTTCCTGCCTGATGCCCCTCGTTATTGCAGCAGCAGGAAGCGACCCGTCAGAGGCGGCAACTCGACCGTCACGCTGCTGCCGCCGATGCTCAGGCTCTCGCCGCTCTGCAAGTCCACCAGGGCGCTGCCGCTGCGCAGCTTGCCGACCGGCAGGCTGTAGCTCTGGGGCGTGCTGGAGACGTTGAGCAGATAGACGATCTGCTCGGCAGAGTTCTGCTTGATGTCCCCGTAGACGCTGCCGTCCGCCACCAGCTTGACCCGTTCCCCCTGATAGAGGGCGGGGTGAGCGGCACGCAGGGCCAGCAGCCTGCCGAGCCAGGCCTTGAGATCCGCCTGCTCGCCGCTCGGCACGAAGCCGGTGACGCCCGGTACCTTGCCATCGCTGCGGGCCACGTGATCGTCGCACAGCCCCTGGGCCGCACAGTCGCCGCTCACCGCCTTGGCGAAGCCCGGTACCTCGTCGCCGAACTCCTCCCCGTAATAGAGGGTGATGGGACCGGAGCGGGCCGCGAGGAAGCTCAGGGCCGCCTTGTGGCGCAGCCAGTAACCCGCCGGATCGAAGTCGCCGCGCTCCAGCAGGTCGCCGAAGCGCACCAGATCGTGGTTGCCCAGCATCAGGTTCGGCATGGCATGGTTCGGGTAGTTCTCCACCTTGTTCCAGCTGGCGTCGAGCACGCTGGCCCCCTGCCCGCCCTTGCCGGACTCCTCCACCGCCAGGGCCTGCACCAGGCCGTAGCGCAGGGGGAAATCGAACGCCGAGGGGAGCGCCGGCTTGTCGCTCGGGCCATAGGCCTCGCTGCGGATCTCGTCCGCCCCCTTCCACACCTCACCCACCATGTATCCAAGGGTACCCCACTGCTGACCGGCGGCCTTGCGGGCCGCGCTCGCCTGCTCCACCTCGGCGCGGATGGCGCGCCAGTCGTCGAGACCCAGCTGATAGGCCTGATCGAGGCGCCAGCCGTCGATGCCGTACTGCTCGATCCAGTGACGGGCCACCTCCCTGAAGTAGGCGAGGCTCTCGGGCTTGCCGTAATCCACCAGTTGGCCGGGATAGCCGGCGCCGCCGCTCTTGAGGGCTGGCAGACGCCCCTCCGGAGAGGGCTTGCTCACCCCCACTTTATTTACGTGGCCGAACACACCATCGAGCAGGACATAGAGTCCCCGCTTGTGGGCCTCGTCCACCAGGGTCTTGAGCTCGGCATTGGTGCCGAAGTTGGGGTCGATGTTGAAGAAGTCACAGGCGAAGTAGCCGGTGGCGTCCAGCCTGTCGTCCCCCCCCTGACCGGCGCAGGAGTCGAAGACCGGGGTCAGCCAGAGGGCGTTGACGTTGAGACTCTTGATGTGGTCCAGGCTCTGGATGATCCCCTGCAGATCGCCGTTATGCTGGGAGGGGCCATAGCCAACCCCGTAGTTGGCACCGCCGTTCCCGTCGACGAAGGATTCCACCATCACCTGATAGATCCTCAGGTTGCAGGCGGCCAGATCCGTGCCATAGCAGGCCCGGGCGGCCGCAGGCGGAGGCGGAGGCGGATTGACCACGGGCGGCTGGGTCTCGGCATTGGAGCCACCGCCGCCACTGCCGCACGCAGAGAGGAGCAAGGCTGCCCCCAATAGAGCGCCATGGCGCAACTTTCCCTGTTTCATTGTTATCTTCCCGCTGTGGAGGTGCAGGCGCAGGGTGCGCCGTACTGCTGCCATAATAACCAGCGGGCAGAAGGGGGTCTGTGACTGAAAACGTTATCTGGTTCAGCGTGTTAGCGCAGCCGGTTCAATGCAGGTTGCGGCTGTTGAACGCCTCGCGCTCGTCGATGGGGGTGATGAGGTGATAGACCTCGTGGGCGGCCAGCACGCAACCGCCCGGCCAGGCCAGCTGATGGCGGTCGTTGATGAAGACCCGGGCGCAGCGCCGCTCGGTGGTCAGGGTGGCGAACAGGGGCTGGTCGCGCCAGGGGGTCAGATCCAGCGCCCCCGTGGTGCCGTCGGAGAGCACCACGAACAGGCACCACCCCTGCAGATACTCCACATCCAGAAAGACCGGCATGATCTCGGCTCCATTCGAGAGATACCGGCGCCATTATAGAGAAGCCCGCCCCCGGCTTGGTGATGGCAGTCACATTTCAATCAGCCGTTTATACCATCGACTCACCAATAAATGATGGTAAAACAGCGAGATGGCTCCCCGATACACATTTTTCCTGCCCCCGGCAGCAACCTTATTGCATTGCCACTGTCATATCCTTGCAACACAATAAAAAGTGGCCCCGGATGGGCTCTACAAACAGGCTTTTTTCAGGAAAAACAATGACAAGGATAAGGAATTGGATGGGACCTTTTTGGCCCATAGCCGTGTTTTCGGCGATCGCGCTAATCACCCTCTCCGCGAGCCGGATAGGCCTGGGACTCTGGCAGCAGGAGCGGGTTGACGCCGTCGACGGCTGGTCACAGCTGTTGCTGCAAGGCCTGAGGGTCGACTTCGCCACCCTCTGCTGGGTGTGGGGCGTGCCCGCCGTCTTCACCCTGCTGCTGGCCGGCCCCCATACCCTCGGTCGGCTCTGGATGCAGTTGATCCGGGTCTGGCTGACCCTGGGGCTCTGGCTGATGCTGTTCCTCGAGATCTCCACCCCCTCCTTCGTCACCGAATACGGGGTGCGTCCCAACCGTCTCTACGTCGAATACCTCATCTACCCGAAAGAGGTGCTCGCCATGCTGTGGGCCGGGCGCAAGGGAGAGCTGCTGCTCGCCCTGGTGTTCAGCACAGGCGTACTGGCCGGCGGTTGGTGGCTCGGCGGCCGCCTGATACGGGATCTCAGCTTCCCACGCTGGTACTGGCGGCCCGCCTTCGCCCTGCTGATCCTGGCCGTCGGCTTCCTCGGCGCCCGCTCCAGCCTGGGCCATCGCGCCCTCAACCCGGCCATGGTGGCCTTCGCCAGCGATCCCCTGATCAACGCCCTGGTGGTCAACTCCTCCTACTCCCTCTTCTTCGCCATCAAGCAGATGGGGGCCGAGGAGAATGCCGGCGAGTTCTACGGCGAGCTGCCCAGGGAGCGGATCCTGGCGCTGGTGCGTGAGGAGAGCGGCCGTCCGAGCCAGGATTTCAGCTCCGAGACCCTGCCGAGCCAGAGCTTCAACGAGGCCAGCCATACCGGCAAGCCGAAGAACCTGGTGATCCTGCTGCAGGAGAGCCTGGGCGCCCAGTTCGTCGGCTCCCTCGGCGGTCTGCCCCTCACCCCCAATATCGATGCCCTGTCGAAGGAGGGCTGGGCCTTCAACCAGCTCTATGCCACCGGCACCCGCTCGGTACGCGGCATCGAAGCGGTGCTCACCGGCTTCACGCCGACGCCGGCCCAGGCCGTGGTCAAGCTCGGCAAGAGCCAGACCAACTTCTTCACCATCGCGGACTTGCTCAAGCAGCGGGGCTACAGCACCAGCTTCATCTACGGAGGCGAGAGCCACTTCGACAACATGCGCAGCTTCTTCCTCGGCAACGGCTTCAGCCACATCGTCGAGCAGAAGGACTTCGAGAACCCTGTGTTCGAGGGCTCATGGGGCGCCTCGGACGAGGATCTGATGACCAAGGCGGACGAGACCTTCCGGGCCCTGAGCAAGGCGGGCAAGCCCTTCTTCAGCCTGGTGTTCAGCTCCAGCAACCACGATCCCTTCGAGTTCCCTGACGGGCGCATCGAACTCTTTGAGCAGCCCAAACAGACCCGCAACAACGCCGCCAAGTATGCGGATTACGCCGTCGGCGAGTTCTTCAAGAAGGCACGCCAGTCGGATTACTGGAAGGACACCCTGTTCCTGGTCATCGCCGATCACGACAGCCGGGTCGGCGGCGCCAGCCTGGTGCCCATCCCCCGCTTCCACATCCCCGGGGTCATCGTCGGTGAGGGCATAGCCCCCCGCCAAGATCAGCGCATCGTGAGCCAGATAGACATGGCGCCGACCCTGCTCTCCCTGATGGGGATAAGCGCCGACTACCCCATGCTGGGCAAGGATCTGACCCGGATGCCGGCGGACTGGCCGGGGCGCGCCCTCATGCAGTACGACAAGAACTTCGCCCTGATGCGGGGCAGGGACGTGGTGATACTGCAGCCGGAGCGGGATGCGGAGGGCTATGTGTATGATCCGGCCAGCCAGCGGCTCACCCGGGCACAGCAACCGGACGCCATGAAGGAGGCGGCGCTGGGGCTGGTGCTCTGGGGCAGCCTGGCCTATCAGCAAGGGCTCTACCAGACAGCGCCGGACAACTTGACCGTGCTGAACTGATGAGGGTCTAGAGACAAAAAAACCGCCAACTGGCGGTTTTTTTGTCTCTTGCGCGGCTCAGGGCTGGGAGAAGCAGGGCAATGAGCGGCTGAACTTGTGCTCGAACACCAGGGAGGTCTCCAGATGCACCACCTCCTCCCGCGCGGTGAAGTGATCGAACACGAAGTTGCGCAGATGTTCGGTGTCGGCGACGCACAGATGCACCAGGAAGTCGTCCTTGCCCCCCATGTGGAACAGGCTGATCACCTCGGGTAGGGCCAGGATGGCGTCGCGGAAGGCGTCGATGATCTGCCGGCTGTGGCGGGCCAGTTGCAGGGACACCATGGCCTGGATATGACCACCCAGCGCCTGATAGTCCACCTCGCAGTGGGCCCCCTTGAGCACCCCGTCCTGCTGCAGCTTGCGGACCCGCTCCAGACAGGTGGACGGAGCCACCCCGACCAGGGCGGCCAAATCCTTGTTGGTCATGCCCGCATCGCGAAACAGATGGGCCAGGATGTCCAAGTCCAGTTGATCCAGGTTTCTCATCTTCACTCCTTGCATCACTCGATTTTTTTAAGACTCTGCCCGTAAACCGGGCCGAACACAACGCTCATTGACATGGCAATCACTGTCTCTATGCTTTGCCGCACTCGGGCCCGGCGCCGACAGATCCGTTCAACACCAAGCCACCCTCACAAGGAATCCCATGCACCCCTCCCACCCCTTCTGGAGCCTGGAAGTTCCCCGTCTCGACGGCCAGTTGCTGCTGACTCCCTGCCCCGGCACCCAGCAGGTCCCCGCCCCGCAAGCCCTGAGCCAGCTGCAACTGGCCGGGGCCCGGGCACTCATCACCCTGGTGACGACTGATGAACTGGAGGCCCTGGGCCTGAGCCGGCTCGGCGCCGAGGCAAACGCCAGGGGCATGGGCTGGTTCCACCTGCCCATTGCGGACGACGAGGCACCGGATGCCGACTTCGAACAGGACTGGCGCCGGCTGTTGCCGGAGCTCATCGCCCTGCTGCGGGACGGCAAACAGGTCGCCATTCACTGCCGCGGGGGGAGCGGTCGCACCGGCCTGGTGGCGGCCGCCCTGCTGATGGCCCTGGGCCAGCCGCAATCGGAGGCCATGGCCGCCATCCGGGCCCGTCGGCCCAAGGCCTTCACCCTGGCCAGCCACCGCCTCTGGCTCGATGGCTGGGCAAGGAAGCTGGCCGACTGAGGGCATGACTCCTTGGGCTGCGGGTAAACGAACACCTTGCCGATGTCTTCCACCCGATGATCTCTAGGGCTTGGGCTGCTCGTAGGTGAACACCTTGCCGATATCCTCCACCTTGTAGCTGGTGAGCTGGTAGACGTAGTAGTTGAGCCAGTTGGAGAACAGCAGGTGGCCGTGGCTGCGCCAGCTGGCGCGGGGCGTCCGGGTCGGATCGTTGGCCGGGTAGTAGTTGACCGGCACGGCTGGGGTGAGCCCGGCCGCGAGATCCCGCTGGTACTCCCCGTCCAGGGTCGAGGCGTCATATTCCGGGTGGCCGGTGACGAACACCTGGCGACAATCCTTGGTCGCCGCCAGATAGACCCCCGCCTCCTCCGACTCGGCGAAGATCTGCAGATCGGTGTGGGCGCGAATGAGATCCCCGTCGAAGGCCGCATAACGGGAGTGAGGCGCCACGAACTCGTCATCGAAGCCGCGCAGCAGCGGCTCGTGCTCATCGAGACGATGGTGGCGATAGACCCCGGACAGCTTCTCGCCGTGGGTCTGTTTCTCCATGCCGTACAAGGCTTTCAGCGCCGCCTGCACCGCCCAGCACAGGAAGAGGGTGGAGGTCACATGCTGATGGGACCACTCGATGATCTCGACGATGCGCGGCCAGTAGACCACCTCCTCGAACTCCACCAGCCCGAGCGGCGCCCCCGTGATGATCATGCCGTCGTAGTTGTTGCCCCGCACCTGCTCGAAGTCATGGTAGAAGTTCTCGAGGTGAGCCTGAGGGGTGTTCTTGGACTCCCGATCGTCGATGCGCAGCAGATCCACGTCCACCTGCAGCGGCGAGTTGGAGAGCATCCGCATCAGCTGGATCTCGGTTTCTATCTTCTTGGGCATCAGGTTGAGGATGAGCACCCGCAGGGGGCGGATGTTCTGGGTGACGGCCCGGGATTCCGTCATGACGAAGATGTTCTCTTCCCCCAGCACTTCGGCGGCGGGCAACTGGTCCGGGATCTTGATCGGCATGCTGACTCCCTGTACTGCATCGGTAAATATGTCTGGACATCTAGAAGCCTATAATAAAGCGCCGGCCCTGTCATCAGATACCTTTTCTTCATTCCACCCTTTGACTAGCATACGACTTCACTCTGTTTCTCATGTCCAAGCCCATGACAGGTATCAAGATCTCGGTAGATCGGCTGCAAGTCGGCAATTATGTCTCCCTGCCACTGGGCTGGCGCGAACACCCCTTCCTGTTCTCCAGCTTCAAGCTCAAGAACGAGCAGGAGATAGCGCTCATCCGCCGGCTCGGCCTCAAGCTGGTGACCATCATCCCCGACAAGAGCGACACGCCCCCCAGGCCCGTCGACCAGGTCAGAGCGCCATCGACCGACGGCGGCACCCTCGCCAGCCGCCAGCAGGAGATGCAGCAGGAGAAGGCCAGGCGCATCGAACAGCTGCAGCGCTATCGCCGGGATCTGCAGCAGTGCGAGAAGCACTTCCAGCAATCCCTGGCCCAGGTGCGCAACCTGATGGGCAAGATCCAGTCCCGCCCTCTCAACGCCATCGGCGAGGCCAGGGAGCTGATCAACGCCATGACGGAGCAGCTGTTGTCGGTGGACGAGATGGTGCTGCACCTGGTGTCGGGCAGCGAGGATGACAACAGCCTGCAGTTCCACTCCCTCAACGTCAGCGTGCTCAGCATGCTGCTGGCTCGTGAGTGCAAGCTGCCGGCTGAGGCGATCCGCCAGGTCGGCATGGGGGCCCTGTTCCACGACATCGGCAAGCTGAAGCTGCCGAGCCAGTTGCTGCGCAAGAGCGGGCCCCTCACCAGGCCTGAGCAGAACCTGATGGCCCAGCATCCCCGCTACGGAGTGGATCTTCTGAGCCACGCCAAGGATTTTCCGGAGCAGGCCAGGAGCATAGTGCGCCACCACCACGAGTACCTGGATGGCAGCGGGCCAGAGGGGCTCAAGGGGGCGCAGCTCGATCCCCTGACCCAGATAGTCTCCCTGGTCAACGAGTACGACAACCTCTGCCATTTGAAGGCCAAGGTGCCCTACTCCGCCCTCGGCAACCTCTACAAGTTGCGCAAGGGGCAGTTCAACATCGACTACCTCGGCATGCTGATCCGGCTGATGGGGATCTACCCGCCGGGCAGCGTGGTGCAGCTCTCCAACGGCCAGGTCGGGCTGGTGATGTCGGTCAACAGTGCCCGCCTGCTCTACCCCGCGGTGCTGGTGTACGATCCGCGCATCCCGCGCCAGGAGGCGGCCATCATCGATCTCGAGCAGGCCGAACTCACCATCGCCAAGGTGATCCACCCCAAACGGCTGCCACCGGCTGTGTTCGAGTATTTGAACCCGCGCACCCGGATCAGCTACTACTTCGAACACGGCAAGCCCTGAGCAGGGCACTCATCTTTGACCTCAGGAGTCTGCATGCGCATCGAGATAATCAGCACGGGGGATGAAATCGTCACGGGTCTGGTGGTGGACACCAACGCCGCCTGGCTCAGCGCCCTGCTGCTGGAGCAGGGCTGGCAGGTGCGCCGCCGCGCCGCCGTCGGCGATAACCTCAAGGACCTCAAAGCCGTGCTGCAAGAGAGCAGCGAGCGCGCCGAGGTGGTGCTGGTATGCGGGGGGCTTGGGCCCACCGCCGACGATCTCACCGCCCAGGCGGCGGCCGAGGCGTTTGATCAGCCACTCACCCTATACCCAGACTGGCTCGCCACCCTGGAGGCTCGCTACCAAGCCCGGGGCATCCCCATGCCCGCCAGCAACGCCAAACAGGCCCATCTGCCCCAGGGCTGCGAGATCTTGGACAACCCGGTGGGTACCGCCTGCGGCTTCCTGGTCCGCCATAGGGCCGGCCACGGCCTGAGCCAGCTGTTCTTCACCCCGGGCGTGCCGTTCGAGTTCAAGCAGATGGTGCGCGAGCAGATCATGCCGCGCCTCAAGCGCCTCGCCGGGGAGCAGACCGACACCGAGTTGCGCCGTTTCTATACCTTCGGCATCTCGGAATCGGCGCTCTCCGACCGGCTGGATGCCGCCCCCTGGCCGACGGGCATCGAGCTCGGCTATCGCTCCTCCATGCCGCTCATCGAGTTGAAACTCATCGGCCACGGGGCGAGCGTGGTAGACATGGATGCCGCCGAGGCGCGCCTGCTCGGGGAGATCTCGCCCTGGTTGGTGGGACGGGGGAACCAGGAGCCGGCCAGCCAGATCCTGGCCCTGTTGGGCGAGCGGCCGCTCACCCTGATGGAGGGGGAGAGCCGGGGCGCCCTGCTCGGCCTCTGCCACGACTATCCCCAACTGCAGGCGCACTTCGACCCTCAGCTACCCAGCGAGCTGGCGCAGCTTGCAGGTGCAGGAGCTGGGCTCAGCCTCACCATAGGAAGGGCGGGAGCCGATGGTGTGCCCCTGATGCTGTGCGCCGATGGCGAGTCCATCGGCCAGACCCTGAAGGTCCGCCACCCGGATCCGGGCAGCGGGCGCCGGATCCTCGCCTTCGCGGCCCTCGACATGCTGCGCCGCCACCTCTTGGGGCTGCCGGTGATCGCGGACTACCTCACCCTGCCAAGAAGCGCCGAGCGCCGGCGTTAGCCTCCGTCAGCGCCAGTGGCCCCGGGCTCAGAGGATCGGCAACAGGGATGCCAGGGTTCCCAGCCCCTGGCCACCCTGAACCCAGTAACTGGCCAGCGCCAGGGTCAGCAGGCAGAAGGCCGCCTCGTAACCGCCCCCGCTCTTGAGGGGCAGGCCGGGCAACCGAAAGCGCCGACGCAGGGGCCAGAACAGGGGGATCCCCGCCGGGGTCAGCCAGTCCCCCAACAGATGGCTGAGGTAGCCGATGATGAGGGCATCCTTCACCGCCACCGAGATAAGGCCGGGCCCCTGAAACTGCGCCAGCCCCCAGACGCCGGCCCCCACCGCCAACAGGCTGTGGGTGAAGCCGCGATGACCGAACAGCCGCGACAGCGGCCCCGAGATCCAGGGCAGGCGCCGACCGAGCAGGGACTTGGGGTGATCGAGATCCGGCAGCAGGGCGCTGGCCAGGGCCAGCGGCACCAGTTGCCAGAGGCTGGCATCTGCCAGGGCCGGAGTCAGCTCCAGCTTGTGGGCGATCAGGGTGCAGGTAACGGCAAACAGCAGGTGGCCTTGGGCGGTCATGATGGGGAGCGATGGAGCAAGAGATGGACGGATGGGGTGCAGGCCCGGCGAGACCGGGCGGCCGATTAG
This sequence comes from Aeromonas sp. AE23HZ002T15, assembly GCF_054165525.2. Lineage (NCBI taxonomy): Bacteria > Pseudomonadati > Pseudomonadota > Gammaproteobacteria > Aeromonadales > Aeromonadaceae > Aeromonas > Aeromonas sp. AE23HZ002T15. The sequence continues at coordinate 2,145,230 of NZ_CM201342.1, forward strand.
AATCCCTCCCGTCGCAATGAGCAAGACGAATGTTGCTCAAACCTCACTTTCACAGTCACTTATGCCAGAGAACACCCGTCTCAATCGTCATTTACGACTCATACAGCACCAGTCTCACCATCCGACAAGAAGGTCGACCAGCCAGAGAAGGCCGGCCGACCCGGATCAATCCAGGCTCTTCTTGAAGCGGCGGGCGGCCAGGGTCAGCATCAGCAGGGTGAAGCCCGCCAGCCAGAGCACGTCCGGCAGCAGATCCCCCATGTCGCCGCCCCTCAATACGATGCCTCTGATGAGCCGCATGAAGTGGGTGGCGGGCAGCACCTCGGCGACCCACTGGGCCGGCACCGGCATCCCCTCGTAGGGGAACATGAAACCCGACAGCAGGATCGACGGCAGCAGGATGAACACCGTCATCTGCATCGCCTGCAACTGGGTCTGGGCCAGGGTGGAGATGAGCAGCCCCAGGGTCAGACTGGCGGCGATAAACAGCAGGGTCGCCAGCAGCACCTGGCTCAGGGCGCCGTTGATGGGCACCGCAAAGATGAGGTGGCCGAGGCCGAGGATGATCACTACCTGGACGAGCCCCACCACTATGTAGGGCAGGATCTTGCCGATCATCAGCTCCAGCGAGCTGACCGGGGTGGTGATGAGCAGCTCCAGGTTGCCGCGCTCCCGCTCCCGCACTATGGCCGCCGAGGTGAACATGATCATGGTCATGGTCAGGATCACCCCGAGCAGGCCGGGCACTATGTTGACCGCCGCCCGGCGGGAGGGGTTGAAGTAGAGCACGGTCTCGAAGGTGGGGGGGGCGCTCTCGGCCCCCGGCTTGAGTCCGGTGAGGGGCATGGCGCGCAGCCCCAGCAGGGCGCCGGCGATGACGGTATCCGAGCCATCCACCAGCCACTGGCCCGCACTCTCCCCGTCGCTCAGGCGGCGACTCAGATCCCGGGGCAGCACCAGCACGGCGCGCACTTCCCCCCGGGTCAGAGCGGCCTCCGCCTCCTGCAAGCCCACGTAGCGCCGCTCCATCTGCACCACCTGGGTGGCCTTGACCGCCTCCACCAGCAGCCGCCCCGGCACGCTCTCGCTCATGTCCACCAGCCCGGCCGGGATCTGGCGCACGTCCGTGTTGATGGCGTAGCCGAACAGCAGCAGTTGCAGCAGGGGGATCATGACCACCATGCCGAAGGTCAGCCTGTCCCGCGCCAGCTGCCTCAGCTCCTTCTGGGTGATGGCCCAGAGCCGCCTCAGACTGTTCATGCCCTGCGCTCCTGGCCGGTGCAGCTGACAAAGACGTCTTCCAGGCTGGGTCTGACCGGAGCCAGGCTGGCGTCCGCCAGGGCCGGGCAGGCCTGCCGCAGCCAAGGCACTGGATCCGCCAGCTCCTTGTCCACCAGCACCCGCAGCCGCTGGCCGAGCTGGGCGGCGGAGCGCACCGGCGCCAGTTGCAGCAGCTGCTGCTTGAGCAGCCGCAGATCATTGGCCTGCACCTCCACCACCCGGGTGCTCATGGCCTCCATCAGCGCCTGGGGAGAGCCCTGGGCCCGCACCTTGCCCGCCTCCATGATGGCGAGGCCGTGACAGCGCTCCGCCTCGTCCATGTAGTGGGTGGTGACCAATATGGTGGTGCCCCCCTCGCTGAGATCGAACAGCTTCTCCCAGAAGTCGCGCCGGTTCTGGGGATCCACCGCCGAGGTGGGCTCGTCCAGCAGCAGCAGATCCGGGCTGTGGATCACCGCCGCCGCCAGTGCCAGCCGCTGCTTCTGGCCGCCGCTCATGGCCCCGGCACGGCGCCGTGCCAGCGGAGTCAGCTCATAGGTCGCCAGCAGCTCGTGCAGCCGGGCGTCGAGGGCCCGGCTCCCCATGCCGTGGATCCGGCCCATGAACTCCAGGTTTTCCCAGGCGGTGAGCTCGTCGTAGAGAGAGAACTTCTGGGTCATGTAGCCGATGCGCCGGCGCAGCGCCTCCGCCTGTTTCGGGATGGAGAGTCCCAGCACCTCTATCTCCCCCTCGGAAGGGGTGAGCAGGCCGGTCAGCATCCGCAGGGTGGTGGACTTGCCACAACCGTTGGGGCCGAGGAAGCCCTGGATCTGCCCCCTGGGCACCGCCAGCGCCAGCCCGTCCACGGCGAGGAAGTCGCCGAAGCGGCGGCTCACCCCGTGGGCACTGATGGCGAGATCCCTCAGGGATGCGTCACTCATGGGCCGGCTCCGCGCCATCGGTGGGCTCCGCCTGCACTGGCAGGCCGCTCGGCAAGTCCTTGGCAGCCGGCAGATCGATCTCCGCCAGATAGACCAGCCGGGCCCTGTCCTGTTCGTTGAGGGCATAGTAGGGGGTGAAGGCGGGCTCTTGGGAGATCCAGCGCAGCCGCCCGCTCAGGGGATCCGCCAGACCGTCCACCCGCACCCTGATGCTCTGGCCCACAGGGTAATTCGCGAGGGCCGTCTCCGGTACATAGACACGGGCATAGGGGGCGCTGTCCGCCTGCAGGGCCGCCAGCACGGCACCGACTGGTACCCGCTCGCCGAGGTTGTAGGGCAGGCTGTCGAGGCGTCCGCTGCGGGTGGCCACCACGGTGAGATCGGCCAGTTCACGCTCGGCCAGCACCACATCCGCCCTGGCCGCCTCGAGTTTGGCGGTGGCTTCGTCTATGTCCTCCGCCCGCACGCCCCGGGTCAGCTTGTCGAGCTGCTGACGGGCACCGTCCCGCTCGGCCAGGGCCCCATCCCGCTCGGCGCGCGCCTTGTCGAGCTCGGAAGGGCTCTGCAGCTTCTGCCGCACCAGTCGCTCGGTGCGCTGGAAGCTGCGTTCCGCCTCCCTGAGGTTGGCCTCGGCCTTGTCGAGGCTGGCGCGGGCCGCGGCTATGTCCTCCGGCCGTTCCCCGTTGGTCATCCGGGCCAGGGCCGCCCGGGCGCTCGCCTCCTCGGCGCGGGCCCGGGCCAGCACCGCCTGCTGGCGGCTGTCGTCGAGCCGGGCCAGCACTGTGCCCTCCTCCACCCGGCTCCCTTCCGCCACCGGCAGGGCACGGACTATCTCGTTGGCGGTGGCGGTGAGCAGCACCCTGTCCCGCTCCAGGGTGCCGAGCGCCTCGCCACGGCGATCGGGCTGGCAGGCACCCAGCAGACCCAGCAGGGGGATGAAGAGCAGGCAGTGACGCAGCATGGGGGCTCCTTGGTGCGGCTCCCGGGTCTGGCCCGGAACGGGTATTGATGCATGACTGTCGCCAGCATACCCACTGTCAGCTTATTTTTCCTCAAGCCAGCTCACCCATTTGCACCGAGCTCGTTGACCTAAAAAGAAAAATATCAGAATACTGCGGTTCAGGGCCGCCCAGGCGGCATCCCTTCTGGCCGGCATGGCCCCGCCGTCGGGAGAGGCAGGGAGAGACAAGGAGGTTCCCGGTGTTAGACAAAGCGTGGTTTCAGCTGTCGGCGGACATGACCTATGTCTGCCTGCGCATCGCTCCCGGCCTCACCAGCCCCGTCACCGAGCGCGATGTACTGAGCCTGCTGCGGGCCTCCAACTGCCGCCGCTACCAGCCTCTCACCGAGGGGATCCGGCAGGCGGTCGCCCTGCTCGGCGCCCTGCACGACAATCCCGATGCCCCCTCCCACGCCCCCGTGCCCATCGCCCAGCGCCAGGACGCCCGCCTCTTGCTGCTGGTGGAGAAGGACCAGATGAGTGCCAAGGCCCAGATCACCGCAGACTGGGGGGGCAAGCCCCTGACCCTGGAGCAGTTGCAGCAGGCCCTGGCGGCGAGCCAGATCAAGCGGGGGGTGGATCCGGCCAGGCTGGTTGCCGCCGTGCAGGCCGCCAAGGAGGCGGATCCCGGTGCCCAGCTCAACCCCGTCATCGCCCTGGGCCAGGCCGCCGAGCACGGGCTGGATACCCGGCTGGAGCGGCTGGTGGAGACGGCGGCGGAGCGGATCCTCAAGCCCCAGGAGCGGGATCACGGCAAGGTGGACATGCGCGACCTCGGTACCCTGCTCACCGTCAAGGGGGGCTCCCAGTTGATGCGGCGCCACCCCGCCACCCAGGGCATCGACGGCTTCACCGTGACGGGCCAGCCTTTGCCCGCCAAGGCCGGCAAGGAGAGCGCCATGGTGGCGGGAGAAGGCACCAGCCTCTCCCCCGAGGATCCGGATCTGCTGCTGGCGACCCGGCCCGGCCTGCCCTGCCAGGAGCGGGCCGGCATGCGGGTCGACGAGGTGCTGAGCGTCAAGCAGGTGGACATCCGTCACGGCCACGTCATCTTCGAGGGTTCCCTCCTGGTCACCGGGGACGTCATGCCCGGCATGCGGATCAAGACCAGCGGCGACGTGGTGATCGGGGGCTTCGTCGAGGGGGGCCATATCGAATCGGGGGGCACCATCACGGTGCGCGGCGGCGTCATCGGCCGCAAGCAGGAGAACGACGAATACCTCTGCCACCTCTACGCCGGCGGCGAGATCCATGCCAGCTACGCCCAGTACGCCCGGCTGGAGGCCGATGGCGACATCCATATCCAGAGCCAGCTCAGCCACAGCTATTGCCGCAGCGGCCAGGATCTGAAGGTGGGGGACAGCGCCATGCGCAAGGGCCACCTGATCGGGGGCATCAACATCGCCAACCGACTGATCATGGCCCCGGTGCTCGGTGCCTCGGCGGCGAACCGCACCCGGCTGCAGATCCTCGGCGGCTACTTCAGCCACAAGGAGCAGGAGCAGGTCCTGCGCCAGCGCAAGCAGGCCTGCCGGGAGCAGCTCGACAAGCTGCAGGATCTCATACTGCGGCTGCTGCAACTGCCCCGGGAGAAGCGCAACCCCGAGACCCTGCAGAAGATCAAGGAGCTACGCACCCGCCAACTCGACGAGAGCCAGTTCCTCGACGAGCAGCTGGCGGCGGCCCAGCTCGAGCTGCAGGCCCTGATGGCCAAGATGGATATCATCGCCACCCAGCGCCTCTTCCCCGGTGTCGAGGTGGAGATGGCCCACCATCACAACAGGGTCGACATAGAGCACGGCCCCATCCACTTCGCCATCCGGGACGATCAGCTGCAACTGAACCCGTATCAGGGTCACCGCTGAATCCGGGCTCCCTCTTCAGGGAACACGTGCCAGCGGCTTGGCGTGATCCCGGCGGCGATTTTCGCTACACTCGACCCCCCATTGGCCCCATGGGGCGGGCCAGCCAGACTCAGGTAGTGAGAGATGTACAAGCTGATTGCATTGGATATGGATGGCACCCTGCTGACCCCGCAAGGCCGGATCACCCCCCGCACCCAGGCCGCCATCACGGCCGCCCGCGCCAAAGGCGTCACCGTGGTGTTGACCTCGGGTCGGCCGCTGGAGGGCATGACCCCCTATCTGGCCGAGCTCGGCCTCACCGGTCCTGATGACTACGTCATCTGCTACAACGGTGCCCTGGTCCAGAAGGTGGCGGATCAACGCATCATCCGCAGCCAGCTGCTGACCGGCAAGGACGCCAGCGCCATCGCCCATCTGGCCGATGAACTCGGGGTCAACATCCACGGTTTCTCCGTGCGCCAGGGCCTCATCAGCCCCAGGGTCAGCACCTATACCGAGCACGAATCCCAGCTGGTGGACATGCCCATCAACCTGGTGGACTTCGCCACCCTGCCGGCCGACGAGCAGATCATGAAGGTGATGATGATAGACCCCGAGCCCCAGCTCTCCCGCGCCATCGCCCAGCTGCCCGCCGAGCTCTATGAGCGCTATACCGTGGTGCGCAGCTCCCCCTACTTCCTCGAGTTCATGAACAAGCTGAGTAACAAGGGCACAGGGGTCGCCGCCCTGGCCGAGCACCTGGGCATCACGGCAGACGAGGTGATCGCCGTGGGGGATGCGGGCAACGATCGCCACATGATCGAGTACGCCGGCCTCGGGGTTGCCATGGGCAACGCCACCGACGAGATCAAGGGGCTGGCTCAGCACATCACGGCCCGCAACGACGACGATGGTGTCGCCAGGGTGATAGAAGAGTTCATCCTGAACCCTTGATCCTGACCGGGGCACCACAGGGTGCCCCGCATTTTTCACCATCGATTCTGCATGTTTAATATATCCACCACGATTACCCACTCATCTCGCGGCATCTCCCCTACAGCCCCCTGATAACGGGACTCAAGCTGGCTCAGGCCTCGTGAAAATTAACATAATCGCATCATTTCGTTTGACATATTGAACGGCCTTGGCAGACTGGGATCAGGATCCAGGCTGTCATCGCCCAGGCTGACCGACGATTCTGGCACCCCGGCACGACCCCGGATCCCATGACCATGCCTTGAGGCATGCCCTTGCCGCCGAGGCGCGGAAAGGGCCTTCCCAAGGCGCAGGATGAGACCGCCAAGGATGCGACCTATGCCCAACCCCTCCCGATCCCATGCCAAACCCGTCGTGCTGATGACCATGGGAGCCCAACCCCGCAACGGCCACCCCTATCAGGTGATGACCCACAAATACATCAAACCCCTGGTGGAGATCAGCGGCTGCGTGCCCCTGCTGGTCCCCACCTGCTGCGGCGCCGAGGATCTGGAGCAGTATCTGGATCTGGCGGACGGCGTCTATCTGAGCGGTGCCGGCTCCAACATAGACCCCGCCCTCTACGGTCAGGAGAACCTGACGCCGGACAAGCCCCAGGACAGGGACAGAGACCTGTTCGACATTCCCCTGGTGCGCGCCGCCATCGACAGGGGCCTGCCGCTGCTCGGCATCTGCCGCGGCATGCAGGAGATCAACGTGGCCCTCGGGGGCGACATCCATCAGAAGGTCTATAGCGAGCCCGGCTATGCGGATCATCGGGAGGATGCAGAAGATACGGTGGAGGATCAATATGGCCACAGCCACCAGGTCAGCCTGGTGCCCGGCAGCTGGTTCGCCGAGCTGATGGGGGAGGATAGGATCCCGGTCAACTCCTTGCACGGTCAGGGGATCAAGACGCTGGCCAAGGGGCTGGCCCCCCTGGCCTATGCCGAAGATGGCTTGATCGAAGCCATCCATGCCCCCGAACTGCCCCAGTTCACCCTGGCGGTGCAGTGGCATCCTGAGTGGAAGGCGAGCGAGAATCCCCACTCCATCAAGCTGTTCGAGGCCTTTGGTGCCGCCTGCCGTGAGCGCAGGCAGCAAGGGAGCTAGTCGCCAAAACCCTTGGTCTTCAGTCTCGGCAGCGCCCCCCGATCGGGGCGCAGGGTGCGGCAGACATCCAGCCCCTTGAGCCCCCGCTGGATATGATCCGGGGCCTGGCCGAGCACCATGCCGTTGCCGCGATAGAGCCTGGTCTCTTCCAGTTCGAACAACTCCCCGCCGATCAGGAGTTGCTCCCGGCCGTCCACTATCTTGCCCCGCTTCAGGGGCAGGGTCATGTCCACCAGGATCTCCCCGGTGGCGCAGCCCTCGCGCCAGCTCGCCTGATCCGAGAAGGGGGAGAGGGTGATCTCCCGCCAGGAGCCATCCCTGAACTCCATCCGGTAGTGATCCCTTAGCAGATCGCACCCCGCCAGCATCATGGGGATCGCCAACCAGAAGATGTTCTTTATCCCGCTCAAACGTTTCACTCCCTCGTCAACTTGCGCCAAGGATAAAGAAAAACCCGCCCTCTCGCATCCCTTGCGAAGGCAGGCGAAGGGATGGCAAGAGGGCCGCTCACTGCGCTAGCATGGGCACCTTACCCTCTGCGAGACAACACCATGTTACTGATGGCCATGGCCCTGGGCGCCAGCCTGCAATTTGACTGCCCACCCCGGATAGAGAGCCGCCAGCAACTGCTGAGCACACACACGGGTTGGCAGGGAGTGAGCCGGGATCTGGCAGGCCAGCCGAGCGAGCGCCTGAGCCATCGCCTCGACAACCTCTCCCTGTTCGACGGGGATCCCGCCGAGCTGGCACAGCTCAAACCGGACAACGGCGACAGCAGCGAGACCCACTACTGGAGCCTGGACAAGCGCAACCCGCACCCCTTCTATCTGGTCTGCCACTATCAAGACAGCGCCATCCGGCTGCAGCAGGCGCTACCATCAGGCGTCAGCCATTGCCGGGTCAATGAGACCGGCCCTTATAAGCCGATCGGACTGATCTGCCGCCGATGACCCTCACTCCCCCTCAGAGCAACAGCTCGGCCAACTCGCTCAAGCGGCTCAGCTCCACGTCCGGCAACAGTCGCAGGCTCCGGGCGGACTGACCGGTCTCGTTGAGCCAGGCGGCCCGAAAGCCATGCAATCTGGCCCCCAGCACATCGCTCTCGGGGTGATCCCCCACGTGCAGTATCCGATCGGGAGGCAGCCTGAGGGCCGCCTGCACCGCCAGAAACATGTCGGGAGCCGGTTTCATCCTGGCGCCCAGCCCGGCCTTGCAGACCAGGGTGAAGTAGTCCGCCAGTCCGGCCTGCGCCAGATCCAGGTTGCCGTTGGTGATCACCACCAAGGGATAGCGCGCACCAAGGCGTGCCAGCAGATCGTGGGTGTCTCTGCTGATCTCAATTTTCGAACGCTCGGTGAGGAAGGCGTCAAACACCCGCTCGGCCTCTTGCTGCGCCTGATCCGCCCCCATGCCCCCCTGCACCAGGGCCTCGCGGATCCCCTGCTGACGCGCCAGGCTGACGTCGTCACGCAGCTCGGGGCGGGTCAGCAGCAGGTCGCGCTTGAGGGCGAGCCAACTCGCCTTGTCGAGCATGGCGGTGGCCAGGTATTCGCTGCGCAGGTGTGCCAGCATCCACTGCTCCGCACGGGCAATGGCGGGACCGTTGTCATAGAGGGTGTCGTCGAGATCGAACGAGATGGCGGCCACCGGCTGCCAACGGCGATAGAACTGCATGGGCTCTCCTCTGGGTGGCATGGCTGCCCCCTATTCGTTTTCCTCTGAACCCGGATCCCGCTTGGCTCTGGGATGAGCGCCGTCATACACCTTGGCCAGGTGCTGGAAATCCAGGTGGGTATAGATCTGGGTGGTGGAGAGATCCGCATGGCCCAGCAGCTCCTGCACCGCCCGCAGATCCCCCGAGCTCTCCAGCATGTGGGTGGCGAAGCTGTGGCGCAGCTTGTGGGGATGCACGTGGGCGTTGAGCGCCTGCTTGTTGCCCCAGCCGTCGAGGCGCTCCTGCACGGAGCGCGCCGACAGCCGCTGTTTGCGCTTGGAGACGAACAGCGCCTCTGTCTCATCCCCCGCCAGCAGGGGGCGCACCTTGAGCCACTTCTGCAGCCACTCCACCGCCATCCTCCCCATGGGCAGCACCCGCTCCCGGGATCCCTTGCCGGTCACCCTGAGCTGGCGCTCGTCGAGCTTGATGTCCGCCAGGTTGAGCCCCACCAGCTCGGCCAGACGCAGGCCGGAGGAGTACATCAGCTCCATGATGGCGCGATCCCGCACCGCCAGCGGATCCTGCTCGTCGGTGATGTTGAGCAGCTGATACATCTCGTCCACGTCGAGGTTCTTGGGCAGGGGCCGCCCCTGCTTGGGGGTCACTATGCCCCGGGCCGGATTGGCGACCAGCCGCCCCTGGCGCACCTGCCAGTCGCAGAAGCTGCGCAGGGCGGAGACCTTGGTGGCCAGCGAACGGGGCGCCAGCCCCCCCTTGTGCATCCTTGTCACCAGGCTGCGCACCTGACTCGCCTCCAGCCTGGCCCAGTCATCGAGACCGAGGCGCACCAGCTCGGCGGTCATGGATTCCATATGGGTCTGGTAGTTGCTGCGGGTGTGGGGGCTGAGCTGGCGCTCCACCCTCAGGTATTCGATAAAGGCCGCCAGTTCGTCCGCCAGCGCGGCGGGCAGAGGCTCGGCGGCAGGGGGCTGCGCCTTGGTGGCTGATCTGGCCGGCCCCTTAGCCACGGGCCAGCTCGGGCAGGCGCAGTTGCAGCAGACGGCCGAGCTGACCCAGCAGCAGGGTGTCGTTGTGGGGGGCGAAGTGGCTGGGATCCGAGCTCGCAAACGCCAGTACGCCGAGATCGCCAATGCGCATCAGGGCAACGGAATTGACCAGCACATCGCTGCCAAACAGCGCCTGTTTCTCGCTCTGATTGAGCCGGCCGAAGTAATAGTCCGTTCCCGGCAGGCGCTGGCCCAGCAGCTGATCGAGTTGTTTGCCGTCCGCGAGGAAACGCTGCTCGGGGCCGCTCAGCGAGCACTTCTTCGGGCTCAGCCAGAGGCGCACCCCGGTCAGGCGCAGCCGCTGCACGAAGGCCTTGCCCATGACGGCGCTGACTTCGAACAGGCTCTGGCAGCCGTACAGCTCACCGTAGAGGTCCGCATAGATCTTGAAGATCCGCTCGTTCTCGCTGGCGATCCCCATGAGCTCGGTGATCTCCTGCTCCAGCTGCTCGATACGCTCCCGCTGCCTGTCCATCTGCCGCTCCACCAGGGAGACGCTGCCCTTGCGCTCATGGGGAATGCGAATGCGGTCCAGCATGGCGGCGTGGCGCTGGAAAAACTCGGGGTAACGGGCCAGGTACTCCAGCACTGTGGCTTCGTCCATCAGTGATTCCTGCCGTTTGAGTTCGCTCATAACTTGGTTGATCCATCCGAAAAAGGGGCACAAGGCCCCGACATCTGCTTGTGGTAGAGGGGCTTGCCGCCCCCCTTCATGATTCCATCTACAGCTCTATCTGGCCATCGAACACGTGTTCGGCCGGCCCCGTCATGTAGACCGGCTGACCCGGCCCCTTCCAGGCGATGGTCAGCTTGCCCCCCGGCAGGGTGACGGTGACCCGCTCCTTGAGCTTGCCCTGGCTGATGCCGATCACCACGGCGGCGCAGGCGCCGGTGCCGCAGGCGAGCGTCTCCCCCACCCCGCGCTCGAACACCCGCAGCTTGATCTCGCTGGCGTTGACCATCTCCATGAAGCCGACGTTGACCCGCTCGGGGAAGCGCTCGTGGCGCTCCATGATGGGGCCCAGAGTCTCCACCGGGGCATCGGCCACCGAAGGGACCTCGATGACGCAGTGAGGGTTGCCCATGGAGACCACACCGCACATCACAGTATGCTCCTGCGCGCGCAGCAGGTAGGTTTTTTCTGCCTTCTGGGCCCGGAACGGTACCTTGCCAGGTTCGAACTGGGGCACCCCCATGTTGACCGTGACCTGGTTCTCCCCCTCCAGCTGCAAGGTGATGCGGCCGCGAGCCGTGCTGACCGCGATCTTGTCCCGGTTGACCAGCCCCTTCAGGCGCACGAAACGGGCGAAGCAGCGGGCACCGTTGCCGCACTGCTCCACCTCGCTGCCGTCGGCATTGAAGATACGGTAGTGAAAGTCGAGCTCGGGATCATAGGGGGGCTCCACCAGCAGCAGCTGATCGAAGCCGATCCCGAAATGGCGATCCGCCAGCTTCTTGATGACATCGTTGCTGAAGAACACCTTCTGGGTGACGCCGTCCACCACCATGAAGTCGTTCCCCAGCCCATGCATCTTGGAAAAATCTATCAACATCCTGCGTTCCTCTACCCCTTGGGCAGTAAATCCTCACCACACCGGCGACTGGTCAACGGCTCACGCTCTCGACTCGGCGGAACGTCTGAAAAACTCCGTGAAACCCGCGTACTCAGGGCAGCAGGTGCTCCCCGCGCCAGAGATCCGCCAGTTGCTCCCGCTCCCGGATGAGAAACGCCTTGTCCCCGTCCACCAGCACCTCGGCCGCACGGGGACGAGTGTTGTAGTTGGAGGACATGGTGAAACCGTAGGCACCGGCGGAACGCACCGCCAGCAGGGAGCCCTCGGCGATCGCCAGGGTGCGCTCCTTGCCGAGGAAGTCGCCGGTCTCGCACACCGGGCCCACCACGTCGTACAGCGCCTTCTCGTGGCTCGCGCGGCTGTCCACCTCGATGATGTTCATCCAGGCGCCATAGAGGGAGGGGCGCAGCAGGTCATTCATGCCGGCATCGATCAGCGCGAAGTTGCGGGTCTCGCCGGGCTTGAGGAACTCGACCCGGGTCAGCAGCACACCGGCGTTGGCGACGATGGCGCGGCCCGGCTCGAACAGCAGGGTCAGATCCCGACCCGCCAGCTTCTGCTTGAGGGCCTCGGCATACTCGCTCGGATGAGGGGGCTGCTCGGCCCCGTAGTTGACCCCGAGGCCACCACCCACGTCCAGGTGATGGATATGGATGCCTTCGGCCGCCAGCTCGTCGATGAGTCGCAGCAGCTTGTCCGCCGCCTCCATGAAGGGATTCAGTTCGGTGAGTTGAGAGCCGATGTGGCAATCTACCCCCTTGATCTCTATGTGGGCCATGGCCGCCGCCTTGCGGTAGATGGCGGGGGCCTGCTCGATGGGGATGCCGAACTTGTTCTGCTTGAGACCGGTAGAGATGTAGGGATGAGTGCCTGCGTCTATATCCGGGTTGACCCGCACCGACACCCGAGCCACCTTGCCCATGCTGCCGGCCACCCGGTTCAGGCGCTCCAGCTCGGCTTCGGACTCCAGATTGAAGCAGAGGATCTCTTTCTCCAGGGCGAGGCGCATCTCGGCCTCGCTCTTGGCCACCCCGGAGAAGACCACCTTGGCCGGATCACCGCCCGCCGCCAGCACCCTGGAGAGCTCCCCGCCGGAGACGATGTCGAACCCGGACCCCAGACGGGCCAGCAGGTTCAGCAGCGCCAGGTTGGAGTTGGCCTTGACCGCATAGCAGATCAGATGGGGGATGTCGCCCGCCGCCTGATCGAAGGCGTGCCAGTGGCGCTCAAGGGTGGCGCGGGAGTAGACGTAGAGCGGGGTGCCATACTGCTCGGCAAGTTGTTGCAGGGGCAGTTGCTCGACCTGCAGCTGGCCGTCGGCGTCGTAGTTAAAATGATCCAAGGGGGCGGTTCCTTCCTAAATTATTGCGGCGCGGCCTCGGAGGCCGGTTTGGCGGTCGCAGACGAGGTGGCTTGCGGTGTACTCTCTGTCTTGGATGGGGCAGGCTTGGGCTGCTCCGTCGGAGCGGGTTGCTCGGGGGGCGGCATGTAGAGCGGCCCCGTCAGACCACAGGCGCCCAACCCAAGGGAGAGAAATGCGGCCAACAGGCACTTGGTGAACTGGGTAGTCATAATGGTTCGCTGCGAAAAAATTTTTGGCCCTCTATAATCGCACTCACATTGTTAAAAGCAACAGGATAAACCGATGAAGGATCACGAGTATCACGCCCTGACAGACGCCTTTTTCCAGTATGTGGAGGACGTCATCGACGAGGGGTATCCGGATATCGACTGTGAACGGGCCGGCGGCGTGCTGACCCTGAGTTTCGAGAACAAGACCAAGGTCATCATCAACAAGCAGGAACCCCTGCACCAGATCTGGGTCGCCACCCGGGAGAACGGCTTCCACTTCGAGCTGCGCGGGGAGAGCTGGATAGACAACCGCTTCGGCGAAGAACTCAAGACCCTGCTGACCCGGGCCTGCACAGCCCAGGCCGGCGAGCCGGTGCGCTTCCCATGATAGATCTGCACCCCGACGGCGCTCGCCATGCGGTGATCTGGCTGCACGGGCTGGGGGACTCAGGCGCCGGTCTGGCGCCCCTGGTGGATGCCCTGGCGCTGCCCGACTCCCTGCCGGTGCGCCACCTGCTGCCGGACGCGCCGGAGCGGCCCATCACCATCAACATGGGCTACAAGATGCGCGGCTGGTACGACATCCGGAGCTTCGAGCACCCGGAAGATCGCGCCGTGGAGTCACATGTCCGTGAATCCGCCGAGCGCATCCAGGGCCTGCTGGACAGCCTGATCGCCGAGGGCTTCGCCCCCGAGCGCATAGTGCTTGCCGGTTTCTCCCAGGGGGGCGTCATCGCCTCCTTCACCGCCCTGCGCTGCCCTCAGCCCCTGGCGGGCCTGCTCTGCATGTCCACCTATCTGGCGTCCCCCGATGCCCTGATGGCGGAGATGAGCGAGGCGGCTCGCGCCCTGCCCATCTGCTACATGCACGGCATCTATGATGACGTGGTGGCGCTCTCCATGGGCTGGGAGGCGAAGAACCGGCTGGAAGCGGCTGGGCTCACCCCCGAGTGGCACGAGTACCCCATGCGCCACGAGATCTGCCGGCCCCAGCTCGCCGACGTACGCGGCTGGCTGCTGGCCCGCCTCGACGGCTGAGCCCGGACGACCAATATGACAACGGCCTGCATCTGCAGGCCGTTTTCGTTGGGTTCAATCCGGTAGCACATCAACCTACCTCGCGGGCAGGCCCCGGGTTATCACGCTGCGGATTCTGGCTGCGGTAGGGGATCACCTCAAGCTCGTCGCCCTGCTGCACGATTTCGTAATACTGGGGCAGGTTGAAGTTGCTGAACTGGCCGGCGTCGCTGAAGCGCTCATGGCCCGACGAGGTGTAGAAACGGTTCACCCCCTGCACCAGCTCATCCTTGTTGCCGGCGAAGTGCTGGTAGATCTCCACCCGGTTCGCCTCGTCCAGGATATAGATGTTGGTGCCGGCGTTGCGGGTGTCGAAGAAGAACTGCACCAACCCCTCGCTGGCATAGGCGTCGACGATGCCGGGCAGGTGCTGGCTGTGGGTCTTGTCCAGGCGCAGGGGCAGGTGATCCAGCTTGTTGTGGGAGATGTGGCGATAGAAGTCGATGGCGTTCTCCAGCTTCTTCACCGACACCCCGCGTCGCTCGAAGAAGATGCCGTACTTCTCCTTGCCGAGGGCGAGCGTCTTGACCAGCTGTTGCTTGTCCCGCGCCAGGCGCAGCTCGATGCACTCGGCCACCAGCTGCTGGAAGCGGGAGCGCACCAGGGAGCGGAAGTGCTGGCTGTAGCAGAACACCTCTATCATCTCGGGGGCGGCGGCATCCTGGTGCATTTTGCCGAGTATGGTGGTGAGGGCATCCACCACCGCCTCTTCCCCCTGGAAGTGCAGGGTGCGGATCTCGCTCCAGGAATTGCGATAGACGAGATCCACCGAGCCCACCAGGCACTCCTGGTTGCGGCCGAAGGAGAAGACGTCGGCGGCATTGGCATCGAACTCGATCACCTGCCCCACCCAGTGGCTGGACGGATCCGTCTCCAGGTTGAGGAAGATGGAGAGCTGATGGATCTCGCAGGGGCGGCTCAGGGCCAGGTTGGTGGCGCGGGGATACTTCACCGGGAAGGTGCCGGAGAGATCGCGACAGAACTGGTGCAGGTTGTCGATGTGGAGATCCGAGCCCTGATTGAACAGGTGCACCCTGGACTGGGGCGTCATCAAGCCGTTGAAGTAGGCCCAGGCCACCAGCTTGCTGATGTAACCGTTATATTCGAGCGGCGCCCGGCCTATGATGTCCACCGGCTCCAGGGAGTGCTTGTAGAGATACCAGCCGGCGCGGTTCAGGCGGCCGTGGGGCACCTGCACCAGGCTGAGATCCGGCTCGCTCAAGTCCGGCGCTATCTTGAGGTTGATGCGCTGCACCTTGCCCGGCAGGCTCTCGAAGGCGGCATAGAGCTTGCGCGACAGTATGCCGATGTCTTCCGGGTTGATGGACTCGCTGATGTTGTTGCGCCGGGCGAACTGGATGAGATTGCGGTAGCTCTGCATCAGGGCTTCCAGCAACTCGGCGTAGGCCACCTTGACCTCCTCCACCTTCCACTCCTCCCGGTGATCCAGGTGGTGCAGGCGCTCCGGGCTCCAGCCCCAGTAGGAGACCAGCTGCGCCATCAACTCGCGGCGCCAGCTCGGGCTGTGTGCCTCCTTCGGATGGCTCAGGCCGTCGCACACCTTGAGGTAGAAGCAGCGGCGCACCAGGTCGAGGCGCTGCATGTCGCCGATGGACTTGAGGTAGTTGGTCACCTTGTCCAGCATCAGGCAGTAGTTGTCGAGCCGGTAGTGCATCCCCTCGTTGTGCTGGAACCAGTCGCGACTGGTCACCGACAACAGACGGGTGTTGGGATACTCGTGGGAATAGGCTTCCATCAAGAGCGACTTGAGCACCGCCTTGTAGGGGGAGTCGATGCCCTTGTAGAGCTGCCAGAGGGCGGAGCCAAAGTACTCCTCGGCGGGAATGCGGTTGAAGCCACCGAGATCGAGCCAGTCATCCTGGCTCAGCTTGCCGTGGGCAAACAGGCCGTTCACATAGTCGTCGTAGTGATCGTCATAGTCGCTGGGCACCAGATACCAGAGCAGGCGCTTGCCGGCGATGTGCATGGCGCTGCGGTAGAACTCATCGAGCAGCAGCAAGTGCTGGGCGCTGCCGCAGCTCTCCCCCTGCATCTGGGCATCGTTGCGCTGGCGGAACTTGTCCTCGGGGATCAGGAAGAAGTTGAGATCGACCCCGCGCTGCTCGGCCCATTTGGAGAGGAGCTGGCACTTCTGATCCAGCAGGGCGAGCCGCTCCTGCGACAAGCCCGCCACGTGGCAGACCCAGATGTCGAGATCCGAGTGGCAGCACTGTCCGATGGAGGAGGTGCTGCCCATGGAGTAGAGGCCCTGGATCGACTTGTCGTGGGTGTTGAGGCCACCCTGACAGTTCGCGTTCTGACACAGGTCCTGAATGAAGGCCTGCTGGACATCGCTCGCGACAAAACTCCAGATACCATGGGGCACATCACCTGCCACATAGCCGGGCAAGAGGGGGTGATTGAAGTGCAGCATGACGGGCAGCAACTGAAACACCTGCTGCCCATAGCGACTCATGAGATCCAGCGCCCGTTGCGTCTTGAGACTATTGATCTCGTCGTAGCGCGCCACCAGCGTGTCGAGTTTTACCAGCAATGCCCTACCTATCGGGGATAGAAATGACGCACCAAAATGGGGAGACGTCAAAAAAGTGTGATCATGTTAACAATGCAAACCGCCGTGGTAAACAAGCCCGCATGGAATCACCGGATTATTTCTGGTGGTGTCAATAATGGTATCGTAGGAAAGTAATAAATTTCAATGTTTTCAATCAATTAAATATCCATAACGGATTAATGAAAATCATTTTCAGCCGCCTTTTTTGAGCCTGCCCCCGCTTTTGCCGGCTGCGCCATGAAAGCCCCTGCAAAGGGTGATAAGATCGTTTGCCTCACTAAAGATGAAACAACTGATTGATATGGCAGCCCGAACCCTGAGAATCGCCACTCGCAAGAGCCCATTGGCCCTGTGGCAGGCCAATTTCGTGAAAGATCGCCTCGAGGCGCTCTATCCCGATCTGCACGTCGAACTGGTGCCCATGAGCACCCAGGGGGACAAGATCCTGGATACACCCCTCGC
The DNA here is from genome assembly GCF_054165525.2 of Aeromonas sp. AE23HZ002T15. Classification (NCBI taxonomy): domain Bacteria; kingdom Pseudomonadati; phylum Pseudomonadota; class Gammaproteobacteria; order Aeromonadales; family Aeromonadaceae; genus Aeromonas; species Aeromonas sp. AE23HZ002T15. The sequence goes on from NZ_CM201342.1 coordinate 2,162,347, forward strand.
CAAGGTGGGCGGCAAGGGCCTGTTCGTCAAGGAGCTGGAAACTGCCATGCTGGAGGGGCGCGCCGACATCGCCGTCCACTCCATGAAAGACGTGCCGGTGGAGTTCCCCGAGGGGCTCGGCCTGCACACCATCTGCGAGCGGGAAGACCCGCGCGATGCCTTCGTTTCCAACCATTTCAAGCAGATAGGCGATCTCCCCCAGGGTGCAGTGGTCGGCACCTCCAGCCTGCGCCGCCAGTGCCAGTTGCGGGCCGACCGCCCGGATCTGGTGATCCGTGACCTGCGTGGCAACGTCAACACCCGTCTCGCCAAGCTGGATGCCGGTGAGTACGACGCCATCATACTCGCCGCCGCCGGCCTGAAACGGCTGGAGATGAGCCATCGCATCACCGCCTTCATCGAACCGGAGCAGAGCCTGCCCGCCAACGGCCAGGGTGCCGTCGGCATCGAGTGCCGCGTCGACGATCACGAGTTGCACGCCCTGCTGGCACCGCTCGAACACGGCGAGACCCGGGTGCGGGTGCTGACAGAGCGTGCCATGAACCGCGCCCTGCAGGGGGGTTGTCAGGTGCCTATCGGTGCCTATGCCCTGGTACAAGGGGACGAGGTCTGGCTGCGTGGCCTGGTGGGCAGTCCGGATGGCAGCCGTATCATCCGTGACGAGATCCGCGGTCCCCTGGCGGACGGCGAGGCCCTCGGTCATGCCCTGGCCCAGCGCCTGCTGGCCGATGGCGCCGACGTCATCCTGGCCGAGGTGTACCACCCATGAAGGCAGGCCGGTCAGCCCTCCGGCCCCTGTCGATGAGGGGGATTGGATGATCCCGCTGGTGGTACGCCCGGCCGAGCAGGCTGTCGAGCTGGCGCAACTGCTGCGCCAGCAAGGCCACCACCCCCTCTGCTGCCCTCTGCTGGAAACCCGGCCGGGGGACGAGCTCTTCCGTCTGCCAGAATTGCTGTCCGTTTCGGACATCGTCATCGCCGTCAGCATGCATGCGATTCATTTCGCTCATCATTTTCTGTTGCAAACTGGTCTGACCTGGCCACATATTGAGTACTTTGCAGTTGGCCAGGCGAGTGCCGACGCCTTCGCCGAAGTGGGCATCCAGGCACTCTGTCCGGACGATCCCCGCAGCGAGGGGCTGCTGTTGCTGCCCACCCTGCAGGCGGTCGCCGGCAAGCGAGTGCTGATCCTGCGCGGCAATGGCGGGCGGGATCTCATCGCCAGTACACTGGCCTCACGCGGCGCACTGGTGCACTATTGTGCCACTTATGAGCGCCACTACCCCGAACTCGACGGGGACGCATTGACCCGCCATTGGCAGAGTGCCGGCCTCGACAGCCTGCTCATCACCAGTGGTGAACTGCTGCAGCGGCTGCTGGAACTGGTGCCAAGCCAGCAGCAGCCCTGGCTTTATGACCGCCTGCTGGTGGTACCCAGCCCCCGCGTGGCCGAGCAGGCCGAGGCGGCTGGCTTTACCCGTATCGTGATTGCCCAAGGTGCATCCAACCAGGCTCTGGTGGCCGCCCTGGAACTGAGGAAAATGGAATGACTGAACAACAAGAACCCGAGGTCAAATCCCAGCCGAGCAGTGCGGCCCCTGCGGCCAACGAGGTGGCAGGCAAGAAGCAGGGCCGCTCCGGCGCTCTCCTCGGCGGTGTCGCCATTTTGCTAGCCCTGGGGCTGACCGGCGGGCTCTATCTGCACGGCCACAAGAATGCCGTCACCCAGCAGGCGGAGATCGGTGCCCTCAAGCAGCAGCTGGCCGATGTCATGGGCAAGCTGGATCAGAGCAACAGCCAGGATGCCGAGCGGCTGGCTACCCTCGGCAAGAGCCAGCAGCAACTGCAGGAGGCGTTGGATGCCCTGCAGCACAAGGTTCTGGATCTGGATGACAAGCGTCCCAACGACTGGATGCTGGCCGAATCCGAATACCTGGTCCGCATGGCAGGGCGCAAGCTGTGGCTCGAACATGACCTCATCTCCGCCATCACCTTGCTCGGCAACGCCGACGAGCGGATCAAGGCCCTCAACGATCCCAGCCTGATGCCCATCCGCAAGGCGCTGGCGGAAGACATCGCCCAGCTCAAGGGCATGCCGCGGGTGGATCGCGAGGGGCTGACCCTGAAACTCGCCGCCCTCTCCGATCAGATCGAGCTGCTGCCCCTCTCCACCGTCAGCATGCCGGAAGCCAAGGCCGAGGCCGACCAGGCCGTCAGCACCAACCCGGACGAGTGGGAGAGCAATCTCAAGAAGAACTGGGTCAAGTTCACCGAGAACTTCATCACCATACGTCGCCGCGATGGCGCCGTGGAGGCCCTGCTTTCCCCCCAGCAGGAGATTTTCCTGCGGGAGAACCTCAAGACCAAGCTGCTGCAGGCCCAGCTCGCCGTCTATCGTGAGCAGCAGGCGCTCTACACCGACAGCCTGGACAAGGCCGAGCGCTGGCTGACCCAGTATTTCGACGTCGACAACAGCGCCACCCAGTACATGCAATCCGAGCTCGACAAGCTCAAGGGTGAGCAGATCCAGTTCGACTATCCGGATCAGTTCAAGACCCAGGCCATGCTGGAACAGGTGCTGACCGAGCGCCTGCAACGCATCCTGGCCGGCAACTGAGGAGAGCACCATGATCCGTCTTATCGTCATCGTCGCCGTCATGGTGGCGGGCCTCATCTTCGGCCCGCAGGCCTCCGGCAACAAGGGCTATGTGCTCATCTCCCTCGGCAACTACACGGTGGAGTCCTCGGTCACCAGCGCCGTCATCTTGGCGGTGCTGTTCTACGGCGCCCTGCTCATCGTCGAGTGGCTGCTGACCCGGGTATTCGGCCTGCGCCGCAAGACCCAGGGCTGGTTCGGTTCCCGACGCCGCCGCAAGGCAAACCTGCAGACCGTCAACGCCACCCTGGCCATGGCCGAGGGGCACTATAGCCAGGCCGAGAAGCTGCTGATCAAGGGGGCCGACAACAGCGACACCCCGCTGCTCAACTACCTGAGCGCCGCCAAGGTGGCCCAGGCCCGTGGGGATGACATTCGCCGGGATCACTACCTGCAGAAGGCCCAGGAGGAGAACCCCAAGGCCGAGCTGGCGCTGACCCTGATCCAGACCCAGTTGCAGATAGAGCAGGGGCAGTACGACAGCGCCCTCGGTCGCCTCGAGTCCGTCTATGCCCTCAATCCGCGCCATCCCATGGTGCTGGACCAGCTACGTCAGGTCTATCTGGCACGGCAGGACTGGGCGGCCTTGGTCGATCTCGCCCCCGCCCTGCGCAAGGTCGGTAAGCTGACCCCCCAGCAGGAGGAAGATCTGCTGCAACAGGCCTGGTGTGGCCGTCTCGAGGCCGCCGGGGATGCCCTCGACAACCTGCGCCCGGTCTGGCAGGAGCTACCCCGCAAGCTGCGCCAGGATCCCGCCCTGCTCGCCAGCTACGGGGATCGTCTGCGCCGGCTCGGTGCCGACAGCGAAGCGGCCGAGCTCTGGCTGGAGGCACTGCGCAAGCAACCCGCCGCCGAGCTGTTCGCCCGCCTGCCCAAACTCAAGCTGGATGACTACCAGCCCATGCTGACCCAGCTCAAGAAGATGCAGGATCAACCGGGCGCCGAAGCGGCACTGGCCCAGGTCTATCTGCTGGCCGGTCAGCTGGATGAGGCCCAGCGCCTGCTGGAGCAGGAGGTGGCCAAGGCGCCGAGCCCGGCCCTCTGCCACGCCCTCGGCCAGCTGATGGACAAGCGCCGGCTCACCAACAAGGCCAACGAGTACTATCGCCAGGCCCTGGAGCTGGCCGGGATCTGATCCCTAGCCATTGAGTCATCGAATGAAAAAGAGGCCGCATGATGCGGCCTCTTTCTATTGGTGTTGCTCCGGATGATGTTGCCACGCTTTTCTCCCTTCTCCCCTCGCGGGAGAAGGGCTCGGGATGAGGGGCGACAGGCAAGCATCCTCTTCCTGAGGGAGAGGGCCGGGCGTTCAGGCCGTCAGTCGCTCCAGCTCGCCGATCAGCCAGATGGCCTCCTGGCTGTGAGTGCCGCACACATCCGCCATGGGGCGAAAGCCGCTGCACACCGCCGGGCGTTCGGGCTGACCGAAGATCTTGCAGCCGAGCTCGGCATCGAGCTGGATGCAGGGGACGCCGGCCGGTTTGCCCTGGGGCATGCCGGGAATGGCGCTGCTGATGCTGGGGGCGATGCAGCAGGCACCGCAGCCCTGACGACATTCCATGTGATTCTTCCTCAGTAGGGCGAAGCAGTGTAGCAAGGAGTCGGATTTCTCCTAAGCCTTATCCCTGCCCGAAAGCACGGCGCCCTGCCGCAGGCAACAAAAAGCCCGACGGGTGTCGGGCTTTGGCGTTCCAATGACGGCATTGACGCATCACAAGATGATATCGCGCACCACACTGTCCTTGCGATCCAGGAAGTGGATCGACTCGATGCGGCGGCATGAGAGTACGCGACTTGCCGCCACTGCGCTCATCCCTCTTACAGGATGATATCCCGCACCACGCTGTCCTTGCGATCCAGGAAGTGGATCGACTTAATGCGACGGATGGTACGCGACTTGCCGCGGATCAGCAGGGTCTCTGTGGTCGCCATGACGCCGTCGCTGGTGATGCCTTCCAGCAGATCGCCCTTGGTGATACCGGTGGCCGAGAAGATGACATTGTCGTTCTTGGCCAGATCTTCCAGCTTGAGCACCTTGGTCACGTCGATGCCGAGGGCCTCGCAGCGGGCGATCTCCTGCTCGCCGAGGGCACGCACGTCCGGGCTGTCACCCTTGACCTGATGGCGCGGCACCAGGCGAGCCTGCATGTCGCCGTCCAGGGCGCGGATCACCGCCGCCGAGATGACTCCTTCCGGTGCGCCGCCGATGCCGTAGAGCATGTCCACTTCGCTGTCCGGCAGACAGGTCAGGATGGAGGCGGCCACGTCGCCGTCTGGGATGGCGAACACGCGCACGCCCAGTCCCTGCATCTCCTTGATCGCCTTGTCGTGGCGCGGCTTGGCCAGGGTGATCACGGTCAGGCGGGAGAGCGGCTTGCCGAGCGCCTTGGCCACGGCCTTGAGGTTCAGCTCCAGGGCCTGATCGAGGTCGATGGCGCCCTTGGCCTTGGGACCGACGATCAGCTTCTCCATGTACATGTCGGGGGCCTTGAGGAAGGAGCCCTTGTCGCCGACCGCCAACACCGCCAGGGCATTGGCCTGACCCATGGCGGTCATGCGGGTACCTTCGATGGGATCGACCGCGATATCCACCGCGTCGCCCAGACCCGTGCCCACCTTCTCGCCGATGTAGAGCATGGGAGCCTCGTCGATCTCCCCTTCGCCTATCACAATCTCACCGTCGATCTGGATCTGATTGAGGATGTGACGCATGGCCGCCACGGCCGCCCCATCGGCGATATTCTTGTCACCACGTCCGAGCCACTTGTAGCCAGCCAGAGCAGCCGCTTCCGTCACTCGGGAAAACTCGATTGCCAGTTCACGTCTCATCGCAATATCCAACCTTTGGAGCCCGAAAACGGGCGGCATTCTATCACAAGGGCAAACCTTTGCGCGTAAAAGTGGCGGATCGCCACATAAATCGCGGCTTTCATCGGAATGACACCAAACCGCAATCCCTTGTTCACGGCACGGTCACCCCGCTGTCATCTGCCGCTTCTAGCATGGCCCCGTCTTTTAAAACAGAAGCTTGCAACACAAGGGATTAAGATGAAAAAGCTGACAGTAGTCGCATTGGCGCTCACCGCGGCCTTCCAGGCTCAAGCCGTCGAAGTATACAAGAATGACAGCACCATGCTGGACATCTACGGCCGCATCTATGCCGGTCAATTCTTCGGAGAGAAGAAGGAACTGGATGCCAACGGCGACATCAAGAACGAATATAGCGACAAACAGGGTGCCAACCAGTTTGTTCGCCTGGGCGCCAAGGTAGAGAGCGCCATCAATCCTGGCCTCAAGGCCCTGGCCCAGTACGAGCTTCAGTTCTACATCAACGACAGCGAGAAGACCGTCAGCGAGAACTCCGACAACCTGCGCACCCGTCTGGCCTTCGCCGGGGTCGGCGCCGACTGGGGCAACGTGACCTTCGGTCGTCAGCAAGGCGCCCCCGGCATGCTGGCCAACTGGACCGACGTCTCCCTCTCCGATGGCTATGGCAACGACGCCCTCGGCGCCAAGACCGACACCTTCGCCACCAACCGCGCCGGCTCGGTGCTGAAGTACTCCGGCCTGTTCAACGGCTTCCAGGTCGATACCAGCTACAAGTTCGACGGTGGTGACACCGAAGAGACCACCAGCAAGGACAGCGATGCCGCCTACGGCGCCGCCGTCTCCTACACCTTCCCGTTCAACCTGGCGCTGGGCACGGCCTACAACGTGGGGATCCGCGACAAGAGCAACGAGGAAGACGCCAAGCTGTGGCTGCTCTCCGCCAAGTATGACAACAAGGCCGTCTACGCCGCCCTGAGCTACGCCGACGGCACCGACTTCCTCGCCACCGGCAAGGATCACACCGGCTGGGAAGCCGCCCTCGGTTACAACTTCGAGAACGGCATCGGCCTGATGGCCCTGTGGAACAAGCAGAAGGTCGAGCAGGACGGCAAGGCCGACTACGACTCCATCGACTACTACACCCTGGGTGCCCAGTACAAGTTCAACAAGAACCTGCGAGTCATCGGCGAGTACCGCATCAATAACCTGGACAGCCAGGATAGCGGCAAGCTGAACACCAAGGATGACTTCCAGCTGGCGGCCCGTTACGACTTCTAAGTCGGGCCTGACTTAAGCTGAACACCATAGAAAAACGGCGCGCAGAACCCTCTGCGCGCCGTTTCTATTCCCCTCTGATCTCAGAAGCTGTTCACGATCTGTCGCGAGAGGTCGTCAGCAAGGTGAAGAGCAGCGCAGGAACCGGAGTGTATGTGAATACATGAGCCTCTTTACCACACATAAGCGAGCAGCACATGAGCCTTGATCACGGCCTCGCAGCAAGATCATGAACAGGCTCTCAGCCCAGCGGCTTTTGCGCCGACACCAGCAGCAGCATGGGGCGCTCGGCCTCCTCCGCCAGCGCCGGGTTGGCAGCGATCTGCTCGGCCGTGGGGCCCCAATCCTCCACGTGACGGATCTCGAATCCCGCCGCGATCAGCGCATTGAGATAGGTACCCAGGGTGCGGTGATACTTGATCACCCCGTCCGCCAGCCAGTTGCTGACCCGCTTGCCCTCCGCCTGATAGCCGTTGATGGGCCAGGAGCGACGACCCTCCTCATCCACCAGCCAGCCTTGCGGCTGAGGGCAGGTGAAGATGGGATGCTCCACCGAGAACACAAAGCTGCCGCCCGCCCCCAGGGCGCCGTGGATCTGCGCGAACAGGGGGGCGACTTCCGGCAGGTAGTGCAGCGCCAAGGAGCTGTAGACCAGATCGAAGGACTCACCGGCCAGATCTAGTCGACTCAGATCCCCCTGCCGATAGTGGATCCCCGCATCCTGGGTCAGCTCAGCGGCGCGGGCCAGCATCCTGGCGGAGAGATCGATGCCGACCGTCTCGGCCGCTCCCTGCTCCCTGACGGCGCGGCAAAACCAACCATAGCCGCAACCCAGATCCAGCACCCGCTTGCCGCCAAGGGGCGGCAACATGGCCTGCAACGCAGGCCACTCAGGGGCGCCAGCCAGCCCCTGCTGGGAGCGAGGCAACTGGGCATAACCTTCAAAAAAGCCTGGGTTATCATAGATATTTTGTGACATCTCACTGTTTCCTCATGAACGTTACAGGCCCGCAAGTGCGGCGGCATGGCCCTCGATGAGCATACCAGCCTGCCGCTGCAGACAATAAAAAAGCAGAGAACCCGGGCGGGCCTCTGCTCTGTTTCGTACCCGCATCCAGGATGCGGGCCAACAAAAAAGGCCATAGACGAGGCAGCGTCTATGGCCTTGATTCATTCGCACGATCGCGACTCGGCGCCTGTGTCAGCACGGGCTCCGATAGGCAACGATGCGATGAATGAGTGGGAGGCTCAGGCCTCCCCGGGCTCCGGACAATGCTTCATCGTGCGCATCTGTTCGGAGTTCACTCGGGTCACTCGCTGATCCGAGGCATAAAGGGTCATCTGATTCACCGGGCCAAGGCTGGCCGTTGAGAGAATGGAGAAATTGGGCGTCACTCTAGGGGCTGATCGGCCCGATGACAAGCAGACTGTCTCGATTCTGCCAGGCGGCTCACGGCAGCGTCTTCTGCCAGAACATAGCCCGCCCCACCTCTGGGCTCAGCTCATAACCCGCAAAACCGCTGGCGCGATAGGCGGCCTGCGCCACCTTGTTGCCCTCCAGCACCTCCAGGGTCAGCTTGCAGCAACCGAGCTCCCGGGCCAGACGCTCCGCCTCCGCCAGCAGGCGCTTGCCGAGGCCACGCCCGCGATGGTCCGGGTGCACGGCGATGTCGTGAATGTTGAGCAGGGGCTGGCAGGCGAAGGTCGAGAAGCCTTCGAAACAGGTGGCCACCCCGGCGGGCTCGCCATCCACCCAGGCCAGCAACACATGGGCGTTCGCTCTCGCCGCCAGCGCCTTGGCCAGGTTCGCCTGTACCTCATCCGTGAGGGGACTGCCGCCCCCCATCTCGTCTTTCGCGTATTCGTTGAGCAGATAGACCAGCGCCTCGCCGTGCTGCCGGTTGTGAAGATCTGCCCTGATGATCTCGTCCATGTTTCTCTCCTCCGAGTCCCTGAGATGGGTGATGAGAGCCGATGGTAAACCAGCGCCTCGCCCTTACCAAGACTCGCCCGATACGCATAAACACCCTGATAGGCGCCATCTGGCGATCCAACTGGTCGTAGGTGTGGACTTTTTGCATCTTTGCCTTGCCAGCCAAATGAAAATAAATATCATTAGCGCCCTCCCAGTTCGGGAGCATTTTAATAATTACTAATAAATCAATAAGTTCAGGCCAACAGGTCGATTAGAAGAGTCACACGCAGATGCAGAACCCCAACCACCCGCGCGCCCTGCTGGGCGTCGCCTTGCTGTCCCTTTGCGCCAGCGCCCAGGCCGAGGACGAGACCCTCACCGTCGTCGGCAAACGCAGTCAACACGAAGAGGTCGCCACCGCGACCCGTACCGCCACCCCGGCCAAGCTGGTGCCCCAGACCATAGAGAGCGTGTCCGCCAGCGAGCTGACCGCCTACGGCCAACCGACCCTGAGCGAGGCCCTGAGCGGCATTCCCGGGGTCAACGCCAGCGGCGACACCCGCTTCGACGGCGTCAACATCCGTGGCTTCAACGCCAGCAACGACTTCTACCTGGATGGCCTGCGCGACGACATGCAGTACACCCGCGACCTTGGCAACATAGAGAGAGTCGAGGTGCTCAAGGGCCCGGCCGCCGTGCTCTACGGCCGTGGCAGCACGGGCGGCATCGTCAACCGGGTCAGCAAGAAGCCCCAGCGGGGCCAGGCCTCCAGCGTCACCGCCCGGGTCGGCAGCTTCGACAGCCAGCGCCTCGCCGCGGATCTCAATGCCGAGGCCGGCGAGCGGGTGCAACTGCGCCTCAACATGGCGCAGGAAGACAAGGAGAGCTTCCGCGACGGGGTGACCAGCAAGCGCACTCTGCTGGCTCCGTCCGCCAACTGGGAGATCACCGACAACCTGAACTGGCTGGTGCAGTACGAGCGCAACGGCAGCGATCGCACCCCGGATCGCGGCATTCCCGGCGTCAACGGCCGCCCCGCCGATGTACCCATCGAGAGCGTCTACAGCGACACCAGCCGCGACTACATAGATGACGTGGCCCAGTCCACCCGCTCCCAGCTGACCTGGGATCTGAACGAGCAATGGCAGCTGCGCCAGCAACTCGGCTATACCACCCTCGACAGCCAGTTCGACAACACCTATGTCACCAGCGTCAAGGGCGACCAGGTGACCCGCGCCCGCTGGCAACAGGATCTCAAGGCCAAGAGCCTGACCAGCAACACGGAAGCCGAAGGCCAGCTGCAGACCGGCCCCGTCGAGCACCGCCTGCTGGTCGGGCTGGAGCAGAGCTGGCAGGAGCGCACTCCCAAGCTGTACCAGAACGCCACCCCGATCCCGCCGGGCAACTTGTACGATCCGGGCTCACTGCCCACCTACAACGGTGCCATGAAGCTCTCCAGCGACGCCAACCACAAGGTGCGTGGCTACGGCCTCTATGTGCAGGATCAGCTCAGCCTGGGTGACTGGCACCTGCTCGGCGGCCTGCGCCGGGACGAGTTCACCGTCACCAGCCGCCGCAACGATCTCGACAAGGAGGAGACCCTCTCGGTCACCAGCCTGAGCCCGCGTCTGGGCCTGGTGTGGAACCCCATCGAGGAGCACGCCTTCTACACCTCCTACAGCAAGACCTTCACCCCGGTCGGCGGCGAGCTTATCGGCATCACCCCGGGGGACAAGAACAACAACCTGGATCCCCAGCACACCCGGCTGTATGAGGGTGGGGTGAAGAGCGACTGGCTGGATGGCAAGCTGGCCACCACCCTCTCCATCTACCGGTTGGAGATGTACAACAAGCGCAGCAAGGATCCGCTGGATCCCACCAAGGTGATCCTCACCGGCCTGCAACGCACCGACGGCATCGAGCTCAGCGCCCGTGCCCAGCTGACCGACGAGATCTACCTGCACGGCGGCGTCGCCATTCAGGACGCGGAGCAGGTCAAGGCGGATGCGGAATTGCAAGGCAAGCGACCGATGAACGTCTCCCGCGAGAACGGCCAGCTGTTCGCCGGCTACCAGAGCGGCCCGCAGGGCTGGTATGGGGAAACCGGGGTGACGGCGGTGGGGGATCGCTTCGCCGACAACGCCAACACTACTGTGCTGCCGGGCTACGCCCGCTATGACGCCCGCGCCGGTTACCGCTGGCAGCACTGGGATGCCCAGCTCAGCGTGGAGAACCTGACCGATCACGAGTACTACGTCAGCGCCACCAGCGCCTCCCAGATCATGCCGGGCAGCCCCCGTCAGCTGAACCTGACCGCGGCCTACCGCTTCTGATCCCCTCCTGACCAGACTGGCCGGCGCAAGCCGGCCAGATACGTATGAAAACCAAGAAACTTCCGCTCCACAACAACAAGTGGGTGCGCCGCATCCACGCCTGGGCCGGCTTTGCCACCCTGGCACTGATGCTGATCTACGGCCTCACCGGCCTCTGGCTGCAGCACAGGGCCGTGTTGCCCCTGCCCGGCCCCCATACCGACAAGCAGAGCGAGACCCTGGCGCTGACGACACCGCTGGCGGATCCCGCCGCGCTCACGACGCTCTTGCAACAACACTATGCCGACGGGCTGGCAGAGGCGCGCACCGCCATCACCCCACCCCAAACCCTGCCCACCCCGAACGGTACCCTCACCCTGCCCGCGCGCTGGGAGCTCAAGGGGGTCACCCTGAGCGAGAGCCTGGCCGCCAGCTATGTGGTCGGCACTCTTGAGGTGCGCATCGAGCGCCAACAGGCCAACTTCGCCGCCAGCCTCAACCGGCTGCACCGCGGCATGGGCACTGGGCTCTCTTGGCAACTGATGGGGGATCTCGCCGCCCTGGCGCTGCTGCTGCTCGCCCTCACCAGCTTGCTGATGTGGAACAAGCTGCACGGCCCGTCCCGCCGTGGTATAGCCTTGCTGCTGGGCGGTGCCCTCGCCACCCTGCTGATCGCCCTGCTCTAGACTCCAGCCCTGTTACCTGCACCGAAGCGGGATCTCCCTCTCAGAACCTGTTCACGATCTGCGACGAGAGGTCGTCAGCAAGGTAAAGAGCAGCGCAGGAACCGGAGTGTGTAAACACACATGAGGATTCCGAGCAGCGCATGAGCCTGGATCACGGTCTCGCAGTCAGAGCGTGACCAGGTTGCCACAGGGGGTAACGTTTTTTTCGGGGGAGGTAACAAAGGGTAACCGGGCGCAGGTCCGGGTCACAGTTGCGGCCACCACGGCTGGCGGGGGTCAGGCGCGGCTGTTAGGGTGCGGCCAGAACTCCAGATCCCGAGAGGAATCATGCGCATCGCCAGCATAGAGTGTGGGCGGGTACTGGCCATCCTGGCCGTGATGACCATTCACATCTCCCCCTTCAGCAATCCCTTCGATCCCGGCCTCTGGGGTGATCCCTTCTATCTCTGGCTCGGGGGCATCATCAACCAGCTGTGCCGCTTCGCCGTGCCCCTGTTCTTCCTGTGCGCCGGTTACTTCCTGCAACCCAGGCTGAACCAGGATCCCATGGGAGTGGCGCTGCGCTACTGCCGCCCCCTGCTGCTGCTCTGGCTGGGCTGGAGCCTCATCTACCTGCTGGTACCCTTCAACCCGCTGGCGGCGGTGCAGCAGGGTTATCTGCCGACCATGGCGGGTCAGTGGCAGATGCAGATTGGGGATCGCCTCAACGCCTGGTTGGTCGGCGGCATGATACATCTCTGGTTCCTGCCCGCCCTGATGCTGGCGGTACTGATCCTGGGGTTGTGCCAACGTATCGGGCTCCCCGGCCTGGCGCTGGTGATGGGCGCCCTGCTCTATCTGCTGGCCCTGCTCGGCGGCTCCTATGGCAAACCGCTGCTGGGCGGTGAATGGGCCCTGCTGACCCGCAACGGTCCCTTCTTCTCGCTGCTGTTTGTGGCCCTGGGCGCCTATCTCAAGGCTCGCGACTGGCGACCGGATACTGCTTCAAGTATTCGTCTGCTGGGGGTGGGCCTCGCCCTCTACGCCCTGGAGGCCTGGGGGCTGCTGCGCTTTGCCGAGGTGCCACTCAATCGTCACGACTTCCTGCTGGGCTCCATCCCCTGGGCCCTGGGTCTGTTCGGCCTGCTGCTGGCCAACCCCCATTGGGGCGAGGGAAGCTGGCTGGCGCGCCAGGCCCCCAAGGTGCTCGGCCTCTACTGCGTGCATATGATGCTGGTGGTCTGGCTGATGGTGTTCGGTCCGCAAGGCAAACACCTCTGGTGGGAACTGCTGAAGGTGCCGGCCCTGCTCGCCAGCTCCCTGCTGGCCTATCGACTGCTGGAGGTCATCCCGGCCAGCCGCTGGCTGCTGCGGGCTCGCTGAACGCACACTGGTAATGACAGCGATAGGAGCCGCGCCCAGTCGGGGCGGCTCAGCCGTACACCATCAGGCCAGTTGTGATGGGGGCGACAACTTGGCCCCCCATGAGGTGACGACGGAACGCCCCCTGCTACCATGCCCTCTTTATCATCAATCCAGGCGAGACCATCATGCAGATCCGCGCATTCACCCCTGCCGATACGGAGGCAGTCCTCACCATCTGGCTGGAGGCGTCCCTGCAGGCTCACCATTTCATTTCGCCAGCATACTGGCATACCAATTTGGACCCGATGCGGGAACGTTATCTGCCTGCCGCCGACAACTGGCTGCTCTGCCAGGATGCTGTCGTTCTGGGCTTCTACTCCCTGTACGAAGAAAATCTGGCAGCCATCTTTGTCGCGCCAGGAAAGCAGGGGCGCGGCCATGGCAAGGCCCTGCTCGCTCACGCGAAACAGCAGCGACAGCACCTTCGGCTGCGGGTGTATCAGCAAAACAGGGCCAGTTGCGACTTCTATCTCTCTCAGGGTTTCCAGATCGAGGAGGAAGGGTTGGACAGTGATACAAACAGTCCTGAGTGGCGCATGCGCTGGTCGGCAAAAGGCTAGCACTGCCCTGAGGATCGCAGGGGAGACTCACTCGCCGAGATCACTGCGTGCCAACAGCTCACCGTGGATCAGGGCAAAGTCATGCATCTGTTGCAGCAAGGGGATAAGGGTGGTACCGAGCGGACTCAGGGCGTATTCCACTCTGGGTGGCACCTCGGGGTAGAGGGTACGACGGATGACCCCATCGGCCTCCAGCTCCTTGAGCTGGGCGGTGAGCACCTTCTGGCTCACATCCGGCAGGCAGCGACGCAAGTCCCCGAAACGCAGGGTCTGCTCGCGCAGATGAAACAGGATGGCGGGCTTCCACTTGCCGGTCAGCAGGCGCAGCACCTCGTAGGCGGGACAAAGGGCAGAGGTCACGGCAAGTCTCATGAGTGGTTACTTTGGGGTAACTATGCCACGAAAAGGTGCCTTCTTGCAGTCAAGATGCCGGCTTCTTATGATGTGGACTCAGCCATTCCAGCCCACCGAGAGGTCGACCATGCCCAGCCTGCTGCAGATCCATTTCAACTTCCCCCGCGAGATGATGGGGCCGGCCCTGACCGAGGCGGCGCTGCCGCTGGCCGAATCCATCACCCGGGAGCCCGGCTTCATTTCCAAGATTTGGACCGAGAACCCGAGCACAGGAGAGGCCGGCGGCATCTATCTGTTCGAGGATGAGGAGAGCGCCCTCGCTTACGCGACCATGCACGAGCAGCGGGTGCTCGCCATGGGTGCGAGCGACGTGCAATACAAGCTGTTCAAGGTCAACGAGCCCCTGAGCCGGATCACTCGCGGTATCCCCTGATTTCGTCAGCCAGCTTCAGTTGGTAATAAGTATCTTGCTGCCAGACGAAGCCCAGCCGCCGAAACAACCGCTGGCTGGGCAGGTTTTCCGGCGCTATATCCGCCTGCAGCGTGGTCAGGCCCAGCTCCCGCGCAAACCCCATCAGGGCGCCCAGCGCCTCCCCCATCAGCCCTTGCCCCCAATGGTGCCGGGCCAGCATGCAACCCACTTCGGCCTGGTGAAGATCCCCCTCGAAGCTGTGCAGGCCGCATGTGCCGACCAGGCGCTTGCTGCCCAGCGCCACCAACCCCCACTCCAGAGACTCCCCGGCTGCCAGCAGGCACTCGACGCTCGCCAGCATCTGCGCCACGGTAGCGAGTTCGGGAAAAGGCGGCTCCCCGACGAAGCGCATCACGGCAGGATCCCCGTAGATGGCGAACAGATCTGCGCTGTCTTGCCCATTGAGCGGGCGCAGCAACAGCCGCGGGGTCAGCAGAAGAGGTAACTCGCAGGGTAATGGTTGCAGCAAATTCAGCGCCTTGAAGGTGTGGGAACGTCTCCCATCATGGGGCTCAGAACCTCAGGGTCAATCCTACATTGGCCTGCCACTGGGTGACCAGATCCCCCCGCACCCGAAAGGCGCACACCTCTGGGTTGCAGAGAAAATTCGTGTCCTCGTTGAGCAAGGAGCCGTAGCCGCGCACCTCGGCCCGCAGCGCCAGCATCCTGGTCAGGCGTGGCTGCACCCCGAGCGCCAGGGACATGGAGGGGGCCGTCTCGCTGCCGTAGGCATCGAAGTGGGTCACCCCGATCCCGGCGCCTATGTAGGGGGCCATGATGTTGTCCGACAGGGTCAGGGCACCGGCGAAGTGCAGGGTATCCACCGTCAGTCGATCCGGCTGATCCGGTGACATTGGGGTGGACTGATGGCTGTAGAGCAGCTCTATCATGCCGGGACCGTCCACCTCCTTGCTGATGAAGAAGCCCCAGTTGGCCGAGCTCTCCCCTTGCAAGGAGTCCAGGCTGGTCGACACCGGCGCCGGGGCCGGCTCGTCCGCCTTGTCAAAGTCGATGGCCGAGCTGTAACCCATGAAGGGAGTCAGCTGCCAACTGAGATCCCCATCCTCGGCCGCCCAGCTCTGACCCAGCGGCAACAGCAGCCCCATCACCATCATTCCCGCTCTTGTCACGGCCCTCTCCCTGCTCGTCAGTTGATTGCAACTCGTTGTGCCAAAAGCATATCAGAGCCCTTCGCTTCCCATCCTAAATAGGGGCTGTATCGCACCGATTTGGTGGCAGGCAAGGGGCGTGGTCCCGAGCACCCATAAAGATCCATCCGGTTTACGCCATTCATCTGGGATTAACCTCCACCCCGTAAGCTAGCGGCGCCACAGAGGTGGCATTCACAGACGAGGATTTCAGGAATGGTTGCCGCGCAACTCAACGACCCACAGAACAAGCTGTCCGATACCTTGCGGACCACGGCCCATGCCATCGAAGAGAGCCACATCAGCCTGCGGGAGATGCTGACCCTGGTGGGCGAGCAGGGCATGCTGCTGTTTTGCGTGCTGCTCACCGTGCCCTTCCTGCTGCCCGTCTCCATCCCGGGCGTCAGCACCCCGTTTGGCCTGCTGATCCTGTTTATCGGCATCGGCATCACCCTCAACCGGGTGCCCTGGCTGCCCAGCATACTGATGGAGCGCCGCTTCGCCGCCGAGCAGCTCAAGCCAACCCTGCACAAGGGGGCCGATCTGCTGGCCCGCATCGATCGCTTCATCCGCCCGCGCCTGCTGCTGCTGACCGGCAGCACCACCATCAATCGCTGCAACGGCCTGCTGATCATGCTGGCGGCCATGTTGCTGATGCTGCCCCTCGGCGCCATTCCCTTCACCAACGCCATGCCCGCCTGGGCCATCCTGCTGCTGGCCATCGGCATGCTGCAGCGAGACGGCCTCTTCGTCGCCGCCGGCTACGCCCTGGTGAGCGCCACCGTCGTCTGGTTCAGCGTGCTGGCCCTGGGGCTGCTGATGGCGGGCCAGAACGTCTCGACCCTGTTCAGCTAAAGCGAACTCGGCCAAGGCCGGGAGAAACGACAAGGGCGACCCTGGGGTCGCCCTTGTTCGTTGGAACGCCTTGCCGTTCAGGGATCGGAGTCGTGGGCCACCCGGTTGCGCCCGCCCCGCTTGGCCCGGTAGAGCCACTCATCCGCCCGCGCCAGCACGGCGCTGACCGTCTCCCCAGGGCGCACCAGGGTCGTGCCCAGGCTCACCGTGATGGGGGCCGGATCCGGTGCCATGGCCGCCACCGCGACGCGGATGCGCTCGGCCACCTTCAACAGGATCTGCTCGTCGATCTGCGGCAGCAGGATCAGAAACTCCTCGCCGCCGCTGCGCACGAACATGTCCTCGGCCCGCAGCTGGGCGGCCACGCACTCGCTGAAGCTGCACAACACCCGGTCCCCGGTCTGATGACCGAAGCGATCGTTGATCTGCTTGAAGTGATCGATATCCAGCATGATGAGGCCGGTGCGCCCCTCCCCCTGCAACTTGTGGTGATAGTGCTCGAAGAAGAAGTGCCGGTTGTAGAGGCCGGTGAGCTGATCCGTCTCGCCGAGCCGCTTGAGCCGCTGCTGCAGTTCGTACTGGCGGGTGATGTTGCGGGTCATCCAGGCCACCGCCCGCTTGCCCTCGTACAGGGATGGCAGCGGCGCTATCTTGCCCTCGAAGCGCTGCATCCCCTGGGGGCCCGCATCGGCGTTGATGCCCTCCACCTCGGCCGGGGAGAGGTCGTACTCCACCACCTGCACCTCGCCAGTGGCGAAGGAGCGAGCCACCTGCTCCAGCACCCACTGCGCCTTGTCGATGGGCAGAATATCCAGCAATCGCTTGCCGATCAGCGGGTTACCGTCCTGATAGGACTGCTGCTCCACCCCGCCGATGTATTCCACGTAGTAGCCATCCTCGCTGAGGATGAAGACGGGATCGGGCAGTTGGGTCATCACTTCATAGAGTTGTGCCACCGAGAGTGTCATCTGTGTTCCTTTCACTACGCGGTCGAGCGACCCAGTGTTGTTTGTTATACACGACCCGTTAAGTATCGCACACGGTCCCACCGCCCGTATGGCGGGCCCCCGAGTGCGACATGCCGCCGTTGTCAGGGCGACCGACGGGGAAAGAGGGGTAATATGCCGATTGCTTGTCGCCAGCCGGCTCACCGCCAAGATCCCTGGTGGCAAGCGATATGGCGGGCGAGGCAGTGACTTATGACAGGTCAGTTCCGCTCGGCATCGATACTAAGTCAGCACATGGCTATCGAATAGTGATTAATATCAACAAATGCATCATCTGCAGATTTATGCACTTAAAAACTGGAGGGCGGTGGGGTTGAGGCGAGAGGGTCAGGATATTGCGCTGCCAACAAGGCGGGAGTCCAAGGCCGGCGGCGCGACCTCCCCAGCCCGCCATCTAGCCCCGGGAGTGAAAACAAAAAAGCCATCGGGCAGGGCGCGATGGCTTTTCGGGAAGGTGTTGGGAGAGGCCTTAGCGATTGGCGGAGCGGCTCCCGTTCCACAGCAGCTCGCCGCTTTTCAGGTCCATCAGGCTCATGGCGAGGCTGTAACGGCTCCCCTCTGAGACCAGATCCCCGTACAACATGTAGTTGGCCCCGGTCTGGCGACCCAGACGCACCAGGGACGCCGGGTTCATGCCCCCCTGCTGATATTCGAGCTGGCCGGTGATGGCCGCAACCTGACCTGGGTCGGCGAAGCTGAAGCCGCCGTGCTGCTGGATGCGCTGGCTCATGGCCACCGCCATGGGCTGGGTGCTGAACGGCTCGCCAGTGCCGTTGCGCGGCGGGGTCAGCAGCAGCACAGGGTTGCTGCCTGCCAGCGCCTTTACTTCCGGGGCCTTCAAGAAGGCATCCGCCATGGCCAGCGCCAGGCCGGTCGGCGCCTCGGGTTTGGGGGCTGGTTTCACCACCTCGGGCTCGGTCACCGGTTTCTCCGGCTGGGTCACCGGCTGCTGTGGTTCCGACACCGGCGCCTGAGTGCCACCATAGGGATTGACCGCACAACCGCCCAGCACCAGGGCACCCAACACCAACAAGGAACGCAGCTTCATCTTTTCTCTCCACCAAAGTCCGTAACCGGACAGCGCCAACAATCCATCATGACGGAGCCCGGCTCCGCGCCCCTCCATGCTAGAGAAAAACCGGCCCAAGAGCGAGGCAGCTTGCCCGCCAAGCGACAGGGATTGGCCCAATCAACCTGTCATCTCCACAGGCAGCACAGTGAGAGACGGCCGACAACCACCCGTTCTCCACCTTGACCATCTGCCGTTGCCGGGTGATGCTGCTCACTCTTCATTTGGAGCTAATTATCATGCAACTGACCCTACCCCAACCCCCACAGAGCGATGATCTGGATGCCCTGCGCTCCGGCCTCTCCGGCTACAACCTCGCCATGGTGGGATCCCATCAAAGAGAGCAGATCGCCAGCTTTATCAAGGACGAGGAGGGCAAGGTATTAGGGGGCATCCTCGCCGACATCAAGTGGGGCTGGCTGCACGTGGACTGGCTCTGGATAGACGAAAGCATCCGCCGCGACGGCTGGGGCGGCCGTCTGCTTGGCGCCATGGAGCAATACGCCCAGAGCAAGGGCATCACCAATTTTCACCTCGAAACCACCAGCTTCCAGGCCTTGCCCTTCTATCAAAAACAGGGCTATTCCGTCTTCGGCGAACTGCCCGATATGCCGCCGGGGCATGTCAGTTACTTTCTCAAAAAGCAGGGCAGCCAATGACATTCCAGCCCCTTGCCAACGCCAAGATCCTGATCCGACCCTTCGAGCCGGGCGATGCCGATGAGTTTGTCCGCGCGGCGCACGAATCCATCAACACGGTCGGCACCTGGATGAGCTGGTGCACTCCCTCGTTCAACCGGGAGCAGGCGCTAGGGTGGTTTGCCACCTGCGATCAGGATCGTGAGGCGGGGCGCGCCTACGATATGGGGATCTTCTGCGCCGCCACCGGTCAACTATTGGGTGGCGCCGGTATCAACCAGCTGGCCCCCCATCATCGCTACGGCAATATCGGCTATTGGGTAAGGCAATCCCGGCAAGGCAAAGGCATAGCCCGACAGGCGGTCGCCCTGCTACGTGATTTCGGCTTTACGCAGTTGGGGCTATTTCGGTTGGAGATCGTGATGGGAGTTGGCAACGCGGCCAGCGAAGCCGTCGCCATCGCCGCCGGGGCTACCTTCGAATGCCGGGCCAGAAACCGCATCTTTCTTCATGGACAGCCCCTTTATGCGCATGTCTACGCCCTTGTTCCCTCAGACTGATTTCTGCAGCAGGCGAATTGAAAGAATCCACATGAACCCCTCCATTTTGGTACATTCACCTTTTGCTGGCATATCTGAAGTTTATAGCAACCGTCTTCCCCTGAACCTTTTCGCCCACGACTCAGTCGTCAAAAATCCTAGCCTCCTGAATTTTATCAGACTGGAGCAGTTTATGTTCATAAGAATCATCTCTGATGGTAACATCAGATGATAAATGGTGTGGTTACATTGTTATGTGAGGAACATTATTTTGAGCATACATAAGGAAAGCATCAAAGCATTTAAGTCTGTCGCAACATCCAGCCAAAATCTGATAGTAAAAACATATTGTGGAATGGTTTCGATAGAATTGGTTTTAAAAAGCACAACCGGATTGAAAAACCACGATATTCCTGCGGCCTTAAAGAAATTCTCTCTTAAGTACGCAACAGGTTTGAAAAGTGGCTGTCAAATTAAAATTAATGCATTAGCCACACAACTTTCGAATGCATTACATGAAATAACTGTTCAAGGAACTGACGGGCAGGCAAAGTCCACGCCAAGTGACTCATACCCTAACATAAGATATATACGGCATAGTTCAGATGGGTGGCCCTCCCCTGTAACAGAGGTAGATAAAATTGAAAATTTATCACTATTAGTTGAAGAAACAAGAAAATATCTTTCTGATAAGTTTCAACAGGACTGCTAATAAAATGACAATATCAGATATAATTTCAAAAATTAATGTTATAGATAAATCAAATATAAATATTGATTTTCATTACTCACATCCAACCCTTTATTTTTTCGTTATATCAAATGCGTTTATATCATTACAAAATGAAGCTAGGCTTTCCCTTTTAGCAAGGGAAATGGGAATATCTTCTGATGATTTCCAGCCAATCATATCGAACCCGGCAATAGAATTTAAATTATTAACTGACTTTGAACGAACAGATGAATACGGTTTCCTTAATGGTATTAGCCATAATACAAGTTGGTTAAATGCATTCAATCCTCTTGGATTAAATGACATGCCTTACCAAAATGGGCAGGCTAACATTAATAACCCTAAAGTCATCCATTTTTATGGGTATAAGGGTGGTCAGGGTCGCTCGACAGTCCTATTGGCGCTGGCAAAAAACTTGTCAAATGCAGGGTATCGAGTCTTGTTGGTTGATGCTGATATAGAAGCACCATCACTTGATGCTATGTTAAATGCTGCGTCACTAGATATTCACTCAACCCTCATGGGATTAGTTGGAAATACTTCTAACTTTAATCCATTAGAGAATGGTTTATGTAGGTTCACCCAATGCTGGGTATATTGATTTAGTAACAGCAAGGCCATCTCATGCTCGATATGATATGGATTTTGCTGCATTTTTAATGAACTCCAGCTTTGATTCTGGTTTATTACAAAATGCAATCAGCAATCTTAGAAAAATAATAAATAACAATGGAAATGTGTTGTATGACATTGTTTTATTCGACCACAGAACAGGTTTAGCGCCATCAGTCTTACCCATTATGAGTGCATGGCTAGGATCATCCGTGATCTTTGCAAGAACTGATGGTATGGCAAGGCATATTCAAGATTCCAGACTAATTGATATTTTGCTGGGCTGTGACAATGAATATCCCGGTGCATTTGTGAGTTTTTCTCTGGATCCAATAAAATCCAACTCTGAATTAAGAAATGATAACTCTAAATTTATCGAGTCGCTTTTGGAAAAAATTGGCAGTTCAATGGGTATTGAAGAAAATGAAGTAGACCCTCAAGAACTTGAAGCTTATTGGATATTCTGGCGTCATGACCAAGCATTTATCGATGGCGGACAGCCAGACCCAGTCAATATGTCAACAATTAATAGACAAGCACTAGAACAGCTGAGGTCTGTCTTAGGTATTATTGGCAACAAACAGATTGAGAAAAAGCCAACTATACTAACTAGCAGTGGTTCATCAGATGAAGGTTTATTCATACAAACACCATGGCTAGCAAGACTGTTTAGTAAAGACAGTCCATACACTTATATTTTTGGAAGAAAGGGAACAGGTAAAACCCGTTTATTAAGTGAGCTCGTAAAGAGTGAACTTGCTGAACCATTATTGGTCGCTACCGACTATAAAAATGGAGGGTTAAAAAGCTCCGGCATGGTATTTAATAAATTATTGTCAGCATGTGACCATGATTTTGATTCTTTTTTCTGGGCTCTATTGAATGCGGCTTTAATGACAGAAAATACAAGAGAGCAAGATTGCCTTGAGCATTGTATAGAAAGCAATCTCAGCCAACTTACTATGATAGGTCCATCGATCGCAAAACAAAACTTATCGATTGATAAAAAACGTATATTTATAATTGACGGTGTTGAAACCGCAGTGCCTGCTGCAAAGTTACGTAGTTTTGTTGAGGCATTGTTCAGATTTCTGTCTGCAATACAATATGATAGCTTCTACTCCAAGTATATTACAATTCGTCTTGTACTTCGAACTGACCTCGCACAAGGTGCAGCTCAAAATATAGAGCAACAAATTGAAGGTTCTGTTATAAATCTTCACTGGACAAAAACAGCGATATTGAATTTTGCTCTTGCTAGAATTGTTAGCCTTCCATGGTTTAATGAGAATTTTAGTGGCGTCTGCGAGAGAATCGTTGAAAAGTCTGACAAAATATCTCGTGGCGACCTCCCTGATGGTGAAGCCGAAGCATTACTTTTAGAAATTTTCCCTGATGGGTTGGACAGAAACAAATTAAAAACAACCACTTTCTTTTCAATTTATTTCTCTGATGCTGGTGGTGATGTTAAAAGCGACTCAGCTTTTTACCCTCGACTTTTTGATGGTTTTCTCAGAACGTTAGCAAGAAACTGCAGCAATGCAGAGTCAGGAAATATAGAAAATGGGCGATTATCAAGACAGTGCGTACTTAAGGCATATGATCAAGCTTCGGCATCTTTCATTGAGGATGTGAGAACAGAGCTTTATTCATTCTTAAGTATTGATAAAGATGACAATGAAGAAAACCAAAATCAAGTAAATAAGCTAGTAGCTGCATTTAACGGTCTACAAACACCATTCAGTATCGAGGCGATCACTCCAATAATAAGTCAAAAAACAAATATTACACCTGACAAAGTAAGGCAATCTATTATTAGCATGCAAAAAATTGGTATTTTCGAGTTGAGACCTGGCTATCCCGGCGAATTCAGAACACGGCAAATTTATAAATCTGGTCTTGGTATGAAATATGTTAGAAAAAAGAGCTAACAACTCAATCCCACATAATCCCCACCCTGATCGGCAAGGCTAGAAACGCCATCAAGGATTATGGTGTAGATGGCACAGGGATGTGCCGTCTGCGGCGGTCCGCCCGACCTTGCCCCTGACCCGAGGGCAACTGCGTAGCGGTCGGATTGGCGGGGATGGCCTTTCTTTTGGTGACTTTTCTTTGGCCACGCAAAGAAAAGTTACTCGCCCCGGCCCGAAGGGCGGGCGAAATCCCTTCGAGGCCAACGGCCTCGCGTCCTGCGCGGCGTAGCCGTGCATTTCCCCCATCACGCGGAAGGACGATTACGCCTGACGGCTAATCGACCCTACGGCTGCACGGCAAAGCCGTGCCCTCTCGCCACAGGCACGGAGTTTGGCTGAACTCCATCCCTAGCCCTATCGGCCCAAGAAGGGTTCCCAGTCCTTAAACACCGGTTGCAACCCAGCTTGTTTGACGGCAGCGGCCACCTCCCCCAAGGATCTGTCATCATGGATGGCGAACTGCTCCAGCTCCTCCTGGCCGCCGTCCGCGTAACCGCCGGGCTGGGTGCGCGACTCCGCCGACATCTGGGTGATGCCAAGGCGCAGGGCGCCGTTGCGAAACGCCGGGGATTCGCGGGTGGACAGCGACAAGTCCAGGGTCGGCGAGAACAGGCGCCAGGCGCAGATCAGCTGCACCAGTTGGCGGTCCGACATGGTCACCTCGGGCTCCAGCCCCCCGGTGCAGGGGCGCAGGCGCGGGAAGGAGAGCGAATAGCGGCTCTGCCAGTGATGGCGCTCCATCCAGGCCAGGTGCTCGGCGACGAAATAGCTGTCGGCACGCCAGTCTGCGGAGAGACCGATGAGCGCTCCGAGGCCTATCTTGTCCACCCCGGCGCGGCCGAGCCGGTCCGGAGTGGCGAGGCGCCAAGCGATATCCTGCTTGTTGCCACGCAGGTGATGGCGGGCGTAGGCGGGGGCGTGATAGGTCTCCTGATAGACCATGACGGCATCGAGGCCGAGGCTCTTCAGCTCGGCGTATTCGGCCTCGGACAGCGGCTGCACCTCCATCCCGACCGTGCTGAAGTGGCGGCGAATGATGGGCATCATCTCGCGAAAATAGGCCATGCCGACCTTGGTCTCGTGCTCGCCGGTCACCAGCAGAACGTTGTCGAAGCCCCGCGCCTTGATGGCGAGGCACTCGCGCTCTATCTCCTCCGCATTCAGGGTCTTGCGTTTGAGACGATTGCTCATGGAGAAACCGCAGTAGCTGCAGTCGTTGGCACAGAGGTTCGACAGATAGAGGGGTACATAGAAGCCGACCGTGTTACCGAAGCGCTGGCGGGTGAGACTCTCTGCCAACTGGGCAAGCTGAGGCAGATAAGCCTCTGCCGCCGGGGAGATCAGCGCCATAAAATCCTGCAGATTGCGGCGCGACTTGCCCAGCGCCAGCTCCACATCCCGGGCCGTCTTGGCCCGGATCTGCATGCCTATATCGTCCCAGTCGAGCTCGCGCCAGCGGTCGGCAAAATCCAACCCCCTCCCGGCCTCCCCCTTGGGAGGGGGAGGAGCAAAGGCCCCGATCCCTTCGAGTACCGAGTCAGCCGCAGCCCTCACCCCCAGTCCCTCTCCCAGAAGGAGAGGGGAGCGTATCCCCTCCATCTCAGGAAGAGGGGCGAGAGAGGCCATGGCCACCGAGTCTTGCCCCACGCTCTGGCTCATAGGGCCTCCAGAAAATCGGTGAGGGGGCTGGAGGCGCTGGCCTGGAAGCCGCGGATCCCGAGTCCTGCCATATAGGCGCTACGCCCCGCCTCGCAGGCCAGCGCGAAGGCGCGCCCCATGGCGACGGGGTCACCGCTCACCGCGATGGCCGTGTTGACCAACACCGCATCGGCGCCGAGCTCAAACGCCGCCGCCGCGTGGCTGGGGGCCCCGATCCCCGCATCCACCACCACGGGCACATTGGCCTGTTCAATGATGATGGAGAGAAACTCCCGGGTCACCAGCCCCTGGTTGGAGCCGATGGGAGCGCCAAGCGGCATCACGGCGGCGCAGCCCACCTCTTCGAGCCGCTTGCAGAGCACGGGATCGGCGCCGCAGTAAGGCAGCACCACGAAACCCTCCTTCACCAGTTGCTCAGCGGCCTTCAGCGTCTCTATGGGGTCGGGCAGCAGGTATTTGGGGTCTGGGTGGATCTCCAGCTTCAACCAGTTGGTCCCCAGCGCCTCGCGGGCCAGATGAGCGGCAAACACCGCCTCGGCGGCTGTCTTGGCCCCCGAGGTGTTGGGCAACAGCTTGACCCCGAGTTGCAGCAGAGGGCTCAGGATATCGTCGTGGCGCTTGCCCGGCTCCAGGCGCTTGATGGCCATGGTGACCAGCTGGGAGCCGCTCGCCTCGATGGAGGCAGCCATCAGTTCCGGACGGGCGAACTTGCCGGTGCCGGTGAAGAGGCGGGATGAGAAATTGTGATCGGCAATGCGTAGCATCTTAGCCTCCGGCGATGGCGGTAAACAGGTGGATCTCATCCCCGTCGTTGAGGGGAGTCTCGGGCCAGCGGCTGCGAGGCAGCACGGCGCCATTGAGGGCCACAGCCACCCCCTGGGGAGAGACCGCTTGCGCTGCCAACAGGGCGGCCACGCTGGCCGCCTCTTCCGTCGTCAGGGCCAGTGCCTTGTCGTTCAGTCGAATATTCATTGGCAATCCTTGTTGGCGCTGCCGTTGCCATTGCTACAAACAGGGCAGGCGGGATCCGCGGGCAGGCGCAGGCTCTGCCACTCGTGGGTCAAAGCATCGAAGCGGCGCAGGGTGCCCGCCACTGGGCTCTCACGGCCAAGCAGCAGCTTGATGGCTTCCAGCGCCTGCAGGGAGCCCATCACGCCCACCAAGGGGCCTGTGACGCCGCTGCTCTGGCAGCTCTCTCTTATCTCGGTATCCGCCGGGTAGAGGCAGGCGTAGCAGGCGTGCTCAGGGGCGCTTCGCACCATCAGCTGCCCCTGCCAACCGACCGCGGCGGCGGAGATCCAGGGTTTGCCCTGAACCACGCAGGCGGCGTTGATGGCGTGGCGGGTGGGGAGGTTGTCGCAACAGTCGATCACCAGATCCACCTCGGCCACGAACTCCGGCAGGCTCTGCTCATCGAGGCGCTGGTTGATGGCAATCAGCTCCACCAGCGGGTTATGGGCCGCCAGCCGCTCCCGGGCCAGCTCGGCCTTGGAGCGGCGCAGATCCTCCCCGGTGTAGAGAAACTGGCGCGGCAGATTGCTGGAATCGACCACGTCGCCGTCGGCGAGCCACAGCGTGCCAACGCCAGCACCGGCGAGATAGAGGGCCAGCGGCGACCCCAGGCCGCCGAGGCCGACAATGAGCACCGACTTCTCTTTGAGCCGTGCCTGCCCCGCCTCGCCAATTTCGGCCAGCATCAGCTGCCTGCCGTATCTCAGGTACTCTTCATCGCTTAAAGACACCTCGTCAGAGAGCATGTTCCACCTCCTTTGCCGGGATGGCGGAGAGCGCCGGATCCCCTGCCCCCACGGCGGCCAGCAGCCGGGCCGTAGCCCCCTGCCAGTCATCACTCGCAGTAATGGCGGAAACCAGAGCAATACTGCTCACCCCGCTCTCCTGCACCTGGGCTATGCGCGACTCGCCTATGCCGCCGATGGCGACCGTGGGCCAGTCCGCCATCAGGGCGCGGTAGTGGTGCAGCCGCACCAGCCCCTGGGGGCGGGACGGCATCTGCTTGGTATTGGTGGGGAAGATATGGCCGAGCGCGATATAGGACGGCGCGAGTTCGCGCGCCCGCATCAGCTCGAAGTAGCCGTGGGTGGAGATGCCAAGACGCAAGCCGGCGGCCTGGATAGCGGCGAGATCCGCCGTCTCCATATCCTCCTGTCCCAGGTGCACCCCGTAGGCGCCAGCCTCGATGGCCAGTTGCCAATAGTCGTTGATAAAGAGCCGGGCCTTATGCTTGCGACCGAGCGCTACCGCCCTGGCGATGGCGGGCATCACTTGGGCATCTGGCAGGTCTTTGATCCGCAGCTGTATGGTCTTGACCCCCTCACCGAGCAACCGCTCCAGCCACTGCACCGAATCCACCACGGGATAGATCCCGAGGCGATATTCGGTCGGGGCGAACGGGCCTTGCGGCAAGCGTGCCTCGCCGGCAGGACAGAGACCGAAGCGGCGATCCAGTTCAGACCCCGGCAACACGGCGCGGGGGAACCGGGCGAGATCCCCGGGCCAGCCGAGGTGGGCGATGGGGCCAGGGCCGGCCCCCACTCCCTGCGCCCCCGCCAACCCTTGCTGCAAATAAGCGCGGGCCAGAGTGATGGCGTCTTCGATGGGGTAGTCCAACGCATAGACGGCGGCTATGGCGCTGGCGTAACAGCAGCCGGTGCCGTGGCCGTGACGGGTCGCCAGACGAGGTGCCGCAAGCCAGAACTCGCGACTCTCGTCCTGGTAGTAGTCGAGGCAATGATCCCCGCTCCAGCCGAGGTGGCCACCCTTCACCAGCACGGCGCGTGCGCCGAGTTCCCGCAGCCGCGCCGCCCCCGCCCGCACCAGCGCCGGGCTGGTTGCTGGGATGCCGGTCAGGGCTTCCAGCTCGGGGCCATTGGGGGTGATAAGCGACAGGCGTGGCAGCAGGTGCTCGCGCACCGCCGCCAGCATGTTCGGCTCCGCCATGGGGGTGCCAGTGCTCGCGATGGCGACAGGGTCATAGATCACGAAGGGGGCGCTCAGGGTATCGAGCCGGCGGGCCAGCACCTCCACATGCAGCCGGGTCGGCAGCAGACCTATCTTGATGGCGGCGGGGGGCAGATCGACGCCGAGGGCGTCGATCTGGGCGGTGAAGCTCTGCATCAGCACGGGATCCACCATCTTCACCGCCACCGAGTTCTGGGCCGTGATGGCGGAGATCACCGAGCAGCCGTGCACCCCGAGGGCGTGCATGGTGTGCAGATCGGCCTGGATGCCGGCGCCGCCCCCGGAGTCCGAACCCGCTATGGTCCAGACGATGGGTTTGGATTCGCCGTTCATGCCTCTTCCCGTTCCTGTTTGAGCGCGGCGGCCTGATGGTAGAGCTCGCCCCCCTTCTCCTTGAAGACTTCGGCCATCTGGGCCATACCGGTCTCGACTTCCGCCACGACCCGCTCCTGCTGGCCATCCATGCCCACCAGTTTCACCTCGACCGCTTCGAGCTTGGCGGCATAGTCGCGCACGTCCTGGGTGATCTTCATGGAGCAGAACTTGGGGCCGCACATGGAGCAGAAGTGCGCCACCTTGCCGGACTCCTGGGGCAGGGTCTCGTCGTGGTAGGCGCGAGCGGTCTCAGGATCCAGCGCCAGGTTGAACTGATCCTCCCAGCGGAACTCGAAGCGCGCCTTGGACATGGCGTTGTCGCGGATCTGGGCGCCCGGGTGACCCTTGGCGAGATCCGCGGCGTGGGCGGCGATCTTGTAGGTGATGAGGCCCTGTTTCACGTCCTCCTTGTTCGGCAGCCCCAGGTGCTCCTTGGGAGTGACGTAACAGAGCATGGCGCAGCCGTACCAGCCGATCATGGCGGCACCTATGCCGGAGGTGAAGTGATCGTAGCCGGGAGCTATGTCGGTGGTGAGCGGGCCGAGCGTGTAGAAGGGTGCCTCGTGGCAGTGCTCCAGTTGCTCGGTCATGTTACGTTCGATCATGTGCATGGGCACGTGGCCCGGCCCCTCGATCATCACCTGCACGTCGTACTCCCAGGCGATCTTGGTGAGCTCCCCCAGGGTGTGCAGCTCGGCGAACTGGGCCTCGTCGTTGGCGTCATAGACGGAGCCCGGACGCAGGCCGTCCCCCAGGGAGAGCGCCACGTCGTAGGCCGCGCAGATCTCGCAGATCTCGCGGAAGTGCTGGTAGAGGAAGTTCTCCTTGTGGTGTGAGAGGCACCACTTGGCCATGATGCTGCCACCGCGAGAGACGATGCCGGTGAGGCGCTTGGCGGTCATGGGCACGTAGCGCAGCAGCACGCCGGCGTGGATGGTGAAGTAGTCCACCCCCTGCTCGGCTTGTTCGAGCAGGGTGTCGCGGAACAGCTCCCAGGTGAGATCCTCGGCGATGCCGTTGGTTTTCTCCAGGGCCTGATAGATGGGCACTGTACCGATGGGCACAGGGCTGTTGCGCAGGATCCACTCGCGGGTCTCGTGGATGTAGCGGCCGGTGGAGAGATCCATGACGGTGTCGGCGCCCCAGCGGGTAGACCAGACCAGCTTCTCGACTTCTTCCTCGATGCTGGAAGTCACCGCCGAGTTGCCGATGTTGGCGTTGATCTTCACCAGGAAGTTGCGGCCGATGATCATGGGCTCGGCTTCCGGGTGGTTGATGTTGCTGGGGATGATGGCACGGCCGGCGGCGACTTCATCGCGCACGAACTCAGGCGTGATGTTCTCCGGCAGGCGAGCGCCGAAGCCCTGACCCGGATGCTGGCGCAGCAACAGCTCGGAGCGCACGCGCTCGCGGCCCATGTTCTCGCGAATGGCGATAAATTCCATCTCGGGGGTGACTATCCCCTGGCGGGCATAGTGCAGCTGGGTCACCCAGTTGCCAGCCTTGGCGCGGCGGGGTTTGGGCAGGTGTTCGAAGCGCAGATGATCCAGCCCCTCGTCCGCCAGGCGCTCCTGGGTGAAGGTGGAGCTCAGGCCCGGCAGCGGCTCGGTGTCGCCCCGCTCCAGCACCCAGGCTTCCCGCAAGCGCGGCAGGCCGAGGCGCACGTCGATCTCGGCGTTCTCGTCCCCGTAGGCGCCCGAGGTGTCGTAGACGGGCACGGGATCGTTCGGCTCAAACTTCGGCTCCTCCTTGGTGCCGCCGACGAAGGTGTCAGCCAGGGCGATCTCCCGCAGCCCCACCCGGATGTCGGGGCGGGAGCCTTCGATAAAGATGCGCCTGGAGTTGGGATGGGCCATGCCCTTTAGGTTGTCGATAAAGCGCTGGGCGCTGGCACGTTGCTCGCGGCGACCGGCAGGTTTGGCTTGTTCTGAAACGGACTGGACTTCTGGTGCAGACTGGATTGGGGTAGACATAGCAAAACTCACATTAACTGGTTGAAGTTATGGGTGTTTGCTTGTCTGGAGTTCGAGGAGAAGATGAACCTGCGAGCGGATGTGCGTCGAGAGGGAGTGGCGCCAGTCTGCTGACCCCTCCAGCCTTGCACAGACCCTCCCTGATGGGATGGTTCGGCGAGGCAGACTCCCTCTCGTGCGCTGGCTTGCCGGGGCTGGCCCTGTAGCAAGCAGGAAGCGGATGCTCCCGAGCGCGGCAACTCGCAAGTTACCCTTGTTTCCCTTCGCAGGTTCTAGCCTGATCAGGTTCCACGGATCCCGAATTAACGGTCTCAGCTTAGCGTCGTTCGACGGTCAGCACTCCGACAAGATGGCGCCAGTATAAGTGGGTAAACAGAAAGTACAAGCCTATAACAAATCGGACCTCATCATCAGGCCGACTCCCAACCTCAGCGCTCGGGCAGCAACTCTTCCGGATTGGGGATCAGCACCTCGGTCAGCCGCCCGTCCTCATCTCGGGTCAGCACCAGTTTGCGCCCCCCTTGCAGATCCGCCGGGCTGCCGTTCAACCAGCGGGTCTGGGTATCGAACACCAGCACTCCCAGCTCCTCGAGCAGCAAGGTCTGCCCCACCACGGCGAGCAGCCTGTCTTCCGCCCGCAGCCACTGGCTGCTCTGGGCCGCGCTCGGCGGGCTGCTGAGGAGGTGGATCAGCTCGGCGACCCCATGGCGGCTCTCGATGGCGAGCCGCATGCCTGGCTTGAGGGCATCCGGCCCGTCGATGCCCACCAGATCGGCGCTGCCGAGCTCCAGTTCGGCCCCCTGAAACTGCAGGCGGATGCCGTCGTTGTGTTCCAGTTCCACCAGCCAGAGCTCGGGCTCCATGGCCAGGGCACCGAGTGGCAGCATGCAGAGGATGAGCGGGGTATTTGTCATGGGGACCTCAGGGTCGTGGCGACTCGAGGTTTAACTATGGGCCGGGTCCGGCCTTTTTTCCGGCCGTCGGCAATCCGGGGGTCAGTCCTCTTCCTGGCAACAACTCAGACGCATGCCGTCAAACTTGCACTCCAGCTCCAACCAGCGTCCCTCGAAGGGGGCCAGGCTGCCATCCGAGGCGACATAACCCCAGATCCGTCCCTGCTCCACCGGCCCCTCCAGATCCATCTCGTCATCCTCCTCCAACGCCTCCACCTCGCGGATCAGGCGGCGATCGCCCCGCATCTCCCCCTCCAGCTCGACCCAGGTGCCGCCGAGATGGTCTTCATCGAGACCATCCTTGAAGCGGGTCTCCTCATCGATGACGAAGGGAATGCCGTTGACCATCAGCTGACCCAGCTGCCAGCTGGTACGGCCGATCAGCTTGAACTCAGATGCATGCGCCGCGCCAAAGGGCAGCAAAATCAATAGCAAGAGAGCACACAGGGGCTTCGTCATCGGGGATCCTCGGGGTTACACTGGCACACAGCATGCCTCATCCGGTGTGAAGCGGCCGTGAAATCGCGGCCACAACCAGGAGATCAGAACATGAAAATACTGGTGGTGGAAGACAATCCCCAGGTGACGGAGACCATCATGGACTACCTGGAGCTCGCGGGGCACCAGCTGGACTGCGCCTATCACGGCCAGGCCGCCCTGCAACTGCTGGCGGAGCAGCGCTTCGACGTCATCATCATGGACGTCATGATGCCGCGCCTCGACGGCCTGCGCACCGTGGAGCAACTGCGGGCCGACGGCATCCCGACCCCTGTGCTGTTTCTCACCGCCCGGGACAGCCTGGACGACAAGCTGGCAGGCTTTCGCGCCGGTGGCGACGACTACCTGGTCAAGCCCTTCGCCATGGAGGAGCTGGAAGTCAGGTTGCAGGCCCTTGCCCTGCGTGGCCCCCGCGGCGATCTGGGGGTGCTCAGCTTCGGCGAGCTGACGGTGGATCCCGCCAGCGGCCGGGCCAAACGGGCCGGCGTCGAGCTGAAACTCGGCAAGATCCCGTTCCAGATCCTCAGCCTGCTAGTCAAACGCGCCCCCCAGCTGGTGACGCGCCAGGAGGTGCTCGATACCGTCTGGGGGGATGAAGAGCCCGACTCCGATGCCCTGCGCAGCCACATCTATGCCCTGCGCAACGCCCTCGACAAACCCTTCCCCACCCCCATGCTGGAGACCCTGCACGGCCAGGGTTACCGGCTGGTCTCCCCATGAGACGACCACCGATGCCGAGGGCCATCCCATGAGCCTGCCGAGACTGCGCCATCGCCTGATCCTGGTGCTGGGGGGGGCCGGGCTCCTGCTGCTGGCCACCCTCAGCCTGCTGATGGTGGTGGCCGAGAACAAGATGGAAGAGCTGAGCCTGCGCCACTGGCTGGAGGCGGAAGTCACCCGTTACGGCGACGACTGGCTGCGCCTCGGCGAGCTGGCCCCCGCCCCCAGCCCGCGCCAGTTCTCCAGCTACTGGACCCAGGCCGGGCGCCTCCCCGCCTGGCTCAAGCCCTACCAGACCCCGGGCTTCTATGAGCACCAGCTCGGCGAGGAGGACAAGCACTTCCTGGTGCGCCCTCATCCCTCCGGCCAGGGCCTGCTCTATCTGGTGTTCAACGACGACGCCGACGATTATCTGGATCCTTACGAGGACAGGCTGCACCTGATCACCCGGCTGATCGGCCTCACCCTGCTGCTGGGCAGCGTCGCATTCGGCATCTGGCTGGTGCGCCACATCACAAGGCCGCTGGAGCGGCTGCGTCAGCGAGTCGCCCACCTCACCCCGGATCAGGCGGACTTCGTGCCGGACGCCCCCTGGCAGGAGCTGCGGGAGATAGAGCTGGCGCTGCTGGCGGGCAAGCAGGAGGTTGCCGCCGTGTTCGCCAGGGAGCAGGAGTTCAGCCGTTTCGCGAGCCATGAGCTGCGCACCCCCAACATGGTGATCCAGGGCTCCGCGGCCCTGCTCGGCAAGGTCACCGACCTGCCCGCCCCGGCGGCCCGGGCGGCGGGGCGCATCCGAGCCGCCAGCGACGAGATGGCCCTGCTCACCGAGACCTTCCTGCTGCTGGGTCGCAAGGAGGCGGTGGAACGTCCGCCCCAGCAGGTCGCCCCGCTGATCCGCCGGGAGCTGGCCCGGCTCGCCCCCCTGCTGCAGCGGGAGAGCGTCGAGATCAGGTTGCAGCTGGACGAGCAGAGCGAGGTACAGGCCCCCCTCTCCCTGCTCGCCATCGCGCTCGGCAACCTGCTCAAGAATGCCCTCAGCTACGCCGACGGTCACATCGAGATCACCCTGAGCCAGCAGACCCTCACCATCAGCAACCCCACGGCGGCGGCGCCGGATCAGATCCTTGGATACGGCTGTGGCCTCACCATCATCCAGCGCATCTGCGAGAAGCTGGGCTGGCATATCAGCACCCGGCTGGAAGAGGGGGTCTTTAGCGCCAGGCTGGAGATGGGCCCAAGTACCTTGAGTAATGAAGCCTCATCAAACGCTGATGAGGCGGAGTGAGAACTCTAAACCTCTCCAGGATCCAGAAAACGACAAGGCGCCCTCGGGCGCCTTGTCTGTTCCAACCATCCGTTATGCCGTCACTCCGCCGGCTTGTGCTTGCGGCTCGCCTTGAGTTCGAGGAACTCGATGATCTTGCCCGCCACGTCCTTGCCGGAGGCGGCTTCCACCCCTTGCAGGCCAGGGGAAGAGTTCACCTCCAGCACCAGGGGGCCACGGGCGCTGCGCAAGATGTCCACCCCGGCCACGTCCAGCCCCATGATCTTGGCGGCCTGCACCGCGGTTGCCCGCTCTTCGGGGCTAATCTTGATCGCCTCGGCGGTGCCACCCCGATGCAGGTTGGAGCGAAACTCCCCCGGCTGGGCCTGACGGCGCATGGCGGCGACCACCTTGCCGTTGACCACCAGGCAACGGATGTCGGCGCCGTTCGCCTCGCGGATATACTCCTGCACCAGGATGTTGTTGTTGGTCTGGATGAAGGCCTCGATCACGCTCTCGGCGGCCTTCTGGGTCTCGCACAGAACTACCCCTATGCCCTGAGTCCCCTCCAGCAGCTTCACCACCAGGGGCGCACCGCCCACCATGGTAATCAGATCCGGCACATCGTGGGTGCTGTGGGCATAGCCGGTGATGGGCAGGCCGATGCCGTGGCGTGACAGCAGCTGCATGGCGCGCAGCTTGTCCCGGGATCGGGAGATGGCCACCGAGCTGTTCAGGGCCATGGTGTTCATCATCTCGAACTGGCGCAGCACGGCTGTGCCGTAGAAGGTGATGCTGGCGCCGATGCGCGGGATCACGGCGTCATAGCTCTCCAGCTCCCGGCCCTCGTAGTGGATGGAGGGGCTGTGGGAGGCGATGTTCATGTAGCAGCGCAGGGTGTCGAGCACCTCGACCTGATGTCCGCGGGCCCGGGCCACCTCGACCAGGCGGCGGGTGGAGTAGTTGTTGGGCTCGCGGGATAAAATGGCAATATTCATGGAAATGGCAGACCTGATAATCGGACTGGAGAGTATAAGGTGCCATGAACGACTGGCAACGCCAATCCTTTCCCCTCACCATTCGCCGTTCTGCAAGAAGGCGTCAAGACGAAGAGTGCCGTTCTGCAAGAACGGCGCAAAGCAGAGAGCGCCCCATCCGGCGAGAAGGCTCTGCGACTCCTCAGTGAGGGCCCCGCAGCCTCTGTTGCAGTCCGAGCAGCAACCCCACCTCCTGCAGACGGCGTGCCGTGACCCCGGCCCATCCCGCAGGGGGGATAGGCGCCAGCAGGGTCTGGGCGATGCAGTGACGATAGAGGGAGCCCTCCAACTGCCAGTTCTGCACCAGGCCGTTTTCATGATGGTGCAGCCGGGCCTGGTTGCCGCTGCGCAGCAGCTCCAGCACGCGGTCATCCTTGAGCGTCAGACTGAGCCCCTTCTTCTCCACCCCGGGCCCTGCGTACTTGTCGAGCCAGAGGGTCAACGGCACCCCGGCCGCCTCCCCGCGCAGGCAGGCGCGCCCCTCGGCGGTGCTCAGATCCCCAAACGCTATGGGCTGACCCAGCCGATCGCAGACCCCCTCGGCCACCAGACGCAGGCTGTCGTCCCCGCCGAGGGCCACCAGCAGCTCGCGGATCATGGCCAGCACATGGGTGCCGATGTCGAGGATGACCCCATCCGGGTGAAGGAAGGTCCGCTGATCCGGCTCACCGGTGGCGAAGTTGAGGGCAAAGGGATGACCCTCTGCATCTATGCCGCAGGGCTCCAGCAAGAAGCCCTCCACCTCGACCACGTCCAGAATGGTCGCGGGCCGGACGGCGCCACCCCGCCGAGGCTGCCAGCCGGCATCCAATCCACCGCCGAGCAGTTGCTGAACGGCGCTGCGCGCCATCCAGTGATCCAGCGCCAGCACTCGCTCCGCCACGGCGGGATCCGCCAGCAGGGCCTGAAGCCGGTCATGCTGGGCCAGGCTGGCCACCACGGGTTTCTCCACCAGGATCAAGGGGATGGCACTAGCCAGCGCCTGCTCCAGCACAGGCAGGTGAAGCAAAGAAGGGGTGGCGATGACCAGCCGGTCCAATGGCAGAGCCAGCAGGGCCTCCAGACTCGGAGTTTGCGTCACCCCAGGCAGGGTCCGCGCCGGATCAAAGCCCCAGATCTCAGCATCTTCCGCCAGCGCAGCGAGGGCAGGCAGATAGGCGGTCTGTACCACGGCCCCCAGGCCGACAAATCCAATCTTCATAACAACCTCGCTGCAGAGTCCATAGACCCGTGAATAGGGCAACCGGGTGGCAGGTTACACTGAGCTGGCACAGACCAGGTGACACGCCGAGAGAAAGCATCACCTTCATATCAATGAAAAGGGGAAGCTGACTCAATGGAGGTGGCCGACACCGCTTTGCTCCATGCGCCAGCGCAGCACTGCCCGATCAAAATCTGCCCTGGCCCGGGTGATGTATCGCTCCGACCGTTGCAGAAAGCACGCAAGATGATCCCGATGGATCTGCGCCCTCTTTACCACGAACCGGGCCGGTTCATGGGAAGTGCCGTCCCGCCGCTTGCGTTCACGCCACTCCACCCTGTGGTTCAACCCTTCACGCAGGGCCACCATCTCCGGTGAGTCATAGAAGCGATCCCGCTCATGGAAGAAGCCGGCCAGCGCAGAGGCCGATACATCCAACGCCCGGCAGAAGACCTTGAAGTCGATAAATCCCTCGTCATCCGCTTCGGCCAGACAGCGGCTGATCAGTGCCTCATCCGGCCATGCCTCATTATCTCTTGCCTTGTCCATGTCTTCTCCTGGCCACTTACTGACCTGATCAATGCAGGTTAGGCCCCAGCCAGCGCTCGGCTTCCACCAGCGTCATGCTCTTGCGCACCGCATAGTCTTCCACCTGATCGGGCTGAATTTGGGCCACCGCGAAGTACTTGCTGTCCGGGTGGGAGAAGTACCAGCCGGACACCGCCGCCCCCGGCCACATGGCGTAGGACTCGGTGAGCTTCATGCCGATGGCCTGTTCCACCTCCAGCAACTCCCAGATGCTGCCCTTCTCCGTGTGCTCCGGGCAGGCCGGATAACCGGGTGCCGGGCGTATGCCGCGATAGTTCTCGCGGATCAGCTCCTCGTTGCTGAGCGCCTCATCCGGGGCATAGCCCCAATGCACTTTGCGCACCTGTTCGTGCAGGTACTCGGCGAAGGCCTCCGCCAGACGGTCGCACACCGCCTGGATGAGGATGGCGTTGTAGTCGTCGTGCTCCGCCTTGTAGGCGTTGGCGATGGCCTCCTCGCCGATGCCACCGGTCACGGCGAAGGCACCGATCCAGTCCGCCTTGCCGCTCTCCTTCGGCGCCACATAGTCCGCCAGGCAGTAGTTCGGGAAGCCCTGCTTCTCGCTCTGCTGGCGCAGGTGATGCAGCACTTTTCTGACCTGGGTGCGCGACTCGTCGGTATAGACCTCT
Organism: Aeromonas sp. AE23HZ002T15; assembly: GCF_054165525.2. NCBI lineage: Bacteria > Pseudomonadati > Pseudomonadota > Gammaproteobacteria > Aeromonadales > Aeromonadaceae > Aeromonas > Aeromonas sp. AE23HZ002T15. Next base: position 2,199,260 of record NZ_CM201342.1, read on the forward strand.
ATACTGTCCCCCACGGCGTTGGCGGGGAACAAGCCTATGATGCCGGCGCAGCGCACTCTTTGATCCAGCTCGAGTTTATCCAACATGGCGTTGGCATCGGCAAACAACTTGGTCGCCTCCTCACCCACCACCTCGTCCTCCAGGATGCGCGGATACTTGCCCGCCAGCTCCCAGCTCAGGAAGAAGGGCGTCCAGTCGATGTAGGGGCGCAGCACCGAGATGGGCACGTTCTCGAATTTCTGCACCCCTGGCTCACGGGGTGCGGGGGGCTCATAGCCGACCCAGTCCAGCTGATGACGGTTGGCCCGGGCATGGGCCAGGCTGACCGGCTTGGATCTCGGTTGCTTGCGGGCGTGCTGATCCCGGGCGATCTCGTACTCCTTGTCGATGCGAGCGACGAAGGCGGGCTTGAGCTCGGGGCTCAGCAGGCTCTGGGCCACCCCGACCGCGCGGGAGGCGTTCGACACATAGACTACGGGCTCGGAGTAGTTCTGCTCTATCTTGACCGCGGTGTGGGCCTTGGAGGTGGTGGCGCCGCCGATGAGCAGCGGCAGCTTGAAGCCCTGACGCTCCATCTCTTTGGCCACGTGCACCATCTCGTCGAGAGACGGGGTGATCAGACCCGACAACCCTATGATGTCGGCATTCACCTCCCGCGCCGTCTTGAGGATGGTCTCGCAGGAGACCATGACCCCGAGGTCGACGATCTCGAAGTTGTTGCACTGCAGCACCACGCCGACGATATTCTTGCCGATGTCGTGCACGTCCCCCTTCACCGTGGCGAGCACTATCTTGCCGTTGCTGAAGCCCCCCTGCTTCTCCGCCTCGATATAGGGCTGCAGATAGGCCACCGCTCGCTTCATCACCCGGGCGGACTTCACCACCTGGGGCAGGAACATCTTGCCGGCACCGAACAGGTCTCCGACCACGTTCATGCCGTCCATCAGGGGTCCCTCGATCACGTGCAGCGGTCGCTCGGCCCCGGCCCGCGCCTCTTCGGTGTCCTCCTCGATGAAATCGGTGAGCCCCTTGACCAGGGCGTGCTCCAGCCGCTTGCCCACGGGCCAGCTGCGCCACTCCTGATCCCGCGGATCCTCAGCCTGGGCACCCGCGCCGCGATACTTCTCGGCGATGGCCAACAGCGCCTCGGTGGCGTCGGAGTTGAGGTTCAGCACCACGGCCTCGACCTTCTCTTTCAGCTCCGCCGGGATGTCTTCGTAGATGGCGAGCTGACCGGCGTTAACTATCCCCATGTCCATGCCGTTCTGGATGGCGTGGTAGAGGAACACTGCGTGAATGGCTTCGCGCACCGGCTCGTTGCCCCTAAAGGAGAAGGAGACGTTGGAGACGCCACCGGAGATCATGGCGTGGGGCAGGTTCTCCTTGATGTCCTTCACCGCCTCGATGAAATCCACCGCATAGTTGTTGTGCTCCTCGATCCCGGTCGCCACCGCGAAGATGTTGGGATCGAAGATGATGTCTTCCGGCGGGAAGCCCACGCTGTCCACTAGGATGCGATAGGCGCGTTGGCAGATCTCGAACTTGCGGGCGCGGGTGTCCGCCTGGCCCACCTCGTCGAACGCCATGACGATGACGGCGGCGCCGTAGCGACGCAGCAGTTTCGCCTGCTGGATGAATTTCTCCTCCCCCTCCTTCATGGAGATGGAGTTGACCACAGGCTTGCCTTGCACGCACTTGAGGCCAGCCTCCAGCACCTCCCACTTGGAGGAGTCGATCATCACGGGCACTCGGGCGATGTCCGGCTCGCCAGCGATCAGGTTCAGGAAGCGCACCATGGCCGCCTCGGCGTCCAGCATGCCCTCGTCCATGTTGATGTCGATGATCTGGGCGCCGCTCTCCACCTGCTGCTTGGCCACCTCGAGGGCCTCGTCGTAGAGCCCCTCCTTGATCAGCCGCTTGAACTTGGCCGAGCCGGTGACGTTGGTGCGCTCCCCCACGTTCACAAACATGGAGTCCGCCTGGATGATGAGGGGCTCGAGGCCGGACAGCCGGCAGGCCACCGGGATCTCCGGCAGGGCGCGAGGGCAGATGCCGGCGACCGCGTCGCTCATGGCACGGATATGGGTCGGGGTGGTGCCGCAGCAGCCCCCCACCAGGTTCAGGAAGCCGCTCTGGGCCCACTCGCGGATATGTTCCGCCATCTCGACTGCATCGAGATCGTACTCACCGAACGCGTTGGGCAGGCCGGCATTGGGGTGGGCACTGACATGGGACTCGCTGATCCGCGACAGCTCTTCCACGTACTGACGCAGCTCATCCGGGCCCAGCGCACAGTTGAGACCGAAGGAGATGGGTTTGACGTGGCGAAGCGAATGATAGAAGGCTTCCGTGGTCTGGCCGGAGAGGGTGCGACCGGAAGCGTCCGTGATGGTGCCGGAGATCATCACCGGCAGGGCGTGGCCCAGTTCCTCGAAAACCCCTTCCACCGCGAAGGCGGCGGCCTTGGCGTTCAGGGTGTCGAAGATGGTCTCAATCAGGATGATGTCGGCGCCCCCCTCGATCAGGGCATGGGTCGATTCGGTGTAGGCGGCCACCAGCTCGTCATAGGTGACGTTGCGCTTGCCCGGATCGTTCACATCCGGCGAGATGGAGGCGGTGCGGTTGGTGGGGCCCAGCACCCCTGCCACGAAGCGCGGCTTGGACGGGTCCTTTGCGGTCCACTCGTCCGCCACGGCGCGGGCCAGGCGGGCGGCCTCGCGGTTGATCTCGGCGGAAAATTCCTCCATCTCGTAATCGGCCATGGCGATACGGGTGGCGTTGAAGGTGTTGGTCTCGAGGATGTCGGCCCCGGCGGCGCAGTATTGATCGTGGATCTCGCGGATCACCGCGGGCTTGGTCAGCACCAGCAGGTCGTTGTTGCCCTTGATGTCGGTGTGCCAGTCGGCGAAACGCTCGCCCCGGTAGTCCGACTCGCCCAGCTTGTAGCCCTGGATCATGGTGCCCATGGCCCCGTCGATGATCAGGATCCGTTCCTTCAGGCAGGCTTCCAGCTTCTTTTTTATGTTCGACATTGTGTTCGACACCGCTCGTTCCTCTTACATCCATGCAACTGCGCGAAGCCCATCCTAGCAGCAAACAAATCAAATGGAAATCTAGCCGTCTATCTGTCTATTTCAACGATTAAATATAACCATAAATAGGTAATGAGTGCATCAGGTGCCGAGAGTACCCTATGCCCGTCCTCCATAGGGATACGTGCTTGCTGTTTACTAAAGATAAAGAGAAAAATAACTATGAGCGTCTACTACACACTCTGCTTCCTGGCAGCGTTGGCGATCTTCATCGCCTTTGCCAATCAGTATGTTGTGAAGATCCAGACCACCATCGCCATCACCGCAGGATCCATGCTGATCTCCGCCCTGATGGTGCTGTTTGGTAAGTTGGGATGGTTCAATCTGGAACCTCTTGCCGTCAAAACCATGGAGAGCATCGACTTCCAGAACTTCCTGTTGAAGGGGATCCTGGGCTTCCTGCTGTTCGCTGGTGGCCTCGGCATCAATCTGAAGGCGCTGCGTAGCCAGAAGTGGGAGATCACCATCCTCTCCATAGTGGCGACCCTGCTCTCCACCTTCCTCATCGGCTACGGCTTCTGGTTCATCGCCAAGCTGCTGGGCTGGGAGCTGCCGCTGGTCTACTGCATGTTGTTCGGTGCGCTTATCTCCCCCACCGACCCCATCGCCGTGCTGGCCATCGTCAAGAAGATGAAGGCACCACCCCAGATCGCCATCCAGATCGAGGGGGAATCCCTGTTCAACGATGGCGTCGGCCTCGTCATCTTCGCCACCGTGTTTGCCGTGGCCTTCGGCGGCGTGGAGCCCACCTTCACCAGCGTGGCCGGCCTCTTCCTGCATGAGGCTCTCGGCGGCATCCTGTTCGGCGCCGTGCTGGGACTCATCGCCCACGTGATGATCAGCGCCACCGACGACGGCTCCCTGGAGCTGCTGCTGACCCTGTGCATCCCGACCGCGGGCTTCGCCTTCGCCAACATGATCGGCGTCTCCGGCGCCCTGGCCATGGTGGTGACCGGTATCATGATCGGCAACTGGACTCGGAATGTGGGCTTCTCCGAGCAGAGCAAGCACCATCTGGACCACTTCTGGGAGTTGATGGATCAGTTCCTCAACGCCCTGCTGTTCCTGCTGATCGGTCTGGCGCTGGTGCTGCTGGAACTCGAATGGCAAGACTGGATCCTGCTGGTCATCGCCGTGCCGCTCTGCCTGGCCGCGCGCTTCATCAGCGTCTCCCTGCCCTATGTGGCCTTCCGCCGCTTCCGCCGCTACAACACCTTCTCCATCCGCATCCTGACCTGGGGTGGCCTGCGCGGTGGCCTGGCCATGGCCATGGCCCTGGCGCTGCCCTCCGGCGTCATGGTGCTGCCGGAGCACGGTGTCGACCTGCGGGAGGTGATTCTGGTGATGACCTATGCGGTGGTGATGTTCTCCATCGTGGTGCAGGGGATGACCATCACCCCCATGATCACGGCGGCCAAGAAGGCCAGCGGCGGCTACTAAGTCGCCTCCTGAATGGCATATCGCCAATAAAAAGGGCTCCCCATGGGAGCCCTTTTTCTATCCGGTACGGCCAAAAATAGACATGACCATCACATCATAGGGATCACCGCGGTCAACAAGGCCAGCGGCAGCGACCAAGCCGCAGCTTGTATGACATATCGCCAATAGAAAAGGCTCCCGACGGGAGCCCTTTTGCTGTGCTGTCACTGGTGAACCCGGTGGCTTTTTTACTCACCAGAGAAATATCTGTTTGCTTTTCATTCATTTTGCGGAGAGAATGCGCGCCGGCTAGTTAATCAGCCCTGATTATGTTCGCAATGCTTCACCGTTAGATGAATCCTGCCAGTACACACATAACCTCCCTCTGATTTACTCGCCTCGAGAACCGTCAGGCTGTCTGCCTGCGTTGCCCGGTTTTCACGGCGCAGACCCGATCTGCCCACTCCCAAGTAGCACCATGCCTTCGCATGATCCTTGGCGCATTCCTTGAAAAGTGCAGACGCCCCTGTGGGGCTGGGTATTCCTGCGTGGATCTGACCACGCCCATCGACCTGATATTTGCAAAAACAAGGAGCAAAACACCTAATTTATATAGAGAAATACCATGATGAAAGCAGTACAAACACACAAACCCCTGCGTCGCAGCAAGCCCATCAACCTGCCCCCGCAAGAGCAGGATCATGATGCCTTCCTGATCCAGTTCAGCACCCGTTTCAGCGGTGGCTTCGCCATCTCCTGTGACGGCATCCCCGGCGAGTTCTCCATCGAGGATCTCAACTGATCACCCTGCCTCACGGCAGATCCGACGCAGACAGGCCGCAACTCACGGCGGCCTCCTTTGCTATCTCGCAGACTCAGACCGGCACGCTCTCCCTGCCCGGATCCTCCAGCAGCAGGCACTCCTCCTCGCTGTCACCCAGTTTGACCAGTTTGCCCTGACTCAGCCCCAGCTTGGCCAGCAGCGCGACCGAACGCTCGTTGCCCGGGGTGACGATGGCGATCACCCGCTCTATGCCGAGCCGCTCCCGCCCATCCTTGAGCGCAGCCTGCGCCGCCTCGACCCCGTATCCCAGGCCGCGATAAGCGGGCAGGAAGGCGTAGCCGATGTCCTCGCAGGGCAGGGTATCGCGCTTGATGAGACCACAGATGCCGATCCTGGCGTCATCCTCCCGCCGGCTCACCAGATAGAGGCCGTGCCCGTGCCGGGCATAGCTGACCGCAGGCCCCTGCTGGATATAGTCTTCGGCATCGCTTAGGGTGCGAACACCCCGATCGCCGATCCAGCGGTGGAAATCCCCATCGTTGAGCAGTTCGAGGATGAAGGGGGCATCGGTGAGATTGAGCTCGCGCAGGGCGAGACGCTCGGAGAGGATCATGGCAAGGGCTCTTCTTCTGGTCATAAACGGGAACACGACGAGCCAACAAGACTGCCCCCCCGCTTCGCCCTTGGCAAGGGGGGCTGGTAAAAAGTGCGGCAACCCTGTCGCCACATGGCCGGGAGTCACGAGCCGGAACCGGCTATACTGCTCCCCCTATTGAGACAATCAGTACCAAGATCAGGACAGAGACCATGACGGAATCCACCGAATTTTTCGACGAACAGACCCTGCTGGAGATGGTTGATAACCAGCTCGCCGACGGCAACCCCCTGCAGGTGAAGGCCACCCTGATGCGGTTGGTGATGAAGGGCACCCCGCGGGACGAGGCGCTGCAATATATCGCCTGCGCCCTCGGCGCCGAGCTGATGGCGATGGAGGTCGACCAGGGTCCCTTCAACCTGACCCGCTACGCCGAATTTCTCGACAGCCTGCCCGAGATGCCCTGGGCCGAATGACCTCCCCTCGTTAGGCAAGGCGCTCTGCCAGCCATTATCATTACTGCCACGGCCAATCACGGGAGCAGGCAGACATGCGCTGGCAAAATCGTCGGGAGAGCAACAACGTGGAAGACAGGCGCCAGGAGGGCGGTGGCAGCGGGGGCGGCGGCTTTCCCATCGGCGGCAAGGGTCGTCTCATCCTGGTGGTCGTGGTGATGATCGCCGGCTACTACGGCGTGGACTTGAGCCCGCTGCTCAACGATCCCGCCCCGCAGACCCAGGCACCGCGCCAGAATGTGTCTCAGCCGGCCAATGATCCCCTCGCCAAGTTCACCTCAGTGATGCTCGCCTCCACCGAGGATGCCTGGGGGGAGATCTTCGCCCAGAGCGGCAGCCGGTATCAGCCCCCCAAGCTGGTGCTCTATCGCGGTGCCACCCGTACCGGCTGCGGTCAGGGCCAGTCGGTGATGGGCCCCTTCTACTGCCCGGCGGACAGATCCGTCTACATCGATCTCTCCTTCTATCAGGACATGCGCGACAAGCTCGGGGCCGACGGCGACTTCGCCCAGGGCTATGTGGTCGCCCACGAGGTGGGCCATCACGTGCAGAACCTGCTCGGCATCTCCACCAAGGTGCGCCAGCAGCAACAGGGGCTGAGCCAGGCCGCCCAGAACAGGCTGTCGGTCAAACTCGAACTGCAGGCCGACTGCTTTGCTGGGGTCTGGGGCCACTACATGGAGCGGGAGCAGGTGCTGGAGCACGGCGATCTGGAAGAAGCCCTCAACGCCGCCCAGGCCATAGGTGACGACCGACTGCAGCAGCAGGGTCAGGGCCGAGTGGTGCCGGACAGCTTCACCCACGGCAGCTCGGCCCAGCGCCTCGCCTGGTTCAAGAAGGGCTTCGACAGCGGCAAACCCGCCAGCTGCGACACCTTCGCCGCCCGCTAGGCGAAGATGCAGCAAGTTAAAGAGCCGACCTCAGGGTCGGTTCTTTGTTATGGATCCGTCGGTGTTATGGTCTATCGACATCGCCGGATCAGGACTCGTCACTCGCCTCGGCCACTGAGCCGACCGGCAGCAGATCCGTAAAGACGAAGCCGTCCCGCACCACGGTTTCCCCTGTTTCAATGGCCAGCGGCCGCAGGAACATGGGGCCATCGTAGGCCAGGGTGTGAAACTCCCCGTTCTCCCCGCAAGGGTCCACTCCATCGGGCAGGGCCGCCAGCAAGGCTTCATCGAAGTCATGCCCCCCCAGGCTCATCTCCAGCTTCCTGGGATCCAGCGTGCTGATCCGTGCCTTGAGCCCAGCCGCCATCATCTCCCGCGCCAGGACCCGGGTATCGCTACCCCAGAGCGGGAACAGGGCCGTGATGCCGGTTCCCGCGAGCTGGCGCTCCCGATAGGCACGCACATCCTCGAGGAAGAGATCCCCGAACGCCATATGCCGGATCCCCCGCGCCACCACCCCCTCGATGAAGCCGGTCATGATGCGGCCATAGTCTTCGTTGCTGCAGGGCCAGGGCAGATCGATGGCCTCGATGGGCAGCCCCACGCACTCGGCCTGCTGCATCAGCAACTGCTTGCGCACCCCGTGCATGGCGACCCGCTCGAACGCCTGGTTGAGGGTGGTGAACAACCCCACCACCTCGATGGCCGGGTCCTGGCGCAACCGATGCAGCGCCCAGGCGCTGTCCTTGCCGCTGCTCCAGGAGAGCAGCACCTTGGTCTTCGTCATTCTCTATCCAACCCTCGTCTATGGGAGCCATGCAACCTCTGCCGCGGATCCGGGCTCCACGGCCGGTCGCCATCAGGTCCGCTTGTGACCTCAGTGTTGCAAGACTGTGTTGCGAATTGTGCGATTTACATTTCGGGATACAAAAGCATACCCTCGTGGGTGAGCGTATCCCCGCAAAGGATGGGGAACAATAACTAAAAAAATGATGGGAAACATAAGGATATGACTACAATCCGCACACCGCATGAGCACAATCGCCCCCTCAACCGACAGGATTACAAGACCCTGAGCCTGGCGGCCCTCGGCGGCGCCCTCGAATTCTACGACTTCATCATCTTCGTCTTCTTCGCCGTGGTCATCGGCGAGCTGTTCTTCCCGGCCGACATTCCCGAGTGGCTGCGCCAGTTCCAGACCTTCGGCATCTTCGCCGCCGGTTACCTGGCCCGCCCCCTCGGCGGCATCATCATGGCGCACTTCGGCGATCTCATCGGCCGCAAGCGCATGTTCACCCTGAGCATCATCATGATGGCGCTGCCCACCCTGCTGATCGGCCTGCTGCCCACCTATGCGGCCCTCGGCATCGCCGCCCCCCTGCTGCTGCTGTTGTTGCGGATCCTGCAAGGGGCCGCCATCGGTGGCGAGGTGCCCGGCGCCTGGGTCTTCGTGGCGGAACACGTGCCCGCCAAACGGGTCGGCGTCGCCTGCGGCACCCTCACCGCCGGGCTGACCGCCGGCATCCTGCTCGGCTCTCTGGTGGCCACCGCCATCAACCGCGGCATGAGCCCGGTCGAGGTGAGCGAGTGGGGTTGGCGTCTTGCCTTCGTGCTGGGCGGCGTGTTCGGCATCGTCGCCATGTACCTGCGCCGCTGGCTGCACGAGACCCCAGTGTTCGCCGAGATGCAGGCCAACAAGGCGCTGGCCGAGGAGCTGCCCCTCAAGACGGTGCTGCGCGAGCACAAGGGCAGCGTCATCGTCTCCATGCTGCTGACCTGGCTGCTCTCCGCCGGCATAGTCGTGGTGATCCTGATGACCCCGACCTATCTGCAGAAGGTGCACGGCATCAGCCCGACCGACGCCCTGACCGCCAACTCCCTGGCGATCCTGGCCCTGACATTAGGCTGCGTCTTCTACGGCCGGCTCATCGACGCCATCGGCAGCGGCCCCACCTTCATGCTGGGCTCCTTGCTGCTGGCCGGCACGACCTACGCCTTCTACCACGGTCTGGCAGCGGGCATGGATCAGCTGATCCCCCTCTACGCCCTGGTCGGCTTTGCCGTCGGTATCGTCGGGGCCGTGCCCTACGTCATGGTCAACGCCTTCCCGGCCGTGGTGCGCTTCTCCGGGCTCTCGTTCTCCTACAACGTGGCCTACGCCATCTTCGGCGGCCTGACCCCCATGCTGGTCACCCTCTGGATGAAGGAGGACCTGCTCGCGCCGTCCCACTACGTGGTCAGCCTGGCTGCCCTGGGCTTCATCCTTGGCCTGATCTTCTGGTTCCGCCAGCGTGGTCAACATCAGGGCCGTCCACAAACCGCCTGACCCAGGCAGCGTCAGCTCGTGCCACAAGAGATACAATATGAACAAGGGCCCCGACTTTCGGGGCTCTTCCGTTCCGGCTATATTCAGCCGGGCTCCCGTAGAGTAGCCACCCTTTCGGACCAGACCCACGTCTGGTCCCTGTGTTTGCCAACCCTTCCGAGGTGAAAGATGTTCTTCCAGGTCGTATTCATCGCCTTGCTGGCACTGCTGCCCATGGTCAATCCGCCCACCACCGCCACCCTGCTGCTGGGGCTGAGCAAGGGCATGTCCCGCGAGCATATCCGCCGCCAGATCAATCTGGCCGCCATCTACCTGTTCAGCACCCTGTGCGTCAGCTTCTTCATCGGCTCCTCCATCCTGGATCTGTTCGGGATCTCCATTCCCGGCCTGCGCCTGGCCGGCGGCCTCATCATCGCCTTCATCGGTTTTCGCATGCTGTTCCCGGCGCCGTCCCAGGCCACCGAGAACGACATCAACCAGAGCATCGCCTTCGTGCCCCTGACCATGCCCAGCATGTGCGGCCCGGGTACCATGGCCCTGGTGATCAGCGGCGCCGCCCAGATTGCCGAGCTGCCGGCGGACTATAACCGCTTCGTCATCTACTCCGGCATGGTCACCGCCTTCGCCCTGATGAGCCTGCTCAGTTGGGGCGTGCTCAAGCTGGCGGATCCCGTGTGCAAGATCCTCGGTGCCACCGGCATCGACGCCATGACCCGCATCATGGGCTTCCTGCTGGTGTGCATGGGCATGCAGTTCTGCATCAACGGCATCAAGGAGGTGGCGCAGGATCCCGTGTTCCACGGCGCCCCTGCCCCCCAGGTGCAGCACCATATCCCCGCAGGCGAGCACGGCATCAAGCCTGGTCTGGTCGTCCCCGGATCCTGAGGACGGCAAGCAGCCCGGTTAGCGCATTTTTTGTACAGCAAGGGTTCAGCTTGTGAGGCCTACAGTGGCTTGGCCCGTCAAGCTACCACTTAGGAGAGATGGAATGGATAAGATGCTGACCGAGATCCGTAGCTACAGTCTGTTTCATGAGTACCTGAACGTGGTGGGTGCCACCAGCCCCAATCCGGCTCAAGTCACGCAGGACTGGGAGTACAAGAGCGCCAACCGTCTGCTCGCCAGGATCAAGAAGGATCCCCAGGGCAACACCCGCTACTACATAGATGCCCGCGCCATTTCGGTCAATTGACCCGCCTCTGCCCAGCCCCGGCCTTCGCCGGGGCTTTTTATTGCCCGCGCGCCCAACAAAAACCCCGGCACAGGGCCGGGGTTTCTATTGGATAGGTCAGGGCGAGCCGCCCTACTGGGTACCGCCCACGGTGAGGCTGTCGAGCCTGAGGGTCGGCTGACCCACGCCGACGGGGACACTCTGCCCCTCCTTGCCACAGATGCCCACCCCGCGATCCAGCTGCAGATCCCGGCCCACCATGGAGACCTGGCTCATGGCCTCGGGGCCGTTGCCGATGAGGGTCGCCCCCTTGATAGGTGCGGTAATTTTTCCGTCCTCGATGAGGTAGGCTTCGGAGGCGGAGAAGACGAACTTGCCCGAGGTGATGTCCACCTGACCGCCGCCGAAGTTCGGGGCATAGATCCCCTTCTTCACCGAGGCGATGATCTCCGCCGGATCATACTGACCCGCCAGCATGTAGGTATTGGTCATGCGCGGCATCGGCAGGGCAGCGTAGGACTCGCGCCGGCCGTTGCCGGTCAGCGGCACGCCCATCAGGCGGGCATTCTGCTTGTCCTGCAGATAACCCTTGAGGATGCCGTTCTCGATCAGGACGTTATAGCCACCCGGCGTCCCCTCATCGTCGATGGAGACGGAGCCGCGACGCCCTGGCAGGGTGCCGTCGTCGACTATGGTGCAGTGCTTGGAGGCGACCTGCTCGCCGATGCGGCCGGCGAAGGCGGAGGATCCCTTGCGGTTGAAGTCCCCCTCCAGACCGTGGCCCACCGCCTCGTGCAGCAAGACCCCGGGCCAACCTGCCCCCAGCACAACGGGCATAGCGCCGGCCGGCGCATCGATGGCCTCTAGGTTCACCAGCGCCTGGCGCACGGCTTCGCGCACATAGCCGAAGGCACGACTCTCCAGACCATCCAGCTCCAGGAACCAGTCGTAACCGAAGCGGCCACCGCCACCGGCGCTGCCGCGCTCGCGCTTGTCACCCTTCTCGGCGATCACGGTCACCGACAGCCGCACCAGGGGGCGCACGTCGGCGGCCAGGGTGCCGTCGGTGGCGGCCACCAGGATCTCTTCATAGACGCCGCTGATGGAGGCCATCACCTGATTGATGGCGGGATCCAGGCTGCGGGCAAACTTGTCCATCTGCTCCAGCAGGGCGATCTTCTGCTGCTTGTCGAGGGTCTGCAGGGGATCCATGGCCGGATAGAGCAGGTTTGCCGAGGTTCTGGCCCAGGCCTTCACCTTGCCCTGGGCCCCGGCGGCGGCGATGCCGCGGGCGGCGGTGACCGACTGCTGCAAGGCCAGCAGGCTCAGCTCGTCCGAATAGGCGAAACCGGTCTTCTCGCCGCTGACGGCGCGCACCCCCACCCCCTGATCGATGTTGTAGCTGCCATCCTTGACGATGCCATCCTCCAGCATCCAGGACTCGTGCCAGCTGCGCTGGAAGTAGAGGTCACCGAACTCCACCTGATGGCTCATCAGGCTTCCGAGCAGCTGCTGCAGTCGCCCTTCATCGAGATCGTTCGGGGCCAACAAGGAGGCACTAACCTGGCTCAATAGACTCAATTTCTTCTCCAATCTCGATATGAGATGTCATGACGATTCATTCATGGGGACCAACCCATGGGGATCACAGCAAACGGGCGTGCTCCATCACGGGCATGGTGCGTTTCAATTCATCGATAAGCCCGACATCCATCCGCGCCAGCACGGTGGCGCTGCCCGATGGCTGGCAGGCCAGCACCCGACCCCAGGGGTCGATCACCATGCTGTGGCCCCAGGTCTGGCGCCCCGTCTCGTGGGTCCCCCCCTGGTTGGCGGCCACCACGTAACACTGATTCTCGATGGCGCGGGCCCGCAGCAGTGGCTCCCAGTGCGCCTCCCCGGTCACAGCGGTGAAGGCGGCGGGCACCAGCAGCACCCGGGCACCGGCGAGGGTCAGCCGACGATAGAGCTCGGGAAAGCGCAGATCATAACAGATAGAGAGGCCGAGGGGACCAAAGGGGGAGTCCACCAGTGCGGGCTCGCGGCCCGGGCTGAAGGTTTCCGACTCCCGGTAGCGGCCGTGGTTGTCCGCCACGTCCACGTCGAACAGGTGGATCTTGTGATAATGCCCCTTGCACTCCCCGTCCGGTGCGAACACCAGCGAGCTGGTGTGGATATGCTCGGAACCCGCGATAACGGTGGGCATGGCTCCGGCCACCAGCCAGATCCCGTGGGTTTTGGCCCAGTCGGCCAGCTGTCGCTGGATGGGGCCATTCCCCAGGGGCTCGGCACCATCCAGATAACCCTGCCGATCCCCGAAGAGGGCGAAGTTTTCCGGCAGCAGGGCCAACAGCGGGCGATCCGGTGGCAGGGCCGCCAGCTCGGCGGCAATCCTTGCCTGGTTGTCTTGCCAGTGACGGCCTGAAATCAACTGTATGGCGGCTAACCACATGACGCGCTCCTTGTCGTTGGGCAAGCCATGGGGGTCTCCCTTTCGCTTGCCGGGATTACAGCACTATGAGGGCTTTGGGGGCGAGGGGAAAGGGAAATGAGCGGCCCCTTGCAAGGGCTGGCACTCAACGCTGGCCCGAGCCCTGATGCTTGGGATTGAGCAGGAAGGGGGTCACCTCTTGCGCCGGCAGGCTGGGGGCGACCGCATCCACCGCCTCTTTCTGCTGCTGGTTGAGCTTGATCCTGGCCCTGTCCCGTCCCGCCTCGATGAGCTTGGGATCGTCCAGCGGGCCCGAGACCCGGAAGTCGATGCGGGTCACCACGTCCACCACCGGCTCCAGCAGCTTGGAGAGGGCCAGCACATAGAGGCCTGTGATGGGCGTCAGGGAGAAGGCGGCCACCACAGGCAGGGTGCCACCCAGGTTCGGAGAGAAACTCAGCTCGTAGTCGAGGCGCCAGCGCACCAGATCGGCGATGCCCTCCCCGCGCAGGTTGCCCGCCGCCCCCTTCATGTAGAAGTCCTTGTTCTCCGCCACCCCCTGCTTGATCTTGGCCGAGGCGGACATGGACTCGAAGTAGAAGCCCTTGTCGAACACGTCGCGAAAATCGAGGCGCAGCTTGCGCAGCAGGGAGTCCAGGCTCAGCAGGGAGAGCAGGCGTGCCCCCTTGTCGTTGACCTCCCGCAGGGTCCCTCCTTCCAGCTGGTAGTCGGCCGTGCCGGCCAGGGTCGGCAGGTTCAGGCGGTAGGGGACGTCCTGCCAGTTCAGATCCAGCGCTAGCTTGCCAGGGGCGTCGCCTATTGGGGAGGTGAAACCGAGCCGCTTGAGCAGCAGCTCGCTGTTCTGGGTGCTGAGCCGGGCGCTGGCCCGGGTCTGCATCTGGCCGGACCGGGACAGCCATTGTGCGTTGCCCTTGAGGGTGCTACCGGCGAGCTTCATCTCCAGCCCTTTCAGCGAGAGACTGTTGGTGCCTGGCACCAACTCCCCTTTCAGCTCCCCGAGGGGCAGCTTGCCGAAACGGCAGTCCACGCAGCTGAAACGCAGCCAGGGGATGGCATCCATGATGGCCTGATCCTGGCGGGCATCGGCCTTGGGACTGAGATCCGACCCCTTGCCGGACCAGAAGATGCGGGCGAACTTGGCGTCAATGGGTTGCTTGTCGGTGACGGGTACCCGCACCACCCCCATCACATCCGGGCTGTCTATCATCACCTCGGTGGCCTGGCTGACCGGCCCCACGGTGAAGTGCACCGCCTTGAGGTTGGCGCTGCCGATGTCGGCGCGGGCCAGCTGACCATCCACCCACCACTCCTGGGGAAGGAAGGAGGGGCCAACCACGGCGTTGCCGCTCTGGGCCTGGCCTGGCAGCCACTGCTTGAGGCGCGCCAGCCAGCCGGCCACATCCGCCTGCTGCTGATTGATGGCGAGCAGCATGGGCTTGTCCTGCAACACCCGGGCACCGGGCTGACCGACATCGACCCGCACCCGGCTCAGGTAGGGGGCCCCTTCGCCGTACACCAGCCGGCTCTGCATATCCACGTCCGCCCCCAGCACGCCGCGAATGTCGGCGCTGCCGTCGCGCCCCCGCGCCGTGACCTTCAGCGGCAACCGGCTGTCGGCGGGCTTGGCGAGGGGAGACGGCAAGTCCAGCCCCATGCCCTGCAGGTTCGAGTCCAGCGCCAGCTGGAAGCTGAACGGCTTGTCGTGGGGCAGGGTCAGCCCCAGGGTGCCGCTCCAGTTGCTGCGTCCCTTGAGCAGATCGAGGGCCGGAATATCCCGGCGCTGGCGGCTGCTGTCCCAGATCCCCCTGAACTTGAGGTCGACCTGGTAGTGATTGGGCTGTTGCTTGCCCTGATAATCCAGGGTCAGCGGCTGGTTCCACAGGGTCGCCTTCAGGTTGCTGAAGCGCGTGTGCTCGTTGTCATATTCGAGCCTGCCCTGAACCCCCTCCAGAGGCATGTCCAGGGTGGCGATCCTGACCTTGTTGTTGTGGAAGCTGGCATCCCCGCTGGCCTTCACCTCCCCCTCTCCGTCGAGGGGGATATCCAGCTTGACCGTGCCCTTCATGGGCCCGCGGATCTCGATTTCCCGCAGCGCCTGACCGACCGAGCCCCCCAGGGGGGAATCCTGCAAATAGTCGCTGATGGCCTTGCCCTCGCCCGCCACCTTGGCATCCACGTAGAGGTGGGCTCCGGGGGAGAGATCCGGGATCCAGGCGTGCACCGAGTCGGAGCTGGCCTTGCCGAGGCGGGTGGAGCGACTGTTCATGTCCAGGCCCGCATTCTGGAACAAGAGATCGATCTGCAGGTCGGTGAGGGGTTGCCAACCGGGGAAGAACTGGAAGGTGGCCTTCTCCAGGGGCACGGCCACCTGGAAGACGCCCTTACCGTTGTCATAGGGGAAATCCCTGAACTCCCCATACCAGAGCAGATCGGCGCTCGAGGCCTGACCCCCCTTGATGGCGCCGCTCAGGTAGTCCACCAGACCATCGCTCATCACCGCCAAGGGGTAGTAGCGATCCGCATGGGCCGCCGTCTTGACGTCGATGCGACCGGTCAGGGCGAGGAAGGGGTGCTCGAACAGCTCGAGCCGGAAGCGGCTCGCGAGGTGCAGGTCTGAGTTGTCCAGCACTATGTCCTGGCCATAGAGCACCCAGCCCTGAGGCGCTTTCCACCAGTCGAGGCGCGCCTTCAGGCTGTCGACCGGAATGGGCTCCTTGAAGTGACGGGCCGGATCCACCTTGCCCTTGCCGAGGGTCAACCGGGTGCTGCCCCCCTCCGGGGTCAGCCAGAACTCGCCGTTCAAGCCCTGCAGGCCGGGCACATCGTGCCAGGCCTTGGTGCCGAGCCCGACGAACTGACCGCTGAGGGAGAGTCCCTGCCAGTTCGCATCCGCCTGCAGGATGAGATCCTGCAACCTGCCCTGAGGCTGGGTGCGCTTGAGGGTCTCGGTCAGCCTGGGATAGAGGCCGGAGACCAGCTGACTCAGGCCGGCGACCTGCTTGAAGTTGATGGCGGGCACATAACCCTGGATGCGATCTCCCACCCGTTCGAGCTGTAGCCGGCTGTGCAGCCAGGTGGCCCCATCGAGCTTGAAGATGACGTCATGGCTGGCGAGCTGCCACTCCTCCCCTTCCCGCCGCAGCTGGATCTTGCCTCCCCGCAGTTCGAGGCGATGGGGATCGCCCTTCTCCTCGTCTTTCCAGATGAGGTGGTTGTTGCCAAAGGCCAGCAGGGAGTCACCGAGCTGACCGTTCGCAAAGTCGCTCCAGAGCTGGAAGTCGAGCTGACCGGTCACCCTGGGCTCGCCGGCGTGGATCCGGGCCAGCATGGGGCTGATGTCGAGCTCGCTGGCCCCCAGGTAGATCCGCCCCTTGAGCCTGTCGAGGCGAACCTCGGGGGCATCCACGTCCAGGATGAGATCTATGGTGCTCTCGCCGATGCCGTTGATGAGGTAGGCCTTGCCCACCCCCTGGTGGCGCTTGCCGCGATTCTGCCAACGGAGCTGGGCGATGTTGAGGGCGCGCACCTCCCCCAGGGCCGTGGTGACGCTGAGGCGGGTGTCGTGGATGTCGAAGGTGGAGAGCTGGGTCAGCAGGAAGCGCAGCAGGGCCTCCTGCTGGTTCGGGTTCTTCTCGCCGCTCGGCGCCGCTGGCTGGGCCAGATCCAGCGCAATGTCCCCATCGTTCAGCATCAGCTGGCCGAAGACGGGCTTCCATTCGTTGAGGGAACGCCAGAAGTCGAGGTGGGCCCACACCTTGCCGAGGCGCAGGGAGAAGCGGCCGGAGTCGGGGTCGATGGCGAGCCCCTGTAACTCGAGGGCCGGCCCGCGCTGGGTCCAGTCAAGGCCGACGTGCTCGACGCTGACCTCCAGCTTGCTGTCTCCCAGCAGGGTGGCGATCAGCGCCTGTCTGTGCTGGTTGAGCAAAGGGCCGCCAAGACGCACCACACTGACCAGGATGGCCAGCAGCACGAAGAAGACCCCGAGGGCTAACCAGCCCCGACTCAACCAGCGATAGACCAATTACATCATCACCACGTCGAATTGTTCCTGCCCACAGAGCGGCTCCGTCACCACCCTGACCTGTTTGCCGATGAAGACTTCCAGCTCGGCCAGACTGTGGGACTCCTCGCCACGCAGGTAATCGGCCACGGAGGGCGCCGCATAGACGGTGAACTGATCCGCATCGTAGGCGCGGTTGACCCGGATGATCTCCCGCAGGATCTCGAAGCAGACCGACTCCACCGTCTTGACCCGACCGCGCCCCTTGCACTCGGGGCACTCGGAGCAGAGCACGTGTTCCAGGCTCTCGCGGGTGCGTTTGCGGGTCATCTCCACCAGGCCGAGCTGGGAGAAGCCATTGACGTTAGTCTTGGCCCTGTCTTTCGCCAGCGCCAGCTCCAGGCTGTGCAGCACCCGGCGACGATGATCCTCGGACTGCATGTCGATGAAGTCGATGATGATGATGCCGCCCAGGTTGCGCAGCCGCAGGTGGCGCGCGATGGCGGCGGTCGCCTCGACGTTGGTGTTGAAGATGGTCTCTTCCAGATTGCGGTGGCCGACGAAGGCGCCGGTGTTGATGTCCACCGTGGTCATGGCCTCGGTCTGGTCGATGATAAGGTAACCGCCGGATTTCAGTTCCACCTTGCGCTCCAGCGCCCGCTGGATCTCGTTCTCCACGTCGTAGAGATCGAAGATGGGGGAGTCGCCGAGGTAATACTCCAGCTTGCCGGCGAGCTCGGGCACGTACTCCTCGGTGAAACGCTTGAGCTGATCGAAGCTCTGGCGGGAATCAACCCGGATCTTGTCGAGCTCGGTGCCGACGAAGTCGCGCACCACCCGGAAGGCCAGGCTGGGATCCTCGTAGAGGATCTTGCAGGGGGGATACTTCTGCTTGCGCTCCAGGATCTTGCGCCACAGGCGCTTGAGGAAGGCCGCATCCTGTTCCAGCTCCTGCTCCCCCACCCCTTCGGCGGCGGTGCGGATGATGTAGCCACCGAGATCGTCCACGTAGCCAGCCACGGTGCGCTTGAGGCGCTCACGCTCGGCTTCCGATTCGATGCGCTGGGAGACCCCCACGTGGGCGCTGCCCGGCATGAAGACCAGATAGCGGGAGGGCAAGGTGATGTCCGTGGTGAGGCGGGCCCCCTTGGTGCCCAGGGGATCTTTCACCACCTGCACCATGATGTCCTGACCCTGGCGCACCAGCTCGGCGATGTTGCCGGCCTGGAACTGCTCCTTCTCCTTGATCGCCACACACTCGGTGTGGGGCACTATGTCGGAGGCGTGCAGGAAGGCGGCCTTGTCCATGCCGATGTCGACGAAGGCGGCCTGCATGCCGGGCAGCACCCGGCTGATCTTGCCCTTGTAGATGTTGCCCACTATGCCGCGCTTGGCCTGGCGCTCCACGTGCACTTCCTGCAGCAGGCCATTCTCGACCAGGGCAACCCGGGTCTCCGAGGGGGTGACGTTCACCAGCAGTTCTACTGACATAAGTTACCTTGCCTTTCTAGTTTTGAATTCTGACTGGCCATCTGGCACATGAGTGCACGCAAGTGGTAACGCAGCAGGGATCGCTGGACGGGTTATCGACCCTGTTCGAGCTGCTGACGGATCAGCAGATCCGTCTCCAGCAGGGGCAGGCCGACCACGGCGCTGTAGCTCCCCTCGATCCGGCTGACAAACTTGCCGGCTATGCCCTGAATGGCGTAAGCGCCAGCCTTGTCGCAGGGTTCACCGGTGCGCCAATAGGCCTCGATCTCGGCCTCATCCAGCTTGCGAAACGCCACATTGGTGGTGACCAGACGCACGTCGCAGCGCTCCGGGGTAGCCAGGGCCACCGCCGTCATCACCTGATGGACCTTGCCGGAGAGCGCCTCCAGCATGTCCTTGGCGTCGAGCAGATCGGACGGCTTCTCCAGCACCCGCTCCCCCAGCACCACTATGGTGTCGGCGCCCAGCACGGGCAGCGCCGTCGGGGCCGCCGCCACACCGGCCATCGCCTTGTCACGGGCCAAGCGGCAGACGTAGTCCTGGGGCTTCTCCCCCTCGCTGCGCTGCTCGGGCACATCCAGCCTGAGCACCTCGAAGCGGTAGCCCAGCTGGGTCAGCAGTTCGTGCCGGCGGGGAGAGCCCGAGGCGAGATAGAGTTGCAGTTCGTTGTGCTTGTTCATATTCGCTTAAATGAGATGAGGTACGGTTACAATTTATTGTTTTTACTCATATTCACTTGATATTGAAGTGACGGCGCACCTTGCGCAAGACCATAAAGATCCAGGGCCATATTAGCATCGTCGTCAACGTCGACCAAAAGTAGGCGAAGTTGAGGCTGGCGCGGCTGAACAGGTGCTCGGCCCAGAACACGGTGATCTTCCCCACCAGGGAGAGCAGACCGATGATCAGCGCCTGTTGCCAGAGGGAGAAGTTGCGGATCTTCTGGAACTGGAAGGCCGCCAGGTAGGTGGTGATGGCCATGGCCATGGCCCGCACCCCGAGCGTACTGCCGAGCAGCACGTCCAGCAGCAGACCGGCTACCCAGGCGGTACCGACATTGGTCCTGTGGGGCAGCGCCAGCGCCCAGTAGATGAGCACCATGGCGAGCCAGTCCGGCCGGAAGGGTTCGAACTGAAAGGGAAGCGGCAGGATGGAGAGGCACAGGGCCAGCAGGATCGAGACCCAGATCCAGATCCTGCCGCTGGCAGGTTGCAGCATCAGCGGGTCGCCCCCGCCGCCGACGTCGCGGACGCGGCAGAAGCTGCCGCGGGCGCGTCCAGAGCCACGTTATCATGCACTTCCGGCTTCTTGTCGGTCCACAGCAGCAACAGGTAGCGCAGACGATCCAGCGCCACCAGAGGCTTGGCCTCGATCTGGGCGAAGGGCTTGCCCTCCACGTAGTCGGAGCGGGTCACGGTCGCCACCGGATACCCTTCCGGGAAGCGGCCGCCGAGGCCCGAGGTCACCAGCAGATCGCCGACCTGCACGTCGGTGTTGCGCGGCAGGTTGCGCAGCTCCAGCTTGTCCAGCTCGCCACTGCCGGAGGCGATGGCACGCAGGTCGTTGCGCAGCACCCGCACCGGGATGCCGTGGCTGGAGTCGGTGATGAGCAGCACCCGGCTGGTGGTGGAACCCACGTGCAGCACCTGGCCGACCACCCCCTGATCGTTGATCACCGGCTGGCCGTTGTAGACGCCGTCCAGCGCCCCCTTGTTGATCAGCACCTGATGGCTGAAGGGATCGGAATCCACCGACAGCAGCTCGGCCACCATCTTGCGGGACTCCTTGTGCACCGGCGAGCCGAGCAGTTCGCGCAGACGCTGGTTCTCGTGCTCCAGCTGATCCAGCTTGAGCAGACGCGCGCGCAGGGTGAACAGCTGTTGCTCCTGCTGCTTGGTCTGTTCGATCAGGCTGGAACGGGTCTGCACCTGGGTCGACATGGTGTCGAGCAGGGTGCCGGGCGCGTTGGCGATGTACTGCAGCGGGCTGACGAGGGAGCTCAGATAGACGCGGACGTGCGTGAACACACCGAAGCGGGAATCCGCGACGATGGCAGCAACCGAGATGATGACGGCGAGAAACAACCGTAACTGAAGCGAAGGGCCTCTACCAAAGATGGGTTTCATGAGTCGTCAAAAAAGAGCCGGCGCTCGGCCGGCTTTGGGTCTTATTCGTAGTGGAACAGATCGCCACCGTGCATATCGATCAGCTCCAGCGCCTTGCCGCCGCCACGGGCGACACAGGTGAGCGGATCCTCGGCCACGACGACCGGGATGCCGGTCTCTTCCATCAGCAGACGGTCGATGTCTTTGAGCAGGGCACCACCACCGGTCAGCACCATGCCACGCTCGGAGATGTCGGACGCCAGCTCGGGCGGGGACTGTTCCAGCGCCACCATGACGGCGGAGACGATACCGGACAGCGGCTCTTGCAGCGCCTCCAGGATCTCGTTGGAGTTCAGGGTGAAGCTGCGCGGTACCCCTTCGGCCAGGTTGCGACCACGCACCTCGATCTCGCGCACCTCTTCGCCCGGATAGGCGGAGCCGATCTCGTGCTTGATGCGCTCGGCGGTGGCTTCCCCGATCAGGCTGCCATAGTTGCGACGCACGTAGCTGATGATGGCTTCGTCGAACTTGTCACCACCGATGCGTACGGATTGGGAGTAGACCACGCCGTTCAGGGAGATGATGGCCACTTCTGTGGTACCACCACCGATGTCCACCACCATGGAGCCGGTCGCTTCGGAGACCGGCAGGCCGGCACCGATGGCGGCGGCCATGGGCTCGTCGATCAGGTACACCTCACGGGCGCCAGCGCCCAGTGCGGATTCCTTGATGGCACGACGCTCTACCTGGGTGGAGCCGCACGGCACACACACCAGCACACGGGGGCTGGGGCGGAAATAGTTGTTATCGTGAACCTGCTTGATGAAGTGCTGCAGCATCTTCTCGGTCACGTAGAAATCGGCGATCACGCCGTCTTTCATCGGACGAATGGCGGAGATGTTACCAGGGGTACGACCCAGCATCTGCTTGGCGGCATGACCGACAGCAGCGACCGATTTGGCGTTCCCGCGCTCTTGGCGAATGGCGACAACTGAGGGTTCGTTAAGGACGATCCCTTGATCTTTTACGTAGATCAGGGTGTTGGCAGTTCCCAAGTCGATCGACAGATCGTTGGAAAAGACGCCTCTGAGCTTTTTGAACATGGCTACGGGAAATCCTAAGAATTTGGAGGTGCAGAAAACCGGCTAACTTTACCAATGCCCACCCCAATCGGCAAGCGCTCAAACTGTCGCCAATCAATCAGGCGCGACAAAAATGCGAGTCATCACTCACCCGCACAGACCGACAAAGACTAAGAAACAAGGAGATAAGGTGCTGACTCATGCCAAAGCCCTCCTCTCCCCGTCAGCATATCAATTTCAGGGCATCACTTCGCGGCGATAAATAATCCGATCATTGCCCCGATCCCGGCCAAAAATAGCCTCTCCCAGCAGGTGATCCGCAGTCGCGGGATCCGCCAGCCAGATCGGTTGGGACGGCTGCTTCTCCAGCACGATGCGATAAGGAATGCGAACGGACTGGTTCGGCGGCGCAAAGTGGAACCAGGTTGCACCGGCATCGAAGCGAGTCTGGCTGCCACCGGGAGCCTGGTTGCCCAGCCCGAGGCGAATGCGGGTGCTGTCTTTTAGGATCAGATCCCCGCTCGCGGCATCATAGCGTTGATCGGCATCGGTGAACTCCATGCCGCCCCCGACCAGGGCTATCTGGGTGCAGATATCCTCCGAATTGGCGCGCCACAGCCCCCCTTCGAAATACTGCACCTGCATGGGCAGCGCCAACGGGGCGCTGTCCACCCCCTGGCGGGTGCTGGCCAGCAAGCGGCCGTAGTAGGCGACCATGGTGTCGCCCGCCCCCTTCGGAATGGAGAGCTGCCTGGCGGTACAGTTCACCCCGCTCTGGCAACTGCCGTTGACGGCCGGATTCATGTTCCGATCCGCGAGGAAGCTGGTCTCCGGCGTTTCGCCGTCCCCTACCTTGAGCCCCAGCCGCAGCAGCCGCAGTGGCTCCTCCGGGGCGGTCAGGGTCGGGGTGAGTTCGCGCAGGCGCACGAAACGGATCTGGCCATCGAAACTGGTCTGCCCGCTCACCCAGTTTTGACTCAAGGGATCCAGCCGGTTGGATCTGTCGACCCCATCTTGATTGTTCGCGGCCACCAGGGAGACCACCCCCTTGGCGAAGGCGTCCCGGTAGTTCTGGGTGACCCCACCCTGCTTGTTGCGCGCCTGCACCGTCGTCTGTACCCCGAACGGCTGACTCATATAGCTGAAGCCGCCGCAGGCGGGGGTGACGGTGCCGTTCACCAGATTGAAGTCCCAGGGCACGAAACGCCCCACGGGCACGCTGATGGCGGCGGGTATGGTGTAGCCGAAATAGCCCGTCGAGGCCGAGGTCGCAACCGGCGGTGTCGCCGTCATCCGGAAGACCCCGACCTCGTTGACCGACTGGGTGAGGGTGTTGAGGTTGTTGCTGCCTTTCGCGTTGGAGTGGTCATAACTGGCCGTGCCGACCACCGCCTCCACACCGGGCTTGGGGGCCACCAGCTGGCTGCCGAGGGCAATATTGGCCAGCGCAAAGTTCGGGGTCGCCAGGTTGCCGCTGCAGAAGTCGGTATCGTTATCGGCCTGCCAGGCCACGGCGCCTATGTTCAGCTGAAACTCTTCCCCCGTTCTCTTGAACAGGGGGCAACTGCTGCTCCCTGCCGTGCAAGCCCCCTGGGTGGGTATGATGCAGAGCCCGACCGGGCGGCTGACGAAGAGATCCGATCCCGTCATCACCAGCCCCGCCGTCTCACCGCTGCCATCGTGGCGGGCATTGAGCCGCACCTGGCCCGCATCCGGATAGTTGACCGTCAGTGTGGTCTCACCCTTGGCATCGAAGCTCAGATTGCTGGTCACCGCCGTCCCTTGCGAGGTGGCGATGGCACTGCCGTTGACCGTTACCTTGCTGCCGAAGGGGTTGCTCGCCGGATTGACATAATCGCTCCAGAAGCTGACCGGCTTGCTCACGTCGGCGAAGCTCGGCACACACTGCTGGGTCGCGTTGTCCTTCCTGACCGCCTTCATCGCCACTTGTTGTGGCTTGTTGGCCAGGGTATCCAGCACGTCAAACACGAAGCCGCTGTCGGCGAAGTTGAGGGTACAGGCGGCGGCGCTCAGGGCGCCGCTCCCCGCCCGACATAGGGTGGTGCTTAGCGGCTTGGTGGACGGCGAGGAGCCGCTCACCCCCACCGTCACGGCGCTTGCCAGACTGTTGCGAAGCTGCAAGGTAGTAGTGCCGCCGCTGAAGGTCACTATGGCTGTGTTACCGCTATAGGTCACCTGGTTGCTGGCCACCCAGCCATTGCTGCCATTTTTAGCTGGCGTCAACGTGGCACTGACCTGCTCTGTGACGAGCTGGCTGCAACTGGCATTGGCACAAGCGCGTATGGTCAGAGTCTCGGGATTGCAGGTCAGGGCATTGCCGCTGTGATCGAACTCGAAGTGATCGATCTGGGTTCCCACCGGGCTGGAGTTGAGGGCGCAGATCTGGACGTTGTCGATCTGGTGGGCGTTGGTGAGATCCCCGGTAGACCCTGTCAGCGATAGCAGGAGATTCTCAGGAATGGCCGCCTGACCGCTCTGTCCCGCGGCATTGAAGCTGCCTATCAGGGTGCTGTAGCCGCTGCCAGTGTTTCGCTCCACCTTGACCAGAGACTGGCCGCTGGTGCGGGAATCCACCGTCAAGCGGTAACGGTGGGGGCGGTTGCCATCCGAGCCGCTGTCCACGGTCGGCGAGAGGCAGTTGCCCGTGGTATTGCTGCTGCCGTCGTTACAGGTGCCCTTGAGGTAGTTGTAGCCGCTGGTGCCGGAGCCCGAGCCACGCACCGCCACGGCCTGCTGGCGCCGTCCCTTGTTGATGCTGCCACCTTCGCCGGAGAAGTTGCCGTACTCGTCGATCCCCACCCCGAGCCAACCGCCGGCAAAGCCGTTCACCCCCGTCTTGAAGCCATAACCGAGGGGCCCGCCGAAGGCACCGGGTTGAGGGGTTATCTTGGCATCGGACAGCACCACCGCCATGCCGTCCGCCCCGTTGCCGCCATAGGCGTAGTGATCGAACTCTATGGTCACCAGGTTGTTGGCGGCAGGGAACAGTCGCTGATAGGTAGCCGAGGTGGACTGGCGGGTGCTGGCCTGGGTCATGCCGAGGCGACCGTTGACGATGGAGGGGGTAAAGGTGCCGCTGCTGCTCGCCACCACCCAGCTGTTGCTCAGGGTGCTGGAAGAGAAATCGTCGTTGAAGCAGGCGAGCGGCACGGGAGGGGCCTTGTCATTGATCGCCGTGGAGCCGGTCATGAACAGCGAACGGCTGGTCGTTCTGCCGTTGATGACGCTGGAGCCATTCATGTTCAGGGTCTTATCCGAATACACCAGGCCATTGATCAGACTATCCCCATTCAGATTGATGTCGGCATAGCCAAACAGCAGCACCGACCCCAGGTTGTCCGGATTGAGGCGTCCATCGTTCAAAGCCGTTTGCTTATTGACGAAAATGCGCACGGCACCCTGAGTTTCAATCACCCCTCCCTGGTTGATGGTCAAGCTGTCAATCCAGTAATCTCCGGCAGGCAGTATGACCTTTGCCCCCCCTCCGATGGCGAGGCTCTGAATCCTATATTCAGTACGGGCAGAAGAGAATGTCAGGGTACAGGCACTGTAAAGATCGATCGCACCGAACTGATATTGGCTGGTACTGCCCAAGTTCAACTGTTGCCCCGCATTACAGAACCCCAGGCTACCATCGCTGCCTGAACTGCTCAGGAAGCTGTTACCGCCCGACGTAGACATCCCCCGGATAGAACTGCCGCTGATGGAGCAGAGTCGGCGAGAGCCATTGGCACTGTCGCAACCATCTAATGGCATGCCAGCCCCCTGATTCGACTCGCAAAAATTCAATGCGGCACCTGCAGTGCCCGTGATTTTCGCCTGATTGTTCTGGGTCAGCTTGGCAGCATCCTGACCTGTGCAGACAGCATTGTTATTACCCCGGTGGCCTTGAGCCACCGCCGGGAAATAGGTGTCACTGTCGACGGTTTCGAATCCATGAACCATGCCAGACAGCATTGTTAAGACCAGCAACCAGAGTCTCATGGATTCACTCCATCAAAGGCTTCCGCCACCAGGGTGCGGCTGACGGCAAAGTCCGGGTTGGGGCCACTGTTCACCCCGGGATCCCCACAGCGCCCCTCGCTGCTGAAGCGATAGCCGGTCTGGGTGATACCGGCCGTGCTCACCGGCACCGGGGTACAACTGACGATCGCCTTGCAACCCACCAACCCCGCCTCGGTAAAGTTGAGCGTCAGGGGGGCGCAGATCTGCCCGATCCATTGGCCGCTTGGATAGAGGCGGTAGAGGGCGACCTCCAGCCCGCTCTGGGCCGCCATCAGGGCTCGTACCCCGCGCACCTCGGCGGTGTGCTTCTCGCCGCTGTCCAGCAAGAAACGGCCCATGGCCGCCGCCAGCAGGGCCATGATGACGATGACAAAGAGCGCGATCATGATGGCGCTGCCCTGCTGATGCCTGTGGGGCGCTGGCTTAAGGGACATTGAGCACCTCCAACTTGTGGTTGAAGCTGACGCTCTCGCCGCGCTGCTCGAGTACCAGCCTCAGCCCTGCCTCACTCTGGCTGAAGGCGGCGGGATCCCGATAGAAGTAGTAGCTTGCCGGTCGGATGCGTTCGGCCATCAGCTGTGTGGTCTCGCCGCTGGTCAAGCCATCGCCGACGGGCTTGGCCATTCG
This sequence comes from Aeromonas sp. AE23HZ002T15, assembly GCF_054165525.2. Lineage (NCBI taxonomy): Bacteria > Pseudomonadati > Pseudomonadota > Gammaproteobacteria > Aeromonadales > Aeromonadaceae > Aeromonas > Aeromonas sp. AE23HZ002T15. The sequence continues at coordinate 2,225,835 of NZ_CM201342.1, forward strand.
CCACAGGCCCCCCCCTCTTATGCAATAGAGCACCTGCTGGTTCGCAAAATAGATGCGCTGGCCCGGGGAATCCTTGGCAAGAGCGGCGGCCAGGGTCAGCGGCAAGGCCCCGGACACGGGCGTCCCCACCTCGGTCACCCTGGCAGTGCAACGCCCCTGCAGACACCCCTTGTCCAGCGTGGTTGTATTGCCTGCCGTGACATATGGCAGCGGATAGACGATGGCCAAATCCTGTTTGGCAGGCCGTTTGACCGGGGTGACGATGCGCAGTGCCGTGCTCGCCGCCGGTCCCAGATAACGGCTGGTGGTGGCGATGGGCCAGAAGCGCAGGCAGCTCCCCTGCTCCGCCAGGCCGCCCGCATCATCCTCCACCCGCACCGAGCCGGGCACGGCGTCGCGCAGCTCGCGATTGAGCCGCTCCAGGGCGAAGCGGGCATCGCTCATCAACTGCTCGCGACTGCTGGCGTCCCCGTAGATCTGGGTGCCGATGCCGATAAACTGGCTGGTGAAGGTGGCCATGACCCCGAGCAGCAGGATCACCATCACCAGCTCTATCAGGGTAAAGCCTCTGGCCCCGCGCATCAGTAGTTCCCCCGATAGAGGGCAAACGCCAGCTCGCTGCGATCCGGCAGCCGCACCCAGAGCTCGATGCGCTTGCCGGTGAAGCAGGTGCCGCTGCAGGTTGGCAGCGGATCCTTGGTCAGATCGACCCCGCTCACCCGGATCCGGATCCCGAACTGGCGATACTCGCTCGCATCCAGGTTTGAGCCGCTCTGAGCACTGAAGTAGTTGGCAGGCACCCAGCCACCGTCGCAGCTGGCCAGCCCCTGGGCGCAGATGGCGCTGGTCTGGTAGTCATCCACATCGTTGAACTGGTAGGGACGACACTCCCTGCTACCGGGACAATTACTGACATTGTCCGGGCCATAGCTGGCGCTGTCGGTGCAGGCCGGGTAGGTCACCGCCGGAGTGCCCGCCGTCTCGCCGCAGCGAAAACGCCCACCGTTATGATCCGAATGCTCATCGAAGGACTTCTCCAGCACCTCGCTCAGGATCCGCTGGGCCAGTTGGGCGGCCCGCACCTGCTGCACCGGATCCACCGCCTGGGGCGCCTGGTTGATAAGCAAGCCCAGGATGCCGGTGAGGGCCACCGCCAGCAGCACTATGCCGACGATAAACTCGATCAGGGTGAAGCCGCGGTGTGCATCAAGGGAGGGCATGGATATAGCCCTCCGGCTCGATGCGCAGGCGGGCGCTCTCCCCACCATCGCTCACCATCAGGTTACAACCGCTGATGCAGGCTGACGGGGATAGGGGACGACCACTGCGCTTGTCGAAAGAAAAGCTGCCCTGAGGCAGGGAGATACTGCCGGAGGCCTTGACCACTCGCCCACGGACCTGCTCATTCTGATTCCAGCCTGAGATGGCCTTGGGGGTACAGTTGCCAAGCTGGGTCAGATGGCCGAACCGCGTCTGCTCCACCACCAGCTGGGTGCAGCGCGCCACCCCTTCCTGCATGTTCATGGTCTGCACCAGCCGCAGGCGGGCCACCAGCTCGTCCCTCAGGGTATGGGTTTCAAAGCCGCCTTTGCCCAGCCATTTGGGCACGGCAAAGGCGGCCAGAATCCCGAGCAACAGGATCACTATCACCAGTTCAATCAGGGTAAAGCCTGTGTCCCGTTCAATCATGATGGGTAACCATTGAAAGAAATAGAGAGAGGGTAGCCTCTCTCTATTTCATTAATTTATAAGGTTTACTTACAGGCAGTAACAGCTGCGGTTGGCTGAGAGCCAGAGGTAGCTTGGGTATAGGTGACGAAGCAGTCAGTCGCAGTGCTAGCGGATACACCAGCCGGGAAGATCTTGATGCTGCTAGATGCTGGAGTACCAAAACTCCAATCATTAGTGCTCAATTGCAGCACTTTCTCCAGATCATCCTTGGTCGCCTTGGGATACCCAAAGGCAATACCAACATTGACACCATTACCGATATCCAGCGTATCGGAAGGAGTGGTGTCCTTACCTGCAATAACGGCCTTGCTATAGACCATTGCACCGGCTGAATTCAGAGAGCCTTCAACTCCTTTAAGGGTAGAAGTACGCGCATCATCCTGCAGATTCAGGAACTTGGGAGCGGCGGTGACCGCCAGAATGCCCAGGATGATGATCACGATCACCAGTTCGATCAGGGTAAAACCCGCTTGCTTCTTCATTGCATTTTCCTCGGTTAATCAATTGATATTGGTAATTACCTGGCCGGAGGCCGGGCGATAACTGAAACTCATGAACTCATTCGTGCTCCCTTGCGGGTCCTGATAGCGTCCATCACTGCCCTTGCTCAGGCTGTTGACCAGATAGTAACGGCAGACCGAATCCAGCCCGTTGTTGCTCACCGTTGCATAAAACTTCAGGTCATTGCCGCTACCGCGCACTTCATCGAAGCTGGCAGTCGCCTTGGGAGGATTTTGCAGCAATCCCTCCCAAATATAGAGACAGCGCTGGGCCGTCAGATTGGCCGGGTCCACGTCGGCATTGCCACTCGCCGCAGTGTCCATAGGATACCCGGGAGAGAGTTCACCGTTATTGACCTGAGTGTCGGTGGGCGTCGTCAAATAGAAACGCGACCCGTCGTAGAGCACAGTATTGAGGCCATCCTGCTTGGCGCGCCCTTCCGCTTCCCACTGGGCCCGCACCAGGGAGACGCCGGTCGCGAACCCGCCGGAGACCCCCTCCACGCTGGCCTTCTTCGCCTCGTCGGTGACGTCGAGGAAGCGAGGCAACGCGGTGACTGCCAGGATCCCCAGGATCACGATGACGATCACCAGTTCGATCAGGGAAAAACCCGTTATCTGACCGGGCCCACGACCGGATATCACTCTTCTTGCTGCCATGCTGCCTCCGTAATGATCCGCATTATTTCATGCAGTTAGAAAAAAATCATGTTGCCGGACCCACACGCTCACCTATTGAGGGAGCGATTGCACCCGCCCATCGCCAAAGCGGTAGAGGAGTCGCTGGGCCTCCCAGCCAAATTCACAACCGCCCCCATCCTGGCTAGCCAATGCCTGTAGCGGCGGCAGGTTCTGCCCCCCGTCGCCAATCAGGGTCAACCAGAGCCCACGACAGTCGTCGGACGGGGACTGCTGCGGCATCACCCCGAGGGGCCAGCCTCGCTCATCGAACTGCCAGGCCACCCCTTGCGCATGCAGCACAGCGGGGCGCCGCTCGTCGAGCCAGAGCCCGTGCAGGCGTTGAACCCGTTCGGCAAATTGCTCCCCCAGCAGGGTCACGCTGACCGCCAGCGCCTCTTCCCTGTGGCTGCGATAGCTCATGGCCAGGGTGGCGATGATGACCAGCAGCAGGATCACGGCGGCAATTCGCCTATACCCCCCCAGCCAACGCTCATCCTGCTCGGACTGTCTGCTCATCCTTGTCTCTCCGACAGGGGGCCGTTACGAACCGCCACGAACGGCCCGCATCATGTCCCACATGGGCGTAAAAATGCCGAGCGCCAGGATCAAGACCATGACGGCCACTATGCCGATCAGGATGGGTTCGATACGGGCGGTGAGACTCTTGAGGTCGTAGTCCACCTCCCGCTCGTAGTATTCCGCCGCCTCGTGCAGCAGGTCGTCCACCTGGCCCGTCTCCTCCCCCACGGCGATCATCTGCATCACCAATGGGGTGAACAGGCCGCTGCCGCCCGCGGTGCGCAGCAGGCTCTCCCCCCGCTCTATGCCGGCCCTCATGTCGCGGATCCGGCCCGCCATCCAGGCGTTGTCCACCGCATCCGCCACCTGGGTCAGCGCCTGATTGAGCGGCACCCCAGCCTTGAGCATCATGGAGAAGCTGCGGGCGAAGCGCGCCAGCAGGGAGCGCTCTATGATGGTGCCGACGATGGGCAGCCTGAGCTGCCATCTGTGCCAGGTCAGCTTGCCGTTTGTCGTGGCGACCCAACGCCGCCAGCCGACCACGGCCCCCACCAGGATGGCGAGCAGCAGCCACCAGTAGTGAACGAAGAAGTGGGAGGTAGCGAGCAGGATCCGTGTCGCCAGCGGCAGCTCCACCCCGAACTTGGCAAACATGTTGGCGAACACCGGGATCACCATGATGTTGAGGATCACCATGGCGACGGCGATGGCCATCATCACGAAGCTGGGATAGCGCATGGCGGTCTTGATCCGTTTGCGGGTCTCCAGCTCCAGATCGAAATAGTTGGCGAGCTGCAGGAAGGCCTCCTCCAGCTGACCCGTGTTCTCCCCCACGTGGATGATGGAGACGAAGAGGCTGCTGAACACCTTGGGATGAGACTGCATGGCGCTCGACAGGGGGCGACCGTTGCCAAGATCTTCTCCCAGGGCGTGGAGCGCCCGCTTCAACGGCTTGCTGTGGGTGCTATCCTCCAGCCCGGCGATGGCCCGCAGTATGGGGATGCCGGCCCGGGTCAGGGCGTACATCTGGCGGCTGAACACCACCAGCTCCTCGAGCCTGACGCCGCCCTCCAGCAGCAATGACCAGTCGATGCTGGCGGATTTCGCCCGGCCCGGTTTGAGCTCGGTCGGCATCACGCCGCGGCGCATCAGTTGCTCGGCGGCGGCCATCTCGCTCGCCGCCTCCAGGGTGCCGTTCACGGCATTGCCCTGGCTGTCCCGTCCCTTGTAGTTGAAGCTGCCCATGGCTTAACCGAGATCCTCCGCGAGCCTGAGCACCTCGTCCACCGAGGTGATCCCTTCGCGGGCATAGTCCAGCGCCGTCAGGGCCAGGGGGCGGTAGTGTTCGTGCTCCCGCGCCGCCCGGGCGAAGCCCTCGGCGTCGTTGCGGCGCAGGGCATCCATCATGGGTTGATCCAGCTCCAGCAGCTCGTAGACCCCGATCCGGCCGGAATAACCGGTGAAGTTGCAGCTCTGGCAGCCTCGCCCCTTGTGATAGGCGTGCTGGCCCGGAGCCTCCCCGGAGAGCACGGAGAGCCAGGTGGCCTGGCCCTCGTCCGGTGCGCTCACCTCGACACAGTGCTCGCACAGCCGCCGCACCAGGCGCTGGGCCACCACGGCCCGCAGCGCGCTCGCCACCAGATAGCCTGGGGCCCCCATGTCGATGAGGCGCAGGGCGCTGGTCACCGCATCGTTGGTGTGCAAGGTAGTCAGCACCAGGTGGCCGGTGATGGCGCCGCGCAGGCCTATCTCCACCGTCTCGTTGTCACGCATCTCCCCCACCAGCAGGATGTCCGGATCCTGACGCAGGGTGGATCTCAGCACCTGGGAGAAGGTGAGGCCTATCTTGGGATTGACCTGCACCTGATTGATCCTGGGGAGTCGGTACTCCACCGGGTCTTCCACCGTGATGATCTTGTGGCTCGCCTGATTGAGTTCGGACAGCGCACCGTAAAGCGTCGTGGTCTTGCCGCTGCCGGTGGGCCCCGTCACCAGTATCATGCCGTGGGGGCGTTTGAGCTGACGGCGGAAGCGCGCCAGGATCGCTGGCGGCATGCCGGTTTCGGTCAGGGACAAGATGCCGGAGGATTGATCCAGCAGACGCATCACCACGGATTCCCCGTACTGCACCGGCATGGTGGACAAGCGCACGTCCACGTCGCGCCCGCGCACCTTCATGGCGAAGCGGCCATCCTGGGGCAGCCGCTTCTCCGAGATGTCGAGCCCGGCCACCAATTTCAGGCGCAGCACCAGCGCCTGGGCGATGCGCACCTCGTTCAACACGTTCTCGTGCAGGATGCCGTCGATGCGCTGGCGGATGCGCAGCACCTTCTCGTCAGGCTCGATATGGATGTCCGAGGCCCCCACCTGCACCGCGTCCTCGAACAGGGAGCGAAGCAGCTTGGCCACCGTCGCCTCCCCCTCGTCGGCCCCGCCGTTGAGGTTGCTGGCCCCCAGCTCGAAGCCGGTGTCCTGGTGCTCCTCGTGCAGCTGCACCGCGAAGTTCTCGATCTCCCGGGTGCGGCGATAGAGGCGGTCGAAATACTCCAGCAGCTGGCCTTCCCGCGCCACCGCGAGCACCAGCTCCCGCGGGCTCAGCAAACCGGCGATGGCGTCGAGGGCGCTGAGATCCGCGGGATCCGACATGGCCACCGTCACCCTGTTGTCGCTCTGGTTCACCGCCAGCGCCCGGTAGCGACGGGCCTGCACCTCGGGCAACAGGGCCACGGCGGCGGCATCTATGGTGAGGTTGTTGAGATCGAAGAAGGGCACATCCAGCTGGCGGGCGAGGAATTGCAGCAACTGCACCTCGCTGATGAAGCCGAGGTCGATGAGGGTGGTCCCCAGCTTGCGACCGGTCTGGCGTTGCTGCTGCAGGGCGAGCTGGAGCTGGTCATCGGAGATGATCTGCTCTTGCACCAGCAGGTCGCCGAGCCGCATTTTCAGTCTGGGTTGTGCCATGGCTACTCCGAAAAAGTGAACACAGCCCCTCAGGGGGCGAGTTGGGCGATGCGCTGATCCAGCCACTGGCTGGATGCCTCGCCGAGGTTGCCGTGCAACTGGGCGTTGCGATAGGCATCCAGCGCCTGCTGGCGATGGCCCTGGCCATCCTCCGCCACGCCGAGGCCGAGCCACCAGCGGCCCTGATCCGGCTGCTGACGCAGCAGCCTGACGTAGAGATCCGCCGCCTTGGCATTCTGTCCCAGCTCCTGGGTCAGCCCAGCCCAGGTGGCGTAGTAGTCGAGGTTGGCGGCGAGTTCGGGCTGATAACCCGCCAGCCAGTCCAGCGCCTTCTGGCGATCACCGGCGCTGATGGCCACCCGGGCCAGCAGCAGGCGGAAATCCGCCTGTTGAGGCTCCAGTCTGAGCCCCTCCTCCAGCACCTGGTTCGCCTCGTTCAGGCGTCCCTCCCCATAGAGCAGCGCCGCCAGCTGCTCGCGGGCCCCCTGGTTGTGGGGATCGTGGGCCAGCACCTGGTAGTAGCTGTCCTGGGCCCCCCGCATATCGCCCTTGGCCAGGGCGGTGGTTGCCTTGCGCTCGGACAGGGCCGCCAGCTCGGGCTCGGAGAGATCCACCTGCTCAATCTTGAGCACCCCGGGCTTGCGGGGCGGGGTGGCCGCTTCCCGCTCCGCCGCCAGCTCGGCCTGCAGATCCGGCTGCAACTCCTCGTCGCTCAAGGTGACCTCCCCGGCTGTCTGCTCCTCCCCGGCGGGGTCAGACACCTCGTCCGATGGGGGGAGCGCCTCGTCGGCAGCCTCGTTGATGTCGGCCTCGTTCATGTCAGCCTGAGTCGTCATCAAGGTAAGGGGCTCTGGGGAAACTGACCCGTCTTCCGGCTCCGGTTGGGCGGCTATGCTGGCCGCCGCCGACACCGGCAAAACTACCGGCGTTTCGGCAGCCGAAGGCGCTGCTTTCGAAGGATCCACTACGCTGACTGGCCGAGAAACCTCGGTCGAGACAGTGGCAGTCTCTGCCTGATGGCTCTGCTGCCAGTAGATCCAGGTACGCCAACCGAGGATGCCGAGCGCCAGCCCGCACATCAGGGTCAATACCAGCATCCACCAGCCTTGCTGGCGAGGGGGCACCACGTAGACGGCGGTTCCCTCCCCCGGTTGACGCCGTTCCAGATCCTTGAGCATCTGATTGATCACGCTCATGACCAGACTCCATAAGCCAGGGCACCGCCCAGCAGCAACAACAGCGGCCACCAGCGGATGAATGGGAAATGGCTGGCGTCCTCGGTATCCCGGATGGCGAGGCGCACCAGCTTGCCGTCTATCTGCCGCTCGCCCCGGCCGTAGGCCAGCATCAGGCACTTCTGGGCCAGCACATTGATGAGGCGCGGCACCCCGCGGGACGCCCGCCACAGCTGGCGCAGGGCGCGGCGACCAAACAGGGATGCCCCGCGATAGCCGGACATGTGCAATCTGTGCTCCACATAGGCACGGGTCTCATCGAGACGCAGGGCCCGCAGGCAGTAGGAGAAACCGATGCGCTGACGCAGCTGGCGCAGATGGGGCTTGGCCAGGCGGGCATCCAGTTCGGGCTGACCGAACAGCACTATCTGCAGCAACTTGCAAGACTCCGTCTCCAGGTTGCCGAACAGGCGGATCGCCTCCAGGGTCTCGTCCGGCAGGGCCTGGGCCTCGTCGATCAGCACCACCACCCGCTGCCCCTGCTGGTGCAGGGCGATGAGGTGGCGGTGGATGCGATCGGTGAGATCCAGCTCGCTGCCGTCCCGCACCGCCAGTCCCAGCTCCAGCGCCAGGGCGATGCGCAGCTCGGCGGGGCTGAGGTGGGGGTTCGGCAGCCAGGCCAGGCGCACGGGCCGCTGCTCCGACCCCAGCTCGGTCAAGAGCTTGCGGCACAGCAGCGTCTTGCCGGTGCCCACCTCGCCGGTCACCTTGATGAAGCCCTCCCCCTGATCCAGCGCCCAGTTCAACACCTGCAGGGCCTCCTCGTGAGGGGGCAGGCCGTAGTAGAGGCTGGTGTTAGGGGTGAGGCCAAAGGGCGCCTCCCGCAAGCCGAAGTGACTCAGGTACATAAGACCTCCCCGCCCCCATCACGACCGGCGCCGTTCAGGCCAAAGGCGTTCCCCCGCAAGCCGAGGTGACTCAGGTACATGAGGCCTCCCGAAGCAGGGAGGCATGGGGATCAAGCCGCAGCACGCTCATGGTTTAACCCTTGGGGGGATACCACTTGTCGAGCAGCTCGGAGGAGCGCTGCAACTCGTTCTGCCAGGTCCCCTTCTCCACCACGGTCGGCTTGAGCATGATCACCAGCTCCACCTTCTTGGTGCTCTCCCGGCGGTTGGTGAAGGCCTCGCCGACCCAGGGAATGTCCCCGAGCAGGGGCACCTTGCTGACGATCTCCTGCTTGTCGGTCTTCATCAGGCCGCCGATGACGACGATGTCGCCGTTGTTGGCCTGCACCACGGTATCCGACTCGCGGATGGAGCTCTTGGCCAGCGGCAGCACCAGGGGATCGGCGGTGCCGACGTTGATGGTCTTGCTCTGCTCCTCGGTGTCGATGACCGAAGGGTGAATGTGCAGCAGCACCCGGCCTTGCTCGTCGATCTGCGGCGTCACGTCCAGGGCGATGCCGGAGAAGAAGGGGGTCAGCTCCACGTTGGGGGTGACGATGGGAGCCGAGTTGCCCGAGGTGGTGGTGGTGGTGGAGGCGTTGGTGACGAAGTATTCGTCCGTCCCCACCTTGATCACCGCCTTCTGGTTGTTGGTCGCCGTGACTCTGGGGCTGGAGAGGGTGTTCACGTCCCCCTGGGTCTTGAGCAGGCTGACCGCCACGTTAAAGTTGCCGTCCGAGATGGTGAAGCCGGCGCCGCCCCCCAGGGCCCGGAAGATCTGGTTCGGGGTGCTGGCGATGGGGCTGTTCATCAGGGAACCGCCGCCCGTGATCCCCTTGCCCCCATCCCAGCTGGCGGAGAGACCGCTCCAGTCCACCCCCTGCTCGTAGCCTTCGTTGAGGGAGACCTCGAGGATCCGCGCCTCCAGCACCACCTGGCGCTTGAGGTGCTCGCCGGACTGATCCAGGAACTCGCGCACCGCCTTGAGCTCCTTGGGATAGGCCCGCACCGTCACCAGGCCCGCCTGGGGGCTGGTGATGATGGCGCGGCCCTCGCCGTTCCCGATCAGGGTCTGCAGGGAGTCCCGCAGATCAGTCCAGTAATCGTTGTTGCTGTCCGTCTCGATCCGGGTGCCGTTGCTGTTGGGGTTGTTGTCACCGTTGGAGGAGGAGCCGAAGTTGTTGTTGCCGTTATTGTTGTTCAGGCCGTTGTCGAAGTTGTTGTTATTGCCGTTATTGTTGTTGTCGTTCGCGGTCACCCCGCCGGTGCTGACCGAGGTACGGGAGAGACCGCGGCGGGCCATCATCAGGTAGTTGACCGGTATGGTCTCGGTGCGCAGGCCGGCCGGGTAGACGTGGAACACGTTGCCTTTGCGCTGCACGTCGAAGCCGTACATGTCTCCCACCGTGGCCAGCGCCTCCTGCAGGGTCACGTCCTTGAGCTCCACCGAGATGGAGCCCGCCACCCCGGGATGCACCGCCACGCTGTAGCGGGAGCCCTTGAACAGGGAGCCGAAGAACTCGACCGCATCCACATCGTGGGCCGCGATCCGCAGCCGTTTCTCGGGGATGGCCATGGGCTGCTGGGGGCGGTTGAGCTGCAGCAATTCGCTTTGCACCGATGGCGGCAAGGTGGTCAGAGGGGCGGTCGGGGTCTGCTCCGCCATGGCCTGCTTGAGGGCATCCTTGGCCTGCACCGGCTCAGGGTGCCTGTAGGTCGTGCAACCCGCCACCGCCAACGCGAGGGGAAGCAGACAGAAATGGTGTTTTTTCATGTTATTAATGCACCTGACTCGCAATTAAACTCGGACAAACCGGCCCACGACATCCCGCGCTGGGCCTACTTCAGATTCTGATCTTGCTGCCAAACAGGGTCAGCGACTGGCGCTTGCCCCCCTTCTCCAGCACCACGGAATCGGTGCTGATGGCCACCAACTGATAACCCTCTATCCGCTGGCCGACGCGATAACTCTGGCCGTTGAGCACCGCGAGGGCGGGGCCGTTGCCGATGATGATGCTCTGCAGCCTCGGCACACCGGCCGTGGCCGACTGGCCCGCCCCCTTGCCGGCGCTCATCCCCGCCAGGGGGGCCGTCGGATCCTGCAGCACCTCGGCCTGGGCCAAAGGGCTCAGCAGACAGGCCCACAGCAGACACCAGGCAGAGCCCGGCATCATTTGAATGTTGTTTTTACTTATCAGTCTGTTAGCCACGGATAAACTCCTTGCTGGTGCTGAGGGTGTAGATCTCCATCGTCACCGCGGCCCTGGGGTGCTCGACCACCCTGTAGTCAAATCCCTGCCAGTAGAAGTGGCGGGGCAGCGCCTCCAGCGCCTTCAGATACTGGTAGACATCGAAATAGCCCCCCTCCAGCTGGAGGCGGATCCCGTGCCTGAACAGGTTGACCTTCTGCTCCCCCGCCATCAGGGGCTCGGGCTTGAGAGAGGTCAGCGCCAGCATGTGCAGGTTGGCGGAGCGGGACAACAGGGCCTCCAGCACGGCGGGCATCTCCCGGGCCGGGATCAGGTCCACGGTCTGGGCCTTGAGCTCCCCATCCAGCCTGGCGAGATCCGCGTCCACCCGCGCCAGCTGTTCCCGCACCTGGGCGTTGGGATCCCGCGCCAGCCTGGCCTGCTTGCCCTGATTCTCGAGATCCAGGATCTCCAGATCCCGCTGGGCGGCCGTCAAGGCGGCGCGATCCTGGCTCAGACGCGTGTCGGCGTCATCCAGCCAACCGTAGATGCCCGCGGCGCCGATGAGCACCAGCCCGGTCAGCAGGATCAGCACCCGTTCCCGCAAACTGAGGGCGGCCACCCTCTGGGCCCACTCCTGCCACTGCGCTTTCAACTCCATCAGGGCTTCTCCTGCTCGATGCCGCTGAGCTGGAAGGCCAACTGGCCCTCCTTGTTCCGGCTCAGAGTCAGCTCACCGAACTGCTTGCCGGCCAGGGACGGCGTCTGTTTGAAACGGTTCACCCAGGCGGGCACATCCTGACTGCGCTCGGCGAAGCCGGAGAGGTTGATGTGCCCCTCGTTGATCTCGATCCGCTGCAGGGAGAGACGGGCGTCCCGCAGGCGGGCGAGATCCGCCATCAGACCCGCATACCCCTGGGATTTTTGCAGGGAGAGGCTGCCAAGCTGCTGCATCAGCCCCTGTCTCGCACTCAGCTCCTCCTGCTTGTTAACCAGTTGCTGCCGCAGCTGGTCGTCGGCCTGATGGCGGGCCAGCTCGGCGTCCAGGCGCTGAGCCTCGCCCCGTTTGACGTCGAGGGCGGCGCGCAACTGCCCCAGTTCGCGGCTGACCCCCTGCTGTTGCCAGCCATAGAAGGCCGCGACGGCGAGCAGCAGCAGCAGGGCTCCACCCCAGGCCAGCGCCATCTGATTGAGGCTGGCCCACTGACGCTTGGGTCTGAATTCGGCTCCGTAGAGGTTGACATGACGCTTCATCACTCGCTCCTGCCCAGGGCGGCGCCGTAAGCCGAGAGGTACTCAACCCCGGCCAGGACCGCCTTGTTGGCCATGGCAGACACCGGGAAGCCGAATGCCTGCTCCAGGTGGCGCACCAGAGTGCCGATGAAGGAAGAGGCGATGGCGAGCTGCATCTGCCCCGGTTCCGGCAGCTTGAGTTGACCGGCGAGATAGTCGATGGAGCGCTGGATCTCGAGGGCCAGCCCATCGAGCAGCCCGGGATCCGGCTCCTGACCGCCAGCGAGGCTGCCAAAGCCGCGCAACTGGCGGGAGAAGCAGAGCCCCCCCTGATGGAACACCAGCAGCTGCAGATCCTGACCCTTGGGTTGCCAGAGCAGGATGCGCACCGTCTGATCCGCCTCGTACAGCGCCGTCATGGCCAGCTCGTCGCTGACGATGGCCTCCAGCTGTGCCACTCCGTTGACCGCATCCGCCAACTGCTGCACCCGGCTCTTGGGCAGGCAGATCACGTTGACCCTGGGCCGGCCCGCCGGGGGCGTCGGCAGATCCACGTAGTCCATGGCGAGTTGCAGCACGGGTTCGTTGACGAAATCCTTGATGGCCCAGGGCAGGGCTCCGGCCATCTCGGCATCGGGCACGGCGGGCTTGTCGATCTGGATCTGTTGATAAAGGCTGGCGGCCAGCGCCACCCGCACCTTAGACTTGGCCAGCCCATGCTGGCCGAACAGCTCGCCCATGGCCTGGGGCCACTCGTGAGGGCCGTTGATGGCACGGCTGGTGAAGAGGGGGCGTGGCTCCACACAGGCCAGCAGGATGCGATCGCTGGCCAACAGGAGTCCGACCTGATGGCTGGGAGACGAGCGGCGGAAGAGAGATTTCATCGAGACCGGCACCTGGCTGCGTGAAACGGATTAAACCTTAACATAAACAGGCGATTAGCCTCCATACTTATGAAAAATGATGCATGGCTGGCCATGGCGCCGCCCCAGACCGACGATCCCCTCATCCCCTCACCGCTGCACCCGATCCGGCATCCCTTGCTGGATGCGTACGGAGTCAAACTCTGGTGCAAACGGGACGATCTGATCCACCCGGCTCTCTCCGGCAACAAGTGGCGAAAGCTCAAATATCATCTGCTGCAGGCCAGGAAAGAAGGGAAAGATCACCTGCTCTCATTTGGTGGTGCCTACTCCAATCACATCCATGCTCTGGCGGCGGCAGGCCACCGGGCCGGGCTGAGCACCACGGGCATCATACGCGGTGAAGCCGGCACCGTCAGCAATTCCACCCTGAGTGCGGCCAGAGAATGGGGCATGACGCTGCACTTTGTGGACAGGCAGAGCTACCGGCGGCGCCAGGATCCCGAGTGGCTGGCCCAGTTCGAGGCCCCCCATACCCTGATAGTCCCCGAGGGAGGCAGCAGCCCGCTCGCCGTGCCCGGCGTCGCCGAGCTGGTGGCCGAGGTGCCCTTCTCGCCGGATCTCTGGGTGCTGCCCTGCGCCAGTGGTGGCACCCTGGCGGGACTGATCGCGGGCAAACGGGAGGCGGAACGGATACTGGCCATCGCCGTGCTCAAGGGGGGCGCCTTCATCCATGACGAGGTGTGCCGGCTGCACCCCCAAGCTGCCAGCACGACCGGCTGGCGCATCGCGCTGGATCACCACGACGGCGGTTATGCCAGGTTCAGTCAGGCCATGTGGCAGTGGGTGCAATCTTTTAGCGCAGAGACGGGTCTGCCCCTCGAGCCCATCTACAGCGGCAAGGCGATGTGGGGGCTGTTTCGGGAGCTGGCGGCGGGCAGGATCCCCCCTGGCAGCGAGATCGTCTTCATCCACACCGGCGGCCTGCAGGGGTTGGCGGGGCTGAGGGAGCAGGGCCGGATCTGACGGGGCTCATCAGGGCCTACTCCCCAGGGGCGGGCGGCCCCAAACGCCAGACTCAGGTGCCGGCCGCCTCCGCCGGCAGGCGCTGCGGCTCGGCGAACCAGGGCCCCTGCCCCGCGTGCACCCCGAGATGGCGCAGCATCTTCCACTCGTCGCCGCTCTCCACCCCCACTGCAATCACCCGGGTCTGGGTGTTGGCGCAGCCCCCCACTAGGCTGCGCACCGCCATCTGGTTCACCTGACGCAAGTGGATCTCCCGCACCAGGCTGGGGTGCAGCCTGAGGAAGTTGATCTCGAACTCCTTGATGTACTGGGTACTCACCACGTCCTGGCCCGCATGATCGATGGCCAGCTGGCAACCCAGCATGCGCAGCGCCCGCAGCGGCCGCTTGAGGGCCTCATAGTGACGGGTCACCTGAGCCTCCGACAGCTGCAACACCAGGGTCTCATTGGTGCTGCGGGGCAACTGGAAGAGGTCGAAGAAGAGCTCGCGCTGGAACTCCCGATTGAGCAGGCTCTGGGCACAGAGGGACAGGCTGATGGGGCAGCCCCCCTCAGGACGCTGACGCAGCAGGCGCAGGGTGCGGGCGACCACCAGCTTGTCCAGGGGCAGCAAGAGCCCGGCCTTCTCCGCCATGGGCATGAAGACCCCCGCCTGCAGCTCCCGCTCCTGCTCATCCTGAATGCGGATCAGCAGCTCCTGCTGCAGGATCACCTGATCCTGCTCCTGCTGTACCGGCTGCAGATAGAAGTGGACCCCCTGCTCTTCGATGCGGCGAGTGATCAGGGTGCGCCAGCGCACCGTCCCCTTGCTGCTCCCCTCCTCATCCAGGGATTTCTCGTACAGGAACCAGCCGCTGTGCCCCTGCAGCCTCGCACTCTTGAGCGCCAGCTCCGCCTCTTCCTGCACCTTGAGCAGCGAATCCTGCGCCTGATAGCAGACGGCACCGAGATAGATGGCGGTCTCGACATTGACCGCCTCCGGCCAGTGCAGGCGTTGCAGGCTCTTGAGCAGCTGGCTGGCACCGTCGACCATCTCGCTCTCGGACATGTTGGGCAGCAGCACGGCGAACACCTGGCCGGCATAGCGGGCCTGCAGGGCACCGCTGTGCTTGCGCACGAAGGCGGCGATGGAGGCGCTCGCCTCCATCAGCAGCTCCTGGCAAGGTCGCCCCGCCAGCTCGGGATCCAGCTCCTCCAGCCCGGCCAGCTCGATCAGCATGACACCGCCGCTGATCACGCTCGCCTCCATGATGGCGCTCTCCAGCCGGTTGTCGAAGAACAGGCGATTGCCGATGCCGGTCACCTTGTCGACGAAGGCGTTGCTGCGGATGAAGTTGTCGAAGCGGCTGCGCTCCTTGCGGGCATCCGCCAGCTCCGCCAGCAGATGGTTGAGTGCCTGGCTGGCGGAGGCGGGCCACTCGTCGGCCGGATCGTGCGCCAGCTTGGTGAGCTTGCCGTCCAGAATGAGCTGGGCCCGATCGGCCAGGAGTTCGGCTCCCCGTAGTTGCAGACGCAGCCAGCGAATGGAGTACCAGAGCCCGAACACTACTATGGTGACCCCGAGGGAGATGCCGGACATGGCCTGCATGGAGTATTCGAACTCCTTGAACGGCCGCTCCAGCTTGAAGTCGGCCCACATGCCGGCCTGATTGGGGATCGCCTTGCTGTAGGGGATCAGCAGGCTCTCGTCGGTCTGTTGCTGCACATCGCGAAACCAGTAGACCCGCTGCTTGTCCTGACGGATCTCCAGCTCCACCACGTGGGAGGCGCGCAGCAGGGAGGGCAGCCAGCGGGCCAGATCCTGGGGATCGTCGGCGGCGCCCACCTGCTTGTCGATGATCTCCACCAGCGAGTCGACCCGGTTCTGCTGCAGCTCCATCCCCATCTGACGAAAGCTGAACACCCCGCCGAGCAGCACCATGGTCATGGCCGAGATCACGCACAGGGTGATAAAGGAGACGAGTTGAGTGGTCAGTTTCATGTGCCTTTCCGTAGCCGACAGCATCCATTAGGGCATCATGGTATCAGCCTTGGTCAAAACCCGCCTATGGATGAAGATCCCGCTTCTGCAAATAAGCGGCAGCGGGCGTCGTGCCCGGGGAATGCAATGACCAAACGGGGAGAGGAAATGGGCCGGAAAATGGCGGAGAGTGGCGCGCAGGCAGAAAAATGGTCCCGCAGAGGGGACCAAAAGAAACACTCAATATCAAAACTAACACTCTGTGCTACTGACAAAAATAGATACAGGAGTATTGAACACACGGTGAGTCAAACCGCACGGCTACTCTAAACCAGTTCGGATAAGCTGAACAATTGTCACTTATGACAGGTTCACGATTGAATCTTAACCATTCATTATCACTAAATCAGAATTTATCAATGACTTAGCAATTAAACACTTAAAGGTTTTTTGCATTTATCAAATCGAAACAGCTAATGAACTATGATGGTCCGCCTCCACGCCTCGCCCCCATGTTCAACAGGTATGTTTTGAAACGATTCTCTTCCCTCTGGATCAGCGTGCTGCTGTTCGTGCTTCCCATCCTCGTCGGCCTCTCCCTGAATCAGCTGACGGGCAGCCTGCTGGCACAGCATCTGCTGCACAAGAAACGGAGCGAGATCGAGGCGGCCATGAACGATCGCCAGCTGGCGCTGGAGCGGAGCATGGGCGACCAGATGACCCACTTCGCCTTCGACTGTGGCGAGCGGGACATGATACTGCTGCGGGATCCCAAGCATTACAGCCGTTACATCCGGCTGCAGGGGGTGAAGCTGGCCTCGGGCAAGGGGTGCTCCAGCCTGGGACCGGATCTGCCGCTCTTCGATGCCGACAGTCTGCCCGACCCCGGCCTGGACACCATAGGTCTGACCGCCACCGAGCAGGATTTCAATACCGAGCAGGAGCTGGTCATCTTCTCCAAGCACCAGGGCCACCTCGCCTACTGGGTGCTGAGCAACAGCTGGAGCCACACCATTCTGGAGAAACCCTGCCTCGACTGTTTCTACCTCGAGCTCATTCCCCTGGTGCCAGGCCTCTCCCGCCAGGAGCTCTTCCCCCGGGGCGACAAGCGCATCAAGGAGGAGGCCGACAGCCTGAGCCTGAGCTTCACCCCCATCTCCAGTCAGCTCCAGCAGACCCTGTGGGCGGGGCGGGCGCTGCAGGAGTATGCCCAGAACAAGGCCAGACGGGACACCTTCTGGATTGGCGGAGCCCTGGGGCTCCTGCTGCTTGCCGGTTACTGGCTCCATCGCAACTACAGACGCTCTCTCAAGGGGCTGATCTATCGCGGCCTTGCCCGCCAGGAGTTCGTGCCATTCTATCAGGCCGTCGTCGACAGCCGGACCCGGGCTGTGGTCGGCTTCGAGGCGCTGCTGCGCTGGGAGCGCGAGAATGCGTTCACGCCACCCGGCGCCTTCATCGCCTACGCGGAGGAACAGGGGCTGATACTGCCGATGACGGAGCAGTTGCTGGAGAAGATCATCGCCGATCTCCCCCACCTGGCCCCCCAGCAGTGGGTCAGCGTCAACCTGGTGGCGGCCCACCTCGAGCACCCGCACCTGCGCAGCCAGTTGCAGCGCCATGACTGGCCGTCCCCGACCAGACTCACCTTCGAACTGACCGAGCGCGAGCCCATACTGGACATCCAGGCCGCCATCAGCGAGATCACCCTGCTGCAGGAGAAGGGATACCACTTCAAGTTGGACGACTTTGGTACCGGCTATGGGGGCTTTGCCTACCTGCAGCGCCTCGGCATCCGCCAGTTCAAGATCGACAAGATGTTCATCGACACCATAGGCACCGACGATCCCAAGCGCAATCTGCTGGAAGCCATCATCGCCTTCGGCCTCAAGTCGAGCATGGAGATGATCGCCGAGGGGGTCGAGACCCAGGAGCAGGTCGACTATCTCGCCCACCGTGGCGTGTACCTCATCCAGGGTTATCTGTTCGCCCGCCCCATGCCCCTGCGCGACCTGCTGCCCTGGCTGCAGGCTCAGACGGCGGCTCCGCATTCGGCGGGATGAGTCACGGCAGGGCACCAGATCGGCAGGCTGATACCTGTCCCGCCGGAAAAATGGTGTGACCTGCCGGCAACTACCCTTATCATGTGCGGATTCGCCATGGTCCATGACGGACTGTCCTGTCCCCGTCGGCATCCGCCGACCCGAGATGAGAACTACCGCCTATGAAGTCATTTATCCGGCAAGAGCTTGCCCTGCCCGTCAGCCTGCTGGCCCTGCTGTTCTTCAAGACGCAAGGCAGCGACCTGCTGACGGAGGCCACCCCCCTTGCCATCTATCTGCCGGTCTCCCTGGCCCTGCTCGCCATCGTCACCTGGGCCATCTTCTCCGTCGTGCGCCACTCCGATGCCCTGGCCATCAAGCTGGGGGAACCCTTCGGTACCCTGATCCTGACCCTGTCGGTCATCTCGCTGGAAGTGGTGATGATCTCCTCCGTCATGCTGACCGGCGAGCCCAATCCCGAGATGGCGCGAGACACCATGTTCGCCGTGGTGATGCTGGTCACCAACGGCCTGGTGGGCTTCACCCTGCTGTTCGGAGGCTGGCGCTACCACACCCAGAGCTTCAATCTGGATGGGGTGAAGTCCTATCTGGTGGCCATCATCCCCCTGGCCCTGCTCTGCCTGGTGCTGCCGAATTTCACCGAAGGGGGCGACCTTGGCAGCATGTCCCGCCCCATGTCCTGGATGCTGATCATCATCTCGGTGCTGCTCTACGGCGTTTTCCTGCTGATCCAGACCCGCAGCCACAGCCACTTCTTCGTCGACAGCGATCACGAGGATCATGAAGAGCACCACGGTCCGCTGCAGAGCAACGTCTACCACACCCTGCTGCTGCTCGCCTACCTGGTGGTGGTGATCCTGCTGGCCAAGACCCTCGCCATCCCCATCAACCACGGGGTGCATGTGATGGATGCGCCAGCCGCGCTGGGGGGCTTCATTGTCGCCTGTATCGTGCTGGCCCCCGAGGCGGTCGGCGCCATCAAGGCTGCCTTCAACAACCAGTTGCAGCGCGCCATGAACCTCTACTTCGGTTCAGTGCTGGCGACCATAGCGCTCACCGTCCCGGCCGTGCTGTTTATCGGCGCCATGATGGAGCAGGAGGTGCGCCTCGGCCTGTCGGCTGCCGACATGGTGCTGCTCATCACCACCCTGATGGTGTGCAAGGTCACCTTCAGCAGCGGCCGCACCAATGTGCTGCACGGCGCCACCCACCTGGTGCTGTTCGTGGTCTATCTGTTCCTGATGTTCGAGCGGGCCTGATCCCTGCCGCAAATGACAAGACCGCCCCTCGGGGCGGTCTTTTGTTATGGGGCCAAATAACCTCCCCTCATCACCCTTGTTGCAAGGGAAGAGGGGAAGGGAACCTAGAGGCTGGGCAGCACCCCAGCCGGGATCAGATCGTTGTAGCTGGCGCGGCCCAGCAGGGCGGCGGCGGCCTCGATGTCCGGTGCGAAGTATCTGTCCTTGTCGTAGAAGCTGACCTCATCCCGCAGCCGGCCCTTGGCCAGCTCGACGAGTTCGGTGCTGCGCAGGGGAGCACGGAAGTCCAGCCCCTGGGCCGCCGCCAGCAACTCCACCGCCAGGATGCCGCGGGTATTCTCGGCCATGTCTGCCAGACGGCGACCGGCGAAGGTGGCCATGGAGACGTGATCCTCCTGGTTCGCCGAGGTGGGCAGGCTGTCCACCGAGGCCGGGTGGGCCAGCGTCTTGTTCTCGGAGGCCAGTGCCGCCGAGGTGACCTGGGCGATCATGAAGCCGGAGTTGACCCCGCCGTTGTTGACCAGGAAGGCGGGCAAGCCGGACATGCGCGAATCGATGAGTAGAGCCATGCGACGCTCAGACAAAGAGCCGATCTCGGCGATGGCCAGGGCCAGGTTGTCGGCGGCGAAGGCCACGGGCTCGGCGTGGAAGTTGCCGCCGGAGAGGATCTCCTCGTCATCGGCAAACACCAGGGGGTTGTCGGAGACCGCGTTGGCCTCGCACACCAGCACCTCGGCGGCCTGACGGATCTGGGTCAGGCAGGCCCCCATCACCTGGGGCTGGCAGCGCAGGGAATAGGGATCCTGCACCTTCTCGCAGTTGTGGTGGGACATGCCGATCTCGCTGCCATCCACCAGCAGGTGGCGATAGCAGGCGGCCGCATCGATCTGGCCACGTTGGCCGCGTACCGCGTGGATGCGGGCATCGAACGGACGACGGCTGCCGAGCGCCGCCTCCACGCTCATGGCACCTATGGTGATGGCGCCGGCATAGAGATCCTCGGCGTGGAACAGCCCCTCCAGCGCGAACGCCGTGCTGGCCTGGGTGCCGTTCAGCAGGGCCAGCCCCTCTTTCGGCGCCAGGGAAATAGCCTCCAGCCCGGCAATGCGCAAGGCGGCGGCGGCGTCCATCAGCTCACCCTTGTGGCGGGCCTTGCCCTCTCCTATGAGCAGACAGCTCATATGGGCAAGTGGGGCCAGATCGCCGGAGGCACCGACGGAGCCCTTCTTCGGCACGACCGGGTAGACCTCGGCATTGATGAGTCGCATCAGGGCTTGCAGCACCTCCAGCCGGATGCCGGAGAAACCACGGGCCAGGGAGTTGACCTTGAGCACCATCATCAGCCGTACGGTGGCGTCATCCATGTACTCGCCGATCCCCGCCGCGTGGGACAGCACTATGGAGCGTTGCAGCTCGTCGAGCTGCTCCACCGGGATCCGGGTGTTCGCCAGCAGGCCGAAGCCGGTGTTGATGCCGTAGACCACACGATTTTGCTCGATCACCTTGGTCACCACGGCCGCCGAGGCCTCGATGGCGGGTCTGGCGGACGGATCCAAACTGATATGTACCGGCTCGCGGCTGACGCGACGTAGGGTGGCTAGGGTCAGTTCACCGGGTAACAGATTGAGTTCAAACATCTTATTTCACTCCTTTGCCAGCAGCCGCCAGCATGGGCAAGTCCAGTTTCGCCTCATGGGCACAATCGATGGCAATCTCGTAGCCCGCATCCGCGTGACGCATCACGCCGGTGGCCGGATCGTTGCGCAGCACCCGACCGACCCGCTTAGCTGCATCCTCGGTGCCGTCACAGACGATCACCACGCCGGAGTGTTGGGAGAAGCCCATGCCCACGCCACCACCGTGGTGCAGGGAGACCCAGGTCGCGCCACCTGCTGTGTTGAGCAGGGCGTTGAGCAGGGGCCAGTCGGAGACCGCATCCGAGCCGTCCATCATGGACTCGGTCTCCCGGTTCGGACTCGCCACCGAGCCGGAGTCCAGGTGATCGCGACCGATCACCACGGGGGCCTTCAGCTCACCGTTTTTCACCATCTCGTTGAAGGCGAGGCCGAGGCGCACGCGATCCTTGACCCCGACCCAGCAGATCCGCGCCGGCAGGCCCTGGAAGGCGATGCGCTCACGGGCCATGTCGAGCCAGTTGTGCAGGTGGGGATCGTCCGGGATCAACTCCTTGACCTTCTGATCCGTCTTGTAGATGTCTTCCGGATCCCCGGACAGGGCCACCCAGCGGAAGGGGCCTATACCCTCGCAGAACAGCGGGCGTATATAGGCGGGCACGAAGCCGGGGAAGTCGAAGGCGTTCTTCACCCCCTCCTCCAGGGCCATCTGGCGGATGTTGTTGCCGTAGTCCAGGGTCGCGGCGCCGCGGCTTTGCAGGGTCAGCATGGCTTCCACCTGCCGGGCCATGGAGTGACGGGCGGCCTGATCCACCTCCTGGGGCGCGGTTTTTTGCAGCTCGCGCCACTGGGAGACGCTCCAGCCCTGGGGCAGGTAGCCGTGGATGGGGTCATGGGCTGAGGTCTGGTCGGTCACCACGTCCGGGGTGATGCCACGGGCCACCAGTTCGGCGAACACATCGGCGGCGTTGCCGAGCAGGCCTACGGAGACGGCGGTGCCGTTACGCTTGGCCTCCTCGACCAGGGCCAGTGCCTCGTCCAGGCTGTGGGCCTTCTTGTCCACGTAGCGGGTCTTCAAGCGAAAATCGATGCGGGTCTCGTCGCACTCCACCGCGATCATGGAGAAACCCGCCATGGTGGCGGCCAGGGGCTGGGCGCCGCCCATGCCGCCGAGGCCACCGGTCAGGATCCAGCGACCCGCAGGCTTGCCGTCGAAGTGCTGGTTCGCCACCGCGAAGAAGGTCTCGTAGGTGCCCTGCACTATCCCCTGGGTGCCTATGTAGATCCAGGATCCGGCGGTCATCTGGCCGTACATCATGAGCCCCTTCTTGTCGAGCTCGTTGAAGTGCTCCCAGTTCGCCCAGTGGGGCACCAGGTTGGAGTTCGCGATCAGCACCCTGGGCGCATCCTTGTGGGTCTGGAACACCCCGACCGGTTTGCCGGATTGCACCAGCAGGGTCTGATCCTCCTCGAGCCGGGTCAGCACCTCGACGATCTTGTCGTAACAGGCCCAGTTGCGGGCGGCGCGACCTATGCCACCGTACACCACCAGAGACTGGGGATGCTCTGCCACCTCGGGATCCAGGTTGTTCATCAACATCCGCAGGGGCGCCTCGGTGAGCCAGCTCTTGGCGGTGAGCGCGGTGCCGCGCGGCGCGCGGATGATCCGGTTTGGATCGTGGCGGGGATCCTGGTGTTGCTGGGACATATACACTCCTTGTTTATCGATGCAGCAGGGTGGCGGACTGAGACAGGCCGCTACTTGGTTAACTGGTGGATCAGCCGGGCGGCCACGCGGGCGCTGCGGTTGTCCTGATCCAGACTGGGGTTGTATTCGGCCAGATCGGCGAGCCTGAGCTTGCCGCTGGCCCGGATATGAGCGATCAGGGGTTCTATGACTGCCAGCTCGACACCGCGGGCGGCGGGGGCACTCACCCCCGGCATGACGGCACCGGGCAGCACGTCGAGATCGATGGTGAGATAGAGGTGATCACAGCGGGCGATGAAGGCATCCAGCCCGTTCAGCAGCTCGGGCAGATCGGCCGGGGTCATGGCCTCATCCAGCACGTGCCAGGCCCCCAGCGCCTCGGCGCGGGCGAACAGGGCCGCCGTGTTGGCGGTCTCGGCCACCCCGAGGCAGGCGTAGTGGAACGCCGAGCCCTGGGCGGCGCACTGCTCGGCAATCTGGAAGAAGGGGGTGCCGGAGCTCGCCTGCTCCACCTTGCGCCGCAGATCGAAGTGGGCATCCAGGTTGATGATCCCCATCCTCCCCTGCTGTTTCAGATGGCGGTTGAGGCCGCTCCAGCTGCCGAAGGCCACCTCGTGCCCCCCACCGAGCACCAGCGGGAAATGCCCCTCGCCCAGCAGGCGGGCAACCCGCTCCGCCAGCCGATCGTGGGCGGCATCGAGATCCCCGTCCTCACAGGCCAGATCGCCACTGTCGTAAACCGGTTGGCTCAAATGCCAGGCGCTGTTGGCCAGCATCTTGCGGATGGCCTGGGGTGCCTGTGCGGCCCCCACGCGCCCCTTGTTGCGGCGCACCCCCTCATCGCAGGCGAAACCCACCAGGGCCACGCCGGGGGCTGCATCCCCTTGCCAGGGCAGAACCTTGTCGTGCCAGCGCAAGGCCAGCTCGCCATCCTCCGGATCCTGCCGCCCCTGCCAGACAGACATGTCGATCCCGTTGTACTCAGCCATGGAGCGTCTCCTCGCCGTTGAATACCCGGCTGACCAGCTGATCCACGCCGACCAGGTAACTGAGTTCCGCCGGGTGGGCGCAGTTCCAGACCAGGAAGTCCGCCTGCATGCCCACTCTCAACTGGCCGAGTTTCTCCTGCTCGCCGAGGGCCTGGGCCGCGTGCCGGGTCACCCCGGCCATGGCCTCGACCGGCGTCAGGCCAAACAGGGTGCAGGCCATGTTCATGGCCATGCGCAGGGAGACGATGGGGGCCGTGCCCGGGTTGATGTCGGAGGAGACCGCCATGGGCACCCCGGCCCGGCGCAGCGCCTCGATGGGGGGCAGCTTGGTCTCTTTCAGGAAGTAAAACGCGGTGGGCAACAGGGTGGCCACCACGCCGCGATGGGCCAGAGCCTGGATCCCGGCGGAGTCCAGATGCTCAAGGTGATCCACGGAGAGGGCGCCGAAGTGGGCGGCAAGCGTGCTGCCCCCCAAGTTCGAGAGCTGATCCATGTGTCCCTTCACCGCCAGACCGTATTGATCCGCCGCCAGATAGACCTGCTCGGTCTGGGCCAGGGAGAAGCCGATGTGCTCGCAGAAGACGTCCACCGCATCAGCCAGACCCGCCTCGGCGGCCGCCGGGATGATCTCCTGACAGATGGTCTCCACCCAGGAGTCGGGATCGTCGCGAAACTCGTGAGGTACCGCATGGGCGGCCAGCAGGGTGGTCTTGACCCGGATGGGTTGCGACTCCCCCAGGCGCCGGGCGACCCGCAGCATCTTGAGTTCGTCCTCCAAGGTGAGGCCATAGCCGGACTTGATCTCCACGGTGGTGACCCCTTCCCGGATCAGGGACTTGATCCTCGGCAACGCCAGCTCATAGAGCCGATCCTCGCTGGCGGCGCGGGTGGCCCGCACCGTGCTCAGGATGCCGCCCCCCTTGCGGGCGATCTCCGCATAGGGCACGCCCTTCTGGCGTTGCTCGAACTCCTCGGCGCGGCTGCCGGCGAAGATGAGGTGGGTATGGCAGTCGATGAGACCCGGCGTGACCAGTTTCCCCTTCATATCGCGCCAATGGGCGGGATGCGGCCCCTTCAGATCCTGCATGGGCACCAGAGCGTGGATCTTGCCGTCGTGGATCCCCAGGGCATGGGGTTCCAGCAGACCGTAGTCCGCCAGGTCCGGGCGCAGGGTGGCGGGCGTCACGTTGAGCCAGACCCGCTCGCAGTTCAACAGTTCCTTGTTCATAGCGACCTCAAATGTATATACAATAATTTATAGCCGATCTCGAACGAGAAAGATAGGATCTATTTCACATCTTGATAACAGCGTTTTCATTAGAGTTTAGGCACAAAAAAGCCCACCGGATGGGTGGGCTGTTTCAGTGCTGATATGTATATACAATTAACTGAATTGGGTCTTGGAACTCAGCTTGTAGCGGGATCCCGGCGACAGCAACCTGGCGTAGGAGACCAGATAGCCGTCCGACCAGGTGCGGCGATGTAACAGCAGGCAGGGGGTATCGACCCGCACCTGCAACAATCCCGCCTCACCGGCGCTCGGCAGCACGGCCTCCACCACATGCTCCATCTCGGAGAGGGGGCAGATCTCCATCAGATAGCTGTTCGGCGTCTGGCGGGTGAAATCCTGATCCCCATAGTCCGGCAGGCGTTCCGCATCGACGAAGCGCTCCTCCAGCTGCAGCGGCTCCCCATCGGCCTGGTGGACGATGAGGCTGTGGAAGGTAGGTGCCCCCACCCTCAACCCCAGCCGTACCGCCACCTTCTCGTCGGCGGCCTGGCGCTGCAGGCGGATCACCCTGGCACTGTACTGGCTGCCCCGCTCGGCGATCTCGTCGGCGATGTTGCGAATGGCCAGCAGGGGCGACTCCGTACGCCTGTCCGCCACGAAGCTGCCGGAGCCGGCGGTACGCACCAGCCATCCCTCGGCCACCAGCTCCCGCAGCGCCTTGTTGACCGTCATCCGGCTAACGGCAAACTGCTCGCACAGGGCCGCCTCGGTCGGGATCCTGTCCCCCGCCTGATAGTGGCGTTCGCGGATCCCGTCGAGGATGTGTTGCTTGATCTGCAGGTAGAGGGCTGGAGCCAAAGGCGGGATCCTCAGCGACGACGGGGCGGACGGGTGTCCGGCCAGGCACGATAGACGTCGGCGATCTGGTCCGGTCCGCTGATGCAGAGATCCAGATCGTGCAGCAGACCGTCCTTGATCCCGTAGATCCAGCCGTGCACCGCCAGCTCCTGCCCCTTGCGCCAGGCGTTCTGGATGATGGTGGTGTGACAGACGTTGGCCACCTGCTCGGCCACGTTCAGCTCGCACAGGTAGTCGTGGCGCTCGTGCTCGTCTTCGATGGCATCGAGCTGCTCACGGTACTTGAAGTAGACATCCTTGATGTTGCGCAGCCAGTTGTCGATGAGACCCAGCTCGGTGTTCTTCATGGCGGCCAGCACACCCCCACAGCCGTAGTGGCCGCAGACGATGATGTGTTTCACCTTAAGCACCTCCACCGCATATTGCAGCACGGAGAGGCAGTTGAAGTCGGTGTGTACCACCAGGTTGGCGACGTTGCGGTGAACGAACACGTCCCCCGGCAGCAGGCCCATCAGCTGGTTGGCGGGCACCCGGCTGTCGGAGCAGCCGATCCAGAGATACTCGGGCGCCTGCTGGGCCGAGAGGGTGGCGAAGAACTCGGGGTCTTCGGCCTTGATCTGCTCCGCCCACTCGCGGTTATTGGTAAACAAGTCGTTTAACAGTTTCACTTCAACTCTCCCTAGAGTGTTAACCGCGGCAACATAACACATTCAAGACCATTGGGGGCACAGCGTCACCACAGATCCGATCTGGTGGCGCAGATACAAAAACAGGGCCATCAGGCCCTGCTTCGTATGGAGAGTGCCCTCAGGCATCCATGGCGTCTTTCAGTTTCTTGAGCGCATTCTTCTCGAGCTGACGCACCCGCTCCGCCGAGACGCCGTAGGTATCGGCCAGCTCCTGCAGGGTGGTCTTGCTCTCTTCGTCGAGCCAGCGGGCACGGATGATGTGCTGGCTGCGCTCATCCAGGGTCGCCATGGCCGCACTCAGACGACGGGTGGCATGGTTGTCCCAGTTATCGTTCTCTATGGTGGCGGCGAGATCGGAAGACTTGTCTTCCAGATAGTGCACCGGGGCGAAGCCACCCTCGTCTTCATCATCGCCGACCAGATCGAACGCCTGATCGTAGTTGCTCATCCGCGCTTCCATCTCGGTCACGTCGGACGGGGAGACCCCGAGCTCGGCGGCGACGGCCTGTACCTCGTCGTGGCTGAACCAGCCCAGACGCTTCTTGGATTTGCGCAGGTTGAAGAAGAGCTTGCGCTGGGCCTTGGTGGTCGCCACCTTGACCATGCGCCAGTTGCGCAGCACATATTCGTGGATCTCGGCCTTGATCCAGTGCACGGCGAAGGAGACCAGACGCACACCGACGCTCGGGTCGAAACGCTTCACCGCCTTCATCAGGCCTATGTTGCCTTCCTGCACCAGATCGGCCTGGGGCAGGCCATAACCGGCATAGCTCTTGGCCACGTGAACAACAAAACGCAGGTGCGACATGACCAGCTGACGGGCAGCCTCGAGATCGCCACCCTGCTGCAAACGCGTCGCCAGTTCACGCTCTTCCTCTGCGCTCAGCACAGGAATCGAGTTAACTGCCTGGATATAGCCTTCCAGACTACCTTGCGGGATCAGGGCCATAGTGCGTTGCAATGAAGTTCCCATGTTCTACCTCTTACTTTTCAATCGAATCAGTCTAACACCCTGAGAGGGTCTGTCTACTGACCGGATGCCATTCTGGGGTCTGAATCAAACATCGGCGATCCCAGCGCGAACCCGGCTTATCTTAGGACTGGGGGATGAATCATAAATGAACAATCAAAAAAAAGGGGTCACAGTGAAGGACCCCTGAAAAGTAGCATGCTAAGTCCATTGTTGCGGAGCTCGCAACCTTCACATGCTTGCCAAGTCAGACGAGCAAGGCAGAGGGGCCATACCCGTATACATTCTGTCGCACTTAATAGACTGCTTATAAATCAAAAGGTTCACGGGACTCAGACAAGATCCTGCGATCAGGTATCATTCAGATTACTCTGAGAAACTTGCCCGTGCCAGAAACGGGCCCTTCTTTTACTTGATCCAGTTCTCAAAATCCAGCGCTTTGCAGCGCTGGTAAATCAATCAGGAAGGTTCTATGTCACGAATGTGTCTGTGCACCGAAAACCAGGACGCGATCAAGCCCAACAAGGCACCCAGAAGTATCAGATTGAGACCATCGACGGCCCCCATCCCCACCAGCCGGAAATTGCTGTTGTAGAGACCGGCCAGCTCCTTCACCACCCCTTCGCTCCAGATCACCATCACCTCGGTCAGCCACCAGGCTAGCATGCCGCCGATGACCCCGAACCAGATGCCGGTATAGAGGAAGGGACGGTGAATGAAGGCATCGGTTGCCCCCACCAGCTTGAGCACCTCGATCTCGGAGCGCTGGTTGAGAATATTCAGCCTGAGCGTGTTGCCGACGATCAGCAGCACGGCGGAGAGCAGCAGCACGGCGATGCCTGTGATGGTGTGGCGCAGCAGGTTCATGATCCCCTGCAACCGGGTCAGCCATTGCAAGTCCAGCTTGCCCTGCTCGACACCGGGTTCGTTCTCCAGCTTGGCGAGCAGCTCGGCGGCCCCTTCCGGGTTCTGCCAGCGGGGATCCGGGATCACGCTCAGCACAGGCGGCAGCGGGTTGCTGTCGAGGTAGTCGAGGGCGTCACCGAAGCCTGAGATCTCGCGAAACTCCTTCAGCGCCTCGTCCCGGTTCATGTAGGTGACGGACTCCACCTCGGGGTAGAGCAGGATCCGCTGCTTCATGTCGAGGATGCTCTGCTCCGGCAGGTCCTTGCGCAGATAGAGGGAGATCTGGGAACTGGTCTGCCAGCTCCCCTCCACGATCTCGGCGTTCTTCAGCAGCACGTGGAAGCAGGAGGGCAGCGCCAGGCTGACGCCGAGCACCGCCAGGGTCATCAGGGAGGCGAGCGGATTGCGCCACAGCTCCCCCATGCTGGCGAAGGCCTGACGCAGGTGATCCACCCAGTACATGACGAGGCGGCGCAACAGGGGCTGTTTATGACGAACGATGGCCATCAGACTTCCTCCTCCGGTTGCTGTGAATACATGCGGCCCGCCTTGAGGGTCAAGGTGCGATAGCGCATGCGGGCGATGAGACCCAGATCGTGGGTGGCGATCAGCACGGAGACGCCGAAGCGATTGAACTCCTCGAACAGCCGCATGATGTCCATGGAGAGCTGGGGATCCAGGTTGCCGGTGGGCTCATCCGCCAGCAGCAGCGGCGGCTTGTTGACGATGGCACGGGCGATGCCGACCCGCTGCTGCTCACCGCCGGAGAGCATGCGCGGCTGGTAACGCTCCTTGCCGAGCAGGCCCACCTTGTCCAGCGCCGCCGCCACCCGCTTGTTGATGTCCCCGTGGCTGTAGCCGTCGATCACCAGGGGCAGGGCCACGTTGTCGAACACGGTTCTGTCCATCAGCAGGCGGTGATCCTGGAAGATCATGCCGATCTGACGGCGCACATAGGGGATCTGGCCACGCTTGATCTGGCTGACGTCGTCCCCGTGGAAGAAGACCCGGCCGTCGGTCGGCCGCTCCATCACGCTGATGAGCTTGAGCAGGGTACTCTTGCCCGCCCCGGAGTGACCGGTCAGGAAGGCCATCTCCCCCTTGCGCAGGTGGAAACTGACCTTCTGCAACGCCTGATGGCCGCCACTGTATACCTTGCTGACCTTATCGAAACGAATCATTCGGCTCCCTCATATTGACCAGTCCCGACCGGGATCGAAGCACGGGACGCTCACTCATGGTGGCATCACCTGACTGCTTGCGTGCCGTCACCGCGACCGTACATCTTGTTGATCTTGTCCCTGTGAGCCATCACAGACCCCGATAGCGACATGCCCCGATCGGGGTCGGGGCATGGCACAGGTTCATCACGACAGGACTTATTCGTCCCGGCTGAACAGCGCCTCGATGAAGTCGTTGGCGACGAACGGACGCAGATCGTCGATCCCCTCGCCCACCCCGATATAGCGGATCGGGATCTGGAACTTGTCGGCCACCGCGAAGATGACGCCGCCCTTGGCGGTGCCGTCCAGCTTGGTGAGGGTGATGCCGGTCAGGCCCACCGCCTCGCTGAACAGCTTGGCCTGGCTCAGGGCGTTCTGGCCGGTGCCTGCGTCCAGAGTCAGCATGATCTCGTGGGGCGCCGCATCGTCCAGCTTCTTCATCACCCGCACCACCTTCTTGAGCTCTTCCATCAGGTTGCTCTTGTTCTGCAGGCGACCGGCGGTGTCGGCGATCAATACGTCGGCGCCACGGGAGCGGGCAGCCTCGATGGCGTCATAAATGACGGAGGCGGAGTCCGCCCCGGTGTGCTGGGCAATCACCGGGATGTTGTTGCGCTGGCCCCACACCTGCAGCTGCTCGACGGCGGCGGCACGGAAGGTATCGCCGGCGGCCAGCATCACGCTCTTGCCCTCGGCCTGGAACTGCTTGGCCAGCTTGCCGATGGTGGTGGTCTTGCCGACGCCGTTCACACCCACCATCAGGATCACGTAAGGCTTCTTGCTGGTGTCGATCACCAGGGGCTGCTCGACCTTGGCCAGCATCTCGCCCATGTCCTGCTTGAGCAGGCCGTAGAGCGCTTCGGCATCCTTGAGCTGCTTGCGATCCGCATGCTGCACCAGCCCCTCGATGATGCGGCTGGTGGTATCGACACCGAGATCGGCGGTCAGCAGCTGGGTCTCCAGCTCCTCGAACAGCTCGTCGTCGATCTTCTTGCCACGGAACAGGCCGAAGAAACCGGAACCGATATTCTCCCGGGTGCGCACCAGACTACGCTTGAGGCGGGCGAAGAAACCCTCCCGCTGCGGCTTCTCCTGGGTATCGTCGTCCACCTTGGCGGCCAGCGGCAGGGCAGCCAGGGCGGCGGCTTCAGCCTCCATCTCGGCCACCAGGCGCAGATCTTCCGCGCGCTGGGCCTCTTTGGCGATACGGGCCTCTTCCGCGGCCTGGGCCTCGGCGGCAATGCGGGCCTCTTCGGCGGCCTGAGCCTCGGCGGCAATACGGGCCTCTTCGGCAGCCTGAGCCTCGGCGGCGATACGGGCTTCTTCGGCAGCCTGGGCCTCGGCGGCGATGCGATCCTCTTCCGCAGCCTGAGCTGCGGCAACGATGCGCTCTTCCTCCGCAGCCTGAGCCTCGGCGGCGATACGAGCCTCTTCGGCAGCCAGAGCCTCGGCGGCGATGCGGGCCTCTTCGGCGGCCTGGGCCTCGGCAACGATGCGGGTTTCTTCGGCAGCCTGAGCGGCGGCGGCGATACGAGCCTCTTCGGCGGCCTGAGCCTCGGCGGCGATGCGATCCTCTTCCGCAGCCTGAGCCTCGGCGGCAATGCGAGCCTCCTCCGCAGCCTGAGCTTCGGCGGCGATGCGGGCCTCTTCGGCGGCCTGTGCCTCAACGGCAAGACGAGACTCTTCCGCAGCCTGCGCCTCGTCGGCGATCAGGGCTTCGTTGACGATGACAGGTTCGAGCTCGGAGGTGCACTCCTCCACCACCAGGGGGCCTTCATCCGGTGTCTCGGGGAACTCTTCGGCAGTTGCAACGGCTGCCTCGGGCAGGGGAGTCTCGGCAACGGGAACGGAGGCCGCACCGGCCTCGGACTCAGGGATCACCGGGGTGGCTGCGGGGGCCTCTGATGGGGCGACCTCGGCCTCTTCTTTCTTGCGGCCGAAACCCAGCCAGGAAAACAAACCTTTTGCCATCTAAAAAATACTCACTTCGTTGGCTGACTGCTAAGATAGCCGTCCCTCGGTGGGCCGGCATAAAAATGAACCGGCTTATACTACCACTTTATTTTCTGACGACGAAACGCGATGCCCAGAGTGAAAACCAGCCGTAATAACCCCCACCCCAAGCCATCTTCACAGGGCAAGAGCGGGTTTGTAAGAATCATCAGCGGCCAGTGGAAGGGGCGTAAACTGCCGGTCAGGGACCTGGATGGGCTCAGACCCACCACGGATCGTGTCAAGGAGACCATCTTCAACTGGCTGGCCCCCCATGTGCGCGGCACCCGCTGCCTCGATCTCTTTGCCGGCAGTGGCGGCCTGGGGCTGGAGGCGCTCTCCCGCTATGCCGAGCAGGTGACCCTGGTCGAGATGGACAAGGGGGCCGCCGAGCAGCTCAAGAAGAACCTGGCGGCGCTCGGCAGCCCGCAGGGTCGAGTCATCCAGGCCGATGCCGTCAGCTGGCTGCAGGGCCCCGCGACTCCTTTCGATCTGGTATTCCTGGATCCGCCGTTTCGCCGCGAGCTGCTGCCCCAGGTGTGCGACCTGCTGGAGCAGCGTGGCTGGCTGGCGCCGGACGCCCTCATCTATCTTGAACGGGAAAAAGAGATGGCCGATCTGGCGCTGCCCGCCAGCTGGCAATTGCTCAAGGACAAACAGGCCGGTCAGGTCTGCTATCAGCTCTATCTGCGGGACACCAAGAATGACGCTGCGGTTTAAGCACCGGTCGGGAGGGGGAATGGGCGATGGGCCCCTCCCCGGTCAATGTGGGCAATGACTCAAGGACAAGCAGGTCGATCAGATCAGGCAGGTCTGCTACCAGCTCTATCTGCGGGACACCAAGAATGACACTGCGGTTTAAACACCGGTCGGGTGGGGAAATGGGCGATGGGCCCCTCTCCGTCAATTTGGGCAATTATTCAAGGACAAGCAGGTCGATCAAATCGGGTCTGCTATCAACTCTATGTGCGGGAGGTAAGTGATGAAGCGGGTGTTTAATCTGTTGGCGATGGGTGTGCTGCTGTTCTTCTGGCTCGGCGTGATCCTCGCGCTGCTGGGTACCCTGCCCGGCAAGTTGAACGGCTTCCTGCCGGTCTGCGGCCTGATCGTGGCGCTGATGCACTGGGTACAGGCCAGCCTCATCAAGGCGGCCTGCAAGCCCTACTTCGCGGTCACCCGGCTCGAGTTCACCCAGGTGCTGGTCTTCGGCGTCTTCGGCATGATGGAGATCCGCGCCAAGCTGCAGGCCATCATAGATGCCAAGCAAAAAGGCACGCCTCCTCAAGCCGACTGAGGTCGAGCCCTCAATCCAATCCCAGTGAGAAAGGAGTGATTCGTCACTCCTTTACTTTTTTCCCCAGGCTGATGCCGAGCTTGATGGAGAGTACGGCCAGCAGCAGCAACATGGCGATCAGGGAGAAGAAATTGCTGCCCAGTTCCGGGTATTGCACCTTGATCAGTGCCGAATGGCCGAACACGCCGATGAAAAAGCTGAGCACCATGCAGGCCGGGGTATTCCCCACCATGGGCTCATGACGGTAATGCTGATAGAGCTGATAGGCCGCCAGCACCAGGGCGATCAGGGGGAAGAAGGAGAAAGGCACGGCCGACTCGGTCAACACCGACAGGAAGGCGTCACCACAGATGCCGACGAGCAGGGCCAGCAGCAGGGGTTTCTTCGGGATAGGATTCGGTTCATGCATGTCAGTCCATCCTTGCGTTAAGAGAGTGATTCACGACGCTTGCGGTTCAGCACCTCGGCACCCATGGCGATCATCCGCAGCTGGCTGATGGTGCGATCGGAGAGGGCCTTGCACTCCTCGCTGGTCATGTCGAGGGCATCGGCGCCGGCGCTGAAGACGATGGTCACCATGGCCTCGGCCTGGATGAAGGCCTCTTCCCGCGGCGCCTCCGTGGTCGCCTCCAGGTAATCGGTCAGCTCGGCGATGAAGTGCTGGATCTCCCGGGCCACCGCCTGGCGGAAAGCCGCCGAGGTGCCGGAGCGCTCACGCAGCAGCAGGCGGAAGATGTTCGGGTTGTTTTCCACGAATTCCATGAAGGTCTGCACCGAGGTGCTGATGACGCTGCCACCCCCCGCGATGCGCTGGCGCGCCTGGCGCATCAGCTGGCGCAGGGTCAGGCCCCCTTCGTCCACCAGGGTCAGCCCCAGCTCTTCCATGTCGCGGAAGTGTCGATAGAAGGAGGTCGGCGCTATGCCCGCCTCTCGTGCCACTTCCCGCAGGCTGAGATTGGAGAAGCTGCGGTTGGCACAGAGTTGACTGAATGCAGCCTCGATCAGCGTACGCCGGGTTTTTTCTTTTTGTTGTGCGCGAATACCCACGAAAACAGTCACCTTGAGGTTAGCGAGGCCAAATGATAACCCGAAGGGCGGGCCGGGATCAGGTTTGTCTCCCACTTTTTTACCATTGACCCGCATTCCGGCTCAATGGAGAATGGCGCACAGCTGTTCGCTGAAAGGAACCGAGTGAGATGGAACGTCCCCCGATCATCATGACCAACACCCTGCTGTTCGCCCTCTCCGGGCTGACGGCACTGATTGCTGTGCCCTGGTACGGGCTGACCCATGGCTACGATCTCTGGCAGTGGCTCAGCTTCCTGCTGCTGTTCTGCTATTGCGGCATCTCCATCACCGCCGGCTACCACAGACTCTGGTCCCACAAGGCCTACAAGGCGCATCCGATCCTGCAGTGGATCTTCGCCATCGGCGGTGCCCTCGCCCTGCAGAACTCGGCCCTGCACTGGTCCTCGGATCATCGCCGCCACCACCGCCATGTGGATGACAACCAGCAGGATCCCTACAGCGCCGGCCGCGGCTTC
The DNA here is from genome assembly GCF_054165525.2 of Aeromonas sp. AE23HZ002T15. Lineage (NCBI taxonomy): Bacteria > Pseudomonadati > Pseudomonadota > Gammaproteobacteria > Aeromonadales > Aeromonadaceae > Aeromonas > Aeromonas sp. AE23HZ002T15. Next base: position 2,259,980 of record NZ_CM201342.1, read on the forward strand.
TGGTACTCCCACATCGGCTGGATGCTGCGGGAATACCAGGGCGAGCGCTATCACGACTACGGCAACGTGCGGGATCTGCAGAACAACCCCATCGTCGCCTTCCAGCACAGGTACTATCTGGCCCTGACCCTGGCCACCAACCTCGGCGTCCCGCTGCTGCTGGGACTCATCCACGGGGATCTGCTCGGCATGTTGCTGCTGGCCGGGGTGCTGCGCATGGTGATGACCCATCACACCACCTTCTTCATCAACTCGCTGGCCCACATCTGGGGCAGCCAGCCCTTCACCGATCGCAACAGCGCCCGGGACAACGGCATCCTGGCCTTCTTCACCTTCGGCGAGGGGTACCACAACTTCCACCACCTGTTCGAGAACGACTACCGCAACGGCATCCGCTGGTGGCAGTTCGATCCCACCAAGTGGCTGATCCAGGGCGCCGCCTGGTGCGGGCTGGCGAGGGATCTGAGATCCTGCCCGGAGGAGCGCATCGAGCAGGCCAGGCTGCAGATGCAGCTGAAACGGGCCCAGGCCCGGTTGCACAAGCAGGATGACAGGGAGCTGTGGCAGGCGCTGCTGCAGGAGGAGTACGACAAGCTGAGCCAGCAGATCCAGCACTACTACGCGAGCCGCAAGCACCTGCTGGAGCAGCGTAAACGCAAGGCACTGGCCCGTTACGACAGGTTGAAGCTGCAGCTGGAGTACCGCACCCTGCGCGATGGCTTCATCGCCAGCAAGCGCAACTGGAGCCGACTGCTCGCCGGCATCGCCTGACGAGGCTCGCACGAACAAAGACCGCCAGATGGGCGGTCTTTGTTCGTGCGAGCCAGGCATAAAAAATGGGGCGACATTCGCATGTCACCCCCTCGCAAATAGCATGTTCCATATTGGGTTCCGAACAGGGGAAGCGTCTGTTTCACCTCAGGGGTTTCCGCTCCCCGAAGGTGGCGCCTGCCGGAGCAATCCGGTCGACCATTCCCTTCCACTCCCTTCACCCACACGGCAGCACGCCGCCGTGTTTGTCCTTGCCCTTGAAATACTACGCAGTTAAATAAAATAAAAAACCGCTTTGTACGACCCCCTATGCAAACCCCTGCTAGACCTCTGCTTCATGCATGAACATAAAGTGATTAAAAACAAAGCGATAGGATGATGAAGAGAGATTGGATGGCAAACGTTATCCACCAAGGCGCACAAGGCTTTGCGAGATCTCGCACAAGGGTACCGTCACAGCCAGGGATGCAAGGGCAACCAGTCGCTCAGCCTGGCCAGCAGGCGCCGTGCCGCCGACGGGGTCGCCACCCGCTGGACGGAGACCTGCAGCCAGCGCTCCAGCCACAGCTGCAACTCGGCGCACAGGGAAGGGCTGTGCAGATGCAGCATCAGCTCGGTGTTGAGCATCAGGGAACGGGGATCCAGATTGAAGCTGCCGAGCAGGGCCTCTTCCTCCCCCATCAGGATCAGCTTGGCGTGCAGGCTCAGGGCCTCGTCATCCAACTCGAACAGGGCTATTTGCTGGTGCGCCAGCCAGGGCCTGTGCCGGCGATAGGCACCGTACACCAGGGGCACATCCGTGCTGGCCAGGGAGTTGGTCAATATGGTGACATTCACCCCCGCCTCCCGCTGGCGTCTGAGGCTGCGACGCAGGCTCCGGGTCAGGACAAGGTAAGGGCTCACCAACCGCAACGCTCCCGGATTGCGGTTCAGACGGCGGCTCAGCTCCCGCGACATGGTCGGCCGGGCCACCAGTCCCTTGCCCGGCCGATCGAAGCAGAATTCACCCAGACCCGCATGCCAGCGCAGGGGGACGGGCTCGTCGTCGAACAGGCTGGCGGGCAGATCGTAGAGGGCCGCCACCGCTGGCTCGATCAGGGTGAGCAGGAAGCCATTGACCGCCGCCACCTCGGCGGGCAGCAGTTTGCGTCGCAGCAGACGGCGGATGGGGTGGCTCCAGCGGCTGCGCCAGTAGAGCGCGAAGCCCTGCCCGGCCAGCTGGCAGAGCACCCCGCGGCAGACCAGATCCAGGTCGACGAAGTGTGGGGCCTCCCCCAGCCCGAAGTAACGATCGCCGATGTTGCGGCCTCCTATCACCCCCTGGCAGCCGTCCACCAGCAGCAGCTTGTTGTGCATGCGGTGATTGATGCGCCGAAAGCTCAGCAGGCCCTCCAGCAACAGGGTCAGCCGTCGCCAGCCCCGCAGCCAGAAGGGGTTGAACAGGCGCACCTCGATACCGGGCTCATGGGCCACCATCTCCAGCAATCGGTTATCACCGGCATAGAGATCGTCGATCAGCAGTTGCACCCGCACCCCGCGCCTGGCGGCGTGCAGCAGCTCCGCCAGCAGCAGCTTGCCGCTGCCGTCCTCCTCCCAGCTGTAGTACTGGGCCTGGATCCGGCTGCGGGCGGTGCGGATCAACTGGCAGCGCAGCTTGAGGGCCGCGCCAGGATCCTCCAGCAGAGCAAATTCGGCGGGGATCAAGCGTCATCTCCTTGTCATGGGGTCGTGGCATAACCCGGGCAAGCGCCCCAAACGCAGCGTGCCAAGGAGTCGACCATGGAGCTTCATGACAGCCCCTCACTCAGCCACAGGCCCCAGGCCTGTCAGCCGGAGCCCGTCGCCAGGCCGCTGGCACCCTGGTACCTGCAACACAGGGATCAGGGCTGGGGTGCCTCGATCGATGTCCGGCAGGATCCTTGCCTGGGATGAGCGTCAGGGTTGCGCCGCCTCGATGGCCTCCGTCTTGCCCTCCAGCTGGGGCAGGCTGAAACGATAGGCCACGTAGTATTTGTAGATGGTGCCGACGTAGTTGATGGGCCCCTGCCCCACTTCGTTGGCCACCAGTTGCTCCACGTTACCGAACCAGACGTTCGGATCCAGCCCCCTGGCCTTGGCCTTGGCCTGTAGCGCCTGCACCCGGTTGGGGCCGGCGTTGTAGGCCGCCAGCGCGAACAGGTGGCGGTTGAGGTTATCCATGTCGGGATCGTTGAAGTAGACATCCAGGATGTGGCGCATGTAGCGGCAGGCCGCCTCCACATTGCCCTCCAGGCTGGTGAGCCTGGCCCCGCGGATCCCCACGGCGCCGCCGGTACTCGGCAGCAGCTGCATGATGCCCACCGCCCCCTTGTTGGATCGCACGTTGGGGTTGAGCCCCGACTCCTTGTAGCCGAGCGCCGCCAGCATCAACCAGTCCAGCTGGTACTTGCCGGCCTGGGTCTCGATCACCTTGCGGATGGTGGAGAGCCGCCCCAGGGGATCCGGCGCCAGTATGTTGCTCATCCGCTCGCTCTGGGCCAGCAGGCGGCGCAACGTCATGTCGCTGTAGAGGGTGCGCTTGCTCGCCTCCGAGATGTAGTCGTTCACCGCCTTGAGCAGGCCGGTGTCGTCCTTGCGCAGGGCCCAGGCGCTGCGGCCCTTGTCCCGCAGGGGGATCAGCTTGTGGGCCTTGAGCCCCCCAATCATGTCGAGCCAGATCCGCCCCTTGAAGCTGTCGGTCACGGTGAGCGGTATGATGCCCGCCGCCACCATCTCCATCAGATCCCCGTCCTGCAGGTACTCGGGCACCTTCTCGATATAGACGGGGGGCAGCCCCAGCTCCCGGAACAGCCAGTTCAGCTGGTTCAGGCTCTCGTAGTAGCTGGAGCTGGCGCGCACCCAGATCCGCCGCCCGGAGAGCTGGGTGATGCGGTTGAAGGCAGGCAGCTCCCGCTGGCTCACCACCCACTCCTCGATGGGGGTGATGAGGGGCTGGGAGAAGGTCACCTGTTCGCGCCGGGTCGGGGTCACCGTCATGTTGGCCGCCACCAGATCCCCGCGCCCCTCGGTGAGGTAGTCCAGCAGCTTGTCCTGGCGCACCGGGATATAGATGATCTTGAGTTTGAGCTTCTCTTTGGGGAGGTAGGTCTTGTTCAGCCAGCGCTCGAAGCCCTGCAGCTGATTGACCAGGATGCCGTACTGGGCGCCCTTGTCGAAGAAGAAGAAACCCCGCTCATAGACTACCAGGGCCCTGAGCTCCTTCTTTTCCAGGATATGGGCGAGATCCCCGGGTTGGGGCAGGAGCTTGGGTCTGACGTCCGGGGCGCGGGAAGGGGTGGCGCCAGACTGGGGATTGAGATCCGCCGCCGGCAGGGGAAGGGAACAGAGTGTCAGCAGGACCCAGAGCCATAGCCGCATATCTTCTCCTTCTGCTGGCCGACGCCCGGAACAGGGTTGCCCGCGGGATAACTCAATATAGAACGGGAGAAGCAGGCTGGAGGGGCAAGACGGCAGGCGGGCCTGCCGTCAGATCGCAGGGCTCAGATCGAGCGGGCACGCATCTCGAAGATAAGCTTCTCGGCGGTGCAGGTGAATTGCAGGCGGGCCTTGAGGATCACCCCGTCGGCACCCTGGGTCAGCTCGCTGTGGCACTGGGCCTCGGCGGTGACCTGCTTGGCCAGCGCCTCATAGGCGGCCAGCTTGGCGCGGGCGTCGGCCTCTGCCGCGGCCTCGATCACCAGCTCCATCACATCATCACCCTCACCGATGATGGTTCCAATCTCGGCCATGCTGCCGCAGCTGTCACAGGTTTCCAGCACTTCATCTTTTACAGACATCATTCAACTCCTACTTATTTCGGCTGCGTATCATCGTCACGCAAGGCCTTGCGAAAGTCCTTGATGGCGGTACCCAGATCCTCACCGGCGCCGGCCAGGCGCTTGCTGCCAAACACCAGGACCACGACCACCAGCAGGATCAACAAATGCCAAATATGAATGCCACCCAGTCCCATCGGGATACTCCTGACTGATAGATACCCATTGTTTGTATCAAAAGAAAGCGTAGAAATTGTTGGGCGAAATCAAGGCAGGTGCAAGTTTACAAATCAATCGGCAAAAAAATACGGCGACCATGGCCGCCGTACGAGTCAGTGCTACTTGTCCCCTCAACCGCTACATCCTGTACCAGCCGCCACAAGGCGAGAGACGAATCGAGCATAGAGTCGCCAAGATATGAAAACAAATGGTATAAATTCAACTAAGAATTGACGAGGATTCATATCATGTTGCTGGAACAGCTCGGCCGTATCGACCTTAATCTATTGATTATCCTGCAAGTGTTGCTGGAAGAGCGCAACGGCAGCCGGGCCGCCCGCCGACTGCACCTGAGCCAGTCCGCCGTCAGCAAGGCCCTGGGTCGCCTGCGGGAGACCTTCGACGATCCCCTGTTCGTGCGCTCCGCCTACGGGCTGGATCCCACCCCCCGCGCCCTGGATCTGCAGCAGCAGTTGCAGCCCATACTGCTCTCCCTGGACAACCTCATCCAGCCGCCGGCCTTCGATCCGGCCAGCACGGAGCGGGAGTTCGTCATCGCCAGCATGGACAGCGCCTTCACCCTGTTTGCCCCCCTCTATCTGAGCGAGCTCAAGCGCCAGGCCCCGGGCGTGCGGCTGCGCTACGAGGAGTGGACAGAGCACAGCCTGACCGAGATGGGCCAGGGCCAGGTGGATATCGCCTTCGCGGTGCGGGAGAACTGCATCACCTCGGACTACCGGTTGGATACCCTGCCCGGCAACATCTGCCAGCGGCTGCTCGCCATCGATGACCTCACCTGCCTGGTGCACGCCGATCACCCGGCACTGCATCAGCCCGAATGGGATCTCGCCCGCTACCTGGCCTATCCCCATGTGCAGACCTACTGCGAGGGACGGGATCGCTGGATGCTGGATCACAAGCTGGCAGAGCAGGATCTCTATCGCCGCATAGAGGCGACGGTCCCCTCGTTCGAGGCGGCGCTGCGCATGACGATGCACTCGGACATGGTCGTGACCCTGTCCAAGCTCTATGCCCGCCACGCGACCCAGGTCTATCCGCTGGTGCCCCTGCCGCTACCCATGGCGCTGGACAGCATCTCTCACCTGCTGATCTGGCATCAGCGTCACGAGGAGGATCCGGGACACCGCTGGCTGCGGGAGACCCTGCTCACCCTCATCATGGGCAAGCTGGAGACCCCGGCGGCCGAGGCGGCCTGACCCCTCAGGGCTGGCCCGGCGCCAGCCCTTGCCTTACCCCTTGCCGGTCACTTCCAGATAGTGGTGCACCCCGTCCAGCAGCATCTGTACCGAGATCATCACCAGCAGCATGCCCATCAGCCGCTCCAGGGCGGTGAGTCCTCGCTCACCCAGCAGCTTGTTGAACACCTCGTAGAACATCAGGATCACGGCGCTGGCGCCCCAGGCCATCAACAGGGCCAGGGACCAGTCCGTCATCCGGGTCGGCTCCTGGTTCGCCAGCAGCAGCAAGGAGGCCAGGATGGAGGGGCCCGCAATCATGGGGATGGCCATGGGCACCAGGAAGGGTTCCTCCCCGGCAGCCAGTCCGGTCACGCCCCCCGGGGTCGGGAAGATCATCTTGATGGCGATGAGGAAGAGGATGATGCCGCCGGCGATGCTCACCGCCTCCTGGCGCAGGTTGAGGAAGCTCAGGATCTGCTGACCGGCGAACAGGAAGGCCATCATGATGACCAGAGAGAACAGCAGCTCTCGGATCATCACCTTGCGGCGCCGCTTGGGATCGACGTGACGCAGGATTGAGAGGAAGACCGGCAGGTTGCCCAGCGGGTCCATGATCAGAAACAACATGACGGCAGCGGAGAAAGTATCCATACAACGCCCTGGCTAAGCCTTCAGCTAGAGAAGAGAGGGCAGAATACTAACAAAGGGAGGGAGATTGCGCGAGCCACCCAGGGCGGCTCGCCGCCGGCCTCAGCCGTGATTGCAGATCTTGTCGGCGTGGGTCTGGAAACCCTCACCGGATTCGATGAACTTGCCGCGCTTTGCCAGGAAATCGATCAGGGCCTCGGCATCCATCTCGCTGGCGCTGCAGGTGTGAAAGCGGGCGTCGGCGCCGAAGTGCTCGTCGATCGCCTGCTTGAGGCTGGCACGGCTGAACTGCCCCCCCTGCGCCAGCATCATCTCCATCACCTCGTGACCATGTATCGATTGGAACATCTGAAACCTCGTTAATTATCATGTCAGATGCCAATTAGAACCCCAAGCCGGCTCCCCGATCTTGACATAGACCAATAAATTGCCGTTTTTCACCCCGTCGGGCTGGTCGTGGCCGCCGCTTTGTCGATAATGTGGCAACCTGATGGCGGGATGGCTACACTAGCGCCCCTTTTTGCCATCGCAGTCAGAAAATAAGGACATTGGCGTCATGCTGTTCCATGGATGGGCCTTCAAGCCCTGGCGGATCTGGACCCGCCGCCCGCTCTGGTTGAAGACCCTGCTCGGCATGCTCGGCGGCATAGCGCTCGGACTCTGCTTCAGCGAGCAGGCGCTGCTGCTCAAGCCCATCGGCGTGCTGTTCGTCAACACCATACAGATGCTGATGGTGCCCCTCATCTTCTGCTCCGTCATCGCCGGCCTGACCGCCCTGCTCGGGGGCAAGGCCCTGGACAGGATCAGCGGCAAGGCCATCGCCCTCTATCTGTTCTCCACCGCCATCGCCATCTGCATCGGCCTGATGATGGGCTGGCTGCTGGAGCCCGGCATGGGCGCCAACATGGGGCCCTACGAGCGCAGCGGGGCCATGGCCCAACCCACCCTGGCCAGCGTGCTGAGCCATCTGGTTCCCCGCAATCCCATTCAGGCCATGGTGGACGGCAAGATCCTGCAGGTGATCGTCTTCGCGGTGGCCCTGGCCCTGGCCCTCAATGCCAGCGGTCGGCGCGGCCGCCCCGCCATCCGCTTCTTCGGTTCATTGGCGGAGGGCATGTTCAAGCTGACCCAGATGGTGATGGCGCTGGCCCCTTACGGCGTCTGCGCCCTGATGGCCTGGATGACCGGCAAGTACGGGCTGGACCTGCTGCTGCCCCTGCTCAAGGTGATCGGCGCCGTCTACCTCGGCTGCCTGCTGCACGTGCTCGGGGTCTACAGCAGCCTGTTGATCCTGCTGGCCCGCCTCAACCCCCTGCACTACTTCAAGAGCATACTGGATGCCCAGGCGGTAGCCTTCACCAGCAGCTCCAGCAGCACCACCCTGCCCATCAGCCTGGCCTGCGCCGAGCGCAGGCTGGGGGTCTCCCCCGCCATCACCGCCAAGGTGCTGCCCATAGGTGCCACCATCAACATGGATGGCACCGCCCTCTATCAGGGGGTAACGGCGCTGTTCGTGGCCCAGGCCTTCGGGGTAGATCTGCACTTAGTGGATTACCTGACCATCATCAGCATCGCCACCCTGGCCAGCATCGGCACGGCGGGCACCCCGGGCACGGGGCTGATGCTGCTCACCCTGACGCTCACGGCGGTGGGCCTGCCCCTGGAAGGGGTTGCCCTCATCGCCGGAATCGACCGTCTGCTGGACATGGCCCGCACCACGGTCAACGTCTCCGGGGATATTCTGGTGTCCGTGCTGATCGCCCGCAGCGAGGGGGAGCTGGATCTGGCGACCTATCACGACGCCAATGCGGGCGAGGATATCGACTTCACCCTGCGTTGAGCTAGGGCGAGAAGGGCTGGCTCTGGCGTGCCCGGATCACGACACCAATGCGGGTGAGGATATCGACTTCACCCTGTGTTGAGCTAGGGCGAGAAGGGCTGGCTCTGGCGTGCCTGGGTCACTACGCCAATGCGGGCGAGGATATCGACTTCACCCTGTGTTGAGCTAGGGCGAGAAGGGCTGGCTCTGGCGTGCCCGGGTCACGGCGCCAATGCGGGTGAGGATATCGATTTCACCCTGCGTTGAGCTAGGGCGAGAAGAGCTGGCTCTGGCGTGCCCGGATCACGACGCCAATGCGGGCGAGGATATCGACTTCCTGCGCTGAGGCGCCTCTTGGCGCCGACGGGAGCGGAAGTCCGGGCTCCCGTTCCCTCCATCACCGAAGAGAGTCGCGGGGGGATCAGTGGTCGTGGGGATCGTGGTGACAGTGCCAGCAGATGTCGAAGTTGGGGCCGTTCTCCTCCCCGCACTGGCCACAGAGCCAGCCGTTGCCCTGGCGCTGCTGGTAACGCTCGATGATCCTGCCGGCCCGGCTGCGATCCACCTCGCACACCATCAGGGTCACCTGCAGCAGATCCACCGGCAGCTCCCCCAGGGCTCCCGACAACCCCTCTCCGCTGAGCCGCACCCGCACCCCCTCGACCTCCAGCGCCCCCTTCAGGGCGTGGGCCTCCAGGGAGTGAGAGGCCCGATACAAGTTGATCCACTGTTCCATAGCGTCTCCTCAAGACTGCTTGTCGATACCGCCTCGGCGTGGCGTCGCCACCGGCATTCACAACAGGTTGTCGATGCCGTAGTCCGGCCCGTTCGCTACCAGAAAATCGATGAAAACCCGTAACTTGCGCGGCATCAGCCGCCGCTCCGGGAACAGAAGATAGATCGGAACCTTGGGCTGGCGCCAGTCGGACAACAGGGCTACCAGGGCGCCGCTCGCCAGCTCATCATGGCACAGCATGGCGGGCAGGGAGGCCAGCCCCAACCCGGCCTTGGCCGCCTCGCGGGCACAGGTAATGTTGTTGACGGTGAACCTGGCGGGAGGATCCACCAGCACTTCTCTACCATCCAGTTCAAAGCACCAGTGAGAGGCGAGAAACCCCGTACTCACCGCAATCCTTTCGTGGCGGACTAGGTCCTCCGGCCGTTCCACACCCTGGCTGCGCGCCAGGTATTCGGGGCTGGCACAGAGCAGCCGCTCCGTGCTCCACAGCCGGCGGGCCGCCAGGTTGGAGTCATTCATGTCGCCGATCCGCACTATGGCATCCAGCCCCTCGCTGATGGGATCCACATAGCGATTGGTCAGCTCCAGATCCACCCTCAACCCCGGATAGGCTTGCAGGAAGCGCGCCACCAGCCGGCCGACCACCAGCTGCCCCGTCTCGATGGGGACAGCCAGCTTGAGGGTCCCTGTCACCTCCTGCTGGCTGGCGCTCAGCATCAGCTCCGCCTGAGCCAGCTCCTCCACCGCCTTGCTGCAGCGCAGGTAGTACTGCTCCCCCGCCTCGGTCAACCTGAGCTGACGGGTGGAGCGGTAGAGCAAACGAATCCCGAGCCGCTGCTCCAGCTCGGCGATGCGACGGCTGACCGTCGCCTTGGTCATCCCCAGATCCTGGGCCGCCGCGGTGAAGGAGCCCTTGTCGACGATGCGCACCAGGATCAAGGCTGCATTCAGATCCATTGTCTCACCAGTGAAACTGTATATCTCATAGATGGATACTAATCGAAACAGTGGGCCGATGTTAGCCTGCACTCCACAGTTCAGGAAAAACCAATATCATGAGTCAACACAAGAAGATCCCCCTGCTGGCCGCACTGGTACTGGCCATGCTCGGCATGCTGTTTGCCGCCTACTGGTATCTCCATGGCCGCTATTTCGAGAGCACGGACAACGCCTATCTGCAGAGCGAGGTGACCGGCATCGGCTCCAAGCTGCCCGGTTATATCAGCGAGGTGCTGGTGACCGACAACCAGGAGGTGAAGGCGGGGCAACTCATCGCCAGGCTGGACGATCGGGAGTACAAGACCAAGGTGCTGGAGGCCGAGGCTGACTTGCGCCTCAACCAGGCCACCGCCGAGAACCTGGCCGCCACCCGCATCCAGCAGCTGAGCCAGATCCGCCAGGCCGAGGCCAAGGTGGCCTCCGCCAATGCCGAGCAGGTGCGGGCCCAGCAGCAGGTGCGCCGTGTCAGCCAGCTCAATCAGCGTCACTACAGCTCCCAGGACAGCCTGGACGAGGTACAGGCCGGGCTGCAGGTCAATCAGGCCCTGCTGCAGGAGGCCAGCGCCGCCCTGCAGGCTGCCCGTGAGCGGCTGCTGGTGCTGGATGCGGAGGCCAAACAGAACCGGGCTAGACTGGCCCTGAGCGAGGCTCAACTCGAGCAGGCCAGGTTGGAACTCGGCTACACGGAATTGCGGGCCCCCGCCGATGGCATCATCGGCAAGCGCAGCCTGCGGGAAGGGCTCTACGTGCAGTCCGGCATGCAGGTGGCCAGCCTGGTGCCCCTGCAGCAGGTCTGGGTCGAGGCGAACTTCAAGGAGACCCAACTGCAGCACATGCAACCGGGTCAGAAGGTGGAGGTGATCCTGGATGCCTATCCGGATCAGCCGGTGGAAGGCATCATCGACAGCCTGGCCCCCGCCACCGGCGCCAAGTTCGCCCTGCTGCCGCCGGAGAACGCCACCGGCAACTTCACCAAGATAGTGCAGCGGGTGCCGGTCAAGATCCGCATCCCGGAGCCGGGCGTGCTGGCCGGCAAGCTGAGGCCCGGCCTCTCCACCGAGGTGATCGTGGATACCCGTGATCCCGAGCCCATGGTCGCGGCCCACTGATGGACGCCATTCCGCGCCGCAACTGGATAGCGGTCATGGGGGGCCTCATCGGCGCCTTCATGGCCATCCTCGACATCCAGATCACCAACGCCTCCCTGAAGGACATTCAGGGAGCCCTGTCGGCCACCCTGAGCGAGAGCTCCTGGATCTCCACCTCCTACCTGGTGGCGGAGATGATCGCCATCCCCCTGAGCGGCTGGCTCAGCCGCGGCCTGGGGGCGCGCCGCTACCTGCTGTGGACCACGGGGGCCTTCATCATCGCCTCCGTGCTCTGCTCGTTCAGCTGGAACCTCACCAGCATGATCGTCTTCCGGGCCCTGCAGGGGTTCACCGGCGGCGCCCTCATCCCCATGGCCTTCTCCCTCATCATCAGCCTGCTGCCGTTGCACAAGCGGGCCACCGGCATGGCGCTGTTCGGCCTCTGTGCCACCTTCGCCCCCACCATAGGGCCGACCCTGGGGGGCTGGCTGACGGAGCAGCTCTCCTGGCACTACATCTTCTACCTGAACGTGCCCCCCGGCCTGCTGGTGATGGCCATGCTGGCCCACGGCCTCGACAAGAAAGGGGTGGACTGGGAAGTGATCAAGCGGGTGGATCTCATCGGGATCCTCACCATGGCGGTGGGGCTGGGGCTGCTGGAGGTGGTGCTGGAGGAGGGCAACAGGGAGGACTGGTTCGGTTCCAGCTTCATCGTGCGCCTCAGCGTCATCTCTGTGGTAGCGCTCATCTTCTTCGTCATCAGCCAGCTGCTGCGCCGCCACCCCCTGGTCAACCTGAGGCTGCTGCACAGCCCGCGCTTCGCGCTCGCCTGTTTCGCCTACCTGGTGCTCGGCATGGCGCTGATGGGCTCCATCTATGTGCTGCCCCTCTACATGACCCAGATCCACAACTACAACGCCCTGGAGATCGGGGAGGTGCTGATGTGGATGGGGTTGCCCCAGCTGCTGGTGCTGCCCCTGGTGCCCAGGCTGGTGACCAGGATAGACCCGCGCTACCTGGTGAGCTTCGGCTTCCTGGTGTTCGCCATCAGCTGCTTTATGAACATGCACATGAGCGCCGACTACGCCGGTCCCCAGCTGATCCAGTCGCTCATCGTGCGGGCCCTGGGCCAGCCCTTCGTGATGGTGCCCCTCTCCCTGGTCGCCACTGCCAGCCTGACCCCAGACGAGGTGCCCTCCTCCTCCACCCTGCTCAACGTGCTGCGCAACCTCGGCGGCGCCATCGGCATCGCCATCATCGCCACCATGCTGGACAACGACACCCGCATCCACGCCAGCCAGATCGGCAGCACCCTGGCCGCCAGCAGCATAGAGGGGCAGAGCTACCTGCTGCAGCTGGCCCAGAACATGATGGCGCAGGGGGCAGGCCCGGAGCAGGCACAGTTGCAGGCCCAGGCGATGCTGGCGAACACCATCAACCGGGAGGCGGCCATCATGGCCTACAACCAGGTGTTCTACGTGATGGGGATCTTCCTGCTCATCGCCAGCGCCCTGATGCTGCTGCTCAAGCAGCCGCCCCCCAAGGCGGCCGACGCCGAGACACTGGAGGCGTGACAGCGCAACAAAAAACGGGCCCATTGGCCCGTTTTTTATGGTCGATTCGCTGGCCGAGAGATCAGCCCGCCAGGGAGGCGGCGATCAGGAACTGGGCGGAGTAGTAGCTGCTCATGATCCAGGCCTTGGCATGGGGGAAGGGGCGACGGAAGCGGTCAAGGGCCAGCATGCTGTCGGAGAAGAGGAACATCAGGGCCCCCACCAGGGCGGCGGCGCTGCCGGCGGTGAGCGAAGCGTGCCAGGCGCCGGCGGCCACCCAGGCCATGGCGATGATCACCAGCATGTAGCAGAACACGGGGATCTTCATCTCTCCGAGCTTGCTCCACAACATGCCGAACACCATGCCGGCCACCGCCAGCAGCAGCAGGCCGTCCACCAGCTTGAGCACCAGGGGTCCCTGGGCAAAGCCCACTATGTAGCAGATGTGCGCGACAAGAAATGCCGCCAATCCCTGGATGAAACGGTCCCGCGGCAGCATCAGCAGCACGTCACCGGCGAGGGAGAGGCAGAGGCCGAGCAGGATCCAGGCGTTGGATCCATTGTGATCGTCGCTCTGATAACCGAACGCGAGGGCGATGATGAACACCATGGTCAGCGGCTTGCTGATATAGAACTGGCGGGCGTCCGAACCGTAGGCCGCGCGGATATGCCACCAGCCGGATGCGATGATCAAGAAACTCAATAACATGCCCTGCTCCTCACCGGCTGCTCACCCTGAAGCGGCAGCCTCTTTAATGACTGCCAGATTAACAAATTCCCGGGGGCAGTGGCAGGGGGCGCGACAGATGGAACCCTACGCCTAAAGTCTAATTGCCCCCTCCCCCCGGCTCGGGCATAAGAGTCAGCTCAGGAGGATCACCATGGAAGACGCAATGACCAACTATCTGCCCGCCATCGACATCATGATGTGCCATCTGGGGATCAGCTTCGAACAGGCCTGTGAGCAACTGGGGCTGAGCCCGCAGGAGCAGCAGACCCTGGATCTGCTACAAAAGCAGCAACAGACCCAGTCCAACTAAGATCCCCAGGTGACATCATGAAGTGTCATCTGTGGGGATCCGCTTCGAGCAGGTCTGTGAGCAACTGGGGCTGAGCCCGCAGGAGCAGCAGACCTTGGATCTGCTGCAAAAACTGCAACAGGCACAGCCAAACTAAGGCCTCCAAGCAGTAACATCCCCATATTGAAAACGGCGCCCGAGGGCGCCGTTTCTATTAACAAGCCAGGCGACGCCTGCGTTGCAGCCAGACCACCAGGCCGAACAGCAGGAAGCCGGGCAGCCACATCAGCTCCTTGTTCCAGCGCGCGGTGGGTGCCTTGACGGAGAGGATCCGCTGATCGATCTCCAGCCCCAGCTCGGCGGCCGGCGAGCCGAAGCCCACGTTGTCCAGCAGCACCTTGCCGTCCTGCTCGTAGAGGGCGAGCCCCAGATGCTCGAGGCGCGCCTCCCCACTCGTGCCGTCCGGCACCGGCAGCAACACGGTGAACTGGCGCAGCTTGCCGACCGCGTCCTCCCCTTCCATGCGCAGACGCAGGGTGCTCTCGGCATCCACCTGGCCCAGGGTCTGGGTCAGGGCGGCGGGATCCGTGTCGCGATAGGGGTCGTGCACCATGTCCATCCAGAAGCCCGGGCGGAACAGGGTGAAGGCCACCAGCAGCAGCAGGACGCTCTCGTACCAGCGGCTCTTCACCAGGAAGAAGCCCTGGGTGGCGGCAGCGAAGATCAGCATGGCGGCGGTGGCCACCGCGAAGATCAGCACCCCGTGGGCGAAGTCCACGTTGATGAGCAGCAGGTCGGTGTTGAAGATGAACAGGAAGGGCAGCGCCGCGGTGCGCAGGCTGTAGTAAAACGCCGTGATCCCGGTCTTGATGGGATCCCCCTTGGAGACGGCGGCGGCGGCGAACGAGGCCAGCCCCACCGGCGGGGTCACGTCCGCCATGATGCCGAAGTAGAACACGAACAGGTGCACGGCGATGAGCGGCACTATGAGGCCGTTCTGCTGCCCCAGGGTGACGATGACGGGTGCCAGCAGGCTGGAGACCACTATGTAGTTGGCGGTAGTCGGCAGTCCCATGCCGAGGATGAGGCTCAGCACGGCGGTGAGCAGCAGCATCAGCAGCAGGTTGCCCATGGAGAGGAACTCCACCAGATCCGCCAGCACCAGGCCGACCCCGGTCTGGGAAACCGCCCCGACTATGATGCCGGCGGTGGCGGTGGCGATGCCGATGCCGATCATGTTGCGGGCGCCGGCGATCAGCCCCTCCCGCAGATCCACGGCCCCGTCGACGAAGGAGCCGTAGTGGTGCTTGCCGTCGGTGCGCAGCCAGTTCAGCAGCGGCCGCTGGGTCAGCAGGATCACCACCAGCATGACGGTGCCCCAGAAGGCAGACAGGCCGGGGGAGAGGCGTTCCACCATCAGGCACCACACCAGCACCACCACGGGCAGCAGGAAGTGCAGGCCGGAGAGCAGCACGGCGCGGGTGTTCGGCAGCTCGTCCAGCGGCTTGTCCGGATCCTCAGCGGGCAGGGGCTCGTTGCTGGCGGCTATCTTCAAGAGCCCCAGATAGGCGGCGACCAGCAGCACGGCGATCCCCGGCAGGGCATAGTCACCCAGGGCGGGCTTTAGCCAGCCGAGGCCATAGTAGACCGCCATGGAGAGGCCGCTGATGAGGGCGGCGCCGAAGGCGAAACCGGTCAGGCGACGCAGCCAGGGCTTGGGCTGGCGATTGCCGATGGGCTCCATGCCGAGCTTGAGCGCCTCCAGATGGACGATGTAGAGCAGGGCGATATAGGAGATGGCCGCCGGCAGGAAGGCGTGCTTGATGATCTCCACATAGGGGATACCCACGTACTCCACCATCAGGAAGGCCGCCGCTCCCATCACGGGGGGCATGATCTGGCCGTTGACCGAGGAGGCCACTTCCACCGCCCCCGCCTTCTCCTTGGAGAAACCGACCCGCTTCATCATGGGGATGGTGAAGGTGCCCGTGGTGACCACGTTGGCGATGGAGGAGCCGGAGATGACCCCGGTCAGGGCCGAGGCCACCACCGCCGCCTTGGCCGGGCCGCCGCGCAGGTGGCCGAGCAGGCTGAAGGCGAGCTGGATGAAGTAGTGGCCGGCACCGGCCCGCTCCAGCAGGGCGCCGAACAGCACGAACAGGAACACGAAGCTGGTGGAGACCCCGAGGGCGATGCCGAACACCCCTTCGGTGGTGATCCACTGGTGGTTGGCCAGCGCGTGCAGGCTGACCCCGCGGTGGGCCAGCAGGGAGGGCATCCAGGGACCGGCCAGGCTGTAGGCCAGGAAGACGATGGCGATGACCGCGAGGGCCGGCCCCAGGGCACGGCGGGCGGCCTCCAGCAGCAGCGGCACGCCGATGCAGGCGACCACGAAGTCCATGGTGGTCAGGTTGCCTGGGCGCTGGGCCAGCTCGGCATACATGATGAAGAGGTAGCCGGCGGCGGCGGCCCCCACCAGGCCGAGGGCGATGTCGGCGAGGGGCACCCTGTCCCGCGGCGAGGTACGAAGGGCCGGGAAGACCAGATAGGCGAGCAGGATGGCGAAGGCCAGGTGGATGGAACGGGTTTCCGTGTCGTTGAACACGCCAAAGCCCAGGGTAAAGGGCAAGGGGGAGGCGATCCACAGCTGGAACAGGGACCAGAGCAGGGCGAGACTGGCGATGGTGGCGCCCATGGCACCGATCGGCAGCCGTGCTCCCACGTCCTGGGCGATCAGCTCCTCGGCCGAGAGCGCCTCTTGTTGTTGTGCTTGTTGCATAGTGTGACTCTGTTGCTACCGCTTATAAGCAAGACTCGCCCCGGGCGGGGCGAGTCTGGGGATGAGACACCGGGCCGTTACAGCCAGCCACGCTCCTTGTAGTAGCGCGCGGCGCCCTCATGCAGGGGAGCGGAGAGGCCCACCTTGATCATGTCGGCTTCCTTCAGATCGGCGAAGGCCGGGTGCAGGCGCTTGAAGCGATCCAGGTTGTCGAATACCGACTTCACCAGCTGATAGACCACTTCCGGATCCGCCTTGGCGCTGGTGGAGAGCACCGCCTTGCCGCCGATGGACGGGGTCGGGTTCGGGCTGCCCTTGTAGATGCCACCGGGGATCTCGGCCTTGGTGTAGTAGCTCTTCTCCGCCAGCAGCTTGTCGATCTCGGGGCCGGTCACCGGCACCAGCACGGTGGCCGTGGTGGTGGAGGCCTCCTGGATGGCGCCATTCGGGTGACCCACGAAGTAGCTCATGGCATCGATGTTGTTGTCACCCAGGGCGGAGGCCTGCTCCGCCGGTTTCAGCTCGGAGACCAGGCTGAAGGCGGACTTGTCCCAACCCTTCACCGCCATGATCTCTTCGAAGGTGTCCCGCTGGCCGGAGCCCGGGTTGCCGATGTTGACGCGCTTGCCCTTGAGATCGTCGAAGCCGGCGATCTTGGCATCCTGGCGGGCCAGTATGGTGAAGACTTCGCTCTGCAGGGAGAAGACGGCACGGATGTCCTCCATGGCACCTTCAGCCTGGAAGGGAGCCAGCCCCTTCATCGCCTTGTACTGGTGGTCGGACTGCATGATGCCGAAGTTGAACTCACCACTGCGGATGCCATTGACGTTGGCCACGCCGCCGCCACTGGCTGGTGCGTTGCACTTGATCTGGTGATCGGCGGCGCCGCGATTGAGGAAGCGGCAGATGGACTGACCCGCCACATAGTAGACGCCGGTCTGACCGCCGGTGCCTATGGTCACGAACCGCTCGGCGGCTTGTACCTGTCCACCGAACGAGGCCCCGACCAGGGCAGCGGACAAGGCGCACGCCAAGGATAATCCTTTCATGTTTTTCTTCCTTTTCATCGATTTATCTCACCCGATTCCCGGGTGAATATGAGTCAGGCCCGCATCAAGACTGGGCCTGTCTATATGACCTCATGCGAGGAAGGGGTCGGGCGAAAATGGATGCCCTTCCCAAAGCCACCATCGTCCTGTGGTGAGATAATCGGCGTCATGCCGACCGAGGGTGATTCGACCAGAAGAGGGCCGGATCAAAAGTTGCAACCACTCGATTAAGCACAGAGCGCCAACATTAATCAAACAAAACAGCAAAATGGTGGATTAAAATAGCGAGAAATTTGAAGCGGATCATCAATTTTTCGATCCTGGATTAATTTGTTGTGCTAGCGGCAGGAGCCGGGAATGGAGAGGGTTAGATTCCTTTGTAGCCCTTGCTGGACAAGGGGTGGCGCACCAGCGTGTTGTGCTGCCTTGAATGGAAAATACGAAATAAATGGCAGAAAGAGATCCCGCTGACAGCAGAAGCTGATGACGTCCTGACAGGGGACGATCCCGTCGACCCGCCGCCATCCAGTTAACATCTTCGTAGCATGGGGCCGTCCCGGTGAGGCCCGCAGAGACCGAGGGGAGACGGGATCATGGCCCCGCAGATAGCAGAAGGCCCGGCTCCCCATCGACCTTGGGTAACCGGGCCTGTTGTCAGCCGAGGTGATCCCCCAGCGGTTTATGCCTTCGGTTTGGCCAGATCCAGGATAAACGCGAACTCCAGGGCGATGTCCTCATAGGCCTTGAAGCGGCCGGACTTGCCGCCGTGACCGGCGTCCATGTCTGTGCTCAGCAGCAGCAGGTTGTCGTCCGTCTTCAGCTCCCGCAGCTTGGCCACCCACTTGGCCGGCTCCCAGTACTGCACCTGGGAGTCGTGCAGACCCGTGGTGACCAGCAGGTTCGGGTAGGCCTGGGCCTTGACCTGATCGTAGGGGCTGTAGG
The DNA here is from genome assembly GCF_054165525.2 of Aeromonas sp. AE23HZ002T15. Classification (NCBI taxonomy): domain Bacteria; kingdom Pseudomonadati; phylum Pseudomonadota; class Gammaproteobacteria; order Aeromonadales; family Aeromonadaceae; genus Aeromonas; species Aeromonas sp. AE23HZ002T15. The sequence goes on from NZ_CM201342.1 coordinate 2,278,598, forward strand.
CCAGCATGTAGTCGTAGTAGCGCTTCTGGTTCGGGTTGCCCCACTCGTCGTACTCCCCTGTGGTGAGGGGGATGGACTCGTCCAGCATGGTGGTCACCACGTCCACGAAGGGCACCTGAGCCACCACGCCGCGATAGAGCTCAGGCGCCTGGTTGATGACGGCCCCCATCAGCAGGCCACCTGCGCTGCCCCCCATGGCATAGACCTGATCCCTGGCGCCATAGCCCTGCGCCACCAGCGCCTCGGTCACGTCGATGAAGTCGTGGAAGCTGTTCTGCTTCTTCAGCAGCTTGCCGTCCTCATACCAGCCGCGGCCCAGCTCCTCGCCACCCCGGATGTGGGCGATGGCGTAGACGAAGCCACGGTCCAGCAGGCTCAGCCGGGCTGTGCTGAAGTCCGGATCCATGCTGGCGCCGTAGGAGCCATAGCCGTAGACCAGCAGGGGATTGTGGCCATCCTTCTTGAACAGATCCTTGCGATAGACCAGGGAGACAGGCACCTTGATCCCGTCGCGGGCGTCGATCCAGAGCCGCTCGCTGGCATACTTCGCAGGCACGAAGCCCGCCACCGCCTGCTGCTTGAGCAGGGTGCGCTTGCCGCTGTCGAGGTTGAGCTCATAGGTGGACGACGGCGTGGTCATGGAGGAGTAGCCGTAGCGCAGCGCACTGGTGTCCGGCTCGGGGTTGTAGCCAAGCCAGGTGACATAGGCGGGGTCGTCGAAGGCGATCTCCTTTTGCTCGCCGCTCTGCCAGTTGACCTGGCGCAGCCGGGTCAGCCCCTGGCTGCGCTCCTCCAGCACCAGCCACTCCTTGAACAGGGCATAGCTCTCCAGCAGCACGTCCGGGTTCGGGGCGATCACCGCCTTCCAGCGATCCACCGGGCTCTCCTTGGTCTCGTACAGGCCGAAGTTCTTGCCGTCCTTGTTGGAGCGCACGTAGAAGCGGCCGCGGTAGTGATCCAGGCTGTACTCGTGATCCACCTGGCGCGGCAGGAAAAGGCGCGGCTTCTGGCTCGGGGTGTTGGCATCGATGAGGCGCGCCTCCCCCGTGGTGGTGCTGGAGAGGGCGATGACGATGAAGTCTTCCGAGGTGGTGGCGTAGAGGCTGACGTAGAAGCTGTCATCCTTCTCCTCGTAGACCAGCTGATCCTTGGCGGGATCCGTGCCAAGCTCGTGGCGATAGACCTGGTAGGGCAGCAGGGTCTGGGGGTGCTTGCGCACATAGAACACCGTCTTGCTGTCGTTGGCCCACACCAGGTTGCCGGAGGTGTTCTCCAGCTTGTCCGCCGCCCACTGGCCGCTCTCCAGATCCAGGAACTGCACCTGGTACTGGCGGCGGGAGAGGAAGTCTTCCGCCACCGCCAGCCAGCGGTTGTTGCGGCTCACCTCGAGCGCCCCAAGGGCGTAGAACTCGTGCCCCTCGGCCCGCTGGTTGCTGTCCAGCAGCAGGCTGGGTTTGGGTTCTGCCTGCCCTTGCGCTCCCACAGGGGTGCGGGAGTAGATACCGTACTCCTTGCCCGGCTCGTAGCGGGTCTGGTAGCGGTAGCCGTTCTTCACGTAGGGCACGGACTCGTCCTGCTGGGGGATGCGGGCCACCATCTCCTTGTAGAGCTGCTCCCGCAGGGGCTGGGTCGGCTTGAGCACCGCCTCCGTATAGGCGTTCTCGGCCTTGAGATAATCCAGCACCTCGGGCTTCTGGCGGTCGTCGTCCCGCAGCCAGTAGTAGTTGTCGACCCGGACCTCCCCGTGCTTCTTCAGTGAATGGGGGTGCTTGGCGGCCACGGGCGGGAGAATGGCAGGCTGGATGGCGGTATCGCTTGTCGGCATGGCGGACTCTTCATTGGCATGGGTGGAAGGTGCGGCGGCCAGACAAGCCAGCAGCAGCAACCCTCGGGAAACGTTGAACATCTCGCATCCTTTGCGCACTGACAGGATGGGGGAAACGCTGGCCAGACGCCACGGCATGGAGGCCCGTTGGCTGGCCAGGGCACCGCGAAGACGGAGGCCCTTATCCTGTGGGAATAATTTGGCGTTCAATCTGCCCCTTGTCGCCCCGGGTTGCAAGCGATCCCCCCTCATTCCCCCCAAAACAACGAAAAAGGGCCACCATCTCGCGATGGTGGCCCCCTTCTCTGGCCATGAGCGACACGGGTTCGCTCAGGTGTGCCTCACATGATGGAGTTATGTCGGCTCATGACCAGTGTTCGTCAGCCGGGATAGCTCGACCAGACCTTGGTCGCGCCCTCCTGGTCTATGCTCAGCACCTGATAGGGCTGACCCGGGATGTCCATGCCCGGCGCACTCTGGGGCATGCCCGGAATGGTCAGGCCACGGATCGCCGGTTTCTCCTTGAGCATCTTCTGCACGTCGGCGGCGGGCACATGCCCCTCGATCACATAGCCATCCACCACCCCAGTGTGGCATGAAGCCAGCTGCGGGGTAATGCCATATTGCTGCTTGATGGGGTCGAGCTGCTCGGTTTCCACGACCTTGACCTCAAAGCCGTTGTCTTCCATGTGCTTGACCCAGGTCTTGCAGCAGCCGCAGTACTTGGATTTGTAGACTGTCATCTGCTCCGCTGCCAGGGCAGAGAAACTGACGGTACCGGCCAGCAGGGCCAGTAACAGGGACTTGTACATAACTCACCTCGGATAAGAAGAAATGCCCAACGATGGGGAAAGTATCGACTCAATCCAGGGTGCGAGGGGGGCGCTCCAGCCGCGCCCTGGGGGCATCCGGCACATAGAGGGAGGGGGAGAGGAAGTCCGGGGAGTCAGGTTCCAGCCTGGCCACCGTCAGGCTGTCGCCCGTCAGCACCGTCATGGCGAGGGCCGAGGTGAAGCTGCCGCAGGGCATGGCCTTCTCCAGGGTACGCTCGCTCTGGCTGCAGTGGGTCGTCAGGGTACAGAGATCGGTCGCCGCCCGGCTGCCAAACGACATCAACACCAGCAGCAGACTCCACAGGGGGAGCCAGCGACGGGCGTGAGCGAGTTGGCGACGGGTCAAAACCATGACATGACTCAGTAATCAAAGGAGGCCTATGGTAACCCTTGGCCCTGGGGGAGGGTCAAGCCTGCCACCTGAGGGAAATCAAAAGAGGGTGAGATAGGCCGGATGCCGTGGCACACTGCCCCTGACAGCGTGGCGCCAAAAGAGACGCGTACCACCAGGGCCCCTCGCCCGCCACTGGCGACTCGGGGCGCTTCTTGATAACGTCGCCACTCGATGCATCTTTTTCGCAGGCGCGAATTCCGCTCAGGTTATGACCCCATGAAACGCATTCTGGTTATCTTCTCGCACCCGGCGCTGCAGAGTTCCCGGGCCAACCGGCAACTGCTGCAGGCCATCGACGGCCTGGAGGGGGTCACCCTGCACGACCTCTATCAGCAGTACCCGGACATGTATATCGACGTGAAGCGCGAGCAGGCGCTGCTGGCGGCGCACGATCTCATCGTCTTCCAGCACCCCTTCTACTGGTACTCCTGCCCCGCCATCATGAAGGAGTGGATGGACCTGGTGCTGGAGTACGGTTACGCCTACGGCCCCGAGTCCCAGGCGCTGGCCGGCAAGCAGTGGCTCTCCGCCATCACCACGGGGGGCGCCCCCGAGTCTTATTGCAGCGCGGGTTACAACCAGCGTCCCCTGCTCGACTTCCTGCTGCCCTTCCGGCAGACCGCCCAGCTGTGCGGCATGGATTGGCTGCCCCCCTTCGTGCTGCATTCCTTCCACAAGTTGCAGGATCCCCAGGCACTGCACCGCTGCGGTCAGGACTATCGCCAGCTGATCGAAGCCCTGCGCGATGAACGGCTGACCCCGGCCCAACTGGGGGCGAGCCCTTATCTGCGAGATCTGCTGGAGGTGCTCTCATGACACGAACCCGGATCTTCTCCCGGCTCACCCAACCGGCTCGGGTGAACCCGTCCGAACGGAGGGCCAGCTGATGGGACATGGATTACTGTTTGATGCCCTCATCTATCTGTCGGCGGCGGTGATCGCCGTGCCGCTGGCCAAACGCTGGGGGCTGGGATCCGTGCTCGGCTACCTGCTGGCCGGCATCATCATAGGCCCCTTCCTGCTCGGCCTGGTGGGGGAACAGAAGGACGTGATGCACTTCGCCGAGTTCGGGGTGGTGCTGATGCTGTTCCTGGTCGGGCTGGAGCTCAGGCCAGCGCTGCTGTGGCAACTCAAGGGCCCCATCCTCGGCACCGGCGGCCTGCAGGTGCTGCTCACCACGGCCGCCCTCACCGGGGTCGCTACCCTGATCGGTCTACCCTGGCAACAGGGGCTCGCCATCGGCCTCATCCTGGCGCTCTCCTCCACCGCCATCGTCTTGCAGAGCCTGCAGGAACGCAAACTGATGCAGAGCGAGAGCGGCCGCTCCGCCTTCGCCGTGCTGCTGTTCCAGGACATCGCCGTGATCCCCATACTGGCGGTGCTGCCCCTGCTCGCCATAGCGCCCGTGGTCAGCAACGGCAACTCGGATCTCGCGGGCTGGCAGCACGGCCTGCTGGTGGTGGCCGCCATCGCCGGCATAGTGCTGGGCGGTCATTACCTGATGCGGCCGGTGTTTCGCGCCATCGCCCAGTCCCACATGCGGGAGATCTTCGTCGCCGCCGCCCTGTTGCTGGTGATCGCCATCGCCGTGCTGATGGAGTCGGTGGGCCTCTCCCCCGCCCTCGGCTCCTTCCTTGCCGGCGTGGTACTGGCGGACAGCGAGTATCGCCACGAGCTGGAGGCGGACATTGAGCCGTTCAAGGGGCTGCTGCTCGGCCTCTTCTTCATGTCGGTAGGGGCAGGCATCGACTTCAGCCTGTTCGCCCAGCATCCCCTGCTGATCCCGACCCTGGTGATCGGCCTGATGGTCTTGAAGTGGCTGGTGCTGATGGCGCTCGGATTCATCATCCGGGTCTCCCCCAGCCAGCGCTGGACCTTCGCCCTGGCGCTGGCCCAGGGGGGGGAGTTCGCCTTCGTGCTGTTCTCGTTCGCCGCCCAGAACAAGGTGCTGCCGGGCACGACCATCTCCCTGCTGACCCTGGTGGTAGCCCTCTCCATGGCGCTGACCCCCTTGCTGCTGATCCTGAACGATAGGGTGATCCAGCCCTGGTTCGATTACCGCAACCGGGAAGACCTGCCCAAGCACGAGCAACCCGAACTGGTGGAGCACCCCGTCATCATCGCCGGCTTCGGACGCTTCGGGCAGATAGTGGGTCGTCTGCTGCACGGCCACGGCATTGGCACCACCATCCTGGAGCAGGACGCCAGCCAGATAGAGATGCTGAGAAAGTACGGTTATCAGGTGTTCTATGGGGATGCCAGCCGGCTCGATCTGCTGTACGCCGCCGGGGCCCACAAGGCCAAGCTGCTGGTACTCTCCATCAACGATCCCGCCACCTCCCTCGCGGTGATCGAGATGGTGAAGAAACACTTCCCGCACCTTAAGATACTGGCGCGAGCCCAGGACAGACCCACGGCCCACGAGATCCTGCGCCTCGGCGTCGACAGCGTGCACCGGGAGACCCTGGGTTCGGCGGTGGATCTCGGGGTCGAGGCCCTGACCCAACTGGGTTTCAGGGCCAACCAGGCCTGGCGCGCCGGCCAGATGTTCAAGCAGTACGACAACCGACTGCTGCGGGAGCAGGTCAACTACCTGGACGACGAGCACACCTATATCAACAAGAGCCTGCAATACCGGGAGATCCTCTCCGATCTGCTGCAAGACGATCAGGAGGGACAGGAGCGTACCCACGCCCACAACTGGAACAGCGGTCTGCACGACAACGACAAGGAAGCAATATGATTGCCTATTACCCCCTGCTCAAACACCTGCACATGACGCTGGCGCTGGTCAGCGTGCTGCTGTTCCTCTACCGCTGGCTGCTGGCTCTCGGCGGCAGCGCCCGCTTGCAGCAGAAGTGGCTCAAGATCCTGCCTCACCTCAACGACACCCTGCTGTTGGTGTTTGGCGTGCTGCTGGCGGTGACCCTGCAGATGAGCCCGGGCCAGCAGCCCTGGCTGATGGCCAAGCTGGTCGCCCTGGTGCTCTACATCGGCCTCGGCGTCATGGCGCTCAAGCGCCCCGCCCGCGGCCAGAAGCTGGTGGCCGGCATCGCCGCCCTGACGGTATTTGGCTACATAGTCGGTGCCGCCATGACCAAGTCCCCCTGGCCCTGGCTGGTTTGAATCCTTGACTGAAAGGGTGAGGGTGCGGCTCTCACCCTCTGCGTCCCTCTCCCTGCCTGACTCGGCTCCCTCTCCGCTCTCCCCGCCTCATATTTGATCTCGTTCACGGATAATCCCTTGTCGCCACTGTCATTTTTCTCAGCCAAAAAAGGCTTCATACAGCACTCGTTGTGGCGTATTTTATTATCACTATCAGTGAGTTAGCCACGCATGTATGAAAATGGCGACAGTTGTCGCAGCAAAACTTGCGACATAGATTGTCGCAACTGCTGGCTAGGATAAACTCAACGCTAAACCAGTGAAGGCATGCACCATGAGTAAGAAGCTGTTACGACAACTGACCTTGGCGCGTTGCATCCCGCACCGCCCTTACAAGCTGACCGCCAGCCAACTTCAGGTAAAACTGGAAGAGGAAGGCATACACGTCAGTCTGCGTACCGTGCAACGGGACCTGGAAGAAATGTCCGGCATGGGACTGTTCGACCTCACCTCCGATGAACGCAGCAAACCCCATGGCTGGTGCTTCGAGCGCCACGGTCTGAACGACTTTGCCAACATCATGCCGCTCTCCCTGGCGGTGGCCCTGAAAACCTGGAGCGACCAGGCGAGCCAACTGCTGCCGGCGAGCGTGCTGACCGAATTGAACCCTTTGGTCGACAAGGCCGGCCAGGTGATCCGCGACAGCCAGAGCGAACTGGCGGAGCGCTGGCTCGAGAGCGTGCATCAGTCCCCGCGCCCCTTCGCCGGCAATCCGGAGATCCGTCGCAGCACCCTGATCCGCGATGCACTGTGGCGTGGGCGCAAGTTCAGCGCCGAGATCCAGCGTGTCATCAAAGAGCGCACCGTGTGGCTCTGCTATGACCGCATCAACCCGCTCGGCATCCTGAATCAGGCCGACGGCCCCGTGCTGCTCTGTACCCTGTCCGAGCTGGACCCCAAGGTCTACGGCATTCCGTTCGATCACATCAAGAACGTGGAGCTGACCAACTTCAGCGCGACCCAGCCCAAGGAATTCAACATCCAGAAGCTGATCCGCGACCAGGGCTACCAGGACGTCAGCGGCCCCATCCGCTTCGTCGGTCGCATCGATGCCAACTGCCCGACCCTGATCGATGGCCAGATCCCGGGCCACAACCCGCGCATGACCCGCTACGACAAGCGCAGCGTGGTGGTGGAGACCGAGGTGCAGGACACCCCTGAGTTCCGCTCCTGGCTGAACAACATGAGCGGCAACCTGGAAGTGTTGGCCCCCGAGTCACTGCGCAAGGCATATCCGACGCCTGGCACTCGAGTCAGCTGATCAAAACTCGCCATTAGCCATCAAAAGCCGGGATTTATCCCGGCTTTTGTATGATTAACCAGCATATTCATTCAATAAATTTTGAACGATTACACCCCTGTTTGAACCTTTTGTACCATCGTTTTCCTGCCGTTTTCCCCGTGTGAGAGATCCGCCATCCCCCCTGTAAGACCCCTCAGTGTCGAACCGTACGTGAAGCCATCCCTGGCCTGTAACGCTTTCCTCAGAAACCATTCAATACATTGATATATATGGAAATTAAATTTCAATGGTTAAAAATAACACTCCCGCCTGCCCTCCAGAAGGCGGTTGTACGTCTTGTTCCCCCCTGCCGTTGCCTTAATATGGGTCTCACAAGGACGGCGCGGGTTCGGCAGGATGCAGAAGCAGCGCATAAATAGGACAAGCCGCAGGATGTGGCAGGACACCTCAGGACGAGGCCGATAACCAGGATGGTTATCACAAGGATGAAAGGACAGCCGCAGGATGCGGTGTCGGACACCTCGGGACGAGGCAGAGTGGCAGGATGACCGCTCTTCAGGATGAAAGGAACCTCGCCGGAGGCGACAGGAACGGCTTCAGGATGAAGCGAGATAATCCGGATGGTTGTCTGTCAGGAAGACGCAAGGAACACCGCGGGATGCGGTAATGGACACCTCCAGGACGGAGAGGGTGAAGCAATCAGGAAGGATTGCCAGGCTAGGATGGCCACAGGACACCCCAACGGAATGGGAAGGGGAATTTCCAAAGGAAAGGATAGAGTCAGGGATTGCAGGGAGCATGGCAGTTCAGGGACTGGACGAGATGACTTGAGGGGACGGCAGCCGCCGTCCCCTTTTCTTTTGCGGGATATCCGAGCAACAGCCTTTCACTCCAGCTTCCTGCTGACTCCACTCTATAGCCAGAGCTCACCATATCAGTGCCAACGGCGGCTCTCTGCCGCTTTCTCGGATCAGGATGGCGCTCTTCCCCGGATGCATAAAGGCCGCGTCTCCAAGCCCCTTGGAGTGGTCTCGGAGTCCAGTCACCCCTAGCGTACCTGGCCCGATAACCACTCCCCTGGCATTGCATATTCTACTGACAGAGCTCAGAAGCCCTAAAAACCTGTACTTTGTGGTGAAGTGGACGAGAAATGGTGAGGAAAGTCTGTGGGGATGAGGGAGTGCAGAAATGAAAAAAAGCCCAGTCGTTAGACTGGGCTTCTTGTTAGTGGCGGAGCGGACGGGACTCGAACCCGCGACCCCCGGCGTGACAGGCCGGTATTCTAACCGACTGAACTACCGCTCCGCATTCGGTTAGCTTTCGCTAAATCATGTGCCGCTTCGTTGAGGTGTCATCCTCGCAGCCAGTGATGTGATTTTGCACATCGCTGTTTAATTGGGTGCCTGGCAGTGTCCTACTCTCGCATGGCGAATGCCACACTACCATCGGCGCTACCGCGTTTCACTTCTGAGTTCGGCATGGGATCAGGTGGTTCCACGGCGCTATGGCCGCCAGGCAAATTCTTAATCCAGAAAGCTGACGTGAATAACGATGTTGCTCGTGGCTTGTCGTTATCACTGAATTTTTGAGTAGTTCTTGGGGTTTGTTACAAGTCTCAGAACACTTCTTGGGTGTTGTATGGTTAAGCCTCACGGGTAATTAGTATGGGTTAGCTCAACACGTCGCCGCGCTTACACACCCCACCTATCAACGTTGTGGTCTCCAACGGCCCTTTAGGACCCTCAAGGGGTCAGGGATGACTCATCTCAGGGCTCGCTTCCCGCTTAGATGCTTTCAGCGGTTATCGATTCCGAACTTAGCTACCGGGCAGTGCCACTGGCGTGACAACCCGAACACCAGAGGTTCGTTCACTCCGGTCCTCTCGTACTAGGAGCAACTCCCTTCAATCATCCAACGCCCACGGCAGATAGGGACCGAACTGTCTCACGACGTTCTGAACCCAGCTCGCGTACCACTTTAAATGGCGAACAGCCATACCCTTGGGACCGACTTCAGCCCCAGGATGTGATGAGCCGACATCGAGGTGCCAAACACCGCCGTCGATATGAACTCTTGGGCGGTATCAGCCTGTTATCCCCGGAGTACCTTTTATCCGTTGAGCGATGGCCCTTCCATTCAGAACCACCGGATCACTATGACCTACTTTCGTACCTGCTCGACCTGTCCGTCTCGCAGTTAAGCTGGCTTATGCCATTGCACTAACCTCCTGATGTCCGACCAGGATTAGCCAACCTTCGTGCTCCTCCGTTACTCTTTGGGAGGAGACCGCCCCAGTCAAACTACCCACCAGGCACTGTCCGCGAGCCCGATTCAGGGCCCTGCGTTAGAACATCAAACATACAAGGGTGGTATTTCAAGGACGGCTCCACGACAACTGGCGTCATCGCTTCAAAGCCTCCCACCTATCCTACACATGTAGGTTCAATGTTCAGTGCCAAGCTGTAGTAAAGGTTCACGGGGTCTTTCCGTCTAGCCGCGGGTACACCGCATCTTCACGGCGAATTCGATTTCACTGAGTCTCGGGTGGAGACAGCATGGCCATGGTTACACCATTCGTGCAGGTCGGAACTTACCCGACAAGGAATTTCGCTACCTTAGGACCGTTATAGTTACGGCCGCCGTTTACCGGGGCTTCGATCAAGAGCTTCGCTTGCGCTAACCCCATCAATTAACCTTCCGGCACCGGGCAGGTGTCACACCCTATACGTCCACTTTCGTGTTTGCAGAGTGCTGTGTTTTTGATAAACAGTCCCAGCCATCTGGTCACTGCGACTCCCGACAGCTCCATCCGCAAGGGACTTCACCATCAAGAGCGAACCTTCTCCCGAAGTTACGGTTCTATTTTGCCTAGTTCCTTCACCCGAGTTCTCTCAAGCGCCTTGGTATTCTCTACCCGACCACCTGTGTCGGTTTGGGGTACGATGACTTGTAATCTGAAGCTTAGAGGCTTTTCCTGGAAGCAGGGCATCAATGGCTTCCGCACCGTAGTGCGTTCGTCTCGTGTCTCAGTGTTGTGTCTCCGGATTTGCCTAGAAACACCACCTACGCACTTTCACCAGGACAACCGTCGCCTGGCCCACCTAGCCTTCTCCGTCCCCCCATCGCAATTACAAGTCGTGCAGGAATATTAACCTGCTTCCCATCGACTACGCCTTTCGGCCTCGCCTTAGGGGTCGACTCACCCTGCCCCGATTAACGTTGGACAGGAACCCTTGGTCTTCCGGCGAGGAGGCTTTTCACCCCCTTTATCGTTACTTACGTCAGCATTCGCACTTCTGATATCTCCAGCATGCCTCTCGACACACCTTCGCAGACTTACAGAACGCTCCCCTACCACTCACGCTTAGCGTGAATCCGCGGCTTCGGTGCCTGGTTTGAGCCCCGTTACATCTTCCGCGCAGGCCGACTCGACTAGTGAGCTATTACGCTTTCTTTAAATGATGGCTGCTTCTAAGCCAACATCCTAGCTGTCTGAGCCTTCCCACATCGTTTCCCACTTAACCAGAACTTTGGGACCTTAGCCGGCGGTCTGGGTTGTTTCCCTCTTCACGACGGACGTTAGCACCCGCCGTGTGTCTCCCGGATATTACTTACTGGTATTCGGAGTTTGCATGGGGTTGGTAAGTCGGGATGACCCCCTAGCCCAAACAGTGCTCTACCCCCAGTAGTATTCGTCCGAGGCGCTACCTAAATAGCTTTCGGGGAGAACCAGCTATCTCCGAGTTTGATTGGCCTTTCACCCCCAGCCACAGGTCATCCCCTAACTTTGCAACGTTAGTGGGTTCGGTCCTCCAGTTGATGTTACTCAACCTTCAACCTGCCCATGGCTAGATCACCCGGTTTCGGGTCTACACCTTGCAACTAGACGCCCAGTTAAGACTCGGTTTCCCTACGGCTCCCCTATACGGTTAACCTCGCTACA
>NZ_CM201342.1:2295000-2420000 GCF_054165525.2 Aeromonas sp. AE23HZ002T15
TCGACGATCAGCTGTTCGTTAATGTCGGCAGACAGGTCGGAACGCTCCGGCAGGCGCTTGAAGGCACCTTCCATCTTAGCAGCGTCAACCTCTACCCAAGTCGGCTTCTCGCGCTGACCAGCAACTTCCAGGGAAGCTTTGATACGCGCTTGCTTTTTAGCCTTCTCACGAACGCAGATCACGTCCTCAGGGGATACCTGGAAAGAAGGAACATTTACGACACGGCCGTTTACCATGATGGCTTTGTGGCTCACCAGCTGACGAGACTCAGCACGAGTGGCGCCGAAGCCCATACGGTAGACGACGTTGTCCAGACGACCTTCCAGCAGCTGCAACAGGTTTTCACCGGTGTTACCCTTTTGACGGGCAGCGTCGCGGTAGTAGTTGCGGAACTGTTTTTCCAATACGCCGTAGATACGACGTACTTTTTGTTTCTCGCGCAGTTGCACACCGTAGTCGGACAGACGCGCTTTACGCGCACCGTGTTGACCAGGAACGGTGTCAATCTTGCACTTAGAATCAATCGCACGAACACCAGACTTCAGGAAGAGGTCGGTGCCCTCACGACGGCTAAGCTTAAGCTTAGGACCGATATATCTTGCCATCTTCTTTCTCCAACAATCCTAGACCAAGTAGCTACCAGCGTTACACGCGGCGCTTCTTGGGAGGACGACAACCGTTGTGCGGGATCGGAGTCACATCAGTAATGTTAGTGATGCGGAAACCAGCCGCGTTCAGAGCGCGGATGGAAGACTCACGACCGGGACCCGGACCTTTGACCATGACTTCCAGGTTCTTCACGCCGTATTCTTTGGCGATCTCACCAGCGCGCTCAGCAGCTACCTGGGCAGCAAACGGAGTGGACTTACGGGAACCACGGAAACCGGAACCACCAGAGGTAGCCCAAGACAGAGCATTGCCCTGACGGTCAGTAATGGTCACGATTGTGTTGTTGAAAGATGCATGAACGTGCGCAATACCGTCGCTCACTTGCTTTTTAACGCGCTTGCGAGCACGAGTCGGAGTTTTAGCCATTTTCTACCTTCCCGTTACTTCTTGATAGCCTTGCGCGGACCCTTACGGGTACGAGCGTTGGTCTTGGTACGTTGACCACGAACAGGCAGGCTACGACGGTGACGCAAACCACGGTAGCAACCCAGATCCATCAATCGCTTGATGTTCATGGAAATCTGACGACGCAGGTCACCTTCAACGGTGAATTTACCTACTTGTTCACGCAGACTCTCGATCTGAGCTTCGTCCAGGTCTTTAATTTTCACATTCTCAGCGATACCGGCTGCGGCACAGATGGCCTTGGAGCGGGTACGACCGACGCCATAAATCGCAGTCAACGCAATGACTGCATGCTTATGGTCAGGAATGTTAATGCCAGCGATACGGGCCACTATTCACTCCTACATATAGTAGATAACGACCACCACAAAGCCCGTGAGCGGATACGTGGCGGTCAACCAATACACAACAAAAGTTGGCTGGCTATATTAGCCAGCACAACTATTTGTTGCAAGTACTAACCGTAAAAAATTAGCCTTGGCGCTGTTTATGCTTTGGCTCACTGCAAATCACACGCACCACACCGTGACGCTTGATGATTTTGCAGTTACGGCAGATTGCCTTAACGGAAGCACGAACTTTCATTGCTTAACTCCGTAACTACGCCGACCTTTAGCGGCCGTAGCCCTTCAGGTTGGCCTTCCTCAGGACGTCGCCATATTGATGAGACATCATATGGGTTTGTACCTGAGCCATGAAGTCCATGATAACCACCACGATAATCAGCAGCGAAGTGCCACCGAAGTAGAACTGTACGTTCCAGGCAGTCATCAAGAACTGAGGTACCAGACAGATAAAGGTTATATAGAGCGCACCTGCCAATGTCAGGCGTGTCATAACCTTATCGATGTAACGTGCTGTCTGCTCGCCCGGGCGGATCCCCGGGATAAAGGCTCCACTCTTCTTCAGGTTATCTGCTGTCTCGCGGGGGTTGAACACCAACGCGGTATAGAAGAAGCAGAAGAAGATAATGGCTGCTGCATAGAGCATCTCATACAAGGGTTGACCCGGCTGCAGGACCATAGAGACCTGTTGCAGGATGTCAGCGACCTTGCCCTCGCCCTGACCAAACCAAGAGGTAATGGTCCCCGGGAAGAGGATGATGCTGGATGCGAAAATCGCAGGAATCACACCGGCCATATTCACTTTCAACGGCAGGTGTGTGCTTTGCGCGGCGAATACCTGGCGACCTTGTTGACGCTTGGCATAGTTAACGACGATACGACGCTGACCACGTTCCACGAACACCACAAAGTAAGTCACTGCGAAAACAATCAAGCCCAGCAACAACAACAGCAGGATGTGCAATTCCCCTTGACGTGCCTGTTCGGCCGTAGCGCCAATGGCATGAGGCAGACCGGCAACGATACCTGTGAAGATAATCAACGAGATACCATTACCAATCCCACGCTCGGTAATCTGTTCACCCAACCACATCAAGAACATGGTACCGGTGACCAGACTCACAACGGCTGTGAAATAGAAGCCCAAACCCGGATGAGTCACGAGTCCTTGCATCATATTCGGCAGACCGGTTGCGATACCAATGGCCTGGAAAGTTCCCAAAACCAGCGTGCCCCAACGGGTATATTGGCTAATCTTGCGACGGCCGGCTTCACCTTCCTTCTTGAGTTCAGCAAGAGCGGGGTGAACCACAGTCAGCAGCTGGATGATGATCGACGCCGAAATGTACGGCATGATCCCCAGCGCAAGAATAGAAGCACGCGAGAGTGCACCACCACTGAACATGTTGAACATCTCAATGATGGTGCCCTTCTGTTGTTGGAACAACTCGGCCAGTACGGCGGCGTCAATACCAGGAATCGGCACATAAGAGCCTGCACGGAAAACGATAATCGCCCCGAGAACGAAGAGCAGACGGCTCTTCAGTTCACTCAGACCACCTTGTGCTTTAACATCCAATCCTGGTTTCTTAGCCATTGTACTGATTATTCCTCGATTTTACCGCCAGCGGCCTCGATGGCTGCACGTGCACCCTTGGTGACGGACAGACCACGAACGGTCACAGCACGGTCAATGTTGCCAGACAGAACAACTTTAGCGAACACGATGTTTTTAGTAATAACACCGGCTTGCTTCAGAGTGCTCACATCGACCACATCACCTTCTACCAGGGCGATTTCGTTCAGACGCACTTCGGCAGATACCAAAGATTTGCGGGAGAAGAAACCGAACTTCGGCAGACGGATTTTCAAAGGCATCTGGCCACCCTCGAAGCCGTTGCGAACTTTGCCGCCACCGGAACGAGAAGTTTGACCTTTCACACCACGACCACCAGTCTTGCCCAGACCGGAACCGATACCACGGCCCGGACGGTGCTTAACGCGCTTGGAACCAGCGGCCGGAGACAGAGTATTCAGACGCATGCTTAGCCCTCCACCTTAACCATGTAATAAACCTGGTTGATCATACCGCGTACGCAGGGAGTATCTTCCAGCTCAACGGTGTGACCAATGCGACGCAGACCCAGACCACGCAGAGTCGCCTTGTGCTTTGGCAGACGGCCGATAGAGCTGCGAGTTTGAGTTACTTTTACAGTGTTAGCCATGTCGCATTACCCCAGAATTTCTTCAACGCGCAGACCACGCTTGGCAGCGATCTGTTCCGGCGATTGGCCGTGTACCAGAGCGTCTACAGTTGCGCGAACAACGTTGATTGGGTTGGTGGAACCGTAGGTCTTAGCCAGCACGTTGTGGATACCAGCCACTTCCAGCACGGCACGCATGGCGCCGCCGGCAATGATACCAGTACCTTGGGAGGCCGGCTTCATGAACACGGTGGAGCCAGAGTGAACACCACGCACCGGGTGGTGCAGAGTGCCGTTGTTCAGCTCAACCTTGTTCAGGTTACGCTTAGCCTGTTCCATTGCCTTTTGAATGGCAGCCGGAACTTCACGGGCTTTACCGTAACCGTAACCTACACGGCCGTTACCATCACCCACCACGGTCAACGCGGTGAAGGACATGATACGACCACCTTTAACAGTTTTCGAAACACGGTTTACTGCAATCAGCTTTTCTTGCAGTTCGCCGGCTTGAGATTCGATTTTAGCCATCTTCGACTCCTAGCTTAGAACTGAAGACCAGCGTCACGAGCAGCGGCAGCCAGAGCGGCTACACGACCGTGATACTTGAAACCGGAACGATCGAAAGATACGTTCTGAACGCCTTTGGCAATAGCACGCTCAGCGATAGCTTTACCTACAGCGGTAGCTGCATCAGCATTACCGGTGTATTTGATAGCTTCACTGATGGCTTTCTCTACTGTGGAAGCAGAGGCCAGAACTTCGGAACCGTTGGCTGCGATAACCTGCGCATAGATATGACGCGGAGTACGGTGAACAACCAGACGGGTGGCTCCCAGTTCCTGCATCTTTTTCCGAGCACGAGTAGCACGACGGAGACGAGCTGCTTTCTTGTCCATAGTGTTACCTTACTTCTTCTTAGCTTCTTTAGTACGCACTTGCTCGTTAGCATAGCGTACACCCTTGCCCTTGTAGGGCTCCGGAGCGCGGTAAGAACGGATATCGGCGGCGACTTGGCCAACCAGCTGCTTGTCCACACCACGGAGAACGATCTCAGTAGCGGTCGGGCATTCAGCGGTGACACCAGCCGGCAGCGCATGCTCTACCGGGTGAGAGAAGCCCAGGGCCAGCGCGACAGCATTGCCCTTGATGGAGGCTTTGTAACCTACACCAACCAGCTGCAGCTTGCGCTCGAAGCCTTGGGTAACACCGATTACCATGTTGTTGACCAATGCACGTGCAGTACCGGCCTGAGCGTCAGCACCAGCGATGCCGTCGCGCGGGGCGAACTTCAGTACATTGTCTTCTTTGGTCACTTCTACACCGGCGTGGATGGAACGAACCAGGGAACCTTTACCACCTTTGATGGACAGTTCCTGACCGTTCAGAGTCACCTCTACGCCAGCAGGAATAGTGACGGGTGCCTTAGCAACGCGAGACATTTCCGACCTCCTATTAAGCGACGTAGCAGATGATCTCACCACCCATGCTTGCCTTGCGGGCAGCACGGTCGGTCATCACACCTTTAGACGTGGACACGATAGCAACACCGAGACCGCCCATGACTTTCGGCAGATCAGTAGTGCGCTTGTAAATACGCAGGCCGGGACGGCTCACGCGTTGGATCAGTTCTACAACCGGCTTGCCCTGGAAATATTTCAGTTCAATTTCCAGTTCCGGCTTCACGTCACCAGCTACGGAGTAGCCAGCGATGTAACCTTCTTCTTTCAGCACTTTGGCAATAGCCACTTTCAGCTTGGAAGAAGGCATGGAAACCGCAACTTTGCTCGCCGCCTGACCGTTACGGATGCGGGTCAGCATATCCGCGATCGGATCTTGCATGCTCATAGTCTAACTCCCGAGATTCTTACCAAGAGGCCTTTTTGAGGCCTGGAATTTCGCCCTTCATGGCATGCTCACGCACCTTGATGCGGGACAGACCAAACTTGCGCAGGAAACCGTGCGGACGACCAGTAATATTGCAACGGTTACGCTGGCGGGACGGACTGGAATCACGGGGCAGCTGTTGCAGTTGCAAGACAGCGTCCCAACGCGCTTCTTCAGAAGCGTTCATATCAACGATGATAGCTTTCAGCTCGGTACGCTTGGTCGCGAACTTGGCTGCCAGCTTCGCACGCTTTGCTTCGCGCGCTTTCATGGATGTTTTAGCCATAACCCTAACCTTACTTGCGGAATGGGAAGTTAAAGGCAGCCAGCAGAGCACGGCCTTCTTCGTCGGTATTCGCGGAAGTGGTGATGGTGATATCCAGACCACGGACGCGATCGACCTTGTCATAGTCGATTTCCGGGAAGATGATTTGCTCACGCACGCCCATGGAGTAGTTACCACGGCCATCGAACGCCTTGGCGTTCAGACCACGGAAGTCACGGATACGCGGTACGGAGATGCAAATCAGCCGTTCCAGGAACTCCCACATACGCTCGCCACGCAGGGTTACTTTACAACCTATCGGGTAGCCTTCACGAATCTTGAAGCCCGCAACAGATTTGCGTGCTTTGGTGATCAGCGGTTTCTGACCGGAAATGGCAGCCATATCGGCAGCAGCATTTTCCAGCAGTTTCTTGTCAGAGATCGCTTCACCAACACCCATGTTCAGGGTGATTTTCTCGATCCGAGGGACTTGCATGATAGTCTTGTAACCGAACTGCTTGGACAGTTCATTTACTACATCGGATTTGTAGTAATCATGCAGTTTCGCCATCGTTAAACTCCAATTACTTCACAAGTTCGCCGGTGGATTTGAAGAAACGGACTTTCTTGCCGTCTTCAATCCGGAAACCAACGCGGTCAGCCTTGCCAGTGGCAGAGTTGAACAGCGCGATGTTTGATACATCGATGGGGGCTTCTTTGGTGACGATACCGCCAGCCTGACCCAGTGCGGGTACCGGCTTCTGGTGTTTCTTCACCTGGTTGATGCCTTCAACGATTACCTTACCTTTTGCAATCAGGACTTGAGTGACTTTGCCACGCTTGCCCTTGTCTTTGCCGGTAAGAACAATTACTTCGTCTTCGCGACGGATTTTAGCTGCCATCGTTCGACTCCTTACAGTACTTCGGGTGCCAGGGACACAATCTTCAT
The DNA here is from genome assembly GCF_054165525.2 of Aeromonas sp. AE23HZ002T15. Taxonomy (NCBI): domain Bacteria; kingdom Pseudomonadati; phylum Pseudomonadota; class Gammaproteobacteria; order Aeromonadales; family Aeromonadaceae; genus Aeromonas; species Aeromonas sp. AE23HZ002T15. The sequence continues at coordinate 2,301,721 of NZ_CM201342.1, forward strand.
GAACTTCTCATTACGGAGTTCACGGGTCACCGGGCCAAAAATACGAGTACCGATTGGCTGTTGGTTGTTGTTAAGCAACACAGCCGCATTGTTGTCGAAACGGATGACAGAGCCGTCCGGACGACGAACGCCTTTACGGGTGCGTACGACCACCGCGTTATACACATCACCTTTCTTCACTTTACCGCGAGGAATGGCTTCCTTGATGGAAACCTTAATGATGTCGCCGATGCCGGCGTAACGGCGGTGCGAACCACCCAGAACCTTAATACACATTACACTGCGAGCGCCGGAGTTGTCGGCAACACCCAGCATACTTTGCATCTGGATCATCTTAGTGCTCCGCTTTGTTTACTTCTTATCCCTTGCGGGGATCTGGCTGCCTTCAAAAGGCGCGAAACTATAACACAGCTGTTTTTGAAAAGGTAGCCTAAAAAACAAACGGCCCCGATAAGGGGCCGTTTGAGCTAAAAAGTACCGATTAGGCCTTTTCTACGACAGCAACCAGGGTCCAGGACTTGGTCTTGGACAGCGGGCGGCACTCGCGGATTTCCACGAGATCGCCAGCTTTACACTCGTTGTTCTCGTCGTGTACGTGCAGCTTGGTAGTGCGCTTGATGATCTTACCGTAGATCGGGTGCTTTACCTTGCGCTCGATAGCAACAGTGATGGACTTGTCCATCTTGTCGCTGATTACACGACCTTGCAGAGTACGGATCTTGTCAGTCATTACGCACCTGCCTTCTCAGTCAGTACAGTCTTGATACGTGCGACGTCACGACGCACTTGTTTCAGAGTGTGAGTCTGAGCCAGCTGGCCGGTGGAAGCTTGCATGCGCATGTTGAATTGCTCACGCAGCAGACCCAGCAGCTCCTGGTTCAGTTCTTCGACGCTCTTTTGACGCAGATCTTGGGCTTTCATCACATCACCGTCTTGATTACGAAAGTGGTCTGAACGGACAGCTTAGCAGCGGCCAGGGCGAATGCTTCACGGGCCAGAGCCTCGGGAACACCGTCCATCTCGTACAGAACTTTGCCAGGCTGGATCGGGCATACCCAGTATTCGACGTTACCCTTACCTTTACCCATACGAACTTCGAGGGGCTTTTCGGTAATCGGCTTGTCCGGGAACACACGGATCCAGATTTTACCCTGACGCTTAACGTGACGGGTCATGGCACGACGGGCTGCTTCGATTTGACGAGCAGTCAGTTGACCACGGGATGTCGCCTTCAGGCCGAAGGTACCGAAGGATACTTCGTTACCGGAGTTGGCCAGACCGCGGTTACGACCCTTATGGGTCTTGCGGAATTTAGTACGCTTTGGTTGCAACATTTACCGAATCTCCTTACTTGGCAGCGCGGCGCTTGTTGTCACGCTTGGGCTTCGCAGGAGCTTGCTCTTGAGCAGCGGCAGCATTGACTGCAGCCAGACCGCCCAGAACTTCGCCCTTGAAGATCCAAACTTTAACGCCGATCACACCGTAAGTGGTGTGGGCTTCAGAAGTTGCGTAGTCGATGTCGGCACGCAGGGTGTGCAACGGCACACGACCTTCACGGTACCATTCGGTACGCGCGATTTCAGCGCCGCCCAGACGACCGGACACTTCAACTTTGATGCCCTTGGCACCCAGGCGCATGGCGTTCTGTACGGCGCGCTTCATGGCGCGACGGAACATTACGCGACGTTCCAGCTGAGAAGTGATGCTGTCGGCAACCAGTTTGCCATCCAGCTCCGGCTTGCGGACTTCGGAAATGTTGATCTGAGCAGGCACGCCAGCAATAGTGGCTACAGCTTTGCGCAGTTTCTCAACGTCTTCGCCTTTCTTGCCGATCACGACACCCGGACGAGCGGTGTGAATGGTCACACGGATGCTCTTGGCCGGACGCTCGATGGTGATCTTGGACAAGGAAGCGTTTTTCAGCTCCTTGGTCAGGAACTGGCGTACTTGGAAATCGCTGTACAGGTTGTCAGCGAAGTCTTTGGTGTTCGCGAACCAGGTAGAATTCCAAGGCTTGGTAATACCCAGGCGAATGCCATTAGGATGTACTTTCTGACCCATTGCTTATCTCCCAGCCTTAGCGTCGGATACCACTACAGTGATGTGAGCGGTACGCTTGAGGATACGATCCGCGCGACCTTTGGCACGCGGGCGGATGCGCTTCATGGAGGGACCTTCGTCTACCATGATGGTGGCAACACGCAGGGCGTCGATATCGGCGCCTTCGTTGTGCTCAGCGTTGGCAATGGCAGATTCCAGCACTTTCTTCACCAGAACAGCAGCCTTTTTCGGGCTGAAGGTCAGGATGTTCAGAGCCTTGTCTACGGACAGACCACGTACTTGATCGGCTACCAGACGAGCTTTCTGGGCAGAAGTACGGGCATAACGGTGTTTAGCGATAGCTTCCATCATTTATCCCTTAGCGCTTCTTAGCCTTCTTATCAGCAGCATGGCCGCGATAAGTACGAGTCGGTGCGAATTCACCCAGTTTGTGACCGATCATTTCTTCGGTAACGAAAACCGGAACGTGCTGACGACCATTATGGACAGCGATGGTCAAACCGATCATGTTCGGGATGATCATTGAACGACGGGACCAGGTCTTAACCGGCTTTTTATCCCCGCTTTCCACCGCTTTCTCTACCTTCTTCAGCAAGTGCAGGTCAATAAATGGACCCTTCTTGAGAGAACGTGGCATGGTGATTCCTCTATGTTAACAATTACTTGTTACGACGACGTACGATGTACTTGTCGGTACGCTTGTTCTTACGGGTCTTGAAGCCCTTAGCCTTCTGGCCCCATGGGGACACAGGCTGCATGCCCTTGTTACGACCCTCACCACCACCGTGCGGGTGATCAACCGGGTTCATCGCCATACCGCGAACGGTCGGACGAATACCACGCCAGCGGTTTGCACCGGCTTTACCCAGTTGACGCAGCATGTGCTCGGAGTTACCCACTTCACCGATGGTAGCGCGGCACTCGGCCAGAACTTTACGTACTTCGCCGGAACGCAGACGCAGAGTTACATAGTTACCTTCGCGAGCCAGGATCTGGATGAAAGTACCAGCGGAACGAGCCAGCTGGGCACCTTTACCAGGCTTCATCTCTACGGCGTGAACGGTAGAACCGACCGGGATGTTACGCATCGGCAGGGTGTTACCTACCTTGATCGCAGCATCAGCACCAGAAGCGATAGCATCACCTGCTTTCAGGCCTTTCGGGGCCAGGATGTAACGACGCTCACCGTCTGCATACAGCACCAGGGCGATGTTTGCGGTACGGTTAGGATCGTATTCCAGACGCTCTACTTTGGCCGGAATGCCGTCTTTGTCGCGCTTGAAGTCGACCAGACGGTAGTGTTGCTTGTGACCACCACCGATATGACGGGTGGTGATGCGGCCGTTGTTGTTACGACCACCGGACTTGCTTTTGCTGTCCAGCAGAGCGGCGAAGGGCTTGCCCTTGTACAGCTCTTGGTTGACGATCTTGACGACGTGGCGGCGGCCCGGAGAAGTAGGCTTGCACTTAACGATTGCCATTTTTGAGAACTCCTCTTACTCGGCTGCGCCCATGAAGTCGATGTCCTGACCCGCTTTCAGGGTGACATAAGCCTTTTTCCAATCGGAACGACGGCCTACGCGTGCACCTGCGCGCTTGGTCTTACCCTTCATGTTCAGGGTACGGACGGTCTCAACTTCGACCTCGAACAGTTTCGCAACTGCAGCTTTGACTTCCGCCTTGGTAGCATCAACAGCAACTTTGAACACGATAGTGTTCTGCTTTTCTGCAACCATGGTGCTCTTTTCAGAGATGTGCGGAGCCTTCAGAACTTTCAACAGACGTTCTTCGCGGATCATGCCAGCATCTCCTCGATTTGCTTCACTGCATCAGCAGTCATCAGAACCTTGTCGAAGGCGATCAGGCTGACCGGGTCGATACCGGCAACGTCACGCACGTCAACTTTGTACAGGTTGCGAGCAGCCAGGAACAGGTTCTCATCGACTTCAGCGGTCACGATCAGAACGTCAGTCAGTTCCATCTCTTTCAGCTTGGCGATCAGTTCTTTGGTCTTCGGAGCTTCGATGCCGAATTTCTCAACAACGATCAGACGCTCTTGACGTACCAGCTCGGACAGGATGCTACGGATAGCGCCGCGGTACATCTTCTTGTTTACTTTTTGGCTGTGATCTTGCGGCTTAGCAGCAAAGGTCACACCACCGGAACGCCAGATGGGCGAACGGATGGAGCCAGCACGGGCACGACCAGTACCCTTCTGACGCCACGGCTTTTTGCCGCCACCAGACACTTCAGAGCGAGTCAGCTGCGCACGAGTACCCTGACGGGCACCAGCGGCATAAGCAACGACAACCTGGTGAACCAGGGCTTCGTTGAATTCGCGCCCGAAGGTAGTCTCGGAAACTTCAAGAGCGCTCTTGGCGTCTTTCATTACCAATTCCATTACTATCTCCTCAGACGTTACGCTTTGACGGCAGGTTTAACGATCACGTTGCCGTTGGTTGCACCCGGTACTGCGCCTTTGATGAGCAGCAGGTTGCGTTCAGCGTCAACACGAACCAGTTCCAGGTTCTGAGTCGTTACACGCTCAGCACCCATGTGACCAGCCATCTTTTTGCCCTTGAATACACGGCCCGGGGTCTGGTTTTGACCGATGGAGCCAGGTACACGGTGGGACAGAGAGTTACCGTGGGTCATATCCTGGGTACGGAAGTTCCAGCGCTTAACAGTACCGGCAAAACCTTTACCCTTGGATGTGCCGGTAACGTCTACCAGCTTAACGTCAGCGAGAAGATCTACTTTCAGCTCGCTACCAACAGTGAAAGTTTCACCGTTGTTCAGGCGGAATTCCCACAGACCGCGACCGGCTTCTACACCAGCTTTGGCGAAGTGGCCAGCTTCCGGCTTGGTCACACGGCTGGCTTTCTTGGCGCCAGTGGTAACCTGAATAGCGTTGTAGCCGTCGGTTTCTACAGATTTGACCTGAGTTACACGGTTAGCTTCAACTTCGATAACAGTCACCGGGATAGAAACGCCATCTTCGGTGAAGATGCGAGTCATACCCACTTTGCGACCTACAAGACCGATTGTCATTGTTATCAACCTCTTTCCGTAATTAACCCAGGCTGATCTGGACGTCTACACCAGCTGCCAGATCCAGACGCATCAGAGCGTCTACGGTCTTGTCAGTCGGCTCAACGATGTCTACCAGACGCTTGTGAGTGCGGATCTCGTACTGATCACGCGCGTCTTTGTTGACGTGCGGGGAGATCAGAACGGTGAAGCGCTCTTTGCGAGTCGGCAGCGGAATAGGACCGCGAACCTGCGCGCCGGTGCGCTTTGCAGTTTCAACGATTTCCGCAGTGGATTGATCGATCAGGCGATGATCAAAAGCCTTCAGGCGGATACGGATTCTTTGGTTCTGCATTGACAGAGCTCCAATAGATAAAAGAACATAAATCAACACCGCCCGACCGGGAATATTCCCGCCAGAGGTGTGATTTTTCACGTTTCCTCCCATATCGGGAGGACTGTATGGCTGGCACCCGTAAACGAGAAGCTCAGCAAGCAGACATATCGTCTGGCTTACCTCATGGGTAAGCGGAGGGGATTATACGGATTTTTTCAATTCATGCAAGGGATGGTGAACAGATTGTGCACAATCATCCGTCGCGGACGGATCTCGTCAAAACGACCCTGAATGACACCCACACTGCAGTGACGACAAGGGGTCGATCCGGCTGTTAGACTGCGCCCTCGCCTCTGTCAACGGAACGACTTCGATGCTCAAAGATCAGAAAAAAGCCTACCAGTATGGACTCTGCGCCGTGGCGCTCTGGTCGACGGTGGCCACCGCCTTCAAGATCTCCCTCACCTATTTCGAACCGGTGCAGCTGCTGCTCGTCGCCGCCTTCACCTCGACCCTGACCCTCACCGCCATCGTCGCCAGGCAGGGCAAGCTGCCCCTGCTGCTGAATTACATCAAGGCCCGCCCCTTTTACTACCTGGCCCTGGGGGTGTTGAACCCCTTCCTCTATTACCTGCTGCTGTTCAAGGCCTATGATCTGCTGCCCGCCCAGCAGGCCCAGACCCTCAACTACACCTGGGCCATCACCCTCAGCCTGCTGGCGGTACCCTTCCTCGGCCAGACGCTGCGCCGCCGTGACGGGGTCGCCATCGTGCTGGGTTACTTCGGCGCCCTGGTCATCGCCACCAAAGGGGACGTGTTCGGCCTGCAGTTCGACAGCCCGCTCGGGGTAACGCTGGCGCTGGTGTCGACTCTCATCTGGGCCGGCTACTGGATCCTCAACACCCGCAATCAGGGGGATCCCATCGTCAGCCTGCTGCTCGGCTTCATCATCAGCCTGCCCTTCATCGTCGTGGCGACCTGGCTGATGGCCGACTTCGCCATGACCGCCTGGCAGGGCTGGGCCGGCGCCATCTATGTGGGGCTGTTCGAGATGGGCTTTGGCTTCGTGCTCTGGCTGATGGCCCTACGTCACGCCACCAATACGGCCCCCATCAGCAACCTCATCTTCATCTCCCCGTTCGCCTCCCTGGTGCTGCTGAACCTGCTCATCGGCGAGGCCATCCACCCGGCGACTCCCATCGGGTTGGCGCTGATCGTGGCGGCCCTGCTCATCCAGCAGCTGAAATACGGCAAGCGCTACCGCAACAAGGCCGAACCCGAGATCTGAGAAAGCAGAAGGGCGCATCCATCGATGCGCCCTTCTCTCAATCTATCCACTCCAGCGGCTGCTGCTTGGGCAACCGTATCTCCACCAGCAGACCTCCGAACGCCGAACCGCCGAGCCTGATGGTGCCGTGGTGCTGGGACACTATCTTGGCGACTATGGCCAGCCCCAGCCCGCTGCCACCACCGGTGCGCGCCACATTGCCCTGCATGAAGGGCTTGAGTACCCGCTGATAGTCCTGCTCGGCGATGCCGGGACCGTTGTCCGAGAGCCGCAACCGCACCCAGTGGCCGTCGTCCCTCAGCTCTGCCTGCAGCCGGCTCGCCCCGTAGCGCAAGGAGTTGCCAGAGAGATTGTTGAGGATGCGCCTCAGGCTGACGGGGTTGCAGGCCACCCGCACCGCCTGCTCCGGCAGCAGCAGCTCCACCTCCAGCCCCTGATCCGTCTGCATCAGCAGGGCGTCGTGGATCAGCTGGGTCAGATCGATCTGCTGGATATCCAGCCCCTCGTCCGGCCGGATGTAGTCGATGAACTGATCGATGATGGCATTGGATTCGTCGATGTCCGCGTTGATGCTCTCCTTGAGGTACTCATCCCCGGAGGACATCATCTCGGTCGCCAGCCGGATGCGGGTCAGCGGCGTGCGCAAGTCGTGGGAGACCCCCGCCATCATCAGGTTGCGCTCCTCGATCAGGCTCTTGATGGAGCTCGACATGTGATTGAAGGTGCGGGTCAGCCGGCGCACCTCCCGGGAGCCCTGCTCCCCCAGTGCATCCGGGAAGTTGCCCCGGGCCACCGCCACGGCCCCCGCCTCCAGATCCTCCAGCGGGCGCACCAGCTGACGGGCGAAGCGCCAGGCCGCGAACAGGGTCACCACCAGCAGCACGCTCATATAGAGCAGCAGCGGCTCTATGTCGTCATCCTCGATCTCGGTCAGGGGGATCCGCACCCACATCTGGTTCGCCTGGGGCGGCTGGATCCAGATGATGTAGTGATCCTGGATCTCGACCCTGACCCGGGTCTTGCCCTTCAGCTCGCTGCTGATGTTCTCTTCGAGGAAGGGATAGGGTTTGGAGTCGTTCAGTCCATGCTGCTCCGCCTCGCTCTGGGTATAGATGTCGCTGCCGGTCGCCACATAGACCAGGGCCTCGGCATCGTCGCTCAGGGCCAGCTGATTGTTGTCCACGGGGAAGATGAGTTTGACCTGGTTGGCCAGCAGGTGGCTGATCTGCTTGACGGTGGGCGACAGCAGGTAGTTGTAGAAGGTGACGTAGGAGACAAACTGATAGACCACCAGCACGGCGGCCAGAAACCAGAGCATGCGGGAGAACATGCTGCTCACTTTCTTCATGCGCCCTCACCGTCCGGCACGAACACATAGCCCAGACCCCAGACGGTCTGCAGGTAGCGCGGCTGGGCCGGATCCTGCTCCAGCAGGCGGCGCAGGCGGGAAACCTGCACGTCTATGCTGCGCTCGGTGGCGGTGTATTCCCTGCCACGGGCCAGGTTCATCAACTTGTCGCGAGAAAGCGGTTCGCGGGGATGGCTCACCAGCACCTTGAGCACGGCAAACTCGCCGCTGGTCAGGGAGACGGGCTCACCGTCCCGGCTCAGCTCCCGGGTCGCCAGGTTCAGCTGATAGGCACCGAAGGTCACCATCTTCTCGGCGGCGGAGGGGGCGCCGGGCAGCTCGACGGTATGGCGGCGCAAGACGGCACGGATCCGGGCCAGCAGCTCGCGGGGGTTGAACGGCTTGGGCAGGTAGTCGTCGGCTCCCATCTCGAGGCCGACGATGCGATCCACCTCATCCCCCTTGGCGGTGAGCATGAGCACAGGGATCTGGTTGCCCGCCTCCCGCAGTCTGCGGCAGATGGAGAGGCCATCCTCCCCTGGCAGCATCAGATCCAGCACCATCAGGCTGAAGTTCTCGCGCGTCAGCAAGCGATCCGCCTGCTCCCCGTTGGCCACGCCCCGCACCATGAACCCCTGTTCGGTGAGGTAACGCTCCAGCAGGGAACGTAATTTCAGGTCGTCGTCGACCACCAGGACCTTGTATTGCTGACTCATGCTTGCCACTCCTCTCTGTCTGATCCCAATACTAGGGCTCCCCCTCCCGGGGGCAAAGCATAAATATGTTACCGGTTATTACCCCGACCTCGCTCGGAGACCCGGACTATGGTCAGGGGCCGGGGCTCTCTGATACCTTTGCGCTCACAACCGGGGCGCCATGACAGAGGTCCCGGGCAGTACAACCTCCCTTACCCAGTCGTAACAGGGGCTGATTACGCCATGAAAACCAGACTCATCACGCGAGAAGGCTACAACAGGCTGCGACAAGAGCACGACATGCTGTGGCGAGAGGAGCGGCCCGAGGTCACCAAGAAGGTCGCCTGGGCCGCCAGTCTCGGGGATCGCAGCGAGAATGCCGACTACCAGTACAACAAGAAGCGGCTGCGAGAGATAGACAGACGGGTGCGTTACCTGCGCAAGTGTCTGGAGGAGCTCACCATAGTCGACTACTCCCCCTCCCAGGAGGGCAAGGTGTTCTTCGGCGCCTGGGTCGAGGTGGAGAGCGAGGAGGGAGAGATCAAGCACTTTCGGATCGTCGGCTATGACGAGATCTTCGGTCGCAAGGATTACATCTCCATCGACTCCCCCATGGCCCGCGCCCTGCTCAAGAAGGAAGTGGGGGATGAGGCCATAGTGCGTACGCCAGTGGGTGACGCCTGCTGGTATGTTAACGAGATAAGCTACCCCAAATAAACCGGCGAGGGGCCGGCCTCCCCGGCCCCCCATTCGGGTCGACCCGCCGGCTACGCCCCGGCCGTGCTGGCATCCACCGCCTCGAGCCCATATAGTGCTCCCACCCGGCGCCCCAGGGCGCAAACCGGCCGAGTCGTGCCCTCTTCCTGAGCCAGGGCACCCCCTCAGGCCGGTTGGATAGAACCGACCATTAGAGATCCCCGATGCAGAGCCAACTCATAGAGAGACAGATCGCCACCGAGCTCAATGCTCGCCCCGAACAGGTACAGGCCGCCGTACGCCTGCTGGATGAAGGTTCGACCGTGCCCTTCATCGCCCGTTACCGCAAAGAGGTGACCGGCGGTCTGGACGACAGCCAGCTGCGCACCCTGGAGAGCCGGCTCGGCTACCTGCGGGAGATGGAGGATCGCCGCCAGGTGATCATCCGCTCCATCGAGGAGCAGGGCAAACTCACCCCGGAGCTCGCCCGCGAACTGCGCGAGGCGGACAGCAAGACCCGGCTCGAGGATCTCTACCTGCCCTACAAGCCGAAACGCCGCACCAAGGGGCAGATGGCCATCGAGGCCGGGCTCGAGCCCCTGGCGGATCTTCTGCTCACCGACCCCATGCAGGATCCGGAGCAGGCGGCGGCAGCTTTCCTCAACCCCGAGCAGGGCATCGCCGATACCAAGGCCGCCCTCGACGGCGCCCGCTACATATTGATGGAGCGCTTCGCCGAGCAGGCCGACCTGCTGGAGAAGCTGCGGGACTACCTGTGGCACAACGCCACCCTGCGCGCCCGTGTGGTGGCGGGCAAGGAGCAGGAGGGGGCCAAGTTCAAGGACTACTTCGAACACGACGAACCGCTGCATAAGGCCCCCTCCCACCGGGTACTGGCCATGCTGCGCGGCCGCAACGAAGGGGTGCTCAACCTGGCGCTGGTGACCGGCGAGGACGAGAGTGCCAGCCCCTGCGAGGGGATCATCGCCCATCACCTCAAGTTGAATCTGCAAAACCGCCCGGCGGACAAGTGGCTGCAGGGGGTGGTGAGCTGGACCTGGAAGATCAAGCTATCCCTGCAGATGGAGACCGAGCTCATCGGTCGGGTGCGCGAGAGCGCCGAGGAAGAGGCGATCCAGGTGTTCGCCATGAACCTCAAGGATCTGCTGATGGCGGCCCCGGCCGGCATGCGCTGCACCATGGGGCTGGACCCCGGCATCCGCACCGGGGTCAAGGTCGCCGTGGTCGATGCCACCGGCAAGCTGGTCGATCACGCCACCATCTATCCGTTTGAACCGAAGCGCCAGGTCGATCAGAGCCTCAAGACCCTGAGCGAGCTGTGCCAGAAGCACGGGGTCGAACTCATCAGCATCGGCAACGGCACCGCCTCCCGGGAGACCGACCGCCTGGTGAGCGATCTGTTCGAGCGTTACCCCGCTGCCAAGGCGCAGAAAATCGTGGTGAGCGAGGCGGGCGCCTCCGTCTACTCCGCCTCCGAGCTCGCCTCCCAGGAGTTCCCGGATCTCGACGTCTCCATCCGTGGCGCCGTCTCCATCGCCCGCCGGCTGCAGGATCCCCTGGCCGAGCTGGTCAAGATAGATCCCAAGAGCATAGGTGTGGGCCAATATCAGCACGACGTGGGTCAGAGCCAGCTGGCGCGCCGACTGGACGCCGTGGTCGAGGATTGCGTGAACGCGGTCGGGGTGGATGTGAACACCGCCTCGGTGGCCCTGCTGAACCGGGTCTCCGGCCTCTCCCAGACCCTGGCCCAGAACATCGTCGCCTACAGGGATGACAACGGCGCCTTCCACAACCGCCAGCAGTTGCTGAAAGTTAGCCGGCTCGGTCCCAAGGCGTTCGAGCAGTGCGCCGGCTTCCTGCGCATCCGTGGCGGCAGCAACCCGCTGGACGGCTCGGCGGTGCACCCGGAGTCCTACCCCGTGGTGGAGCGGATCCTGGCGCGGCTGCAGCAACAGGTAGAGGGCCTGCTCGGCAACACCAGCCTGCTCAAGAGCCTGAGGCCCGCCGACTATACGGATGAGCGCTTCGGGATGCCCACGGTCACCGACATCATCGGCGAGCTGGACAAGCCGGGCCGCGACCCGCGCCCCGAGTTCAAGACCGCCACCTTCAGGGAAGGAGTGGAGAAGATCAGCGACCTGGTGCCCGAGATGGTGCTGGAAGGGGTAGTCACCAACGTCACCAACTTCGGCGCCTTCGTCGACATCGGGGTCCATCAGGATGGGCTGGTGCATATCAGCTCCCTGACCGACCGCTTCGTCAAGGATCCCCGCGAGGTGGTCAAGGCCGGCGACATAGTGCGAGTCAAGGTGCTGGAGGTGGATGCTCCCCGCAAGCGGATCAGCCTCACCATGCGCCTGCAGGAGAAGGCTGGCGAGAAGAGCGGGCCGGGGCGCAAGCCGGCGGAACCACGCCAGGGCAACGCCGGCAGAGACAAGCCGCGCAGCGAGTCGCGTCAGAGTGCCCCCCAGACCGGAATGGGTGGCGCCATGGGCAACGCCTTCGCCGCCGCCCTCTCCAAGGCCAAGAAGTAAGAAGCCCAATATACAAAAAGCCCCGCGAGGGGCTTTTTTATTGCCAGTGCCTGACGGGGCATATCATCACAGGCGGCAGAGGTTGCATACCTACATCACTCAGATATCCAGGCCGAAGCTCTGGCGCGGAGCAGGCCGGCTTGCCTGTTGATAGTGATGGGCGATGACCCGATTGCGTTTGTCCATATAGAGGCCAAGCGGGCTGGACTGTCCCTCTGGTTCTGCCGCCATCAGCTCCTTGCGCGCCTGCGCCTCCTTGACCGTGGCGCTGCGGGCCACGCTCAGATCCTGAGAGGAAGGCTCGTCCGGTGCCAGGGCGGCGGCACGCACCTGCTGCATCTTGGCCAGGGTCGCGGCGGGATCCCCGTGGATGACGCCGATATCGATGGCTACCTCGCCCCCCGTGGCGTAGCGCTTGCCATCCGGCCCCTGAGCATATTCATAGGTCGGGCTGCCCGCATGTTCGCCGCCGGCCGTCTGATGGGCCTGCTCGTGCTTGCGCACCTCCAGATCCCGCTCCGCCAGCACCTCGATCTGCCGCTGCTGCTTCTGTTGCTCCTGCTGACCGGACTCCTGCTGCTGCCTGCGCCTCCCCTCCTCGTCCGTGGCCTCCACGAAACGATGAGGCAAGGCCGCCGGATTGCCGGTCTGGGCATTGTCTCTGGACAGGGATTGCGGGTTGGGATTGTTGGGGGCAGATCTGGCGCGGTCTTTCTGGGAGGCGACACCGGACTCGGCGTTGGCGGCCTCCCCCTGCCGCAGCTGGGGGACCAGCTCGGCACGGCGATTGTCAGTCTGCGCCGCTTCCGTCTGCGGATGCAGCTGGTTCGGAATAATGGGCGGCAGGCTGACGTTGATGTTCATCTCAGGCCCGGATGGCGATCAAGGCACCCATCCATGCCGTCTGCGGATGCAGCGGATCGGCAATGATGGGTGACGGGTTGACGTGGATGTTCATCTCAGACCCGGATGTCGATCAGGGTGCCCATCATGTCACTGGCGGTCTGGATCACCTTGGCGGAGGCGCCGGCCTGCAGCTCGGCGACCTTGAGATTGACCAGCTCATCCGGCAACTGGACCTGGTCACCCGCCGGGGTATTGAGGCGGGCTATCTGGCTGGAGGCCTGGGCGGCCTGCTGCTCCGCCCGCTGGAACCCCTGTACGCCCGTGGTCATGGCTGAATCGATACGCATTGCATCACTCCTCTGCTGTTGGCCAATTATCAACCAGAACGAGGCGTTATTGAAGCCTGCGGCTCACTATTTAGCCAGATGAGGCTCAGCCGATGAATTGTCGCACCAGGGTGATGAACTGATCCGGATGGGAGATGAAGGGGGCGTGGGAGGCCTTGTCCAGCACCCGGCTCTGGCTATGGGGGTAGCGCTCGTCCAGCAGCGGTATGCTGGCCTTGGGCACCAGCGAGTCCAGCCGGCCATAGATCCGCAGCCAGGGCAGGCTCAGTGCCGCCAGCTCATCGCGCAGGTCGATATCCGCCAGCAGACCGAGACCCGATTCCAGCGCGGCCAGCTGGGGGGCCGGGCGTTCCGCCAGCCAGTGGCGCAGTTGGCGGATGTCGTCACGGGCGTGCTCGCTGCCCATGGCCTGGATCGCGAGGAAGCGCTCTATGGTCTGCTTGAAATCCCCTGCCAGCATCTGGTTGAAACCGGCCAGCACCTTGGGGGCTATGCCGGGCCACACCTCCCGCGCCATGAAGCAGGGGGAGCTGGCCACGGTGATCAGGGACTGCAACCGCTCTGGCCGGGTCAAGGCCAGCTGGCTCGCCACCAGACCACCGAGGGACCAGCCGAGCAGATGACAGCGCGCCGGCAAGACGGCAGCAACCTGCTCCACCAACCAGGGCAAGGAGTAATCACTGCCTTCCTGCAGGGGACTGTTACCAAACCCCGGCAGATCGATCAGGTGCAGACGATAGTGCTGAGACAGCGCCGGGACTATGCCGTGCCAGACGGCCCCGTTCATCCCCCAGCCGTGCAACAACGCCAGGTCAGGGCCCTGGCCAAACCGTTCAACCGATATGCTCATCTAGACTCAAGATCCTGTGTATCTGCGTGGATGCCCGCATGTTAAAGCGGCTGCTCGGCAAAGCAAGCCCGATCCTCGGCCGCCCCTCCGACTGGCTGGGGCTGTGCCAGCTCTGCCGCCAACCCTGCGATGAGCATCCCCTGCTGTGTCACTGGTGCCGAGCGGCACTGCGTCAACCCCAGTGTCGCTGTCGACTCTGCGCCGCCCCGTTGCCGGAATATATAGAAAAAGCGGAGCGGGTCTGCGGTCGCTGCCAGCACAGGCCGCCCCCCTGGCAGCGGCTGCAGGTGATCGGGGACTATCTGCCCCCCTACCCCCTGCTCATCCCCGGTTTGAAGTACGGGGGCCAGATCCTGCTGGCGCCGCCGCTCGCCCGCGTGCTGGCGGATCACCTGGATCTGGCACAGCCTCCCGAGGTCATACTGCCGGTGCCCCTGCACTGGTGGCGCCAGTGGTGGCGCGGCTTCAACCAGGCGGAGGAGATTGCGCATGCCCTCAACGAGATCACCGGCATCCCCTGTGACACCAGGCTGCTGCGCAGAGCCAAGGCCACCCCGCAGCAGACCCACCTCAACGCGGGTCAGCGTCGGCGCAACCTGCGCGGCGCCTTCCGGATTGCCCCCCACGCCTATCGCCATGTGGTCCTGCTCGACGATGTGGTCACCACGGGGGCCACGGCGGGGCAACTCAGCCGGTTGCTTCGTGAGAGCGGTGTCGAACGGGTGGAGGTGTGGGCGCTCTGCCGCACCCTGAGGCACATCAAATAGGAATACTGAGGGGATAGCGGCCAGATGCGGCTTAGTTGCGGGACTGCCAGGCCAGCGTCGGCGGCGATCTTTCGCCGCGCATCACAAGCTGCCGCCGCCATGCTACCCAAGCCCTGCCAAGAGAGTTATCATGAATACCTTAGTCGTACACTCAGGTTTATGAGGATAGTGATGATCAGCATTTCCGACACCGCCCAGGCCCACTTCCGCAAGTTGCTGGAGAAGCAGCCTGATGGCACCAACATCCGGGTGTTTGTGGTCAATCCGGGAACCCAGAATGCCGAGTGCGGCGTCTCTTACTGCCCACCCGACGCGGTCGATCCGGAAGATCAACACCTGCCCTTCAGCGGCTTCGACTGCCTGGTCGATCCCCTGAGCGCCCCCTTCCTGGTGGACGCCACCATCGACTTCGTCACCGATCAGATGGGCTCCCAGCTCACCCTGAAGGCGCCGAACGCCAAGATGCGCAAGGTGGCCGACGATGCCCCCCTGATCGATCGCATCGAATACGTGCTGATGTCCGAGGTGAACCCCATGCTGGCCGGTCACGGCGGCAAGGTGACCCTGGTCGAGCTGACCGAGGACAAGCTGGCCATCCTGCAGTTCGGCGGTGGTTGCAACGGTTGCTCCATGGTCGACTACACCCTGAAAGAGGGGATCGAGAAGCAGCTGCTGGAGAAATTCCCGGGCGAGCTGAACGGCGTTAAGGATGCCACCGAGCATCAGCGCGGCGATCACTCCTACTATTGATCTCCCCGCCCTGACCATGAAAAAGGCCCTGCCAATTGGCAGGGCCTTTTGCTATCCGGCGCACCGAGCACCATGACGGCTACTCGTCCTTCTTGTCCCGGCTGAGCAGGGCGATGGCGGCCTCTTTCGGGTTCTTCCCCTCGTAGAGTACCTTGAAGATCTGCTCGCAGATGGGCATCTCGACGCCGCAGCGGGCCGCCAGCAGATGCACCTCCTTGGTGTTGCGATAGCCTTCCACCACCTGACCGATCTCGGTCATGGCGGTGTTCACGTCCTTGCCGGCACCCAGTGCCAGGCCGAAGCGGCGGTTGCGGGACTGGTTATCGGTACAGGTCAGCACCAGATCCCCGAGCCCCGCCATCCCCATGAAGGTCTTGGCATCGGCACCGAGGGCGGCGCCGAGGCGCTGCATCTCCACCAGACCCCGGGTGATGAGCGCGGTTCTGGCGTTGGCGCCAAAGCCCAGCCCGTCGGAGAGACCGGCACCGATGGCGATGACGTTCTTGACCGCGCCACCGAGCTGCAGACCGATGAAGTCCGGGTTGGTATAGACCCGGAACGAGCGGCCACAGTGCAGCAGCAGGGAGAGATCGTCGGCGAAGTCGTCGTGGGTCGAGGCGACCGAGATGGCGGTCGGCAGACCGGCGGCCAGCTCGCGGGCGAAGGTCGGGCCCGAGATCACCGCCAGCGGTATATCGTCACCCAGCACCTCGCGGGCCACGTCCTGCAGCAAACGACCACTGTCCGGTTCCAGCCCCTTGGTGGCCCAGGCGATGCGGGTGTCCGGGCGCAGGAAGGGCTTGACCCGGGTCAGCACCTGGCCGAACACATGGCTCGGCACCACCAGCAGCA
This sequence comes from Aeromonas sp. AE23HZ002T15, assembly GCF_054165525.2. Lineage (NCBI taxonomy): Bacteria > Pseudomonadati > Pseudomonadota > Gammaproteobacteria > Aeromonadales > Aeromonadaceae > Aeromonas > Aeromonas sp. AE23HZ002T15. The sequence continues at coordinate 2,318,143 of NZ_CM201342.1, forward strand.
GCACGGGGGCCGCCTGTACCGCCGCCTGCAGATCCGACGTCAGTTGCAGATCCACGGGGAAGGGCACGTCCGGCAGGAAGGCCTTGTTGCAGCGATCCTGTTCCAGCTCGGCGACGTGGGCGGCATCGTGACCCCACAGCAGGGTCGGATGACCGTTGCGCGCCAGAGAAATGGCAAGGGCGGAGCCGTAAGACCCCGCCCCCAGGACCGAGATAGCGATCTGGTCGGCCATTATCAGGCTTCCGCAGCCGCCTGCTGGGCCTGTGCTTGCGCCATGTGCTGGGCAAACAGGGCATCGAAGTTGACCGGTGCCAGGTTCAGCTGCGGGAAGGAACCCTTGCTCACCAGGTTGGCCACGGCTTCACGGGCGTACGGGAACAGGATGTTCGGGCAGAAGGCGGCCAGGCAGTGAGCCAGCTGGGCTTCCGGCAGGTTGCCGATGGTGAAGATACCGGCCTGCTGCACTTCACACAGGAAGGCGGTCTCGGTTTCCAGCTTGCAGGTCACGGTCAGGGTCAACACCACTTCGTACACGCCGTCGGCCAGGACGTTGGTCTTGGTGTCCATGTCCAGCTTGACGTCCGGTTGCCACTCTTTCTGGAAGATGTGCGGGGTATTCGGCGCTTCGAAAGAGACATCCTTGGTGTAGACGCGCTGGATGTGGAATTCCGGTTGTACTTCCTGGTTGTTGATTTCGTCAGCCATTTCGTTTGATTCCTTTTTAAGAAAATGAGTGGGCGCGGGCCCTTAAATCAGCGTTTTTTGGTCACCGGCAGATTCTCTGCCCGCCATTGGGCCATGCCACCGCTGAGGGTATATACCTGCTTGAAGCCGGCCTTGCTCAGTTGGCGACCCGCACCACCAGCGGTCATCCCCGACTCGCACACCACTATGATGGGGGCGTCTTTGTGCTTTTCAACCGGGCCCAGATTGTTGGCCTGGATCTGGGTGAGGGGCAGATGGTGAGCACCGGCCAGATGACCCTTGGCGAACTCATCCTGACTGCGAATATCCACCACTGTGGCATTTTCACGGTTGATCAGCAGGGTGGCCGCGTGGTTGTTCACCGACTTCACCGGAGACAAACGAGCACGCACAGTGGTGTAGACCAGGGTGCCTGCCAGACCGAACCAGGCTGCGGTCAGCAGCGGGTTGCGGGTCGCAAAATCCAAATACTCTTGCATCTTCTACTATCCAGGGACCAAGACAAGTGCCCGAGTATACATGGGGCCCTTGATAAGATCAGCCACCTTGGCGGTAAAGCGAGAGCAAGCTCCCATCAGGGATTGGCCGCCGTTTGCGGGGAGAAAATGGCGGCCGTCAGGCCATGAAAATCACGAAGTGAATCCCGTGACAGGACGAAAAAACCGATGGGCAGGCAAGCCGGCAACATGCTGAATACAGCGGGGTAACAGTTAAAAACCCAGGCCACAGAGGGACTTGGCTATCAGGTGACTATTTCGGCAGATGTAGTAATATTACGCTAGTTTCAGTTCCCGCAATTCATTCCTATCCGAGAGGACATAGCCTTATGTCAACAGCTAAGAAACCGTTGGTTCTGGTCATCATGGACGGTTGGGGCTACAGCACCAAGCAAGAGTACAACGCCGTCGCTGCCGCCAAGACCCCCAACCTCGACCGCCTCGCCCGTGACTACACCAGCACCCTGATCTCCGGCTCCGGCCTGGACGTGGGCCTGCCCGATGGCCAGATGGGTAACTCCGAAGTGGGTCACGTCAACATCGGCGCCGGTCGCATCGTCTATCAGGAGCTGACCCGCATCTCCAAGGAGATCCAGGACGGTGACTTCTTCCAGAACGTCGAGCTGGCCAAGGCTGTTGACTCCGCAGTGACCAAGGGCAAGGCCGTGCACATCATGGGCCTGATGTCCCCGGGTGGCGTGCACAGCCACGAAGAGCACATCATGGGCATGATCGAGATGGCCGCCAAGCGTGGCGCCGAGCAGATCTACTTCCACGCCTTCCTGGATGGCCGCGACGTGCCACCGCGCTCCGCCCAGTCCTCCATCGAGCTGTTCGACGCCCTGTTCGCCAAGCTGGGCAAGGGTCGTTTCGCCTCCATGATCGGCCGTTACTATTCCATGGACCGCGACAACCGTTGGGATCGCGTGCAGCAAGCCTATGACCTGATGACCCAGGGCAAGGGCGAGTTCACCGCCGACAGCGCCACCGAGGCCCTGGCCAACGCCTATGCCCGCGACGAGAACGACGAGTTCGTCAAGGCTACCCGCATCGGTGCCGCCGCCCCCATGCAGGATGGCGATGCGCTGATCTTCATGAACTTCCGTGCCGACCGTGCCCGCGAGATCACCCGTGCCTTCGTCGACAGCGACTTCACCGGCTTCGCCCGCACCGCCACTCCCAAGCTGAACTTCGTGATGCTGACCGAGTACGCGGCCGACATCAAGACCGCCTGCGCCTATCCGCCCACCGCCCTGGTCAACACCCTGGGTGAATGGCTGGCCAAGCAGGGCAAGACCCAGCTGCGCATCTCCGAGACCGAGAAGTACGCCCACGTCACCTTCTTCTTCAACGGTGGCGAAGAGGCCTGCTTCACCGGTGAGGATCGCGAGATCGTCGCCAGCCCGAAAGTCGCCACCTATGACCTGCAGCCCGAGATGAGCTCTGGCGAGCTGACCGACAAGCTGGTCGGTGCCATCAAGAGCGGCAAGTACGACGTCATCATCTGCAACTACCCGAACGGCGACATGGTCGGCCACACCGGCGTGTTCGATGCGGCCGTCAAGGCCTGTGAAGCGGTCGACCACTGCATCGGTCGCGTCACCGAGGCCCTGGCCGAAGTGGGTGGCGAATGCCTCATTACCGCCGACCACGGCAACGCCGAGAAGATGATGGACGAAGAGACTGGTCAGGCCCATACCGCCCACACCAATCTGCCGGTTCCCCTCATCTACTTCGGTCGCAAGGCCGAGGTAGCTGAAGGCGGCAAACTGTCCGATCTGGCCCCCACCATGCTGACCCTGATGGGTCTGCCTGTGCCGCCGGAAATGACTGGCAAGCCCCTGATGATTCTGAAATAATCCTTCCCCATGCGGGGATGCGAAGTTATTTCAACCAAAACCAGTCGCGTCGGCCTGTTGGCCGGCGCGCTGTTTTTTTGCCTGCTCGGCGGTGCCGGCAAGGCGCAGGCTGCCAATCAGCAGCTTGGGGCCATGCAGAGCGAGATCAAGGCGCAGCAGAAGACCATCAGGCTGAGCAAGCAGGAGCTGGCCAAACTCAACACCCAGCTCAAGGCGGATGAACAGGCCATCTCGGCCGCCGCCGCCAAACTCGATCAGACCAAACTGCAGTTGAAACAGAACCAGCAGAAGCTGGTGAAACTGCAACAGGACAAGCTGGAGCTGGAACGACAGGCCAGCCATCAGAAACAGTTGCTGGCCAAACAGGCGGAGAGTGCCTTCCAGGCGGGCAACCACGACTACCTCAAGCTGCTGCTCAATCAGCAGGATCCGGCCAAACTGAGCCGCGCCCTCGACTACTTCGACTATCTCAACAAGGCCCGTATCGAGGCCATCGAAACCCTGCGCGCGACCCGCACCAAGCTGGCCCACAACCAGCAGGCCACCAGAGAGACCGAGAGCAAGCTGCAGAGCCTGCTCGCCGATCAACAGGCCACCCATCAGAGCCTGCTGGCCAGCCAGCAGAGCCGTGCCACAGTGCGCAACCAGCTGCAGCAATCGGTGCAGGATGACGAGCAGAAGCTGAGCAAGCTGGTAAAGGCGGAGAAGGCCCTCAAGGCCCGGCTGGAAGAGCTGCGCCGGCAGCAGGAAGAGAAGGAGCGGCGCGAGCGGGCGGAGCGGGAACGCCTCGCCAAGCTGAAAGCCGAGCAGGAGCGCCAACGCCGGCTGGAGGCACAGCGCCTGGCCGCCGAGCAGAAGCGCATCGCGGAGCAGCAGCGGATCGCGGCTCAGCAGCGACAAGTCGGCGAGCAGCAACGACTCGCCGCCGAGCAGAAGAGAGTCAGCGAACAGCAGAACAGGGTGGAGCAGCAGCAAGCCGCCGCCCGCAACAGCGCCAAGGCGAGCAATGGCTACGGTGGCCTCAGCACCAACGGCAGCTTGCGCTGGCCGGTGCAGGGCCCCATCCTCATCGCCTACGGCTCGCCGCGCACCGCCGAGCTCAAGTGGAAGGGCACCCTGATCGGCGCCAGTGAAGGCACCCAGGTCAAGGCGGTCGCCCCGGGTCAGGTGGTCTACGCGGACTGGCTGGACGGCTTCGGCATGCTGCTGGTCATCGATCATGGCAAGGGCTACATGAGCCTCTACGGTCACAATCAGTCGCTGCTGCGCCAGGTCGGCCAGAAGGTGGAGCAGGGGGAACCCGTGGCCCTGGTGGGCGACAGCGGCGGCCAGGAGCGATCCGGCCTCTACTTCGAGATCCGCTATCAGGGTGAGGCCATCAATCCCACCAAGTGGCTGGCCAGGCGCTGAGCCATCCCCATTCCATCAAGGACCCGCGTCCCCGATAAAAAAAGCCTGTATGATGCAGGCTTTTTCGATCCGGCGGATGGCCCGGGATGATGAAAACTTACCGAATATTCGGCCTATCCCCCTGTCCCACTCTCCTGCCCATCAGGGGAAGACGATCAGCCCTATCTGCTCCAGCAACCCCTGCTGCTGCTGCTCGCTGATCTGCACCCCATCCAGGTTGACCCGCCGCAGATCCAGCCCGGGCAGATCGCACTGGCGCAGGTCGCAGCCCTGCAGGTTGAAGCTGGTCCAGTCTATTTGCCCGAATTCGGAGCCGATGAGATCCGATCCCGCCAGGGAAGCCCCCAGCAGGTTGGCCCCCTGCCAGCGGTTGCCGCCGAGTTCACACTTCTCCAGCAGGCAGCCCTCGAAGTTGCCGTAGCTGAAGTTGTTGCCCGTCAGGTGCGCCTCGCAGAAGTAGCTCTTCGGGGTGATCTGGTTCGCGAAGCTGGCGTTGGCGAAGTTGATGCCCATGGCCTGGCACTCCCGCAGCTCCAGCCCCAGGCACTGGCTGCGGCTCATGTCCGCCAGGGTGAGATCGCAGCGCAGGAAGCTGGCCTCCCGCAGATCGCAGCCCTGCAACTGGCAGCCCTGCTCGCGCTCCCTGTCGTAGAAGCTGCAGTCGACGAAACGGCTCTCGCTCAGATCCAGCCAGGAGAAGTTGCAGTCGATAAAGCGGCAGTCACTGAAGTCTTCCTCATCCACCTCCCGCTGCTCGAACCGCTTCCCCTCGAAGCGCTTGCCCTTGATCATCGGGATCCTCCTCCCATGGTGTCATATGCTGACTTTGTTGCGCAAAACCGGTAATGTTACCTGTAACATTTTCGCCGGATCCCGAGATGAACGACACCCGCAAGCGCCGCCCCACCCTGCAAGACATCGCCGATCTGACCGGCGTCACCAAGATGACCGTCAGCCGCTATCTGCGGGATCCCCAAGCCGTGGCCGAAGGCACCCGCGAGCGGGTCGCCGCCGCGGTGGAGGCCCTCGGCTACATTCCGAACCGGGCGCCGGAGATCCTCTCCAACGCCACCAGCAAGGCCATCGGCATCCTGATCCCCTCCCTCTCCAACCAGGTCTTCTCCGCCGTGGTGCACGGCATCGAATCGGTGACCCGGCCCGCCGGCTACCAGACCCTGCTGGCCCACTACGGCTACAGCCCCCAGCGGGAGGAGGAGCAGGTTGCCTCCCTGCTCTCCTACAACGTGGATGGCCTCATCCTGTCGGACAGCCAGCACACGGAGCGCACCCGCAAGATGATCGCCACCGCCGGCATCCCCGTGGTGGAGACCATGGATCTGCCCCAGGATCCCATCGACATGGTGGTCGGCATGGATCACAGGGCCGCCGCCCGGGCCATGGTAACAGAGATGCTGCACCGGGGGCGTCGCAAGGTGGTCTATCTGGGGGCTCGGCTCGACGTGCGCACCCAGTTGCGGATGGAGGGCTACTACCAGGCGATGAACGAGGCCGGTCTCGAGGGGCGGCACCTGCTGACCGAACAATCCTCCACCTTCACCCTGGGGGGCCAGTTGCTGGATCAGGCGCTCGCGCGCTATCCGGATCTGGACGGCCTGTTCTGCACCAACGATGACCTGGCGGTGGGGGCCCTGCTGCAGTGCCAGGCCAAGTGGATCCCCGTGCCCCAACAGGTCGCCATCGCCGGCAGCAACGCCCTCGACATCGGCCACGCCATGACCCCCAAGCTCGCCAGCATAGTCACCCCGCGCCAGGCGATAGGCCGCGAGGCGGCGGCCATGCTGCTGGCCCGGCTGAGCGGCCAACCCCAGCCTGAGCGCCGCAGGGATATGGGCTTCTCCCTCTATGAGGGGGAGAGCCTGGGCTAGACGACTCCGGGCCTCGCCCTCTGGGGGAGACATGCGCCCTCACTCCCCTCCGAATAAAAAAACAGGCCACCCCGGGGTGGCCTGTTTGATTTTTCTAAACTGTGAAGGCTTAGCGTTTAACCAATTCAACCGCTTCACGGGAGAGGCGGGTCACCTCGTCCCAGTTGCCGGCCTTGACCGCGTCAGCCGGCAGCATCCAGGAGCCGCCGACGGTAGCCACGCATTTCAGCGCCAGATAGTCGGCCACGTTCTTCGGGCCTATGCCGCCGGTGGGGCAGAATTTCACCTGGGGCAGGGGCGCCGCGATGGCGGACAGCGCCTTGGTGCCACCGTTCGCCTCGGCCGGGAAGAATTTCAGGTGGTCGTAGCCTGCCTCCAGCGCCTGCATCACCTCGGACGGCGTCGCCACCCCGGGGATCAGCGGCGCCGTGCTCTGGGCCGCGTGGGCCAGCAGGGCCGGGGTCATGCCCGGGGAGATGACGAAGCGGGCACCGGCGGCCACGGCGGCGTCAAACTGGGCGCAGTTGAGCACAGTCCCCGCACCCACCATGGCTTCTGGCATCTCGCGGGCGATGAGGGCGATGGCGTCCAGCGCCACCGGGGTGCGCAGGGTGATCTCGAATACCGAGATGCCGCCGGCCAGCAGCGCCTTGGCCATGGGCAGGGCCTGCTCCAGGTCGCTGATGACCATCACGGGAACCAGGGGGGAGGCGGCAAACACCTCGGCGGGAGTCACTTTCCAGTTTTGCATAGCTCTTCCTTAATCAAAGATGGTGGCGCCACACTCGGCGCTCGATACCGCGCGACGCATCACGCTGAACAGTTCACGACCCCAACCCTCTTGCTCCAGGGTCAGGTCAATCTCGGCCTGAGTGCGGCCACTCAAGTCGGTCAGGCAATCCAAGCGGCCGGTCTCGGCATCCACCCGCAGCAGATCCCCGTCTCGCAGCAGGCCGATGGCACCGCCGTGCAGGGCTTCCGGGGTGACGTGGATGGCGGCCGGGATCTTGCCGGAGGCGCCGGAGAGGCGGCCGTCGGTGACCAGGGCCACCTTGTGACCCGCCTTCTGCAGGTTGCCGAGCACCGGCATCAGCTTGTGCAGCTCCGGCATGCCGTTGGCAGCCGGGCCGTTGTGACGCACGACGATGACCGCATCCTGATTGAGATCCCCGGCCTTGTAGGCCGCCTCCACGGCATGCTGGGAGGAGAATACCCGGGCAGGGGCCTCGATGACGCGGTATTCCGGTGCCACGGCGGAGACCTTGACCACGGCGCGACCCAGGTTGCCCGCCAGCAGCTTGGTGCCGCCGGTGGCCTGGAATACGGAGCCTGAGGGGGACAAGACGCTGGGATCCTGGCTCTCCCCCACCGGCTGCCACACCAGCTCGCCATCCCGCAGTTGCGGACGGCTGAGGTAATCCTCCATCTCGCCGAAGGTCGGGGTGGCATCCATGTGGATCAGCCCCTCCTGGGCCAGACGACGCATCAGACCCGGCACGGCGCCGGCCTGCTCGAAAGCGTTCACGTCCGCCGGGCCGTTCGGGTACATACGCACCAGCAGCGGCACCACGTCGGAGAGGTCGCTCAGGTCATCCCAGGTCAGCTCCAGGCCGGCGGCCCGGGCCAGCGCCACCATGTGGATGCTGTGGTTGGTGCTGCCACCTGAGGCGAGCAGGGCCACCAGGCCGTTCACCAGGGCGCGCTCGTCCAACACCTGACAGAGGGGGCGATAGGCCGGGGAGCCCGGGATCATGGCGCTGATGCGACGGGCCGCCTCGGCGGTCAGGGCCTGGCGCAACTCGCTGTGCGGGTGCACGAAGGCGGAACCCGGCAGCATCAGGCCCATAGCCTCGAACACCAGCTGGTTGGTGTTGGCGGTGCCGTAGAAGGTGCAGGTGCCGGCCGAGTGGTAGGCGCCGCACTCCATCTTGAGCAGGGCGTCGCGACCCACCTCGCCGGCGGCGTACTGCTGGCGCACCTTCACCTTCTCGTCGTTGCTGATACCGCTGGCCATGGGGCCGGCGGGGACGAAGGCGGTGGGCAGGTGGGCATGGGAGAGCGCCCCCATGATCTGGCCCGGGGCTATCTTGTCGCAGATGCCGAGCAGCAGGGTGGCGTCGAAGGTGTTGTGGGACAGCGACAACGCCGTAGCCTGGGCGATGAGATCCCGGGAGAAGAGGGACATGTCCATCCCAGGCTGCCCCTGGGTGACGCCGTCGCACATGGCGGGCACGCCGCCGGCGACCTGGGCACTGTGGCCCAGCTCCGCCAGCACCGCCTTGATCTGGTCCGGATAGCCCTGATAGGGCTGATGGGCGCTCAGCATGTCGTTGTAGGCGGTGACTATGCCGACGTTGGCACGGGTCATGTCGAGGATACGCCCCTTCTCGTCACAGCTGGAAGCCGCCACGGCGTGGGCCAGGTTGCCGCAGGCCAGGGCGGCGCGGGTCTTGCCCTGCTCGGCCTGGCGCTGGATGCGGGCCATGAAGGCGGCGCGGCGGGCGCGGCTGCGCTCGCGAATGCGGTCGGTGACGCTGGAAATTACCTGATGGATCATTGGGCTTGCTCCAATGCTGTGACGGCGCGATCAACCACCTGTTCGAAGGTTCCGTCTATATCGATATGGAATACCCCGGCCTCGCCATCCGGCCGCTCCAGGGTATCAAACTGGCTCTGCACCATGCCTTCACGCATGAAGTGGCCCTTGCGGGCGCGCATCCGCTCGAGGATCAGGGGCTGGCTGCCGTCGAGGAACAGGAAATGCACCGAGTCGTTGCCCTCGCGGATCTGATCCCGGTACTGCTTCTTGAGGGCGGAGCAGACGATCACCCCCAGCTCGTTCTTCTGCTCGAGGCTGTAAGCCGCATCACGGATCCGCTCGAGCCAGGGAGCGCGATCCTCATCGTTGAGGGGATTGCCCCCCGCCATCTTCTGGATATTGGCGCGGGGGTGCAAGTCATCACCGTCGATGAACTTGGCGCCGAGGAGTTGGGCCACCCGAAGGCCGACGCTGGACTTGCCGCTACCACACACACCCATCACGATAATGCTCTTACCCGCCATTGTTTGACCTCTATCTCATTTTTCAAAAAACGTGCTGTCGATGGGTTCTAACTTAGCACGTTACCGGTAACATGTTACCGGTAACAACGAGAAATGTGAAGTCTGCCACAGACTGGACACACTCGGCCAGCCCCGCCATCACGGGTTGGTGAGTGAAAAAATAAATATAAATAAATCATGTAGATATGCTTGCTGCCCGCGCACCAGGCTATCGCTATCGAACTTGGAATAAGGAACGCATAACAATGTCAGACCTCTCCCTGATCATGACGGCAGCCGGCTCCATAGTGCTGCTGCTCTTTCTGGTGATGAAGGCCCGCCTGCACGCCGTCGTCTCCCTCATCTTGGTCTCCATGGTCGCCGGCCTCGCCGCCGGCATGAACCCGGCCGAGATCGCCGCCACCATCCAGAAAGGGATGGGAGGCACCCTCGGCTTCGTGGCCGTAGTGGTGGCGCTTGGCGCCATGTTCGGCAAGGTCATGGAAGTGACCGGCGCCCTCGACCGGGTCGCCCACACCCTGCTCGGCACCTTCGGCGTCAAGCGCGCCAACTGGGCCATGACGCTCACCGGCTTTGTATGCGCCCTGCCGCTCTTCTTCGACGTGGCCGTGGTTCTGCTGATCGGGGTCGCCTTCGCCATCGTCCGCCGCGGCGGCGGCAGCGTGGTGAAAATAGGCATCGCCCTGCTGGCGGGCATCGCCACCTGCCAGGCCTTCCTCATTCCCGCCCCGGGCCCCATCCTGGTGGCCTCCCAGCTGGGGGCCGACTTCGGCTACATGATACTGTTCGGCCTGGTCGCCGCCATTCCGGCCATGATCCTAGCGGGCCCGCTGTTTGGCCAGCTGATCAGCAAGGTCGTGGACGTGCCGCTCCCCGCCGATGCCCAGAACAGCATTCACGACGACAGCAAGACACTGCCCTCCTTCGGGCTGGCCATGGGCCTCATCGGCCTGCCGCTGCTGCTGATCGGCCTCAAGACCATCGTCAGCCGCTTCGTGGAGGCGGGTTCCACCCTGCACGACTGGCTGGAGTTCATCGGCCACCCCTTCACCGCCATCATGGTCGCCTGCCTGGCCGCCTTCTATCTGCTGGGGGTGCGTCGCGGCATGTCCCGTGACGAGGTGATGAACGTCTGCAACAGCGCCATCCAGCCTGCCGGCGTCATCATCCTGGTGACGGGTGCCGGCGGCGTGTTCAAGCAGGTGCTGGTGGATTCCGGCGTCGGCGCCGCCCTCGGCAACACCCTGGCGGACTCCGGCCTGCCCATAGTCGCGCTGGCCTTCATCCTGGCCGCCGCGGTGCGGGTCATCCAGGGCTCCGCCACCGTCGCCATGCTGACCGCCTGCGGCCTGGTACTGCCCATGCTGGAGCCCCTTGGCCTCAATGGTGCCCAGCTGGCCGCCATCACCATCGCCATCGGCGGCGGTGCCATCGTCTTGTCCCACGTCAACGACTCCGGCTTCTGGCTGGCCAACCGCTACCTCGGTCTCAGCGAGAAGCAGACCCTGCAGACCTGGACCGTGATGGAGACCATCATAGGCACCACGGGTGGGGTCATGGCGATGATCATCTACAGTTTCCTGTAAGGCAGCGACCCATCGAAAAGGCCTCCCATGTGAGGCCTTTTCAACTTCTTGATGATTCTTTTACTTTGGCTGAGGGAGTGAGGTTGCTAGAATCGCCTATTCATTGCCCCGAGTGGAACGCTTAACCCCGTGATTTCAGGTTTCTCTATGCATTCATCGGCACATTATCGACAGTCGCTGACACGTTTGCCCCAGATCGCGGTCTCCGCCGATCAGTTTCAGGTACTCAGCAGCGCCAAGGAATTCAAGAGCCGGATCCTCTCCCTCATCGCCGGCGCGACTCAGCGCATCTATCTGATCGCGCTCTACCTGCAAGACGATGAGGCGGGACGGGAGATCCTCTCCGCTCTCTATGCCGCCAAGCAACGCAACCCGGCCCTCGACATCAAGGTCTTCGTCGACTTCCATCGCGCCCAGCGCGGCCTCATCGGCAAGGGCAAGCAGGGTGGTAACCACCTGATGTATCAGGAGATGGCCGCCCGCCACGAGCACCCGATCGAGATCTACGGTGTGCCGGTGAAGGGGCGTGAGCTGCTCGGGGTCTTGCACCTCAAGGGCTTCATCTTCGACGACACCCTGCTCTACTCGGGCGCCAGCCTGAACGACATCTACCTGCACCAGCAGGATCGCTACCGCTTCGACCGCTATCACCAGATCCGCAGCCAGGCGCTGACCCGCAGCATGGTCAACTACGTGGACGATGTCTTCCTGCGCAGCGACGCCGTCCAGCGGCTGGATCGCACCGGCATCCCGGGTGCCAAGCAGCTGAAGGGGCAGATCCGCCGCTTCAAGCAGGCCCTGCGCACCAGTCAGTACCGCTTCGAGACCATACTGCCCAACAGCCAGGAGGTGGCCGTCACCCCCATGGCAGGCCTGGGCAAGCGCGGCAACCAGCTGAACCGGATGATCCGCAACCTGGTGCGGGCCACCGATCGCGAGATCTTCATCTGCACCCCCTACTTCAACCCCCCCAAGGAGTTGAACAAGGATGTGGAGGCGCTGCTCAAGCGCGGCTGCAAGGTGACCATAGTGGTCGGCGACAAGACGGCGAACGACTTCTTCATCCCGCCGGAGGAGAAGTTCTCCACCATAGGCGGCCTGCCCTATCTGTACGAGACCAACCTGCGCAAGTTCGCCGAGCGCAACCAGCGCCACATCGACAGCGGCCGTCTCAACCTGATGCTCTGGTGCTGCGAGAAGAACTCCTATCACCTCAAGGGGATCTTCGTGGACGAGGAGTGGGCACTGCTCACCGGCAACAACCTCAACCCCCGCGCCTGGGCGCTGGATCTGGAGAACGGCCTGCTGGTGCACGATCAGCACCATCACCTGCGGGCGCGCTTCGCCGAGGAGCGGGAGAACATCCTGGCCCATACCCGTCGCATCAGCCGCTTCGATCAGATAGAGCAGATCCAGGACTACCCGGATCAGGTACGCAAGCTGCTGGCCCGGATCCACAGGGTCAAGGCCCATCTGCTGCTCAAGCGCATCATCTAGGTCAGCACACCAGCCGCTGACGGGTCAGAGCGCATTATCCAGGGTGCGAAGCGCGCCCCGTCTCGCCCCCCTCAAAGGCCTGCCGATCTCGGCAGGCCTTTGTCATTCATGGCGCGCCCCCGTCACACCCGGGCAAGGCGCGGCTTGCATCGCAACATCAATAACCCCTATCATCTGGACATATTTACAGTGTTTCCGGGCATCTAATTGATGAAATTGGATAAAATCTCCCTCGACAGCCTCAAGGGCGTCGGCAGCAAGATGCTGGAGAAACTCGAACGGCTGGGACTCGCCACCGTGCAGGACCTGCTGTTCCACCTCCCCTTGCGTTACGAGGATCGCACCCAGGTGTGGCCCATCGGCGATCTGCCGCCGGGTCTGCACGGCGCGGTCGAGGGGGAGATCCAGGATACCCAGCTGGTCATGGGTCGCCGCCGCATGCTGGTGTGCCGCATCAGCGACGGCACCGGCACCCTGACCCTGCGCTTCTTCAATTTCACCGCCGCCCAGAAGAACAGCCTGGCCCAGGGCCGCCTACTCCGCTGCTTCGGCGAGGTGCGCCCCGGCAAATACGGGCTGGAGATGGCCCACCCCGAGTACAAGCTGCTCGGCGAGGAGCAGGCCGGCCAGACCGAGGAGGCCCTCACCCCCGTCTACCCCACCACGGAGGGCTTGCGCCAGCTGACCCTGCGCAGCCTCACCGATCAGGCCCTAGCCCAGCTCGATCTCTATGGGGTGGAGGAGCTGCTGCCCGCCGGCCTCTATCCGCACCAGATCGAACTCGCCGCCGCCCTGCGCCTGCTGCACCGGCCGCCCCCCTCGGTGGCGCTGGCACTGCTCGAGAGCGGCCAGCATCCGGCCCAGCAGCGGCTGGTGCTCGAAGAGCTGCTGGCCCACAACCTGTCGGTGCTCAAAGTCCGAGCCCAGGCCCAGACCCAGCTCGCCCGCGCCCTCAAGCCCGCCCCCACCCTGGTCAAGCAGCTGCTCGGCGCCCTGCCGTTCAAGCCGACCGGGGCCCAGAACCGGGTGGTGGCGGAGATCAGCCAGGACTTGCAGCGCACCTATCCCATGATGCGGCTGGTGCAGGGGGACGTTGGCTCCGGCAAGACGCTGGTGGCGGCGCTCGCGGCCCTGCAGGCCATCGGCAACGGCTGCCAGGTGGGGCTGATGGCGCCGACCGAACTGCTGGCCGAGCAACATGCCATCAACTTCGCGAACTGGCTGGAGCCGCTCGGCATCCAGGTCGGCTGGCTGGCGGGCAAGCAGAAGGGCAAGGCGCGGGAAGAGGCGCTCGCCGCCATTGCCGATGGCAGCGTCAAGATGGTGGTGGGCACCCACGCCATCTTCCAGGAGCAGGTGGTATTCCAGCGTCTGGCCCTGGTCATCATCGATGAACAGCACAGGTTCGGGGTGCACCAGCGCCTCGCCCTGCGGGAGAAGGGGGAACGGGAGGGGGTTCATCCCCATCAGCTGATCATGACCGCCACCCCCATACCCCGCACCCTGGCCATGACCGCCTACGCGGATCTCGACACCTCCGTCATCGACGAGCTGCCGCCTGGGCGCACCCCCATCACCACGGTCGCCCTGCCGGACAGCCGTCGCGGCGACGTGATCGAGCGGGTCAGGCTGGCCTGCGAGGAGGGCAAGCAGGCCTACTGGGTCTGCACCCTGATCGAGGAGTCCGAGGTGCTGGAGTGCCAGGCCGCCGAGGACACAGCCGCCGAGCTGCAGGCCAAATTGCCCGGCCTGCACATCGGCCTGGTGCACGGTCGCATGCGCCCCATCGAGAAGCAGCGGGTGATGGAGGAGTTCAAGGCCGGCATACTGCAACTGCTGGTCGCCACCACAGTCATCGAGGTGGGGGTGGACGTGCCGAATGCCAGCCTGATGATCATCGAGAACCCGGAGCGGCTCGGGCTGGCCCAGCTGCACCAGCTGCGCGGCCGGGTCGGCCGGGGATCCGTCGCCTCCCACTGCGTGTTGCTCTACCACGCCCCCCTCTCCAAGACGGCCCAGAGCCGGCTCGGGGTATTGAGAGAGACCAATGACGGCTTCCTCATCGCCCAGCGGGATCTGGAGCTGCGGGGCCCGGGGGAACTGCTCGGCACCCGCCAGACCGGGCTCGCGGATCTCAAGATAGCGGACCTGGTGCGGGATCAGCCGCTCATCCCCCAGGTACAGAAGATGGCTCGCTTCTTGATGGACAGGCATCCCAGCCATGTCGATCCCCTGATCCGACGCTGGCTCGGCCTGCGAGATCACTATTCCAACGCCTGACGACACCCCGAGGGAGGAAAAGCACCGATGAATTCCTGGCTACGCGCCCTGCTCTATCTGTTTGCCTTCCTGTTGCTGTTCGTCTGGGTGGGTCTCGGCCTGTTCGATGCCGAGCGCGCCAAAGGCCCCATCGCCAACTGGCTGAGCCAGCAGACCGGGGTGCAGGTCAGCATAGGCCGGCTGGTGTTCAACCCGCTCCACCCCTACACATTGCTGGCGGAGCAGGTGCACTACGGGGACGCGGTGCAACTGGACAAGATCTACCTGGAGATAGACAAGATCGACTGGCTGAACCGGGACGTGCGCATCGCGCATCTCGACCTCATCCGCCCCATCATCAAGCTGCCGCTCCCCAACCAGCTGCCCACCCTGCCGGTACGTTCGCTGACCATCGGCGACAGCACCATAGACAACCTCAGCCTGCTGAGCCCGGATCTCACCCTGCGCGGTCTGAGCGCCACCCTGAGCGACTGGGAACTGATCGATCCCAAGCGCCAGCCCCAGGCCAACCTGACCCTCGGCATCAATCAGCTGGAGATCCCCCAGCTCACCCTGGCCCGCCTCAGCCTGAAGGGTAGGCTGGAGGGCCAGGTGCTCAGCACCGACAAGCTGACCACCAATCTGTTCGACGGCCTGCTGGAGACCGGCATGGTACTCAACTGGCCGGAACGCAGCCTGCAGTTGCACGATCTCAAGGCCCGCGCCCTGCGGGTCGAGCTCGGCGACATACCGGAGGGTGAGTTCCCCCTGCGCAAGATCAGTCTGGATCGGGGCCAGTTCGAGCAGAGCAGTGTCAACGCCATCGGCCAGGAGATCGCCCTCAACAACTTCAGCGGCCAGCTGACCGGTTTCGACTGGCAGGCCGGCAGCCGCCCAAGCGGCTACCTCAGCGGCACCCTGGCCGACTTCGGCCGCGGCCTGTTCCAGTTGGAGCAGATCAAGGGGCGGCTCGCCTTCTCCCCCCAGCAATACGATGCCGAGCTGCAGGGCAAGGCCTACGAGGGGGTGTTCAACCTGGAGCTGGCGCTGGACCCGGATCTGCAACGGCTGACCCTCAAGGAGATGAGCCTGAGCGGCATGGACATCAGTCTGCCGGACGGTTGGTGGCAGGATTGGCAGGGCTGGCGCCCCCGGCAGATCGACGTGCGCAAGCTGACGTTCGACCGGCTGAAGGTACTCTCCTTCGACGACGCCCTGCCGCTGTCCCTGACCGGCTGGCAGCTCTACCTGACCGACCTCAGCCTGCGCGGCAGCCAGCCTGGCCCCCTGCTGGGCCGTGCCAGGATGGAGAGCAAGTGGTTCGAACTGGTGTGGGACGGTCTCAACGCCCGCAACGGCGAGCTGGACGGGGAGCTCACCCCCAGCGCCTGGCAGCTCAACAAGCTGACCAGCACCCTGCCGGACGAGGGCTCCCTCACCCTGAGCGGCCAGTGGGGCAAGGAGCCGGGCCAGAACAGCAGCCTGCAGCTGCAGGGCAAGCAGCTGGATCTGGAGCAGTGGAACAAGCTGCTGCACCCCAGCTCTCCATCACCGGTTTCGCTGGCGGGCAAGCTGGACATCAACACCGATCTGCAGGCCGTCGTGGGGGAGACCCCGGACAGCTGGCGCAGCACCCTGCAGGGCAGTCTGAGCCTGGATGCCAAGGACCCCTTCTGGGACAAGGTCGCCATCGATCCCCTGCTGGACGAGTGGTTCAAGGGAGCCCAGCCGCCGACCCTGACGCCGGAGGCGTTGTGGCAGGCGCTGCAGAAGGGGGACACCCCCTTCTACCGCGTCAAGTTGCAGGCCAAGGCAGAGCAAGGCCAACTCAAGATCGAGCAGGCCGGCGCCTCCACCATCACCCACCTGCTCGCCCTTCGGGGTGGGGTGGATCTCGCCAAGGGGGAGTGGCAGCTGGACCTCGGGGTGCTGAACAAGCAGCGCTGCGCCGAGCTGCTGGCCCAGTGGCGCGGCCCCCTCGATACCCCGACCCTGGGGTGGGGCTTCCCGAGCGGGCAGAGCGAGTGCGGCTGGGATCCCGGCGTGCGCTACCCGGCCCAGGGCAGCAGCAGCCCGCTCTGGCGGCCAGTGCAGCCCAAACCGGCGCCACAGGCGGCAACGCAATAAACGAACAAGGCCTCATCACGAGGCCTTGTTGCTATGGGTAATACAGGTTCGGCGATGCTATTAGCCGCGCTTGATGGGCTGCACCACGTACTGGCCGGCGAACTCCACCGCCAGTTTGCGACCGCTGAACAGCTGCACCCGCAGGCTGAATTTGGCGGACTCCTTGTTCTTGAGGGGATCGAGCACGGCGGGCATGCCTTCACGGGCCACCCTGGCCTCCGGCTCCTCGCTCACCGGCCTGTAGTATTTGATGTTCCCCTCCGCGAGGACTATGTCCCCCCCGAGCCCGGCCTCTTTCAATTGCAGCCAGATGAGGCCCCAACCCGCCAGCACACACTGGCTGTAGATGCTGCCGGCGAACATGGTGTCGTGCACGTTGAGGTTGGCCGCCAGGTTGGCCTTGAGGTGGAAAGTCTGGCCGTCGTAATGGGTGATGTGGACTCCCATCTTCTCGCTGATGGGGATGCCCCGAGACCAGCGGGTGGTGAGATCCTGACACCACTCCGGCCGGTACTGGATGGTCTGCAGCGGGCTCAGGGACTTGATCATCTGGCGATGGGGGATACGGCCGAAGGAGACGGGACCTTCCCCCACCTCCAGGAAGCCGCAGCGACGATAGAACTCCACCGCCTCCTGGCGGGCGTTCATCACCAGCCGCTTCACCTTCTCGTCCCGGGCCAGCTGTTCGAGATCCTCCACCATGCGCGCCCCCAGCCCCTGGCCCCGGTACTCGGGCCGCAGCGCCATGAAGCGGATCTGGGCCTCGTCACCGCCGACGAACAGGCGACCGACGGCGATGGGGGTACCGTCCTCGGTCAGCATCAGGCGGTGGATGGCGACGGTGTCGTATTCGTCCCGCTCGGAGCCGACGGGCAGATTGAAGGGCTTGCGCAACAGCTCCCAGCGTAGCTTGTAGTAAGCATCCAGCTCGGCTGCCGTTTGGGGGGTGACCACCCGGTACATAGATACATCCTTGAGTTACACTGGTCGAAATCCATCTTGCCGTGCAAATTCATGGACTTCAATCTGCAAGCGTACCAAGCCGATCACTTATTGCACCTCAGCGTCAAACCCGAACGCCGCCTCAGCATCCTGGAAAACAAGCAACACCGCTGGCTGGAGATGGACGGCGTGGTGCAGTCGGCCATGAGCCTGGCCGAGCCTGGCAGCCTCTGCCTGCCCCATCAGCAGAGCATCGCCGAACGGCTGCCCGCACGGGCGAGCCGGATCCTGGAGCTCGGGCTCGGCGGCGGGGATCTCACCCGCCATCTGGCAGCACGCTGGCCCGAGGCACGGCACGATTGCGTGGATCTGGACGCCGAGATCCTCACCCTGTTCCAGCAGTTCTTTCAACCATTGGCACTGCGGGCTCCGCGGCTGCACCAGGCCGATGCACTCCACTTCCTGCTCCAGAGTCGTGAGCGCTATGATCTGGTACTGCTGGATCTGTTCAGCCAGGACGGCAACCCGCTGCTGCTGTTCCAGGCCCCCCTCTATCAGGCCCTGGCCCAGCGCCTCGAGGGCACCCTCATCGTCAACCTGCTGCCGCGCACCCGTCTCGAGCAGGATCAGGCCCTGCGGCTGGCCCGGGAGTGGATCGGTCCCACCGAGGCCCATGCCGTGCCCGGTTACCACAACGTGATTTTGCACTGCCGCCGCCAGCATCCCTAGGATCGGCCGCCGATCCGCCGAGGGAGGCCGCCGACACCTCGACAGTTTTTCAGGCATGCAACCAGAAGGTCACCGGGCCGTCGTTGAGCAGTCTCACCTTCATGTCGGCGGCGAAACGGCCGGTCTCGGTCGGCAGACCGCCCGCCCGCGCCCTGGCGACGAAATACTCATACAACCGCTCGGCCTCCACCGGATGGGCGCCGCCGGAGAAGCTCGGCCGCATCCCCTTGCCGGTATCCGCCGCCAGGGTGAACTGGGAGACGACCAGCAGACTGCCGCCGGCCTGGCTCACGTTGAGGTTCATCTTGCCGTTCTCGTCGGAGAAGATGCGATAACCGCTCACCTTGTGCAGCAGCTTGTCGGCCTTGGCCTCGTCATCCCCCTGCTCCACCCCGAGCAGCACCAGCAGGCCCCCGTCTATGGCCCCCACCACCTCGCCGTCCACCGTCACGCTGGCCTCGGCAACCCGTTGGATCAATGCAATCACCCGCGACTCCTCTGTCTGTGGGAAAGAAACGACCGCCAGAAGGCGGTCGTTGATGTTAGCAATAAGGGATGGGGTCAGGCCAATGTCTCGGCACGACGCCCATAGGGACGTGCGGGCTTAGCCCAGCTCCTCGGCTCCCGGCTTCTCGTACTCCCCGAGGCAGGCGGTGGTCTCGGCACCGAGCAGTATCACCAGCCAGCTCAGATAGACCCAGACGAACAGGATCGGAATGGTCGCCAGGGCGCCGTAGATGGCCTGATAGGAGGGGAAGTTGGTGATATAGATGGCGAAACCGCGCTTGGCCAGCTCGAACAGGGTGGCCGCCACCAGGGCGCCGATGAAGGCGTGGGTCAGCCGCACCTTGCAGTTCGGCACGACCGTGTAGATCAGCAAAAAGGTAAGCACTGAGAACAGGAACGGCAGGCTGCGCAGCAACAGGTAGCCGGCACCGAACAGGCTGTCGGCGGCAAACAGCTTGAGGGACAGGATATAGGAGGAGATGGCGAGGCTGGCGCCGATGAGCACGGGCCCCAGGGTCAGGATCATCCAGTACATGGCGAAGGCCTGGGCCAGGGGACGGTTCTGGGTGGAGCGCCAGATGTAGTTGAGGTTCTTGTCGATGGCCGAGATCAGCATCAGGGCCACCACGATCAGGGCGCCTATGCCCACCGCCGTGGTGTTGGTGGCATTGGCCACGAAGCCGTCTATGTACTCCTTGAGCATCTCGCCGGCGGTGGGCACGAAGTTGTGGTAGACGAACTGCTCCATCCCCTGTTTCAGGCTCTGGAACACCGGGAAGGCGGACATCATACCGAACACCACGGCGATCATGGGAACCAGGGAGAGCAGGGTCACATAAGCCAGGTAGCCGGCGGTGACGGTCAACCTGTCCTGCTGGAAACGGCCCCAGACAAAGTGGGCGAAGTGGCTACCATCGTGGCGCAAGAAGGAGAGAGCATGGCCCAGACGGCCACGAATTTTCTGCAACATCGCAATTCTCGAACAATTCATCATGGGGATATTGTGTCAGATAGGGTGGCCATTTGGCCACCTGCCTGCCCTCCTGACCCGTCAGAGCCGTGGATGCAGGGATCTGGCGCCCATAAAAAAAGAGGCCATAAGGCCTCTCTTTGGTCTGTCGATGAACAGATATCAAGCACGACCGGCGCGCTTGCGATCCATCTCGGTCAGCAGCTTCTTGCGGATACGGATCGCCTTGGGGGTGATCTCGACCAGCTCGTCGTTGTCGATGAACTCGAGGGCCTGTTCCAGGGTCATGCGGATCGGCGGAGTCAGCACCTGGGCTTCGTCGGTACCGGAGGCACGCATGTTGGTCAGCTGTTTGCCCTTCAGGCAGTTGACGGTCAGGTCGTTGGAGCGGGAGTGGATACCGATCACCTGGCCTTCGTACACCTCGGTCGCGTGACCGATGAACAGACGACCGCGATCTTGCAGGCCGAACAGGGCGAAGGTCAGCGCCTTGCCGGTGGCGTTGGAGATCAGCACGCCGTTCTGGCGCTCACCGATGCTGCCACCCTTGTGCGGACCGTAGTGGTCGAAGGTGTGGTACAGCAGACCGGTACCGGAGGTCATGGTCAGGAACTCGGTCTGGAAGCCGATCAGGCCACGGCTCGGGATCATGAAGTCCAGACGGACACGGCCCTTGCCATCCGGGGTCATGTTGGTCATCTCGCCCTTACGCAGGCCGAGTTGCTCCATCACGGAACCTTGGTGGATCTCTTCCACGTCGACCGTAACGGTTTCGAACGGTTCTTGCAGAACGCCGTCAACGGTGCGCAGGATAACTTCCGGACGGGATACGGCCAGCTCGTAACCTTCGCGACGCATGTTTTCGATCAGGATGGACAGGTGCAGTTCACCACGGCCGGAGACGCGGAACTTGTCCGGATCTTCGGTCTCTTCCACGCGCAGGGCCACGTTGTGGACCAGCTCCTGGTTCAGACGCTCCAGGATGTTGCGGGAGGTCACGAACTTGCCTTCTTTACCGGCGAACGGGGAAGTGTTGACCTGGAAGGTCATGTTCACGGTCGGCTCGTCGACGGAGAGCGGCGGCAGGGCTTCGACGGCGTTGTTGTCACAGACGGTGTCGGAGATCTTCAGCTCACCCAGGCCGGTGATGGCGATGATGTCGCCCGCTTGCGCGTCGGCCACTTCGGTACGGGAAAGACCCAGGTAACCCAGCACCTGACCGACCTTGCCGGTACGGCTCTTGCCGTTGGCACCGACTATGGTGACCTGCTGGTTGGTCTTGACGCGACCACGGGTGATGCGGCCGATACCGATAACACCGACGTAGGAGTTGTAGTCCAGCTGGGAGATCTGCATCTGGAAACCGCCGTCGGCGTCAGCCTTGGGGGCTTCCACGTTGTCGACGATGGCCTGGAACAGGGGTTCCATGTTCTCGGACGGCACGTCCTGATCCATGGTGGCCCAGCCGTTCAGTGCAGAGGCGTAGACAACCTTGAAGTCCAGCTGCTCATCGGTGGCACCCAGGTTGTCAAACAGGTCGAATACCTGATCCATTACCCAGTCAGGACGAGCACCCGGACGGTCGATCTTGTTGATGACCACGATCGGCTTCAGACCCTGGGCGAACGCCTTCTGGGTCACGAAACGGGTTTGCGGCATCGGGCCGTCGACGGCGTCGACCAGCAGCAGCACGGAGTCAACCATGGACAGTACGCGCTCAACCTCACCACCGAAGTCGGCGTGACCCGGGGTATCAACGATGTTGATGCGGTAGTCGTTCCAGCGGATCGCAGTGTTCTTGGCGAGAATGGTGATGCCACGTTCCCGTTCCAGATCATTGGAGTCCATGATCCGTTCCTGACCTTCGCTGGTGCGATCCAGAGTGCCGGATTGCTGCAGCAGCTTATCAACCAGAGTCGTTTTGCCGTGGTCAACGTGCGCAATAATCGCAATATTGCGTAAATTCTCTAACATTCTCGCCTCAAATCACCGGGTAAAATTGGGCGCTAATTGTACTCTCGCCTTTGTGATCTGCCTAGCAGAATTGCAGACCATTCGTGCACAACAGGGGATCAGGATCATAGACCCCGGGTGAAAAGCCTGCTTAGATGGCGTTGGAACGCTGGCGCACCACATTGGTGCACCAAAACGATCCAAGGTTGCACCACTATGAGGCGCAACTCTGCACGAGAGCGGGTGACCCGACAGCCTGAAACGGTGCAAATGCCCTGAAATCAAGCTGTCACAAACTTGGCACGATACTGGCTTATGTGAATGTGACGACGCATTCACCCAAAGAGTTTTAACACCGGAGGTTACTTAGCATGTCAGCCCAGAACGTTTTGGCCCTGATCCAGGAACACGAAGTCAAGTTTGTTGATCTGCGCTTTACCGACACCAAGGGTAAAGAACAGCACGTATCCATTCCTTCCCATCAGGTCGATGAAGACTTCTTCGAAGATGGCAAGATGTTCGATGGTTCCTCCATCGGCGGCTGGAAGGGCATCAATGAGTCTGACATGGTGCTGATGCCGGACCCGGCCTCCGCCAAGCTGGATCCCTTCACCGAAGAGACCACCCTGAACATCGTCTGTGACGTGCTCGAGCCCGCCACCATGCAAGGCTACGACCGCGATCCGCGCTCCATCGCCAAGCGTGCCGAAGATTTCCTGAAGTCCAGCGGCATCGCCGACACCGTGCTGTTCGGGCCGGAGCCGGAATTCTTCATGTTCGACAACATCACCTTCTCCAACACCATGGGCCACAGCTTCGTGAAGATCGAATCCGAAGAAGCGGCCTGGAACTCGGGTACCGACTACGAGCACGGCAACAAGGGTCACCGTCCCTTCGTCAAGGGTGGCTACTTCCCGGTTGCGCCGGTTGACTCCTCCCAGGACATCCGTGCCGCCATGTGTCTGGTGCTGGAAGAGATGGGTCAGGTGGTCGAGGCGCACCACCACGAAGTGGCAACCGCCGGTCAGAACGAGATCGCGACCCGCTTCAACACCCTCACCCTGAAGGCTGACGAAGTGCAGGTGCTGAAGTACGTGATCCACAACGTGGCCCACGCCTACAACAAGACAGTCACCTTCATGCCGAAACCCATGTTCGGTGACAACGGCTCCGGCATGCACTGCCACCAGTCCCTGGCCAAGAACGGCGTCAACCTGTTCGCCGGCGACCTGTACGGCGGTCTGTCCGAGATGGCGCTGCACTACATCGGCGGCATCATCAAGCACGCCAAGGCCATCAACGCCTTCGCCAACCCGACCACCAACTCCTACAAGCGTCTGGTACCGGGCTACGAAGCACCGGTCATGCTGGCCTACTCCGCCCGCAACCGCTCCGCCTCCATCCGCATCCCGGTAGTACCGAGCCCGAAAGCCCGTCGTATCGAGGTTCGCTTCCCGGATCCGGCTGCCAACCCCTACCTGGCCTTCGCCGCCCAGCTGATGGCCGGTCTGGACGGTATCATCAACAAGATCCATCCGGGCGATGCCATGGACAAGAACTTGTATGACCTGCCGCCGGAAGAAGCCGCCGAAGTGCCGACCGTTGCCGGCTCTCTGGATGAAGCCCTGTCCGCCCTGGACGCGGATCGCGAGTTCCTGACCCGCGGTGGCGTGTTCAGCGACGACTTCATCAACTCCTACCTGGAGCTGAAGCAGCAGGACGTGGACCGCGTACGCATGACCCCGCACCCGCTGGAGTTCGAGCTGTACTACTCCGTCTAATTGGGTGTCCTCGCGTCATCATGATGAAAACCCGCCGGCTGGCGGGTTTTTTTATGGCCTATGGACCGCCCCTGAAGGCGCCGCAGACGGGGGAAGCATCTAACTTATCGATCTATGTCAGCACCATATCGCCGACAATCGGTCTGACCGTTTTTTTCTCTGATAGGATTAAGCTGAACCCCGTCAAGGAGAGATGGATGAACAGAGTTCCATGGATACTGAGCCTCTTGCTGATGCTGCCTTGCGCCGCCCAGGCCGCCAGAGTCTACTCCTGGGTCGATGCCAACGGCGTGACCCACTACACGGACGCCCCTCCCCCGGGCAAGAGCGCGAAAGAGATAGACCTGCGGGTCTCCCCCCTCATCGGCACCGCCCCCCACTCGGTCCAGGTCGACAACTTCAACCACCTGACCGGGGTGGATGAGAAGAAGGCGAAAGAGGCCGCCAAGCTGGCGATCGAGCTGATCTCCCCCGAGCCGGGCAGCACCCTGCGCGACAACACAGGCAACATCGTCTTCCAGGCCGAGGTCAGCCCCCAGCCGCCGGTGCAGTTCGATCTGCGCCTGCTGCTCAACGGCAAGGCCGCTCCCCTGGTCCACAACAGCCTGGCCATCCGGGTGGAAAACCTGGATCGCGGTGCCCATCAGGCACAGCTCGAACTGCTCGCCAAAGACGGTACGATCCTTGCTAAATCCAAGCCAACCACCTTCTACCTGCACAGAACCACGGTGGATCAGGCTCCCAAGGCCAATTAGGGGTGATGTGATGCACCGATGCGGGTAAACTCAATGCACCATATCGGTGCATAACCGGTGAGCAGCACCGTTTTAGGGAGAAACCTGTGCCAACCCGCTCGGACAACGCCAAGACCCTCTTGGACAACCTGCTGACCGCCGTCATCCTGATGGACGAGCGGCTCTGCATTCAATTCGTCAACCCGGCGGCCGAGCAGCTGCTCTCCCTCAGCGAACGGCGCCTGATCGGCATCGAGCTGCCCTATCTGCTCGAACACATCTCCCTCGATCTGCAGCGTTTCAAGCAGTGCCTCATTTCAGGGCAGGGCTTCACCGACAGCGAAGTCACCCTGGTGGTGGAAGGGGAGCCCAGGCTGGTGGAGATCAGCGTCAGCCCCATGGCCGATACCCTCTCCAACAGCGAGCAGCGGCTGATGGTGGTGGAGCTGCGCAAGATCGATCAGCAGAAGAAGATCAGCCAGGAGCTGCAGCAGCACGCCCAGCAGCAGGCGGCCAAGGAGCTGGTGCGCGGCCTGGCTCACGAGATCAAGAACCCCCTCGGCGGCCTGCGCGGCGCGGCCCAACTGCTGCAAAAGGAGCTGCCGGATCCTGCCTTGCGTGAATACACCGGCATCATCATCGAGCAGGCCGACCGGCTGCGGGCCCTGGTCGACCGTCTGCTCGGCCCCCAGCGCCCCGGCCGCCACCAGATGCACAACGTGCACTCGGTGCTGGAGCAGGTGCGCCGTCTGGTGGATCTGGAGCTGCCGCCCCAGATCCGGATCGAGCGGGATTACGATCCCAGCATTCCGGAATTCGAGATGGAGGCGGATCAGCTGCAACAGGCCTTCCTCAACATGGTGCGCAATGCCGCCGAGGCGCTGGGGGAACAGACCGGGCTCATCCGCATCAAGACCCGCACCGCCTTCCAGATCACTATCCACGGCCAGCGCTACCGGCTGGCGGCGGAGATCAAGATCATCGACAACGGCCCCGGCATTCCCGACGCCATCCGCGACACCCTCTTCTACCCCATGATCACCGGCAAGGAGGGGGGCACCGGCCTTGGCCTCTCCATCGCCCAAAATCTGATCGATCAGCACAAGGGGCGCATCGACTGCATCAGCTGGCCGGGCCACACCGAATTCACCATCTATCTACCGCTTCGCAAATAAGGGAACCTCATGACAGCAAAAGTGTGGATCGTCGATGACGACAGCTCCATCCGGTGGGTCCTGGAGCGCACTCTGGGTAGCGAAGGCTTCGACTGCGAGAGCTTTGCCGACGGCGAGGCGCTGCTGAGCTCCTTGGAGATGCGCTCGCCGGACGTCATCCTGTCCGATATCCGTATGCCGGGCATCGACGGCCTCAGCCTGCTGGAGCAGATCCATCGCCGCCAGGCGGACCTGCCCATCATCATCATGACGGCCCACTCGGATCTGGACAGCGCGGTCAACGCCTACCAGCGTGGAGCCTTTGAATACCTGCCCAAGCCCTTCGACATCGACGAGGCGGTCAGCCTGGTGCGCCGCGCCGAGAATCACCTGAAAGAGCAGCGTACCAAGCGCAAGGGACGTCAGCAGGAACCCGGCAACAGCCCGGAGATCATCGGCGAGGCCCCCGCCATGCAGGAGGTGTTTCGTGCCATCGGCCGACTGTCGCGCTCCAGCATCTCTGTGCTCATCAACGGCCAGAGCGGCACCGGCAAGGAGCTGGTCGCCCACGCCCTGCACAAGCACAGCCCCCGCTCCCACAAGAACTTCATCGCCCTCAACATGGCGGCCATCCCCAAGGATCTCATCGAATCCGAGCTGTTCGGCCATGAGAAGGGGGCCTTCACCGGCGCCAACAACATCCGTCACGGCCGCTTCGAGCAGGCCGACGGCGGCACCCTGTTTCTCGACGAGATAGGGGACATGCCCCTCGAGGTGCAGACCCGGCTGCTGCGGGTACTGGCGGATGGCCAGTTCTACCGGGTCGGTGGCCATCAGCCGGTGCAGGTGGATGTGCGGATCATCGCCGCCACCCACCAGAATCTGGAGAAACGGGTCGCCGATGGCGAGTTTCGGGAGGACTTGTTCCACCGTCTCAACGTCATCCGCATCCATATCCCGGCCCTCAAGGAGCGCCGTGAGGACATTCCCCAGCTCGCCCAGCACTTCCTGCTGCGCGCCGCCAAGGAGCTGAACGTGGAGGCCAAGAGCCTGCACCCGGATACCCAGGCCTATGTCAGCCGCCTGCCCTGGCCGGGCAACGTGCGCCAGCTGGAGAACGTCTGCCGCTGGCTGACCGTGATGGCCTCGGGCCAGGAGGTGCTGGTGAGCGACCTGCCCCCCGAGCTGTTGACGCCGGTCACCAGTGCGGCGGAGCCGGGCCAGCCGGCGCTGTCCGGTGGTTGGCAGCAGCAGTTGCAGGACTGGGTGGCCAGCAAGCTGGCGCTGGGGGAGACCGACATCCTGGCCGATGCCCTGCCCCAGTTCGAGCGGATCATGCTGGAGACGGCGCTGGAGCACACCCGTGGCCACAAGCAGGAGGCCGCCCGCCTGCTCGGCTGGGGCCGCAATACCCTGACCCGCAAGCTCAAGGAACTCGACATTCCCTGAGCCGCCGGGAAAAACGATTCCCATCACGCCTTGACGAATCCCTAGCCAATCAGACCCCGTTTGCGCGCAAACGGGGTATCTTTTTCAGGAGTCCTGCCTAGAATGGCAGGCTTTCCAACCCGACTCGCAGAAGGCGCCACCATGATTGACAGATCCCTCCCCCTGACCGACCTGCACCGCCATCTGGACGGCAACATCCGTCCCCAGACCATTCTCGAGCTGGGTCGGCAACACAACATCCAACTGCCCGCCGACGAGCTGGAGGCGCTGCGCCCCCACGTGCAGATCGTCGAGAACGAGCCGAGCCTGGTCGCCTTCCTGAAGAAGCTGGACTGGGGCGTGGCCGTGCTGGCCGATTACGATGCCTGCCGCCGGGTCGCCTACGAGAACGTGGAAGATCTGCTGCACGCCGGTATCGACTACGCCGAGCTGCGCTTCAGCCCGTCCTACATGGCCATGGCCCACAAACTGCACCCCCAGGGCGTGGTGGAAGCCATCATAGACGGCGTGGCCGCCGGCAGCCGCGACTTTGGCATCAAGACCAACCTCATCGGCATCATGAGCCGCACCTTCGGCACCGAACAGTGCCGGGTCGAGCTGGAGGCCTGCCTGGCCCATCGTGACCGCCTGGTCGCCGTCGATCTGGCGGGGGACGAGCTGGGCTTCCCGGGCGAGCTGTTCACCGACCACTTCCGCCGGGTGCGGGATGCGGGTATGCGCGTGACCGTGCACGCCGGCGAGGCGGCGGGCCCTGAAAGCATGTGGCAGGCCATTCGCGATCTGGGGGCCGAGCGCATCGGTCACGGCGTCAAGGCCATCCAGGATCCGGCCCTGATGGCCTACTTGGCGGAGCATCGCATCGGCATCGAGTCCTGCCTCACCTCCAACCTGCAGACCACCACGGTGGCGAGCCTGGCCCAGCACCCCATCCGCCAGTTCCTGGCCGCCGGCGTGCTGGCCTGTCTCAACACAGACGACCCCGCTGTGGAAGGCATAGATCTGCCCTATGAATACGAGGTGGCAGCCCCGGCCGCTGGCATGAGTGCGGATGAAATCCGTACCGCACAGCGCAATGGCCTGACACTGGCCTTCCTGAGCGAGGCCGAGAAGGCCGAACTGAGCGCCCGCGCCGCCAGCCGCCAAGGCTAGTCGCCATCCCGCTCCCAATAAAAAAACCGCCGAGAGGCGGTTTTTTTATTCTTCCCAACAGGTAATCGCTCAGATCACCCGGGAGAACTGCTGCTGGCGCGCCTTGTTGCGCAGGTAAACGTCGAAGCACATGCAGATGTTGCGAATGAGCAGCTGGCCGGTGGAGACCACCTCCAGGCCGTCATCGTTCATGCGCACCAGACCATCGTCGACGAAGGTCTGCAGCAGCTTGAGATCCTCGGCGAAGTACTCCCTGAACACCAGGCCGTGGGCCCGCTCGACGGCGGCGAAGTTCAGGGAGAAGTCACAGATGAGGCGCTTGATCACCTCCCGGCGGATCAGGTCATCCCGGTTGAGGGAGCACCCCTTCCACTGGGCGTGGCCCAGCTCGTCCACCTGGGCGTAATAGGCCTTGAGATCCTTCTGGTTCTGGGAGTAGGCGTCGCCAATCATGCTGATGGAGGAGACGCCGAGGCCCAGCAGATCGCAATCCCCCTGGGTGGTGTAGCCCTGGAAGTTACGGTGCAGCTTGCCTTCGCGCTGAGCCACCGCCAGCTCGTCGTCGGGCTTGGCGAAGTGATCCATGCCGATGAACTGGTAACCCTGGCCGGTGAGGAAGGCGATGGTGTCCTGCAGCATGGCCAGCTTCTCGCGGGGGGCCGGCATGTCCGCCTCCTTCAGCTTGTGCTGGGCGGCGAAGCGGCTCGGCAGGTGGGCATAGTTGAAGATGGAGAGGCGGGCCGGATCCGTTTTGAGCACCTCTTCCAAGGTGTGGTGGAAGCTGTCACGGTTCTGGTGGGGCAGGCCGTAAATCAGATCGAGATTGGTGGAGCGGAAACCGAGTGCGCGGGCGCGCTCCAGCATGGCGCGGATGAAGTCATTGTCCTGCTCACGATTGACCGCGACCTGGACCGCCTTGTTGAAGTCCTGCACACCGAGGCTGATGCGGTTGAAGCCCACTTCTCGCAGCACATCCAGCATGGAGAGTTCTATCTCCCGCGGATCCACTTCGATGCTGATCTCCCCTTCCTCGGCAAACTGGAAGTGCTCCCGCAGCATGGCCATCAGGCGCCGGGTCTGGGCTTCGTTCAGATAGGTCGGCGTGCCACCGCCCCAGTGCAGCTGGGTCACCAGCCTGTGTTTGAACAGCGGGGCCTGGGCCTTGATCTCCTGCTCGAGGAAGTCGAGGTACTGATCGGCCTTGTGCTGGTGACGAGTGATCACCTTGTTGCAGCCGCAGTAGTAGCAGAGCTTGTGGCAGAAGGGGATGTGCACGTAGAGCGACAGGTTGCGGGCCGGGTACTGGCCGGCGGCGTGAACGAAATCCGGGTAACCGAACCCTTCGTTGAACTCCAGCGCGGTGGGATAGGAGGTATAACGCGGGCCGCTGTAGTTGTATTTCTCGATCAGGGCCTGGTCCCACACAATCTGTTCTACTTGCACGCTTGCTTCCTCTCTCTTTTTTATCGACGGCTTAACTGAAAGTCCTTCAACAGCGCGACATCCTTGAGGATCTGCGCCTCCAGCTCGGCTTCATAGCCGCTGCGCTCGAGATCCATCCTCATCACTTCGTTGCGCTTGAGCGCCCGCCTCGCCTCGTGAGTCGGCATCTCCTTCACCTTCTCGTAGAGGCCGTACAGACCGGGGAACTCCTCGATGAAGGCTCGCCCCCCCTTGATCTGCAGGGCATCCAGCAGATTGGTCAGGCGAATGGCCCCTTCCGAGTAGTCACACTGACCGTCCCGTACCGCATGGGCGATCACCCTGACGCTCTCGAGGATCCGTTCATTGCGAGCCGCGATGGCCTGTTGCTGCATGTCGTGCTGACGCTTGAGGCGAGCCAGCAGGGTGCCGGCATAGACCGCCAGCCCCAGCAAGACAAGGCCACCCAGCAGGGCGGCCAGCATCCATCCACTCATCACTTCTTCTTCGGCTCTGGCTTGGGCTCAGGCTGATAGTCAACCTGGGTGAAGCGCTCCCACAGCTCCTCTTCGGAGGCGGGCTGGCTCGGCTCGTCGAAGTCGGCGTCATCGAAGTCGCCGTCTTCGTCTTCGTCTTCATCGGTGTCTATGATGCCGAGCTCGTCCATCAGCTCCTGGTAGCGATCGACGCGCTGATCGACCCAGGCCTGTTCGTCCGCCGCCAAGGTCTCGCCGTTATCCAGGCGATCCAGCAGATCGTTCAGACGATCGTCGTTCTCGATGGAGGCGAGCTCCTGCTCCGGCGTCATCACCAGCTTCTTCTCTTTCAGTGGCTTGGGGGCCACCGGCTTGCTCTTCTTATCTTCAACGATCAGCACGACCGGCTTGCGAGAGCCGATGCGCGGATCCTTGGCCTGCTTGCCGCTGCCTTGCTTCTGCTCAGACCCTGCCTGCTGGCGGGAACCTGCTTTCAAACCCTTGCGCTTGGCGGCGCGCTTGCGCTCGCGGCCTTCCTGGGCACTGGCATCTGATTCTTTGCGCTTGCCGGTGGGCTTGCGGGTGGGTTGTTTGGCCGACATGAATGACTCCGACAAATATCTGGATTGAAGCCCGATCCCGTGATTGCTTGGTGCGGGAAGGATGCTGGGGCGGGAACAGTAAATCTGGGACAAGAGGGGAATCCTGCACCAATTCGGCCATATTGACCGCTGAACACCGCAGGATCGGCATCCTCTGGGCATGTTGCTGCTATTTTGACACAGAATGCCTGAGCGGGTTAATCACCCAATGGAAAAAAGGCAGCCGAAGCTGCCTTTACATGTTTATGCGAGTCCCATTCCCTGGTTGCAAAACGCCTTGTCCCTGGGCGTACTTCTGCGCATCGTGTTGTGGGGTCTTCCTGACCCTTATAGGTCGTCCTGAATGTGCGTGTGCTTGCCTGACCCGTCTCGACGACATCCTGCCATCCATCCGGGGTGGTTGCCTCCCGCAGCCTCGCCCATCCCGGGCGATCACCATCCTGGTCTTGCTATCCCGTGCTCATCACCTGTGCATGCTGAGCCGACTTCCTGTCCAACCCGATGAGACATGCGCCCAGGGGTCACTCCATGGGCTCACTGTAACAAGTTGGCAGAATGGCTCAATCCACTCAGAATGTTTTCAAACGAAGATAAAACTACCTGCTCATACCTAACATATTGAAAATTATGGTTTCGAGAATGAAGACTGATGTCTGTTTCAGCCCGGGCCGAACCAGAAAATGGGAGATCTCTTACAACAACCCAGGCCATTTATGGCCAATGGGGCTAAAGGTGAAAAAGAAACGGGGAACTATTGAGTTCCCCGTGCTTTTCAACAAGATAGGTTACAGCTGTTATCAGTGCAGACCGGCCACGTATTTGGACAGTGACTCTATGTCTTCATCCGTCAGCTTCCTGGCCACATCCCGCATCATGCCGTTGGGGTCATTTTCCCGGGCAGCACTGCGGAAGGCGATGAGCTGCGCCTTGATATAGGCAGGATGCTGCCCGGACAGGCTGGGATACTTGGCCTGCTCGACACCCGAGCCCCGCGGCCCGTGGCAGGCGGTGCAAGCCGCCAGACCCCGACTCATGTCGCCACCCATGTAGAGCGCCTTGCCGGCGGCCACGACTTCATCTGGCACGGCCAGCGGCGTGACCTTCTGGGTGGAGAAGTAGGCGGCCAGGTCATCCATGTCCTGTTCGGACAGGGGCAAGGCCATGGGTCCCATGATGGGTGCCACCCGGCCAGTTTGGCCTGAAGCGGCAGCCTTCAGTTCAACTAATTGTTTTTTGATATATGATGCGTGCTGACCAGCAATCTTGGGATACATGTCGACTGGGCTGTTGCCGTCCGGTCCATGGCAAGCTGCACAGATGGCCGCCTTGGTTTGTCCCGCAGCAACATCGCCCTTGGCTTGTGCCATCCCAGTTACGCCAACCATCAGAGCAAGAGTAATGACTAGGTTCTTCATGGCGTTCCAACTTTCTCGTTATTAGGCTTCCAGATCCCATGCCGCCGAAGGCATGTTAAAATAAACGCGTATAAGCGACGCTATTTTACACGATTTTACAATAAAGTAACTGATAACCCTCTCTCTCTATAGGGAATTTACGTTGGATACACAAACTCTGAATTTCAATAAGGTGCATTTTGTGACCAGCGCACCCGATATCCGCCACCTGCCGAATGATGGGGGTGTCGAGATTGCGTTTGCCGGTCGCTCCAACGCCGGCAAGTCCTCTGCATTGAATACCCTGACCAAGCACAAGAACCTGGCGCGTACCAGCAAGACCCCTGGCCGTACCCAGCTGATCAACCTGTTCGAGCTGGAACCGGGCAAGCGCCTGGTGGATCTGCCGGGCTATGGTTATGCCCAGGTCCCGCTGGAAATGAAGCTGAAGTGGCAAAAGTCGCTGGCTGAATACCTGCAGCGCCGTGAGTCCTTGAAAGGGCTGGTGATCCTGATGGACATCCGCCACCCGCTCAAGGAGACCGACATGAACATGCTGGAGTGGAGCGCCCACCGCGAGCTGCCGGTCATGCTGCTGCTGACCAAGGCGGACAAGCTGAGCCCGGGCCCCCGCAACAATCAGGTCATCAAGGTGCGTCAGGCCGTGGCGGAACTGGGTCCGCAGATCCAGGTGGAAGCCTTCTCTTCCCTCACCAACATAGGTGTCGAGAAGCTGGCCCAGACCCTGACGGGCTGGTATCTGTCCGGTGCCGACATAGCGCCGGTAGACGGTGACGAAGAAGATCAGGTCGGGGAGTAAACACTCCTCGCCTCCCTGCAATGAGCGGAGTTGGTTCTCCGCTGATTGAAAGACTTTCAGTTTCCCTCTTCTCTTTCCCCCTCCCCCCGAAGCCTCGCGGTTCCCCGTCGCTCAGGAAGTTGATTCCTTAATAATCAATGTGATAAACACTTAGAATGTAGCAATAATTAACTTATTGCCGCATTGACAGCGTTTTCATGATTTTCCGGATATGGGGCTTTATCGGGACAAGATAAACACCAAACTGAAAGTTTATTACGGGATAAAGGCGGTAGGCATGAACAAAGGACAAAAATGAGGCCAGTGCTGCGATCCGCAAGACTGGCCCTAAGCAATCAATTCAAAAAATTGGGAAAAAGCTCATTCTCGAGAACAAAGACGATTGGTTTTCCTCAAGAAAGGCCCCCATTCTAACAAAAAATTGGATGAACTAAAGCATTTACTCTAAATGGATCGCATAAAAAAACGCCCCGACGATGACTCATCGGGGCTGCTATTCAGCCACATTCAATTACGTGAAATAAAAGGTCTGAAAGATAGAACATCTTACCTCTGTACCCTACGCAGAGAACTGTACAGCAAAGCAGCAAAAAGTGAAAGTAATTTATGTAATTTAGTTTCATGAAAAATGAATGACATAAATTTCTTTATTTTTCATGCAGATAAAAAAATCCCCAGTACGAAGACCGGGGAGTTATAAAGGTGACTAGCTAGCACTTCCTCAACTATCTAGTTAGTCAGCAGTTTTTCACTCAAGTTCCGCTGTATCAGAAAAAAACTTGAAGAATCTACAAGTAGATGGCGCCGTCCTCACCAAACGATTGTTCTTCAATGAGTTTTTCTGCCAACTCCTCGATATCAAAGCGCAGGGCTTCGAAGGCCTTGAGGATTTCCTCCTCCCTCGCGAGGCTCAAGCCAGCCAGCTTTTCCAGTCGCCGCCGGCTGATGTAGCAGTCGATCCTAGCTCCCTGCCACTGGGCCGGGAAATGCACTCGCTGCGCCTGTTCTTCCCAGCTCATCAGGTCGGGAAATAGTATGCCTTGGTTCACAGGATCCCCAGATTGCGTTTCAGCTCTCTCAATACCTGTTTAGTACCGGGACGAAGACCGCGCCACACGGTGAAGGCTTCGGCGGCCTGTTCCACCAGCATGCCCAGGCCATCCATGGTCAGCCGAGCCCCGTGGGACTTGGCCCAGGCGATGAAGGGGGTATCTGTGGCGCCGTACATCATGTCGTAGATGGCGATGTC
This sequence comes from Aeromonas sp. AE23HZ002T15, assembly GCF_054165525.2. Taxonomy (NCBI): domain Bacteria; kingdom Pseudomonadati; phylum Pseudomonadota; class Gammaproteobacteria; order Aeromonadales; family Aeromonadaceae; genus Aeromonas; species Aeromonas sp. AE23HZ002T15. The sequence continues at coordinate 2,352,363 of NZ_CM201342.1, forward strand.
GCCGTGGATCAACGCCGGGGAGAGGGGGGGCAAGTCCCCCTGCAGGCTGGCGGAGGTGGAGTTGATGATGAGATCGAACGACCCCTGCAACGCCTCATACGCCACGGCCTGAATAGCTCCCAGATCCTGGAACTCTTCGGCCAGCCGGGCCGCCTTGATCTGGGTGCGATTGGCGATCACCAGCTCGTGCGGCGACTCGGCCAACAGGGGGGCCAGGCTCCCTCTCGCTGCCCCACCGGCACCGAGCAGCAGGATGCGGCTCCCTGCCAGCACCACCCCATGAGCCTTGAGATCCGCAACAAGGCCAGCGCCATCCGTGTTGTCCCCCAGCAGCACGCCGTCATCGGTCAGCTTGATGGTGTTGACGGCTCCCGCCCGCCTGGCCCGTGGGCTCAGCCTGTCGACCAGGGAGAATGCCTGCTCCTTGAAGGGGACGGTCACGTTGCAGCCCTTGCCCCCCTCGGCGAAGAAGGCGCGCAGGCTTATCTCAAACTCGTCCGGGTTGGGCTCGGCCAGGCCATACTCCAGCGCCTGCTGGGTCTGCCTGGCAAACAGGGTATGAATGAAGGGGGACTTGCTGTGGCGCACCGGGTGGCCAAAAACCAGATAACGATCCATCGGGGAGTTCCATCAGAGGGTCATGTCCCGATTTAACGGGTTTTCCTGTCCGGGAACAAGCCAAAAATCGGCAACAAAAAGGGCCATGGGCCCCTTTTGTCACAACCATTCCCTTGGCGTGAGGTAGTCACGGTAGAGCGCCGCCTCTGGGCTCCCCGGCTCGGGTTGCCAGTCATACTCCCAACGGGCCAACGGGGGCATGGACATCAGGATGGACTCGGTACGGCCGCCGGTCTGCAGGCCGAACAGGGTGCCCCTGTCGTAGACCAGGTTGAACTCCACATAGCGACCGCGGCGATAGAGCTGGAACTCCCGCTCACGCTCGCCGAAGGGCACTGCCTTGCGGCGCTCTATGATGGGCAGATAGGCCGCGAGGTAGCCCTCACCCACGGCCCGCATAAAGGCGAAGCACTCCTCAAACGGCCAGCGGTTCAGATCGTCGAAGAAGAGGCCGCCGACCCCGCGGGTCTCCCCCCTGTGCTTGAGGAAGAAGTAGCGATCGCACCAGCCCTTGAACTCGGGGTAGACGCCTTCGCCGAAGGGCTGGCACAGATCGTGAGAGACCCGATGCCAGTGCCGCACATCCTCGTCGAAGGGATAGAAAGGCGTCAGATCGAAGCCGCCCCCGAACCACCAGATGGGCGCTTCCCCCTCCTTCTCGGCGATGAAGAAGCGGACGTTGGCATGGCTGGTCGGCACATAGGGGTTGTGGGGGTGGATCACCAGGGAGACACCCATGGCCTCGAAGCGACGGCCCGCCAGCTCGGGGCGGTGAGCTGTCGCCGAGGCAGGCATGGCATCCCCATGGACGTGGGAGAAGTTGACCCCCCCCTGCTCGATCACGGCGCCATGGCGCAGCACCCGGGTGCGGCCACCGCCGCCCCCCTCGCGGGTCCAGGCATCCTCCACGAAGCGCCCAGTCCCATCGGCCTGCTCGAGGCCACGACAGATCTGATCCTGCAACTGCAGCAGGAAGGCCTTGATCCCGGCCACGTCCGGTTTGCTCATCTCGTCTCCAGTCAGGCAGGATCTCGTCCCGCCCGTTTTATTATGGGGTCATGCCCGGGCCAACCCGGCGTACTGCCCCTCAGGAGGGGCGGATGACGGCGCCGGTTCTGGCGTCCTTGATCTCGGACGGGTTGGCTTGCCCGCCGACGTTCCCCGGCAATATATAAGCCAGCATGTCCGCCAGCGGAGCGCCGATCTCGGCGGTGCTGCGGGCGGGTTCTTCACCGGTCAGGTTCGCACTGGTGGAGACCAGCGGCTTGCCATAGACGCGGCACAGGGCCTGCACCTGAGGATGGCCACTCACCCGCACCGCCAGGGTATCGAAACGACCGGTCAGCCAGGCCGGGGTGCTGGGGCGGGCCGGCATGATCCAGGTGAAGGGGCCGGGCCAGCTGGCCTCCACTCTCTTAAGCTGCTCGGCACTGAGCTGGCTCAGGTCGATGTAATCCTGCAACTGCGCCAGATCGGCGGCGATCAGGATCAAGCCCTTCTCCACCGGCCGCTGCTTGATGGTCAGCAGGCGCTGTACCGCCAGCTCGGAGTCGGGATCACAACCCAGACCGAACACGGCCTCGGTCGCATAGGCGATCACCCCATCCGCACGAAGGGCGGCGACGGCTTGTTCAAATTCGTTTTGCATAGGAAATGGGCAGGCTGGCTGCCACCTCGTCACTGGTTCGGGTTGAGCTGCATCGGGGAGAGGGGTAAGCGGTCAAAATGGGCTCGGCCCTGCGTGCGCCCGTGCAAGCCGGGATCCGGCTCCCCGAGATGTTTCAATTTGGTTACGGCGGCGGGATTATACCCGCTCGCTCTGATGGCCGCATTTCTTTTGCGGGCAGACCCAGCTCAGCGTTCCTCTCACCTTCTTCTCCACCATGATGCCCCAGCCGCACTGGGGGCAGGACATGGGGATCGGCTTGTCGTTCACCACGTATTTGCAGTGGGGGTAACCGTCGCAGGAGTAGAACTGCTTGCCGTAGCGGGAGGTGCGGCTCACCAGATGACCCTTGCCGCACTCCGGGCAGAGGATCTGGGTGTCGTCGCGTTCCTGCAGGGATTCGATGTGTTGGCAGGCCGGAAACTGGGTACAGCCGACGAAGAGGCCGTAGCGCCCCTTCTTGATGGCCAGCGGCTGGCCGCAATCCGGACAGGCCGACCCTTCCAGCACCTTCTCGATGTCTCGGCCGGAGGGGGTGAGGGAACGAATATGGTCGCAGGCGGGGTAGGCGGAGCAGCCCAGGAAGGGGCCATGCTTGCCCTGGCGGATCACCAGCTCGGCGCCACACTGCGGGCAGGGCTCTCGCTCGAACGCAGGCTCGTGGGCTGAAAACAGGTGGTGATCGATCTTTGACATGGGCCGCGCCTCGGAATCCAGATGGCCTGAATTCTACCAGCGCGGCGCCGGACTGTCAGTGGATGACGCCGTCTGACTCATCAAACACCAGCTCTTCCATCTGCTGGTAGGCGTTTTCACTGCCTGGCACGTTGAAAAGAACCATCATGACGACCCACTTGAGATCATCCAGCTCGATATCCGGTTTATCCAGCTCGAGCAGGCGTTCGATGCAGATCTCGCGGGTCTCGGCGTTCAGCACCTGAGCCTGTTCCAGGAACAGCAGGAAACCACGGCACTCTGTGCTGAAGCGGGCCAGCTCTTGCGGAGCATAGATCCGCATCGAGCCTTGTGCGCTGGCGCTGACATACACCTCCCGCTCGCTGTCGTGCAGATTGGCCAGCCGTTCCAGCCAGTTGAGCGCCTTCTCGATCTCGTCCGGGTTGAAACCGGCCCGGCTCAGTTCGTCGGTGAGTTCATCTTGCTCGACCATCACATCTGCATCGCTGTGGATGTAGGTCTCGAAAAGGTACATCAATACATCAAACATGATTCGCCCTCCTCGTTCTGACGTATCCACCGGCTACCGCCATCACTGCACCGGCCAGCTCCAGCTCTACCAACCTGCCGAGAACCAGCTCGACAGGAAGCCGGGACCGCTCGGCAACGGTATCCACGCTCGTGGCTTCATAATCTACGTTATCCAACAAATCGGCATAAGGCAATTCGCTATTATGCGAAGGCTCAGGGGAATGCCCGGCGGGTCTCATCGTGGCCGCTAGCGTCGGCAACTCCTCCAGGATGTCGGCCACCGTCAGCACCAGCTTGGCCCCCTGCTGGATCAGCCGGTTGCAGCCCGCCGCCTGGGGATTCTGCGGGGCACCGGGCACGGCAAACACCTCCCGCCCCTGCTCCAGAGCGTAGCGGGCCGTGATGAGAGAGCCGCTCTGCTCGGCCGCCTCCACCACCAGGGTGCCAAGCGATAAGCCGCTGATGATGCGATTGCGGCGCGGGAAATGTTCGGCCAGGGGCCCTTGGTCCGGGGCCAGCTCCGAGATGAGCAAGCCCCCCTGTGCCAGGATCTGCTCCGCCAGGTCCTGATGGCGCTTGGGATAGAGGCAATCGAGCCCGGAACCCAGCACAGCCAGGGTCGTCCCCCCTGTCGCCAGCGCCTGCTGATGGCAGACACCGTCGATACCTAGGGCCAGTCCTGAGGTGATGGCAAGCCCGCGTTCGACTAATTCAGCACACAGGCGAGCGGCATTGTCTTTGCCCGCATGAGTGGGGTGACGGGTGCCCACCATGGCCAGTTGCGGCAATGCCAGGGCGGCCGGATCCCCACGGCAATAGAGCAGCAGGGGCGCCGCCGGGATCTCTTGCAACAGGGAGGGATATTGGGGGGAATCCAGACAGATCAGATGATGGTCGGGCTGGCTGGCCCAGCGCAGCCCCTGTTCCACCTCGTGACCCGGCCACCTGAGCTGCCGAAGCTGCTGCTCGTTGAGCCCCATGGCGCGCAGTTGACCGTCATCGCGCTCAAACAGGGCCTCAATGTCGCCCTGGCAGTGACTCAGCAGGCGGGAGGCGGTCACCGGCCCAATGCCGCTCACCGCATTCAGGGTCAACCACAGGGCGAGGCGATCGGGAGGCGGTCGCACGTCAGAAGTTGCTGACCTGATAACCCGAGCTCACCAGCTCCCGGCTCTGCAGGATCAGGCCATAGCTCAGCTTGTCATACACCTTGAACAGCATGACCCTAGCCACGGATTCCGACGGCAGGGAAGACTTGCCGGCAGAGTAAAACGCCTTGTCGTAGACGGAGGCATATTCGCGGTAAGAGACCTTGCCATTCTTGTCCACCATCTCGGCCCCCGGGCGCTGGATATCCAGCACATCGCCGGGGGAGACGCTGTCTCTGAGCCCCTTGTTGATGAGCACCACGTCAAACTTGCCACCTCCCCTGGCCTTGCTCGGCAGCTCGATCACATAGCCGGGGCTGATGACGGGGGCCGCCTTGGGCATGAAGACGGCGGTGAGAGTCTCCTGGGGTGGCAATGGCATCACCTTGTCCCCCTGATAAACTTCCCGCCGACTCTGGGCCAGGGTCACCCTGGCGGTGTTGTTGGGCAACTGTTCCTCGGCCCGCACCACACCGACGAAGACCGCCTCCTGGCCGAGTTGCTCCCCGGTCAGCTTGTCCTTGTAGATGGTCCCGGGATGATAGACACCGTAGTCCTGGCCAGGGATTAGCGTGCCCTGCACGTAGAGGACGTCCCCCTCCAGCATGCCGACATGCTTCTCGTTGTTGCCGAGCACATAGGGCATCTCTTTGGCCTGCTGGCTGTTGGCCAGGATGTGATCCGTCTGCAGGAAGGGACCTATCTCGCTGAGCGGCAGGGTCGGCACCGGGTTCGCCTTGTTCTCGTAGCGATTCTTGGGGGAGAGGTGGATGACCTGCTTGCCCCCCTGGCTGGCCTTGCCGAGGCGAGGCTCCCCATTGACCCAGCTCAGTTGCAGCACATCCCCCGGGTAGATCCAGTGGGGATTGGCAATCTGGGGATTGATGTTCCAGAGACGTGGCCAGAGCCAGGGCTCCGCCAGAAAATGGCCCGAGATGTCCCAGAGGGTGTCGCCCTTTTGCACCACATAGTTGTCGGGATGACCGGCTTTCAAAGCCAGTGGCGCCGCCAGGACGCCGCTCGTCAGGGCCGCCGTCAGGCAGGCGAGGATGGTTTGCTTCAGATACATAACACTCCCTGTTATTTCTGCTCGCAAAGTGTTGCTGTTTTTTGTCGGCGTAAATGACTAGAATTACGTCAATATTGACTGCATTTATACGAAACTAAAGAAAAAACTATGGCCATTCTAGATGTATTGCGTTTCCCCGATGAGCGCCTGCGAACCATCGCAGCCCCTGTCGAGACCATTACACCCGAGTTACAACAGATTGTAGATGATATGTTCGAAACCATGTACGCGGAGGAAGGCATCGGCCTGGCCGCGACTCAGGTGGACATTCATCAGCGCATCATAGTGATCGACGTCTCCGAAGACCGCGAGGATCAGCTGGTGCTGATCAACCCCGAGATCCTGGAACAGTCCGGCAGCACAGGTATCGAAGAGGGTTGCCTCTCCGTTCCCGGCAGTCGCGCCCTGGTGCCGCGGGCCGAATGGGTCAAGGTGCGTGCGCTGGATCGCAACGGCCAGCCGTTCGAGCTGGAAGCGGACGATCTGCTCGCCATCTGCATTCAGCATGAGATGGATCATCTGGTCGGCAAGCTGTTTGTGGATTATCTGTCCCCGCTCAAGCGCCAGCGCATCCGTCAGAAGCTGGAAAAGATGGCCCGTGAAGATCGCAAAGTCCTCTAAGGATCTGCCCCATTGAATAAACTGAAACTGATTTTTGCCGGTACCCCCGACTTCGCCGCCCGTCATCTGGCGGCGTTGTTGTCTTCCGACCACGAGGTCGTCGCCGTCTACACTCAGCCCGACAAGCCCGCCGGCCGCGGCCAGAAGCTCACCGCCAGCCCGGTCAAGGAGCTGGCCCTCGCCCACGATCTGCCGGTCTATCAGCCCGCCTCATTGCGCAATGAAGAGGCCCAGGCCGAGTTGGCAGCCCTGGGTGCCGATCTCATGGTGGTGGTGGCCTATGGCCTGATCCTGCCGAAAGTCGTGCTCGACACCCCGCGCCTCGGCTGCATCAACGTACACGGCTCCCTGCTGCCGCGCTGGCGCGGCGCCGCCCCCATCCAGCGTTCCATCTGGGCTGGCGATGCCGAGACCGGCGTCACCATCATGCAGATGGACGTGGGGCTGGATACCGGCGCCATGATCCGCAAGGTTACTTGCCCCATCGCCGCCGATGAGACCTCCACCAGTCTTTATGACAAGCTGGCCGAGCTGGGTCCCCAGGCGCTGGTCGATACCCTGAACGCCATGGCCGCCGGCGAAGCCCAGGCCGAGCAGCAGGACGACGCCCTGGCCAACTACGCCCAGAAGCTCTCCAAAGAAGAGGCCCGCATCGACTGGTCCATGGAGGCCATCGCCATCGAGCGCTGCATCCGCGCCTTCAACCCCTGGCCCATCAGCTGGTTCGAGGTGGCCGAGCAGACCATCAAGGTGTGGCAGGCCGAGGTTATCGACCAGGATCACGGTCAGGCGGCCGGCACCCTGCTCAAGGCCGACAAGCAGGGGATCGACATCGCCACCGGCAAGGGCGTGCTGCGCCTGCTGGCCCTGCAACCCCCCGGCAAGAAGGCCATGTCGGCCGCGGATCTGCTCAACTCCCGCCGCGACTGGTTTGCCCCCGGCACGCAATTGAATTGAAACAAGCGGGGCCCGGGCCCCGACTTGCGCATTTAAGGTAACGCTATGAAAACACGTGCACAGGCCGCTCTCGTTATTCAACAGGTGCTGGATCAGGGTCAGTCCCTCTCCGCCGTTCTGCCTGCTGCCCAGGAGAAGGTGGCCCCTCGCGATCGCGCCCTCCTGCAAGAACTCTGCTACGGCACCCTGCGCTGGCTGCCCCGCCTCGACGCGGCGGTGGGCGAGATGATGGACAAGCCGCTCAAGAACAAGAGCCGCATCTTCCACTACCTGATCCTGGTGGGCCTCTATCAGCTCATCTATACCCGCATTCCGGCCCACGCCGCGGTGGCAGAGACGGTCAACGCCGTCAAGCTGCTCAAGGGCAGCTCCTTGCGCGGCCTCATCAACGGCGTGTTGCGCAACTTCCAGCGCAGCGCCGAGGTCATTTTGCTGCGCATCGACCGCGTCCCCAGCGTGCGCCTCGGCCACCCGGAATGGCTCACCAAGCGCCTGCGCCAGGCCTATCCCGATGACTGGGAGTTCATCATGGAGGCCAACAACCAGCGCCCTCCCATGTGGATCCGCAACAACGGCCAGCGCCAGAGCCGCGAGCAGATGCTGGCACGCATGGCGGAGGCCGGCATCAACGCGGCGGCCGGTGAAGAGGGCGAGGATTGCATCCTGCTGGAGCGCCCCTGCGACGTGACCAAGCTGCCCGGCTTCGAGCAGGGTGACTGCTCGGTTCAGGATGGCGCCGCCCAGCAGGCCGCCCACCTGCTCGACCCTCAACCGGGCGAGTGGGTGCTGGATGCCTGCGCCGCCCCCGGCGGCAAGACGGCCCACCTGCTGGAGCGCCAGCCCAAACTGGCCGGCGTGGTCGCCGTCGACGCCGACGAGAACCGCCTCAAGCGGGTGCAGGAGAATCTAGATCGCATCGGCCTGAGCGCCCGGGTGATCCACGGTGACGCCAGCACCCCGGATCAGTGGTGGCCGGAGGGCCAGTTCGATCGCATCCTGCTGGACGCCCCCTGTTCCGCCACCGGCGTCATCCGCCGCCACCCGGACATCAAGTGGCTGCGCCGGGATCAGGACATCCGCGAACTCGCCGAGTTGCAGCGCCGAATTCTGGGCGCCCTCTGGGCAAAGCTGAAGAGTGGTGGCACCCTGCTCTACGCCACCTGCTCCGTGCTGCCGGAGGAGAACCGGGATCAGATCCGCGCCTTCCTGGCTGCCACCCCGGATGCCCGCCTAGTGCCCCTGCACGAGCAGGACAACCCAGACCATCCGGGCCGTCAGTTCCTGCCGGGGGAAGCCGAGATGGATGGCTTCTACTACGCCAAGCTGATCAAGCAGTAAGCTGCAGATGAAGGGTTGGGGCGCCTGCGGGCGCCCTCGTTTCGAAGCAACCTTGAGCAAGATTTCTCTATGAAAATCATCATTCTTGGCGCAGGCCAGGTCGGTGGCACCCTGGCGGAGAACCTCGCCGGCGAGAACAACGACATCACCATAGTCGACACCGACAGCGATCGGCTGAGGGAGCTGCAGGACAAGTTCGATCTGCGGGTGGTAAACGGCCACGGCGCCCACCCCAGGGTGCTGCGCGAAGCCGGTGCCCAGGATGCGGACATGCTGGTCGCGGTCACCAACAGCGACGAGACCAACATGGTCGCCTGCCAGGTGGCCTACTCCCTGTTCAACACCCCGAACAAGGTGGCGCGGATCCGCTCCCCGGCCTACCTGGTGGAACGGGATCGCCTGTTCCTGCCGGAATCCGTGCCGGTGGATCACCTGATCGCCCCCGAGCAGCTGGTGACCGACTATGTCCGTCGCCTCATCGAGTATCCTGGGGCTCTGCAGGTGGTGGACTTCGCCGGCGGCAAGGTGGGTCTGGTGGCGGTCAAGGCCTACTACGGCGGCCCCCTGGTGGGCAATGCCCTCTCCACCCTGCGGGATCACATGCCGAACATCGAGACCCGGGTCGCCGCCATCTTCCGCCAGGGGCGCTCCATCCGCCCCCAAGGCACCACCATCATAGAGGCGGATGACGAGGTGTTCTTCGTCGCGGCGGCCGGCCACATCCGCGCCGTGATGTCGGAGCTGCAGCGCCTCGAGAGCCCCTATCGCCGCATCATGATCGTCGGCGGCGGCAACATAGGGGCCGGCCTCGCCCGTCAGCTGGAGAAGCGCTACAGCGTCAAGCTGATCGAGCGCAACCAGAAGCGGGCGGAGCAGCTCTCCGAGGTGCTGGAGAACACCATAGTCTTCTGCGGCGACGCGGCGGATCAGGAGCTGCTGGCGGAGGAACACATCGATCAGATCGACGTCTTCATCGCGGTGACCAACGAAGACGAGGCCAACATCATGTCGGCCCTGCTCGCCAAGAAGATGGGTGCCAAGAAGACGATGGTATTGATCCAGCGCGGCGCCTACGTGGATCTGGTGCAGGGCGGCTCCATCGACATCGCCATCTCGCCCCAGCAGGCTACCATTTCGGCCCTGCTGACCCATGTGCGCCGGGCCGACATCGCCAACGTCTACAGCCTGCGCCGCGGCGCGGCCGAAGCCATCGAAGCCATCGCCCACGGGGACGAGAACACCTCCAAGGTGGTCGGCAAGACGGTGGGCGAGCTCAAGCTGCCGCCGGGCACCACGATCGGCGCCGTAGTCCGGGGGGATGAGGTGCTGATCGCCCACGATCGCACCCAGATCCAGCAGGATGACCACGTGGTCATGTTCCTGGTGGACAAGAAGTACATCCCGGAAGTGGAGCGTCTGTTCCAGCCAAGCCCCTTCTTCCTCTGATCTGCCATGCGACAGGCAACAACAACCAGACCCGGACCTTTCTACAGAGAATCGTCCGGGTCTTTTGTTAATCAACGACCAGGTTATCCTGCATGATCAAGCTGCGTCCCATCGTCTTCACCCTCGGCCTGGTGCTCTCCAAGCTGGCTCTCTTCATGTGGCTACCCACCCTGCTGGCCCTGCTGACCGGCTCTGAGGGTTTCGTCGAGTTCCTGAAATCCGTGCTCATCACCCACGGCGCCGCCCTGCTCTGCCTGCACTACGGCCGCAAGGCGGTGTTCCACCTCGGGGTACGGGAGATGTTCCTGCTCACCACCTCGGTCTGGGTGGTGGCTTGCATCTTCGGCGCCCTGCCCTTCGTCTTCATCACCCACATCAACTTCGCCGACGCCTACTTCGAGACCATGTCCGGGGTCACCACCACGGGCTCCACCGTGCTCTCCGGCCTCGATGGCATGGCCCACAGCATACTGCTGTGGCGCTCCATCCTGCAGTGGCTCGGCGGGGTCGGCTTTATCGTGATGGCGGTGGCCGTGCTGCCCTACCTCAACGTCGGCGGCATGAAGCTGTTCCAGACCGAGAGCTCGGATTGGTCCGACAAGAGCGCGCCCCGCGCCAAGACGGTGGCCAACAACATAGTGCTGGTCTATCTGGTGCTCTCCATGCTCTGCTTCCTCGCCTACTGGGTGAGCGGCATGACGCTGTTCGAGGCGGTCAACCACGCCATGACCACGCTCAGCACGGGGGGCTACTCCACCTCGGATCAATCCATGTCCCACTTCTCCCACGAGGCACACTGGATAGGCACCCTCTTCATGTTCCTCGGCGGCCTGCCCTTCCTGCTCTATGTGCAGGCCCTCGCCCGCCGCGACAACAGCCTGTTCAAGGACGCCCAGGTGCAGGGCTTCTTCTGGCTGGTGGTCTGGGTGACGGTCGTGGTCACCTTCTATCTGTGGGTCAGAGATATTTACGGCTTTATGGATGCCCTGCGCATCAGCAGCTTCAACATCGTCTCCGTGCTCACCACCACGGGCTTCGGCCTCGGGGACTTCGGTGCCTGGGGGCCGCTCACCAGCATCCTCTTCATCATCTTGCTGGCCCTCGGCGCCTGCTCCGGCTCCACCGCAGGCGGCCTCAAGATCTTCCGAGTGCAGGTGGCCTTCGCCCTGTTCAAGAAGCAGATGCGTCAGCTGATGCACCCCTCCGCCGTCTTCCCGCAGAAGTACAACGGCCGGCCCGTCAATGACGCCATCATCCGCTCCCTGATCTCCTTCGTGCTGGCCTACTTCGCCATCATACTGCTGATCGCCGCCCTGCTCGCCGCCATCGGGCTGGATCCCCTGACGTCCATCTCGGGCTCCATCACCGCCGTGGCCAACGTGGGCCCAGGCATGGGCCCCGTCATCGGCCCCAGCACCAACTTCGCCAGCCTGCCGGACTCGGCCAAGTGGATACTGTCGTTCGGCATGCTGCTGGGGCGCCTTGAGATCCTGACGGTGGCCGTGCTCTTCTTCCCCTCCTTCTGGAAGCAATAAGGCGCGGAACCCCTGCGCCGGACAAAAAACGAGAAGGGCAGCCACGGGCTGCCCTTCTTCATGGAGTGAACGGATCACTGGACGCTAGTCGGCTTGGTCTTCCCGCTCCAGCGCCCGGTCGATCAGGGATTCCGGCAGGGGCTTGGTCACCTCTACCCCCAGCTCGCGAAAACGCTCCGCCTGGGCGATCAGGTTGCCGCGACCGTTCACCAGCCGCCCCATGGCCTTGTCGTAGCTCTCTTGCGCCTTGTGCAGGCTGCCCCCCATCTGCTGCATCTCCTCCACGAACAGCCGCAGCTTCTCGTAGAGGCGCCCGGCCCGTTCCGCTATCTGGCGCGAGTTCTGGTTCTGCCGCTCGTAGCGCCACAGGTTCTCTATGGTGCGCAGGGCCACCATCAGGTTGGTGGGGCTCACCAGCAGTATGTTGTGATCCAATCCGTAGCGCACCAGAGAGGGATCCGCCTCCACCGCGGTGAGGAAGGCGGGCTCCACCGCCACGAACATCAGCACGTAGTCCAGAGTACGCACCCCGGGCAACTGCTGGTAATCCTTTCGACCCAGCTCGCGGATGTGGTTGCGCACCGAGGCGACGTGCTCCTTGAGCGCCACCGCCTTCTCCAGCTCGCCATCGCTGTTGTACCAGCGCTCGTAGGCGGTCAGGGACACCTTGGCGTCTATGATGATGTCCTTCTCCTGGGGCAGGTGGACGATCACATCGGGCTGGTAGCGCTTGTTCTTCTCCACCTCGATATTGACCTGGGTGTGGTACTCGTGGCCCTCCCGCAGGCCGCACTCGGAGAGGATCCGGGCCAGCACCACCTCCCCCCAGTTGCCCTGCAGCTTGCTATCCCCCTTGAGGGCGCGGGTCAGGGCCGCGGCTTCTTCGGTCATGCGGGCATTGAGCTCGGCGAGGCGCTCCAGCTCGAACTTGAGGCTGTGGCGCTGGGCCGTCTCCTGGGCGTGGGTCTCCCCCACCTGGCGCCGGAAGCCCTCCAGCTGCTCTTTCAGCGGCGTCAGCAGCAGATCCAGGCTGTTCTGGTTCAGTTCTCGGAAGTTACCGGAGTTTTGCTCGAAGATGCGGTTGGCGAGATTCTCGAACTGCTGGCTGAGGCGAGCCTCCGCCTGCTGCTGCAGTTGCAGCTTCTCGGCGCTGGCGAGGCGTTCGCTGCGCAGGGTCGCCTCGGCATCCTTGAGGCGGGCGGTGAGCTTGAGCAACAGGGTCTGCTGCTGTTCCAGCTTCTGCTGGCCCAGCATCTTCTCGTCCTGCAACTCGTCGAACCTGTCCTGCAACACCTGATAGCGCTCCTCCAGCAGCAGACTCTGCTCGCGGGCGCCGCGACGCCCCACCAGCCAGCCGAGCCCGAGGGCCAGCAGCCCCGCCAGCAGGGCAGGCAACCAGAACGCCGAGGGGATCACCGGCGCCCCCGCTGGCGCAGGAAGAGTTCGAGGTAGCGGTTAAGCAGCAGCCAGAGCAGCACATAGATGAGGTAGGCGGCCAGCACCACCCACTTGTGGCTGTTGACCCCGGTATCGAGCTCGGCGAACTCGATCTCCTTGATGTGGCAATAGGCCCACATCAGCAGCGGGAAGACATAGAGCAGGGAGGCACGCCAGAGAAATAACCACATGTGTATGTTCAACCACGTAAAAAGACTCGCCTAGCTTACACAAGGGCAACCCGGCTTGCGATCCTGGGGCGCGCTATTCTCTGGCTTGTCGGCGGAGAACTGGCTAAAATTAACCCCTATTGGGTAGTTGGGGTAGGCATGACGCATTTTTTCTGTCGCTGGTTGAGGCAAGCACTGGGGGACACAGCCAAACCGGCCGTGGCCTGCCAGGAGGCGCGCCCGCCCTGGGCCATCGAGGAGTCGCAGTTTATCTCCCTCTGCAGCCGCTGCGGCGACTGCTTCGAGGCCTGCCCAAACGCCCTGCTCAAGCCCGCCGATCGCCCGGAGTATGACGGCAGCCCCATCGCCGGCACCCCTGTGCTGGACCTCGCCTGCGGCCAGTGCAGCTACTGCGGCAGCTGTGCCAGGGCCTGCCCCACGGGGGCGCTGGACCTGCGCCTCGGCCGCCAGGTGCAGACCCGGGTGCGGATAGAGGCGAGCTGCCAGGCCCGCCAGGGCTTCTACTGCCTGCTGTGCGAGGATGCCTGCCCCCAGCAGGCGATCAAGGCCAGCAGTGACGGCATCAGCGTCAACATGGCGGCCTGCGACGGCTGCGGCGCCTGCGGCCTCGCTTGCCTGCACGGGGCCATCACCCTGATCCCCCAGCCCTGACGGCGCCGGCTGCGCACCACGAGCCTCTGCATCCCGACGCACTCGGCCCCCGACATAGATCCCAGACAGTAAAAAGGGCCCCGAGGGGCCCTTTCGCCATCATGACCCTCAGGCCATGGTCAGAATATTCTCCTGCTCGATGCCGAGCAGGTGGCACAGACGGGTGGGATCGCGCACCGCATCCGCCAGAGTGTACTCCCCCAGCACCTCCAGGAAGGCATTCATGGCGCGGCGCAAGATGCCCTGGATGCGGCAGCCACCGGAGAGGCGGCAGTTCTCGCGCTTGCAGTCCACCGGGCAGAGCACGTGCTCCATGTCCATCACCACGTCCCGCAGGTTGATGGAGACGGCGGCGCGGCCGAGGCGGATGCCCCCATGCTTGCCACGTACCGTCTCTATGTATCCCTTGATGCCGAGCTGGTGCACTATCTTGACCACGTGGTTGCGGGAGATGGCGAAGGTGTCGGCCACCTCGGTGATGGTCGACAGGCGATCACTCGGCTGGATCGCCAGAAACGTCAGGGTACGCAGGGCGTAGTCGGTAAATCGTGTCAGTTGCATGGTCGCACTTGCCTCTTACTACAAGCCAGAAATCAGGACGACAACCGGGGGCCAAGAGAGGGAGATGACAGGGGCGCCTGCCCGGGGTCCGCGTCGTTGGCCGAGTCGTGGAATGACAAGGTTAAGAGCAGGCCGGACGGGTGTCGACGAAGATGTACATAAATCGACACTTTCTTTGATTGATCGCAAACTTGCAGGCTGAAGCCGGGGTTTCGGCCCTTTCTGGTGGCGAAGTCCCGCCATCCGGCCAGGCTGGGCGCCCTCATGAAAGCGCCTCCCACGCGCCCCGTCAGTGGGGCTGCTTCAACCAGTTTTTCAGGGCCTGGGAGGGAATGGAGCTCTCGGAGGCGACCGCGAAGGCCCCCCAGTCCACCGCGCACTGCAGGGCATCCTTGATAGCCATGCCCCGGGCCAGACCGTGAATGAGGCCGCCAGCGAAGGCATCCCCCGCCCCCGTGGTATCCACCACCGAGACAGGCCGCGCCGCCACCCGGATCTGCTCCTCGCCATGGATCGCCACGGCCCCCGCCTTGCCCTCGGTCAGCACCAGCCATTCGAGCTGATCACCGGCGAGCTGGCGGGCGTGTTGCCAGGGGTCGCTCACCTCGGCGAGATCCGAGCGGGAGGCCACCAGCACGTGACAGGGACGGCGAGCCTGCCCCCCCTTGGGATACTGGGCCACCACGAAGCTCTTGCCGAGCATCTGGCGCATGTAGCCGATGATGGCGGTGCCGGGGTAGTTCACGTAGAGGCAATCCACCCCCTCGCTCGGCAAGTCCCCCGGCAGATCCGGCCGGCGGGGGCGCCTGAGTATGGTGCGCTCGCCGGTGGAGTCCACCAGGATCAGCAGCTCCCCGGTCTCGCCACCGAAACGCTCCACATGGCTGCAATCCAGGCCGTATGAGGTAGCCTGTTCCAGCAGCCAGTCGCCGGTCTCGTCCAGCCCGACCCGGGAGGCGATGCGCACCTCGTGCCCCGCCCACACCAGGCCGATGCCGGTGTTGGCGGCGCCGCCGCCGAGCCTGCGCCCCTGATCCACATACTGCAGCCGTGCCCCCGCCACCAGGGGTTCGACCAGGGAGAGCACGTGATCACAGTTGAGATTGGCGAGCAGCAGGATGCGGGACATGGGAACCTCGAAGGCAGGGCCTGGGGCCCGCGATGGCGGCATCCTCAACCCGGGGTTGAGGATGCGGGACGAAATCAATAGACGGGCAGTTCCACCCCGGCCAGCAGCTCATCGATGCGCGCCTGGGTCGGCTGCTGCATGACGTTCTGGATCACCTCCTTGGTGAGGTGGGGAGAGAAGGAGCTGATGAAGTCGTACATGTAGTTCTGCAGCAAGATGCTCTTGCTGAAGCAGAGCTGGGCCGGACAGGGGGCGAACAGGTGCTCCAGATTGATGGCCACCAGACCCGGGGCATCGTGGTCGTTCGCCACCAGGGAGGCGATGATGCCGATGCCAAAGCCCAGCTCCACATAACGCTTGATGACGCCGGCATCCATCACCGTCATGTAGTAGTTGGGGGTGAGTCCCGCCGCCTGGAATACCGCATCCTGCGCCTGACGCCCGGTGGCGCCACTCTCGTAGCTGAGGATGGGGTACTGGCAGAGCTGCTCCAGGGTCGGCTTCTTCACCTTGGCCAAGGGGTGATCCAGAGGCACCACCAGGGAGAGGGTCCAGAGGTAGGCGGGCAGCGCGATCAGCTCCTTGTCGAAGCCTATCTCGTGGGCCACGATGGAGAAATCCGAGTAACCCTTGCTGATCTGATCCTTGGTGGCCGACATCACGGGGTGCAGGTGGAACGAGATCTTGGGGTACTTCTTGGTGAAATAGGTGACGCTCTTGGGCAGCAGATGCCGCGCTATGGTGTGGGTGGTATGGATGTTGAGGGTCCCCACGGTCGGATCCAGGTACTCCCGGGAGATGGCCTTGATCTTGCTCTCGATGTTGAGCATGGCCTCGGCGCACTTGATGATCTCCTCCCCCACCGGGGTGATGCGGTGCAGGTGCTTGCCGCGGCGCTCGAAGATGCGCACCCCCAGCTCGCTCTCCAGCAGGCCGATCTGCTTGCTCACCCCGGGCTGGCTGGTATAGAGCGCATCGGAAGCGACGGAGACGTTGAGGTTGTGGTCCCGCACCGCGATCAGATACTTCAACTGCTGTAGTTTCAAGGTTGCACCCTCACAGGCTGGCGCGGCTGCCAACATCAGAAAACAAGGCCGCCACAAATGGCGGCCAGTGTATCATCCGAACTTGGCATATCGCCGCTTGATCCTTCATTTTGCTACAAAATCTAGCATCAGCGGGGGGGATATGACAAACCAGCGACGGCGTTAGACAGACTCGACCGGCAAGATGCCGAGAAACTGCAGCAGCCACTGCATCATGGTGGCCGAATCCACCTCCCCCTCCAGGGAGGAGAGGCTGCGCTGGTAATGGGCATCCGGCAGCCTGTCCCGGCGCCGCTCGATCAGCGCCCGGTTGTACTCCACCGAAAACTCGGGGTGGCCCTGAATGGCCACTATGTTGTCCCCCTGCAGGAACATGAAGTTAGGGCAGAAATCGTTGCCCGCCAGCCGGGTCGCCCCGGGCGGCAGCTGCTCCACCTGATCCTGATGGCTGGCGAGGATCCGGATGGTCTCGAGCCCCGGCTGCATCCAGGGTTCCGACTCCAGCATGGGGTGGACGGAGACGCCGAGCCCCCAGCCCTTGGTGGACTTCATCACCTCGCCCCCCAGGGCCTGGGCGATCACCTGATGGCCGAAGCAGACCCCGGCCAGCTTGACGTTGGCGTCGTGGGCCTGGCGGATCCACTCCCGCAGCGCCAGGATCCAGGGCAGATCGCTGTAGGCATCGTGGCGGGATCCCGTGATGAGCCAGGCATCGCACTCGGTCAAGTCTCCGGGCAGTTCGCCGTCGAGGGCCGACCAGACCCTGTACTCTAGCGCCGGGGCCAGCGCCCGGAATCCCTTGATAAACATCTCGGAGTAAACGGGGCCAAAGTCCCCCACCAGATCGGGGTCAAGCCGGTCACAATCGAGAATTCCCAGTCTCATCAGTCACTCCTTCACAGGGATAGCGGGACAAGCCGGCGGATCCCTTCCGCCGGGCCATGCCAGGGCTAGCTGCTGCATGGTTGTCATTTCATGGTCGGCATGGAGAACTCGGCACCGGCGCGCAGGCTCTGGGGCCAGCGGGCGGTCACCGTCTTCATCCGGGTGTAGAAACGCACCCCATCCGGCCCGTGCATGTTGAGCGGCCCGAAGATGGACCGCTTCCAGCCACCGAAGCTGTGAAATGCCATGGGCACGGGGATGGGTACGTTCACCCCTACCATACCGACCTGCACCCGCGTGGTGAAGTCCCTTGCGGTGTCGCCATCGCAGGTAAAGATGGCGGTACCGTTGCCGTACTCGTGCTCATTGATGAGCCGCAGGGCCGTCTCGTAGTCCGGCGCCCGCACGATGACGAGCACGGGGCCGAAGATCTCCTCCCGGTAGATGCGCATCTCGTGGCCCACCCTGTCGAACAGGCTGCCGCCGATAAAGTAGCCCTCCTCGTGGCTCAGGCCGCGGCCATCGACCACCAGCTCGGCGCCCTCGGCCACCCCCTGATCCACGTAACCGCGTACCTTGGCCAGGTGCTCCCGGCTGATGAGGGGCCCCATCTCGTTCTCCGGGCTCTGACCCAGACCCGGGCCGACCCGCAGCGCCGCCACCAGGGGCGAGAGTCTGGCCACTAGGGCATCGGCGGTCTCGTCGCCCACCACCAGGGCCACCGAGATGGCCATGCAGCGCTCGCCGGCGGCGCCATAGGCCGCCCCCATCAGGGCGGCGACCGCCTGATCGAGATCCGCGTCCGGCATCACCAGCATGTGGTTCTTGGCGCCGCCAAGGGCCTGCACCCGCTTGCCGTGGGCCGAGGCGGTGGCATAGATGTACTGGGCGATGGGGGTGGATCCGACGAAGGAGACCGCGGCCACCCGCGGGTCGGTCAGCAGCACGTCCACCACCTCCTTGTCACCGTTGACCACGTTCAGCACCCCGTCCGGCAGGCCCGCCTGCTTGAGCAGCTCGGCCATGCGCAGGGAGAGCGACGGATCCTTCTCGGAGGGCTTGAGGATGAAGCTGTTGCCACAGGCCAGCGCCACCGGGAACATCCAGAGCGGCACCATGGCCGGGAAGTTGAACGGCGTGATGCCGGCGCAGACCCCCACCGGCTGCATCATGGAGTGGCTGTCCACCCCACGGCCCACGTTGAGGGAGTGCTCCCCCTTGAGCAGATGGGGAATGCCGCAGGCGAACTCCACCACTTCCAAGCCACGGGTCAGCTCACCCTGGGCGTCAGAGAACACCTTGCCGTGCTCGCGGCTGATGAGCCGGGCCAGCTCGTCCCTGTGCTGCTCCATCAGCTCCTTGAAGCGAAACATCACCCGGGCCCGTACCAGGGGCGGGGTCTGGGACCAGTCGGCGAAGGCGCGCTCGGCGCTGGCGATGGCCTCCTGGCACTCGGCGGCGGTGCTCAGCACCACCTGGCCCTGCTGCTGGCCGGTGGCCGGGTTGAAGATGGCGCCGAAGCGCTCGCTGCGGCTCTCCGTGGTCTCGCCGCCGATGAAGTTGTTGATCCTGTAGGTCATAAATCCTCCGTGAAATTGGGGTTCCTGCGCGGCCATGAGCGTCAGGCGCAAGGAGGGGGCTCCCAAGCGGGCGCCCCGCAAATGAGGGGGTGATCAGGTCTGGGCTTGCAGGGCGTCCTGCAGCAGGGTGAAGAGATCGTCGATCTCGCTGCGCTCTATGATGAGGGGCGGCGACAGGGCGATGATGTCGCCGGTGACCCGGATCAGGGCCCCCTTCTCGAAGCAGCGCACGAACACCTCGTAGGCACGCTTGCCCGGCGCGTCCGGCATGGATTCCAGCTCTATGCCCGCCACCAGGCCGTAGTTGCGCACGTCTTTGACATGCTTGCAGCCCTTCAACGAATGGGCCGCCTCCTCCCAGTAACCCGCCAGATCGGCGGCGCGGCTCAGTAGATTCTCGTTGCGATATATCTCCAGGGTCGCCAGACCCGCGGCGGCGGCCACCGGATGGCCGGAGTAGGTGTAGCCGTGGAACAACTCGATGGCCCCCTTGCCCGCGGCCATCATGTCGTCATAGATGCCGTCGCTCACCAGCACGGCCCCCATGGGGATGGCACCGTTGGTGAGGCCCTTGGCACAGGTGATCATGTCGGGGATGACGTCGAACTCCTGGGCGGCGAAGGGAGAGCCGAGGCGACCGAAGCCGGTGATCACCTCATCGAAGATGAGCAGGATGCCGTGTTTGGTGCAGATCTCCCTCAGCCGCTTGAGGTAGCCCTGAGGGGGCACTATGACCCCGGTGCTGCCGGCGATGGGTTCGACGATGACGGCGGCGATATTGCTGGCGTCGTGCAGGAAGACGATCTTCTCCAGTTCATCGGCCAGGGTGAGGTCTTCCGCCGGCAGCCCCCTGGTGAACGCATTTTTCCCTATGTTGAGGGTGTGGGGCAGATGATCCACCCCGCCGAGCAGGGAGCCGAACCACTTGCGGTTGCCGGGGATGCCCCCCACCGAGATGCCGCCGAAGCCCACCCCGTGGTAGCCTCGCTCGCGGCCAATCAGCCGGGTGCGGGTACCCTGGCCGCGCGCCCGCTGCCAGGCCAGGGCGATTTTTAGCGCCGTATCGACGGACTCCGAGCCGGAGTTGGTATAGAAGACGTGGCCCAGCCCCTTGGGGGCGATTTCCACCAGCCGGTTCGCCAACTCGAACGGCAGGGGATGGCCCATCTGGAATGTGGGGGCGAAGTCGAGGTGGGAGATCTGCTGGGAGACCGCCTCGGCTATCTCCCGCCGACCATGACCCGCGTTGCAACACCAGAGGCCGGCGGTGCCATCCAGTATCTTGCGGCCATCCTCTGAGTGATAATACATCCCCTGCGCCGACTTCAGGATGCGCGGGGCCGCCTTGAACTGCTGGTTGGCGGTGAAGGGCATCCAGAAGGCGGACATGTCGGGGGTATTGATGTCGCTGACAGGTTTCATGGTCACCTCATCCTTAAGGCGTTTAGTAACGCTTGGCCATTGCCTATTAAATTAAACACCTAAATCCATAAAAAAGGGCTCTGTGTCGCCCTGCTTGGTGTCACCCGCCATGGGTGGTATAAGATATTTAACACAATTTTAATAATAGTAAACAGTCAAGGAGTGTCTATCGATGGATATCGGTCACCGCCTCAAGGCGGTTCGCACCAAGGCGGCTCTCTCCCAGCGCGAGCTGGCCAAGCGCTCCGGTGTGACCAACGGCTTTATCTCCCAGATCGAGAAAAATCAGGTGAGCCCGTCCGTGGCCTCACTGCGCAAGGTGCTGGAGGGCATTCCCATGTCCCTGGCCAGCTTCTTCACCGATGAGACGGAGATGGATTCCGAGGTGATCTTCCGCGCGGACGACATGCCGGATCTCGGCACTCACCCCATCAGCTACAGGTTGGTGGGTCACAGCCGCGCGAACCGCGCCATCGGCATGATGCAGGAGATCCTCCCCCCGGGCGCCGATACCGGCGACGACATGCTGAGCCACGAGGGCGAGGAGTGCGGCATCGTCATCCAGGGTCAGGTGGAGGTCACGGTCGGCGAACAGGTCTATCTGCTGGCGCCGGGGGATGGATACTACTTCGACAGCCGCACCCCCCACCGTTTCCGCAACGTGGATGAGCAGGAGTGCGTGCTGATCTCCGCCAACACCCCGGCCAGCTTCTGACCGCCCGCCACGGCGGTCAGCCCCGCACAAACCGGGCAGATTCCGGCTCATCCCCCATCTGCTCCTGACCGTCGGCAACGGCGGTCAGACCCACGCAGACCGGGCCGATCCGGGCCAGCGCCCTCGTCAGTGCTCCACCGCTGGCGAGGGCGAATGTTTAATAAAATGTTACAGGATGGATTTACAAGCGGCGGCATGTTTAGCATATTGATACGCAGAGACCTTATCTGTCGGTTCAAGGAGTGAACATGAGTGACCTGACCCTGGCCCAGTGGCAACACAAGGCCTCCCACCTGACCCTGCCCTCCCAAGCCTTCATCGACGGCAGCTACCGGGACGCCGTGAACGGCGCCACCTTCGATTGCATCAACCCGGCCAACGGCCAGCTGCTGACCAAGGTCGCGTCCTGCGACGCCGCCGACGCCGAGCTGGCGGTGCAGGCCGCCCGCGCCGCCTTCGACGACAAGCGCTGGAGCGGGCTGGCCCCCAAGCAGCGCAAGCAGATCATGCAGCGCTTCGCCGAGCTGATGCGCCTGAACAAGGTGGAGCTGGCGCTGCTGGAGTCGCTGGACATGGGCAAGCCCATCGGCGACGCCATGGGGTATGATGCCCCCGCCGCCGCCAACTGCATCGCCTGGAACGCCGAGGCCATCGACAAGATCTACGATCAGGTCGCCCCGGTGGAGGAATCCGCCCTGGCGCTGGTGACCCGGGAGGCACTCGGTGTCGTGGCCGCCATCGTCCCCTGGAACTTCCCCCTGGTAATGGCCTGCTGGAAGCTGGGCCCGGCGCTCGCCACCGGCAACTCGGTGATCCTTAAACCCTCCGAGAAATCCCCCCTCACCGCCCTGCGTATCGCGGGTATCGCCAAGGAAGCCGGCATCCCGGACGGCGTGTTCAACGTGCTGCCGGGCTTCGGCCACACGGTCGGCGAGGCGCTGGCCATGCACATGGACGTGGATTGCATCACCTTCACCGGCTCCACCCGCATCGGCAAGCATCTGGTGCAGTGCTCCGGAAAATCCAACCTCAAGCGCGCCTTTATGGAGTGTGGCGGCAAGAGCCCCAACATAGTGCTGGCGGACGCGCCGGATCTCGACGCCGCCGCCAGGAGTGCGGCGGGCGCCATCTTCTACAACCAGGGGGAGGTGTGCACCGCGGCCTCCCGCCTGCTGGTGCAAAACAGCATCAAGCCGCAGTTCATGGAGCGCCTGCTGGCCCACGCCCGCGAGTGGATCTCATCCAACCCGCTGGATCCCGCCACCCGCATCGGTGCCATGGTGGACGGCATCCAGATGGATCAGGTGCTGAACTACATCGAGATCGGCAAGCAGGAGGGGGCCAAGCTGCTGCTCGGCGGCCAGCGTACCCATGCCGAGAGCGGTGGCTACTACATAGAGCCCACCATCTTTGACGAGGTGACACCCCAGATGCGCATCTTCCGGGAGGAGATCTTCGGCCCCGTGCTGGCGGTGACCGGCTTCGACACCCTGGAAGAGGCCATCGCGCTCGGCAACGACACCGACTACGGCCTGGCCGCCGCCATCTGGACCGCGGATCTCAACAAGGCGGTCAAGGGCTCCCGTGCCCTGCGTGCCGGCACCGTCTTCGTCAACAACTGGGACGGCGGCGACATGACGATGCCGTTTGGCGGCTTCAAGCAGTCAGGCAACGGCCGCGACAAGTCGCTGCACGCCCTGGAGAAATACACCGAGCTGAAAAGCACCTGGATCCAGCTCGATTAACGTCGAATATGACGAGATCAGGCAATAAAGGGGGAGAAATCCCCCTTTTTCATTTTTATCCTTTCATCACGGACCTCAATCGATATAATCATCAAATAGCAAGCCGTTAAATTTAAAGATAAAAATGCTGTTCTTCCTGGGAAGTGTCCTGTTTCTGGTAGTGGGATTGCCGCTGTTGTTCTTCGTGATGGGTCAGGGTGAAGCCTATGTGACCTGGGGACCCTGGATCTCCGCCATCGTGCTCATGCTGTGGCTGCTGCGGGATGTGGAGAAGATCCGCCGCGGGGGCCGGCGCTGACCCCGGGTCATGCTGTAAAAATCGCCTCCGACCAATTTATTCACTTCTTTCCCCCCAAAAGGATGGCTACACTGCACTTTTGCGATGTTGTCCAACATCCGCCCTCCAGTGAAGGTTATCCGCATGCAGCAACACAGCCAGCGCCAGGGCGTCATCTATGCCCTGTGCGCCTATACCCTTTGGGGCCTGGCCCCCATCTACTTCAAGACCATAGCCGCCGTGCCGGCCGCCGAGATCCTGACCCACCGCATGATCTGGTCCTGCGCCCTGCTGATGGTGCTGACCCTGCTCGCCCGCCAGTGGCACAAGGTGCAGGCGGTCTTGCGCCAGCCCAGGGTGCTGCTCACCCTGGCCTTCACCTCGGTCACCGTCGGCGGCAACTGGCTGCTGTTCATCTGGGCCATCAACAACGGCCACATGCTGGATGCCAGTCTCGGCTACTACATCAACCCCCTGTTCAACGTGCTGCTCGGCATGCTGTTCCTGAGCGAGAAGCTGCGCCGCCTGCAGTGGTGGGCCGTGGGACTCGCCGTCATCGGGGTCGCCATCCAGCTCATCGCGTTCGGCTCCCTGCCCTGGATAGCCCTGGTGCTGGCCTCGAGCTTCGCCGTCTATGGCCTCATCCGTAAAAAACTGGCGCTGGATGCCCTGACCGGCCTGCTGATCGAGACCCTTATCATGCTGCCGCCGGCGGCCATCTATCTCTGGGGATTCGCCGACAGCCCCACCAGCCACCTGACCCAGAACGACTGGCACCTGAACCTGCTGCTGATCGCCGCCGGCGCCGTCACCACGGCCCCATTGCTCTGCTTCACCGCCGCCGCTACCCGGCTCAAGCTCTCCACCCTGGGCTTCTTCCAGTACATAGGGCCCAGCCTGATGTTCATCCTGGCGGTCACCCTGTACGGGGAGGCCCTGGCGCTGGACAAGATGATCACCTTCGCCTGCATCTGGAGCGCTCTGGTGCTGTTCACCTTGGATGGCCTGCGCAACGGCAGGCAGAAGCCCGCGGCCTCCTGATGGGGTCACAATAATCTACAAGCCAGGAGGCGGGTTTTGGGGTATCAATAACCCATGAACGCACCCCAATCCCGCATCCACTACTGGCAATCCCGGCTGCTGCCGGGGGTCGAGCTCTCCCACTCCCACCACAGGGAGTTCAGCTACGGCCGCCACGTGCACCTGGACTATCACATAGGTCTGGTGCAGCGGGGTGGCCAGAAGTTCATCCACAAGGGCAGCAGCCACAACCTGGTGCGCGGCGAGCTATCCACCGTCAACCCGGACGAGATGCACGACGGCCTGAGCCTGCTGCCGGAGGGGTATGAGGTGCGGGTGTTCGCCATCGCCCCCGAACAGCTGGCGCGCTGGCTGCCAGACAGCCCTGAGCCCTTCTTCGACAAGGGCTTGCAGAGCCGACCCGACCTCTATCAAGGCTTCGCCCGCTTGCACATGTATCTGGACAATCCCGAGCCGGACGGCCTGCTGGCGGAGAGCGAGCTGCTCGGCCTGCTCGGCGAACTGCTGCACCTATCCCCCGAGCGCCACGCCCTGGCGGATCCTCAACTGCGGTACCTGCGGGACTATCTGCTCGGCCGGCTGGACGGGCACCACAGCCTGGAGGATCTCGCCGCCCAGTTCGGGCTGGATCGCTTCGCCTTCCTGCGCCAGTTCAAGAAAAAGACCGGTATGACTCCCTACGCCTGGCTCAAGCGGCTGCGCCTCGAGCAGGGCAAGCGCCTGCTCGGCAGCGGCCTGCCGGTGAGCGAGGTGGCGCTGGCGGTCGGCTTCTTCGATCAGAGCCACTTCCACCACGGTTTTCGCCAGGCCTTCGGGCTCACTCCGGCGGATTATCGCCAGCAGATGCGATTCTAGAGCCGTCAGCCCGGCGATGAGGCCCCCTAACTCCCGGGCCCCTCACCGCCGTGCAATCTTTTACAAGCCAGCCACCCCGACCATGCCCCATGCTGTGCCCTCGTCTTGTCGTTGAGGTATCCCATGTTCACCAGCCTGTTTCTGACCATAGGGGTCATCCATCTCGTCGCCCTGGCGAGCCCGGGCCCGGATTTCGCGCTGATCCTGCGCACCAGTCTGCATCGCCCCACCGCCCTCGGGGCGGCGCTCGGCATAGCGCTCGCCATCCTGCTGCACGCCACCCTGAGCCTCACCGGCATCAGCCTGCTGATCGCGAGCCATCCCTGGCTGTTTCTGGGAGTGAAGATAGTGGGCGCCCTCTATCTCGGCTGGCTAGGTTGGGGTGCGCTCAAGGGCGCCTGGCAGGGGGCGGCCGGGCAGGCCTTCAGGGCGGGGGGGGATCGCCAGGGCTGGCGCAAGGGCGTCAAGAGCGGGCTGGCCACCAACCTGCTCAACCCCAAGGCGCTCTTGTTCTTCATGGGGTTGCTGGCGGCCATGGTGACACCCCAGGTGGATGGCCTGACCCGGGGTCTGCTGATCCTGGAGCTGTTCCTGCTGTCATTGGCCTGGTTCGGCCTGCTGGCCTGGAGCCTCTCCACCCCGCGCGCCCAGGGGCTGCTCGGCCGGGTCCAGCGACCACTCAACCTGGTGACCGGCCTGCTGTTTTGCGCCGTCAGCCTCTCCATCCTGGCCGAGCTGGCCGTCGAGGCGAGCGCTTATCTCTGACTCAGGCGCTGGCCTGCTCCCGGCAGGTTGCAATCAGCCGGCCCAGTCGGGCCATCAGTTCGGGGTGATCCGTGTGGGCCAGGTTGAGCCGCATATAGTGACGCCCCTGCTGGCCCCGGGTGAACAGTGACCCCGGGGCCAGCGCAATGCCATCCGCCAGGGCGGCCTGGGTCAGCGCCTCGCCATCGACACCATCGGGCAGCCTCACCCAGCGAAACAAGCCGCCCCGGCCGTTGAATTCCAGCCGGCATCCCAGCCCCAGCAGCCAGCCATCGACCCGCTCCCCGGCGTCGTACAGGCGCTGCCGGATGCGACGCACCTGCCTGTCATAGTCGCCATCGCGCAGCAGACTGGTCAGCACCCGCTCCCCGATCTCGGCGGTGACCCCGCCACACACCTGCTTCAACCCGGCCAGGCTCGCCGCCAGGGCCGGGCTCGCCACCACGAAGCCTATCCGCAGGTTGGCGCTGAGCAGCTTGGAGAAACCGGAGACATAGGTCACCCGCTCAGAGCCCCCCAGGCTCGCCAGACGGGGCATGCCCTCCCCCAGCAGATCCCCGTAGAGATCGTCCTCGATGAGGTGGCAATTCCAGCGCGACAGCAGTTGCAGCAGGGTGAAGGCCTGGGCGGCGGAGAGGGACTGGCTGGTCGGGTTGTGCAGCAGGCCCGAGGTCAGGTAGAGCCTGGGTTGCTCCTCCTTCAGCCAGCGCTCCAGCAGCGCCATGTCGGGCCCGTTGGGGCCGCGGGGCAGGGAGAAGACCCGGGCGCCGTGCAGGCCGAGGATGCCGTGAAAGTTGAAGTAGCAGGGATCGTCCACCAGCACCGCATCCCCGGACCGCACCAGCAGCCGGAGCAGCAGATCCAGGGCCTGCATGGTATTGGCCGTGGTCACTATCTGGCTGGTGCCGAGGGACATGCCGAGGCCGGCCAGGCGGGCCCTCAGGGTCTCGCGCAGGGGGCGATAGCCGGCGGCATCCCCGTATTCCGCCAGCCTGAGATGGGGCTGACGGCTCACCTGACGCAGGGCCTGGCGCAGGCTGTCATCGTCGAGCCAGTCGGCGGGCAGGAAGCCACAGCCCGGCCTGCTCGCGACCTGTTCGCCGATCAGGGCGCGGCGGGAGACGCTCAGAAAGTCCTGGGGCAGCAGCTGCCCCAGGCAGTCGCTATCCGGCTGCGGGCTGTGGCGCGACACGAAGTAGCCGCGTCCCTGGCTGGCCTGCACCAGCTGCTGGCCCTTCAACCTGTCCAGGGCGTCCACCACGGTGAACTTGCTCACTCCGAACTGCCGCATCAGGGCGTGGATGGAGGGCAGGCGCGCGCCGGCCGGCAAGGCCCCCTCCTTAATCAGCTGACCGAGATGGTCCGTGATCTGTACTACCTTGGGTTCCCTCGGCTTGAATGCCAGGTCGGGGATCATCATGACTGCGAGACTCCTTCCTCACTTTACCGGCCACTCTACCGGCAAAGTAATGCCAAATGAATACCCCCTTTCCCTGCCCTACTGTCCATCCGCTCATTAGAGTTGGCTTCAGTGCGGGTGGCCTCTGGTGGCCTCCCTTCATTCGTTGGGATTCAAGCATGCCAAGCATCACCTTTCTGGGAACCGGCATCGTCATCGACTCACCCGAGCCAATCCGGCTGCTCGATATGGACGATCACATCACTTTCGCCTGCCGCGCAGGCAATTGCGGTACCTGCACCATCAATGTGGTCGAGGGGTTGCAACATCTCTCGGCCCTGACCCCCAGAGAGGAACGTCTGTTCGCACTCAAGGGGCAAACCGATGCCAACCTGCGCCTGGCCTGCCAATGCCGGGTGCTGGGGGATGTCACTCTTCGTTAAGCCAACTCAAGGGAAATCAAATGGAATTGAAAAACCGCATCACGGATCAGGCCATCGCACGCCGCAAGCCTCTGCTCTCTCTTCAGGAGAGCGCCCAGGTGAAACGGGAGCTGGATGCGTTTCTGGACACCAAGATAGACGAGTGGAACCGCACCGTTCCCTTCGCCCGTCATCTGGAGGGCAGCGAGATCAACCTGGCTTACTATCGCCAGACCCTCATCGAGCACGCCTGGCGCATCCGCCTGATGCGCAGCGCCCAGTGCAACAACCTGCACAAGATAAGCCGCATCAACGCCGAGGCCGCCCAGCTGTACGCCGCCTATCAGGACGAGGAGATGCTGCACGACACCCTCTTCATCCAGGATGCGGCCCGCATCGGGGTCAGCCAGGAGGAGATCTACCGCACCGAGCCCAGCTTCTATACCCGGCTGCTGGCAGGCTACCTCTATTTCGTGGCCGAGCACGAGAAGCCCATCGGCGTGGTCTGCTACAGCTATCTGGTCGAATACACCACCCAGAAGATCACCCCCAAGCAGATCGCGGCCATGGCCGACTCCCTCGGCCAGGAGAAGATTGCGGGGCAGGCGGCCCATCTGAATACGGATCTGGTGGAAGACCATACCCAGGAGATGTGGGACATCCTGCACCTGCTCATCGAACAGGAGCAGGACATCGTCGACATCAAGCGCTACTTCAGCGAGATCCAGGAGCTGCTCAAGCTGTTCTTCGTCGAGCTGTACCAGACCCACGCCAACGCCACAGAGCAAGCGGCATAGCAAGCCGGTGGGGCCTGCCTTGGCAGGCCCCCAAGGAGTCATCCCATGAATTCACGCCCGGGCATCCTCATTCTGTCCCATCAACAGCTCTCCATGGTCACGCCCCTGCAGCAACTGCTCGCCGCCAGGGGCCTCGACAGCCATGTGCTCTCTTCCCAGCCGGTGCGCGAGCTGAATCCCCCCTGGGTCAATCAGGTGACCCGGCTCGAGGTGACCCAGGACCACGCCTTGACCATGCAGGACATCACGCACTTCCTGGCCCGGCTCCCGGCCGACGTCAAACTGATCGCCTGCATCAGTGTCTGGGACGCCTATCGCGAACTGATGGCGGCGACCAACGCACTGCTTGGTGCGACGGATCTCGACGTCAACGGCGTGGCCCGGCTGCGGGACAAGCTGACCATGCGCCAATGGCTGCACCGCCACGGGCTTTCACGCATAGAGGCGCATCCCCTCACCGAGTCTCGCTGGCAGCAGATCACCGACCGTGACGCCTTCTTCATCAAGCCGAGAACAGGGCTCGCCTCCTTCGGGGCATTTCGAGCCAGTCAACTCGACCAACTTTCGCAGCTGACACGGCTCTGGCAGCAAGCCTGCGCAGACAAGGCCTATGCCGGCGTCTTTCAGGGTGAGCCCGAGTTCATCATCGAAGATCTGATCGCCGGCTCCGAGTTCTGCTTCGAGGTGATTGTGGAGCAGGGTCAGGCCAAGATCCTGGCCGTGCATGAGAAGATCGAGGTGTGCCAGCAGGGGTTCACCGTGCTGGAAAACGCCTGCGTGTGCCCCCCCGTCTCCCTGCAGGAAGCCCAACTGGCCGCGGGCAAGGCCTTTGTCGCGCGCTGCCTCGCCTGTCTGGAGATAGGGACTGGCCTGTTTCATATCGAGGCCAAGTTCTCGGCCCCGTCTGGCTGGGAGATCGTGGAGATCAACCCACGGGTGGGCGGCGCCTACATACTGGAGAGCACCCGGCACCACGCCGGCGTCGACCTGCTTTCCCGCTGGCTGGACAGCCTGCTCGCCCAGCCCGCCGCCCCTTCTTCTCCGACCAACCGACGCAGCTTCTTCCGGGTTTTCTTCGGCCAGGGCGGGCAGACGGTCGCCCGGATCCAGCCTCAACCCACCGACCAGGCTCCCCTGCTGGATCAGCGGCTGTTCGTCCAGCATGGGGATCGCCTGCCCGACACCGAGCGGGAGATCTTCATCGGCCAGGCCCTGTGGGACATCTCGGATCTGCCCGAGCACAAGTTCCCAGACTTCGCGGCCAGTACGGCCCATCACTTCCAGGTGGAGTATCGAGCATGAACATCGTCATCTTGCACCGGCTGCCCTATGCCAAGATCCGCTACGACCTGGTGATCGATCATGCAGAGCACAGGGTCGACTACCTCTGCCTGCCCGGTGGGCAGGGGGATCTTCCCCCCGGCAGCCACTATCAGGAGGTCAGCCACTTCGAGACCCAGACCCTGGGCCAGCAGTGCGCCGCCCTGCTCGCCAGGGCGGACAGGCTGATCGCCCGCTCCGAGTACGAGCTGCTGGTCGCCGCCGAGCTGCGCGAGCAGTTCGCCATCCCGGGGGATCCCCCGGCCGCCATACTGCCCCTGCGCGACAAGTGGGCCATGCGTACCCAGTGCCGTGCCGCCGGCATTCCCCAGCCCGACTTCTGGTCATTGGGCGACTTCGTGCGCCAGCCGGACGGCCCCGGCCTCTTCGTGCTCAAGCCCCGGCTGGAGGCGTCCAGCACGGGCATAGTGGCGGGAGACAGACGGACAGTGCTCGAGGCCATCCAGCGCCTGGACACCCCGGAGACCTACTTCGTCGAGGCCTTCGTCCCGGGGGAGATCTATCATCTGGACGGCTTCCTGCGCGATGGCGTCGTCATCCAGTCGATCGCCAGCCGCTACGTCGGCAACTGCCTGGACTACGCCGGGGGCGCCCCCCTTGGCTCGGTGCAGGTACCCGGTGACGAGCCGATGGCCCGGCTGCTGCGCCGCACCCTGGCGGCCCTCGGCCAGCGCCAGGGCTGCTTCCACTTCGAGCTGATCAAGGATGAGCGCGGTCACCCCTGTTTCCTCGAGACGGCCTGCCGGGTCGGCGGGGCCGGCGTGGCGGAGACCTTCGCGCTGCGCACCGGGATCAACCTCTATCACATCGACCTGCAATACCAGTTACACGGGGTCATCGCTCAGCAGGCGAAGCCACCCTGCGACACCCACTACGGCTGGTTCGTCTATCCGGCCCACCACACCGCGGGGGCCCAGCACATCCGCTTCGAGCCCCTGCGCTGGGGGGAGCTGCTCCATAGCTGGCATCAGGCCACCCCCAGGACGGCGCGTCTCGGCAACATCAGCTATGCCACCGGTGCCACCCCCCTCTCCGGCATAGTGCAGGGACGTGGGGAGCGCCTGCCGCTGGCCCTCGCCGAGCTGCTGGCACAGACCCCTGTCGAGACGATTATCCCTTCCCCCTCGTTGATGGAGGCATCCGCATGACCCCCTGTTTCGTGATCGTCGGTTACAACAATGTGCGCATCTATGATGTCGCCAAGCTGCGCCAGCTGGCCCATCGCGGCTTCGGCTGCAAGCTGGTGCTGGTCGTGGAGCGCATCGGGCCTCAGGATGCGCAGGCCGCCGACCTGGTGATCGAGGCCGAACTCGGCCAATCCCCCAGCCTGCCCCCTGTCAGCCAGGCGCTCACCGAGGCGGCGTTGACTCCGGTGGGCATACTCCCCTTCTCCGATCGGGGGGTGCCTCTCGGCGCTGAACTGGCCCGGCACTACCGATTGCCGGGCGGCCAACCCCAGGCGGCGCTGGCGGGTCTGGACAAGCGGCGCTTCCGGCTCATGGAGGCCGAGGCGGCCGCTCCGGCCCACTACCTGCCGCTGACGGCCCAGCCCATCGACAGCCTGGCGTCGCTGATCGCCACCCGTCAGGCCCTCGGGGGCAGAGGCTTCATCAAACCGGTGGCGGAGGGCAACAGCCGCGGCTGCATCGCCGTCCTCGAGCACAGCGACTGCGCCGCCATCTGGGAAGAGCTGACCCCCTATAGAGCTGCCGGTCTCATCATGGAGCCCCTCATCGAGGCGGCACAGGAGTACAGCTGGGACTATGTCGCCGGCTGCCGCTGGCTGACCGAGAAGCACACCACCACGGGGGCATACCGGGCCGAATACCAGCAGATAGTGCCGGCCCCCCTCCCGCCGGAGCAGGGAGACTGGCTGTTGCAGGCCGGGGAGTTCATGCGTCAGTTGCTGGCCGAGGACTGGGGGGCCTATCACAACGAGCTCTTCCTGCGAGCAGACGGAGCCAGCGCCGTCGAGAGCAACATGAGGCCGGCCGGCATGCACATCTGGGATCTCGCAGCCCTGAGCTTCGACGGGTTCGATCCCTGGCAGGCCTGGCTGCACTGGGCCATGACGGGCCAGAACCAGCCAGCCCAGCCGACCCTGCGCGGTTACAGCGGGATCCGCATGCTGCGCCCCCGTCAGGCGGGGGTGCTGCACCAGCTGCCGGACATGGCCGAGCTGGCCAGGGAGCTCGGGATCACGCTGCATCAGGGCAGCTACAGCAGGAGCAGGGGGGACAGGGTCAGCAGCCGGGTGACCGACAATGCCGGCTTCATGGGGCACATAGTGCTGCACCATGCGGACTATCACACCCTGCGCACTCGGCTCGACGCGCTGGCCGAGGCCATCGAGGCCGCTACCGTCATCACCTGCGACGCCCCCGTCGCCAGTTACTGAGGAGCATCACCATGCAGGGAATGCGTTTCTCCGTCTTTCTGGGCTCTCGCCTGCTGTCCGGGCTCGGCGATCAGATCCTCCAGTTTGCCGTGCCCCTGCTGGTCTATCGCAGCACCGGCAGCGTCGCCCTGTCCGGGCTGGCCTTCTTCATCGAATGGCTGCCCCGCCTCGTCTCCCTGCCCCTGGCCGGCGTGTTCGCCGACCGGGTCGGGGGCCGGCGCGTCTACATACTGGCGGACGGTCTGAGAGCGGCGGCCTGCGTGGTCACGGCCCTTATCATGACCCTCTGGCCCGGCAGCGGTCTGGCCCCCATACTGCTGATGATGGCGCTCTGCGCCTTCTGCTACGCCCAGGCCTTCATCGCCCTCGAGACCACATTGCCCCAGCTGGTGCCTCAGTCCGAGATGGCCAAAGCCCAGAGCTGGTTGCAGCTCACCAACAACGGGGCCAGTGTGCTCGGTCCCGCCCTGGCGGCGGCCCTGCTCATCTGGATGCCGGCGACCCAGCTGCTGTGGGGGTGCGCCCTGGGGTTCGCCCTGAGCGCCACCGGCGTGCTGGGGCTGACCCGGGGAGCCTCCCTGGTGCCGGCGACGGCGCGGCGCGCCCTGCTGCCCGAGCTGAGGGAGGGGCTGGGTGCCCTGCTGTCCCAGCCCACCCTGCTGCGCCTGGTCGGGCTCGCCATGCTGGTCAACCTGATCGTCGGCCTGGCCCTCGCCACCGCCGCCCCCATGACCCTGGGGCTGTTTGGTCAGAGCGATCAGACCCTGGCCAGCGTCCAGCTCACCATGGGGATCATCTCCATCGCCGCCTTCCTGCTGATGCCCTGGCTGCTGCGCCGCTTCAGCGTCTACTGGATAGGGCAGCTCGCCTTCCTGCTGATCCTGGCGGGGGGCCTCATCATGGCCAGGGCCCCCAGCTTCGGCTGGTATCTGCTGGGCTGCGGCCTCAGCTACGGCCTGTGCGGCCTGTTCAACGTCTTCATCCGCACCGAACGACTGCACTGGATAGCCGAGCAGCAGCGGGGCCGGGTGATCAGCCTGATGGTGCTGCTCAATCAGCTCAGCCTGCCCCTGGCCGGCCTCATCGTGGCGCTGTTCGGCAGCTGGGTACCTGTGCAGGAGATATTCCTGGTGGCGAGTCTGGTGAGCGCCCTGGGTTATCTGCTGCTCTATCGTGCCCTGGCCGGTGCGGCCCGGACCCGGACGCCCCCGCAGCCCGCCCCCTCGGCGGTGGAGGCGGGCAACAAATAAGCCGCCCGGCGCAGCCCGCCGACGGCGCCCCGGCACTCACTCGGGTGCCCGGGCCCGATCGGGCTGGCGTTGGACTCATTGCGGGATTAGGATGCACGCCTTTATCACAACAATGTGAAGGATGTATCGGCATGACTCGACAATGGTCGCTCCCCATCGTGGCTCTCGCGGGGGGAGCGCTCTTCTATCTGGGCCAACACTTCGGCATGAAGTGGGCCCTGATGGCCCTCATCGGTTTCGGCTTCGGCTTCACCCTCTCCTTCAGCCGCTTCGGCATCGTCTTCGGCTGGCGCGAGATGCTGACCCGGCGCAACAGCTACTATGTGCGCATTCACCTGCTGACCATCGCCATCGAGATCCTGCTGTTTACCAGCTTCCTCTCCTTCAGCCACGCCCTGTTCGGGGATGCCATGGTGGGCAACGTCATGGCCATCGGCGTGCCCTTCATCGTCGGCGCCTTCCTGTTCGGCATCGGCATGCAGCTGGCCGGGGTCTGCGCCACCGGCACCCTCTATTGCTGCGGCGAGGGGCAGCCCCGCTTCTGGCTGGTGCTGATCTGCTACGGCATAGGCACCCTCATCAGCAGCCAGTTCCGCCCGGCCCTGGATGCCACCTTCAGCAACCAGACGGTGCTGTTCAAGGATCTGACCGGCAACCACTGGAGCGGTATGGTGCTGAACCTGGCGCTGGTCGGCGCCCTGTTCTGGCTGTTTCGCAAGAGCGAGCGGCAACGTACCGGCGAGGTGCAGCCCCTGCTCGGTAGCGGCAACCCCTTCTGGCGGGATGGTCGCTTCACCGTGCTGACCGGCGGCATCCTCATCGCCCTGCTCAACTCCGCCGTGGTCGCCCTGCACGGCTCGGCCTGGACCATCACGGGAGCCGTGCACGAGATGGCCCTGCGCGGCGCCTCCCTGTTCGGCCTCTATCAGGAGAATCCCAAGCTGGCCCAGCCCTTCTTCCAGAACCCCATGGTGGGCATGTTCTGGCTCGGGATCCTGGGGGCGGCCCTGGCCCGCTGCCTGAGCGGCGGCGCCAGCTTCGCGCCCGCGCGCCTCGGCAACAGCCTGGCGGCCGTACTGGGGGGCTTATTGATGGGGATGGGGGCCATGTACAGTGCCTGCAACCTCGGCGGTTACTTCGACGGCACGGCCTCCGGCAGCCTGCACGGCTGGGTCTGGATGTTGATGGCGCTCGGCGGCAGCCTGATCGGCATCCGCCTGCGGCCGCTGTTCGGGCTGGCACGCTGATCCTCTGGATGCCCCGGGCCGGGGCGTCCATTCCCGCCCTGCCTCCCGTCGCCGTGTCGGGAGGCAAGGCTGCCGGCAGGAGCCCATACTAGAGGGGCGTCTGGCGGCGCCTCTGCAGGCTTGCCACCGAACGCTTCCCCCATTCAAGAGGGCTCCCATGAAGCGTCTTCACTCCCTGGCGGCATCGATCGCCATCCTGCTCACCCTCGCCTCCCCCCTTGCCGCACAGGAGAAGGTGACACCGCCATCCCCCGCCACTGCGGTCACTGCCCAGCACTTCGCCAATGGCAACGACTGGCTGCGGGCCACGCCCCAGATGCGGCACGCCTTCCTGTTCGGGGTGGCCAACCTGCTCTCTGTGGCCGTCGACTGGGACGAACGCCATGTGCCCGCCGGACAGCAGACCTTCTCACGTCGGGCCAAGATCGGGCTCGCCGATATATCCCTCGGGGAGGTGTCAGATCGCATCGATCGCTGGTACGGCGCGAACCCGGGCAAGCTCGATACCCCAGTCATCGTCGTGATGTGGAACGAAGTGGCCAGACCCAGGCTGCAGAACCAGCAGGGCCGCTGAGCCCATTGGAGGAAGAGATGAAACTGACCCTCACCGCCCTGCTATTCGCCCTCTGGCTCTTGGCGGGCTGCTCGACCGTCGCCGGCGGCATGGTCGGTGCAGGTGTCGGCAGCCTCAGCGGCAATACCACCTCGGGCATGCTCATCGGTGCCGGCATTGGCACCCTGATCGACTAGACGCAGCGCCCTCCCCTGAGCTCGGGTCAGACGGATCAAAAAGGGGCCAAATCGGCCCCTCACTCCCCCCGCTGCTTCACCCGCCGCAGATAGACATAACCCTCCCCCGGACTGCCCCAGCGCTGGTGCGCCTCGTTGTCATAGGCCCTGTCCAGCAGCCTGATGCTGTTGGGGCCGATCCAGAGGTATTGCACCAGGGTGCTGGCCCCGCCGAAGTCGGTGGCGCAGCTGCCTACCTTGCTGTGCCCCCTGTACTCCCCCGTGAGTTGACGACTCAGCCAGATCTCGCAGCCCTGGCGCAGGGAGAGTTGTTGCGGGGTCAGGGTATCGAGCAGCTCGGGCCTGCGCCAGGCACCGGCGAAGTCGGTTGCCCTCGGCATGGTGAACTCCGCCATCAGGATGCGGCCATCCGGCACCGGCGAGAAGCGGTAGATGCGCTGGCGAAACGGCCGCACCGCCCGCTCGGTGAGGAACTGTTCGGCATAGACCCAGCGAAAGCCCCGGTAGTCGGGCCAGATCTCCACCAGTCGCAGCTCGGCGCTGGTGAAACGCTTGTCATAACCGGCCTGCTCCCGGCTGGAGAACTCGCCGGAGAACCAGGAGAGCAGGGGCTCCATGGAGAGATCCGCGCCGACCGGTTGAGCCCCCTGTCCATGAACTTGTTGCCGGGCCCCGGCGCTGACCGCCTGCTCGGCAGGGGTCGTCACGAAGGGAGTGGGCGCCGCCCCGCCGAGACTGGCGTAGCAGAGACCGAGCAGGGCCACCATCAGCTTTATCATCGAATCCTTCCGAGTCGCTTGCATGGCGGCGATTATATGAGCGAACGGCGGCAATAACCTCTATCTTGATCAACTCCTCGAAGATCCGATGAAAAATCACTGTGTTAGCGAACGACTGCGACGCAGCGTCCCCCTCTTGCCACCCTCTCCGGCATGGGCGTCTATCCTTGCTCGGACACCACAGAGAAGGAACCCAAGATGAGCACAGGAACAGTGACGCTGCATCGCGTCCTCAAGGCCCCGCCCCTGCGGGTCTATCGCGCCTTTATCGAAGGGGAGGCGCTCGCCAAGTGGCTGCCGCCCCACGGTTTCACCTGCAAGGTGGAACACCTGGACGCCCGCGTCGGCGGCCACTTTCGCATGGCGTTCACCAATTTCGGCACCGGCCATAGCCACGCCTTTGGCGGAGAATATCAGGAGCTGGAGCCGGGCAAGCGCATCCGCTACACCGACAGGTTCGATGATCCCAACCTGCTGGGGGAGATGCGGGTGACCGTCACCCTGACCCAGGTACTGTGCGGCACCGAGCTCGCCATCGAACAGGCGGGGATCCCGGCACTCATTCCGGTGGAGATGTGTTACCTCGGCTGGCAGGAGTCCCTGAGCCAGCTCGCCGCCCTGGTGGAGCCGGAGCTCCCGAGCGAATAACGGCCCTGCGTCAGGGGCCCAGCACAGACCAGAACCCGGCGCCCAAAAAAACAGAGAGCCTGCCGAACTGGCAGGCTCTCTTCATTTCGACAGACCGCGACTGACAACCTGTCCCAATAGGCGTCATTGCCTGAGGCAGTTTGGACACAGCCAGCGCGCAGAAACCGGAGCGTACTGGAGTACGTGAGGATGTCGAGCACTGCCTGGGTTCAACATGGCGAGTTAACTAGCCTGATGGGATGGGTTCTTATTGCAGGTTCAGGCCACCCAGATAATCCCCCTTGCCGAGGTTCACCCCAGCCTGACGCAGCAGGGCATAGGCCATGGTCAGGTGGAAGTAGAAGTTCGGGATGCCGTACTCGTGGACGCAGGTATGGCCATCCATCCCCTTGCCACCGGCCCAGTAGGGATAGTAGTGACCGCTCGCATACTGGCTGAAATCGGCCTCCAGCTTGCTCTGCAGATAGGCGATGGTCTTGGCGATATGGGCGCGCAGATCCGCCATGGTCTTGGGATCGTCCCCCAGCACAGGCGGCTCGCTCAGGCTGGCGGTGGCGATCACGGCGCGGGCGCTGTCGCAGCAGATCAGCACCTGCTTGGAGAAGGGCAGCATGTCGACGATAAGACGCTCGCCCACAAAGTTGTCCACGTTGAACTTCTTCCCGTCGGCGTGGGCCTCGGCCTTGGCCAGGCAGTGGTCGAGGTTGGTCAGCATCTTGATAAACTGGGCGGCGATATCACGATTCATAATGCACTCTCGGTTGGTTGAAGGCAGTGAAACAAGCGGCATCACTATAGCGCATCCCCTCCCCGGTTCGAGCCCTGGCTGGCAAAAAGCACAGGGGGAAATTGTACGAGGCGACAAGGGATGACAAGCCCGGTGAGCCCATGTTGCCGATGCCCCGGAGCCCAACCCCACAATGAGTCCCTCTTCGCCTCTTTTTTGATCTGTGACATGCATCACCCTTTTTCAGGAGCGTAGTCTGAAGCGGTTTCCTGGACACAGATAAGGAGGATGTCATGAAGATCTATGACCGGAACAGAAACGCACTGCACCTGGGTCAGCGCGTGATGATCGCCGCCACCGGCGCCGTCGATACCCTGAAGGAGGCCCACACCGACAATATGACCCCTTACCAGGCGGAGCACGAGAAGTGCGTGCTGCTGGCCAACACCCGAGAGCGTTACGCGCCCATCGAGTTGATTAGACTAGGCTGATACCGGCGTTAGCTGTCACCCTACTCTTTACAATTCACCCGGCCGCCGCGCCCCGTCTAACGGCCGGGTTTCTGATCCTCCCTCCCCGCTTTCTCCCGGTTTATGCCCATAGCCCTTTGGATTGGCATCTCATAAATCCGGGCGGATCAGGTTCTGCCCGCACCTTGTTTCCCCACTCTGGCTATGGCTTGCCTGAAACTATGACCGCCTCCGACTGGCTTTCTGGCACGGGCGCCAGCAGCCGACTGCCGAGATGGCGGATCAGCAGCAGAGGGGGCAGCAAGGTAAGAAGCAGCCAGTGGGTGTGGGGCAGGATAAAGGTCCAGATGATCTCGTGGGGCAGCCAGGTCGAGGCGGTCGCCGTCATAAAGGCGATATCATAGGTCTGCCACAACCAGAGCCCGACAAAGAGCGCTGGTAGCAGTGAACGCGGTGTCAGCAAAAACAGCGGCCAGAAGAAAGCTCCCAACAAGGCACCAAACTCCAGCATGGGCAGGGCTAGTTCGGTAAAGGTGCGCCCTGAAGAGAAACCGTTCCATTCGAGAAAGGAATCGACCTCCAGCGCTGGCCACCAGGATACGTATTGAAACAGGGTGAACGAGAGCAGAAACAGCAGGCTGGTCAGCAGCGCCAGCGCTGTTTTTCGTAAAAACCACCGCCCTATCCGGCGCAGTGTCGGTATCCACTTAGACATCAATGACTCCCATCTGGTGACGGGGCAGTATGCCGCGGTTTGCTGCACCGTCAAAGTGGTACGCCATGCCAATTAATTGTTGAAATATTGAATCCCGTCACATCTGAGGTGACCTGAATAGTTGCTCGACGATGCAGCCCCATGCGAACCTTTATTTGCCTTTCTTCCAACCAAAACAGAGGGCGCCGGGCAGCCACACCATCACTCCAAGTCGGAGAACGATGCCACCCTGACCCTCAGCACCGAGGCGGGTAAAAACTACTACGTCTGGCAGGAGGTCAAGATGGGCCTGTTGATGGCCCGCTCCAAGCTGAGTCAGGTCAGTGAAGAGGAGGGCAAGCAAGGGGTGATGGAAAGCAAGCTGGTTAAGTGACCGGAGATAGTCTAGTAACCATGCCTTTTGGAATGCGATTTCATAGAATTCATTAATGAAGAAAGATAAAAACAACACTCTTTAGGAGAATTCAATGGCTGCAGTAGTTTCAATGATTAATATGAAAGGTGGTGTTGGGAAAACCACTTTAACATTTAACTTGGCATGGTATTGCGCATGGCGGAGGAACATGAAAGTACTCGCTGTAGATTTGGATCCACAATCAAATTTGAGTCAGTACTTTATGGGGGCTGAAAAGTATTTGAAATATTTAAGCAATGATAATAAAACAGTGGTTGATATATTTGAGCAATTCTCATCGCCTACTCGTCTTAGTAGTACATCTTCAGAGTTAAAGCCTGGTGATGTTATTCACCGCTTAAAAGCGTGGTCAGATGGAAGTTTGATTGATCTACTCCCTTCAAGACTAGAATTGGCATGGACATTGAAAAACCCAACAGATAAATCTCATTTACTTCCTATTTTCCTTGATAAAGTGGCATCAGATTATGACTTAATTATAATTGATTGTGCACCGACAGAGTCCATACTTACTACTGCCGCATATAAATCTAGTAAATACGTTTTTGTTCCTGTAAGACCTGAGTTTTTAGCAACAATCGGCCTACCTCTACTAGCTCGCTCTATAGAAGAGTTCAAGCTAATGCATCATGGCCAAGATTTGGAAATGGGAGGTGTTATTTTTAATGGACTTAAAAGAACCGCGACACCACCTGAGCAGACAAAATCAATGAGAAGTGTAAGTAGTTTATCGAAAAAAAATGGGTGGGCCGTTTTTGATAACCCAGCACATCATTCAGACTCATATCCCACTGGATCTCGAGATGGAAGCCCTATATTCTTAACAAACTATGCACGAGACTATGTGAAGTCAGAGTTTTCTGATGTAGCCGAAGAGTTTTTGGAGGCCATTGGGTATGAATGCTAGAGAACGTCAAGCTCTCCTAAAAATTCTTCTTATAAAAGAAGAATTGAATGCACACGAATTTAATAATGTACTAGACTTCATAAAAAATGAGATAGTCAATTCCAGTGACTGGAGCGATAAAATAAAAAAAACATACCCCCAGCAAAAAAGAAATAGAAGCTCGTTATTAGAGTTGATAAATCAACTTAAAAAAGACGAACCTGAGAAATATGAAATTCTTCATAATTTGTATAAAGCACATAGAAACGGTTTGATATTTCAAGGTGTTGCAGATGTCCGCTCTTTTGCAGAACGTTCAAAGTTATTTGATGTTGATGGTAAAAACAAGAGCGAGATAACATACAAATTATTCGAAAAGCTCTCTAGTTTACGCTATGAACAGCTTGAAAACGCCACGTTAAATGTCGCAAAAATATCAAGTAAGGATGATGACGAATATAAAAACCTATCGAACTTCATAATGTCACCAGATAAAGAAAAATAAGTTACATTTTTATTAGTTGTTAATAAAATTCTTTGGCAGTAAAAACCAACCCAGCCTAAGCCGGGTTGGTTGCATCAAGAGCGGGAAAAATCACAGCGCTTCCAATCTGGCATACGCCGTCACCAGCCACTTGGCGCCGACGTCATCGAACTGTATCTGCACCCGGCTCTGCTGGCCGACCCCTTCGAAGTTGAGCACTATGCCTTCCCCGAATTTCGGATGGAGCACTCGCTGGCCGAGCTTGATGCCGCTGGCGTCGAAGCTCTGCTGCACCTCGTTCTGGCTGAAACGGCCGTACTGGGTCGGGCGGCTCACCTGGGTGCGCAGCCGGATCTCTTCCAGGCACTCGGCGGGCATCTCGCGGATGAAGCGGCTCGGCTTGTGGAACATCTCGCGGCCGTAGATGCGACGGCTCTCCGCATAACAGATGTAGAGCTTCTCCATGGCGCGGGTCATGCCGACGTAACAGAGGCGGCGCTCCTCCTCCAGCCGGCCCGACTCCTCGGTGGATTGCTGACTCGGGAACATGCCCTCCTCCAGCCCCACCAGCAGCACCAGGGGGAACTCCAGGCCCTTGGCGCTGTGAAGGGTCATCAGCTGCACCGCATCGGCGTATTCGTCCGCCTGACCCTCCCCCGCCTCCAGCGCCGCGTGGGCGAGGAAGGCGGAGAGATCGCTCATGTCTTCCAGCTCGTCCGGGCGCTGGTACTGGCGGCAGGCGGTAACCAGCTCATCCAGGTTCTCCACCCGGGCCTGGGACTTCTCGCCTTTTTCTGCCAGATACATAGCCTTGAGGCCGGAATTCTGGATGGCGATGTCCGCCTGCTGATGCAGGGGCAGCAGGGAGACCTGCTCCTCCAGGGCGTCTATCAGCTCGACGAAGCCGCGCACCGCGTTACCGGCCCGGCCGGTCAGCACCTTGTCATTGAGCAAGGTTTTGGCGGACTGCCACAGGTTCTGGCCCTGATCGCGGGCGTTGTTGCGCAGGATCTCCAGGGTGCGATCGCCGATGCCGCGGGTCGGGGTGTTAACGACCCGCTCGAAGCTGGCGTCGTCGCCGCGGTTGTTGATGAGGCGCAGGTAGGCCATGGCATCCTTGATTTCCTGGCGCTCGAAGAAGCGCAGGCCGCCGTAGATGCGGTACGGCATGGCGTCCTGCATCAGCGCCTCTTCCAGCACCCGCGACTGGGCGTTGGAGCGATAGAGGATGGCGCAGTCGGTGAGCAGGCCCCCCTTCTCCTTCCAGTCTTTCAGGCGACCGACCACGAAGCGGGCCTCGTCCACCTCGTTGAAGGCGGCGTACAGGGAAATCGGCTCGCCCTCGGCCCCCTCGGTCCACAGCTCCTTGCCGAGGCGCTCCGCGTTATTGGCGATGACGCTGTTGGCCGCTTTCAGGATATTGGCGGTGGAGCGGTAGTTCTGCTCGAGGCGGATGGTCTCGGCGCCCTGATAGTCGGTCAGGAAGCGCTGGATGTTCTCTATCTTGGCGCCGCGCCAGCCGTAGATGGACTGATCATCGTCACCGACGATCATCACCCGGCCTGTGTCGCCGGCCAGCATACGCAGCCAGGCGTACTGGATGCCGTTCGTGTCCTGGAACTCGTCCACCAATATGTTCTGGAAGCGATCCCGATAGTGCTCAAGGATGTGGGGTTTGTTCAGCCACAGCTCGTGGGCGCGCAGCAGCAGCTCGGCGAAGTCCACCAGCCCTGAGCGATCGCAGGTCTCCTGATAGGTCTTGTAG
The DNA here is from genome assembly GCF_054165525.2 of Aeromonas sp. AE23HZ002T15. NCBI lineage: Bacteria > Pseudomonadati > Pseudomonadota > Gammaproteobacteria > Aeromonadales > Aeromonadaceae > Aeromonas > Aeromonas sp. AE23HZ002T15. The sequence goes on from NZ_CM201342.1 coordinate 2,394,760, forward strand.
ATCTGCTGATAGGTGCGGGTGACGGGGTCGCCGTAGAGATCGATGTCGCCGGGGCGCAGGCCTTCGTCCTTCTTGCCGTTGATGTAGCCCATCACGGCGCGGGGCGCCCAGTGCTTCTCGTCCAGGTTCAGCGCCTTGAGCACCCGGCGGATGAGACGGTACTGATCGTCGGAGTCGAGGATCTGGAAGTCCTGGGGCAGGCCCGCATCCAGATGATGGGCCCGCAGCAGGCGGTGGGCGATGCCGTGGAAGGTGCCTATCCACATGCCGCGCACGCCATCACCGATCACCTTCTCGACCCGGCCGCGCATCTCGGCGGCGGCCTTGTTGGTGAAGGTCACCGCGATGATGGAGAAGGGTGAACAACGCTCCACCTGCATCAGCCAGGCGATGCGGTGCACCAGTACCCGGGTCTTGCCCGAACCGGCGCCCGCCAGCACCAGCAGGTTGCAACGGGGGGCCGCCACCGCGTCTCTTTGCTTGTCGTTGAGCCCGTCGAGCAAGGTTGAAACGTCCATCACCACTCCTGTTTATTTATACAGGCGGCGATTATACGGCCTGAGCGGCCAGAGACCAAATCCGCGTGACATAGGGCCGTGGCCGTTCGCAGCAGGAGAAGATGCTGTTTCCATGCCACAAAATAGCGTCAATGGAAGCCGCCTTTTTCATCAAGCAACGAAAACGCTTGCGCATAACTCGATGAATACAAACAAAAATGTCATTTGAACCCTATTAATCGCAGCATTTAGTTCTGAAAACAAGGTTAAAAACAAACACTTATAAAGCAATTTGCTTATATTTCAAACCGTTAACGCAAACGTTTTTCCTTTATGATCTCCTTGACCCACAAGTTGGCTCACTTACAGTTAGCCAGCGTGCTTTATAGCCTGCTGCTACGGCGGGTTGTGGACCCTCAACATAACAATCAAGGATACGATCGTGACTAAAGTGCTCAAGCTGGCCACCGTGGCCGCCCTCACCCTCGCTGCCCTGTCTGCCCAGGCGGCCTCCGAGCCCGCCGTCATCTATGACACCGCCGGCAAATTCGACAAGTCCTTCAACGAAGCCGTGTTCCGCAACGGCGTCGAAGTCTACAACAAGGACAAAGGCGTCAAGGTCAAAGAGTTCGAACCCCAGAACGAAGCCCAGCGTGAGCAGGGCCTGCGTCGTCTGGCCAGCCGTGGCAACGGTCCCATCGTCGCCGTCGGCTTCAACATGGGCTCAGCGGTAGAGAAGGTCGCCACCGAGTTCCCGAAAACCCAGTTCACCATCATCGACATGGTGGTCGACAAGCCGAACGTACAGTCCCTCATCTTCAAGGAGCATGAAGGTTCCTTCCTGGTGGGCGCCCTGGCGGCCATCGCCTCCAAGACCGGCAAGGTCGGCTTCGTGGGCGGCATGGACATCCCGCTGATCCGCAAATTCCAGTGTGGCTACGAGCAGGGCGCCAAGTACATCAATCCGAAGATCGACGTCTACCAGAACATGACCGGCTCCACCCCGGCGGCCTTTGCTGACCCGGCCAAGGGTGCAGAGCTGGCCAAGTCCCAGTTCGCCAAGGGCGCCGACGTGGTCTATGCCGCCGCCGGCGGTACCGGCATCGGTGTCTATCAGGCCGCCAAGGACGAAGGCAAGCTGGCCATCGGCGTGGATTCCAACCAGAACCACCTGCAGCCGGGCACCATGCTGACCTCCATGGTCAAGTCCGTCGGCCTGGCCGCTTACAAGAGCTGGGATGACGCCGCCAAGGGCGAGTGGAAGCCTGGCATCCAGTCCCTGGGTCTGGCGGAAGGCGGTGTGGATTGGGCACTGGACGAGAACAATGCCAAGCTGATCACACCGGAGATGAAGGCCAAGGTCGACGCCATCAAGGCCGACATCATCGCCGGCAAGATCAAGGTGCACGACTACATGAGCGACAACTCCTGTAAGTACTGAGTCTCTGCTACGACTCTCAACCTATGATGACCGGCCCGCACGGGCCGGTTTTTAGTCTCTACTTCATGACCCGCAAGGACTGCATCATGGACCAGACAGATCGCTATGCCATCGAATTAAGAGGTATCGATAAGCGCTTTGGCGAAGTTTACGCCAACAAGCAGATCGACCTTCAGGTTCGTAAAGGCAGCATTCACGGCATCGTCGGCGAAAATGGCGCTGGCAAGTCGACCCTGATGAGCATCATCTACGGTTTCTACCACGCCGATAAGGGCGAGATGCTGATCGACGGCAAACCCTTCAAACCCCATGGCTCACAAGACGCGATCACCGCGGGCGTGGGCATGGTGCACCAGCATTTCATGCTGGTTAACAATTTCACAGTGTTAGAAAACGTCATCCTCGGCGCGGAAAACGGCTGGCATCTGGGCAAGAGCCTGGCGGCGGCCGAGAAACTGCTCGGCGAGCTGGCCCGGGACTATGGCCTCGAGGTGCCGCTGCACGAGAAGGTCGAGGATCTGCCGGTTGGCCTGCAACAGCGGGTCGAGATCCTCAAAGCGCTCTATCGCGGCGCCCGCATCCTGATCCTGGACGAGCCGACCGGGGTGCTGACCCCGCAAGAGGCGGATCACCTGTTCGAGGTGCTGAAAAAGCTGCGGGATCAGGGGGCGACCATCATCCTCATCACCCACAAGCTGCGGGAGATCCTGGCCATCACGGATCAGGTCTCCATCATGCGCCGGGGGGAGATGGTGGCCCACGTCGCCACCAAGGATACCGACAAGGAGCAGCTGGCCGAGCTGATGGTGGGCCGCAAGGTGCGCCTCAAGGTCGACAAGGGCGCCGCCCAGCCGGGCGAGGCCAAGCTCAAGGTCGAGGGGCTCAGCTACTTCGATGACGCCAAGGTGGAGCGGGTCAAATCCGTCAGCTTCGAGGTACGCGCCGGGGAAGTGGTCGGCATCGCCGGCGTCTCCGGCAACGGCCAGTCCGAGCTGCTCAGCCTGCTCGGCGGCATCCTCAAGCCGAGCAAAGGCAGCTTCACCATCAAGGGCAGCAGCGCCGTGCATCAGGTGAACCACGAGCAGCCCGCCAACCCCGAGATGGTGCGCAACTTCGGTCTCGGCCACATCCCGGAAGACAGGCACAAGATGGGTCTCATCAATCGCTTCGAGGCGAAAGAGGCCTTCATCCTCGGCTATCACAGGCGCGGCCAGTACAACAAGGGGATGCTGCAGGACAAGGCGGCCATCCGCCAGGACTGCCAGGAGAAGATGGACAAGTGGGACGTGCGCCCGCCCCATCCCGAGCACAAGACGGCGAACTTCTCCGGTGGCAACCAGCAGAAGCTGGTGATCGCCCGGGAAGTGGAGCAGGACCCGGATGTGCTGCTGGTCGGCCAGCCGACCCGTGGGGTCGACATCGGCGCCATCGAGTACATCCACCAGCAGATCATCGCCATGCGCGACAAGGGCAAGGCCGTGTTGCTGGTGTCGGTGGAACTGGACGAGATCATGAGTCTGTCCGACCGCATCCTGGTCATCGCCGATGGTCGCATCGTCGGTGAACTGGACGGCGCCAAGGCGGATGAACGCACAATCGGTCTGATGATGGCCAACATAGTTCCTGACGAAGTGGCGGCAAGCCAATCACAAGGAGCCACATCATGAAGGTCACAACCACTTGTAACGGATTCGGCCTGATGATGGTCAACATAGTCCCCGACGAGATTGCCAAGGAGGCTCGCCCATGAGCCAAGCACGTATCCCTGCCTGGATCTCCGTGGGCGTGCTGCCCGCGATCAACATCCTGCTGGCCTTCCTGGTGTCGGCCATCCTGTTCTATTACCTCGACATCAACCCGATCGATGCCGCCGAGATCATGTGGTATGGCGCCTTCGGCACCGGCGAGGGCATAGGCTTCACCCTCTACTACGCCACCGGTTTCATCTTTACCGGTCTGGCGGTGGCGGTGGCCTTCCACGCCGGCCTGTTCAACATCGGCGGTGAGGGGCAGGCCTATATCGGCGGCCTCGGCGTCGGCCTGGTCTGTCTGCTGCTCGGCGATGTGCTGCCGTTCGCCCTGCTGCTGCCGCTCGCCATCATAGCCGGCGGTCTGTTCGGTGCGGCCTGGGCCTTCATCCCGGCCTGGCTGCAAGCCAAGCGTGGCAGCCACATCGTCATCACCACCATCATGTTCAACTTCATCGCCGCCTCCCTGATGGCCTACCTGCTGGTCGATGTCTTCAAGCCGCCAGGATCCATGGCCACCGAGAGCAAGGTGTTCGCCATGGCGAGCTGGCTGCCGAAGATGAGCGAGCTGGCGGCCGGTTTCGGCGTGGAGATGCCGAACAGCCCGCTGAACATCAGCTTCTTCTGGGCGCTGATCTGCGCGCTGCTGGTGTGGGTCTTCATCTGGCATACCCGCTGGGGTTACGAGATCCGCTCGGTGGGCGCCAGCCAGAGCGCCTCCGCCTACGCGGGCATCTCCTATCCCAAGGTGGTGATCCTGGCCATGGTGATCTCCGGCATGCTGGCGGGCTTCTTCGCCCTCAACGTGCTGCAGGGCGAGCTGCACCAGATCAAGCTGAACTTCGTGGAGGGCTTCGGCTTCACCGGCATCGCCGTGGCCCTGATGGGACGCAACCATCCGGTCGGCGTCATCATCGCCAGCCTGCTGTTCGGCTTCCTCTATCAGGGGGGCGCCGAGCTCAGCTTCGAGTTCGGGGTGGACCGCAACATAGTCGTGGTGCTGCAGGGTCTGGTGATCCTGTTCTGCGGTGCGCTGGAGCACATGCTGCGCCCGCGCATCGAGCAGTGCTACCTGGCCTTTGCCAACCGTTCAGCCGCGCAAGTCAAAGGAGCCTGACCATGTTCGAAACGTTGATCTTGATGCTGGATGCGACCATACGTACCGCACCACCGCTCATCCTGGCGGCCATGAATGACAGGAATGTTCTGCGCGTAGAAGGGAGTCCAAGCCATGTTTGAAACCCTGATCTTGATGCTGGATGCCACTATTCGTACCGCACCACCGCTCATCCTGGCGGCCATGGCCGGCATGTTTTGTGAGCGCTCCGGGGTAGTCAACATCGCCCTGGAAGGCAAGCTGCTGGCGTCTGCCTTCGCCAGTGCGGCGGCGGCAGCCGTCACCGGTTCCGCCTGGATTGGGCTGGGTGCCGGAGTGGGTATCGCCGTCCTGTTCGCCCTGCTGCACGGCTTCGCCACCATCACCCACCGGGGTGATCAAGTGGTGAGCGGCATGGCCATCAACATACTGGCGGCCGGCCTGACCGTCACCCTGGGCCGTTACTGGTTCGATCAGGGTGGCCAGACCCCGGCGCTGTCCGGTGCGGCCCGCTTCGCCCCCATCGATCTGCCCTACGCCAAGGAGCTGTACGACGTCCCCGTCATCGGCCAGCTCTACAGCGAGCTGTTGAGCGGTCACTCCCTGCTGGAGTACGTGGCCTTCGCCGCCGTGCCCCTGGCCTGGTGGGTGCTGTTCCGTACCCGCTTCGGCCTGCGTCTGCGCGCCGTGGGCGAGGCCCCGGCCGCGGTCGATACCGCCGGTATCTCGGTGGTGCGCATGCGCTACACGGCCCTCATCATCGGCGGCCTGCTGGCCGGCATAGGTGGCACCTACCTGGCCGTGGCCCAGACCGCCCAGTTCATCCCGAACATGAGTGCGGGCAAGGGCTTCATGGCGCTGGCAGCCCTGGTGTTCGGCAAGTGGAAACCCTGGAGCGCCATGGCGGCCTGCCTGCTGTTCGGCTTCCTCGACGCGGTCGCCATCCGGTTGCAGGGGGTCAGCATCGGCGACTTCCCGATCCCGGTACAGGCCATCGAGGCGCTGCCCTACATACTGACGGTGTTCCTGCTGGCCGGCTTCATCGGCAAGGCGGTGGCACCCAAGGCCCTCGGCACCCCCTACGTCAAGGAACGGGAATAGCGGCCCTCCGTGCAAACGATGCAAAAAGGCCCACGACAGTGGGCCTTTTTTATGGGCGCATGGCGGTGTGGAAACCTTCAGCCGATGGGCCGCACCAGAGCCGGCTGGCTGGGGTCGCTCAACCGTTCGGCGAGATAGTCCACCAGCAGTCGCACCTTGGGGGAGAGGTGGCGGTTGTGGGGATAGAGGGCCCAGATCCCCTCCTCCGGCGCCCTCAGCTCCGGCAACAGCTCGATGAGATCCCCCCGGGCCAGATGGTCGCTCACGTAGTAGTCCGGCAGTTGTATGATGCCGATGCCCTTCAGCGCCGCATCCAGCAGGGCGTGGCCGCTGTTGCACTGCAAGATGCCACGCACCCGCACGCTGTGGGGACGACCGGCCAGGGTGAAGTGCCACTCGTCCCCATTGCCCACCAGACAGGTGTGGCGGGAGAGCTCGGAGAGGCTGTTGGGCATGCCGTGGCGTGCGGTGTAGGCCGGTGAGGCGCACACATAGGGCACTCTGGTGGCCAGCCTGCGGGCCACCAGGGTCGAATCCTTCAGATGGCCGAGGCGGATGGCGAGATCGAACCCCTCGTGCACCAGATCCAGCAGCTGATTGGTGAGGTTGAGGGTCACCTCCAGCTGGGGGAAGCGCACCATGAAGTCGTTCACCAGGGGGGCGATGCGGCTCTCGCCGTAGGAGACGGGGGCCGTGATGCGCAGCAGCCCCTGGGGTTCGGCCTGATGCTGGCCGAGGGCCAGCTCCGCCTCGTAGAGGTTGTCCAGCAGCTGGCGGCAGTGGCGATAATAGATCTCCCCGAGCTCGGTGAGCCGCACCTGGCGGGTGGTGCGCAGCAGCAGCTTGGCCTGCAGCCTGTCTTCCAGCTGCGCCACCTGGCGGCTGACCTGGGCCACCGACACCCCCAGCTTGCGCGCCGCCGGGGTGAAGCCCCCCTGCTCCGCCACGCTGACAAACTCGCAGATCCCTTCCCAGCCGAACATTATTACCTATCTGTAAAAGTGATTTGATATTTCGCCTTATTATCACCAAATCGGCGGGAAACTACACTGGTTGTCCGAACCCATTTCGTTCAACTCTCCACCATAAGGACATCATCCATGGCACAGGTTCAAAGCATCAAGTGTAAGGCCGCCATCGCCTGGGGCCCGGGTCAGCCCCTCTCCATCGAAGAGGTGGAAGTCATGCCACCCCAGGCCGGCGAGGTGCGGGTCCGTATCGTCGCCACCGGCGTCTGCCACACCGATGCCTTCACCCTGTCCGGTGAAGATCCGGAAGGGGTCTTCCCCTGCATCCTGGGCCACGAGGGGGGCGGCATCGTCGAGTCCATCGGCGAAGGGGTCACCAGCGTCAAGGTCGGCGATCACGTGATCCCCCTCTACACCCCGGAGTGCCGCGAGTGCAAGTTCTGCAAGTCCGGCAAGACCAACCTGTGCCAGAAGATCCGCGCCACCCAGGGCAAGGGGCTGATGCCGGACGGCACCACCCGCTTCTCCAAGGACGGTCAGCCCATCTATCACTACATGGGCACCTCCACCTTCAGCGAATACACGGTGCTGCCGGAGATCTCCATCGCCAAGGTGGACCCTGCCGCCCCGCTGGAGGAGGTCTGCCTGCTGGGCTGCGGCGTCACCACAGGCATAGGCGCCGTGATGAACACCGCCAAGGTCAAAGAGGGTGAGAGCGTCGCCATCTTCGGGCTGGGTGGCATAGGCCTCTCCGCCATCATAGGCGCGCGTCTGGCCAAGGCCGGCCGCATCATCGCCATCGACATCAACGAGAGCAAGTTCGCACTGGCCCGCAAGCTCGGCGCCACCGACTGCATCAACCCGAACGACTTCGACAAGCCCATCCAAGAGGTGATCGTCGAGATGACCGACGGCGGCGTCGACTTCTCCTTCGAGTGCATCGGCAACGTCAAGGTGATGCGCGCCGCGCTGGAGTGCTGCCACAAGGGCTGGGGCGAGTCGGTCATCATCGGGGTAGCCGGCGCCGGCCAGGAGATCAGCACCCGTCCGTTCCAGCTGGTCACCGGCCGGGTCTGGCGCGGCAGCGCCTTCGGCGGAGTGCGCGGTCGCAGCGAGCTGCCGAGCTATGTGCAGCGCTACATGCAGGGTGAGTTCCGTCTCGACGACTTCATCACCCACACCATGGCCCTCGAGCAGATCAACGAGGCGTTCGAGCTGATGCACGAAGGCAAGAGCATCCGCAGCGTCATCCATTACTGATACCATGAGGGCCCCGCCCGTGCGGGGCCCGGGAGTTCGTCGATGAATCTGGACATCATCAGCAGCAACAAGAGCTTCGGCGGCTGGCACAAGCAGTATCGCCACCCCTCCAGCGTGCTCGGGTGCGAGATGCGCTTCGCCATCTACCTGCCCCCCCAGGCCCTCACCGGCCAGAAGGTGCCCGTGCTCTACTGGCTCTCCGGCCTCACCTGCACCGATGAAAACTTCATGCAAAAGGCCGGTGCCCAGCGCATCGCCGCCGAGCTCGGCATCGCCCTGGTGGCGCCGGACACCAGCCCCCGCGGGGAAGGGGTAGCGGACGACCCTGGCTACGATCTCGGCATGGGGGCGGGTTTCTACGTCAACGCCACCCAGAATCCCTGGCGGGATCACTACCAGATGTATGACTACGTCACCCGGGAGCTGCCCGATCTCATCGAGACCCACTTCCCGGTCTCGACCCGGCGCGCCATCAGCGGCCACTCCATGGGAGGCCACGGGGCCCTGATCGCAGCCCTGCGCGAACCCGGGCGCTACCAGTCCGTCTCCGCCTTCAGCCCCATCAGCCACCCGAGCCGCTGCCCCTGGGGCCAGAAAGCGCTCGGTGCCTACCTCGGCAACAACCCCTTGTTGTGGCAGGAGTGGGATGCCTGCCAGCTGCTGCGTCACCACGACGGCCAATCGCTGCCGACCCTGGTAGACGTGGGGCTGGACGACCCTTTCCTCAGCGAACAGCTCGGCATCGATACCCTGGCCGAGGTCGCCGGCACCAAGGACTGGCCCCTGACACTCAACCGCCACCCCGGTTACGATCACAGCTACTACTTCGTGGCGAGCTTCATCGAGGCGCACCTGCGCTTCCACGCCGGGTATCTCGGCGGCTAGCCAACCACCTCCCCTGATCCTCGGCGGTCAGGGGCGACCCGGGGCGCCACCTGCAAATGGCGGCCCGCATCATTCGAGGATAAGGGAGACAAGGATGCATCTCTTCACCAGCCTGCAGGCCATGCCGGATCAGTTCGAACAGCTGCTGGCCCAGGTACCCGCCGAATACCTGAACTGGGAGCCCGCCAACTGGGACGGCATTCCCTCCGAGCGCTTCAGCGCCCAGGGCCACCTCTGCCACCTGCTGGATATCGAGGTACTGGGTTATCGGGTCCGCTTTCAGCGCACCCTGGAGGAGGATCTGCCCGAGCTCGCCTCCCTCGATGGCTACCAGCTGGCGCTGGACAACGACTATCGCCGCCAGGATCCCGCCACTCAGCTGGCCCGCTTTCGCACCGCCCGTGCCGAGACTCTAGCCTGGCTTAAGGCTCAGCCTCCCTCGGCCTGGGGACGACGAGCCCGCTACGGCAACTACGGGGAGCTGACCCTGGACGGTCTGGTGCGCCTGCTGGTCAGCCACGACCACCAGCACCTGGCCGGCATACAGTGGCTGCTGATGCGCCTGAATGCAGATCTTCGCCTAGCCCTGCCCCTCGCCTGAGAGAAAGACCCAGACTATGGATAATGAAACAGGCCCTTCTGGGCCTGTTTTTTAGCTGTGTTGGAACCGGGTACTCAGCTTCCAACCCGGGAGATGGACCCGGAGCCGGCGATCTCGCTCTCCAGCCTGGGGTTGCCCAGATAGTTCACCGAGCCGGAGCCGGCGATGCCCACCTTCAGCAGCTCGCTGGCATTCACTTCCACGTCGCCACTGCCCGCGATATTGACCTCGACCTCCTCACCCTTGAAGTCGGCACCGGACACGCCACCGGCACCGGCGAGGTTCAGCTCCACCTCTTTGGCGGAGCCTGCCCCCAGATCCAGGTTGCCCGCACCGGCGACATTGCCCTCCAGCCGATCCAGCGTCAGCTGACTGGCGACTATGTCCCCCAGGCCCGCCACCGACAGCACCAGCTCATCCCCCGAGAAACCGCTCAGATCCCCGCGAGCCAGGCCCGCCAGCGCCAGCTCCGTCACCCTGGGCAGGGTGATGGTGATGTCGATGGGTTCGAAGTGCTCGAACCGGTAGCCATCCTTGACCTCCAGCTCCAGCTTGTCGTCTCGCTCGGTGATCTCCACATAGGACAGCAGATTCTCCTGCCCGCGGATCAAGATGCCCCTCTCTTCCCCGACCACCAGATGGATATTGGCGGGCACCCCGGCCTGCACCCGGGTCACAGATTCGCCCAGGGGATGGCGCTGCTCGATGACGGCGCCGTCGCCGCTCACCAAGGTATAATCCAGCTTGCTGCAGCCACCCAGCCCCAGCACCAATATCAATCCCAGCATCCACTTCATTGCACTCTCCTTGTTGATGGCCCTGTCCGGCCGGTTTGTACTCATCCGGAGATCTAGATGGCAATCCTTGTGCCATAAGTTCAATCGTATGATTCTTATGGATTTTGCTATCTTTATTGCCCATATCATCAGGCTGTAAGGTGCCATTCTGACGATATAGTGGTGAAACTGACCATACCCGTATGGGGACGTTGTTCACTGCAAGACCCCATTCATCCTGTCGCCACGACACCGGCCGCCGACAGTTTTTTGTTGTGGCGCCGGTCTGTTGAGCCAATAGTGATACTTTGTGCATCCGCTGCACCGTCCGTCTTCACTGCCCACAAGGAGTCAGAGCGTGACCCAAGCCAGCCATCCCTTTGCCGCTCTCGGCGGCCTGCCAGCCCCGACCCGCACCCCGCTGCTGACCGGCGAGGATCCCGAACAGAAGCGCCGCGAGCTGCTCGCCTACTTCTGCCAGACCTTCGATCTCTACGACTCCCTGTTCGACTGCCTGGCGGACGAGCGCGCCTGGTTCAACAAGGCCATCTCCCTTCGCCATCCCCTCATCTTCTACTACGGCCACACCGCCGCCTTCTTCATCAACAAGCTGCTGGCGGCCCGTCTCATAGATGGCCGGCTCGATCCGCGCATCGAGGCCATGGTCGCCATCGGGGTGGACGAGATGAGCTGGGACGATCTGGACGAGACCCACTACGACTGGCCCGCCGTCGCCGAGCTCCGTAGTTACCGCGGCCGGGTGCGCGCCCTGGTGGTCGACTTCATCGAACGCATGCCGATCGCGCTGCCCATCCAGTGGCAGAGCCCGGCCTGGGTCATCCTGATGGGGATAGAGCACGAGCGCATCCACCTCGAGACCTCCAGCGTGCTGATCCGCCAGCTGCCCCTGGCCTGGGTGCGGCCACGGCGTCACTGGCCCGCCTGCGAGGTACGCTGCCACCAGCCAGAGGAGGTGCCCGTCAACGACCTGTTGCCGGTCGCGGGCGGGCGGGTGCGCCTCGGCAAGCAGGATGCCACCTACGGCTGGGACAACGAATACGGCGAGCGTCACATAGAGCTGGCCCCCTTCCAGGCGAGCCGCATGCTGGTGAGCAACGCCGAATATCTGGAGTTCGTGCAGAGTGGAGGCTATCAGCAACAGGCCTGGTGGGACGACGAGGGTTGGGGCTGGCGCCAGTTCGCCGGGGCGCGGATGCCGAGCTTCTGGGTGGGCGATCCGGCCGAGCCGGATCAACTGCAACTGCGGCTGATGACGGAACAGGTCGACATGCCCTGGGACTGGCCCGCCGAGGTGAACCAGCTGGAGGCCGCCGCCTTCTGCCGCTGGAAATCGGCCCAGACCGGGCTGCCCATCCAGTTGCCGAGCGAGGGGGAGTGGGCGCTGCTGCGGGAACAACTGACGGGGGATCAGCCTGACTGGCTGGAAGCCCCCGGCAATATCAACCTGGCCCGCTTCGCCTCCCCCTGCCCGGTCAACGCCTGCCCCCAGGCCGGCTTTTTCGATCTCGTGGGCAACGTCTGGCAGTGGACCAGCACCGCCATCGACGGCTTCGAGGGGTTCAAAGTGCATCCCCTCTACGACGACTTCTCCACCCCCACCTTCGACGGCAAGCACAGCCTCATCAAGGGGGGCAGCTGGATAAGCACGGGCAACGAGGCGCTCAAGTCGTCCCGCTACGCCTTTCGCCGCCACTTCTTCCAGCACGCGGGCTTCCGCTATCTGGTCTCCCGTTATCAGGAACCCGTCACCGTGAATCCTTACGAAACCGACACGCTGGTCGCGCAATATCTCGACTTCCAGTATGGCCCGACCCACTTCGGGATCCCGAACTACGCCCAGACCCTGGCCAATCTCGCCGGCGAGCTGTGCAGCAACCACCAGCGGGCGCTGGACATCGGCTGCGCCACCGGCCGTGCCAGCTTCGAGCTGGCCCGCCACTTCCAGCATGTGGACGCCGTGGACTACTCGGCCCGCTTCATCGACGTGGCCCTGGCCCTGGCGAACCAGGACAGCTTCCGCTACGCCATGCCGGTGGAGGGGGAGCTGGTGGAGTATTGCGAGGCACGGCTCTCCACCCAGGATCTGGGTAGTGCGCAGGCCGATCGCATCCACTTCAGCCAGGGGGATGCCTGCAACCTCAAGCCCAAATACGCGGACTACGATCTGGTGCTCGCCTCCAACCTCATCGACCGGCTGCGAGAACCCGCCCGCTTCCTGCGCGACATTGCCCCCAGGCTGCGCAGCGGCGGCCTGCTGGTGCTCACCAGCCCCTACACCTGGCTGACCGACTACACCCCCAAGGCGAACTGGCTCGGCGGCATCCGCGAGAATGGCGAGGCACTCTCCACCTATCAGGCGCTGCAGCGGCTGCTGGCGGCGGAGTTCGAGGAGCTGTGCCCGCCGCGGGACATCCCCTTCGTCATCCGCGAGACCGCCCGCAAGTACCAGCACACCCTGGCCCAGCTCACCGTCTGGCGCAAACGCTGAGGATTAGACAGCAAAAAGAGAGGGAGGCACTGGCCTCCCTCTCTTTTATTTGCGTGTCACACTTCTCGCTCATGGCCGCGCAGTCCCTCACCCCTCCTGATGGGCGAGCTCGGCAGTCCGCTCACGGTAGCGGCGCGCCAGCACGGCGCACACCATCAGCTGGATCTGGTGGAAGATCATCAGCGGCAGCACCATGACACCGACGCTGGCGGCGGGGAACATGACGTTGGCCATGGGCACGCCGTTCGCCAGGCTCTTCTTGGAGCCGCAGAAGACGATGGTGATCTCGTCCGCCCGGTTGAAACCGAGGCGGCGGCTGATCCAGACGTTCCAGCCCAGCACCAGCGCCAGCAGCACGCAGCTCAGCAGCACGATACTGGCCAGATCATACCAGCCCACCTGATGCCAGATCCCCTGCACCACCGCCTCGCTGAAGGCCACATAGACCACCAGCAGGATGGAGCTCTGATCCAGCTTGCCGATGAGGGGCCTGTGAGCGTCTACCCAGCGGTCGATGAGCGGCCGGGACAGGTGACCCACCACGAAGGGCAGCATCAACTGCACCATGATCGACTGGATGGAGTGCCAGGTGTCGATGCCCTCCCCCTGCACCTTGATCATCAGCCCCACCAGCACGGGGGAGAGGAAGATGCCGAGAATGCTGGAGGCCGAGGCGCTGCACACCGCCGCCGACACATTGCCGCCGGCCAGGGAGGTGAAGGCGATGGCCGACTGCACGGTGGCGGGCAGGGCGCACAGATACAGGAACCCGAGGTAGATGGCCGGGCTCAGCCAGTGAGGTACGAAGGGGGTGAGCAGCAGCCCCAGCAGGGGGAAGAGCACGAAGGTGCTGAACATGACCACCAGATGCAGCCGCCAGTGGCCGAGCCCCGCCAGCAGGTTCTGGCGCGACAGCTTGGCGCCGTGCATGAAGAAGAGCAGGGCCACCGCCAGCTTGGTGAGCCAACCGAACCAGACGGCGACCTCTCCCTCGCAAGGGAAGAAGGAGGCCAGGGCCACCACGGCAATCAGCACAGAGGTAAAGGGATCCAGACGCACGGAGAGTCTCCATCGAAGGCGCGCCCCGCTTCGCCGAGGCACTCGGACGCGGGACGACAGGAAAGGCAACAGGAGCTGCTGGACAGCTCCCGTTGCAACGAATCCCCAGCTTACCCCGAGAAATGGGTGGCGCAAAGTTGAGCGATGGCCGCAGGTGTTCAAGAAAATTAAACGTTTACCCACCATGCGGGTGTGGCGCTGAACGATAGGCCGGGCAGCGGAGACGAAAAAACATAAAAAACGGGTGGCCTGAGCCACCCGTTGTTCCTGGAGCCGCGATGTCGTCAGCTCTCCTTGACCAGCTTGCTCCCCTTGCTTGGCCCAACCAGCTTGGCGGCCTGGCGCTTCTCGAAGCGGGAGATCCACCAGTAGGCGATGGCCGAGAACACCGCCGTCATGAAGACGTTGATGAAGAAGGCCCGCACCAGATCCACCCCGGCCGGGAAGGCGGAGGCGCTCATGCTGACCACGAAGATGAGGATGAGCACGGACACCACGGCCATGCCGAAGGTGCGCGAGCCCATGCGGAAGTCCCGCGGGGTGTCGTCGTGTTTCCAGCGGAACACGAAGTAGGCCACCATGATGAAGATCGGCGGCAACATGGCCGTGCCGGCGGTGAGGTTGATGGCGGTGTTCATCATCTGCTGCACCGACTCGGAGCCGAAGCCGTTCACCACCAGCATCACGAACACGAACACGAATTGCCACCAGGCGGCGCGCACCGGCACCCCGTGCTGGTTCAGCTCTGTGGTCTTCTCGCCGTAGACCCCCTTGGGGATCTCGGAGAAGTGGATCTTCACCGGCGCCGAGGTCCACATCATCATGGAACCGAACATGGCGATGAAGAGCACCACGCCGACGAAGCGGCCCACCAGCACCTCGGAGACCTGGAAGTACTGGGCCATGCCGGTGAAGATCTCCACCATGCCGCCGGCGTAGGTGAGGCTTTCGCGCGGCACGAAGACGTTCACCAACAGGGAACCCAGGGCATACATGGCGCCTATGACGATGCCGGCGGTGATGATCACCCGGATGAAGGACTTATGGCCGCCCTTGACGTCATTGAGGTAGGCCGCCGCCGTCTCGGCGCCCCCCGCCGCCTGGAAGATCCAGCACATGATGCCCAGCGTCGCCCAGTTGACCGTGGGGGTCATGGCCTCCAGGGTGATGGGCTGGGCCGGCACATGATCGCCGCTCAGGGCCATCAGGGCCCCCAGCACATAGATGGCGAACAGGGCGAACACCCCGTAGGCCACCAGTTCGGCGATCTTGCCGAGCCAGCTCGCCCCCTTGGTGGAGATGTGGGTCGCCGCCGCGAACAGCACGATGGAGATGATGGAGGTCACCATGGGGGAGAAGCTGTACTCATACCCCAGCATGGCGTAGGAGGCGTAGGCGATGACATTTGGCAACAAGGAGACGAACCAGAACAGGTTCACGAACCAGTAGAGGAAGGAGCCGAGGTAGGCCATGCGGGTACCGAGCGGCTTCTTGAGCCAGTCATACATGCCAGACTCCGACTGTTTGTTGGCGGAGACGAACTCGGAAATGATGAAGACGAAAGGAATAAAGTAAACGAGCGTAGCCAGCAGGAAGATGGGCGCCGAGCTCAGCCCCAGCTCTATGTTGTTGTTGACTATGTTGCGCACGTTGAACACGGCGGCAAAGGTCATCGACAGCAGGGCAAACTTGCCTATGGTGCCGCGTATTGAATCCGACATATTGTCCTCCCGGGGACCTCGCCGCTTCGCGAGGCGGCGCTTTGACTCTGAATGTGTTCGGCAGGGACGCAAGGCCCCGCCCTCTGTTTTCTTGTTATGGTCAGGCTGGCCCTCCCGGCTCGCCTGCGACTCTCTCTATGACGCCATCATCCTCAGACGATGGGCGTGCCCGGCGCCATGGGCACGCGAGGCTGCAGCAGCACGCTCTGGCTCTCGTCCGGCGTCTCGGCACACAGCAACATGCACTCGGAGCGCTCGCCGCGCATGCGGGTGGGCTTGAGGTTCGTCAGCACCACCACCTGGCTGCCCAGCAGCTCCGCCTCGCTGTAGTGGGGCACCAGGCTGGTGACCGTCTGCAGTGGCCGCTCGCCCCCCACGTCGATCTGGACTATGTAGAGCTTGTCGGCCCCGGGGTGGCGCACCACCTCCAGCACCCTGCCCACCCTCATCTCGACCCGCTTGAATTCGGCAAACTCGATCGTCTCGCTCATGCTCTTTTCCTTTTCTGGTTCAACGGTTTGCGGGTGGCCAACGGCCACCCGGTTTGATCTGGGATAAAAAGGGCGCTCATGACACCTGGACGGGGACCTGAGCGGCAGGCTGAGCCTCTATGGCACGGGCCTCGGCACTCAGGGAGGCCTCATATCTGTTGTATTTCCACCAGGCGAAGCCGAGGAAGATCACTATCCCCCCGACGTTGTAGAAGATGATGGTCATGATGTCGGCGCCGGTCGGGAAGGTGGAGGCCAGGAAGCCCACCGAGAAGATGGCGATCAGCACAGAGACCACAGCGATCCCCGTGGTACGCGAGCCCATCCTGAACTCCCGCGGCAGGTGGTCGAGCTTCAGGCGCAGATTCAGGTAGGCCAGCATGATGAACAGGGGTGGCAGCATGGAGGCGGCGGCGGTCATGTTGATGACGGTATTCATCAGATCCTGGGCGGTGTTGGAGCCCAGGGTCGGGATCACCATCAGGGGCAGCACTATCAGGTACTGGATCCAGGCCGCCCGGGCGGGCACGCCATTTTCGTTCAGCTCCACCGTCTTCTTGCCGAAGATACCCGCCGGGATCTCGGAGAAGAAGATCTTCACCGGGGTGGCGGTCCACATCAGCAGGGAACCGAACATGGCGGTGAAGGAAACCAGGCCCACGAAGCGGTTCATCAGGATCTCCGGCAAACCGAAATGGGCCGCCAGCCCTTCGAACACCTGCACCGAGCCGCCGGTGAATTTCAGGGTGTCGCTGGGGGCAAACACGTTGATCAGCAGGGAGGCGACGGAGTAGAGCACGCCGATGAAGAGGCCGGCGACGATGATCACCTTCACGAAGGACTTGGATCCGCCCTTGACGTCGTTCACGTAGACCGCCACCGACTCGGCACCGCCGGCCGCCATAAAGATCCAGGTCGTAATACCCAGGAAGGCCCAGCTGAAGTCCGGGATCATGGCCTCCACCGTGATGGGATCCGCCGGCTGCACGCCCCCCACCAGGGCCGCCCCCGCCAGCAGTATGTAGGAGAGGGTCAGCAGCAGCATCAGGGAGGAGGTCACCGAGGTGATGGGACCCAGCATCTTGGCGCCGTTGGTGGAGACATAGGTGGCGAAGGCAAACAGCACCATGCTCAAGGCCGTGGTGGCCAGCGGCGTGAGTATGTATTCATAGCCGAGGAAGGCATAGGAGGCGTAGGCGATCACCCGCGGCAACAGGGAGGTGAAGAAGAACAGATTCACGAACCAGTAGGTGTAGGCGGAGATGAAGGCCCAGCGGCCGCCGAGGGAGCTTTTGACCCAGGCATAGACGCCGGCCTCGGAGTTCTTATTCAGTGACACGAACTCCGCAATGATGAGGCAGAACGGAATGAAGTAAAAAATGGTGGCCAGGAAGAACATGGGGGCCGAGGCCAGGCCGATCTCGATATTGTTGTTGATGACGTTGTTGAAGCTGAATACGGCGGCAAAGGTGAGCGACAGCAATCCAAACTTGCCTATCGTGTTGCGTTTGGTATCAGACATTTCCATCTCCAGACCTGTATGTATTGTCGGCGCAAGGGCGAGGCATTGGCTGTAGGGTGAACCCCGCCCTTGCGGCTTTTGTCAGTACGAAAGCGGCAGCGGATTATTTGTTTTTGAAGTAGCCGCCTTCCACCGTGACCTTGATGATGAGCTTGCGCACCGCGCCATCCCCGACGAAGCGATAAGCCTCGTGGTTCTCGAAGATCACCAGCTGACCCTTGCCGATCTGCTGGCGCTCGCGCACCTCGCCGGCCAGCCACTCGCGGTCCGTGGTGTCGTCATAGGCCAAGTCAGTTTGCAGGTCACGCTTGTCGGCCCACTCCACCGTCTCCGCCCCTTCCAGGTAGTAGTGGATGTCGAAGTAGCGGCGCTGCCCCTCGAACAGGGCGCCAGCCGGGCTGGCCCCCTCCTGCAGTCGGTAGGTGAGGGAGTCACCGATGGAGTGACAGATACCGGGCTTGAGGTTTGGCAGGTTGTCGATAGCCTCCACGCAGCGGCCCCACTTCTTGCCCTCCCGGTAAATGTTCTTGAACAGGGTCAGGTTATCCAGGGTGATCATGCGAGGTTCCTCCCGCCGTTGATGCTGAGGTCGAGCCCGGCCAGGGCGGCCGGATTGAGGTTGCCGCGGGCGATGGGCAGCAGAGTCAGGCCGAAGCAGAAGGGTTCGAAGCGTACCCGCCAGGAGTCCAGCACCTCGGAGCCCCAGGAGTTGGAGCCGAGCCCCAGCACCTGGTGATCCAGATTCAGGGTCAGATAGCCACAAGGTTCCAGCTCGTTGATGTGCTGGGCGGCGTGGATATGCTCCCAGCTATAGGGCCAGACACTCAGGTTGATGGGGGCATCGGGCCGCACATAGAGACCCTCGCCGTGGCGGTCTGTCAGGGTCGCCCAGCGCACCTGCTGGCGGTTGCCGTTGTCCTGTGGGAAGGGGTAGTGCTCCCACATCTCGGCCACCGTGCTCTGGAAGCTGTCGATCCAGTTGCTCTGGCGGCTGTCCTGATAGTTCTCACCCGGTCCCATGCCGTAGTAGTGCACCCGTTCGAGATCCTGGCGGATACCCAGTTCGAAACCGATCTTGGGGATGATGTCGTCATAGCCGCCGTAGGGCTGGCCACACAACTGGACGTGCAACTGACCGTTCGGGCTCAGGGTGTAGACGTAGCAGCAGCGCATGCCGAAATCGAACACGGGGGGGGCTATCAGGCTCTCCACCGTCACCTCGACCGCCTCACCCAGCTGACGCCAGCTCAAGGAGCGGAAGTGCTCCTGCATGATCTGCAGGTGGTTCGGATGCCAGAGGCTCTCGTACTCCTGCTTGTGGTTGTCGATCATCGGCTTGAAGAAGTTGAGGCGCGGCGAGCGCTCGATCAGCTCCTTGCCATCCTGCTGCCAGCTCACCAGCTTGCCGTCGAGGCGGGAGAAGCGCAGGGCGAAGCCGTTGCCGGTCAGGGTCAGCGCTAGCCGCTCGTCGGCAATCTGCAGCGCGGTGGCGTTGGGAGTGGCAAAGGGTCGCAGTTGGCGGCTCGATGCCTTCAGCCGGAACTGGTACTGACCGAGCTCGTGATCCGCCGGACTATAGGAGGTGGCGCTGGCCTTGATGACCCGCAGCTGGACGAAGGTTTCCCGCTCATCCAGGCCCGGCAGCGCCAGCTGCAGCGGCGTGATGGTGCCGGGGGCCATACCCTCCAGCCGGATCTGCTGGCTGGCCAGCAGCTCGCCTTCCGCCTTCACCTCGATCAGCAGGCGAACGTCGTCCAGGGTCGAGAACCAATAACGGTTCTCCACTTCCAGCTTGCCGCTGGCCGTATCAATAGCGCGGATCTTGACCGGGCAGATCACCTGCTTGTATTCGCGCAGGCCGGGCCCCGGGGTCTGATCCGGGTAGATGAGCCCATCCATGCAGAAGTTGTAGTTGTTGGGGTAGTCGCCGTAGTCGCCGCCGTACTTGTAGACGGGGCGGCCCTTCTCATCCTCTTCCAGGATGCCGTGATCGCACCACTCCCAGATGTAGTGACCCTGGATGTGGGGATGGCGGTCGAACACCTGCTGGTATTCACTGAGGCCACCCGGGCCGTTGCCCATGGCGTGGGCGTATTCGCAGAGGATGCGCGGCTTGTCCATGGGAAACTCGCCGAAACAGTTCATCTGGGAGACCCGGGAGTACATGGTGCTGACCACGTCCACCACCTCGGCGTCACGGTCCTCCTCGTAGTGCACCAGCCGGGTCGGATCGATCTGCTTGCAGCGGCGGTACATGGCCCTGATGTTGCAGCCGTAGCCGGACTCATTGCCGAGAGACCAGATGATGATAGAGGGGTGATTCTTCTGGGCGTGGACATGGCGCTCGATGCGATCGACGAACACCGGCTCCCAGCTGAGATCGTCCGTGATGCGGCTGAGATCGCCGACGTTGGCGAAGCCGTGGGTCTCCACGTCCGTCTCCGCCATCACGAACAGGCCGTACTGGTCGCACAGCTCGTAGAAGCGCGGGTCGTTCGGGTAGTGGGCGGTGCGCACCGAGTTGAGGTTGTGCTGCTTCATCAGCACCAGGTCCCGCTCCACCCGATCCATGCCGACGGCGCGCCCTTTCAGGTGGTCGTTGTCGTGGCGGTTCACCCCGTGCAGCTTGAGGTACTGGCCGTTGACATAGAAGAGGCCACCTTTGACCTTGATCTCACGCACCCCGACCCGCTGCGGGATCACCTCCAGCAGAGCACCTTGGTCATCATAGAGGGAGAACATCAGCTGATAGAGATAGGGGTCTTCGGCGCTCCACAGGCGCGGGTTCGCCAGATCCAGGCTGAAGCCACAGGTCAGCTCGCCGTCGATGGCGAGGTTATCGAGCGAGCCGCTCGCTATCTCGCTGCCCTGATCCAGCAAGGACCAGACCAGACGATGATCCCTAGTCTGCGTCCCCAGGTTCTCCAGCCGGATGTCGCAGCTCAGGGTAGCGCTCTGGCTGTCGTCGGCCAGGGCGGTCTGGATGAAGAAGTCCTGCACATGGACTTGGGTCTTGCCCACCAGGTAGACGTCGCGGAAGATCCCCGCCATCCACCACATGTCCTGATCCTCGATATAGGTGGAATCCGCCCACTGCATCACCCGCACCGACAGCAGGTTCTCGCCGACCTGGGCATAGGCGCTGATGTCGAACTCGGCGGTGAGGCGGCTCCCCTTGCTGAAGCCCACATAGTGGCCGTTCACATAGACCTCGAAGTAGGTCTCCACCCCGTCGAACTTGATGATCACCTGCTCCCCGTCCCAGGCAGGGCTCAAGGTGAAACTGCGCTGATAGGCGCCGGTGGGGTTGTTGGTGGGCACGAAGGGGACGTCTATGGGGAAGGGAAAACCCTCGTCCGTGTACTGCAGGTGGCCGTGCCCTTCCATCTGCCACATGTTGGGCACGGCTATCTGGCCCCACTCGCTCATGGGGCTGTGATAGAAGGCCTCGGGCACCGCCAGGGGGTGCTCGAAGTAGTGGAACTGCCACTGGCCGCTCAGGGAGAGGAAGCGGCGGCTCAGCTCCCGTTGCAGGGTGGCCGCGCTGGCCTCGTCGGCATAAGAGAAGAAGTAGGCACGGGGTGCCAGCCGGTTTTCACCGACGAGTTGAACGTTTTCCCAGTTATTCACATGTCCTCCCGGAACAAGACATCCTAGACTGGGTAAACCATAGATAAATATTTACTAAATATCAGCTAATGATTGGTAAAGTTTTAACCTGATCACAGCCCATCGCTCGATCTGTGAGCGGGATCAGAAGCGCGAGATAAAAGCGGCCTGGGCCTGTCTGAATGGCATGGATGTTGATGTTTAGGGAAAAAAAGCAACAATACAGTTCAATAACAGTATGTTACTGACGAACATGGAGGGAGGGAAATTAAAGGAAGGAGAGAGGATAGACCATGCCCTGCAAAGAGGGCATGGTTAAGAGATAGGGGTATTTACTAAATTTATCGTGTCGTGCCACGCAGGGTCAGCCGACTGGGCACCAGCACCCTCAGGGGCACCTCCCGCTCGTCCCTCAGCCGTTCGACCAGGAGATTGACCCCCTGGGAGCCCATCAACTCGGAATGGATCCGCACCGTGGAGAGGGGCGGGAAGGTGAACTTGGCGGTCGGGATATCGTTCACGCTGATGAGCTCGAGCTGCTGGGGAATCGCCAGCCCCTTCTCGTGGATGGCCCGCAGCACGCCGATGGCGATGGAGTCGGAGGCGACGAAGAGCGCAGCCGGCCAGTCACCCGCCAGCATCTCCTTCGCCAGCCGATAGCCGGAAGCGCTGGAGAAATCACCGCGATAGAGATCCCCCTGCCGTACCACCCCGAGCCGCTGGCCGTAGTCGAGGAAGGCGAGCTCCCGCAGATCCGGCAGCTCGTCCTGGCCACCGATGTAGCCGATGCGGTCATGGCCGCGGGAGATGAAGAAATCCACCACCTGCTGGCTGATGAGGGCGAGATCCACGTCCACCGAGTCATACTCCCCCTCGGAGCGACAGTCGATGAACACCAGCTGGGCACTGAGGGAGTGGAGCGCAGCCAGGCGCTCGGGGGACAGGTGACCTATCACCAGGATACCATCGACACTCGCCAGATCCCGCCCCTCGGCGCCGTTGTAGAAGTGGGTCAGCTCGATGTTCAGGCGGGCGCACTGGGTCTCTATGCCATAGCGGATGGCGAGATAGTAGGGGTCGTTGACCTCGGTGCTCTGGGGATAGGCATAGACCGCCAGGAAGTGCAGCTTGTTCTTGTGCAGCCCCTTGCGGGCGCTGCTGGTCTTGTACTCCAGCCGCTCGGCGATCTCGAAGATCTTCTGCTTGGTCTCTTCCTTGACGCTCAGCGTCGGATCCTCATTGAGCACCCTGGACACTGTGGCCTGGGATACCCCGGCCTCCTGCGCAATTTCCTTCAACGTGGCCATGCATACTCCTCTGGCGATAACCCCGGCCCATGCCTCCAGAGTAACGGGCAAGCCGCTGACAGCCCAGCATTTTTACTAAAACAATCCGTGATAAATGGCAAAATTCCAAAGCAAAAAGGCCTCCCGAATGGGAGGCCTCTTCTGAATGGGTGCCTGACAGTGTCCTACTCTCGCATGGCGAATGCCACACTACCATCGGCGCTACCGCGTTTCACTTCTGAGTTCGGCATGGGATCAGGTGGTTCCACGGCGCTATTGCCGTCAGGCAAAAGCTGTTACTGCTTGAAAATGGTGCTGATACCCAGAATCGAACTGGGGACCTCATCCTTACCAAGGATGCGCTCTACCGACTGAGCCATATCAGCACACTAACCGGTAAAGACCACGCTCATAGCGCAATCTTGAAATGGGTGCCTGGCAGTGTCCTACTCTCGCATGGCGAATGCCACACTACCATCGGCGCTACCGCGTTTCACTTCTGAGTTCGGCATGGGATCAGGTGGTTCCACGGCGCTATGGCCGCCAGGCAAATTCTTAATCCAGAAAGCTGACGTGAATAACGATGTTGCTCGTGGCTTGTCGTTATCACTGAATTTTTGAGTAGTTCTTGGGGTTTGTTACAAGTCTCAGAACACTTCTTGGGTGTTGTATGGTTAAGCCTCACGGGTAATTAGTATGGGTTAGCTCAACACGTCGCCGCGCTTACACACCCCACCTATCAACGTTGTGGTCTCCAACGGCCCTTTAGGACCCTCAAGGGGTCAGGGATGACTCATCTCAGGGCTCGCTTCCCGCTTAGATGCTTTCAGCGGTTATCGATTCCGAACTTAGCTACCGGGCAGTGCC
Source organism: Aeromonas sp. AE23HZ002T15 (assembly GCF_054165525.2). Lineage (NCBI taxonomy): Bacteria > Pseudomonadati > Pseudomonadota > Gammaproteobacteria > Aeromonadales > Aeromonadaceae > Aeromonas > Aeromonas sp. AE23HZ002T15. The sequence goes on from NZ_CM201342.1 coordinate 2,418,197, forward strand.
ACTGGCGTGACAACCCGAACACCAGAGGTTCGTTCACTCCGGTCCTCTCGTACTAGGAGCAACTCCCTTCAATCATCCAACGCCCACGGCAGATAGGGACCGAACTGTCTCACGACGTTCTGAACCCAGCTCGCGTACCACTTTAAATGGCGAACAGCCATACCCTTGGGACCGACTTCAGCCCCAGGATGTGATGAGCCGACATCGAGGTGCCAAACACCGCCGTCGATATGAACTCTTGGGCGGTATCAGCCTGTTATCCCCGGAGTACCTTTTATCCGTTGAGCGATGGCCCTTCCATTCAGAACCACCGGATCACTATGACCTACTTTCGTACCTGCTCGACCTGTCCGTCTCGCAGTTAAGCTGGCTTATGCCATTGCACTAACCTCCTGATGTCCGACCAGGATTAGCCAACCTTCGTGCTCCTCCGTTACTCTTTGGGAGGAGACCGCCCCAGTCAAACTACCCACCAGGCACTGTCCGCGAGCCCGATTCAGGGCCCTGCGTTAGAACATCAAACATACAAGGGTGGTATTTCAAGGACGGCTCCACGACAACTGGCGTCATCGCTTCAAAGCCTCCCACCTATCCTACACATGTAGGTTCAATGTTCAGTGCCAAGCTGTAGTAAAGGTTCACGGGGTCTTTCCGTCTAGCCGCGGGTACACCGCATCTTCACGGCGAATTCGATTTCACTGAGTCTCGGGTGGAGACAGCATGGCCATGGTTACACCATTCGTGCAGGTCGGAACTTACCCGACAAGGAATTTCGCTACCTTAGGACCGTTATAGTTACGGCCGCCGTTTACCGGGGCTTCGATCAAGAGCTTCGCTTGCGCTAACCCCATCAATTAACCTTCCGGCACCGGGCAGGTGTCACACCCTATACGTCCACTTTCGTGTTTGCAGAGTGCTGTGTTTTTGATAAACAGTCCCAGCCATCTGGTCACTGCGACTCCCGACAGCTCCATCCGCAAGGGACTTCACCATCAAGAGCGAACCTTCTCCCGAAGTTACGGTTCTATTTTGCCTAGTTCCTTCACCCGAGTTCTCTCAAGCGCCTTGGTATTCTCTACCCGACCACCTGTGTCGGTTTGGGGTACGATGACTTGTAATCTGAAGCTTAGAGGCTTTTCCTGGAAGCAGGGCATCAATGGCTTCCGCACCGTAGTGCGTTCGTCTCGTGTCTCAGTGTTGTGTCTCCGGATTTGCCTAGAAACACCACCTACGCACTTTCACCAGGACAACCGTCGCCTGGCCCACCTAGCCTTCTCCGTCCCCCCATCGCAATTACAAGTCGTGCAGGAATATTAACCTGCTTCCCATCGACTACGCCTTTCGGCCTCGCCTTAGGGGTCGACTCACCCTGCCCCGATTAACGTTGGACAGGAACCCTTGGTCTTCCGGCGAGGAGGCTTTTCACCCCCTTTATCGTTACTTACGTCAGCATTCGCACTTCTGATATCTCCAGCATGCCTCTCGACACACCTTCGCAGACTTACAGAACGCTCCCCTACCACTCACGCTTAGCGTGAATCCGCGGCTTCGGTGCCTGGTTTGAGCCCCGTTACATCTTCCGCGCAGGCCGACTCGACTAGTGAGCTATTACGCTTTCTTTAAATGATGGCTGCTTCTAAGCCAACATCCTAGCTGTCTGAGCCTTCCCACATCGTTTCCCACTTAACCAGAACTTTGGGACCTTAGCCGGCGGTCTGGGTTGTTTCCCTCTTCACGACGGACGTTAGCACCCGCCGTGTGTCTCCCGGATATTACTTACTGGTATTCGGAGTTTGCATGGGGT